>NZ_CP141806.1:0-770000 GCF_056815515.1 Tenacibaculum sp. DPLXC6
ATGACTAAAACAGCCGATTCAGTTTGGATGGAATGCTTGTCTTTTATTAAGGATAACATTAAGCCACAGGCATATAAGACTTGGTTCGAGCCGATAAAGCCTATTAAATTGGCAGGGGAAGCTTTGACAGTTCAAGTACCAAGTAAGTTTTTTTACGAGTGGTTAGAAGAGCATTACATAAAACTGTTAAGAGTAGCTTTGGTTCGTCAGTTAGGAAATGATGCTAAATTAATTTACGATGTACGTATGGAGAATACGTATAGTAGCAATAGCCCTCAGACTGTAAAAATACCTAGTTCAAACCGTAACCCTTTAAAACCGCAAAAGGTAACAGTTCCGTTAGAGTCAAAACGAGAACTTAAAAACCCATTTGTTATTCCGGGTTTACAAAAGGTGAAAATAGAATCTCAACTAAATCCAAATTATAATTTTGTGAATTTTGTTGAAGGAGATTCTAACAGATTGGCACGTTCAGCAGGTATGGCTGTAGCAAATAAACCAGGTGGAACTTCATTCAACCCATTATTAATATATGGAGGGGTTGGATTAGGAAAAACACACCTAGCACATGCTATAGGTGTTGAAATAAAAGATAAATACCCAGATAAAACTGTATTGTATATTTCTTCTGAAAAATTTACACAACAGTTTATTGATTCTGTAAAATCAAATACTAGAAATGATTTTATTCATTTCTACCAAATGATTGATGTCTTGATTATTGATGATGTGCAGTTTTTATCAGGAAAAGCAGGTACACAAGATGTGTTCTTCCATATTTTTAATCACCTACATCAAAATGGAAAACAGGTTATTTTAACTTCGGATAAAGCACCTGTTGATATGCAAGATATCGAACAACGTTTACTTTCTCGTTTTAAATGGGGATTGTCAGCTGAACTACAAGCACCAGATTACGAAACAAGAGTTTCTATTTTACAAAACAAATTGTACAGAGATGGTGTTGAAATGCCTGAAGAAATTGTTGAGTATATAGCAAAAAATATCAAGTCTAATGTTCGTGAGCTAGAAGGAGTGATAATTTCAATGATAGCTCAAGCTTCTTTTAATAGAAAAGAGTTTACAATTGAATTAGCAAAACAGATTGTAGACAAATTTGTTAAGAATACGAAAAAAGAATTGTCTATTGATTACATTCAAAAAGTAGTATCAAAATACTTTGATATGGATGTGGCAACCTTACAATCTAAAACACGTAAACGTCATATCGTACAAGCGCGTCAGTTAGCTATGTATTTTGCAAAACGTATGACAAAGTCATCATTAGCAAGTATTGGAAGTCAAATAGGAAAAAGAGATCACGCTACTGTGTTACATGCGTGTAAAACTGTTGATAATTTGACTGAAACTGATAAGCAGTTTAAAAAGTACGTAGAAGACTTAACAAAAAAGTTAACTTTATAAACAACGAACCTCACCTAGTGAGGTTTTTTTATGAGTATGAAAAAAATATTAATGGTTTGTTTAGGAAATATTTGTCGATCTCCTCTTGCTGAGGGAATTTTAAAATCTAAATTATCCTCAGAAGATTTTATAGTAGATTCGGCTGGTACTTCGGGTTATCATGCAGGTGAATTACCTGATGGTCGCTCTATTGAAGTAGCTAGAAAATACGGGATTGATATTACAAATCAACGTTCAAGAAAGTTTGTAAAAGCTGATTTTGATAATTTTGACATGATTTTTGCTATGGATCAAAGTAATTATGGTGATATTGTAGCTATGTCTGAAAATCAAGAGCAGCATGAAAAAGTAAAAATGATTTTGAACGAATTACATCCTAAAGAAAACAGGAATGTTCCAGATCCGTACTATGGAGGAGATCAAGGTTTTGAAAATGTGTACAAAATGTTAGATGAAGCGTGTGAAATTATAGCTTCAAAATTAGAACAGAAATAATGAAAGGTAAATTATACTTGATTCCTACAACACTAGGGGATACTGAACCATTAGAGGTAATGCCGTTATCAGTAAAAAAGGTGGTAGAACAATTAGATTACTTTATTGTTGAAAACGAAAAGTCAGCTAGAAGGTTTATTAAAAGAATTACACCAACAAAATCGCAACCTTCATTGGAGTTGATGTTATTAGATAAGTATTCAGATGATTTAGAAACCAAGAATTACTTAGATGCCTGTGAAAAAGGAATATCTGTTGGTTTGCTTTCTGAGGCAGGAGTACCAGCAGTGGCAGATCCAGGTGCAAGTATTGTGAAGTTAGCACATCAAAAAGGAATTCAGGTAGTTCCATTGGTAGGACCTTCTTCTATTTTGTTGGCAATTATGGCTTCTGGTATGAATGGGCAGAGTTTTGCGTTTAACGGATATTTACCTATTGATAAGTCAGACAGAAAAAAAGCAATTAAAGATTTAGAGAAGCTTTCAAAAGAAAAAAATCAGTCACAGCTTTTTATCGAAACTCCTTACAGGAATGAAAAAATGTTAGATGATTTACGCGCTACTTTGTCTCCTGATACAAGAGTTTGCGTGGCGTGTGATATAACACTTCCAACAGAGTATATTAAAACACTAACGGTAAAAGAATGGAAACATGTAAAAACTGATTTACATAAACGACCAGCAATCTTTATCATCCATAAATAAAAAAAAGCATCGATTTAATCGATGCTTTTTTTTTATTTGTTTTCTTATTAATTAAACCGTTGGTTTTTTATTGGCTTTGATGTTGGAAACATCATAACCAGCAAACTTTTTAAGGTATGATTGTATAGAGGTTCCATAGGCATCATTAAAACGGATAGACCCGTTTGAACGTAAGAACTTTTTTACATTACCTGCACCACTTAAATGTGCTGCTGCTAAAATACCAGATTCGGTTATTTTAACACCATTAATGGTTTTGCCAACACTTCTCTTAATGTCTTTTCTTAAAATCCATTTGTTTAATTTACAATAAGCAACAAATGTACGTTCTTGTAATTCAGGGTTTTTAAGAAAATGAGTGGTGTTGTAAATTCTAAATCTCTTTAGGGTTTCTTTACCAAATTGGTATTTCCCTAAATATCCAAGTGTGTTAACTACTCTATACTTACCTTGTGATTCTTTAAAAGCTAAAGCTTCTTTAAATCCTACAAAATCATTTAATAAAAAAGGAATGTTAACCTTTTCTACCTTATGAATTGGTATTGGCGTTGTTGTAGTAGTTTTTTCTTTTTTAGCTGTAGTCTCTGTAAAACTGGTTAATAATACAAATCCTAAAAACACTAATACTAAATGTCTGATAATTAAATACTTTCTGTTTAGCGCTGCAAAGATACGGCATTTTTTCACAACAGACTATAAATCAATAATTTACAGTTTTTTAACTATTGATGATAAAGTTGTTTTCCTGTGTTTTTTTTAGGTAAAAAACAAAAATAAATATCTTTTATTAATCTTTTGGTAATGTTTTATTGAAATTGATAAGAATAAAATTTTGTTAATTTATCTCATTATACCTTGTTGATTTATCCATTGTTGATATTTCACTGCATTTCTATTATGTTGTGCTAAAGAATTCGCAAATTCATGAAAACCAATCTTATCAACACTTGCGCACATATAGTAATAATTGTGTTTTTGATGGTTTAAAACAGCATCAATAGATGAAATATCTGGCATTGCAATCAGAGTAGGAGGAAGTCCTGTGTTTTTATAAGTATTGTAAGGGGAGTCTATTACTAAATCTTTGTTTAAAACCCTTTTTACAACAAAATCTTGCCCTTTAACTTCTTTAATTGCATATATAACTGTTGGGTCGGCTTGTAAAGGCCAATTATCTTTTAATCTATTTAAATATAAACCAGCAACAATAGGTCGCTCTACTTTTTTAGCTGTTTCTTTCTGAACGATAGAAGCTAGAGTAATTACTTCTTCTTTTGAAAGGTTTAGTTTTTTAGCTTTATCTAATCTAGCAGAAGTCCAAAAACGATTGTATTCGCGTAACATTTTATCACGGAAGTTTTCAGCAGAAGTATTCCAATAAAACTCGTAGCTATTAGGGATGTACATTCCTAATGCAGATTTTTTAGAAAACTTATTGGTAGCTAAAAAAGAAGGATCTTGCATAGCTTGTAATAAAGCAATAGAGTCTGCTTCAATTTGTTCAGCAATTCTTCCTGCTAATTTTTCTAAAGTATCTTGATTATTGAATGATAAGGTAATTGGAGTTTGATTTCCACTACGTAAAAGGTTTACAACATCATTCATGTTCATCCCTTTTTTTAATAGATATTTTCCACCTTTAGGTTTGGTGAATTTTTTCTTTTCTGCAACCCAAACAAAATTTTCAGGATGTTTAACAAAATCAGAAAGTTGTTTTTTTACATCTACAAAAGAAGCATTAGAACCTATATATATAGCCCCATCTTTAGTAACTGCTTTACCAAATATTTTTTGATAGTAGTTAAATCCAATAATTCCACCAATTAAAAAAATGGTGGCAATACCTCCTAAAATAATTTTCTTATTCATTTATTAATTGAAATAATAGTTCGTCTTTGTATGTTCCGTTGTAAAAAATCCAATCTTTCTTTACTCCAATTAGCTTAAAATTTTGCTTTTCAAAAAGGTGTAAGCTATTGGTATTATCATTTGTAATGTTTGCATATAATTGGTGTAAATGCAAATGTGTAAAGCAATAGTTAATTAGCAATTGTAAAGCTTCAGAAGCAAATCCTTTCTGTTGAAAGTAAGGATGAATTAAAATTCCGATACCAGCTCTTTTATGTTGCGGGTTAAAATCGAACAAATCTATCATCCCAATAGATTTACCAGTAGCTTTTTCATCAATAACTAATCGTAACTGTTTAGCTTCAAAAATATCTAAGTGAGCGTTTTCTAAATATTGTTTTAATAAAAATTTAGAAAATGGAGCTTGTGTATGACTTACTTCCCAAAAAGACTCATTGTTTTCTATTTGAAATAAAAACCCTAAATCTTCAGGTTCTAAAGCTCTTAACTTGATATGTGTTCCAGTTAACGTATGCACTAAATATTTATTTTGCCTTTAAATACAAAAGTAGCTGGTCCTTTTAAAAAGACCTCAGAATAGATTCCGTTTTGTTCTTTAAAAGAAACTTCTAATTCTCCACCCTCAACAGGTAAAATAATAGAAGAGCTATTTGTTTTTTTGGTTGCATGCATGGCTATGGCAACGGCAGTAACACCAGTACCACAAGCTAAAGTTTCATCTTCAACTCCTCGTTCGTAGGTACGTACTTTAAAAGTGTTGTTAGCTATTTGTTCTACAAAGTTAACATTACTTCCTTCAGAGCCATAAATATCATTTCTAATTTCTTTTCCGTTTGAAAAGACATCATAATTTGCAAGATCGTTTACCAACTGGACATGGTGTGGTGATCCTGTATCGGTAAAAACGTATTTGTCAAAAATATTAACCTTGTCAACATCAATCATTTGTAAAGAAACCAGGTCGTTAGAAATAGAGGCATGATGCAATCCATCAATAGCAATAAAAGTAGTTTCAGTTTCGAAAAGTCCAAGTTTATGAGCAAAAGCTACAATACAACGACCTCCGTTACCACACATAGTACTTTCATTACCATCAGAGTTATAATATACCATCTTAAAATCGGTAGTATTATCTTCTTCAAGTAGGATAAGACCGTCAGCTCCGATACCGAAATGTCTATCACATAATTTTGCAATTATGTCAGTTTTATTTTTTGGAAAGGTTTTTGAACGATTATCAATCATGATAAAATCGTTACCAGTTCCTTGGTATTTGTAAAATTCTAAATCCATAATAATGGACAAAGATACATATTTTATGAAGGAAAGAGGATTGTTAAATAGCGGTTAAAATCAGTTAAATAGAAGTTAAACACATTTACTTGAAATGTTAAAATTGTATATTTGGAGTATAAAATTTTGTAAGCATATGAAGAAAATTATTGGAACTTTAGGAATTGCGATTTTAGGAGGCGCAATAGCACTTGCAGGATATAAAACATTGATAGAAGAACCGCAAGTGATTGTAGAAAAAGCGGTAGAGCCAACAATGCAAACCGTAAAGGCAAGCTATACGCCAACAGTAATAAACTCAACATCAACACCAACCGACTTTACAGAAGCAGCAGATAAAACGGTACATGCGGTGGTGCATGTTAAAAACACCTCAATAAGAACACAACAAAACCCGTTAGCAGAATTATTTTATGGTAGAGGAAGTGGAACGAGAAAGTATCAACAAGTAGGTACAGGAAGCGGTGTAATTATTTCTCCTGACGGGTATATTGTAACCAACAATCATGTAATTGAAGGAGCAAGCGATATTGAAATTACGTTGAATAATCAGAAGAAGTTAAAGGCAACTTTAATTGGAGCAGATAAAAGTAACGATATAGCTTTATTGAAAGTAGAAGCTGATTTTGAATTGCCTAATTTACCTTTTGGAAATTCTGATAATATTAAGGTAGGAGAATGGGTCTTAGCAGTAGGGAATCCTTATAATTTAACATCTACTGTTACTGCAGGTATTGTAAGTGCAAAAGGACGTGATTTGGACGGAAACACAAATATAGACTCGTTTATTCAGACAGATGCTGCTGTAAATCCTGGGAATAGTGGTGGAGCCTTGGTAAACACACGAGGTGAGTTAATAGGAATTAACACAGCTATTTCATCAAGAACTGGTTCTTTTATAGGATATTCGTTTGCAGTGCCGTCAAACATAGCTAAAAAAGTAGTAGATGATTTGTTAGAGTTTGGAGCGGTTCAACAAGCTGTTTTAGGAATTAGTATAGATCCAGAAACAAAAGATATTGAAGGAGTAAGAATAGGGGAAGTTTTAGAAGAAGGAGGTGCTAAAAAAGCAGGATTAAAAGAAGGAGATGTTATTACGAAAGTAAACAATGTGAAGATTTCTAAGTTTTCAGACTTAAAAGGACAGTTAACAGCAAAAAGACCTGGAGAATACGTGAATGTAATAATTGACAGGGATGGAGAAGAGCTTACCAAAGTAGTTAAGTTAACTAAACTTATAAAGTTGCCTGTGAGTAGAGTTTTAAAAACCGAGTTTGAAGATCTTACAAAAGAGGATAGGAAAAAGTTTAAATTGGACGGAGGAGCGAAGATAAAGAGTACTCAAAATATGGCATTCAAACAGTTTGAAGTTGGAAAAGGGTATATTTTAACTAAAGTTAACGGAAAGAAAGTTATGACAGCAAAAGAGGCCGTTAATATGTTAGATAGTGTGTACGGAAGTGGAAATAGACTTTTGTTAGAAATGGTTAGCCCTTCTGGTCAAATAGAAAGATTTAGATACTAGTTACAGGTTAAAAAACTCTAGAATATATATACTTAAAGAAAAAGCCTTGTTAAAATCGTTTTAACAAGGCTTTTTCTTTTATAAAACCAATAAAAAATAAAGAAGAAATACCTATTTTTGCACAAATTTTTTAATTTTAGTTAACACACAACTATGTCAACAATAACAAATTACGAAAAAGAAGTAGTAAATCAAGCGCAAGTTCGAAGAGCTACGGTTGAGTTTATTAATATCGTTAACGATTTATGGTACGATAAATCTATCGAGTTAGTATTATTTAGAAATCCATTAGTAGATAAAAGAGCTAGTGAGGTTTTAAACTTAATCGATTACGCTAAAGAGTTTGTAGCGAAGCCAATAACAATAGAAGATGCTTTAGAAATAGCTAAAGCAATTCAATCGATTGATTTACCACCATCAAAATTAGATATTGGTAAATTAGCTTACGAATTTCACTTACAAGACGATGCATCAGCAGACAAGGTAGCTTTTGTAAAAGAGCAATTAAAAGATGCAACTGAAGCAGAAAACATTCAACCAAAAGATGTAGTATTATACGGTTTTGGACGTATTGGTCGTTTACTAGCTCGTGAGTTGAGTAGTAAGATGGGTAAAGGTTCTCAATTAAGATTAAGAGCAGTAGTTACTCGTGGTAAAATAGATCAAACAGTATTAGAAAAAAGAGCTTCTTTATTAAGTGTAGACTCTGTTCACGGAGATTTCTTAGGAACAGTTCAAGTAGATGCTGATAATAATGCATTAATCATTAACGGTACAACTGTTTACATGATTTCTGCAGCACAACCTGAAGATATTGACTATACGAAATATGGAATTAACGATGCGTTAATTATTGATAACACAGGAGCTTTTAGAGATGAAGAAGCATTAAGTCGTCACTTAAAAGCAAAAGGAGCAAGTAAAGTATTATTAACAGCTCCAGGAGCAGGTGTGCCAAACATTGTGCACGGAGTAAATCATGAAGAAAATAATCCTGATAATATAGATATTTTCTCAGCAGCTTCATGTACAACTAATGCTATTACACCAGTATTAAGTGTGTTAGAAGATAACTTCGGAATTAAAAAAGGACACTTAGAAACAATTCATGCATATACAAATGATCAAAACTTGGTTGATAATATGCATAAAAAATACCGTAGAGGTAGAGCAGCTGCTTTAAATATGGTAATTACCGAAACTGGGGCAGGTAAAGCAGTAGCAAAGGCATTACCAGCATTAGCAGGTAAGTTAACTTCAAGTGCTATTCGTGTACCAGTACCTAACGGATCATTAGCTATCTTAAACTTACAATTAAAAACTCCGGCAACAGTTGAATCTGTTAACGCTATTATGAAGCAATATGCGTTAGAAGGTGATTTAGTAGAGCAAATTCAATACTCATTAAGTAATGAATTAGTATCTTCTGATATTGTAGGAACAACAGCTCCTTCTATTTTTGATAGTAAAGCAACTATTGCAGATGGAGATACTATTGTAATCTACGTATGGTATGATAACGAGTATGGTTATTCACATCAAGTAATGCGTTTAGCAAAGCATATTGCTAAAGTACGTCGTTATACTTATTATTAAAATAAAGTTAAAAACAGATAAAAAAAGCCGAAGCATTGATTTGCTTCGGCTTTTTTGCTATATTTGACTAAGAGTAACCCCTTAAACATGTCCCCTCAATGAAAAAAGTAATAATATTACTGTTCCTACTACTTGGCACTACTTCGCTAAGTTATTCTCAAGAATTAAAAACACTAGTTTCTGGAAAATGGTTTGTAGATTCAATGAAAATTGGAAATGAAAAATTTGAGTTTTCAGAAGGGAAAAATTGGTTAGAGCTAAGTCCTGATGGAAGATATCAAGTTATGATGAGTAATAAAGAAGAAAGTGGAACTTGGAAGTTAATTACAGGGGCTAAGGAGTTAGAATTTGATAATGAAAGCTTTGAAGAAAATTTAAAAATTGAAAAAATTAGTGAAACAATGTTATTAGTTTCAGCAAGAAATAAAGAAACCATCTATACTATGTGGTTAAAAAAATAAACTATCATTCATAGTTTGTTTTTTAACGACCGAGGTAAGGGATTGCCTCGGTTTTTTTATTTTAGTAGACCATACTTTACATGTATTACTCATAAATCTTTTCCTTAAATTAGCATCAAAAAATAAGATTAAATGAGAGCAGTACTTACACCAATATTATTGCTATTTGCAGCATTAACAACAAGCGCACAATCCAAATTACCATATTACGAAATACCAGAAGAAGCTGAAGAGTTTACAGCAGGAACCATTGTGAGTAGGATGATAGATGGATTAGGGTTTCGTTATTATTGGGCAACAGAAGGTTTAACAGAAAAAGACTTAGAATATAAACCGAGTAAAGACGCAAAAACTACCGAAGAAACAATAGATCATGTGTTAAGTTTATCGCAAGTAATTAAAAATGCAGCATTAAAGGTTCCGCATAAAGAAGTAAAATCAGAAATGACATTTGCTGAAAAGAGAAAGGCAACCTTGGAAAATTTAAAGTTAGCAAGCGATATTTTTAGAAAAAGTACAGATGTATCGCAGCACAAAATAATTTTTGGAGATAAAAAACATCCAATATGGAATGCTATTAATGGACCTATTGCTGATGCTATTTGGCATGCAGGTCAGTTAGCCTCATTTAGAAGAGCCTCAGGAAACCCAATCAATTCAAAAATCAATCATTTTACAGGTACCGTTAGAAAATAATTTAATGACAGTTAAGGAGAAGATACAACAGTTAAGAGAAGAGTTACATACACATAATCACAGTTACTATGTGTTGGATGCGCCAACTATATCAGATTATGAGTTTGATATTAAATTAAAAGAGCTTCAGCAATTAGAAGACGAAAATCCAGAATATTTCGATCCAAATTCACCAACGCAACGAGTAGGAGGAGAAGTTACTAAAAACTTTGAAACCGTTACCCATAAGCATAGGATGTATTCATTAGATAATTCATACTCTAAAGAAGATTTGTTAGATTGGGAAAAACGCGTTCAGAAAATTTTAGGAACTGATCAAGTTGAATATACATGTGAGTTAAAATATGATGGAGCTTCTATAAATCTTACTTATGAGAATGGTGAGTTTGTACAAGCAGTTACACGTGGAGATGGATTTCAAGGAGATAATGTAACAACCAATATCCGCACCATAAAATCTATTCCATTGTTACCAAATAACGACTTTGTTTCTGATTTTGAAATGCGAGGAGAAATCATTTTACCGTTAGAAGGATTTCACAAAATGAATGAAGAGCGTGTTGCAAATGATGAAGAACCTTATAGAAATCCGCGTAATACCGCTAGTGGAAGCTTGAAGTTACAAGATAGTGCAGAAGTAGCAAAACGCCCGTTAGATTGTTTGTTGTATCAATTAGTAACCAGAGAGCGAAAGTATGCTTCACATTTTGAAAGTTTAGAAGCTGCAAGAAAAGTTGGGTTTAAAATTCCAGACACGATTGTTTTAGCTAAGTCGATAGAGGAGGTGTTAAACTTTGTAAATGAATGGGATGTTAAGCGTCACACATTACCTTATGAAACAGATGGAGTAGTAGTAAAAGTAAATTCATTTCAACAACAAGATGAGTTAGGATATACCTCAAAAGCTCCTCGTTGGGCAATTGCTTATAAATTTAAGGCAGAGCAAGTTTCAACAGTATTAAATGAAATTACTTACCAAGTAGGTCGTACAGGAGCCATTACTCCTGTAGCAAACTTAGAACCTGTGCAATTGGCAGGAACAATTGTAAAAAGAGCTTCACTACACAATGCTGATCAAATAGCAAAATTAGATGTACGAATAGGAGATACGGTTTTTGTAGAAAAAGGCGGAGAAATTATTCCGAAAATTATTGCTGTTGATTTAACAAAACGACCAGTAGATTCTGTTCCTACAGAGTATGCTACACATTGTCCTGAATGTAATACTGAATTAGTCAGAACAGAAGGAGATGCAAAACATTATTGTCCGAATGAATTTGGATGTGCACCACAAATTACTGGAAGAATCAAGCATTTTATCAGTAGAAAAGCGATGGATATTGATGGCCTAGGAGGAGAAACTGTAGATTTATTGCGCAAAGAAGGACTGATAAAGAACTATGCAGACTTGTATGATTTAACGGTAGAACAAGTAATTCCGTTGGAACGAATGGCAGAAAAGTCAGCGCAAAATATGATTGAAGGAATTAAAAAATCAAAAGAAATTCCGTTTGAAAAAGTGTTATTTGCGTTAGGAATTCGATTTGTAGGAGAAACTGTAGCTAAAAAGTTGGCAAAACATTTTAAATCGATAGATAACTTAATCAATGCTGATTTGGAAACATTGATTGCGGTTGATGAAATTGGAGATAGGATTGCACAGAGTATTATCGATTTTTCAAATGATTTAGGAAATATTGATTTAATTAACCGATTAAAATCGCACGGAGTTCAGTTAGAGGTCTCTGCAGAGAGCTTAGAAGGACAGACAGATAAGTTAGCAGGAAAAGTATTTGTTGTTTCAGGAGTTTTTCATCAAATGAGTAGAAGTGAACTTAAAAAAGCGATTGAAGATAACGGAGGAAAAGTATCGAGTTCTATTTCTAAAAAGACAACATACATCATTGCAGGTGATAATATGGGACCAAGTAAACTTACAAAAGCTGAAAGTTTAGGCATTCCAATTATTTCTGAACAAGATTTTATTGATATGATTATATAAGAAGTGCAAAAGTCTAATATAAATTATTTAAAATTTAAACTAGATAACATAAGGGGTGACTACAATCTAGAAATAGATCAAGTAACCTTAAAGCTTGAAGAAGGTAAAGGGCTAGATATGGGAGTTATGGGTGTTTTTCAAAGAAAATATATTGAAAACTCCATTGGTGTAAAGCTTTCACTAGATGCTGCTTTAGATGTTTTAGTTACAGAAAACAATTGTATTCCTTTATGGGTTAATATTAAGATTATTGAAGGGAAATGTTTTTTTGAAATAAGTTCTAGATATAGAAAATTACATATTGTTAAAAATTGGCATAAGAATAATAAATATGCCCCATTTAAAGTAGACGAAAATGACCAAACAAACTAAAATAACCGTAGCATCTATTGTATTTCTAGTGGTTGCTATTACAGATGTGTATGCAGTAATTACACAAAATAAAACAATAGAAATGATTTTTAAACCTTTACTAATGACATCACTAGCAGTAGTGTATTTGGTATCGGTTAAAAAGCCAAGTTTTTGGCTGTTGTCAGCTTTGTTTTTTTCATTTTGGGGTGATGTATTTCTGTTAGATAAGGAAAAGTTTTTTGTGTTCGGTTTAGGGGCTTTTTTAGTAGCTCATCTTGTTTATATTAAAATAACAACTGATTTATTGTTTAAAGATTTAACAGTAAAAATTATAACATCGGCAATTCCTTTTGTATTGTTATTTGTTGGGTTGTTAGGTTTAATTTATAATAATTTAGGAGACATGTTGCTGCCTGTAATTGTATACGGGGTTGCTATTTCAACTTTTGGTACGGCTGCATTACTAAACTATCGTCAGCAAAAAACAACAGCAAATACTTGGTTGTTATTAGGGGCTATTTTGTTTATAGCTTCAGATAGTCTTATAGCATTGAATAATTTTTACATGCCCAAACCATTATTTAATATTGCTATTATAGTATTGTATATTGTTTCTCAATATTTAATAGTTAAGGCAATTATAGCCAAGGAAAAATAATTTTTAAAGAAAATACATTGCTCCTGACATAGGGTTGACACAATGGACTTTATTTTTGTGTAAAACTTAAAAATAAAAGATGAATACAGAGCAAAAAGAACCGTTTTATGTTGTTGGTATTTCAGTAAGAACTTCCAATGAGAATCAGCAAGCAGCAAAAGATATACCTGCTTTATGGCAACGATTTATATCTGAAAATATAGCTGATAAAATCCCGAATAAATCTTCAAATGAAGTATATGCTGTGTATACCGATTATGAGTCAGACCATACGAAACCATATACAACAATCATTGGTTACAAAGTAAACGAGGTAGATAATATCCCAGAAGGGTTTGTGAGTAAAAAAATAGAAGCACCAAACTATAAAGCATATGTAGCAAAAGGAAGTTTAACTGATAATATTGTTTACAACAAATGGTTAGAGATTTGGAATGAAGATATAAATAGAGCATATACTTCCGATTATGAGGTGTATGGAACAAAAACATTAGATCCAACAAATGCAGAAGTAGAAATATTTATAGGATTAAATTAATAATAAAAAGGGCAGTTTTATAACTGTCCTTTTTTGATTCATAAAGTTATAGTTTGTCCCCAACTACAGGAATGTTTTGTCTGTTGAAAATTAATAAAATCACTCCAGAGATAAAAGTTACGATAGCACTTATAAACAAAGTACCACCGTCTTTGTTATGTTCAATACCTAAAATAGTTAAGTGACTCATAATTGCTCCAGTCATTAAACCTGTAGTTAGCAAAGCACCTAACCAAGTTTTTTTTGGAGTAAATAAAAGTATAGAAGCAATTAATTCAAAAACACCAGTTCCTATTCGCATATAAGCTTCATTATTTCCGGCTATTTTAGTAAATAAATCAATACTTTCTTGTGCACCAGTAAACTTAAAAAACAATGTTTGAAGCATTATAATAGCCGCTATCAGTTTTAAAATTAAAAGAATATATTTTTTCATGCTTAATTGAATCTATTAAGTTAGACGTCGCAATTTTTAATGCTTACATAAACTAAAAACAATACTTTTGTAAGTATGAAAAAAATAATACTTACTCTATCAGTTTTTGGTTTATTAGCTTGTAAACAACAAAAAACAGCGCTTAAGTTTTTAGATGAACATGTGGTAAAGGATTCTTTGGTAATTGATAATACTGCTGTTGGTGGAATCTCTGGAATCGATTTTTATAATAATAATTACTACATGGTAGTTGATGACGCTACAAATCCAAGAATATTAATAGGAGATATTATTGTTAAAAATGATTTGATAGAATCGGTAAACTTTGAAGATGTTATTATAGTAGATACTACAAGTCAGTTTACTAAAAATCATGTACTAGATTTAGAGTCTATTTTTGTAGATAAGGGAACTATAAATTTAGTAAGTGAAGGATCTATTCAGTATAAAAAAGACCCAAGTATATTTGAAATTAATGCAGATGGAAGCTTTAAAAGTCAGGTAGAAATACCGAGTTACTTCAAAGCAACATCAAAAGCAAAACCAAAACATAATGGTGTTTTTGAAAGTTCTTCAAAAAGTTTTGACGGAAAAGGCTTTTGGGTAGCAATGGAAGCTCCTTTAGAAGCAGATGGAGAAGAACCAACATTCCATGAAACACAATCTCCTATAAGAATTACATACTTTGATAACGAATTAAAAAAAGCAACCAAACAATTCGCATATCAATTGGAAAAAATTGATAAACCTGCGAAAGGAAATGTAAACCTAAACGGAACAACAGCTATTTTAGAATATCAAAAAAATCACTTTTTCATAATTGAAAGAGCTTATCAAAGTGGTTATGGAAGTCATGGAAATGTAGTTAGAATTTTTAAAGCATCTATTAATGATACTTCAACAAATACTTTGGAAATACAATCTTTAAAAAACGAAAAATATACACCGTTAAAAAAAGAACTATTATTAGATTTTAGTACTGTTGAAAATCAATTAACAGATGGAATTATAGACAATATTGAAGCAATTACTTTTGGACCAATATTGCAAAACGGAAACAAATCGTTAATCTTAGCGGCTGATGATAACTTTCAGTTGTATGGAAAGCAGTTAAATCAGTTTTTATTATTAGAAATTGAAGAGAAATAATATAAATTAGCTATTCGTAATTTTTACAGATGATAAGTACCCTAAAGAAAAAATATATTCAGAAAGTATACGACAAACTTGTTGTAAAAAAAGAGAATACCCCACATAAAGAAACCAAAGTTAAAAGTGTAGCAATTTTGCTAGATAATGAAGCTTTAGTAAATGTAGTAATAGCCAACTTAACAAACATTTTTCCTTTTCAAAAAACAGACATAAGAGTACTAGTTTACAAAGAATACTCGAAGAAAGAAGAGCCGTCTCCAGAGTTCTTTACCGAAAAAGATTTTGGTTTCAAAGCGAGTTTAAAATCCGACAATTTAAAAGATTTCGTTAAAAACAAATATGACCTACTCATAAACTATACAAAAACGTCAAACTTATTAACGAATATGGTAACTTTGTTGTCGCAAGCAGATTTTAAAGCTGGTTTTGCAGAAATTGATGACAGATTGTACGATATAGTAGTGTCTGATACTAGTTTTAACGAAGCAGTTTTAAATCAAGAATTAAAAAAATACCTAACGATTTTAAATAAAATATAATGCAAAAGTTTGTAGGAACTGGAGTAGCTTTGGTAACTCCTTTCAATGAAGATTTAAGTGTAGATTTCGAAGCACTTAAAAAGTTAGTAAATTACAATATTGAAAACGGTACAAACTATTTAGTAATAAATGGAACTACTGGAGAAAGTGCAACAATTACTAAAGAAGAAAAAATAGAAATAATAAAAGTAATTGCTGAAGAAAATAAAGGACGTTTACCTTTAGTTTTAGGAGTTGGAGGAAACAACACACAAGCTGTTGTAGAAGAATTACAATCTTTAGACTTATCTGAAATAGATGGAGTTTTATCAGTAGCTCCATACTATAGCAAACCAACGCAAGAAGGATTCTATCAGCACTATAAAGCAATTTCTTCAGCGAGTCCTAAGCCAATTATTATGTATAATGTTCCTGGCAGAACAGCAAAAAATATGGAGCCAGCAACAACTTTACGATTAGCAAGAGATTTTGAAAACATTGTTGCAGTTAAAGAAGCAGGAAACAATCAACAACAATACTATGAGTTGTTAAAAGACAGGCCAGAAGATTTTTTAGTGATTTCTGGTGATGATGATTTGGCTGTTGGAGTAGCTTTAGCAGGTGGAGCAGGAGTTATTTCTGTAATTGGGCAAGCATTACCTAAAGAGTTTTCAAAAATGATTCAGTTAGGGTTAGAAGGGAAAGCAAAAGAGGCTTACGATATACACTACAAACTAATGGATATAGTAAATCTAATTTTTGAAGAAAATAATCCTGCGGGAATAAAAGCGGTATTACAAAAGTTAGGAATCTGTTTAGATGAAGTACGTTTACCATTAGTAACAGCTTCGGAAGAATTACAAACAAAAATATCAGACTTTATAGATAATCTATAAGCTGTCTAAACAAAAATAAAGAATGCAAAAGGCTACAATTTCGTTATTGTAGTCTTTTTTTAGCATCTTTGTATAAAGAGTAATTTTTAAAGTAGAAAATATGTTATCAAAAGTAATAGAGCAGGCATTAAACGACCAAATAAGAGTAGAAGCAGAGTCATCACAAGTATATTTAGCTATGGCGTGTTGGGCAGAAATTCAAGGCTTTGAAGGTGTTGCACAATTTATGTATGCACATTCAGATGAAGAGCGTATGCACATGTTAAAATTAATAAAGTTTGTAAATGAACGTGGTGGACATGCACATATTTCTGATTTAAAAGAACCACCAGCAAAGTTTGGGTCTTTTAAAGATATGTTTCAAACATTATTTGATCATGAGGTAATGGTATCTAAGTCAATAAACGATTTAGTACATATTACATTACAAGAAAAAGACTATGCAACGCATAACTTTTTACAATGGTATGTATCTGAACAAATAGAAGAAGAAGCATTGGCACGCAATATTTTAGATAAAATTAACCTAATTGGAGACGATAAAGGAGGTTTGTATTTATTTGATAATGATGTTAAGCAAATAGTAGCTCAATCTGCCGCTGGAGCTCAGCAATAAGATTAACAAACATTTAAGTTTTTTCTTATTTAAAAAGTTATTTTTTTACTACATTAGCTTACTAATTTAATTGTCAAAATATTTTATAAATGAAAAAAGAAATTTTAAATTTAGAGGGAGTAACTCTTTTAACAAAAAGCTATCAAAAAGATATAAAAGGTGGATTAAGTTACCCTACAGATGGTGATGATGGAGGTCAATGCTATGATAGGTGTTCTTCAGATGCTCAATGCCCTCAGCGCGGTAGTAAGTGTGAGAGCTATGAATGTATTTATGGAGGTACTACAAAACTATGTACTAGAGGCTACTAAATTGTAATTAAATGTTTTTTAGATCTACTTGTTTTTTAAGTAGATCTAATTTTTTATTAAAAAATAATCACTAATTTTGCCAGATGCAAAAAATGAAAAATCTAGCGTATATTGCTGTAATGCTTTTAGTACTTTCTTCATGTGGAGAATATCAAAAAGTGTTGAATAAAGGAACTGTAGAAGAACAATACAAAATGGCTGTAAAAATGTACGAAACTCAAAAGTACAGTAAAGCTTTACGTTTGTTCGAAAAAATAACACCTTCATACAGAGGTAAACCTCAAATGGAGCGTATTCAATTTATGGTTTCTCAATCTAACTTTAATGAAAAAAATTACGGGTTAGCAGGATATTACTTTAATAGATTTACAGGAAATTATCCAAAAAGTTCAAAAAGAGAAGAAGCCGCTTTTTTATCAGCTTTAAGCTATTACAAAGCAGCACCTAGTTATAGTTTAGATCCAACGGATACAAACAAAGCGTTAGAGGCTTTTCAAAAATTTATAGATAATTACCCAGATTCAGATAAGATAGAAGAGGCTAACAAGTATCATGCAGAATTAAGAGCAAAACTTGAAAAGAAATCTTTTGAAATAGCAAAAACATATTATAGAACTGCTGATTACGACCCTAGAAATTACAAGGCGGCAATCGTTGCTTTTGATAATTTATTAGAAGACTTTTTAGGAACGAAGTATAAAGAAGAAGCTTTATACTATCGTTTAAAAGCAGCTCATGATTTTGCAATGAAAAGTACGCAACGTAGAAAAGCAGAAAGAATTAAAGAAGCAGTCAAAGCGTACGATAAATTAAAAAGAAACTTTCCTGAATCAAAATTCATGGAAGAATCAAACGAAATGCTAGCAGCATTAAACAAAGAACAAGAACAATTAGCTAAAAGTTAAAAAATGGATTATAAAGAAACGAAAGCGCCGTTAAGTACTATAACTTATAATAAAGAAGCTATCGAGGCTCCAACGCATAATATTTATGAAGCTATTTCTATTATAGCAAAGAGAGCTACACAAATTAATTCTGATTTAAAAAAGGAATTAGTTGATAAGTTAGATGAGTTTGCTACTTATAACGATAGTTTAGAAGAAGTTTTTGAAAACAAAGAGCAAATCGAAGTTTCTAAATTTTATGAGCGTTTACCTAAACCACATGCTATTGCAGTAGAAGAGTGGTTAAACGACAAGGTATATTATAGAACTCCAGAGACAAAATAATATGTCTGTACTAAGCGGTAAAAAAGTTTTACTTGGTGTTACCGCCGGTATAGCGGCATACAAAACAGCGAACTTAGTTCGTTTATTTATAAAATCAGGCGCAGAAGTCAAAGTAATTATGACTCCTGCGTCTAAAGATTTTATAACACCTCTTACACTTTCCACCTTATCAAAAAATCCAGTTCATTCTACTTTTTATGATAAAGAAGATGAAAATGAATTATGGAATAATCATGTAGATTTAGGTTTGTGGGCAGATTTAATGTTAATTGCCCCAGCTACAGCAAATACCTTGTCTAAAATGACAAATGGTACATGCGATAATTTATTATTAGCAACCTATTTGTCAGCTAAATGTCCAGTGTATTTTGCACCTGCGATGGACTTAGATATGTATCAACATCCATCAACAAAAACTAGTTTAGAAAGCTTACAAAGTTTTGGTAATATATTAATTCCTGCTACTTCGGGTGAGTTAGCAAGCGGATTGGTTGGGGAAGGTCGTATGGCTGAACCAGAAGATATTGTTGACTTTATAGAAAAAGATATAGTATCTAAATTACCACTCCGTGGGAAAAAGATGTTAATAACAGCAGGGCCAACCTATGAAGCTATAGATCCTGTACGTTTTATTGGAAATCACTCTTCAGGTAAAATGGGATTTGAAATTGCTAAAACAGCGGCTAATTTAGGAGCTGAGGTGTTTTTAGTAGCTGGTCCATCAAATCAGCAAGTAAACCATTCTTTTATTCATAGAATAGATGTGAAGTCTGCACAAGATATGTATGAAGCATGTCATAAGTATTTTGCCGAAGTTGATATAGCTGTGTTATCGGCGGCAGTTTCAGACTATCGACCAAAAAATGTAGCTACTCAAAAAATAAAAAAGAAAGAAGCAGCGTTAAGTATTGAGTTAGAACCAACTAAAGATATCTTAAAATCTCTAGGAGAAATTAAGAAGAATCAGTTGTTAGTTGGGTTTGCATTAGAAACGAACGATGAGGTACAAAACGCAAAAAGTAAGCTTACACGCAAAAAATTAGATTTTATTGTATTAAATTCGTTACGTGATAAAGGTGCTGGTTTTGCAACCGACACTAATAAAATTACAATTATTGATGCTGATTTTAACGAAAAATCGTTCGATTTAAAATCGAAAAAAGCAGTGTCAAAAGATATCGTTAACGAAATAATACAAAAATTAGATGCGTAAGTTTTTCTTTATAGTTTTTCTTTTTTCAGTTACTTTTTCTTCTTATTCACAAGAGTTGAATGCTACTGTAATAATCAATTCAGATAAAGTACAGAGTAGTAATAAACAAGTTTATCAAACTTTACAAAAAGCATTAACTGAGTTTATTAATGATAAACAATGGACGAATAGAAACTTTAAGCAACAAGAACGTATTAATTGTGCATTTAACATTATTATAAATGAGCAAAACGGGAGTAATTTTTCAGGGACTTTGCAAGTACAGTCAACCAGACCTGTATATAATTCAACCTATGCTACACCTGTTTTAAACATTAATGATACAAACTTTAACTTTCGCTATAATGAGTTTGATCCGTTAATTTACAATCCAACTATTTACGAATCTAATTTAATCTCAACAATTGCTTTTTATGTATATACAATATTAGGAGTTGATGCAGATACTTTTGCTTTAAAAGGAGGAGAGAATTACTTGAAACAAGCAGAAAATATTATGTTGTTAGCACAGTCTAACGGAGAGTCTGGTTGGCAAAATCAAGTAGGGAAACAAAATCGCTTTGCTTTAATAGATAATTTACTGTCTTCTAAATTTAGTGTTTTACGAAGTATCTACTACAATTACCACCGTAACGGTTTCGATAATTTTGCAGACAATAAAAATTCAGCTAAAGGGGCAATTGAAAAAAGTGTTTTAGATTTAGATAAACTACATAATATTACTATTGGTAACTATATGATTCGCGTTTTCTTAGATGCCAAAGGAGATGAAATAGTAAATGTTTTTTCTGATGGAGTTACTTCAAGAAATCAATCACAAATGATTACGGTTCTGAATAAAATTGCTCCAACTTATAAAGATAAGTGGAAAAATCTTCAGTAAAAGTATTTTGTTATTAAAGCCTTAAATACAACGTTTATAAGCTGTTGAAAAATCAATAGACTTCCTTTGTTTTAGCTTGATTTAATTCATTCAAAATCCTTACTTTTATTTTTTACAAAAGAATAGAATTTGCTTACACATTTATCTATACATAATTATGCATTAATCAATCAGTTAACGATTGATTTTACAAAAGGTTTATCTATCATTACTGGTGAAACTGGAGCAGGAAAATCCATTTTATTAGGAGCTTTAGGTTTGGTAATGGGTAATCGTGCTGACTTATCTTCTTTAAAAGATACTGAGAAAAAGTGCATTATTGAAGCACAATTTTCGGTAGAAGGATATGCTTTACAAGAGTTATTTGAAGAGTTAGACCTCGATTATGAAAAAGAATCCATAATTAGAAGAGAAATTTTGCCATCTGGTAAATCAAGAGCTTTTGTTAACGATACGCCGGTTACATTATCGGTGTTAAATGCTTTGAAAACAAAGCTTATTGATATTCATTCGCAACATCAAACTATGCAGTTGTCAGATGTATCTTTTCAATTCTCTGTTATTGATGCCTTGGCAAAAAATCAAGCTAAAATAGCATCTTATAAAAGAGGCTTGCGTACGTATAACAAATTACGAAAAGAACTGAAAGCACTTCAAGAAGAAACTGAAAAATCAAAAGAACAATACGAGTACAATTTGCACTTGTTTAATGAGCTTGAAGAAGCGAACTTAAAAGAAGGGGAGCAAGAAGTTTTAGAAGAAAAGTTAGATAAATTAAATAATATTGAAGAAATAAAATTGAATTTATCAGAAGCTTTAGGTGTTTCGATTAATGAAGAAATAGGTATTCAAACTTTGTTAAATTCTTTGGAAAGTAAACTACAAAAAATCAGTTCTTTTTCTAAACAATATGAAGAGTTAGCCAATCGAGTAACGAGTGTGAAAATTGAATTAGATGATGTAGTTACCGAGTTAGAAAGCGCAAATGAAGAGGTAGAGTTTAATCCTAACGAAATTGAAGAGCTCAATGATAGGTTACAATTAATTTATAACCTTCAAAAGAAACATTCAGTATCAACAATAATAGAATTGCAAGAAATTCATGTATCATTATCAGAAAAGGTAGCACAAGTTGAAGATGCTGGAGGAATAGTGGCTCAAAAAGAAGGAGAAATTAAAGATGTAGCTAAAAAGTTAGATGAAGTAGCGAAGATGATTACTATTTCGAGAAATAAAGTAATTCCAAAGTTGAAAAAAGAATTAGAATATCTTTTATCAGAATTAGGAATGCCAAATGCTCGTTTTGCTATAGAATTGCTATCTTCAGAAGAATACTTATCAAACGGAAAAGACAACTTACAATTTTTATTCTCAGCAAATAAAGGAGGTAACTTTGGAGAGTTAAAGAAGGTAGCATCAGGAGGGGAATTGTCTCGAATCATGTTATCTATCAAAAAAATACTATCAGAAAACATACAATTGCCTACGATTATTTTTGATGAGATTGATACCGGAGTTTCAGGAGAGGTATCTAATAAAATTGCAAAAATAATGCAAGATATGAGTGCTCATATGCAGGTAATAACCATAACGCATTTACCTCAAATAGCTTCAAAAGGAGTGCAACACTATAAAGTATTTAAAGGAGAAGAGAAAGGAGTAACCACCTCTAATTTAAAGTTATTGTCAGAAGACGAACGTATTAGAGAAATAGCAGAGATGTTAAGTGGAAAAGACGTTTCTGAAAGTGCATTGACCCATGCAAAGGAATTATTAAATTAAGAGTATATTTGCTTTCAGAACAAACAACGATAGACTAAAATATTTTAAATATGTATAATTTATTAAAAGGAAAAAAAGGAATTATTTTTGGAGCATTAGATGAAAATTCTATTGCATGGAAAGTAGCTGAACGTGCTCACGAAGAAGGAGCAGAGTTTGTATTAACCAACGCACCTATTGCAATGCGTATGGGAGGTATTAAAGATTTAGCAGCGAAGACAGGATCTGAAATTATTCCAGCTGACGCAACTTCTATGGATGACTTAAACAATTTGGTTGAAAAGTCTATGGAAATTTTAGGAGGTAAAATAGATTTCGTTTTACACTCAATCGGTATGTCAGTTAATGTACGTAAAGGACGTCATTATACAGATTCTAAATACGATTTTACAACTAAAGGATGGGACGTTTCAGCGGTATCTTTTCATAAAGTAATGAACGTTTTATATAACAAACAAGCCATGAATGAGTGGGGAAGTATTGTTGCATTAACTTATATGGCAGCACAACGTGTATTCCCAGATTACAATGATATGGCTGACAACAAAGCGTATTTAGAAAGTATCGCACGTAGTTTTGGATATTTCTTTGGAAGAGACCATAAAGTACGTGTAAATACAATTTCTCAATCACCAACTCCAACAACTGCAGGGCAAGGAGTAAAAGGGTTTGACGGGTTTATTTCGTATGCTGAAAAAATGTCTCCATTAGGAAATGCGACAGCTTTAGAATGTGCTGATTATACAATCTCATTATTCTCAGATTTAACTAAGAAAGTAACGTTACAAAACTTATTCCACGATGGAGGTTTCTCTAATATGGGAGTGAGTGATGCGGTAATGGAAAGGTTTACTGAAGAATAAGATCTTTATATAAATAGAATTAAAGATAAAAAGCAAATCGTTAGATTTGCTTTTTTTATTGATAGTTATCATATGAGCAATATTTTACACATTGAAAAAGAGTTAGCACCGTTAAGGGAGCAACTAAAAGAACATGAACTATATAACTCGTTAGAGCATATTGACGATGTAAAATTATTTATGGAATCGCATGTATTTGCTGTGTGGGATTTCATGTCACTATTAAAAGCGTTACAACGAGAACTTACTTGTGTGAATTTACCTTGGTTACCTGCTGTAAATACCAAAACGGCTCGATTTATCAATGAAATTGTTTTAGGTGAAGAAACTGATGTTAATGAATTAGGAGAACCAAAGAGTCACTTTGAAATGTATATTGATGCGATGCGTCAAGCAGGGGCTAGTATCGATGAAATTTCGAGCTTTATTTCAGGTGTTATTGACGGAAAACCAGTTGAGGAAGTAATGCAGAATAGTTCAATTATTGAAGAAGTAAAAGACTTTGTAAATTTTTCTTTTGAAGTAATTAAAACAGGTGAGCCACATATTATAGCATCTAGTTTTACTTTTGGTAGAGAAGATGTAATACCAGATATGTTTTTAGAAATTGTAAAAAACACTGAAGAAAAAGAAGGAAGTTCTTACAGTAAACTTACATATTACTTAAACAGACATATTGAACTTGATGGAGATGAACACGGACCGTTATCGTTACAAATGATAGAGGAGTTGTGTGATCAAGATCAACAAAAATGGGATGATGTGTTGTTTTATGCTAAGGAATCTTTGCAGAAAAGAATACAACTTTGGAATGGAATAGCTCAACAAATTAAACAAAGAGCTTAAGGTTATAATGGACTTAAAGTTTTCAGTAATAGTACCCGTTTATAATCGACCACAAGAGGTTGATGAGTTGTTAGAAAGCTTAACTAAACAAGGTTTTCAAGACAGTTTTGAGGTGTTAATTGTTGAAGATGGTTCTGAAAATTCATCTGAAGAAATTGTAAAAAAATACACATCACAACTCAATTTAAATTATTTTTATAAAGAGAATAGTGGGGCAGGAGCAAGTCGTAATTATGGAATGCAAAGAGCATCAGGAAACTACTTTATTATTTTAGACTCCGATGTTATTGTTCCCTCTCAATACCTTTCTGAAGTAAAAAAAGCATTAGAAGAGAATTATACAGATGCTTTTGGAGGTCCAGACGCAGCACACCCTAATTTCACTGCTTTACAAAAAGCTATTAATTATTCGATGACTTCGGTGTTAACAACTGGAGGAATTAGAGGAAAGAAAAAATCCGTAGGAAAATTTCAACCCAGAAGCTTTAATTTAGGTTTATCAAGAACTGCTTTTGAAAAAACAAATGGTTTTTCAAAGATGAAAGCTGGTGAAGACATCGATTTAACCTTTCGCCTTTGGGAGAATGGTTTTGAAACACAATTAATAGAAAAGGCTTTTGTATACCATAAACGTAGAAGTACTATTAAGCAGTTTTTTAAGCAGACTTTTGCTTTTGGCACCGCTAGACCTATTTTAAATAAAAAGTATCCTGAAACAGCAAAATTAACTTATTGGTTTCCTAGTTTATTTATTATTGGAATTGATATTGCGATTATAGCACTATTTTTTGGGTATTGGCAGTTGCTAACTTTTTATTTAGGGTACTTTACTTGTATTTTTCTAGACTCTCTAATTCAAAATAAAAACCTAAAAGTAGCTTTGTTTAGTATAGTTACGACTATTACTCAGTTTTATGGTTACGGATTGGGCTTTTTAGAATCTAGATTTCTAAAAAAATAAAAGCCCCCAATTTCTTGAGAGCTCTTGTTAATTATAATTTATTTAAAATTATTTTTCAGGATTTAAAACACCCAGGATGTATCCGTTAGTTAAATATTTCTTAGCTACTTTTTGAATATCTTTTTTAGTTAAAGAATTTACTCTATCTTCAAAAGAAGCTATATCTGAAACATCATTATTTTGATAGTCTACATTTTTAATAGTCCTTAACCAAAAACGATTCTTTTTAAGGTCTTCCTTGTAGTCAGCAATCATTCCTTTTTGAGCTTTCATTAAATCTTCTTCAGTAGGTCCGTTTTTAACAACCGAAGCAACTTCAGCTACAGAAATGTTTTTTAATTTTTCAACATTTTCAGGTGCACAAGGGTATGAAATCGTAAAGTTATACCAACTATAAGGCATTTTAGAAATACTACCACGAGTTCTTGAAGAATACACACCTCCTTCTTGTTCACGTAACTTTTCAGTTAATTTAATTCCAACAACCTCACCTAAAATTTTAAAAGCTAAGGCATCTTTTTTATTGTATTTAGCTTTTCCTTGATAAGTGATACGTACATTACTTTTAGGATCTTTACCTTTAGTAACTGTTTTAGAATGAGAACCAGATAAAGGTCTAAAGTCTGACACTTTGTATGTCTCATTAGAATTTTTTCCTGGTAAACCAGCAATATATTTAGTTGCGTACTCAGCAAGTTTCTTCTCATCAACATTACCAACAAAATAGAAGTTGAAATCACCAGCATCAGCAAAACGCTCTTGATACTTTTTATATGCTAAGTTGTAATCAGCCTTTTCATATTTTTCTGGAGAAGGGAAGCCTGTATAACGAGGATCTTTTCCATAAACAAACTCACTCATTTCTTTTTGAAAGAAGAAATTAGGGCTAGCTAATAAGTTTCCTAAGAAGCTTTTTTGTTTGTTTACATAAGAATTAAACGCTTTTTCATCTTTATTTAAAGAAGTGAAGTATAAATGTACCATTTGGAATAATTCTTCTAAGTCTTTAGGAGTAGCAGAACCTCTAAATCCTTCACTTAAGCTACCAATGAATGGAGAAACACGAACAATTTTACCAGACATCATTTTAGATAAATCTGTTTTAGAAAAACCATTAATTCCTGCTTCAGCAAGCCCTCTGTTAGCAAATGAAGTAGCTTTTAATTCTTCATCAGAGTATAAAGAAGTTCCTCCGAAACTAAATGCTTCAAATAATACTTCATCATTTTTAAAATCGGTTTTCTTATAGGTAACTTTAGCTCCGTTACTTAAAGTCATAGTTTTTGTTCCTAAATTCTTATTTTCAGTAACATTTACTATAGATCCAGATGTTGGTTGTTTTGTTATTAAAGAGGCAGCTACTGCTTTATCTTCATAAGGTTTTAATTCTTTTGTTTTAACGTTATTTAAAGCATCAATAACTTGTTGTTCAGTAACAACTTTTTTAGGTCCAGTGATAACAACAACGCGATTATCATCATGCAAGTAACTTTCAATAAGCTTATTTACTTCTTCTAATTTTACTGAAGGTAATAGTGTTTGATGAGCTTTGTACTCCCATTCAATACTTGGAATTGGTTCTTGCTCTAGGAAGTTGTTTACATATTCACCAACAATTCTTCTAGATTCTCTTTTATCTTTGTCTTTAAAAGCTTTTTCCATACGAGCAGATATATTCATTTTTGCTCGGTCTAATTCACCTTGTTTAAAACCATATCTTTTAACACGTTCGCTTTCGTCTAATAAAGCTTGTAAACCTTTTAATTGTCCGTCAGCACTTACACTAGCTCTTGATTGGTAAGCTTCTTTACCACGAGCCCATGTTCCACCATGATAGCTAAATCCGTATACAAAAGGAGGGTTTTCGCTGTTACGTAACTCATTCAAACGATTGTTAATCATTTGAGTAAATAAAGACTTTACAATTGAATTTCTATAATCAGTAATTGTAACATCTGGTGTAGCTTCTCCATAATCTTTGTACATTAATTGCACACTAGAAAAAGGTGCTTCCTTATCAGCTTCAATTGCGATAAAAGTTTCTTTGTGGTTTTTTAAAGAGCCAACTTCTCTTTTACGAGGATTTTTAACAGCAGGAATCTTATTAAAGTGTGATTTTATCTTTTCTTCTAAAATATCAACACTAACATCACCCACAGCTACAACAGCCATTAAATCTGGACGATACCAATCTTTATGAAAACGACGAATACTTTCATGTTTAAAGTTTTCTAAGTTTTCTTTAGTTCCGATAGGTAATCTTTCAGCATATTTAGAACCATGCATTACTTTAGGTAAGTATTTTTCTAACATACGGCTGTCAGCTCCTCTACGAGAACGGTATTCTTCTAAAACAACACCACGTTCTTCATCAATGTCTTTCCCTTCTAATAAGGCTCCATGTGCCCAGTCCTCAAGAATTTGAAAACCTTTTTCAAGTTTTTCTTTGTCATCACTTGGAATAGGTAAAATGTATACAGTTTCATCAAAACCTGTATATGCATTTAAGTGAGCACCAAATTTTACCCCAATTGACTGTAGGTAATCTACCAGTTCATTCTTTTTAAAGTTTTTTGTTCCATTAAAGTTCATGTGTTCCATGAAGTGAGCTAACCCTAATTGGTCATCATCTTCTAAAATAGAACCTGCATTTACAACTAATCGTAACTCTACTTTGTTGGCTGGTTTTGGGTTTTGTTTAATGTAGTAAGTCATCCCATTCGATAGTTTTCCTATCTTAACCGAAGGGTCGGTTGGGATTTTCATAGCGCTTACTTTTCCTTTTTTGGGTAGCTTTTGTTGTGTTTCTTTTAAAGCTTGACTATACCCCATAGATATAAAGAAGGCCAGGGATAGTCCTAATAATGTTTTTTTCATAGTATATGAATTTTAATTTTGTAGGCAATTTACGGTGAATTATTAGTAAACTAAAAAAATAGTTATTTAAATTGTGTTAAAATAAAAAAGCTCCCAATTTCTTGAGAGCTTTTAAAAATTAAATAATTTCTTTTATATTTTCTGGTGGTCTACCCACTACAGCTTTGTTTCCATTAATAACAATAGGTCTTTCAATTAACTTTGGATTTTTTACCATTGCTGTAATGATTTGAGAATCTGATAATTCTTTTCCTTTATATTCCTCTTTCCAAATTTTTTCATTTTTACGAACTAAATCAATCGGAGAAATATTTAAAAGATTAATAATTTCTTTTAATTCTTCTTCAGAAGGAATAGTATCTAAATATTTTACGGTTTCAAACTCTTTACCAGAGTTTTCTAAAATTTCTAAACCTTGTCTTGATTTAGAACATCGTGGATTGTGGTATATTTTTATCATTTTAATGAGTTTTATAGTGTTAATCTTCTTTTTGTCCCATCATCATTAAATAAGCTTTCAAAAATGGATTGATATTTCCGTCCATAACAGCATCTACATTTCCTGTTTCATGAGCAGTACGTACGTCTTTAACTAATTTATATGGGTGCATTACGTAATTACGAATTTGGCTTCCCCATTCATTTTTCATCTTATTTGCTTCAATTTCATCACGAGCAGCTAAACGTTTTTGTAATTCAATTTCATACAATTGTGATTTTAACATTTGCATAGCTGTAGCTCTGTTATCATGTTGTGAACGTGAATTAGAACACTGAATTTGAATTCCTGTCGGTTTATGTAATAATTGAACTTTAGTTTCAACTTTATTTACATTCTGTCCACCAGCACCACTAGAACGAGCTGTGGTAATTTCAATATCAGCTGGATTTACTTCAATTTCGATTGAATCATCAGCAACAGGGTATACATATACAGAAGCAAAGGAAGTATGACGTTTTGCGTTGCTATCAAAAGGAGAGATACGAACCAAACGATGTACGCCGTTTTCGCCTTTTAACCACCCAAAAGCATAATCACCATCAAACTCTAAAGTAACCGTTTTTATACCAGCAACATCACCTTCTTGATAGTTGAGTGTTTTTATTTTAAAACCTTGCTTTTCTGCCCACATAGTATACATACGGGTAAGCATTTCTGCCCAATCACAACTTTCAGTTCCTCCTGCACCTGCTGTAATTTGTATTGTAGCACTTAAGCTATCACCTTCTTCAGAAAGCATGTTTTTAAATTCAATATCTTCTAAGAAAGTAGCTGTTTTTTCAAATTGTTCTTCTACTTCACTATCCTCAACATCACCCTCCTTGTAAAAATCATAAAGCACAGTTAAGTCATCATTCATAGCTACAACAGCATTGTAATCTTCTACCCATTTCTTTTTAAATCGAAGTGACTTCATCACAACTTCAGCCTCTTTTGGATTGTTCCAGAAATCAGGGTTAGCTGTTTTTTCTTCTTCATTTGAAATTTCAATTAACTTCTTGTCAATTTCTAAATATCCTTTTAACTTGCCAATTCGTTCAGCGATATTTTTAAGCTGTTCGTGTGTAATCATAAATGCAAAAATACATTTTATAAATCGTAGTTAGAAATGGAAATAAACTTAATAAGCGATACTGTAACTAAGCCAACTAAAGGAATGTTGGAAGTGATGATGAATGCTAAGGTAGGAGATGATGTTTTTAAAGCAGATCCAACAGTAAATTTACTGCAAGAAAAAGTAGCTGATATGTTTGGAATGGAAGATGCTTTATTTTTTCCTTCGGGAACCATGGCAAATCAAACTGCGATAAAAATTCATACTCAGCCAGGAGATAGAATGTTTTGTGATAAATGGGCGCATGTATATAATTATGAAGGAGGAGGAGCTGCGTTTAATGCGGGGGTAACTTCTTGTTTGATTGATGGAGATAGAGGAATGTTTACAGCTGAACAGTTAGATAGTTTAGTTGGAGGAAGAAATGATATCCATACTCCATATAGTAGATTAGTTTGTGCTGAAAATACTACAAATAAAGGAGGGGGGGCTTGTTGGAATTTTGAAGAATTGAAAAAGATTCAAAAAGTAGCTAAAGCAAATGATTTGGCATATCATTTAGATGGAGCACGTTTATTTAATGCTTTGGTAGCAAAAAATGAAACTCCAAAAGAATATGGAGAGTTATTTGATACAATTTCAATTTGTTTGTCAAAAGGATTAGGAGCTCCTGTAGGATCTGTATTAGTGGGGAGTAAAGCTCATATTGAAAAAGCATTACGTGTACGTAAGTTATTTGGTGGAGGAATGCGTCAAGCAGGTTTTTTAGCAGCAGCTGGAATTTATGCTCTAGATAATCAGGTAGAACGTTTAGCTGAAGACCATCAGAAAGCAAAGGAAATAGGAACTGTTTTAGAAAAATGTTCGTACGTAGTAAAAGTGGAACCTATAGAAACGAATATTGTTATTTTTTATGTTGAAGATTCAATAAATCCAGATGACTTTATGAAAAAGATGGCAGAAAGAGGTGTATTACTAATTTCAATGGGTGAAGGAAAAATCCGTATTGTAACACATTTAGATTATACGAATGATATGCATGAAAAGCTACTAGAAGACTTGAAAGCGTTTTTTTAAAAGAAAACTCTTACTACGGGAGTAAAACCTGAAGCATAAATACTTTTATCTTCCTCATATAGAACATCGTATTGTATTCCCAAGGACACACTACCTGTCCTATAGGAAAATCCTAAGTTCAATGCAGGGTAGCTGTACTTTTCAGAGAATGAATTAGACTTTCTGTGAACATACATTTGTTGTAAATCTGAAGAAAGCTCTATTTCTCTAATAGGCCTGTATAGTATAAATATGTTTGGACTAAAAATATTTGATTTAAAAGAATCTTTTTTATTATAAGAATACCCAATACCCACACCTAGAGAAAAACTATCGTTAAAATCATATACAGCTGCAGGAGATATGGAAAGCGTTGTATTGTTAGAACCAAACCCAAAACCAACACTACCTCCAAAGCGAACATTATTCCAAAAATTATCTTCTTGAGTAAAAGCAATAGTAGAACAAATTAAAAAACCAAAAAGTATTAATTTTCTCATATATAAAAGGTTAACTCAGCTAATATAGTAAATACTCATCACTAAACGTTAAGAGAAGTTTATAAAAAGTTAGTAAGTTTTTTAGTTCAATTCTTCAAGTTTAGCTAACTCTTTATAGTTTTTGTTAAGTTTTCGTAGTAAAATACCATAGAGTAGTTGGTAAAATAACCAATATAGACCTATAATGATAATTATAAGGAAGATAGAAACAATAGTTATAGTTATATAAAAAGTAGCTGTGTGTGCATGCTCTTCTTTTAAAAGAGTTTGTGTTATGGTAATTAGAGCAACGACAAAAACAAAACTTAAATTGATAAAAACATAAGCTTTAACTGTTTTACGAGTTTTTAAAATTTTAGACATTAAAACTTTAGTATTGTCTGAAGTAGAAATGCTTTTGTAGTTTTTATAAAAACGTATTAAGAAATAAATGATTATTAAATAAGAAAGTATCTCAATTTCGAGCATGTAATTTCCTATAAAATGACCTTTTAAAGCATCATAATCATCAGGATTGACTCTAAAGGAACAATTAATAACAGCTACAAAAATGAACTCTAAAAGGCCAATAATAAAAATCCATTTTACTATTGATGATGACTTGGAGTGTGCCATTCTATAGATATCAACCCTAGAAACTTTGTTAGTTTCTTCTGATTGATTACCCCAAGCTTTTTTATATTTATCTAAATCTAAATCCATTTATAACTATGGGTTTAATACTTTTTTCAATTTATCTTTTGCTCTATTCATTTTCACACGAGCATTTACCTCACTAATACCTAAAGTTTCAGAGATTTCTTTGTAAGGTTTATCTTCTAGGTATAAAAAAATTAATGCTTTATCAATATCATTTAATTTACGGATAGCACCATACAGAGCTTTTAACTGTACCTCTTCAGTATCATCATACTCTTCAGCTTTAATTTTAAAAGAATAATCTGTAAAATCTTGTGTTTTTATACTTCTTGTTGATTTTCTGTATAAAGAAATAGCAGTATTTAATGCTACTCGATACATCCAAGTGCTAAACTTTGCATCTCCTCTGAACTTACTATAGTTTTTCCATAACTGAATGGTGATTTCTTGAAACAAATCATTATGAGCTTCTTGGTTAGTAGTATAAATCCTACAGACCTTATGCACAATGTTTTGATTGGCTTCGAAATCAGTTAAAAATTTATTTTCTAGTTCTTTTTTCACTAAGTTTAGTAGAGTTGATATGTTATAAGTAGCTCAAAAATACAAATTGTTACAGCTCATCCTAAAAATAATACAACTCAGTTTGTTTTTATTTCAGAAATAAAGTCTTTGATAAATATTTGTGTCATCATTAACCATAAAAAATAACACGATGAAAATCTTAATACACATTTTTGTTATAGCAATTTTGTTTACTATTGAAACAGTGTCAGCTCAAAACAAAACAGTTACAGCAACAGTTGTAAACGTTACTTCTGACAAAGGAAAAGTAAAGTTCGCTTTATACACTAAAGAGAATTTTAGAAAAGAACCATTAGAAGCTAAAGAATCACTAATAAAAGAAGGAAAAAGCACTGTGATTTTTGAAAAAGTACCTGTTGGTGAGTATGCGATTATTTGTTTTCATGATGCAAACAATAATAATAAAATGGATTTTGAACCTAATGGAATGCCTTTAGAAGATTATGGTGCATCAAATAATAATTTATCACGTTTTGGACCACCTCAATATGAAGCCGCAAAGTTCTTAGTTAAGGATAAAGATGTATCTTTCGATATTAAATTTTAATGAACTAAAGTAAACTTAAGTTAGTAGTAAGTAAAAGAGAAAAAATGAAGACACCATTAAAAAAAAGACTTAACAACTTAAAAAATGATATTTGGATTTGTACAAAACTTACAATCATTTTTGGTGTTGTTTTTACTTTAATAAATCAGGCATTTACGTTAAAAGAAGCTGGGTCGGTGTTTTTATTCTCTGCAATGTATTCTTTTGTTTTAGGTTTAGGAAATGGAATTATAAATGACTACTTAAGTGAAAAGTGGGATTGGGTTTTACAAACTAATCAAAGAGTATGGGCTGGTATTGTTGCAACAATAAGTTACACGGTAGTAGCTGTATTATTAATCCATTACGTGCAATACTTTGTTATTTTTAATAATAACATAGATAACTTTTTTAAAGGTCAGTTTTTATGGATGCATTTATTTGCAATTATACTTTCATTAGCTATCGCTGTGTTTTTCCATGCGAAAGATTTCATGGTAAACTGGAAGGCATCAGTAAAACAAGAAACCACACAGCATGAAATAGTAGCAAAAACAGAAACAGCAAAGTTTGAAACCTTAAAAAGTCAAATAGATCCACACTTCTTGTTCAATAGTTTAAATGTACTAACCTCTTTAATAAGTGAAAACCCAAAGCAAGCAGAAAAATTTACCACAAAATTATCTAAAGTATATAGGTATGTATTAGAGCAGCGAAATAAAGAATTAGTACCTATACAAGAAGAGTTACAATTTGCTAAGACGTATATGGAATTATTACAGATGCGTTTTGAAGAAGCTGTACAATTTAATATTCCAGAAGAAGTAAGTAATCCCGATTTAAAAATAGTTCCGTTATCTCTTCAATTATTACTAGAGAATGCAGTAAAGCACAATGTAGTTTCTTCAACTAAACCTTTAGAAATAAACATTTTTGAAGAAGAAGGCTTCTTAAAAATTCAAAATAATATTAATCCAAAAGAAGCTATAGGAAAAAGCACAAAAGTTGGATTAAGAAATATAGCAGATCGTTACGGTTTAATAACCGATAGAAACGTTCAAATAATTAATAATAACAAAACATTTACAGTGTGTTTACCGCTGTTAATTAATATAAAAGATAGTATCATGGATACAAAAAGTTTAGAAAATAGTAACTACGTAAAAGCAGTAGAAAAGGTAGAAAAACTAAAAGAATTTTATCAAAATTTAGTTTCGTATTGTATAGTTATCCCTTTTTTAATTTTTATAAACCTTAAAACATATTCAAAATTTCAATGGTTTTGGTTTCCAATGATAGGTTGGGGAATAGGCTTGATTTTTCATTACTTAGAAGTAAATAATTATAATTTATTCTTAGGTAAAAACTGGGAAGAACGTAAGATTAAGGAGTTAATGGATGATGATAAAAACTATAAATAAGATGGAAAAAGATTACACAATAGAGCATAAATACGCAAAAGCAAAAAAGAAAGTAGAAAAAATTAAAGGTTTTTATATTCATCTCATTGTAACAGTATTAATTATACCGGTTCTGATTTTTATTAACTTAAAGTTTGTACCCAGTTACCATTGGTTCTATTATCCAATAATAGGAATGTTAATTGGTGTTTTTTTTCACTGGCTAGGAGTTTTCGGTATTGAAAAAATAGGGTTAGGAAAAGATTGGGAAGAACGAAAAATTAAAGAATTTTTAGAAAACAATAACAATGGAAGATAACTATATAGAAGAAAAAAAGTATTTAGAGGCAAAAAAGAAAGTAAAACAAGTAAAAGGATTTTATGCTCATGCTTTAGTAAATATAATTTCAGTGATTATTATTGTTTTAGTGAATTTAAAATTCTCACCTTATTATCACTGGTTTTGGTTTCCAGTTATAGGAATAGTACTAGTTACTTTTATTCATTGGATGCTAGTTTTTGGAGTTAATGTATTAGGTTTTGGAAAAGATTGGGAGGAGAAAAAGATAAACGAATACCTAAATAAAAAGGGTTAGTATGGAAAATGATTATAAAGAAGAACACAAGTATTTATTAGCCAAAAAAAGAGTAGAAAAAATAAAAGGATTTTACTGGCATTTGGCAGCGTATGTAATTGTGAATATATTTATTTCAATCGTAATTATTATGGGGTTGATGAATGAAGATAAATTAACTTTTACAAAATCAATAACCAATTTTGGGGTGTATGCTACTTGGCTTTTTTGGGGGATTGGAGTCTTTTTTCATTGGTTAGGGGTATTTGGAACTAATATATTTTTTAATAAAGATTGGGAACAACGCAAAATACAAGAGTATCTAGATGAACTAAAAAAGAAAGAAAATGGAAAGTTTAAATAGAGAACAGCAATATATAAGAGCACAAAGAAGAGTAAACGAAATTAAAAAATTTTACAAACATTTAGTGGTTTACATACTAATAAACCTAGTTTTTATAGGAAGAAGAATATATAAAGATATTGTTTATAGAGACGAATCAGTAATGGAGGCCTTTTTAGATATAAACAACTATAATTCGTTCTTTTGGTGGGGAGTTATAGTATTTTTACACGGATTTAATGTTTTTTCGAAAGGAAAACTTTTTTCTAAAAAATGGGAAGAACGAAAGATTAAAGAATACATGAACAAATAATTGCTAAAAATAAACCAAACTATGAATGTTATAATTATAGAAGATGAAAAGCCAGCTGCAAGAAGGTTAAGTAGAATGTTAGCGGAACTAAACATAGAAGTTCAGCAAATGTTACATTCAGTAGAAGAATCGATTAATTGGTTTCAAAATAATACACATCCTGATTTAATTTTTTTAGATATTCAGCTTTCAGACGGATTATCCTTTGAAATTTTTGAAGAAGTAACTGTAAAATCGGCTATTATTTTTACCACTGCTTATGACGAATATGCATTAAAAGCATTCAAGTTAAATTCAATAGACTATCTATTAAAACCAATAGATGAAGATGAATTAAAAATATCTGTAGATAAGTTTAAAGAACATCAACCTTTACAAAGCAACATTCAAGTTAATATAAATGACATTCGTAAGTTATTGATTAATCCTGTAGATAGAAAATACAAAAAGCGATTTACAATAAAAGTCGGACAACACTTAAAAATCATCAATACAGAAGATATTGAATGCTTTTATTCAGAAAATAAAGCCACTTATATCCATACAAACTCTAATAGAAGTTATTTGATAGATAATTCTTTAGAATATTGGCAAGAAGAGTTAGATCCAGAGCAGTTTTTTAGAGTAAATAGAACATTTATAGTACATATAAATGCCATAAAAGATATTGTGTCTTATACAAACTCACGCTTACAACTAAAATTAGAATCTTATGAAGACTCAGAAATAATTGTAAGCAGAGAGCGTGTAAAAGATTTTAAATATTTTATTGAGTAAGCACCTTTCTAAGGGTATCAATTTTTAGTTTGGCTTCAACATGTATATCGTTTCCATCTTCAGTAAACCAGGCATGGGCACTACCAAGATAGTTCATGCCTAAATATTTAGCACTTTCAATAAAAGGCATTTCAAAACCATTTCTACGGTCATTAGCACCTGAGTTACTAATCATAGCCATGTTTTTACCTCGTAACTGTCTTCCTAAATCTTTCTTATATTTTAGTAAGTCAGACAATCTGTCAAAAAAAGTTTTTAAAGTAGCACTCATGGTATACCAATAAACAGGAGTAGCAAATACAAGGGTATCGTAGTTGTTAATAATTTCTTCCATAAGGGGAATAAAGTCATCACCAGCATTAGAGAAGTCGTATTCAAACACACCAATATTTTTGGTTTTTAAGTCAACAAAGTCAAAAGATTCATTACTGTTGAGGTAGTTAATCACTTTATTAGTGTTTCCTGTACTTTTAGAGCTAGCTTGTATAATAATTGTTTTATTCATCTGTTGTTTATTTGGAAGTAAAGCTCAAAAAAATAAATAAAGAAATATTTTAGATTTAATTGTAATAATTGATAATAACCAAGAAAAAATCAATTAAAAAACTCTATATTTTTGTACTTTTATACTATATAAAAAGCGAATGAACACAAATACCTATAAATTTTCTAAAAAAAGAGAGTTAAAAGAATTTTCTACTAAAGAAGTTGTCGATAATGCTAAGAAAAAGCTAAAAAAATCAAGAAAAAAGATTAGTGATTTACAAGACACTATGTATGCAGAGGGTAAGTATAGTGTTTTATTGTGCTTACAAGGAATGGATACAGCGGGAAAAGACAGTTTAATTCGCGAAGTTTTTAAAGATGTAAATGCGCGTGGAGTAGTGGTACATAGTTTTAAAGTACCAACAGATTTGGAGTTGAAGCACGATTTTTTATGGCGTCATTATACTGCATTACCCGCAAAAGGAAAAATAGGAGTTTTTAATCGTACACATTACGAGAATGTTTTGGTAACAAGAGTGCATCCAGAGTATATATTTGCAGAAAATATTCCGACAGTAAAAAGTTTAGATGATTTAACTGATGCTTTTTATCATAGTAGAATGGAACGTATTAATCAGTTTGAGAAACACATATCAGAAAACGGAACTATTGTTTTAAAATTCTTTTTAAATGTATCTAAAGAAGAACAAAAAAATAGGTTATTACGCAGGTTGAATATTGAAGAAAAAAACTGGAAATTTTCCGCTGGTGACCTTGAGGAACGAAAATTGTGGGATAAATATCAAGAGTGTTATGAAGATATGTTACAAAGAACATCTACAGATAACGCACCTTGGTATATAATACCAGCTGATGATAAACCAACAGCACGTTACATTGTAGCAAAAACGTTAGAAGAAGAGTTAGAAAAATATAATTTTAAAGAGCCTACACTTCCGCAGAAAGTGTTAGACCAAATAGATGAATTCAAAAAAGAATTAAATAAAGAATAAAGAGTTAGAAAGTACAAAGCTGTAAAGTATAGATAGAGAACATACCAACTTTTTAAATATTAAAAACTTTCGAACTAGAGAAACAATATACATGAAACTAAACTTAACAAAACCAATCGTATTTTTTGATTTAGAAACAACAGGAGTAAACATAGCTAAAGATAGAGTAGTTGAAATATCTATTTTAAAAGTGTTTCCTAATGGTAATAAAGAAAGTAAAACATGGTTGGTGAATCCAGAAATAGAAATACCAAAAGAAGCATCAGATATTCATGGAATTACTAATGAAAAAGTAGTAACAGAACCAACTTTTAAAGAATTAGCACCGCAAATAAATGAGCTAATTGGCGATGCTGATTTAGCAGGGTTTAACTCAAACCGATTTGATATTCCTTTATTAGCAGAAGAATTATTACGAGCAGGAATTGATTTCGATATGAATAACCGTAAAGCTGTAGATGTACAAACTATTTTTCATAAAAAGGAACAACGAACGTTAGGAGCAGGATATCAGTTTTATTGTGGAAAAGAGTTAGTAGGAGCACATGGAGCAGAAGCAGATACCAATGCAACTTATGAAATCTTATTAGCACAAGTTGAAAAGTATGAAGATTTAGAAAATTCAATAGAAGCACTAAGTGAGTTTTCAACACATGGAAAAAGAGCTGATTTTGCTGGATTTATCTTATTTGATGATAAAGATCAAGAAATTTTTTCTTTTGGAAAGTATAAAGGAAGAACTGTAGAAGAAGTACTAAAAGAGAACCCAGGATATAATGCTTGGATACAAAATGCCGATTTCCCATTATATACCAAAAAAGTATTACGAGAAATAAAAGAAAGAATGTCAGCGCCAAAAGATACCATGACGGATGAAGAAAAGTTACAAGCTTTACAACAGAAATTTAATTTAAGGTAATCTTTAACATTTATTTTTAGTAATTATCTCAGTTGTTCTTTAATTTAGATATTACGAAAACAAACAATACAACAATGTTTACAGAATATAAAAAACTACCTCAAAACTCAAGAGTTTGGGTGTATCAGTCAGATAGAGAGTTTACACAAGAAGAAATAGAATTTATTAGTGCAAAAGCATTACTTTTTATAGATAATTGGACGCGTCATGGTGATGATTTAAAAGGATCTTTTACTATTAAGTACAATCAATTTTTAATATTGGGAGTAGATGAGAATTTTAATAACGTTTCAGGGTGTTCAATAGATGCTTCTGTGCGTTTTATACAAGAATTAGAAAAAGAGCTAGAATTAGATTTAATGGATAAAATGAATGTTTCTTTTAAAGACGGAGATAACATTAACATCGTAAAACTTCCAGAGTTCCAAAATTTTGCCAAAGAACAAAAAATAACAGCAGAAACAGTTGTGTTTAATAATATGGTAAATACTAAAGAAGATTTTGAGAAAAAATGGGAAGTACCAGCAAATGAGAGTTGGCATGCACGATTTTTGGTATAACTATTGATTTTATTTAAAAGGAATTAAAACTTTACACGAACGAGTAAAGTTTGTATAGAAGTATGATATATATGAAGAGAAAAGTATTTACGGTACTAGCGTTTGTTTTTTTACAAATAACTCAAGCCCAACAACAAGATCCTTTGTTGGCAAAAGATTCTACAGCACAAAAAGTTTGGGTAGATAGTATTATGAAGAGCATGTCTGTTGATGAAAAAATAGGACAGTTATTTATGATACAAGCGTATTCAAATAAAGATAAAAAACACGAGGATTTTATTTCAAGCATGGTTACAAAATACCATGTTGGAAATATTATTTTTATGCAAGGAACACCAGATAAGCAAGTAGTTTTAAACAATAAATATCAAAAATTAGCAAAAGTACCTCTAATGGTAGGTTTTGATGGTGAATGGGGCTTGGATATGCGTTTAAAGAACACGTATCGTTTTCCTTGGAACATGACTTTAGGAGCAGTTAAAGATACGGTTCTACTTCAAGAAGTCGGTAAAAGAATAGGAGAACACTGTAAGAGAGTAGGAATTCATATGAATTTTGCTCCAGTTGTAGATGTAAATACAAATCCGAATAACCCTATTATAGGAAACCGTTCTTTTGGTGAGAGTAAAGAAAATGTGGCAGAAAAAGCTATAGCTTTTACAAAAGGAATGCAAGGGGTAGGCGTGTTAGCTAATGCGAAGCATTTTCCAGGACATGGAGATACTGAAGCAGATTCTCATCACACATTACCAACAGTTAATTTTAGCGAACAACGCTTAGATTCGATAGAGTTATATCCATTCAAAAAAATATTTGAAGCAGGAGTAGGAAGTGTAATGACAGCACACCTAAGCATCCCAGCATTAGAAAACAATCCAAAACTACCATCATCACTATCAAAAAGTGTAGTGACTAATCTGTTACAAAACAGACTAGGTTTTAAAGGATTAGTTATTACCGATGGATTGAATATGAAAGGAGCTGCAAATTACTCAACACCAGCAGAAATTGATTTAGCAGCAATTTTAGCAGGAAATGATGTGTTGTTGATTCCACAAGATGTTCCTGGTTCAATTAGACTGATTAAAAAAGCTCTTTTAGAAGGGAAATTAACAGAGGCACGCTTAAACCATTCAGTTAAAAAGATTTTAAAGGCTAAATACCTAGTTGGATTGAATAAGTATAAGCCTATTGTTACAGAAAATGTTCTAAAAGATATAAATAGTCCTTATGATGAGGTTTTACATCGTAAGTTGATAAAAAACTCTATCACGGTTTTAAAAAATGAAGGAGCTATTTTACCAATTAAAAACCTTAAGGATAAAAAAGTAGCTTATGTTTCTTTAGGAAGTGATAATGGATCAGATTTTTATGAAATGCTTAAAAATTATACTAAGGTAGATAAAGTTTCAGATAAGCATTTAAGTGTCTTAAAGAAGAAGTTAGAAAAGTATAATCTTGTTGTTATTGGTTTTCATAAATCAAATAAAAACCCATGGAAAAGTTATAAGTTTTCTAACAAAGACCTTGTGTGGTTACAAGAAATAGCTAGAAGTAATAAAGTAGTGTTAGATGTTTTTGCTAGTCCTTATAGTTTACTTCAAGTTTCTTCTTTTACTAATATAGAAGGAGTTGTTATGTCATATCAAAATAGTAAGCTAGCTCAAGAACTTTCAGCGCAAGCTCTTTTTGGAGCTTTCGATTTAAAAGGAAAATTACCAGTATCTATAAAAAATGAGTTTAAAGTTGGGTATGGATTATTGGTAGACGGATTGGATGTGTTACAGTATACAATTCCTGAAGAGGCTGGAGTTTCATCAGAAAAACTTTCAATTATAGACAAAAGAATTGATACCATTTTACAAGAGAAAATGTCTCCAGGAGGACAAATTTTAGTAGCTAAGGATGGTAAAGTAATTTATAATAAAAGCTTTGGTTATCATACTTTAGATAAAAAACGACTTGTAAAAAACTCTGATATTTATGATTTAGCATCTTTAACCAAAATATTAGCATCATTACCTATGATAATGAAGGCTGAAGAAGAAAGGAAAATTAGCTTATTTTCAAATTTAGGGGATGTCTTACCAAGGTATAGTAAATCAAATAAAGATACTTTATTGTTAAAAGAGGTATTGTCTCACTATGGACGTTTACGTTCTTGGATTCCATTTTATTTGCATACAAAAGATAGTGTAACAGGAAAAAATTCTACAAAATTTTATAGAAAAAAACGTACGCCAAGGTTTAGTATAAAAGTAGCAAGAAATTTATATCTAGCTAAAGAATATAAAGACTCAATATATAAGCAGATAGTAGATTCTGAACAACGAAAAAGGATAGGGTATAAGTACAGTGATTTAGGATATTATATTTTTAAAGAAATTATAGAAAGAAAATACAAAAGACCGTTAAATAAACTCGTTGATGAGCAGTTTTATCAATCTATTGGAGCAGATAGAATGACTTATTTACCTTTAACTAAGTTCACAAAGGACGAAATTGTTCCTACTGAAAGAGATAATTACTACAGGCATCAATTAGTCCATGGCTATGTTCATGATATGGGAGCAGCAATGCTTGGAGGTGTTGGTGGACATGCAGGTTTGTTTGCAAATGCAAATGATGTAGCTAAAATTATGCAAATGTTTTTACAAGATGGTTCTTATGGAGGGAAAAAGTACTTAGAGCCAGAAACAGTACATAAATTTAACAAACGTTACTACGAAAACAAAAAAGTACGTAGAGGTTTAGGCTTTGATAAACCACAATTAAATCCTAAGGTTAAAGCTACTTGCGGCTGTGTGTCAGATGTAAGTTTTGGGCATAGTGGTTTTACAGGAACTTATACTTGGGCAGATCCAGCAACAGGTGTTGTATATGTGTTTTTATCAAACAGAATATATCCCACAATGAGAAATTACGGTTTAGTAAAAAGTAATATACGTACTAAAATTCAACAAGATATTCAAGATGCTATTTTGATGGCGGAGTAGTAGATAGTTTGGTATATAAAAGAATAAGTAAGAAAGAAGTGAAAAAATAGAGTAAAGCTATTTTCCAGCCAAAAAAGATATTAATTATCCAACTTTGGATACAGTAAAACAAAGGGAACAAAATAGCATTTACGCCAAATCTAAAGGTGTCTATAAACTCTATTTCATCTACTTTTTTACTTAAAAATTTCCAGATTGAATATGGAATCAAACTATTGAAAACAATTAATAAAAATAAAGGAAGAGCGTAGTTTATACTGCGCTTTTTTTGTGGAAGTACTTTTTTGTCTTTTATAAGAGTATTTACATAATTAACTTTAGTAAAATCAACTTGAGCATTGTTTAAGGTAGAAAAAATAGTTTCATAATTTTCATCTTGTTTTATATGAACACTTAAATCTTCTAGTTGATTTGAAACAAGTTCCTTTATGTTTTTTACTGATTGATTTATGTTTTGTTTATCGTAATAATTGTTAGCCAGAATTGGAGAGCCAAAATGTATAGCAGTTTTTGAAGGGTAACTAGATATATTTTGATATGTAATTCCTACAGGAACGATATTAATTTTAGTGTCAGGGAAATTATCTAAAGTTTTAAAAATAATCCTTGTAAAACCTTTACTTAAAGGTCTAACAGTTCTGTCTTTATTGTGAGTTCCCTCAGGAAAGATTAGTAAGGTTTTGTTATTTTTTAATATTAGTTGACATTTATTAAAAATTTCTTCGTTTTTACTAAGCTGTTGCACACCATCTCTAATACGGTATATAGGCATCATTCCAAGTAAGTTAAAAAACTTAGCAATAATAGGGTTATTAAATACTGCAGCGCGTACTAAAAAGTTTGTTCTCCTTTTTATGTGAGTGGCTATGAGTAAAGGATCAATTAAGCCATTTGGATGATTAGCAGTAAAAATTACAGCTTCATTTTTTGGTATACGTTCACTACCAATCACTGTTGTTTTTTTAGAGTAAAAGAATAAACCAGTTTTTACAAAGAGTTTAAAAAAGTAGTATAAAAGTGTTTTCATTTATTATTTATTTCTTCCCCAGTAAGTAGCTAAGATCATTCCTGAAAAAATATCCCAAACACCCCAGAACGCAGCAAGAAGAGCCATTCCGCCTAAGCCGTCAAAAAAGCTAAAAATAAGAAGTAACCCTAAGCCTCCATTTTGTATTCCAGTTTCCATAGAAATCGTTTTACAATCCTTTTTATTTAACTTAAAAGATTTAGCAGCAGCATAGCCTATAACAAACGCATAAATGTTATGAAATATTACAAGAAATAATACTAAATGTATGTAGTTTTTAAAAACATCCGCATTATCATACAATGCTATTACAATTAATAAGAGGAAAAAGAAAATAGAAAACGGACGTAAAAGTTTATTTATTTTTTTAGCCATTTCGTGATGATAATGATTAACTAGCATTCCTAAAACTATTGGAATTCCTAAAATAAGAAGTACAAGTTTAAAAAGCTCAAAAGGATTTAAGGAAACACTTTTTAAAATTTCATTAGTAGGCTCATATAAGCTACCCCATAACTGTAAGTTTAATGGAGTCATTATTAAACAAATAATTGTAGAAAAGGCCGTTAAGCTAACAGATAATGCAGCGTTACCTTTTGCCATTTTACTAAAAAAGTTAGAAACATTTCCACCTGGACAAGCAGCAATCATCATCATACCTAAGGCAAAACTGGGATATGGATTAATGATGTTAACAAGAATAAAAGTTAAAAAAGGAAGCAGGATAAATTGTGATAATAGTCCAACAAATAATATTTTAGGGTTGTTAATAAGTCTTTTAAAGTCATCTACTTTTATATCTAAGGCAATACCAAACATAATTATTGCTAGAGCAATATTTAGCATCCATAAAGCCTCTGTGTCAAAATTAATTTTAATGTTATCAATTTGTAAAGTGTTAATGTTTAAAAGCATACTCTATTATGTTGGCTCCCATTTGTAGCGCTTTAGTTCTAATTTCTTTTGGGTCGTTGTGTACTGCTGTATCTTCCCATCCATCACTTAAATCACTTTCATAATCATAAAAAACAACAAGTCTCCCTTCGTAGAATAAACCAAAACCTTGTGGTGGTTTTTTATCGTGTTCATGAATTTTTGGCAAGCCTTTAGAAAAAGAGAATGTTTGATGGTAAATAGGATGATTGTTAGGAATTTCTTGAAGTTGCAATTCGGGAAAAACTTTTTTTAATTCTCTTCGTATATATTTATCAAGACCATAGTTGTCAGATATGTGCAAGAACCCTCCAGAAATAAGATAGTTTCTTAGTGTTGATACTTCAATATCTGTAAATAAAATATTACCATGTCCTGTTATAAAGACTATAGGATAGTTAAGGATGGTTTCATCATCAAGTGTAATGCTTTGTATGTCCTTATCAATTTGTGTTTTTGTGTTTAGATTAGTAAACCTTACAAGGTTAGGTAATGCGGTAGGGTTTGCATACCAATCACCACCTCCTTTATATTGTATGACTGCTATTTCTTGTGAAAAAATATTGAGGTTTAATAGAAAGAAAAAAAACAGGATGAAGTTTTTCATTAATTAACTTGAATTTAAAAGCAATATAGTAAAACAACAATAAAAAACACCAACAAATGTGTTGGTGTTTTTTCCCCTTAAAAAATAAAATAAGCTTTCTATTCAGAAAATTCCCCAATTTTAAAGAAAGCCTTTTTTATATGTAATAAAAATATAATAAGCTTATCTATTTGTAGTTCAGTTACATCCAAAAAGGTGTTTTAAAACCAACTTTTTATAAAAAGCATGATTGATGATGATTTGTTAATAAGTTGTATTTGGGTTGTAAAAGGTAAAAAACACCAATAATATTATTGGTGTTTTTAAGCTATAGCTTTTCCTTCTTCGCATTGAGAAATAAGTGTTCTCAATAATTTTATTAGAAATCTTAATTATAAATTGAAAACCCCTTCAACTATTTTCAATTACTAATTTTTTAATTTCACTTAGTAAATATACTTTAGAATAAGGAGATAAAGGTTCGAAAACGTCCATTTTGGATGTTTTCGAACTGTCTTTTTATAAAATGAAAGTTAGTTTTAATTTAAAACAGCTAATGATAAGCTTTTAAATTGGACAGGTGTATGTCCCGTATGTTTTTTAAAAACAGTATAGAATGTAGACTTAGAGTTGAACCCAGACTCTAGCCCAATAGAAGTTATTGTATAGCTGGTATAATCGGGATCTAACAAGAGTGTTTTAGCTAAATCTATCCTCATTTCGTTTAAATAATCGGTAAAAGATTTTTTAGCAATATTATTTATAACAAGAGAAAGAGTACTAGAACTTAACTCAGTGTCTTTTGACAGGTCTTGTAGTGTGTACTTATTTAGTAAATACTTCTTTTTAGATCGAATGAATTTATCTATTTCAATAAATTGTTCCTTTTGTTTTTCGACATGATTTTTAGAGAAGTTTTTCTCGGTGTTTAAATTAATTGTATCAACGCTAAAGTCACCATTTAAATCAAGTAAAAGAGATTCTCTAATTCTTTCACGCTCTTTTAGTACACGAATTTGTTTCAATCCCTGATATCCTAACCAATAAATTAATACAGTAGTATAAACTCTTAAAGGATAATATGAGAATAAGAAACCAGTAAAGTTCATTTTTACTTTAATAAATAAAGCTAAAATCCAAAGAGCATATCCGATAGAAGTTAATATAAAGAATGTATAAATCCATCTAAGATTGTCAAATGATAGAATTTTAGGAAAAAGTTTTTCCTTTTTGTACAAAATGTAAAATGAATAAATAAAAATTCCTAACGATGTAATCAAACTAAATATTTCTTCGATAGAAGTATATCTTTCGTAAATAAAATTTAGATACTCTCTAGAAGCTGAATCACTGTAGTAAAGAACAAAACTAATTTGACTGGCGACAAGAATTAAAAATAGCGGAATAATTATCTTTAATATTTTGTATGATTTTTCAGCAAGATTTAGATAGTGAATTAAAAACATATACAAAAAAGGCATTGCTAAAAAGTGCCAAGGAACTTGTACATAGTCTAAAGCAAACTTATGCTGAAACAATTCTTTTTCTAAGGCCCAAGATTGTATGTTGTTTAATGATATAGCTAATATTAAAAGATTTAAGTATATCATACTTTTTTCTCGTCCATTTTTAGAACAAAAAAGTATAATACTAAAAGCGAAACCGTGAACGGCACTAATTAACAAAAAGAGATTAAAAAAATCTGCTGTAGTCAAAATAAAAAACCTTTAAGAGTAGCTAAATATACAAAAAATGAATTACTGGTGTAAATAGGCTATACTCTGTACTACATTTAAACCAGCTGTTTCTGTTCTAAGTCTATTATCTCCTAAAGAAATAGGAGTGAATTTTTTATTTAAAGACTGTTGGATTTCTTCATGAGAAAAATCTCCTTCAGGGCCTATAAGAATTGTGTATTTTGATTTAGGAGAAGCAATGTTTTTTAAAAACTTTTTTTCAATACTTTCTTCACAGTGTGCAATGAAAGTTTCTTCTGAAAAATCATTTTTTATAAAGTCAGAAAAATTTACAGGAGGGTTAAGCTTAGGTAGCGTAAACTGTAATGATTGTTTCATACCAGATTGTATAATCCTCTCTAAACGATCAATTTTTACAACTTTTCTTTCTGAGTTTTTACAAATGATAGGAGTAATTTCATCAATACCTATTTCTGTAGCCTTTTCTAAAAACCATTCTAAACGATCATTATTTTTTGTAGGAGCTATAACTACATGTAAATAATAATCTCTAGTACAAGGTTTTTCTTCATGTTTAATGATTTTAGCAATACACTTTTTATCGCTTCCAATAATTATTTCGGCAAAAAATAGGATTCCTTTACCGTTAGTAATGTGTAATATATCTCCTTCTTTTTTTCGCAATACACGAATTATATGACGACTTTCATCTTTATTGAAAGTAATTTCTTTTGAAGTAGTTAATAAATCTGAATTATAAAAGAGTTGCATTATAAATCGAGTTTGTATGTTCTTCTTCTTTTATGAATTTTAGGGTCAAAATCTTTCCAGATTTGATGAATTGCTTGGTTTTCTTCAAGTTCTGGTGTTCTAATACAGTTTTGAATCCCTCTAGCTAAAAATATAGGATGAAATTGCTCAAAAACAATAGCAGTTACTCCTTTGTTTTGGTATTCGGGGTCAACACCTATTAGATAAAATGTAACATCTTTTGAGTTTTTCCTGGCATTAAGTAAGTGGAAAATTCCAAAAGGGAAAAGTTTTCCTTTTGCTTTTTGTAAGGCTTCAGAAAAAGAAGGCATTACAATAGCAAAGGCTACTAATTTATGATTTTCATCGACAACAAATTTTATATACTCAGGGTTTATAAAGCTTATGTATTTCTTTTTAAAGTAAGCTATTTGAGCATCTGAAATAGGTACATATGTAGATAGTTTTGAATAGGTTTTACTAAACAAATCAAACATCTCATCTACATAAGGCATTATTTTATCGGTTGAAGTAAAATTCAAAGGAGTTAAGTTATACCTTCTTTGAATTATATTGCTTGCTTTTCTATATTTTTTAATATCAACATTACTAAAAGAGAATATACTTTCAATGTATTCTTTTTCTTTTGTAAAGCCTAACTGCTCTAAATGTTTAGCATAGTATGGATGATTGTACCAAGTAATCATAGTGCCGATATAATCAAAACCTTCAATAAGAACCCCTGTTTTATCCAAATTATTAAAACCAACAGGTCCCTCTATATACTCTAGGTTGTTTTCACGACCTATTTCCGCAACTTTATTTAACAAGGCTTTAGATACTTCTATGTCATCAATAACATCAAACCAACCAAAGCGTATCTTTTTTATGTGCTGTTTTTCTATTTCGTAAGAATTGATGATTGCTACAACTCTACCAACTATTTTATTGTTTTTTAAGGCTAAAAAAAAGTGAGCGTTTGCATATTCAAAAACAGGGTTTTTATTTTTGTCAAAACTTTCAATTTCATCCTTAATAATAGGAGGAACCCAATACTTATTGTCTTTATAAAGAGAAAAAGGAAATTTAACAAATTGTTTCATTCCCTTTTTGGTAGTTATTTCTTTAATTTGAATCATTTTACAAATTTAAGGCTTTTAATTATCCTCCTTTTCTTTTTCCTTCTCTTTCTCTTCTTGTTCTTCTTTTTTTATTTCTTCTTCTAGCTTTTTAATCTCCTTTTCAAGTTTTAAACGTTCTTTTTCTTTACGTTTCGCTTCTTTTTCCTCTTCTTTTTTAATTTGTTTTTCAAGCTTTAAACGTTCTTTTTCTTTGCGTTTAGCCTCTTTTTCTGCTTTCTTTTTAGCTTTTTTAGCGGCTTTTCTTTCTTCTTTAGCAGTCTTTTTCTTTTGTTTTTTGTCTTCTTTAACAATCACATCAACTAAAGATCCTTGACGTTCTCTCTTAGGTTTTTCATTTAAAAGCTCTCCATTATTAGAGTCGGTATCTAAATCTACTTTTCGTTTGTCTTTTTTAGAAAATAATTTACCTACTTTACTAAACATACGGCCAAAGAAGTTTCTATCCTCGTCATATTTAACAGGCTTTTCCTTTTCAATTTTGTTTCCGAATTCATCTATTTCAACAAAATCGTCTTTATGCCTATTAAGTCTGTATGATACTCCTAAAGAACTATAAATTCCAATTTCATCTTGTTGTAAATTAGCTCTTAGTGAAGCATTAAACTGTAAGTTTTCACTAAAAAGATAGGCAGCTCCAGCTCCTATGTTAGTTTTTTTCTCGTATTCTTCAAATATACCTTGTATTTCAGCAAAACCAGACCAATAATCATCAAAGTTATAAGTACCTGTTACTATGTAAGAAAATTGAGAAAAATCAGTACCAATATAATCATAATGAAGGTTGGTAATAACATTTAGCTTGTCAGAAAATTCATTTTGTAATAAAATACCAACTTTAGGGCTAAACCCACCTCTTTCATGGTAATCGGTTAAAAAGCTTCCAATATTTATTCCAGCAGAAACACCAATATGTGGTATCCACCTTTTCCAGTCGAAAGAATGTCTTTTTTTCCAACTTCTTATTTCTTTGCTTTTATCATCATATTTAGGAGCATAAATCATATACTTTGCACCTAAGCTAAATTGGCTTAACCCAGTTTTATTATAAGATGATTCAAAAATATTTTTAAAAGCAACTTTATCTCTTTGTAAAGAAGTATTAAAATTAAGTTCTAGCTTTTCAGAAATAAAACTGGTTCTAAAAAATAAATTTAAACCTAGTGCTTCAGGGTTACTAAAGGTAGGTGTAGCATTCATTTTTCTATAAAAAACACTTGTTTCAAACTGATATACTCCCGAGCCAACACTATAAGGGCTTTCAGAGAAACCTGGCCTATTTGAATTTATAACAGGTGTATATTGCGCGTTAGCAGTTAAAATTGAGCAAAAAACAAAAAGGATAAGAAGTTTCTTAATCATATAATAAATCCAAATTTTCAGGTTGTACAAACATACGTAAAAATACAATTACCTATATAATATAAGTTTTGTAAACTCTTAACGCTTCCTTTTGCTTCAAATTGTTATTTTTGATTGATTTTTTTATTTTAAGAAAAAAGATGACATATTTAAATGAAGCTGGACCTGTGAATTTTTTAAAAACCATATTAATTATTCTGTTAGTTTATTATGCTATTAAGTTTTTAGCAAAACTTTTTGGACCATACTTAATAAAAAAAGCAGTTGACAAAGTACAAAAGAAAGCTGAGCAACAGTATAGAAACCAACAACAAGCATCTGATGTTGAAGTTGGAAAAACTGTTATTGATAAAAAGCCAAATAAATCGAAAGAAAGTAATAATTCTGTTGGCGAGTACGTTGACTATGAAGAAATAGACTAACCATGAACTTAAAGAAATTTTTACCGTTTGCAATAGCAGTTATTGTTTTTGCAATAGCATCCGTATTGTATTTTAATCCGGTTTTAAGCGGAAAACAAATTAAACAAAGTGACATTACCCAGTTTATAGGAATGTCAAAAGATGTAAAAGAGTATAGAGCTGAAAAAGGAGAAGAGCCGTATTGGTTAGCTAATGCTTTTAGCGGAATGCCAGCGTATCAAGTAAGTGCTTATTACCCTAATGATTTTGTGCGTTATATAGATAAAGCTATTCGTTTTTTACCTAGACCAGCAGATTACCTTTTCTTATATTTTTTAAGTTTTTTCTTGCTGTTAATAGCTTTAAAGGTAGATTGGAAGCTAGCTGTTTTAGGTAGCTTGTCCTTTGGTTTTTCTACCTATTTGATAATTATTTTTGGAGCAGGTCATAATGCAAAAGCACATGCTATAGGTTACATGCCTATGGTTGTAGCTGGAGTTATTTATATTTTCAGAAAACGATATCTATTAGGATTTGTTTTAACAGCTTTAGCAATGGCTTTAGAGATTTATTCGAATCACCCTCAAATGACTTATTATTTAGGGTTTTGTTTGTTGATTTTAGCTATTGTAGAGTTTATTGAAGCTTTCAAATCGAGAATATTACCAGTGTTTTTTAAACAAGCAGCTATTTTGATTGCAGCAATGTTAATTGGTATTGGAGCCAATTCTACTAGGTTGTTAGCTATGAAAGAATATGCTGATTACAGTACACGAGGTAAATCGGAGTTAACAATTACTCCTGATGGGATGCCTAAAGAAAAATCTTCTGGATTAGATAAGGAGTACATAACAGAGTATAGTTATGGTATTGCTGAAACATTTAATTTAATGATTCCTCGCTTTATGGGTGGAGGAACAGTTGAAGAGTTAGGGGAAGATTCAAATTTTTATCAAATTTTAGAGCAGAATGCGGGAAAAAATGTAGCTAAAGCTTATTCTAGTCAAGTTTTAACTTATTGGGGAAAGCAACCTATTGTTGAAGCACCAGCTTATATTGGGGCAATTGTTTTTTTCTTGTTCTTTTTAGGAATTTTCTTAGTAAAAGGACGATTAAAATATTGGTTGGTTGCAGCTACTGTTTTTTCCATTGTATTAAGTTGGGGTAAAAACTTCTCTATAATAACGAACTTTTTTATCGACTATGTTCCTTTGTATAATAAGTTTAGAGCAGTTTCGTCTATTCAAGTAATTGCAGAATTATGTGTTCCGTTGTTAGGAGTTCTGGCATTGAAAGAATTTTTCTCTTCTGAGAATTCTTCTGAAGAAAAAGAAAATGCAATAAAAAAGGCTTTTTATATAGTAGGAGGAATTTCGTTGTTGTTTTTGTTGTTTGGGGCTAGCTTATTTGCTTTTGAAGGTATAAATGATTATCAGTATATAGAATTTGAAAAACAATTGCCTGGGATAATTGATACTTTAATAGCAGATAGAAAATCAATGTTATTTAACGATAGCTTACGTTCTCTTTTGCTTGTTTTAACTGTTGCAGGAATGTTATGGTCTCATTTAAAAGGAAAACTGAAGCAAGTACCTGTGTTAATTGTATTGGGAGGACTCATGATTTTTGATTTAGTGTCAATAGATGCTAATTATGTTAACAAGGATGATTTTACTTCAGCAAGAAGAATACAAAAGCCATTTACAGCAACAAAAGCAGATACAGAGATTTTAAAAGATACTGGCAATTATCGAGTTATTGTTTTTAGCATTTCTGAAACAATAAAGGGAGAAAAATTGTATTATCAAACATCTATGCAAGATGGTAGAACATCTTATTTCCATAATTCGATAGGAGGGTACCACGCAGCAAAAATGAAACGTTATCAAGAGTTGTTTGATTATCAAATAGCTAAAAATAATATGGAAGTACTAAATATGTTAAATACCAAGTACTTTATTATTAGTGAAGAACAATTTCAAGAAAACCCTAAAGCGAACGGAAACGCATGGTTTGTAAACTCTTTAAAAGAGGTTAATTCAACTAATGAAGAAATTATAGCATTAGATAGTTTGAATACTAAATCAGAAGCGGTTATTAACTCAAAGGAGTTTAAAGTAGAAGTTGATACATTTCAAAAAGATTCAACAGCTACTATTTCTTTAGTAAAGAAAGACCTTACTGAATTGGTGTATGAGTCAAATACAAATTCAAATCAATTTGCTGTATTTTCGGAAATTTATTATAAAGATGGATGGAATGCTTATATTGACGGAAAAAGTGTACCATACTATAGAATAAACTATGTTTTAAGAGGAATGGAGGTTCCTAAAGGAAAACATACTATAACTTTTAAATATGAGCCTAGAGTAATAAAAACAGGAAGTTTATTGTCTTTATTCTGTTATGCTTTATTACTGATAATACCTATTGGTTGGTTTGTAATAAAAAGAAAGAAGAACTAATTCTCAATACTTTTTAAAAAAGCAGAAGGAGTTATACCAATGTGTTTTTTAAATGCTCTTGTAAAAGCAGATGCATTGGTATAGCCTATTTCTTCAGCTATGGCTTGTATAGAATATTTTCTAAAGTTTTTGTCTGCCTTTAATTTTTCTACCACATAGTTAATTTTAAGCTTAGTACAGTATTGCTTAAAAGATTCATCATGATGTTTATTAAAAACAAATGAAATATATGTAGTGTTAGTATCAAGTTTTTCTGCAATATAATTAATTGAAAAATCAGGTTTTAAAAAGTCTAAACTTTCAGTTACGTTTTTAAATTCGTGGAGAATTTTATTTTCTAAAGCTTCGTCAATATTGTACTCTTTTCTTTCAGTTTCTATAGGCTTATTTTTATTCATTATTAAAATAAGCTCTTTTTTCTTTTCTTTCTCTTTATTTAAAAGATAAAAGGTGATAATAATAAAAGTTAATAGTAATACTATAAAAGAAATGATAAGATTTCGTTGCTTTTTAGCTTCTCTTTTTTCTATAGTTTTGTTGAGTTGTTGAGCTTGTTCAAAGTTATTATTGTAAAATAAATTAAAAGTTTTATCCTTAGTGTTTTTTGCGAGATTATACTGATCTAAAGTAAGTTTAGAATATTTATAAGCGCTATCTAATTTATTTAAGTTGTTATATTCCTTTGAAAGGATATCGTAAATGGTAATAAGTTTACTTGTTTCACATTTTTTATGATTCTTTAAGAGTTTGTTTGAATAATAAATAGCAGAATCAGGTTTTTTCAAGTTGTGAAAGCAGATAGCTTTTTGAAAATACTCTCTGTGAAAATAAGGATATCCGTTACTTATGTTTTTATAATTGTTAATTAAGTCAATGGCTTTGGAAAATTCTTTTCTAGCCATTAAAACTTCAGTTTTTCTTAAGTTATAAAAGATTTCAGAGTCCTTATGCTCAGGTATAAACTGTTGAGTTATTTTATAAGCTTTGTTAAAATAGTAATCAGCTGAATCTAGATAAGTTTTATTTGGCTTTTTATTGTTAATAGACATATAAGTGTTTCCTAGGCAATTAAAAGAATTAGCCTTCCATTGAAGAAAAAAGCTATTCTTTTGAACACTTTTTAAAATAGGGTTTTTAGATTCAGAGATAGTGTTTAATAATATAGCTTTCGATTTTTCTTGCATGTTAAGCTTATTTTTTATCACAGCTTTACTGAGTGCAAGACCTAACTTATTTCTAATCCATTTTTGATCTTGAATAGGATGATTTAATATTTCATGTTCATACTTTATGAGAATAGAGTATGCTTCTTCATATTTTTCTTGGTTTTTTTTAAGCCAAAAAAGTCTATTTAAGGCAGCAATCTTCCTGTCAATAAGGCAAGTCAAATTTTCCACCTTTAACAAAGAGTCTACTTGTTTTATTACATTGATAGATATTGTTTCAGCCTTATCATATTTTTTTAATCTATAAAACCCATAAGCTCTACCAGTAGAGGCCACTATTTTTTTACAGATATCGTTAGAGTTTTCTAATTTATCACAATAAAAAAATAAGCTATCACTATTAATGTTTTTATAAAAGTCAATTTTACTATGATTTATAGAGTCTAAATACTTTGTTTGGGAAATTATTTTTAAAGAAGAGAATAAGGTTATAAGTATTATAATTATAAATCTGGTCATCTTAATATAAATAAGTCAAATAAAGAAAGTTCTTTTTCTAAAAAACATATGCAACAACTCCAAATATACATTATTTTAATGATGCTTTTTATAAAATACGGTATATAATGTTTTTTTATAAGTGAAACAATAATATGTTTGTAGCATGTAAAACGTACTAATTAATATAAGTACGAGTTGCTATGGAAAACTAAATAGTTAAAAGCGAAGGGGTAATCTTTCGCTTTTGTTTTTTATGGAATGTTACTCAATTCTATTTTAAGCATTGTTGTTTGAAATGATAAAATAGTAATACATTTGTTATTAAAATAATGTTCATGTATTCTAAACTACCTCAAAAAAGATATAAGCACACACTTGAGTTTTTACAAAAGCATCTTCCTGCACCTGCTATCATACTAGATTTAGGAGTTCGTAACCCCTTTTCTGAAATAATGGAAGAGAACGGTTACACAGTTTATAATACTAATGGGGAAGATTTAGATTTGTTACCAGAAATAGTAAAAGAATATAAAGTAGATGCTGTAACAGCTTTTGAAATTTTTGAGCATTTGTTAGCTCCTTTCAATGTGTTAAGAGAAATTGAGGCAACAAAAATAATAACAACTATTCCGTTAAAATTGTGGTTTACGAGTGCTTACAGGAGTAAAACAGATATGTGGGATAGACATTATCATGAGTTTGAAGATTGGCAGTATGATTGGTTATTAGAAAAATCAGGATGGAATATTGTTGATACGAAAAAATGGACTAGCCCAATTAATAAGTTTGGAATTAGACCTGTTTTAAGAAAATATACTCCTAGATATTATGCTGTATATGCAGAAAAAGCTAATGTGAAATGAGAATAGGAATGATTTTAGATAAAACATTTCCTCCAGATCCTAGAGTACAAAATGAAGCTATAGAGCTTATAAAAGCAGGTCATGAGGTTTTTTTGTTTTGTTTAACCTATACTAATGAACCTTCAGAAGAGTTTATAAATGAGATAAAGGTAAAGAGATATAAATCTAATAAGTTAGAGTATAAATTATCAGCTTTAGCTTATACTATACCATTATATTCTATTCTAATGAAAAAGAAGATAACTCATTTTCTTAATAAATACGCTATAGAAGCAATTCATGTGCATGATATAGTTGTTGCAGAAGCAGTTTTATTAGCTAATAAAAAAAAGCAAATACCATTTATATTAGATTTACATGAGAATAGGCCTGAGATAATGAAGTTTTATCCTCACTTAAAAAAGTTTCCACAAAGTATTTTAATATCAACTAACAAATGGAAAAAGAAAGAAGAGGAGTTTATTAAAAGAGCCAGTAAACTAATAGTTGTTACAGAAGAGGCAAAAAATGAAATATTAGGAAGAGTTAAAATAGCATCAAAAAAAATTTTTATAGTTCCTAATACTGTTAGAAACTCTTTTTTTAAATCATTAAACAAACTTAAAGAACATACAATAAAAAATAGTTTTAACTTATTGTATATTGGAGATACGGGTGAAAGACGAGGGTTAAAAACAGTAATAAAAAGCTTACCTGTTTTAAAAAAGGATATAAAAAACATCAAAATAGTTATAGTAGGAAACGTAAATGACGATTTAAAAGCATTAGTAAAGGAGTTAGATGTAGAGAAATACGTTAGTTTTGAAGGTTGGCAGAATGAAGTGACATTCCCAAGTTATATAAGTAATAGTGATATTTGTTTATCCCCACTACATAGAAATATTCACCATGATACTACACATGCAAATAAGTTATTTCAATATATGAGCTTAGGAAAACCTTTATTAGTTAGTGATGCCACAGCTCAAAAAAATATAATTGAAAAAGTAGGAGGAGGATTAGTACACGAAGAAAAAAATGTGGCTGATTTTACAAAGAAGGTTTTAACTCTGTACAAAGAGGAACAATTAAGAGAAAGACTAGGGAATAATGGTGAAACTTTTGTTAGAAATGAGTTTACTTGGGACAAGACCTCAAAAGGATTGATAAACTTGTACAATAGTTTATAATTTGAAAGTATTAATAATTACATATTATTGGGTGCCTTCTGGAGGTTCTGGTGTACAACGATGGTTGAAGTTTGTAAAATATTTAAGAGATTTTAATATTGAACCAGTAGTTTTTACTGTTGACGGGGCAACATACCCGATTATAGATGAATCACTAAAAAAAGATGTTCCTAAGAATTTAGAAGTATTTAAAACTCCGATATGGGAACCTAATGATTTATTATCTGTTTTTAAGAAAAAAGAAACAAAAACAAGTGCAGGATTTCTAGATCCTAATCCAAGTTTTACAGGGAAGGTTATGCAGTATATTCGTGCTAACTATTTTATTCCTGATGCACGTAAATTTTGGGTAAAACCTTCAGTTAAAAAGCTAAAAAGACATTTAAAAGAAAATAATATTGATGCTATCATAACTACTGGACCACCTCATAGTTTACATTTAATTGGGGTGCAATTAAAAAAAGAGTTAGGAGTAAAATGGATTGCAGATTTTAGAGACCCCTGGACAGATATTGATTATTTTCATCAATTACCTTTAACTGAAAAATCTAAAATAAAACATTATAAGCTAGAGGAGGAAGTTCTAAAATATGCTGATGCAAGTTTGGTAGTGGGGGAAACAATGAAAATGAATTATCAAAAATTTTCCAAAAATATTCACGTTATAACCAATGGATTTGATTTTGAATTGAATGATAAAGAAAACGTTGTTCTAGATAAAAAATTTTCAATAACGCATATAGGCTTGATGAATGCTGATAGAAATCCTAAGGCTTTGTGGAAAGCTTTATCAGAGTTATGTGTAGAAAATAATGAATTTACAGAAGACTTAGAAATTAAATTTATAGGAAAAGTAGCTAAAGAAGTTGAAAAAACTTTAGAACGATATCAGTTTAAAAATATTACAAAAATTGCTTATGTTCCTCACCAAGAAGTACAGCAACACCAAAGAAAATCACAAGTCTTATTGTTAGCAGTAAATAAAGTGCCAAGTGCTAAAGGGATTATAACAGGTAAAATTTTTGAATATTTGCAAGCAAAACGTCCTATCTTAGCAGTAGGTCCAGAAGATGGTGATTTAGCAAAAATATTGGCTAAAACTAACTCAGGGACTATTGTTGATTTTGATGATGTAGTAAAAATGAAAAAAGAAATTAAACTTTTCTATAATCAATATAAGAAAGGAACTTTAGAAGTTAATTCTGAAAACATAGAGCAATATCATCGAAAAAAGCTAACTGAAAAATTATCTATCATATTAAAACAAGTCGTTAATTCTTGAAAAAAATAGTAACTATATTAGGTGCACGTCCGCAATTTATAAAGGGAGCCGTGTTAAGTAGAGTGGTTCAAAAACACAATGAAGTTGAAGAAGTAATAGTGCATACAGGACAACATTTTGATGCAAACATGAGCGCTGTTTTTTTTGATCAAATGCAAATTCCTACGCCTAAGTATAACTTGAATATTAATGGACTGAATCATGGGGCAATGACGGGTCAAATGCTAGAAAAAATTGAAGAAATTTTACTAACGGAAAAGCCTAATGTAGTTGTTGTATACGGAGATACTAATTCAACTTTAGCTGGAGCTTTAGCAGCAAAAAAACTTCATATCAAAGTAGTGCATATTGAAGCAGGATTACGTTCATTTAATATGCTAATGCCTGAAGAAATTAACCGTATTTTAACTGATAGAATAGGGAATTTACTAAGTTGCCCAACAGATATTGCTGTATCAAATTTAAGAAATGAAGGCTTTGATAGTTTTGATATTTTGATAGAGAAACACGGTGATATAATGAAAGATGCTGTAGAGTTTTATAGTCAAGTTTCCAAAGAGAAGTCAACTATTATTAAAGACTTAGGTTTAAAGAAAAAAGAGTTTGTGTTAGCAACAATCCACCGTCAAGAAAATACAGATAGTGAAGGTAAGCTAACTAATATTTTCTCTGCTCTAGAAGAGATTCATAAAACAAAAGAAGTGATACTTCCTTTGCATCCGAGAACAAAAAAGATGTTAGAGAAATATCAATTACAACCAAACGTTACTTTTATAGAACCTGTAGGTTATTTTTCAATGTTAGAGTTGTTAAAAAACTGTAGCTTGGTTATTACTGATAGTGGAGGATTACAAAAAGAGGCTTTCTTTAATAAGAAGTTTTGTATAATAATAAGGGATGAAACAGAGTGGAAAGAATTAGTAGATAACGGTTATGCAGCTATAACTGGAGCTAGTGCAAAAAAAATAGAAAATTATTTCCAACAGTTTTTAGCGACAACAAAAGATTTTAAAGAGCAGTTGTATGGAGAGAATGTAGGAGAAAAAATATATCAATCAATACTAAAGTTAATAAAAGAATAAATTGGGAATTGTATTTAAACAATCATTCAGAAACACCTTAATAATTTATTTAGGATTTTTAATTGGAGGTATTAATACCCTAGTATTATATACACGTTTTTTAGGTGATGAGTATTATGGTTTAGCAACCTATGTGTTTTCTGCTTCAAATTTAATAATGCCCATAACAGCTTTCGGAGTTCATTTTACTATAATAAAGTTTTTTTCAGGGTATACATCGAAGGTAGAAAAGGATAAGTTTTTAAGCACCATAATTTTTTTACCATTATTCATAGCAATTCCAATAGGGTATTTTTGGAATTTCTTTCATGATTGGATTATGAGTTATGTAGTAGAAAGTGGAGCTAATGAGAATTTAATAATTGAAGACTACACAATTTATATTTATATAATAGCTGTTGCATGTGCTTATTTTGAAGTGTTTTACTCTTGGGCAAGGGTACAAATGCAGTCAGTTTTTGGAAATCTTTTAAAAGAATTATACAATAGAGTGGCAGTAATGGTTTTACTTTTAGCTGTGTACTTTAATGTAATAACTAAAGAAGAGTTTTTAATTTATATGTCGGTAGCATATATATTTAGAGTTTTGCTAATGATGACATACGCTTTTCGTTTGTATACACCAAAATTTACATTTAGTTTACCAAGTAACTTTAAAGAAGTATTGAGATATACTTTTTATATTATTTTAGCAGGTAGTGCTGGGGCTATTATTTTAGATATAGATAAAGTAATGATACCAGGCAAAGAAGGTTTTGCTACAGCTGCATATTATACAGTAGCTGTGTTTATAGGATCGTTTATAGAAGCCCCAAGCAGAGCTATGGGACAAATTTTACAGCCATTAACCTCTAAGGCACTTAATGAAAATAATCCTAAAGAAACAGAGAATTTATACAAAAAAAGTTCTATTAACTTATTGTTGATTGGTGGACTGTTTTTTATCCTAGTGAATTGTAATGTGGAGGAATTATTCAGGCTGATGCCGAATAAAAATTATGGAAAAGAAGGAGTACTAGTAGTATTATTAATCTCGTCTGCAAAGTTATTTTTAATGTCATTAGGTAGTAATGGAGCTATTATAAGCAATTCTAAATTTTATCGTATTACTTTACCTGTAGGTTTAGGAATGGCCTTTTCTGTATATTTTTTAAATATTTACTTTTTTAATGATTTAGAAATGGGAACGAAAGGGTTAGCACTTGCAACTCTCATTACAATCTTAGTATTTAACACCTTTAAACTATGGTTTGTAAAAGAAAAGTTTAATATGACACCTTTTACTAATAAAACATTTTTAATGATTCTTATTGTCTTAATAATGTTTTTAGGATTTAATTTTTGGAACTTTTCAATACCTGAGTTTTACTTTTCAGACTTTCCAATTCACCCCATAATAAACATTATTTTAAAAAGTATACTAATTATTGCAGTTTATGTTTTTGTAGTAGTAAAGTTATCTATTTCAGAACAGATAAATAATTTAGTAAAAAGGTATATAAAATAAAAAGACCTGCACACAAAGGGAACAAGTCTTTTCTTAATAATAAGGGGGAATGAAACATTAAAAAGGGGGAAATGTTTCGCTGACAAATATATATAAAATAAGTAAACAGCCTCTTAATTTATGTTAAAAAATTATTGATTTTTTAGTTTTTTCTTGATTCTACTGAGTTGTACAGGAGAAATGTTTAAATATGAAGCGATGTGTCGTTGTGTAATTAGTTTATCAATATTTGGTATTCTTTTTTTTAAAGCTATATATCTTTCTGTTGAAGTAAGTGTGGAAATATTCAAAAGTAATTCTTCAGCTATTAAATATGCGTTTTCTAGTGCTTTTATGTAGAACAAACTAAATTCTTTATGTTTTAATGTTAGCTCTATAAGCTTATTAAAATCTCCCTTATAACCTTTTACGTTTGTTAAGGCTTGATAGTTAACTTCCGAGGGAATTTTTTGCATCATTGCAGAGTTTGCTCCAGAAATATCACCAGAAATAAAAAAAGCCCTAGTGGTTTCTGTTCCTTTTTCATTCAATAAATAAGACCGCATAATTCCTGTTTTGATTATAAAAAAATCATTTGAGTATTCTCCCTCTTTCGTGAGAATTTCTTTGGGTTTTAACTCCGTATACGTAACTATGCCTTGAAAAAGTGAAACTAAGTCATCTGGCAAGTCAATGTAGAGATGAATAAAGTTTTTTATATCATCATTCATAATTAACAAGTTATATGATAATAGTGAGGGTAAATTACTAAGTTAATAAAAAACTTTTAGTTATTGAAGTAAAAATACAGACCTAACTTTAAGGGGAAATTAGGTCTGAATATGATAAGGGGTATGTAACTTGTTAATTACAAAAACAAATTTAGAACAGTTTTATAGTATAACCATTAACATATGTTAATAAATAAAACTAGATCTAATTCTACTAAGTTGAACTGGTGTAATATTGAGGTAAGAAGCTATATGGTATTGATTAATGAGATTATCAATGTTTGGATAGTTTTCTTGGAGTTTTTTGTACCTCTGAGTAGCATCCAACATCTGTAACTCTAAAATTTTGGATTCTTCCCTAATATATATGTTTTGTAGTATTTTGTAGTGAAAAATAGAAATCTCATGATATTGTAAAGAAAGACTATAAAAATCTTGATAATTACATTCTAAAACTTCACAGTCAGTTAAGCATTCATAAATTAATTCAGAAGGCTCGTTTTTAATTAAAGCACCCAAATTACCTGATGTAATTACGGGAGTGTAAAGAGTTTTTGTGTGTTCTTTTCCTTTGGAGTCTACGTTATATGACCTTATAATTCCTTCTTTTAAGATATATACATTTGTGGGCATCTGACCTAAAGAGACTAGCTCATAATTTTTAGGAAACTTCTTTATAGATAAAATAGCAAATATTTTATTTAAAGCAGCTTCAGATAAAGGATGAAAATTTTGCGAAAACTCTCTAAAAAACTCCATAAGTAAAATAATGAAAGGATGAAATAACTAGAGGGGGTTATTCCAAATTTACATTAATTTTTTCTAAAAAGCTAATAGTATTAGAGCCTTCCATGAAAAGGAGATCTAAAATAGATAAATTAGGTATGAACCCATATTTATCATCAAACATTTGAACATAGGAATCCATTTCTATTTCAACTCCTTTTTTAGCAATTGCTAAAGACCTGAAATCAGTTTTTTCAGGGCTTAATTCGTAACTAGTTGTTTTACTAAATTGTTGATCAATTTGTAAGGCATCTGCTACAAATAAATGAGTATCAATATTTAGGTCTTGTAAAAAGGTGTATTTTTTGCTGAAAATAGTATGTAAATCATCTTCAAAAAATTCGAAAAAAGGAGAAGAGCGATAGGCTGATTGTAACGATTTAAAATGTTGTTGCTGCCAAGGAAAATCATTTTCCACTAACGTGTCTTTTGTCTTTTTTCTACCGTCTTTTGTTTTGTGTTTAACAGGAATATTTAAGGCAAGTTTACCGTTAGCTCCATAAATATAACAACGATTACGGTAGGTTTGCTTTTGATAATTGTCTTCTACTTCAAAAGTTATTACGTCTGATTTATAGATTGCAGCATACTGTGAAATAGGAGCAAAGTAAGTAGGGATAAAAAGTGACATTACGCTTTCTTCTTTTTACTTTTTCTAAAACTATATACAGTATAACCTCCAATTAATAATAAAACTAACCAAAGATAAGAAACTGGTTTACCACTGCCACCAACAGTTGTAAACATTCTATCCCAACGAATAGAGTTTAATTTAGCGATAAAATTAGGTGCGTTAGCATCCCAACTTAACCAAATCATTACAGGTTTACCAACTACGTGGTCAAAAGGTACGTATCCCCAGTTTCTAGCGTCTAATGAGCGTTGACGATTGTCTCCCATCATCCAGTAGTAATCTTGCTTAAAAGTATATTCTTTTGCCTTCTTACCATTAATGTAAATGTCGTCTCCAAAAATTGTTAAGTTGTTATCCTCATACCTACGAATAATTTGCTCATAAAAAGGTATGGTTTTAGAGTTTAGCTCTACTGTAGCTCCTTTTTTAGGAATATATATAGGTCCAAAATTATCGGTAGACCAAGCATATCTTGGATCGTGAGGGAATATAGATTTATCATAAGTCCCTTTGGGGGTTATGTGCTTTTCAATAGTTTTTACAATAGGGTTTTTAGCTATTAAAGTAGCCTCTTCATCTGTTAAATTCAAGACATATTTATCTCCTTGCATTCCCCATTCTCTGATGTTGTATCTCTTTACAGAGCCTTCACTAAACTTTTCACCGTTAGTATCCACAATATGTAGCCATTGTGGCTTTGCTCTATCAGGTAATACCGTTTTTTCTCCATTAATAAATACATAACCATCTCGCACTTCTAAGCTATCACCAGGAGTACCTACAGCACGTTTTACATAGTTAGTACGTTTGTCAATAGGTTTATAAGTGAATTTTCCAGAATTGTCACCCCACATTGTAGCTAAGGAATCTGAAGGCCAGCTAAAAACAACTATATCGTTACGTTTAATTTTTTGAAAACCAGGAACACGCATGTAAGGTAATGACAGTTTATTTAGTAAACCATCTTTATTTTTATCATCAGATAAAAATGATTTTAAACCTAATCCAGGAATTGTATCATGTGCCATTGGTGCTGCGATTGTAGTCATAGGAACACGTGCACCATAATGAAATTTACTTACAAACAAGTAATCACCAACCAATAAGGTTTTTTCTAATGATGATGTAGGGATGGTGTAAGGTTGCATAAAATAAGTATGCACTAAAGTAGCAGCAATAATAGCAAAAGCAATAGAACTTACCCATTCACCTAAAGGAGATCTAGGTTTTAAACTTCTGTTTTCTATATGCTCTGCATTTGTAAAGTAGTTGATATAATAGATGTATAACCCTAAAGTTAGAATTGCTAAGATGGTGTCAGGTCTTTTATTAAAGCCAAAACTTCTACATGTTTCAATCCAAATAATAGGAAACATTAATAGGTTAACGATAGGAATAAACAATAAAACTACCCACCATTTTGGGCGATTTATTATTTGCATTAGTACTATGGCATTATATACAGGCACAGCTGCTTCCCAAGCTTTTTTACCAGCTCTAGTATATAGTTTCCAAGTACCTAAAAAATGAATAACTTGTATAAGTAAGAAGAATAAAAACCATTCAGTAAATGTCATAATCTATATATTTTGTATTTCCTTACAAGGAATAAATTCAATATTATTTGTGTGCTTTTAGAGTTTTTTGTTACGCTATTAACCTAAGTTTAACACATCTCGCATAGTAAAAACACCTGTTTTACCATTTAACCATTCAGCAGCAATTACTGCACCTAAAGCAAAACCTTGACGATTATGAGCGGTGTGTTTAATATCAATTGTATCTACTTCAGAGTTATAAGTTACAGTATGAGTACCTGGAACATCTGGAGTTCGGATAGCTGTGATAGGAATATTTTCGTCTGATGTTTTTTTGTCTAGCTCCCAAGCTTTTTTATTTGTGTTTTCAATAACACCCTCTGCTAATGTAATTGCAGTACCGCTAGGGGCATCTAGCTTTTTAGTATGATGGATTTCTTCAATAGAAACATTATATTGCTCTAAAGTACTCATCATTTTAGCAAGTTGTTCGTTTAGTTCAAAGAAAACATTAACACCTAAGCTAAAGTTAGAAGCATAAATAAATGCGCCTTTCTTTTCATTACATAAATTAACGATATCTTCGTATTTATCTAACCAACCAGTGGTTCCTGAAATAATAGGAATATTATTGTTAATACAATTACTGATATTGTCGTATGCAGAAGAAGGAATACTAAAGTCTATTGCTACATCAGCTTCTGTAATATCATACACTTCTTTCCCAGAAGCTTTTATAACAATTTCATGACCTCTTTGTAAAGCAATTTTTTCAATTTCTTTACCCATTCTACCATAACCAAGTAAGGCTATTTTCATCTTAAAAAGAATATTTTAGTGTTAAACCAACCTTTGGTGCTTCTATAAATAAAGGATCTGGAGTTATTACTGGTTTTACAGACAAGCTATCATCTGTGTCAAATTGTAATAAGTGTGCGTTAACACTAGCTTCAACAATTTGTAAAACGTATAAAAGTACACCAGTTAATAATGATAAATCTCTATTTTTTCGTAAAGTTTTTTGAGCACTTTCTAAACCAGCAGTAGAAATAAGAACAGTTCCATCCTCTCTGGTGAATTCGTCTTTTAACCCTTGTTTACGAAGTTTAAAAGCAGTTCGGTAGCGATCATATTGATCACTATTATGAATATAAAAATAAGCACTGGCGCCCATTGCTGCCCATACTATTGGAGCTTTCCAGTATTTTCCATTATAAATTTGTCCACCTCCAGGAAAAATAGCCGAATAAAAAGCAGCTTTTGAAGGAGATAAAGGGTTGTATTTGTCGCTAGTTAATTGAAGCTGTTTTGCCCTAACGGCAATAGAATCTTTTTGAGCAAATGTATTTTGAAACAAAAAAAGACTAAAAAAAACGAATATGATTGTACGTATGTTCAATTACTTTAATAAGTTTTTAATACGATTAAAGTCTTCTTCTGAATGAAAAGGGATAGAAATTTTACCTTTTCCACGATTGTTCACCGTAACGTCAATTTTATGTCCAAAATAGTCGCTAATATCCTTAACACTTTCAGAAATATAATTAGGTAAAGCTTTCTTTTTAGCTGTTTTAGCAACCTTACCAGCTTTTAAGTTTTTTACTAGCTCTTCTGTTTGACGTACCGATAGTTTATCACGAACAATTTTTTCATAAATGTTTAATTGATCAGAATTACTATCAACATTAATTAAAGCACGACCATGTCCCATTGAAATAAACCCATCACGCATTCCTGTCTGAATAATTGGGTCTAACTTAAGTAAACGCAAATAGTTAGTAACTGTAGAACGTTTTTTACCTACACGAGTACTTAATTCTTCTTGTGTAAGTTGAATTTCATCAATTAAACGTTGATAAGAAAGAGCAACTTCAATTGGGTCTAAATTTTTACGCTGGATATTTTCTACCAACGCCATTTCTAACATTTCCTGATCGTTAGCTAAACGAATATAAGCAGGAACTGTTTTGTTACCAATAAGTTTAGAAGCTCTAAAACGACGCTCTCCAGAAACTAATTGGAATTTATCACTTGATAGTTTACGTACAGTAATAGGCTGAATAACTCCTAATTCTTTAATTGAACTAGCTAGTTCGCGCAACGCTTCTTCATCAAAATAAGTTCTAGGTTGGTATGGGTTTACGTCTATTGAGTTTATATCAATCTCAATAATATTTCCAACTAACTTATCTGCATTTTTGTCTTCTGCTGAATTTACTTCTGCAGTTTCTTTTAATAATGCTGATAAACCTCTACCTAAAGCTTGTTTTTTTGTTGCTTTTGCCATTTACAGTAATTATACGTTTTTAGTTAAAATTTCGTTCGCCAAATTTAAGTAATTTACGGCACCTTTACTCGTTGCATCGTATGAAATTATACTTTCTCCATAACTTGGTGCCTCACTTAAACGAATGTTTCTATGTACTATTGTTTCAAAAACCATAGAACTGAAGTGTTTACGTACTTCATCTACCACTTGGTTTGACAAGCGTAAGCGAGAATCAAACATGGTTAATAATAAACCTTCTATTTCTAATTCTTGATTATGTATTTTTTGAACACTCTTAATAGTATTTAATAGTTTTCCTAAACCTTCTAAAGCAAAATATTCACATTGAATAGGGATAACAACAGAGTCAGCTGCAACAAGAGAGTTTAAGGTAATTAAACCTAAAGATGGAGCGCAATCAATTAAAATAAAATCGTAATCATCTTTAATGTCCTCTAACGCATTTTTTAACATGTACTCGCGTTGTTGCTTGTCTACCAATTCAATTTCAATGGCTACTAAATCAATATGAGCAGGGATTAAGTCAACGTTAGGAGAGTCTGTTTTTAAAACAGTATCCTTAGCAGGAATTGTATGTTCTAATACCTGATAAGTTCCAATTTCTACACTTTCAACGTCTAAACCTAAACCAGAAGTAGCATTTGCTTGGGGATCAGCATCAATTAATAATACTTTTTTTTCTAAAACACCTAAAGCCGCAGCTAAGTTTACAGATGTAGTAGTTTTACCTACGCCACCTTTTTGATTTGCAATTGCAATAATTCTACCCATTATAATTTATAAAGTTTGAAAGAGGTAAATTTACAATTATTTATCATTTTTGAAAGAGAAAGACGTTAATAAAATTACAAAAGCCACAGAGTTTTGATTCTGTGGCTTTTGTAATTTTATATATTAAGAATTTATTACCCGTTTAACATCACAGGCATAACAAGCATAGTTACTAGTTCACCTTCTTCAGTTCCATCAATTGGAGTTAAAATTCCAGCTCTATTTGGTAAACTCATTTCAATTAAAACATCGTTAGAGTTTAAGTTGTTCAACATTTCACTTAAAAAACGAGAGTTGAATCCAATTTGCATGTCATCTCCTTGATAATCACAATTCAATCGTTCGTCAGCTTTATTAGAGTAATCTAAATCTTCCGCAGAAATATTTAACTCAGTACCTGCCATTTTTAAACGAATTTGATGTGTAGTCTTACTAGAGAAAATAGATACACGACGAACAGAGTTTAAGAAAGAAGCTCTATCTACTGTTAATTTATTTGGGTTTTCTTTTGGTATAACTGCTTCGTAATTAGGGTATTTTCCATCAATTAATCGACAAATTAACACCACGTTATCAAACGTAAACTTAGCATTGGTGTCGTTATACTCAATAGTTACGTTATTTTCTGAACCTCCTAAAATTCCTTTTAATAAGTTTAAAGGTTTTTTAGGCATGATAAATTCAGCTGATTTATCAGCAGTAATATCGGTACGGGTATATTTTACTAATTTGTGAGCGTCAGTAGCTACAAAAGTTAATTCTTTTGAATTGAACTGAAAAAATACACCACTCATTACTGGACGTAAGTCATCATTACCGGCAGCGAAAATAGTTTTAGAAATAGCTGTAGCTAAAATATGAGATGGAATTTCAGTGCTACTAGGAGAAGGTAATTCTACAGCTTTAGGGAATTCATCACCACTAAAATAAGCCATATCATACTTTCCTTGCTCAGAAATAATCTCAATAGTATTATCTCCTTCAACCTTAAAAGTAAGTGGTTGCTCAGGAAATGTTTTTAAAGTATCTAATAATAAACGAGCATTTATAGCAATCGCTCCAGTATCAGTACTTTCTACCTCAATAACTGAAGACATAGTTGTCTCAAGGTCAGAAGCAGATATTTTTAATTCGTTTTCAGATAGTTCAAATAAAAAGTTATCTAAAATTGGTAACGTGTTATTGCTATTTATAACCCCACCTAAAACTTGTAGTTGTTTTAATAATTGTGAGCTAGATACGATAAATTTCATTTAGTAATTTTTCTATTTATTAGACTTACAAATATATCTTAATTTGATGATTTTAAAAATTATTTTTTTATGGGGGTACAATAAGCTTAATTAAACTGATAATTTAACTGTATTGTGCCATAAAAATTCCCTTTAGGAACACGCGAACTTTTAAGTTTTTTAGTATGGTAATTTATAGCATAACCAAAATTAAAACGATTACTTGTAAAACGAATTCCAAACTCCGTTGTAAATTTAAAAGGTTCTACGTCAAATGTAACAGGGCTATTGTCATTTAAAAAGCTACCTTCTATAGTAGCGTCATAGGCTACATAATGTATCATTGGTTTTAAGTATAAAAAGACTTCAGCTTTATTCTCGAAGTTTGTATCCTGATTGTTTAAGTTTCCATGAAAGGCAATAGAGTTAATAATACTTTCTAAAGGTTTGAAACCAATACGAGTGTATAAACCAGTTGATAAATCAGTATAAACAGTACCTAACCTGGCAGAGTTAGTCCAATTAAGATCAAAAACATTGTCTTTAGTTATTTTTTTAATATAATCAGCTTTTAAATTAAGAGCAAAAGCGTCTTTTATTTGGTACTCCCATCCAGTAGCTTCTCTAAAACCATACATTTTATGAATAACGCCTTGCAGTTCTTCACTTAAAGAAGATGAACCGATAACACCTATTTGTATGGATGTTTTTAAAATAGATTCATTCTTGAAAAACCTGTTTATACCAAAGCTACCAAATAAATAACCAGCAAAGGGACGATCGTGTTCTTCAACGGTTTCTACGATAGCTTTATAAGGAGTGTACATATGATGTCCTAATTGAATTTCATATATTTTTTTATCAATGTTTTCTACTTGTTGTTTGCTTAGAAAACGGTATGTTAAAAAAGCTCCATTGGTATAATATCTGTCTTGGTAAGTAGAGGTGTATAAATCATTATCATTTATAAAACTAAACTCTTTTGAATATTTGTTTTGTGAGAAAGAAGAAAGACAAAATAAGATAAATAAAAGTAGTATATTTTTTTTCATAGCTGTAAATATCGTATTATTTTAGCACAACCTTGGTTAAATTATTAAGAAGAATAATTAATAGACTTATGAAAGAAGAACCTGTATTAACAATTGAAGATTTTGAAAATGTTTCAACAAATAAAGAGTTGTTGGCTATAATTAAAGAAAAGGGAATTTCTATAAGTAAGGTTAAGGTTAAGTTAGATTATGAAGAAGAGTTAAGGAAATTACAGATAGAATTGGTAAAACTTCAACGATGGATTGCGAAAAATAAAAAAAGAGTAGCAGTAATTTTTGAAGGAAGAGACGCAGCAGGGAAAGGAGGAAGTATTCGACGTTTTATGGAACATATGAACCCGCGTTCTACTCGTTTGGTAGCTTTAAATAAGCCTACAGAAGTAGAAAAAGGGCAATGGTACTTTCAGCGTTACATTAAAGAATTGCCAAATCCAGGCGAAATAGTTTTTTTTGATCGTAGCTGGTATAATAGAGCAGTAGTAGAGCCTGTAATGGGGTTTTGTACCGATGATCAGTATCAGAATTTTTTGGTGCAAGTACCAGAGTTTGAACATATGTTATATGAAGATGGGGTGGTGGTTATAAAGTTTTGGCTTTCAATTTCAAAAGATGAGCAATTACGTCGTTTCAATTCTCGAAATAACAACCCATTAAAACGTTGGAAGTTTAGTCCTGTAGATAAAAGAGGGCAAGAATTATGGGATAGATATAGTTATTATAAAAACGAAATGTTTAGTAAAACACATACAGCTTACAGTCCGTGGATAGTAGTAAAAACGAATAATAAAAAAGAAGCAAGAGTTGAGTGTATGCGTCATGTGCTATCTCAATTTGATTACGAAGGAAAAGAAGAAGCTCAAACGATTTTAACACCAGATCCAAATATTGTAATGCGTTATTATCGTTCAGTAAAACATTTAGATTAAGAATGGGAAAGTTAACTCAAAGAGACGTAAATAAACTAAATACAACTAGAGGCTTAAAAGCTTTATTGTCGAAATCTTTTAATTTAGAAAGAGCAATTCGATATGTTGATTATGAAAGAAAGCTAAAAAAATTACAAGTTGAAATAATTCGTTTACAGGCTTGGGCAATAAAAGAAAATGAACGAATAATTGTAATTTTTGAAGGAAGAGATGCAGCAGGTAAGGGTGGTGCAATACGTAGAATTACAGAACGTATAAATCCTCGTCATATGCGAATTGTAGCACTTCCAAAACCAAATGAAGATCAAAAAACTCAGTGGTATTTTCAGCGATATGTAGAGCAGTTTCCTAAAGCAGGAGAAATAGTTTTTTTTGATAGAAGCTGGTATAATCGAGCGGTTGTTGAACCTGTTAATGGTTTTTGTACGCAAGAAGAATATGAGATTTTTATGAATCAGGTAAATGATTTTGAACGTATGATTCTAGAGTCGGGTATTCGTTTGGTGAAAATTTACATGTCTATCAACAAAAAGGAACAAGCGAAACGATTTAATGATATAAAGAACAATCCATTAAAACAATGGAAAATGACACCTGTAGATGAAAAAGCGCAAGAGCTTTGGGATGATTATACAGAATACAAAAAGGCCATGTTTTCAAAAACAAACACAGAAATATCTCCATGGAAAGTTATTCGAGCAAATAGAAAAACAATAGCAAGAATAAATGTGATTAATTATATTTTAGAAAGAATACCTTACGATAAAAGTATAGAGGTATAAAAACTAAGATAATTTTTGTTGAATATTTTCAAAAATAAAAAACAACTCACCAGCAATTTGTTTGCTTGTTTCTAGATATGTTTCTTCAGTTAAATCAGTATTGTCTGATGCTTTAGGGTCGTTATAAGGTAGGTGAAAACGCTCAATTGCATCAGGAATATACGGGCAATTTTGATCAGCGTTATCACAAGTGGTAATAGCGATAAAAGGATAACTGTTTTGAGGATGATCGTATAATTTTGAAAAACCTAAGATAGATTTTTTAGTCCCGTTAAAGGAAACTAAATATCTTGGGTTTTGATGAGAAAAATCAACTACACTAAAAGTAAAACCAGTTTTTTGTAAACATTTTACTGTATTTCTATGGAAAGAAGTAGTTTCTGTTCCGCCAGAATAGGTGAATATATTCTTTAAGTTGAAATATTCAATAGCAAAGAAACTCCATACTTGTGCTAATTGACTTCTACGAGAATTATGAGTACAAATAAAGTTTAAATTTATTTTCTCTCTATCAAGATACTCTTCAAGAATAGTATCAGCTATTTCAAGTAATAAATCTTTTCGCTCTTCAGTAAGGATTAACTCTTTTCTTGCTTCCTCAAAGAAAATTTTTGTATTAATATTCTTAGTGTTTATCATTTATTTGCAGTTCTTTTGCAGAGTATAATTATTTGCAAAAATACAAGCTAATACCCTTTTAGCTAATTAAATAAAGGTTAAGGATGTGTTTAGAAATCGGTAATAAAGTGGCAGTAATTGATGCTGATATTAGAGGATTTGTAACAAAAATTAAAAATGAAGAGGTTTTTGTTAAAGATGAGGACGGAATGGAGTATTGTTTTCTTAGGAAAGAATTGGTAAAAGTTGAAGTGGATCAAAATGAGTTAAGCAAGTATTCTGACATCAATAATCCAATGCTAAAAGCAAAAATTCAATCCAAAGAAAAGAAGAAAAAAACATCTTTTGTAAAAGATAAAAAAGAAATAGTAATGGAAGTAGATTTACATGCTGAAAAGTTGGTTAAGTCTACAAGAGGAATGGATAATTTTGATATTTTATCAATACAAATCAATACAGCAAAACATAAATTAGAATATTGTATATCTAAAAGAATATCAAAACTAGTTTTAATACATGGAGTAGGAGATGGGGTTTTAAAAACAGAGTTACAATACTTGTTAAATAACTATCCAGTTAAATATTATGATGCTTCTTATCAAAAGTATGGACAAGGAGCTACCGAGGTATATATTTTTCAAAATCAGTAATTTTTTGAAAGCTTAACTATCAGAAAGAAAACCTTATTTTTGCCCTATGAAATCTGTTTACTTAGACAATGCAGCAACAACACCTATGTTGCCTGAAGTTATTGAAGCTGTTCAACAATCAATGTTAACAAATTTTGGTAACCCATCATCTACTCATCAATATGGTAGGAAAGCTAAAGCTGCGGTAGAAACAGCCAGAAAAAATATAGCAAAACATTTTAATGTGTCTTCAAGTGAAATTATTTTTACAGCTGGAGGAACAGAAGCAGACAATCTAATTTTATTTAATGCAGTTTTAAATTTAGGAGTTGAAAGAATTATTACTTCTAAGATAGAGCACCATGCAGTTTTAAATACAGTTAAGTTTTTAGAAAGAGAATACAAAATAACTGTAGATTATGTTAGGGTAAATGAAAACGGAACTGTTTCAATGGAGAGTCTGGGGGACTTACTAAATAAATCAAAGAAAAAAACTTTGGTGAGTTTAATGTATGTAAATAACGAGATAGGTAATTTACTGCCTATAGAAGATGTGGTAGCATTATGTAAAGAACATGAAGCGTATTTTCATTCAGATACAGTACAAGCCATAGGACATTATGATATAGACTTACAAAAAACACCAATAGATTTTATTGCAGCAAGCGCTCATAAATTTCATGGACCTAAAGGAGTAGGATTTGCTTATTTTAAAAAAGGTATAGGAATACTACCAATGTTACATGGAGGAGAGCAAGAAAAAGGAGCTAGGTCAAGCACAGAAAATGTACACTCCATAGTTGGTATGGAAAAAGCGTTAACTATAGCTTATGAAGATTTAGAAAAAGATAAAGAGTATATTTTAGGATTAAAAAAGTACTTTGTAGATAAAGTAAAAGAAATAATTCTAAATGTAAAGGTTAACGGAGAGTCAGTAGAAAAAACAAGTTATACAATATTGAACTTACAATTTCCTATTGAAGATAAAATGTTGTTGTTTAATTTAGATTTGTCTGGAGTAGCTGTTTCTGGAGGTAGTGCTTGTCAAAGTGGAAGTAGTAAGGGATCTCACGTGTTACAGGAGTTTTTAAATGAAAAAGAAGAAAAGAAAACATCTGTACGGTTTTCTTTTAGTAAATTAAATACACTCGATGAAGTTGATTATGTACTTAGTCAGTTAAAAAAAGTACTAAAAAAATAATAAAGTCTTTTTTATTTGTATTTAAGGCGTTTTTTTATTTCTTTGCTAGAGAATTATTCTTATTAGAAATTAAGTCTTTATAAAGCGTTTCTAGAGAGTTCTTTAAATAGGTTTTATTTATAGATTATTGCTAGCATGTTTTTTTTATCTATAATGTGACCTAAATTGTTAATTTTACGTCTAATATTTTAGTGAAAGTAAAAATAGTTTACTTTTGCACACTGAAAATAATTAGAAGCCCCCCACAAGAAATAAGTTGTAAAAGAGCAACTTAACGTTTTTGTGTGGGGTTTTTTATATCCCACCGTATTGTTTATTAAAAAATAAATAGCCTCAAAGAGTTTTGGGGTACAACATTGTATATAAAATAAAATGTATTAATATGGGGGAAAACTACGTTTCTAAAATCAGTACATATAAGAAGTTGTTCTTTTTAGTGTTAACTCTTTTGTTTTCGGTAGAGTTTTATGGACAAGATTGTAGTGTAATTTCAGATTTTACACCAGTTTGTATTGGTACTACTCAGACTTATACAGCAGAAACTTCAGGAGGTTCTGCTAGGGATATTACTCCAGGAAACAACTATGGTTGTTTAACAACAACTCCAAACTCCAAATGGTTTTTCTTTCAAGCAAGTACAGGAGGGAGTTTAGTTATTAATCAAACAAATACTAATGGAACAACATCTGTAGATGTGGATGGAGCCATTTGGGGACCATTCGATTCGATTAACGACATGTTGTTTCAGTGCGGTTCTTATTCAACACCACTAGATTGTGATTATGAACCCGAGTCATTTTTTACTTTTGATATAACTGTAACTTCAGGTAAATACTATGCTTTTTTAGTTACAAATTATTCTGGAGACCCCACAAATATAACTTTATCAGATGGAGGAAGTACGGCCACAACAAATTGTTCTCAGGATACTGATGGAGATAATATAGCTGATGTATATGATTTAGATGATGATAATGATGGTATTTTAGATATAGACGAACAAAGTTGTACTACTACTAATATACCTGCAGGTAATGCTTCGGCTGTTTTTTCTAGTAACGGGCATAGTACGAGTGAAGCATTAGGGGGGAGTGATGATGTTAATGCATATATAGATTATCCAGGAGAGTTCTTAACGGTAGATTTAGGTCAAGTCGTTCCGCAAGGTACTATTATTACGATTAAAACAGAGACCAATGCTCATAATCAAGTAAGTGTGTTAATAGATCAGTCTATAGACGGTTCTGCATTTGAAAATACATTAACGGATACATATTCAGTTAGTAATTCATATAAGAATATAGCATATGTTTTAAGTACAGATGCAAGGTATATTAGAGTTAGAGGAGCAAACCTTCAGACAAATTCAAACAGGCGTATATATATAGATTCTTTTTCTTATCCAGCTTTTAGTTCTACAGACTGTGTTGACATAAATACAGACGGTGATGCTTTTGTTGATAGATTGGATGTAGATTCCGATAATGATGGTTGCCCAGATGCTATTGAAGGAGATGAAAATGTAGAGGTGTCTCAATTAGATGGAAATGATAGAATAGATATCTTTTCAACAGGAGGAATAACAAATTTTGGAGTTCCTAATTTAGTAAACTCAGGAGGAGCTGCAGATTTAGGTGGAGATGAAGGACAAGGAGTTGGTTCAAAATTGGTGTTTAGTGCTGATGCTAGTCCAAATTTAATCATAACACCGCCACAAACGGTATGTTTTTCAAATACGGTAGATTTAACAGCAAGTAATGTAACTAACGGAGCTAACGGAAGTAGTACAGCAGGGACATTAACATATTGGACAGATGCTGCAGCTACTAATACCCTAGCAACCCCTAATGCAATAGCTACTAATGGAACTTACTATATAAAGTTAACATCAGCTAGTGGTTGTTATGAAATAGAACCAGTTGTGGTGACAATTCAAGATGAAGTTATAGCTGGAACTATTGCAGGTGATCAAGTAATATGTAGCGGAGGTGACCCTATAGCGTTTACTAGTGATACAGATGGTAGTGGAAGCGGTACAATAAGTTACCGATGGGAATCGAGTGAAGACGGGATTAATTGGAATCCTGTTTCAGGAGAAACTTCATCAACCTATGATCCAAATGTTTTAACAGTTACAACACAGTTTAGAAGAGTAACAATATCTACGGAAAACAGTGTGGCATGTGAGAGTTCTCCAACATCGGTGGTGACAGTGATAGTTGATACAAATGATACAGATTCAGATGGTATAAGTGATATTTGTGATTTAGATGATGATAACGATGGTATTCTTGATTCTTCTGAAGGAAGTTGTGCTACTAATTATTTTGCTGTTTTTGGAGGTGATGGAGGTAGTACTACAAGCTTTTCACAATCAGCAGTTTCTTCAGCAGTATTTGATTTTTATTATGTTGATAATTCAGTAGCAATAGAAATAAACGGGGGAGGCTTAAATGCAAATAATGTATTACAATTAGAGAATATTGTCAATTCAGGAGAAGTAATTATGGAGTTCACTTCAGATAATTCTTTAATGAACTCACCATGGTTGGCAAATAATAATGGTTTACCAAGATTAAGGGTTGAAATTGATTTTTTAGGAAATGTTACAGCATACGGTTCTCGTTCAACAAGTTCTACATCTTTAGAGTTAATGCAACCCAGAGATGGTTCTTCTTTTAATACTATTTCTTTTTTAGCAGGAACCAATAACTTTAATGTAATAAATCAAGATGGTTCAGGACCAGATAGAATTGGTGGGGCAGTAAAGGTGTATTCATCTTGTGTCGATACAGATAATGATAATATCCCAGATTATTTAGATACTGATTCAGATGGAGATGGTTGTTTTGATGCTATAGAAGGTAATGAAGATGTGGATATATCAGACTTATCAAGCGGTAGAATAACAGGAGGAGTAGATAGTGATGGTGTTCCTAATATAGTTAATTCTGGTGGTTCTGCTGACGGAGGTAACAATACACAAGGTCAAGGAATAGGAACAAGTGCCACAGAAAACACAGATGCTGTACCAACTTTAATAATAACGAATCCAGCATCAGTATGTAGTCCTTCAACTGTTGATTTAACGGCTAGCACAGTAACAAATGGAGCTAACGGAAGTAGTACAACAGGGACATTAACATATTGGACAGATTCAGCTGCGACCAATACCTTAGTATCTCCTAACGCAGTAGCTACTAGTGGGACTTATTATATAAAATTAACTTCAGTTAGTGGTTGTTATGAAATTGAGTCTGTTGTAGTAGTTGTAGACATTGCTCCAGCAGCCCCAGTGAGCAGTGGAGATATTACTGAGTGTGAGACAAGTCCAATCCAGACTTTAGATGCCAACGATGCATTATCAAGTACAACAGGAATTACTTGGTACGATGCTTCAACAGGCGGAAATGTAGTTGCAAGCCCTACATTAAATACAGTAGGAACAGCAACTTATTATGCAGAGTATAACGATGGTACTTGTACAAGTTTAACAAGAACATCGGTTGTATTGACAATCACAGGAGCTCCAGCAGCCCCAGTGAGCAGTGGAGATATTACTGAGTGTGAGACAAGTCCAATCCAGACTTTAGATGCCAACGATGCATTATCAAGTACAACAGGAATTACTTGGTACGATGCTTCAACAGGTGGAAATGTAGTTGCAAGCCCTACATTAAATACAGTAGGAACAGCAACTTATTATGCAGAGTATAACGATGGTACTTGTACAAGTTTAACAAGAACATCGGTTGTATTGACAATCACAGGAGCTCCAGTAGCCCCAGTGAGCAGTGGAGATATTACTGAGTGTGAGACAAGTCCAATCCAGACTTTAGATGCCAACGATGCATTATCAAGTACAACAGGAATTACTTGGTACGATGCTTCAACAGATGGAAATGTAGTTGCAAGCCCTACATTAAATACAGTAGGAACAGCAACTTATTATGCAGAGTATAACGATGGTACTTGTACAAGTTTAACAAGAACATCGGTTGTATTGACAATCACAGGAGCTCCAGCAGCCCCAGTGAGCAGTGGAGATATTACTGAGTGTGAGACAAGTCCAATCCAGACTTTAGATGCCAACGATGCATTATCAAGTACAACAGGAATTACTTGGTACGATGCTTCAACAGGTGGAAATGTAGTTGCAAGCCCTACATTAAATACAGTAGGAACAGCAACTTATTATGCAGAGTATAACGATGGTACTTGTACAAGTTTAACAAGAACATCGGTTGTATTGACAATCACAGGAGCTCCAGCAGCCCCAGTGAGCAGTGGAGATATTACTGAGTGTGAGACAAGTCCAATCCAGACTTTAGATGCCAACGATGCATTATCAAGTACAACAGGAATTACTTGGTACGATGCTTCAACAGGCGGAAATGTAGTTGCAAGCCCTACATTAAATACAGTAGGAACAGCAACTTATTATGCAGAGTATAACGATGGTACTTGTACAAGTTTAACAAGAACATCGGTTGTATTGACAATCACAGGAGCTCCAGCAGCCCCAGTGAGCAGTGGAGATATTACTGAGTGTGAGACAAGTCCAATCCAGACTTTAGATGCCAACGATGCATTATCAAGTACAACAGGAATTACTTGGTACGATGCTTCAACAGGTGGAAATGTAGTTGCAAGCCCTACATTAAATACAGTAGGAACAGCAACTTATTATGCAGAGTATAACGATGGTACTTGTACAAGTTTAACAAGAACATCGGTTGTATTGACAATCACAGGAGCTCCAGCAGCCCCAGTGAGCAGTGGAGATATTACTGAGTGTGAGACAAGTCCAATCCAGACTTTAGATGCCAACGATGCATTATCAAGTACAACAGGAATTACTTGGTACGATGCTTCAACAGGCGGAAATGTAGTTGCAAGCCCTACATTAAATACAGTAGGAACAGCAACTTATTATGCAGAGTATAACGATGGTACTTGTACAAGTTTAACAAGAACATCGGTTGTATTGACAATCACAGGAGCTCCAGCAGCCCCAGTGAGCAGTGGAGATATTACTGAGTGTGAGACAAGTCCAATCCAGACTTTAGATGCCAACGATGCATTATCAAGTACAACAGGAATTACTTGGTACGATGCTTCAACAGGCGGAAATGTAGTTGCAAGCCCTACATTAAATACAGTAGGAACAGCAACTTATTATGCAGAGTATAACGATGGTACTTGTACAAGTTTAACAAGAACATCGGTTGTATTGACAATCACAGGAGCTCCAGCAGCCCCAGTGAGCAGTGGAGATATTACTGAGTGTGAGACAAGTCCAATCCAGACTTTAGATGCCAACGATGCATTATCAAGTACAACAGGAATTACTTGGTACGATGCTTCAACAGGCGGAAATGTAGTTGCAAGCCCTACATTAAATACAGTAGGAACAGCAACTTATTATGCAGAGTATAACGATGGTACTTGTACAAGTTTAACAAGAACATCGGTTGTATTGACAATCACAGGAGCTCCAGTAGCCCCAGTGAGCAGTGGAGATATTACTGAGTGTGAGACAAGTCCAATCCAGACTTTAGATGCCAACGATGCATTATCAAGTACAACAGGAATTACTTGGTACGATGCTTCAACAGATGGAAATGTAGTTGCAAGCCCTACATTAAATACAGTAGGAACAGCAACTTATTATGCAGAGTATAACGATGGTACTTGTACAAGTTTAACAAGAACATCGGTTGTATTGACAATCACAGGAGCTCCAGCAGCCCCAGTGAGCAGTGGAGATATTACTGAGTGTGAGACAAGTCCAATCCAGACTTTAGATGCCAACGATGCATTATCAAGTACAACAGGAATTACTTGGTACGATGCTTCAACAGGCGGAAATGTAGTTGCAAGCCCTACATTAAATACAGTAGGAACAGCAACTTATTATGCAGAGTATAACGATGGTACTTGTACAAGTTTAACAAGAACATCGGTTGTATTGACAATCACAGGAGCTCCAGCAGCCCCAGTGAGCAGTGGAGATATTACTGAGTGTGAGACAAGTCCAATCCAGACTTTAGATGCCAACGATGCATTATCAAGTACAACAGGAATTACTTGGTACGATGCTTCAACAGGTGGAAATGTAGTTGCAAGCCCTACATTAAATACAGTAGGAACAGCAACTTATTATGCAGAGTATAACGATGGTACTTGTACAAGTTTAACAAGAACATCGGTTGTATTGACAATCACAGGAGCTCCAGTAGCCCCAGTGAGCAGTGGAGATATTACTGAGTGTGAGACAAGTCCAATCCAGACTTTAGATGCCAACGATGCATTATCAAGTACAACAGGAATTACTTGGTACGATGCTTCAACAGGTGGAAATGTAGTTGCAAGCCCTACATTAAATACAGTAGGAACAGCAACTTATTATGCAGAGTATAACGATGGTACTTGTACAAGTTTAACAAGAACATCGGTTGTATTGACAATCACAGGAGCTCCAGCAGCCCCAGTGAGCAGTGGAGATATTACTGAGTGTGAGACAAGTCCAATCCAGACTTTAGATGCCAACGATGCATTATCAAGTACAACAGGAATTACTTGGTACGATGCTTCAACAGGCGGAAATGTAGTTGCAAGCCCTACATTAAATACAGTAGGAACAGCAACTTATTATGCAGAGTATAACGATGGTACTTGTACAAGTTTAACAAGAACATCGGTTGTATTGACAATCACAGGAGCTCCAGTAGCCCCAGTGAGCAGTGGAGATATTACTGAGTGTGAGACAAGTCCAATCCAGACTTTAGATGCCAACGATGCATTATCAAGTACAACAGGAATTACTTGGTACGATGCTTCAACAGATGGAAATGTAGTTGCAAGCCCTACATTAAATACAGTAGGAACAGCAACTTATTATGCAGAGTATAACGATGGTACTTGTACAAGTTTAACAAGAACATCGGTTGTATTGACAATCACAGGAGCTCCAGCAGCCCCAGTGAGCAGTGGAGATATTACTGAGTGTGAGACAAGTCCAATCCAGACTTTAGATGCCAACGATGCATTATCAAGTACAACAGGAATTACTTGGTACGATGCTTCAACAGGCGGAAATGTAGTTGCAAGCCCTACATTAAATACAGTAGGAACAGCAACTTATTATGCAGAGTATAACGATGGTACTTGTACAAGTTTAACAAGAACATCGGTTGTATTGACAATCACAGGAGCTCCAGCAGCCCCAGTGAGCAGTGGAGATATTACTGAGTGTGAGACAAGTCCAATCCAGACTTTAGATGCCAACGATGCATTATCAAGTACAACAGGAATTACTTGGTACGATGCTTCAACAGGTGGAAATGTAGTTGCAAGCCCTACATTAAATACAGTAGGAACAGCAACTTATTATGCAGAGTATAACGATGGTACTTGTACAAGTTTAACAAGAACATCGGTTGTATTGACAATCACAGGAGCTCCAGTAGCCCCAGTGAGCAGTGGAGATATTACTGAGTGTGAGACAAGTCCAATCCAGACTTTAGATGCCAACGATGCATTATCAAGTACAACAGGAATTACTTGGTACGATGCTTCAACAGATGGAAATGTAGTTGCAAGCCCTACATTAAATACAGTAGGAACAGCAACTTATTATGCAGAGTATAACGATGGTACTTGTACAAGTTTAACAAGAACATCGGTTGTATTGACAATCACAGGAGCTCCAGTAGCCCCAGTGAGCAGTGGAGATATTACTGAGTGTGAGACAAGTCCAATCCAGACTTTAGATGCCAACGATGCATTATCAAGTACAACAGGAATTACTTGGTACGATGCTTCAACAGATGGAAATGTAGTTGCAAGCCCTACATTAAATACAGTAGGAACAGCAACTTATTATGCAGAGTATAACGATGGTACTTGTACAAGTTTAACAAGAACATCGGTTGTATTGACAATCACAGGAGCTCCAGCAGCCCCAGTGAGCAGTGGAGATATTACTGAGTGTGAGACAAGTCCAATCCAGACTTTAGATGCCAACGATGCATTATCAAGTACAACAGGAATTACTTGGTACGATGCTTCAACAGGTGGAAATGTAGTTGCAAGCCCTACATTAAATACAGTAGGAACAGCAACTTATTATGCAGAGTATAACGATGGTACTTGTACAAGTTTAACAAGAACATCGGTTGTATTGACAATCACAGGAGCTCCAGCAGCCCCAGTGAGCAGTGGAGATATTACTGAGTGTGAGACAAGTCCAATCCAGACTTTAGATGCCAACGATGCATTATCAAGTACAACAGGAATTACTTGGTACGATGCTTCAACAGATGGAAATGTAGTTGCAAGCCCTACATTAAATACAGTAGGAACAGCAACTTATTATGCAGAGTATAACGATGGTACTTGTACAAGTTTAACAAGAACATCGGTTGTATTGACAATCACAGGAGCTCCAGCAGCCCCAGTGAGCAGTGGAGATATTACTGAGTGTGAGACAAGTCCAATCCAGACTTTAGATGCCAACGATGCATTATCAAGTACAACAGGAATTACTTGGTACGATGCTTCAACAGGTGGAAATGTAGTTGCAAGCCCTACATTAAATACAGTAGGAACAGCAACTTATTATGCAGAGTATAACGATGGTACTTGTACAAGTTTAACAAGAACATCGGTTGTATTGACAATCACAGGAGCTCCAGCAGCCCCAGTGAGCAGTGGAGATATTACTGAGTGTGAGACAAGTCCAATCCAGACTTTAGATGCCAACGATGCATTATCAAGTACAACAGGAATTACTTGGTACGATGCTTCAACAGGCGGAAATGTAGTTGCAAGCCCTACATTAAATACAGTAGGAACAGCAACTTATTATGCAGAGTATAACGATGGTACTTGTACAAGTTTAACAAGAACATCGGTTGTATTGACAATCACAGGAGCTCCAGTAGCCCCAGTGAGCAGTGGAGATATTACTGAGTGTGAGACAAGTCCAATCCAGACTTTAGATGCCAACGATGCATTATCAAGTACAACAGGAATTACTTGGTACGATGCTTCAACAGGTGGAAATGTAGTTGCAAGCCCTACATTAAATACAGTAGGAACAGCAACTTATTATGCAGAGTATAACGATGGTACTTGTACAAGTTTAACAAGAACATCGGTTGTATTGACAATCACAGGAGCTCCAGCAGCCCCAGTGAGCAGTGGAGATATTACTGAGTGTGAGACAAGTCCAATCCAGACTTTAGATGCCAACGATGCATTATCAAGTACAACAGGAATTACTTGGTACGATGCTTCAACAGGTGGAAATGTAGTTGCAAGCCCTACATTAAATACAGTAGGAACAGCAACTTATTATGCAGAGTATAACGATGGTACTTGTACAAGTTTAACAAGAACATCGGTTGTATTGACAATCACAGGAGCTCCAGCAGCCCCAGTGAGCAGTGGAGATATTACTGAGTGTGAGACAAGTCCAATCCAGACTTTAGATGCCAACGATGCATTATCAAGTACAACAGGAATTACTTGGTACGATGCTTCAACAGGCGGAAATGTAGTTGCAAGCCCTACATTAAATACAGTAGGAACAGCAACTTATTATGCAGAGTATAACGATGGTACTTGTACAAGTTTAACAAGAACATCGGTTGTATTGACAATCACAGGAGCTCCAGCAGCCCCAGTGAGCAGTGGAGATATTACTGAGTGTGAGACAAGTCCAATCCAGACTTTAGATGCCAACGATGCATTATCAAGTACAACAGGAATTACTTGGTACGATGCTTCAACAGGTGGAAATGTAGTTGCAAGCCCTACATTAAATACAGTAGGAACAGCAACTTATTATGCAGAGTATAACGATGGTACTTGTACAAGTTTAACAAGAACATCGGTTGTATTGACAATCACAGGAGCTCCAGTAGCCCCAGTGAGCAGTGGAGATATTACTGAGTGTGAGACAAGTCCAATCCAGACTTTAGATGCCAACGATGCATTATCAAGTACAACAGGAATTACTTGGTACGATGCTTCAACAGATGGAAATGTAGTTGCAAGCCCTACATTAAATACAGTAGGAACAGCAACTTATTATGCAGAGTATAACGATGGTACTTGTACAAGTTTAACAAGAACATCGGTTGTATTGACAATCACAGGAGCTCCAGTAGCCCCAGTGAGCAGTGGAGATATTACTGAGTGTGAGACAAGTCCAATCCAGACTTTAGATGCCAACGATGCATTATCAAGTACAACAGGAATTACTTGGTACGATGCTTCAACAGATGGAAATGTAGTTGCAAGCCCTACATTAAATACAGTAGGAACAGCAACTTATTATGCAGAGTATAACGATGGTACTTGTACAAGTTTAACAAGAACATCGGTTGTATTGACAATCACAGGAGCTCCAGCAGCCCCAGTGAGCAGTGGAGATATTACTGAGTGTGAGACAAGTCCAATCCAGACTTTAGATGCCAACGATGCATTATCAAGTACAACAGGAATTACTTGGTACGATGCTTCAACAGGCGGAAATGTAGTTGCAAGCCCTACATTAAATACAGTAGGAACAGCAACTTATTATGCAGAGTATAACGATGGTACTTGTACAAGTTTAACAAGAACATCGGTTGTATTGACAATCACAGGAGCTCCAGCAGCCCCAGTGAGCAGTGGAGATATTACTGAGTGTGAGACAAGTCCAATCCAGACTTTAGATGCCAACGATGCATTATCAAGTACAACAGGAATTACTTGGTACGATGCTTCAACAGGCGGAAATGTAGTTGCAAGCCCTACATTAAATACAGTAGGAACAGCAACTTATTATGCAGAGTATAACGATGGTACTTGTACAAGTTTAACAAGAACATCGGTTGTATTGACAATCACAGGAGCTCCAGCAGCCCCAGTGAGCAGTGGAGATATTACTGAGTGTGAGACAAGTCCAATCCAGACTTTAGATGCCAACGATGCATTATCAAGTACAACAGGAATTACTTGGTACGATGCTTCAACAGGCGGAAATGTAGTTGCAAGCCCTACATTAAATACAGTAGGAACAGCAACTTATTATGCAGAGTATAACGATGGTACTTGTACAAGTTTAACAAGAACATCGGTTGTATTGACAATCACAGGAGCTCCAGCAGCCCCAGTGAGCAGTGGAGATATTACTGAGTGTGAGACAAGTCCAATCCAGACTTTAGATGCCAACGATGCATTATCAAGTACAACAGGAATTACTTGGTACGATGCTTCAACAGATGGAAATGTAGTTGCAAGCCCTACATTAAATACAGTAGGAACAGCAACTTATTATGCAGAGTATAACGATGGTACTTGTACAAGTTTAACAAGAACATCGGTTGTATTGACAATCACAGGAGCTCCAGTAGCCCCAGTGAGCAGTGGAGATATTACTGAGTGTGAGACAAGTCCAATCCAGACTTTAGATGCCAACGATGCATTATCAAGTACAACAGGAATTACTTGGTACGATGCTTCAACAGATGGAAATGTAGTTGCAAGCCCTACATTAAATACAGTAGGAACAGCAACTTATTATGCAGAGTATAACGATGGTACTTGTACAAGTTTAACAAGAACATCGGTTGTATTGACAATCACAGGAGCTCCAGCAGCCCCAGTGAGCAGTGGAGATATTACTGAGTGTGAGACAAGTCCAATCCAGACTTTAGATGCCAACGATGCATTATCAAGTACAACAGGAATTACTTGGTACGATGCTTCAACAGGCGGAAATGTAGTTGCAAGCCCTACATTAAATACAGTAGGAACAGCAACTTATTATGCAGAGTATAACGATGGTACTTGTACAAGTTTAACAAGAACATCGGTTGTATTGACAATCACAGGAGCTCCAGCAGCCCCAGTGAGCAGTGGAGATATTACTGAGTGTGAGACAAGTCCAATCCAGACTTTAGATGCCAACGATGCATTATCAAGTACAACAGGAATTACTTGGTACGATGCTTCAACAGATGGAAATGTAGTTGCAAGCCCTACATTAAATACAGTAGGAACAGCAACTTATTATGCAGAGTATAACGATGGTACTTGTACAAGTTTAACAAGAACATCGGTTGTATTGACAATCACAGGAGCTCCAGCAGCCCCAGTGAGCAGTGGAGATATTACTGAGTGTGAGACAAGTCCAATCCAGACTTTAGATGCCAACGATGCATTATCAAGTACAACAGGAATTACTTGGTACGATGCTTCAACAGGCGGAAATGTAGTTGCAAGCCCTACATTAAATACAGTAGGAACAGCAACTTATTATGCAGAGTATAACGATGGTACTTGTACAAGTTTAACAAGAACATCGGTTGTATTGACAATCACAGGAGCTCCAGCAGCCCCAGTGAGCAGTGGAGATATTACTGAGTGTGAGACAAGTCCAATCCAGACTTTAGATGCCAACGATGCATTATCAAGTACAACAGGAATTACTTGGTACGATGCTTCAACAGGCGGAAATGTAGTTGCAAGCCCTACATTAAATACAGTAGGAACAGCAACTTATTATGCAGAGTATAACGATGGTACTTGTACAAGTTTAACAAGAACATCGGTTGTATTGACAATCACAGGAGCTCCAGCAGCCCCAGTGAGCAGTGGAGATATTACTGAGTGTGAGACAAGTCCAATCCAGACTTTAGATGCCAACGATGCATTATCAAGTACAACAGGAATTACTTGGTACGATGCTTCAACAGATGGAAATGTAGTTGCAAGCCCTACATTAAATACAGTAGGAACAGCAACTTATTATGCAGAGTATAACGATGGTACTTGTACAAGTTTAACAAGAACATCGGTTGTATTGACAATCACAGGAGCTCCAGTAGCCCCAGTGAGCAGTGGAGATATTACTGAGTGTGAGACAAGTCCAATCCAGACTTTAGATGCCAACGATGCATTATCAAGTACAACAGGAATTACTTGGTACGATGCTTCAACAGATGGAAATGTAGTTGCAAGCCCTACATTAAATACAGTAGGAACAGCAACTTATTATGCAGAGTATAACGATGGTACTTGTACAAGTTTAACAAGAACATCGGTTGTATTGACAATCACAGGAGCTCCAGTAGCCCCAGTGAGCAGTGGAGATATTACTGAGTGTGAGACAAGTCCAATCCAGACTTTAGATGCCAACGATGCATTATCAAGTACAACAGGAATTACTTGGTACGATGCTTCAACAGGTGGAAATGTAGTTGCAAGCCCTACATTAAATACAGTAGGAACAGCAACTTATTATGCAGAGTATAACGATGGTACTTGTACAAGTTTAACAAGAACATCGGTTGTATTGACAATCACAGGAGCTCCAGCAGCCCCAGTGAGCAGTGGAGATATTACTGAGTGTGAGACAAGTCCAATCCAGACTTTAGATGCCAACGATGCATTATCAAGTACAACAGGAATTACTTGGTACGATGCTTCAACAGGTGGAAATGTAGTTGCAAGCCCTACATTAAATACAGTAGGAACAGCAACTTATTATGCAGAGTATAACGATGGTACTTGTACAAGTTTAACAAGAACATCGGTTGTATTGACAATCACAGGAGCTCCAGCAGCCCCAGTGAGCAGTGGAGATATTACTGAGTGTGAGACAAGTCCAATCCAGACTTTAGATGCCAACGATGCATTATCAAGTACAACAGGAATTACTTGGTACGATGCTTCAACAGGCGGAAATGTAGTTGCAAGCCCTACATTAAATACAGTAGGAACAGCAACTTATTATGCAGAGTATAACGATGGTACTTGTACAAGTTTAACAAGAACATCGGTTGTATTGACAATCACAGGAGCTCCAGCAGCCCCAGTGAGCAGTGGAGATATTACTGAGTGTGAGACAAGTCCAATCCAGACTTTAGATGCCAACGATGCATTATCAAGTACAACAGGAATTACTTGGTACGATGCTTCAACAGGTGGAAATGTAGTTGCAAGCCCTACATTAAATACAGTAGGAACAGCAACTTATTATGCAGAGTATAACGATGGTACTTGTACAAGTTTAACAAGAACATCGGTTGTATTGACAATCACAGGAGCTCCAGCAGCCCCAGTGAGCAGTGGAGATATTACTGAGTGTGAGACAAGTCCAATCCAGACTTTAGATGCCAACGATGCATTATCAAGTACAACAGGAATTACTTGGTACGATGCTTCAACAGGTGGAAATGTAGTTGCAAGCCCTACATTAAATACAGTAGGAACAGCAACTTATTATGCAGAGTATAACGATGGTACTTGTACAAGTTTAACAAGAACATCGGTTGTATTGACAATCACAGGAGCTCCAGCAGCCCCAGTGAGCAGTGGAGATATTACTGAGTGTGAGACAAGTCCAATCCAGACTTTAGATGCCAACGATGCATTATCAAGTACAACAGGAATTACTTGGTACGATGCTTCAACAGGCGGAAATGTAGTTGCAAGCCCTACATTAAATACAGTAGGAACAGCAACTTATTATGCAGAGTATAACGATGGTACTTGTACAAGTTTAACAAGAACATCGGTTGTATTGACAATCACAGGAGCTCCAGCAGCCCCAGTGAGCAGTGGAGATATTACTGAGTGTGAGACAAGTCCAATCCAGACTTTAGATGCCAACGATGCATTATCAAGTACAACAGGAATTACTTGGTACGATGCTTCAACAGGTGGAAATGTAGTTGCAAGCCCTACATTAAATACAGTAGGAACAGCAACTTATTATGCAGAGTATAACGATGGTACTTGTACAAGTTTAACAAGAACATCGGTTGTATTGACAATCACAGGAGCTCCAGTAGCCCCAGTGAGCAGTGGAGATATTACTGAGTGTGAGACAAGTCCAATCCAGACTTTAGATGCCAACGATGCATTATCAAGTACAACAGGAATTACTTGGTACGATGCTTCAACAGATGGAAATGTAGTTGCAAGCCCTACATTAAATACAGTAGGAACAGCAACTTATTATGCAGAGTATAACGATGGTACTTGTACAAGTTTAACAAGAACATCGGTTGTATTGACAATCACAGGAGCTCCAGTAGCCCCAGTGAGCAGTGGAGATATTACTGAGTGTGAGACAAGTCCAATCCAGACTTTAGATGCCAACGATGCATTATCAAGTACAACAGGAATTACTTGGTACGATGCTTCAACAGATGGAAATGTAGTTGCAAGCCCTACATTAAATACAGTAGGAACAGCAACTTATTATGCAGAGTATAACGATGGTACTTGTACAAGTTTAACAAGAACATCGGTTGTATTGACAATCACAGGAGCTCCAGCAGCCCCAGTGAGCAGTGGAGATATTACTGAGTGTGAGACAAGTCCAATCCAGACTTTAGATGCCAACGATGCATTATCAAGTACAACAGGAATTACTTGGTACGATGCTTCAACAGGCGGAAATGTAGTTGCAAGCCCTACATTAAATACAGTAGGAACAGCAACTTATTATGCAGAGTATAACGATGGTACTTGTACAAGTTTAACAAGAACATCGGTTGTATTGACAATCACAGGAGCTCCAGCAGCCCCAGTGAGCAGTGGAGATATTACTGAGTGTGAGACAAGTCCAATCCAGACTTTAGATGCCAACGATGCATTATCAAGTACAACAGGAATTACTTGGTACGATGCTTCAACAGGCGGAAATGTAGTTGCAAGCCCTACATTAAATACAGTAGGAACAGCAACTTATTATGCAGAGTATAACGATGGTACTTGTACAAGTTTAACAAGAACATCGGTTGTATTGACAATCACAGGAGCTCCAGCAGCCCCAGTGAGCAGTGGAGATATTACTGAGTGTGAGACAAGTCCAATCCAGACTTTAGATGCCAACGATGCATTATCAAGTACAACAGGAATTACTTGGTACGATGCTTCAACAGGCGGAAATGTAGTTGCAAGCCCTACATTAAATACAGTAGGAACAGCAACTTATTATGCAGAGTATAACGATGGTACTTGTACAAGTTTAACAAGAACATCGGTTGTATTGACAATCACAGGAGCTCCAGCAGCCCCAGTGAGCAGTGGAGATATTACTGAGTGTGAGACAAGTCCAATCCAGACTTTAGATGCCAACGATGCATTATCAAGTACAACAGGAATTACTTGGTACGATGCTTCAACAGATGGAAATGTAGTTGCAAGCCCTACATTAAATACAGTAGGAACAGCAACTTATTATGCAGAGTATAACGATGGTACTTGTACAAGTTTAACAAGAACATCGGTTGTATTGACAATCACAGGAGCTCCAGTAGCCCCAGTGAGCAGTGGAGATATTACTGAGTGTGAGACAAGTCCAATCCAGACTTTAGATGCCAACGATGCATTATCAAGTACAACAGGAATTACTTGGTACGATGCTTCAACAGATGGAAATGTAGTTGCAAGCCCTACATTAAATACAGTAGGAACAGCAACTTATTATGCAGAGTATAACGATGGTACTTGTACAAGTTTAACAAGAACATCGGTTGTATTGACAATCACAGGAGCTCCAGCAGCCCCAGTGAGCAGTGGAGATATTACTGAGTGTGAGACAAGTCCAATCCAGACTTTAGATGCCAACGATGCATTATCAAGTACAACAGGAATTACTTGGTACGATGCTTCAACAGGCGGAAATGTAGTTGCAAGCCCTACATTAAATACAGTAGGAACAGCAACTTATTATGCAGAGTATAACGATGGTACTTGTACAAGTTTAACAAGAACATCGGTTGTATTGACAATCACAGGAGCTCCAGCAGCCCCAGTGAGCAGTGGAGATATTACTGAGTGTGAGACAAGTCCAATCCAGACTTTAGATGCCAACGATGCATTATCAAGTACAACAGGAATTACTTGGTACGATGCTTCAACAGATGGAAATGTAGTTGCAAGCCCTACATTAAATACAGTAGGAACAGCAACTTATTATGCAGAGTATAACGATGGTACTTGTACAAGTTTAACAAGAACATCGGTTGTATTGACAATCACAGGAGCTCCAGCAGCCCCAGTGAGCAGTGGAGATATTACTGAGTGTGAGACAAGTCCAATCCAGACTTTAGATGCCAACGATGCATTATCAAGTACAACAGGAATTACTTGGTACGATGCTTCAACAGGCGGAAATGTAGTTGCAAGCCCTACATTAAATACAGTAGGAACAGCAACTTATTATGCAGAGTATAACGATGGTACTTGTACAAGTTTAACAAGAACATCGGTTGTATTGACAATCACAGGAGCTCCAGCAGCCCCAGTGAGCAGTGGAGATATTACTGAGTGTGAGACAAGTCCAATCCAGACTTTAGATGCCAACGATGCATTATCAAGTACAACAGGAATTACTTGGTACGATGCTTCAACAGGCGGAAATGTAGTTGCAAGCCCTACATTAAATACAGTAGGAACAGCAACTTATTATGCAGAGTATAACGATGGTACTTGTACAAGTTTAACAAGAACATCGGTTGTATTGACAATCACAGGAGCTCCAGCAGCCCCAGTGAGCAGTGGAGATATTACTGAGTGTGAGACAAGTCCAATCCAGACTTTAGATGCCAACGATGCATTATCAAGTACAACAGGAATTACTTGGTACGATGCTTCAACAGGCGGAAATGTAGTTGCAAGCCCTACATTAAATACAGTAGGAACAGCAACTTATTATGCAGAGTATAACGATGGTACTTGTACAAGTTTAACAAGAACATCGGTTGTATTGACAATCACAGGAGCTCCAGCAGCCCCAGTGAGCAGTGGAGATATTACTGAGTGTGAGACAAGTCCAATCCAGACTTTAGATGCCAACGATGCATTATCAAGTACAACAGGAATTACTTGGTACGATGCTTCAACAGGCGGAAATGTAGTTGCAAGCCCTACATTAAATACAGTAGGAACAGCAACTTATTATGCAGAGTATAACGATGGTACTTGTACAAGTTTAACAAGAACATCGGTTGTATTGACAATCACAGGAGCTCCAGTAGCCCCAGTGAGCAGTGGAGATATTACTGAGTGTGAGACAAGTCCAATCCAGACTTTAGATGCCAACGATGCATTATCAAGTACAACAGGAATTACTTGGTACGATGCTTCAACAGGTGGAAATGTAGTTGCAAGCCCTACATTAAATACAGTAGGAACAGCAACTTATTATGCAGAGTATAACGATGGTACTTGTACAAGTTTAACAAGAACATCGGTTGTATTGACAATCACAGGAGCTCCAGCAGCCCCAGTGAGCAGTGGAGATATTACTGAGTGTGAGACAAGTCCAATCCAGACTTTAGATGCCAACGATGCATTATCAAGTACAACAGGAATTACTTGGTACGATGCTTCAACAGATGGAAATGTAGTTGCAAGCCCTACATTAAATACAGTAGGAACAGCAACTTATTATGCAGAGTATAACGATGGTACTTGTACAAGTTTAACAAGAACATCGGTTGTATTGACAATCACAGGAGCTCCAGCAGCCCCAGTGAGCAGTGGAGATATTACTGAGTGTGAGACAAGTCCAATCCAGACTTTAGATGCCAACGATGCATTATCAAGTACAACAGGAATTACTTGGTACGATGCTTCAACAGGCGGAAATGTAGTTGCAAGCCCTACATTAAATACAGTAGGAACAGCAACTTATTATGCAGAGTATAACGATGGTACTTGTACAAGTTTAACAAGAACATCGGTTGTATTGACAATCACAGGAGCTCCAGCAGCCCCAGTGAGCAGTGGAGATATTACTGAGTGTGAGACAAGTCCAATCCAGACTTTAGATGCCAACGATGCATTATCAAGTACAACAGGAATTACTTGGTACGATGCTTCAACAGATGGAAATGTAGTTGCAAGCCCTACATTAAATACAGTAGGAACAGCAACTTATTATGCAGAGTATAACGATGGTACTTGTACAAGTTTAACAAGAACATCGGTTGTATTGACAATCACAGGAGCTCCAGTAGCCCCAGTGAGCAGTGGAGATATTACTGAGTGTGAGACAAGTCCAATCCAGACTTTAGATGCCAACGATGCATTATCAAGTACAACAGGAATTACTTGGTACGATGCTTCAACAGATGGAAATGTAGTTGCAAGCCCTACATTAAATACAGTAGGAACAGCAACTTATTATGCAGAGTATAACGATGGTACTTGTACAAGTTTAACAAGAACATCGGTTGTATTGACAATCACAGGAGCTCCAGCAGCCCCAGTGAGCAGTGGAGATATTACTGAGTGTGAGACAAGTCCAATCCAGACTTTAGATGCCAACGATGCATTATCAAGTACAACAGGAATTACTTGGTACGATGCTTCAACAGATGGAAATGTAGTTGCAAGCCCTACATTAAATACAGTAGGAACAGCAACTTATTATGCAGAGTATAACGATGGTACTTGTACAAGTTTAACAAGAACATCGGTTGTATTGACAATCACAGGAGCTCCAGCAGCCCCAGTGAGCAGTGGAGATATTACTGAGTGTGAGACAAGTCCAATCCAGACTTTAGATGCCAACGATGCATTATCAAGTACAACAGGAATTACTTGGTACGATGCTTCAACAGATGGAAATGTAGTTGCAAGCCCTACATTAAATACAGTAGGAACAGCAACTTATTATGCAGAGTATAACGATGGTACTTGTACAAGTTTAACAAGAACATCGGTTGTATTGACAATCACAGGAGCTCCAGTAGCCCCAGTGAGCAGTGGAGATATTACTGAGTGTGAGACAAGTCCAATCCAGACTTTAGATGCCAACGATGCATTATCAAGTACAACAGGAATTACTTGGTACGATGCTTCAACAGATGGAAATGTAGTTGCAAGCCCTACATTAAATACAGTAGGAACAGCAACTTATTATGCAGAGTATAACGATGGTACTTGTACAAGTTTAACAAGAACATCGGTTGTATTGACAATCACAGGAGCTCCAGCAGCCCCAGTGAGCAGTGGAGATATTACTGAGTGTGAGACAAGTCCAATCCAGACTTTAGATGCCAACGATGCATTATCAAGTACAACAGGAATTACTTGGTACGATGCTTCAACAGGTGGAAATGTAGTTGCAAGCCCTACATTAAATACAGTAGGAACAGCAACTTATTATGCAGAGTATAACGATGGTACTTGTACAAGTTTAACAAGAACATCGGTTGTATTGACAATCACAGGAGCTCCAGCAGCCCCAGTGAGCAGTGGAGATATTACTGAGTGTGAGACAAGTCCAATCCAGACTTTAGATGCCAACGATGCATTATCAAGTACAACAGGAATTACTTGGTACGATACTTCAACAGGCGGAAATGTAGTTGCAAGCCCTACATTAAATACAGTAGGAACAGCAACTTATTATGCAGAGTATAACGATGGTACTTGTACAAGTTTAACAAGAACATCGGTTGTATTGACAATCACAGGAGCTCCAGATGCAGGAACCAACGGAACGTTAACAATCTGTGAAGGAACAACAGTAACAGAAACGCAGTTATTTGCAGAGTTAGGTGGGACGCCAGATACAGGTGGTGCTTGGTCACCAGCCTTAGCCGGAGCAGGAATCTATACCTATACAGTAGCAGCAACGAGTTCATGTACAAGTGAAGCTACATCTGAAGTAGTGGTAACAGAAGAGGCTGTTCCTTCGATACCTTCTATATCAGTTGAAAGAGCTACATGTTCAACACCAGGTAGGGCTATAATTACTAATTACGATTCAAGTTTAACTTATGTTTTCAATGATTCAACATTAGCGGTTGATGAAAACGGTGTAATTAACGGTTATAATTTTGGAGTTACTTATACAGTAAGTGTGAGTAGTAGTTGTGGTAGAGGATCTTCTGAAGATTTTGTAGTAAATGGTAGGTTATCAGGAGAAGATTGTGTTGATACAGATAACGATGGTATACCAGATGCTATGGATGTGGATGATGATAATGATGGTATACCAGATGTAGAAGAAGGTGATGGTTTGGTAGATACAGATAATGATGGGGTTCCAGATTCATTAGATTTAGATTCAGATAACGATGGTATTAATGATGTAACAGAAGGAGGAGATGGAGATTTAGATACAAACGGAGATGGTGTTATCGATTCTAATGATTCAGGATATACAGATGCTAATGGAGATGGGCAGGCTGATGATTCAGTAGATAATAATGAAGAACCAGATACAGATGGAGATGGTATTCCTGATTATCAAGATTTAGATAGTGATGATGATGGTATTAATGACGTTGTGGAAGGAGGAAATTCTGATGAAGATGGAGATGGTCAAGTAGACAACCCTTCTGAAGATTCAGATGGAGATGGTATAGCCGATAGTGTAGACGGATTTGACGGTCATGGAGATGCCAATTCTCCAGATAATAATACAGACCCAACAGATCCTAATAGTGGAGGAAACGGTGTAGTTGATGATAGTGGAATAGATTCAGATGGAGATGGTATAGCTGATAGTGTAGATGGGTTAGATGGCTTCGGGGACGCAATCAATGATGATACTTGTGTGAAAGTAAACAACTTAATGAGTCCTAATGGAGATCAAGCAAACAGTTATTTACATATTGATTGTATTGAGAATTTCCAAAATAATACTCTTGAAATTTTTAACCGTTGGGGTAACACCGTATACAGAATAGAAGGATACTCGAATAAGGACAGAAATAAAAGATTTGAAGGAATCTCTGAAGGAAGAGCTAATATAAATGTAGGAGATAAATTGCCAGTTGGAACATACTTCTATATTTTAGATCTAGGAAACGGAAGTAAAGTTAAAAAAGGCTGGATTTACATTAATAGATAATCTGGATTTATAAAAAGACTGATGAATAAAAGTTTTAATCAAATGAAATTATATTTAAGTTTAATCTTAATATGTGTAATGAGTATCTGTATAACTACAGATATTCATGCACAACAAGACCCTCAGTATACACAGTATATGTACAATACTATGAATGTGAACCCTGCTTATGCAGGATCAAGAGGGCATACAGTAATCACTGCCTTAGGTAGAATGCAATGGGTAGGTTTTGAGGGGGCACCTAATACCCAAAATTTATCTTATGATACTCCTTTAGGGTATTCAGGATTAGGATTAGGAGTTAATTTAATGAATGACCAAGTAGGTCCATCTAGTGAAATATATTTAGATGCTAATGTTTCTTATAATATTCAAACTGGACAAGAAGGAAATTTAGCTTTTGGTTTACGTTTAGGAGGTAGGTTATTAAATATAGATTGGTCAAAAGGAACCTATAAAGATGATGAAGTAGTTTTTCAAGATAATATCAATAAGTTCTTACCAACAGTTGGAGCAGGTATTTATTATCACCAACCACAGTGGTATGTCGGATTATCGGTACCAAATATTTTAAGAATGGAGCATTACGATGCCGATACTCCAGGTGAAGTAGCTGTAGAAAGAATGCACTTTTTCTTAATAGCAGGATATGTTTTTGATATAAATGAAGACTTAAAGTTTAAACCAGCTGCTTTACTAAAAGGAGTTTCTGGAGCTCCACTATCATTAGATATCTCAGCAAATTTATTGTTTAATGAGAAATTTAGAGTTGGAGCTTCATGGAGATGGGATGATTCTGTAAGTGCACTTTTAGGTTTTCAAGCAACAGATTCTTTGCTTATAGGATACTCATATGATTTAACAACATCAAACTATAATGTAACAAATTCGGGAACACACGAAATCATGTTACAATATGAAATATTTAAAGATATTAGATATAGGTCCCCAAGATTCTTCTAAAAAAAGAGAAAAATGAGTTTTAAAAAATTACTAGTGCTAACAATGCTGTTAGTATTGGCAGTAAATGTTTTTGGTCAAAGTAGAAAAGTAGCAGATCGTTATTTTGAAGAGTTTTCTTATGTTCAATCAGCTAAATTATATAAAGATTTAGTATTAATTAAAGGAGATAGTTCTCAACATGTATTAAGTAGGTTGGCAGAATCTTACTATAACAATTCAGATACTGAAAAAGCAGAAGTTTGGTACCAAAAACTTATTTCTAATTTTAATGAAAAGGTTGAAGAAAAACACTTATTTAAGTATGCTCAAGCTTTGAGGAGTAATGGAAAGTATAAAAAATCAGATTCTATATTTTTAAAATTAGCACAATCTCAAAAAAGTAGCCTAAATGAAGAACTTAAAAAGGATAGTTACTTATTAGATTACAATAGTCAAGAAAAAAGGATAGGAGTAAGAAATCTGGCAATAAATACACCATACTCAGATTTTGGTGGGGTCTTATTGAATGGAAAATCATATTTCACATCCGCTGTGCCTAATGATTCAAAAAGACAAAAAATATATAAATGGAACAACCAACCATTCTTAAATATTTATAAGGCAGAAGAGGACATACAAACATTAGAAGGTAGTAAACAAGATACTATTTTAGTTTTAGGTAACGTTCAAAAGCTTGGAGAACCAATAGCTTCTGAATTACATGAATCAACACCTGTTTTTACAAAAGATGGAAAGACTATTTACTTTACAAGAAATAATTCAGAAGGAAAAAGAGCAAGAAAAAGTAAGAAAAACACTTCTAACTTAAAAATTTATAAAGCTAGTTATGTAAATGGTTATTGGGTTAATGTTAAAGAGTTGCCATTTAATAATGATGAGTATTCAACAGGGCATCCAGCCTTAAGTCCAGATGAAAAAACATTATATTTTGTTTCTAATATGCCTGGAGGTTATGGACAATCTGATATTTATAAAGTAGCTATCAAAGGTAAAGATGAGTACGGAGAACCAGAAAATTTAGGAAGCTCTGTAAATACACCAGAAAAAGAAGTCTTTCCTTATGTAGGAAATGATAATGTATTGTATTTTTCTTCCAATGGGCACTTAGGTTTAGGACTTCTTGATATTTTTCAAGCAAAAATTAAAGAAGATGGTACATTATCATCACCAGAAAATTTAGGGTATCCATTCAATAGTAAAAAAGATGACTTTTCTTTTTTTATAAGTAATAATGGTAAAAGAGGTTTCTTTTCGTCAAACAGAGAAAAAGGAAAAGGAGATGATGATATTTATAGTTTCTTTATCTACACAGATCCACCTGTTTGTACACAAATTGTTAGAGGAGTAATAAAGAACAATAAAACAAATACTCCAGTAGATGCAGCAGTAATAAAGTTAATTAATAGAGAAAAAGAAATTATAGCAGAAACAATTTCTGATGGTTCAGGTAATTATACTTTTAAAGATGTACCGTGTAATAATACTTATACAATTACGGCAACTAAATTAGATCACAGATCAGGTAGAAGTGTTGTTTCAACTACTAGTAAAAGAAGTGATGAAGTTACAGCAAATCTTAAGTTAACACCGTTAATTATAGGAAACCAAATAGTAATAAAACCTATTTACTTTGACTATGACAAGTCTGTTATAAGAGAAGATGCAGAATATGAGTTAGAAAATATTGTAACAGTAATGACAAACCACCCTGAATTAGTGATAAAAATAGAATCACATACGGATAGTCGTGGTCATAGAGATTATAATAGAATGTTATCAGATAAAAGAGCAAAATCTACTAGAGATTATATTTTGTCAAGAGGTATTGCTAGTAACAGAATTGAAAGCGCTATAGGGTATGGAGAAGATAAACCATTAAATGACTGTGTAGACGGAATAAGATGTTCTGAAGAAGAGTATCAATTAAACAGGCGTTCATATTTCTATATAGTAGAAGGAAGTGAATCTATAGAAATAAGGCAAGAACAAGAGAAGAAAAGAGTGAGAAAAAGAATAGCTACTAAAAAAAGTAACTTTTTAGAGTTTTTAAGTAAGAATTTGAAGAGATCAGGAAGAAGTGCAAGACCTGAAAACAATAAATGTTTTAAAGAAAAAGAAGAAGATTGCAATAGAATGGATAAAGAAATAAAAGTGAATTATAAGAATTAAGAATCTTACATAAATAATAGTAATATTATCAAGTTAAAAACTCCTTTTTAAAAAGGAGTTTTTTTATTCATACAAGTATAATATTATGGAAAAAATTAAGTTATAAGGTTACATTAACTTATTATCATTATTATTAATTATGAAGAAACTATTTATTCCTATGGCGTTATTGGCTTTAACAATGACGTCTTGTGTGTCAAAAAAGAAGTATGTTGAGTTAGAACAGAAGTACAATGATACAAGAGGAAATTTACAAAAAACAACTCTAGAAAAGGAGCAACTTGAAGCAAAGTTTGCTAAAATAGAAAAGAGAGTTGATGACTACAATGACAAGATTAATTCATTAAGAAATGTAAATGAATCACTCCATGAAGAAAATAGCGTAAAGTTAGATATGGTTGGTAATACAGCTGTTATTTCTAACTCTATGAAAGAAAAAATGAGAGAAACACTTAAAAATGTTGATCCAGCTGAGTTAGCAAATGCTAAAACATTGAAAGACTCGATGAATGTTGCAGTATCTTACAATCTTAAGAAATCAATTAATACATCAGAATTGGAAAATGATGAAGATGTAAACATTGATATCGATCAAACGGTTGTGATGATTTCTGTTTCTGACAAGATGTTATTTAATACAGCAAGTTACAGAGTAAAAAGAAATGCTAACAAATTAATAAAAAAGTTAGCTGATATTATTAACTCTGAACCAAGTATGGATGTTATGATCGAAGGACACACTGATGCTAGGTCATTTAACTCTGGAGTTTTACAAGATAACTGGGATTTAAGTGTTAAAAGAGCAACATCTATCGTTCGACTTTTAGAGAAAAAATATGGAGTCGATCCAAGCAGATTAATTGCATCGGGTAGAGGTAGTGCAATGCCGTTAGTAGATAATAATACTGCTTCTAATAGAGCAAAAAACAGAAGAACTAGAATTGTAATCTTACCAAACTTAGATAAGTTTTTTGGTTTATTAGCTAAGGAAGAAAATATCAAACCTTAATCATTTAAAAACAACAAAAAGCCAGCATTATGCTGGCTTTTTGCTTAAATAGCTATAGTCCATAGTGACTTTGTAGTTGTTTAAGTGTCTTAGTATATATTAACCTATTTAATTAAATTATGAAAAAACTATTGATTTTAACATTCGGAATTCTTTTTATGGTTTCTTGTACAGATAAAAAGAAAGAACAAGAAGAAAAACAGAAAATTGAAGCAGCTATAAAAAAAATAGACTCTATTGAAAATGAGGTAAAAGCTGGCATCGATAAATTAAATGAAGCAACAAAGAAACTTGAAGAGCAGTTGCAAGAAATAGATAGTATATAAATTAAAAACTCAATCATTATGAAAAACATAAAACTGATAGCATCAATCGTAATGCTTTTTGCATTTATAGGAACTCAACAAGCATTTGCCCAAGGAAAGGGTAAAGGAAAAGAAAAAAGTGTAGAGGTAAAGCAAAAAGGAAAGGATAAATCCGAAGAGATAAAAGAAGAACTTGAGCAAGAAGTAGAAGATGTAAAAGAAAAAGGGAAAGACAAAGCTCAAGAAATGAAGAAGGAAAAAGAGCTAAAAGAGAAAAAAGGTAAAAAGCAGAAAAAAGAACTAAAGGCAGATAAAGAGAAAAAAGGAAAAGCTAATGCCTATGGTCGAGATAAGGATGGAATGAGCGGAAGAGAATTTGGAAAAATGAGATCAAATGAAGCTAAGCAACGAATTGAAGAGCAAGAAAAAAACATTCGTGATAGCGAAGGTGTTTTAAATAGAGGAAGAGAAAAGGTTAAAAAAGCTCAAGAGAGAATAAAAGAAGCTAAAGAGAATAAAGAAATCTCTGATGAAGAAGCTAAAGAAAAGGAAGAAGTAGTTCGCAAAGCTAATGAAAGACTTAGTGAGTTAGATAAAAAGATTCAAGAGCAAAAAGAAAAAGTTAAAAAAGAGAAAGAAGCTCTAAAGAAAATATTATTTCCAGAAGATAAGAAATAGTAATAAAATAGTATAGTAATAAAAAGAGGTAGTTAATTATTAACTACCTCTTTTTTTGTTTTTAAGTGAATCGATTACTAAGTATTGTATCGTTATTTAAAAGTTACTGTACTGTATAATTTATTTGTGTTAGAGCTTAGTTACATATAAGTTGAGTGAGGTTAAATAGTATTGTAAAAACTATTTGGACAAAAAGAAAAGAGCTTCTAACTAAATTAGAAGCTCTTTTTTTATATAAACACTTTTAAGAGTTGTTATTCATGTAATTTGAAGTTAACAGGAATGTAATATTCAACATTAGCTGTCTTACCATTATGCTCTGCTGGAACAAATTTAGGTAACTTAGAAACCATTCTTTTAGCTTCTTGTTCTAATAATTGACCATTCTCAGGACCTTTCATCTTAATATTAGTTACTTCTCCCTTTTTGTCAATTATAAAGCGTACCCAAACTCTACCTTCAATGTTTTGTTCAGCAGCAGCAGCAGGATAGTTAAAGTTTCTTTGAATATGGCTAACCATTCTTTCGTTGAAACATGTTAATTTTTGCATATCTGGAACTTTTGTACAAGCTTTGAATTGAGGAATACTCTGTACTTCAACAAACTTCACAAAATCAGTAATAACCTTTTCCTTTTTAACAACGTTAGAGCTTTTCTTAGCAACAACCTTGTTAGTACTTCTTCTAGATGAAGAACTGTTATTTGTTGCTCCTGGTGCTTTAAAAGTAATAGGAACTCCATATTTTACTTTTACAGTTCTACCATTATGTTTTCCAGGAATAAACTTAGGAAGATCATTAATAATTCTTTCAGCTTCTTTCTCTAAAGATTCACCACCTTTAGGTCCACGCATTAAAATATCTTCAACATTTCCTTGCTCGTTTATAGTAAACTGAACTAAAACTCTACCTTGTATTCCAGCATCAATTGCTTCTTGAGGATAGTTAAAATTCTTAATAATGTGTTTAGTCATATTAGTTTCAAAACACTTTGCTTGTTTAATTAAAGGAACGTTGTTACATTTACTAAACAAAGGAATTTCTTCTACTAAATTAAATGGTACTTTCTCAATAGTTGAAGAGTTGTCTTCTAACTCAAGTTTACCAATTAATAAAGATTTCTTTTTAATATCTGCTACTTTTTGTGAAGAATTAATACCTCCAATAGCAGAGACCGCTTCTTTGTTCTTACGAACAACACGTCGTCTAGTAGAGACTTCAATAGATAGTTGTTTTTTTGCACCATTATCGGTGTCTTCGATTGCACATTTTGTGATACTGTTCGGATCTGCGATTTGTTCATCTGGAGTAGTACATACTTCCTGTCCTACAGCCGCTAAAGAAAGTAGCATGGCAGCTACTACTGAGGGGAATTTTTTAATCATTGTGCTCTAATTTTAAGTGTTTGGTGAAGTTAATTAAACGTTAACTAACGCTGTAAATATAAATAAAAAATAGAATATAACAAATTTATTCTGTTATTCAGTTGACTAGAGTGTTAATAACCAAAAAAAGAACGAGTAAAAATTAGTTTTAAGGTACTCTAAAAATTATTGGTAAAGCGTATTTTACATTAACAAAACTATCTTTATGGCTACCAGGAATAAATTTAGGAAGTGTATTAATTAGCCTATGTGCTTCCTTTTTTAAAAGGTCACTATTTTCAGGGCCTTTTTTCTTTATATCAACAACATTACCTTCTTTATCAATTGTAAATTGCACTAAAATTTTGCCTTCAATTTTTTTTCGTAAAGCTTCTTTTGGATAATCAAAATTTCTAACGATATGTTTTATCATTTCTTTTTCAAAACACTTTGATTGTTGTAAAATAGGAGTGCTTTTACACTCATCAAACAAAGGAATTTGTTCTACTAAGTGAAAAGGAACTTTATCTAGAGAACTTAGGATATCTTCTTTTATATTTAACTTTTGAACAAGAGTGTTTTTACTTTTAATTTCTTCAACTTTATTTGATTTAGTTGAAATAGCATTTGCTTTTCTAAGTTTACGATGTCTTTTTCTTGTTGAAATTTCTTTAACTTTTTCAGTTTCTAGAGCTTCTTTTACATCTTCTATAGAACATTTAGTAATACTAATAGTATTTAAATCTTGGATGTTTTCATTAGGAGTTTCACATTTTTCTTGAGAATAAGAAAATGATATTGAAAATAAAAAAATGGTAAAGATATGTTTCATTTGTGTGTGTTAAAGAGGAATTTTAAGGAGCACGAAAATAAAATTATCTGAAAACTCAGATAAATATCTTATATTAATTTAAGATTAAATTTATAGGGAAAGAGTAAGTAACATCTACAGGGATTCCTTTTTCTTTACCAGACTCTAACTGAGGTAGTTTGTTGATAATTCGGTTGATTTCATTAGTAATAACTTTACTAGGCTTAGAACTAACTACTTGGATGTTTTTTGGATTACCATAAATATCTATAGTAAATTGAATTAAAATTCTACCACGTATACCTTCTTCTGAAAAGACTTCAGGAAAATAATTTTTTGAAAAATGTTTTTGCATATTGTCTTTAAAACACTTTTTAGCTTTTTCGTTAGAGCTATTTTTACATTTAGGAAATAAAGGAACTTCTTCAACAACCGAGAATAAAACTTCTTTAGTTTGAGATTTTAAAGAGTTTTTTATAGATAAATCATTGCTTGTAGTGACAATAGAAACTTTAGAAGAAGCACTTAAGCTTGATTGACTTTTTTGTGGTGATTTTCTTATTTTTTTTATTCTATTTCTAGCAATTAATGTTTTTGTAGTTCTTTCTCTTGGGGTTTGTTTTTCGTTAACAATATCACATTTTTTTGCGCTTATAATATTTAAATCAATAGCATTATCTTCTGGTGTAGTACATACTTCTTGAGCTTTTAGTTCGATAGAAGACAGAAGAATGAATGTTGTTAAATAAAGTAAAGTTGTTTTCATAGGTTTTAAGAGCTTGTTTTGTGATGTAAAAATCACCCTTTTTTACTTTCTTGCTCTTAAGTAATTATGATATATCCATTAAGTAATATACTCTTTAATGTTATGAATATTAAATAAATATTAAGTGAAATTAGAGCATAAAAAAGCCTCCATAAATTATGAAGGCTTAGTTAACTTATATAATTATGTTGTAAGTTATTATTTTACATTCATTAACTCAACATCAAAAATTAAGGTTGCATTAGGAGGAATTACACCACCAGCACCTTGTGCACCATATGCTAAGTCAGAAGGAATTACTAAACGAGCTTTATCACCAACTTTTAACAATTGAATACCTTCATCCCAACCAGGAATTACTTGACCAACACCGATAGCAAAATCAATAGGTTGTTTACGTTTGTATGATGAATCAAATACAGTTCCGTCTAATAACTGACCTTTGTAGTGTACAGAAACCATAGCTCCTTTAGTAGCTTGTTTTCCGTCTCCGTTTTGTAAGATTTTATAACGTAATCCGCTTGGAGTTTCATCGTATCCAGCAGCTACTTGATCTAATAATTCTTTTTGTTTAGCTTTTGCTTCAGCTTCACGTTTTTCACGAGCTCCTTCAAAAGTTCTAAAAGCTTCCACTGCATTGAAAGCTTCAGCAGCATCACCAACACGTATAATCTCTACATCCATAGTATCGTCTTGAGCAATCGCATCAACAACATCTTGTCCTTCTACAACACTACCAAAAACAGTGTGCTTACCATCTAACCAAGGAGTAGCAACATGTGTAATGAAAAATTGAGAACCATTTGTTCCAGGTCCAGCATTTGCCATTGATAATTTTCCTGGAGCATCATGCTTTAATTCAGGGTGAATTTCATCATCAAATTTATAACCAGGGTTTCCTGTTCCAGTTCCTTGAGGGCAACCACCTTGAATCATAAAGTCAGCAATTACACGGTGAAACTTTAAACCGTTGTAATAAGGAGTTCCTTGTGGTTTTGCTGAGTTTTCTAAGTTACCTTCTGCTAAAGCAACAAAGTTACCTACAGTTCCAGGAGTTTTTTCATATTCTAAGTTTACTAAAATATCACCTTTTGGAGTGGTGAACTTTGCATAAATTCCGTTATCCATTTTTCTCTTGTTTATTTATATATGTACGATTCCCTATATCCAAAATTTAGGAAAAAAGAATCTTAAATTATTAAAATAGCTAAATCATTGTTTTTCTTAGCAATGACAAAGTTAGTTTTTTACTGATAAAGTTGAAAGGTTAAAGCTTAAACCTATGTTAATATTATTTGAGTTTACATTACCGAAAGGAGAATAATATCTACCCCCAGAAGCAATTATAGAAATTTGATTTACGATATCATAACTTAATCCAAGTGTAGGACGAATTATAATTCCTTCGTCAGTATCTACACCAGCACCTCCACCAGCACCAGCCATAACTTCAATAAAACCACGTACTTTATCATTGAAAAATCTAGGGCTATATACACCACCACCAACTAATCCGTGAGCATAACCACCAGAACGACCATCGTAAGCAAAACCAGCTTCTCCTGCAACATACAATGAATGATTCAAGTCATAATTAACTTTAAAACCAATTAATTGCAAGTCAATTTCAGTAGCGTCTAAAAGGTCATCTGTTTTAGCAACATCAAAATAACTTTGATTTTGTACTTCAAAACGTAATCCTTTTGTATTGTAAGTGCTATTTTCTTCAGAAGATACTCCACCGTTTAATCCGAAGTATTTTAATCCAAACCCGAAGGTATACGCTTCTAAATCTCCAGCTATAGCACGATAGTAACCTCCATGACCACTAATAGCAATATTTTTAAATATCTTTAAATCAATTCCTGCGGAAGGGTAGACCATCAATCCACCTTCAGGAGCCACACGACCACCAGCAGCACCAACACCTAATTTTCCGAATATATTAATGTACTTCGATTGATATGGATGATATCCTGCACCTACAAATAGATCCATAAAACCAGCACGTAAGCCTCTATAAATAGCATCAGTATGCGCAAATAAAAAAGTGTTTTCGTTCAAATACTTCTGATATTCAAAACCTAGCACATATAGTACCTCATTTAGGTCGTCTCCATTATCTTTTTTTGAATTCCCAATAGGCTTAAAGAAATCAAAACGAATTTGTTGTGCATTTTTAACAACTGGTTTGTTCCAAAAACTATCTGGAGAAAGATTGTCCGCTACAAATTTTTGATGCGCTTTATCATAATCAGTAAAACGTAAAATACTTGGTATTTCTACAAAGAAAGAAACTGAATTACTTTTTATTTCTCCTGATAAAAAGTTAACGTGACTATATTGTATTCCGAAGGAATAATCATTCTTTTTGTATTGTAATCCAATATTAGGATTGATAAAGCCACCATCATTTACCAGATAGCGATATCCACCACCACCGCCAATATGGAAATTAGCATCAACATAAAAGTTTTTGTATAGTTGTTTATTAACTCCTAATTCAGCGCCTAACGTAAACAATCCTCCCTGATCTCCTGTTACTGCAAAATGGAATCCGGCACCACCATACAGCCAATCGTTAATTGGAATTTGGTAATGTAAACCAGTTAGTCCCATCGTTGATTTTAAGTTAGGAAATTCATCCGTAGGCATTTCAACAGGAATAAAATTCAACCGAACTTTATTATGTAATTCTTTTCCCTGTAAACTCGATAAACTCCCTTGACTGTGTATTGAGGAAAAAGAGAAAAAAGAGAAAAGAAAAAATGCTATGTAGTGTTTTTTAGAACTCACTAGTGAAATGTAATTTTACCGTTGGGTATTTACTTTGTGTCATTTGAATTGTAAAAGGTGAGTCAGCTAAAAATACTAGTTGACCTTGTTTGTCTTTCGCTAAATAGCGTTGTTTTACACGCTTAAACTCTTTGAACTCTTCATTTTTAGGGTCTTCTGGTTCAACCCAACAAGCTTTATGTACTCCAATGTTTTCATACGAGCATTTAGCTCCGTATTCATGCTCTAAACGGTATTGAATTACTTCGTATTGAAGCGCTCCTACAGTTCCTACAATTCTACGTCCGTTCATTTCCATCGTAAATAACTGTGCAACCCCTTCGTCCATTAATTGATCTAAACCTTTGTATAGTTGTTTCGCTTTCATAGGATCCGCGTTGTTTACATAACGGAAATGCTCTGGAGAGAAACTTGGAATTCCTTTGAAATTTAATTGTTCTCCTTCAGTCAAGGTATCACCAATTTTAAAATTTCCTGTATCGTGTAAACCAACAATATCTCCAGGGAAAGATTCTTCAACGATTTCTTTCTTTTCAGCAAAAAATGCATTTGGACTAGAAAACTTTACTTTCTTACCGTTACGAACATGTAAGTAAGGAGTGTTTCTTTTAAAAGTTCCAGAAACAATCTTCACGAAAGCTAAACGATCACGGTGTTTAGGATCCATGTTTGCATGAATCTTAAATACGAAACCAGTTAATTTATTTTCTTTAGAGTCAACTAAGCGTTCTTCCGCTTGTTTTGGTTGCGGATTAGGTGCAATATCAATAAAGCAATCTAATAATTCCTTCACCCCAAAGTTGTTTAAAGCAGAACCAAAGAAAACAGGCTGTAAATCTCCATTAACGTAAGCTTCTTGATCAAAGTCTGGATATACTTCATTCACTAATTCTAATTCCTCACGAAGTGTATTTGCAGAATTTTCTCCAACAATTTTATCTAGTTCAGGGTTATCTATATCATCAAATTCAACACCTTCTGAAATGGTTTGTTTATTATCTCCAGAAAAGATATTTAATTTCTTTTCCCAAATATTATAGATTCCTTTAAAATCGTATCCCATTCCGATAGGGAAACTTAAAGGAGTTACTTTTAAACCTAACTTTTGCTCAACTTCATCTAATAAATCAAAAGCATCTTTACCTTCACGGTCTAATTTATTGATAAAAACAATCATCGGGATTTTACGCATACGACAAACCTCTACTAACTTTTCGGTTTGCTCCTCAACCCCTTTTGCAACATCAATAACAACAATAACACTATCAACAGCAGTTAACGTTCTAAAGGTGTCTTCAGCAAAATCTTTGTGACCTGGTGTATCAAGAATATTGATTTTTTTGTCTTTATAAATGAAAGCTAATACAGAAGTGGCTACTGAGATACCACGTTGGCGCTCAATTTCCATAAAATCGGAAGTAGCTCCTTTTTTAATTTTGTTATTTTTTACCGCACCAGCTTCTTGAATTGCTCCACCAAAAAGTAATAACTTTTCAGTTAGGGTAGTTTTACCAGCATCGGGGTGTGATATAATTCCGAATGTACGTCTCTTCTGTATTTCTTCTAAAAAACTCATCTATAAATTTTAAGGTTGCAAAGATACATTTTAAAGCGAACTGTTCAAAAGGTTTTAATTGTTGAACTGGTCTCAATTTCGTAAGTTTGCTTTTCGTAAATTTTCTACATGAAAGAGCAAGTAATTTTAGTTGACCAGCAAGACAATCCGATAGGGTTAATGGAAAAGATTGAGGCACATGAAAAAGCTTTACTACACAGGGCTTTTTCGGTATTTGTTTTTAATAATAAAAATGAATTAATGTTGCAACAACGTGCTGCTGAAAAATATCATTCACCTTTATTATGGACAAATACTTGTTGTTCACACCAAAGAGATGGAGAGTCGAATATAGAGGCTGGAAAACGTAGATTACAAGAGGAAATGGGTTTTTCATGTGAGTTAGAAGAGGTGTTTTCTTTTATCTATAAAGCGCCGTTTGATAATGGTTTGACAGAACATGAATATGATCATGTAATGATTGGTAGATTTAACGACGAACCTATTGTAAACCCTGAAGAAGTAGCTTCATATAAATGGATGCCTTTAGAAGAGGTGAAAAATGATATAGAAAATCATCCAGAAGAATATACAGCTTGGTTTAAAATAATTTTTAAAGAATCTTACGATAAAATATCTAAGTATATTTAATATGCCTAAAGTAACAGTTCATAGAAAAGCACATTTTAATGCTGCACACAGGTTATTTAACCCTAAATGGTCTGACGAGAAAAATTATGAGGTTTTTGGTAAATGTAGCAATCCTAATTACCATGGTCATAATTATGAGTTAATTGTTTCATTAACTGGTGAGATAGATCAAGAAACAGGTTATGTATATGATTTAGGTAAACTGAAAGATTTAGTTAAGTTAAAGGTTGAAGATGTTTTAGATCATAAAAACTTAAATATTGAAGTTGAAGAGTTTAAAAATGTCAATCCTACAGTAGAAAATATATCTGTGGTAATTTATAATAAGTTACGTGTAAGTATTCCTGAAAAATTAGACTTAGAAGTTACATTATACGAAACTCCGAGAAACTACGTAACTTATAGAGGTGCTTAATCTATGATAAACCAATTACTACGATTTACTCCAATTTTAAAACAAAAAATTTGGGGAGGAAAAAAACTAAACCAACTACTTCATAAAAAATCAGATGGTTCCAATATTGGAGAGAGCTGGGAAATTTCTGATGTAGATGGAGATGAATCAATCGTTAGTAACGGTAACTTAAAAGGGAGAACATTAAGAAGTCTTTTAAAAGAGTATAAGCATGATTTAGTAGGTAATTATGTTTATAAAACTTTTGGAAAACAGTTTCCGCTGTTAATAAAGTTTATAGATGCTAAAGAAGTACTAAGTATTCAAGTACATCCTGATGATGATTTAGCAGGACTTCAAGAGTCTTATGGAAAGACCGAAATGTGGTATGTAATGCAAGCAGATGAAGAGGCTAGTATTATAATAGGGTTCAAAGAAAATTCAAGTAAAGAAGAATACATACAGCATCTTGATAATAAAACACTTTTAAGCATATTAAATGTTGATAAAGTAACTAAAGGAGATGTATATTTTGTACCTCCAGGTAGAGTGCATGCTATTGGAGCGGGTTTGTTGATTGCTGAAATACAGCAAACTTCAGATATTACTTATCGTATTTATGATTGGGATAGAAAAGATATTGATGGTAATTACCGAGAATTACATACAGAAAAAGCATTAAAAGCAATAGATTTTTCAGCCAAGAATACTTATAAAACAACTTACTCGAAACAAAAAAATGTAGCAAGTCAAGTAGTTACATGCCCTTATTTTACAACGAATATACTTCCTGTAAAAGGAAAGAAAGAAATTGATTTATCAAGAAAAGATAGTTTTATAATATATATGTGTGTGGAAGGAGAAGTAACATTTTTTTATGATAGCCAACAAGAAATCATAAGAAAAGGAGAAACAATCTTGGTACCAGCATGTATTGATAAAGTAGAAATTTTATCAGAAGGTTCTTCAGAGTTATTAGAAACGTATATAAAATAAGCTTAAGAGAAAAAATCTCCTAAGCTTATAAACAAACCAAACTAACTTAACGATTGCTCAATTGATTGTAAAATCAATTTTTAGGAATAATTAAGATGCTTTTTTAATAGTATAGCCAAAAGTAGCTGTACAAATAATATTTTGTTTCTTTTCTTCTTTTTTAGATACTGTTATATTGAAAATAATTTCAGTATCACTCAATTTTTTAATATTGTTTTTGATAACAAGCTTATCATTAAGGTAGGCATTGCCTAACAGATCAAATTCGATGCTGTTAAAACTAAAATTAGAAGAATCTGGATAAAAGTCTAAAGAAGTGTTCGCGCTAGATTCAATTTTATCATATAAAACTGAAGCTTTTAGCACTTTGTTTTTACTAACTTGTTTTTTGTTAACTATAAATTGGTTAGACTTATTGTTTGATGTGATGTTTAATGTTTTCATGATAATTTTAAGGATTAAGTATTAGTAATTCCGGATCTCTGTAAAATGGATTTTGTACTGAGTACATTACTGTTGAGGCTACGTGTTTTCTAATTGAATTTCGATACTTAAAAGTGTTCATAATGTTTAAAATTTAAAATATTAGTAAATAAAAAAAGGTGCTTTTTTTAAAAAGCACCTTGGTTAAGTTTTATAAAAATTGATTATTTAAAATCGATGTTTTAATCTGTTTCTTTGGGTGCTTTTAGTTACATATACATATTGTTTATGCATGCGGGCATTACACATAATCGAATTGATCGCGTTAAAAATAAATGTGTATGTGCCTAAAAGCGCCTTCATAATGATCCAAAAATAGTAAAAGTTTTTAATAATTGAATAAAATCAAAAAGTATTTAATGTTAAAGTTTTATCAATGTGAGCTTTATCAGTTTTTATGTTAGTAGTTTAAATATGTATCTTTGATACGTAAACACTTATGATTATTTATGAAGATAATAGCAATGATTCCTGCACGTTATAGTGCATCACGTTTTCCTGGGAAATTAATGAAAGATTTAGGCGGAAAACCTGTAATTGTAAGAACTTATGAGGCTGCGGTAAAAGCTAATTTGTTTGATGAAGTATATGTGGTAACAGATTCTGAAGTAATTTATAACTCTATAGAAAAGATAGGGGGGAAGGTGTTAATGAGCCAAAAAGAACACGAGTGTGGATCTGATAGAATTGCTGAAGCAGTTGAAAACTTAGACGTAGATATCGTGGTAAACGTACAAGGAGACGAGCCTTTTATTGATACAGTTTCGTTGTCAAAATTAATTAGTGTTTTTAAATCTGATGTTCAAAAGGAAATTGATTTAGCATCACTAAAAGTAAAAATGACAAATGAAGAAGAGATTCAAAACCCTAATAGCGTAAAGGTAATTACAGACATAAATGATTTTGCTATTTACTTTTCAAGAAGTGTAATTCCATATCATAGAGATAAAGAAGTAGCTGTTAATTACTACAAACATAAGGGAGTTTATGCATTCAGAAAAGAAGCATTAATTGATTTTTATCATACACCTATGACACCAATAGAGGCTGCTGAAAAAATTGAATGTATTCGTTATTTAGAAGTAGGAAAAAAAATAAAAATGATTGAAACTTCAGTAGAAAGCATTGGTATTGATACTCCTGAAGACTTAGAAAAAGCTATAAAATTATTAGAAAATGAATAATATTAAAATTATATCCTTTGATGCTGACGATACACTTTGGGTAAACGAAACTTACTTTCGTGATGCTGAAGATGACTTTGCTCGATTATTGTCTGATTACGAAACGGAAAATAAAATCCATCAAGAGTTATTTAAAAAGGAAATAGAAAACCTTAAAATATATGGATATGGAGTAAAAGGTTTTATGTTGTCAATGGTAGAATGCGCTTTAGAAATTTCTAACTATAAAATCAGTCCAAAAAAAATGGAAGCAATTTTAGAGATAGGAAAAGAGATGTTAGAAAAGCCAATAGAGTTGTTAGATGGGGTAGAAGAGGTTCTACAAGAGTTACACGGAAAATACAAGTTAATTGTAGCAACAAAAGGAGATTTGTTAGATCAAGAACGTAAGTTAGCTAAATCAGGAATTTTAAAATATTTTCATCATACTGAAGTAATGAGTGAAAAGAAAAAAACTGACTATAAAAAACTTGTAAAAAGGTTAGATATTAACCCTTCTGAGTTTTTAATGATAGGAAACTCATTAAAATCAGATGTATTACCTTTAATAGAAATAGGAGCAACTGCAATTCATGTTCCATTTCATACAACATGGGCGCACGAAGAAGTAAATGAAGAACAAAAGTCAGATGCTTATAAAACAGTATCTAGTATTACAGATGTATTAAAGTTTTTATAAATGAAGTATCTAGATATTGAAAATTGGAACAGAAAAGAACTTTTTAAACATTTTAGAGCTTTAGCAGACCCAACTTTCGGTTTAGTTGCAGATGTAGATGTGTCTAGGACTTATCAATCGGCAAAGGAGAAAAATCAATCCTTTTTTGTTCGGTATTTACACGCTTGTATGAAAGCTATAAATGCCGTTGAAAACTTTAAGTATAGAATAGAAGGAGATAAAGTTACAGTTTATGATGTTATTAATGCATCAACAACTGTAGCAAGAGCAGATACAACATTTGGCTTTTCTTATTTTGATTACTCAGAAGATTTTGAAACGTTTAACAAAAGTTATCTAGAAGAAAAAGAGCGAATACAAAATTCAACTAATTTATTACCTCCCAGATATTCGTTAGGCTGTATACACTCTTCAGCGATTCCTTGGGTAAGTTTTACAGGACATAAAGAACCTTTTTCAGGAAACAAAAAGGATAGTGTTCCTCAATTAGCTTTTGGTAAATTAAAGTATGAAAATGATAAAATATTAATGCCGGTAGCAATAAATGTAAATCATGCTTTGGTAGATGGATATCATGTGGGGCAGTTTTTTGAAAAATTTCAACAAGAATTAGATAAAATCGATTAATTTTGCATCAAAATTTATAATTATGGCAAGCATAAAAAATTTAAAGAAAGATATTAACTATACATTAGGAGACATTATTAGTATTTGTCAAATAACTACAGAGTTAAACCCTGAAGCTGATAAAGCGAAAGCAGACGCTATTGTAGATGAAGTTATTGTAACTTTTGATGATTTAATTGCAAAGGTAAATGCAAAAAATGTTGAAGATAAAAAAGCTCACTATAAATCAGTAAGTGCTGATTTAGAGTCAAGAGCAAACGCTTTAATAGAAAAAGTAAATAGTTTATAATACTATAAATTATATGTTTAAAAAGCGAGACTTATTTAAGTCTCGCTTTTTTTTTGATAAACTTTAACACTAACATTGGAATAAAATTTCGTAAATTACGTTCAGTATTTAATAACAGATAACCCCAATAAATATGGCAAGAGCTATGTACGAGTACACGAAAACTGTACTTCAAAAGGTTAGTTTTAACGCTGATTTATTTTGTAAAGAGCTTGAAAAAGCTTTAGGTAGATTACTACCTTATGAAATAGATGAACTAACTATTTGGCTAAAACAATTTACGGCTAATAAACCAGATTTATATGTTTGTTTAGCCTTAGTCGATAAGTAAAAAAAGGAAGCTTTTAAGCTTCCTTTTTTTATTTTCGATGTTTCCTTTTTTCACCTTTTAGCTTTTTTATAAGCTTTCGGTGAAATTCGTGTTCAGCCACCTCTAAAGTGAGGATTTTTTTATCTGATAAAAAGGTAGAAAGGTTATCATAAAAATTAGTTTTAGTTTCATATTGTTCTTTTGAAACAGACTTAATTTTATTGACAATTTCTTTTGATTCTTTATCGGTTAAGCTATCAATTCCTCCACAACTAAGTATTTTCTTTTTTATACTGTAACGTTCTGCTTTATGAAGCTCAATCATTTTTTTATCGTACACATTGTATAATGGCCAAAATTTATCAGCCTCTTTTTCTGTAAGGTTTAACTTTTCAGAAAGAAAAGCCACTTTAAAAGCTTTAATTTTTTCATAGTTACCTTTTTTTGTCTGTGATTGAACAGAGAAAAAAGAAGTAAAAGCTACTAATAATATAAGTAAGTGTTTCTTCATCATTGTTCTATTTCGTTTATAAGTGTTGGTGTGTCAACAGAATCTAAGTAATCTTCAAGTGTTTCATCACTAATAGAGGCCAGTATATCTTCGTCTAGTTCAGAAGTGTTTAATGTTACTGCAAGTTCGCTGTTGTCAATATCACCATATCCATTTTCATACCAAGATTCTATATCAGTAATAGTAATGTCTTCAAAAGTAATTTTTTGAGTGTTAAAATAATTAATGCCAATAAAAAGTAAAACTGAAGCCGCAGCTGCTACAGGAATATATTGTAGAACTCTTTTACGAAAAGAAATTACTTTCGTTTCTGTAATTTGTTCTGTAGCTAATTTTGATTGAATTTGAGCTTCAATATCGTCAAAATAACTGTCAGGGGTATTAAATGCTTTATTTTTTGGTAAACTATCTATAAATATAGAGGTGTTAATAGTTTCTTCAACTTCTTCAAAATAGTTTTGAGGAGTCGAAAAACCACAATCTTTGCCAACCTGCTGGTTTATAAAATCTATAGTATGTTTTAATTTTTCATTCATTACCCTAGTAAGACTATTGTTTTTGTAAAAGGTTTAATTATAGTTCTTTATAAAATGTTCTATTTTTTTTGCGGCTATATGATACGAGGCTTTTAAAGCTCCAACTGAGGTGTCAAGAATCTCAGAAATTTCTTCATATTTCATAGAGTCAAAGTACTTCATGTTAAATACTAATTGCTGCTTTTGAGGTAATGTAGCAATTGCTTTTTGCAAAATAAGCTGAATTTCATCACCAGAAAACCAATAATCGCTATCTAGAGTAGAGGTTATTTGTAGTTGATAATCAGAAATATGTATTTTTTTTTCTTTAGCTTTTTTATTTATGAAAGTTATAGCTTCATTAGTAGCTATTCTATACATCCAAGAAAATAATTTACTATCTCTTTTAAAGTTATCAATATTTTTAAAGACTTTAATAAATGTGTTTTGTAAAACATCATCAGCGTCTTCATGAGAAATTACAATTTTTCGTATATGCCAATACAATCGCTCTTTATATTGAGATACAAGGCTTTTAAAAGCAATCTCTTTAGTAGTAGATTGCTGTAATTGATCTATAAGTGTAATTTCGTCAATCAACTAAAACTGTTTAGCTGTTAGACTTTAAAGATAATAAAAGGTTTAAAAAGAGGTTTAAAAAGATTACTTAATTCTTTTTGTGCATCCAAATAAACGTTTTTCCTTGATAGTTTCAGAAACTCCTTTAGGAAGCATTTCTTCCCATCCTTCTTCTCCATTTTTTATTTTCTTTAAAACTTTTCTAGAAAAAATATGTAAGATGTTAGGATTGAAATCTTTAATATCAATTAAACGACCATTATTTTTAAAGAACTTATAAAGTTCTTTCATTCTTGGATGTACTTTAAGGTTTTCGCTGGTTATATACTCTCCTGTTTCCTCATTTTTATAAGGATACATGTATACCTTTAAATCTCTATAGAAAAGTTTACCAAAAGCTTCTAAAATACCACCACTTAAATCACGGTAGTATTTTTCATCAAAAATTTGAATCAGGTTGTAAACTCCCATAGCAAGTCCCATACGCTCTTTAGTGTATTCACTAAAGTATTCTACTAGTTTGAAGTATTCTTGATAGTTGGTAATCATAACATTTTGACCAAGAGAACATAAAAGCTCAGCTCTATCTAAAAAGTCACGTTCATTAATTTCTCCTTCGGCACGAAGGTTACTCAAGGTAATCTCAAAAATAATTTTTGTCTTTTTTGGGTCTACTTTATTCTCGTCAAAGAATAATTGTTTAGCACGTTCAAACATATCCATATTTACCTTGGTAACAGGTCTGTAGCTACCACGAAGTGCTAAAATGTTCTTTTTGTAAAGTACTTGTGCTGGTAATAAGTTGTTTCCATCAGGACCAAACATTACAGCATTAGTCATCCCATTTTTAACAAGTTGTAAACTCATTAAACGATTATCAACATACATAAATCGAGGACCAGAGAAATTAATCATATCAATCTCTAAACGGTCTTTATCAATGTTGTCGTAAAAAGACTTTAATAAGTCTTTTGGATTGTCATTTAAGTAGTAAGCTCCATAAATTAAGTTTACACCTAAAACACCTAACGTTTCTTGTTGCTGACGAGCATCAGTTTCTTTAAAACGGAGGTGTAAAACAATTTCGTTATAATCTTCTAATGGATCTAACTGAAAACGAATACCAACCCAACCATGACCTTTAAATTTCTTAGTAAAGTTAATGGTTGCTACCGTGTTAGCATAACTAAAAAATAATTTATCAGGATGCTTTTGACGATCAAGACGCTCCTCAATTAAATCCATTTCATGCTTTAGCATCTTTTTTAATCGAGGTTCAGTAACATAACGATTGTCTTTTTCAACTCCATAAATGGCATCAGAAAAGTCTTTGTCGTAAGCACTCATAGCTTTTGCTATTGTACCAGAAGCTCCACCGGCTCTAAAAAAATTACGAACAGTTTCTTGACCAGCTCCAATCTCTGCAAAAGTTCCATATATATGAGCGTTTAAGTTAATCTTTAACGATTTCATTTTGGTAGTTGGTACAGTACTTATCTTTTGATCTCCTTTTAACGTAATTGCCATTTTGTTATTTTTAGTTACGTAGTACAAATGTACTGAAATTACAAACTAACAGACAATTTTTGTTGTATTTTTGTGGTGAAAATGAAGAAAAAAAATCAAGTAAAAATAACTTTTTTAGGAACAGGAACTTCTACTGGAGTTCCAATGATTACAAGTAAACATCCTGTAGCTTTATCTAAAAACCCCAAAGACAAAAGATTACGATCTTCGGTGTTGGTTTCATGGAATGATATTAATTATGTGATTGATTGCGGACCTGATTTTCGTCAGCAAATGATGCGCGAAGAAGTTGCTTCAATAAATGGAATTTTATTTACACATGAACATGCTGATCATATAGCTGGTTTAGATGAAATTCGTCCGTATTGTTTTCAAATAGGTCCAGTACCCATTTATTTAACAGAAAGAGTACTGGGAGTTTTACAAAAGCGATACGATTATATATTTGCAACCGAAAACCGATATCCAAGTGCACCAAGTGTAGCTCCAATCATTATATCACATAAAAAAAGTTTTGAGTTAGATGGGGTAGAGGTAACTCCAATTGAAGTAATGCATGGTAATTTACCAATTCTCGGATACCGTTTTAATAATGTAGCGTATATAACTGATATTAAAACTATTTCTGAAGAGGAGAAAGAAAAACTAAATGATTTAGATGTTTTAGTAGTTACAGGTTTGCGAAGGGAGCCTCATAAAACACATTTTAATTTAGAAGAATCATTAAGTTTTATAGAAGAGATTAAACCAAAGAAAGCATATCTAACCCATATTAGTGAGCTTTTAGGGTTGCATGATGAGGTTGAAATAGAGTTACCTGAGAATGTGTTTTTGGCTTATGATGGATTACAAGTTTAGTATTAAAAATATCAATACTACAATCAATATAAATTACCTGAAGTAATTGATGATTTTAAAATAGCTTCTTATTTTTACTTTAAATTTTACAGCATGAAAATTATTATATCACCAGCAAAATCGTTAGACTTTGAAAACAAAGCGACTACCGATGTATATACACAACCTAGATTTTTAGAACAATCTGAAAAACTAAATAAGAAGTTAAAAACACTATCAAGAAAAAAATTGAGTGAGTTAATGAAGATTTCTGATGATTTAGCAAGTTTAAATTATGACAGAAATCAAGATTGGCAACCTCCTTTTTCTTTAGATAATGCAAAACAAGCAGTGTTTGCATTTACAGGTGAAGTGTATAGAGGGATTGATGCTAATTCAATTTCAGAAGATAAGATTCCTGTTTTACAAGACAAGTTGAGGATTTTATCAGGGTTGTATGGTTTACTAAAACCTTTAGATTTAATTCAACCGTATCGTTTAGAAATGGGAACTAAGTTAAAAGTAGGAAGAAGAGAAAACTTATATAAGTTCTGGGATACTACATTAGCTGAATCACTAAATGAAGAGTTACAAGACGGTGAGTTGTTAATCAACTTAGCAAGCACAGAGTATTTTAAAGCACTTCCTAAAAAAGCATTAAAAGTACCTATGATAACCCCAGTTTTTAAAGATTTTAAAAATGGGCAGTATAAAACGATTATGACTTTTGCTAAAAAAGCAAGGGGATTAATGGTGCGTTACATTATAGACAATAATGTAGAAACTTTAGAAGAGTTGAAAGGTTTTGATGTAGAAGGATATGGCTTTTCTGAAGAAATGTCTACTGAAACAGAACTAGTTTTCACAAGATAAATGAAACGAAAAAATGTTGCTATCCTTTTTCTTTTAAGTTGTTTATTAATTGTTATTGCTATTTATATATCAAATAAAGTAATAATTAAAAATGCGGAAGAAAAACTATTTAATACTACAGAAACAATTCCTAAAAACAAAGTAGGATTGTTATTAGGTACGGTAAAGTATCTATCTGATGGTAGAGTGAATTTGTACTATCAATTTCGATTGAATGCTGCTGTGGAGTTATACAAAGCAAAGAAGATTGATTTTATTTTAGTAAGCGGTGATAATGGTTCTGAAGGATATGATGAACCAACCGATTTTAAAAATGATTTGATTAAAGCAGGAATTCCTGAGGATAAAATCTATTTAGATTATGCTGGTTTTAGAACTTTAGATTCGGTAGTAAGAATTAAAGAAATTTTCGGGCAGACTTCTGTAACTATTATCTCTCAACAATTCCATAATGAAAGAGCTTTATATTTAGCAAATCATTTTGAGATTGATGCAATAGGCTTTAATGCTAAAGGAGTTTCAGGCAAAAAGGCAATAAAAGTCCAGCTAAGAGAATACTTAGCTAGAGTAAAAGTTTTTATTGATATCCTTTTTAATATAAAACCTAAATTTTTAGGAGAACCAATAGAGGTAAAATAGTAGAGATTAACAATCAGCTAATCGTACAGTTACGGCTAAACCTCCTTCTGAAGTCTCTTTATAATTCCTATTCATATCTTTAGCTGTTTCCCACATGGTATCAACTACTTTGTCTAAAGGCACTTTAGATTCTTTTGGGTTTGTTTCTAAAGCTAATTCAGCAGCGTTAATAGCTTTAATGGCTCCCATAGCATTACGCTCAATACAAGGCACTTGTACTAATCCACCAATAGGATCGCATGTAAGTCCTAAATGATGTTCCATGGCAATTTCAGCAGCAACTAAGCATTGTGATGGGGTTCCGCCTAACAATTCTGTTAATGCAGCAGCGGCCATGGCAGAGGATACACCAATCTCAGCTTGACAGCCACCCATAGCCGCAGAAATTGTAGCATTCTTCTTAAATATACTTCCTATTTCTCCAGCAACAAGTAAGAACTTTTTAACATGTTCAAAAGTAGCATCGTGGTTTTCTATTACTAAGTAATACATTATTACAGCAGGAATAACTCCCGCACTTCCATTAGTAGGAGCGGTAACAACTCTACCTAAAGCAGCGTTTACCTCGTTAACAGATAAGGCTAAACAGCTTACCCATTTTAAAATTTCGCGAAACTTAACTTCGGTACCTCTAATAGCAGTAATCCATTCTTGTTGATTAGTGTATTGAGCATCTTTAATAAGTTTTTGGTGTGTTTCAAATGCACGTCGCTTTACATTTAATCCTCCAGGTAAAGTCCCTTGAGTATGACAACCTATGTACATACACTCTAACATTGTATTCCATATACGATGTAACTCTTTATCTATTTCTTCAGCAGAATTAATTACAAGCTCATTTTGGTAAACAATATCAGAAATATTTAACCCTTCCTTTTCACAATAGGCTTCAAGCTCAGTAGCTCTGTTGATTGGAAATGGAAAATTTTGTTTATTAATTTCAATATCTTCAGCAAGGTTATCATCTTCTTGTACAATAAAACCTCCACCAATAGAATAGTATGTTTCCGTAGAAATCTCTACACCGTTAGCAAATCCTCTAAAAGTCATTCCATTGGCATGAAACGGTAAAAACTCTTTGTTGAATGTTACTGAGCCATTAGCAAAAGCAATATTTCTTTCATTATTAAAAAATAAAAGCTCTTTGGTTTGAATATCACTAATAATAACATCGATTGTTTCAATAGGAATGTATTCCGGATCAGCACCACTTAAACCTAATAAAACAGCTAAATCTGTCGCGTGTCCTTTACCAGTTAAAGAAAGAGAACCATACAAGTCTACTTTTATTTCTTCAATTAAAAGAAATTCATTTGTTTCTTTTAATTTTTGTATCCACTGTTGGGCAGCTCTCCAAGGGCCTAAGGTATGGGAGCTAGAAGGTCCCACCCCAATTTTAAGCATATCAAAAACGCTAATAAATTGCGACATAAATATAAGTTGTTTGTTGGTGGCTAAAATAAAAAAAGTCCTGTATTTAAAACTTAAATACAGGACTTATATTTCTTAAAAGAATATTATTACATTCCGTAAACAGACTCTTTATCAAATTTCTTAACCAGCATGTAGTATACAACTGCACGATATTTATTTCTTTCAGACTTTCCAATTCTCTCCATCACTTCTCCAATAGCCTTATCTAATTCAGGTCCATCAGCTAAACCTAATTTTTTCATTAAAAAGTTTTTCTTAACCGTTTCTAGTTCTTTAGGATCACTACCTGATACTGTTTCAGCATCATTTTTATAAATAGAAGGTCCTAATCCTTTTGTAACAGCAGTTAATAAATCAGTATTAGAACGAATATCTCTATCGTCCATAAATTTTTTATAAAGCGCTACTTTTTCGTCAAATTTACTCATGATTTTTTGTTTAAAATTAGATGTTAATTTTTTGTTCTTTCAAATATAGAAAAATAATTAACTCTTTCAAATAACTTAGTGTTAATAAGAAAGAGAGCTTAGTATTGTTAATTAAATTGTTGAAAAGAAATAAACATATGGGTAAATAGGTACTGTTCTTGTAGTAACTTTATATAAATTCAAATCTGTAGCCTATGTCATTATCAAAATTTGAATCCATGTTGAAAACCAATGAGGTATATTTTTTTGATGCTGTAGAATTTGAAACAATTATAGAGCATTATTTAAATATAGGTAAACAGTCGTTGGCAAAAAAAGCTGTACAGCTAGGTTTGGAGCAGCATCCATCTTCAATTCAATTAAAATTAATGAAAGTAGAAATTTTAATTTTTGAAGATGAATTGCATGAAGCAATTAAAATGCTATCTAATATTGAAGCTGTTGAACCTCACAACGATGAGGTATTTATTCAAAAAGCAATTATCTTATCTAAAAAGAAACAACACACAGAAGCAATTGCCATTTTAAAAGAGTCTTTACAATACATAGAAGACCCATCTGATGTTTGGTCTATGATAGGTATGGAGTACCTATACCTAGATGATTTTGAAAATGCACGTTTAAACTTTGCTAAATGTATTGAGGTAGATTACGAAGATTATTCATCGTTATATAACATTGTGTATTGTTTTGATATGCAAGATAGTCATGAGGATGCGATAAAATTTTTAAACTCATACTTAGATAAAAATCCTTACTGCGAAGTTGCGTGGCATCAATTAGGAAGGCAATATTTTGAGTTAGGTTTGTTTAAAGAAGCATTAACAGCTTTTGATTATGCAGTATTGATTGATGATAGTTTTATAGGAGGGTATTTAGAGAAAGCTAAATCTTTAGAAGAGTTAAAGAGATATGAAGAAGCTATAGAGAATTATTTAGTAACACTAGAACTAGATGACCCAACAGCTTACGCCTACATAAGAATAGGAGAATGTTACGAAAAACTTGAGAACATACAAACAGCAATACACTTTTATAAAAAAGCTGTACATGAAGATCCACTTTTAGATAGAGGGTGGATTTTGTTAACGAATGCTTGTTATAATCAAGAAAACTATCAAAAAGCACTGTATTATATTAATAAAGCTATTCATATTGATGAGGCAAACGTTTTGTATTGGAGACGTTATGGCGATATCAATTTAAAACTTAGTTTTTACGAAGAGTCTGTTAAAGCTTTTAGAACTTGCTTATCATTAGGAGACAGAGAAATTGAAATATATGTTGCGTTGGCAGACCTTCTACTGTTTTTAGGAGAGTTTAATGAAGCTCTTAAAATATTAATTCAAGCAAAGAAAACGTATAAAGAATTTGCAGAAATAGAGTATAGACTTTGTGGGTTATTTATGATTCTTGGTAAAGAGGAGTATAGTGTAACACATTTAAATAACGCTTTAACTATCGATTTTGAGTATCATACAATTGTAAAAGAGTTGTATCCTTCTGTTTTTGAAAACAAAAGAATACAAAAAATTATATCTAATTACGATAAAGCTGTTCAATAAAGGTTTTTGTATCTAACATTTGTAAGGATTAATTGTGTTAAGAAACAAACTTCCATATTTTTCTTAAAATTAAAATACAAATTAAGGTGATTATAGAAAGTATTGTAGCAAGAACTATTTCACCATAAATCCAATTTCCAGTGGCGAATAAGAAGCTGTAGACACCTATAGTTCCAGTTATAAAACCTACAATTTTATATCCAACATTTTTAAACTTATTATTATTCTCAAAAATAAGATTATCAAATTTTTCTAAAGTTTTAGCATCGGTAGGTTGTGTTAAAAGGGTTACAATAACCCAACCTACTGTAGTAACCAAAACACCAATAATTAATTGCCAATAACCCGCAATTTGAATAAATGGAGATTCCATTTTTCCATTGATAAAAAAGAAAACAGCAATTATAAAAGATATAGCCATTGCAGCAATTTCACTATACGGGTTAATCCTACTCCAAAACCAACGTAAAATAAATAGCAGTCCAGTTCCTGCACCAATTTGTAGTAGTAAATCAAAAACTCCTTTGGCTGATTGTAAGTAGAAAGAAAAAAGAGCAGCACATAACATTAAAACTACAGTTGATATTCTACCAACTACTACCTTTTGCTTTTCAGAAGCATCTTTATTAATAAATCTACTATAAAAATCATTTACCACATATGAGCTACCCCAGTTTAATTGGGTAGAAATAGTGCTCATAAAAGCAGCGATTAATGAAGTTAATACAATTCCTAATAAGCCTGCTGGTAAATAGGTCATCATTGCAGCATAAGCCACATCGTGTCCTTGCATTTCAGTAGTTAAACCAGGAAACGCTTGATTCATACTTTCTAAACTTGGAAAAATAATTAATGAAGCTAAGCCAACAATAATCCATGGCCAAGGACGTAATGCATAATGCGCAAAATTGAAAAATAAAGTAGCCCATGTAGCATTTTTTTCATCTTTAGCAGCCAACATGCGTTGTGCAATATAGCCACCTCCACCAGGCTCAGCTCCAGGGTACCAAGTACTCCACCATTGTACAGCGAAAGGAATAATAAATAAAGTAATTAAAGCTTCTTTGTTTGAAAAATCAGGAAACATTGCTAGTTTATCACTTACGTTTGGGTGCGTTAATAAATTTGAAAGCCCGTCAATTTCTGGTAAACTAACAATATATATAGTGGCCCAAACAGAACCAATCATAGCAATTAAAAACTGAACAAAATCAGTAAGTAACACACCTTTTAATCCACCTAAAGAAGAATAAATAACAACAATTATTGAAGAATACAATAGTGTCTCTTCTTGCGATATTCCTAATAAAATATTAGCAATTTTAGCTCCAGCCAAACAAACCCCTGCCATTGTAATTACGTTAAAAATTACACCTAAATAAATGGCTCTAAAACCTCTTAAAAAGCTAGCCATTTTACCAGAGTAGCGTAACTCATAAAACTCTAAATCGGTAGTTATACCTGATTTTCTCCATAGTTTAGCATAAAAAAACACGGTAAGCATTCCCGTAAGAAGCATTGCCCACCAAACCCAGTTACCTGAAACACCATTTTTTCTAACTAATTCGGTAACCAATCCAGGAGTATCTGCAGCAAATGTAGTTGCGACCATAGAAACTCCTAATAACCACCATGGCATGTTTCTTCCTGATAAAAAGAATTCAGAGCTATTCTTACCTGCTGATTTTGAAGTCCAAAGCCCAATAAGTAATGAAAGAATAAAAAAACCGAAAATAATAATGTAATCAAGAGAGGTTAATAGCATAGTTTGTTTTATTTGTTGGCTAAAAGTAACCAAATAAAATGAAACGTTAAATTTCAATTAAAATGCAAAAATGAATTTGTTGTTTTTTACTTAAAAATGACTAAAATTGAGTAAATTTGATATTCGTTTTATGAGAAAAATTAAAAAAATAGCAGTGATGACTTCTGGAGGGGATGCTCCAGGAATGAATGCCGCGATACGATCTGTTGTAAGGACTTGTGCCTATTATCGTACGGATTGTATGGGGATTTATAGAGGGTATCAAGGATTGATAGAAGAAGATTTAATTCCTTTAACCGCTAGGAGTGTAAATAATATTATTCATAAAGGAGGAACGATATTAAAATCGGCTCGGTCAAAAGATTTTAGAACTAAAGAAGGAAGACAAAAAGCTTATGAAAGCTTAAAAAAGAATAATGTAGATGCTTTAGTAGTAATTGGAGGTGATGGATCTTTTACAGGAGGAGTTATTTTTAACAAAGAGTTCAATTTCCCCATTATAGGAATTCCAGGAACAATAGATAATGACATTTCAGGAACAAGTCATACCCTTGGTTATGATACAGCTTTGAATACAGCTGTAGAGGCCATTGATAAGATTAGAGATACAGCTTCTTCTCATAATAGACTTTTCTTTGTTGAGGTTATGGGACGTGATGCTGGGTTTATAGCATTAAATGCAGGTGTTGGTGCAGGAGCTGAAGAGATTTTAATTCCTGAAGAAGATTTAGGTTTAGAAAGAATGTTAGAATCGTTAAAGAAAAGTAGAAGATCAGGAAAATCATCAAGTATAGTAGTAGTTTCAGAAGGAGATAAAACTGGAAAAAATGTATTTGAACTGGCTGATTATGTAGAGGAAAATTTACCTGAATATGAAGTGAGGGTTTCTGTGTTAGGTCATATGCAGCGAGGAGGCTCTCCATCATGTTTTGATAGAGTTTTAGCAAGTAGGTTAGGTGTAAGTGCTGTTGAATTATTACTTGACGGAAAAACAAATTTGATGGTAGGTTTGAAAGATAATAAAGTAATTTCTACCGATTTAGAAAAAGCAATCAAAGGTCAACATAATATTGATACTGAATTATTACGCGTATCTGATATTATGACCACTTAAACACGAATATAAAATTTAAAATAATGATAAAAATAGGAATTAACGGATTTGGAAGAATTGGTCGATTAGCATTCCGTTCTGCAATGAAAAGAGACAACATTCAAGTTGTGGCTATTAACGATTTGTTAGATGTAGATTATTTAGCCTATTTATTGAAGTATGATTCTGTTCATGGACGTTTTGAAGGAGATGTTGAAGTAAAAGATGGAAACTTAGTTGTAAATGGACAAACAATAAGAATAACTGCGGAAAGAAATCCTGAAAATTTAAAATGGAATGAAGCCGGAGCAGAATATGTAATTGAATCTACAGGTTTCTTTACAGACAAAGATAAGGCAGCAATGCATATTACAGGAGGAGCAAAGAAAGTAATTATTTCAGCGCCTTCTAAAGATGCTAATATGTATGTTATGGGGGTAAACCATAAAGAATTAACAGCTGATGAAAATATCTTTTCAAATGCTTCGTGTACAACAAATTGTTTAGGGCCATTAACAAAAGTAATTCACGATAACTTTGGGTTAAAAGAAGGTTTGATGACTACGGTTCATGCAGCAACATCAACACAAAACACGGTTGACGGACCTAACAAAAAATGGAGAAGAGGACGTTCAGTAGTTAACAATATTATACCTACATCAACAGGAGCAGCAAAAGCTGTAACAAAGGTTATTCCAGAACTAGAAGGTAAATTAACAGGTATGGCTGTTAGAGTTCCTGTAGCGGATGTTTCTTTGGTTGATTTAACGTTTAGAACAGATAAAGCGACTTCGTTAAAAGAAATTTTAGCAACATTAAAAGAAGCTTCAGAAGGTGAATTTAAAGGAATTATAGGGTATACTGAAGATGAGGTAGTATCACAAGATTTTGTTTCAGAAACAAGAACATCAGTAATTGATGCTGATGCTTGTTTAGAGTTAAACGAAAACTTTTTCAAGGTAATTTCTTGGTACGATAATGAGTTTGGATATGCTACAAAAATTGTAGATTTACTAGAGTATTCAGCTTCTTTATAAAAGCATAAAATATTTTGTAATATTGTATTCCCGCTTTTTGCGGGAATACTTTTTTAAACACTATTTATGGAAATAGCAATTATAGCACATGATGGAATGAAAGCTGAAATGGTTCAGTTTTTAAATGAACACAAAGAAGTTTTACGCCAAAAAAGTGTTCAGTTAATTTCAACGGGAACAACTGGAGAGAAAGCTGAAAAAGCAGGATTTGAAGTAACAAAATATTTATCAGGACCTATTGGGGGTGATGCACAAATTGCAGGTAGGGTAGCAGAAGGGAAATGTCAAATGGTACTGTTTTTTAGAGATCCATTAGCAAAACATCCACATGAACCAGATATTTCTATGTTAATGCGTTTGTGTGATGTTCACGATGTACCGTTAGCTACAAATCCATCAACAGCAGAATTATTAATAAAAGCGATATAATAAAAAAATCCACTTTCAAAAAGTGGATTTTTTATTTATTCATGTTTTTAAGATTGGCTTACTTAACAGCAATCATACTAATTTCTACATTTACAAACTTAGGTAAGTTAGCTACTTCAACAGTTTCACGAGCAGGAGCTGTAGCATCATCAAAATACTCACCATAAACAGCATTAATTTTTGAAAAGTTATGCATATCTGAAATGAAAATAGAAGTCTTAATAACGTTTTCAAAAGTCATTTCAGCAGCAGCTAATACTTCTTTCATGTTTTGCATTACTTGTTTTGTTTCTGCTTCAATAGAATCTAAAACTAACTCACCAGTTTCAGGGTTAATTGCTATTTGTCCAGAAGTGTATAAAGTATTTCCACTAAGTACAGCTTGATTATATGGTCCAATTGGAGCTGGAGCTTTATCAGTTGTGATTATTTTTTTCATTTTAGTTTGAGTTTATAAAGTTGTTTGCTTTGTTAAAAAGGGGAAGTTAGATTTTTCTAACTTTAGAATAAAACTCTATCTGGTGGTTTGTTTTTATCCCATTTTAAGTCACTTAATACTGAAGATTTTACTCCAATAAAGAAATTATAAGACGAGTTAACACCAAAAGGAGTCCAGTTAAAGTTGAATCGCCAACTATCTAAATCTCTAGAGAAATTCAATCTTGTGTATGTGAAAGCGTTGTCTTTTATGTCGTAACCAGAAGAAAAACCAACCTTCCATTTCGGTGAAAGTTCAACATCACCACTAAACATTAACGTATTGTTACCAATTTTACTTTCTAAACCATTGTCTGTATAGCTCATACTGTAAGCTAAATTAAGAGTCCAAGGTATTTTAGCTCTATATAGCTCAGTTTCTTTGGTTTCACTTTCACCTTTTTTATTACCTCTATTGTTAGGAAAGCCATTGGTGGGACCTATACCTTCTCCAAAAACATCAGGAGTGTCTTGGGCTCCATTTCCACTTTTATTATCAGAGTCATCTTCACCATCTTTATTCTTTTCAAAATCTTTGCTAGAAATAGAGTAGTTTGCTGTTACTCCCAAATTAGTCATTCTAAGAAGGCTACCGTTAAATTTATTTATTCTTTGTCCTTTGCTGTTTACTTGGTATGGATCAAAAGTAGCATTCATGTTTAAAGCAAGCTTGTCTTTAAAAAGACGTGTACCAGCATTTGCTCTTACTGGAGACCAACGTAAACTATCGGCAGCTATGTTGTAGCTTGTGCTAAAATTTAAGTTGTTAAGAATCGTGATTTTTTTATCTTCTTCATCACTGTCAGGGTCTTTTGGTGCTACTTTGGCTTCTAAAACATTATTTACCGAAATACCAATAGAGTTTGAAACTCCACTTCCTGGTGTTCCATAAATACCACCTTCAAAAGGAGAGTAAGTTAATAGATCATTAGGATCAGAGCTTTGACGAACTGTTAAATCGTAATCATCAGCAAAATTTGGACGATATCCGTATGAAATAGAGGGTCTAATTGTATGACGAATTGCTTTTAAACGTCCTTTTTTAAAGTTAAATGTACCGTATATGTTTGTAGATAGAGAAACACCAAAGTTATATTCATTATAACGAGTAAAACCACTGATGGTATCATTAACAGCAGCACCAAAATTACCATCTTTGTTTACGGCAGTTGGATCGTATCGTTTTTTAATTTGATCAAAGTACCAAACGTCCTTGTAGTTTACACTAGGTGATAATGTAAAATATTTGAAAGCTTTTAAACTTGTGTTTGTACTTAAATTATGTTGAACTCCTTTTTTTGCTGTTTTAAACATTTTAGAAGTGAAAAACTCATCATCAGTAGTATTAATCTGATATTGACCTTGCATACTATAGTTAAGTCCCATTCGCTGAATAGCGTTCTTTTTAATTCCTCCTTCTCCTGCAAATGGGTAAATACGATCCATGTTAAGTTGTAAAGAAGGAAGTGTCATGGTAATAGACTCCGTATTTGTGTTTTGTGAGTGAGTAGCTGTTACACTAACATTAAAAGGAGTGCCTACAAAATTTTTATAGTATGAAATAGAAGAACTCAACGTATTGTTTAAAAACTGAGAACTATTAAATTCGTTTAAAGACTGACGGTAATATTTACTACTTCCTAGATTAACAGAGGCAGAGAAACGAGAATTTGGACTCGATTTAGCGTCTTGACTATGACTCCACCTAAGATTAAAATTTGTAGATTTTTGATAGTCGCTTAAACCACGTATACCTCTAATAATATTTTCAAAACGAACGCTAAAATTTCCACTAAACTTATAACGAACATAATAGTTGGAGGAAGCATTTAATCCCCAACTACCATTGGTATATAAATCTCCTAACACCGTTAAATCAAAATAGTCGCTTAAAGCAAAGTAGTATCCTCCATTTTGCATAAAAAAACCTTGATTATTACTCTCTCCCCAAGAAGGAATAATAAAACCAGAGGTTCTTTTATCTGTTAAAGGAAAATAAGCAAAAGGTAAATAAACAGGAGTTGGTACATCTGCTAGTACTAAATTACTACCACCAACAATAATTTTTTTACCAGGAACTAGTTTTGCTTTATTTGTTTGAATATAATAATCTGGAATTTTCTTTTTTGAAGTAGTAAAACGTAACCTTCGCATATATATGGTAGAATCGTTTACCCTTTTTGTTTTCTCTCCGTAAGTAATAATCCCTGCTTGGTCAGTTTTAACACCATAAACTAAAGCCTTTTTAGTTTTAAAGTTAAAAAGGATAGAATCTTGTTCAGATTCTTGTCCACCTTGTTTAAACTGAGGTCTCTGATGATATCCTGTGCTATCTTTTATACCTTTAGCATATACCATATTGTTTTTGTAATCTAGAATAATAATTCCAGCTTTTAATTCAATATCAGTATAGGTTACTTGGGCTTTATTATATAAGGTAATAGTTTTGTCTTTGGCATTTTGTATAGTATAATCTTCAGCGTCGTGAGTAATTATACCATCAATTACTTCTTTCGGTTTAATAGAATCGTTAGCAATAGTGTCTCTTTTTTTGTTAACAAGAGCATTATTTTTTAAACCTATTAAGGTGTCTTTAGGACTAGAAAAAATAGAGTCTTTATTAGGTTTTTGAGGAGTAATGCCTTTCTTTCCAAATTCTTGCGCATTACTTAACTGAAAACAAAAAAGATAGAAAGCTAAAAGTATGTAAGTTGGATTTGCTCGCAATATTATTAATACTATTTTTGTGTTATATTTAAAAACTTTGGCGTGCTATTTGAATGCCTATATTTTAAAAACCAAAAATAGTTAAATTTTATTGATGCAATTCTTAAATTTCCGTAAATATAATATCTCAAAATTAAGCTTAATCATTCTAACCTCTTTAACTATTTTATATGGAGGAATATTATCGGTTTCAGCGCAAAAAAAATACACAGTTGTTCTTGATGCAGGACATGGAGGAAAAGATCCAGGGAACCTGGGGAATGGTTTTAGAGAAAAAAACATAGCATTAAGAGTAGCACTAGATGTAGGTAAAGAGTTACTAACTTCAAAAGATATAGAAGTATTTTATACTCGTAAAAAAGATGTTTTTATAGAGCTACATAATCGTGCTAAAATAGCAAATGATAAGAAAGCAGATTTATTTGTGTCTATTCACTGTGATGCTTTTAGAAGACCTGACCCGCACGGAGCAAGTACTTTTGTGTTAGGATTGAGTGGAAATAAAGAGAACTTAGAGATTGCTAAGAAAGAGAACTCGGTAATTTTATTAGAGGATAATTATAAGCAGAATTATGATTATGATCCTAATTCACCAGAGTCAGTTATTGGATTGTCAGTACTACAAGAAGAAAACCTTGAAAATAGTTTAGGAATCGCAGGTTTAGTTCAAAATAACTTTGTAGCAATAAAAAGAAATAATAGAAAGGTAAAGCAAGCAAATTTTTTAGTGTTAAGAGAAACTGTTATGCCAAGTGTTTTAATAGAGTTAGGTTTTTTAACTAATAAAAATGAAGGTAAATATCTAAATTCTAGAAAGGGGCAAATAAGAATGGCCAAGTCAATAGCTCAAGCAATAAAAAAGTATTTTGAGCGATTAAAGCTAAATACGATTAGCGAAACACTAACAGTTAATGCACCGTTGGTTGAAAAAGAAGTTTCAAAACCTGTAATAAAGAAAGAGGAACCTAAAAAAGTAGTTAAAAAAGAAACTTCACCAAAGAAAAAAACTACAGAACCAAAATCAGTATCAACAGACGTTGTATTTAGAATACAAATAGCAGCGTCTAGAAAAAAACTTTCTACAAGTGGTTTTAAAGGGTTAGAAAACGTTGAGTCTTTATTTATAGATGATTACTACAAATATTACTACGGAAATTCACCAAGTTTATCTGGAATAAAGAAGGTTTTACCTAAGGTAAGAAGTAAAGGGTATAAAGATGCTTGGGTAGTAGCTTTTAAAAATGGAAAGCGAATTTCAATAAAAGAAGCACTGAAAAACCGTTAATTTAGAGGTGTTCTATATTTATACTCCCAAAATTATTATTATTTTCGCTCGTATAAATATATTCTATGTCTAAAGAACTAAAAACAGGAATTGTTGCTGTCGTTGTTATTGCGCTATTTATTTGGGGTTATAACTTCCTAAAAGGACAAGATTTGTTCAGTGCTAATGCAAGGCACTTTTTTGTAGAGTACAATAATATTAATGGTCTTAATGAAGCTAGCTCTGTTACCATTAATGGCTTGAAAGTAGGGAAAGTAGATGAAATCAGATTCAATGATAATCCAGATAAAAAAGGAAACTTAATTGTTAAGATTTCATTAGATACCGACTTTAATTTCTCTAAAAATAGTATTGCTAAGATTTACTCAGCAAGCTTAATGGGAGGTCAAAATTTAGCAATCGTTCCTAAATATGATGGAGAAATAGCCAAGTCAGGAGATTATTTAAAAGGAGAGGTCGAGTCAGATATATTTTCATCAGTAGGTGAAAAGTTAAACCCTATTCAAGCAAAACTAGAAAATGTTTTAGTAGGAGCAGATTCTTTGTTAATAGGATTTAATCAAGTATTAGACGAAAAATCTCGTCAAAGTTTAAACAGAAGTATTTTAGGTTTAGAAGGAACTATTTCTGATGTTCGTAAAACATTATCTTCTGTAAATTCATTATTAGCAGATAATAAAGGTAACTTAAATGCTACCTTAGCAAATACCAAAAAGATAACCGACAATTTTTCTAAAGTATCTGATGATTTAGCAAAAGCTAATTTAGGAGAATCAGTAAAAAAACTAGAAGCTACTTTAGCAAATGTTAATGGTTTATTAGCTAAAATGAAGTCAGGAAAAGGAACTCTAGGGAAGTTAATGACTGATGAGAAAATGTATACAAATCTTACTAATGCTTCAAAAGAATTAGAAGAGCTGTTAAGAGAAATGAAACTAAATCCAAAACGATTTGTACACTTCTCATTATTTGGGAAAAAAGCAAAGCCGTATAACGAAGAGAATAATACCAAAAATGTAAGTAATAAATAAGCTTACGTTTTTATAAACCTAACAAACTTAATAATTAAAGAACGATGGAGAAATACGTACCAAACATTTTTTTTGCACTTATCTTAATTGCAGGTATCGGGTATTTTGTAATGAATGTTCGTAAGTTAATACGAAACATCAAATTAGGAAAAGACATTGATAGAACGGATAGAAAACCTGAGCGATGGAAAAACATGGCAAAAATAGCTTTAGGGCAATATAAAATGGTACGACGTCCAGTTTCAGGTATCTTACATATAGTTGTGTATGTTGGGTTCATTTTAATCAATATCGAAATGTTAGAAATCGTTATTGATGGATTATTTGGTACACATCGTGTTTTTCAACCAATTATTGGAGATGCTTTATACGGGTTCTTGATAGGGAACTTTGAAGTGTTAGCATTACTAGTTTTTGTAGCTGTAACAATTTTTTGGTTCCGTAGAAATATAGAGAAAGTAAAACGTTTTTGGAACAAAGAAATGGAAGGTTGGCCAAAGAATGATGGTAATATTATTCTATATTTTGAAATGGTATTAATGACTTTGTTCTTGGTAATGAATGCAACAGATGTACATTTTCAAGAAGCAGGAGTAGGAAATGTAGTTTCTCAGTTTATAGCACCTTGGTTTGATGGTTTTTCTAATGAATCGTTGCATACTATTGAAAAAACAGCTTGGTGGTTACATATCGTAGGAATTTTAATTTTCTTAAACTATTTATACTACTCTAAGCACTTACATATTTTATTAGCTTTCCCTAACACATTTTTTGCAAACTTAAATCCTAAAGGACAGTTTAATAACTTAGAAGCGGTAACGAAGGAAGTAAAAATGATGATGGATCCAGACGCTGACCCATATGCTATGCCTGAAGAAGGAGAAGAAGAAGGTGAGCCAGAAAAATTTGGAGCTTCAGATGTAACTGATTTAAACTGGGTGCAGTTAATGAACGCATACACTTGTACTGAGTGTGGACGTTGTACATCATCTTGCCCTGCAAACTTAACAGGTAAAGAATTGTCACCACGTGCTATTATGATGAAAACACGTGACCGTTTAGAAGAAGTAGGAAAGAATATTGATGAAAATGGAGGAGAGTTTAAAGATGATGGTAAGCAGTTATTAAACGATTATATCACTCCAGAAGAATTATGGGCATGTACAAGTTGTAATGCTTGCGTACAAGAATGTCCTATTGGTATCGATCCATTATCTATTATTATGGATATGCGTCGTTATTTAGTAATGGAAGAATCAGCAGCTCCTCAGGAGTTAAATATGATGATGACCAATATTGAAAATAATGGAGCGCCTTGGCAGTATAGTCAAATGGATAGATTAAACTGGAAAGACGAAGAGTAGTTTTTAACTATTTTATTCCATAAAAATTAAAAAGTAACCTCTGTTAGAGGTGTAAACAAAAAAACAGTTCAACAATTAAACGATAAAGAATTATGAACGTACCAACAATGGCAGATATGATGGCTCAAGGAAAACAACCAGAAGTGTTGTTTTGGGTAGGAGCTGCAGGAAGTTATGATGATAGAGCAAAAAAAATAACAAGAGCTTTCGTAAAAATATTACAACAAGCAGGAGTTGATTTTGCAGTATTAGGTACCGAAGAAAGTTCAACAGGAGATGCAGCAAAGCGTGCTGGAAACGAGTTCTTATTTCAAATGCAAGCAGTTACTAACATTGAAGTATTAAATGCTTACGAAGTAAAAACAATTGTTACTTGCGATCCACATTCATTTAATACATTAAAAAATGAATATCCTGGATTAGGAGGAAAGTATAAAGTGTATCACCACACTCAATATATTAGTAAGCTAATTAAAGAAGGACGTTTAACCATAGAAGATGAAAACTTAAATGGAAAACGTTTAACATATCACGATCCATGCTATTTAGGACGTGCAAATGATGTATATGAAAGCCCACGTGAATTAATTCGTCGTTTAGGAGTAAAAATGACAGAAATGAAGCGTCATAAGTCAACAGCATTATGTTGTGGTGCTGGAGGAGCACAAATGTTTAAAGAACCAGAAAAAGGTGATAAAGACATTAATGTATTACGAACAGAAGATGCGTTAGAAACAAACCCACAAATTATTGCTACAGGATGCCCTTACTGTAATACCATGATGACAGACGGTGTAAAATTCAAAGAAAAAGAATCGCAAATACAAGTAAAAGATATTGCAGAGTTAATTGCTGAAGCAAATAACCTTTAGTAAAGAAATATAAAGTTTTCTTAAAAGTGTGTTACGAGAGTAGCACACTTTTTTCTTTATAGTAAGTTTGTTGGGAAATAATTACAAAAAATAAAAAAGAATGAGATACCTTTTTACTTTCCTGTGCTTAGTTTTATTAACATCATGTGATGATACGGATTTATCTATTGATGGAAATGGAACCTTGGCAACAATAACGTTTAACATTACAAGTACAAGTAATGACAATAATGGAAGAATTAAAACTGTTTTTCTAGAATCAGGTTTTTTTAAGTATGATAACACTACAACAACTAATGTTTTTCCTTATAAGAAATCGTACACAGATGAAATTAATTTTGCAGCTAATTTAGCCTTTGAATATGAAGATAAAGCCACAGATAATTTTAGTGTTTATACAATAACAATGGAAATATTTAGAGATAATGTTTTAGTTGACAAAAGAGAATATTTTATAGATAAACCAGGAACAAAAGTAGGTTTTGATGCGGTGGTGAATAAATAAACAGCTCATATACTTTAAGATAAAAGGAAAGCTAAGCTTTCCTTTTTTTATGTCTAAAAAACTTATCTTTGAAAATCATACTATCTCAATGAAAAACTACATAAAAGCAGCACGTTTACGTACCCTACCACTATCTGTTTCAGGAATTATTGTTGGAGCATTTTTAGGATTAAATGAATCTTTTTTGAAAGTGTCTTCAACTCTTCTTGATACAACTATTTATGTTGGAAGAAAAAATATATTGGAGTCTTCTATTTTCTGGTTGGCAATTCTAACCACAATTGGTTTTCAAGTGTTATCTAATTTTGCCAATGATTATGGAGATGGAGTAAAAGGTACGGATAACAAAAGAGAAGGAGAGGCACGAATGGTGGCTTCAGGAGCAATTACTCCAAAACAAATGAAAAACGCAATGATTGTTACAGGAGTTGTTACGACTATTATAGCATTGTTGCTGATTTATGTTTCCTTTGGCAAAGACAACTTTTTGTATTCAGTAATTTTCTTCGGATTAGGAATCGCTTCAATTATTGCTGCCATAAAATATACTGTTGGGAAATCTGCTTATGGTTATAGTGGATTTGGAGATGTTTTTGTTTTTATCTTTTTCGGATTGTTAGCAGTCGTTGGAACATACTTTTTATACACGAAACAACTAAATTTTACAACCTTTCTACCAGCAATCACAGTTGGACTGTTAAGTACAGCGGTATTGAACTTAAACAATATGCGGGATAGAGAGAATGATGCAATGTCAGGAAAAAATACACTTGTGGTAAAAATGGGGGCAGAGTCTGCAAAAATGTATCACTATTTTCTAATTATAGTATCTTTTATATTTACTTTATTATATACGGTAATCAAGTTTAAATCACCATATCAATTCTTATTTATTATAGCTTATATTCCTCTACTAAAACACCTATTTTTTGTCTATAAAAATAAAGAAGAAGCTCTATTAGATGGAGAGTTAAAAAAAGTAGCTCTTAGTACCTTTTTATTTTCAATTTTATTCGGATTAGGTCAAATTTTGTAACTTCCCGAGAAAATTTAATACTATGAGAACTATTTTAGTCTTTTTCGGAGCATTTTTATTATTTGTAAGCTGTAATAGCAAAGGAGAGAACCCAAACTCTTATGGAGAACTTAAAACTTCAGGAAATTTTGATATTACTGAAGAGATTGTAGAAGCATCAGAAGTTACACAAGAGAATAAAGAAGTAACAATTGAAAGAAAACTTATTAAAACAGGTGACATTTCATTTGAAACAGATGATTTATTAGAGACAAGAAATCACATAGAGCAAGCAGTAAAAAAATATAACGGATACATTTCTGCTGATAACGAATACAAGTCTTCTCAAAATATTACTTCAAATTTAACGGTTCGAATTCCTTCAGAAAGTTTTGATGACTTTTTAAATGAGATTTCATCAAAAGTTGAGAGGTTTGATAATAAGAATATTTCTGTAAATGATGTAACAGAACAATTTCTTGATGTACAAGCACGTTTGAAAGTAAAAAAAGAATTAGAACAACGATATAGTGAAATACTTAAAAAGGCTAGTTCAGTAAAAGAAATTTTAGAAGTTGAGCGAGAACTAACAAATGTAAGATCTGAAATAGAGTCGATGGAAGGACGTTTGAAGTATTTACAAAATCAAGTGTCGTTTTCAACCTTAACAATAAGATTTTATAAAAAAGAAGTAAGTAAAACTTATTCCAAAAGTTTTGGAAGACGTATAGCTGATGCTTTTGGTAATGGAGTAGATAATATAAAGTGGTTTTTTATCGGTTTGGTAAACATTTGGCCATTTATACTTTTAATAGTTTTACTAATTATATTCATTAAAAAACGAATTAAACGAAAAGAATAAATAGATGAAAATCACTTTTTACGGTCACGCATGTTTTGGTATTGAAATTAACGGAACACACGTATTAGTTGACCCTTTTATTACAGGAAACCCATTAGCTACTAATATAAACGTAGATCAAGTAAAAGCAGATTATATATTACTTACACACGCACATCAAGATCATGTGTTAGATGTAGAACGTATTGCAGAAAGAACTGGAGCTATAATTATTTCAAATTATGAGATTGTAACTTATTATGAAGCAAAAAAACTTAAAGGACATCCAGTAAATCATGGAGGTACTTATACTAACGATACCTTTTCAGCTAAATATGTAAATGCAATTCACACCTCTTCGTTTGCTGATGGAAGCTATGGAGGTCAACCCGGAGGATTCGTAATTTCCGCAGGAGAAAAATCATTATATGTTTCTGGTGATACAGCGGTAACAATGGATATGCAACTAATACCGATGTCAACCAATTTAACAGCTTCTATCTTTCCTTTAGGAGATAATTTTACAATGGGAGTTGATGATGCTATTATAGCAAGCGATTTAGTTATCTGTAATAAGGTGATAGGATGTCATTTTAATACCTTCCCTCCAATAGAAATAGATGTAGAAGAAGCTAAAGAAAAGTTTGCTCAAGCAAAAAAGGAATTGGTGATTTTAGAAATTGGACAAACAATAACTATTTAAGTAAACCTTTTATTTAGGTATTATATATGAAAACAATCAAAATAATTTTAGGAGTTATAACAGTTTTAATTCTTGCATTTTTTTTAACAGGGTTAGTAGTACAAGAAGTTGTTTATACTAATGAAGTAATAGTAAACAAGCCAACGAATAAAGTTTTTTCAGATTTTCAAGATGAAGAATTAATGAAAGAATGGATGCCAGAGGTAAAATCAATTGAAACCTTAGAAGAAAAACCAGATAAAGTAGGAAGTAAGTATAAAGTAGTTGTTGAAAACCAAGGGAAATTAGTAACGATGACTGAAGAAGTATTAGCATATAAGCAAAATGAAAAGCTTACTCTTCATTTTGATGCAGAGAACATGCTAAAAACAGATGATTATACGTTTACTTCAGAAGGAAATAAAACCAAGATACTACAAACTACTACTTGTACTAGTGATTCTTATGTAATGAGTTGCTTATTTCCATACTTTAAAGGATCTTTAAAAAGAATGAGTCAACAATATTTAGATAATTTTAAAAAAGCTTCTGAAGCTCATAATTAAAAAACTTACAATTGATAAAAGCTACTTACCATAAATACTTACTGAACTTTAAACAAGCTAGTGGGACTTCTCGTGGAGTTTTAAGAACTAAAGAAACTTGGTTTTTAATTTTAGAAAATGAAGGAAAGAAAGGCTTTGGAGAATGTGGATTGTTCAGAGGCTTAAGTGCAGATGATAAACCCGATTATGAAGAAAAATTACAATGGGTAAGTAACAATGTTAATTTAGGTTTAGAGAAATTGTTACCCGAACTCATTGAGTTTCCGTCGATACAATTTGGATTAGAGCAAGCTTTTTTATCGTTAGAAAGTAAAATACCATTTGAATTATTTCCATCAGATTTTACAAAAGGAAAACAGCAAATTTCCATTAACGGATTAATCTGGATGGGAGATAAAGCCTTTATGCAACAGCAAATAAAAGATAAGTTGCAACAAGGTTTTACCACTATAAAGATGAAAATTGGAGCAATTGATTTCGATACAGAAATAGCCTTATTACAATCAATTCGAAAAGAATTTTCAGCCAAAGAAATAGAGTTACGAGTAGATGCAAATGGAGCATTTTTACCTGAAAATGCTTTAGAAAAATTAAAAAAGCTATCTGAATTGGAATTACATTCTATTGAACAACCTATAAAGCAAGGACAATGGCAGGAAATGGCAAGTTTATGTGAAAAAACTCCATTACCAATAGCCTTAGATGAAGAGTTGATAGGAGTATTTTCTTTCGAAGAAAAAGAAAAATGTATTGCTACAATTCAACCACAATACATTATTTTAAAACCTAGTTTGGTAGGAGGATTTAAAGGAAGTAGCGAATGGATTCAAATAGCATCTAACCATAACGCAGGTAATTGGATAACTAGTGCTTTAGAAAGTAATATAGGGTTAAATGCAATCGCACAATGGACGTACACGTTAAACAATCCATTACCACAAGGGTTAGGAACAGGAAGTTTGTTTACCAATAATTTTGAAAGTCCGTTAGAAGTTTCAAACGGCAGTTTAGGATATAATGTTGATAGAAATTGGAACTTTAATATTTAACAATGAATTTTATACAACAAGCATATAAAGGGCAAAATCAGTGGTACTTATACCTACTAGTTATTTTTATAGTTTTATTTGGATGGCAATTTATAGGTGTAATTCCTTTAGCTATTACGGCGGTTTTACATTCTGAAAATACTAATGAATTTTTAAGAGCTGCGGATGATAGCTTTATGAGTTTAGGAATAAATAAGAATTTGTTTTTATTTATGATGGTTGCCATGTTTGCTTTTGGATTAGTTTCATTGTTTTTAGGAGTAAAATACATTCATAAAAGGGCGGTTAAAACAGTTATAACAAGTAGAGCAAAAATAGACTGGAGTCGTTTTTGGTTCGGTTTTTTTGTATGGGGAATATTATCTGTAATAGTAGTGTCTTCTGATATTCTTTTGTCCCCAGAAAATTATATTTGGAACTTTAAACCTCTTCCTTTTTTTACTTTAGTAGCAATATCTTTTTTGTTTTTACCTATCCAAACAAGTTTTGAAGAATTACTTTTTAGAGGGTATTTTATGCAAGGATTAGGAACTTGGTTTAAAAACAGATGGGTTCCATTAATAGTAACCTCAGTAGCTTTTGGACTACTACATGGAGCAAATCCAGAAGTAGAGAAGCTAGGATATATTTCAATGGTATTTTATATAGGAACAGGTTTTTTCTTCGGAATTACAACCTTAATGGATGAAGGAACAGAGTTAGCATTAGGTTTACATGCTATTAACAATATTGTAGCAGCATTCTTAGTAACAACTGATTGGACTGTTTTTCAAACAGATGCTTTATTTGTAGATACTTCAGACCCTTCAGTTGGTATAGAAATGTTTTTACCTGTATTTGTTTTGTACCCTTTAATGCTACTATTATTTTCAAAAAAATATGGTTGGAAAAACTGGAAAGAAAAACTGTTTGGAAATATAGAAAAGCCAGAAATAATTAACCAATAACTATAAAAACAGTGTTCTGAACGTAGTGAAGGATCTAAATTTTCATAAAAGTTTTCAGTTAAATGGAATATCTTTTTCATCGGAAGATGAATTATTAACTTTTTCGAAGACTATAAACGATTCCATATATCAATTTTTATCAGATTGGTTTAATACTAATGATTTTGTAATTGTGCAAACTTCAGGCTCCACAGGAAAGCCTAAACCAATATCGTTAAAAAAAGAGTTTATGATAAACTCAGCAAAAGCTACAGGAGCTTTTTTTAACTTAGAAGAAAATACTACAGCTTTACTGTGTTTGTCAACTGATTATATTGCAGGAAAAATGATGCTAGTGCGTGCACTGACCTTAGGCTGGAGTATTGATGTGGTCGCTCCAACTTCTAAAGTTGAAATTGCAAAAAATTATGATTTTTCCGCGATGGTACCTTTGCAGTTAAGAAGTTCTTTGGAGAACATTCATAAAATAAAGAAACTTATTGTTGGTGGAGGAGTCGTAGCAAATGATTTAATTAAAATTATAGAAGATAAATCGACTGAAATTTTTGCTACATATGGAATGACAGAAACAATTACGCATATTGCCGTTAAAAAGCTAAACAATATCATTTCGAACGATAGCGAGAAATCTCACTACAAGGTACTTCCTAATGTACAATTATCTCAAGACAATCGAAATTGTTTAGTTATTGATGCGTTTAAAGTTTCTGAAGAAAAAACTGTAACAAATGATGTAGTTCGCTTGATTTCAAAAACAGAATTTGAATGGCTAGGACGTTATGACAACGTAATTAACTCTGGAGGTATTAAGCTGCATCCAGAAAAAATTGAGGAAAAACTTTCTAAAATCATCTCGAATCGTTTTTTTGTAGCAGGTATTCCTGATCAAAAATTAGGAGAGAAATTAATTTTAGTAATAGAAGGAGAGAAAGATAGTGTCATTTCGAACAAAGTGAGAAATCTTAGTGAGCTCTCTAAATATGAAACTCCTAAAGAAATTTATTTTGTAGAAGAATTTGTTGAGACAGAAACAAAAAAAATCCAACGTAAAAAGACGTTGGATTTAGTGGAATTATAGTTTTTTACCTATCAACATCTAAAAACTTTTTGTCATCAAAAGCTTTTTTATAATCAGTTAAACTCATTCCGAATCGTTCGGCGTTATAGTTTTTCTCTTTGTCTATCTTATAAAGTTTACTTTTTCTGCTTATTTCCATAGAGTTGGCTACAAAGAAAATAGAATCGGCGGTAACGTTTGTTACTTTTACGGTAGAGTAGGCTTTGTCGGATGACTTGTACTCAATAATATCATTAACTTCGGGAGAATTAATATAGGTAACAACATCCTTATCGTGTTGTTGTGCAGAGTAAATTCCGAAGAGAATTATAGATCCCATTAATAAAGAACCTATCCAATGTGTGAATGGAGTTTTTGCATTTCGTTTTACATTGTCATGAGCTAGTTTTAATTGTTCGCTCATGTTTTTACGTTCGTAAGTAGCTTTGCAATGGTTACATTCAGACACTCCTTTTTTACCTAGAGGAAAAATAGGTATCCAATAAATGTAAAAGTATTTACCAAAAATACTAATAGTGTGAGCGTTTTGTTGTTCACAGTGGTTACATTTTACACCACTAACTTTTTCGCTGTGTAAATGCGCTCCTTTTGTTCCGTAGAAAATCATAATAGTGAGAAGTTTGGTTTGGATAAATATATAAAAAAAATCCAACGATTATTTTCGTTGGATTTTGAAGTTTTATAAAGAAATAGAAAATTATTCTTCCATAGAGTGATAGACATTATTCACATCATCATCCTCTTCCAATCTTTCTAAAAGTTTGTTAACTTCTTCTTTTTGTTCGTCAGAAATGGCAGTAGTGGTTGTAGGTATACGTTCAAATTCAGAAGAAAGAATTTCAATATTATTTTCTTCTAAATATTTTTGAATAGCACCAAATTGTTCAAACGGAGCATACAGCATTACTGAACTATCTTCTTCGTCGGCAAAAACTTCTTCAACTTCAAAGTCAATCATTTCCATTTCAAACTCTTCTAAATCCATTCCTAATGAATCTTCTTTTACTTTAAAGTTAACCACATGGTCAAACATAAAAGCAACTGATCCAGAAGTTCCTAAATTTCCGTTACACTTGTTAAAAGCAGCACGTACATTAGCTACTGTACGGTTATTATTATCAGTAGCAGTTTCTACCAAAACAGCAATACCGTGAGGAGCATATCCTTCAAATAATACTTCTTTATAGTTTTCAGTACTTTTATCAGAAGCTTTTTTAATAGCGCGCTCAACATTGTCTTTAGGCATGTTAGCAGCCTTCGCATTTTGAATTACAACACGTAAACGAGAGTTGGTTTCGGGGTTTGGACCACCTTCTTTAACTGCCATAACGATATCTTTACCAATACGAGTAAAGGTTTTAGCCATAGCTGACCAACGTTTCATCTTTCTTGCTTTCCTAAATTCGAATGCTCTTCCCATGTGTATTCTGTTTTAATTTTGCTTGGCAAATGTAACTAATGCTATAAAATATTGCAATTAAAAATGTTTTTTGAAAATTACATCACCTGTTTGTTCATCATAAGCTTTCCAAGTTCCACTTTGCTTATCATTTTTATAATGTCCTTTGACTTTTATATTTCCGTTTTCATAGTAAGATTTATAAGAGCCATCTTTTAAACCATCATCTAAGTCCACATCAAACTTTAGTTTTCCGTTTTTATAATACTCCTTGTACGACTTAGCGCTTAAATCTGAAGGATGTATTGGAGGTAGTTTGAAAAATGATGTAGAATTTTGAGTATCTGTTGAGTCTTTATAAGGAGCTAACTCTAGCAGTAACTTTTCTCTTAACTCTTTATCTTTTTTAATACTTGTTTCAATGTTTTTTGGATCTTCAAAAACGAAAGAAATATTAGTTTCAAAGAGTTCATCAGAAGCAATTAGTTGCATTCCAATTTGAGAAAAACAAGTTATGTATGGTTTATTCTTTTGGAGTTCACGTCGAGTTTTGCTGTCAACTAAACTTAAAAGATCTTTGTATGAGTTAGGTGTGTTTACATAAGCAAATACACTAGATTTCTTTTCAAAGTGATAATTAAAATCGTCAAACTTTTCAGAACTTTCAAGTGTGTATCCTATTAAGTGATTATTAATGATTTCTTTAATAGTATTTGGGCTAGTACTAAAAACAATAAAATCATCAATAATTGTAAAATAAGGTTTTTCCATCTTAGAAAACATGTTTCCAGCTAACATTTTAAAGAACCCTTTTAGGTCAAAAAAGTTAATTGGATAGCCTCTATAATTAATTTGTTTGTATTTTAAAGGGGTATTTTCTTTAATTTTAGAAAGAATAAGCTGAAGGTTTTCTTTCGCGTCATCAATATCATCGGCTTTAATAATAGCAGCGATATCTTTTTTGTTTTTTGAAAGCTCAGTGTTAAAATGAATTAAAGCTATTTCACTACCAATCCAACTATAAATATTTTCAGACACATTTATATCTAATTTATCCTCAATCATAGCGAGCTGATCAGTATACATTTTAAATTCAGCTGGATTTTCTTGTTGAAGCTTTTCTAAATTGCTATTAAATGTTTTAAAATCATCAAAAGCGAAACTAAGATATAAAGAAGTGTTTTTGGGAGCTATTTTAGCAATACTACGCTTGCCAACTCCAGATTTTTGTAATACTTTTAGGTAGGTTTGCGAGTTGCTATCAATATTTGTAAAACCTGTAGCTTGAACTATAACTCCTTCTATAATTGATATATCTAAACCAGAGTAGAAGAATGCTTCTTTGTTTAAGAAATCTAAATTACTTGAACTGGTAAAACAGTTGAGATAGTCCTTTAGGTATTTATGTTGTAAGTACATATTAAAAAAGCCATCAGTATCTGTTTTCTTTTTTATTTCTAAAAAGTTGAGATCACGTCCAATAATAGGATTTAAGTATTGGTCTATTGATTGTTCAACCAAAAGGTGAGTGTAGGAAGCTACGACCTGATTTTTAATAAAGGAAAGATGTAAGGTTTCTCTTGTTTGCTTATTATAGAGTTCTATAATTTCATGCTCTTTGTATACACGTTTGGTTACTTTATAGTCTTCACCTGCTAAATTGCTAATAGCTCTTTTTAAAAAGATGAGTTTAGAGAACTTTTGTAAATCAGCAATATATAATAACCCGTACTTTTTGGGGCTATATACATGTACAGAGATCACCAGGTTACGTTCTCCAATAAAGTCAAAGATTTCCTTTTTTGCTTTAAAAGTTTCATCTAAACTATTTATACCTTCAGATAGTTTATTGATTTGTTGATTTTTTTGAAGATGTGTCCAAATTTGACTTGAGCTTATTTCATCCCAAGTATCAATAGGTCTTTCTGTATCAACTATGAAAACAGCATCATCAGGAACTAAGTAAATAGATTTTATATTATCATTTTCAGATAAGGTGAAAATATAAACCTGATAGATTACAAAACCAATTACAAGGGCGATAATACCCCAAAATACCTTCCTCTTCATGCTGCTTTCTATGTTTTAAACTTGTAACACCCCTAGGTTGAAAGGCTTTTCAATAGGAGCGTGGTCAGCTGCTTCTATTCCCATAGAAATCCAAGTTCTAGTATCTAGAGGGTTAATCACAGCATCGGTCCAAATTCTTGCTGCAGCATAATAAGGAGATATTTGATTATCATATCTCGATTTTATTTTGTCAAATAATTCAGCTTCTTTTTCAGGAGTAATTTCCTCTCCTTTTTTCTTTAAAGCAGCTGTTTCAATTTGTAATAATACTTTGGCAGCAGAGGCTCCACTCATTACAGCTAATTCAGCACTAGGCCATGCAAAAATAAGACGTGGATCATAGGCTTTACCACACATAGCATAATTTCCTGCTCCGTAAGAGTTACCAATAACTACCGTAAACTTAGGAACAACAGAGTTACTAACAGCATTCACCATTTTAGCTCCGTCTTTAATAATTCCACTATGTTCAGATTTACTTCCTACCATAAACCCAGTAACATCTTGTAAGAAAACTAACGGAATTTTCTTTTGGTTACAGTTAGCAATAAATCGAGTAGCTTTATCGGCTGAATCGTTATAAATTACACCACCAAATTGCATTTCGCTAGGTTTCGTTTTAGCACCTTTTGATTTAACAATTTTACGTTGGTTGGCAACAATACCAACAGCCCATCCATCAATACGAGCGTATCCTGTAATAATTGTTTGACCGTAACCGGCCTTGTATTCTTCAAATTCAGAATTATCTACCAAACGTTTAATGATTTCCATCATATCGTATTGCTCATTACGAGCTTTTGGTAAAATTCCGAAAATATCATCTTCATTTTCTTTTGGAGGTAAAGCTTCTTTACGGTTAAAACCAGCTTTGTCATAATCTCCAATTTTATCCATTAAGTTTTTAATGGTGTCTAAAGCATCTTTATCATCTTTTGCTTTGTAATCGGTAACCCCAGATACTTCACAATGTGTGGTTGCTCCACCCAACGTTTCATTATCAATAGTTTCACCAATAGCAGCTTTTACTAAATAACTACCTGCTAAGAAAATACTTCCAGTTTTATCTACGATTAGTGCTTCATCACTCATAATAGGTAAGTAAGCACCACCAGCAACACAGCTTCCCATAACGGCAGCAATTTGGGTAATTCCCATGCTACTCATTACTGCATTATTTCTAAAAATTCTTCCAAAGTGTTCTTTATCAGGAAAAATCTCATCCTGCATTGGTAAATAAACCCCAGCAGAATCTACCAAATAGATAATAGGTAGTTTATTTTCAATTGCTATTTCTTGTGCTCTTAAATTCTTTTTTCCTGTAATAGGGAACCAAGCACCTGCTTTTACCGTAGCATCATTAGCAACAACAATACATTGCTTACCGCTAACATATCCCATTTTTACAACTACACCTCCAGAAGGACATCCACCGTGTTCTTGATACATGTCTTCGCCTGCAAATGCAGCAATTTCAATAGACTTAGATTTATCGTCTAATAAGTAATCAATACGTTCACGAGCAGTTAATTTTCCTTTCTCATGATGTTTATCAATACGTTTTTGTCCGCCACCTAATTTTACTTTGGCAAAGCGTCTGCGTAAATCTGATACTAAAAGTTTATTGTGGTCTTCGTTTTTATTGAAGTTAAGATCCATGGTAAGTTATTTGTTTGCGTGTGCTAAAATAAGAAAATCAATGTATAAAACAAGGTGTTTAAGTATATGATTGAATGATGTTTTCAACAGTGTTTTCTATTTCTTTATTTCTAGATTGTTTCATTAAAATATATGGTTCAGCTACACGTTCGTTACAATTTTTTACAGCACAAGTTTCGCATGTTACTCCTACTGTTTTTTTAGTGAAAGTATCTTCATCAAAAAAATGAAGTTTTCTTTTTAAGTGTGGAGAAAGTAACATACCTATACTCACACTACGATTAATTTTTTCTTTAAAAGGATCTGCGGTAGCTGCAGAAAGTACTAAGTATTCTTTTTGAGAATTTTCGTACGATGATATCTGAATCCCGTAAGCAGATTTTTTTTCTTCAGACACTTCTAAATCCTGAATTGTTTTAATAGCAATCCATCTTCTACAATAATGTTCGTTATTACGATTGGCATGTGGAGATTGTTGTTGAGTAATATGTAATTCTTTTGAAAGTCTATGCACTGGAGAGCCTTCTTTATGTGTAAAACGTAAAAAGAATAAATTTTTAATATTAAAATGTCTTGGTAGGATGTTAGTTAAACGTTGATAGAATGTCTCATCAGAACAGTTATAGCTTCTAATAATTTTGTGTAATTGTATAGGTTGCCAGGTTTCTAAAGAAAAAAGTTGTGTTAGTTTTTGAATTAAATCACCTTTTGGAATAATTAAAGCGCCCGCAAAATAAGAAGCAATAAAATTATTTAATACTTCATCAAAACTCTCAAATTTGATCCAAGGAAAGGTGTATAGTCTATTTTCTATCTGTAAATAATTGTAGGCTATTTCTTTAGCAAAAATAAATGTTTTTTGTGCTTCGCTTATGTCGTTATATATAAGGAGTGTTTTATTCTTTGGAATATAGATGTTTCTGAGTTCAGATAGTTTTTGATGCTTAGATAGTTCTTCACTATCAATAGTATAACCATATTCTTCAATTAAAATTTCTTCTAAGTCTTTTGAAGTAATAGGTTTATTAGGGTTTATTTGATATGCTTTAATAAAGTCAGTAACCTTTGTTTCAATATCCTCAAAATAATTATTGTGTGCTTCTTGGTACGAACGTAATGCAGCAAGAAAAAAGCTCTCTCTTGTTAAATTGTAGTTTTGAGAAATCTTAATAATTGTACTTATAAATGCATTAACCTTGGCAGGAGCATTGGCAATGATGTCAATTAGATTATTTTCTTTAATACCAAATAGGTCAAGAGGAATCTCTTTTAAAATTTTCGATTGTAAAATTTCACCAATTGGTGCTAAGTTTTTATCTAACTTTAAGGAAACTAAATGGTCATAAGGCACTTCTAGCTTCTCAGAAAGAGTAACAATTTTATCAGTTTTTGGGTACTTTTTTCCTTTCTCAATTTCGTTTAAATACGATTTTGATAATCCTGTTAATTTGGCTAATCCAAAGAGTGATAGGTTTTTATCTGTACGTATTTGTTTAAGCTTTAATCCGAAAACTAATCTGATATATTCTTCTTCCAAGGTGTTTTTATTAAAAGATTCGTAATTCAAAGGTATAAAAATTAGCGAATTAATAAAAATTAGTAAATTATTTGTTTTTAGCGAACGTTCGCTTTTTTGTTTGAGTTCTTTTTTTTAATATTGAACTGTCAATCAATAAGAAAAAATAAATAGATATGAATCAAGATGTTTTAGCAAAAGAAATTCAATGTGTAGGTTTTGATCAAGCTGAGTATAAAAGTGTTCTAACTGACGAAGCCAAAGCGTTTTTAATTCAACTTCAAGAAAAGTTTAATACTCAAAGACTTCAGTTATTAGCTGAAAGAGAAATAGAACAAGCTTATTTTGATGCAGGAAATAATCCAATATTTCCTTTAGAAACGAAAGAAATTAGAGAAAGCGATTGGGTATGTGCTCCATTACCTGAAGATTTGTTAGATAGGAGAGTAGAAATTACAGGACCAGTAGAGCGTAAGATGATTATCAATGCTTTAAATTCTGGAGCAAAAACATTTATGGCAGATTTTGAAGATAGTAATTCACCTACAATTCAAAATATTTTAGATGGTCAGGTGAACTTACGAGATGCAGTAAATAAAACAATTTCATTTTACAACGCTGCAAAAGATAAAAGCTATGAGTTGAAAGACAAAGTAGCTACTTTATTAGTAAGACCAAGAGGATTGCACTTAAACGAAAAACATTTGTTGATTGATGGAGTAGAAATGTCAGGTTCTTTGGTTGATTTTGGTTTGTACTTTTTCCATAATATCAAAACGTTACAAGAGCGAGGAAGTGCAACTTATTTTTATTTACCTAAACTAGAACATTACAAAGAAGCACGTTGGTGGAATGATGTTTTTGTCTTTGCACAAGAATATTTAGGAGTGCCACAAAAAACAATTAAAGCAACAGTGTTAATTGAAACAATTACAGCAAGTTTTCAGTTAGATGAAATTATTTATGAGTTAAAAGATCATGTGGCTGGATTAAACTGTGGTCGTTGGGATTATATTTTCTCATACATTAAAAAGTTTAGAAATCACACTGGTTTTATAGTGCCAAATCGATCACAAGTAACCATGAGCAGTCCGTTTATGAAAGCATATTCGTTACGAGTTATTCAATCATGTCATAAACGTGGTGTACATGCAATGGGGGGAATGGCTGCACAAATTCCAGTTAAGAATAACGATGAGTTAAATAAAGAAGCTTTTGCAAAGGTGAAGAATGATAAGGAACAAGAAGTTAAGAATGGTCATGATGGAACTTGGGTTGCTCATCCTGGTTTAGTAGCAATTGCAATGGATGTTTTTAATACAACAATGCCTAATGCTAATCAAATAGATAAAAAGCTAGAAGATTTAACTATTACTGAAGAAGATTTAGTGGCATTACCAGAAGGTACAATTACTGAAAATGGTATACGAGAAAACATTAATGTTGGAATTCTGTATATAGAATCTTGGTTAATGGGGCAAGGAGCAGCTGCTTTGTATAACTTAATGGAAGATGCAGCAACAGCTGAAATATCTCGAACACAAGTATGGCAATGGTTGCATAAAAGCGTGATGCTTGAAGATGGTAGAACATTTACAGAAGCAATGTATGAGCAATTTAAAAAAGAAGAATTAAAAAAAATAAAAAGTTATGTAGGTGAAGACAGATACAACAACGGGAAATTTGAATTAGCTATTCAATTATTTGACGAGTTAATTTTAAACAAAGAATTTGTTGAATTCTTAACCTTACCAGCATATAAATACTTGTAGTATAAACTATTTATAGAATAAGTTCTTATGTAAACAAATACTTTAATATACAGACTAAACTAGGAATATTTAATCTCGATTATCGAGTAAAAAAAGCCCTCAAAAATGCGGCAACATTTAAGAGGGCGAGCTATCAATAAAAATTAATAACCTTATCAATCACAAAATTATGAAAAATTTAGCACACGCTAATTATAGTTCTGCTTTACAAACTGTAAAAGAATTAAAGAAAAAGTTCGGATCAACTTGGCATTCAGTATCACCAAAAAATGCAGCTAGAATGGTAGCACAAAACCGTTTTAAAACTGGTTTAGATATTGCAAGATATACCGCTGCTATTATGCGAAATGATATGGCTGCTTACGATGCAGATCCATCTAACTATACACAATCTCTAGGGTGCTGGCATGGGTTTGTAGCACAGCAAAAAATGATTGCGGTTAAAAAACATCATAAAACTACTAGTAAACGTTATTTATATCTTTCTGGATGGATGGTAGCTGCGTTACGCTCAGAATTCGGACCGTTACCAGACCAGTCAATGCATGAAAAAACAGCAGTTCCTGCATTAATTGAAGAAATTTATGATTTTCTACGTCAAGCAGACGCTATTGAATTAAACGATTTATTTAGAAGGTTAGAAAACGGAGAAGACGTGCAAAATGAAATCGATAATTTCGAAACACACATTGTACCAATTATTGCAGATATTGACGCTGGTTTTGGAAATGAAGAAGCAACGTATTTATTAGCCAAAAAAATGATTCAAGCTGGCGCTTGTGCTATTCAAATAGAAAACCAAGTTTCAGACGCTAAACAATGCGGACATCAAGATGGAAAAGTAACTGTACCACATGAAGATTTTATAGCAAAGCTTAATGCAATTAGATATGCCTTTTTAGAATTAGGTGTAGAGGATGGAGTTATTGTTGCTAGAACTGATTCGGAAGGAGCAGGATTAACACAAAAATTACCAGTAAGTCAAGAGCCAGGAGATTTAGCATCTCAATATTTAGCATTTGTAGAAGCTGAAGAAATTACGATTGAAGAAGCAAGAGAAGATGATGTGTTATTAAAACGTGAAGGAAAGTTAGTGCGTCCTGTACGTTTGGCAAATGGTTTGTATAAGTTTAGAGAAGGAACTAATATTGATAGGGTAGTGCTAGATTGTATTACAAGCTTGCAAAATGGTGCAGATTTACTTTGGATTGAAACACCTACACCTCATGTAGGTCAAATAGCAAATATGGTAAATAGAGTAAGAGCTGTAGTACCAAATGCAAAATTAGTATACAACAACTCGCCATCATTTAACTGGACTTTAAATTTCCGTAATCAAGCATATGATGAAATGGTAATACAAGGATATGATGTTTCAATGTATGACAGAAATAATTTAATGGATGCAGCTTATGACGGATCACAACTTTGTCAATTAGCTGATGAGAAAATTCGCACTTTCCAAATAGATGGGGCAAGAGAAGCAGGAATCTTTCATCATTTAATTACCTTACCAACGTATCATACAACAGCACTACATATGAACGATTTAACAGAAGGTTATTTTGGTGAAGATGGAATGTTAGCGTATGTAAAAGGTGTACAACGACAAGAAATTAGAAAAGGAGTGTCGTGTGTAAAACATCAGCGTATGGCTGGTTCAGATTTAGGAGATGATCACAAAACGTTTTTCGCAGGAGACAAGGCATTAAAAGCGGGTGGAGAAAAAAATACGTCTAATCAATTTGAAGCAGGAGCAAAAGACAAAAGACTAGAAGAAGAAAGTGCAGTAGCTGTATAAAAAAATCTTAGTTGTTTGTAAACTTCCCGTTATGTTTGGTTTGTTTCAATTGTTTGTTTACATAGCGGGAATTTTACTTGCCAATTTAATAGTATAAATTTATAATTAGCAGTTGTAAATTTTATTTTGAAGTAGTAGCTCTCTTTTTTAAGAGAGCTTTTTCATTTTTAATAATAGCTTTAATATTTTTGAGTATCAATAGATTTCGTAATAGGAGTTATTAGATCACCAGTATGTTTGGTGGATTTAGTTTCAATAAGCATAATTAAACAATCTTCCGAAGAGCTAACTCTGTGATTTACACCTTTGGGAACCACAAATAAATCGCCTTTTTTCATCCTAAAACTTGGTTGGTTCTCTAGTTCCATTAAAAGGTTTCCGCTAATAATATAAAAAAGCTCGTCTTCATTTTTGTGATTATGCCATGGGATGTCTTCTCCTTTAATTTTGGCGAGTTTAACATATTCATTGTTAACCTCAGAAATTATTTTAGGAGAAAAATATTCTTTTAACTTTTCAGCTTCCTGTAGGATGTTAATTGTTAGAGTTGTATCCATATCGTAAATTATCAAGACTTTGTTTTCAGTTCCATTTTAATATTACAACGTTCGTATGGGCAACCTTCTTCCACAGGGATTTCTAAAAAGCCAAATTTTCTATAAATGTAAATAGCATTTTCTAGCTTTGTGTTAGAGTAAAGAACGAGTTTATCAAAATTATTTTCTTTAGCAAAATCAATACAATGCTGCATAAGCTGTTGTCCTATTTTGTAACCTCTGTGTTTTGGTGAAACAGCCATTTTAGTTAGTTCATAAACGTTGGGTTCGTCCATTGGCATCAAAGCAACAGTACCAACAATTTCGTTATTTAATGTAGCAAAGAAAATACGTCCTCCTTTGTTAATAATATATGTATGAGGGTTGCTTAAAACTTCCTTATCATAAGGTTCTACGTAGAAAAATGTTTCTAACCATTCAATATTCAAATCGTAAAAAGAAGAGCTATACTCTTCTTTAAATGTGGTAATTGCTACAGTGTTTTTTGTTGTATTCATTTTTATATGTTCAATAATAGCTTTACTGAAGGGTTTTTCGTTAAATTTAGCTTCTAACTCATTTATAAGTTCAGTTAGAGACTCAGATTTTATATTTGTATACTCTTTAATAATGTACTCAATACTGTTCCAAATTGGGGTAACACTTTTGATAAGTCTTTTTCCTTTATCGGATACAAAAACAACTTTTTTTCGCTTATCTAACTTATCTTCTTTTAGAATTATAAGTCCTTTTTTTTGAAGTTTATTAATTGCTTGCGTTGTAGCAGGTTGTGATGTTTTTAAACTGTTGGTAATCTCAGTATTTGTTACACCATCTTTGTTTTTTATAATTTTAAAAGTAGGGAATAGGTAAGGGTCAAAGTCAATATTAAACTCATCATATACCAATTGTGTTTCACGCATCATATATTCACTAGTTCTCTTTAATCTAGAACCTATACCTATTTCTCCTAATCCTTTTAATGCATCCATTTATAAAACATAAGTACTTATATAACTGCAAATATAAATGTTTTTTTAATTTTAAACAGTTGATTATTAATTTTAATAAATACCTAGAGAATATATACCATGGGAGATAATTGAAAAATTTCATATATTTGTAAAAGAATTTTAACAACAATTAAAAATGAAAAGAGATAAAATTATTTTTTATGTAGCTACAGGCTTGTTAACACTATTGATGTTTTTTTCAGCAGGAATGTATTTTTTTAACCATGTAGAAGTAGCTAAAATGTTTACAACATTTGGATATCCAACATACATTATTTATCCCTATGCAATAGCAAAAATATTAGGTTTAGTAGCATTATGGTTTTTTAGAGGGAAGTTTATAAATGAATGGGCATATGCAGGTTTTTTCTTTGCGTTCATTCTTGCCTTTTTTGCTCATTTTATGATTGGAGATGGAGAGCAAACAGGTGCTGCAATTGCAATGGTACTATTAATAGTTTCGTATATTTATAGTAAAAAAATATAATGAGCAATAATCCAGCAGCAACAGTTATTTTAACTGAACGAAATTACTTAGCAGAAGGTAAAATGAGAAATCATTTTGCCGTTATTGATGAACCTTTAGATAAAGGAGGAGACGATAACGGACCAACCCCAGTAGAATATTTATTAACTGCAATTGGCGGTTGTGTATCAATAACACTGCGAATGTACGCAGAAAGAAAAGGGTGGGATTTAGGAAGAGTTACAGTAAATGTCAGCCAAAAAGAACAATTAACTCCAGAAGGAATTAAAAAATCATTAGTAGAAGAAATTTCTTTTGAAAAGGAAGTTACGGATGAGCAACGTGTCAAATTATTAGAAATAGCAGGTAAGTGCCCAGTAGCTAAAATGGTGAAGGGAGAAACTGAAATCGATTCAAAAATAACAACATAAATGAAGAGTATAATCGCTTTTGCGGGGAGTAATAGTAAAAAATCAATAAACAAACAATTAGTAATATACGCTTCTGGTTTTTTAAAGGAAGTTGAGGTTTCTGTATTAGACTTAAATGATTATCCATTGCCTATTTATGGAGTTGATAAGGAAGCGGAAAGCGGTATTCCAGAAAATGCAGTGAAATTTCTGGATAAAATTAAAAAAGCTGATGGAATTGCGGTATCGTTAGCTGAACATAACGGAAATTTTACAGTAGCTTTTAAAAATATAATAGATTGGATGTCGCGTATTGAGCAGAAAGTATGGCATAATAAACCTATGTTACTATTATCAACTTCCCCAGGAGGTAGAGGTGGAGCATCATCTATGTCCATAGCAAAAAATGGTTTTCCACACATGGGGGCAAATGTCATAGCGGATTTTTCTTTACCAAAATTTTATGATAACTTTAAAGACGGAAGGGTTGTAAATGAGGAGTTTAATCAAAAAATTAAAGAAGCAGTTACAACTTTCCAAAAAGCAGTGTAAACATAAAATTTAATATTATGTCAGAAGCAAAGGAAATTGTAAAAAAATATAGTAATGATGATATTACTGTAGTTTGGAAACCAAATACATGTATCCACTCAAAAAAATGTTGGAAAGGCTTGATACAGGTTTTTAATCCACAAAATAGACCATGGATTAATATGGATGGAGCAACTACAGAAAGAATTAAAAAACAAGTAGAAGAGTGTCCATCAGGAGCTTTATCATACATTTCAAAAAGAGAAGGTAATCAAGCAGCAGCTCATATAGAAACTAAAGTAGAAGCTTTAGAAAATGGCCCTTTATTAATCTACGGAACCTTGCATGTAACCAATCCAGATGGTAGTACAGAAAAGAAAAGTAAAACAACTGCTTTTTGTAGGTGTGGAGCTTCTCATAATAAGCCATATTGTGATGGTACGCATGTAAAAGTAGAGTTTAAAGGATAATTATGAAGGTACAGCAAGAAGACAAAGGAGGTAAGGGAGAGTTTTATATTGAAGTTAATGGAAGTAGGGATGCATTAATGACTTACACTTGGGCAGGGAAAGATAAATTAATTATAGATCATACCGAGGTTGGAGATAGTTTAAGAGGAAAAGGAGCCGGATACAAGTTAGTAGCAGCTTCAGTTGAGTTTGCGAGGAGTAAAAATATTAAAATCCTTCCTTTATGTCCGTTTGCTAAATCAGTTTTTGATAAAAAGCCAGAATATTCAAACGTTTTAGCATAAACAAAATTCCTTTTCAGTATTTGTAAAGAGTTTATATTCCTTGGTATATAAATGTGTGTTTTGTATTTTTGTACTCAAAATAAGGAGGTTAAAATGAAGATAGTTTTATACGGTAGAAAAGGACATGCACATACAGTTGCATATAAAAACTTTCTAAAATCTGCAGAAGTATCATTTGAATACAAAGATGTTTCTGTTGATAACGAAGCAAAGGAGCATACTAAAGAATTGTATGAAGGTCAAGTAAAATATCCAACACTATTTGTTGATGAAGAAGTGTACTTAACACCATCATCAGATACTTTTAACAAATTAATGCAAGACTTAAAGTTAAAAGGGTAATCTTTTTTTATTAAATAATATAAACCGGCTAATGGCTAAATAGTCGATAACCAAAACAATGGGAGATATTTCAAAAGACATCAATTCAAAATTTCCAAATAATAAAATCAAAGCTTTTATAAATATTAAATATACTGCTAACTGGATAAACAGTAAAGAAAATGAGTTTTTTAAGCAGTACAGTATTTCTCCACAACAATTTAATATTCTTCGTATTTTAAGAGGAGCAAAAAAAGCAATAAAAGTTCAAACAATTAAGAATAGAATGATTGAACGAGCTCCGAACGCCACAAGATTAATGGATAAATTATGTGAGAAAAACTTAATTGACCGTGAAAGATGTGAAGATGATAGAAGAGTGGTTTATATAAGTATTACCCAACAGGGAAAAAAGCTTTTAAAAACAATAGATGATAAATTGCATTTAGATTTTATTGATAATTTAACAGAAGAAGAAGCCACACAACTTAGTGGTTTATTGGATAAAATAAGACAGTAAATTTTGTGCTTATTTATTAAATAAATAGGAAATCTAGTTTAAATATTGTATCTTTTAAGAAAGTGAAAAGATATAAGTCATGTATACATACGATACACTTTCAGAAGCATTAAAGGACTTGCAAAAAAGAGGGTTTACTCTTGATTTTAACCTGAGAGAAAAGGAAATAGAGAGTAAAAATACTAAAGAAATTTTTCCTCCAGATTTCTTTGAGGTAGTAGAAGTATATCGATTTGAAGGAATGAGCAGTACAGGAGATAACTCTGTTGTATATGCAATTCAAACAAAAACAGGTGTTAAAGGAGTTTTAGTTGATGCTTATGGGGTTTATGCTAATTCTCTTTCTCCAGAAATGATTCAAAAACTAAAAATAGTTCATTAATATAAAAATAAAAAGACAATTTTTTTGATTTTCTCTTTTTTATGTAACCAAAAATGGTTTAAAAAAGGGCTAATCACCTCATAAAATAAAGGTGTTTCCCTTATATAATAAATAACCTTTTGCCTATAAGTTTCTAAATAGAGGTAAGATATATTTGGGCTAATTAATTAACCCAAACTAATATTTTATGAAAACTTTAAAAACCCTAATGTTTGTAAGTATCTTTTTCCTGGTATTTACATCATGCCAAAATGAAGAAACTGTATTACCAAACGAAACTCAGACAGAAGCAATTGATGCTAAAGCTGCAAAGTCCACAGATGATTTAAGATTAGATTACCATGAAGACTACGGAGTAGTTAGAGCGGATGAATACCCAATGAATCCAGAAGGTGTTACAAAACCAACCTTAGATCTATTTTTAGAAAAAGGAAACCTTAAAAAAGAAGATTTAAAAAGTTACCGTATTGTAAAAGATGAATTTTCAGGTATAGGTTTAGCAGAGCATAGAATGAAGGATGGTAATGTAATACAAGTACCGCACGAGTATGAAAGGCAACCAGTTTATAGGTTTGAAGCTGAACTAAATGATGGAACTAAAGTTAGAATTATTATAATTATAATATGTTCAAATGGTTTAATTATAATCATTTGGTGGTAATAGAATAAGTAAGTATTTCTAAAAGACCTTATACATAAGTGTGAGGTCTTTTTTATATGAAAAACATATTATAAAAATATGTATCTTGCAATTTGTTATGCGTGCATAATATTTTATAAAAATAAAACAATGAAATACAAACATATTTTCGAGCCATTAGACTTAGGTTTTACTACTTTAAAAAATCGAGTATTAATGGGCTCTATGCATACTGGTTTAGAAGAAGAAAAAAATGGAATTGAACGTATTGCTGCTTATTATGCAGAACGTGCGCGTGGAGGAGTAGGTTTGATTGTTACAGGAGGGATTGCTCCTAATATTCAAGGGTGGACAGCGCCTTTTTCTGCTCGTATGAGCACAAAAAAACATGCCCGTGAACACAAAGTAATTACAGAAGCAGTTCATAAAGAAGGAGGTAAAATATGTATGCAAATTTTACATTCAGGTCGTTATGGATATCATCCATTTAACGTAGCTCCTTCAAAAATAAAATCACCAATAACTCCTTTTAAACCGTTTGCATTAAAGCAATCAGGAATACGAAGAACAGTAAAAGATTTTGTTAACTGTGCTAAGTTATCACAAGAAGCAGGATATGATGGCGTAGAAATCATGGGGTCTGAAGGATATTTAATCAATCAGTTTATAGTAACAAGAACAAATAAACGAACCGATGATTATGGAGGGAAATATGAAAACAGAATTCGTTTAGCAGTAGAGTTAGTTCGAAAAATTAGAGAAGTAGTTGGTGAGCATTTTATCATTATCTATCGTTTATCAATGCTAGATTTGGTAGAGCAAGGAAGTTCTTGGGAAGAAGTGGTACAACTAGGAAAAGAAATAGAAAAAGCTGGAGCTACTATTATCAATACAGGTATTGGTTGGCATGAAGCACGAATACCTACTATTGCAACTTCAGTACCTAGGGCAGCGTTTACTTGGGTAACTAAAAAAATGAAAGAAGAATTATCTATTCCGTTAGTTACTTCTAACAGAATTAATATGCCTGATACTGCTGAGAAAGTATTAGCAGAAGGACATGCAGATATGATTTCAATGGCACGTCCGTTTTTAGCTGATCCTGAATGGGTAAATAAAGCGAAAGAAGAAAGAGTAGACGAAATAAACACTTGTATAGCTTGTAATCAAGCTTGTTTAGACCATGCTTTTCAGAAAAAAGTGGCAAGCTGTTTAGTAAACCCAAGAGCATGCCATGAAACAGAGCTAAACTATAATCCAACATCAAAAAAGAAAAAAATAGCAGTTGTAGGTGCAGGACCAGCAGGATTAGCAGCTTCAACAGTAGCAGCACAAAGAGGACATGATGTAACCTTATTTGATGCAGATAAAGAAACAGGAGGGCAATTCAATATTGCAAAACAGATTCCAGGAAAAGAAGAGTTTTATGAAACCATCCGTTACTTTAATAAGCAGCTAGAATTACACAACGTAAATGTAAAGTTAAACACAAGAGTTTCTGCAGAAGATTTATACAATGGTAATTTTGATGAGGTTGTTTTAGCAACAGGAATTACGCCAAGAACTCCAAGAATAGAAGGTGTAGAGCACGAAAAAGTATTGAGTTATATAGATGTTGTAAAATTAAAGAAACCCGTTGGTAAACGTGTTGCGGTTATTGGAGCAGGAGGAATTGGTTTTGATGTTTCAGAATACTTAGCTCACGAGGGAGAGAGTACTTCTTTAAATGTAGATGCTTGGTTAGAAGAATGGGGAATAGATAAAACATTAGAAGCACGTGCAGGAATTGAAGGAATTGCTCCAAAAATTCATCCTTCACCTAGAGAAATATTTATGTTCAAGCGTAGTTCAGGGAAGTTTGGAGGAAATTTAGGAAAAACTACAGGATGGATTCATCGTTCAGTATTAAAAAGAAAAAAAGTACAGTTTATTAATGAGGTACAGTACACAAAAATAGATGACGAAGGTTTGCATTATGTTCAAAATGAAGAACAAAAAGTATTACCAGTAGATAATGTAATTATTTGTGCAGGTCAAATTCCGTTTAAAGAATTATTAGAACCATTAGAAGCTAAAGGAATGAAAGTACATGTAATTGGAGGAGCAGATGTTGCAGCAGAATTAGACGCAAAGAGAGCCATAAATCAAGGAAGTAGGTTAGCTGCTGAACTTTAGTTTATACATAAATTTAAAATCACTAAAAAAGTCTTGCCAATGCAAGACTTTTTTTATGCACACAACTACAGTGAATAAGTCTAAATAATTACCGATATTTGTAGCTCACATTTTTTTGAAAAAAGTAAATTATGGCAATGAACAAAAACACTGTCCTAGGTTGGGCAACGCTTATAATGGTATTAATGGGGATTTTACTTATATGTTTAGCAGTATTTAAGTATGATGAAATAGCTGGATATGGCTTTGGAGCTGTTGGTTTAGGTTTTTTTGCAAATGCATGGGTATTTAATGCCTTAAAAGGAAGAGTTTAATTAAAGAAAAAAATAAAGAAATGAGCGACGATAAAAAAGTCATTTTTTCAATGAATAAGGTCTCTAAGACCTACCAAAGTACAGGAAAACAAGTTTTAAAAGATATTTATTTAAGTTTCTTTTATGGAGCTAAAATTGGTATTTTAGGTTTAAACGGTTCGGGTAAATCTACCTTATTAAAAATTATAGCAGGAGTAGAAAAAAATTACCAAGGAGATGTTACATTTTCGCCAGGTTATAAGGTTGGCTATTTAGAACAAGAGCCACAGTTAGATGAAAACAAAACTGTTTTAGAAGTTGTTAAAGAAGGAGCAGCAGAAACTGTTGCTATTTTAGATGAATACAACAAGATAAACGACATGTTTGGTTTAGAGGAAGTGTATTCTGATGCAGATAAGATGCAAAAATTAATGGATCGTCAAGCTGAACTACAAGATAAAATTGATGCATCTAATGCTTGGGAGCTAGATACTAAGTTAGAAATTGCCATGGATGCGTTACGTACGCCTGAAGGTGATAAAAAAATAGGAGTATTATCAGGAGGAGAGCGTCGTCGTGTAGCCTTATGTCGTTTATTATTACAAGAACCAGAAATTTTATTGTTAGATGAGCCTACCAACCATTTAGATGCAGAATCTGTGCATTGGTTAGAGCACCATTTAGCACAATATAAAGGAACTGTAATTGCAGTAACGCACGACCGTTATTTCTTAGATAATGTTGCAGGATGGATTTTAGAGTTAGATAGAGGAGAAGGTATCCCTTGGAAAGGAAATTATTCATCTTGGTTAGACCAGAAGTCAAAACGTTTGGCTCAAGAAAGTAAAACAGCATCTAAACGTCAAAAAACATTAGAACGAGAGTTAGAATGGGTACGTCAAGGAGCAAAAGGTCGTCAAACAAAGCAAAAAGCACGTTTGAAGAACTATGAGAAGTTAATGAGTCAAGACCAAAAGCAAACGGAAGAAAAATTAGAAATCTATATTCCAAATGGTCCACGTTTAGGAACGAATGTAATAGAAGCTACAGGTGTTTCTAAAGCTTATGGAGATAAGTTATTATATGAAAACTTAGAATTTAATTTACCACAAGCAGGAATTGTAGGAATTATTGGTCCAAACGGAGCAGGTAAAACCACTATTTTCAGAATGATTATGGGAGAAGAAACTCCTGATGCTGGAAGTTTTAAAGTAGGGGAGACAGCTAAAATTGCTTACGTAGACCAATCACATTCAAACATAGATCCTGAAAAATCTATTTGGGGGAACTTTTCAGAAGGTCAGGATTTAGTGATGATGGGAGGTAAGCAAGTAAATTCGAGAGCTTATCTAAGTCGCTTTAACTTTTCAGGAAGTGAGCAAAACAAAAAAGTAGCTACTTTATCAGGAGGAGAACGTAACCGTTTACATTTAGCAATGACTCTAAAAGAAGAAGGTAACGTATTGTTATTAGATGAGCCTACTAACGATTTAGATGTAAATACGCTACGAGCTTTAGAAGAAGGTTTGGAGAATTTTGCAGGTTGTGCTGTAGTAATTTCGCACGATAGATGGTTCTTAGACCGTATTTGTACACACATCTTAGCCTTTGAAGGAGATAGTCAAGTGTATTTCTTTGAAGGTTCTTTCTCTGATTATGAAGAGAATAAGAAGAAACGTTTAGGAGGTGATTTAATGCCTAAGCGAATTAAATACAAGAAGTTAATTAGATAAAATTATTGTCTAATATTTTATAAAATAAAACTCGAAGTTAGCAGCTTCGAGTTTTTTCTTTTTCTATAACAATTGTCCCCTCAATGTAAAACTGTTTTGTAGATAGTTTTTCATAGTATAGCGAATTGTGTTAAAGTTTTCTTAACAACAATTATTGTGCCGTAAACTCAATAAAATAACATTTTTATTGAATTTATGTTATTTTTTACCGTTTTACGGTAAATTATCTGTTTTTAGTACTGTGTAAAAAACCTCACCATTTATTGATGAGGTTTATAAGTATTTATATTTCATGAGTTTAGTAGCACTTTTCAAAGTAGCCATCAACACAGCAATATGGAACATCAGTAATACAGTGTACAGGAGAAGGGTATTGGCTGTTACAGGCCAAACCTTCTCTAGGGCATATGCTAGTAATTCCACCAGTAATAGATTTTTGCTCAGATACTTTTAAGACAAGCCCAATGTTTGAAATATTTTTTAACATAATCATAAATTTTAAAGTTGTTATAAATTTATGTATTAAGTCAAAAGTAAACTTTAGAAAAACCGTAATAAATGTAAGGTAATTACGTATTTTAAAAACAAACCTCACCAATTAGGTGAGGTTTACGAACTTTTATATGTTCTCTAATAATCCTTTTTCGAAACTTTAACTAAATTAATAGCTCTTTGTGTTATAAGGTTTACTATTAACTACATATTTCATAAAAACCATTAACGCAACAAAAGTCAGCAGCTGGAAGGCATTCAGAAGGAAATTGAGATCCATTAGGACAACGATCTCCTAAAGAACATTCTTTCATGTCATTTCCTCCTTTTACTGATTTTTGCTCTTCTTTCTTTAAAATAGTTCCTACTTTTAAAATATTTCTTAACATAAGTGTAAATTTTTATTGTGAAACAAATTTATATTATAGAAGTCAAGAAACTTGATTAAAAACCGTAATAAGAATAAGGGAATTACGTACTTTTTTAATTATGAAAAGCAGCATTATGCGCTAAATCTCCGTTACAACTGTTACACTTTCCAGTAGTATCTGCCCCTCCAGCACAACCGTTGGTACAGGTATAGTGATATTGTCCAGCAGCATTAGGTCCAGAAGTAGTCTGTGTTACAGGAGTTGATATTGGAGAGTTGGAAGTTTTATTTTGTGTATTGTGAAATCCTTGGTTATGAGCAAGAGGAGTTTTACAAACAGGGCAAGAAGTACCTTGAACACTTGAAGTACCTCCTTCACACTTTTTAGGGCATATATAATGCGCTCCTCCAATAATATTAACAGAATTATTGTTGTTATTTGGAAGTTGTGGAGTTGGACGTTCACTAAAAGGAACCGTTAATGGATTTACGGGTGTTTTCTTTTCTTCTGTTTTACAAGAATAAAAACAGCATAATAAAACGAATATTGAGAGTATTTTTTTCATATTCAAATATAAAAAAACCTCGTCAAAAAAGACGAGGTTATAATTTATATAAAGTTTGTAAATTTTATAAATGAATTACTTCATCATAAGCATCTGCAACAGCTTCCATAACCGCTTCACTCATGGTTGGGTGAGGGTGAATTGCTTTTAATACTTCATGACCAGTAGTTTCTAATTTACGACCTAAAACAGCTTCAGCAATCATGTCAGTTACACCAGCACCAATCATATGGCATCCTAACCATTCACCATATTTAGCATCAAAAATAACTTTTACAAATCCGTCAGGAGTTCCAGCAGCTTTAGCTTTACCTGAAGCAGAGAATGGGAATTTTCCAACTTTTAATTCGTAACCTTTTTCCTTTGCTTGCTCTTCAGTTAAACCAACAGAAGCAATCTCAGGAGTAGCATAGGTACAACCAGGAATGTTTCCATAGTCGATAGTTTCAGTATGCAGACCAGCAATTTTTTCAACACAGGTAATTCCTTCTGCAGAAGCAACGTGAGCAAGAGCAGGACCAGGAGTTACATCACCAATAGCATAATAACCAGGAATGTTAGTTTGATACCAATCGTTTACTAAGATTTTATCTCTATCAGTAATAATACCCACATCTTCTAAACCGATGTTTTCAATATTGGTTTTAATACCAACAGCTGATAATACGATGTCTGCTTCTAAAATTTCTTCTCCTTTTTTAGTTTTAACGGTAGCTTTTACTCCATCCCCAGAAGTATCAACAGCTTCTACAGAAGAACTAGTCATTACTTTAATTCCAGCTTTTTTGAAAGAACGCTCCATTTGTTTAGAAACATCTTTATCTTCTACAGGAACAATTGTTGGCATAAACTCAACAACAGTAACGTCAGTTCCCATTGAGTTATAGAAGTGAGCAAACTCAACTCCAATAGCACCAGAACCTACAACAATCATTGATTTTGGTTGTTTAGGTAAGCTCATAGCCTCACGATATCCGATAACTTTTTTACCGTCTTGAGGTAAACTTGGTAACTCACGTGAACGAGCTCCAGTTGCAATAATGATATGGTCAGCTGAATACTCAGTTACTTTACCATCTTTATCAGTAACATCAACTTTTTTACCAGCTTTTACCTTTCCAAAACCATCGATGATGTCTATTTTATTTTTCTTCATTAAGAACTGAACACCTTTGCTCATTCCTTCAGCAACACCACGACTACGTTTAATAACCGCTTCAAAATCTTTATCGATTGCTTCTGCTTTTAAACCGTATTCATCAACATGTTTTAAATAATCATAAACTTGAGCAGATTTTAATAATGCTTTGGTGGGAATACATCCCCAGTTTAAGCAAATTCCACCTAAGTTTTCTTTTTCAACTACAGCGGTTTTAAATCCTAATTGAGATGCTCTAATTGCAGTTACATAACCTCCAGGACCACTTCCGATTATTAGTACGTCGTATTTCATGTTGTTTACTTTTACTTGTTGTTTGTTAATTTATTACATTCTTTCAGGAACCTGAATTCCTAATAATTTGAATGCAGATTTTATGGTGTCAGCTACTTTTTTAGATAACTGAACTCTAAATATTTTTTTATTTTGATTTTCTTCTCCTAAAATGGATACGTTTTGGTAGAATGAGTTAAACTCTTTTACCAAATCATAGGTGTAATTAGCAATCACAGCAGGAGAATAGTTACTCGCTGCTTGTTGAATTACTTCAGGGTACAATTCTAATTGCTTGATTAATTCTTTTTCTTTCTCGTGTAATTCTACTGATACCGAAGAAGAATAATCGAAATCAGCTTTACGTAAGATGGATTGAATTCTTGCATAAGTATATTGTACAAACGGACCTGTATTTCCTTGGAAGTCTACGGATGCTTGTGGGTCAAACAAAATTCTCTTTTTAGGATCTACCTTTAAAATGAAGTATTTTAAAGCTCCTAATCCGATAATTTTATATAATTCCTCTTTTTCCTCAGTAGAATACCCTTCTAACTTACCTAACTCTTGTGAAATTTCACGAGCTGTATTGGTCATTTCGTCCATTAAATCATCAGCATCTACTACAGTTCCTTCACGAGATTTCATTTTTCCAGAAGGTAAATCTACCATTCCATAACTTAAATGGAATAATTGTTTAGCCCAAGAATATCCTAGTTTTTGTAAGATTAAGAACAACACTTTAAAGTGATAATCTTGTTCGTTACCTACGGTATATACCATTCCGTTTACATCAGGAAAATCTTTAGAACGTTGGATAGCAGTACCAATATCTTGCGTCATGTACACCGCAGTTCCATCCGAACGTAATACTAGTTTTTCGTCTAGTCCTTCGTCAGTTAAATCACACCAAACAGAACCATCTTCTTTTGTGTAGAAAACTCCATTTTGTAATCCTTCTTCAATTATATCTTTTCCTAATAAGTAGGTGTTACTTTCGTAGTATAATTTGTCAAAGTTAACTCCGATGTTTTCATAAGTAACATCGAACCCTTTATATACCCATCCGTTCATCATTTCCCAAAGGGCTACAACTTGCTTATCACCAGCTTCCCATTTACGAAGCATTTCTTGTGCTTCTAAAAATAATGGAGCTTGTTTTTTAGCATCATCTTCAGAAATTCCTTTTGAAACTAATTCAGAAATTTCTTTCTTATACTCTTGATCAAACTTTACGTAGTAATTACCAACCAGTTTATCTCCTTTCAATCCAGTTGATTCAGGAGTTTCGCCTTCTCCAAATTTTTTCCAAGCCAACATCGACTTACAAATATGGATACCACGATCGTTGATAATTTGTGTTTTGTAAACTTTATGCCCTGCAGCTTTTAAAATTTCAGCAACAGAATATCCTAATAATACATTACGAACATGTCCTAAGTGCAAAGGTTTGTTGGTGTTTGGAGAAGAATACTCTACCATTCGAGCATCTGTTTCGTCTTCTTTTACAAAACCATACCTTGCATCTGCTGCAATTTCATTAAAAAAGTTTACATAAAAAGAATCGTCAACGACTAAGTTTAAAAAACCTTTTACAACATTGTAACTGGTAACTTCGTTGATGTTTTCAACTATATATTTACCTAAATCTTCACCAATTTGAACCGGATTTCCTTTTTTGTACCGTAGTAAAGGGAAGACAACAACAGTAATGTCTCCTTCAAAATCTTTACGGGTTGCTTGAAATTCTACACTAGGAATTTCTACATCATACAAGGCTAAAAATCCTTCTTTTACTTTCGTTTCTATTAACGATTGAATATTCATTGGTTCTTTTTGATTATCGCACAAAATTAGTGTTTTTAATTTTTTCTTCCCACCATTTTAAGGATGATTTTTTGATTCATGATTATAGCATACTTAGTTGATGCTTTTGTACCTTTGCACCATGGATAAAGACCTTGAAAACTTACCAAAATTAGCCAAAGACGCTTTACAAGAAAATAAGAAGTATTTTCAACGATTAAAGAAAAGAACACCTAAACGCTTAGATTTACTAATGCAAGAGTTGCATGAGGAAGAATTTGAACGTACGGATTGTTTAGAATGTGCAAACTGTTGTAAAACAACTTCACCAATTTTTACCGAAAAAGATATAGAGCGTATAGCAAAACACTTAAAAATGAAGGTGGTTGATTTTACAAATCAGTATTTACAGCGAGATGAAGATAATTTTATGGTCTTACAATCAGCTCCATGTACTTTTTTAGACGAGTCTGATAATACTTGTTTTATTTATGATGTTCGTCCAAAAGCTTGTTCAGAATATCCACATACGAATCGAAAAAAGTTTATCCAAATAGCAGATTTAACGATTAAAAATACAGAGGTTTGTCCTGCTACTTATAGAATAGTAGAGGAATTGAAAAAACGTCTACCACAATCGGGAAGTTCTAAAAAATAAGCTGTTATAGATATTTTTTCTATTTTTAGAAAAAATATTACACATTGGAAACCCTTATACATTATTTTGAAAATATTCCTTCTAGTCATAGAAGTATTATTTTAGTTGGAGGAATAACTTTTTTCTGGTTGTTAGAAGGAGCTGTGCCTTTATTTAGTTTTAAATACAATAAGTGGAAACACGCATGGCCTAACTTGTTTTTTACTGCTACCACGGTAATTATCAACTTTACTCTGGCTTTTGTATTGCTTAAAACAGCGGACTGGGTACAAGCAAATGATTTTGGATTGATTAACTGGCTTCCTGAAATGCCATTATGGTTGTATGTATTGTTAGGAGTGTTGTTTTTAGACTTTTTCGGAGCTTATTTAGCACATTTAGTAGAGCATAAAGTGAAACCTTTATGGATGGTGCATTTAGTACACCATTCTGATCATAAAGTAGATACCACAACAGCAAACAGACATCATCCAATAGAAAGCGTTATTCGTTTTACATTTACATTACTAGGTGTTTTTTTAGTAGGAACACCTATAGGTATAATAATGTTATATCAGTCTATGTCGTTAGTGTTTACACAACTAACTCATGCCAATATAAAAATGCCTAAAAAATTGGATAAAGTATTAAGTTATGTTATTGTTTCACCTGATATGCATAAAGTACATCATCATAATTTATTACCTTATACTGATTCCAACTACGGAAACATCTTTTCTATTTGGGATCGATTATTAGGGACTTATATGGAATTAGATAGAGAAAAAATAGTCTACGGAGTAGATACATTTCCTGATGAGGTAAAAAATTCAAGCCTAAAAGAGTTACTCAAGCAACCTTTTCAAGGATATAGAAAACCTACGAACTTAAAGGGTATTAAATAAATAAAAGCAAGCAGTTAGGTTTGCTTTTATAATTCTTATCTAGTTATAAAGGATAACAAATGTAACCACGATAGCTTAAATCTGTGTAAGAATAAAAAAAGGTAGGTGTATTACCGTTACTAGTTTGGTTATGACACCTCCACTTCCAATTTGATGTTACTGGATCAGAAGGAAATCTGTCAGGATCTGTTGTTGTGTCTACTCCATCTAAATAACCACCAAAAGAACCTCCTCCTGAGATTTCTTTTTGAGTTAAACTGTTTAGTTTTTGAACACCACTTAACTTTAAAATTTTTTTCAACATAATTTTTTATTTTGATTTATAATGTTGGCAAAACTATAACCGAAAGAGAAGAAGGTCTTTAGGTTAACGACTGTATTTTTAAAAGGAATAAACACTTGATTTATAGAGGGTATAAATTGAAATACCCACAAACTTTAGCAAATGTTCAGTACATAAGATTTATTTTAAGGGTGTTTTTCCTGTGGTATAAACAACAATTCCCCTGATAGTTAAGCTGTGGTGTTCGTGTATATTTGAGTTCATAATTAACCCCGAAAACTATTATTTTATGAAACGACTACAAAACTTTGTAATTGTAGGCATCGTCCTTATGATGCTACAAGCATGTCAAAAAGAAGACACTGCAAACGAATTGTTAAACAACACAAATTTAGAGGTAAAACAAGCTCGAGCCTATTATGCACCATGGGTATATGTTATGGATTGGCGTTTTAGTAGAGGAACTTGTACTACAGGACCAGGAGTGTGTTTTAAAAACGATTATGGAGACATACTTGTATATGGAAATGCAAGTTCAGGCTTATCAGATGAAGTAAAAGAAATTTTCTCAAAACTTATGGAAGGAAACAATGATGAAGATAATGGTGTGATAGCGTTCAGAAATGAAGGTGAATCATTACGATTGGTGTTTTCAAGAAGTTTAGAAGAAGAAGATTTTATCATTTCAGAAAACGTTTCTCTTAGAGAAGATATAGTAGCAGAATTGGGTAAAACTAATATTACTTTGCAAGCAGGTAAATACGTTGTAGATTATTCACGTTTTAAAAACGGAGAGGTTTTAATACCTGTAAAAAATTAAATAACTAACTAATCAAACTAATAAACTCTTAGTAAATACTGGGAGTTTCAAAAAATAAGAAAAAATGAAAAAACAAAATTTTTTATGGATGGCTGTGATGTGCTTTACATTGCTTTTCAGCTGTCAAAGTGAAGATGTAATTGAAAATGAATCGAACAAAGAAGAAGTACAATTAGCAAAAGAAAGTACAGTAACTATTAATCATACGTACGATTATTATGGTAAGCAGTTTAAAGTAGCTTATGTATATGATGAAGAAAGTGGAGAAGTACTGAAAGCTGATGGAGATGTTGAGCTTGCTCAAGAAATCTTTGGAGATGAAGAAAGAGCACCAAAATCATTATTCTTTGATAACCCAAAAGAAGGAAGTACTGATATTCAAGTTAAGGTTTTTGATAATGGAGAAGACTTACAAGAATATGGAGCGAAAGTAGCTGGAAATTTTCCTGGCGATCAAGTAGGTACTGAAGGTAGAGCTGCTAAATGTGATAGCTATGACGTGTATGGGTCAGGAAGATTTTACTTCTATAAACACGCTTATTATAACACTTATATGAGCGGAATGAGTAGAATGAACCGCTATTATTATAGAGATCATTGGGTAGGAAGTGGTTATAACGATCAGTTATCTTCTTTAATTGTAACAAAACCTTCATATAGAAAGGCCGTAGTATACTTATACCAACATTCTTGTTATGGAGGAAAAGTAATAGGATTCTATCAAGGAACAGGATACACAGGTTTTGGAATAGCTAACCTTAAATGGTATACTATGTCAGGCTGGTGGTTCTGGAGAAAATCTTGGAACGATAAAGTTTCATCTACTAAAGGATGGGCTTGGTAATAAAATAAGCTACAACTATTTAGTTGTTTGTAAAATAATAAAAGAGCCTCAGAAGATTTTTCTTCTGAGGTTTTATAATTGTTTTTGGTTTTTATGCTTCTCTATCAATTCCAATATTTTCTTACCTCTAGCTTTACAACCTTTACTTTCATGAATTATCTTAGTACGAATTATATGTTCTAACTCAGGATGTACCCAATCTTTTTGTAAACCAAATAAAAATAAAGTGCTCATGGTGTAGGCTTTCACTGCTATTTTTTGGTCGGTAATTAACCAATCAAATCCAGTTTCTATAATTAAATCGATATCAGTTTCTGTTAACTGTTCTTTTATACCATTGGTTGTTTTTGAGGAAAAAGCAGTTGCTAAATGCTCACAAATTTTAGCACATGGTCTTACAGCACTGTCAAAATGTACGCTAGATATATTTTTTGTAAAAACACTTAAATAAGGAAGAATATACTCAACCCCTTTGTGCGTACAAATCCATTCCAATACCCAAGCAGCTTTAATAGATAGTTTATTATCAACATCAAAAGTGATATCAATCAAATATTTTATCAATTCAGGTTGTGCTAACACAATATTTGAAGCATTATCTCTGTTTACTTTAGCAGCATTATCAACATTTTCTAACACAGAAATTAAAAAATCAACACTCATATTGGTATGGTTTATGTAAATTTGAAATGTAAAAGAAATTATAGCATGATAAATATAAAAAGGATATTTTCAACGGCACTTTTATTAGCAGTCTTTTTTACAACGGCTGCACAAGCACAAAAAATTAATCAGTTTGATGCAAATGGTAAGAGACATGGGGTGTGGAAAAAGTATTACGACGACAATAAAAATAGAATAAGATACTCAGGCGAATTTAAAAATGGGAAAGAAGTTGGAACATTTAATTTTTATGAGCCTAATTCTTATGGGGTACCTTCTATGTCTAAAGACTTTTCAGCAAAATCAGATAGTGCTTTTGTACAGTTTTTTACACCAAAAGGAAAAGTAAAAACAAAAGGATGGATGAAAGGAAGAAAGAGAGTAGGTAAGTGGACGTATTATTTTTCAGATGGAAAGCTTTTTTCAGAAGAAGAATATACTGATGGTAAACTAGATGGAGTTTTAAAAAACTACTATAGAAATGGTAAATTAACGGAGGAAAGCGTCTATAAAAATGGTAAGAAAAATGGACTTTCTAAGATTTTTACTGAAACGGGAGTAATGATTGAAGAAGTATATTATGTTGACGGAAAACTAGAAGGAGAAGGAAGGTATTACGACTTAAAAGGTGATTTAAAAGAAAAAGGAATGTATAAAAACGGTAAAAGAGACGGTAAATGGCAATTTTACATGGATGGAGAAGTTGTTACCGATAAGAGAAAAAGAGCTGTACATTCAATACCTAAAAACTAATCTATAGATATAGAGAGTATAAAGATAAATTTATTTCTTTTATAAAGTAACTCAGTGGAGAATAAGAGTTTTACTTTCTGACTGGTTAATTTAAAAATATTCTAAGAGAAGGTAAGAAACTAAGACATATCACTGTCCATCAATTTTTACAATGAAGTCATCAATTATTTCCATAATAGAAAACGTTTATTATTTCGTAAATTTGCAGCTTCAAAAGTAAAAAATGAAAAGAGTAGTAGTAGGACTTTCAGGAGGTGTAGATAGTAGTGTAACTGCGTATTTACTAAAAGAACAAGGATATGAGGTTATTGGTCTGTTTATGAAAAACTGGCACGATGACTCAGTAACCATTTCTAATGAATGTCCGTGGTTAGAAGATAGCAACGACGCTATGATTGTTGCAGAAAAATTAGGAATTCCTTTTCAAACAGTTGATTTAAGCGAACAATACAAAGAACGTATCGTTGACTATATGTTTAACGAATATGAAAAAGGTCGTACACCTAACCCTGATGTATTATGTAATCGTGAAATTAAGTTCGATGTGTTTATGGACATCGCATTAAGTTTAGGAGCTGATTATGTAGCTACAGGACATTACTGTAGAAAATCAGAAGAAATTATTGATGGAAAACCTGTATACAAGTTATTAGCAGGAAAAGACACTAATAAAGATCAATCATACTTTTTATGTCAATTATCACAAGAACAATTATCGAAAGCATTGTTCCCTATTGGGGAATTGACAAAACCAGAAGTTCGTGAAATAGCAAAAGAAGCAGATTTAATTACAGCCGATAAAAAAGATAGTCAAGGATTGTGTTTTATAGGAAAAGTAAGACTTCCAGACTTTTTACAACAAAAACTACAACCGAAAGAAGGAGATATTGTCCGAATTCCAGATGAATTTGAGCAGTACAATCGTTCAATTCCAGAATTTGAGAATAAAGAGGCAGAATTGGAATATTTTTCAACGAAGTTCTCTTATAATAAAGAGGATGGAAAAGTAGTAGGAAAACATCAAGGGGCACATTATTTTACAAAAGGTCAGCGTAAAGGGTTAGCGGTTGGAGGAACCAAAGAACCATTGTTTGTAATTGAAACCGATGTAGATACCAACATTATTTATACTGGAGAAGGAAAAAATCACCAAGGATTGTATAGAAGTGTATTATTTGTATCAAATGAAGAATTGCACTGGGTACGTGAAGATTTAGCTTTACAAACAGGTGAATCTATGGAAGTAGAAGCACGTATTCGTTACCGACAACCATTAGAAAAAGCTACGTTGTATAAAGTAGACAAAGGAGTTTATGTAGCGTTTGAAAATCCACAATCAGCTATTCAAGAAGGGCAGTTTGTTGCTTGGTATAAAAATGAAGAGCTATTAGGTTCTGGTGTAATTTCTTAAGAAGAAGAGTAAAGCTATGAAAAAAACATTGTTATTATTTATAGTATTCATTAGTATTAATGGATACTCACAAAAAGATTCTATTTCTAATTATTTAGATAGAAAGTTTAGAATAACTTCAAACAAAAACGATGCTAAATATATTGAAACTAGTGTAAAAAAAGGAGCTCTTTGGGAAAAGATACTTTATTATAGAGACGGAAAAATTTTCAAGAAGGGGTTTTCAAAAAATAATAGAGGAAGCAGTTATGTAGGAAAATATCTTGTGTTCCACCGAAATGGAAAAATATCTAAAAGGGCTTTTTATGATGCTGAGGGAGAATTAGAAGGAAAAGTACTTACATTATTTGACAATGGTAATAGAAATTATACGGGTTTCCATAAAAAAGGAGTCCCATCAGGGTTGTGGAAGTATTATCATTACAATGGTAACCTAGCAGCAAAATTTTATTACGATATAAATGGAGATATAGAAAGGTATATACTATTCAATGAAAAAGGAGAAGAACTTAAGGACGATACTTATACAAAGTTTATAAAACCTACTTTTAAAAAGGGAAAAGAAGATTTTAATTCAAAGATGAGCTATTTAATAGATAATGTAAGTTATGCTATTAACACCATTATCTATGTAAATTTTACTATTGATGTAGATGGAAGTATCAAAGACGTATGGGTGGTTAATAATATTCCAAATAAATTAAGGAGCGAGATAATTGATTTTTTTGAATCTATAAAAGGGTGGAAGCCAGCGGTGGAAATGAATAGAAAAATACCATCTAAATATAGCATTGCGTTGAATTTTACGACAAGAGTAATAGATTAAAACTTATTACTTTTTCAAACATAAAAACATAAACATACAACCTCGATTTTTTCGAGGTTTTTTTGTGCTTCCTAGCTAATGATTGTACATTTACGCTATGCAAAACAGAATTACCAAACTATTTAATATACAATATCCAATCGTTCAAGGTGGAATGATTTGGGTAAGTGGCTGGAAGTTAGCTTCTGCAGTGTCAAATGCAGGTGGATTAGGATTAATTGGAGCAGGATCTATGTATCCAGAAGTACTTCGTGAACACATTCAAAAATGTAAAAAAGCAACAGATAAACCTTTCGGGGTAAATGTGCCAATGTTGTATCCTGATATAGAAAAAATCATGGATATTATCGTTGAAGAAGGAGTAAAAATCGTGTTTACTTCTGCAGGTAATCCAAAAACATGGACCTCTTTTTTAAAGGAAAAAGGAATTACAGTAGTTCATGTGGTAAGTTCAGTAAAATTTGCCTTAAAAGCAGAAGCAGCTGGAGTAGATGCTGTAGTATGTGAAGGGTTTGAAGCTGGAGGTCATAACGGACGTGAAGAAACTACTACGTTTACGTTAATTCCTATGGTAAAAGAACAAGTTAAAATTCCAGTAATTGCAGCAGGAGGAATAGGTTCAGGTAGAGGAATGTTAGCAGCAATGGTGTTGGGAGCAGACGGAGTACAAATTGGAAGCCGTTTTGCAGCTACTGTAGAATCTTCAGCACATGACAACTTCAAAAAAACAATTGTTGAAGTAAAAGATGGAGGTACACAACTAACGTTAAAAGAACTCGCACCTGTACGTTTAGTAAAAAACAAATTCTTTCAAGAAGTTCAAGAACTATATCAACAAAACCCAACGATAGAACAATTAAAAGAATTGTTAGGACGTGCACGTGCTAAGAGAGGTATGTTTGAAGGAAACCTAGATGATGGAGAACTTGAAATAGGTCAAGTAGCAGGGCTTATTCATGAAATTAAACCAGCAAAAGAAGTTTTAGAAGCAATTGTAGAAGAATATCAGCAAGTGAAAAAAGAGCAGTTGTTTTAGGAGCTGTTTATTATAAGGTTAAAAATGTATAGTAGTATATATTGAACCCTAGAGTAATAAGGTAAAGTATTTTTAAATTGCTTATGACTACATTTAGGAAGAAAGTTCATTTTGTTGGTTTTGATAAAGAGTTTAATGAGAAAGTATTTGAGCAAACTACTTATTCTGAAGAATTAAAGATAGGAATACCAAAGAAAAGAGAAAGAATAATAAAATATTTAGAAAAAGGAGAGGTAGTAATTGCTTGGATGGGGTATTTTATTGACAAGAAAGGAAAGTTTATATCTCCTGATTGTTATTATACAGATGGAAATTATATCTGGCCATCATACTTTACAAGTTTTATTAAGGATAATTATAATTACTCTATCGATGAAAATTTTATAGATTATTTGGAAAGTATTAATTATAATTTTCCTAAAATAGATAGTTCTAAACTAATATATATAAGAGACAATTTCTCTAAAGTTTTAGTAAGTACCCCTAGTTAGAGGTAGTGGATAATTACTATTGTAATAAAATTAATTTGTAAGGTTGATTTTAGAACTTTTACACTTTGTTTTGGAGATGTTTATTTTCAATCTCAACACTTTTGAGAACTAACAAATTTCTCTTTAATAATTTGAGCAACAGGTTTATTTTCAATCTTACTTTCAAGCCACGAAAGAATATCTAAATATAAAAAAGCTCTTTTTTCATAAGGATGATTCTCATAAACCTTAAGGCGACTGTGTACTTTTTTTAACTCCTTTTTTATTTGATGCGGAAACACATCTCCCAACGCTTTTATAGAAGAAATAAACTCTTTTTGAACCTCTTGTAAATTTTCCATTTTAAGTAAAAAACGATAGGTATCTTTAAACTGTCGCTCTAAATCATAATCTAAGCCACACTCGTAATGAGCAATTAAAGAAAGTACTCTGGCAAAGCACTGTAGATCGTTAGCTACTTGAATATTTTTAGGTTTAATTATTTTATTTAAATACAAAATACACTCTTTGTTTTTACCCATACCAAAGTACAAACAAGCAATTTTGTAGTAAAAAACTACAATATGATGCGTATCTAAACGGTCTTTGTACTCATCTATTTTATCATTAATAATATCTACTAGGTATTCACCTTCAGAGAAGTTGCCTTCTAAGAAGTGTAAGTGTAATTTGTTAGCATAATAGTATAGAAAAGTTAAGATTTCAGTATTGCTATTTTGCGGAATACTTTTCTCCTCAATTTCCTCTTCAAAAGCAGAAAGCTCTTCTTTAAACTTATCATAATGCTTTATAAAAAATAAGCTCTCTAATAAGTAGTTCTTTCCTTTTAAATAAAAAACAGGATGCAAAGAAATATTCTTAGTATCATGTTTAAATAAATCTACCCATTTATTAGCATACTTATAACTCTGTAAAAAATCTTGAGTTAAAAAGCTATGCCACAAATGTGCCTTGTATAACCATAACTTTTCTCTAAAACCCAATTCTTCATATGTATATTCAGGAAGTTTAGAATAAAAGTAAGTATTCACTCGTTGTAGTTCCTCATCGTTTTTTACGTAGCCATTTTTAAGCAACGTACCATACAATTGTAGCGATAAGTTGGATAATTTACTAGCGATAACATTTTGCATGCTAAGCTCTTTTGCCTGAATAGTTAATTCGTCAGAACGCGTATCAATACTTCGGGTTATATACTGACTTTCAATAACTTTTTCAAGCTCAACAATTTCATAAGCAACATTCTTTTCTTCATTTTCAACCGCCATATTTTTAGCCTTGTCAAGCAATTTTAAACTTTGCTTGTACAATCCTTTTTGATATAAAACTGTAGCAAAATCTAACTGCTCACGTATTTGAATTCTAATGTTTTTATGAGCAGGATTCATACGAAGACTAGTTAGTATTTGCTTGTATAAATGAGCTTTTAGGTTAGATAACTGCTGCTTACTCACCACACCGCTATCAATAATAGCCTTTTCGTTATAACTCTTTTGTTTTTCAAGCAATTTAAAAAGCGCAAAAAATTTAGCATCTACATTACCTCCTAAACGACCAACATATAAATTAAATTGACGTTTTTCTGACTTTGATAAAGACTTAATCAAAACAAACAAAGCATCATTTTGTTGGTTGGAGAATGTAATTGGTTTACGCATAACTTTTTGTTTTTCAGTATTTTATTTTTGTTTTTTATCGTTTTGATATCGTAACTAACCCATTAAAAAAGAGCTTGCTAGAAAAGCCAATATATACATTTGGTTTTTATTTTGATAATCATATTTAGATTTATGCAAAGCGATAAAATTCAAATTTTCGATACCACATTACGAGACGGAGAGCAAGTCCCAGGATGTAAATTAGATACCCAACAAAAGCTAGTTATTGCCGAAAGACTCGATTTTTTAGGAGTTGATGTAATTGAAGCAGGCTTCCCAGTATCAAGCCCAGGAGACTTTACTTCGGTACAAGAAATAGCTAAATTAGTTAAAAATGCTACTGTATGCGGATTAACAAGAGCCGTTAAAAAAGATATTGAAGTAGCAGCAGATGCTTTAAGATTAGCTAATAAACCTAGAATTCATACAGGTATTGGTACTAGTGATTCACATATTCAGTATAAATTCAATGCTTCGAAAGAAGAAGTAATTAGGCGAGCAAAAGAAGCTGTTTCGTACGCGAAAAACTTTGTAGACGATGTAGAGTTTTATGCAGAAGATGCAGGTAGAACCGACAACGCTTTTTTAGCCAAAGTTTGTGAAGAAGTTATAAAATCAGGAGCAACAGTATTGAATATTCCTGATACTACAGGATATTGTTTGCCTGAAGAATATGGAGCGAAAATCAAGTATTTAAAAGACAATGTAAAAGGTATTGAAAATGTAATTATTTCATGCCATTGCCATAACGATTTAGGCTTAGCCACAGCAAATTCTATTGCAGGAGCTATCAATGGTGCACGTCAGATAGAATGTACGGTTAATGGAATAGGAGAGCGTGCAGGAAATACGGCTTTAGAAGAAGTAGTAATGATTTTAAAACAGCATCCATATTTAAATCTTCAAACAGATATTAACACCAAATTACTATACGATACAAGCATGATGGTTCGTGAACGCATGGGAATGCCTGTACAACCTAACAAAGCCATTGTAGGAGCAAATGCTTTTGCACATAGCTCAGGAATTCATCAAGATGGAGTTATCAAGAATCGTGAAACGTATGAAATTATCAATCCAGCAGATGTAGGAGTCACAGAAAGTGCTATCGTATTAACCGCAAGAAGCGGAAGAGCAGCCTTAGCATACCGAGCAAAAAAGATAGGGTATGAGCTGACTAAAATTCAGTTAGATACAGCTTATAAAACATTCTTACAGTTTGCTGACAGACAAAAAGAAGTAATCGATGAAGATATTCATCAGATTATGAAACAAGTAAATAAAATTTCAAAAATAGCCATAGCTTAATGGGAAAGACATTATTTGATAAAGTATGGGATGCGCATGTAGTAGATACTGTAAAAGACGGACCACAAATATTATACATAGACAAACACTTAATTCATGAAGTAACCAGTCCGCAAGCTTTTAACGAGTTAAAAGAGCGTAATATTCCAATTGCACGACCAGACAAAACAGTAGCAACAGCCGATCATAATACACCAACCGTAAATCAACATTTACCAATAAAAGATGAATTATCAAGGCAACAACTAGAGCAGTTAACACAAAACTGTAAAGAAAACGATATTACTCTATATGGTTTAGGACATCGATATAATGGAATTGTACACGTTATGGCTCCCGAATTAGGGATAACACAACCAGGAATGACCATGGTTTGTGGAGATAGCCATACATCAACACACGGTGCTTTTGGTACCATTGCCTTTGGTATAGGAACAAGCCAAGTAGCACAGGTGTTTGCAAGTCAATGCTTATTGTTAGAAAAGCCTAAGAGTATGCGTATAACTGTAAAAGGTAAACTTAAAAATGGAGTATTACCCAAAGATGTAATCTTATATATTATAGCGCAATTAGGAACAAATTCAGGTACAGGATATTTTTGTGAATATGCAGGAAATGTGTTTGAAGAAATGTCTATGGAAGGTCGTATGACCGTGTGTAATATGAGTATCGAAATGGGAGCAAGAGGCGGTATGATTGCTCCTGATGAAACCACTTTTGAATATGTAAAAGGACGTGAGTTTGCACCAAAAGGAGACGAGTTTGATAACAAAGTAGCCTATTGGAACACATTAAAGACTGATAAAAGTGCAAAATTTGATAAAGAATACACTTTTAAGGCAGAAGACATAGAACCAATGCTTACTTACGGAACCAACCCAGGAATGGGGATAAAAATTTCAGAGAACATTCCCCAATTTAATGATGCTTCCTTTGAAAAGTCGTTACAGTATATGAACTTTAAAAAGGGAACATCATTAATTAATACACCTGTTAATTATGTATTTATAGGAAGTTGTACAAACTCTAGGATAGAAGATTTTAGAGTAGCAGCAAACTATATAAAAGGAAAGCAAAAAGCAGCGAATGTAAATGCGTGGTTAGTACCAGGATCACAACAAGTAGCAAAACAAATAAAACGAGAAGGCTTACAAGAAGTTTTTGAAGCAGCAGGCTTTCAGTTACGACAACCAGGTTGTTCAGCATGTTTAGCAATGAATGACGATAAAATACCAGAAGGAGAATACTGTGTATCAACTTCAAATAGAAACTTTGAAGGACGTCAAGGACAAGGAGCAAGAACCATTTTAGCAAGTCCGTTAATGGCTGCTGCAACAGCAGTAGAGGGAAAAATTACTGACTTTACAAAACAATTAAACTAATGGAGAAATTTGTTAAACTAATAGATACGGCCATACCATTACCGACGGAGAACATAGATACCGATCAAATTATACCCGCACGATTTTTAAAATCAACCAATAAAGAAGGATTTGGAGACAATGTGTTTAGAGATTGGCGCTACAATAAAAATGGTAGTTTAAATGAAGACTTTGTTTTAAACAATACAAATTATACAGGAAGCATTTTAATAGCAGGAGATAATTTCGGATGTGGCTCAAGTAGGGAACATGCTGCATGGGCATTAGCAGGCTACGGGTTTAAAGTAGTCATCAGTAGTTTTTTTGCAGATATTTTTAAAGGAAATGCACTTAACAACGGGATATTACCAGTACAAGTACCCAAAGAATATTTAGCAAAACTGTTAAAAAAAGTAACTGAATTACCAGACACAACTATTATAGTTGATTTAGAAAATCAAAAACTAAAAACCCCCATAGGTAATGTAGATTTTGAAATAAACCCGTACAAAAAACTATGTATGATAAATGGTTATGACGATATAGATTTTTTAATCAGTAAAAAAGATACAATAACAGCTTTTGAAGTAACAATGATATAAAAAGTAAAAAGATGAAGTACAATATAGCGGTAATACCAGGAGATGGAATAGGACCAGAAGTAACAGAGCAAGCAAAAAAAGTGCTTAGAGCTGTTGGTAATGTGTTTGATCACACATTCTTATTTAAAGAAACATTAATGGGAGCTTGTGCTATTGATAAAACAGGAAATCCATTGCCTGATGAAACCATTGAGTTGTGTAAAAAGAGTGATGCTATTTTATTTGGAGCCATAGGAGATCCAAAATATGATAATGATCCTACTGCAAAAGTACGTCCAGAGCAAGGATTACTACGTTTAAGAAAAGAGTTAGGTCTATTTTGTAATGTACGTCCTGTAAAAGCGTATGACACGTTAATTCATAAGTCACCTTTAAAGAAAGATAGAATTGAAGGAACAGATATTGCTATTTATAGAGAGCTAACAGGAGGAATCTATTTTGGTATTAAAGAACTGAGTGATGATGGAAAGCATGCTTTTGATGGTTGTTCTTATACTGTAGAAGAAATAGAACGAATGGCACATTTAGCTTTTCAAGCAGCTCAAAAAAGACGTAAAAAACTAACGTTGGTAGATAAAGCCAATGTATTAGAAACCTCAAGGCTGTGGCGTAAAACTGTTGGAGATTTAGCAACTCAATATCCTGACGTTGAAGTAGACTATTTATTTGTTGATAATGCAGCGATGAAGTTAATTTTAAACCCAAAAGATTTTGATGTTATTTTAACCGAAAACCTTTTTGGAGACATTCTTTCTGACGAAGCAAGTGTTATAGGAGGTTCTATAGGTTTGTTAGCTTCCGCTTCAGTAGGAAAAGAAAATACGTTATTTGAACCAATCCATGGATCTTTTCCACAAGCAAAAGGAAAAGACATCGCTAACCCATTAGCATCTATATTATCATCTGCATTATTGTTAAGACATTTAGAATTGCATACAGAGGCAGATACAGTAGAGAGTGCTGTTCAAAAATCATTAGAATTAGGAATTACTACAGAAGATATTAATTCAGAGAATCCATTTTCTACTAGTAAAGTAGGAGATTTTATAGCGGACTATATCTATAACCAAGAAGATAGTGATATGAATTTCCAAAATATACACATGGGGCAAAGCACCATTATATAAGTAGTAAAAACTATAAATAATTATGTAAACTTCCTTTAACTATCATGGTTAAAGGAAGTTTTGTTTATAAATAACTGGTAGTCTGATTGTTAGTTGTTTGAAATTATTATGTATTGTTTAATATTTAATATTTTATGATTTTTCTGTTTAAATATTCTTTTTTTTAACGTTTTTTTCGGTTTTATTTAAAATATATGAATCTAAAGTGTAGATTTACAGCGAATTAAAAAACCCTTCATATTATGAAAAAAACAAAGTTAGCCCTAATTATGGGCTTGTCTGCAGGTGTATTCTTCACCTCATGTTCAAGTGAAAACGAACAAGTTAAAAACCCTGAAGTTATAGAGCAATCTAGCGATAACCCAGGACTTAAACCAATACCTCAAGAGGTAGTTGATGCTGTAGCCAAATTAGAGCTAAATGTAGATCATATTCGTTATGACAATTTTTACTTTCCTGATGGAACTTCAGAAGTACGTTTATTTTTAGAGGAAGATGTAGTAATAACAGAAGATCAGTTGTTTACTATGGCTAAAGCTAAAGATCAATCTGCTCGTCAATACTCTACCAATAATTTGGTATCTCAGGGTAGAAATATTTCTATCGTAGGATACACAGGTGGTGGTGGATATGGTCTTTCTAGTAAAGAGCAAACAGCATTACAATGGGCGGTAGATAATTACAACCGTTTAAGTGGTGTATCTATTAGCTTTACATTAAGTTTTGGAACCAACTACAGCAACAAAGATATGGTAGTATACCATAACCCAACTCAATCTGGAGCAGGTGGTAGTGCAGGTTTCCCAAGCAATGGTTTACCATACAAGTTTGTACAAATATATGGTTTGAACAACTACGATACGAATGTTGTTGAGCATGTAATTACACATGAAATTGGACACTCAGTTGGATTTAGACATACAGATTGGTTTAGCCGTCAAAGTTGTGGACAAAATACCAATGAAGGTACTGCAGGTGTTGGAGCTAACCATGTATCTGGTACACCAACAGGATACGATTCAACTTCAGTTATGTTAGCGTGCTTTAGCTCTAACGAAGACGGAGAGTTTAATGGTAACGACATTACAGCATTACAAAACATGTACTAAGAAATAACTAACCTTAATACATAGTGAGCCACCGATTAAAAGTCGGTGGCTTTTTTATTGCTTATATTCCTTAGTTTATCATTTATTTTCCTGAGCTTATAAAAAAAATGTTTTTAAAAACATGAGTCCAAAATACTTTTGAGGCATCTAATAATAAAAACATACCATGATGAACACAAAAAGAGAACTTATTTTTTTAAGAACATTTGCAATAAGTATAACAGCTTTAATAGGAGTTTTAACTACTGTAGCCTTTAAGAATAAAGGGAATACACAATTTGATACTATTGATGTAAAAAGAATTAATATCATAGAAAATGATGGAACAGTAAAAATGCTAATTACAAATGCAGCAAACTTTCCTAGTAAAGGTGATAAGATTAATGGAAGAGTATATCACGAAAGAAAAAAGAGAGCAGGAATGCTTTTTTATAATGAAGAAGGTATAGAGTGTGGGGGATTTATTTATGATGGTAAAAAAACTGAAAAAGGACATAGTTCGGGATTATCATTAACGTTTGATCAGTATGATGGAGACCAAGTAATGCAGCTCATAACTACTGATGCAAAGAGAGATGGAAAAAGATACAAAGCAGGTAGGTTGGTGTTTAATGATAGAGGAGATAACGAAACCCAAGAAATGACTCAAAAAATAAGTGAAGAATTAAGAGCTATTAATGATCCTGCTGAAAGAAGAGCTAAGTTTAAAGAGTATCAACAAAAAGGAATGATAGGTGGGGTACCAAGAGTAGCTTTAGGGCAAACACCAGGAAAACAAAACGGATTGTTTTTATACGACTCTAACGGAAAAACAAGAGCTAAGTTTATTATAGATGAGGATAATAAAATAAAATTAGAAGCCTATGATGAAAAAGGAAATACAGTAAGTACTTGGCCAGAAGATAAATAGAAATACTAGAGCTTGCGGTGAGATTCAATCAAAAGTTTCATCGCAAATTTGATATATTTGTGAGTACTGATATGAAAACAAACACATCCTTTTTTAGAGAAAATGCTACATTTTTAATCTTTCTCTTTACCTTTTGCTTAATATTTATTTTAAAAAATCAATTTGGGAATTCAGATTCTTGGAAAGATTTTATCTTTTATCCTGATGCTCCCTTTTGGTATTTTTTTAAAGCAGTTTTTATTTTTTGGTGGGTTAGTTTTATCAAAAAGAGTATTAATAAAAACTCAAAAAAACAAACTTCATTAAGTAGAAGATATGTGCATTTTTTTGGAATAGGCTTGTTAACATATTTAGTGATAGGAAATAGTTTCGGATTAATTGTTGCGTTCATTTTTGATACCTATTCCAGAAACTTTGGTTCTGTTTATCATGTAATATATGTTAATATAAATTCTGTAATTGACTTTATTATTTTTGGAGGATTTTCATTAGCCTACTTGTATTATAAAGAAAATGTTGCTTATCAAAAACAGGTAGCTGCCTATGAAATAAGTAAAGCTAAAAATGAAATAACACAATTAAAAACACAATTAAACCCTCACTTTTTATTTAATAATCTAAATATTTTAGATCAACTTATTGAAGAAGATACTCAAAGAGCTTCTTTATTTTTAAATCGTTTTGCAGAATTATATAGATATAGTTTACATAGTTCAGATAAACAACTGGTTACATTAAAAGAAGAGTTGTTTTTTACAGAAGGATATTTTAAGCTAATGGAAGAAAAGTATGAAGGTTATTATAAACTAAATATAGCACCAACTTTATACACAAAAAACATTGTAGTACCCCCGTTTTGTTTACAAGTTCTTATAGAAAACGCAATTACTCACAATAAAGGAACCTCCGAATCACCTGTAGATATTACTGTAACAGAGGATGAAGGAATTAAGGTAACAAATAATAAAGTACTGTATGCTACAAGAAGAAAAGGTAATGGAATGGCGTTGATTAACTTATCAAAACAATTTGAGTTACTTGCTGAAAATACTATTAAAATACGTGAAACTGAAAAGGAGTTTGAAGTCGTTTTACCATTAATACCATCCCATAAATCTGTATAAAAATGATAAAAGCACTTATTGTTGAAGACGAATTACCAGCCAGAAAAAAGCTAAAAAAATATATAGAAAGTTATCATGAACCTATCACTGTGGTAGATGAGTTTGAAACGGTAGAAGAGGTGCTTCAGTTTTTTGAATCAACTTCTGATATTGACTTAATTTTTTCTGATATAGAATTACGAGACGGTAATGTTTTTGATGCTTATAATAAGCTACAAATTCAAGTACCAATTATTTTTATAACAGCATACAATCAGTTTTGGATGCATGCTTTTGAAACTAGTGGTATAGAGTATTTATTAAAACCTTATTCATTAGAACGTTTTGAAAAAGCAGTAAATAAATATTCAAGCTTAAAGAGTTCAATGAAGGATGAAAGTAACCATAATGTTTTGCAAAAATTAGATGCTTATCTAGCAAATCAAACAGCTCAAACACCTAAAAGCTATCAAGATTTTATTGCTGTTAAATCTTCTCAGTACACCTACTTCTTAAAGATGGAAGAGGTAATGTATTTTCAAGCAGATTATGGAATTGTAACAGCATATGATATAAATAATAAAAAACATGTATTAAATCAATCTTCTTTAAAAGCATTAGAAGAAATAATAAACCCTAACGTGTTTTTTAAAATTAATAGAGGCGAACTACTCAATAGAAACTATATAGAAAAGATAAGTAGGTATAATAAAAATGTTGTGGCTATTAATCTAAAAAACAGCAAAACAGTTTTAAAAACCAGTCAAAATAAAACAGCAGAGTTTACGAAGTGGTTAGGATTATAAAATAGGCAATTACCATCATTCCGAACGATAGTGAGGAATCTCTATCAAATGAGAAAAATTATTAGGCTTGTTGTTAGTAATAAAAACAAAGCAGCTTAGATAAAAACCCAAACTGCTTTTGTTTATAGTGTTATTCTACATGTGTAAAAACCTTAGCTACAATTTTCCATTCATTCTCTATTTTAGTTAGAGATAAGTAATCGTAATAATTATAACCCAACATAGGTACATGTAACTTTGCCATGGCAATTTTCCCCATAATATCAACTCCAATAATTTTCATGTTAAAAGATTCCTTCAAATCATTAGGACTTTGTCTGTTAGCAACTCCTTCAATATAATTTTCAGAACTTTTAAAATAGTCAGCACCTTTAATATCCCCGTAAATAGGAGTATTGTTATGAAAGCATGCTCGAAGTTTTTGAGTATCTCCATAAAAAATACCCTCAAAGTAGTTCGTTACTAAAAGCTCTATTGCTGTTATATTCTCTTTATACATCTTTTTTAGTTTTAAATGGCATGACCAACAGTGTGTCCACCAGCCACATTCATAGTTTCTCCTGTAACAAAATTTGAAAAAGCTAAATAATAAGCAGCTTCAGCAATATCAGTAACTTCACCTATACGGTTTAATAAGTGTAATCCTGCCAAACTATCAGCATCTTCAATACCTATTTTACTTTGCAACGGACTTCTAATAATACCAGGAGCAATCGTATTTACTTTAATGTTATCATTACCAAATTCAGCAGCTAACTGTCTGGTTAAGGCATGAATTGCACCCTTGCTCATTAAAGGAGCAGTAGCAGGAAAACCAGCAATAGCATGGTCTACCAATACGGTTCCTATATTTATAATCGCTCCGTTTTTTTGAGCTACCATATTTGGAATAACAGCTTGAGAAGCAAAGTAAGTTCCTTTTAAATTTACATTCCAGTACAACTCTAAATCACTTTCTTCAACCTCTAAAAAAGGTTTAGGAGCAAAGATTCCAGCGTTGTTAATCAGTACATCTATACTGTTGAATTTTTCTAAAGCTAAGGCTACTAATTGCTTACTTGTATCTTGTTTACTAATGTCTCCAACAAGAAGCGCTGCGTTTGAAGGACTTCCGAACTCCTTATAAGCTTTTTGTAAGTTTTCTTCGCTAGAAGCATTCATTACCACATTGCATCCTTTTTCTATAAAAAGTTTAGCAATTTCTTTACCAATACCAGTTGAAGCTCCTGTAATAATTGCAGTTTTATTTTTCATAAGTCTTATTTTTTAGTTCCTAAATATTGTTTACCATCATGTCCCCAATTACCCATAGGAACTTCTTCAATAACAATATGGGTAGTTGCAGGATTTTTCTGAAGTACATCAACTAAAAGCTGTGTAGTTCCTTCAATAAGTTGACGTTTTTGTTCTTGAGTTACCTGTTCGTCGGTAACTTTAATGTTTACAAAAGGCATAATAATATGTTTTAAAATTATGCTACAAAGTTGCGGTGGATGCACAACTCTACACAGGAGCTATGTCACACCTTTAAAGTGATGTATGTCACATACAAACAGTAAGAAGTACTAAAATTAAGAGTTAAGTCTGCTAAGAGTTTCTCTAGAAACCCCTAAATAAGCAGCAATCATTTTTTTAGGAACACGTTGAAAAAGGGTAGGGTATTGTTCTAAAAGTTGGTCGTATCGTTCTTTTGCAGAATTTTGTAAGAGCGATACAATTCTTTTTTGAAGGGCAATTCTGCCCATTTTACTCTTTTTAGCCCAAAAGCGTTCCATTTTGTGCATGGTAGCAGTAAGTTTATCACGGTTTTCATAAGTGATATACAACAATTCACAATCTTCAATACAATCAATAGCCGTTTTAGAAGGTAGTTGCTTTACAAATGACTCGTAATCGGTAATCCACCAATTTTCCATAGCAAATTGAAGAATATGCTCTTTACCGCTATCTTCAATAAAATAACTCTTTACACAACCTTTTATCACCCAATACTCTTTATTGGCAGTTTCGCCTTCTTGCAGTAAGTATTGATGTTTACGCTTAGTAACAGGCTGAAAAAAACTTAGGATATAAGCAAACTCCTCATCAGTAAGAGGAATAATTTCTTCAATATGTTGTCGTAAAGGATGTGTCATTTAATAAAGAGTATGCTATTTTATTTTTATTGTATGCAAATATACTTGTAAAGTAAGTAGCATTTAGAAAATGTTTTTGCATACCTTCCTCGCAATGACGTAAACCTATACAATAGTACACTGTCATTCCGAACGGTAGTGAGGAATCTCACTAAAAAGTGTTACCCTTATTCTTTTATTGTACGTCTTGATTTTTGCTTCTTTTTATCAAGAAAAAGAATATAAAACTCCTTTTTATCGTTATCACTTGCAATGACGTAAACCTATACAATAGTATACTGTCATTCCGAACGATAGTGAGAAACCGTAAGGTTCAGCGTAGCTAAATCTCACTAAAAAGTGTTACCCTTATTCTTTTGTTGTAATCACTGTCAGTTCGAGTGATTTTTATTGAGTGATAACGAAGTGAAAATTGTACTTCGACTAGGCTCAGCAGAGCTATAGAGAACGATTAGAAAACTTCTCGACACAAAATTATTTTTATTTCATTTTAATAATTTTACTCGAAGTGACACTGGATGATAAAAAAGAATATAGAACAAAGAGCTATAAACAAGTCTATACTCTAACAGCGAAGCGGTCTATTCTCTTGGCTCTAAAAAACAACCGTCATAACGAGTAGCAATAGCGACGTAGTTATCTCATTATTCAAAATCCATACGCTAACAACCAAGCATTCTTTCATAGTGTTTAACCCTAAACAAAGTTAGTAGAAGTACTTATTAAGTACAAACAAAGTACACGTTCCGTATTTACTTAGTACAAAGGGATTTAATAAAAAATATTCTAGTTTTTTAAGTGGAAAAATTGTAGGTTTGATACGTTGAAATTGCTAAGAATTACTTCAACAAGAAAAAAATAACTAAAAATAAAGCTATGAAATATAGAACTATGCTGTTGTTTAACAACAGAGAGATAGAAGTACTAACCTATAACTTTGGTTTTAATAGAAACATTAATGCTTCTGACCAACCTACAAGCTCCGCTAACTTTGCAGGTTTAGAATTAGAAATAGAATCAGGTAGTAATACTGATTTTGAAGAATGGGCTTGTAAAGAAAATGCTATAGACCAACTAGAGTTAAAAATATACTACCCATATTTAAAAGGAGGCTCTAAAACAATGACTTTTTTTGATTGTTACCTAAAGAAATATGAAACAGTATTTTCTAATACAAACGATCAACCGATAAAAGACCGATTAATTATTATATGTGCAGGAGTGAAAATGCCTAACGCTTCGCTAGAATATTCTACGTATTGGAGGAAAACACTTTCTGGAGTACAAAAAGAAGTAACTAATAATGGTAGTGCCGTTTCTAGTAACGGTACAAACTTTAGTGTAACCCCAAAATTATCGTAATATGCCAAGTTTTGTCCCCCTAGGAATAGCTGATTACAGCGGAAATAGTGAAAGAGGCTTTGTACAATTTACTTACCAAATAGCCGATAATAATGCCAAAGAACTAACGCTACAAATTAGAGATGGAAGCTCGGTGATATATGAAGAAAAAATAACTGATGCCAACAAACTAAAACAAGGAGAACATATTTGGAAATGGGATGGGTTTGATAGCGGAGGAATTTTAGATACGGCTAAACTGACACAATACGAAAATTTAAATCTGTATACTATTGGCGTAGATAGCTCAAATAACTACAGCAGAAAAAAGTTAGATTTTAGTATGCGTTACGATGAGGTTAAATGGGTAGATGTAAAGATTGATAAAAACTCTAAAAGAATAGATGTTACATTACGTGTTAATTTAAAAGATGGAGGAGCGAGAGGGGTAGAGTGTTATGAAAAGGATATTGACCCAGATCCAAAACTTAGAGTTCCAATGAAAGTATGTCCGTGGGATAAAATACCACAAGAATATGTAGAAAAACATGGAGAACCCTTAAAGGAAAGAACAAAAACTTATAGGGATTTAGAGGAAATGGCTTTAGAGGGAATAAACAGGTATTGGAGTAGGAGATATACAAATACTCATGGAACGATAATTAATAATGAAAATTGGGAAATAATTGTGACAGCAATAAATACAGATAATTCTTATACAAGTTTAAATGATATTCCCTTGATTTATAATACTAATAATGCTTGGTCACGTTCAGGAAATCCTGGAGGAAGTTATAATGATAACAATATTGATGATAATGCTCTAAACATAATTCCAGATACAGGTATTATACAACGTATATCATATAATGTCGGATATATAAAATATTCTAATGGTTGGTTTTATCAAACTGATGAAGAAGAACAGGTTGAGTTTTCTGAAACTTGTGCTCATGAAATAGGACACGAAATATTACAAGCTTTTTATGGTACTACTTTTTCGTGGCAGCATAAGGGCAGTTCTTACTATTTACCTCAAGATAAAAAACCTATTGAGGAGTCTTTACTAGACAAAGTAACTCATCTTGATTTTATGCACAGTTCAAAAGGAGAAAGTTATCCATCTAGAGACAAAGAAATAGATCTTATGAAATATTACAATGGAATAAAACCTTCAGATTTTTACATTAGAAGAGTGGCTAACGAAAATGATGTAAAGGGGCTACTATGGTTATCTAAATTAAAATTAAAATGAGAAAATTTTTATTCATATTTTTTATAGCTTTATCACTATCCTGTAAAGAAAAAAGACTTTTTTATCATGGGGTTGTTTTAGATGAAAATAATAGACCTTTACCAAATGTAAAGGTAAAAGAATTGGACTTTAATAATTCAACATTATCTGATTCAAAAGGGTATTTCAAATTAAAAAAAGACATCAACTTTATCTCTAAATTATCCTTTTCCAAAAAAGGTTATAAAACTAAGATAGTAAGAACAGTTTGGACTCATAGTGGTGAAGTGGTAGGGTACACATTTCTAAATAAAAAAGCAGATACTGTAATTCTACAGAAGAAAGTAATATCTCACATAGAAGGTTGAAATTATAATGAAAAAGTTATTTTTATCTATTCTCTTGTTGTCTTTACTTTCTTGTAAGAAAAAAATAGACTATTACCACGGTTATATTTATAGTAAAGAGAAAAAGCCTTTAAGAAATTTAAAAGTAGTAGAAGACGACAACCTTAAAACTTTTAGTTTAACAGATGAAAAGGGATACTTTAAGATACCAGAATTAAATAGTTTTGGAGGTAATTTAGTTGTATATACAGAAAATAATAAGGTGATTGATACCATACACACGATATTCTCAAATCGTGGAGAAAAATTGAATTATCGTTTTATTAATGGAAGAAACGATACTCTTTTTATAGATATGAGTAGGTTTAAATAGTTGATTTGTAAAATGAAAATCCACCATTTATTATTAGCTTTTATCTTTTTAATACAAAGCTGTAACACTAACTATAGCGGATATATCTATGATATAGATACAAAAAAGCCTATAAAAGGTGTAAAAATATGTAGTTTACAAGATGATAAATTAACTCAAACAGATGAGAAAGGTTTTTTTACTCTAAAAGAAGAAACATTAATAGGGAATGAAATCATCTTAAAAAAAGATAACTATAGGATAGATACATTGCCTGTATACAGTACTCATAATGGAGAGTTTATAAGTAGAAACTTTACTGGAGATACTATTTATTTAATTAGTCATAAAAGTAAATACATCAAGTATTTTCAATAAAATAAAAATGAGATTCTATTACTTACTATTAATAGCACTTATTTTGAATTCTTGTTCATCAAGAATAGAAAGACCCGAAATTAAAGGAACACTATACGATTCTTTAACATATAAACCAATTAAAGGTGTATTAATACAAATTGATGATGAACAGATAAAGTCCGATAATCAAGGAAAGTTTACCATACAGAGAGTAAAGAAAAGAGTGATGTTTAATTTTGAAGGCGGGCATGTTCCTTTATCTTATTCAATGGAATTAAAACATCCAAAATACAAGATTATCAAAATAGAAAAAGGAACAAGAGGGAGTTTTGGAGAAGAGGCAATATTGTATGATTCAATTTTCCTAAAACCACTTGAAAAGTAAGCGTATTCTAGATACGCTGTGCAGCTAAAATGAAAAACGTATTATTACTAACACTATTACTTTTAACAGTTTCTTGCAAACAAGGATTATGTGATTGTTATCACGGCTATGTATTTGATGAAAATAAAAAGCCAATAGATAATGTAAAAGTTTATGAAGAAGCAGCGTTGTCAAATTCCACATACACAAATAAAGAAGGATATTTTAAACTAGATAGAGATTCATTTATAGCAAATTTAATTTTTAAAAAAGAAGGATTTGAAATAGATACAATAAGCCCTTATATAGAGTTTAGAGGGGGTGATAAAACAATCTTTATAACTAAAAAGTCAGACACTTTATTTATGAAGAGGATAGAATAAAATGAAAAAAGTAGTATTCATATTTATAATAGTAACATTAACAAGCTGTTTTGTTAAAAGAGTTAGTAGACCTCCTATAATAGGTTATATATATAACTCTAAAACATTACAAAAAATAGATAGTGTTGATGTAGTAACTTGGGATTCAGTAAAAAAAGATTATTCTACTGAAACCATTAGTGATGTAAACGGGAGCTTCTTTTTAAAAATGAAAACTTACTACGATAAAATGGCTATAGGAGGTGAAGCTCCCATGGGCTTTTTTAAGTTTAGTTTAATAAAAAAAGGATATGAAAAAAGAAGTATTGAGAGAAGAGGTAGGTATGGTTTTACAAAAGACACTATAAGATTTGACTCAATCTTCTTAAAACCACTTGAAAAGTAATAGTTACAACTTAAAAAGGCAACTAAATTAATGGTTAATGTAATCATTCTAAAGTCTATATTTTAACAGTAAACATTCTTTCATCTAACTTCAAAATCAACCGTCATTCCGAACGGTAGTGAGAAACCGTAAGGTCCAGCGTAGCTAAATCTCACTCCAAAGCATTACACTTATTCTTTTATTATAATCACTGTCAGTTCGAGTGATTTTTATTGAGTGATAACGAAGTAAAAATTGTATCGAGAACTATTCGAAAACTTCTCGATACAAAATTATTTTTATTTCATTTCAATAATTTTACTCGAAGTGACACTAGATGATAAAAAGAATATCGAACGAAGACCTATAAATAAGTCTTTACTCTAACAGCGAAGTGGTCTATTCTCTTGGCTCTAAAATAACCGTCATAACGAAGAACGATAAAACACCCTATAAAACATTGAGAATTTTGTTAGTTATACTAGTTAACACCTAATACCCATTAAAAACCACAGCAAATAAGAAATACAAAAAAAGTACGAGCTATATGCTCGTACTTTTTTTGTTATTAGATTTTGTATTAACCTTCATACACTACTGTATGAAGTCATCCGACACTACTGTATGGTGTCACTCGACACTACTGTATAGTGTTACGATACAGTAAGAGTATATGTAGACTCAGCTATCATAATATCCTTTAAAAATCGATCAGAACTAGAAGTAGCTTGCGTTTTAATTCTAACACGATAGTTACCAGCAGCAAGGGCAGGAGCTTGACCAATAATCTTCTTATAGCTGTTTTGTGCTAAATAAGAAACTTTGGTTTCGGTACCGTCTTCGGCAACAAAATATAAACCAACATCAGGTAAGTCTCCAGCAACCTTTAAACGCAAACCGTTCAGCTCAAACAATCCGTTGGCAGATAAGGTGGTATTCGTAGTTGCTGTAGTAATATCTTTTAAATTATTAATAACCGTGTTGGTAATAGGAGCAGTTACTTTTTGTAGCGGAATATCGTCTTTAATTTCGTTGATTAACTTTCCGCTGTTGAGGTTTACGTGTAGTTTATGAGTTTCTGGATTAAAACCATCTTCCTCAGTATCAAAAACCCCAGAAATAGAATACCCAATATTTAGTAAGGGTAGGTTAATATTATCGCCGTCTTCTATCGACTCGATAATTTCTTCATAGTAAGAATTAAGTACCGCCACAATATCGGTTTTACTTACTAGGTTACGTTTGCTCAACATTTTATCAATCAATTCATCTTGATTAATAGTACGCTCTGTTAATACGCGTGCTGAGTAGTTAGTTTCATCGGTTAACTTGTTTTCAATTAAATAGTACTTCATCATATCGATTTTTAAAATTACTTACTTTTCCTTTTGAATCCTTTTTGGGGTAGTAACAGTTGGGGTATAGGAGCAATAACCAATACATGCCAAAACAATTACTAACCTTGGTGTTATTCATCACCAAATAGTCAGGTATGAGTGTACCTTAATAGCATTAACCTCGTAAAGATGTTGTAAAATTGAATGTGGTTGAATAGTAATAAGAGATAGCAATTTACTTTTTACAAACAATTTTTATAGCTGACACTAAAATAGTTTTTTTTCGTTTTAACCCTCTGACTTTATGAGTTTTTTAATGTTTTAGGAAGTGTAGGGGAGGTATGGGAATAGAAAACACGGATGTGGAATCCGCGTTTTTAAGTAAGTTATTTTAGCTATATAATTCAAAAAAATCTTTTCTGTTAACTTTGAAGTAGTCTAACATAAGAGCTAATGAACTTTTTAATTCGATCTCCAGCTCATCAGGATTTATTAAAGTTTTTTGGAAAGCTTTTTTCTCGAACATGATTGCCCATTTAAAGACGCCTTTTATGGTTTCAACTTTAGAGTAGTATTCTTTTAGTATATCCATTTCCGTAGTGTCTAGCGACTTCTTTATTTGGTTAGCAGATATTTTTGAGTTAGCAATTTTAATAGCCATTTCTATAGTCTGATTTACTCCTTCACGACCTAGGTTACCATATTTAAAACCATCACTTAAAACAGCTTTTCTTTGTTCTGGTTCTAAAAAGGCAACATCTTTTAATATATAATCAAGTATTAAAAAGCTATGAGAAAGAGTAATGTAAACAGCCCTTAAAGCGGTGTCTTTTTTTTGAGGGTCGAAACATTTTTTTATAAAATAATTAAGAATAAGAAGAGTAGAGTTGTAACCGCTAAAGTCCAGCTCGCTTAATAACCTTGATTTGGATTTTTCATAAATATTCTTCCATGTAAGGTTTTTAAATTCTTTAAAACTTTTATAAGAACTTAAAAGGTTTAAAAAAGTTTCTTCAGATAACCTATCAAGATTATTGTAAGATAGTTTTTGAAGAAAATTACCATCTAAAATGGTAATATTATGCTTATGTCCATATTTTCTTACAGCTTCTTTTTTATCAGTAGTTGCAACAACACAGTTGTCAAAGCAAAGAAGTTGTTGTAACCCTTTAGCCCAAAGTATTCTTTCAAAAGCTTTAGGTGTTTTTTTGTTTTTAATATCTACATTTGTCCTTTCTCTAGTTAATCCAGAAACTCTGCCATATAGAAATAAATCGATATCTGTTATTTCATTGCTTTCAAACTCATATTTTATACCCCTACTGACATAATAACCGTTATTGATAAAGTATAAACGTAGTTTTTCTTCCATCAATTCTCCTTTAAAAAGTTCAGGTTGTTTTTCCATATTATTTCCTCATTGTTCTTAATAATTCTGCTACATTTAAGTCAGATGTAGTTGATTTTTTTCTTCTAATTTTCCATCTGTTTTCTTCTGGACCAGTATAATTAGAAACGCTTGAACTACTTATTGTTGTTCCTAAAGTAGACTTTTCTGCTAAATCTCCTTTTTCTATTACATCAAGAGCTATTCTAGCTATATCATATTTCAATAGTATCATAAAGTACCTAGTTCCATAACTATGTTCCAATTTTATTACTCTGTTTAATTCCAATATTTGATAATCTTCACCTATCGCTGTACAAGGACCTACTTTTTCTCCACGTAATAATTTTTTTAAAGTATTTACAAGCATTGAGTAGTCTTGGATTTGACCTCTATTAGAAGAGCTTATTTTTAAACCATAAATCAAGGATGATATAAAAGCTTTCGCCATATCTAGGGCATCATCTTCAAAAGGGTTTCCGAATTTAGCAAATGAAGAAGGTTTCGTCAGAAATATTTTTGAATGATTGTTATTACTAACCTCATTAAAGTCGTACATTGCGATAGATTGAAGTTTAGATAGTAATTTGCTTCCAAGAATAGTTAAAGCTGTTTCAATAATAATACAACCATCTTTAGATATTAAGGCATCTAAATCAGACACTTTTCTTGCATCTTCAGAACTTAGAGAGCTAAGAACTTTAGATGTTTTTTCAATAGAATCTCGTTTAAATAAATTACCGTTAAAATAAGTTTTTTCTTTATCTAGTTCTTCATAATCAATTAAACCTATATCTTCTGATTGTTGGAATAATTTAAAATTTGTTTTGCTATCAAGTTTATAAGTATCACTAATATATTCTTTTAAAAGTTTTTCTTTTATAGGCTTATCAGAACTATAATTAGTTAAATCTAATGATGCTTTTTGATAATCATTTGAGGATTGGTTAAATATTTCAGAGGTATGCGTAAGGACACCAGAGGTAGTGATACCTAAAATTGATACATCCCCATTGTGGGATGTATCAATTAGTTGAGATTTTTCAAGAGTTTCTAATATAATTGGTAATTCTAATCGCTTACTAATATTTAATGAATCTGAAATAGCATTAACTTTATTTTTATCTAATGTACTTTCTGATTCAGAAGCAGCTAAACTAGATAATAAAAGCCCACATTTACCTGCTAATTCAATATCTTCAAAATCTGTTGTTCTTGTAACATCTTGAAGTTTTTTTGCATGGTTTATTATCCAGGCTCCTTCGGTTCTATTTTCCATTTTTTCAATATGTTAATAAATATCAGTAAAAGTATAATTCATGTTTTGTTTATTTTTATGGTCTTCCGTAAAAAATATATAAGATACTAATAGAGTAAAAGTTTGACTTTTATTTTAGCAATAATTAAAATGTTTGGAATTGTTTAAGTAATAAAATAGTATTATTTAATTTTTTGCTTATTAGCTTGAGAGTTAAGTTTTTGATCTCTCATGCTATATGCTAATATTTGAGGGTTTATTATAGTTTCTGTATCATAAATATGAGATTTGATAGTTGCAACTGCTTGAAGTGCATTAGAAATAGATGCAGGTGATAAATCTGATGTTGTAGGGATTAAGCTATTAATTTTTTGAGAGCCTATTCCACTTACTCTTACTTCTAGAGACCCCTCAATTTTTTCTATGTCAGCAACTAAACTGAAAGGACTAGCTAAATTAATTCCAGCTTTTTTTGTTTTTATTTTAGCAACCATTCTAACTCCCACACCTACTAAAATAGATTCATAATTACTTTCAGAATCACTAATAAGTGTTTGAGTTTGGGAAAAATCATAAATAACTTGATAAGTTTCATTTTTTCCAGATATACCCACTCCTAAAACAGATAACTCTCCATTAGCATTCATTTGATAAACTGTGACATTTGACACTATATTGGAAAATGAGTTTAATAAAGTTTTATCGTGAGTTAAATCCCTAATACTTTTAACACTAACTGTTTTATCATTTTCAACGTAGTATATTTGCCCGTCATATTGTTGAGGGGTAGTTAATGCAGTATAATCAGAAGTGAAGTTTTGTGCATTAATAAGGTTTGTAAAAAAGATTGCAATTAGCCCGTAAATAAGTTTTTTGGTTAGTATCATAATAATTTGTTTAGTTGGTTAAGTTGTTTATTTTTAGTTCTTTGTAAATTTATACATTCTCATGGGAATATTTTTTGTGGTTTTCCGTAATAAAAAATGCGGATATCCGAAAGACATATTGGTTAACTTATGAATATAACGGGTCTAGCGCCATAGATTTAGACTTTAAAGTACCTGTAGTAAAAAACCAAGCAGAAGTATTTTATCACCCTAACAAAAACCCAAACCAAGCCATTTTTGCAAGACTAGTAACCTATAACTACAAAGGAAACGAAAGTGATGAGGCTTTTTATCAATTTCAATTTGGATATAAGTTCTCCATAGGGTCAAGAACAGTAAAGAAATAAAGTAAAAAGAGGTTATTTGTTAAGAATAACCTCTTTTTATATAGCTGTTTTATGAGTTCTATTAAAATCTAACAAAATTCTAATTTCATCGTGTCACCTCGAACCTGTAGGAGAGGTCTCAAGGTTATGAGTTACTCCTTTTAATAAGATTCCTCTCTATCGTTCGGAATGACAGAAGACTTAGAACCAAGAAACAAGACCGCTTTGCTGTTAGAGTATAGACTTATGAATGTCATTTCGACCGGAGGGAGAAATCTTTATACTCTGAACTCTGAACAAACAGATTACTTCGTCGTATCCTCCTCGTAATGACGATTTTTTTTTTAGTATTTACCACTAACCACTAACCACTAACCACTAACCACTAACCAAGCTTCTCACGTATTTTATCCAAACACAAATTATCAATACTACCCACATGCGTATGTTTTTTAGAAGTATCAGGAGTATACGTACCGTTGACAACTTCGCCACCAATTTTTTGGTAAGCCTCTCTAAAACTCATACCGTTTTCTACTAAAGTATTCATGTTATCTACCGTAAATAAGTATTTATACTTTTCATCCTGTAGGTCAATATCCTTAACAATAACTTGCTGAATAGCATAATCAAAAATATCCAACACATCTTTTAACTCTTCAAAAGCATTGATGATGTTTTCTTTTAATAACTGATAATCTCTATGATAACCACTTGGTAAATTATTAGTGATTAATAAGGTTTCGGTATATAAGGCTTGAATTTTATTACACTTCCCTCTAGTGAGTTCAAATACATCAGGATTCTTTTTATGCGGCATAATACTACTACCTGTGGTTAATTCATCAGGAAAAGAAATAAAGTCAAAATTCTGACTCATATATAAACAGATATCCATGGCAAAACGAGCTAAGGTGTTACTTACACTTCCTAATGCCATGGTAAGCGTACGCTCACTTTTTCCTCTGCTCATTTGTGCTGCCACCACATTGTATTTTAAGGTTTCAAACCCTAGTTCTTTGGTGGTAAACTCTCTATCAATAGGGAAGGAACTACCATAACCAGCCGCAGAACCTAACGGATTTTGATCTACCGTTTTTAGTGCAGCATCCACCATGTACAAATCGTCAATTAGCAATTCAGCATAAGCAGAAAACCATAACCCGAAAGAAGAAGGCATTGCCACTTGTAAGTGGGTGTACCCAGGTAATAACTTGGTTTTATGTTCTTCTGCCAACTGTAGTAAGGTATTGAATAACGTTTTCGTTTTATCAGAAATCAACTGTAAATTGTCTTTATAATACAACTGTAAAGCCACTAAAACTTGGTCGTTTCTGGAACGTGCTGTGTGTATCTTTTTACCAACCTCACCATACATCTTGGTTAATTCGAACTCAATTTTAGAATGAACATCTTCAAACTGAGCATCAATTACAAAAGTGCCGTTTACAACTTGCTGTTGAAGCGTTTTTATACCAGTGGTTACTTGCGTTAATTCTTCCGAAGTAATAATACCGATGGAAGCCAGCATTTTTGCGTGTGCTAGTGATGCTTGTAAATCATATGGTGCAATGTGTATGTCTATTTCTCTATCGTTTCCAACAGTGAAATGCTCTATTTTTTTATCTATGGATAATCCTTTGTCCCAAAGTTTCATAATCTTAGTGTTTAATGTGTCATTGCGAGCCTTTCGACTGTCGCTCAAGACAAGCTCAAGTGTGGCAATCTTCTTATTGTTTGTGTTTCAAATTAAGAGATAACCACGTCGTTTCACTCCTCGTTATGACGTTTTTATTTTAGTATTGAGTGTTAAATACTTTATCTAACAAAATTCTCATTGTTTGTTTGTCACCTCGAACGTATGTGAGAGGTCTCAAACTTATGAGTTACTCTTTTTAATGAGATTTAGCTACGCTGAACCTTACGTTTTCTCTCTATCGTTCGGAATGACGATTGTTTTTCAGAGTTAAGAGAATAGACCGCTTTGCTGTTAGAGCAAAGATTTGGTTATAAGTCTTTGTTCTTGACTCTTTGTTCTATTTTCTTCTACAATACTTTATTCAATAATTCTATATACAACTCAATCCCTTCCTCAATTTCTTGAAGATAAATAAACTCATCAGCGGTGTGTGAGCGGGTACTATCACCAGGTCCTAATTTTAACGAGGGACAACTCAACACTGCTTGGTCAGATAGGGTAGGAGAACCATAGGTTTTTCTTCCTAAAGCCAATCCTGCTTGTACTAATGGATGCTCTTTTGGTATTGACGATGAATTTAAATTCAAACTTCTTGGTTGTATGTTACAAGGTGCGTTTTGCTGTAAATAATCGCTAACTTCTTGATTGGTGTATTTATCGTTTACGCGAACATCTACCACTAATTTTACTTCGGAAGGAACAGCATTGTGTTGTTTCCCTGCATTGATTTGTGTTACTGTGAGTTTTACGTCTCCCAAGGTTTCCGAGGTTTTTTCAAATTCAACATCTTTAAACCATTGTAATACATCAATGGTGTTATAAATAGCATTATCATGGTTCGGATGTGCTGCATGACTCGGTGTGCCTGCAACCTCAGCATCAAAAACTACCAAGCCTTTTTCGGCAATAGCTAATTGCATTAAGGTAGGTTCTCCCACAATGGCTACATCAATGTTTGGTAAGGTTTTTAGTAATCCGTTTAAACCGTTAGGACCGCTGCTTTCTTCTTCGGCAGTCCCTGCAAATACCAAATTATACGCTAAGTTTTCTTTTTGGTAGAAATAGGTATAGGTTGCTAGTAATGATACCAAACAGCCTCCCGCATCGTTACTTCCCAAACCATAGAGTTTACCATCTTCCACAATCGCTTTAAAAGGATCTTTGGTATAGCCGTTATTAGGTTTTACGGTATCGTGATGCGAGTTTAGTAACAGCGTAGGTTTGCTATCATCAAAATGTTTGTTTACCGACCATACATTGTTCTGTGTTCTGGTATACGGAATATCAAATTCTTGAAACCAGTTTTCCAATAGTAGGGCAGTAGCATCTTCTTCCGAAGAAAAAGAAGGAGTTTCTATCAAGTTTTTTAATAAGCTGATAGCTTTTGTAGTGAGTCTTTGTATCATGATAGTTGTAATGAGGTGTGTTTGTTTTTTGAGTTAAATACCATAGCTGTATTGCCTATGTGTACTTTTTGAACGTTGTTTTTTAGGGCATGAAAGCAATTGTCTAACTTAGGAAGCATTCCTTCAAAAATGACTCCGTTAGTTTTTAGTTGAGCATAGGCTTCTAATGTGATTTGCTCGATAACAGAAGTATCATCAGTAACATCTCTTAATACTCCTGGTTTTTCAAAACAGTAGTACAGTTCTGTATTGAAATCAGCAGATAATCCTATAGCCAATTCAGCAGCAATAGTATCGGCGTTGGTATTGAGTAATTGTCCGTTAGCATCGTGTGTAATCGCACAAAACACTGGAGTTACTTCGTTATTAATTAATGCCGTTACTACTTGCGGATTCACGGTAATAACGTCGCCAGCAAATCCATAATCTATAGGTTCAGCAGGACGTTTGGTTGATATAATTGTGTTTCCGTCAGCCCCTGTAAATCCCACAGCATTTGCATTGTATGCTTGTAACTGCGCAACAATTTGCTTGTTAATTTTACCTGCATATACCATAGTAATCAAATCTAAAGTTTGCGTATCGGTTACACGTCTGCCATCGATCATCGTCACAGGAATATTCAATTGTTTAGCCAATTCAGAAGCTAATTTTCCACCACCATGTACTAATACTTTTGAACCTTTTAACTGAGCGAAATTAGCTAAGAAACTATGTAAGGCTGTCTCATCATTAATGATGTTTCCGCCTATTTTAACAATCTTTATGGTTTTCATTTTTAGTTTTAAGTTTAATTTATTGTTCATTTTTTCTTGATAAAAAACGAACCAAAAAATCAAGTCTGTAAAGAGGAAATTGCTACGCACCACTCATTTTCAAAGCTTCATGCTTAAAGCTACGCTTAGCACTTCCGCTTTTTCACTCGTTATTTCTTTATACAGACAGTTTTCATATTTTAATTCTCTTTTAATTAAATGTCACGTCGAGTGATTTTTAGTACTGAAAGGGAGAAAAATTGTATCGAGACGTTTTCAAGTAGTTCTCGATACATCTCCCTGCGGTCGACACTCGAACTGACAAGTCAAAATTTAAATTCAACTTAAATGAGTTAAAATCTCTTTTAATACTACCTGTGCTGCAAAGGTTCTGTTGTTGGCTTGTTTAATGACAAGAGAATTCTCACTATCTAAAACAGCGTCTTCCGCTACCACATTTCTTCTAATAGGCAAACAGTGCATAAACTTAGCATCTCCAATTTTTTCTTTGGTAACCATCCAGTTGGGGTCTTCATTTAGTATGTTACCATAATCATTAAAAGAACTCCAGTTTTTGGCATAAATAAAGTCGGCATTTTCAAAAGCTTTCTCTTGATTGTATTCTACAGGGAATCCTTTCGTAATTTCCGGGTCTAGCTCATAACCTTTGGGATGTGTTATAACAAACTCTACATCCATGTTGTGCATAAGGTGTACAAAAGCATTGGCAACCGAATGTGGTAAGGCTTTCGGGTGAGGAGCCCAAGACAACACAACTTTAGGTTTGTCCACTTTTTTAGTTTCTGTAATGGTAATCGCATCTGCCAAGGCTTGCAACGGATGATCAGTAGCGCTTTCCATATTGATAACAGGCACCGTAGCGTACTTTATAAAACTATTGAGTACAATTTCAGAGGTGTCTTTTTCTTTGTCTTTCAACGTCGGAAAAGCTCTTACCGCAATCATATCAGCATATTGAGAAATTACCATGGCAGCCTCTTTAATATGTTCTGAAGTACTTAAATTCATCACAGTACCGTCTTCAAACTCCATATTCCAAGCATTGGTAATGTTTAACACGCTTACCTCCATACCTAAGTTTTTAGCCGCTTTTTCGGTGCTTAATCTTGTACGTAAACTAGCATTAAAGAACAGCATGACTAAGGTTTTATGTTTTCCTAAATCAGCAAACTGATAGGGGTTTTCTTTTAATTGAATGGCCTTTTGAATAGTTTCTGAAAGGTTTTCAATATCGTTTAGGCTGGTGTATTTTTTCATGACAGTTCCTTTTTTAAAGCTTCAAAAAACACATCGATATGTTGCTTTTGAATGGTTAGTGGCGGAAGAATTCTTAATAAATTTGGATTCTTAGCACTCCCTGTAAAAATGTGATGTTTGAATATTAGGTTCTTTCTTAGCTCAGCAATAGGAAAATCGAATTCCAACCCTAACATTAAGCCTCTTCCTTTTACAGTTGTTATCTGTGGAATAGAAGCTGCTTGTTCCATAAAATACGCAGCAATTTGTTGTGCATTTTCCATCAAATGCTCTTTTTTAATGGTTTCAATAACTGATAAGGAAGCAGCACAGGCTAAGTGATTTCCGCCAAACGTAGTTCCAAGTAAACCGTAAGAAGCCTCAATACTTGGATGGATTAAGATTCCCCCAACAGGGAATCCATTCCCCATTCCTTTTGCCATGGAAATTATATGTGGCGTAATGCCGTGTTTTTGAAAAGCAAAGAAACCACCCGTTCTACCAAATCCGCACTGAATTTCATCAGCAATAAGTATGGTGTTGTATTGCTGGCATAGTTTTTCTAACCCTTGATAAAAAGTAGTTGATGCTTCGTCCAATCCACCAATACCTTGAATAGTTTCTATAATAATAGCACAAACATCAATATTTTGTAAGGCTTTTTCAACACCTGCTAAATCTTCAAAGGCTAAAAAGATAACTTCTTGCTGCGCATTGATAGGCGCCACAATCTTAGGATTGTCGGTTGCAGCTACCGCAGCAGAAGTACGTCCGTGAAACGAATTCTTAAAAGCAATTACTTTTTGCTTACCCGTATGAAAAGAGGCTAACTTTAAAGCATTTTCATTGGCTTCGGCTCCTGAATTGCATAAAAATAGTTGGTAGTCTTTACAGCCAGATATGTTTTCTAGTTGTGAAGCTAACTCAACTTGTAACGGATTCTGAATAGCGTTGCTATAAAAGCCTAGTTTACTTACTTGCTCACTGATGTTTTTTACATAGGTAGGGTGTGAGTGTCCAATAGAAATTACAGCATGTCCGCCATATAAATCTAAATACTCTGTGCCTTTATCGTCGTGTACATATACATTGTTGGCGGTTACTGGGGTTATATCAAATAGAGGATATACGTTAAATAAACTCATTATTGTGTTTTTTTATGGTGTTAATTTTATTAAAAGAGGCTACCATTCCTTGTATTAATGCTGCACTTAACCCTTTGTGTTCCATTTCATTTAAGCCTTCAATGGTACAGCCTTTAGGAGTGGTAACTTTATCGATTTCTTCTTCTGGATGATTTCCTGTGGCTATGAGTAGGTTGGCAGCGCCTTCACTAGTATGCATAGCGAGTTTTTGTGCTTCTTTTGCATCGAAACCTAACTGAATAGCGGCTTGTGTAGTTGCCCGTATTAAGCGCATCCAAAAAGCAATTCCACTAGCACATATTACGGTGGCTGCTTGCATTTGATCTTCAGGAATAATCATAGAAGTTCCTAGTTGATTGAAAATAGTTGTAGCTATTTCTAAATCTTCCTTCTTTTGAGTATTGCCACTAAGACAAGTCATCGATTTTCCAACGGCAATAGCAGTATTAGGCATAGCTCTGATAATAGTAGTATCTGAACCAATTAGCGTTTCCATTTTTTCAATAGAAAAACCAGCAACTGTAGAAATTACAATATGATTGTCTGATAACAGAGGAGCAGTTTCTTTTAAAAGAGCTTCTAAATGTGTTGGTTGTACAGCAAAAATTAATACATCAGATGCTGTGATTGCTTCCTTGTTATTAGAACTAATGAAAACGTTGGGCACTTCTTTAAATTCATTGAGTTCTTCAATGTTTCTCTTGGTTAAGAAAAGTTGAGAAAATGAATTGTTTTGTATCAATCCTTTAGCGATTGATTTTCCTAAGTTACCTGTTCCTATAATTGCTATTTTCATTTGAGAAAGTTTAGATTATATATTTTGTATTATTCATTTCTTGTATTAAGACATTCATCTTGGTTTACCTAATCCCTCTGTGAGGGTTAGAAATAAGTTGCTTTTAACTGTAAACCTGTATCTTCTTTAAAACCAAATAGTAAGTTCATATTCTGGACTGCTTGCCCAGATGCTCCTTTTAATAGGTTGTCAATAATACTTGTTATCAATAGTTTATCTTCATGTTTGTGTAAGTGAATTAAACATTTATTCGTGTTTACCACTTGTTTTAAATGCAGGTCATTATCAGCAACATGAGTAAAAACGGCATTTTTGTAATAGTCTGCATACAGTTGTAGTGCCTCTTCTAAACTTCCTTCAAAATGTGTATACAATGTTGCATAAATACCTCTAGAAAAATCTCCTCTATTAGGAAGAAATAATACTTCTGAGTCAAAACTAGATTGAAGAGTATCTAATGTCTGATTTATCTCTCCCAAATGTTGATGGGTAAAAGGTTTGTAATAGGAAAAATTATTATCTCTCCACGTAAAATGTGTGGTAGCTGATAATGAAGTTCCTGCACCCGTAGCCCCTGTAACTGCGTTGATATGAACATCACTTTGTAACAAATTAGCTTCTGCTAGTGGAAGCAATCCTAATTGAATAGCTGTAGCAAAACAACCTGGATTTGCAATGTAATTAGCACCTTGTATCGCTGTTTTTTGAAGTTCAGGTAAACCGTATACAAACTCTTTTCTTTGAAAAGTGTTATCAGCTTTTAATCTGAAATCATTCCCTAAATCAATAATCTTTGTGTGGTCTGAAAAGGTATGAGCTTCTAAAAACTTTTTAGAGTTTCCATGTCCTAAGCATAAGAATAGTACATCTATGTTCTTATTAATTTTATTGGTAAATGTTAGTTCAGTGCTACCCACTAAATCTTGATGTATGTTTGCTATTTTATTTCCTGCATTAGAGGTGCTGTACACAAAATTGATAGCAGTTTCAGGATGCTGTAGTAAAAGTCTTATTAACTCGCCAGCTGTGTACCCTGCACCACCTATAATTCCTACTTGTATCATATTGTTTGTTGTTTTAAATAGTAGAATCAGTTTTCATTTATAAGATCATCACGTCGTTATCACTCCTCATGATGACGGTTTTGTCATTGCGAGCCTTTCGACTGTCGCTCAAGACAGGCTCAAGTGTGGCAATCTGTTCATTGTTTACTGTCTATTGATTTACTTGTTGATATATCTTATTCTGATTTCCTAAGATTTTAATAAAACCTTTAGCATCATCAGCTGTCCAACCTTTGTTTAGTTCACCGTAACTTCCAAATTTGGTATTCATCAAATCATATGGAGAAGTAATTCCGTCTAGTGTAAAGTGATAAGGTTTTAGTGTTACAAAAACATCACCTGTAACTTTTGATTGACTGCTTTCTAAAAAAGCTTCCATGTCTCTCATCACTGGATCTAAATATTGACCTTCATGTAAGTGCATCCCATAAAAACTAGCTAAATACTCTTTGTGTTGTAATTGCCATTTGGTTAAGGTGTGTTTCTCAAGTAAGTGATGTGTTTTAATGGTAATTAAGGCAGCAGCGGCTTCAAAACCAACTCTTCCTTTAATTCCTACAATCGTATCACCAACATGAATATCTCTTCCAATCCCAAATTTTGAGGCTATAGTATTTAGTTCTTCTATATTTTGTACAGGAGTTTTTTTATCGTCATTAATAGCAACGAGTTCGCCTTTTACAAAAGAAAGTTTTACCTGTTTTGGTGTTGTTTTGGTCACTTGTGAAGGATAGGCATGTTCAGGTAATGGTTGCTCAGAAGTTAAAGTTTCCTCACCACCAACACTAGTTCCCCATAAACCTTTATTTACAGAGTATTTGGCTTTTTCCCAAGATAAATCAACACCGTTATTTTTTAAGTATTCAATTTCTTCCTGTCTTGAAAGTTGTAAATCTCTAATAGGAGTGATGATTTCAATTTCAGGAGCAATGGTTTGAAAAATCATATCAAACCTCACCTGATCGTTTCCTGCACCTGTACTACCATGAGCAATACAGTCAGCACCTATACTTTTGGCATAGTTTACAATTTCAATAGCTTGTACAATTCTTTCAGCACTTACAGAAAGGGGATAGGTATTGTTTTTTAATACATTTCCAAAGATTAAATACTTTACTACCTTCTTGTAAAAATCATCAACAGCATTAATGTTTTTATAGGTAGCTACTCCCATTGTATAGGCATTTTCTTCAATTTTTTTAATTTCTTCGGAAGAAAATCCGCCAGTATTCACACTAACAGCATGAACTTCATATCCTTGTTTTGATAAACTTACCGCACAGTATGAAGTATCTAAACCTCCACTGTATGCAATTACTAATTTTTTCATTTTTTGTCTTTTTTTAGGAAGATGCTCTCCTTAATTCTTTTAAGTCTTTGAAAGACTTTTCCTTTTATTTTTATGTTTTGAGATTTTTTGTTAGGATCGTATAACATACCAGTACACAAGCACATTTTTTGCTGTGTACGTTGTAGCACATCGTAGTTTTTGCAGGTTTGACAACCATTCCAAAAAGATTGATCTTCGGTAAGTTCAGAAAAGGTTACAGGCTTATAACCCAATTCGCTATTGAGCTTCATAACCGCTAAGCCTGTAGTGATACTAAATATTTTAGCATTAGGAAATTTTGCTCTGGAATGTTCAAAAACTACTTTTTTTATTTGCTTGGCTAAACCAATACCTCTGTAATCTGGATGAACAATTAATCCTGAATTAGCTACAAATTTGCCATGACTCCAAGCTTCGATATAGCAAAAGCCAGCAAACTTATCGCCATCTAAAGCAATAACTGCGTTGCCATTTTCTAGTTTTGTAATAATATATTCTGGTTTTCTTTTGGCAATTCCTGTACCTCTAACCAGAGCAGCTTCGTCAATAGTTTGACAAATAATTTCGGCATACTTACTATGCGATTGATCAGCAATAACAACTCTCATTGAAATTGATTTTAGATAAACATTTTGTTATAAATCGGTGGTTTGAAAAGAAGAACCGGACGCACCTAGGTTCCCAAAAGAAGTAGTACCCTTACGGGCGACGTCGGATAAAAATAGGTCGTACAACAACTGTGTTATTGAAAACAATAACAAGAGTTAGTAACGATATAAAAATGTAGATTATAGAAATCAAAAGGATGAAAATAAAATTATACAATACTCAGTTTTGTGCAAGGAAAGACTAGCGTTGGTTGAAAAACCGCACTAAGAAACTGGGTATATTGTTGTATATTTTATTTGTTTGCATAATGGCGCAAATCTATAAAATAAATTTTGATTAATGCTATATAAAAAATAAAAAGTTTTATAAGTGTAAGTAATACAAAGGGTTAGTGAGTGTTTTTTCTAGGAGTAAAATAAAAAAGTCAAAAAAATATTAGGATAACTAAAAAATAATTTCAAATATTTGTGGCAACAGATGAAAAAACAAATTTTAAATATCATTTCTATTATTGTCATTGTGATTATTTCACAAGGATAAGGAAGCGGTATTTAATAGTTTAACATATAAATTATAAGAAGGCTTCCTAAATTTAGGAAGCCTTTTTTTGTTACAAAAAACATGAATCAATTTTTTAACATCGTGGTAATTATTATTGTCATTATTAGCTCTCCACCGAGTTGATACAGATGGTTATTACCTATAAGAAAGCCTGTATCTAACTCTAGATACAGGCTTTTTTTATGCTTCTGAATATCATAATGAATAGGTGTTAAATGTTTGGTTTTGAGTTTTTTAAGTGTTTTTGTGAGTAAATGAGAATCATTGAAGCCTTAAAATAGAAGAAAGTAAAGTAAAAAGCGAAAAATAATTTTGAACAGTAAAAACAACTAAAAATGTACTATAACGAGGAAACAGTAATTTTTTTCAACGGAGAGTTTATCAAAGCAAAAGATGCTAGCGCTAATCTGTATAGCCAGAGTTTACACTACGGAAACGGGGTTTTCGAAGGAATAAGAGCTTACGATACAACGGAAGGAGCAAGAGTCTTTAAGTCTTATGAGCATTACAAAAGGTTAAAGTTTGGAGCAGAGGTGATGAATATTCAATTAGATTATTCAGAAGAAGAACTAACGCAAATAACGTATGAGTTATTAGAGCGTAATGGTTTGAAAGATGCATACATCCGTCCGTTAGTCACTACTGGAGCCGATATGAGTTTGTTAACTTCTAAAGAAACAAATCTAGTTATCCAATGCTGGGAATGGGGAAAATATATGGGCGATAAATTACTACGTGTAAAAACGTCTTCATTCCAACGTCCGAATCCGAAATCATGCTTTGTGGAAGCTAAAGTAACAGGACACTACACAAATTCAATATTATCAACCAACGAAGCAAAAAACAACGGGTACGATGAAGCACTATTATTAGACATGAATGGTAATGTAGCAGAATGTTCAGGAGCCAATGTTTTTATGCAAAAAGATGGAAAATTATACACTCCACCAAGAGGGCATATTATGGCAGGAATTACACGTGCTACGGTTATCGATTTGTGTAAGGAAGAAGGAATACCTGTTGAAGAAAAACACTTTACACTAGAAGAATTAAAACAAGCAGATGCTTGCTTTTTTACAGGAACAGCAGCCGAAGTAGTTGGATTACAATCGTTAGACGATTATCAATTTCCACTAGCGTGGGAAAAATCACACGGACACAAACTAATGAAATTATATAAAGACGAAGTATTGGGCTTACGTCAAAAAAGAAAAGCAAGTTAACATGGAACTAAACAAATTTAGTAAACAAGTAACACAAGATGATACACAACCTGCTGCACAAGCAATGTTGCATGCCATAGGATTGTCAAAAGCAGACCTAGAAAAACCTTTGGTAGGAATAGCAAGTACAGGATACGAAGGAAATCCTTGTAACATGCACCTAAACGATTTAGCGAAATTGGTAAAAGAAGGAACCGAAAATGCCGATTTGGTTGGATTGATATTTAATACCATTGGCGTTTCCGACGGAATTTCTATGGGAACACCAGGGATGCGTTATTCATTACCTTCTCGAGATGTAATTGCCGATTCTATGGAAACCGTAGTGCAAGCGATGTCCTATGACGGTTTGGTAACCGTAGTGGGATGTGATAAAAACATGCCAGGAGCTCTTATGGCGATGTTGCGCTTAAACCGTCCTTCAGTTTTAGTATATGGAGGAACCATTGCTTCAGGGTGTCATGAAGGAAAAAAATTAGATGTGGTATCTGCTTTTGAGGCATGGGGAGAGAAAGTTGCAGGAACAATTACTAAAAAAGAATATCAAAGTGTAATAGAAAAAGCATGTCCGGGAGCAGGTGCTTGTGGAGGAATGTATACCGCAAATACTATGGCATCAGCTATTGAAGCACTAGGTATGAGTTTGCCTTACAATTCTTCCAATCCTGCAATTAGTGATAACAAAGAACAAGAATGTGTTAGGGCAGGAGAAGCATTACGTGTATTACTAGAAAAAGATATCAAACCATCAGATATCGTAACGAAAAAGGCTTTAGAAAATGCGGTACGATTGGTAACAGTAATGGGAGGTTCAACTAATGCAGTACTACACTTTTTAGCGATAGCAAGAGCAGCAGGAGTGAAGTTTACCTTAGAAGATTTTCAACGTATTTCTGATGAAACACCATTCTTAGCCGACTTAAAACCTAGTGGAAAATATTTAATGGAAGACGTACACAAAGTAGGTGGTACACCTGCAGTTTTAAAATATCTACTAGAAAAAGGATTGTTACATGGTAATTGTTTAACTGTAACAGGTAAAACATTAGCTGAAAATTTAGCTACGGTTCCGAGTTTAACAGACGGGCAAGATGTAATTAAACCGACAGAACAGCCTATCAAAGCTACTGGACATTTACGAATGCTTTATGGAAACCTTGCTAAAGAAGGTTCAGTAGCAAAAATAACAGGAAAAGAAGGATTGTATTTTTCTGGAAAGGCAAAAGTTTTTGAAGGAGAATACGAGGCTAATGATGGAATACGAGACGGAAAAGTTGAAAAAGGTGATGTAGTTGTAATTCGTTACGAAGGTCCAAAAGGAGGTCCTGGAATGCCAGAAATGCTAAAACCAACTGCTGCTATTATGGGAGCAGGATTAGGTAAAGAGGTTGCTCTAATTACCGATGGTCGTTTTTCAGGAGGAACTCACGGATTTGTAGTAGGGCATATCACACCAGAAGCACAAGAAGGTGGGGTAATCGCTTTGGTAAAAGATGGAGACACCATAACCATCAATGCAGAAACCAATACAATAAACTTAGCTGTTTCTGAAGAAGAATTAGCAAAGAGAAAACAAGAGTGGACAGCTCCTCCTTTAAAGGTAAAGAGAGGAGTATTATATAAATATGCAAGAACAGTAGCATCAGCATCCAATGGATGTGTAACCGATGAATTTTAATCGCAGGGCGATAGCCAGAGGGTTGATCTCCTGAGGCTTGCCTAAAAGTGTTTGATTTTTAGAAAAAGACATGAGAATTAAGATTCAATACTACACCTGGTAGTCTTAAAAATTAAATAAAATAACTAAGCATATAGCTAAAAGCTAAAGCATAAAGCTGAGTTTATGGAAACAAAAACGAAACAACAAACAGAACAAGAAACAACACAAAAAGTAACCATTACAGGTGCAGAAGCTGTAATCAAATGTTTATTAGCTGAAGGAGTCGAATTGTTATATGGATATCCTGGAGGTGCTATTATGCCAGTTTATGACGAGTTGTATAAATATCAAGATAAATTACATCATGTATTAACACGTCACGAGCAAGGAGCCACACATGCAGCACAAGGATATGCAAGAGCTACAGGTAAAGTTGGCGTTGCCATGGCAACTTCGGGTCCGGGAGCTACGAATTTAATTACAGGTATTGCTGATGCACAGATAGATTCTACACCAATGGTATGCATAACAGGACAGGTAGGAGCACATTTATTAGGTTCTGATGCTTTTCAAGAAACCGATATTGTAGGAATTTCAACTCCTGTAACAAAATGGAATTATCAGATAACTAAAGCAAGCGAGATACCAGAAGTGATGGCAAAAGCATTTTACATTGCTCGTTCAGGAAGACCAGGACCTGTGTTGGTTGATATCACCAAAAATGCTCAGTTTGAAGAATTTGATTTTGAATATAAAAAATGTACTTCGGTTCGTAGTTATCAACCTGTTCCGAATATGGATGTGCAAAGTGTTGAAGCAGCAGTTGAGTTAATTAATAATGCAGAAAGACCATTTGTAGTTTGGGGACAAGGAGTGATTTTAGGAGAAGCAGAAGAAGAATTCAAAGCGTTTATAGAAAAAGCAGGAATTCCATCGGCGAGTACTTTGTTAGGATTGTCAGCTTTACCAACTAAACATCCGTTACATGTTGGTATGGTAGGAATGCATGGTAATTATAGTCCAAATAAACTCACCAACGAGTGCGATGTATTAATTGCTGTCGGAATGCGTTTTGACGATCGTGTAACAGGGGATTTAAACCGTTATGCGAAGCAAGCAAAAGTGATACATTTTGAAATAGACCCTGCGGAAGTTGATAAAAATGTAAAAACAGATGTAGCTGTTTTAGGAAATGTAAAAGAAACTTTAGCATCAGCACTTCCTCTTTTGGAAGAAAATTCACACAAAGAATGGTTACAAGAGTTTAGAAATTTGGATGCAATAGAGTTTGATAATGTTATAAAAAGTGACTTGTTTCCAACGAAAGAAGGTTTAACGATGGGAGAGGTTATCAAACAAATCAATGAAGCTTCTGAAGGCAAAGCTATTGTAGTAACTGATGTAGGACAGCATCAAATGATAGCAAGTCGTTATGCGGAATTCAACCAAACTAAAAGTAGCATTACTTCTGGAGGATTAGGGACAATGGGATTTGCTTTACCTGCAGCTATTGGTGCTAAAATGGGAGCTCCAGAACGTGAAGTTGTAGCTGTGATTGGTGACGGTGGTTACCAAATGACGATTCAAGAGCTTGGAACAATTTTACAAACAAAAGCAGCTGTTAAAATTGTGGTATTAAACAATGAGTTTTTAGGAATGGTACGTCAGTGGCAACAGTTGTTTTTTGACAAACGATACGCTTCAACCGTAATGACAAACCCTGATTTTGTATCAATTGCTAAAGGGTACCATATGGCAGCGAATAGAGTAACTAAAAGAGAAGAATTAGCAACAGCTGTTCAAGAAATGATACAATCTAAAGAAGCTTATTTCTTAGAGGCTTGTGTAGAAAAAGAAGACAATGTATTCCCTATGATTCCAACAGGGGCATCGGTATCAGAAGTTCGATTAAAATAATAAAATATGAATACAAAAAACACCTATACGGTTTCTATTTATACAGAAAATAATATTGGATTATTGAATAGAATATCAGCAATATTTCAACGAAGACATATTAATATAGAAAGTATTAATAGCTCTTCCTCAGAAATAAAAAGTGTTTCTAGAATTACACTTTTAGTAAAGATTACTGAAGAGCAAATGAAAAAAATTATCGGGCAGATAGAAAAGCAAGTGGAAGTAATTAAAGCTTTTTACCATACAGATGAAGAAACGGTGTATCAAGAATCGTGTTTGTTTAAACTGAGTACAGACTTATTGACCGATAACGATGATATCCAAACAATTATCAATCAAAGTAAATCAAGAGTCATTAATGTGAACAAAAACTTTTTTGTTCTTGAAAAATCAGGAAGTAAAGAAGAGGTAGAAGAACTCTATCATATTTTAGACAAACATGGTATTAAGCAATTTGTTCGTTCAGGAAGAATTGCCATTACGAAAGAAGAAATGCCAGTATCAAAACTATTACAATTAATAACAGCATAAACAAACAACACAAATAAAAATGAAAAATTATTTCAACCAATTATCATTAAGAGAGCAATTAGAACAATTAGGAAAATGCAGATTTATGAATGCTGATGAGTTTTCAGATGGAACAGCAGCATTAGAAGGTAAAAAAGTGGTAATTGTAGGATGTGGAGCACAAGGATTGAATCAAGGATTAAATATGCGCGATTCTGGTTTAGATATTTCATACGCATTACGAGAAGCGGCCATTAAAGAACAACGTCAATCGTATAAAAATGCAACAGAACACAGTTTTAATGTTGGAACTTATGAAGAGCTAATTCCAACTGCTGATTTGGTATGTAATTTAACACCAGACAAACAACATACGCAGGTAGTAAATGCTGTAATGCCATTAATGAAATCAGGAGCGACATTATCATATTCTCATGGATTTAATATTGTTGAAGAAGGTATGCAAGTACGTAAGGATTTAACAGTAATTATGGTAGCCCCTAAGTGTCCTGGAACAGAAGTAAGAGAAGAATACAAACGCGGATTCGGAGTTCCTACTTTAATTGCAGTACATCCTGAAAATGACCCAGAAAATAAAGGGTTAGCACAAGCAAAAGCCTATGCATATGCAACAGGTGGTCACAGAGCAGGTGTGTTAGAATCATCATTTGTAGCTGAGGTAAAATCAGACCTAATGGGAGAGCAAACCATTTTATGTGGGGTATTACAAACAGGATCTATCTTATCATTCAATAAAATGGTTGAAGAAGGTGTTGAACCAACATATGCTTCTAAATTAATTCAATACGGATGGGAAACTATTACTGAAGCATTAAAACATGGAGGAATTACCAATATGATGGATCGTTTATCGAATCCAGCAAAAATTAGAGCGTACCAACTTTCTGAAGAATTAAAAGAGGTGTTAGAGCCTTTGTTTAATAAACACATGGATGATATTATGTCAGGACATTTTTCAAAAACCATGATGGAAGATTGGGCAAATGACGATGTGAATTTATTAACATGGCGTGCAGCGACAGGAGAAACTCAGTTTGAAAAAACAGCGGCAACTTCCGAAGAAATTTCAGAACAAGAATATTTTGATAAAGGAACATTGTTAGTAGCTTTTGTAAAAGCTGGAGTTGAGTTGGCGTTTGAAACCATGGTGAAATCAGGAATTATTTCAGCGTCGGCTTATTACGAATCACTACATGAGTTACCACTAATTGCAAATACGGTAGCACGTAAAAAGTTATTTGAAATGAATAGGATAATTTCGGATACAGCTGAATATGGATGTTATTTATTTGATCATGCAGCAAAACCGTTATTAACCGATTTTATGAAGTCGGTAAGTACTGATGTTATTGGAAAAGAGTACAGCACTTCCAATGAAGTAGATAATCTTGAATTAATTAAAGTAAACAAAGCAATTCGTAATCATCCTATTGAAAAAGTAGGTGCAGAGTTGCGTGAGGCTATGACTGCAATGAAAGTAATCAAAACAAGCGTCAATCAAGAAGAACCTGTTTTAGCATAACACTATGGAAGTTCAAAAAGAAACTTATTTTCCAAAACTAGAAGCAATACAACAAGCTGCTGCGACTTTACAAGAAGTCGTAGCAGTTACTCCGTTGCAAGAAAATTTTAACTTATCACAACAATTCAATGCTAATATCTTTTTAAAGAGAGAAGATTTGCAGCAAGTTCGTTCGTATAAAATTAGAGGGGCTTATAATAAAATTAGCTCTTTAACCGAAGAGGAACTGGAAAACGGAATTGTATGCGCTAGTGCAGGAAATCATGCACAAGGTGTTGCTTTGGCGTGTAGAAAAAAAGAAATCTACGGTACTATATACATGCCTGCACCAACACCAAAACAAAAGGTAGAACAAGTAAAAATGTTTGGGGGAGATTTTGTAGATATTCAATTAATAGGAGATACATTTGATGATGCTTACAAGGCAGCAAAACTTTTATGCGATAGTTTACAAAAGACTTTTGTACATCCATTTGATGATGAAAAAATTATTGAAGGACAAGCAACTGTAGGTCTTGAGGTTTTGGAACAATCAGAACAACCAATCGATTATGTTTTTGTGCCTGTTGGAGGTGGTGGATTGGCTTCTGGTTTATCAAGTGTTTTTAAGTTATTGTCTCCCAAAACAAAAATTATAGGAGTAGAGCCAGCAGGAGCACCTTCTATGAAAAAATCGTTAGAGGAAAATAACAATATTAAGCTTGATAGTATTGATAAGTTTGTAGATGGTGCAGCAGTTCAGCAAGTAGGGGAGTTAACCTACAGAATTTGTCAAGAAAACTTAACGGATATGATAACTGTTCCTGAAGGAAAAGTGTGTCAAACGATATTAGAAATGTATAATAAAGAAGCCATTGTAGTAGAGCCTGCAGGAGCTTTGACTATAAGTGCACTTGATTTTTATCAAGAAGAATTAAAAGGTAAAAATGTAGTTTGTGTTATTAGCGGAAGTAACAACGATATTACTCGTACTGCCGAAATAAAAGAACGTGCATTGTTATATGGCAAATTGAAGCATTATTTCATTGTTCGTTTTCCACAACGTGCTGGAGCTTTAAAAGAGTTTGTAGCTGAGGTATTGGGAGAGAATGATGACATCACTTTTTTTGAATATTCTAAAAAGACAAACAGAGAAAACGGACCAGCAGTGGTAGGAATTGAGTTAGAGAAAAAAGAAGATATACAACCATTAATTCGCAGAATGAAAGAGCGTAGTTTTTATGGTGAATATTTAAATGATAAACCTAATTTATTTGAATTCTTGGTGTAGTATTAATGAGATTGTCTAAGATAAAATGTCATTCCGAACGAGGGACGAGGAGGGATCTCTCAAAAACGAGTAACAAACAAAAGATTTCTCCCTTTGGTTGAAATGACGTTTTCGACAGTCTTATTTTTTACCAAGATACACCCAATGGTCGTTCTCTTTGCAAAAAAGAGAGTTTTCATGAATTACGTCAATACTTCCATTTTCCATAAAAAAAGCCTTAAACTCAACAGTAGTTTCTGTTGTGTGCAACACCTCTAGTTTTATCCAGTTAACAGATTTTGTCCAAGCTAAAATTTCTTTCTTTTCTCTTTTAGAAGGTCTGGTACTACTATGATGACTTTTTTGTAGATAATTGATATTAGCTAATACAAAAGCGCTATATCTTGAGCGCATTAAAGCTTCAGCTGAGGTAACTGAATGAATGTTTTGATGTGCTTTTTGGCAGCAATCACTGTGTTTTTTATTTGGGTTGCAAGGACATTGCATAACTTAAAAGATTTGTTTCAAAAGTAGGTGAAAAAAGTAAAAAATCAATTCGTCTATAGTAAAACGCATTTCATCTATAGATAAATAGTTCTTTATCAAAGAAAAAAGCCATAACTTTAGATTTGATTTATTTTTATCAAGTTAGTTTTTAATCTGAGGTTTTGAATAAAAAAATAAAAATACTTTTAATAGAAGATGATAAGATAGAGGTGCTTAAGTTTAATAGAGCTATTACTCCTGTTTTAGAAAATCATACAATTACACAAGCTAATAATGGAAAAGAAGCCTTATCTTTATTGGAAAAAGATTTACCAAATATAATTTTATTAGATTTGAATATGCCTGATACTAACGGGATTGAGTTTTTATCTATTCTAAAAAATGATGAAAAGTTAAAACATATTCCTACCATAGTACTAACAACATCAGATAATGATAAAGACATTACAGAATGTTATAGATTGGGAATAGCAGGGTATGTTTTAAAGCCTTTAAAGTATCAAGATTATGAAAAAAAAATAGGAACAATAATTGAGTATTGGAGCCTTAATGAATTTAAAAAATAAAATATGAAAGGGATTGTTTTTACAGAGTTCTTGGATTTAGTTGAAGATAAATTTGGTATCGAAATGGTAGATAAAATTATAGAACAATCTGAGTTAGATTCTGGTGGTGTATATACTGCTATTGGTACATACAGATTTTCTGAAATGCTACAATTATTAGAGAATTTGAGTAATAATACAGGAGTTTCAACAGATGATTTGTTGTTAGTATACGCAGAACATTTCTTTTCAGTGATAGAAGATAGTTATCCCGGACTTTTAGCTACATATAATGATCCTATAGAGATGTTGTCATCTATTGAAGATCATATTCATGTAGAAGTAAAAAAGATTTATCCAGATGCAGAATTACCAACATTTCTTGTAGAAGAGAAAAGCGAAAATTCACTTGTAATGCTATATAAATCAAGTAGAGCAATGCATCATTTTGGATTAGGTTTAATGAATAAAACGTTTGAGCATTTTAATAGTTCAGCAGAAATTATTTTAGAAAAAATTAAAAATGACGGAACTGAAGTAAGATTTATTATCAATAAAAATTAGTGAGTATAAAGGAAATTGAAATACTACAAAGAGCGCTAGAAAGACAAAAAAAGGCTAGAAAACAAGCAGAGAAAATACTAGAAGAAAAATCGTTAGAATTATTTAATATTTCTCAAGAGCTAAAGGTAGTTAATGAACAATTAGAAGACCTTTTAGATGAGAAAGATTCGCAATTAAAAGGAATTTTTGAAAATATTAATGATGCTTATCTAGTAATGGATATTAATGGTAATGTGTTAAAAATGAACGATGTTGCCGTAGAGTTATTTGGTTTTGATGTAAATGAAGAAGATGTAAATGTTGTAAGCCTTATTTATCCTGAACAAGAAGATTATGATTATGCGATGAATTCTTACGCACAATTATTAAAAAATGGATACTTCACCAATTATGTAGCTAGAGTTATTACTAAAAAAGAAGAAGTAAAATGGGTAAATATTAATTCAAGCGTAGTTTTTGATAAAAATAATACTCCAATAGCTGCACAAGGAATTATTAGAGATATAACTAACCAAAGAAAAGAACGGCAAGTAATTGAAGTTATAAATAACACAGCCAAATCAATTTTAGGAAAAGAAGATATCTACGAAATAGCATGGGAAGTATCAAACAGCGTTGCTAATTATTTAAATACTGACGATTGTGTTGTTTACTTAGTAAACGAGAAGAAAAAACAATTAGAATTAGTAGCTTCATTTGATAAAAGAGAAAGAGAGAGCAAAGAAATTTACGAAAAAATGCGATTACCTTTTGAAAAAGGTGTGGTTGGAAGCGTAGCAAAATCAGGTGTTTCAGAAATTATAGATAATACAAATTTAGATGATAGATACGTAGTTTATATTACCCCAAAACTATCAGAATTAACAGTACCTATAAAGAATGAAGATAAGGTAATAGGAGTTATAAATGCAGAGCATCAAGAGAAAAACTATTTTACAGAAGAGCACTTAAAAACGATAGAAGGTATTGCAGGTTTAGTATCGCTTCAGTTAAAAAGTGCAATAAACATTAAAAAACGTAAAAAAGTAGAAAAGAAAAATACTGACTTATTAAAAAAGGTAGCAAAAAGTAATCAAGAACTAGAAGAATATGCACACATAGTATCCCACGATTTAAAATCTCCTATCAGAAGTATTCATGCTTTGACCAGTTGGATTAAAACTGATAATGAAGGAATTTTTGATGAAGCTAGTCTCCAAAATTTTGAACATATTGAAAATACTCTTGAAAAAATGGAGCAACTCATTACTGATGTGTTAGAATATTCTAGTGTAGTTAATGGAGTTAAAGAAGACGATGATGTAGATTTAAATTTGCTAATTGAAGAAGTTAAGAAAGTAATATATGTGCCAAAAAACATTTCAATAAAAGTTTTACAGAAATTACCCATTATAAAAGGAGACAAAACAAAGTTTCTACAATTATTTCAAAACCTGATAAATAATGCAATTAAGTTTAACGATAAAGAAAAAGGGATTATTGAAATTGATGTAAAAGACCAAAACTCTTTTTATAAGTTTTCAATAAAGGATAATGGAATTGGTATTGAAAAAGAACACTTTGATAAAATTTTTAAAATTTTCCAATCTTTAAAAAAGTCTAAAGACTCTTCAGGGATTGGTTTATCAATCGTAAAAAAAATTGTAGATTTTTATAAAGGAGAAATATGGTTAGAGTCTGAAATAAATAAAGGAACAATCTTCTTTTTTACAATAAAAAAGTAATTATGGAGCAACCAAACTTATCTTATATAAATGCACTTTCTAAAGGAGATGAGGAGTTTAAAAAACAAGTTACAGCAGTTTTAAAAGAGGAACTTTCAGGTGAAATAGAAAGCTATTTTTTATACATTAAAAATAACGATTTTAAGAAAACTAAAGAAATTGTTCATAGAATTAAGCATAAAATGAGTATTTTAGGCTTAGAAAAAAGCTATAAAATAACCAACGAGTTTGAAAACAACCTTGCAGACAATAGCATAGAAAACAAAGAACATTTTGAAAGTGTATTGCCTGTAATGCTTGCTTTTTTAAAGGAACTTTAAAAGATTAACTATGAACTGTATTGTTATTGATGATGAACTAATGTCAAGAATGATTCTCAAAAAAGTGAGTGAACAAGTAGAAGGATTAAAACTTGTAGGAGAATTTTCTAATGCAATACAAGCAATAAAATTTTTAAACAATAATAAAGTAGATGCTATCTTTTTAGATATTCATATGCCAGATTTTACGGGGTTTGATCTTATTCAAACGCTAAAAGATCCACCTAAAATTGTATTGACTACCTCTGATAGAAACTTTGCTGTTGAAGCTTTTGAGTATGATTTTGTTGTAGACTACATAGTAAAACCAATAGAGTTAGAGCGCTTTAAAAAATCGGTAGAGAAAATTATTGCAGCCATAGAAAAAGATAATAATGTAAAACCAGTAAAGAAAGATCAACCCACAGATGTAAATACACTATATGTAAATATTGATAGACGATTAGTAAAAATTGATATTCCGAGTATTTATGTTGTAGAAGCTAAAGGCGATTATATTAAAGTTAAAACAGAAGAAAAAAATTACATTGTTCACAGTCCTTTAAAAAAGATTGAAGAAAAACTACCTTCAGAATCATTTTTAAAAGTACACAGGTCTTATATTATAAATACAAATGAAATTATTGATATAGAGGATAATAGTGTGCTTATAAAACAAGATGTTATTCCTGTAAGTAGATCTAATAGAAATGAGCTTAAAAGAAGACTAAACTTACTATAATTATCTTATTTAAGTTAATTAACTAACTCATTTTGTTCTTGAACTCTAAAACAACGTTCTTCTCCAAGAAATAAAGGATTTCCGTGCTTTTCAGACCAAAACCCGTCTAAAATATTTTTAGAAAGACAAGAGTATACAGCAACACCTTTGTAGGTAGTATTGTCATCACCATTATAATTAAAGTTGATAACAAGAATGTTATTCTTAAAAAAGCCAGTTCCAAATTGTTCTTGTTCGTTGTTAATTATCCATTTTGCAATAATTCTACTATTTTCATCAAGAGTTAAAGAAAGAGTACCTTTATAAGTATTCTCACTTTCATCTTGGTTACTACCAATAATATTGTATGTTCCTACTAAATCTTCTACTGTCATTCAATCTTCAAATAAAGGTGCAAAAATACATTAAAAAGAAGTAGGGGGAAAGCATTGGTTTTATGTTGTTAAATTTCGTAATTTTAGTGTGTTAGGTCAATCGAATTGATATGGAATTTATAGATTATTACAAAGTTTTAGGAATAAATAAAAAAGCAACTGCTGCCGATATAAAAAAAGCCTATCGGAAGTTAGCAAGAAAATATCATCCAGATACAAACCCAAATGATGAAGAAGCTAAAAAGAAGTTTCAGCAAATAAATGAAGCCAATGAAGTATTAAGTAACCCTGAAAATCGTAAAAAGTACGATGAATACGGAGAAAACTGGCAACATGCAGAAGCATATGAGGAAGCTAAAAAACAACGCGCTAGTCAAAGTGGATTTGGAAGAGGAGGGGCTTATCAGCAATATTCATCCTCAGATTTTGATGGAACTGATTTTTCTGATTTTTTTAATGCCGCCTTTGGTGGTGGAAGAAGCTCAGGTAGACGTACAGCGCAATTTAGAGGTCAAGATTTTAACGCTTCATTACAATTAAACTTAAGAGATGTTTATACTTCACAAAAACAAGTACTGACGGTAAATGATAAAAAAATACGAATAACGATTCCTGCTGGAGTAGAAAATGGTCAAACAATTAAAATAAAAGGGCATGGAGGAGAAGGTATAAATGGAGGTCCAAATGGAGATTTATACATCACTTTTGATATTAAACCTGATATTAATTTTAAACGTGATGGCGCTAATTTATATACAGAACAAACTATTGATTTATATACCGCAGTATTGGGTGGAGAGGTAGTGATTAATACTTTTGTTGATAAAGCTAAATTAAAAGTAAAAGCTGGTACCCAAAATGGAACCAAAATTCGATTGAAAGGAAAGGGATTTCCGAAGTATAAAAAAGAAGGTCAGTTTGGAGATTTATATGTTACTTACAAAATAGAGATTCCAACCAATTTAACAGATGAACAACGAGAGTTATTTACAAAACTTTCTAAATTGAAATAGATATGAGCAATACAGAACTAATAAGTGTACAAAAAGTTATTGTTCATCACAATTTAGATGAACAATTTATAGAAAGTATTGAATCTTTTCAACTCATAGAGTTTGTAGTAAAAGATTCCAATAAATACTTATATACAGAACAGTTACCTATTTTAGAGAAAATAATCAGATTACACTACGATTTAGAGGTAAACATGCAAGGTATAGACGTAATTAATAATATGCTTGATAGAATGGATTCTATGCATAAAACAATTAAACAACTAGAAAATAAATTAAAATTATACGAGTAAATTTTTATGAATTGGATTTCTTATGAAGAACTCCCTCTATTTTATCATAGATATTCGGATTGTGTTTTTTTATTTTAATTTTAATATGTTTTGAAGCTGGCATATTACTTCCTTTTACGGTGTTATGGATTGAAACAAGTACGTTAGTTTCAGGAAAATAAGTAACCGTGTTTTTTTCGGGGATAGGGTATTCAACAATAATAAATAGCGGAGCGATACGCTCTGTGTCATTATCATAATTATATAAATCTACCTTATCACCAGATGTAAAACCTGCTTTTTCAATATCTTTTTTATTCATGAAAATTACACGACGTTCATTATGAATTCCACGATAACGATCATTTAATCCATAAATAGTAGTATTGAATTGGTCGTGTGTTCTTACTGTAGCCATTAAATACTCATCATCAGCTAGTGTGTTTTGAGGCAATGTCGTTATAGAAAACGGAGCACGATTTCCAAACTCTTTTGTTTTAAAGTTCCCTTCACGAGCCGCATTAGGCAAGTAAAACCCGCCTTTTTGTTTTACACGAACATTGTAGTTGTCAAAACCAGGAATACATTTTTCTATATCATCTCTTACAGCATTGTAACTATCCATATATCGATCCCAATCAACCACACTTTTATTTCCTAAAGTAGCTTTTGCCATTCTACAAACAATATGTGTTTCGTTGATAAGCTTGTCAGAAATAGGTTTTAATACTCCTTTAGACCACTCTACAATTCCCATAGCATTTTCAGCACTTGTATACTGATGCTCACCATTAACGATATCAATTTCACTTTTCGAAATAGTAGGTAAAATTAAAGCCTCTTTTCCATGAATCAAATGAGTTCGGTTTAACTTAGTTGAAACAGAAACAGACAAATCAAGCTGTCTCATTCCATTAGCAGTATATGTGGTGTCAGGAGTTGCTGATAAGAAATTTCCCCCCATGCTAAAATGGACTTTAATTTTTCCTTCATTCATAGCCTTTATGGTATTCACAACATCATAACCATTATTTCTTGGTGGATTAAAGTCGAAAACCTCTTGTAATTTATCAAGTTGCTCTACAGAAGGACTGTGGTTAATAAGCATCGTTCTATTTCCTTGTACATTACTATGTCCACGTACAGGGCAAGAACCTGCTCCGGACTTACCAATACTTCCTTTTAAGAATAACAGGTTTAGAACTTCTTTTAAAATATCAACACCGTTAGGTTGTTGCGTAAGTCCCATTCCCCAGCAAATAATAATTCGGTTTTTATGAGCTAGCATTTCTGCAGCTTTTTGAATATCTTCTTTTAAAACACCAGATGCATTTGCTAATTCATCTAAATCATAGTTTTCAATTTGCTTAATTAAATCTTCATAACCAACTGTTTTATTATTGATGAATTCTTGGTCAAAAACTTTACCAGGAGTTTCTTTCTCAAAATGTAATAGTAAGAGTTCGATAGCTTTTAGCAATGCTAAATCTCCATTAATTTTAACAGGAAGATGTAAATCGGCAAGTTGGATACCTTTTCCTAAAATACCGCTTATTTTTTGAGGATCTCGGAATCCCATTAAACCAGCTTCGGGAAGAGGGTTAACAGCAATAATTTTAGCTCCGTTCTTTTTCCCTTTTTCTAAAGCACTTAACATTCGTGGAGAGTTCGTTCCTGGATTTTGACCAATAATCATGATGACATCGGTATCGTAGAAGTCTTTTAAAGTAGCAGTTCCTTTTCCTATACCCGTAACTGAGGCTAAGGTAAAACCAGATGTTTCGTGACACATATTAGAACAATCAGGGAAGTTGTTAGTTCCAAATTCACGCACAAAAAGTTGATATGCAAAAGAAGCTTCGTTACTTGTTCTTCCAGAAGTGTAAAAAGCAGCATTATCTGGAGACTCTAACCTATTTAAGTGTTCGGAAATTTTTGCAAAAGCATTGTCCCAGCTAATAGGTTCATAATGTGTACCATTTTTAGGTAGGTACATAGGCTCAGAAAGTCTACCTAGATGTCCAATTTCATAATCAGTTAATTGAGAAAGCTCATAAATAGAATTTTGTTTAAAAAAATCTGCAGTAATTTTTTTACTAGTAGCTTCTTCAGCTATAGCTTTTGCACCATTTTCACAATATTCAGCAATAGGTGATCGCTCATCATCAGGATCAGGCCAACCACAACTAGGACAGTCAAAACCATCAAACTGATTCATTTTAAACAAAGCTTTTCCTCCTCTAACTAAAGCCTTATCGTTTATTAAACTCTTTATAGCGTTTGTAACTCCAGGAATTCCTGCAGCCCAATCTTTTGGTTTACCAGTTCTTAAGCTTAATAATTTGTACGGAGGTTCAGCAGAAGGTTGTTTATCGGCTTGTTTATTAGCTTTGTTATCCATTGTTTTTCTAGAATCTTTATGAGATATAAAATTAAGAAAAAAAGAGAACAATTAGGGTGTGAATATTTTTGTTAAAAAAATGTGAATTTTTTTATTCTTCAACTTTGGAAAACAGCAAATTACTGCATATGTTTGCACGGCTAAAAATGAAATTGTTAACCCCTTATTGCTTATGAAAAAAATTACTTTTTTCTTTTTTATTGTATTTTCTCAATTAGTTTTTTCTTCAACAGATAATCCTTTAGATAGTATTTCTAGGTCGGAAAAAGCACTTCCTAAATTAATAGAGTTTTCTTCTAAAGCAAAAGGAGAGTTTGATTTTGATTATGTAAAGGAAAATTACTCTGATCCTAAGATAGATACACTTATAAGTAGAGCAACCTCTGTTTTTGAGGCGATAGAAAAAACAGGTAGCTATGTAGATGTTTTAGGCTCTGATGATATGATTACTTTACCGGTTGGTGTTAAAAAGAGATTCGGTAAATACACAGCTTTATTAGGTGTAAGTAAAGCTAAGTTTTATCCAGATTATACTGAGGTTACACTTTTTGCTAAACTGACAGTTGGTCAATTAGGAGCGAACGGAAAGCAACAAGAGCTTTTTTTTGGAGCAGATAACATAAAAATATCTCATAATGGGGGAATTTATGGTGATACCAATATATCCTTGTTTGGTGATGTAGCAATACCAATACAAGGTAACAAAGGTTTACTGGAATTGAAGGGAGGTTTTAATATGAAAACAGGTATTGTAGAAAACAAAACCTATATAACCATTGATTGTTCTGGAATTAAAGAAATAGGGGTAGCGGCCGATGTATTGTTCTCAAGAGAACTATTAGAGCCATTGGACGCCAACTACAAAGTTATTCAAGATACAAAAACAAGGGTTAAAGGCTCTTTTAAAACAGTAGTGTCAGATTGGAACGATATTATTGCAGAGATAAATTTAAGTCATCCATTTCAATTAAAAGATAAAAAATCTACAACAGGTAGGGGTAAAGGAGGGTTAGTCTTTGAAGTTAAAAATGCTGTTTTTGATTTTAGTGATTTAAGAAACTCTACAAATATGAGTTTTCCTAACTCGTATAAAGAAAAGTACCTAGTTCCTGGGAATGAAGAATTGTGGAGAGGAGTATCTATAGAAGAAATAAAAATTATTGCGCCTAAGGAGTTTATGAAAAGAAATGAACAAAATAGGCTTAGCTTTTCAGCAAAAGAATTTTTAATTGATGGCGAAGGAATAACGGGGCAATTCTCAGTAGAAAATCTTTTTTCTATCGAAGAAGGAATAGCTTCAGGTTGGCCTATTTCTGTAACTGATCTGCATGCTTCTTTTATAGCAAACAAAATAACAGGAGCTGGCTTTGGTGGGCATATAGCTTTGCCTACTTCAGGAAAAGTTACAAAGGAAGATATTATTAATCAAACAGAGCTTGTTAAAGGAGTTAGGAAAGCAATTAAATATACAGCTATAATTGATGTAGGGAATGATGATTATAGTTTAGCTCTGGAACCCATAGCAAAAAAAGGATTACACTTTCCTGTTTTTATGGCAGAGGCACACTTAAAATCAAATTCAAGTGTAACTCTTAAAGTTAAGGAGGGTAAGTTTAGACCGAAAGCTAATTTGCATGGTAGTTTAACTATTGGAAGGAAAAACAGTAATGGAAGTAAGCTGGTTGATTTTAAAGGCATCACATTTGAAAATCTTCAGTTGCAAACGGAATCTCCATATTTTTCTGTTGATTACATGGGGTATAAAGATGATGTGAAATTTGGAAACTTTCCAGTAACAATATCAGAAATAGGACTAACAGCCAATGATAATAGAATAGGGTTAAGTTTTGCGTTGGATGTAAACTTAATGAATAAAGGGTTTGCTGGAGGTACAAAACTAAAAATTAAAGGAAAATTTGAAGATAAGGATAATACGCATAGATGGAAGTACGATGGAATAGATATTCAAAGAATAAATGTTGAAGCAGATTTAGGAAGTGTTAAGTTTAAAGGACTTGTTGATATCAAAGACAATGATCCTGTATATGGTAATGGATTTTACGGTGAGTTAGAGGCAGATTTTAATAGTATTAATGTAAAAGCTACAGCTTGGTTTGGTAAAACAGATGTAAGGTACTGGTATGTTGATGCTTATGCTGATTTATCTTCTATGAGAGCAAAACCTACGATTGGACCTGTTGAAATTAACGGTTTTGGAGGTGGTGCTTATTACCACATGAAAAAGACATCTAATCCGCCTAAATTAGTATACCAAGGAGAGTTAGATGAAAATGGAAACCCTGTGCCAGTTAAGACTCCAAAACCTCCTTCAGGAATGGATTATACTCCAGACGCTAACTCAGGTCTAGGGTTCAGAGCAATGTTAGGATTTGCATTAGCGAACGAAGGTGCTTTTAATGGTAAGGTTGGTTTTGAAATGGCTTTCAATACTCATGGAGGTTTGAATAGGATATTTTTCTTCGGGGAAGCTCATATAATGCAAGGTTATAAGTTAGAGTTTGCGGATAAGTTTAAAGAAAAGCTCAATAAACTTGAAAATAAAATTAATGATTTAGCCGATAATCAGTTGGTTAAAGACTTAAAAGAAACAAATTTAGTAGAGTACAGTAAAGTATCTTTTCCACAAGATGGATTAACTTTTGATGTGGGAATTGATGCACACTTTTCTATGGAAATGGATTTTGTAAATAATTCTTTTCATAGTGAAATGGAAGTATATGTAAACACACCAGGAAACTTTTTTAGTGGTGTTGGTCCTAGAGGTAGAGCAGGATGGGCGGTTTTCCATACTGGACCAGATGGATGGTATTTACATATGGGAACTCCTAAAGATCGTATAGGACTTCGAGTAGGAATAGGTGGTTTTAGTGTATCAGCAACAACCTATTTAATGATTGGAGATAATATACCGGGTAGCCCACCACCACCACAAGCAGTAGCTGATATTTTAGGAGTAAACCTAAATAGTCTAGACTATATGAGAGATTTAAATGCATTAGGAGATGGAAGAGGTTTTGCTATAGGTATGGACTTTAGTCTAGATACAGGAAACATGAATTTCTTAATGTTTTATGCCCGATTTAGAGCTGGATTAGGGTTTGATATCATGATTAAAGATTATGGGGAAACCGCTTGTAAAGGAAGTGGACAAATAGGTGTTGATGGTTGGTACGCAAACGGACAAGCCTATGCATATTTAGAAGGAGAGCTAGGGATAAGGGTTAATTTATGGTTTTATAAAGCAAAAATCCCTATAGTAAAAGCCGGAGCAGCTGTGTTATTACAGGCAAAATTACCAAATCCTAGTTGGTTTAGAGGATATGTAGGAGGTCATTTTAGTGTGCTAGGAGGAATGATAAAAGGACGCTTTAGATTTAAAATTGAGTTAGGAGAAGAATGTGAGATAATAGGAGGAGCTCCATTAGGTGGAATAAAGATAATTTCGGGAGTTACACCTGATAATGATGCTACAGAGGTCGATGTTTTCACGGCACCACAATCAGCATTTAATATGAAAATAAATAAATCTTTTGAACTCGAAGACGATAAAGGAGTAAAGACTTATAGAATTTTACTAGATGAGTTTACCGTAAAAAGTGATGGAAAAGTAATAGAAGGAGAGTTAGAGTGGAATGAATCACAAGATGTAGTGAATTTTGTTTCTTTTGATGTTTTACCCCCGCAAAAAGCTATTCAGGTAAAAGTGGCGGTTAGTTTTCAAGAATTAAAATCAGGAAGTTGGATTACATTAATGCACAACGGTAAAAAAGCTCAAGAAATAGAAGAAAGAACTTTTACTACAGGTATAGCACCAGATTATATTCCGGTTGAAAATATAGAATATACATACCCTGTAATAGATCAGAAATATTTTTATCAAGATGAAAGTACAATTGGTTATGTGAAATTAAAAAGAGGTCAACCATACTTGTTTGCGCCTGAAACAAATTGGAAACAAAATGTAGTTTATAGTAACGAAGAAGGGCATAGTTTTGTAAATACTGTATCTTATAATAAAGGTGAAAGACAAGTTAATTTTAAATTAGGCGAATTCAATAATCAAAAGAAATACACATTGAAATTGATTAGTTCACCAGATGCAGGAGAAGGTTCTGTAAATGAAACTTCTTATACTAAACAAGATACCGGTTATGAAGGTAATACGGTAGAGGTTAAAAATAAAGAGGTACAAAGTGTTGTTAATAACGAAGCAGTAACTGAGTTATTGACCTATGAGTTTACTACAAGTGAATACAATACATTTGCTAAGAAAGTAGATGATAAAAGAGTAGTAAAACATTATCTAGAACCTATTTATTCAGATGTACATGCTATTCAAACAGATGTTAGAGAATCTGAAAGATTTGATAGAATTGAATTAGAAGGAGGTAAGTATTCAGGAAAGCAACCTTTAATTGAAACTGAAGCAGTTCTTGATGATAATTATTATGAAGATAGAATTTATCAGTTAATTTATGAAAAGTACCCTTTAGAACCTGAATTTACAGTAGACAGAGATATAAAAGATTTAGGAATTCCACCTAAAAAGGGAATTGATATCTTAACTTGGTATGTACCATACTTAAGAAATAACCCTACATTTTCATTATTAAGCAAACGAATTCCTTATAGATATAATTTACCTTATCATTATAAAAGAGACTTTATGGATATACAATATAAAGTGGTAAATAAATATTTAAATGATCCTACCGAATATGCATCGAAAATTCAGAAGTATAATTACATCATCAATGGGGTATTCCCAGCGATATGGTCTGGTAAATATAAGGTTAAAATGCAATATGTAATGCCAGGAGGAGTATTAGGAACAAGTACAGTATTTAAATATAAAAATCCTTTTTAATGCTATTTATTAAGAAAAGAAATATAATAGTACTATTAATTTTTGTGTTCTCAACTTTTGTAGCTTTTTCTCAAGCTAAAGAAGTAAACAAGAATGCCATTAAAGTATTAGCAAGACCCCATAGTAGCCATAAAATTATGTTGAGATGGGGAGCAACAACTCCAATGTCGTTTAGAAAATTAGCAAAATATGGTTATAGGCTAAAGCGATACACCATTAGTATTAGTGGGCAAACTTTGTCAAAGCCTATAGAGAAAGATTTAGGAGTTTTTAAGCCAGCAGAACCACAAAAATGGATCAGCATAATAGAGAAAAATAACAATGCAGCTATTATGGCTCAATCGTTGTTTGGTGAAAGTTTTGATGTGGAAGGAGTTGGTTCTTTACAAGGAATTATAAATATGTCTCAAGAACAAGAACAGCGATTTACTTGGGCATTATATGTGGCTGATCAGGATTTTGAAGTAGCAAAATTAGCAGGACTAGGTTTCGAAGATTTAAAGGTGAAATCTACAGAAAAATATGTTTATAAAGTTTTTCCTTTAGTACCAAAAGAAGAAATGAAAATCAAAGACGGAGGAGTTTTTGTAGGGCTTCAAGACTATCAGGATTTACCTAAACCGTTAGACTTAGCTGCTATTTTTGATGATCAAAAGGTAATGTTAAACTGGAACTATGCAATCCATAAAAATGAATTTAATAGTTATTTTATAGAACGTTCAGAGGATGGAGTAAATTTTAATCAACTTAATAAGCTGCCTTATACTACATTAAATAGCGGTGGTAGGGTAGATACTAAGAGAATTTATTACACAGATTCCATTCAAAATAATAAAACCTATTATTATAGGGTAAAAGGGAGAACCCCTTTTGGAGAGTTAAGCCCACCTTCTGATATTATTTCAGGAAAAGGGGTGAAAGTTTTGCCTTATGTGCCCAAAATATCAAGTAAAAAAATAGTAAACAATAACAAAAGCGTAGTTCTAAAATGGGAGTTTTTAGAAGAGGGAGTTGAATTTATCAAAGGTTTTGAACTTAATAAAAGTAATAAAGCGAATGGTACGTATAAAACTGTTATTAAAGGTATTTCTAAAGGAACAAGAAAAATTCAATACGATGAATTAGATCCTACGAACTATTTTACAATTACCGCTATAGGTAAGCAAGGAAATAGTAGAACATCATACCCAGTGTTGGTGCAACCAGTAGACTCTATTCCTCCAGTAAAACCAATAGGTTTAGAAGGAAAGGTAGATAGTTTAGGAGTAGTTACCTTAAAATGGAATAATAATATTGAACCAGATATGTTAGGGTATCGAGTTTTTAAGGGGAATAATGATAAAGAAGAATTTTCACAGCTTACAGTAAGTCCGCATCTTGCAACAACTTTTTATGATAGCGTTTCAGTAAAAAGTTTGAATGATAAAGTATATTATAAAATTGTAGCGGTAGATAAAAGATATAATATGTCTGAATATTCAGATGTTTTAGTATTGAAAAAACCAGACTTTATTCCACCAGCACCACCTGTAATAACATCTTACAAGGTTGAAAAAGAAACTGTGAATTTAACTTGGGCTAATAGTCAGAGTAACGATATAACAAAACATGAAGTATATAGACGGGTTAGAGATAGTATAAAATGGAATTTAATAGCTACACTACCCAAGGATACCTTACATATTGAATATACAAATTGGAAGGATACTAATGTAGAAGGAAATACAACTTACCAGTATCTAATTAAGGCTGTTGATGAGAGTGATTTACAGTCTATTAATACAAAACATACCACTATTGAGGTACCAAGGTTTACTTTGTTAAAAGGATTGAAAAACTTAGGAAGTTATGTAGATAGAGATAACACTTTTATTGAGTTATTCTGGAAAACTGTAAATGAAGAAGCTATTGTAGAGATAATGATTTATAAAGGGAAAAAAGGTGAAAAAGTTTCCTTGTTAAAAAATGTTTTACCGAGCACAAATAGAATAGTAGATGAAAATGTAAAACCAAATAATATATATACTTATATATTACGCCCCGTTTTTGTTGATGGTAGCTTAGGACAAATAAGAAAAATTGAAGTAAAGTATTAAAATTGCCTATGAAAAGAAAATTACTATTACTTGTTTTTTCATTAATTCATTGTTGGGGATTTTCTCAATCGGAATTATATGTGTTATTGAAAAAACCTGTAAATAATACTCCATCAGAGTACGATTGTAGAATAGGTGATTACAGATCTTCATACTTTATATCTCATAATCAAGGGAAATATGAAGTAAGTTCAAACAGTATTAATGTAAAAATAGATTATAAACAAGGTTACAATGATGACCCCAGCTATGGGTGTGGTGGTCCATGTGGACATTATTCTGAGTATTGTGATGGAGTAGAGTTAGAAAAAGTTTTTTCTAATTTTGATTCATTTTCAAAAACATATACAGGTCCAGATCCCATAACGTGTATATCTGACACTTGCTTACCTATAAGTTATCACGCTGTTTTATTACCCAAAATCACTGCACCAGCAGATAGAAGATGTGAGAAAAATCCTTTATTTGAGCAATACTCTGACGGACAAGATCATAATGTAACAGGATTGGTATGGGAATATGTAGATAAAAATGGTGATTGGAAAGAGTTACCAAACTATAAAAGTAGGTACCCGTTAAACGTAAGCTTATTAGATATTTTTGGAACTAATTGGAGAAATGAATTCACAGGGAATTTACAGTTGCAATTTAAATTTACAGCACCTTTTACCAATGAAGTTGTTTATTCTATTCAAAACTATACAATAACATTAACAGAATGTTCTCCAGATTTTAAATCGTATTATAACTTAAGCAATACATCATGTTCTTATAAATCAGACGGTAAGATAGGCGTAAAGCTAAGTAATAATATCAATGTTTCAGAACAATTAGTTGCAACTTTATTTAAAGAAGATAGCAACGGAGATATATTAATAAATCAATACAGTACTAGTCAATTAGATACTACAGACCCAACAGTTTTGGTATTAAAAGATTTAGGAGGAGGCTTTTTTGGTTTTAATTGGCCAAAAGATATTGATGCAGGGAGTTATTATTTTAGATATCAAGTATTGAATAAAGTAACTACACCATCTAAGCCAAAAGCAACAGACCCATTTTGGTATACGTTAGTAAAAACACCAAATTTTACTATTAAAAAAGCAACAAATGTCACTTTTGAAGCTAAATTGTCAGGTGATGAAAACTGTGTAAACTCCAAGGATGGAAAGATAAGAGTTTTTAATGTTAGTGGAGGAACAGGGGAAGGGTATAAATATGAATTGAATGAAAGTACTGATTGGATTTCTTTTGATCCTTCTAATATAAAGGCAAATGAAGTAATAATAGGAGGTCGAGGCAAAGGAACCTATAAAATAAAAGTAAGAGATAGTAATAAATGCTTAGCAAAAGAATAATAATATTATTAATTTTTTTATCAATTCATTGTTTGGGGGTTTGTCAATCGGAATTGTATGTGTTGCATTCTTCAACTGAGGAATATTCCGATTCATATAGAGATTCATGGTATGTTTTATCCCATTATAAAGGGTCACATGAAGCTCTATCCAGTATAGTGAAAATTAAATTAAATTATTTCGATTTTTTTAATGATGATCCTAGTAATGATTGTGGAGGACCTTGTGGACAATATGCAGATCAATGTAAAGGGGCAGAGTTTTCACAAGAAAAAATAATATTTGATAAAATAGAAATAGAATCGAACTCAATTGATTGTTTACCTATAAGTTATCACGCTGTTTTATTACCTAAAATAACTGCTCCAGCAGATAGAAGGTGTGAAAGATATCCTTTATTTGATCAATACTCTGATGGACAAGATCATAATGTAAAAGGATTAGTATGGGAATATGTAGATAAAAATGGTGAATGGAAAGAGTTACCAAACTATAAAAGTAGATATCCATTAAATGTAAGTTTATTAGATATTTTTGGAACTAATTGGAGAAATGAATTCACAGGGAATTTACAGTTGCAATTTAAATTTACAGCACCTTTTACCAATGAAGTTGTTTATTCTATTCAAAAATATACAATAACATTAACAGAATGCTCTCCAGATTTTGAATCGTATTATAACTTAAGCAATACATCATGTTTTTATAAATCTGATGGTAAAATAAGCGTGAAATTAAGTAATAATATCAATGCTTCAGAACAATTAGCTGCAACTTTATTTAAAGAAGATAGCAACGGAGATATATTAATAAATCAATACAGTACTAGGCAATTAGATACTACAGACCCAACAGTTTTGGTATTAAAAGATTTAGGAGGAGGTTTTTTTGGTTTTAACTGGCCAAAAGATATTGATGCAGGGAGTTATTATTTTAGATATCAAGTATTGAATAAAGTAACTACACCATCTAAGCCAAAAGCAACAGACCCATTTTGGTATACGTTAGTCAAAACACCAAATTTTATTATTGAAAAAGCAACAAATGTCACTTTTGAAGCTGAAAGATTTAGTGATGAAAACTGTATAAAATCAGAAGATGGAAAGATAAGAGTTTTCAATGTTAGTGGAGGAACAGGAGAAGGGTATGAATATGAATTGAATGAAAGTACTGATTGGATTTCTTTTGATCCTTCTAATATAAAAGCAAATGAAGTAATAATAGGAGGTCGAGGGAAAGGAACTTATAAAGTAAAAGTAAGAGATAGTAAAAAATGTATGGCAAAATAAAAATAATAGTACAATTTATAGTTTTTGTTTTATCTATTAATGTTTTCGGGCAAAATCCAGAATATGCTTATTTAGTTAAAACAGAAATAACAGGTTATTTACATGCTAATAATGGAAGTCTTTCCATAAAAACTAACCTTGGAGGTATTGGTAGTGGTAATTATTTTGCAACAGCAAGTAATGTAGGGAATGTATATTTTGATTTTATGCAATTACAAGATGGTTTTACTCAATCGACTATTAGTATATATAATTATGCAATACGAATAGCAAATTACCCAGACTGTGATTATACAAGAGAAGAAACAATATTAAAAGAAGATTTTAATAACAGGAGTTATTTAAATTATGGTGGATGTAGTTTTCAGCAAAGAGTTTATCCTCTTCATATAGTAGGAACCGATAATACAGATCCTGTATGTTCACTTACTACAATAAATTTAAAAGGAGGGTATGATTGGGAGTATCAAATAGGAAATGGAGGTTGGAAAACACTTGCTAGCGCTACACAGTCTGTTAATATTAATATAGGTGATATATATGCAGATAATGGTATTGATATAAATGAATTACCCACTGGTTCAGCAGAGAGAAGTATTCATTTTCAAACGGGACATAAGGCAAGTAATAAATTTGTAGCAAGGCGGACTTATACAATCACTGGATGTTCTCCAGTATTTGTTGAGTATTATGATAAAACCAAAACTTCTTGTTTCTATAAAACGGATGGAAATATAGGGATAAAGTTAGGTAGAAACATAGACTCAAGTAAAGAAAGGTTAGTTGTTACACTCTATAAATCAGATAGAATTTTAATAGGGCAAGAACATACAACTAATTCGTTAATTCCACTAAATTCCACTAACTATGGATATATGTGGCCCAATAATATTGATGCAGGAACCTATTATTTTCTATATCAAACCCAAAATATAAATTTAGATATACCAACCGCTCCAGAAATAGATGATGGTTCTTCTTGGGATAAGCTTGTCAAGACTCCTAGTTTTACTATCGAGAAAGCAACAAATGTTGATTTTACAGCTGCACCCTTAAATGATGAAAGTTGTTTTGAGATAGGTGATGGTGAAATTCAACTAGAGGTTACTAGTGGAGAAGCAGGAAGATCGTATCTCTACATAGTATATAAAATAGAAGGAACTACAGAGATTTTAGAAAGAGATTGGACAAGTTTTTCTGGAACTAGTACTACTATAAATGGATTAAGTAAAGGAAAATATAGAATAAAAGTAAAAGACAGCCAAGGTTGTTTAGCAAAATAAAGTTGTATGAAAAAAAATAGTTTATTAAATATTATGGAGGTAAAAAAGCTATTAGTACTAGCTGTGTTTTTATTGTTAGGAATAAATTCTTGGGCACAGGAACCAGATGATAAAGTAGAGACGGTAACCATTGAGGGACCTAATGACTATTTAAATATGGTTTTAGATGTAAATCAGGAGATTAAAGAGAATGGAACCGAAACAGGGGAAATTCAAATACAACCCTCAGGAGGTTGGTCAGATTACAACTATTTTTTGTATAAAAATGATGTACTTGTTAATTCGGGAGGAACTGCAATATCAGGACCAACGACAGTTTCAAGTTTAGGTTTTGGAACCTATAAAGTAGAACTCAGAGATAGCAAGTATACTACAACAAGTAATGAATGTAATAGAGTCATCAAAACAATTACGTTATCAAACCCAGAACTTTTAGTTATTGATGCATCAGATATACAGTACATAAAATGTTATGGAGAAAAAGGTACTATAACCGCAAGTGTTAAAGGAGGACTACCCAGAAGTAACGGTACTTATGAAGTTAATTTATATAAAGAAGGAAGCAGTACTGTGCTTAGTTCTAAAGAAGTTACATATTCTAAGCTTGAAGGTGAGCCTATTAGTTTTGAAGGTTATTCAGCAGGAAACTATAAGATAGAGGTTAAAGATAAGTATAATGTCACCAAAACAACAACCGTAACATTATCAGAACCCAAAGCATTGGCTACCCCTATGGTGACATCTTTCACTAATGTATCTTGTAGAGGTGAAAATAACGGAAGTTTCACTGTGTCAATGAGTGGAGGAACTCCTCCTTACACACTTTCTGTGGATAATATTACTCAATCAGGAACTTTTAGCAACACCAAAACAGTTACGGGATTAACAGCAAACAGCTATTTTATAAAAGTAGTTGATGCAAATGGATGTAAATCTAGTGAGATAACAAAAATTATTACAGAACCTTCAGAAACTCTTACTGTAGATAAAGCAAGTGATGGGAATCCAACTAAGAAAAACGGAACTAATGGTTTTATTAATATTTCTGTAACAGGAGGTACAGCACCGTATAAGTATCAATGGTTTAAAGATGGAAGCAAAACTAGTTTCTCTGATAAAAAAGATGTGTCTAATTTAGGTGCTGGAACTTATAACGTAATTGTAACCGATGCAAACGGTTGTAATAATCAAAAAACACCTTTTTCGGTGACATTAACGGAACCTGCAGAATTAAAAATTGATCCTATAATAACACATGTAAAATGTTTTGGGGAAGCAACAGGAAGCATTGATGCTAATGCTTCAGGAGGAGCTAGTTCAACTTATACGTATGCATGGGAAAAAAAAGAGGGAGCTTCATGGGTTTCTATATCAGGAACAGCTCCTGTAATAGATAGTTTACCAGCAGGAGAATATAGAGTATATGTATCAGTAATTTATAATGGTAGTGTTGTAGAAGATAAGTATTCAAAAAGCATAATCATTTCACAACCAGCAGCACCTTTGTCAATAGGAGAAAATATAAAAAATGTTGCTTGTAAAGGAGGTAATGACGGAGCGATAACTTTAACTGTTGATGGAGGAACTTCACCATACACCTATGCATGGTCAAACGGAGTTACTATAAAAGATTTATCGGGATTATCAATTGGTTCATATACGGTAACTATAACGGATGCAAATGACTGTACTTTAGAAAAAACATATAATGTAACTGAACCTTTGGAAAGTTTGAGTGTTTCTTATGTAAGTCACGAAGACCCGTTGGCCTTTGAAAGTGAAGATGGAAGTATTACTATTTCTGTATCAGGAGGAACTCCGCCATATTCCTTCAAATGGTTGAACGAAGCAGATAATGAAGTAGGAACTTTACAAAATATTTCAAATATTGGAGATGGTACATATAGGGTATTAGTAACTGATGCAAACGGATGTACAGATGAATTATATCAAATACTTACACAACCTGATAAACTTATAGGAACTATAACTATCCCAAGTGATGGAGAGTTGTATTGTAATGGAGATACCGATGGTAAATTGGAGGTAGCTGTAAAAGGGGGAGTTGCTCCATATACATATCATTGGTACGAAATAGATAGTAGTGGAGGAAAAGTATTTATTTCAGGAGCAACTAATACAACAGTAGGAGGTTTATCAGCAGGAGATTATGGTGTAGAAATAACAGATAGTAATAATATAAAATCGTATAGTGAAGGTATTGTAGTAAATCCAACTAAAGTTGAAATTAGTAATGTTACTGTAAGTCATATTGCTTGTTATGGAGATTCAACAGGAAGTATAGATGTAGATGTAATTGGAGGTACAGATACTTACATTTATAAATGGTATAAAGTTGGAAATAGTACTGTAATAGGAACAGAAAAAAACATATTAAACCTTAGTGTTGGAGATTATAAAGTGGTAATTACAGATACCAATAATTGTCCAAATCCGCCTATAGAAAAAATAATAACAGTAAACCAACCAGCTGCACCTTTAACAATAGTTACAGATTCTCAAAAAAACTTAACTGGTTTTGAAACGACAAACGGTGAAATTAATATTGAAGAAGTATCAGGAGGAACTGCTCCTTATACCTATGAATTAAGAGTAAAAGGAAATACAACAGTTATCAGTAATCTAAGCAATCCAACAGGATTGGACGCAGCTACTTATGTCATGACCATTCTTGATGCTAATAACTGTTCAGTAGAAAAAGAATTTACACTTATTCAACCTGACAAATTAGAACTAAACTTAGCAGTTACAAAACCAATAGCTTGTAACGGAGAAACAGGAACGATTGGTTCAACAGTAATTGGAGGATATGTATTATCAGGTGAAGACTATAACTATCAATGGTATAATAGTAGTGATTTAACGAAAGTTATAGGTACTGAAGTTTCTTTAACAGCTTTAGTAGGAACGTATAGATTGGTAGTTACCGACTCTAACGGAAATACAACTTACAAAGAACAAGAGTTAACAGAAAATCCACCCCTTGCAATCACTTTTACAAAAACAGAAGTAACCTGTTACAATGGTAATGATGGAAGCATTGATATTTCTGTTACAGGAGGTACAGGAGTGTATACTTACGAATGGAGTAATGGTGAAAAAACAGAAGACATTACTGCTTTACCAAAAGGAGTGTATACTGTAACTGTAAAAGATGAAAATGGATGTGAGTTAAAAGAAACAATAACAATAACGCAACCGAGTATATACAGAGTATTAGTAACAACTTTTGAAGAACCTAGTGGAGCAGGATTATCAGATGGAAACATATCGATAGATATTGAAGGAGGATTAGCACCGTTTACATATGAGTGGAAAGATGAAGCAACTAATAGTATAAGCAATACTGCCTCAATAAATAATGTACCTAAAGGAAAGTATTATTTAAAAGTGGTAGATACTAAAGGATGTGAGTTAAATGAAGTTTATAACTTAGATGAACCGGATCCATTAGTAGTAACAATTGAACAGGTTGAAACGATTAAATGTAATGGAGATGAATCGGGGGTGTTAAAAGCGGTAGCAATTGGTGGTGTTGGAGGAAATAGTTATACTTGGTATGATGCGGCAACAGGAAATAACATAGGAAACTCTCAAATTATTTACAATTTACCATCAGGAAGATACTTTGTAAAAGTAACAGATTTAAAGGGTATTGAAGATACTAGTGAAATTTTCACAGTAGTACAGCCTGAAGTACTAGAAGTTGCAGGTGATGTGTCAAACGTAACTTGTTCTGGTAATGATGATGGAGTAATAAGTTTAAATGTAGTAGGAGGAACACCACCTTATTCTTATTCATGGAGTTCAGGTGAAACAACAGCAGAAATTACTGTTGCAGCAGGAAGTTATTTCGTTTTAGTTACCGATGCAAATGGTTGTCAAACTACAGGCAGTTTTACAGTAGAAAAAGCAAGCTCATTAACAATTACAGAAACTGTAAAAGATGTTGTATGTTATAATAGTTGTACAGGAGAAATAGACTTAAATATTGAAGGAGGTATTGCTCCATATAATGTAACATGGAATACAGGACAAACAGGAAATAATGTAACAGGACTATGTGCAGGAATGTATACTGTTATGGTTACTGACCAAAAAGGTTGTCAGACAACGAAAGAAATTTTAGTTAAAAATGCAGAAGAGTTAATTTTTGATGTTGTTCCAAGTGAAGTAACTCTTTGTTATGGAGAAACTATAGAGTATGATGTAACCATGGATGGAATATCAGAATATGCATGGACTTCAACAAATGGTTTTACAAGCAATGAGAGTGTTGTGTTATTATCTGAAGAAGGAGTTTATACATTAACAGTAACAACTGTTGATGGATGTAAAGTATCTAAAGAAATAATTATATATAAGTCAAACACTGTTATAGATGCTCAATTGATATTAACGTCACAAGCTTTTGTAGGCGAAGACATTATATTAATTAATGTGTCTAACCCTATTAGTGAAACAGTTGAGTGGGAAATTCCTTCAAATGTAACCATAGTTCAAAAAACTGATGAAGGTTTGGTTTTACGTTTTCCAGCTCCAGGAAATTATGATATATCTCTAATTTCGAATGAAGGAAATTGTAAAAAAGTAGCAACAAAAACAGTAAATGTTTTAAAAGCAAGAGACTTAACAGACATAGGAGAAACGAAGAATCCATTTGTAAAAGAGTTTGTAGTCTATTCAAACCCTAATAAAGGAAAATTTACTGTTGACGTAGAGTTAGAAAAGGAATCAGAAATTTCTTTACGTCTTTTTAGTTTAGGAGCAAATTCAGTTGTAGCAGATAAACTACTAAAAGGGCAAAAAGAATATGAAGTATTGTATGATATGAATGTATCAGCAGGGGTATATGTATTACTATTAGAAACCCCAAAAGCAAAAAGAATACAAAAAGTAATTATTGAGTAATGAGAAAGGTTTTATTTTTTATAATAATGCTATTAGGTTTATATGCTTGTGTTAATGAAGTGGCATTACCTGTTACTGTTGATTTTAGTACCGAAATTGTGAACCAGGATTATACAGTTCCTGTAAAGGTGAAAATCACTAACGATACAGAAGGAGCAGATACTTATAAATGGACTTTTGAAGGAGGAGAACCCAATAGCTCGTCAAGTAGAAATCCAGGTGTTATAACGTATAATACAGAAGGAGAATACCTTATTACTTTAGAAGCTTCTAATAGAGATGGGAGTGTAGATGTGAAAACTCAAAAAGTAACAGTTAAACCAACTGTTCTAACAAATTTTGATGTTGAAGTGTTAGAAAATAATTACTCACCAGTTGAAGTAAAAATTACTAATAAAACAGTAGGAGCTACAACCTTTGAGTGGTTTTTTGAAGGCGGTATACCAGAAACATCAACAGAAGAGCATCCACAAAATGTAGTTTTTTCTACTTCAGGAGAGCATACAATAAGATTAAAAGTAAGTAATGGTGAAGAAATCTATACGCAAGAAAAAAAGATAGAAGTCGCCCCTTATTTAGTAGCCAATTTTGACTATGCGGTAGCTTTTGAAGATGATGATTATCAAGTTCCGGTAAAAGTTACGCTGACTAATAAAAGTGTAAGTGCAACAAATTACAATTGGACTTTTGAAGGAGCCACTATAACAAGTAGTTTAGAAGAAAATCCAGAAATAGAAATTCAAACACCAGGAACGCATACATTACAGTTAAGAGCAAGTAATGGAAAAGAAGAGAAAGTGTTTTCAAAAACAATAGTGGTTTATGGAAATACCAACTTAAGAAGTTTTGAAAACGTAAAATTAGGAATTAATACAGCTCATAAAGAGAATGTTATTGGAGCTTTCTTTTCAACCAAAACAAGAAAAGTATATACGAACAATGAAGTTACTAATGAGACAGGAAAGGATATAGATCTTGTTTTTTTCGGATTAAATGAATCCTTTTCATACAATAAATTTGTAAGCCCAGATCAAGCTTCAACTGTAGCTTTTTCTTCTATTCCTAATGCACAAACAACCCAATTGATTAATAAACAGGAATCGTGTAGTTGTAGTACTTCATTGTCGGTTACAGATTTTAATAGTATGACAAACGATGAGTTACTAGTAGGGTTAATAATAAATGAAACCAACGAAGGGTTAAAAGAGTTTAACGACACCATAACACCAAGAATTATACCTTTTAAAACTTCAGATAACCGAAAAGGAGCTATAAAGATAAAACAGTTTGTAAAAGACAGTACAAACTCACACATAGTAGTTGATATAAAAGTTCAAAAAGAAGCTAAATAAGAAAAAGCAGATGAAAATCAAGCCAAACGATAGCAATATATTTAAGAAAATAGCGGTACTTTTTACTGTATTTATAAGTACGGTACTATATTCGCAAACCTATCCCGTACAAGTTACTCCACAGTTAATACCTCCGTATAGTTTAAAAATGTCAGACTATGCTACAACGACGAGTGAAAAATTATATACAAACATCTTATTAACCGATGTAAATGAAGTAGGGCGTAGGATACGATTAAAAATGTATATAGAAGGACAAGGGCTTTCTATTACTACACAAGATGTAATTGCAGGAGAAACACCTATATATGTTGATGGAGGAATAAATTTAAGACTCTCTAACTTAGATTTACAGGCTTATTTTCAATTAAATAATTTAGTAGGAATCACGCCAGGGCAGTACAATGCACCGTTACCGAATGGAGGATATGATTTTTGTTTTGAAGTATACGATTATTTTACTAATAGAAAATTATCGGCTAAAAGTTGTACCACAGTATATTTATTACAAAACGATCCACCTATCTTAAATTTACCGTTTAAAGATAACATTGTAAACGCAACCAATCCGCAAAATATATTATTTACTTGGACTCCTCGCCATAGTAATGTAAGCAATGTACAGTATGAGTTTACGTTAAAAGAACTGTGGGATGTACAAAATCCGCAAGCTAACTTTTTAGCATCAGTTCCGTTTTATCAAACAACTACGTATAGTACAACATTATTAGTAGGACCCGAAGCTCCACAACTATTATCGGGGAAAATTTACGGATGGCAAGTTCGTGCTTTTGTAAGTGACGGAATTAATGAAACCTCTGTATTTAAAAATGATGGAAATAGTGAAATTTTTTGGTTTAAATATTTAGAAGATTGTCAACCACCAAGCTTTGTTATTTCACAAGCATTAACAGCAGAGTCAGTGCAGGTGAATTGGCAAAGTTCAGAACATTTACGCTATAGAATTCAGTATCGTAAAAAAGGATTTGGAGATGATGATTGGTTTGAGGTAAATAGCTATACCAATGAAGGTAAAATACGCAATTTAGAACCTGCTACCGTGTACGAATTTCGTGTAGGAGGAGAGTGTACTCAGTTATCAGGATTTGCCTATTCAAATATTCAAGAGTTTACCACACCAAGTAACGATGAAGCTGCATATTACAATTGTGGATTAACCCCACAAATTAATATTACAAACAAAGAGCTTTTACCAAAATTAGGTATCAATGAAACTTTCACTGCAGGAGACTTTCCTGTAACTACACGTGAAGTAACAGGAAGTAATGGTACGTTTAGCGGTTGGGGGTATATTACACTTCCTTTCTTAGAAAATTTAAAAGAAATTATTGATGCAGCAAACATAGCCACAGGAGGAAAAGTTAATATAGGTAAATACACACGTATTAAAGTAGTATTTGAAAACGTTCAGGTAAACAGTAGTTATGAGCTTATAGAAGGGGTTGTAGAAACTGATTATGATCCTGAATGGGGAGGGATTATAGATACTGATGAAATTATAGATGACATTGGTGGAGATAGAGGAAATATAGAAAATTTTGATGCAACCAATACAGATATAAAGGATGTAAAAGTTGATGAAAACGGAAACGTAGTAATTATACCTGAAGAAGGAGATCCAATACCAATTGAAACAGGAAAACCTGTTACAATCACAGATAAAAATGGAGATCAATGGACAGTACACGAAGATGGTAAAGTAACCGAAGGTAAAGCTGCTGAAGGAGGCACACCTACAGCAGATAATACAGAAGGAATTTCAAGTGCTGGAAATGTAAAACAAATTTCTTCTAAAGATGTTCGAGTAACATTTACTCCATCAGGATATTACGGAACAGACACTTATCAAGACCATATACAATCAGACAAGTATAAAAGTGAATATGAATTTATCAAGACACATGATAACAAAGACTATTCAGTTTTATATAAGTTGTTGAGCGACTTACCAGAACATAAAACAGATATTATAAAAGCTACTGTAAACTTTAGTAATGGAAAAACTAAAAATGATATTGTTTTTAAAACGAAAGAAGGAACAGCAATAAATCCAACTTGGTCGGGTAACGAGGCTACTTTACCATTACAAAGAAAATTTGAGTTTGCAAAAGAAGAAATTTTAGCTACGGTAAAACCTAAAGATTCTACAGGGAAATTTACGGTTGCAGGAAAACTGAATGTATGGCATGCCCAACAACAAACCATTAATTTAACCTTAGTTTCTGTAGATGGAGCTTCAGTTAGTAATGTAGGAGATAGAATTAACGAAATATACAATAAAGCAGGGATACATTTTAATATTAAGACAGAAAGTATCAATCTTAACTTAGGTAGTTTAGATGTAGGTGATAGCGATATGTTATCTAATTATACTGAAGGAGAAAAAAGTATTATAAGTACTTTTAAAAATGGAAGAACCATAGCCAAGGATCAATACTATATGTTCTTTTTAGATAAAGAGATAACAACCTTATCTAAAGATTTAGATGGCTTTATGCCGTTAAAGCGTCAGTTTGGTTTTGTGTTTACACAGCAAGATGCAGGTCGTGTTGCAGCACACGAATTAGGGCATGGGATTTTTGGGTTAAAGCATCCGTTTGATCAGTACGATGCCGAAGAAGATCGTAATGAAAACCATTACTTAATGAGTTATGGAACAGGTATAGCTTTTAGCCATATGGATTGGCAAAAACTACATGCACCGGGTATACAGTTATATTGGTTCCAAGGAGATGAAACTGGGGAGAGCACAAAAGTTAAATCGATACCAGAAGAATTTAAAAATCCTGATGGGACTTATACTTTTATGACGCTTAATGGTAGTTATATAACACTACCAAATACGGCAAGTGATTTTATGTTTTCTACAGGTTTAGACAAAATGGAAACATTTATTGATTATCCAGCTGGCGCTTTAATAAGTTTCAAAATAGGCGAAAAAAAATATAGAGTAGATGTTAGTAGAAAAGCTGAAGAAAGCCAAAGTATAGTCATTGACGATTTAACTTTTACATACAAAGGATTTGAATATAAAGGTGAAAAGTATAATAAATATTCAGGGAGTGTAATTATGTTAACTCCTTTTTATAAAAATATCTATACAAAAGGAATAGTAACAGGAGGTAGTTATGGGTATTCACTTAATAAAAGAAAAATTGAGCTTGAGTTTGTTGAAGGTAACTCATTTAATTTGATAAAAAACTATGATAAAATTCAAAAAATTTATGGAGCAGAAATAGAAAAATCAAAACATTACGCTTATACCTCTAAAGCTTTTCCTCATCAATATGAGCTAAATGTAAACTTGATGAATGAAGTGATAAAAGAAGGGAGTTGGACTCAAAGACATGCAATAGTTATTAAATATGGAATATTAAACAATGCTCAACCAGAAATATTTAAAAAGGCTGTAAAAAAACATTTTAATAAAGATTATTCAGTAGTTTTTAAAGATAATGACTTACAGAGTTTATTAGATGGTTATATACCTGTAATTAACCTAATGAAATCTGAGTCTAAAGGGGCACTTGAAGAGTTTTATAACATAGTAAGAAACCACAATAAAGGTATTAGTGTGGTAAAAGCTTATGTATATGATTTGTACAAGATAATCTCAAAATTATCATCTGAACAGATTGGTAACATTGAGATGAATGATAGAAAAGTAGCTTTTAAAATATTATTAGGTCAAGAGGATAATAAATATATTTTTAGCTCACTGGTAAAAAATATTACAAGCATTGATAGATACGAAAACGAAATTCTTAGATTAGTTAAGTTTGTTTCTGATAAAGAAATAGATAACTTAATTAATTACCTTGAAGAAGGAGTTAATAATAAGGTGGATAAAGACCATTTATGGCACTTTGCTTTTCATAAATTAGATGATGCAACTTTCTTCTGGAATAAAGACAACCGAAGAAATTTCATTAGAATTTTAACAAATCACTATTATAAATCTCAAAGGTATAAAAATGAACTTCAGAAATTTAAAAATTGGGATGAATGGAAAGAAAATGGAAATTCTATAGCATTAAGAGAATTAAAAAGAAGAGAAATTGTAGGAGATTATCAGAGTATTTATGAGAGATCTTGGAATCAGTTAAAAATAAATAACCCTGTATTATTTAGTAGTTTTAGTCCTGCAAAATCATATACTAAATATGATGCAGATTATGAAAAAACAAATGGAAAAATAAATGTAGAGAAGAACTACAGTTTAGGGTTTATGTATAATACTAAGGATGAGTTTACCATGGCTCCGTTCGATTTAATGTATTATCGTAACCAATCTACACTAGCTAATTTAAGAGACTATAACACTAAAAAATTAATACCATTACCAGCAATAGTATTGTATTATGATGATAATGTTCAAGCTTTACAAACAACGGGTGACGCAATACAATTAAGTGTAGATTTAGCTACGTTGGCCATTCCTGGAGGCCAGCTAGATAAAGTTGGTAGGGTACTTTACTTGTTAGATAAAGCTAGTTCAGTGGCTAGTATAAGTAGCGAAGTACTTAAAAATGAAAACCCAGAAGCATCTAAACTATTGAATGTCTTAAGTATTGCTTTTGGAGTAGCAGATTTGACAAACATAACAAAAGCCAATTCTGTTAAAAAACTAAATAATTCTTTAGAAGAGAACTTTAATGATTTTAAAAATGCTTTAGAAGAGATAGAAAAAGCACAACCAGAAACGATAGCTAAATTAACTGATGTTAATAAAAAAGGGGTAAAAAGAGCAATTATCATTGAATCTCAGGCATTAAAAGATGCTGGTAAAACTGTTGATGAAGCAAAAATCAATTCAATATTAAAAAAGATTGATGCTGCAGATGCTGTTTTTGATATCACTAAATCCTATAAAGGGGTTAAATTTGATGAATTCGTAAAAAATACATGGTGGGGGCCTACAGAAATTGATACTAAAATAAAAGAAGAAGTATTTAGACTGTGGACAAAAATAGATGGAGATAGTGATAGTGGAGTTAGTGAGTTGTATAACTATATGAAACAAAATAAAGTAAACCTAGATGCAGATAATAAGACACCATGGCCGCCTTTTAATGGTTTCTTAAAAAATCCAGAGACATTAAATGGAGAAGATATCGTTAAAGGAAAGATAGATTTCACCTTAGGAAAAGAGTTTGATGGGATATATGATAGATTCCAAACTCCTAGGGTTTTAGAAAATGGAGATGTTCAAAGTATAGAAACTCTTGGAGGGGGATTTGCAAGTCCTGTATTTAAAGGGGAATATAATAAAATAGATATTCCTTATACATATGACTCTAGAGCTCTTTTAGATAATATTCAAGAAGGCACAGTGTATATTAAGTTTAGAGTAAAAGACCCTGAAGGATTAACGTTTAAGTATGGTGAAGCAATACCATGGAAAAATAGAACAGAAGATAAACTTCAAGGAATGGCAATGCAAGTACAAATAGATGGTATTAAGTTTCATAGTGATGGATTTAAAGACAAATATGATATTGTTCAAAAGTCAATCTATCGTAATGGTAAATGGGAAAAGATTACAGAAGACGTGAGTAAAAAAGTTGATGATATTATGGGGAATCTTAAAAAATGTGATTAATGAAATTAATAGATAAATTTTTCTATTCCACTTGGAATCCGTATACAAGAGAAAAAGTTTTTAAAGGAGAAACTGTTTTAAGAAGAGAATTAGAACGACCTAGTATAGAATTCAATAACACAGATTCGAAAAGAATTGTAGTATCTAATTTTAGATTCCATAATTCTATTCCATCTAAAGAAAAAGTATATGGTGGAGTTTTATATCAAAATGACTATTATTCACAGTTGAAATTTAACGAAGAAGAAGTGTTGTTTTTAGCTAATAATTATGGATTAATGTGTAAAGAAACTGATGGTAATAAATCACTTTCAATACCCAAAGAATATTATAATGAAATAGGAAAAAAAAATATAGATGATGAACCATATATAAATTTTAAGTTTCTAGAGGACAATGATAATAATGAGTACTTAATTATTTCATTTATAAGATATCCATTAGCATACCCAGAAAGAGCAAAAGATCAAACAGACCCTTTTCTTACCTATATTCATGGAATATGGGAAAAACCATTATTAACAGATGAAATTATAGATAAAATTAAAAAATCATGAAAAAGCTTTTATTAATAGTAGGACTTTTATTAGTTACATATTCAAGTTTTTCTCAGTGTTGGGTTGAAGATTTAAAAAACGATCTGTATGCTAAAGAAGCAAGAGAAAATGGATTTTTAGATTTTTTTGAGACGGACAATCTTAAAAAAAAGGAAGCGTATAAAATTTTACATACCGAAGCTAACGATTTAAAAAATAATATAGAAGAACTATCTTTAGTATCTAAAAATTTAGATGAAATTAAAGGAGTCGGGGGGTATGTTAAGTGGAAAGAGCAATTAGATTTTTTTAATAAATTAAATACTCAATTAAAAGGAAAGTTTAAAACCTTAACTAGTTCACAGAAAACAAAATTTGTTAGTGATTTTAAAGACTTAGATGAGTTAGCCTTAATTGATTTAGCAAATGAAAGTGTATTTAAGGGGTGGTTAAACCATAGAGATGAAATAGCTAATTTAAGATATGAAATTTATTCTAATAAAGATTTAAATAGCATAGAAAGTACAGTCCAGGGGAATGCTCACTTAGAAAAACTTTACGAAGCAGTTAGAAATGCAGATGAACCGAGTAAAACAGAAAAGGTTCAAGTTGCTGTAAAACATAAAAATCATGAACATTTAATTGAAGTAAAGACTAACTATAAACCAGGGGAAGGAGCTGATAATAAGGTTAGTTTAGAAGGAGAGATTAGTCCGGAGAAGGGGACTTTATTTGACGATTTTTATTCAGGTAAGACTGATAATAGCATACACCCTATTTTTAAACAGAAAGCTGATTATATTAATTTCTTGAGAAGACATTACAACAATAGATTAAAGAATAATAAAGAGAGTTTTTTAAAATTAATAGATAAAAGAATTGTAAATTCTGTTTCAAATAAATCTGAATTTAGTGCAAAAATTCATAATGCTAATTTTGCTGGGGCACACGGAGAAATTAGAAGTTTGAGTGCTTTGTTGTTTAAACTAGAAAAAGAAATGGGTTTTGCAAGAGGTACATTTCCAAGAAGTCGTTTAGGAGAAATAGATATGATTGTCAGAACGAGAAAGGGAAAAATTATGCAACGTTGTCCATGTTGTTTTTATTTAACACAAGGAGTTAATGTAATAGGAAGTAAATAAGAACAAGATGGAAGAAGAAATACAATATTATTGGTATAAGCGGAAAGATGTAGTGGACAGATATCCTGTAGAAGGTAACGAGACAGACGAACAATTAACAGTAGAGGGAGAATTATTTTCTGGGGTTTTAATTGAAAGAGTTAAGACAGAATATGGATTCTACAGGTTTAAAAAATGTTATTATATCAAGGGAGAAAGAGAGTTAATAATATCAAAACGAGAAGATAAAAAATATATAAGTTATTTAACTTTTTATGCTGGTTGGTTAGAGAATGGATATTCAATTGGTTATGGGAGAGAGAAACCTGAATTAGCTTATTCAGTCTATGAGATGGGAGCATTAATTCATAATGTGGATATAAATATTTATAATGATAAGATGATGTTCGAAGAATGGCAAGATTTTAAAGATCCCGATACAGCACCATGTTATTCTGGCGATAGAAATATAATCCCTTATTACAATCTTCAAAGTGAGATTCAGAAAAGAACTATAAAAAAAGATTGTTTAAAAGAATCAGAAATAAGATATATAGCAGCAGTAGATGTAGGTTATGATGAACTTGATTTAAAAATGGTAGGTTCAGTCGTACTTTACGATTTAGAAAAATGTAGGGTTGTTGAAGAACAAATTGTAAGTCAAGATATTTTATTTAACTACTGTAATGATTTATTCTCTTACAGAGAAGTTCCTATGCTATTAAAAGCCTTTGCAAAAATTACTATTAGCCCTGATTTAATTTTATGTAAAGGTCATGGAATTGCACATCCTAGGCATGTTGGATTAGCAACACATTTGGGGGTTGAACTAGACTTACCTTCTATAGGTTGTGCTCGTGATAGAGTTTTGGGAATTTATGAAAATTTAGATAATGAAGCAGGGAGTTCAAAAGAAATAGTATGGAGAGGGAAAATAGTAGGTAATGCATTTAGGGTAAAGACTAATGAAAAACCTATCTTCATTTCAATTGGTCATAAAGTTAGTTTAGAAACAGCATGTAAATGGTCTTATAAATTACAACAAATAGAAAATAATGAAGACTTATTACCTTACCCTTTGCTTTTAGCAGAAAATTTAGTGGGTAAAAGTTTAGAGAATAGAACTCATATAGTATTTATAGAAACAGAAGTTTAGTATTATGGTCGAAAATAATAGTGATTATTCAGAGTATATTGAGTTGCAAGATAAAATGAAGGAGCAGGTAATAAAGGTTGATGAATTACCAAAAAATATTAGATACGTTGCAGGTGTAGATGTAGCTTATAATGAAGATAAAGAGTTAATGGTAGGGGCTGTTGTAGTTTTAAATATTGAGACCTTAGAAGTCATTGATGAAGCATTTCACATTATGAAAATTAAATTTCCATATGTACCTGGGTTATTCTCTTTTCGTGAAATACCGGCAATAAAAGAAGCTTACTTTAAGTTGCAAATAAAGCCTGATATTATAGTTTGTGATGCTCAAGGTATTGCACACCCAAAAGGTATAGGTATGGCTACTCATCTGGGAATAGAGCTCGATAAACCCACAATTGGTTGTGCTAAAAAAAGATTGATAGGAGTTTATAATAAAGAAGAGTTAGGTAGCATTAAAGGTAGTTATAAGTTTTTAAAAGAGGATAATAATATCATAGGTGCAGTTTTAAGGACTCAAACAGACATTAAGCCTATGTTTATTTCAATTGGTCATAAAGTTAGTTTAAATACAGCTATGGAATTATTAAATAAATTAACTCCTAATTATAGATTGCCAGAAACAACAAGAATGGCTGATCAATTGGTTAATAGTATTATTAAAGAGGTGTAAGTAACTTACATTTCTTAAGATAGTGTTTTGTGTAGTTTTGATAAAATTAAAAAAAATGAAAAAGAGATTATTTATACTACTATTATTTTATAGTTTTTTGGGGTTTGGGCAAGAATATAGTGTATGGCTTGCCAGTGTAGATTATATAGATATACGAAATTTATATTCACGTCATGGCTATGGTGTTCGATTAAGTACTTCTCCCAGAGGAGAAACCTCATCAACTCCCGTTGGAATACATGTAGCTTCAAGATCATCAGTTGGAGTAATGATAGGTGAAACTACGTTTCCGGTTGATTGCTACCTTTTGACTAATGAAGATATAAGTAAGTATGATTATTTAGCAGTAGTTTCTTCAAACACACGATGTATTGTGGAAAGAGTAATACAGTCGCGTTCAGAAATTAATAATGATTATGTTAATTGTTTTGTAATGTTGTTGCCTCACTATGTGCAGCCAGTTGATAACTCCAGAGCTTTCAGTGATTTTTTATTTAAAACAAAAGAAAACACATTTAATACAGATGAAGTTGTGAAAGTACCAGAAATTATATGGCAGTATGATTATGACGGCAAAGGATTTAAAGATTTTCCAGAAAGTATTAAACATAACTTTCCTATGAAAGCTACAGTTGGTGAAGTATTGGTTGATGAGAATTTAGAGGCAGGAAAAACATTTAGAGTAAAAGCTATTTTTGATAATTCAGTGTTAAAAAAAGGACTTTTAGAAATATCAGAACCAATGGTTTCAACTAACATTTTTAATTTTAACATTATTTCTTCTTCTCCAGAGTTAAAACAAAACCCACCAGTGTCTAAAAGTCCAAGTTGTAATTATAAAGCAGACGGAAGCCTAACATTGGACTTTAAAAGAGATTTATACACAACAGAAAAGTTGGCAGTTATTATATATCAACAGAACACAGAATCTGGAGAGTACGATATTATTTTAGATCAAAAACTTGATTTAGAATCTCTAGAGAAAATAAACGAAACTACCTATAGGTATCAATGGGCAAACAATTTACCTCATGGAACTTACAAACTTAAATATCAAACAGGAAAAAAAGGAGTTGGAATAAATCCCGAAGACATTTCTTGGTCAAATTTAGTTCCTGTAGAGTTTACTATTGAAGAAACAGCAAAAGTTGATTTCCAAGTAACAGGCTCAGCAGATCAAAATTGTTTTACGGTAAATGATGGGTATATAGATATTAGTGCGACAGGAGAAAGTAGTAGAACATTTTTATACCAACTAAAAAAAGATGATGTAATACAAGTTTTTAATGGCACGAATTGGGTTAATTATACAGGAAATAATGCTGATAATGAAACATGGTTTCCGTTTACGAATGCAAAGACAACAAGAATAAGTAATTTAAATAAAGGGGCATACAACGTAAAAGTTAAAGACTCAGAAGAGTGTTTAGCAAAACAGTTATAAAAAAGAAAAGAATATTTTAATGATTACAATGAGGGGGCAAACACTAAAAGTAGTAGTGTTTATTTTAAGCATATTTTTTGCTGAAAGTATAGTAGGGCAACAATTAGATTTTGAAAATATAGGAAGAGGAAAACCATTTAAAGTTAGCGGAAATATTGCTGCTAACTCAGTGTTTTATTCATCAAACCAAAATAGCGCGAGAGCACCATTTACCTATTTTTTACAAGGAAGCTTAAATTTTAATATTTATGAATTTTCAATTCCAGTAAGCTATAGTTTTTCGAATCAAGGAGGAGATTTAGAGTATCAGTTACCGTTTAGTTTCAATCGTTTGAGTTTACACCCTAAATATAGATGGATACAAGCTCATATTGGAGATGTGAGTATGAGTTTTTCACCATATACCTTAGCAGGTCATCAATTTACTGGAGGAGGGGTAGATTTAACTCCAAAAGGAAGCTTTACATTTTCAGCAATGTACGGGCGATTATTAAAAGCTACAGAAGATTCTGAAGATAACAGAACACAACCTGCTTTTAAACGTATAGGGTATGGGGCCAAAATAGGGTTTAAAAAAGAAAAATATAGTTTAGAGTTAATTGGTTTTTATGCAAAAGACAAGATAAATTCAATAAGTGCAGTACCAGAAGAAAAAAAGGTGCTACCTAAAGAAAATTTAGTGCTAAGCATGTCAGGAACTGTAACTGTAATAGATGGACTTCGTTTTAAAGGAGAATACGCTTCAACGGCTATTACACAAGATCTTAGAGCAGAAAAAGTAAGTCATAGTAGCGGAGTTGCAGGTTTATTGTTCAACAATAGAGCTTCAACAGAACATTACAAAGCATTTAAAACAGAAATGGAATATAGCTTTGATAAATATAGATTTGGAGTTGGGTATGAGCGTATAGACCCAGGATACCAAACATTAGGAGCATATTATTTTAATAATGATTTTGAAAATATTACACTGAATGGTAATACTACTTTATTTAATAATAAAATAAGTTTAGGATTCAATATAGGGTACCAACGAGACGATTTAGCAAATCAAAAAGAGACCAATACTAGTAGAACAGTTGGGAGTGTTAACGCAACATTTGCTATGAGTAAAAAAGTAAATATAACAGGAAGTTACTCCAACTTTTCTACTTACACTAATAATAAACTAGATCAGTTTGAAATTATAAATGATGATAATTTATTAGATAATCAAGCTGAGCGATTCAATTATAAACAGCTTTCTCAGAATGCCAATGTTAATGTGAGCTATATATTAGAAAACAGTAAAAATAGAAGACAAAATTTAAACACAAATTATTCGTTAGCAACGGTAGCAAATGCTGAAAATGGGATTGTACGTATAGGTAATGGTTCAACATTTCATAATTTTAATACCTCTTATACATTAGGATTACCACAAAGAAAAATAAACATAACCTCTGCTTTAAATACTACCTATAATACCATAGGAAGAGATGAGTCGTATACATGGGGACCAACAGTTGCTGTCAATAAAAAATTTCTAAAAGAGAAATTAAACACAACATTTAGCACTTCTTATAACCAAAATAATAGTAAAACAAATAAAGCAAGTGCCACAAATTTTAGATTAAATACAAATTATGTGTATAGAGAAAAGCATAATTTTAACTTAAGTGCTATTCAGTTATTTAGAAATACCTCTTTAAAGAATACTCAAGACTTAACAGTTACTTTCGGTTATAATTATGCTTTTGATTTATCTGCAAAAAAGAAGACTAAAGAAGAAAGAACTAGAGGTGTATTTAGTTTTTCTTATAAAGAACATATGTTTAAAGGAGAGCCTCATGAAATAACTCCAGAAGTATTAATAGTTGGGAAAGCAAAGAGATTTGAAGAGATAAAAAAAATAAATAAAATAGCAGATAAACTTTTGGTATTAGAACAAGAGTTAAAAGATGCTGAGCTAAAATCTAAAAATAAGTATAGGAAAAAAGCAATTGAGTATTTAAGTCATTTGCATAATAATCAAGACTATATAAATACATATTATGAATTAGCTTTTAAAGGACTTGAGAAGTTGTACCGTGATGCTAAAAGGGTAGAATGGTCGGTAGAGCAAAAATATAAAACAGCTTTATCAATGTATAATAAATCAAGCAGGAAGGATAGTAAAAAGATGCAATTGTTTTTTAACAAAAGAAAGTCAGCATACAAAGCAAATAAGTATATGTTAGAGCAGTTAGAAAACTTAAAGAAGGAAGATTTATACAAAGAAGATGGAGACTTTTATAAATTCAAGGATAGACACATAAATACTATTTTAACAATGCTAGAAGAGGGTAAAACGAACATGGAGGTTTCTATTTTTCTTGAAATAGCTTTTGCCAAAATGTATCATACACTAAGTGAATAAAGTGTAAAATGAAAGCAATTTAGATTAAAAGTATTGATTTGAGAATGTGTTTTTAATTACTAATAAAAAAGGTAATAATAGAAGGCTAATAGGTGTTCTAATTTTTTTTTAAAGAGAAACATTAGTTTTTACAAACCATTGGACTTCTATCATTATACCTTAATAATAAAAAAGAGAGAAAAGGTTAGGACATTATTATCATACAATTTTATTATTCACAGCTTGTGTTAAATTCTTGGTAGTCAGATTTAGAAAACATGGGAATATTTTGTCCATTATGTATCTTAATACAGAATAAGTCAGGATTTGCATTAACAGTTAAGCGACCCAAATTAACCAACCCACTTATATCGAGTGATGTAAGTAAATTACTGGAACAATATAATACTTCAATATTACTGTTAGATTTCAAGTCGATATTTTTAAGCTTGTTATCAGATAAAGCTAAAACTTCTAAAGCTTTATTAGCGGAAAAATCTACTTCCAAAATCTTATTATTTTGTGCTAAAATGGTTTTTAAGTTTACTGCCTTTTTAACATCTAAAGACACCAGGAAATTATCTCTAATATTTAAGGTTTCTAAATTAGGGTTGTCAATACTTAACGTTTCTAATGAATTATAATATAGACTTAACGATCTTAGATTAGTAGCATTTTTTAACCCAGTAATAGTTCTTAATTCATTTACATCAAGGTCTAACTTGATTAATTCTGTATTGTTACTCAAATCAATATTTTTAAGGTAATTACCAGCAAGCACCAAAGTATCTAACTGTTTATTAAACCTCAAATCTATTGTGGTTAAATTGTTTCCTGTTGCACGTAATTTTTTTAGATTAGTAAACCCTTCAATACCTGTTAGGTCTGTAATTATATCATCATTGGATGAGTTTAAATCGAGGCTGATAACTCCTAAAGCGTCACTTTTTAATAGTTGTTGGTTGATAATGCCATCAGAATCTATACCCAGATTGATTAGTTTAGTCTCAAATTGTGCATCTGGAATGTTTAAATATTTTTGCTCTTCAATATTGTCATCACTTGAACATGAAATAAATAGGGAACATGATATAAGAAGAAAGCTTAATTGTTTTAGGTAACGTTTCATAGGTAAGATTTTATTTTTTTTTGAGACAACAAAATTCGCGAATAAACTGTTTAGAAAAAATTAATTTAAGTTAATTTTTAAATAGTAAAATCAGTTGAAAAAAGCAAAAGTATTTTGTCTGAAATCTGAGTGATTTTGCTTTATACTGGAGCAGTAAATTTAAGATATATACTAGGAATTACTCAATTAATTTCCTTTAATTCTTTCCCATAAATCTGTTAATAATTGTTTTGCTTTTTCACGATTTCTAGGAACTTCATTAATAATAATTTCACCTTGTTTTTCAGCTATTTCAAAGCTAAAAGCAAACTGTTGAAAATTAGGAGCTACGCTTAAAAGCCCGAAACGAAGATCGTTTAAGTATAACATATTGTTTTTTTCAGAAACAGTATACCAACCTTTGGTAATTTTAATGAGTCGTTTTACTGAAGTATCATCTTTGTAATTACCCAATAAGTGATGATTTTTAGGATAAGAGTAGAACTCAATAGGTTTAGTGTCAAAAAATGAATAATAACCAATAAGGTAAGCATCTTCAGTTTCAACATTTGCTGACCATAAAATAGTATTAAAGGGTGTTGGTTTGGTTTCTATTTCTTTATAAGCTATTCCTTGTTCTTTTAAAGCATTGGCAAATTTAGTATAAGTAATTCCCTTGATAATAATGGTAATTGCCATATAAGAACTACTTACTATAAGACCTAAGTTGTTATATTTTCTTCTTTTTTTAGATCCTTTTGATTGAAACATTGCCATCAAAAGAAACACCAAAAAAGGTAGTGTATATATTGGATCGATAACAAAAATATTTTTGAAAGCTAACCGTATGTCTAAAGGCCAAAAAAGCTGAGTTCCCCAGGTAGTATGTGCATCGAGAATTGGGTGTGTAAAAAATCCCCAAAACATAAGTTGTGCCCATTCTTTTGTGGAGGCTTTTTTCTCATACAAGGAAATGAGCCAACCGAAAATCCACCCAAAAACAATTGCAAAAAAAACAGAGTGTGTAAAACCTCTGTGTATTTCAAGTGCTGTAACAGTGTCGAAAAACTTACCAATATACACATCCAAATCAGGTATAGTACCAGCGATAGCACCGTAGAGCATTGCTTTATTACCAACTTTTTTTCCTAATACAGCTTCTCCAACTGCTGCTCCAAGAACAATTTGTGTAAGTGAATCCATAAAGCAAAAATACTTATAAAACTACTAGTAAATAGAGTTATAATATTCGTCAACCCATTCCGTAGGATATTTATTATATAAGTTGTTAAGAAGTAGCTTATTTGCTTCGGAAGTTTTAAAATCTTTATAAAAACTACCAAGAACCCAAACTGTTTCTCTAGGTAAGTCTGTTTTATGATATTCTAAAAGAACTTGTTTTGAAGTTTTTGAAGAGTCAACTAATAGTAGAACCAATGCTCCAGCTGTTTCAAAATTAAATTGATTATAGAAAGGAGTCATTTTTTGACCCCTTTTTAAAAGTATAGGATTCTCTAAGAAAAGTGTTGCTTTTAGTTTTCTTCTTAGACTAGGATAACTTGTATAAGAGTTAACCTTGGTAACAAACTTTAAATTTTCTAAAAACTCATTATACTTTGTATTGTATAGGTTTTTTATGTCATTTAGTGATTTCACTCCAAAGAGTAAATATACCGTACTAGGTCTTAAAACATTAATATTATATCCCTCACCAAGAGATGATAGTGTTTTTTCAATTCCTTTTAGGAAAAGGGGATAATTGTTTTCTTTTACTTTTGTAATAATACCTAATCTAGAGGCGTGAAAATAAGCATCAACAATTTTTTGCTTGTCTATTCCTTTTAAAGCTTTTGTTAGTGTTGCATTAATATCATAATGACGATACGGGTAAAATTGACCTTGAAACTTATGGAGTAAAGCTTCGTTTTCACTTTCAACGAAATGGTCTATAATTTTACTTGTAGTAAGCTTTCCTATAGTTTGATATTTTTTTTCTTGTGACTGTATTATTATCTCTCTTTCCATTTATGAGATGTGTTTTATTAATTGTTGAAGTTTTTAATGAAAAATGATTGCTGCTTTGTTGCGAATACTATGTTTAGCAGCTTTAAATAATTCACACCAAACTAGTTTCTCTCTCCAAAAGTCTTCTTCTGTGTTTATTGATTTATTTACAGCATCAATATTTACAATAGTATCTTCTTCATCTAGTTGAATATTAAGCTTATTTGCTATAAATTTTAATTCCTTAAAAAGTGTGTATGACGAACCAATCATTGCACCATCAATAGGAATCTCATCATTATCAAAAACAATATCGATAAAATCCACAGGAAGATAAAAACCTGTACAATCTGAATGACATATAAGATGACAAGTTAATAATGATGCATGGTCATCTATAATAGAATCTTCATTAGGCTCATTGTTAGGGCTAAATGGAGTAGGAGTCCAATCTTCATATTCGGCACAATAAGCGTAAAAACGTCTTAAGTGATGAATAAAATCGTAAGAAAATCCACCAAGTTCTAAAGGACCATCTTCTAATTCAGCTGGTTCTTCGTAAGGTGCAAGTCCATTTAATTCTAATAATTTGTTGATATTTTTAAATACTGAAGAGTAATGCTGAAAAGCTTCTTCATCCATTTCTTTAAAGCTAGCTAGTGCTCCGCTGGTAATGTATAATCCCATTTTTTAAGTTTAAAATTTTATAGTAAAATTATAAACCCATGTAAGTAGATAGAAATTTGTTTTATAAGCGTAGTAAACCGTTATAAATTTGAGAAAATAAACTTACTTTCCGATACAGAAATTCCCAAAAATATGACCTAAAATATCCTTGTCAACATCATATTCACCAGTGATATTTCCTAAGTGTCGTAGACATTCTCGAATATCAATAGCAAATAAATCAGAAGAAATATCTAAATCAATTCCATTTTTTACCGAATTAATACTTTCTAGAGCATGGTTTAATGCTTCGAAGTGGCGTGAGTTAGTAACAATTGTTTCATTGTTACTTAAAGCACCTGTATTCACTAAAGAAATAAGTTCTTGTTTTAACTCATCAACACCAATATTTTGTTTAGCAGAAAGTAGAATTAAGTTTTCAATTTCTGATTGTAAAATAGAAGAGTCATGGCAAGATAATGTATCTATTTTATTAGCAATAACTAACAGACGTTTATTAGGAAAACGCTGTTTAATAGTTGCTATTTCTTCTAAAAATAATTCTTTTGAGTGTATGTATTTATTAGAATCAATTAAAAAGATAATTAGTTGTGCATTTTCTGCTTTTTCATAAGCTTTTTTAATTCCGATACTCTCAACAACATCTTCAGTTTCTCTAATACCAGCAGTATCTATAAAACGGAAAACAACACCATCAATAATTAGTTCATCTTCAATAGCATCACGAGTAGTACCAGCAATATCAGATACAATAGCTTTTTCTTCGTTTAGTAAGGCATTTAACAACGTAGATTTACCAACGTTAGGTTCTCCAATAATAGCAACAGGAATTCCATTTTTCATAGCATTTCCAAAAGCAAAAGAATCAATTAAACGCTTTAAAACAGCTGATATCTTAGCAACCAATTCTTTAAATTTGGTTCTATCAGCAAACTCAACATCCTCACCAGAAAAATCTAGTTCAAGCTCAATTAATGCAGCGAAATCTAATAGTTGAGCTCTTAACTCTTTTAATTCATTGGTGATACCTCCACGCATTTGCTGAATTGCCATTTGATGAGAAGCAGCAGAATTAGAAGCAATAACATCGGCCACTGCCTCAGCTTGCGATAAATCCATTTTACCATTTAAAAAAGCACGCATAGTAAACTCGCCATTATCAGCCATTCTACAACCATTTTGTAAGAAAAGTTGAATGATTTCTTGTTGAATAAAACTAGAACCATGACACGAAATTTCTACTACATCTTCACCAGTATAAGAGTGCGGGTTTTTAAAAATAGACACTAAAACTTGATCAATAACCACTCCATTATTTACAATATGACCTAAGTGTAGGGTATGAGATTTTTGATTTAATAATGATTTATTTTTCTTTATAGAAGAGAAAAATGAATCTACAATTTTTATCGATTTTTCCCCAGAAAGTCTAATAACAGCAATAGCACCAACCCCTGCTGGTGTTGCTAAAGCAATAATTGTATCGTTTTGTATCATACTGCAAAATTACCTAATTAAAAAAGAAGTATTATAAAATATATAGAAGATATTTTTTACCTGTATGACCATAGGGGAAAACCCCCTTTTTTAACATTTCATTTTTTAAACCTAAAAATAAGTGCTACTTTTGGTATAACAGTTTTTAGAACTTAAAAAACGTTAATCCCTCAAAATAATACTATTCCCACTCAGTATTATTTTAGTTTCCTCAAAAAATTTTATTGTATACCCATTGTGTATTATTGATGTATTACATTCTTGTAATACTCAGAAATGCGTAACCCTTAATTACCCCAACCACCCCCATTTTACCCTATCCCCGTAAAATGGTTTTAGCTAACACTAAGACTTGATAAGAGTAATACCTAAAGAAGTTTAGAGTATTTAAAAGTTAAATTTTAAAAGTTAAGGTATGGGAATGAAAACTACTCATTTAAGAAAATTAATGCTGATACTTTTGTTGTTTAGTGCTAACTATATTTTTTCACAAACAACGGTATCTATGCAGAGTCCCTGTAGCCTTTCTGGGTGTGGAGCTCAGGATGTTGAAATAGGGAGTGTTTATATAGGAGACATAAATGGAAATCCAATAAGCACGTGTACAGTAGGGCAACAGCTCTCTAACGTTTATTTATATGTAGATATTTCAAAAGCAGCAAGTAAAATTGACCTATACATGCAGTTTTACTTGATGAATGGTACAGATAAAATTGATAAAGACGGAAATGTTTATGTAGGTACTGATAAGATTAGTATTGGAATCTCAGGTTCAATTAGTCCAGGTACTTATCAAATGTTTGAATTAATAAATTACACTTGTGGTGAAGAATTAACTTTAACAGACGTGTATCTTTCTTGGCAAACACCAGGAAGTGTTGTAGGACCAGGATGTGCTACACAAACTTCCAAGTGTTCTGGTGAGAACTTACCACCAATTGATGTACAAACACCAATAGCACCAGATTTTACATTTGAATATAATTGTGGAACTAACGATAGCGGATTTCAAGGAGCAACATTTACAAATACTTCTACAGGAGGAGATGGGGTTTTAACTTATGAATGGAGTTTTGGAACGGATGCTTCTCCGATGGTAGCAACATCAGAAGGCCCTCATCTTGTTAATTACACAAGTGCAGGATCAAAGATGGTAACATTAATTGTAACCGACGAAGATGGTGATACAAACTCAATAATAAAAAATATTACGATTGATAGTACTCCTACAGCTGCTATTGTTGGAACGAATATTACTTGTAATGGGGTTAATGATGGTATAGCTGATTTAACAGTAACAGGAGGAAAAGCTCCTTATACCTATTTATGGAGTACGGGAGCCACTACAGAAGACGTAAGTGGCTTAGGAGTAGGAACACATAATGTTATCGTAACTGATGCCAATGGTTGTATAGCACTAGCGGATGTTACTATAACAGAACCACCAATATTATCTCTTTCTCTTTTAGGAAGTGATTTAAGTTGTGGAGGAAGTGATGGAGCTATTGATTTGACAGTATCAGGAGGAACAGCAGATTATACTTACTTATGGAATACAGGAGCAACTACAGAAGACCTTAGTGGGTTAACAGAGGGGACTTATACAGTTACCGTTACTGATGCCAATGGTTGTCAAGAAGTAGATTCTATTACCTTAGTATCAAATGATGATGAAGATCCTGTAATAAGTGTTCCTGAAACTTTAGACTTAGAAGGTTGTGATGAAAACGATATTACAAATACTAATGCTAGATATTCTTTTAGTTTAGTAGAATCTTCAGATATAAAAGATAGCTTTTTTACCACTGGTTATACGGCTTCAGATGATGGAACAATAGCAAGTATAACTTATATAGATGCAATTAGTTCTGATGATGGATGTATTACTACAGTTACAAGAACATTTACTGTAACAGATACTTGTGGTAAAACAGGAACAGACTCAATTATAATTACTATTCAAGACACAGAAAATCCTGTATTATCAGATACACCAACTGATGTAAGTGTAGACTGTGAAGCAATTCCAGTAGTACCAACAATTACCGCAACCGATAATTGTAATAATGCTATAGTAGTATTCACTGAAGTAAGTAATACGGTAGTAGATGGCTGTGGAGAGATTGTACGTAAATGGGATGCTACAGATCAGTGTGGTAACACGGTAAGTCATACCCAAACCATTACTGTAACCGATACTACAGCACCAGTATTATCAGAGGAACCAGCCGATGTAAGCGTAGACTGTGAAGCAATTCCAGCAGTACCAACCATCACAGCAACTGATAACTGTGATAGCGTAGTAGATGTAATTTTCACTGAAGTAAGCAATACCGTAGTAGACGGTTGTGGAGAGATTGTACGTAAATGGGAATCAACCGATAATTGTGGAAACACAGTAAGTTACACGCAAACCATTACAGTAACTGATACTACAGCACCAGTCTTATCAGAGGAACCAGCCGATGTAAGTGTAGACTGTGAAGCAATACCAACAGTACCAACCATCACTGCAACCGATAACTGCGATACTGTAGTTGATGTAATTTTCACTGAAGTAAGCAATACCGTAGTAGACGGCTGTGGAGAGATTGTACGCCAATGGGAATCAACCGACAACTGTGGAAACACGGTAAGTCATACCCAAACTATTACAGTAACCGATACTACAGCACCAGTATTATCATCAGAACCAGCCGATGTAAGTGTAGACTGTGAAGCAATTCCAGCAGTACCAACCATCACAGCAACTGATAACTGCGATACTGTAGTTGATGTAATTTTCACTGAAGTAAGCAATACCGTAGTAGACGGTTGTGGAGAGATTGTACGCCAATGGGAATCAACCGACAACTGTGGAAACACAATAAGTCATACCCAAACTATTACAGTAACCGATACTACAGCACCAGTATTATCAGAAGAACCAGCTGATGTAAGTGTAGATTGTGAAGCAATTCCAGCAGTACCAACTATCACAGCAACTGATAACTGCGATAGCGTAGTAGATGTAATTTTTACAGAAGCAAGCAATACCGTAGTAGATGGCTGTGGAGAGATTGTACGCAAATGGGAATCAACCGACAACTGTGGCAACACGGTAAGTCATCTACAAACCATCACGGTAACCGATACTACTGCCCCAGTATTATCAGCAGAACCAGCAGATGTAAGTGTAGATTGTGAAGCAATTCCAGCCGTACCAACGATTACAGCAACCGATAATTGTGATAGCGTAGTAGACGTAGTGTTTACCGAAGTAAGTAATACGGTAGTAGACGGATGTGGAGAGATTGTACGCAAATGGGAATCAACCGACAACTGTGGCAACACGGTAAGTCATCTACAAACCATCACGGTAACCGATACTACTGCCCCAGTATTATCAGCAGAACCAGCAGATGTAAGTGTAGATTGTGAAGCAATTCCAGCCGTACCAACGATTACAGCAACCGATAATTGTGATAGCGTAGTAGACGTAGTGTTTACCGAAGTAAGTAATACGGTAGTAGACGGATGTGGAGAGATTGTACGCAAATGGGAATCAACCGACAACTGTGGCAACACGGTAAGTCATCTACAAACCATCACGGTAACCGATACTACTGCCCCAGTATTATCAGCAGAACCAGCAGATGTAAGTGTAGATTGTGAAGCAATTCCAGCCGTACCAACGATTACAGCAACCGATAATTGTGATAGCGTAGTAGACGTAGTGTTTACCGAAGTAAGTAATACGGTAGTAGACGGATGTGGAGAGATTGTACGCAAATGGGAATCAACCGACAACTGTGGTAACACGGTAAGTCACCTACAAACCATCACGGTAACCGATACTACTGCCCCAGTATTATCATCAGAACCGGCAGATGTAAGTGTAGATTGTGAAGCAATACCCGCCGTACCAACGATTACAGCAACCGATAATTGTGATAGTGTAGTAGACGTAGTATTTACTGAAGTAAGCAATACGGTAGTAGACGGATGTGGAGAGATTGTACGCAAATGGGAATCAACCGACAACTGTGGTAACACGGTAAGTCATCTACAAACCATCACGGTAACCGATACTACTGCACCAGTATTATCAGCAGAACCAGCAGATGTAAGTGTAGATTGTGAAGCAATTCCAGCCGTACCAACGATTACAGCAACCGATAATTGTGATAGTGTAGTAGACGTAGTGTTTACCGAAGTAAGTAATACGGTAGTAGACGGCTGTGGAGAGATTGTACGCCAATGGGAATCAACAGATAATTGTGGAAACACAGTAAGTCACACGCAAACCATCACAGTAACCGATACTACTGCACCAGTATTATCATCAGAACCAGCCGATGTAAGTGTAGACTGTGAAGCAATACCAGCAGTACCAGCCATCACTGCAACCGATAATTGTGATACAGTAGTAGACGTAGTGTTTACTGAAGTAAGTAATACAGTAGTAGACGGCTGTGGAGAGATTGTACGTCAATGGGAATCAACCGATAACTGTGGAAACACAGTAAGTCATACCCAAACTATTACAGTAACCGATACTACTGCACCAGTCTTATCATCAGAACCAGCTGATGTAAGCGTAGACTGTGAAGCAATACCAGCAGTACCAACCATCACTGCAACCGATAATTGTGATACAGTAGTAGACGTAGTGTTTACTGAAGTAAGTAATACTGTAGTAGACGGCTGTGGAGAAATTGTACGTCAATGGGAATCAACAGATAATTGTGGAAACACAGTAAGTCATACCCAAACCATCACTGTAACCGATACTACTGCACCAGTCTTATCAGAGGAACCAGCCGATGTAAGTGTGGATTGTGAAGCAATACCAGCAGTACCAACCATCACTGCAACCGATAATTGTGATACAGTAGTAGACGTAGTGTTTACCGAAGTAAGTAATACGGTAGTAGACGGCTGTGGAGAGATTGTACGTCAATGGGAATCAACCGATAACTGTGGAAACACAGTAAGTCATACCCAAACCATCACTGTAACCGATACTACAGCACCAGTATTATCATCAGAACCAGCCGATGTAAGCGTAGACTGTGAAGCAATTCCAGTAGTACCAACCATCACTGCAACCGATAACTGTGATAGCGTAGTAGATGTAATTTTCACTGAAGTAAGCAATACCGTAGTAGACGGTTGTGGAGAGATTATACGTAAATGGGAATCAACCGATAACTGTGGAAACACGGTAAGTCATACCCAAACCATTACAGTAATTGATATAACTAAACCAGAATTTACTGTACCAGCTGATATTACTATATATAAAAATGATACATGTGCCTATGATGCTAATATTGGAATCACAGGAGATGTAACAGACGAATCAGATAATTGTGATACAAGTTTAAATGCTAGTTATAGTGATGTTGAATCAGCAGGTTCATGTATAGGAGAGGTTGTTGTAACAAGAACATGGTCTTTAACAGATAACTGTGGAAATACAACTGAAAAAGTTCAAACTATAACAGTTAAAGATAATACAGCTCCAATTATAGACGAAACAAATAAAAATAATATAGACATAGAATGTGGAGTAGGAGATACAGAAACTACTTTACAAGATTGGTTAGATAGTAATGCAGGAGCAACAGCAACAGACAACTGTAGTAGTGTAACATGGACTAATAATTATGGAGATGATACTTCTGTGAAATGTGACGGAAGTTATATCACAGTAACATTTACAGCTACAGATGATTGTGGAAACTTTAGTACTACAACAGCTGGATATTTAATTAAAGATGAAACACCACCAACAATAACTCAGCAACCATCTGATAAAATTGTTGAATGTGATGGTTCAGGAAATACAACAGAATTAAATAATTGGTTAGCTAGTAATGGAGGAGCAACAGCGACAGATGATTGTAGTATTGTAACATGGAGTAATAATTATACAGATTTAACATATACATGTAGTTTTACAGGAGAGGTAGAGGTAATTTTTACAGCAAAAGATGCTTGTGGAAATACGATTAATACTACTGCTGCTAAATTTACTATAGAAGATACAGTAGCACCAGAATTTGTAGAGACTTTACCAGCAGCAGAAATTACAGTAAGTTGTGATAACATTCCAGTAATGGAAACCTTAACAGCAACTGATAATTGTGATGCTTCAGTAACAGTAATTCCGAGTGAAGTAACTAGTGGAGATGATGACGCATGTGGCTCAGAATACTTAATTACAAGAAAATGGACCGTATCAGATTGTTCAGGAAATACTACAACACATATTCAGGTAATTACAGTAGAAGACACAGTAGCACCAGAATTTGTAGAGACTTTACCAGCAGCAGAAATTACAGTAAGTTGTGATAACATTCCAGTAATGGAAACCTTAACAGCAACCGATAATTGTGATGCATCTGTAACAGTAATCCCGAGTGAAGTAACCAGTGGCGATGATGATGCTTGTGGCTCAGAATACTTAATTACTAGAAAATGGACCGTATCAGATTGTTCAGGAAACACGACAACACATATTCAGGTAATTACAGTAGAAGACACTACAGCGCCAGAATTTGTGGAGACTTTACCAGCAGCAGAAATCACAGTAAGTTGTGATAACATTCCAGTGATGGAAACCTTAACAGCAACCGATAATTGTGATGCCTCTGTAACAGTAATCCCAAGTGAAGTAACCAGTGGGGATGATGATGCATGTGGCTCAGAATACTTAATTACTAGAAAATGGACTGTATCAGATTGTTCAGGAAACACGACAACACATATTCAGGTAATTACAGTAGAAGACACAGTAGCACCAGAATTTGTGGAGACTTTACCAGCAGCAGAAATTACAGTAAGTTGTGATAACATTCCAGTAATGGAAACCTTAACAGCAACCGATAATTGTGATGCATCTGTAACAGTAATCCCAAGTGAAGTAACCAGTGGGGATGATGATGCATGTGGCTCAGAATACTTAATTACTAGAAAATGGACTGTATCAGATTGTTCAGGAAACACGACAACACATATTCAGGTAATTACAGTAGAAGACACAGTAGTGCCAGAATTTGTAGAGACTTTACCACTAGCAGAAATCACAGTAAGTTGTGATAACATTCCAGTAATGGAAACCTTAACAGCAACCGATAATTGTGATGCCTCTGTAACAGTAATTCCTAGTGAAGTAACCAGTGGCGATGATGATGCTTGTGGCTCAGAATACTTAATTACTAGAAAATGGACCGTATCAGATTGTTCAGGAAACACGACAACACATATTCAGGTAATTACAGTAGAAGACACAGTAGCACCAGAATTTGTAGAGACTTTACCAGCAGCAGAAATCACAGTAAGTTGTGATAACATTCCAGTAATGGAAACCTTAACAGCAACCGATAATTGTGATGCCTCTGTAACAGTAATCCCGAGTGAAGTAACCAGTGGCGATGATGATGCTTGTGGCTCAGAATACTTAATTACTAGAAAATGGACGGTATCAGATTGTTCAGGAAACACGACTACTCATATTCAGGTAATTACAGTAGAAGATACAGTAGCACCAGAATTTGTAGAGGAATTACCAGCAGATACCACGGTAAGTTGTGATGCAGTTCCAGCAGCAGCAGTTTTAACAGCAACTGATAACTGTGATGCTTCAGTAGCGGTAAATTACTCAGAAGAGTTTGCAGGACAAGATGACGAATGTGCATCAGAGTATACGATTACAAGAACATGGACAGTACAAGATTGTGCGGGTAATACTACATCACATACTCAAGTAGTGACAGTAGAAGATACTACGGCACCAGAATTTGTAGAGGAGTTACCAGCAGATGCGACGGTAAGTTGTGATGCAGTTCCAGCAGCAGCAGTTTTAACAGCAACTGATAACTGTGATGCTTCAGTAGCAGTAAATTATTCAGAAGAATTTGCAGGACAAGATGACGAATGTGCATCAGTATATGCAATCACAAGAACATGGACAGTACAAGATTGTGCAGGAAATACAACTTCACATACTCAAGTAGTAACAGTAGAAGATACCACTGCACCAGAGTTTGTAGAAGCATTACCAATAGATGCGACGGTAAGTTGTGATGCAGTTCCAGCAGCAGCAGTTTTAACAGCAACTGATAATTGTGATGCTTCAGTAGCAGTAAATTACTCAGAAGAATTTGCAGGACAAGATGACGAATGTGCATCAGTATATGCAATCACAAGAACATGGACAGTACAAGATTGTGCAGGAAATACAACTTCACATACTCAAGTAGTAACAGTAGAAGATACCACTGCACCAGAGTTTGTAGAAGAGCTACCAGCAGATATAACTGTTAGTTGTGATGCAATTCCATCAGTAGTAATTTTAACAGCAACTGACAATTGTGATGCTTCAGTAGCAGTAAATTATTCAGAAGAATTTGCAGGACAAGATGATGAATGTGCATCAGTATATACAATCACAAGAACATGGACAGTACAAGATTGTGCGGGTAATACTACATTACATACCCAAGTAGTGACCGTAGAAGATATTACAGCGCCAGAATTTGTAGAAGCATTACCAACAGATGTAACGGTAAGTTGTGATGCTATTCCTGAAGCTGTAACATTAACAGCAACAGATAATTGTGATTCTGAAGTAATAGTCGTATATTCAGAAGAGCTTTCTGGACAAGAAGAAGGATGTGCTTCAGAGTATACAATTACAAGAACATGGCTAGTACAAGACTGTGCAGGTAATAGCACATCACATACTCAAGTTATCACAATAGAAGATAATGAAGCACCAACTTTGGTATCAACGTTAGAAGATATAACAGTAGAGTGTGATAATGTTCCTGAGGTTCCAACTCTAGAGTTTACAGATAATTGTTCTTCAAATGTAACACAAACAAATTTTGAAGAAACAAGCACATTTGATGGAAGTGATAGTGATTATATAGTAACTAGAACATGGACAGTTGCAGATGACTGTGGAAATGTAGCAGACTTTACACAATATATAACAGTAACTGTAAAAACATCAGTAACAGAAATAGCAGATTCAAGATGTATTGATGATGGAACGATTGATTTGAATGACTATTTAGCAAATCAAAGTGAAGATGGAACTTGGGAAGTAACTCAAGGAAGTGTAACATTATCTGATGATGGAAGTTTTGATCCGTCAGGATTAAACTTAGGAGATTACATATTTACATATACATCACCAAATAATGGATGTTTAACATCAACAAAAGTTACAATTAATATAAACGACGATTGTATAGTATTACCATGTGGACAAGAAGATGTGGTAATATCTAAAGCAGTAACCCCTAATGGAGATTCATGGAATGAATTTTTTGAAATTACAGGAGTAGAATCCTGTGGATTCATAGCCAATGTAAAAATATTTAACCGTTGGGGAGCAAAAGTATTTGAATCTAACAATTATGCAAATAATTGGAACGGAACTTCAGATGGAGCCACGTTTGGAGGAGCTGAAAGACTACCAGCAGGTACATATTACTACATTGTAATATTAGAAAATAGTGGTTTAAAACCATTTACAGGAGCAATTTACTTAGGAACCAAATAATATTATAGCTATGAACCATAATTACAAACTATTACAGGCAGTTATTGTACTGTTTTTTACAACAGTTTTAACAGTTCAATCACAACAGCTACCACAATTTACTCAGTATATGTACAATACAATTTCTATTAACCCTGCCTATGCAGGAAGTAGACAAGTGTTGAGTATTGTTGGACTGCACAGGAGCCAGTGGGCGGGACTAGATAGAGCACCAGAAACACAAACGCTATCTGTTCACACGCCTCTTAGAAATGATAAAATAGGATTAGGATTATCATTTATAAATGATCAATTAGGATATGAAAACTTCACCTATTTATATGGAGATTTTTCATATACTATTCAACTTAATGACGATGTTAAATTAGCCTTTGGACTAAAAGCAGGTTTTACTCAATATAATATTGATGATGCTTTAATAGTCGCAGAAGGGGCTGATCCAGGAATTTCAGGAATTCAAAATAGATGGGAACCAAACATAGGTAGTGGATTGCTACTACATACCAATAAATGGTATGTAGGGCTTTCTGCCCCAAGGCTATTAAATATTGACCATAATGATTTAGAAGTTAATGGAATTAATTACGGAGTTGTAGATAGGGTAAGTTATTATTTAACAGGAGGATATGTTTTTGATTTAAGCGAAAATGTAAAATTTAAGCCTGCTACATTAATAAAAGCAACGAATGGAGCTCCAGTATCATATGATATCACAGCAAACTTTTTATTCAATGAAAAGTTTTGGTTAGGAGGATCTTATAGAATAAATGAAGATACTGGAGCTTTAGGGGCTTTAGTAGATTTTCAAGTATCTCGTCAGTTCCGAGTAGGTTACGCGTATGAATATCCGTTATCAGATATTAATCAGTATTCAAATGGAACCCATGAAATATTATTAATGTTTGAATTATTTCCTAGATTACATAGAACGAAATCTCCTAGATATTTTTAAAAAGCAGAATTATGAAAACAAAACTAACACTTATATTACTTTTTTTATCATGTTTTGCATTTTCTCAAAGAAAAGTAGCAGATAAATTCTATAAAGAATATTCATATATGAAAGCTGCCGAGTTTTATAAAAAAGCAATAGATAACGGTGATGATGGAGTAGATATGGTAACAAAGCTAGCAGATTGTTATTATAACAATTCGAATTCAGAACAAGCAGCTTATTGGTATGGTGTGGCTTCTAATAGAAAAGAAGGTTTAAGCGATGAAGCTATATACAAATATGTACAATCGCTTAGAAGTATTGGTAAATATGATAAAGCAGATGAATGGTTGAAAAAAATTCCAGATGCAGTATCAAAAATAGGAAATGTAGATTATGATAAGTTAAAAACGCTAAATAAAGATTCTGTTGTAGTGGCAAACTTAGATATTAATACTAAAAATTCAGAATTTGGTATGTACGCTCGAGATCAAAAATTATACTTTGCTTCAGCGAGACATGAAAAAGGTGAAATTTATGAATGGAATAATCAACCGTATTTAGATTTATATCAAGCCAAAATCACTAAAAAAGAGGGAGAAGATGTTATAGAAAGCATTATACCTATAGTTTCTTCTAAAATAAATACAGGTTTTCATGAGTCTAGTGTTGCTTTAACCAAAGATGGAAAAACACTATATTTTACAAGAAATAATTTAAACGATAAAGATGAGTTAGAGTATGATAAAAAAGGTACTTCACATTTAAAAATATTTAAAGCGACTTTAGTTAATGGTCAATGGGATAATATTGAAGATTTACCATTTAATGATAAAATATATTCTAGCGGACACCCAGCATTAAGCCCAGATGAAAAGACGTTGTATTTTACATCTGATAGACCAGATAGTTATGGCTTAACTGATATTTATAAAGTAGCTATTCTACCCAACGGAAAGTATGGAAAGCCAATAAATTTGGGAGATAAAGTAAATACAAGTGGAAGAGAGATGTTTCCTTTTGTAGCTAAAGATTATACCCTTTATTTCTCTTCAGATGGTTATGCAAATTTGGGATTGTTAGATATTTATAAAACAGATTTATTAAAAAATAATTCATCTGAAGTAATAAACATAGGGGCTCCATTTAATAGTGGGTATGATGATTTTGCTTTCTTTTATAATGAAGATGGAAAATCAGGATATTTATCTTCAAACAGACCAGGAGGAAAAGGAGAAGATGATATTTATAAGTTTAAAACACTAAAATGTAAACAATTCATTAAGGGAAGAACTTTTGATAAAAGAACAAAAGAAATTTTACCTAATACTTTAGTAGAACTTATAGATTCAGAAGGAAAAGTTATAAAAAGATTTGTAACACAAGAAGATGCAACTTATGTTTTTGAAGTTGAATGTGAGAAGAAATTTTCATTAAGGGGAACCAAGTTAGATCATAAAGATGATTTTGTAAATAATATTGAAACTACAGATGTAAGAGGAAGAGAAATAGAGCACGATTTGTATTTAACACCGTTAATTATAGGTAATGAAATAGTAATAGACCCAATATTTTTTGATTTTGATAAGTGGAATATTCGACCAGATGCAGCCTATGAGTTAGAACATATTGTACGTGTGTTAAAAAATCATCCAAAAATGATTATTAAAATTGAAGCCCATACTGATAGTAGGGGAAGTGATAGGTATAATGAAATTTTATCAGATAAGAGAGCCAAATCTACTAGAGATTATATTTTCTCAAGAGATATAGCTACCAATAGAATAGAAAGTGCTATTGGTTATGGAGAAAAGCAATTAGTAAATAAATGTTCTAATGGAGTTCCTTGTACAGAAGAGGAACATCAAGAAAACCGACGATCAAAATTTATAATCACCAACGATTATAAATAGTAAAATAAGTAATTAGTCTCCCGTAGAGTAGTTTTCTTTAGCCCCGATTCAATGCGCATATTGGATTGGGGTTTTATTTTACATCATTATTTTTTAACAAAAATATTGGTGTAATACCACTTGCCGTTAGCGCTTTTTTCAGCAGTAACATCAAAGTGAGTATAATCACCTTCAATATTTTCTTTATGCCCGTCGCTTTTAATCCAAGCATTAACTACAGCTTCAGCAGTAGAGTAGCCATAAGCTACATTTTCACCTACCTTAATAGCATCAGCATTTTCAGCTAAATACTCTTTACGTTGGTAAAAAAAGTCGTGTGAAACCTCGTCTTTCTCAATCATGTAATTAGTATGATTGCTTGTTTGAGACTTAATAGTTTGTAACTTGCTTAGTGAAGAAAAGCCATTATTAACTCTATAAGTGTTAATTAGGTCTAAGATGTCTGCTTCAATCGGTTTTTCACTGACGTTAGCTGACATTTCTGGGGTACTGTCAATTATCTCGGCTTCATTAGAAGAACAAGATGTTATTATTAGTGCAAAAAATAGCACCAATAACCTGAGGGGGTAGTTATTCATGATTATAGGGGTTAAGGGGTTAATCAAAAACGTTGTAAATATATAACGAAAACTTAATGCAAAACAAGTTAATTGTATGTTTTTGAGGTAAAAAGGGGCTTTTTCCTGTGATTAGAGAGCCTGTTTTATAAAGTCTTCATACTCATAAAAAAACAGTTCAAACTGTGTCATAGTTTCAACATAAAACTCATAACAATCTCGCCATGTATTCTTATTGTGAATACTAAATTTCTTATCAAAAGGGACATAAATTCTACGAATAATCTTACGATTATCTAGCTCAAAGTTATCATCAAATATAACTTCAGGTAAATACTCACTTTCCAATATTTTTTTTAAAGAAATGAGTTGATCATAAAGTAATTCATTGGCTATTTCTTCAGGATGTTCAAAATCTAAACAAACAGAAGCTTTTTTTCTGTCCGCCTGAAATTTAAAGGCAAATCCTTTTATTTTGGTGTTGTATAACAACCATTTTCTTGGAAAAGACTTCCCAAAACTGGTCCAAAACTCTTTACGTAACCGAGCAGATTCTTCTTTACTAAACACTATCCGTGAACTTTTGCAGTTTTACCTCTTTCTCGCATCATTTCGGCTTCGAAAGCTAATAAATCTTCCCATTTTTTATCAACTATTTCACGATCCATATACTTACGAGCATACCCTAAAAATAAAGTGTAGTGATTTGCTTCAGAAACCATTAAATCTAAATAAAATTTAGATAATTGTTCATCTTCCATATTATCAGCAAAAACTTTAAAACGCTCACAGCTACGTGCTTCTATTAAGGCAGCAACCAAAAGTCGATGAATTAAAGCTTCGTTTCTATTTTTGGTATGTGGGAAGAATTTTTGCAATTTTAAAGCATAGTCACTTTTAGTAGCTTGTCCTAAAACCATACCTCGTTCTATCATTATGTTATGTACCATTCTAAAATGCTCCATTTCTTCAATGGCGATATCACTCATGTCCTTAACAAGTTCAGTTTCTTCAGAGTAATTAATAATAATTGACACAGCATTTGAAGCAGCTTTTTGTTCAGCAAAAGCATGATCGGTTAATAACTGTTCTAATCCATTCTTAGCGACTTCAACCCATGAGGTTTCTGTGTCAAATTGTAATCCAAGCATAATATGTAATTGAGGTTGTAAAAGTAAAAAATATAAGCGCTAATTGCATAATAAATAGCTTAAAAATGGTAAATTTGCCACCAAAAAATCTCTTAAGAAAATTGCTTAAAAATATTAATTCGAATTACGAATACTAAATGAATTACTACAAATTCTAAATAGGACAATCTTTTAAAAATATTTTTCAGTAGTTTTAGATAAAATAGAGAAAGATAAAACTTCTAAGAAAATGAAATTACAGCTACTAAAAAAAATGAAAAAAATTATTGGCGTTTTTGCACTAATCTTTTTAATGATTAGTGTCAATTCGTGTAAAAAAACAGTTACTGCAGAAAGTAATGTTAATGAGTTTGGAGAGTATATTAGTGTTTTCCCAGATAAACTAATATCGGTAACTCCAAACTTAAAATTTGTATTAAAAAAGAAGGTAACCACAAATTTCGAGGCTACAGAAGTTATTACTACCAAACCAGCGATAAAAGGAGAAGTAGTTTTAAACGATAATGAGTTGGTTTTTGTACCTGCTGAAAAATTAAAAAGTAATCAAGAATACTCAATAACACTTCATTTATCAAAGTTATATGAAGATATTGATGAGAACTTAGAGAGTTTTACCGTTAATGTAAAAACGAAAGAATTATTATTTAATGTTTCCCTACAGTCTCCAAGTGTATACAATAAAAATTTATATGCAGTTGAGGGAGAATTGACAGCTAGTGATATTATTGAAACTGATAAAGTATCATCTTTAGTAAAAGCTACTTATAATGGAAAAGCTAAGCCTATAAAGTTCAGTACCGTAGGAAAAGTAAGTTCAAAAGTTTATTTTAAAATAGATAGTATACAACGTTTTGACGATGATAAGCAGTTAAAGGTAGAATGGACAGGAGCTCCGGTTCAATCAGAATCTAAAGGAAGCAGAGAAGTAACTATAACAGGAAAAAATAACTTTAAAGTATTAAGTGTAGAAGTTGTTGATACAGATAAGCAATATATTGAAATAAACTTTTCAGACCCATTACAAAAATCACAAAACTTAAAAGGATTAATTCAGTTTTTAAATACCCAAAAAAGAGCTTTCACTTATAAAGTAAATAGTAATAAAGTAACTGTATATCCTAAATCATCATTTACGCAAAAAGTTGATATAGAAATATTCAAAGGAATTAAGAGTGCTGATGGTTATACTTTGAAAGAAAATACGATTAAAACAGTGTATTTTGAAGAATTAAAGCCTGCTGTAAAGTTTATAAAAAGCGGATCTATACTTCCAAATTCTAATAACTTAAAAATTAACTTTAGTGCAGTAAACCTAAAAGCAGTTGATGCAACTGTTTATAAAGTTTATAAAGAAAATGTACTACAATTTTTACAATATAATGATTTAAGTAATCAAGGAAATTTACGTTATGTAGGACGTCCAGTAGCAAAATACACGGTAAACCTAGGTAATCAAGGGTTAGATTTAAGTAAAGAAAATGCTTTTGCTATTGATTTAGCTGAAATAGTAAAAGTGGAGAATGGAGCAATGTATAGAGTTGAGTTTTCTTTTAACAAAGACTATTCAAATTATAAATGTGCTGAAGGTGCTTCAACCAAAACTATAGTTTTCGGAAAAAAAGAAATAGACACTAAAAGTTATGATAGTCCTAATTATTATGATGATTACTATTATGATTATAGTTGGAGAGATAGAGAAAACCCTTGTACAACTTCATATTATTATAACAAAAATATTAGCACAAACATTTTAGCTACCAATATTGGAGTTATAGTAAAAAAGGGAAATAATAATAAAATAGTAGTAGCAGTTACAGATATACTTACTACAAATGTTATTGAAGGAGCTAAAGTAAGTTTACACAACTTACAAAAACAAGAAGTAGCTTCAGCTACAACTAATAAAGAAGGAGTTGTTTCTTTTTCTGATGTTACAAATGCCTTTTTTGCAGTAGTTACTAAAAACAACAATACAACTTATGTAAAATTGAAAGATGGTGAAGCACTTTCAATGAGTAAGTTTGATGTTTCTGGGGTAAAATTGCAAGAAGGAATTAAAGGATATATCTATGGAGAACGAGGAGTTTGGCGACCAGGAGATCAAATATTCTTAACTTTTGTTTTAAATGATAATGCGAATCCAATTCCAGAGGAACACCCAATAAAATTCGAATTAATTAATCCAAGAGGAAAGATAATCGATAGAAAAATACTTCCAAAAAAATCAAATAATGTATATGCATACGCTCCAGTAACAAATCCAGAAGCTATTACTGGTAATTGGAAAGTACGTGTAAGTGTTGGAGGAGCTGTTTTCAACAAAACATTAAAAGTTGAAACCATAAAACCTAATCGATTAAAAATTAAACTAGCTACAGATTCTGAATTTATTAAAGCAAACTCAACTATTACAGGAAATGTAGAGGTAAAATGGTTACATGGAGCAATAGCAAGAGGTTTAAAGTTAGATATCAACGGAAAATTCTCACAAACTAACACTGAATTCCCAAAATTTAAAAACTATAATTTTGATGATGTAACTCGTCGATTTGGAACAGAAGAGTTTAAAGTACTAAAAGGAAATTTAAGTAATGATGGAACTACAAAGTTTTCAGTAAAACCTAAATTGAATAGCAAAGCTCCAGGAATGTTAAGAGCTAGTTTTATTACAAAGGTGTATGAAAATGGAGGAGATTTTAGTACTGATGTATTTTCTAACAAAGTGTCACCGTATACTTCATATGTAGGATTGGAAGATGCTGAAGAGCCACAATCTAAAAACTATTTATTTACAGATGAAGAATATACATTTAATGTAGCTTCAGTAAATGAAGAAGGGGCAGGAGTAACAAATAGTTTAGAAGTAAACGTATATAAACTATCATGGCGTTGGTGGTGGAGTACTTCAGATAACGGTTTGTCTAGTTATGACGGTACACGTTATCATGAACCTTATAAAAAACTAAAAGTAACAACAAACACAAACGGTAAAGGAACCTTTAAATTAAAGGTTGATGAAAACGATTGGGGGCGTTATTTAATAAAAGTAAAAGATTCAAAAAGTAAGCATGTTACCTCAAATGTAGTGTATTTTGATTGGCCTTCTTGGTATGCTAAGAAAAAAGGAAACCAAGATAAAAGCAACGCTACTATGTTGATATTTACAACCGATAAAGAATCGTATGAAGTAGATGAAAAAGCAACAGTTAAGTTTCCTTCTTCAGAAGGAGGAAAAGCGTTTATAACAATAGAAAACGGAACAGAAGTATTAGATCATTTTTGGGTGCCAACACAAGCACAACAAACAACGTTTAGTTTTCCAGTAAAAGCGAGTTATACACCAAATGTGTTTGTAAATATTTCGTTACTACAAAAACACAGTCAAACAGTAAATGATTTACCAATTCGTATGTATGGTTCAATTCCTATGTTAGTGAATAATCCTGCAACCAAATTGGAACCAAAAATTCAGTTAGCAGACGAGTTACGACCAGAATCTACCGCAACTATTCGAGTGAAAGAAGAAAAAGGTAGACCAATGACTTATACGATTGCATTAGTAGATGAAGGTTTATTAGACCTAACACGATTTAAGACTCCAAACCCTTGGGGAGTATTCTATGCACGCCAGTCTTTAGGTGTAAAAACTTGGGATATATTTGACGATGTTATAGGGGCTTATGGCGGAAAAGTAAATCAAATATTAAGTATTGGGGGTGATGAAGCAGAAGCAGGAAGTAAAAACAGAAAAGCCAACCGATTTAAACCAATGGTTACCTATTTAGGTCCTTTCGATTTAGAAATGGGAGATATTAAGGAACACAAGGTTAAAATTCCAAAGTATGTAGGATCTGTTCGTGCAATGGTAGTAGCTACTGATACTAAAAAAGATGCATATGGTAGTGACGAGAAAACAGCTTTTGTACGTAAGCCAGTAATGATTTTAGCATCATTGCCTCGTAAAATAACACCACAAGAAACTGTTACCTTACCAGTTACTGTTTTTGCAATGAAATCAAATATCAAAAATGTAAAAGTAACAGTGCAGCCAAACGAGGCATACACAATTGTAGGAGATAAAACACAGCCAGTTTCGTTTGATCAGCCAGATGAAAAAATGGCGTATTTCACGTTAAAAGTAAACGATTTCAAAGGAATTGGTAAAGTAAAAATAGATGCAAGTTCAGGAAGTGAAAAAGCATCTTACGAAGTAGAAATAGATGTGTTGAATCCAAATCCAGTAACTACTGAGGTAAAAGACATAGTATTAAAATCGAATGAAGAAGGGGAAATCAATTTTACAAGTTTTGGTACAAAAGGAACTAACGCGGCTACAATAGAATTATCGACATTGCCTCCAATGAACTTTACCAAACGTTTGGGGTATTTAATTCGTTATCCACATGGTTGTGTAGAGCAAACTACATCAAGTGCATTTCCACAATTGTTTTTACCAGAAATATTTGAATTACCGAAAGAAAAAATAGCTTCTACGGAAAGAAATATTAAAGCAACAATTCAACGATTATCAGATTTTCAATTGTCTAATGGAGGACTTTCATATTGGCAAGGAAATAGTAACGCAGATAGCTGGGGAACATCTTATGCAGGTCATTTTATGATTGAAGCTGAAAAGAAAGGATATGTGTTGCCTATAGGTTTCAAATCAAAATGGGTAGGGTATCAAAAACAACAAGCACGTAATTGGAGAAATAGCTCACGTTATTACAATAATTCACTTTCACAAGCATATAGATTATACACGTTAAGTTTAGCGAATAGTCCTGATTTAGCTTCAATGAACCGTTTACGTGAATCAATGGGAGTTTCAGATGAAGCAAAAATGAGATTAGCTAGTGCGTATGCTTTAATAGGTAAAAAGGCTATAGCAAAATCCATTTTAAAAGGAATAACCGGTTATACCTATACAAAACGATATTATTCAAACTATGGTTCAGAAACCAGAAACAAAGCAATGTCGTTAGAAACCTATATGTTACTGGATGATGAAACGAAGTCAATAAAATTAGCAAAAGAAATTGCCGAAAACCTATCGAGTGAACGCTGGATGAGTACGCAAACAACAGCTTACAGTTTATTAGCAATGAGCCAATATGCTCTGAAAAATGGAGGTAGTAATGGAATTAGTGCTAGCTATATTTTAAATAAGGCTTCAGGAGAAGCAAGTACTTCAAAATCGTTGTTAGCAAAAGATTTAATAGTTATTCAAAAAGAGAACTCATTAAAAATAACAAACAAAAACAATGGTGTTTTATATGTACGTATACTAAACAAAGGAATTTTGCCAGTTGGTGAAGAAAAAGTATTCCAAAAGAATTTAGAAACCTCTATTACATACAAAACAAAAGATGGAGTTCGTGTTACTCCAGATAACTTGTCACAAGGAACCAATTTTGTAGCTGAAGTTACAGTAAAGAATCCAACGAGTGAAACCATTGAAAATGTAGCATTAACGCAATATATTCCTTCAGGGTGGGAAATTATAAATACTCGTTTCACAGATTTTGGTAACAATACAACGTCTTCAAAAGTAGATTATACAGATATACGAGATGCAAGTATTAGTAACTACTTTATGTTGAAAAAATACGAAACAAAAACATTCCGAGTATTGTTAAATGCGTCGTATTTAGGTGAATATTATTTGCCAGGTGTACAAGTAGAAGCTATGTATGATAATGACTACATAGCTCGTACAAAAGGTGAATGGATTAAAGTAGTAAAATAAATAGTTTAATAACAATATTCTTTCGCGAAGAATGGACACAAGCCTTGAGTGTCTTTAAAAGTTCAAGGGTTTAATTATATTTTTAAATCTTATTATTATCATGAAAAAAGAGTTTTTAAAAACAGGAAAAGCTTTAACAAACAAAGAACAAAAATCTATTTTAGGTGGAGGAGGAAATTATGAATGTGGATTAGTTTTTGATGAAACACAGTGTGAAGAATTTTGGGCTTTACCACCCGAATATCAGGCTTGTAGTGATGTTCATGCTGATTGTGTTTCTTAAAAAAGAAAAATATTAAAAAAAATATAAAAAAGATAGAGAATCACCACGAAACAGTGGTGATTTTTTGTTGTTAACATAATATTAAGAATATTTAAATGTAAAAAAGTGAGCTAAAAAAGTATCTTTGTAAACAAGTGAGAACATCATCCATAATATTATCTATAGTAATGCTTTTTCAAAGTTTAAATATTACATGTAATAATATTTTAAACTTAGATAAATTAATAGAGCATGCGCAGTTTCATAAAGAAGCATACAGCGATAGTTTTGTTACTTTCTTATCTAAACACTATGGAGAATTAAAAGTAACTCACTCAGAAAAGCATCAAGAAGAAAAAGAAGAACATGAGAAACTTCCTTTTCAATTTGATTATCATTTAGTAGACTTTCACACAATTACATTCGAAAATACAGAGGTTTCTTTACCCTCTACATTAGCTTTCATTGAAAGAAAGCAAATATTTTATCATCAAAATTTTTATAACTCACCAGACGCATTAGGGGTATTTCAACCGCCTAGGTATATATAATTCACATACAGTTAGTAATTAAAATTATCGATTTACTTCTTGATAAATCGATATAAAACATGTAATTATTTAAATGATGAATTATGTTATCAAAAATTATACAATTCACTATAAAAAATAAATTTATAGTCCTATTATTTACAAGTTTTATTGTAGGCTTTGGAATTTATTCGTTATCACAACTCCCAATAGGGGCTGTACCAGATGTAACAAATAATCAGGTACAAGTAATCACCACATCACGAAACCTTTCAACACAAGATATAGAACAGTTTATAACTTATCCTGTAGAGCTAGAAATGGCAAATCTACCAGGGGTAAAAGAAATAAGATCTGTTTCAAAATTCGGTTTATCTGTAGTAACCATAGTTTTTGAAGAATCTATGGGAACTTATTTACCAAGGCAGTTAATAGCCGAAAAAATTAAAACCGCTTCAGAAAAGATACCAGAAGGATTTGGTTCACCAGAAATGGGGCCTATCACTACAGGACTAGGAGAAGTATATCAATATATATTAGATGTAAAGCCAGAGTTTAAAGGCCGTTACAGTACAACAGATTTACGAACTATTCAAGATTGGGTAGTAAAGAGGCAATTATCAGGTATTCCAGGAGTTGTTGAGGTTAATACTTGGGGAGGCTATTTAAAACAATATGAAGTAGCTATTAATACTCAAAAACTAAATGCGATGAATATTTCAGCAAAAGAAGTATTTACAGCATTAGAAAATAACAATAGTGTTGCAGGAGGAGGATATATAGAAAAAGTAAATCAATCTTACTTTATAAGAGGAGAAGGATTAGCTAAAACGCTTGAAGACATAAAAGATATTGTTGTAACAAATAAAGAAGGAATGCCTATTTATGTTAAAGATGTTGCAACAGTAGGCTATGGAAGTGCTACACGATTCGGAGCCATAACCGCAAATGGGGAAGGAGAAAAAGTGCTAGGACAAGTAATGATGTTGAAAGACGCTAGTTCAAAAGATGTAATTGAATCGGTAAAAGAAAGAGTAGCAAGCATTGAAAAATCATTACCTGAAGGAGTATTCATTAATGCATTTTTAGAACGAAGTGAACTTATAGGAAAAACCACATTTACAATTACCGAAAACCTAGTACTAGGATGTTTAATTGTAATTTTTGTAGTAGTTCTTTTATTAGGAAACATTCGCTCGGGGTTGGTAGTAGCATCTGTAATTCCTTTATGTCTCTTATTTGCCTTATCGTTAATGTACATTTTTGGGATTGATGCAAACTTGATGAGCTTAGGAGCTATAGATTTCGGAATTATAATAGATGGAGCTGTAATTATTGTTGAATATATTACTTTTAAAATCACCCAGCAAAAAGACACCTTCGTTACATTAAACAAAAAAGATCAACAACAAGTTAAAGACTCCGTAAGTAATGAAGGAGCTTCAAAAATGATGAGTTCAGCAGTATTTGGACAATTAATAATTCTCATTGTTTTTATACCAATTTTATCTTTAAGTGGTGTTGAAGGGAAAATGTTTAAGCCTATGGCTTTGGTATTCAGTTTTGCACTAATAGGGGCTATTTTACTGTGTTTAACCTATGTTCCTGTGATGGCATCTATATTTTTAAAACCTTCAAACATTACAGATAAAAATATTTCAGTAAGGCTTATTAAAAAACTGAACGAATGGTATGCACCATTAATCAATTGGGTATTGCATCGTAAAAAGGTGGTATTAGGAATCGCATCATCTATGTTATTACTCACTGTTATTATTTATACTAGAATGGGAGGAGAGTTTGTTCCTACATTAGATGAAGGAGATTTTGTAATTCAACCCGTTTTAAAAACAGGAACAACGCTAAGTAATACAATTGAGACAACTACAAAAATTGAAAAGATTTTAAAAGATAACTTTCCTGAAGTGAAACAAGTAGTATCTCGTATTGGTGCTGCTGAAGTACCAACAGATCCTATGAGTATGGAAGAAAGTGATGTAATGATTACATTACGACCTAAAGGTGAATGGACTTCTGCTGAAAGTAAAGATGAATTGGCAGATAAGTTTAAAGAAGCGCTAGCGGTAATTCCAGGAATGGAAGTAGAGTTTACACAACCAATTGAAATGCGTTTCAATGAGTTGATTACTGGGGTTAGAGCCGATATTGCAATCAAGATTTTTGGAGAAGACCTATCAGTTTTAGCTCAAAAAGGAAATGAAATAAAAAAGCTAGTAGAAAATGTGGAGGGAGCCTCAGATATTATTGTTGAAAAAATTGAAGGTTTACCTCAAATGAATGTTGCTTACAACAGAGCTAAAATTGCCAGATACGGTCTTAACATAAAAGAAGTTAATGAAATGGTATCTATGGCATTTGCTGGAAAAGCTGCAGGAAATGTTTTTGAAGGTGAAAAACGCTTCGATTTAGTGGTGAGGTTAGATAAAACTAACCGTACAGATATTAGTGATTTAAAAGAGTTGTATATAGATTTACCTAATGGTGGAAAAGTACCGTTAGATGAATTAGCAACCATTACCTATCAAAAAGGGGCTGCAAAAATCTCTAGAGATGATACTAAACGTAGATTAGTAGTAGGAATCAACGTTCGTAACAGAGATTTACAATCTGTAGTAGATGATGTTCAACAATTGATAAACAAAAATGTAAAACTACCAACAGGATATACAATTACATACGGAGGACAGTTTGAGAACTTACAAAGTGCTTCTAAACGCTTAATGATAGCTGTTCCTGTAGCGTTAATATTAATATTCATTATGTTATATTTTGCTTTTAAGTCAGTAAAAGAAGCGTTGATTATTTATTCAGCGATACCGTTTGCAGCTATTGGAGGAGTATTATTATTATGGATGCGTGATTTACCTTTTAGTATATCGGCAGGAGTTGGTTTTATTGCTCTTTTTGGAATTGCAGTACTCAACGGAATTGTATTAATAGAGCACTTTAAAGAATTAAAAAGCAAAGGGTTTTCTACTATTGAAGAATTGGTAAAACAAGGAGCAGCAGATAGGTTAAGAGCAGTATTGCTAACAGCATCGGCAGCAGCATTAGGTTTTTTACCTATGGCGATATCAACGAATGCAGGGGCTGAGGTACAACGTCCTTTAGCAACAGTAGTTATAGGAGGTTTAGTAACTTCTACAATTTTAACATTGGTAGTGTTGCCTGTATTGTATACAATTTTTGATAACCCGAAGAAATTAAAAATTAATAAAAAGGTAGCGAGTTTAGGAGTCATACTTTTTATGGGAGTGTGTACTGTTCAAGGACAAGAACCTTCTCAAAATTTACAAAACTTAATAAACTTAGCTGTTGAAAATAATAAAGGCTTGCAAGCTCAACAATTAAAGGTAGAAAAAGCTAAAGCAGCTATTACTTCAGCTTATACTTTTGATAAAACAGAAGTTTATTATAGTCGAGATGAAAACAATACAGTAGCAGATCATCCTTTAGACATTTTTGGTGTTCAACAAACCTTTGCATTTCCAACTGTTTACGGAGCAAATAAAAGAGTACAAAAGTCCGCTTATAATATAGAACATAATCAATATGAAACAGCCAAAAAGAAATTGATGAAATCGGTTGTAAATGCGTATTATATGTATCAATACACAAAAGCACAAGAGAACATTTATAAGAGTTTAGATAGTTTGTATAATAAGTTTTCATACGCAGCAAAACGACGTTTTGAATTAGGAGAAACTAATTATTTAGAAAAAATAACTGCAAAAGCAAAACAGAAACAAGTAAAAAACGATTATCGAAACACAGTAGTTGCTTCCCGCATAGCTTATCAAAAAATTAAAGCGCTAGTTCAGGTGAAAGATAGTTTGGTAGTAGAAAAAGAAACTATTATTCAACCAATGCAAGTACAAAGCATTAATCTAAATAAAATTATTGAACTTCAGGGTTATTATGAAAGAGAGCAGTTAGCAAAAAGACAATTGTCACAACAAAAACAACAATTGTTACCAGACTTATCTTTAGAAGTCTTTAGAGGAAGTAATAAATATATAGCTAAAGACTTTTATGGATATCAAGTAGGAATTAAAATTCCATTATTATTTAGTGGAGAATCTTCTAAAATAAAGCAATCAAAAATAGCAAAAGAAATTGCTGAAAATGAAACTTTAAATTATCAAAAACAGTTAGAAACCTACTATACAAACCTTAAAAATAAGTTACAAGAACAAACAGTATCATTAGCTTATTATCAAGAAGAAGGGATGCCTTTGGCGAATGAAATCCTGAAAACAGCCAACATGAGTTTTAAACATGGTGAAATAGATTTTTTTCAATACATACAAAGTGTTGAAAATGCATATCAACTAAAGTTAGCTTATGTAAACAGTATAGAATCGTACAACAATATTGTTATAGATATTAACTACTTAACGTATTAAAAAAATAAAGATGAAATATATAATTTATAGTATTCTATTTGTAACTCTAATAGGATGTAAATCAAAAGAAGCAGAAAGTACTACTGAAGATTCAGTAGTAATTACTGATGATAGAGTTTTTATAACGAATGAACAATGGGAAAAAAACAGTATGAAATTAGTTACTGTTGAAGAACAAGATTTTCCAACAACAATTAAGGTAGTAGGAAAAATAGATGTACCGCCTAAAAATAAGGTTGTAGTAACTGCTAAAATGGGCGGATTTATAAAAAACATTCCTTTATTAGTTGGTGATAAAGTTAAAAAAGGACAACGTTTGATAGCGATAGAAAATCAAGAATTTGTAGCTATGCAACAACAGTATTTAGAAACAAAACAAGAAATAACTTTTTTAAAGTCTGAATACGAACGTCAAAAGACTTTGTTTGATGAAAAAATAACATCAGAAAGAAATTATTTAAAGGCAAAGAGAGATTTTGAAGTAGCACAAACTACGTTGGTTAGTTTACAAAAACAGTTACAAATGATTAATATATCTGCAAGTAAATTAAATAGTAGTTCAATAACTTCTGTAACGGGTATTTATGCTCCTATTTCAGGAAATGTTACTAAAATCAAAACAGTTACTGGTTCGTATATATCACCTGCTGATGAAATTTTAGAAATTATAGATAATAAGCATTTGCATTTAGAGCTTTCTGTTTTTGAAAAAGATGCTTTAAAATTAAAAGTTGGTCAAGAAATCAGTTTTAGGGTTCCAGAACTATCATCAGAAAAATACAAAGCAGAAGTTCATTTAATAGGAAAAAGTATTAACGAAAACAGAACGGTAGATGTACATGCACATATTGAGGAAGAGCAAAAAAGAAATTTCTTGTCAGGTATGTTTGTAGAAGCTGTAATAGAAACGAATAGCAATAAAGTTAATTCATTACCAGAGACTTCAGTAGCTGAGATAGAAGGAGAAATGTTTGGATTAATTTTAGATGAAAAATCAAATGAAGGCTATTATTTTAAAAAGAAAAAAGTTGAGGTTGGAAATACGTTTGAGAAGAATGTAGAATTAAAAAACTCAGAACTTAAAAAAGAAACAAAATTTTTAGAAAAAGGAGTCTTTAATTTATTAATAGAATAGGAAAAATGAGCTAAATCATAATTTTTATATTTTTTTTATAATAAAAAAGCGAAGAAATGTATCAAAATATATATTTCTTTGCTTTTTGTTAAAAGAAGGAAGATGATTAAGACTAAGAAAAAGAAAATATTATTAATCTTGACTTTTATAGGAGTCATTTTCTACTATTTCTGTCTACCTAAAAACCTATTCGATAACCCAACATCAACAGTCGTAACAGCAAAAAATAATGAATTGTTAGGAGCTGTTATTGCTAGTGATGGTCAGTGGCGATTTCCTGAGTTAGATTCCGTTCCTAAAAAGTTTGAACATTGTATTTTACAATTTGAAGATGCTTATTTTTGTAAGCACTTTGGTTTTAATCCTGTTTCCATAGGAAAAGCAATGGTAGAAAATATCAAAGCAAAAAGAGTTGTAAGAGGAGGAAGTACGCTAACACAGCAAGTAATTCGATTATCAAGAAAAAATAAAGAGCGTTCGTATTTTGAAAAGTTGCAAGAGTTAGTATTAGCTACTCGATTAGAATTTCGTCATTCCAAAAAAGAAATTTTAAAATTGTATGCTTCGCACGCACCATATGGAGGTAATGTTGTTGGATTGGAAATGGCATCGTGGCGTTATTTTGGTTTAAAACCATATCAATTATCATGGGCAGAAACAGCTACTTTAGCAGTGTTACCAAATGCTCCATCATTGATTTATCCAGGAAAAAATCAACAAAAATTAAAAATCAAAAGAAACAGGTTATTACAAAAATTACATGAGGAAGGAATTATTGATCAAATTACGTATGATTTAGCAATTGAAGAAGAATTACCACAAAAACCATATCCGTTACCCACAGTAGCACCTCATTTTGTACAAGAAGTAACTCAACAGTATAGAGGACAACGAGTAAAAAGCTCTATAGATATTCATCTACAAAAACAAGTAAATAATTTAGTTAAGCAGCATTATTTCCGTCAAAAACAAAATGAAGTATATAATATGGCTGTGTTGGTGTTAGATGTTAAAACAAGAAAGGTAGTATCTTATGTAGGGAATTCTCCAACAGATAAGGCACATCAAAAAGATGTAAACAATATTATTGCTCCAAGAAGTACAGGAAGTACTTTAAAACCATTTTTATATGCACAAATGCTTCAGTCGGGAGACTTATTACCCAGTCAGTTAGTAGCAGATGTACCAACAGAAATAGCAGGGTATTCTCCTAAAAACTTTAACTTAACTTTTGATGGGGCAGTTCCAGCAAATGAAGCATTAACACGTTCGTTAAACATACCTTCAGTACGTATGTTACAGCGATATGGATTGGAAAAATTTAGAGAAGATATAAAAGCATACCATATCAACGATATTAATAAATCAGCAGATTATTATGGGCTTTCATTAATTTTAGGAGGAGCGGAAGCTAGCTTATGGGATTTATGTAAAACCTTTGCAGGATATGCAGGTATTGTAAATCACTATGAAGAATTAAAACATAATTATTATCAAAATGAATTTTTAGAACCAAGTTTTTTGTTTGAAGGAACTCCAGATTTTGGTAAAGTTCAAAAAGACTATACAACTTTAGATGCTGGATCTACATTTTTAACATTAAATACTTTAATAGAGGTAAACAGACCTTATACAGATCAAGCTTGGAAATATTACGATTCTTCTCAAAAAATAGCGTGGAAAACAGGAACAAGTTTTGGAAATAAAGATGCTTGGGCAGTTGGCGTAACCCCAAAATATGTAGTAGGAGTATGGATAGGAAACTCAGATGGAGAAGGACGTCCAGACCTTACAGGAGTTGGTAGTGCAGCTCCATTAATGTTTAATGTTTTTGACGTGTTACCAAAATCTAATTGGTTTTTAGAACCTTATGAAGATTTAATAGAAGCAGCTATTTGTGAGAAAAGTGGTTTTTTAGCGAAGTCAATTTGTCCGTCTGTAACAAAAAGAGTTCAAAAAAGTGCAATGAAGGCTAAATCATGTTCATACCATCAAGAAATAACTGTAGATGTATCTGAAAAATTCAGAGTGAATTCAAACTGTGAATCTATTTCAAATATGGTAACAAAATCATGGTTTGTGTTACCTCCACTAATGGCATACTATTATCAACAGAATAATGCAGATTATAGGTTGCTTCCTGAGTATAGGTCAGATTGTAACCAGTTGGAAAGTAATACAATGGATTTTGTTTTTCCTGCTAAATACACATCAAAAATATCTTTAACAAGAGGAGAAAATAATAAGTTAAACCCTATAATTTTAAAGCTTACACATGCTAATGCAGAAGCAAAAGTATACTGGTATTTAAACAAAGAATTTATAGGGATAACAGAGCAATATCATGAGCAAGCTATTAAGCCAAAAAGTGGAATTCATACAATAACAGCAATAGATAATTATGGTAATGAACTGAAGAGAGTTATTGAAGTAAAAAATTAAATAAATATAAATACGGTTTAATTAAAAGCTGTATTTTTAGTCTTTTTAAAAATAAACTATGTTAGAACTAGCAGGGATAATTATACTTGGAATTTTGGCGCAATGGGTAGCTTGGAGGTTTAAAATACCAGCAATTTTACCTTTAATCTTAATTGGATTACTTGTAGGGCCTATTGCAGCAGAATTTTTTAATGATGATGGAAGTAAATGGATAGAACCCGTTTGGGACGGTGAAAAAGGGCTATTTCCTGGTGATGGTTTGTATTATTTTGTCTCATTATCTATTAGTATTATCCTTTTTGAAGGAGGATTAACCTTACGACGCGGAGAAATAAAAAATATAGGTCCTGTTATTACCAAATTAATAACTTTAGGATCAGCAGTAACCTTTTTTGGAGGAGCTATAATTGCTCATTATGTGTTTGGATTAGGTTGGGAATTGTCATTTTTGTTTTCTGGATTAATAATCGTTACAGGACCTACAGTAATAACACCAATTCTTAGAAATATACCACTTAAAAAAGACGTCTCAGCAGTTTTAAAATGGGAAGGAATTTTAATAGACCCTATAGGAGCATTAGTAGCTGTACTTGTTTTTGAATTTATAAGTGTAGGAGGTGGTGCAGGTTTTACAGGAACTGCATTATTAGAATTCTTAAAAATAATCCTTTTTGGAACCACTTTCGGATTCACTTTCGCGCATGCTTTAATATTTGTAATCAATAAAAAATGGGTGCCACATTACTTATTAAATGTAGTTTCCTTATCTACTGTTTTATTAGTGTTTGTAGAGTCTGAATTATTTGCTCATGAATCAGGATTACTAGCAGTTGTGGTTATGGGAATGGTACTGGGGAATAGTAAACTTAAGAATTTAAAAGAGATATTATACTTTAAAGAATCATTAAGTGTTTTATTAATCTCAATATTATTTATTTTACTATCAGCAAATATTGATTATAAAGAACTAACGCTATTATATGAGTGGAAAACACTGCTTTTATTTGCTTTAATAGTGTTTGTAATACGTCCATTAGCAGTATTTTTAAGTACATCAAAATCAAACTTAAAAACAAACGAAAAACTGTTTATTAGTTGGGTAGGACCAAGAGGTATTGTTGCGGCAGGTATTGCTTCTTTATTTGGAAGTAAACTGCTAAAGCAAGGAATTGATGGTGCTGAGTATATAACCCCTTTGGTATTTATGGTAGTTTTAGGAACTGTTTTACTAAATGCAACCACAGCAAGATTGTTTTCTAAGCTAGTAGGAGTGTTTTTAGAGCGTTCTAATGCAATTATGATTGTTGGAGCTTCAGATTTAGCAAGGATGATTGCGAAGTACTTAAAAGAGAATAAAAGAAGAGTAGTATTAATTGATTCTAATATTGAAAATGTAGAAAAAGCTAAAGAAGAAGGATTAGAATCAATTGAAGTAAATATTTACGATGATGAGTTAACAGATAATATTGAATTAAATGATGTAGGATATTTAATAGCAATGACAGGAAGTGATTCAATTAACAAATTTGTAATCTCAAACTTTTCATCGATTTTTGGTGAGCAAGGGGCTTATCGTTTAGCAACTTCACAAGAAGTTATTACGAAGGATTATGAAGATGAAGATCATTTATTTACAATAGAAGACGACTATATTAATTTAATGGAAGCTGTAAGAGAATTCCCTGAAATTCATGAAACAGTAGTCAATTCTATTGATGATTATAAGAGGAAAATTGAAGAAATTAACCGAGATCAAAAATCAATACCAATTTTTGTTAAGAGTCAAAAGAATGAAATTTTATTAATTTCAGAATTTGAGAAAAACGTTAAGAAAATTGAAGATTGGAAGTTAGTTTATGTAGGGAAGAATTTAAACATCTAACCCGAAAGTATTCTTTAACTTTTCAATTAACGGATTTTTTTCTTTGAGTTTGTCATATTTCTCTTGAGGAGTATAGGCAAACTTTTTTTCTACAGTTTCATTTACAATAACATTAATTTGAATACCATAGTTATTTAACTTTTCACGTAAAAAGCGTAATAGTTTAGGCTTACCTTTTTCAAGTTGAGACTTCATTAAGTCATTAGGTAATGAAAAAATAATAGTAAAATCCTCTTGTAACTTAGGTTCATCAGAAGCTAAAATGGCAGCTATACTTCGTTCTCCAAAATTTTGTAGTTGGAAATAGTATTTTTTCCAAGCATCTTTTAACTCATCTTGAGTGAAAGGAGTTCTTGGATGATTGTCGTAGTTTTCTTCTACATCTATAGTACTTTTAACTTCTTTCTTTTGATGTAAACTTTTTAAAGATAATGCAGAAGTACGACGCTTAATATTCTTTAAAACAGGTTTAGCAGGAGCCTCTTTTGTAACTGTAGTTGTTACTGGAGCTGTTTCAGTTTTTTTAGGACTTTTAGCAACAGCAGGTTTCACCCCAGTCTTTTTAACTGAAGGAGATAAAGAGGTAAAAAAAGTAGCAGGAATTATGTAGTTGCTAGATTTTTTTTTTGCTCCATCAAAAGTGATAGAGGCAATTTGCATTAAAGTAAGTTCTACCAATAATCGTTGGTTTTTACTTCCTCGATATTTCAAGTCGCAATCATTAGCCTTATCTATAGCTGGGAGTAAAAACTGCATACTAGCTTTAGAAGCCTGTTCTAAGTATTTTTTCTTAGTGTTATCACCAACCTCTAACAAAGCAATAGTAGCTTGATCTTTTGCAACTAACAAATCTCTAAAGTGAGAAGCTAAACCGTTTATAAAATGATGTCCCTCAAAACCTTTTCCTAATACATCATTAAAAGCCATTAAAACTTCTGGAATTTTATTTCCAAGTAATAAATCGGTAATGTTAAAATACACATCGTAGTCTAACACATTTAAGTTTTGGGTAACAGCTTCGCGAGTTAGGTTGTTTCCAGAGAAACTTACAACCCTATCAAAAATAGAAAGGGCGTCACGCATTGCACCGTCAGCTTTTTGAGCAATTACATGAAGTGCATCATCTTCAGCAGTAATATTCTCTTTAGCACAAATTGTTTTTAAATACTCTTTAGCATCTAAAACACCAATACGTTTAAAATCAAAAATTTGACAACGAGATAATATCGTTGGTATAATTTTATGTTTTTCTGTAGTCGCTAAAATAAAAATAGCGTGTGCTGGTGGTTCTTCTAACGTCTTTAAAAAAGCGTTGAAAGCAGCTTGAGAAAGCATGTGAACCTCATCAATGATATACACTTTGTATTTTCCTGTTTGAGGAGGTATACGAACTTGATCAGTTAAGTTACGAATATCATCAACAGAGTTGTTAGAAGCCGCATCTAATTCAAAAATATTAAAAGCAAAATCTTCATCGTCTGTAGTTGCATCTTCTTGGTTAATACGTTTAGCCAAGATACGAGCACAAGATGTTTTACCAACTCCACGAGGTCCTGTAAACAATAAAGCCTGAGCTAAATGGTTGTTTTGAATAGCATTTTCTAACGTATTAGTAATGGCTTGTTGCCCTACCACATCCTCAAAATTTTGAGGACGATATTTACGTGCCGATACTATAAAATGTTCCATTAAAATCTACTGTTTACTTGAACAAAAATAGAAAACACAGTGGCAACACGCAAACAAAATTCTTAAGGAAATATTAAAGTTGTAAACAATTGTAAAAAATGTATTCTTTGTACGACCAACTAACATATAAATAATACTAATTATATGAAGATATTCAAAGGAGTAGCAGTGTTTACGGCTATTGTTTTAGGGGTAACATTATTAAGTTTCTCACAAAAAAAGGAAGAAAAACTAAAAGAGGTATCAATACAAATAACCTCAGAAACAAAAGTAGCTTACTTTGCAAGTGGTTGTTTTTGGTGTGTAGAAGCAATTTTTGAAAGTGTGAATGGAGTAGAGGAAGCAGTATCAGGATATGCAGGAGGGCACACTAAAAATCCAACCTATAAAACAATTGGAACAGGTCGTACAGGACATGCAGAATCGGTAGCAGTATATTACAACCCGAAAAAAGTTAGTTTTCAAACATTAGTTACTGTATTTTTTGGTTCGCATAATCCAACTACTAAAAACGGGCAACATCCAGATTATGGTTCACAATATAGGTCAATAGCGTTTTATAAAACACAAGAAGAAAAGCAGATAATAGAAAGTACTATTAAAAGATTAAATGAAGATGTTTATCAAGGGAAAATAGTTACGGAGGTTAAAAAGATGGAGAGGTTTTATCCTGCGGAAGAGTATCATCAAAACTATGAACGTTTGCACCCAGAGAATCCATATGTGCAAAAAGTATCAATTCCTCGATTAAATCGGTTTAAACGCAAGTTTCCGGAATTGCTTAAAAAAAGAAAAGACGGGTAACTTTATTAAGTTAAAGTTTGTTTATATAAAAAGCTCCCCAGCAACAGCGTTACTGGGGAGTTATTTATTTTATAAAGTAAAGTTTATTCCTAAAACAATATTTCTACCAGGGTTAAAAATATTATCAGGCTTTAATCTAGATAAGTGATTTATGTACTTCTTATCAAGAAGATTATTTATGGTTAAAGATGTAGTAAAAGTGTATTTACTAATAATAATATCACCTCCAATACCCAAGTTTACTAAGTTATATGCAGGTGTTGCTGTTTCAAACTCACTCACATTATCTTGCTTAAAAAATGAATGTAAACTTACAGAAGCATATCCGTTTGGTAACCATTTTTCATTAGAAAACTCAGTTCTTAGTGTGTTTTTTAAGGTATTTGCTGGAATTAGTGGTAAATAGTTTCCATTATCTTGTTTACCAATTACCGTTTCAAAACTACTTTCTAAATGTAGCCAATCAAGAGGGTGAGGGTGTAAGTGGAAACCAAACTCACCTCCATACAATTTTGCATCTTCTTGAGAGTAAGAATACACAGGAGCATCATCTTCAATTTCACCAGTAGGAGATAAGTAGATGTAATCGTTTAATTTATTATAAAAACCATTGGCAAATAACTCAAAGTGTTCAGTGTTATAATCTAAAGAAAGATCAAATTGTAAATTCTTCTCGTTAACTAGGTTGTTGTTACCAATTTCAAAACGATTTGTACCGTGATGTACTCCGTTAGAAGTTAATTCAGCAAGGTTTGGAGCTCTAAATCCGCTAGCAATATTTAAACGAGTTGTAAGAGCATTAAAAAGCTTGGTTTTTGCACCAAAAGAAGCAGTAAAACTATTAAAAGATTTATCTATAGCTTCAAAAATATGTATTTCATCTTCATGAGCTACTTCATGTCTTTCGGTAGTTATAGCTCTATTGTCATATCGAATACCAGCTTGTAAAGAAGTATTATCATTTACTTCAAAGTTGGCTGTAGTAAATACACCAAAATCGTTTACAGTAGCATTAGGAATTAACAATTCTTCACCAAAGTTAGTATTGGTTTGGTGTAAACCTTGTGCACCCACTAAAACTTCAAATTTACCAAACTTAGGAAGGTGATATTTAGTGTTATAACTAAACGTTTTTAACTTCATATCTAAAGCAGCTTCACCTTCTTCATGCTCTTCGTGCTCTTCTTCAGTTTCTTCTTCTTCATGCTCCTCATGTTCTTCAAACTCTTTACGGTTATTAATAGTATACCCTAAATCGATGTCTAATTTTGAGTTTTTAAAGAAAATATGATTGTGTAAGCTTATAATATGATTGTCAATATCTTGATAAGGAGTTTCAAAATGCGTTTCTTTCGTTTGTTCTCCAATTCCTTCTGTTAGTCCTAACTTAGAATTGTTGAAGTTATAGCGTAACTCAGAAGAAAAGTTTTTCTCATGAAATCCTACACCTAATTTTAAATCTTTTTCCTTAAAACGTGTATTGGTTACTCTATAATCAGGTGTTTTGTAATCTGCGTGTTGCGCATAAGTTCCTCTAGCTAAGAATTGCCAGTTTTTTAAAGAAGATGTTAAGCCAACCGAAGTATTTGTACCTAAAGTATTACTAAAGTAACGCTGATTCACATTAAGTTTAGTAGTATTCTCTGGAGCAAATTTTTCTGGTTGAATATATAAAACACCACCTAAAGCATCAGAACCGTATAAAAGAGAAGCAGGACCTTTAATAACTTCTACACCAGCAACACCAGCATCGTTAATACCCAAACCGTGTTCTCCACCAAACTGTTGGTTTTCTAATCGAATACCTTGTGTGTATACTAAAACTCTATTTCCGCTTAAACCTCTAATAACAGGTTTACCAATAGACGTTCCTGTAGAAACTTGAGATACCCCTGCAATGTTTGTAATTCCTTCAGCCAATGTTGTAGCTCCTGTTTTTTGAAGAGCTCTAGCAGAAAGACGTTCAACTTTCATTACATTTTCTGATTGTAACTTATTAAAAGGAGTTGAAATAATAACTTCATCTATTTTAAAAATAGACTCTTCTAAGTGCAGATCAAAAGAGATGTTTTCATTATTAAAATCAAATTCTTTTGAAACAGTTTTAAACCCTAAAAAAGTAAAGTTAAAGGTAACTTTTCCGTTAGGGATGTTTTGTATGTTGTAGGTACCATTTTCGTTGGTTACCGTTCCTTTATGTAATTGTTCTGAGTATACTTCTACTCCTAAAAGTGGTTGATTATCAGTGTCTGTAATTTTTCCTGATAAACTGTTTTGTGCATATATAGCAGATACTCCTATAAATAATAGGAAGTTTATTAATTTCTTCATTAAAATGAATTTTACTGTTAACGATGTGTTTTGTTAGTTTTTATAACAATGTTATGATACAGTAAAATATGGTGGTGCTCTTGAAGATTTTTTATCAGTATATACATAAGAGATTAACTGAGGTTGCGCCTCGTAATCTAATTTGTAAAAGTGTTGTGGTACAACTGAAAAGTTCTCAGCTGTTTGATACGTAAATGTGTTTAAATGATAATGTGCTAAAGAACAATCTAGTTCTTCCGCATGAAAGTGATGCTCGCTAGTAGATGTACAAACAGTATGCTCATGATTTTCAAATAAGTGTATCGTTAAAACTACTGTAGGTAATAGTAGAATTAAGATACTTAATAGCGCAATATGTTTTTTGAGCTTAATCACGGTAGACAAAAGTAAAAAAATAAAACCTAATAGAAATTTACTATTAGGTTTTATTTTTTTATAGTTTTAATATCTCTTAATGCTTTTTTGAGTTGCCTCGCATTTTCATGTTTAACATTTCTACTACTAAAGAAAAAGTAATAGCAAAGTATAAATAGGCTTTAGGTATACTACCTATTTCTTCTCCAAAAAGAGTAGCGTGAGATAAGTGAGCACCTTCAGCAATCAGCATAAACCCAATTAAGATTAAGAAAGACAAGCCTAACATTTGAATCGTTGGGTGCTTACTAACAAACTTCCCTACAGGGTTTGCAAATAACATCATAATAACCATAGACAAGACTACTGAAGTAATCATAATTATCATAGCTCCTTCAATACCATTGGTCATTCCTACGGCCGTTAAAATAGAATCAAAAGAGAAAACGATGTTAATTAACGTAATTTGTATAATAGCTTGTGTTAATGTATAGCCTTTTTTAGGTTTACCATCAGTTTCGTCTTCAAGATGTCCTTCTACTTTATGGTGAATTTCTTTAGTACTCTTATATAAAAGGAATATACCACCAGCAAATAAAATTAATGCTTGACCGGTAACTCCTGCATTAAACCAAGATAAATCGATATTAAAAAAAGGAGAATTCATAGCAATAAGCAATGAAATACCAAAAAGTAAAGCAATACGAAGTATCATAGCTAAGAATAGCCCAATATTAGTCGCTTTTTTTTGTTGATTTTCAGGTAGCTTATTTGCAGCTATTGAAATAAAAATAATGTTGTCAATACCTAATACAATTTCTAAAAACGTTAAGGTTACAAGTGCACCCCACGTATCAGGTTGTAAGAAAATTTCCATAGTTTATTTTACTTTATATACAGTTCCTTTTTGCTTAAAGTTAGAATAGCCAATTTTTGCGGTAAAACTATAAGAACTGTCAGTTACTTTAGTTATTTGAACAAATATAGGATCTTTATCTAAATCAGTTTTCGGACTTTTCATTTGCAAAGTGTATGCAAAATTATTTTTCCATTTGATGTAGAGTGTATCTATATGTTTTATTTCTTTTTCAGTAACTAAACTGTCAGTTGAAATACTTACTTTTTTAGTGTATTCTTCTATTTGTAAGCTGTCTTTTCTTACAATAGTTGTTTTTCCGTAGTTATCACCAGCAGGAATTTCAAACGTTCCGTGAACAAAACGTGTAGGATCTCCTTTTTTTTCTGGAGCACACGAAATAGCTAAAAATAAAACTAAAAAAGTAAGTAAATATCTCATTATATACCTGTGTAATTAGATGGTGTAATTTGTTTTAATTCATTCTTAATCGCATCAGAAACTTCTAAAGTATCAATAAAATTAGCGATAGAATCTTTGTTGATTTTTTCGTTGGTACGCGTTAATCCTTTTAATGCTTCGTATGGATTAGGATATGCTTCACGACGTAAAATAGTTTGAATAGCCTCAGCAACTACTGCCCAGTTATTTTCTAAATCTTCAGCAAATTTAGCTTCGTTTAATAATAACTTGTTCAATCCTTTTAAGGTAGAAGCAAAACCAATTAACGTATGTCCAAAAGGAACTCCAACGTTACGTAATACAGTACTATCAGTTAAATCACGTTGTAATCTTGAAACTGGTAACTTAGCAGATAAATGCTCAAAAATAGCATTGGCAATACCTAAGTTTCCTTCAGAGTTTTCAAAATCAATAGGATTTACTTTATGTGGCATTGCAGATGAACCTACTTCACCTTTCTTAATTTTTTGTTTGAAGTAGTCGTTAGAAACGTACGTCCAAACATCGCGATCTAAATCAATTAAAATTGTATTTACACGTTTTAATCCGTCGTATAAAGCAGCCATGTGATCGTAGTGCTCAATTTGCGTAGTAGGGAAGGAGTGGTGTAAACCTAACACTTCTTCAACGAAATGAGTACCGAAGTTTTTCCAGTCGATATCCGGATACGCTACTTTGTGTGCATTGTAATTACCTGTAGCTCCACCAAACTTCGCAGCATGTGGTGTATGTTGTATGTGAATAACCTGATTGTTAATACGCTCTACAAATACAAAAAACTCTTTTCCTAAACGAGTAGGAGAGGCTGGTTGTCCGTGAGTCCTTGCTAACATTGGTACGTTTTCCCATTCTTCAGATAAATCAGCTAATTTGCAAACTAAAGTATCTAAAGTAGGGTAGTATACTTCTTCCATAGCATCTTTTATAGATAATGGAATAGCAGTGTTGTTAATATCTTGAGATGTTAATCCGAAGTGGATAAATTCTTTATATTTCTGTAAGCTTAAAGCGTCAAACTTTTCTTTAATAAAGTACTCAACAGCTTTTACATCGTGATTGGTAACGTTTTCAATTTCTTTGATTTTTAGCGCATCTTCAGCAGAAAAATCTTCGTAAATTTTACGTAAATCAGCGTATAACTCTTTGTTGAAATCGGCTAACTGAGGTAATGGAATTTCACATAAAGCAATGAAATATTCAATTTCTACCTTTACACGATATTTTATTAAAGCTTCTTCTGAAAAATAGTTCGCTAAGCTTGCTACTTTGTTACGGTATCTACCATCAATAGGAGAGATGGCGTTTAATTCTGTTAAGTTCATGTTTTGTTGTTGTGTTGAAAGGCACAAAAATAGAAAATACTTCCCTTTTTTTAGAGATAAACTACAGGAATTTTAGTACTAAATAAAAGCAATCTTATTTAGGGACAAAGAAGTATGTCGTAGTATTAGCGACCCATGCCGTAATATCAGCGACCCGTGCCGTGGTGTTAACGGAGTGTGCCTTGATATCAGCGACCCATGCCGTGGTGTCAACGGAGCATGCCGTAGTATCAGCGACCCGTGCCGTGGTGTCAACGAAGGGTGCCGTAGTATCAGCGACCCATGCTGTGATGTTAACGGAGCGTGCCGTAGTATCAGCGACCCGTGCCGTGATGTTAACGGAGCGTGCCGTAGTATCAGCAACCCGTGCCGTGACATCAGCGACCCATGCCGTGGTGTTAACGGAGCATGCCGTGATATCAGCGACCCATGCCGTGGTGTTAACGGAGCATGCCGTAGTATCAGCGACCCATGCCGTGGTGTTAACGGAGCATGCCGTAATATCAGCGACCCATGCCGTGGTATCAACGGAGCATGCCGTGGTGTTAACGGAGCGTGCCGTAGTATCAGCGACCCATGCCGTGGAGTTAAAGGAGCATGCCTTAGTATCAGCGACCCATGCCGTGGTGTTAACGGAGCATGCCGTAGTATCAGCGACCCGTGCCGTGATGTTAACGGAGCGTGCCGTAGTATCAGCGACCCGTGCCACAATATTAGCGAGTTTTCTTCTCAGATATGTAAATACAATAAAGTGTGTAGAGATTTTTGTAAACGAATTGTAACTAGCGGTCTCGTGTATGAGTTGTTGCGTGGGTTTGTGTTTAACTTCGTAAGTAGACAAGAACAAGCAATTAATTTTATACGGTGTTCGCAATAGTTATTTTTTCGGTTTTACAATTATTAAATCCTCAGAATTAATTCCTTCTTTAATAAATAATTCAGGTGTTTCTTCCTCGCTGATATCTTCTAGCATAAGAAGTGCTTTAGCTTGTTCGAAAGATTTTTTGACAGATAAACCAAAACTGATGGAAGAATAAAATTGAGATGAAAATATTCTTGCAGCTTCGTCTCCGATTGAAGTATTCATTCCAATTGTTGCTTCAACATATTCAGATACCGCTTCGGCTTGATTTTTAGAATAACAAGTATTGAAAAAGACTAATCTAATTCCGTCTGATGAAGCCATAATTGTTTGTACAATTGCCTCTTTGCTAACTATTTTAGTTCTACCATCATTAGTTTGAAAAATGATTTCATCATTATCAGATCCGTGTCCGCTAAAGTGAATTATTGATGGTTTGTACTCATTAATAGCTTGTAATAAGTCTATTGGTTGAACTGCCCAACAGGTTTCAAATTTAACAGAATCTCGATGCTTAGATTTCCGTATCATTTCAGATATAGCTCTAGCTTCTTCGTCTAACCTTAATTGTTGTAGGTCAATTGGATTTGATGCAAGAAATAGGACAACAATTTTTTCAGGAATATTTTTTAATTCTTCAATTTGATATTGTGTTTCGGTATGTAAATTATTATGATGTTGAAGTGTTGAACCAATATTCCTAAGGTTTTGTTCTTGTTCTCTTCTTAATTTATCTGCTTCAGCTTTTCTTTTTTTATCAATAGAAGCCAATTCCTTGTCAACTTTAGTTTGAGCGTCTTGAATTTCTTTATTCTTTTTTCCAATCTTAGTTTCTATATCCGCTATTTTCTTGTAAGAATTAGCAAGGTCTTTTTCATATCTAGTTATCTCTCTTAGTTTAGATTGAATTGTACTAGTTGATTTACTCCGATTAACAGCTTCACTCGCTCTATTAATTTTAGTTGTCGTATTGGATATTTTTTTTTGCTCTTTGGCTTTATCTGTCAAAAGCTTAGTCAAATCGCTTTGTTTTCTGGATAGATTATTTCTGAGTGAATCAATTAAAGCCATTTTTTTAGTTTCGATTTAATTTTGCCTAACGGTCTCGGCTATGAGTAGTTGCGTGGGTTAGCACTTAACTTTGCAAGTACACACCAAGTTGGAAATTCCTGCGGAATTTCCAAAGTAGGCGAGAACAAGCAATTACTTATAGCCATTGTTGTAGGCAGTTTTTTATTTCGGGATGAATACACTTTCAATCATCCGTTTAATGTTAATATTATCCAGTTTTATTGATAAGGGAACTCTGATGTCCTGTCCTTGTTTTAAATGTAATGAAGTATTATAGATTATACCCAACAAATAATAAACTTCCGGAATTTTTCGTCCTCTCGAAACACAAAAATTTAGCTTATTTCTTGTTCCGTTAATCTGTAAGAACTCATTTTGATTATTCGCTTCTTTGAGCTTTTCGTAAGCTAATTTTTCAATTTGAATTCGCAATGCTATGCAAACTGCAAGTGGGTCATATGGTGTGCTTTCAAATAAGTATCGCCTTAATTCTCTTGAAACCTTGTTTTGAAAAGCTACACAATTTCCCCAATCTTTATTCAGTTTGTGATTGTCAAATTGAGTAGATAAATCAGAAGACTTATCTGTGTGGTAGTGAAAATAATGTTTGTCAAGTTCCGATTGTATATCAGGTTCCTCTCTTTTGTATATTATTTTCAATATTTCCTTGCTGGTTTTAGTGTTTACTTTTTGTAAATAACAAACCTGCATCTTTTTGTCATTGAAACAGAAATGATTAAAAAATTTTGGGTCAAGGTGTGTCATTATAATTGGAAACAAATTCTTCTCCGATGACATTTCCTCTATGAATTGAGAAATATAGTATTGAAACGAAATAAGATTGGCATCATCCAAATAATCAAATATTTCATCGATTACTAAAATGCAATTTTCTTTCTTAAATGTTTTTCTTGCTTTAACAAGTAGGGTTATAAATGTTAGGATATCTCTTTGTCCATTTGATATATTATATGCTTTTGGCCATTCAATTACCATTTTTCTATTTTCGATAGATGGTCTTATTCTAAATCTTGTAGAATTTATTGATGCGATTACTTCTTCATATTCTTTTTTGTCGTTTAAATATTCGAGGTATTTGACAGCTTTTTTGAAGTCATTACCTAGTCTTTGGTAAACGCTTATTATCTGTAAAGTGGAAGTTAGCTGGTCAACTTTGTCTGAGATACATTGTAAATCATAACTATCTAAAATATCGCAAGTCTCAGTAATTTCAGTCAGTTCAATGTTATCAAGTATGTTGTTGGTTATGTAATCCTTTATACTTTTGGTTGTACCTTCTTGAGATAATATTTCTTGTTTAAGTTCATCAAGTAATTTAGATTTTCTAACCTGACTTAGTTTTGAGAAATCGACTTTAGATGCTATGTCTTCCAGGACAGAATGATTAGAAAAAATCTCTGTGATATTTTTAGGTAGTTTTTGAATTGGTGCGAATTTGTCTTTTTCTGCTCTTGGGTCGTATTCAAAAAGTTTTTCTTGAGGAATAGTATTTATTAAAACAGTCTTTTTAATTTCTAATGACGGTTTTGCTATTCTGTTCCCATTGATATTAGCTAGTTTGGCTTTAGCAACTAAATTGCTATTGATTACAAAAACATCAAATTGTTGATTAATTTCGTTTTTAGTTTTATCAGCAACCAACTCTACCTTGTTTCCTTGGTCATTACAGGCTATTTTAATTTTAGGAAGATTATCTTCTTTATTCCGATGAAGATGGTTTTTATGAAGGTCAATTTTTGAAGGTGTTAGAGAATCAAATGCGATTCCAAATGAAGATTTTCCAAATCCATTTGGTGCGACAAAAAAAATTGGTTTGTTTGGTGCTAGAATGTATTCGTATTCGTGATTGTCAATCCCTTTTACATTCTCGATAGCTATTTTTTCAATTCTCAAATTTTATAGGTTTTGGTTGGTCAAAATTGCCTACAACTCGTTATATATCAAACTTTAGTTCTTTTATCCCGGCAAAAGCGTGGGATATCGTAAAGTTTAGCAATTTTTATACGTTTTCAAATATAATAAAACTGATACTTTATCTAAAGGTAAAGTTATTAACGAGTTATCGTTATTTGTTAATTAGTTATACTATTATAGCGAACTTACTACAAGAGATATACAAATTCTTACGGAATTCCATAAGTCTATTAATTTTTATGGTTTGTAACACATTTTATTAAATGGTCACTTTAAAGAAAGCTTTAACGATATACCTTTCGTTTGCTAATTTTTACGTCTCCCTTTTTTTCTAAGGATTTTATGACCCGAATAACCGTTTCCACTCGTAAACCTAAAATATCGGCTATTTGCTGACGTGTATAGGCTACTTTAAACGAGTACTTTCCTTCAATTTTATATACATCGTCTTTTAAATAATCAATAAAGCGGAGTACTCTGTGGGCAGGTTCTTGGCTAGATATTTCAGAAGCAATAATGGCTTTGTAATACAAACGTTTTGCTAAACTTTGGGTAATTTTTAAGTGAATTTCAGGATTGTCTTGCAGTAATTTAAACAGGTTGTTTTTAGACAAAGCTAAAATCGTACTATCAGAAATAGCCACTGCATTGGCAGGATATTTTACATCGATAAACAAAGGAGGTTCACCAAAACTTTGGTTTTTATAAAATACTCCTTGAATAAACTCTTTACCATCATCATTAAAATTATTCATTTTAACCACTCCGCTTACTATTTGGTAGTAGTAGTGTGCAGTTTGCTTTTCAGAAAAAATAATTTCGTCTTTTTGATAACGTTTCGTTTCAGCGGTATATTTTAATAAGAGTTCTTCTGGAATCATTATGATTTAAGTCATAAATTGCAATTGCATAAAGATATACTTTTGTAGCGTATTTCAACAACGATTTGTAAATGGATAAAAGAGACATAGAAAATAGGGAAGATGTGTATAAATTAGTATCAACCTTTTATAATGATAAAATTAGAAAGGATGATTTTATAGGACCTATATTTTTGAAAACAATCCCAGAAGAAACTTGGGAACCTCATTTACAAAAGCTCACCGATTTTTGGGAAACGAATTTGTTTTTTGTTAGAAAGTTTAAAGGAAACCCAATGAAAGCACACAAAGATGTAGATAGGGATTTTGAGTATTCTATTTATCAGGAACACTTTGGACGCTGGTTGCAATTGTGGTTTGAAACGGTTGATGAACTTTTTGACGGAACAAAAGCGCATGAAGCTAAAGAAAGAGCACGAAACATAGCTTCTATGCTCTTTTTTAGAATGTTTGAAGCAAAGCCGAAGCCTACAACTACGACATAAGTAGATAAAAAATCAACGAAATATTACCGAGTATATTGATAATAAATGCCCATGCAATTATTTTAAAAGGGCGTTGACTTATGGCAGCAGCATTAGCTCCCATAGCTGTTACACAAGCAAAAATTAGGGCAAATAAATTAACATCACCGTTTACGGCTAAAGCAGCTGTTATAGAGGCTATCATTGAGCCTACAGTAATTAATATAATAGATACACCAATGCTATTTCGTTCTCCTTCAGCAATTTTTTTATTGATGTAAGCCGTAATTCCCATACTATTTGTTTTTTGAAGTGTTTTTTCAGCGGTTAAGTTTTCAGTAGTTACCATAAATAATAGTTTTTAGTAAAATTATGTAATTGATAACTAGTTTTTTATGATTGAAGTCATAAATGAAAAAGAAGAAAAGGTCTTTTTATTTGTTAGATATTTTTATCTTCACATACTAAAATAAGCTGAGTGGAGTCAATAACTATAATTTACATTGTATTAGCCGTATTAATAAGCGTAACCATTGCTTTTTTTCAATATTTCTATAAGGTAAATAGCACTCCTAAAGTACACATCTTACTTTTTAGCTTAAAGGCACTAAGTCTCTTTTTAATTGGGTTGCTATTGATTAATCCGAAGATAACAACTCTTGAAACGGAAAACATAAAACCTGTATTATCTGTATTGGCAGACAATTCGTTATCCACTCAATTTTTTAAAGAAGAAAAAAAGGTACAAGAATTAATATCAAAAGTAGAAAGTAACAAAGAACTTCAAGATAAATTTGATGTACAGTATTTTTCTTTTGGGAATGATATTAAGGTGTTGGATAGTTTATCGTTTGCTGAAACACAAACAGATATTTCAAAAGCAGTTGAAGCTGTTAATGAGTTGAATAAAGATAAGAATGCAGCTACTATTTTAATAACCGATGGAAATCAAACCCAAGGAAATGATTATGAGTTTTCATCAACAAAGCATAAAGTATTTCCTGTAGTTATTGGTGATACTATTAAGTATCAAGACATTCAAATTTCGCAGTTGAATGTGAATAAGTACAGCTATGTAAAGAACAAGTTTCCTGTAGAAGCATTGTTGTATTATGAGGGAAAAGAAACGGTGAATACTACTTTTTCAATCGTAAAAAACGGGAGCAGAGTTTTCTCAAAAAGAGTGCGTTTCTCGCCAGAAAATCCTGTGCAAACTGTTACAGCTAACTTAGTGTCTAATACGAAAGGAGTACACTATTATACAGCGTCGATAAGTAGTATAGCGAATGAAAAAAACACGAAGAACAATTATAAAAGCTTTTCAGTTGAAGTTTTAGATGAGCAAACCAAAGTTTTATTACTCAGTTCTTTTTTACATCCAGATTTAGGAGCGCTAAAAAAAGCGATAGAGAGCAATAAACAACGCAAAGTAGACATTGCTTTGATACAGGATAAGAATATAAACTTAGATGCGTATCAGTTTTTTGTTTTGTATCAACCTAACAGCTACTTTAAAACCACTTTAGAAAAAATACAATCTAACTTTTTACTGGTTTCAGGAACTAAAACAGATTGGAACTTTTTGAATAGTCAAGGTTTAGGAGTTCAAAAAAGAGTTATCAATCAAAAAGAGGAATACACAGCTATTTACAATCCAGATTTTCTAACTTTTTATCAAGAGGATATAGGTTTTGGTCAATTTCCGCCACTAAAAGACAAGTTTGGAGAAGTACAGACTAAAAAAGAATCTCAAAGCTTGTTGTATCAGAAGTATGCAGGGGTAGAAACCACTCAACCGTTATTATCAACCTTTGAAGAGAATGATAAAAAGTATGCAGTACTATTTGGTGAGGGTATTTGGAAATGGAGAGCCGCCAGTTATTTAAAAGAGAAAAGCTTTGAAAGTTTTGATACGTTTGTAGGAAACTTAGTTCAGTATTTAGCATCCACTAAAAAGAGAAGACGTTTAGATGTAAAAGCGCAACGTTTGTACGCAGCCAATGAACCTATAACCATAAGTGCTTTTTATGTTGATAAAAACTACCAATTTGATAGCAGAGCATCTTTAGAGTTAACAGTAACTAATTTAGAAACAAAGGCTAAAAAGAGCATTCCGTTTTCTTTATTTAATAACTCGTATCAAGTTGCTGTTGAAGGATTGGCTTCAGGAGAGTATTCATATACAGTAACAGTAAAGAACCAAAATATAAGTAGCTCGGGTAGGTTTAAAATTGAAGATTATCAGATAGAAGAGCAGTTTACCAATGCTAATTTTAAGAAATTAGAACAGCTAGCGTTAAAAACAGACGGAGCTATAGTTTATGCAGATAAAGTTGACGATTTACTAAAAAAGATACAAGAAGATGCATCTTTTTATACCACTCAAAAGTCTATTACCAAAAAACAAAGTTTAGTTGATTGGAAATGGTTGTTATTATTGATTATAGTTTTATTGTCAATAGAGTGGTTTGTTAGAAAATATTATGGTAAAATATAAAAAAAATGAATAAAAAGTTAATAAAAGTACTGCTTTTGAGTACTGTTTGTCTAGTTTTTAGCGGTTGTTCAGATGAAGAAGAAATGTGTGAGTTTACCTATGATAGACCTGATGGAAGTGGAAACTATATTACAACAACTGTTGAATATCCTTGTGAATTAGGTCCGCCAGTTACAGAACCAGTTAATAAAAAATAATTGGTAAAATTATAATAAAATATGATGTATGAACACTTTTTTCAATGTCCGCATTGTTGGGAAGAAATTTCCATGTTGTTGGATGCTAGTACATCTGAAACCTATGTAGAAGATTGTGAGGTATGTTGTAATCCTATACAAATAACTTTTACCTTTGTAAATAACGATTTAGTAGCTTTTGAAGCTAAAAATATAGAACAATAAATACGATGAGATTTCACACACGTAAATGGGTAAAACCAGAAGATTTAAATCCTAACGGAACACTTTTCGGAGGACGATTATTACAATGGATTGATGAGGAAGTAGCGTTATATGCTATTATTCAGTTAGAAATTCCAAAAACAGTAACCAAGTTTATGTCTGAAATAAATTTTGTTAGTTCAGCAAAGCAAGGAGACATTGTAGAAATAGGAATTGATGTAGTAAAGTTTGGTACAACGTCTATTACCTTAAGCTGTGAGGTTCGTAACAAAATAACCCGAAAAACAATTATTGCAATTGATAAAATTATCATGGTAAGTTTAGACGAAGAAGGGAAGCCTTTTGCACATGGTAAAACAAAAATTGAGTACGTTAAAGATAGATTGGATAATGAAGATTCATAAATTTTTATAATTTTGTAACCCTAAACGGTATTCGTGAAAAACAGTATCATCATATTATTAACCTTATTATTAGTTGTGCCTCCTATACAGGCACATACTGATGCTGTGGTTTTTGTAGCTGAATCAGAGGTGCATCACGATGAGTTAAATGAAGATCATCAAGATGAGCATCATCAACATGATACTGAAGAAGAAAAAAGCAAAGAACATCACCATCATTGTAACGTAATTACTGTTACAGCAGATTTTATTCCGATTGATTATAGTTTTGATATTCCTATTTTTTTAGAAATAAGAAATAGTATTAACTTTTATCAAAACACATATTATAACTCATACCTATCGGCTATTTTCCAGCCACCCAAGTCTTAATTCTATTTTATTATTAAAAACAGCGGTAGCTCTTGTGTAAGCAAGAACTACAAACTGTTGTACCGATTATTTAATAATAACCGGTAGAAATTATGTTACAATAGAATTAAATCAATACAAAATGTTAGATAACATTATAAAATTTTCAATTAAAAATAAATTGATTATTGGAGCATTGGTTGTCGCATTAATAGGCTGGGGAATCTATTCTCTAAAACAATTACCTATTGATGCAGTACCAGATATTACCAATAATCAGGTGCAAATAATAACATCTGCACCCTCACAATCAGCCCAAGATATTGAACGTTTAGTTACGTTTCCTATAGAAATCACCATGTCAAACATTCCAGATATCGAAGAGATTCGTTCCTTCTCTCGATTTGGATTAAGCGTCGTTACAATCGTTTTTAAAGAGAGTACCGATATTTATTGGGCACGTCAACAAATTAGTGAACGATTGATAGAAGCCAAAAATCAAATTCCTGAAGGAGTAGGAACACCTGAAATGGCGCCTGTAACCACAGGATTGGGTGAAATTTATCAATACACACTATACGCTAAAAAAGGATATGAAAAGCAGTATGATGCAATGGAGTTACGCTCTATTCAAGACTGGATTGTACGTCGTCAACTTTTAGGAATTGAAGGAGTTGCAGATGTAAGTAGCTTTGGAGGCTTTTTAAAGCAATACGAAGTAGCTATTGAACCAGAACGCTTGCAATCGTTAAATGTTAGTATAAATGAGGTTTTTGAGGCACTATCTAAAAACAATCAAAATACAGGAGGGGCATATATAGATAAAAACCCGAAAGCGTACTTTATTAGAAGTGAAGGATTGATAAAAACTCCAGAAGACATCCAGAATATTGTCATAAAAAACAATGTAAATGGAACCCCTATCTTGATGAAAGATATAGGGAAAGTTCAGTTAGGACATGCGGTACGATATGGTGCAATGACAAGAAATACCGATGGAGAAGTGGTAGGTGCTATTGTTATGATGTTAAAAGGAGCCAATTCTTCAAAGGTGATTGAAAATGTAAAAGAAAGAATTACACAAATAGAAAAAAGTTTGCCAGAAGGAGTTGCCATAAAACCCTTTTTAGATAGAACTAAATTAGTAGATAAAGCCATAAAAACGGTATCAACCAACCTTGTTGAAGGAGCTTTAATTGTCATCTTTATTTTGGTGTTATTGCTAGGGAATTTACGAGCGGGGTTAATTGTAGCGTCGGTTATACCTTTAGCAATGTTGTTTGCTATTAGTTTAATGAAGGTGTTTGGTGTTTCTGGAAACTTAATGAGTTTAGGAGCTATTGATTTTGGTATTATCGTAGATGGTTCGGTAATTATAGTAGAGGCAACATTACATCATTTGGGGTTAAAAAAATCAGGAACGCAGTTAACCCAAGATCAAATGGATGATGAAGTGTATGAATCGGCTTCAAAAATAAGAACAAGTGCAGCATTTGGAGAAATTATTATTCTTATAGTGTACTTACCAATTCTTGCCTTAGTAGGTATTGAAGGAAAAATGTTTAAGCCTATGGCATTAACCGTAAGTTTTGCAATTTTAGGAGCCTTTTTATTATCACTTACCTATGTACCTATGATGAGTTCGTTGTTTTTAAAGAAAACAATCAACAACAAGAAGAACATTTCAGATAAAATCATCACAACATTACAAAATGTATATACTCCAATACTCAACTTTGTGCTAACTCATAAAGTAAAAGTTGTGATAGGTTCAGTAGCTATTTTTATACTCAGTTTAGTAACTTTTTCTAAAATGGGATCAGAGTTTATTCCTTCTTTAGATGAAGGGGATTTAGCAGTGCAAGCTATTGTATCAACAGGAAGTTCACTGTCGTACACCATAGATGTTTCAAATCAAGCATCAGCACTGTTAATGAAAGAGTTTCCAGACGAAATAGAGCAAATTGTAAGTAGAATAGGTTCTTCGGAAATTCCAACAGATCCAATGCCAATAGAGGCTTCAGACATCATTATTATTTTAAAAGAAAAAGATGAATGGACAAAAGCTAGCACAAAGAATGAACTAACAGAAAAAATGCAACAATTGTTAGATGAAAACATGCTAGGTGTTTCTTTCGGTTTTCAACAGCCTATTCAAATGCGATTTAATGAGTTGATGACAGGTGCTAGGCAAGATGTAGTACTTAAAATTTATGGAGAAGACCTGAATAAATTGGTAAAATATGCCAATCAATTAAGTAGAATTATTCCAGATGTAGAAGGGGCAGAGGATGTGTATGTTGAAAAAATGACTGGATTGCAACAAATTGTAATTGATTATAACAGAAGTCAGTTAGCGTATTATGGACTCAATATTGCTGATGTAAATACTACTGTTAATGCAGCTTTTGCAGGTCAAAGTGCAGGATCAGTATATGAAGGTGAGAAACGTTACGATTTGGTAGTGCGTTTAGCAAAAAATAGAAGAGCTAGCATTGAAGATATTCGTAAACTATACATTACAACTGCAACGGGGGCACAAATTCCGTTAACAGCAGTAGCATCTGTAGATTTTAAAACGGGTCCAAATCAAATTCAAAGAGATGATGCTAAACGTAGAATAACAGTTGGTTTTAATGTAAGAGAACGTGATGTAGCTAGTATTGTTAAAGAACTAAAAGGTAAGGTCTCAGATAAAATAGCATTCGACCCAGGATACTATATTACTTATGGAGGAACTTTTAAAAACTTAGAAGAGGCTCGTGCAAGGTTGGGTATTGCAGTACCAGTAGCTTTATTACTCATCTTTTTGTTACTGTATTTTACTTTTAAATCGATTAAACAAAGTGTATTGATATTTACTGCCATACCTATGTCTGCTATTGGTGGAATTTTTGCCTTATGGTTAAGAGGGATGCCTTTTTCAATTTCAGCAGGAGTAGGTTTTATAGCCTTATTTGGTGTAGCGGTGTTAAACGGAATCGTTTTAATTGCTGAGTTTAATCGTTTAAAGGCTAATGGAATATCAGACCTTACAGAGATTGTAAAAAAAGGAACATCTGTACGTTTACGTCCTGTAATTATGACAGCAGCAGTGGCTTCGTTAGGCTTTTTACCAATGGCATTATCATCATCAGCAGGAGCAGAAGTACAAAAACCTTTAGCTACCGTAGTAATTGGAGGACTGATGTCTGCAACTCTATTAACCTTACTTATTTTACCTGTGCTGTATATGCTTTTTGAAAAGAAAGTCAACTTAAAAGTGAAAAAAGGCATAGTAACTATGGTGGTATTTACTCTTGGTGTTTTTGGAGTTCAAGCACAAGAAGTAGCTCAAAAGTTAACGGAACAACAAGTTATTGAATTAGCTTTGAATAAATCGGTGTTGATGAAAAAATCAACCTTAGCTATTGAAAAATCGAAAGCAGGAATAGATAAAGCGATTGAATTGAATCCGACAACGGTTCAATATCAAGATGTTGGTGTTGCTAATGGTATTTCAGAAAAAGAATGGTCTGTTAATCAGAATTTCGGTTCTATTTTAACACATATTCAAAAAAAGAAGTTAGCTAAAGAGAAAAATAACTTAGCAACTATTAATAACAATATATCTAAGAAAGAAACAGTAAGAAAGGCTAGAAGCTTGTACCAGCAATGGAATTATTTGTATGGATTGTTATCGTTAATGGAAGAGCAACAGCTTAGTACAAATCAAATAAAAGATATAGCTAATAAGTTACATGCCTCTGGAGAAATAGGAGGATTAGAAAATGATTTAACCTCATTACAGTCGTTAGGAGTACAGTCACAAAAAAACAAAACATATAAGAACTTTATTCAGGTAGAAAATGAATTAAAGCAGTTATTACAAATTGATTATTTGATAGAGCCCTTTGAAAAACTACCTCAAAAAAAGGAGTTTTTAATTCAAAAAGACTCGTTGTCAAATGATTTTATTCAGCGTTTAGAACAACAAAATAAGGTAGCTGCTAAAGGTGTGTCTGTAGCAAAATCAACTTATTTTCCTGCACTAACAGCGGGTATAATTAACAGAAAAACAGGAAGCGAGAACAGCTATACAGGTTTTAATGTAGGGGTAAATATTCCGCTTTCGTTTTGGTCTAATAATGCAAAAATTAAAGAGCAAAAAATTATACAAGAAGAAATAGCTTATGAAAATAATAACAGGGCTATGGTAATTCAGAATAATTATAAAAGCTTACAAGAACAGCTTACTTATTTAAATGAAGAGTTGGTAAGTATTCATTCAACAGTTACACAAGCGCAGAAGTTTATAAAAAAACTAGCATTAGCTTATAAGGTAGGAGAGATTGATGCATATCAATATAACCAGAGTTTTACCGCTTATTTTCAGGTAATGCAAAACTATTTATCCTTGGTTAATAATTTTAATCAAACTGTAATTGCCTACGAATTTTATATAAAAGAATAAAAATATACACATGAAAAAATTAGTAATAATATTAGTAACTATCATTTTTGTTGTTAGTTGTAAGGAAAAAAAAGAAAATCATTCAGATCATGATCATGCAACAGAAGAAAAAATAACTCAGAATTTAAAGGAAGGAGAAGAGCATGATGAAAATGGAATTCATTTAACTCAACAACAGGTTGTAACAGCTAAAATAGAGACATCTGTAATCGAAAAGAGAAAGATTAGAGAAAAAGTAGCAGTAACAGGAACAATAGAGGTACCACCACAAAGTAAAGCTACTATATATGCACCTTTAGAAGCGTTTGTTTATAAAACAGATTTGTTACCTGGTGATAAAGTGAAAAAAGGACAAACAGTAGCAGTATTACAGCATCCTAACTTTATAGAGTTACAATATGCTTACCTTGAAGCAGTGAATAAGCTAAAAGTAACTAAGGCAGATTATGAAAGAAAGAAAATGCTGTTAGAAAATGATATTACCTCAAAAAAATCGTTTCAAATAGCTGAAGGAAGTTATCGATCTGCAAAAAGTTTAGCGAATAGCTATGCAGCACAATTAAAGATGGCAGGATTATCACCTACTACAGTTGCAACTAAAGGAATTCAGCAATATGTGTATGTAAAGGCTCCGATTTCTGGTTATGTTGTAGAGAATAACTTGAATAAAGGAATGTTTTTAGCAGCTAACTCGGAGATGATGGAAATAATAGATAATGATCATATGCATGCGGAGTTAAATGTTTTTGGAACGGATATAACAAAAATAAAAAAGGGAGATGAGTTCGAGTTTCAACCATCTGGAATAGATGTAGCCTACAGAGGATATATAAAATTGATTAGTCAGAAAGTAGACGATCAAACGAAAACAGTAAATGTACATGGACACTTTGAGGATGAGCAAAACCGATTAAAAGCAGGAATGTTTATCAATGCTCAGATTTTGTTAGGAGGAGAGGAAGTGTATGCAGTACCTGAAGAAGCAGTAATAGAAAATGAAGGAGAGCATTTTATTTTTATTAAAAAGTCAGTAGATGAATTTATGCCTGTTGAGGTAACTGTTGGAGGTTCTGATAATGGATTTGTCGAAATCAAAACAATTCAAGAGAATAATTACAATGTAATTATCGTAACTAAAGGAGCACACTTTTTAAAAGGAAAGTTATTACAAATGTCAGGCGGAATGGAAGGTCATGCTCATTAATAAAAAAACAAGCGATTATAGATTAGATAATCGCTTGTTTAGTTTTAATGCATCTTTTTTATACATTTAAAGTCAATTAATAAAAACATGGGACACAACCATCATCATCATTCACATGGAAGTTCTACAGGAAATATAGCTGTAGCTTTTTTTCTTAATCTCGCATTTACAATTATTGAATTTATAGGAGGCTTTTACACGAATAGTTTAGCCATTATGTCTGATGCTTTGCATGATTTAGGAGATAGTTTAAGCTTAGGATTGTCTTGGTATTTTCAAAAAAAGTCGACAAAAAAAGCAAATAAAAAATATTCATACGGGTATAAAAGGTTCTCTCTTTTAGGAGCTGTAATTAATTCAATAGTATTAGTTATTGGTTCGGTATTTATAATAAAAGAGGCGATTCCAAGAATTGTTAATCCAGAAAATGCAGATGCTAAAGGAATGATGTGGTTGGCTGTTTTAGGAATTATAGTAAATGGTGCTGCCGTATTAAAATTAAAAAAAGGAACCTCAATTAACGAGCGAGTAGTTTCATTACATTTATTAGAAGACGTGTTAGGTTGGGTAGTAGTACTACTAGCAAGTATTGTAATGCAGTTTTGGAACGTTCCGGTTTTAGATCCAGTTTTATCTATTGCTATTGCTGGTTTTGTGCTGTATAATGTGTATAAAAACATTAAAGAGAGTCTTAGGGTTATATTGCAAGGAACTCCTGAAAATGTTTCTGTAGAAGAAGTTCAACAAAGAATAGTTTCTATGGAAGAGATAGAGAATATTCACGATTGTCACTTATGGACGATGGACGGGCAGTATAACGTGTTTACAGCTCATTTAGTAATAAAAAACAGCGAATTATCTTGGGAAAAAAATCATCAAATAAAGCAAGAAGTTAAGCGAGTTTTGCATGATGAATTTCACTTAGAACATATTACTCTTGAACTTGAGTTTGCATCACAAGAATGCGATTATGAAAACTGCGGTTCATAAATTTAATTGTACATTTGAGTATAAAACATAAAAAAAATGACAAGAAATCAAGTAGAGTTAAAGTTTCCAAAGTTCGGATTGTTAATTCCAGTAGTTGTAGTTTTAATAATTTTTATAGCAAAATCAACTGTAACAATTAATTCAGGAGAAGCAGGTGTGTTGTATAAAACGTTTGGAGGAGGAGTTGTTACAGACGAACCACCATTAGGAGAAGGTTTTCATGTGGTTGCTCCTTGGAATAAAGTACATGTATATGAGGTAAGACAACAAGAGCTTTTTGAAAAAATGAAAGTATTGTCATCTAACGGATTAGAAATTCAAATAGATGCATCTGCTTGGTATCAACCAGTTTATACAGATTTAGGAAACTTACATCAAACACTAGGTGAAAACTATTTACAACGTGTAATTCAGCCAGCAATTCGTTCAGCAGCGCGTAGTGTAGTAGGCCGTTATACACCTGAACAATTGTATTCAAGTAAAAGGGATGCTATTCAAGATGAAATATTTATAGAAACAAAGAAGATATTAGAAAAGCAATATGTTCAGTTAAATGAAATTTTAGTAAGAGATGTAACGTTACCATCAACTATTAAAGAAGCAATTGAACGTAAGTTAAAGCAAGAGCAAGAGTCGTTAGAATATGAGTTTAGATTAGTTACGGCTCAAAAAGAAGCAGAAAAACAAATTATTGAAGCAAAAGGTAAAGCTGATGCAAATAGAATTTTAAGTGCTTCATTAACAGATAAAATTTTGCAAGATAAAGGTATTGAAGCTACCAATAGATTAGCAAACTCTAACAATAGTAAAGTGGTTATTATAGGTTCTGGAAAAAGCGGAATGCCAATTATATTAGGAAATCAATAAATAGTCTAGAAGAAAGTAATGGTTTTAAAAGTGGGCTCTGATATAGAGTTAAGAAAACTAGAGCTAAAGGATGCTACTGATATTTTCAAAACAATTAATAAAGAAAGAGAATATTTAGGTAAATGGTTGCCTTTTGTAGAATACACAAAAGAGTTAAAAGATACTGAAGGTTTTGTAAATTCAGTTGTAGGTGTTTCTGAGGATAAGTTAGAATATACGTTTACGATAAGAAGGCAAGATAAGTTTATAGGATTGATAGGTTTAAAAGATACTGATGCTTTAAATAAGAAAACAGAAGTAGGGTATTGGCTTTCTGAGGAGGAACAAGGTAAAGGTATAATGACGAAATCAGTAAAAGAGATATGTAACTTAGCTTTTACCGAATTACAAATGAATAGAATTCAAATTAAATGTGCAATAGGAAATATACCAAGTAAAAATATACCTAAAAGATTAGGTTTTAAGTTAGAAGGAGTTGAAAGAGAAGGGGAGCTACTAACAGGGAATCTTTTTACAGACTTAGAAGTATACAGTAAATTAAAGAATGACTAATTATAATTTATATTATATAAAAAAGCAGCTCAATTGAGCTGCTTTTTTTATTATGACTAAGGCTGATTTAACCTCTTCTACGTTTTCTTCCGAAACCAGCAGCAGGCTTGTTATCTCCTCTTCTAGAAGAACTATTTTCACTACGTCTTCTACCAAAACCTTTTTTGTTGTCAGAAGGCTTATCGCTTCTACGTCTTTTACCATTGAATCCACCACCGCCACTTCTGCGTGGTTTTCTTCCACCACCGCTACGGTCGTTTTTAGTAATTTCTATATTTACTGATCTTCCATTAAAATCAGGGTCGTTAGCAGCAAAAGCATCTAAAGTTTCTTTTTCGAAGTTTTTATCGATTTCAAAGAAAGAAAAAGTATCCAAGATGTCTATAGCACCAATCTCTATTTTATCACCAATATTTTGGTCGTTGATTAAACCAATTAGTTTTGCTGGGTTTAAACGATCTTTTCTACCTAAGTTAATAAAGAAACGAGTCATGTTTTCACTAGAAGAACGTCCTCTAGAGTTTTCTCTTGAAGATAAATTATTTAAGTCAGGAGCATTTTCATAGTATGATAAAAATGTATTGAATTCTAAAGAAACAAACTTTTGAATTAACTCTTCTCTACTTAAATCTTCTAACTTTTCATAAATACTAGGTAAAAAACCTTCAATTTGATCTGTATTTACTTCAGTATTATGAACCTTATCAATTAAATGAAATAATTGATTTTGACATATTTCTTTGCCTGAAGGAATAGGTGTTTGTTCGAATTTCTTTTTTATAATTCGCTCAATAGGACGTAATCTTCCTTGTTCTTTTTTGCTTACTAAAGCAATAGAAATTCCTTTATTACCAGCCCTACCAGTTCTACCACTACGGTGGTTGTAGTTTTCAATTTGATCTGGTAATTTATGATTGATAACGTGTGTTAAGTTGTTAACATCTAAACCACGAGCAGCAACATCAGTAGCTACTAATATTTGAATATTCTTTTTACGAAATTTCTCCATTACAGAGTCACGTTGAGCTTGCGATAAATCACCGTGTAAAGAATCAGCATTATAGCCATCTCTAATAAGATTGTTGGCTACTTCTTGTGTTTCTCTACGTGTTCTACAGAAAACAATTCCGTAAATATGAGGATTTAAATCAGCAACTCTTTTTAAAGCAGGGTAACGAGTTTTTTCGTTTACTAAATAATACTCATGACTAACATTATCAGAACCTTGATTCTTTTGCCCTGAAGTAACTTCTACAGGGTTTGTCATATAGTTTTTTGCAATATCTTCTACTTCTCTAGGAAAAGTAGCAGAAAACAATAATGTTTGCTTAGTGTTTGGAGTAGCTTCTAAAACTTGGTCTAATTCATCTTTAAAGCCCATGTTAAGCATTTCATCAGCCTCATCAAGAACTAACCATTGTACATTACCTAGTTTTAAAGCTCTTCTTTTAATTAAGTCTACAGTTCTACCAGGAGTACCTACAACTATTTGAACACCTTTTTTAAGTTTTCTTATCTGCTCTTCAATGTTAGCTCCACCATAAACAGTAGCTACTTTTAAGTTTGGTAAATACTTTGAAAAATCTTCAATGTTTTTTCCTATTTGTACTGCTAGTTCACGAGTAGGAGATAAAATGATTGCTTGTGTGTGTGTGCTTGTTTGATCAGCAAGTTCAATAATAGGCAAACTAAAGGCAGCAGTTTTACCTGTACCAGTTTGTGCAAATGCTTTTAAATCTTCGGTAGAAGAAATTATTTGTGGAATTGCTTTTTCTTGAATTACTGTTGGCTTTTCATAACCTAGATCGGTTAACGCCTTATTGATAGGTTCTTGCAAACCTAAATCTAAAAATGTTGACATACTGTGTTTTTAGAGAACCCACAGATGCCCCTCCGCGAATTCTATAATTAATATTAATTAAATCGTTTAGTACGATTTTTTTTGGACGGTGCAAAAGTACACTAAATAAAATGAATAGAGGTTAACTATTTAATTTTTTGTAAATTACTGATTTCTAGATTTATATCTTTAGCAGATAAACTAGTATAACCATTTTGAATAATTCCGTTTTTGTCAACTAAAATCATACGAGGAAACTTACTGGTAGTAAAGTCACATACAGCACTCTCACTAGGTATAGTGTATTGATACTTAACATCTACATTCTTAGTAAACCTTTTAGAGGAGTCACATAAGTTAACTAGTATAAAATTAACGTCTGGATTTTTTTTAACTAAGTAGTTGAAACGGGAAGATACCCAATCGTCCGAAGCGTATTGGTAATTTTTTAATAAAACAACGGTGTTTTTATCTTTAGAAATACTCTTAAAGTCTTTCAGTTCACCATCAGCTGCAATTAATTTGAAAGAAGGTAATCGCTCTCCTTTAGTTAATATTTTTAAGTCATTAATTAAACGTTGAACATTCTTTTTATGCTCGTTATTAGTATTTAGCTTGAAGAAAGTAAAAAAAGCTTCGCTTTTCATTTCGCTACTAGGTTCTTCATAAAAGTTACGAATAACAGCATTGTATAACATTTTGTTTTTTACTGTTTCAAGCGCTATATTTTCATCAATAGAGTGTAGTAAATCTTGAGTGAAATTTTCTGATTTTACACCATTACTCTTAAGATAAGCATCATTTTGTATTTTCTCAATAATAAATCTGTAATATGGACCATAAAACATTAAAGAGTCTTTGTTTGTTGGAGCATTCTTACGATACTCAAAATAAGAACTATTAATTTTTTCAGATGTTTTTTCCTTTAAATTTAGGATAGCATACTCTTCAAGTTTCGCATATAAAGGAAAGTTTAAAGAAATATTAAAAATATCCATAAAACCAGAAGCATCATTACTACGAGCTTTATAGTTTTCAAAAATTGCTTTTTTAATAGATTTCATTGAATCTATTTTAGCTAAAAATTCTTCTTTGGGTAAAGAAAGATATTTTGAAGTGTTTTTATAATCTTGCTCGTACTGCAAGAAAGCTTCAATTAATAAGTTATTTCGTTCAGCATTAACACCACTAAAAACAAGTGATTCATCAAAATCCCAAGTATTTAATCTAATTAATAAACTATCAGAAGGTTGCATGTACACATACTGAAGTTCATTACCATGATGAAAAATGTATAGTCCTTCTTTAAATTTATCGTAGCTTCCTAAGAATGTATTATTCTTACTAAGAGGAATAGTATCGTTAAAGTCGTAATTATCAGATAAAACAACGAAGTCACATTTAGGATTGATGATTTTACCCCCAAAATAGGTAGGCTTTTTCTTATTAGACTCATTACATCCAATAAATACAATTAATATGAGAGGTATAAAATACTTAATCATGATTTAAATTACCCTAAATATTAGAGTCCAAAAATAGATAACTCTTTAATATTAGGCTGTTAATTCGTTGTTAAAAAGAATTAAAACGAGCCAAAAGTAAGATGTTAAAAACTTTCATGCAAATTCTTTTATAGTCTTTAGTTTTTATACTTTTGCACGGAATTAAAAAAAATATACATGTTATCAGTTTCTAATTTATCAGTTCAGTTTGGAAAACGTGTTTTGTTTGATGAAGTAAACACTAAGTTTACGCAAGGAAATTGCTACGGAATTATTGGAGCAAATGGAGCAGGGAAGTCTACATTTTTAAAGATTTTATCAGGAAAACAAGAACCTACTTCTGGTCAAGTTCATTTAGAACCAGGAAAAAGAATGTCTGTATTAACACAGGACCACTATGCTTTTGACGAGTATACTGCCTTAGAAGCTGTGTTAATGGGAAATAAAGAACTACATAAAATAAAGTCAGAAATAGATGCTTTGTATGCGGATTATTCTGATGAAAATGCAGAGAAAATAGGAGAATTACAAGTTCGTTTTGAAGAAATGGATGGTTGGAATGCCGATGCTTCTGCTGCAAGTTTATTATCTAATTTAGGTATTAAAGAAGAAGATCATTATACATTACTATCAGAGTTAGACTCGAAGAAAAAAGTACGTGTATTATTAGCACAAGCGTTATTTGGTAATCCTGATGTATTAATTATGGATGAGCCTACCAACGACTTGGATTTCGAAACCATTGCTTGGTTAGAGAATTTCTTAGCAAATTATGATAATACAGTAATTGTAGTATCTCACGACCGTCACTTTTTAGATGCTGTTTGTACACATATTTCTGATATTGATTTTGGGAAGATTAATCATTACTCAGGAAACTATACATTTTGGTATGAATCATCTCAATTAGCAGCTAAACAAAGAGCACAACAAAATAAAAAGGCAGAAGATAAAAAGAAAGAACTAGAGGAGTTTATTCGTCGTTTCTCTGCAAACGTTGCAAAATCTAAACAAGCGACTTCTCGTAAGAAAATGATAGAGAAATTAAACGTAGATGAAATTAAACCATCTTCACGTCGTTATCCAGCAATTATTTTTGAAAGAGATAGAGAGGCAGGAGATCAAATTTTAAATGTAGAAGGTCTTTCTAAAAAAGACGCAGAAGGCGAATTATTATTCTCTAAAGTAGATCTTAACTTAAATAGAGGAGATAAAGTTGCTGTTATTTCTAAAAATTCTAAAGCAACTACAGCTTTTTATCAAGTAATTTCAGGCAATGAAGAAGCTGATTCAGGTAAATACAGCTGGGGTGTAACTACTACACAGTCATACTTGCCAGCAGATAACTCTGCTTACTTTCAAAACGGAGAATTGAATTTAGTAGATTGGTTACGTCAATACGCGCAAACTGAAGAGGAAAGAGAGGAAGTGTTTTTAAGAGGTTTCTTAGGGAAAATGATTTTTTCTGGAGAAGAAGCTCTAAAGAAAAGTAATGTATTATCAGGAGGAGAGAAAGTACGTTGTATGTTATCTCGTATGATGATGACTAGGGCTAACATTTTAATGTTAGATGAGCCAACTAACCACTTAGACTTAGAATCTATTCAAGCATTGAATAACTCTTTAATTAACTTTAAAGGAACTGTATTGTTTACTACGCATGACCACGAGTTTGCACAAACAGTAGCGAACAGAGTTATAGAAATTACACCTAAGGGTATTATTGATAAATACGCTACTTTTGATGAGTATTTAGATGATCCCAAAGTAAAAGAATTAAGAGAGAAGATGTACTCTTAAAATTATAAGATATAAAAAAAGGGAGCTAATTAGCTCCCTTTTTTATTGTGCTTTTATTTAAAGGAAGTACTCCAAAACGTTGTTTATATATTTTAGAAAAATGTGTTGAATGTAGGTAGCCTACTTCCAAGGCTAATGTTTTTAATAATACAGAAGGGTTTTGTTCTACAATACTTCGAGCTTTTTGTAATTTAATTTCTGTAATAAATTGATTAGGGGTTAACCCAGTAGCTGCTTTAATTTTTCTATTTAAAGAACTTCTTGAAGTGTTGAAATGTTGAGCAATATCTTCTTGTGTCATGTTTGGATCAGAGCATTGCTTGTTAATAAATTCTTCTACTTTTTTTATCCACAAATCACCTTCGCTCAATTCTTCCTTTTTAATAGTATTCTCTTTAATAAAGGTTGTTCGGTTTATGCTATTGTTTAAGGCATTTTGTATTCGAATAAGTAACTCTTCTTTTTCAAAAGGTTTATTTAAATAATCATCAATACCTAATCGCAGAACTTCTAATTTACTTTTAGTGTCAGTACGGGCTGTAAGCATTAAAATAGGAACATTTATTTTCTTTGCCTTAATTTTTTCTATCAAAGCTAAACCATTCATTACAGGCATCATATAATCGGTAATAACAAAGTCAATTTTTTCTTTAGAAAGAAAGTCTAACGCTTCTTTTCCGTTTTCAGCTTCAAAACAAGTGTAATTGCTTAGAATCCTCTTTAAATAAGCTCGCATTTCAAAATTATCATCAACAATAAGAATTCTATAGTGACCTGATTTAGGTTGTTTAATTTTGTCTTTAGAAATTAAAGTACTTTTATGTGCATTCTTTTTTGAGGTTTTTTCATGTTGTATTTCTTTGTAAATTTTAGTTGTTTCTGGTAAAGAGATTATAAATGTGCTGCCTTTACCCAATTCACTTTTTACAGTTAAGCTTCCTTGATGTAGCTCAATAATTTCTTTGCTAAAAGCTAAGCCTATACCGCTACCTCCAGCTTTATTGATATCATTTTTTACTTGATAAAAACGGTTGTAAATGAGTTTAATATTTTTTTCAGAAATTCCTATACCAGAGTCTTTGATAGAGATAATAATTTGTTCGTTTAGCTTGTTTAAAGAAACTGTAATGTTTCCTTTTTTAGGAGTGTATTTAATAGCATTAAGAATAATGTTATTTAACGCTCTTTCTAAAAAAATAATGTCAGATGATACCCAGCACTCATTTTTTTCTTTTTTAACAGTGAAAACAATTTCTTTTTGGTTGCATAAAGGTTCAAAAGAGGTATAGAGTTTATCAATTAACTTATTTATTAAGTAGGGAGTAGGTGATATTTTAAAATTAGCTTCTTTCATTTTAGCTAAATCAAGCACATCGTCAACTATGTTTTTAATTTTATTAACCTGTTTGTTTAGGCGGTTTTTAATCTCAAAACCTTCTTTTTCGTATGCGGATCCTTTTAAAAGTTCTAATTGGTCTATTTCTCCTTTAATTAAGGTAAGAGGAGTTCTGATTTCATGAGAAACATTGATGAAAAATTGAGATTGAAATTCATTTAGTTCTTCCAGCTGTTTTCGTTGGTTCTCCAGAGTTTCCTCACTTTTAATATTGGCATTTTTAAAGTACTGTACTAAAAAAAAGAAAATAATGAATTGAATTAAAATAAGTACAGGAGAACCAAATGTACCTTCTGGATAAATAGGAAAAATATGTATTGGAATAACAAAAAGTAAGTAAGAAATAATAAAAACACTATAAAGTAAGTATTTGTTATTGGTAAAAAGTAATAGAAATACAGGTACAACAATGTAAAAGTATTCAATATAACCACCTCTTTCAGCAAAATTACAGAACATAAAATTACTGTACAGAATTAACGAGAAAAATAAAATACGTGCTACCATAAATTTACGTTTGTATTGTAAAAATAAGGTAACCAACAACCCTGTTATACTACCCATATGTATTAAAATAGGAAGTGAATAAATTCCTTTTTTCAGAGTGTCTTCTGTGATTAAAATAAGTTCAATTAAAAACCAATTAGAAATAAAGATATTAAGTAAACGACCCCTCTTCATTTCTAACTTAGAAAGTTTATCTGTTACGCCAATATTAGTTATGTTATTATAAAGTTTAGCTATTTCCCCCATTAGAATAATTAAAAGGTCAAATATATTAATCTATCCATAAACAACATCTTTTTTATGATTTGTTACCAGTGTTTTAGGATGTTTGACACAATAGTGAGTGTAATTGAAGTAATATTGACTTAGAGAAAATTTATGTTTGCAATTCGGTTAGTGAGCCTTGTTAGGTCGATTCTTTTTTGAGCCGTAATCGAAACTTTTATTATCAATTTATTTTTAGAGCTTCAACAGAAAGAAAGTAGAATATGAAATTAAAATTACTATACATATTTTTATTATTTAGTTATTTAGGTTTAGCAAAGTCTCTAAACAAAGAAAAAAGTATTTCGTTTTTTGATTTTAAGCTTACTAACACTACAAAAGCAAATAATGCATCAAAACTTTTAAAACATAATTATTTATATGAAAGTATAAGTACCAAAAAAAGCACCTATTTTGTACCTCCCGCAGCTGATTTTACAATTTCAGGAGGATATTGTATTGGTAATGTAGTTACTTTTACAGACAATTCTTCGTCTCCTAATGGAGCTATTGTAAGTTGGGAATGGGATTTTGGCGATGGTACAACTTCTACCAAACAAAACCCAACTCATAGTTACGCTGACTTAGGTAATTTTACAATATCATTAAAAGTAACAGATGTCATTGGAGAAACAAATTCAATAACAAAATCCTTTAATGTACAACGACCAAAAGCTAGGTTTACTGCTAACCCTACAAGAGGGCAAGCAACACCACATACTGTATTCTTTACAGATCAATCAACGTTGCCAGATAGATGGTTTTGGGAGTTTGGTAATGGATATACTTCTACGGCGCAAAACCCAATACATACATATACTGCTGCAGGAGATTACACGGTAAACCTTACAGTAAAAGATACCATCAATGGGTGTGTTGACAAAGCAACAGGTTTAATAAAAATAGTAATTCCAAAAGCACAATTTGGTGTAGATGATACTTTGGGTTGTGGACCTTTTACGGTAAACTTTACAGATGAATCTACAATAGAAGGAAATGATACAGTGGGAGAATGGCTATGGAATTTTGGAGATGGTAATACTTCTATCGAACAAAACCCTATCCATACCTACGAATCAGTAGGAGTATATAATGTAAGTTTAACTATAAAAACTGCTATAACAGGATTTACAAGAACAGAAACTAAAACAAATTTTATACAAGTTATAGGTCTCACTCCTGATTTTTCTTCAGATATAACAACTGGCTGTGCACCTTTAACAGTTAATTTTACTGATAATACTGTTTTTTATGGTCCATCATCCGATTGGTTTTGGGATTTTGGAGATGGTAATACGAGTAATGCAACAAGCCCTAAACATACATATACAACAGCAGGTGTTTTTGATGTGAGTTTAACAGTTACTGATATTGACGGATGTAGTAAAACAATTATTAAAAAAGCATATATAAACACTACAGAAACTATAGCACCTACGGTCTTAATCCAGAATATAACAGTATCGTTAGATGCTTCAGGGGTTGCAACGATAACTGCTGCTGATATAGATAATGGCTCTTATGATAATTGTGAGGTGTCCTCCATTAGTTTAGATAAGACTTCTTTTTATTGCTCAGATGTTGGGGATAATACGCTAACATTAACAGTAACAGACACAAGTGGTAATAGTAACACAGCTACAGCTATAGTAACCGTAGAAGATATTACCCTACCTACGGTAATGTGCCAAGATATTACAGTACAGTTAGATGCTTCAGGAAATGTAACAATAACCACTGCTGATATTGATAACGGAAGTATTGATTCTTGTGGGATAGCTTCAATGAGTTTAGACAAAACAACTTTTGATTGTAGTAGTGTAGGCATAAATATAGTAACCTTAACAGTTGAAGATACCAACGGAAACATCAATAGTTGCGTAGCAACAGTAACCGTAGAAGATGTAACACCACCCGAGGCAATTTGTCAAGATATCACAGTACCGTTAGATGCTTCAGGAATTGTAACTATTACAGCAGCTGATATTGATAATGGTAGTATTGATTCTTGTGGAATAGCTTCAATGAGTTTAGATAAAACAACTTTTGATTGTAGTAGTGTAGGCATAAATACAGTAACATTAACTGTTGAAGATACCAACGGAAATACCAATAGTTGCGTAGCAACAGTAACCGTAGAAGATGTAACACCACCCGAGGCAATTTGTCAAGATATCACTGTATCGTTAAATGCTTCAGGAACTGTAACTATTACAGCTGATGATATTGATAATGGTAGTAATGATACTTGTGGAGTGGCTTCAATAAGTATAGACAAAACAACTTTTGATTCTACTAATGTGGGAATTAATACGGTAGCCTTAACTGTTGAAGATACCAACGGAAATACTAATACATGTATAGCCAATATAACCGTAGAAGATGTTACCCCGCCAATGGCTATAACAAAAGATATTGTAGTTAGCCTAGACACTAATGGAAATGCAATTATTAATCATGAAGATATAGATGATGGATCTTATGATGCATCTGGAATAGCAAGTATGAGCTTAAGTCAAACAAATTTTAACTGTCCTAACTTAACAGACTATACGGTTACTCTAACAGTTATTGACTCCAATGGTTTGTCGAGTTCTGAAGAAGCTGTTGTAACTTTTATATCAGATGATTTAGATAATGACTCGATAGCAGATGTATGTGATAATGATATAGATGGTGATGGAGTATTAAATATAAATGATAATTGTCCAAGAATGTTAAACCCTGATCAAAAGGATTTGGATAATAATGGAATAGGTGATGTATGTGACTCATCAGAATTGTCAGTATATAATGGATTTTCTCCTAATGGAGATGGAGTAAATGATGTATTTGTGGTAGAAGGTTTACATAACTACCCAAACAATAAATTAGAAATCTATAATAGATGGGGAAACAGAGTTTATCATTCTTATAATTATCAAAACGATTGGAATGGTATAAGTAAAAACCAAGGGAAAAAATTACCTGCAGGAGTCTATTTTTATATGCTTACAATAGAAGAAAATTCAAGAAACTTAAAAGGTTGGGTTTATATTATCTATTAATTATCATAAAGTAGTTATAAAATAACTAGTGAAACAAAAAACACCTTATTTAAATAAGGTGTTTTTTAGTTATATAACCTATTTGATATAATGGTGAGTATGGTTGACACAATATTGATGATGATATTGTTAATATTTGTAAAATGAAGTTTTATCAATTTCTTTTTGGTAACACCTAGTATAAAATTTAATCAATTAACACATAACTTAAAAAGAGAAAAAATGAGATTTAAAAATGTATTAACAGGAGCAAACATTAGAGTAGGGTTCTATAAAACTACAGATGGAAAACCATATTTAGGTACAATCCCAGGAATGGAGATTGATATAAATGAGGGAAATATAGGAGAGCTTAGAGATGATTCTTATCCAACGGTTAAAGTTAGAGTTTGGAAAAAAGAAGGTATAGGGCTTCCTGTAATTATAGAACCAGGTACTATTTACAATATGACAGATGATTTTTATGTGAATTGGAGCAGTGATAAAGGACACTTTTTACAAAAGGTTGAATTAAAACCAACAAGAGAAAAAATAGAAGAAGAGAATGTGAGAGTGTATTACTTTTTTGATTTAAGAAATTTTAATGAAACTGTAAAAAGGACTATTAAAACAACATTTCAAACAGCTTTTTCACAATCGTCTTCTTTTTCAAAATCACATAGCGAAAGCTCTGAGTTTAGCATAAATGGAAAAATTGGAGGCTGGATTGGAGGAAAAGATGATCCAGCAGGAGGAAGTGCTGAAGTTTCTGCAGGATTTAAGTCAAAAATAGAGGACTCATTTACTCAGAAGTATGAAAATTCAATAACTAGAATTTGGAGCCAGTCTATAGAAGATGAATACACTCTAAAGCCAGGAAAGATTTATGCACTAACCAGTGTTTGGAATATTAAGTATGCAACAGGAGTAATAGAATACTTTAATGAAAAAACAAGCTATAAAATTCTTGATTCTTCTGAAAGTAAATTAACAGAGCCAGTAGCATACGATAATGTATCTCAAATGGATGATAAAACAAGAAAAATGTATGAAGAGCAATTAAAACTTAATACAGTTTTATAATAATGCGGTATGTATTTAAGTAATAGAGTAATAAAAAAGGGAGCTAATTAGCTCCCTTTTTATATAATATTTTATTCTTCTTCGTCATTCTCAACGATTTCAAAAAAGCTAAAAACATTACCCCCGTAACGTTTTTCATAGCTATAAAAAGGGTGTTGAGATAAGTCTGTATGTTTAGAGTGTTCAATAATTAAAAGACCATCTTCATTTAATAAACCGCGATCAAAAATAATATCAGCAATTTTTAAAAACTGACTTTCTTCAAAGTCGTAAGGAGGGTCAGCAAAAATAACATCTGTTTTAAGAGGTGTTTTTTCTAAAAACTTATATACGTCACTTTTGTAGCTAGTAATATTCATATCTAACTCCTTTGAAGTTTGATTAATAAACTTTATACAAGCAAAATGAGCATCAACAGCATATATAGTTTCTGTACCTCTAGAAGCAAATTCGTAACTGATATTTCCAGTTCCTGCAAATAAATCTAATACTGAAATGTTTTCAAAGTAATAGAAGTTATTTAAAATATTAAATAAAGACTCCTTTGCCATATCAGTTGTAGGACGTACAGGTAAGTTTTTAGGAGCTGTAATTCTTTTACTTTTATATTTTCCAGAAATAATTCGCATTAGGCTATAAGTATAAAATTAGAATGGTTCGAAAAGTCTTCACTATCTGCAAAAAAGCTATTTACAGGATTCATAAAATGAATATTTCGAACATATGTGTAAGTAATAGAGTATGTATCTGATTCTTTTTCAATATCACCAATAAAAGTTAACTGAAAGGTGTTAGGATCCATTTGTAACTGTTCAGCAGTAAAAAGAATATAATAGATAAAATCTTCTTTTGTATTGTAAGAAAATGAGTTGTAAAACAATAGTTTACCTTCTTTGCAAACGACAATATCTAAATGAGAAGAAGAAACATGTACAAAAAACTGTTCTTCAGAGTCGTTTTCAGAATAAGTAAGTAGTTTATCAATTAAAACTGTTGAATGGTGTTTATACTCAAATTCACCAAAGTTTTGAAAAAGATAATTGTTAATGTTTACATAAGGTATATAAACCGTATTAGCAGCTATAACATTATGTAAATCATAAGTAATAAAATCTGTTTTTAGTGTTTTTACATCATATTTTAAATAAGGAGCTAAGTTATTTCTATCAAAAAGCTTATTAGGAACTAACGTCGCCAAATTATTTTGATGAATAGCAAAAACAGATGTAAAATCTTGTTGTAAATCTTTGTCAGTGTCAAAAACACGAATAATTCTTTCTAGTAAAAGTTCAGGAGAAGGAGTAGTACTAGAAAATGTATACTCAGTAAAAAGAAGAGGTTCTTTAGTCTCTGAGTTTAAAATACAAAAAGAAAATCCATCCAAACTAAATTGGATGGATAGACTTTTATGCTGCGCAAAAGCGCTATTTTTTTTACTCTTTTTTTGCAATTGCTTCACCTTTATCGTAATAAGGAGGCCAGTTACCACCTACAGTTACTTCAGTTAAAGAACCAACAGAAACAAATTCACCTTTAATTTGGTCTGTCTCAATAGCTTCTAATTCTTGTTTTATTAAAGAAGGATTCATTCCTGTTAAAATAGGCTTCTTAGAAACTTTAGCTTCAAAAACAGGGACTTCTAAACCAGCAACTTTTTCAACTCTACCAGTAGCTAATTCAAATTGCTCTGTTGTACCAGGAACATCAAACATAGTAGCATACTCTTTACCTTCAAAATATTTTAAAACAGGTTCGTATCCTACAGTATCAATAACTTTAACAGATATGTCTTTAGTAATACCACCACCTAATTCAATTGTTTTCTCAACGTTTTTAGTTTCGGTAATAGCTAATTGACCGTTCTTAATAAAGGTAAGTAAAGTGTCTTTATTGTTAGTATATGTTCCGTAAACTTCTTTATATTTTACTTCAGCGTCTCGAATCAACTTTAAATTCTTAATAACCTTAGCATAACGTACTCTCTTGTCTTTGTTAAAATTGATAGGCTCCATAACACCATTATAAATTTTATATACTAAAAAGACAGTTGCTCCTAATAATAATATTGAGACTAACCATCTCATTTTTAGAGGAACAAACTTAACAACAAGTAATGCTAAAAGAACTGCAACTACAACAGCTGCTAAAATCATTAATAATAAACTCATTTTTTTAATTTTTAATGTATGATATTCGCAAATCTACAATTTTTTTTCAATGATGAAAATAATTAATTTATAAATAGACTTATCTTTGAATATTATTTGATATATGATACAAACTGCTTCGAAATTTTATAAAGAAATACTACAAAAGTTCCCATACACACCTACAGAAAAGCAAAATGAGTTATTAGATGTATTAACAGACTTTATTTTTTCGGATGATAATCGCGCTTTATTTTTGTTAAAAGGGTATGCAGGAACAGGAAAAACAACCATAATAAGTACTGTTGTTCATAATTTATGGAAGATAGGACAAAAAGCAGTTTTACTAGCACCTACAGGGCGTGCAGCAAAAGTAATTTCAGGATATTCTAATCGACAAGCATTTACTATTCATAAAAAAATATACTTTCCTAAAAAACAAAGTAGTGGTGCAGTAAACTTTGTAATGCAACCCAATAAGCATACCGATACCCTTTTCATTGTTGATGAAGCTTCTATGATTTCTGATGAAAAACAGAACGCTAAATTATTTGAAAATGGTTCTTTATTGGATGATTTAATATCGTATGTATACTCAGGAAAAAATTGTAAAATTATTTTTATTGGTGATACTGCGCAGCTACCACCAGTAAAATTGACGATGAGTCCAGCTTTGGAGGCCGATAAACTCTCTTTCGAGTTTAACAAAGAAGTTACAGAAATTGAGTTAGATGAAGTTGTGCGACAAGAAGAAGGTTCTGGAATTTTGGCAAATGCAACTGATTTACGTTTGTTAATTCAGAACGATTCAACACATTTTCAGTTTGATTTAAATTACCCCGACATTATTCGTCTACAAGATGGTTACGATATTCAAGACGCTATAACTACAGCTTATGATGGTGAAATAGGTGTAGAGGATACAGCTATTATTGTGCGTTCAAATAAGAGGGCTAATCAATACAATCAACAAATTAGAACTAAAATTCGTGGACAAGAAAATGAAATTTCTACGGGAGATTACGTGATGGTAGTGAAAAATAACTACTACTGGTTAAAAGACTCTTCTTCGGCAGGATTTATAGCAAATGGTGATATTTGTGAAGTAATGCGTATCAATTCAATTAAAGAATTATACGGGTTTAAGTTTGCCGAAGTGGAAGTTCGCATGATTGATTATCCTGATATGAAACCTTTTGAAACTGTTTTACTCTTAGATACTCTTACAAGTGAAAGTCCATCATTAACGTATGAAGAGTCAAACCGTTTGTATGAAGCTGTAAAGGAAGATTTTGCGCATGAAAAATCTAAATACAAGCAATTTATGGGAGTGAAGAAAAATAAGTATTTCAACGCACTTCAGGTGAAATTTTCATACGCAATGACTTGTCATAAATCACAAGGGGGACAATGGAAAACGGTTTTTATAGAGCAACCATACTTACCAGACGGTGCATCAGTAGAATATTTACGTTGGTTATATACAGCTGTTACTCGTGCCCAAGAAAAATTGTACTTAATAGGGTTTAAAGACGAGTATTTTTTAGATTAAAAAACTATATTCGCGTCAATTTAAAATTTAAAACTATGAAAATATATTTTACAAAAACAAAAATTGCTTTCTTTTTATTAATTTCTGTTTTATTAACTGCTTGTTCCTCTTCGAATGATGAAGAAATAGATATAGATGATCCGAAGTTTTATATAGAAATTATAGGTAAAAAAACACAGTTTGAAGAAATTACTTTTAGGGTAACTCAAGAATCTTCCGAAAAAGAGGTTTATATAAGTGGTGTTGAATGGGTGTTCGATGATGAGATTGTTGAAGGTTATGATAATTCAATAACAAAAACGTTTAAAGATTTTGGTACTAAAAATGTAAAGGGAACTTTTTATGTTAATGGCGAGAAAAGAATAGTTGTAAGTAAAAACTTTGAAATTATAGAAAAAGAACACTCAAAAGTATACGTTACTTATGTTATTTTAAATGGAGTTGGTTATCGTATTTTGGATGATTTTTATTATGGTTATAATGACTCACTTCTTTCCTTAAGAGCGAGTTTTTCTATTTCTGAATTAGATGAGAATAATAATGAGAATTTTGTATATCTATCAAAAGAAGACGATACAAATAATAGTTCTCTTTCTAGGTTTAGAGAAGTGGTATGGATTGATTGGGAAGACCAATCTCAAAATCTTGTAAATGTTATGTATGAGACAAAAGTATATCATGATGGAATTCCTAATAAATCGTTTTCTTTGACTTTTAGTGGTCAAAATACAAAAAGAAGTAAGCCAAAAACAGAGTTAGTAAAGAAAAGTATTTCTTTAGCTGAATATCGTGATATAAAACCTAAAGAACTTTCTTTTACTGCTAATACTTATAACATAGGAGGTGAAGATGTAACATTTGTATTAGGTTTACATTGGGAGTAAAAAAGAGAATATTAATAATGTTAAAAAAAGATAAACCGAGAATTCTGTAGAATTCTCGGTTTATCTTTTTTTAAATGTTAGCATTTTGTTAATGTACTTCATACTTTAGTTAAAAAAGTTACATTTGTGTATTACTCAAACTATTAAAAATGCACAAAAAAGTACTTTTATTACTGTCTTTTTTATTGATTTCATTAACAATAAATGCACAAAAACCACAAAAACTTACTTCAAACCAAATTTACGAGAAAGTTCAAAAATTAAACTTTCTGGGTTCAGCATTATACATCGCTGCACATCCAGATGATGAAAATACACGTTTAATTGCTTATTTATCTAATCATGAAAAGGCAAGAACAGGATATTTGTCATTAACACGTGGAGACGGAGGGCAAAATTTAATAGGTCCTGAAATGCGAGAACTATTAGGAGTTATTCGTACACAGGAATTATTAGCAGCAAGAGGTGTAGATGGAGGAGAACAACGTTTTTCTAGAGCTAATGATTTTGGGTATTCAAAACACCCTGATGAAACGTTAAAAATTTGGGATAAGAATAAAGTATTAGCCGATGTAGTTTGGGTAATACGTACTTTCAAGCCGGATGTAATCATTAATCGTTTTAATCATAGAACACCAGGTACAACCCACGGACATCATACTTCTTCGGCAATGTTAAGTGTGGAAGCTTTTGATTTGGCTAATGATAAAACAAAATATCCAGAGCAATTACAATATACCAATACATGGAAACCAAACAGGTTATTTTTTAATACTTCTTGGTGGTTTTATGGTAGTCAAGAAAAGTTTGCAAAAGCAGACAAAAGTAAAATGTTAAGCTTTGATATAGGAACTTATTACCCTTTGAAAGGATTATCTAATAATGAATTGGCAGCAATTGCAAGTAGTCAGCATTTATGCCAAGGTTTTGGTAGATTAACTACTAGAGGGACTCAAACTGAATATGTAGAGTTCTTAAAAGGAGATTTCCCTAAAGATAAAAAAGATATTTTTTCAGGAATAAATACAACATGGAATAGAGTAGAAGGTGGGGGAGAGATAGGAGATATTTTATATGATGTTGAACAAAATTTTGATTTTGTAAATCCGTCAAAACACCTTTCAGATTTATTAAAAGCGTATCAAAAAGTTCAAGAATTAAAAGATGAGCATTGGAAAACTATTAAAACCAAAGAATTAAAAGAAATTATCGAAGCTTGTGCTGGTTTATATTTAGAAGCTTCGGCAGAAAGTTCTAGTTCAACACCAAATAGTTCAGTGAATATTGATTTTGAAGTGCTAAATAGAAGTGGAGTTTCAATGGAGTTATCTTCCGTAAAAATACTTCCAGAGAATAAAAAAATAGTAAAAGACTTAGATTTAGCGAATAACGAAAAGAAAACGTTTACAGAAACTATTTCAATACCTGAGATAACGTATTCATCACCGTATTGGCTGCAAAAACCATGGAGTTTAGGAATGTATACGGTAGAAAATCAACAATTAAGAGGGAAACCAGAAACACCAAGGCCAATTCAAGTACAATTCGATCTAATGATAGAAAATGAGTCTATTTCTTTTATAAAGCCAGTAGTATATCGTTATTCAAAAAGAGATAAAGGAGAAATTTATGAGCCATTTGAGGTGTTACCTAAAGTAACAACAAAATTATTGAATAAAGTATTAGTTTTTTCTTCAGAAAAATCTCAAAAAGTAACTGTAGAAGTTCGTTCAGGAGCAAAAAATACTAGCGGAATTGTAGAGCTGAATGCACCTAAAGGATGGGAAGTTACACCAAAAGAAGTAAAGTTCTCCATAGCTCAAAAAGGAGATATTCAATTGATTGACTTTATGGTCACTCCAACACAGAAAGAATCAGAAGGAGTATTAAAAGCTATAGCAAAAGTTGAAGGAAAAAATTATGATAAAGAATTGATAGAAATCAATTACAATCATATCCCTAAACAGTCAGTATTATTACCATCACAAGCTAAAGTTGTACGCATGAATATTAAAAAAAATGGTACAAGAATTGGGTATATACAAGGTTCTGGAGATGCAATTCCAGAAAGCTTGCAGCAAATTGGTTACAAAGTAACAGAATTGAATGTAAATGAGATTAATGGCAATTTAGAGCAATTTGATGCAGTTGTTATTGGTATTAGAGCATACAACACTATAAAAGAGTTACAGTTTAAACAAAAATATTTGTTAGAGTATGTGAAAAATGGAGGAAATGTAATTGTACAATACAATACAAACAGAAGAGTAGATGTACAAGCTCCTTACAATTTACAGTTGTCTCGTGATAGAGTTACCGATGAAAATGCAAACGTAACATTCTTAGCTAAAGAACATTCTATTTTAAATTACCCAAACAAAATCACGGAAGCTGATTTTGATGGATGGGTACAAGAACGTGGACTATACTTTCCAAACAAATGGAGTAAAGAATACACGCCTATTTTATCAATGCATGATAAAGGAGAGTCAGCTAAAGATGGAAGTTTACTTGTAGCGAAATATGGAAAAGGAAACTATATTTACACAGGGTTAAGTTTTTTTAGAGAGCTGCCGGCAGGAGTTTCAGGAGCTTATAAGCTTTTTGCTAATTTATTGTCAGTTAAAGAAAATAAAACTGATGAGAATTAAATTTATTACAGCTTTAGTGTTGGTAATATTAGTTGGTTGTAAAACCAAAAATGAGAATCCTGTCAAAAAAAAATATAACCAGGAGTTGGTTGATGAACTAGCAAGTATGGTTGAAATAGACCAAGTTGCAGCTGGGATTCCTTCTGGAAAACACAAAGAATTAACTAAAGAAGAATGGAAGTCATTTAAAGACAGTGTTTTTGCTATAACTCATAAGAAAGTTTTAGAAATTTTTAAAGAGTATGGTTTTGTAGGTTTTGATATAGCAGGAGAAGAAGGTTCCAGAAATTTTTGGCTTTGTAGTACAACATTTGGATTCTAAACCAGAATTTCAAGAAGAAGTTTTAAAGAAGATGAAAATAGAGGTAGAGAATATGAATGCTAGCCCTGAAAACTATGCCTATTTGCTAGATAGAGTACAATTGAATATGGGAGAAAAGCAAGTTTACGGAACTCAAGTGTTGTATAATTGGAAAGTTTGTCAAGCATATCCAAAACCATTAATAGATAGTATAAACGTAAATAAGCGTAGAAACGAAATAGGTATGAAAGCTCTTGAAGTGTATTTAAACGAAATGTCTAAAATGCACTTTGAAATAAATAAAGAAGTCTTTTCAAAAGTTAATATAACCGAACCTAAACTGTATGAATTAGAGAATTAGGTTTTACTTAAAAAGATTAATAGAAACTGTTGCCAATTCCGAATTTGGAAATTTTTTAAACGTATTTTTATCGTAGGTCAATCCAATAGCTTCCATAGTGTTCATATACTCATCAAGTTCAATAATATATTGGTCGGAATAGCCATGTGTTGCGTCGTAGGCAGTTGCAGCTGTTTTTCCTAAGTTTTTAGCAACCGATTCTGGTTTTGAGGTATGTAGTTCAATTAATAACAGCCCAAATTTACTGATAAAGGGTTTCCATTTGTTGAAATGTTGTTTTAATGATTCTACCACAAGGTTATTGTTTAAACGTTTTCCTCTGTAAGCATAAGCTCCAGTTGAATTGGTAATAGTTAAATTATCGTTAGGAGTAGGTTCTTGCCAAATTCTGTTGTGATCTAAAAAGGTGCGGACATTCAATAAATCAGAAAGATTAATGCCATATTTATCTTGTAAATCTTTTGATAGTGCTTTTGGGTTACCGATATCTCCCCAAATCACTTTCGCCCAAATATCGGCTTGTACCAGATTTTTACGAGTAATTTTTAATGCAGCTTCGTTATAATCGACACCAATAAGTAAAAGTGGATAATCCTCTAGCATTGTACCTCTTTTGGTTTGATGTTCAATTACGTTAAATAAATGTTTTAAAAAAGCACCATTACCACAACCAACATCTAAAATTCCTTTAGGTTGCTCATTAATAGGTTTGTTAAATAGATTGATGATGATTTCATCAATCACCTTGAAATAGGTTGAGTGTGCGCCACCACTTCCCCAAACGTTCATTTCTCTATCTACATGAATTTCGTCATTACCTATGTCAGAAGTTATAAAAATATCTGGGTTTCCAAATATAAGTTTGTCTAATTTTCTAAGAGTAGGGATATAGGATACTGTAACTCCGTAAGCACTTGCTCTTCTTGCAAAAAATAAGCCTTCATCAGTAAATTCATACGAGTCATTTGTTTTGGAAAACCAACCTAAATTAGTTAATAAATCAAGTAGTCGACTAAAATTATCAGCGTCTTTATGAAATTCATCAGCGCTAAATTTTGTTTGCATAAAGTATTTATGAAACATACCACTCATTCCTAATAAAACTATTGTTGGTCCAACAATAATTCCTTCAATATGTGTAAGAATTTGCGCTATGATTTCTTTTTCTTCGGAAGTTGATGGAGGTTCAATTCCGAAATTGTTTGTAAAGTTTTTATATAGGTTTTCTAGCTTTATAAAAGGTTCAATTTCAAATTTTCTGGCGCTATAATTTTCAGAAAACTTCAACAATGAAAAAGCTTCTTTATATAAGTGAAAATAAGAAAAAGCAATAGTAGAAGCTTTATTTACTTCAAACTGAACTTTATTTTGAGTATTGTCTACATGTTGTGTTAGCCAACCTTGTGAGCAGAGTGTTCTTAAGGCAACATTTAAGTAGCCATCATTAGCTTTGAAATGATTGGTGATTTCAGTTAAACTAACTGATTTTTTATCTAACAAATATTCTGTAATTCCTTTTTCATGTAAAGTGTAGGCTGCAGGACAAGTTACAATTCCGTCTAAGTGACGAAACAACCTACTTCTTAATGCAGATTTTTCTTGTTTTGTTAACATATAGAGAGATTATTTGTCTTAAATATAGCTATTTAAGTTTAAACGTACTCTATCTAATTTTAAGTAAGACTATTGATAGGTGAATGTAAAAGATATAATATTTATAATATCTGAACTTGTAGACTCTTTCTTTTGTTTAAGGCAGTTTCCTTTGTAGTCTTTAGAGAGACATTCAAACTTGATTGTATTTACAAGATTGTTGTCTTTATCAGTAACCACAATTTTTGAAAGTTGACCATCTGTGTATTGGTATTGATGTGTATAAAACGTAGAGAAATTATCTACTATCTTATCAATTAATCCTTTTTGAGTATAATAAGCAATGACTTCATTTTGCTTATACTGTTTTTGGGTGTAACAACTGATGCGCTCTCGTTGTTTTGGTTTCCAGCGTGTTTTACAGTAATAAGGAAGTTTATTTGGATAAGAGCGTTTTTCAAACCAAAGACGTTTTTCGGTTTGTTCGATAATATTGCCTAGGTTATCAGTGGTTTTTGATGATTTTACACGTCCGTTTTTAGTAAAATATAGTTTTTTTGTTTGAATTAACTTTTTTTGATCGTTTTCTATTACATATGTCTCTTTTATCAAGCTCTTAATATCACTTGAAAAACTATGCTTTTTTAAATATTGTTTAGAGACACAGGATTGAAGTATACAAACAAATAAAAAGAATAGTAACTGTTTCATCTTAAATGAAATTAGATACTATAATATACTAAGTTTTTTTACAATTTGGCTATGTACAAACGAATAATAGTCTTGATATTGGGGAAGTAGTACGTTTTTGTAGTTTTTGGTATGTAGAATTGTTTCTAAAGGAAATAACTTAAGTTCGGCAACTTCTTCTTTTTGAAGAGTTAAATCTTCAACAGAAACAGTTAATTCTGCAATAAATACATGATGAAACTCATTATCGATAATTCCATTAGGATGATTTACCATGTGCTTTCGTGTACCTATTTTATGCAAGTGTTCAGAAAGAATATCAAAACTTATTTCTTCTTTAATTTCTCTGATAGCAGCAATTTTAATGTCTTCACCAGCGGCTATATGTCCTGCTACAGAAATATCCCATAAACCAGGAAACACTTTTTTTGTTAATGCTCTTTTTTGAAGTAGTATTTGTTGATCTGGAGTATATAACCAAATATGAATAGTAGGGTGGAAGTAGCCATTTTTGTGAGCTTCGGATTTTAAGCAGGTTTTTCCTGTGTAGTTTCCGTTTTCGTCAACAATATCTATTAATTCATCCATAAGAGGTTGGTAAAAAAAACGTCATTACAGGGAAGTAATGACGTTTAATTATTTTTATTATTTGAAATAAGAGAAGTTTTCTCCGTCTTCAATTTTTAATAAACTTTCGTAAATCATTTTAATTACGTTTTCAACATCTTCACGGTGTACCATTTCAACGGTAGTGTGCATGTAACGTAATGGTAAAGAGATTAAAGCAGAAGCAACACCGCCATTGCTATATGCAAATGCATCAGTATCAGTTCCTGTAGCTCTTGATAAGGCAGAGCGTTGGAAAGGAATTTTGTTAGCTTCGGCAGTATCAATAATTAAATCTCTTAATTTTTGTTGCACAGCAGGAGCATAGGCTACTACAGGACCTTTACCTAACTCTAAATGACCTTCTTTCTTCTTGTCAATCATAGGTGTAGTAGTGTCATGAGTTACATCGGTAACAATAGCAACATTAGGTTTAATGGTTTCAGTAATCATTTGTGCACCACGTAAACCAATTTCTTCTTGAACTGAGTTTGTAATATACAGTCCGAAAGGTAATTTTTTCTTGTTTTCGTGTAGTAAACGAGCTACTTCAGCAATCATAAACCCACCCATACGGTTGTCTAATGCACGACAAACAAACTTATTTCCATTCAAAATATGGAATTCATCTGGATATGTAATAACACAACCAACATGCACACCTAGTTTTTCTACTTCTTCTTTAGTAGCGCATCCTAAATCAATAAAAATATTATCAGGTTTAGGAGCTTCTTCTTTTGCTTTATTACGTGTATGAATTGCTGGCCATCCGAAAACACCTTTTACAATTCCATTTTTTGTGTGAATGTTTACAATTTTACTAGGAGCAATTTGGTGGTCGCTACCTCCGTTACGGATTACATAAATTAACCCGTCATCAGAAATATAATTTACATACCAAGAAATTTCATCAGCATGTCCTTCAATAACTACTTTATATTTAGCATCAGGATTTATAACTCCTACAGCAGAACCATAAGTGTCTGTAATGAACTCGTCAACATAAGGTTTTAAATAGTCCATCCATATTTTTTGCCCTTCCCATTCGTATCCAGTAGGAGCAGCATTATTTAAATATTTTTCTAAGAAGTCTATCGACTTTTTATTTAAAATAGATTTATCAGCCATAACTTAAACGTTAATTTTAATGTTATTAATCTTTCTTTTCTTTTTCTTTAGGTTTATCAGCTCCCCAAAAACGTCTTTTTTCAATGAATTCTTCTTGTTCTTGAAGCTGTTTAGGTGTTAACACCTTTAAAAAAGATGGATGTTGCTCTATAGCATATTCAATTTTCTCAACAATGCTAGCTACATCTTCATTTTCGTAATCAATTTCTAAAGGCTCTTTAATAACCATAGATTGTAGTACGTTACGTTTTTTTATCATCAACCCTTTTTTGTCAAAAGAACGTCTAAACCCGTCAATTACTATAGGAACTACAATAGGTTTGTAGGTTTTAATAATATGAGCTGTACCACGGCGAATAGGCTTAAAAGGGGTAGTTGTACCTTGTGGAAAGGTAATTACCCAACCATCATCTAATGCTTTTCCTATATTAGAAATGTCAGACATTTTTACTTGTCTGTTTACATCTTTACCAGCGCTTCTCCAAGTTCTTTCAACAGAAACAGAACCTACATAAGCAAAAATTTTAGGAAGTAACCCAGAACGCATGGTTTCACCTGCAGCAACATAATAAATGTTTAATTTAGGTTTCCATAAATATCCTACGTTTCTAATATTGTCGTCTCTACCTTTCAAAGCAGCATTAAATACGTGAAACATAGCTGCTACATCGGCAAAGTAAGTTTGATGGTTAGAAATAAATAGTACTTTTTGGTCGGGGAGACTTCTTAAAACATCCATTCCCTCTATTTGTAGGTCATTAAACTTACGGTAACGTCCGTGAGAAATAACTCCGAGAACTTGTATTAAAAATCTTTTAATGAACAATATATGTCCAAAAGGATTCCTTTTAAATAAAGGCATTTTTATAATCAGGTTTTATTAGTGTAAATGCTAAATTACAAAAGAAAACCATAAAAAAAACTATTTAAATAAATCTTTAATTTCTGAAAGCATCATGGCAGTTGCACCCCACACAATGTAATCGTTTAATTTAAAGCATGGTACCTCAATATTTTTCATGTATGAGGTTTCCATTTCTACTGAAGTTAAGTTTGAATCGTCTAATAAATCAGCTAATAAAACTTCAATAATTTCTGCAACTTCTTCGTTTGGAGTGAAATGAGGTGTTTTTTCTGAAATACCTATAAATGGAGCTACTAAAAAATTACTAGGAGGAATATAGGCGTCTGAAGTTTGTCGTATTATTTCAATAGATTTATAGTGTACACCAACTTCTTCAAAAGTTTCACGTAAAGCTGTTGTTTTTAGGTTATTATCCTCTTTGTCAAACTTACCTCCAGGAAAACTTATTTGTGATGAATGCGCTCCATTATAGCTGGCTCTTTCAGTAAGTAAAAAACGTGTTTGGTTATTATTGTCAGGATAAAATAACGCTAAAACAGCTGCTTTTCTAGGGTTTTTACTTTGTATTAATTCTTCTGAAAAACGTGTTCTTAACTTTGGAGCTAATTTAAATTGAGATGTTAAACCACCCAGTTGCTTTTGCTGCAATCTTTCTATTTGATTGATAAAATCAGAAAAAGTCATTCGTTTTTAGTATTTTAGGACAAACTTATCAATTTACAAGATAAAAGTTATAAATTTTGGCTTGAATTTTGATTTGTTAAGTGTGGAATTAATTTAATACTAAATGAATAAAGAAAAAAAGTACCAAAAACTAGCATTAAGTTTATTGTTTGACGCTATTGGGTATGTATCTTATTTAATACCTGGGCTTGGAGAATTGTCTGATATTGTTTGGGCACCAGCATCTGCGTATATAATGACAAAAATGTATAAAGGAAATAAAGGTAAAGTAGCAGGAGCCATTGCTTTTATTGAAGAAGCTATGCCTGGGTTAGATGTTGTACCGACATTTACTCTTATGTGGTTATATACTTATGTGTTTTCTTCAAAAGAATCAAAAACTACAATTGAAGTTTAGTCTTTTAAATCGTATAAAAAACAAAGAGCTTCCAATTTTGGAAGCTCTTTTTGTGTTCTATAGCTATAAACTATTTTTTGATAATCTTTTTAGTAAATGATTTTTGACCGTCGTTTACTTCAAGAATATAAATTCCGTTATTTAAGCTTGAAATGTTAAGATTGTTATGAGTAACCTTTCCTGTTAAAACTTGTTGACCTGTTAAGGTTGTAACTTTAAAAGTAGCATTTCTGTCATCTGCTAATTTAATTTTTACAAAATCTACACTAGGGTTTGGTAAAACACTAGCATCAAAGATAGAAGCTTCATTTCCTAACTTTCCATCAATAGTAATATTACTGTCTCCTAATCCTTTTGCGCTAGCACCTATGTTTACCGTATAATCTTCAACTTCACCATAAGAAAAAGTTTCACAAGGTGAAGGAGCTGCATTCCATTTCATTGATACACGCATTCTTGTAGCGCCTGCTAAAGCAGAGGTAGGTACAGAAAAATTATATGATAAATTACCAGAGCTAGATGAAGAGCCACTAACAACTTCTTCAGAAGATTCAAAAGTTCCGTTTTGGTTGAAGTCAATCCAAACTTTCCAATATTCAGTATAAGAAGAGCTAGAAAAACCTGCACTCACAACTATAGTGTTACTTCCGTAAGGTAAATTACCAGTTAAAGACGTAAAGTCTGCATATCCACTATTAGCGCCAGTAGTATTTGAAATTCCTCCGATAGCAACATTGTCAATCCATTCATAATTTACGTTATTCCCTTTAGTGCTACAGTAAGAAACTGTGTTTGCTAAAGTTGTTACATTTACTGTATTACTAGCTGAAGAAATATTATTAGCAGCATCTTTTGCTTTTACAGAAAATGTATAGCTTGTTGAAGCTGTTAACCCACTTACAGAATAGCTTGTTGCAGTAACAGTTGTTATTTTTGTGTTTCCTTGATATACTTCATATCCTGTAACACCAGTATCATCTGTTGATGCTGTCCAACTTAGGTTAACAGAAGTTTGTGTTATGATAGAAGCAGCAACGTTAGTAGGGGTTGATGGAGCAGTAGTGTCTGGAGTAGTAGATCCGCCATTAATGTTGTGGTTTCCCAAGCCGCTAAATGTATCTTTAGCTAAGATATCCCATTCAGAAGTTGTATAAGAACTGTTAGGAGATGTAACAGAAGATTTTCTTTGCATTGTTTTGTCTTGCGCAAATGTAGAAGAGCTATTAGGATCTCCAATTAAATCGATAAGGGTACTTCCTTTAAATAAACCAACAGCGTCGTTTCCGTTAAAAGAAATTACACCTGTATCTGTTCTGTCTGCTTTGTTAAGTATTGTGCTAGAAGCACTACTATTAGCGATTACATAAACATTTCCATTTGTTAATTGGCCACTTAAAGTTAAAGTATTAGTCCACCCGCCACCATTAGCAGCTTTTTTTAATGAATATCCAGATAAGTTTACAGTAGCTCCAGTAAAATTAGCAATTTCAATAGCTTTATTGTTTGAAGAACCTTCTACATATTCAGAAATTAATAAATCTGTTGCTGTTCCGTTTCCTCCACCTGAACTAGTATTAGTTGTTACAGAAACTGAATTGCTAGAAGTAGATTCATTACCTGCTGCATCTTTGGCTTTTACAGAAAAAGTATAATTAGTAGCTGCTGTTAAATTTATAACAGTATAAGAAGTTGAAGAGGTTGTGGCTATTTTAGCAGCTCCATTATATACATCATATCCTGAAACACCAATATTATCTGCAGAAGCTGACCAAGTTAAATCAACTGTAGTTTCAGTAATGTTAGAAGCAGATAAGTTAGTAGGAGCAGTAGGAGCTTGGGTGTCAGAACCACTACCTCCTCCAAATAAATCTTCAGCTTGAGGGCCTCCCCAAATTTCAGTAGCAAAAGCAGGGTTGTCAATAAAAGGATTACGATTTCCTTGAATTCCTTCTAAAATAGGATTACGTTGTTTTTCAAAGTCAGATACAGGATCGTCTACATTCCATTGAATAAATAAAGCAAGCATGTTAGAGTCTGAAGTCATAGTAGCTCCTGTACCAACACCAGTAGGTAAACATTGATTACCGTAACGTAAATACATATACATCATCATACGGGCAACATCACCTTTCCATTCATCACCAGGGTACCAGCCACCAGAAACACTACCAGCATTACCAGAACCATCCGCAAATTTTTTGCTACTTCTTTGAGAGTTGAAAGAAATATCAGCAGCTCTTAAATGATGCGCATCTGCTCCAGGACCAGAAGTTCCTAAATTAGGGTTTCCTAATGATTTAGCATATACGTGTTCTCTGTTCCATTGTGTACCAGCAGTACCACCGTTAGCATCCTTGTCTCTAGTTCTGTCAGTAACATAATTACCGTCAGTGTCACTATATCCGTAAATTAATAAAACTTTACTAGGATCGTTAGGATCTAAATCGGTTTGTTTTAAAGCGTTCCACACACCAGGAGTATATGATAAGTTAGTGGTATGTGTATTAATAATTTTTGTTGCTAGTTCATTTTTTAGAGCAGAACCCGATAAATTTAAATTTACATCATTATAGTATGATGGAATCTGTGAAAAAACTGATAGAGATACTATCAAAAAAAAGAAGAGTAGTTTATGTTTCATAATATTTTCTTGAAATGTTAAAATTTTGTTAACTCGTTACAAATCAATAAAAAATATAATTTTCCAATGTTACCAAAAGGTTAATAATCAATCGTATATCTTTTGTAGATAACTAGTTTATAGTTTTTCCTTTATTTTGCGTAAATTTGCACGCTAAAATTAGAGATTGATTATGAAGATATCATACAATTGGTTACAACAATTTTTACAAACAGACTGGGAGGCTGAGAAAACAGGTGAGTTATTGACTGATTTAGGTCTTGAAGTTGAAGGAATAGAAACTGTAGAGAGTATTAAAGGAAGCCTTAAAGGAGTTGTCGTAGGTGAAGTTAAAACTTGTGAAAAGCATTCAAATGCAGATAAGTTAAAAGTTACTACTGTTGATTTAGGAGATGGTAACCCTGTGCAAATTGTATGTGGTGCACCAAATGTTGCAGCAGGTCAAAAAGTACCTGTGGCTACTGTTGGTACCATGTTGTATGATGAAAAAGGAGAAGGCTTTAAAATCAAAAAAGGAAAGATTAGAGGAGAAGAGAGTCACGGAATGATTTGTGCTGAAGATGAATTAGGTTTAGGACAAAGTCATGACGGAATTATGGTTTTAGATGAAAGCTTAGTACCAGGTACTCCTTGTTCAGAAGTTTTTAATATTGAAACAGACCACGTTTTTGAAATAGGTTTAACACCAAACCGTGCGGATGCAATGAGCCATTACGGTGTTGCACGTGATTTAAGAGCTGGATTAATTCAGCAAGGAACTAATATTGAATTAATTTCTCCATCAGTATCAGATTTTCATGTTGATGAGCGTACTCACAAAATCGATATCGAAATTGAAGATAAAGATTTAGCTCCTCGTTATTGTGGTATAACCATTACTGATGTAGAAGTAAAAGAATCACCAGAGTGGATTCAAAATAGGTTAAAAGCAATTGGGTTGACTCCTAAGAATAATATCGTAGATATTACAAATTACGTATTACACGAATTAGGACAGCCATTACATGCTTTTGATGCTTCTAAAATTAGAGGAGGCAAAGTAGTAGTAAAAACTTTAGAGGAAGGAACAAAATTTACTACTTTAGATGATGTAGAAAGAGAGTTATCTTCTGAAGATATTATGATTTGTGATGCGGATGATAATCCGTTATGTATTGGAGGTGTGTTTGGAGGAGCAAAATCAGGTGTAACAGAACATACAACTTCTATTTTCTTAGAAAGTGCTTACTTCAATCCAGTATCGGTTAGAAAAACAGCAAAACGTCACGGATTAAATACGGATGCTTCTTTCCGTTTCGAAAGAGGAATTGATATTAATACGACAAAATATGCTTTAAAGCGTGCTGCTTTATTAATTGAAGAATATGCAGGAGGAAAAATGTCTTCTGATATTTTAGATTTTTACCCAGTAAAGGTGGAAGATTTTGAGGTATTCTTATCGTTTGATAATGCATATAAATTAATAGGTCAAGAAATACCGAAAGAAACTATAAAAAAGATTTTAGCTTCACTAGATATTAAAATAAATAGTGTTACTGAGGCAGGTTTAGGGTTAGTGGTACCTTCTTATAGAGTAGATGTACAACGTGAGTCGGATATTATAGAAGAGATTTTACGTGTTTATGGGTATAATAACATAGAGTTTTCTCATAAACTAAACACATCAATTTCTTTTGATAGTGATAAAAATGTTAAGATTGAAAACATTGTAGCTGACCAGTTAACGTCGATAGGTTTTAATGAAACTATGGCTAATTCGTTAACGAAAGCTGATTATATTGAGTTATCTGATAACTTAAACGCTGACTTTAATGTTGAAATGCTTAATCCATTGAGTAATGATTTAAAAGTAATGCGTCAGTCGTTACTATTTAGTGGTTTAGAGTCAGTTGCTTACAATATCAATAGAAAGAATAATTCATTAAAGTTTTATGAGTTCGGTAAGACATATCATAAATATGAAAGTGGATACCAAGAAGACAAGCATTTAACATTGTTTGTTACAGGAAATAGAACACAAGATAGCTGGAAAGTTGCTTCACAAGCATCAGACTTCTTCTATGTTAAAGGAGTTGTAACAGCTTTATTAAGTCGTTTAGGAATTGATAAATTAAAGACTACTCCAACAAAATCAGATGTGTTTTCTGAAGGAATTACGTTAAGCTTAGGGAAAACTAAATTAGTAGAGTTAGGAGTTGTTAAAAGAACAATTTTAAAAGAATTTTCAATTAAACAAGAAGTATTATTTGCTGATTTTAACTGGCAAAACATTTTAGGTTTAGTTGGTAAGAAAAAAATAAAAGTAGCTGATTTACCTAAATTTCCAGCTGTAAAGCGTGATTTAGCCTTGTTATTGGATAATAAAGTTGAATTCAAAGAAATTTATAACTTAGCATTTCAATCAGAAAGAAAGCTTTTAAAAGAAGTAGATTTGTTTGATGTATACGAAGGAGATAAATTACCAGAGGGTAAAAAATCGTATGCAGTAAGTTTTGTTTTACAAGATGAAAACAAAACATTGGCAGATAAACAGATAGATAAAATAATGCAGAAGCTACAGCAAACATTCGAAAAGAGTTTAGATGCTGTATTACGATAATTCAGAAGCTCCATTTTTGGAGCTTTTTTTATATTTAACAAACAAGACAAACTAAAATAAACTGATGTACAAATTACTTATTCGTCCAATTTTTTTTCTTTTTGATCCTGAAAAGATTCATCATTTTACATTTTCATTGGTAAAGTTTTTATCGAAGATACCAGGAGTGCCATCTATTTTTAGAGGAATATATCAAGTAAACGATAAAAAATTAGAGCGTAACTTATTTGGTTTAACTTTTAAAAACCCTGTAGGGTTAGCGGCTGGGTTTGATAAGAATGCAGTGTTGTACAATGAGCTGGCTAATTTTGGGTTTGGTTTTGTTGAAATAGGTACCGTAACACCAAAAGGTCAAGCAGGAAATCCGAAAAAACGCTTATTTCGTTTAAAAAATGATAAAGGAATCATAAACCGAATGGGTTTTAATAATGAAGGTTTAGAAGCAGCAATTGAACAATTAAAAAAGAATAAAGGAAAAATAATTATTGGAGGAAATATTGGTAAGAATACGAATACAGCTCCTGAAAATTATACTGAAGACTATGTAGCCTGTTTTAAAGGATTACATCCGTATGTAGACTATTTTGTACTAAATGTTAGTTGTCCAAATGTATCTAGTCATGCAAAACTTGAAGATGCTGATTACTTAAAGGAACTAATTACTGAAGTTCAAAAGTTAAACAACGCTGAAACAGTACAAAAACCAATTCTATTAAAGATTGCTCCAGACTTGAACAACCAACAGCTTGATGAAATTATTGAGTTGGTTGCTGAAACTAAAATTGATGGAGTGATAGCGTCGAATACTTCAGTAAATAGAGATAATTTAAAAGCATCTAAAGAACGCTTACAAGAAATAGGTAATGGAGGGGTGAGTGGACAACCGGTTAAAGATAGAAGCACAAGAGTGATTCAATACTTAACGGATAATTCTAATAAAGCATTTCCTATTATTGGAGTAGGAGGTATCCATTCTGAAAAAGATGCTTTAGATAAGCTAAATGCAGGTGCAGATCTAGTACAAATTTATACAGGATTCATTTATGAAGGACCAAGCTTGGTAAAAAGAATCAATAAAGCTATTTTAGCTGAAAGTTAATTTATGCTAGAAACCCTTATTTCTTTTGTTTTTGCTACCGCTACCTTAGCTATTTCACCTGGACCTGATAATATTTTTGTGTTAACACAAAGTATTGTTAATGGTAAAAAATATGGATTAGCTACGGTTGCTGGTTTAATGACAGGATGTATAATTCATACAACTTTGGTGGCTTTTGGAGTATCAGAAATCATAAAACAAAACCCGAACTTATTTTTCATTATCAAGTTATTTGGAGCAGGGTATTTACTGTACTTAGCTTTTCAAGTGTATAAAAGTGATGCTAATATTGCTTTTTCAACTGAAAATGTTGAGAAAAAATCAACACTACAATTATTCAAAACAGGTTTTTGGATGAATGTGCTAAACCCCAAGGTTACAATTTTCTTTTTGGCGTTTTTCCCACAGTTTTTGTTTTCTGACAGCTTGTCAAACGTACTCCAGTTTTATGTACTAGGAGGATTATTCATTTTGACATCTTTCTTAATATTTTCTTCCATTGCTATTTTGGCAGGAAAAATTTCTGATTATATTAAACAGCATAATAAAGTAGGAATATACTTAAAGTGGGCACAAATTGTAGTGTTTGTAGGTATTGCTCTGTTGATTTTACTGTAAGGTTAACGAAGCCATTTTATCATGTTCGGAAAAGTCAAGTGAGAAGAATCTTCTTTGCTATTTTGATGACAAAGTCCCATCCATTCTAGTAAAGGTAAACCTATGTAATTTTTGTTTTCAAATTGTTCTATAAGCCATTTGGATTGGTTTTTATAGCCGTTTTCATGAAAAACAATTTCTGGAGCTAAATTCAGTTTATGCAAAGCAGCATATGACCATATAACAGTGGCTATTTCGTCGCCATCACTGGGCCAATTTTCAGGCATTTCAGGAGTACCAATAAGAAGTCTTTGTTCAGGTAAAGTGGTAGCTATATGCCCAGCTTCATGTAATAAATCACCAGGATATTGTAACTTGTTTTTATCCACTAAAATATTCCCTTTATATAATTTTAATCCAGGTAAAAAGCAAGGCTCATCAAGTTTTTGATAAATGATACCAATACCTATTTCTTCAATAAAAGAAGTGATAGTATGTAAAAGTTTCTCTTTAAACATTGTTTATTTGTAGCCAATTCTTCCTGATTAATAATTGTTCAATATGCGCATAGTGATGGTTACAATGCCAAGCATAAATTCCAATATTTTCTTTTAAGCCAACTTCTTCATTTCCGTCAGGATGGATAAACGATTTGTTTAAGTCTTCTTCAGTTAAACCTTTCATGAAGTAAACCCATTTGGCATGTAATGCCTTTAGAGTATCTAACGAAAGTTGAATAGGAGCAGTTTTGGAATCAAATAATTCAGCCCAACGATCTTCAAAATAAGTTTTAATAACTGGTTTATCTTCTGTTAAAGCCCATTTAAAGCGAGTATAAGAATTATGATGACTATCAGCACAGTGATGTATCACTTGCCTAATTGTCCAACCTTCTTCTCTGTACGGAGTATCTAATTGTTCTTCGGATAAATCAGAAACTAACTTATTCAGTCTTTTTGGAAAGTCTTCTATAGTTTCAATCCATTTAGCAATATTTTTAGAAGAAATGTTATTTGGAATTTCAGGTTTACCAATAGGATATTTTAACTTTTCCATTACTCTTCTTTTTTTGAAGTTAGTTTTTCTAAATTTCGTTTAGAACTACTATTTTCAGGATTGATAGCTAGTGCTTTTTTATAGTATTCAATAGCTTTTATAGTATCTTTCATTTTAGTATAAGCATCAGCAGTACTATCATAGGTATTAGAGCTATTAGGGTATAATTCAATATTTATTTTAAAAACATTAATAGCATTTTCAAACTCATCTTTTCTAAGATATTGATAACCCAATCTGTTTAAGTTTCTCTCTCTAATTACAGGATTTAAACTATCTTTTTCTTTAATAGCTTTATAACCTTTTAAAGCAGCTTCAAAGTTACCTTCTGTTAAATACTCACTAGGTGTTTTTTCTCCTTTTTTTAACTTTTTAAAAACATATTTTTCACCATCATGTTCTCTTTTTTCTGCTAACTCTATTTTGTTCTCAGAGGTGTTAAAAATTAACTTTTCATTTAACTCTCTAACGTAAAAAGAAGAATCGTTTACTTTTAAAGGTTCTAAATCTTGATTACGCCATTTTATAAGTAAATTATTATCTTCATTAAAAGTAACTTCTATAATTTCATCAGCATTAAAATAATATCGCCCGGTTACTTTTTCTATAAACTCTGGAGAGTTTGTTTTAGAACTACAGCTAATTAGTAATAAGGTAAGTGAAAGAATTAAAAATTTAAATTTCATTTTTTGGTTAGTTTTTGTTGAAATATTATACTAATGAGACGACTCAAAATAAAATAAGTTACAAATTAAGTTATTTATAACTTTCGTTGGCATAGGAATTGAATTATACTTGGTGCGATAGACATAAGGTGTTTTGTATTCTTTTGTTTATCAGTTGATTAAGGTTTTTAAAAAGTGGTTTTCTTTCAATAAAAAGATGAAAAGTGCCACTATGACAGAATAAATAAGATATGAGTAAATCAAAAATATTACATTTAGACAATTTGTCGCTTCAAGATGTTTTTAATGAAGATTCGGAGTTAATTCCATTACTAACACCAGAAGATGAAGAGTTAATAAATAGAGAAAGTATTCCAGAAGAGTTACCAATTCTTCCATTACGTAATACAGTTTTATTTCCAGGAGTTGTAATTCCAATTACTGCAGGTAGAGATAAGTCTATTCAGTTAATTAAAGATGCTAACAAGGGAGATAAGGTTGTAGGAGTAGTAGCGCAAAAAGATAGTGAAGTAGAAGATCCAGGAATAGATGATATTTATCAAACAGGTGTGGTTGCACAAATATTACGTGTGTTAAAAATGCCTGATGGTAATACAACTGTAATCATTCAAGGTAAAAAACGTTTCGAGATTGAAGAAGTTATACAAGAAGAACCTTATTTAAAGGCTAAAGTAAAAGAAGCAGTTGATGAGCGAGAAATTGATGATCAAAAAGAGTTTGATGCTATTATTGAATCAATTAAAGATTTAGCATTAGAGGTTATTAAAGAAAACCCTATGTTACCTTCAGAGGCGTCGTTTGCGATAAAAAATATTCAATCAAGTTCATTTTTGGTGAATTTTATTTCATCAAATATGGAGTTAAGCGTATCGCAAAAACAAGTGTTGTTGGAAAAAGACAATTTAAAAGAGCGTGCGCTACTAACGTTAAAAAACTTAGATAAAGAGCTTCAAAAACTACAGTTGCGTAATGATATTCAGTCTAAAACACGTTCTGATTTAGATAAGCAACAACGTGAATATTATTTAAACCAACAATTAAAAACCATTCAAGATGAGTTAGGTGGTGTTTCTCATGAGCAAGAGCTAGATGAAATGCGTGCTAAGGCAAAGTCAAAGAAATGGAATAAAGAGGTTGGAGAAACTTTTGAAAAAGAGTTAAACCGTTTAAGACGTATGAATCCTCAAATGGCCGAATATGGTGTTCAACGTAACTATTTAGAGTTAATGTTGGAGTTACCTTGGGGAGAGTATTCAAAAGATAAATTTGACTTAAAAAGAGCTGAAAAAATCTTAGATAGAGATCATTTCGGATTAGAGAAAGTAAAAGAACGTATTATAGAACATTTGGCTGTTCTTAAGTTACGAGGTGATATGAAATCGCCTATTATCTGTTTATATGGACCTCCAGGAGTTGGTAAAACATCGCTTGGTAAATCGGTTGCTGAAGCACTAGGACGTAAATATGTACGTATGTCTTTAGGTGGTTTACGTGATGAAGCTGAAATTCGTGGACACCGTAAAACTTATATAGGAGCGATGCCAGGTCGTTTAATTCAAAATATTAAAAAGGCAGGGACTTCAAACCCAGTGTTTGTATTAGATGAAATTGATAAGTTAAGTCAAAGTCATCAAGGAGATCCTTCTTCTGCTATGTTAGAAGTTTTAGATCCAGAGCAAAATACATCGTTTTATGATAATTATTTAGAAGTAGGGTACGACCTTTCTAAGGTATTATTTATTGCTACAGCTAATAACATTAATCAAATTCCGTGGGCATTGAGAGATCGTATGGAAATTATTAATGTTACAGGCTATACTATTGAAGAAAAAGTAGAAATAGCAAAAAAATACTTATTTCCTAAGCAATTAAAAGAGCACGGATTATCTAAAGAGCATTTAACAGTAGGTAAAAAGCAAATTGAGAAAATAGTAGAAGGATATACAAGAGAATCTGGAGTTCGTGGTTTAGAGAAACAAGTAGCAAAAGTAGTTCGTTTCGCTGCAAAATCTATAGCAATGGAGGAGGAGTATAATGTTGCTTTAACAAATGAAGATATAGAAACTATTTTAGGACCTGCACGTTTAGAACGTGATAAATATGAAAGTAATGATGTGGCAGGAGTAGTTACTGGATTGGCTTGGACAAGTGTTGGAGGAGATATTTTATTTATTGAATCTATTCTTTCTAAAGGAAAAGGTAACCTTTCAATTACGGGTAACTTAGGTACGGTAATGAAAGAATCTTCAACAATTGCAATGAAGTATATTAAATCTAATGCGGAGGAGTTTGGAATAAACCCTGAAGTATTAGATAAGTATGATGTACACATTCACGTACCAGAAGGAGCAACTCCAAAAGATGGACCGAGTGCTGGTATTACTATGCTAACTTCTTTAGTATCTTTATTTACGCAACGTAAAGTGAAAAATAAATTAGCTATGACAGGTGAAATTACGTTACGTGGAAAAGTACTTCCAGTTGGAGGTATTAAAGAAAAAATATTGGCTGCAAAACGAGCTAACATCAAAGAAATTATTTTGTGTGCTGATAATAAAAAAGATATAGAAGAGATAAAAGAAAGTTACTTAAAAGGATTAACATTCCATTATGTAACCGATATGAGTGAGGTAATTGATATTGCACTTACCAAACAAAAAGTTAAGAATGCTAAGAAACTTGTATAGTTTATAAAAAAAGCCACTTATTAAGATATAAGTGGCTTTTTAATTTTAACAAGTTACTTGATTACATAGTAGCTATTTCGTCACCTGGAAGTGCAAATGGCTGACACCAACAAGACACTAATGGAGCTACACCTAAACATACATATCTTGTATGTGGCGGGCATTTTATAGCTCCTCCATTGATTTCTCTTTGTTCTGATTTATTCAAAACATTTCCTAATTTTGAAATTGAGTTTAACATAATTAATAGATTTTAGGTATTAACTTTTTAATGATCAAAGTCTTCAAGAGGTTCTTCAGCATACTCAAACTCACACCAGCAACCTAACCAGTTACACCTTAATACTTGACCTCTAGGGCAAGTTATTTGGCCTCCATTGATTTCTCTTTGTTCTGATTTGTTCAAAACGTTTCCTAAGTTTGCAATTGATTTTAACATGATTGATTAGTTTTAGTTATTTGTTTTTAATGATCAAAATCTTCAAAAGGTTTTTCAGTATATTCTGGCTCACACCAGCATCTTATCCAGTCACATTTTAAATAAGTTCCTCTAGGACATACAATTTGACCTCCATTAACTTCTCTTTGTTCTGACTTATTCAAAACATTTCCTAAGCTTGAAATTGATTTTAACATGGTTAATTAATTTAATTTTCCTTACTCTATTATATGCTTTTCAGGTTCCGCATTTAAGAATTATGTATCACAAATATTGGGAGATTAGGAGAGGAAAAGAAGCATATTAAGTGACTATTTAAGAAAAAAGTAGGTACTATTTTAAAAAAATAGCACTATAAAAAAGTGTTTAAGTATTTGTTTATGAGTTGTTTGTTGTTTTGTTTTGGAGTGATGTATGTGTAAGTGAAAAAGAACTGATAAAAAAAGTAACTTTACCTAAACAGAAAAATTAAAACTTATGAAATGCTTATCTATTGAGTCGTTAATGAAGTATGAATTAACATCAGAAGAAAAATTTAAAATATTTGCAGGAGACCCAATTGCAAAACCAAACACAGAAGTATTTGGTGGACCTGATACAGATGGAGAAGAAGATTGTTTACCTCCACCTCCTGGAGAGGACAGTAAAGATAAATGCTATGAGTACAAAGTTTTTAGTATTTAAAATAATTACAACACTATAACTCTTTATTAATTTTTTCTATAAATTGATAAGGAGTTATACCTATATGTTTTTTAAAAATTCGAGTAAAGGACTTAGAGTTCTTGTATCCAGCTATTTCTCCAATGGCTTGAGTTGTATAAGATCTCACTTTCTTGTCATTACTTAATACTCCAATAATATAATTAATTCGTAACTCATTTGTATAATCATTAAAACTCATTTTTTTATAATCTTTAATGATTTTTGATAGGTAGGTAGTATTAGTACCTATTTTTTTTGCCGCATTATACAGGTTAAACTCTTCTTTTAAAAAGTATTTTTTCTCCTCTATTTTTAATAAACCGTTAATAATTTGTTGATGTTGTTCATCTTTTATTTTTACGGTATTAGATGATGAAAAAGATTTTTCATTTAAGTTTTCTTTTTTTGAGATTTTAGCTAATAATTCATCTAATTTTTCATTAGCTTTTCTTTTTTCTTTAGAATTTTTAAAAACTAGGAAACTAATAATTAATAGAGTAAGGATTAGTATTATAAAAATTGTTCTGTAATAAAAACTTTTGTTAGCAATGTATTCTTTTAATTCTTTTAACTCTTTTATTTTTTTATCAAGATCTATCTTGTAGGCTCCATTGATTTGCTGTTTTTTTCTTGAAGTAAGTTTTTCATAATCAATAATAAAAGTGTTTAAATGATATTTAGCAGAGTCTATTTTATTTTGCTTAGAGTGAATTTTAGAAAGGTAATAATGTGTGTGTAAATAATTGTAATCTAGAATTGTGTCTTTTTTTATTTTTAAAACCTTTAGAAAGTTCTCTTTTGCTTTGTTTAGATTATTAGACATATAATAATTATAGGCATTATTATAATAACCTTTATACAAGTATGATTGTGATTTGCTTTTTTCAAATAATTCTAAGCTTTTCTCAAGGAAAGAACTGGCTTTAGAGTATTCTTCTTTTAAAGTATAGATAGTCCCTTTGCCATAATAAACTTTACCAGTGTAATAGCTGTTAAGATTGAACTCTTTTGTTTTTAGTATGGAATTATAGTAATGTAATGAAGAATCTGCATATTGTTGTTTCTTTTTATCATTTTTATATAAGGTAGCATAAATAGCGGCAACATTAAACATTCTTTTATACTTACTACTATAGTATTTATTAGAAAGAGCGTCTTTATTTATTTCTATAAGTTCAAGAGTTTCTTTTGCTTTATTAAGAGCTTTGTCCAACTCTCCCATATCTTGGTAAATGAGCGCTATATTACCTTTAATTTTAATAGTTCGCTCAATATCTTTAGCTAAAAAAGCGTAGTTTTCAGCTGCTATATAATTTTGTAAAGCAGATTTAATTAACTTTTTTCTTTTATCAGAATTACCTAATAATATATGGATGTCAAAGAGTAGAGAGAAGTTTTTATTAGTTTTGGCTATCTTGGGTAGATACTTATTTATACTATCTTTAAAAGGAATGTTTATAGGCTGTTTTTCTCTTACTTTTAAATATTCTGTAGCAGCATATCCAAAAGTCTTGTAAGCAACATTATCACTTTGTAAAAGCTTATTCATATAATATAGAGAGCTATCAACGCCAATTTCTCTATTCAAGTAAAACTTTTTTTTAAAATCTTTTAAATCACTCTCGCTATACTTCTTTGTTGTTTGAGAGAAGGAAACAAAACAAGTAAAAAATACTAAGAAGAGAAACGAAATTTGTTTTAACATGATTTTTTAGAGGAGTTAAAGAATTAATAGGAACTGCAAAATAAAAAATATTTAAATATTTTGAGCTATTAATAAGCTGCTTGTTTTGTTCTTTTTTAATGATTTATAGAGTGTTATTAGTCTATACACAGGCTACCATAGTAAATAATGTTCAGATAAAAGAAAAGAACTTAGATGATAATTAAAAAGATAAAATACTTTTTATAGGTAAAAAACGTTGTTGTTTTAGTTATATTTAAAAACTTAAAAAACAATATCAAATTTAAACCCTTAAATTTTATGAAAAAACTACTTTTATTAACAGGTCTTTTATTCTCTGTAGCTTCGTATTCTCAAATTGAATTTATTGAAACTACTAAAACTGAAATAGTAGGAAAGATAGAGTATGTTTATTTAGAGAAAATAGGAAACGAAGCTTATAACTTTTATTATAAGAATATTAACGATCCTATTCACGAGTATGTTCATTTTTCTTTTAAAAACTTAGATAATGATGTAGAAAAACTACATCAAATAATCGTAAAAGGTTTTGAAGAAAACCCAAGAGATCCTTATAAAATTAAAGCAAACGGGGATGTAATTTGGTTAAAATATACAAAGGTTGATGGAGTTGTTATGTTACAAATTCAACAATATGTAAGCAGAGATCCAGATATTATGACAGTTTCTAAATTACTTACTTATGAAGAAGTAAATAAGTTATTTAGTAAATAATAATTAAGATGATAAGTTAAAAAAAGCAGCCTTTAAGGCTGCTTTTTTTTATGACTAGGTTTTTGTAACCTTATTAATTTTTTGCTTTGTTTTTAAAAGCATCAAATTTGTTTGTTGTTTGTTTAGGCCAGCTGTTGTTTGAGGTATCAATATCAGCAGTTTCTAAATCAGGATCTACAACAATGCTTTTAATTTCTTGTGAAGAAGTAAATACTCTGAATACTTTACGTTCATCTTTCTTCCATATTTGAGCAGGGAAGGTTTCACGTTTTTTAGTACCATCAGCATATGTTAACTCCACAATAATAGGCATTACTAAACCTCCTGGTTTTTCAAACTCTACTTGATACATATAGTTAGGAATATCTTTTAAGCTAGCTTTTTTATCAGAAGGTAACCCTTTGATGTATGCTTCTACTTCAGATTTATCAGCGTTTTCTTTGTCAGTAGTTAAGTATACTAATTTACCTAATTGAGCAAAGTAAGAAGGATATTGTTGTTGTAACTTCTTAGTTTTTTCATTTGGTTTATTGGTTAAATATAAAGGCTTAACCTCTTTAATTCCAATATCCGTATAATCAGTTGTATAGAACCAACCTCTCCAGAACCAATCTAAGTCCATACCAGAAGCATCTTCCATTGTTCTAAAGAAATCAGCAGGAGTAGGGTGCTTAAACATCCATCTTTTAGAGTATGTTCTAAAAGCGTAGTCGAATAATTCAGGTCCCATAATTGTTTGACGTAACATATATAAACCTGCTGCTGGTTTAGTATAAGCATTAGGTCCAAAATTATGTACATAATCACCTTGAGACATAATTGGACTTAACTTATTCTGATCTAAACTCATGTAACGAACAATATCTTTAGGTAAATTACCAGTATTAAAGTTTGGATCGTAATCTAATTCAGCTAAAATTTCTACAAAAGAGTTTAACCCTTCATCCATCCAAGTCCACTGACGCTCATCAGAATTTACAATCATAGGGAAGAAGTTATGACCAACCTCATGAGTAATTACTCCAATCATTCCGTTTTTAACTCTATCAGAATACGTTCCATCAGGATTTGGACGTCCATAGTTAAAACAAATCATTGGATATTCCATTCCTTGACGTTTTGCGTGTACAGAAATAGCTTTAGAATATGGATAATCAAAAGTCATTTTAGAATACTCTTCTAAAGTATTAGCAACAACACGAGTTGAATGCTCTTCCCATAAAGGATTTCCTTCTTTTGGATATAATGAAATAGCCATCACATCTTTTCCGTTGATGTTTACTGCCATTGCATCCCAAATATATTTTCTTGACGAAGCAAAAGCAAAGTCACGTACTTGGTTAGCTCTAAAATGCCAAGTCTTAGTTTTTGTAGTTCCTTCTTTCTCGTTTGCTTCAGCTTCAGCCTGCGTTACAATAAATACAGGGTTTTTATACGATTTTCTAGCTTTTTCAAAACGCTTGCGTTGTTCTTTTGTTAAGACTTCTTTTTCGTTTTGTAATTCACCTGTAGCCTCTAAAATATGATCAGCAGGAACTGTAATTTTTACATCGTAATCACCAAATTCTAAAGCCCATTCACTACGACCCCAGAATTGCATGTTTTGCCATCCTTCAACATTATTATAAACACATAGTCTTGGGAAAAACTGAGCAATGGTGTAGTTTTTATTTCCGTCAGGGAAAGATTCAAAACCAGAACGACCTCCATCTTCAACAGAGTTGTTGATTAAGTAGTTCCACTTAATTCTAAATTTAAAAACTTCACCTGGTGCCAATGGTTTAGGTAAGTTTATACGCATCATAGTACGGTTAATAGTATGAGGTAAATCTCTACCGTCAGCATATTTTACAGCTTCAATATTAAAACCGAATGCTTTTGGCTTGTCCATGTTTTCACTCACAAACTTATCAGGAGTTTGAAAACCATTAGCTCCTTTAGATTCTGCTAAAGGCGATTTAGAATCTGGAGCTCTCATATTTTGATCTAACTGTAACCATAAATACTCTAAATGGTCTTTAGAGTTATTGTGGTAGGTAATATCTTCGTCTCCATATAATCTATCTGTAGCTTCATCTAAACGTAAGCTCATTACATAGTCAACTTTTTGTTGCGTGTATGCATGACCTGGCGCTCCTGATGCTGTACGTTGATCGTTAGGAGTTGCTAATACATCTTTTAATTGTCGAAATTTGTTTTGGTCGGTATGACCTTGCTGGCGTTCTTTTTTAGGAACTTCTTGGGCAAATAAAGAAGCTGATACAAAGAGTGCCGAGAATAATAGCGTAGAATATTTTCTCATTATATGCTTATTAGTTTTTGAATAAATAAGCGGAAAGTTAATGAAATCTTATTACTAAAAAAGAAGGTTTATTAAAAATTTAACAAACCTTTATCATTATCACTCGATAAAAACAAACTTTTACGTTCTTTTTTAACAGTTGCTTTAATAAGGTTTTGTTGATCAGGGAAGTGATCTACTAAAATATCGTTTTCTACTTTTATTGTTTTTGGGAGTGAAACATTTTCAATTTCTAAATAAAAGTAAACAATGTTACCATCATATTCTTTACCTATAAAATTATAGGCTTTTTCTTCATTATTAATAAATATTTTAAAGTGAGCTTTTAAGTATTTATAGTAATATTCATTAATAGACGATAATTCATTTTTAGTAGCAATTTTAAGATTGGTGTTATAATCTTTGTTTATGGCAAGTTCAATATCATCCATAAAAACATTCATAATCATTTGTACACTTTGAGTATCTTCTCTGTATTCAATTTCAGTTAACGCAACATAGTATTTGTGTAAGGTAAATGATAGTAGTAATGGAAGTACTAATAAAAGGATGATAACTTTCTTCATGGTTGATTAAAAATCAATTATTGCGCCAAATTAGTGTTTTCCAATAATTTTAAGGTATTCTGTATGCTCTTTTCTAAAAATTTTAATCACTTTTAACACTTCACGGTTTTGGTAGAGTTTTTCTATGCCTAACGGATTACAATATTCTAAAAAGTGATAATATTTATCTACAGGAATTTTAAGCTCACCAAAAAAGAAGTCTTCACCTAATTCATTAAGTAATTTTGTAGGCATACTTTCTTTAAAAGCTAATTCTTTACGAAGTTTCCATAGTTTTTCTGAGTCTTTTACTGGAAATGTATTGGTAGTACCCATTCCTTCAAAAGCTTTAGTAGGATCTACTCTAACCTCATTAGGCTTTACATGTTTGCTTATATAATCGTCTGAGTGATAATTAGTATAGTTAACATTAGAAAAGTCGGTAGCTTTACTTGCTATTTCTAAGTTTTTATCACGTTTTACTTTTTTAAGGTCTTTAACTAACTCTCCTGAAAGTTCGTTGTTTCTAAGTAAAACTTCATCTAGTTCATAATCTTGTTTTTCAAGGGTAGTTCTTTTTCTGTAGGTGTTAAAATCTGCTTTGGTAAGCTTTTCATAAATAGTTTTATAACCTATACTACTATACCTTATAGAGTCGGTAGGTCTGGCAAAAAGTCTGTATTCTCCTTTATCATTAGAAAATGTTGCTTGGTTTGTTGAAAAGTTAACAATATGAGCATTTTCTAACACACCGTTTTCATCATAAACAATTCCAAAAAGTGTTTTTCGTTCTTCTTGAGAGAATACTAATTGAGATAAAAACAATAAGGTTATTAGAACTTTTTTCATGGTACTTTATAAGGTTAGATTAGTATACACCTAAAGGTACAAAATATTTTAAGAAAGCGTAACTTAAATAACCAAATAGGGAAGAGGTGTTTTAATTGTATTTTTTAGGATTTAGCTTTTTAAATTCTTCTGATTTTTGCTGTAAAAATGTAATCATTGCTACTTCATTATTTAAATAAAGAGTATTGAAGTCATTGGCAGATTCGGCAAAGTAGATGAACCTGTCAATATCCTCTTTTAGTATTTTTATTTCATGCTCAATAACTATATGGTAGTTGTTACGTATATTTTCTATTCTTTTTTCTCTGTCTTCAATGGCTTTATTGTTTTTTAGTTTTCTCAGTCTTCCTGATATTGAATTAATAATATAATCTGTAGATAAAACAAACCCTAGGCCTTCAAGTTTCATGGGACGTCCTCCCATTCCGGTATAGAGCCTTCTTTCAGCAGGAGTAAGTATTCTAGAACCGGCAAAGGGTAGCTTTAATGTTTCAGCATTTATTTCTTTTTCAGATTTTATATGTTTTGAGTCAGAAGAAATATATCCGAGTAAATTATGTTTTTTTATTGCTACTTCATCCAGTTCAATAGGTACTTTTTTTAGTTGTATGTAACTTTCTTGTATTCCGAAGTTATTTATGTTTACTACAAAGTTTTTGGTTTTATAGCCCACAAACGAAATTTGTAAGGTATCATTTACTTTGGCTAAAATCCTAAACTCACCATTATTATTAGTAAAGGTTCCTTGTTTAGTGTTTAGGTTAATAACATGTGCGCTAGAAACGGCACTTACTTCATCTTGTATGGTAGCGTAAAAGAATTTTCTTCTTTCTTGCGCTGTAGCTTTAACTATAAAAAACAGACAAATAATTGAAGGGAGTATATTTTTCATGTGTTTAGTTATTACTAATTACTTTTAAATAGCTCTTACTTTCTTGTTGTAAGATAGCAATCACTTTTAAGAGTTGTTTTTCTTTATATAATTTTTCTATACCTAAGGGATTACAATATTCTAAAAAATGAAGATACTTATCTTTAGGTATGTTAAGTTCTTTATAAAAGAAATGTTCTCCAAATTCTGAGAGTAGCATTTTAGGAAAGCTTTCTTTAAATTTTATTGTTTTTCGGGTTCTTTTTAGCTCTTGTGAGTATTTATCAAGACCAGAACTAAATCCTGTACCAACACCAGCAAATTTAGCAGTAGGGTCAGTTACTTTTCTCATATTAGGAACCCCCATTTTATCAATCTCATCAATAGGCATAATAATAGGGTCTTGAAAATTAATCATAGAAAAATCAATAGCCTTTTTAGCTTTTTCCATACCAATATCTTTAGGAGTTTGTTTAACATCAATAGCAAGTGAACCTATTAAGTTGTGTTTTTTTACTTCCACTTCATCTAATTCAAAAGGAACTTTAATCAGTTTAATTTCGTTTTCTTCCATTCCAAAATGAAGACTCGTAACCTTAACTTTTTTAGTTTCGTATCCTACAAACGAAACCTGTAAGGTATCGTTTGGCTTTGCCAATATTCTAAACTTACCTAAATCGGTACTAAATGTACCTTGTTGGGTATTTAGGTTGATAATATGAGCATTGGGTATAACACCAAGTTCATCATTTAAAACCCCGTATAAGAACTTTCTTTTTTTCTGGGCAGTAGCACCTAATGTGATAAGAAGTAAAAGTGTGATGGGTAGTTGTTTAATCATGCAATTATTTTTTGGTAACTCTTATATTTTCATTTTCTAATAGGTAAGGAGAGGTTTTACTATTTTCAATTAAAACAGCGGTAAGTTCTAAAACTTTATCTTTATTATATAGGTTTATAATTCCTTTTGAAATGCACGCTTGCAAAAACTGATTAATGTTTTCTTTCTTTATTTTTAGTTGTTGTACAAAAAAGCCATCGGTAAAGTGCTTTCTAATTTTTTCAATATTTTTATCTTCAATAGTTGCCTTTTTTAATTGTTTTTTTAGCTTGTTTTTTCCATTTAAAGCATTAATAAGGCCAGTTAAACTAATTGCTACTCCCGATTGAATTTTTACTGTTTTTTCATCTTTTGGTTGTATAACATTAGCATAGGGGAGTTTTAGGGTTTTTGCATTAACAATAGGAGCATTGGTAAGAATATCGTTATCAATTTCTAAAATACTTTTTTGTCTTTCTAGCACTACCTCATCTAACATGTGTGTTTTACTATCAACAAAAATTACAATGTTTTTAGCCTTTATATGCTCTTTAGTAATAGTAACCTCTTTATACTCTAGGTTAAGGTGAGAAATTAATAAGGTATTATTTTCTGCAGCTAAAATTTCAAAACGTCCATTTTCATTAGATACCGCACCAATGGCCATTTTTTTATTAATAATATGCACATCTTGTGTAGCAATACTATCTATAAACACAGTACCGGTAATAATTTTAGGTGTGTTTTGCGAGATAGCAACACAAGAAAAACAAATAAAAAGAACAAGTAACAATTTTCTCATATCACAAATAAACCACCAAGCAGTCTTAAAAATGTTTTAAGAACATGGTAAATTTTTGTTAAACAAAGAAAAAAGACCGTTTGAACAATAACTTTCAAACGGTCTTACGGCATTTAATAAAAAGTATAAAATGTTATCTTTCTAACACAATAGTAGCAGTTCCTGTTATTGCAATAACATCATTGTTTTCTACCTTGTTTTCAGATAAATCTTGTTTTAAAACCATTCTGTTTTTAGAAAACGACTCAATAGTAAATTTTGATTGTATTACATTACTATTACCGTTTTTAAATATTAGTTCATTTCCTTTCACTTCCCATTTACCAGCACTTAAACCTTGTATAGCAGTTGCATTATGGTTTGTAGTTTCTACCTTGTCATTAATCTTTGTTTTAGTTACTATTTTTACAGCTCCTTTGGTTGTATACTTATTAGAGTTTTGTAAAAAGTTAAACGAAAAGTTATAGTCCTCTCCATGTATATTAGATTTACTCTCATAAGATAAAACACGCGAAGTAACTTTAGTTGTATACTCAGAAGTTAAGCTAGTTAAATTCCAAGTACCTTCAGGCTTTATTGAAGCGTTTTCATTTATAGGTATTTCAATGGAATCTGAACAAGAGAATAAAAATGTAATTGTAAAAAGGAAAAATAATTTTTTCATAGTTTTATATGCTTTTGATTTATAAAATAACACCTACAAAAACAACTAGGACTTGAATAACCCTACTTTATTTATCAAATAATTTTACGGTTTATTTTTAACTGTATATTTTCGCCATAAATACTTGTAGAACGTAGTGTTTATAGTAGATTGTAAAACATACGTTTAGCACAAACAAAAGGTGAATTATTAAACTTTTAATAAAAATAAAAAATGAAAAAACTAATTGTAGCAAGTACATCTACCGTTCATGGTAGTGGGTACCTAGAATATATTTTACCCACCTTAAAAAACTTTTTTAAAGAAGCAACTACCATACTATTTATTCCGTATGCACGCGCAAGCGGAAAAACATATGATGAATACACTTCTGTAGCTCGCAAAGCTTTTGCTACAATTGATAAAGAAGTGGTTGGAATACATGAGTTTGATAACCCGAAGGATGCTGTTTTAAAAGCTGAAGCAATTTTTACAGGTGGAGGTAATACGTTTGAACTGGTAAACCAATTATATAAAAATGATATACTACCAGATTTAACAACGGCAGTTGAAAACGGAACTCCGTATTTAGGTACCAGTGCAGGAAGTAATATTTGTGGGGTAACTATGATGAATACGAACGATATGCCTATCGTATATCCACCGAGTTTTAAAACCTTAGGGTTTATTCCGTTTAATATCAATGCACATTATTTAGATCCTAATCCAGACTCTACCCACATGGGCGAAACACGAGAAACGCGTATTAAAGAGTATCATATATTTAACGAAACTCCTGTGTTAGGACTACGTGAAGGTAGTTGGTTAGAGGTTAACGGAGCAACTATTACGTTAAGAGGAAGTTATACTGCACGTTTATTTAAACAAGGAAAAGAACCAGTAGAGTTAGATACAAATACTGAGGTTAACCAGTATTTTTAATACGATTTTACAGAGAATAACTTATAAAAGAAAACTCCAAACAACAGTTTGGAGTTACTTGTAGTGTTATAGATTTTTTTGTTTAAATAATTATTTTGTTGTTTAGTTAGATGGTATTAGAAAGGAGGAGAGTAGTAGTTTTATATTTATTGCACGTTGATTTTTTATCTAATCGCAACAGCAGTTTTTATCGCTTTTAGCTTTTTCAAAGCATTCTCTTCCTTCTTTAAAGGCAAAGTATGAAAGTCCAAGTGTTCCAATACTGTCTATATAAGGAATACTAAACAATTCATAAACTCCGCTACTCACAAGTAAAATTATAGACATATAAACACAGACCATTGTACAATTTGCATCGGCTAAAATTGGTGCGGAATTAAGTTGATTACCAACCTTTCTTTTCCAAACAACCAATATCCACATTATTAGGATAGAAATTATAGAAATCACAACACCCCAAAAAGTTGTAAGTGGTTTATGTCCTGTCCAGATATTATAAATACTGGTTACTACAAGTCCAAAAACCAATATATAAAAAGCAATTCCAGTAATTCTTAAAGCCGTTCGCTCAAAATCATCACGTTTACTATTAGGATTTTTTTGAATTCTTACTATCATATGGGCAATTCCAAGTCCTGAAATAACCTCTATGAAACTATCTGATCCAAAACCAAAAAGAGCAAGACTTTCATCTTCAAACCCTAAGTAAGTTGAGATAATTCCTTCTGCAATGTTATAGATTATTGTAAATATTGCAAGTCCAAATGCTATTTTATATAGTTTTTTGTTATCTGCCATTAAAATCTATTTTATTCTGTTTCTCAAGACTTTTACAACTTGACACTAAACAATATAACAAAAAGATAGTTAAATATGGTTAACAAGTGCTTTTAACTGATATTACAACAAAAAAAGACTGCTTTTAAAGGCAGTCTTTTGTATTATATATAATGTGTGTTTTTAATCTTCTTCTTGTCTACGTTCACAAGCTAATAAGGTGTTTTTTAATAGCATTGCAATTGTCATCGGTCCTACACCGCCTGGTACAGGCGTAATGTGAGATGCCTTTTCTTTTACCTCATTAAAAGCAACATCACCTACCAATCTAAAACCTCTTTTCTTAGAAGGGTCGGCAACTCGTGTAATACCTACATCTATAATTACTACATCGTCTTTTACCATATCACCTTTTAAAAATTCAGGAATACCAATAGCAGCTATAATAATATCTGCTCTTTTAGTAACCTCTTTTAAGTTTTTGGTTCTACTATGTGTTAGAGTAACTGTTGCGTTTCCTACTTTTCTTTTTTGTGATAGTAAAATACTCATTGGGCTACCTACTATATGGCTACGACCAATAACTACTACATCTTTACCAGAGGTTTCAATATTATAACGATCTAACAATTCTAAAATTCCAAAAGGAGTTGCAGAAATGTATGTTGGTAAATTTAACGCCATTTTTCCTACATTCATAGGGTGGAAACCGTCTACATCTTTATCAGGATTTACAGCCATTAATACCTTTTGTTCGTCAATATGATCGGGTAGAGGTAGTTGTACTATAAAACCATCAATATCATTATCTATATTTAAAATAGCAATTTCGTTTAATAATTCTTCTTCAGTAGTTTCTTCAGGAAGACGAATCAAAGTAGATTCAAACCCTACGCGTTCGCACGCTTTTACTTTTGCATTTACATAGGTTAAACTTGCGCCATCATTACCAACGATAACAGCTGCTAAATGTGGTGTTTTTTTATCGTTAGCTTTTAATGCTGCTACTTCTAAAGCAATTTCTTCTTTAATGTCTGCTGATGTTTTTTTACCGTCTAGTAAAATCATTTGTGTGTGTTGTTGTGTGTTATTGTTAATCTAAAAAAGAAAAAAGAGAAGTCGACAAAACTTCTCTCTTTTTAATATTATCTCATGCCTTTCATCATTTGCATCATTTTTCTTCCGCCACCACCTTGCATCATCTTCATCATTTTGCTCATTTGATTAAATTGCTTCATTAACTGGTTAACTTCTTGCACCGAAGTTCCGGATCCTTTAGCAATTCGTTTTTTACGACTCGCATTAATAACAGAAGGAGTACTTCTTTCTTCAGGAGTCATAGAGTGTATAATGGCTTCAATTCCTTTAAAAGCATCGTCGTCAATATCAACATCTTTTAAGGCTTTACCAGCACCAGGAATCATACCTACTAAGTCTTTCATGCTACCCATCTTTTTGATTTGATTGATTTGATTTAAGAAATCATCAAAACCAAACTGATTTTTAGCAATCTTCTTTTGTAATTTTCTAGCTTCTTCTTCATCGTATTGTTCTTGGGCACGTTCTACTAACGAAACAACGTCTCCCATTCCTAAAATACGATCAGCCATACGACTTGGGTGGAATACATCAATAGCATCCATTTTTTCACCCGTACCAATAAACTTAATTGGCTTATTTACTACCGATTTAATAGATATTGCAGCACCTCCACGTGTATCACCATCTAACTTGGTTAAAATAACTCCGTCAAAATTTAATACATCGTTAAAGGCTTTAGCTGTGTTTACAGCATCTTGCCCTGTCATAGAGTCTACCACAAATAAAGTTTCTTGTGGTTTTACTGCTTTATGGATATTAGAAATTTCGGTCATCATTTCTTCATCAACAGCTAAACGACCCGCGGTATCGATAATTACCACATTTTTACCGTTTGCTTTTGCATGCTTAATAGCATTTTGAGAAATTTCTACCGGATTTTGATTTCCTTCTTCTGCATATACCTCAACTCCAATTTGCTCTCCAACAACACGTAACTGGTTAATTGCGGCAGGACGGTATACATCACATCCTACTAATAAAACTTGTTTAGTTTTCTTAGTTTTAAGATAGTTAGCTAATTTACCAGAAAAGGTTGTTTTACCTGAACCTTGTAAACCAGACATTAAAATTACAGTAGGTGAACCTCCTAGGTTTATACCAACAGTATCACCCCCCATTAACTCGGTTAATTCATCCTTAACCAATTTTACCATTAATTGCCCAGGGTTTAACGTTGTTAATACGTCTTGACCTAAGGCTTTTTCTTTTACTGTTTTGGTAAAATTCTTTGCTATTTTAAAGTTAACATCGGCATCTAATAAAGCTCTACGAACTTCTTTTAGAGTTTCCGCAACGTTAACTTCAGTAATTTTTCCGTGTCCTTTCAGCGTGTGTAACGCTTTATCTAACTTTTCGCTTAAATTATTAAACATGTATCGGCTTCATTTTTTAGAGGCACAAATTTAGTTATTAGTTGTTAGTTTTTAGCAATTTGTTTACAGATTTTTTCTACTTAATAGTATAATAGTGTGTGTTTTTTTATGATTTGTAAGAACAACAGTCTATTTTTTTAGTTTTTCTATTGGTGTGAATAGGAGTAAATGCTATAAATCATCAGTAAAATGTTTGCGACTTTTTTCTTGACTAAATTTTTCTTGATTGAAGTTTTTTGAAGCATTTTTAGGAATGGATAAGGATTCCCATTTTTCGTTTTGTAACATTTTTCCTAAAAATACAATTTGACCAATATGGTATGGGTAGTGACAAATTTGACGATTAATTGCTTCGATTACAGTATGTCCTTGGTTTCTTATGTAGATGATTTTTTCTAAATCGGTTTCTTTTAAAGAATTAATAGTGTTTAAAAAGCAATTCCATCCTTTTTCCCAATAGGTAATCATTTCTTCTTTGGTTGAAAAGGTATTTACAAATTCATCATCTCTATTTCTCCACGATTTTTCTCCATCTTCAGTAAAAAAGTTGGTCCAACGTGATAGCATATTACCCGCAATATGTTTAGCTATTACAGCAATAGAGTTACTTTCTTGATTATATTGGTAAAATAGTTCTTCTTGGGTAAGTTGATTAAAAGTTTTATCGCCTAAACTTTTATAGTAGGTTATTTGTTTTTTGATACTTTCTAAATAGGAGTTTTGCATGGCATATTTTTTAATAAAAAAAGACTGGTTAAAACCAGCCTTAATTTACAATTTTATTTTTTAGGAATAAACTCTAAAGCAACTCCATTAATACAGTGGCGTTTACCAGTAGTTTTTTTAGGTCCATCATTAAAAGAATGCCCTAAATGTCCGCCACAAGTATTACATTTTAACTCTGTTCTAGCATAGCCTAGTTTATAATCTGTGTCAAGTTCCACATTTCCCTTAATAGCTCTATCAAAAGAAGGCCATCCACTACCTGAATCATATTTGTTTTCAGATTTATATAGCGGGGTTTTACAGGCTGCACATACATAGGTTCCTTCTTTCTTGTTAAAATTTAAAGGACTTGAGTTTGGACGTTCTGTACCCGCCTCCCTAAGCACATAATACTGTTTTGGCGTTAGCAACTGTTTCCACTCACTATTGGTTTTATTTACAAGGTATTTTTTCTTGTTTTGAGCATTTACAGTAGTACTAACTGTTATCGCTAAAAGGAATAAAACAACTAATTTTTTCATGGTTCTTTAATTATAAAATCAACAATTTTGGAAGCTACTTTCGGGTTACGAAGAATTCTGGTGTGTCCTAAGCCTTCAGTAATTAAAAGTTTTCCATTCTGTAAGTTTTGACGTATTGCTATAGCACAACTTACATCAACATCACCATCAAATGAGTCATGGACTACTAGAGTAGGTATTTTTACACTTTTAGTTTTTACACTTGAAGAGTGAGTATCAATATCTCGTTGCCATTTTTTATCAAACAAGCGCTTCATTTTATGAGCTATAATAGGTTTTACTTGTAAGTTTTTAGTAAAGTTTAAAATAACATCTGATATTTTATCAGCCGCTCCTACAGTAACCAATTTGTTTACAGTAAAACCTTCTGAAAAGGCATTATACAAGCATACACCACCGAAAGAGTGTCCTATAGCAGCTTCAAATGGTCCAAATTGTTTATTGATTTCAGTAATTGTTTCTAAAAATTCAGGCATTTCAGTAGTTTTTCCTGTAGATTTTCCATGAGCTGGTCCGTCAAATGAAATAACCATGTAGCCTTTTTCTAGTAACTTATCAGCAATCATATATAATTGAGTACTTCTTCCTGCCCAACCATGTACCCATAATACTTTTTTAGTAGAGTAACCATACGATAGTACTTGAACATCTCTTGAAATAGATGGCACATTTATTGTTTTCTTTTGTGCACTCTCTAACATTACTTTTTCCCTTTTAGGAATAGGGAAGTTAACAGGAGTCGTAAAAAGCCTAGCCCCAAATTTAGCAGCTTTACTTACAGATATAAACTGCAAAGCTTTAGCTGAAAATATTACAGGTTTAGGAATTTTAATACTAGGTATAGCTGTTTTTGAATGCGTAAAATTCATGAATTGGTTTTTAAGATAAAGATAGAATTTGTAGCTTTAAAGACATAATATATTATCAAGTTTGTGACAAATAAGTTAATTTCGTGTCATAAAAGATACAACCAAGAACATAGAACTTTAAACTATTAAACAATGAAAAAAATTATAGCCCTAACATTTTTAGCCGCTTTTTTAGTAGAGTGTAGCACTGTGCCAATTACGGGAAGAAAAAGATTAAATTTTGTGAATGATGCTCAAATATTACCAGCAAGTTTTGCACAATACAAGGGGTTTTTAGAAGAGAATAAACTATCTACTAATACTGCTAAAACGAATGAGATTAGACGTGTAGGAAAGAATATTTCTACAGCTGTAGATCGTTTTATGCGAGCTAATGGTATGAAAGCAGAAGCTGATGCTTATAAGTGGGAATTTAATTTAGTTGAAGATAAAACTGTAAATGCATGGTGTTTACCTGGTGGAAAAGTAGTTTTTTATACAGGAATTCTACCAATTTGTGCTAATGAAGATGGTATTGCAGCGGTGATGGGACATGAAGTAGCTCACGCATTTGCAAAACACGGACAAGAGCGTATGTCTACAGGTCAGTTACAACAATTAGGAGGTGTTGCTTTAGCTCTAGGTACTCAAAACAGTGAAAAAGCTGAAATGTGGAATATGGCCTATGGTTTAGGAACTCAAGTAGGGGTAATGTTACCATTTAGTAGACAACATGAAACAGAAGCTGATAAATTAGGGTTGGTTTTTATGATTATGGCAGGGTATAAAGGAGAAGAAGCAGCTGAAGTATGGGTACGAATGAGTGAACGCTCAGGAGGAGGAGCTCCACCAGAGTTTATGAGTACACACCCATCTAACCAAACGCGTATTCAGACTTTAAGAAACTTTTTACCAGAGGCTAAAAAATTAGCGGCAAAATACAACGTGCCTACGAGTAAATAAGATTGATAAATTATAGTATATTGCAAACCGTTCATGTTAAATGAGCGGTTTTTTTTATTAGAATTTATATGTATAAAATAGGAGATAAGAAGTTAATTAATGGATGGGCATTTTATGATTGGGCCAACTCAGTATATTCATTAGTAATTAGCACAGCTGTTTTTCCGTTGTATTACAGCGGGGTAACTGAAGGTAAAATTGTAAGCTTTTTGGGTATGGATTGGGAGCATCCAGATAGTTTATATAGCTATGCTTTATCGTTTTCTTTTTTAGTAGTAGCTTTTATTTCTCCAATTTTATCAGGTATTGCAGATTATACAGGAAGTAAGAAAAAGTTTATGAAGTTTTTCTGTACACTAGGATCATTATCGGTAATGAGTTTGTACTTTTTTGATGGAATAGACACTGTGTGGATTGGAATCTTATTTACTGTTTTAGCAAGTATAGGCTTTTGGGCAAGTTTGGTGTTTTATAATGCTTATTTACCAGAGGTAGCTCATCCAGAACAGCAAGATAGAGCGAGTGCCAAAGGTTTTGTATATGGGTATATTGGTTCTGTTATTTTGCTACTAATAAATTTAGCTATGATTATGTTTCCTGAAACTTTAGGTATAAGTGCAGGAATGGCGTCTAGAATTTCCTTTGTTATGGTAGGTTTATGGTGGTTAGGATTTGCTCAAGTTACCTTTAAACGTTTACCAGGTAATGTATACAACAAGAAACCTGAAAAAGATTATATATGGAAAGGGTACAGAGAGTTACAAATAGTAATTAAAGAGCTATTAAACTACCCAACCTTAAAACGCTTTTTAATTTCTTTCTTCTTATTGAGTATTAGTGTACAAACTATTATTTTAATGGCAGCTATTTTTGGTTCATCAGAATTAGGGCTGTCTTCTACGAGTTTAATTATTACTATTTTATTGGTACAAATTGTTGCAATTTTAGGAGCTGTTTTATTTTCAAGGTTTTCAGAAAAATGGGGAAATATTACCGCTTTAAAAGTAACGATTGCAGTGTGGATGTTAGTTTGTTTTTGTGCTTTTTCTTTAGATAAATCTCAAGAGTATGTTGATATCTATTTTTATGGGTTAGGAGGTTTATTAGGGTTGGTACAAGGAGCTATTCAAACCTTAACACGTTCTACGTATTCAAAATTATTACCAGAAACAGAAGATCATGCTACGTATTTTAGTTTTTATGATGTTACCGAAAAAATAGCCATTGTTTTAGGAACAGCTGTATATGGAGCATTAAATGCAATTACAGGTTCTATGCAGTGGAGTGTGTTGTGTTTAGCTATTTTCTTTTTAGCTTCGTTTATTATTTTAAGCACACTTAAAAAGACAAAATATGTAGTATAAAATTGTGTAATATTAGCTACACAAATAATACTTAAAACTATTTTAAAATAAGTTTAAGGAGTTTTTTGGCTATCGCCCTGCGATTAAAAAGGTGCAGGAGCAATAAAGCTTACTTGTTCTTTTGAAGTAGGGTGTACAAACGTAATTTTTTCTGCATGGAGATATAATCTGTCGAATTTTTCTCCATACAAATCATCTCCAACAATAGCTGTGTTTAAACCTAAATGATGAGCTGCATGTACACGTAACTGATGTGTACGTCCTGTTACAGGATAAAAGTAGACTTTGGTTTTATTGTCTAGAGTTTCTATAGTTTCCCATTGAGTCAGAGCTTTTTTTCCATGTCTATAGCAAACAAGCTGTTTAGGACGATCATTTAGGTCTACTCTAAGTGGTAACTCAATAATCCCTTTTTTCTCTTTTAAAACACCATTTAATAAAGCTACATAACGTTTTTGTACAGTTTTATTAATGAATTGTGCCTGTAAAGCTTTATAAGTGTCTTCATTTTTTGCTATTAATAGTATTCCTGAGGTTGACATATCTAAACGATGTACAACTAACGGGCCTGTAGCTTTTGGATATAATTTTTGAATACGACTAAAAACAGAATCTTTAATTTCTTTACCAGCAACTGATAATAACTCATGTGGTTTGTTAATTACTAACAAATCTGAATCCTCATGAATAATTGTAATTTCTTTTTCTTCTTTTAGTTGAGCAACTAATGGATTTTCTTCTACAGTTACTCCTTGTAACATGTGTGTTAAAATAGGTTTGCATTTACCAGTACAAGCAGGGTAGTAGTTTTGATGTTTTCTTACAGAGGTTTGCAAAGGCTTACCCCACCAAAACTCGGCCATACAAATAGGTTTTAGTTGATGTTTGTATGCATATTGAAGTAATTTAGGAGCGCAACAATCACCAGCGCCAGCAGGAATATTTTGCGTGGAGTCAGTAAAAATATCTAATAAGTTTTTGGTTTCTCCTCGATAGCTAAGAAAAGTATACTTTTTAAATATCTCTTGTTGAGCCCAGGCTGAAAGGTTTGCTCGTTGCTTTTTTAATTGTTCTATTTGGTATTGTTTTGTATCGTACGCTTTTTTTAAAGGAGCTATTTTATCAAATAAATAAACTTCATATTCACGTAAGTAAAACTCTTCGTTAATATTTAACTGGTTGTTTTGTTTACTTAATTCTTTTCTAAGTTTTCTACGTTGTTTAATTTTAGACTGTTCTTTAGCTAAAAGCTTTTCGTGTAGTTGTTGTGTTTCTTGATATGCTTTTTTTATTTCAATAAAATCAGAAGCGTTTTCTAAGCTTACTATTTTATGAGTTAATTCATTAAGCTGTTCTTCTGTTTCAATATAAAATTCATTTGCATCTAACACATCAAATATTGGAGGTACAAAATGTTTGTGTTGTGTACTTTCAGCAAGTTTTCCTGAAAAAGCAGCTAAATACCCTAAACTTCCATCTTGTTGTTGTACAACTAAGACTCCAAACATTTTTCCAAGAGCTTTTGCATCCTCAGGTTTTTTGATTCCGAAGTTGTGCGAAAAATCAGTTTGACTCGTTAAATATTCTTGTAATTCCTCTGTTGCTATTTGGGCTAGAGTATGAGGTGAATAATTGTATGGATAATCGAACTTTTTAGGTAATTCAATAGTTGAAACATCCGAAGAAAAAGAAATAATTTTACTCATATTAAAAAAGAAAAAGTGTTGCTCTCACAACACTTTAAACAATTAATCTCTATAAATCTTGTCGTATAAGTCTTTATACATTTCTTTGATAATATTTCGTTTCATTTTCATGGTAGGGGTAAGCTGTCCTCCGTCAATAGACCATTCTTCTTCGGTTAATTCAAACTTTTTAATAGTTTCCCATTTACCAAACTTTGTATTGGCATAGTCAACTTCTTCTTGAATACGTTCTATTACTTTAGGGTTGTTTACCAAGTCTTTATTATCTCCTACAGTAACGTTATGTCTTTGTGCCCATTCACGCACAAACTCAAAGTTTGGTTGAATAAAAGCAGCAGCCATTTTTTCACCTTCACCAATAACCATTACTTGCTCAATAAAACGAGATTGTTTTAATTGACCTTCTAACAATGGCGGAATAATATACTTACCACCTGAGGTTTTAAACATTTCTTTAGTACGTCCAGTTATTTTTAAGAAACCATCTTCACTTAATTCACCTTTATCACCTGTATGGAAATATCCGTTTTGTAATGCTTCAGCAGTTTTTTCTGGATCTTTGTAATATCCTTGCATTACGTTTGGTCCTTTTACTAGGATTTCTCCATTATCGGCTATTTTAACCTCAACACCATCAATTAATCTACCTACAGTTCCTAATCTAAAACCTCCATCACGCATATCGTTTACAGCAATTACAGGAGAAGTTTCAGTAAGACCGTAACCTTCCATTACTGGCATTCCAGCAGCAGTAAATACTCTAGTTAAACGTGGTTGCAATGCAGCAGAACCAGAAACCATTATTTTTAACTCTCCACCTAAGGCAGCTTGCCATTTAGAGAAAATAAGTTTTTTAGCAATGCTTAGTTTCTTTTCATACCACCATCCGTTAGCTCCATAAGGTTCATATTGTAAACCTAATTCTATAGCCCAAAAGAACAATTTCTTTTTAATTCCAGTTAAGTCAGCTCCCTTGGCATAAATCTTATCGTAGATTTTTTCATACAATCTTGGAACAGCAGTCATAACATTTGGTTTGATTTCTTGAGCGTTTTCACTCAATTTATCAATAGCCTCTGCAAAGTAGATAGAAATACCACAGTATTGATATAAATACAAAATCATACGTTCAAAGATGTGGCAAACAGGTAAGAAACTTAAAGCTCTACCTTGGCCATATTCTAAAGGAACACGTTTTTCACTACTTAGTACATTTGAAACTACATTTTTATGACTTAGCATAACTCCTTTAGGACGACCTGTTGTTCCTGAAGTATAAATTAAAGTTGCTAAATCATCTGTCTTAATAGCATCTTTACGTTCTTCAACTTCATTCTGATTGCTATTATCTTCACCTAAGGCTAAAACTTCTTGCCAGCTTTTTTCTCCTTTAATATCGTCAAAAGTAAAAACTTCTTTAAGTTTTGTATTAGCTTTTATTTGATTTAGTTTTTCTAAAATTGTATCATCAGAAACAAAACAGTAAGTAGCTTCAGAGTGGTTTAAAATATATTCGTAGTCTTCTTTAGAAATAGTAGGATAAATAGGAACATTTTGAGCTCCAGTTTGTAATATTCCAATATCACAAATATTCCATTCAGTTCTATTGTTGGTAGAAATTACAGCAATTTTATCGTTAGGTTGTACTCCTAGTCGTAATAAACCTCTACTTATAGCATTGGCTTTGTCTATATATTCGTTTGTTGATATAGATTGCCATTCACCATTGTATTTAGTGATAAATGCTTTTTTTAAATTATACTTTTCTTGTTGATAATAAGGAAAGTCAAAAAGACGCGTAATTTCAATCGACATATGTTCAAATTTTTGGGCTTTGCAAAGTATGAAAAATACCCCGATTGCACAAGTTGTAGTTTACTGGTTGATTTATTGAGGATTATATATTTTTAGGTAGAGATTATTGTATTTTTCTAAGATAATTTTTCGTCTCATTTTTAATGTCGGAGTTAAATGCCCCGAATTTGTTGTCCATTCATCAGCGGTTATTTCAAAGCGTTTTATTTGTTCCCATTTTCCAAATTTTTGGTTACAAAAGTCAATTTCTTTTTGAATTCGTTTGATGAGTTTTTCGTCTGTAGTAATGTTTGTAATAGTATAATCATGTCTTTTAGCCCATTCTTGAACAAATTCTGAAGCAACTTGGATTAATGCTGCAGGCATTTTTTCTCCTTCACCAATAACCATTACTTGTTCTATAAAACGTGATTTTTTTAATTCACCTTCTAGTATAGCAGGAGCAATATATTTACCTCCAGAAGTTTTGAAGATTTCTTTTTTTCTATCTGTAATTTTTAAAAAACCTTCATTATCTAGTTCTCCAATATCTCCTGTATGGAAATAGTCATTTATAATTGATTCGTTAGTTTTTTCTAAATCTTTATAATATCCCATCATTACATTGGGACCTTTTACTAAGATTTCTCCATCGTCAGCTATTTTTACACTTACGTTTTCAATAATCTTCCCAACCGTTCCAATTTTAAAGCCATTATTTCGCATATCGGTTACAGAGATAGCAGGAGAGGTTTCGGTAAGTCCATAGCCTTCAAAAACAGGAATTCCTGCAGCTGTAAATACTCTAACAAGTCTAGCTTGTGTAGGAGCGCTTCCCGCTAACATAAATTCTAATTGTCCGCCTAAAGCTTCTTTCCATTTTGAGAAAATAAGTTTACGGGCTATAGAGAGTTTAAACTCATACCACCAACCATTTTCTTTGTATGGTTTATACTGTTCTCCTAGTTGCAATGCCCAGAAAAACAGCCGTTTTTTTATACCTTTTAAATTACTTCCTTTATCAACTATCTTATCAAAAACTTTTTCTAATAATCTAGGAACAACTGCCATAAAATGAGGACGAATCTCTCGTAAATTTTCTCCAACTTTATCAATACTTTCAGCAAAATGAATTTCAAAGCCCATATATTGACAATAATAAGATGCTGCACGCTCAAAAATGTGACAAATAGGTAAGTAGCTAATTACTCTTTTTTTATTTCCTTGTAAATCCAGTCTTTTTCCAACAGCAAAAACGTTACTAACAATGTTATTATGTGAAAGCATAACTCCTTTTGGAGTTCCTGTTGTGCCCGAAGTATAGATAATAGTAGCTAAATCAGATGGTTCCACCGCTTTCTTTAATTCATTCACTGTTGTTTGATGGGCTTCATCTTTACCAAGGCTTAGGAAAGAACTCCATCCATAGTCTGCCTCTAGTTCTTCAAAAGTAAACACCTTATTAAGTTGAGTTTGTTCTTGAACTTTTATTACTTTTTGGTATAACTCATTATCTGAAACAAAACAATAAATACTATCGGAATGATTTAAGATATATGCATAATCTTTTTCAGAAAAAGTGGGATATAAAGGCACATTTACAGCTCCTATTTGCATAACTCCTATATCTAACAAATGCCATTTGGGTTGATTTACAGAAGTAATTACTGCGATTTTATCTCCAGGTCTAACACCAAGGTTTAGTAAAGCTATACTTATGGTATTGGCGTCTTCAATATATTTTTGAGTAGAGATATTTTTCCATTTATTGTTTTCTTTTGAAACTAAACAATGTTGTTGTGGATAGTTTTCTAGTTGGTGATATGGAAAATCAAAAAGACGTGTAACTTTTGAAGATATATGCATTTAAATGGTTTTGTTGATGCATAAATCTATGAAAATAAAAGAGATAAACGAAAAATAAAATTGATGTTAGTTGTAAAGTTTGCTAACACTGCTTTTATAGGTTTGACCAATAGGAACCTTATGCTCATGAATTATAATACGGTTACCTTCTATAAACTTTATTTTATCTACAGCAACAATGAATGATTTATGTACTCTTAAAAATTGAATAGGGTTTAACAGAGATTCGTAATGAGAAATTTTTTCATGGCTTACAATCATTTCATCTGCTAAAAATAGTTTAGTATAGTTTCCATAAGCTTCTATAAACAACAAATCATTTAAATCAATCTGATGATGTTTTTTATCTCCTTTGATAAAAAGTCGTGTATTGACTTGACTTGGCTCTATGCTTTCTTTGTGGATTGTTTTGGTAGGTATTGTATCTGATACTTTATTGACAGCTTTTACTAGTCTATCAAAACTAAAAGGTTTTAAAAGATAATCCACAACATTTAATTCAAAGCCTTCAAGAGCATATTCTTTGTAGGCGGTAGTAATAATGGTTTTTGGTGGATTGGACAGCGTCTTTAAAAAATCCAATCCTTTTAATTTAGGCATGTTGATGTCTAAAAACATAAAATCAACTCTATGTTCATTTAAAAACAGCATAGCTTCCATAGCATTATAGCAACTTTTTTCTAATTGAACATGAGGTAGCATGCTACAAAACTCCGTTATGATTTCATGTGCTAAAGGCTCATCATCAATAATTATATATTTAAGCATGCTTCGGTATTTTTAAAAGTGTTTTGTAAATGTTGTTTGTAGAATTAATGATTAATTCGTGTTCTTGATTGTATAACAAAGATAATCTTCGCTTTAAGTTTTGCAGCCCAATTCCTTTAGAATTAGTTATTTCATTAGAATCAAAATTGTTTTCTATTTCAAAGTAAATAGAATCATCATTATCATATAAGTTGATATGAATAAAAGCGTTTTCCGCTAGTGACTCTATACCATGTTTAAAAGCATTTTCAAGTAAGATAATGTATAATAATGGTGGAATATTTAAATTAGTATCTATGCTATGATTAAAGGTAATTTCAACAGACTTTTTGTAACGGATTTTATGTAGCTCAATGTAATTATTTAAGTATGCTATTTCTTCTGAAACTTTTACAGTTTCTTTTTCTCCATCATAAATTGTGTAGCGCATCATATCAGATAGCTTTAAGATAACTTCTGGCGCTTGCGGTGAACTCTTTACCGTTAAGGCATACAGGTTATTTAGAGTATTGAAGAAAAAATGCGGATTTATTTGTGTTTTTAAGAGTGATAGTTCTGTTTTAGATTTTTCTTTTTTTAGCTCCTGTACCCATTTCCATTGCTCAAAAACCCAAAGAAAAAAGAAGATAGGAATGGGAACGAAGAAAATATAGAAAGGAGTTTCTTGCTTTACTTTTAAATAAGCTTCTAAGTCACCAGAAAATAATCGTAGGTATAAAAAGTATAATAGTAACGGTGTATATAGAAGTGTTATAAATTTCCAGTATTTTTTTATAAAATCAGGTATTAAAAAATAGGCTAGTCCACACCAAAAGATGATTAGTAAAAAGAAAGTGATAGGATTATCTGGAAGTTTCATAAAAGAATCGATGAGTACTGTAATAAAAAGCAGTACAAAAAGAGCAGCAATACCAATTACAGCTTTCTTTTTCTTTTTTAAGTATTGATAATTATGTATGGGTAAGGCAATAACCAGTGCCCAAAAAAAAGTAATTACAATAACCTCAACAGGTTGATCATCTGGTATATTCAGATAATTGAGATAATCTAATAGAGTGAATAATGGAATTATAATTAGAAGCCCAATAAAAAAAGCTTTGTATTTCTTTAAAAAATCTATCATACCTCAAAATTACTCATGTAAAACTGTTCTCACAATTATATTGACAAACACTATTGTTTTTTAGATGAATGAATAGTTTTTTTAGTCAAACATAAGTTAGCTATTAAAAGAATATGGTGTGTGCCGAAAAGAATAGGGTACATCATTTTTAATTTATAAGAAAGATAAGAGGTTAGAGATTTGTTGCAAACAAAAACGAATCTTATATGAATACATTAACTATAACCAACCTTACCAAAACATATCCTAACGGAGTTAAAGCATTAAATGGAATAAACTTAAAAATATCTAACGGAATGTTTGGTTTATTAGGCGCTAACGGAGCTGGTAAATCTTCTTTAATGCGTACTATCGCTTCTTTACAAGAACCTTCATCTGGAGAAATTGTGTTTAATAATTATGATATTATTAATAAACCAGAGGAGATAAGAAAACACTTAGGATATCTTCCTCAAGAGTTTGGAGTGTATCCTAAAATATCAGCAGAAAAATTGTTAGATCATTTAGCTATTCTGAAAGGAATTACTAATAACTCAGCACGAAAAAAGCAAGTAACTTCTTTATTACAGCAAGTAAACCTTTACCAACACAGAAAAAAAACGGTACATACATTTTCTGGAGGAATGCGACAACGTTTTGGAATTGCTCAAGCCTTATTAGCCAACCCAAAACTAATTATTGTAGATGAACCAACAGCGGGATTAGATCCTGAAGAGAGTAACCGCTTTTTAAATCTTTTAAGTGAAATAGGAGAGAACGTAATTGTTATTTTATCTACTCACATAGTTGAGGATGTTAGGAATTTATGTACACAAATGGCAATTTTATCGGAAGGTCAAATCATTTCTCAAGGTAATCCAAAAGAATTAGTTGCAAGTATTCAACATAATATTTGGACTAAAATTATAGCTAAAAATGACCTCGAGCACTACAAAAAGATGTACGAGGTTATTTCAACCAAATTAGTGTCAGGAGAAACACAAATAAGAGTCTTCTCTGAAGCTTCACTGTCTAATGGGTTTGAAAGAATCACTCCGAACTTAGAAGACTACTACTTCGCTACATTGTTTCACCATAAAAAAGCCTAATCTATGTTTAAGAAATTATTACAATTTGAAATTTACTATCAGTTAAAACAACGAGCTTTCCCCATATTTGCAGTCTTATTTTTAGGTTTAGGGTATTTTACAGGAAGTCAAGGGCATGCTCCTACAGGAGTTAATTTTAATGCTGTTTATCAAGTTTACTTTCATACAGGTCTTTTTACTTTAGGTAGTGTTTTTATAACCATGTTTTTTGCGGTAACAGCTGTTATAAGAGATAAACAGCATAACATGGAAAGCTTAATCTACAGTTCATCCATAAAAAAGAGCAATTATTTTTGGAGTCGTTTTTTAGGTACTTTTATTTTTAGTGTTGTTGCTTTTACACCTTTTGTAATTGGCTATATTTTCGGGAATCATTTTTCTAATTTAGATGCTGAAAGACTAGGAAGCTTTAATGCGTTGAACTACCTACAACCTTGGTTGTATTTAGTATTGCCTAATATTTTTATATGTACTTCTTTAATATTTTCAGTTAGTACCCTTACTAAAAATAGTATTGCCACTTATGCAAGTGCAGTATTTATTTATATGCTGTATTTTGTGAGTTCTATTTTCTTAAACTCACCATTATTAGCACAATCTGTTCCAGCGTCGCCAGAAATGATGTCGGTAGCCGCAATAGCAGATTCTTTTGGTATAGCTGCTTTTTTTGAACAGACTCAATACTGGACTGCATATCAAAAAAACACACAATTGCTTTCTTTTTCTGGATTATTTTTATTGAATAGAATGCTTTGGATAGCATTTTCTACAGGAGTATTGTTACTAACGTATAAAGTTTTTTCTTTTAGAATGACTACAAAAAAAGTTAAAAAAGAAAAAGGAATTAGAAATGAGAAAAAACAGCTCATATCATACAAACCTATCGACGGAACATACGGAGTAATGGCACAAATAAAATCATTACTATCTCTAATACGATTAGAATTAAAGAGTGTATTTAAAAGCTTACCTTTTCTAGTAATAGTTGGTATGTGGTTGATTATTGTTTTTTCAGAGTTGTATGCAACTGTTGTTGAAGGAGGTGAATACGGAGTGAGTGTTTATCCACTTACAAATCAATTAATCGAACTGATAACAAGTCCGCTAACTCTTTTTGGATTGATACTACTAATCTTTAACGGCTCAGAGATTGTATGGAGAGAACATAGTGTAAATTTTAATCTAATAATGGGCGCTACCCCTGTAAAAAACTGGGTGTATTTTGCTGCTAAGTTTATCAGTCTATCATTACTACCAATCTTATTACTAGCATCAGGAGTGCTTATGTGTATAGTTTTTCAAGTAAGCTTAGGTTTTACTAATATTGATTTCAGTATGTACACATCTGTGTTTTATTATTATGGTTTACAATTGGTTATTTATGCTATGCTAGCCATATTTATAAATAGTATTACTAAGAGTAAATATATAGGAATGGGAGCTTTCGGTCTGTTTGTCATAGTTAGTATGAAAGCTAACCTTTTAGGATTAGAACACCCTTTAACAAGTATAGGTTTTATGCCTAGAGTAACTTTTGATGGTATGAATGCTTATGCCAATAATGCTAAGTTATTTAATCATTTAGGTTTGTATTGGTTAAGTATAGGGGTACTATTAATCTTATTAGCTTTTAAGATATGGAACAGAGGAATGGTAAAAGGCTTTTCCTATAAAGTAAAGCAACTAAAACAAGGATACAACTTAAGTGAAAAGGTATTGTTTTTAACTTTTCTTTCCCTAACTATTGGTATGGCAAGCTTGGTGTTTTACAATACAAACATCGTTGTTGATTATCAAACTGAAAAGGATTATTTACGTTTTAGCGAGAATTATGAACGTAAGTATAAGCAATATCAAGTGTTAGAAAAGCCGTATCCAACCTCACAAAAAACGGAAGTAGCTATTTTTCCAGAGGAAAGAAAATATACTGTAAAAGCAAATTACATTTTAAAAAATACAAGTAACGAAGCTATATCTAAACTGTTAATAACCGAACGAATCCCTGTGAAGCATATTCGTATAGAAAAAGCTCTTTTGACTACGAAAGATACAATACACGGAGCGTATGTATTTGAATTTAAAGAAAAACTCCAACCAAATGATTCAGTAGCATATACCTTTGCTATTGAAAAAGAGCTAAAAGGATATGAGGAAGATAAAAGTATTGTTTATGACGGAACGTATATAACATACAGAAATTTTGAACCTATTATTGGATATGCTTCTGGATATGAAATAGCAGACAGAATTGAGCGTAAAAAAAGAGGATTACCTGAGAGAATAGAAGAAGATAATTCAGATGCTCATATAGCTCTTGAAGATATTAAAATTGAAAAAGTACAGTTTGAAACTATTGTGTCCACAAGTAAAGATCAAATAGCTATAAGCTCTGGAGATTTGATTAAGACTTGGTCAAAAAATAATAGAAATTATTACCATTATAAATCTCAAGAGAAAATATTGCCCATGGTAGCCTATTTTTCGGGGAAATATCAAGTTAAAAAAGCAAAGTATGAAGGTATTTCTATTGAGCAATATTATCATTCAAATCATAATTTTAATATTGATGAAATAGAAGAGAGTATCAAAGAAACCTTAGCGTATTGTCAAGAAAACTTTGGTTCTTATAACTTTAATCATGTTCGTATAGCAGAAATACCTTCACATTGGTCATTCGGAGGGTATGCGCATCCAGGAGTTATTAGCATGGTGGAAGACCGTTTGTATTTATCAGATGTTCGTGAAGAAAATACATTTAATTTAGTTTCAAAAAGAACAATTCATGAAGTAGCACATCAATGGTGGGGACATACATTAACAGCCAAACCTGTTGCAGGAGGTTCTTTATTTGTAGAAGGTTTGGCAAAGTATACTGAAGCTGTAGTAATGGAAAAAATGTATGGAAAAAGCGCTCTATATGAATTGGCAGAAGCAGCAAGAAGACGTTATTTCTTCGGAAGAGCTTTTGGCGGAACTCAAGAACCACCAATTTATAAAGTACAGGATGAAGGCTATATATCATATGGAAAAGCATACACAGTATTCATGGCATTGAGAGATTTAATAGGGGAGCAGCAAGTAAATAGAGTATTAAAAACTATCACAGATCGATACCGATTTGAAAACTCTCCGAAAGCACATACCATTGAATTATTAGATGAATTATATAAGGAAACGCCTAAAGAAAATCATCATTTGATAGATGATTGGTTTAAAAAGGTAATAACCTATGATTTGGCTGTAGAAAAAAGTACGTACAAAAAACTACCCAATGGTACTTATGAGGTTACTGCAACTATAAAAGCAAAACGAGTTGAAACGATGGAAGATGGAGATATAAAAGAAATAGGGATTAATGAACCAATTAAAATAGGAGCTTTTACAATCCATCCATCACTTGTAAAAGATGATAATACTATGCTGTACTATAAATCTAAACAAGTAAACAAAGAACTTACTGAAGTTAGGTTTATAGTAAAAGAAAAGCCTAATTATATAGCTATAGACCCTTATGGAACTAGAAATGATGAAAATTTAGTAGATAATGTGATAGAATATTAATTTTAGTTAAAGTATTTATAAAAAAGACTCAAATGTTAATTATATGACAATCATATTTTTACATTTGAGTTTAAACTTTAACCAAATGACTAAACATATTACGCTATTATTCACGCTAGTTTGCACCTTTTATTCATTTTCTCAAATACCAGAAAGCAAGGTAACCATAGGAATTAATTATACTATTAAATCAACTATTTTAAATCAGGATAGAGAGATTCAGGTTTATTTACCCGATAGTTATACTACTTCAAAAGGAGCATATCCTGTTTTGTATATTTTAGATGGTCAGTGGTTTTTTACTAATGGTGTAGCTATTCAGAAATCATTGAGAACTCCAGGAGCAATTCCTGAAATGATTGTTGTAGGAATAAAAAATGAAAACCCCTTAAGAAGAACTCTTTTCAGTAGTGAAAATAAAAAATTTACCTCTTTTTTAAAAGACGAAGTAATCAAATTTATAGATGATAAATTTAGAACTACAAACGAACGTGTTATTTATGGTTGGGAAGCTGCAGCATATTATATAAGCAAACTAATTTTAGAAGAAAATAATGTATTTCAAGGAGCAATTATAACGGATGGAGGCTATGCTTCTGAAAAGCTAGTTGAAAATTTTAAATCGGATGGTGATGTGTATTTATATATAGCAAATTCTAAAAGAGATATATATTATATAGAATCTACGGAAGAGTTTAATAGAGTATTAAAAAAGCACAACCCTAAAAATTTACTTTGGAAGTATGAGTTATTTAATGATGAGGTACATGAAACAATGCCTCATCTAGCTATGTACAAGGGAATCATGTATTATTATCATAATTACGATTCATTGGTGTTTGAAAGTATTGAAGCCTATGAAAAAGCAGGAGGAATCCCTTACCTAAAATCTTATTTCAAAGAAAGAGCTAAACGTTTTGGAGGTGACGGAAAAATAGATAATAGCACGAAAAACGCATTGATTTGGTTAGCATGGAAACGTGATAATTTTAAATACTTTAGTTTTTTTATGGAAGAGTTTAAAGATGTTTTAGAAACAAATAGATATAAAAGTGCGTATTGGCAAAACAGACTAGGGCAGTTTTATTTAAAATATAAAGACTATAAAAATGCTAGTAAGTATTTTGAAAGAGGTATAAATGACTATCCAAACTCTCAATTTGAAGAAGTTATGAAAGAAGGCTTACAAAAAGCAAAGAGTAAATTGTAAATGAACCTTATAAAATTTAAAATGCCTCAAATATGAGGCATTTTTTTGCGTTAAACATTTAAAAAATCTTTCAATTCTTGATAGGAACTAATTTTTGTAGCTCTCTTTTGTCGATCTATTACAGATGCTATTTGTGGTGGAATTTCAATATCTACATTTAAAACATCTTCCACAACATCTAAAAACTTAACAGGATGGGCTGTTTCTAAGAAAATTCCATAGGCATTCAGTAAATCATACTTTTTCAATCCTAAATACCCAACAGCTCCATGTGGATCTGCGATATAATTTGAATTTTGATAGATTTTTTTCATGGCTTCACGAGTTTCATCATCAGAAAAAGAAAAAGAAGAAAATGCAGCTTTTAAAAGCGCTAAATCGTTATTGAATAATTCTTGAATTCTGATAAAATTACTTGGATTCCCAACATCCATCGCATTAGATATGGTTGCTATAGATGGTTTTGGTTGATAATCTCCACTTTGTAAGTAATTAGGAACGGTATCGTTTACATTGGTAGCAGCTACAAAATGTTTAATAGGCAATCCTAATTTTTGTGCCATAATACCTGCACAAATGTTTCCAAAGTTTCCACTTGGAACCGAAAAAACTACTTCTTTATGTTTTTTATAAACTTGCTTATAGGCAAAGAAGAAATAAAACATTTGAGGTAACCAACGAGCAACATTTATGGAATTTGCTGAGGTTAGCGTACGATTAATTTCTGCATCTAAAAAAGCAGTCTTAACCATGTCTTGACAATCGTCAAAAACACCATTTACTTCTAAAGCTTTAATATTTTGTCCTAAGGTTGTTAATTGCTTTTCTTGAATATCACTTACTTTTCCGCTAGGGTATAGTATAACCACATCTACACCTTTTACCCCTAAAAATCCATTAGCAACAGCACCTCCTGTATCTCCTGAAGTTGCCACTAAAACTGTAACTTGTTGATCTTTATCACGATTAAAATAACCTAAACAACGAGCCATAAAACGAGCACCTACATCTTTAAAAGCCATGGTTGGTCCATGAAATAATTCTAGCGTACCAATATTTTCTTCAATCGGTACTACAGGAAACTCAAAGTTGATGGTTTCTTTAATGATTTCTTGTATGATTTCCTTTGGAATTTCATTTCCTACAAATTGCTGAATGGCTTCGTAAGCAATTTCTTCATTAGAATATTCTCCAATATTATTAATAAACTCTTTAGGTAATGGAGTGATGTTTTCTGGAAAATAGAGCCCTCTATCTGGAGCTAATCCGTTTACTACAGCTTCTTCAAAGCTAACTTTGGGTGATGTATGATTGAGACTATAATAGTTCATAATTTCGTATTTAGTGTTGTTCTAAAATTTTGATTCCTTCTGTATTGATTTTTGAAAGAATCATGTTAAAATCAATTTGTTTGTCTTGATATGTATTTTGAATGGTTTTATAAACATTCTCAGCAGTTGCATCGCCTTTACATAAAGCAAAAATAGTTGGACCTGAACCTGAAATTCCTGCTCCTAAAGCACCAGCTTTTAAAGCCTCCTTTTTCACTAAATCAAAATGAGGAATTAGTATTTTTCTAGCAGGTTCTACAATAATATCGGTTAGGGAATCTGAGATTAATTGATAATCATTGGTATGTAATCCACTAATTAAACCACCAACATTCGCCCATTGGGTAACTGCGTCTTTTAAAGGAACCTCTTTTGGCAATACTTCTCTAGCATCTTTGGTTTTTACTTCCACTTGTGGGTGAATAGCAACTACTCTTAAATCTGCAGGAACAGGGATTTTTACAATACTCAATGGTTCGTAACTGCGTACCAATGTGAATCCACCATAAATAGCTGCAGAAACATTATCTGCAATAGGTGTTCCGCAAGTAGCTTCTTCTCCTAACATAGCAAATTGAGTCAATTCAAGAGGGGAGAAGATGTCTCCTAACAACTGATTTACACCAAAAGCAGCCCCTGCAGCACTGGCTGCACTACTTCCTAAACCACTTCCAGGAGTATATCCTTTGTGAATAGTAATATCGATACCAAAATCAACAGGTTGTTTTTCTAGCATAGCTAATGCAACCACTCCCGCAGCATTTATTTGTGTATCAAGAGGTAAATCAGCTCCTGTTATTTTGGTTATTTTGACACCTTTTGTATCCGTTTTGGAAAAAGTCATAGTATCTCCAACCGTTTCGAGTGCTAAACCTAAAGCATCAAATCCGCAGGAAACATTGGCAACGGTTGCAGGTGAAAATATTTTTATATAGTTCATTTTTTTGCAATTAAAAACAAGTCGGTATCACCACCTTCTTGATATAGTTTGGTGTAATTTTCTAAAATTTTGAATTCTTGTGCTTCTAAAGCTTCAATCAAATATGTTGGTTCATGATAATGGATAAACATCGAATTTTTTCCATCTGAACTTGAAGTTACGCGAGAGTCTTTTTCGTAATTTCCAATCATGGTACTGATGTACAGTAATCCGTTTGGAGGTAACATAGTAGCAGCATCTTTTATAAGTTTTAAAACATCCTCTTTCGTTAAATATGGAAAACAAAATCCGAAGATAATGACATCAAAACCTTGATGTAAACTGTTAATTTCTCTACAATCCATCACTTTAAAGGAAGCATTTGGATTGTGTTGTTTTGCCAAAGACACCATGTTTTCAGCAGCATCAACTCCTAACACAGAAAGTTTAGGATTGTGGTTTAAAAGATAGTGGGTAATCTTTCCAAAACCACAAGCTACATCCAACACATTTTTATGAATTGGTTCCATATGTTTTAGAAGTAAGTCATAACTGTGATTATATACTGTATCATTAGCAAATTTATCTTGATACTCTTGAGCTACGGTATTGTAGATTTGTATGATATTTTGATAACGTTTTTCCATCGATTATTGATTTCCAATTCGTATCACGTCAGCAAAAATCCCTGAAGCAGTTACTTCAGCACCTGCACCAGCTCCTTTTATTTGTAATGGATTTACAGGATATCTATCTGTAAAAAATAACACAATATTGTCACTACCTTCTAAATTATAAAAAGGATGATCAAATGGAATATGTTGTAGACCAACACTTGCTTTTCCATCATTGAATTCAGCAACATATTTTAAACGACAATTTTTGTGGGCAGCTTCTTTATATATTTGTTGAAAATGGCTCTCAAATTCAATTAATGAAGCATAAAAATCTTGATTATTCGTAGTTTCTAAACTCTTTTCAGGTAAAAATGCATTGTTTTCGATGTCTGAAAGTTCTAATTCATAACCACTTTCACGTGCAAGAATTAATATTTTTCGAGCCACATCTACACCACTTAAATCAATTTTAGGATCTGGTTCCGTGTACCCTTGTTCTTGTGCTTGTTGTACGACATCATGAAAAGAAATACTTTCATTAAAATTATTGAAAACAAAGTTTAAAGAACCCGATAACACCGCTTGTATTTTATGCACTCGATCACCAGAAGCAATTAAGTTTTTAAGCGTATCAATAATAGGCAAACCAGCCCCCACATTGGTTTCAAATAAAAATGGTACGCTGTACTTTCTTGAGATGTGTTTTAACTTTTTATAATTATCTAGTTCAGAAGCACAGGCTATTTTATTACAAGTAACCACCCCAATATTATTGGCTAAATAGTGTTCGTATATTTCAGAAACTTTTTGATTGGCTGTATTATCAATAAAAACTGAATTACGAAGGTTTAACGCTTTTGTTCTTTGGAAAAAAAGCTCTAAAGAACTCGCTTTTCCGTTTTGTAATTGTTCTTTCCATGATTTTAAGCTGATACCACCTTCATCAAAAATCATTTGTTTAGAATTGGAAATCCCTACAACACGTACATTCAGTTTTAACTGTTCTTTTAAGTACTTTTTCTGCTGATGGATTTGCGCTAAAAAGCGTTCACCTACATTTCCTACACCCGTAACAAACAAGTTTAATTGTTTTATTTTTTCTTCAAAAAACTGTTCGTGTAGCGTATTCAATGCTTTTTTGGCATCTGAACTATTGATAACAGCAGAAATGTTTTTTTCTGAAGCCCCTTGGGCAATGGCACGAATGTTTACGTTGTTTTTGCCTAAAGAACTGAACATTTGTCCGCTCAAACCTTGGTGATTTCTCATTTTATCCCCCACCAAAGCAATAATTGCTAACCCTTGTTCTATACTAATCGGGTCTATTTTATGACGCTCTATTTCAAAAGCAAAAGCTTCGTTAATTTTTAAGGCTGCTTTTTCGGCATCTTCATCATAAATACCCACACAAATAGAGTGCTCAGAAGAAGCTTGCGTGATTAGTACCACATTGATATTATGTGTCGATAAGGTTTCGAACAAACGTTTAGAAATGCCAGAAACGCCTACCATGCCACTTCCTTCTAAAGTTAGTAAGGTAATATTCTCGATATGAGAAATTCCTTTTACTGGTTTTCCGTTTTCGGTAATTTTTGAAATGAGTGTTCCAACATTTTCAGAATCAAAAGTATTTTTTATTCGAATAGGAATTTCCTTTTCCAATACTGGTTGAATCGTAGGAGGGTAGATAACCTTTGCCCCAAAATGTGACAATTCCATCGCTTCTTGATACGAAATATGTGGAATAGGAAATGCCTGCTTTACCATATGCGGATTTGCAGTGTACATACCATTAACATCTGTCCATATTTGTAATTCATCTGCACTTACAGCAGCAGCATAAATAGCCGCAGAGTAATCAGAACCACCACGTCCTAAAGTAGTTGACTTTCCTTCTTTTGTACGAGCAATAAATCCTGGTAAAAGCATTACTTGGTGCTTATTAGTTGAAAAATAGGCTTTACAATTAGCGTTAGTTAATTGAAAATCAACTTGTGCTTTATCAAAATCATTAGAAGTACTAATCAACTCTCTACTGTCTTTATATACTACATCGAGTTCTTTACTAGCTATACTAGCAATGATATATGAAGATAATAACTCTCCAAAACCACTAATGGTCGCTAATGTTTTAGGAGTAATTTCATTTAATAAAAAGCAACCTTCTAACAAGGTTTTTAGTTGTTTAAACAGTGAAGTAATATGAGTTTTAACTTCTTCTTGCTGATTTTTAGGTACTAACTTATGAATTACTTCAAAGTGTAATTGTTCTACTTCTTTGAAGTTTTCAAGATAATTAACATTGTTTTGAGCAGCTTGTTCTGCCGATGCAATGAGTTTATTTGTTGTTTTACCAAAAGCAGAAACCACTACAATGAGTTGGTTGTTTATTGAAGCATTGGCAATAATTTCTACTACTTTTTCTATGTTTTGAGAGTTGGCTACTGAGGAACCACCAAATTTTAAAACGTTCATTTTAAAATGAATAATAAATTAAAAATAAGATTTTTTAAGCTATTTATCTGTTTTCAAGTCTTTTGAAAAAATAAATATATACGGAATGATGATATGTATAGAAATAACCCCTAAAGGGTTGTAGTAGTAATTGTAGTTGTTGTGCCAACAAAAGAAGCCGTAGTTACAGCTGGAATAGAAATGATATGTCTTTTGTTGTTAAACATTAAGCCAAATGTATAAATTATGTTCTAAAAAACAAGAAAAGTTGTTGTTTTTTGTAAAAAAAATATTTGGATAGTACACATAACACAATCTTTTTGCTAAAAAAATAAGAAGAATTACATCAGCTTACCTGTGCCGTAGTGTTTTCAGAGCATGCCGTGATATCAGCGACCCATGCCGTGATATCAGCGACCCGTGCCGTGGTGTCTTCGGAGCGCGCCGTAATATCAGCGACCCATGCCGTGGTGTCTTCGGAGCATGCCGTAGTATCAGCGACCTGTGCCGTGGTGTCTTCGGAGCGCGCCGTAATATCAACGACCCGTGCCGTGGTGTCTTCGAAGCATGCCGTGATATCAGCGACTCAATAACGGAAGTATTCAATAAAGTGTGTCAACTTGGTTTTTGATTTTCTAAATAAGGTATCAGAGATCGTTAATAACAAGTAAAACTACTTTTAGTATCTAAATAGTTGAGCTTATGGTATTCCGTAAGGAAATTAAATTATTATTAGTAAGTTCGTAAGAGTATAAACAAACATAAAATATAACTATAAACCTACCAAAACAGGTGTATAACGATGTATTTTACATCTATATAAACAAGTTGTGAGCAATTAAACGGGAAAAGTATAAGAGAACCACTAAAAAGTATAAGATAGAAGGCTCTATCTATAAATACCTTTGTTCCATTGTTAAACTTAAAATAATTTAAAATGAGTACACATTGGAACACAGAAAACATACCTTATCAAGCAGGCAAAACAATCTTAATAACTGGGGCCAATAGTGGTTTGGGATTGGGTTCGGCAAAAGAACTTGCTCGAAAAGGAGCAAAAGTCATTATGACTGCACGCAATCAAACAAAAGGTCAGCAAGCATTAAATGAAGTCAAAAGAGAAATTCCAAATGCTGATTTGGAATTGATGAATTTGGATTTGGCAGATATTCCAAACATTAGAAAGTTTGTTGCCGAATTCAAAAATAAATTTAAAAAACTCGATGTTCTGATGAATAATGCAGGTGTGATGATGCCTCCCAAACGTCAGGAAACTAAACAAGGTTTTGAATTACAATTTGGCACTAACCACCTCGGACACTTCTTTCTTACAAATGAACTACTTCCTATTTTGGAACAAACGCCCAATTCTAGGATTGTTATTACAACCAGCCAAGCAGCAGATCTGAAAGAAGCGGATATTTATTATGATGATTTACAATGGAAAAACTCATATAAAAAGTCGGCATCCTACGGTCAAAGCAAATTAGCAAATATGATGTTTGGACTTGAATTGCAAAAAAGATTGGAAGAAAAAGGAAGCTCAACCATCGCAGTATTAGCACATCCAGGGTATACAAAAACTAACTTACAAGATGAAATGGGATTACAAGGAGTTATTCTTAATTTTCTGGTAGCTCAAAAATTAGAAATGGGCATTCTTCCTCAATTAAGAGCCGCCACAGATTTAGATGTGAAAGGAGGGGAATTTTATGGTCCTGGAGGATGGAGAAATTTGAGAGGGTATCCAGTTCTTGACGAAATATATGAAAAAGCATTAGATGAAAAAAACAATAAAAAACTCTGGCAATTGAGTGAGGAATTAATTCAAGGAATTTAAAGCAATATGGATTCAATCATATATATCAAATCAATTTCTCAGTTGATGCATGCAATGGGTTTGAGCAAGCCTAAGCATCCTTTGGTAGGAGTTGTAAACCTGTCAGAAGTATCAACTCAAGAAGCGATGTCTAAGGTAAAAATAGTTAATGAACTATATGGTATCACTATAAAAACCAAATCAATAAGCAAAGTCAAATATGGAAGAAGTGTTTTAGACTTTGATGAAGGATGTTTACTTGGCATTGCTCCGGGACAGGCATTCGAAATTGAACAGGAAAATAAAAAAGGAGGTTTAGCGGGGTGGGCAATATATTTTCATCCTGATTTTTTAGAAAATCATCCATTGGCAGATAAGATTACTTCTTATGGATTTTTTGACTATCAGACGAATGAGGCTTTACACCTTTCTGAAAAAGAACAAAATAGCCTAATAGAAATTTTAGATAAAATCGAAGAAGAGTACGATAATAATATTGATCAATTCAGTAGGGAAGTCATCTTATCGAATATCGACCTTCTACTGAGTTATATTAAAAGGTATTACAATAGACAGTTCTTAACTCGTAACTCAGCAAATAATGACTTACTCGGAAAATTTGAAAAGTTATTAAAAGACTATTTTAACAATCATGATATCCAGAAAAAAGGACTTCCATCTGTGCAGTATTTCTCGAATCATCTGAATTTATCTGCAAGCTACCTAAGTGACTTGCTGAAAAAAGAGACAGGAAAAAATGCACAAGAACACATTCATTTTCAACTAATAAGAAAGGCAAAGTTTCTATTGTTAAATAGTAATGCAACCGTTGCTGAAGTAGCTTATCAATTGGGTTTTGAGCACCCACCGTATTTTAGTCGTTTGTTCAAGAAGAAAATGGGGATTACACCAACTCAATTTAGAACAACAATGAATTGAAAACTGCACACAACATTGTATAAAAATAATAGCCGATACATTAGTAAATTAAAGGGTTGTAGCCCGCTTCAACTTTCTTGTAATTTGACAGGAAAGTGCCACGCAGTCGGCTACTATTCTTATACTGGACCGTTGCCATTAATTTAAAAAACGCAGAAATTAAATGAAAATCAAGGTTTTGAATTACATATTTTTCGGAATAATAACTCTGACTTTAGCAAGTTGCGGAAATAAAACTCAATCGGATTTTGTTTACTCAAAAGCGGAATAAAAAAACTAATGGCAACACCGTATAAAAAAAATTGCTAGTTTTAGCTAAACCAAAGTTAGTTGCTCGTTTGCTAGCTTCTGATTTTCCTTCGGAAAATCCTCGCACGCAAACACGCAACTTTCCTTATACAATCACGTAACCAATTTGAAAAACAAAGTAAATTTAAAATGTAATGGACATATGATAAAAAAGTATTGAATAAATTTCATACTTAATGTCAACAACAAAACTTTGAGTTTTTTAGTAGAATTTATGAAGTCAACATTAATTATTTTGTTTTTTCTTTTTTCTTTTTTCTTTTTAATGTAGTGATAGATGTAATGAAAAGGCAGTGATAGAAAAGCTCCGATAGTCGAAGCTACTCCTAAATACAATAACAAAATAATAAACTCACCTAAGCCTGTACAAAAACTACATTTACCAGAGATATATTTTTCATGCCATATAATTATAGCAATGATATCAAAGAAAACAATACCATATATAACATGTGTACAACCAAAATTATCACTTTTTTTATTCATGTTAATTTTTTTTCTCTTTTTCGGAATATGATTTATACTCAGGTAATTCTTTGTAATTTTTAGGTCGTATGGCATAAAAACCAGCAAAGGATTTATCAGGATAAGTTTGTCTTGGTAATTGTTCTATAAAAAAAACTTCGTCGCTACCACCTAATTCTTTAGGTATTTGATATATATTCATATCAGCATTAAACCCCATGGCACCATAACGTCTAAATTTTAAGATGTCACCTTGTGGTAAATGTAATTCGAACATGTAATAACCAGATGAAAAACTAATAGGGTTTAAACCACTACTTTTTTGTTTGTCCATTTCTACATATTCTGCTAATTGTAGGGTTTTGTTTTCTAATAAGTTATCAAAGACCTCAGGAATTTTCACCATACGTACTTCTTCAGGGGTTATTTTGGAAGGGTATTGTTTTTTTATATCAATATTTAACTCTTTTGTTTTTTTATAAGTTTGAATTAAATACCACTTTTCTTTGATTTTAAAATAATAATCATATGAGTCAATATGTACATACGAGGCATCTAAATATAGTTCTTTGAACTTTTGTAACCATTCTCTTTTTTCTACATTTTTGAAATTATAATCTAAAGGATCTTTAATTTCTTTATTTAAAAAAGGGTCTATATATTTATTTAAAGTAGTGTCATTATTAATGAGCCAATTTCCATATGTTTTATACCCAGACATAGTACCATCTATAAGTGTTTCAGAAGATAAACCTATGCCTAATAGGTTTCCGAAAAAATCTACTTTTATTCTTTTAGACTTTTCATTTTCTTTACCTATTACAGATAAAAATAGTTGTTTTTGTTCAGCTAATTTCTCTTCAATTACAGAGTGCTCATTAAACAACGTAATTACATCATAATTTTCTGTTCCTTGATGCTTATGTAAATCTTGATATTCTGTATATTCTTTTTCCATTTTTTGTATAGCTTTTTTCTTTTTTAAATAATTACAACTAGAACTAGTTAACAAAAGCAAACAAATAGCACTAATTTTTATTTTTACTTTCATCATATAACTTAGATTCATAACTTTTCTTTTTGTGTACGTATGCTTTGATAACATTATTTATATATTCTGTGTCAGCAATAGAAGAATCAATAAGTTTATCTTTTAGTTCTTCAACTTTCTTTTTTTCTTGTTTTCGTTTTTCTTCATCTGTTAACTCTTTTCCAAGTTCTACTTTATATTTCATTCTATAGAATTTATCTTTTCCAGCATTTTTTATACGTTCAAATATAGAAGTATTACCGTACTGGTCATTAAAACTACCACTTTTATCTTGTAATAATTTTGTATGTAAAACATGTCCTACAGGAGCAAAGTGAGCATATAAATCAGCACTTTGTAAGGGAGCGTATTGTAGTAGCATATTTTGATAAGTTACATAGGCTAAATTGTATAGAATGATAGCATACTTTTCGTTGCTAGAATAGCTCCATTTACGAGTTAGGTGTTTAGGTATCTTAATAGAAGTTTTAAAATGTCCTTCAAATAAATTTATAAGGTTAGTTTTGATCGTTTTATTTTTATAACTAGCAATTAGTTTTTTATATAACGCTATTTTTTTATGATTGTTTTCTATAAATGTATAGGTTCCAATTAAAAGATCACCAACAGCATCTGCGACAAACTTATGGTTAGTATACTTTTGGTAGTTTGATTTAGCTAGTTTAAAGGCATTCATAGCTACTCCCCAACGTATGGCCACTCTACTATAGCCCTTCCAATGTACACCATGCATTTGTTGATTTACAGTGGGGGAGTCTAATTTTTCTAAAGCATCGTAATCGTAACGTTCTTCAGCCACATAAGGAGGAACAACTACATATCCGCTTTCAGCTCCATACATAGATAAATCAATGATTTTTTTATTTTGTTGTGTTTGGTAATACGAAGGAATACTATCTTGTTTATGAAAATATTCAGCACTAAATAACGTTTTATCCCTTTTAGGATGACAGGCACTTTTTATTTCTGGTATATCACCATCTATAGTTACTAAATCACCTCTGTCGTTTGGAAAAGTAAATTGTACAGCTCTACTTTTATAAGCGTTCCAATCGTAACAAATAGCTTTTACATGTTCAAATAAACCTCGTTTGTTAAAAACCTTTTTATATTTAGGACTATATAATTCAGAAATAGCACTTAAAAATTTATGTCCGCTATCTTCATTTTCTCCTCTAAGTACAGCATTTTTGTAAACCATGTACTCTTGTGTTTTTTTCTTAATAAGACTATCGTAGTTTTTCCCATATAATCCTTTAGGTTGATGTACTCCCAAGAAAATAGTATTTATGGCTACTTTTTTCCATCCCATTTCGTTAGCATATTTAATAATACCTAGTTTTACACCTGCTGCCATACACGCACCTTGACTATGACCAACAATAGTTACGGGTTTATAATGTGGTGAATAACTTTCTATTTGAGGAGATTCTTCTTTTTTTGCATCAACTTTTTCTTTTTTTATGAGCTTCCAATTATAACGAGCCCATTCATATCCCAAGGCAATACCGTGATCAACTCTATGTGCTCCGCTACTACCTAACCCATGTGAACCGTTTATGTAATGTACTCTACCTTCTGCATTAAAATATTTAGCATAGGTTTCTGTAGCTTTGTAGTCATTAGCGATATCATTCCAGTAACCATAATACTTACTTTCGGGAGTTTTAAAAATTAAAGTACTAGGGTTTCTAAGTTTTTCTTCAACTATTTTTCGAACTTTACTTTTGTTCAGGTCTTTTTCATGCTGTTCAGTGGTATAATAATCGTCATGGTCAATACGATTTTTTTCGTTTGTGTTTTCTCCTCTTAGAGTAAACCAACCAGGTTTATCAGGGTTTAAGTCCATCATAGCATTCCAATGTGACTCACTGTTTGTTACAATATCACTTAAATAACCATTTATAAAAATAATTTCACCTTGTAGTTTTGGAAACTTTTTTTCTTCTGTTTCTTGTTGCTCAGCAAGTTCTTTTATTTTTTGTTGATTGGCTTCAGCTTGTTTGAGCATTTTTGTATTACCAGTAAAAGCAGCACCAATTCTGTCTTTAAAACTAATATCAGGAAATGGAATTTGATCAATAGGCATTACTACAGTTGATTGCGGTGAGCTACTACTAACAAGAACATTACTCTCTCCAGCAGTAATAGTTCCTCCATGTGCAGTCATATCACCTATGCAGACTATAGGTTTACCATTGGCAAGAATACTTGGGTTTCCTGTGACTATAGTGTCTATACCTGCATTACATGTGCACATGCTACCAATAGTTGCCACAGGTTTACCGTTAATTAAAATATTTTGTTCTCCTTTAGTAACAGGCCCTCCAACATGAGGTGTAGACCCACTATACATTGGACATTGATGATTACTACCTAGAGTTGCAACTGGTTTTTTAGACATAGCTTTTTTATTTTTTTGCAAACTAAAATAATAAAAAAGTATTAATTACCAGTGTTTTACGACTCGTTTTTGAGTGAGACTATTTGTAGGGATAATAAAAAAGTAAAAATTTTAATTTAAAAGTTTATTTAATTTATAGAAGATAAAGATGCTAGTTTTTTCGATTTCTTTATTAGAAATATTGAATGTAGAGGAGTGTGAATTATTCTTTCTTCAAAAAGTAACAAGTTGAAGATAGTATGTAACTTAATTAGTTGATTATATGAATTATCCCTACATTTATATTATAACAACCTTACTTCGAAAAAATCTAATTTTTCCCTGTAACAAAATGGTAGAAACGTTAGTAATAATAATTAAAACTCATAATGATGAATCACTTAAACAAAACAATTGAACAGCATTATCTTAAAGAAAGCTTGTATGAAGATATTTTACAGCGTCTATCAGAAATGGGAAAAGACCTTAAAAATATTACACGAGAAGATATAGCTGGAGTTGATGAATTCCACGTGCGTGGTGCAGCTGTTTCAAAAGAGTTGGCAGAATCTATAGACCTTAATAATAAATCAGTTTTAGATATTGGATGTGGGCTAGGAGGTCCTTGTAGAATGTTAGCTGAGAGATATAATTGTACTACCTCAGGTATAGATCTTAGTAAGGAATACATTAGGACGGCTGAAAAGCTATCTCAGCTTGTAAAACTTGAGTCTAAAACAAGTTTCTTCCAAGGAGACGCAACAGCACTTCCGTTCGAAAATGAATCATTTGATGTGGTTTGGACACAGCATGTTCAAATGAACGTACCTAATAAGCAAAAATTTTATTCGGAAATAAATCGTGTGTTGAAACCTAATGGCTTTTTTCTATACTATGACATTCTAAAAAATAATGATGAAAGAGTTAAGTATCCAATGCCATGGGCAACTTCCGAAGATCATAGCTTTTTATTCAAAAACAGTGAAATGAATGATATAGTAACAAAACTAGGCCTTACGAAAGTATCCTCTAAAGATCAAACGCAAGCAGGAATAGAATTTTTTGAAGGAATGCTCAGTAAAATAAAAGAATTCGGACCACCAAAAATTGGACTTAATGTTCTTATGGGTGAGACCACTAAACCTAAGTTATTGAATTTATTAGAGCATTTTAAAAATGGTTCTTTAATTTTGGAAAGTGGTGTTTATAAGAAATAATATTCTATAGATTACAGCTTATCTAACTCATTTAAAATAAGATCACATCCTTTTTCTATTTCTTCGTCAGAAATAGTTAGTGGAGGCGTAATACGAATGGCTCTTCCTTCAAAAAGTAGCCAGAATAAAATCAATCCTTTATCTAAACAATTTAAAATAACTTGCGAAGCTTCTTCAGGAGTATCTACTAATACAGCAAGCATCAACCCTTTACCTCTAATATCTTTAACTTTTGGGTGATTTTTAAACTTGTTACGAATTAAAACCTCTTTTCGTAAACTTTCTTCCATTAAGTTAGAGGAAGTAATCTCTTGTACCGTTGCTAAACCAGCACTTGCAATTACTGGATGTCCACCAAACGTAGTAATATGTCCTAATTTCGGGTGTTCTTTTAAGCAATTCATTACTTCAAAAGAAGCAATAAAAGCTCCGATTGGCATTCCGCCACCTAAACCTTTACCAGTGATAATAATATCAGGAGTAACATTGTAATTTTCGAACCCCCAAAATGTTCCTGTACGTCCAATACCTGACTGGATTTCATCTAAAATTAATAAGGCTCCAACTTCTTCACATCGTCGTTTAACTTTTGTTAAGTAATCGTTTTTAGGCTCAATAAAACCAGCTCCTCCTTGAATGGTTTCTAAAATGACTCCTGCTGTGTTAGAAGTAATTTTTTCTAAATCTAATTCGTTGTTATACTCAATAAATTTACTTCCTGGAATTAACGGGCGAAAAGCTCTATTTTGTTGTTCTGCACCACAAACACTCATTGCTCCTTGGGTATTTCCGTGATAAGCATTTTTAGCCGCAACAATTTCACTTCTTCCCGTAAAACGTTTGGCTAATTTTAAAGCACCTTCTGTAGCTTCGGTACCAGAATTCACTAGATAAACAGACGATAGGCTAGGAGGTAAGGTAGCTGCTAAAGCTTTGCACAATTCTAACTGTGGCTTTTGAATAAACTCACCATACACCATTACATGTGTATATTGCTCTAACTGATTTTTTATGGCTTCGTTAATCTTTGGGTGACTATGACCTAAACTATTTGCAGAAACTCCAGCTACAAAGTCTAACATAGGTTTTCCGTTGCTATCATAAATATAACTCCCTTTCGCATGTGTAATTTCAATAGCTAATGGGTGAGGAGTGGTTTGGCCTTGGTATTTTAAAAAATCGTCTTTCACAGGAATTATTTTAACTTTTTAAGGTTAGGCTTTTTTTGTTTTTCTTCCTTTTTTGAAGTTTCATTAATAAACTGTTCCCTAGCTTCTTTAACAACATCAGGTTGTTTTTTTCTTTTTTGAGGAATAGTAGAAGTAGAGTCTTTTATAAAGATGTCTTCTACTGTTTTTGGTTGCTCGTCACCACGCCATAAGAAACCTTTAAATTTTTTCTCTTCTGAAGGAAATTCGGAAGGAGGGTATGTTTTTCCTTCAGACTTCTTAAAATATGTAGTCTGAACAATCTCTCCGTCTTCTAAAATAAACTCAATATCACTCGCAATTTCCTTGGTAATAGTTTCTAATTTATGAGTATCTTCATTATTGTTATAATATAAAGACTCAGCATTTCCCTTAACCATCATAGTTCGTAAGTCATCATCTTCAAACTTACCATAAATGTTTCTTCCTTTAATTTGATTAAAATTATCTTTATGAATGGAGTCCTGTTGAATCATAAATGCATTTTGTAACACCTTTAATGAATCTAGCTTATTACTTTCTTTATGAGTAAGTAGTTGAATGCTATCTCCCGTTATTTGACTGTTATTAGACCATAAAATAGGTCTGTTAAACATCCTTGTCAATCCTGTTTCTTGACTGGTGTGAATAGAGTCGCATTTACCTTGTAAGTCAGACTTAAATATTTTTACATTATTAAAAATACGAGCAATACGTTTTTCAGGTTTTCCTGTTAGTAAAATTTTGTCTCCAGCTACATACATAGAGTCCTTTTCTAATACTGAAATAGCAACAGCTCTATCAATAATAAACAAGGAGTCTTTGTGCTCGTATAGTTCAGCATAATTTCCTTTAGCTACCATATTTTGCACAGTATCTACCACTTTAATATTGTTGGTTGCAGAAGCAAAACCGTTACGCTTGTCATAGTACAAACTATCGGCAGAAACAGTTCGCTCTTTTAAAAACAATTTTGCTCGTTTTACGAAGTATGAAACATCCGTGTTAGTATCGTAAAAACCTCTTTCGGAATACACTTTAGTACTATCCTTTAAGTTGGTAATGGTACTTGGTCCGTATAAATAAGCCAAGTTTGTATTGGTATAATAATCTAAATGGTCAGATTCTAAATGGTTATCAGGATTTACAACTGTTACTTTAGATTTTGCTGTAAACTTTTTTTCTCTTAATAGATAAGTTCCTTTTACACTTTTCAGAGTGTTTTTTGTATCGCGGATAGTTCCTCCATTAGGGTAGTATAATACTTGATTGATTCTATCAAAATGAAGCGTGTCTGTTTTTAGCGTCATTTCTTTATCGTTTATTTCTACATTTCCCCAAGATTTGGCCTTTTTTGTATTCCCATTATAAGTGGCAAAATCACTGTATTGAATAATACTATCTCCTTGTTCAATAATAACTTCACCAATAGCTTTAAATAAGTTTTTGTCTTTGTAAAGTAGTGCTCTTTTACAGTCTAGAGTAGCTCCTTCATGTGACATTTTAACTTTTCCTATCAGTATAGTAGCTCCAGGGTACTTACTTTCATCAGCGGTACTTAATTCGGTAGAAAGTATTTTGATTTTTTTTGTTTGAGAAAAACTTACAACAGAGAATAATATAAAAATTAGTAGAAATAGTTTTTTCAAAATAATACGATTTAATGCACAAAAATAATGAAAAGAATATGCCAAAATCTTAATAAAGAAATAAAATTATCAAGATAAATAAAAGGCTGTCATTTAGTAAATGGTTAATTTTGTAACAAATTAAAAAATTATAAAGATATGAGCGCTCATTTTGATTTATCAAAAGAAGAGATGAAGTCTTACGGATATAAAATTGTAGATATAATTGCAGAACATTGGGCTACTTTAGAGCAAAAAAAGCCTGTGGCTAGTGCTTCTAGAAAAGAAATGGATAGTATTTTCTTACAAGAAGCCCCAAATAAAGGAATGTCTGCTGAAAAGGTGTTAGATTTTGTGATGGACAATGTGATACCAAACAGTACGGTTATTTCTCACCCTAAAGCTTATTCATTTGTACCTGGACCTAGTAACTTTATTAGTACTATGGCAGATAGTTTGGCTACTGGATTCAATATTTTTTCTGGTGGATGGATGGTTTCTCCAGCAGCAGCTGAGTTAGAAATTGTAACGATGAATTGGTTACTAAAAATGTATAATTTTCCTGTTGAAAAAGGAGGAGGAATTTTTACTAGTGGTGGTTCTATGGCAAACTTAACAGCTCTAGTTACCGCTAGGCGCTTAAAATGTGGTGATGATTTTTCTAAAGCAGTGATTTATTTGTCTGATCAAGCACACTCTTCAAATATTAAAGCAATTCGTGTTTTAGGGTTTAAAAAGGAACAAATTCGAATTTTACCTACAGATTTAGAGTTTAGAATTAGTATTAACAAACTAAAGAACGCTATAGCAAAAGACCGATTAGAAGGGTTACAACCATTTTGTTACATCGCTTCAGCAGGAACAACAAATACAGGTACTGTAGATCCTTTAGACGAAATAGCAGATATATGTGAAGAAGAAGATTTATGGTTCCATATTGACGGAGCTTATGGTGGAGCGGCTATTTTAGCTGAAAAAGGAGCAAAAGCTTTACGAGGAATTGAAAGAGCTGACTCTCTTACTGTAGATCCGCATAAATGGTTTTATCAACCTTATGAAATAGGATGCTTATTAGTAAAAGATGCTTCTTGGTTAAGTGGTACTTTTAGTGAAAAACCTGAATATTTAAGAGATATAGAAGGGAATGAATCTGAAATTAACTTTTACGATTATGGAATTCAATTAACAAGACGTTTTAGAGCATTGAAATTTTATATGTCCATCAAAACCTATGGATTAGATGCTTTCAAAGAAGCTGTTACTTACAATATCCAATTGGCAGATGATGTAGAGAAAATGTTACGAAAAAGTAGAAATTGGGAAATTATTTCACCAGCTACGTTGGCAGTAATTAATTTTAGATATAATCCTATCGGGTTAAACTTATCAGAAAAAGAGATTGATGAATTAAATCAGAAAATTTCTCAAAAGATAATGGAATCTAGAGAAGCATTTTTAGTAACTACTATTTTAAATAAGCAAGTAGTATTGAGAATGTGTTTAATAAATCCAAAAACAACGATGGACGATATTAAAGAAACTCTAGAGTTGTGTCATCAGTTTGGAGAAGAAATTTTAAAAGAAAAATAAATTAAAAGGAGCTTAAAGCTCCTTTTTTTGTTTTTATGACAAAAGTCATATTTCAAAAGCCTTTCTCTTAGTAGTTTTGCTTATATAAAAGATAAAAAAGTCTTTTATGTAAAATTATTAATAACTACATCAATAGAAGAGAGATGAAACAAGTGAAAACAATTTCAATGATTTTAGCAGCTATGTTTTTAATGGCTAGTTGTAAAAATGAAAAGTCTGAAAGTATAGCTATGAAGAGCGCTTCAGATATAGCAGTTAAAGGAACGATAGAAGCAGAATTAACAGCTCCTCCTCATGTTCCAGCGCCTGTTGGTAATAGATCCGCAAAAAAGTTACTGGTTAATATGGAAATCCTTGAAAAAGAAGGGACGATGACTGATGGTGTAGAATATGTTTATTGGACGTTTGGAGGTTCTGTTCCAGGAAGCTTTATAAGAACTAGAGTAGGAGATGAAGTAGAGTTTACACTATCAAATCATCCAGATAATAGGTTACCTCATAATATCGATTTACATGCAGTTACTGGACCAGGTGGGGGAGCAACGTCATCATTTGTAGCTCCAGGTCATGAAAAAACATTTTCATTTAAAACATTAAACCCTGGATTATATGTATATCACTGTGCTACTGCGCCTGTGGGAATGCATATTGCTAACGGAATGTATGGACTAATTTTAGTAGAGCCAGAAGGAGGTTTACCAAAGGTTGATAAGGAATATTACATTATGCAAGGAGACTTCTATACAAAAGGAGAAAATGGAGAACCGGGTTTACAAGCTTTTGATATGAGAAAAGCAGTAGACGAAGATGCGGATTATGTAGTGTTTAATGGAAGTGTAGGAGCCTTAACGGGAGATAATGCAATTACTGCTAATGTTGGAGAAACAGTACGCTTATTTGTAGGTAATGGAGGTCCTAATTTAACATCATCTTTCCATGTTATTGGTGAAATTTTTGACAATGTGCATATAGAAGGAGGAGATGTAATTAATAAAAATGTTCAAACAACTTCAATACCAGCAGGTGGGGCAGCAATTGTTGATTTTAAAGTAGACGTTCCTGGTACTTTTATTTTAGTAGATCACGCTATTTTTAGAGCTTTTAACAAAGGTGCTTTAGGAATGTTAAAGGTAAAAGGAGAAGAGAGTAAAAAGATTTATTCAGGAGTAAAACAAGAAGGTATTTATAACCCAGAAGGAGGTACAATTCAAGAAATGCCAAATGGTAAAGAAGAAAAGGCTGTTGCTTCTAAGCAAGAAAAATCATTAGCACAAAAAATAGCTGATGGTAAACAAATTTATACAAAAACATGTTTTGCTTGTCACCAAGCGAATGGAGAAGGAATTCCAAATGCATTTCCTCCTTTAGCAAAATCAGATTACTTAAATGATGATGTTAAGAGGGCTATCGATATTGTTTTACATGGTAAAACAGGAGAAATAACCGTAAATGGTCAAAAATATAATAGTGTAATGACTAAACAAGCGTTGAATGATCAAGAAGTGGCAGATGTACTGACTTATGTTTACAACTCATGGGGCAATAATAAAACCAATGTTAGTGTAAATACTGTAATGGAAGTAAAAAGTGCCCACTAAAAACGTAGTTAAACTTTAAAATTAAAAGAAATGAAAACTATTTTAAGATTGACAATTTGTATATTTTTCTTAGGCATTTCCCATATGAATTGTCAATCTAAAATGGTTCCTATTAAAGGAGGAAGTTATATTCCTTTGTACGGTAGAGATTCAGCAAGAGTTATGATTCAAGATTTTTTAATGGATGTGTACCCTGTAACTAATGAAGATTTTTTACAGTTTGTAAAAGAAAATCCGAAGTGGAGAAAATCTAAAGTAATTAAGCTGTTTGCTGATAAAAGTTATCTTATTAATTGGAAAAGTGATACAGAAATAGGAGAGAAGCTTAGTTTAAAATCACCGGTAACCAATGTTTCATGGTTTGCAGCTAAATGTTACTGTGAAAGTAAAGGAAAAAGATTACCTACTGTGGATGAATGGGAATATGTGGGAATGGCTAATCAGAAATTACCCGATGCAAGAACTTTAAAAATGTATAATGAATACATTTTAGGATGGTATGAAAAACCAAGAACTTTCGATAATGTTATAGGGTCAACATTTAAGAATTATTGGGGAGTTTATGATATGCACGGGTTGGTTTGGGAATGGACTTCCAATTTTAATTCAGTATTGGTATCGGGAGAGTCTAGAAAAGACGTTGATAACGATAGTAATTTGTTTTGCGGAAGTGCAGCAATAGGATCGACAGATTTAATGAATTATGCAGCTTTTATGCGTTATGCTACTCGTGGAAGCTTAAAAGCTAAATACACAATGCGAAACTTGGGTTTTAGATGTGTAAAAAATAAAGATACAGCACAATGAAAGTAGTAAAATATATAACGATACTTCTTTTCTCAATTACTTTATTGAGTTCATGTAAAAAAGAAAAGAATAATATGAGTTTAGCAACAGTATATGAATGCCCAATGTTATGTGAGGGAGATAAAACGTATACTGAAGAAGGAGTTTGTCCAGTTTGTAAAATGGATTTAACACAAAAAGATCAAAAAGAGGCTAAAGAAATAGCTTTAGCCACTGATATTTCTGAAAGTTCTATATTCAATTTAACATCAGAATGGAAAACTGAAGAAAATAAAAGTATTCACTTAGAAGATTTAAGAGGAAAAACTTTGGTAATGGTCATGATTTATACTACTTGTAAAGCTGCTTGCCCAAGATTGGTGGCTGATATGCGTAATATTGAGGCTAAAATACCAAAGAAGTACAATAGTGATTTACAATATGTTTTAATCAGTATTGATCCTAAAAATGATACTCCAGAAAAACTTAAAGTTTTTGCTAAAGAAAATTATATGGATGATGAGCATTGGACTTTTCTACAAGGTACAGAAGAATCAGTTAGAGAGTTTGCAAATGTATTGGCAGTAAAATATAAACAAATTTCTCCGTTAGATTTTTCACACTCAAATATAATAAGTGTATTTAATCCGGAAGGGGAGTTAGTGCATCAACAAGAAGGTTTAGGTGTAGACAATAAAGAAACTGTAGCAAGTATTTTGGAAACAGTAAAAAAATAAGCTGCCAAATGTTTCCTATTAAAAACGTCTTTTAGAAATTTCTAAAAGACGTTTTTTTATGAATTGTTTTTTTCAAATTGAGCCTGTATAAACTCTTTTGATTTTCCTTTTGCTATTGAAGCAGTTTGCCATTTGTCGTTTAAAATCATCTTACCTACATAAGCTATTTGACCTATATGATAAGGAAAATGAGCTATTTGTCTGGTAATACTTTCAATTAGTTTAACTTGTTTATTCCTTATAAGAATAGGTTGATTGAAATTTTCTTCATTTAAAGAGTTTAAAGCAGAAAAAAGACAGTTCCAACCCTTTTCCCATTGAGCAATCAATTCTTTTTTTGATAAATCATGAGTTTCAAATTCAGCATCTCTATCTCTCCAATCTTTTTCTCCATCAGAAGTAAAAAAGTCTGTCCAACGAGATAACATGTTTTCAGATACATGTACAATAATAGCAGCAATGCTATTACTTTCTTCATTGTACTTCCAGTGTAAGTCTTTTTCTTCTAGCAGTGCAATCGTTTTATCAGCTACCTTTTTATACGATTTAAATTGGGTAGTGATATTCTCTAAATATTCTTTTACCATCATAAAAAAGGAGCTCAATTGAGCTCCTTTAAATTTTATCTATTAATTGTTTGTTTTCTATCAGGGCCTACAGAAACTATTTTTACAGGTACACCAGTTTCTTTTTCAATAAACGCGATGTAGTCTAATAAGTTTTGAGGTAATTCATCAGCAGAAGTCATTTTTGTTAAATCATCTTCCCAACCTTTGAATTCAGTATAGTTTACACTTACATTTTCTGGCTCAATATTATAAGGTAAGTGAGAAATTTCTTCTCCTTTATAGTTGTAAGAAGTACAAACTTTTAAAGTGTCAAAACCAGATAATACATCACCTTTCATCATCATTAATTGCGTAACACCATTTACATCAACAGCATATTTTAATGCAACTAAATCTAACCATCCACAACGACGAGCACGTCCTGTTGTAGCTCCAAATTCATGACCAACTTTAGCCATAGTAGCTCCGTCTTCGTCAAATAATTCAGTAGGGAAAGGTCCAGAACCTACACGAGTAGTGTATGCTTTAAAAATACCGAAAACTTCACCAATTCTATTAGGAGCAACTCCTAAACCAGTACAAGCACCAGCAGCAGTTGTGTTTGAAGAAGTAACGAACGGGTATGTTCCAAAATCGATATCTAATAATGATCCTTGAGCTCCTTCAGCTAAAATAGTTTTACCTTCTTTGATAGCTTTGTTTAAAAACTCTTCAGAATCGATAAATTGTAATGTTTTTAATTTTTCAATTCCTCTAGAAAACTCAGCTTCTAACTCATCTAAATCATAATCGATTTGAACATCAAAGTATGCTAACATACTTAAATGTTTTTCAGTTAAAGCTCTATATTTTTCTTTCCAGTTGTCTAATTCTAAATCACCAACACGCATTCCGTTTCTACCAGTCTTGTCCATATAAGTAGGCCCAATTCCTTTTAAAGTAGATCCGATTTTTGCTTTTCCTTTTGAAGTTTCAGAAGCAGCATCTAATAATCGATGTGTTGGTAAAATTAAATGTGCTTTACGAGAGATTAATAATTTAGAAGTATAATCAATGTTATGTTTGTCTAAATTTTCTAATTCTTTTTTAAAGATAACAGGGTCAATAACCACTCCGTTACCTACTACGTTTAAAGCTGTTTTATGGAAAATTCCTGAAGGAATAGTATGTAATACATGCTTGTTTCCATCAAAAATTAGTGTGTGACCAGCATTTGGACCTCCTTGAAAACGTGCAATTATATCGTAGTTTTTTGTTAAAACGTCTACAATCTTACCTTTTCCCTCGTCTCCCCATTGTAGTCCGAGTAATAAATCTACTGCCATTTAGTGTGTTGTTAAGTGTGTTTTTATTTGTTGTTTCTTTTTGTTCCGTAGAAATAAAGTGAATGGTTGTGAATATCTATATCAAAAACATCTTCAATTGTTTTTTTAATAATTTGAATTCTTGGGTCGCAAAACTCTTTTACTTCACCACTATCAGTAAGTATAACATGATCGTGATTTTTATCGAAATAACTTTTTTCGTAACGCGCCATTGATTGTCCTTCAAATTGATGTTTACGAACCAAACCACAGTCTAACAATAAATCCATCGTATTGTAAAGCGTAGCTCTACTTACACGATAGTTTTTGTTTTTCATCTTAATGTATAAAGATTCGATATCAAAATGCTCATCAGCATCGTAAATCTCTTGTAAAATAGCGTAACGTTCAGGTGTTTTACGGTGTTTATTCTCTTCTAAAAAAGAAGTGAATACTTTTTTTACAATTTCTTGATTTTCGGCTGAATTACTCATTTATTTTTAAATTTTACGAAAGGACAAATTTACGTTTATTTCTTGATAAAATACAAGGATGTTAAAAACGAAATTTACAAAGTATTAACACGCTCAACTTTTTGAACGCCTTCCACTTGTTTCATGTTATTAATTAATTTATCTAGTTGAGTCTTGTTTTTTACACTTAACGATAGTTTTCCGTCAAAAACACCATTGTCTCCAGAAATATTAATACTATGAATAAATACATCCATACTATTAGAAATTATTCTAGTAATGTTGTTTACAATTCCTTTATTATCCATACCAGAAAGGTGTAAAATAGCTGTAAACTCTTGCTTGGTAGAATCAATCCATTTGGCAGGCATAATTCTATAAGCGTAGTTAGACTGTAATGAAATAGCATTAGGGCAATCATTTTTATGTACCTTAATTCCTTCATTAATAGTTACAAAGCCAAAAACTTTATCACCAGGAATAGGAGAACAGCATTTAGCTAAAGTATAATCTAATGTTTGCTCTTCTTTACCAAAAACTAAAGCATCGTATTTATTAGTAACTTCTTCTTTTTCTGATATTTCTTTTGATGGAGAACGCCTAAAAGTACTTTTAATGAAGCCCATAAAGCGATTACTTCTCTGAGCAACAAAGTCTTTAAGTTGTGTATTATCTATAGCACCATTACCAACTCGATAAAACAAGTCGAAACTAGTTTTTAATCCAAAATAACTAGCTAACTCATGAATAACTTTTTCATTTGAGTTGATTTTTAAATGACGTAACTTTCGTTGTAAAATAGCTTTTCCTTCTTCTGCTATTTTCTTTTCTTCTGCTTTTAAAGCCGATTTAATCTTAGCACGGGCTCTAGCTGTAATAACAAAATCTAACCAACGCACATTAGGTTTGTTGTTAGAGGCGGTAAGTACCTCTACTTGATCTCCACTTTTTAATTCGTGACTTAACGGCACTAGTTTTCCGTTTACTTTTGCTCCACGACACTTTAATCCAACATCGGTATGTACAGAAAAGGCAAAATCTAATGCTGAAGCTCCTTTAGGAAGTGATTTTAAATCTCCTTTTGGAGTAAATACATAGATTTCTTTGGCATAAAGGTTTAGTTTAAAATCTTCAACAAAATCTACAGCGTCTAAACTCTGGTTTTCTAAACTCTCTTTTAAACGATTTAACCATCCTTCTAAGCCATTTTCCTTAACAGAACCTTGTTTGTATTTAAAATGAGCAGCATAACCTTTTTCAGCTATTTCATCCATTCTTTCTGAGCGGATTTGAACTTCTACCCATTTTGCCTGAGGTCCAATTACTGTTATGTGTAATGCCTCATATCCTGTTGATTTTGGTTGAGAAATCCAATCTCTTAACCTAGCAGGGTTTGGCTTAAAGAAGTCTGTAACGATAGAATAAATTTTCCAAGCATCAAACTTTTCATCTTCAGAAGTAGGCTTATATATAATTCGAATAGCAAACTTATCGTACACTTCATCAAAAGTTACGTTTTGTTTACGCATTTTTCTACGAATAGAGAAAATAGACTTAAAACGTCCTTTTATTTCATAAGCAAAACCTTCTTTGTTTAATGCTTCTTTTAAAACACTAGTAAAGCTATCAATATACTTTTGTTGATCTTCTTTGCTTTCTTTTATTTTGTTAGCAATATCTCTATAAACATCAGGTTCGGTGTATTTTAAACCAAGATCTTCAAGTTCAGTTTTAATATTATAAAGTCCTAAACGATGTGCAAGAGGAGCATATATATACAAGGTTTCAGATGCTATTTTTACCTGCTTATGAGGAGGCATAGAATCCATAGTTTGCATATTGTGTAACCTATCAGCAATTTTAATAAGTATTACTCTAACGTCATCGTGTAGTGTGAGTAACATCTTTCTAAAATTCTCAGCTTGGATAGAGTAGTCTTGTTCTTGCTTTAGGTTTGATATTTTAGTTAACCCACTTACAATACGAGCTATGTTTTCTCCAAACAAACGCTCCATATCATCTAAGGTATAGTGCGTATCTTCAACAACATCGTGTAGTAAGGCAGCAGCAATAGAAGTAGCCCCCAAACCTATTTCGTCTGCAACTATTTTAGCTACAGCTATAGGATGATAAATATAAGGTTCCCCTGATTTTCTACGTTGTTCAGAGTGTGCTTCTACAGCAATATCAAAAGCTTTACGTATCAGTTTTTTATCATCTTCTGATAATGTTTGATATGTACCTTTTAATAAATTTTTATACCTATTTGCTATCTCTTTGTTTTCTTCTTCTATCGTTGCATTATAACTCATATAATAAAACTCTTTTACTCATTAGGTTTATAATAAAAGTAGTACAAAGAATTATATTGGGCAAGTTTTGTAGGGAAATGTTTGTTGTAAACTTGTTACTTTTACAAGCAAGTAAAAAATACTAGAAAATAGAAAGAATTTAGAGTATATAAAAGATGAAAAAGTACATATTAAATTTTCTGTTGTTATTTGTTGTTTTTCAAGCGTATAGCTTTCAGGAAGTTGTTGATGAAGAAAATAAAACTACAATTTTAAAAGAAAAAGAGGTTCAGGAAGAAGAAGTAAAAACTCAAAAAACATATCCTGATAGTTTTATTCCTCCAAAATATATTCAAAAAGAAGTTTATTCGGTTAAAGAAGTTCCAAACCCAAAAAAGAATGGTGCTAATGGGTTTATATCTGACCCCAATAACTATATAAATGAAATTGAAGAGCAACAATTAAATTTAAAGCTTTGGGAAATAGAACAAAATACAACAGCGCAAGTAGCTGTTGTTATTCTTAAAAGTATAGGAAAGGAAGTACCTAAAAATTTTGGTGTTAAATTATTTGAAGAATGGGCAATAGGCGATAAAGAAGTCGATAACGGGTTACTTATTTTAACGGTAATAGATCAACGAAGAACAGAATTTGAGGTAGGGTATGGGTTAGAACCTATTTTAACTGATATTGTTTGCCATAGAATAGGAACAGACGAGATTGTACCGTATTTTAAAGAAGGAGAATTTGGTAAAGGATTGCTATCTGCTGTTTCTAGAGTAGAAGAAATAATTAATAAACCTGATGTTATTGATGAAATTTATGCTCAGAACATTAATTATTATAATGAAGAGGAAACTAATTTTTTTAAGAATCCGCTTTTTTTATACCTACTTTTTTATTCAATAGTTGGCTTATTTATAGGAGGTTGGTTTAGTATAAAAGCTAAATCAATAGATAAATCTAAGGAAGATCTTTATGATAAATATCAAGATATGAGTAAGCTAGGGTTAGGTTGTTTACTCTTTTTATTTCCATTACCACTTTATTTTATTAATAGATATGTAAAAGCTAAGCTTAAACGATATAGATTTTCTCCTCGTTTTAGTAAAAAGAACGGAAAGCAACTTTATTTAAAAGATGAATGGAGTGAAAACAGTTTTTTAGAGAAAGCACAAATTCTTGAAGAAAAAATTAAGTCAAAAGAATATGATGTCTGGGTTACAGAAGATGAAAGTGATATTTTGATTTTAGAATATGAAGGTTCTAGTAGAAAGTATTCTAATTGTAAAAAATGTGGTTATAAAACCTATGGAAGAATTAGTACGAAAATTATACGTAAAGCAACTTACGACTCTAGTGGCGAAAAAAAAGAAGACTATTTATGTAAAAACTGTAACTATCAAGAAAGTAAAACAATAATAATTCCAAGATTAGAAAGAAGTAGTAGTTCTTCTAGTTCTGGAGGATCTTCATGGTCATCCTCATCGTCATCATCTTCAAGTTTTGGAGGTGGTAGCTCAGGTGGAGGTGGAGCAGGAGTAAGTTGGTAAATAAAAAATAAACATCTAGGCTTTTTCCTGTAAATATATTTGTTAATATGGTATAACTTTGCAACATAATTCAGAGGAGACACAAAAAGAGCTAGTCCCCCTGAAATATCATTTAATTATGGTATTTGAACCTCCGGTCTTTTAAAAAGTTCGGAGGTTTTTTTATTCTTCAGGCAACCTTTTTTCAAATTCAGTAGTCTTTATATTTGTAAGGCTATAAAAACGTACCTATTGATTTGAAAATTATTTCACTACATAATAAAGAAGCTTCGCTTATAAAACAAGCAAAGAAACAGAGTAGAGAAGCTCAACAATTAATATTTGAGCAGCACTCCCCAAAAATGTTAGGAGTTTGTAGGCAGTATGTTAAAGATTTACATCATGCAGAAGATTTAATGTTGCAAGGTTTTTTTAAAGTTTTTACCAATATTGAAAAATTTAAGGGAGATGGAAGCTTTGAAGGCTGGATTCGTAGAATTATGGTAAATACCTGTATAAGTTATTTGCGAAAAAAGAATCCTGTTCAAGTATCAGATGAAGACTTTGTTTTTAATGATGCTGCAACAGAAAGTCTTGAAAACACATCGGTAGAAGATATACAAAAGTTAATAGATGAATTACCTGAAGGATATAAGTTAGTTTTTAATTTATATGCTATTGAAGGATATAAACATTCAGAGATTGCAGAAAAATTACAAATTTCTGAAAGTACCTCTAAGTCACAATTATTTAAAGCTCGTAAATGTTTACAAGCAAGCTACGAGAAAATTAATCAAGTAAGAAATGTCAAGCAATAATATAGACAAACATATAGCAGAAAAGCTAAAAAACAGAGAACTAAAACCATCTAATTCAGCATGGGAAAGGTTAGAAACTCAATTAGATAATCAGGAGGCAACAAAGAAAAGAAACTGGGTTTTATATGTAGGTTATGCAGCTAGTTTGGCTTTGTTAATAAGCTTTGTAGCTTTCTATTTTACAGATTCAGAGTCAAAAGAAAAGATAGAAGAAGTTATAGTTGATATTCCAATTGATACACTAAAAATTAATAATAAAGGAATAGAAAATTTCCTTAGAAATACTGAGGAAGCTGTTGTGGAGGCAGAAGAAAATGAACAAGAAAAGCAATTGCTTAAAAAGAAGAAAAAGATTACTACAACTAAGAATTCTACCTTAAAAGAAAAAGATATAGTCTTTAAAAATATCCAAAATGAAGAACAACCAAAAGAAGAGGAGGTAGTAGCAAAGTTAGATAAGCCAATAGTAACAAAAAAGAAAGAGTTTAATTCAAGAGTTAGAGTGAATAGTGATGACTTACTATTTGCAGTAACACATAGTTCTGAAGAGGTTAAAGAATACTATGCGAGAAATAAAGTAAAGCGAGAAGATGTGTTAAAAACTATTGAAGATGAACTGAAAAAGTCAAACTTAAAAATAGATCCAAATATCATTTTAGCTGAAGTTGAAAGAACGATTGATGATGAAGAGTTTAAAGGAGACTTTATGCAAAAATTAAAATCAAAAATATCAGACATTGCGGTAGCAATTGTTGATAGAAATAAATAAAGCGCTTATTAATTATCGATAATTAACCATTCCTAATTATTATCAGTTTAATTTAAAATTATTAAAATGAAAAGAATACTATTATTAGTGTTGTTTATAACAACTATTGCCCAATCTCAAGAAAAAGTATTTGAAAAAGAAGTAAAGAAAATATCAATGAGTATTGATAGTATTACTAAGCAGCAAAAAGACTCTTTAAAGATTAGAGTAAAAGAGATTAATACAAAATTAGAAAAGAATAAAATAACATTTGATGAAGCTGCGATACTGAAAAAAGAGGCAGCAGCCTACCATGCAGCTCAAATAGAGAAAAAAGTTAGTTTTCAGGAACAAAAACTACAACAACTTGTACAAGACAAAATTGATGGTAAAATATTTAGTAATGAAGAAGAATCACGAGAGCAAACTTTTGAAATAGCGAAATTTAAGTTCAGACTAAACTTTTCTGACGATGAAGAAGATGAAGTTGAAAGAGAAAAGAAAAGAAGAAGAAAAAGAACCACAACACAATTTGTTTTTGCTTTAGGAGCAAATAATACATTAACAGATAATAAACTAAGTTCTTTAGACGATTCAGACTACAAATTTTGGCAATCACATTTTTATGAGTTAGGTTTTACATGGAAAACACGGTTAGCAAAAGAACCATCAAAAGCATATTTTAAATACGGTTTCTCTTTTCTGTGGAACAACTTAAGAGCTAAAAACAATCAATATCATATAGTTAATGAAAATGAAACAAACTTAAGTATTCATCCAGAACAGCTTTCTGAAAGTAGGTTACGACATGTACAAATGACGTTTCCGATGCATTTAGAATTCGATTTTTCAAAAAATAAAAAATATTCTGATGGAGAAATTGTAGATAGAACACATCAAAGTTTTCAAGTTGGAGTAGGTGGTTTCTTCGGTTTTAAATTAGGAACTCGTCAATATTTAGAATATAAAAATGCTCAAGGAGTTACAGTTGAAGAAGTTCAGAAGAATAATTTTAATATGAACAAATATAACTACGGATTAAGTGCTTATGTTGCTTACCAAGGTATTGGATTATATGCTAAATATGATTTAAATCCATTGTTTAAAAATACAGATACAAGAAATATTTCATTAGGTCTTCGATTTGATATTAATTAGTAAACTACATTGAGGCTAGCTTTTGAGGATTATTTCCTTTTGGCGGTACCAATAAAAAAGGAGAAGTTTAAACTTCTCCTTTTTTATTTTCCTCCCATTCTTTACGCAAATGCATTGAAAGTTTTCCGGTACCATCATGTTTCCAACCAGGAGGTTTAAAAAAGTACAATAACCTTTTTCCTAACGTAGTTTTACTAGTAAAAACATCATTGAACATATTATACCATTCAATAAAAGCCACTTTAATTGGGTTATACGTATTTATATTTTTAACTAAACCGTACACTGGTTTTTCTATTTCAGGTTCAAAAGTTCCAAAAAGTTTATCCCAAATAATAAAGATTCCTGCATGATTTCTATCCAGATACTGAGGATTCGTAGCATGATGAACTCTATGATGACTTGGAGTATTAAAAATAGCTTCAAACCATTTAGGCATTTTGTCAATAAGCTCAGTATGAATCCAGTATTGATATAACAAACTAATGCTCATTTGAGTTACAATCATTAATGGATGAAATCCTATGATGGCCAATGGTGCCCAAAATATGAACGTGTAAAAACTTCCTGACCAAGTTTGACGCAAAGCAGTACTTAAATTGTATTTTGTTGAAGAATGATGAACCACGTGGCTAGCCCAAAAGAGTCTACTTTCATGTGCAATTCTATGGTTCCAGTAGTACGCAAAGTCTTCAGCAAACAATAAAATAAACCAAGACCACCAAGTAAACGGAATAGTAAATAGGCGATATTGATAAAGAAATAAAAACACTCCAAATATTAATCCTTTGGTAAATAACCCTATAAAAACATTCCCTAACCCCATAGTTATGGATGTAGCAGCATCTTTAAACTCATAATCTTCTAATTTTACTTTAACGGTTAATATTACTTCAATAATAACAGTTAAAATAAAAAAAGGAATAGCATAATGAACTAAATTAGGAATTTCAGGGATTTGCATAAAAAAGAGTGTTTAGTCACAAACTTACACAAAATCATTAAATTATTTAAGTAATAGAGTTTGTTTATGGATTAAAAAGCAGTATATTTGCAGGCTTAAAAATAAATTTTAAATAATTTAATTATGAATCATTACGAAACTGTTTTCATTTTGAATCCCGTTTTATCTGAAACTCAGATAAAGGAAGCAGTAAAAAAGTTTGAGGACTATTTACTTTCTAAAGGTGCAGAAATGATTTCTAAAGAAGATTGGGGCTTAAAAAAATTAGCTTATCCAATCGAAAAGAAAAAAAGTGGATTTTACCACTTATTTGAGTACAAAGTAGCAGGTGATGCAATTGCTCCGTTTGAATTAGAGTTTAGACGTGACGATAGCGTTATGCGTTATTTAACTGTAAAGTTAGATAAGCATGCTGCAGCTTGGGCTGAAAAGAGAAGAAACCGTGTTAAATCTGCAAAAAAGTAAGAAATGGCATCTATAGAACAACAAGCAAAAGGAAACAAGCAAGGAGAAGTACGTTACTTAACTCCGCTTGATATCGAAACTAAAAAGGAAGCTAAATACTGTCGTTTCAAGAAAAACGGTATTAAATACATCGATTACAAAGATGCAGACTTCTTAATGTATTTAGTAAACGAACAAGGTAAAATTTTACCAAGACGTTTAACAGGAACATCATTAAAATATCAACGTAAAGTGGCTCAAGCTATTAAAAGAGCTCGTCACTTAGCTTTAATGCCTTACGTTGGAGATATGTTAAAATAATAAAGAAGTAGAAACATGGAATTGATATTAAAACAAGACGTAGAAAACTTAGGTTTTAAAGACGATGTTGTAACTGTTAAGAATGGTTACGGACGTAATTACCTAATACCTCAAGGATATGCAATTTTAGCTACTTCTTCAGCTAAAAAAGTATTAGCAGAAAACTTAAAGCAACGTGCTTTTAAAGAAGCTAAATTAATAGAAGACGCTAACAAAGTAGCTGAAACTATTAAAGGTTATGAAATCAAGATAGCTTCTAAAGTAGGTTCAGGAGATAAATTATTTGGATCAGTAAACAACATTGATGTTGCTGCAGCTTTAGCAAAGGCAGGTACTGAAGTGGATAAGAAATTTATCAAAGTTACTGGAGGTAACGTAAAAAGATTAGGAAAATACAACGCTGCTGTACGTTTACACAGAACTGTTGTTGCTGACATCGTATTTGAAGTAGTTGCTGAATAGTAACTAAATTGTTAAATACATGTTAATAAAGTATAAATCCGCTCGGTCGAGCGGATTTTTTTTATGCTTAAATTTGAAGTATAACATAAACAAAATCAGAACTATTATGAAGAAATTAATAATTTTTTCTTTTGTTTTTTTGAGTTTATCCATTTATTCCCAGGTAACCACATCAAAAATAAAAGGAACTGTAACAGACAATCAGGGAGAACCTTTGTTTGGTGCTAACATTGTTGTTTTGCATGAGCCAACAGGTACCATATCTGGAGCCGTAGCTCAAGATAATGGAAGATACACCATACCTAACTTAAGAGTTGGAGGCCCTTATAAAGTAACATTTAGCTATATTGGGTTTGAATCACAAGAAGTAACCAATGTATATTTAACTTTAGGTAAAACAACTAATATTGATGGTGTTTTGTCTGAGGATGGAGAGCAATTAGAAGAAGTTGTTATATCAACAACAAGAAGTAAAGTTTTTAATAATGATAGAACAGGGGCACAAACTAGTGTAAGTGCTGTTCAGTTAAAAACCTTACCAACTATATCACGTTCTGCTGCAGATTTTACCCGTTTAGAACCAACTGCGAGTGGAAATTCATTTGGAGGAAGAAACGATCAATTCAATAACTTTTCATTAGACGGATCTATTTTTAATAACCCTTTTGGTTTAGATTCACCAACACCAGGAGGACAAACAGGATCACAACCAATATCGTTAGACGCAATTGAACAAATTTCGGTTTCTACAGCACCATACGATGTTACTTTATCTGGGTTTACTGGGGCTTCGGTAGATGCAGTAACAAAAAGTGGTACTAACGAATTTAAAGGTACTGTTTATGGTTTTTACAGAAACCAAGATATGACAGGAGGTAAAATTAAAGGTCAAGAAGTTGTAAAACCAAAATTAAGTCAAAGCCAATATGGAGCAAGCTTAGGAGGACCAATTATTAAGGATAAATTGTTCTTTTTTGCAAATTTTGAAAAAGATGATAGAGAAGATTTAGGTACAGCAGGTTGGATACCAAATACAGGTAGTGGAGCAGTTAATGAATCTAGAGTATTAGAATCAGATATGATAGCTGTTCGTGATGCTTTGTCTGCTTTAGGATATGATACGGGAGCTTATGAAGGTTTTACTTATGGTTCTGAATCTACTAAAGGAATTTTTAAATTAGATTGGAATATCAATGATAAAAATAGATTAGCATTAATTTATAATTTCTTAAGAGCTTCAAAAGAAACTCCTGCACACCCAACAGCTTTGGGAATTAGAGGTCCAAGTTTTTCTACATTACAGTTTGAAAATTCAGGGTATGAAATTAATAACAACTTAAATTCCTTCCAATTAGAATTAAACTCTAACTTATCAGAAACAACAACCAATAAACTGCAAATAGGTTATACACATTTTGATGATTTTAGAAATCCTTTATCTGCACCTGCTCCAGTAATTACCATACAAGATGGTAATGGTAGTAATTATATTATAGCTGGTCATGAACCATTTTCTATCAATAACAAGTTAGATCAACGAGTTTTTCAGTTGACAAACAACATGAACTTTTATAAGGGAGATCATACGTACACTGTTGGTTTTTCATTTGAACAATTTGAATTTGAAAACTCATTCAATTTAACAAATTACGAGTCCTTTAATTTTGGAATTTTCCCATACTACGGGTTGTTTAGTCCTTACCCAGATGTAGCAACTTTTTTATCAGCTGCACAACCAGGAGGGGTAGTAGAGCAATATTTAGCAGCTACTCAAAATGCTTACGATTCATTTAATGCAAATGGAGACGGAAATGATGGCGGTTGGAAATTATCTGAACTAAATGTAGGTCAATTAGCATTTTATGTACAAGATGAATGGGAAATGAATGATAAGTTTAAGTTAACTTACGGAGTTCGTTTTGATAAACCATTGTATTTTAATACTTCTAGTTTAATTCAGAAATTTATTGATACCGATAATGGAGCGACTAGAGATAATTCTGTACTGTATTACAACCCAAATACAGGAGAAGAGCAACAGTTGCTTTCAACCAAGATGCCTACAAACCAATGGTTGATTTCACCAAGAGTAGGTTTTAACTGGGATGTAAAAGGAAATAATACAATGCAACTTCGTGGAGGTTCAGGTGTGTTTACAGGACGCTTACCTTTCGTGTGGATTGGAAACCAAGTAAGTGGAGCAGACGATGGTTTCTTCCAATTAGTTGATCCAGATTTTAAGTTTCCTCAAGTATGGAGAACAAACTTAGGTTTAGATTGGAAATTTGAAAACGGAATTATAGCAACTACAGACATTTCTTATACAAAAGACATTAATGGTGCTCATGTACAAAACTGGGGATTAAGAGAACCTAGTGCAACTTTAAATACACCATTTGATAGTAGAGAAATATATGATGGAAGCGATAAAGGAAATAATGCTTATGTATTTACAAATTCAGATAAAGGTCGTGTATGGAATGCTTCTCTAAAACTTCAAAAAACTTTTGATAATGGGTTGTATACAAGCGTTGCCTATAATTACTTAAATGCTAAAGATGTAAACTCTATTGAAGCAGAAATTACAGGAGATGCTTTTGCTTTTAATCCAGTAGTAGGAAATGCTAATAATGATGTTTTATCATATTCTAAATATGGTGACACTCATAGAATTATTGGTGTAGCGTCTAAGAAGTTCACTTATGGAGGAGATAAGTTTGCTACAACTATTTCTACATTTTTTGAATATGCGCAAGGAGGAAGGTTTAATTACACTTATGGAGGAGATATTAATAATGATGGGTCAGCTGTAAATGATTTATTATACGTTCCAACTAGTTCAGAACTTAATCAAATGCAATTTAGTAATCCTGCTCACGCAGCTGCTTTTGAAAGCTATATACAACAAGATGATTATCTAAGTGAAAGAAGAGGGCAGTACGTTGAACGTTATGGAGCTTTGGCACCATGGAGAGGTAAATGGGATTTAAAAATATTACAAGACTTTAATTTTAACGTATCTGCTGAAAAGCAAAATACAATACAGTTAAGTCTTGATATTTTAAATGTAGGTAATTTAATTAACTCAGATTGGGGAGTAGTACAACAACCTAATAACGTACAACCTTTAGGTGTAAGATTCCCTGATGTAGATCCTATGAATACAGATCCTGCTAATTATGTGCCAGATTATTCTGAAGCACCTACTTATACATTTAGTACCAATCAAGAACAGACATTTGGTTTCGATTCTAGTTTACTTTCTCGTTGGCAAATGCAAATAGGTCTGCGTTATATATTTTAAAAAAAGACGAATTAAAATTTATAAAACCACTCATTTTCTGAGTGGTTTTTTTGTTTTTTAGTTAAAAATTTTATAATAAAGGGTGTTTTTCCTGTGAAAATTTTGAAATAAATAAGTGATATTTGTAGATGTAAATAAAGATAGGGGACTTTAATTACAACGTTTTAAAATATAGTCTTTGAGGGGTTGATTATATTTTAAAAAAACTCTGGCCTTACTAAGGTCAGAGTTTTTAAGTGTTTTATTATAGTGTAACGCTTTCTTGATTCTTAAGAATATCTTCCATAGTTTCCCTTTTCCTAATCAAATAATCTTTTCCTTTGTAAATCATAACTTCAGCGGGTCTAAACCTTGAATTATAATTTGAAGCCATAGAAAAACAATAAGCACCTGCATTATGGAAACATAATATATCGTCTTCAGATATTTCGTTGATTCTTCTATTAGAACCAAAGGTGTCATTTTCACAAATATATCCAACGATACTATAAAAACGTTCTCTTCCTTTTGGGTTAGATAGGTTTTCTATGTAATGATAAGAATTGTAAAACATAGGGCGGATTAAGTGATTCAAGCCACTATCAATACCAGCAAAAACTGTAGAAGTTGTTTGTTTAATAACATTCACTTTAGCTAAAAAATATCCAGCCTCACTCACTAAAAATTTTCCAGGCTCAAACATTAGCGTAACTTCCTTGCCGTAGTTTTTGCAAAATTCATTAAATCGTGTAGATAATTTTTTACCTAATTCATTTATATCAGTTGAAATATCATCTTTTTTGTAAGGAACTTTAAACCCACTACCAAAATCAATAAAGTCAATATCTTTGAATTGTCTTGCTGTATCAAATAAAATTTCTGTAGCTCTTAAAAAAGTATCAATATCTAAAATATCAGAACCAGTATGCATATGTATTCCATTAATATGCATTCCTGTATTTTCAACAACTCTTTTTATATGAGGTACTTGATGAATTGAAATTCCAAACTTAGAATCGATATGACCTACAGATATTTTACTGTTTCCACCAGCCATTACATGCGGGTTGATACGAATACAAACAGGAATTTTTGGGTGTTTTTGTCCGAATAACTCTAAAATAGATAAGTTATCAATATTAATTTGAACCCCTAATTTAGCTACTTCTTCTATTTCTTGTAGTGAAACTCCATTAGGTGTATATATAATTTCATGAGGTTCAAAACCTGCTAATAAACCAAGTTTAACTTCTTGAATAGAAACTGTATCCAAACCACTGTTAAGCTTATTGAAAACCTTTAAGATATTAATGTTTGATAATGCCTTAACTGCATAATTAATCTTTACATTTTTAACTTTTGAAAAAGCAGATGTTATCTTTTTATACTGAGAAATAATTTTTTCAGTGTCGTAAACATACAAAGGTGACTGATACTTATCAGCTAGCTTTAAAAGGTCTTGTCTATTCATTTACTTTAATATTTATCGGCAAAAGTATAGAGGTGACTGATTACAAAAAATAAAATGAAAGAAATTTACAAATTTGTGTTTTTTTGTAAAATTAGGGGTTTTACGTCTAGGCAAAAGGGAATTTTCCTATAATATAATCCTTTAAAAAGAATCATATTTGCCATGAAATAAAATTAAGGGGATTTATTTCAAACAGAATGATATTTTTTTTAAGGGGTAAAAATATCATAAAAAAACTCTAGCGGAAGCTAGAGTTTTTGATTTTATATATGTTGTGTGTAAAATTAATTAAACTTTACAGCTACTTTTTGAGCAATTCCAACAATTACTTCACTAGCTTTAACAATACTTTCAGCAGGAACATATTCATAACGTCCATGAAAGTTGTGTCCACCAGCAAAAATGTTAGGGCATGGTAAGCCTTTGTATGATAATTGAGAACCGTCAGTACCACCACGGATAGGTTTAATTAACGGAGTAATTCCCATGTCTTTCATTACCTCTTCAGCAATATCAACAATGTGCATTACAGGGGTAACTTTTTCCTTCATGTTAAAATATTGATCTTTAATCTCAACAGAAACTAGTTTTTGTCCACGTTTAGCATTCAAAACTTCAGCTAAATCTAACATTGCTTTTTTGCGGTTGTTGAATTGATCCATATCATGATCTCTAATAATGTAACTCAACGTAGTTTGTTCAACTTTACCTTCCATATGATGTAAGTGGAAGAAACCTTCATAACCAGTTGTTCTTTCAGGAACTTCATCTTCAGGTAAAGCATTGATAAACTCACTAGCAATAAGCATTGAATTAATCATTTTACCTTTAGCATACCCAGGGTGTACAATTTTACCTTGAATAGTAACTGTAGCACCAGCAGCATTAAAGTTTTCGTATTCTAACTCACCAATTTGACTTCCGTCCATAGTATAAGCCCACTCAGCTCCAAACTTTTCTACATCAAACATGTGAGCTCCTTTACCAACTTCTTCATCAGGAGTAAAGCAAATACGGATTTTACCATGCTTAATTTCTGGGTGTTGGATTAAGTACTCCATTGCAGAAACAATTTCAGTAACACCAGCTTTATCATCAGCACCTAATAAAGTAGTACCGTCTGTAGTAATAATAGTTTGACCTTTATATTGTAATAAATCTTCAAAATAATCAGGAGATAAAACGATGTTCTTTTCTTTGTTTAATAAGATGTCTTTTCCGTCGTAATTCTCATGAATTTGAGGCTTTACATTAGCTCCAGTAAAGTCTGGACTAGTATCAATATGAGCAACAAAACCAATAGTTGGTACTTCATAATCTAAATTACTAGGTAACGTTGCCATTAAATAGCAATTCTCATCTAATTCAACATCTTCCATTCCTATTTCCTTAAGTTCTTTTTCAAGAATCTTCGCTAAATTCCATTGTTTTTCAGTACTAGGAAATGCTGGGTTATTAGGATCACTTTCAGTATCAATAGTTACATACTTTACAAATCGGTCGATTATATGTTGTTTGTTCATCGTAGTATTTTTAAAGCATCAAAAATAGCCATTTCAAATGTATTTTGTCAATTGAAACAAGATGAAATTTTTAGGAAACATTCTTTTTAAAATAAGCAATTAACAAATCAACAACATAACTATACGATTGAATCCCTTTAGATTGATTATTAGCTTTAAGATAAGAGTTATACCCTTTCTTTAAATAAGGTTCTATAGGATTTTTAAACTGTTTCCAGTGTAAGTAGGTAGCCTTATAATCTTTATAAATACCTTTGTTTACAGTTTTAGCTATTTCTTTACCCAATTCTTTATTTCTTTTATAAACTTGACCTATACAATAGTTATAAGCCATACGGTAGCCAGAATACTTAAAATATAAGTCTTTATTGGCTATTGAAGCTAAAAAACTCACAAAATTAGCGTCATTCTCAGCTGCCCAACCAATTTGATGTGCCATTTCATGGCAGGTCGTTGCTGGATAACCAGTTTTAGGAATCATGTTGTTTACTTGCGCTTCTCCTGTTATTGGGTTTAAATATCCTGAAGTTCCATTATAAGACTGAAACAAACTAACTAATGAACTTTTAACAGAGGAAGTTTGATAAGCCAGTTGAGGATATATTTTTGAGAGTTCTTGGAACCCGTTTGGAGCTAAGTTATAAATCTCTTTTTGAGAATATGGAACTATTACAGAAATAGAATCATTTTTTGTTATTTGTAAATGAATTTTGTTTAGTTCTGTTACAATATGTTTAGTAGTTGAAATTAACTCATCAGTTGTATAGGTAGATTGTTTTAGTCCAAGATTCTCAGCTAAAGGTTGTCTAAAATAATTCAATCCCCAAAAAGCATAAAAACAAAAATAAATAATAGATAGAATTGCAATAAATTTTACTAACTTAGGAAGGAAGTTTTGAAACCTTTTTTTAATTAAATAATAGATAGATTTTAATAAAAGATAAAGCAAACCAAAACCAATTATATCCCCAACAGAAAAAGGAATCCATCCTAAAATAGTTCGAAAGAATTGTGAAATATATGGGTAAATTCCATTACTATAATAAAACTCAATCCACTGTGGTTTTTGGCTAATAAAAAGCACAAAAATTACTTGAACAGGTAAAAATAAAGCAACAAAAAAATATTTTTTTAGGTTACGCATGCCTCCAAAAATAAGAAAGTTGTAACGTTATCAACAAGTTAATAACAGTTTATTTACAAAAAATGTGCATAAAGAAAATTGAGCATAGTCTCTAAAAATATCATCTTAAAAATTTACTTTTGCTGTTATGGAAAGAACCCAATCTCTCAAAGGAACAAAAATAGATAAAGCTAGAATTATAAGCTTAGAAAAAGGAAAGTTACCACCGCAGGCTTTAGAGTTAGAAGAGGCTGTTTTGGGTGCTATGATGATTGATAAAAAAGGGATTGATGAAGTAATTGATATCTTACATCCAGATGCTTTTTATGATAAAAGGCATCAAGAAATTTATGCAGCTATTTATGAGCTTTTCCAAAACTCAGAGCCAATTGATTTACTTTCTGTATCAAATCAATTAAAGAAAAATGGAAAACTAGATTTAGCAGGAGGAGATTTTTACTTAATTGGGTTAACTCAAAAAGTAGCCTCATCTGCTCATATTGAATTTCACTCTAGAATTATCCTAGAAAAGTTTATTCAACGTAAACTAATTACCATTTCTTCAGAAATTATTGAAAATGCATATGATGAAACTGTTGATGTTTTTGATTTGTTAGATGATGCCGAAGGAAAATTATTTGAAGTAACACAAGGAAACCTTAAAAAAGGAGCCGAAAGAGCCGATTCGTTAGTACAACAATCGATTAATAAAATTCAAGAAATATCAACCAAAGAGGGGATGAGTGGTTTGGCAACAGGATTTACCAAACTAGATGCATTAACCTCAGGTTGGCAACCTACCGATTTAATCATTATTGCAGCACGTCCCGGTATGGGTAAAACCGCTTTCGTAATATCGATGGCAAAAAATATGGCGATTGATTTTGGACACCCAGTAGCATTATTCTCACTAGAGATGTCATCGGTACAGTTAATTACCCGTATGATTTCTTCGGAAACAGGATTAACTTCTGAAAAATTACGTAAAGGAAACTTGGAACCACACGAATGGGAGCAGTTAAACGTGAAGGTGAAAAAACTTTCTGATGCACCTATTTTTATTGATGATACACCTGCACTATCAATCTTTGATTTACGTGCAAAAGCACGTCGTTTAGTGTCGCAACACGGAGTTAAAATCTTAATTATTGATTACTTACAGTTAATGACAGCAGGTGGAGCAGGAGGTAACCGTGAACAAGAAATTTCGACGATTTCGCGTAACTTAAAAGCATTAGGAAAAGAATTAAATGTACCTGTAATTGCTCTTTCTCAGTTATCGCGTGCGGTTGAAACCCGTGGAGGTAGTAAGCGTCCGTTGCTATCCGATCTTCGTGAATCTGGAGCGATTGAGCAGGATGCCGATATTGTATCGTTTATTTATCGTCCTGAATACTATGGAATGACAGAATGGGATGATGATGATCACTCACCATGTGAAGGACAAGGAGAGTTTATTGTAGCAAAACACCGTAATGGTGGATTAGATAATATTCGTTTGAAGTTTACAGGACACTTGGCAAAATTCTCAGATTTAGAAGAAGGATTTAGTAGTGAATTCCAATCGAGTATGAACTCAGGGTTTAATGATGAAGTAGCGTCTAGTAACTTTGCTTCACCAGAAGATGCTTTTGGACCGAGTGATGATGATGTTCCGTTTTAATCTTTAAATAAAACTTAAAATATTATAGAATACACAATTGCTTAAAAGTAATTGTGTATTTTAGTTTTTGATATGAAACAATTTCTCTACATACTAACATTTTTCCTTTTTTCTAACTCATTATGGGCATCATTTATTTATGTACCTATGAGTAATGAAAATCAAAAAAATCATTTAAAAGCCTATGGTATTGTTTACTATGCTTTAGAAAATGGGTTGAAGGCAAAATGGTTATTGAATTATGATGGAGGTGCTTTTTTAATTGAAAATAATGAAGCAGTAGAAAAAGAATGCAAAATACGAGGTGTATCCTATCAAATCATTTCTGATGCTAAGTCAGCATTAATTTTAGAAGAAATTTCATCACCATCTAAAAACCAAGAAGCAGTAACTTTAGAAAAAGCCCCTAAAATAGCGGTGTATTCACCGAAAGATAAAATGCCGTGGGATGATGCAGTAACTATGGTACTGACATATGCTGAAATTCCGTTTGATGTAATATATGATGAAGAAGTACTAAATGATAAACTATTGTTGTATGAATGGCTACACTTGCATCATGAGGACTTTACAGGTCAGTATGGGCGTTTTTATGGAGCTTTTAGAACAGCGCCTTGGTACATTCAACAAAAAAAAGATGCAGAAGCTTTAGCAAAAAAACTAGGATACAGTAAAGTATCAGAAGAAAAAGGAGACGTAGCTAAAAAAATCCGTGATTATGTAGTAGGTGGTGGGTTTATGTTTGCGATGTGCTCTGCAACCGATAGTTTTGATATTGCGCTGGCTGCAGATGGTGTAGATATTTGTGAAGGAATGTTTGATGGTGATGCTTCAGAACCTAATTACCAATCGAAAATAAATTTTAATAAAACATTTGTGTTTAAAGATTTTGAATTGATTCGGAATCCTACTACGTATGAGTTCTCTTCAATAGATATGACTCGTAAACGAAGAATAAGAAAAGAAGTAGACTACTTTGTATTAAAAGAATTTTCTGCAAAATGGGATCAAGTTCCAACAATGCTTACCCAGAACCACACTATGCTGGTAAAAGGTTTTATGGGGCAAACAACATCTTTTGACCCCAATACTATAAAATCTACTATTATTGTTTTAGGAGAAAATAAAACAAATAGAGAAGGGCGTTACATTCACGGAACTAAAGGAAAAGGAATGTTTACTTTTTATGGGGGACACGATCCTGAAGATTACCAGCATAGGGTAGGAGATCCTAAAACAGAATTAGATTTACATCCAACCTCACCAGGATATCGTTTAATATTGAATAATGTACTGTTTCCTGCAGCTAAAAAGAAAAAGCAGAAGACTTAATTTTTTTCAGATTTTTCTAATTCTTTAATAAAATAAGAAGGTTTAATACCTGTAAATTTATAGAAAACTCTCGAAAAAGATTCAGCATTTTTAAAACCAACTTCTTTCGCAATAGCTTTTATCGTGTACTTTCTCCAGAGAGTATCACTTTTAAGTTTTTCAATAGCGTATTCAATTCTAAGTTGATTTATATAACTAGAAAAAGAGTTTTTTTTGTGTTGATTGATTACTTTCGATAAGTAACTTGTATTGGTATCTAATCTGTCAGCTAATAGTTGTAAGTTGATTTTAGAGTTTAAAAAATCTGCATTTTTTTCAAAAGCTTCAAGTCCATTAATAATAAGATCAATAGTTTCGTTAGAAAGTTCATGTTTATTAATGGTTTGTTGTGATATAGTCTCTGATTCTTTTTTATCTACAGTTTTGTTTTGATTTGCTAATGCTATAAAACGTTTTTTTAAAGTTTTTTTTCTTCTGACTTGGTATCCTACTAAAACAAATGATAATGTTAATAAAGAAATATACACTACTTTATTTCTCTTAGATTCATTAATTTCCTTTTCTAGCTCTTTTATTACTTGCTTTTTTTCTGATAATAAGTTAGGGATGTCGTATTCCTCAGTGAGCGTTTCCTTTATTTTCTTTTCTTCATTTAACTTAAAATCCTTTATTTTCAATAACTTATTTATGTATAATAATTGTTTCTTTAAGTTTTTATTATTTTTACTATGGTTGATTAAATATTTATAAGTGTCTTCTAAATATTTACTAGGAATCTCTCTTACATTAAACAAAGAGTCTGCTTTTAGATGATATTTTAAGGCATTCTTTTTATTTTTTAAGTAGTTATATTGAACCCCTATTTTAACATAGGCTCTGATTAAAATTCTGTAATTCTCGTCACTAATGATATAAGGTATAGATTTTTTATATGAAATAATTGATTCATTATAATTTTTCCTTCTATTTTCTATACTACCTAATACATAAAAAGAATACCCTAAACTCAAACTATCATTTATTTTTTCATACAAGCTTACTGCTTCATTATTATAAAAAAATGCAGAATCAATTTTATTAAGTTTTTTGTAAGCGGAAGCTATATTTAAAGGAAGAGTAGAGAAATCTTGATGACTTAAGTACTTTTTTTGTTTAGCGAATAAGTAAGCTTTTTTATAAAGATCTATTGCGTTTTCAACTTCTCCAACTGAGCTTTTAATCATAGCGAGCTGGATAAATAGTAAATGTTTTAGACTATCATTTTTTCTTAAAGTTTGCTTGCTTAGTGTTAACTCTTCTAAAGCTTTACTATTTATTCCTTCGTTAAAATAAAATATTGATTTATGATAATATATTGCAGAAGGGAAATTTTTTGAAGGATGCTTTTTGGTAATATTTATCAAAGAATCACAAAAACGTATATAAATGTTTTTATCATTTAAAATATCAGCTAAAAAAAACTTTCCATGCAACATGTTCATGGTGTCACTTTCAATAATAGCTTTATTATAAATAGCTTTAGCATATATAGCCGCTTTTGAGGTATTATGCTTGTTTTCATAAAATGAATCAACTAGTTCTTGAAATTTTTTTTGAGATAAAGTATCTTTCTTTATTTGGACTTTAGAGAAAATGTCTAAACTAAACCCCATAATAAGAAATAAAAAAAATGTTTTTTTCATAACAATATAATCAACTTGAACTCAAAAGTACCAAAAAAACTTGACTTCATTTTGTGTGTAAGATTTTAAAAATGAGTTTGTTATATTTTATTGTAACTCGTTTTTTATAAAATCCGTGTATAACTATTTGTAAATGAAATAAACAAATAAGTTATTTGAATCACGTAAATAAAGGGTTCAATAGCGATTCATTAGAACGGGAAAATTAAACGAAAAAGAAAACTTAATTTAGATGAACCCTTTTTCTTTTACTTAAATAAAAAAGTAATTGCTCATTTTTCCATAATCAATTACATTTGTGGGCATAAAACAAAACAATAATGCCAACAACACAACAATTACAAGAGTTTACACAACAAGTTCGTAGAGACATAGTACGCATGGTACATGCTGTAAATTCAGGACATCCAGGAGGATCTTTAGGATGTGCAGAATTTTTTACGTGTTTATACCAAGAAATCATGGATTATTCTACTGATTTTTCTATGGATGGTAAAAACGAAGATTTATTCTTTTTATCAAACGGACATATTTCGCCAGTTTATTATAGTGTTTTAGCTCGTAGCGGTTTTTTTCCTGTAGCCGAGTTAGATACATTTAGAAAATTAGACTCTCGTTTACAAGGACACCCAACTACACACGAGCATTTACCAGGGATCCGTATTGCTTCTGGGTCGTTAGGTCAAGGTATGAGTGTTGCTATTGGTGCAGCCCAAGCAAAAAAGTTAGATGGTGATAACAAAACTATATATTCTTTACACGGAGATGGTGAGTTACAAGAAGGTCAAATTTGGGAGGCTGTTATGTATGCAGCGGCTAAAAAAGTTGACAATTTAATTTCTACGGTAGATGTAAACGAAAAGCAAATAGATGGATCTACTGACGAAGTTTTAGCTATGGGAAGCTTAAAAGCTAAATTTGAAGCTTTTGGTTGGGATGTTGTAGAGATTGCAGAAGGCAATAACGTTGAGGCTGTTTTAGCAGGAATGGCAGAAGCAAAATCACGTACAGGTAACGGAAAGCCAGTTTGTGTATTATTACGTACAGAAATGGGGAATGGAGTTGATTTTATGATGCATACACATGCATGGCATGGTAAAGCACCTAATGATGAACAATTAGAGGTTGCTTTAACTCAAAACCCTGAAACTTTAGGAGATTATTAAGATAAACTTTATAATTAATATTAAAAACGCCATTACACTACGTAATGGCGTTTTATTTTATGAAAATCTTTACAAAAAAAAGTAAGTAATACCGTAAATTTACGTCAGTAATCATATTCAAAAAATAATCAACAGATACACATGAAAATAGGAATTGTATGTTATCCTACCTTTGGAGGAAGTGGAGTAGTAGCAACTGAATTAGGAATGGCATTAGCAGATAAAGGACACGAAGTACATTTTATAACTTACAATCAACCTGTTCGATTAGATTTCTTTTCTCACCGTTTACATTTTCATGAAGTTGTTTTAGAAGAGTATCCACTATTTCAATATCAACCTTACGAGTTAGCTTTATCTAGTAAGATGGTAGAAGTAGTACAAAAATATGACCTTGAAGTATTACATGTACATTACGCGATTCCACATGCATATGCTGCCTATATGGCAAAAAAGATGCTTGAAGATAAGGGGATTGATGTAAAGGTTGTAACAACACTACATGGTACAGATATAACCTTGGTAGGAAGCCACCCAACATACAAAACAGCAGTAGAATTTAGTATAAACAAATCGGATGAAGTTACTGCCGTATCCAACAGTTTAAAAGAAGATACACTTCGATTATTTAATATTGAAAAAGATATTAAAGTAGTATATAACTTTATTGATGGAGAGAAGTATGATAAGGCACATGAAGGAGAGTGTAAAAGAGAAGCATTGGCTAAACCAGAAGAAAGAATATTAACACATATAAGTAATTTTAGACCTGTAAAACGTACTGACGATGTAATTCGAATTTTTAATAAAGTTCAAAAAGAAATCCCTTCAAAATTATTGATGGTTGGTGATGGACCAGAACGCTTAAAAGCGGAAAATTTAGCTAAAGAGTTAGGAATTGAAGACAAGGTTCTTTTTATGGGAAATAGTACAGAGGTTGCAAAAATATTATGTTATACAGATGTGTTTTTGCTACCGTCTGAAACAGAAAGTTTTGGATTAGCAGCTTTGGAAGCTATGGCTGCAAGTACACCAGTTATTTCTACAAATACAGGAGGTTTACCAGAAGTAAATATTAATGGAATAACAGGTTTTTTAAGTGAGTTAGGTGATATTGAAGGTATGGCCAATAATGCAATTAATATCCTAAAAGATGATACAGTTTTAAGTGAGTTTAAAGAAAATGCTAAAGAACATATTAAGTTATTTTCATTAGATAATATTCTGCCAGCTTATGAAAAACTCTATAAAAAATGTTATGTGAGTTAATAACAGAATTATTGTGTTATATTTAAGAAAGCTAATAAATAGAAAAAGATGATTAAAGAAAAATATCAATGTTCTCTTGAAAAAATAAAAAACCTTGACACTAATGTACCAATTAATTTAGTGTTGAGTGGAGGAGCAGAAAAAGGAGTGGCTCATATTGCTTTATTAGAAAAACTTGAAGAGTTGAACATTAAAATCAACGCTATTTCGGCTTGTAGTTCAGGCTCTCTAGTAGGATCTATGTATGCTTCAGGAATGAGGCCAAAAGAAATATTAAACTTCTTTAAAACTACAGAAATTTTCCAGTTTACATGGATAACGATTGCTAAACCTGGAATTTTTAATTCCTCGAATTATGCAAGATTAATTAAAGATAAAATTAAACCAACATTTGAAGAATTAGAGATACCTTTAACGGTTTCAACAACCAATTTAAATAGAGGTACAACTGAGTATTTTCATGAAGGTGAGTTATTAAAACCAGTTTTAGCTTCATGCGCATTACCAGGTTTATTCAATCCTGTGAAAATAAACGATATGCTTTATTCTGATGGAGGAATAATAGATAATTTTCCAACCAATCCATTCAAAGATTCAGAATACCCAATTGTAGGTAGTTATGTTGTGTATCCTTCTGAAAAAACAAGTGAAGAATTAAATACAACTCTAAAAGTTTTAGCACACACATCTAAGCTTTTGATGTTATCTTCAGAAGAACATAAGTTTTTTAAAACATATGCCACTATTTGTTTTCCTTTAGGTGAATTTAGTGGATTCAGTACTAAAGAAGTAGATGCTATTTATAAAACAGCCAAGGAGTATATAAATGGAAAACTAAAATAAAGAGATATAAAAACTCTTTATGAATTATAAAACTGTAAACTTTCTTTGATTAATTCATCAGAAGCTTTACTATTTATTTTAAAATCTTCATAATCGTTAAGGAGTACAAAGTTAATTTCTCCTCCTACATTCTTTTTATCGTGTTTCATTAACTCAAGAATAGGTTGAAAATCTTCTTCTAATAATCCTACTTTACCATATATCTTAATAATAGCATCTTTTATTTCAAAGACTTTATCTTCAGAAAACCCTAAAACTTTTGATGATAAATAAGCCTCGCAAACCATTCCAATAGCAATAGCTTCACCATGTGTTAAGGCTTCTTTTTTCGGGTTCTCTAAAAAATAAGACTCTACACCATGTCCAATAGTATGTCCCCAATTTAAAACCTTACGAACTCCTTGTTCTTTAGGATCTTCCAAAACAACTTCATTCTTAATTTCTATCGAACGATGAATTAAATTAACAATATTTAGTTTGTCGTTATCTTTAATTTCATTGAACAAACGAATATCATGAGTCATTCCATACTTAATGATTTCTGCAGTACCAGAACGAATTTCTCTAGGAGTTACTGTATGCAAGTATTCAGGGTCAATAATAATTAACTCAGGATTAGCAAATACACCAATTTGATTTTTTAATACACCTAAATCAACACCTGTTTTACCACCAACAGAAGCGTCTACCATGCTTAACAAGGTAGTAGGAATGTTTACAAAATCAATTCCACGCTTAAAAGTAGAAGCAACAAAACCACCTAAATCAGTAATAACACCTCCACCTAAAGTTATTAGCAAGCTTTTTCTGTCAGCACCTAATTCAGTCATTACATTCCAAACGCCCATACAAGTTTCTATATTCTTATGAACTTCACCAGCATCAATTTGAATAACTTCAATCGGCTTATCTGTAGCAAATAATTGCATAAACCGAGGGTAGCAACAATCTAAAGTGTTGTCATCCACCAAAATAAAAACTGAAGAATAATTTCTTTCAGAAACTAAAGAAGTTAATTTATTATAGCCTTTTTCTTCAAAATGAATAGGGTATGTTGCCGCGTTAATTGTAGTCATAATAACAAAAAAATATAAGGCGAAATTAAATAGAAAAAATTAAAATATATCAGTCTACTCAATTATATTTGTCTCTATAAATTAAGATATAATATTACCTCGATAATGAGACTTTTTGACAATACAGAAACTGCTTTTAAATTAAAATCTGACTCAGAGTTAGAACGTGCATATTTTTTGTTTAAAATGATTCAGAGCCAGCCAATGGTTAGAATAGGTACTGCGGTAACAAACTTTGCTTTAAAAGCACATTTACCAGTTGAAGGGTTAATCCGTTCAACAGTTTTCGATCATTTTTGTGGAGGAGTAAGTGAAGATGATTGCTTACCGAATATCGAAAAAATGTACGAACAAGGTAATGTACATAGTATTTTAGATTATTCAGTAGAAGGAAAGGAAGATGAAGCTCAGTTTGATGATGCTTTAAAAATGACTTTGAAAACAATTGATTTTGCTGAAGAAAAACAATCTATACCTTATGCAGTTTTTAAACCAACAGGTTTTGGGCGTTTTGCTTTATATCAAAAATTAACTGAAGGAAAAGAGTTAACTTCAGAAGAAAAAGTAGAGTGGGATAGAGTTGTAGAACGTTTTCATACTGTATGTAAAGCAGCAAAAGCTAAAGATGTTCCGTTATTGATAGATGCTGAAGAAAGTTGGATGCAAGATGCTGCTGATGATTTAATTGAAGAGTTAATGGAAATTTACAATAAAGAAAAGGCTATTGTTTTCAACACGCTACAAATGTATCGTCAAGATCGTATGGAATATTTACGAAACTTACATCAAAGAGCTCACCAAAAAGGATATCATATCGGAATGAAAGTGGTTCGTGGAGCTTATATGGAGAAAGAACGTGAAAGAGCCAAAGAAAATGGTTATGAATCTCCTATTTGTGTTGATAAACAAGCAACTGATGATAATTATAACGAAGCAGTTCGTTATATGATGGATCATAAGAATATGGCAATTTTTGCAGGAACCCATAATGAAGATAGTTCATATTTATTGATGGATTTAGCAAAAGAGCATAATATTGCGGCTAATGATAAACGTATGTGGTTTGGTCAATTATATGGAATGAGTGACCACATTAGTTTTAATCTAGCTAAAGAAGGATATAATGTAGCGAAATATGTTCCTTTTGGGCCCGTTCGTGACGTTATGCCATATTTAATTCGTAGGGCAGAAGAAAATACTTCTGTAGCTGGACAAACTTCAAGAGAATTGAATTTACTTAAAACAGAAAAAGCACGTAGAAAGCTTTAATGAATACAGTTGATGAAATAAAAGTAGCTATCAATAAAAACAAAAAAAGATTAGCTAAAGAGCTCCAAGAAAGTAAGGAGCTTATCTTTCTTGTTAGAAAATCACTAACAACTTCATTAACAGACGAAGAAAAGGTAAAAGTAAAAGAACAAACACTTGATATTTGTAAAGCGATTCCTGCATTTACAGTGTTTATGCTACCAGGTGGAGCATTACTTTTGCCTTTACTTATAAAATTAATCCCAGATATTCTGCCAAGCGCCTTTAAAGAAGATGATGAGGAATTAGAAGACCCTAAACTAGAATAACTTCACTATAAATTATTTTTTATTTGAATAAGATAAAAAATAAAAAAATCTCAATACTCTTTAAAAATAAGAGAAAAGCATATAAAATGATGTTTTTATAGCTCATTAAATAAAACATTACGAATTCATAAATAAAATTTCGTAAATCGTAAACAATAAAACACTACTTTTGCAGCTTCAAAATAAGCACGAATGCAATCAATAAGAAACATTGCTATTATAGCACACGTTGACCACGGAAAGACAACCTTGGTAGACAAAATTATAGATCAAGCTAAAATTTTAGATGAACGTAAAGAGCGTACTGATTTATTATTAGATAACAACGACTTAGAGCGTGAACGCGGTATTACCATTTTATCTAAAAATGTATCAGTAAACTATAAAGGAGTAAAAATTAATGTAATTGATACTCCTGGTCACGCCGACTTTGGTGGAGAAGTAGAGCGTGTATTAAAGATGGCAGATGGAGTTTTATTATTGGTTGATGCTTTTGAAGGACCAATGCCTCAAACACGTTTTGTATTAGGAAAAGCTATTGAATTAGGGTTAACTCCTATCGTAGTAGTTAATAAGGTTGATAAAGAAAACTGTACGCCAGATTTAGTACATGAAAAAGTATTTGACTTAATGTTTGCTTTAGAAGCAAATGAAGATCAATTAGATTTTACAACTATTTACGGTTCTGCTAAAAATGGTTGGATGAGTACAGATTGGCAAAAACCAACTGAAGACATTATTCCTTTATTAGATGCTGTTTTAGAAACAATTCCAGAAGCACCATATCGTGAAGGATCACCACAAATGCAAATTACATCATTAGATTATTCTTCATTTAAAGGAAGAATAGCTATTGGACGTGTATATCGTGGAGATTTAGAAAAGAATAAAGATTACATGCTTTGTAAAGCAGACGGAACTACTAAAAAAGTCCGTATTAAAGAATTACATGTTTTTGAAGGAATGGGTAAAGCTGAAGCAGACAAAGTTCGTAGTGGAGATATTTGTGCAGTAACAGGTTTAGATGATTTTGAAATTGGTGATACTATTGCCGATGTAGATAATCCAGAAGCTTTACCAAGAATTGAAGTAGATCAACCTACTATGAGTATGCTATTTACTATTAATAACTCTCCATTCTTTGGTAAAGAAGGTAAGTTTGTAACTTCTCGTCACTTACGTGATCGCTTATTTAAAGAGATGGAGAAAAACTTAGCTTTACGTGTTGATGAAACTGATACTGAAGATAAATTCAACGTTTTTGGACGTGGTGTATTACACTTATCAGTATTAATTGAAACTATGCGTCGTGAAGGCTATGAATTACAAGTAGGTCGTCCTCAAGTAATTTTAAAAGATATTGACGGAGTTAAGAGTGAACCATACGAAACATTATCAATTGATGTTCCAGAAGATGTAGCTTCTAAAGCAATTAACTTAGTTTCTTTACGTAAGGGAGATTTATTAGTAATGGAGCCAAAAGGAGATTTACAACACTTAGAGTTTACTATTCCTTCAAGAGGATTAATTGGTTTACGTAATAAAATATTAACAGCTACAGCTGGTCAAGCAATTATAAACCATAGATTCAGTGAATATGGACCTTATAAAGGAGATTTTACAGAAGAATTAAAAGGAGCTATTGTTTCTTCTGAAACAGGAAAAGCTACTGCTTATGCAATTGACCGTTTACAAGATAGAGGACGTTTCTTTATTGACCCTAACCAAGAGATTTACAAAGGTCAGGTTGTTGGTGAAAATGCTAAAGCAGATGATATGGCAGTTAACTTAATTAAAGGGAAAAAGTTAACAAATGTACGTGCTTCAGGTTCTGATGACGGTGTGAAAATTGCTCCAAAAATTGATTTTTCTCTAGAGGAATGTATGGAGTATATTAGACCAGATGAGTACTTAGAAGTTACTCCAGAGAGTTTACGTATGCGTAAAATTAATTTCGTAAAATAATACAACCTATTTTAGGTATAAATATAGAAACCATCTGTAATTCAGGTGGTTTTTATTTTTTATTAAAAATAATTTGCATAATTCAATTTTTATTGCAGATATTTGTACTAACAAAAACAAAGAAATGAATTTTATTCAATTACATCATCATCATTTTCATACTTGCACTCAGGCGAGCTGAAAATGTATTGAATAAAATCAAGATATATTTTAAACCCGTTTGAGTAAATCAAACGGGTTTTTTATTTCCAAGGCGCCAGGAAACAAGCTTCTCAAAACGATTTACTCAAACCTATTCAAAACCAGAAATGAGTAAATTAAAAATAGCCATACAAAAATCAGGAAGACTTAATCAAGACTCCCTACAAATTTTAAAAGATTGTGGAGTTTCTATTGATAACGGTAAAGATCAATTAAAAGCTTCAGCAAGTAACTTCTCATTAGAGATATTCTATTTAAGAAATGGAGATATTCCACAGTATTTAAAAGATGGAGTAGTTGACATAGCTATTATCGGAGAAAACTTGTTAATAGAAAAAGGAGAAGGAATTCAATTCATAGAAAAACTAGGTTTTTCAAAATGTAAAGTGTCCTTAGCAATTCCTAAAAATGAGGAATATACAGGAATAAGCTACTTTCAGAATAAAAAAATAGCAACTTCATATCCAAACACAGTTTTAAAATTTCTAGAAAAGAAGAACATAAAATCACAATTACATATCATTAACGGTTCTGTAGAAATAGCTCCAAATATAGGTTTAGCAGACGGAATCTGTGATATTGTATCTAGTGGTTCAACTTTATTTAAAAACAACTTAAAAGAAGTAGAAGTTTTATTAAAATCGGAAGCTGTATTGGCAGTCTCACCTAAGATTCAAGAAAAACAACAAGCGATACTTAACAAATTACAATTTAGGCTTCAATCAGTATTAAAAGCAAGACAATCAAGATATGTGTTACTAAATGCTCCGAATGAAAAACTAGACAAAATCATTGATATCTTACCAGGAATGCGTAGCCCAACAGTACTTCCTTTAGCAGAAGAAGGTTGGAGTTCTGTACATTCTGTACTTAATAAAAATGAATTTTGGGAGATCATAGACGAACTAAAAACCAACGGAGCAGAAGGTATTTTGGTGTGTCCAATAGAAAAAATGGTTGTTTAATAGCAGGAAAAATAGCCAAGGATTTATTTCCTCGTACTTATACGTACAGTCTAGGTATGACAGTTAAAAACAATAAAAATAAACAGATGAAAATTATAAAAAATCCAATAGTACAAACATGGAGTTCACTTTGTAAAAGGGCTACGATAAATGAAAACAGCTTGCAAGAAACTGTAAAAACCATACTTAATGATGTAAAACTAAATAAAGATAAAGCCTTAAAAAAGTATACTCAGTTATTTGATGGAGTCTCTCTAAATTCTTTAAAAGTATCTGAAAAAGAGCTGGAAGAAGCAGAAAAACTAGTTTCAGACGAGTTAAAATCTGCTATACAATTAGCAAAATCTAATATTGAAAAATTTCACACTTCTCAAAAAGAAGAAACTAAAAAAGTAATAACAACAAAAGGAGTTACTTGTTGGAGAAAGAACGTTGCTATCGAAAAAGTAGGTTTATATATTCCAGGAGGGTCAGCTCCTTTATTTTCTTCAATTCTAATGTTAGGAGTTCCAGCAAAAATAGCAGGTTGTAAAGAAATAGTATTATGCACACCAACCAATAAGGAAGGTAAAGTGAATGCAGCTATTTTATATACTGCATCTTTAGTAGGAGTAACTAAAATTTTTAAAGTAGGTGGTGCACAGGCAATTGGAGCCATGGCATACGGAACAGAAACAATTCCTCAAGTATATAAAATTTTAGGACCAGGAAATCAATTTGTAACTAAGGCAAAAGAGTTGGTACAACAGCAAGGAGTAGCTATTGATATGCCAGCGGGTCCTAGTGAAGTACTTGTTATTGCTGATGAAACTAGCAATCCTGTATTTGTAGCAGCTGATTTGTTGTCGCAAGCAGAACACGGAGCAGACAGTCAATCAGTATTGGTAACTACTAACGAAGAAGTTGCTAAAAATGTTGAAGTAGAGTTAAAGAAACAGTTAGAAGATTTACCTAGGAAAGAACTTGCAAAAAAAGCAATAGAAAATAGTTTTACAGTGGTTTTTAACTCTAAAGAAGAATGTATAAACTTTAGTAATGAATATGCACCAGAACACTTAATTATAGCATCAGAAAAAGCATCTGAATATATTGATGGAGTTATGAATGCGGGTTCAGTATTTTTAGGAAATTATAGTTGTGAAAGTGCTGGAGATTATGCTAGTGGAACCAATCACACATTGCCTACAAACGGTTATGCAAAAAACTACAGTGGTGTTTCGTTAGATAGTTTTGTGAAGAAAATAACCTTTCAAGAAGTAACTAAAGAAGGTATAGACAACCTAGGTGAAGCTATAGAATTGATGGCAGAAGCTGAAGGTTTACAAGCACACAAAAATGCAATAACAGTTAGATTAAAAGAGCTTAATAATGTTTAATTTAGAAAAAATAGTACGACCTAATATTCAACAGCTAAAAGCCTATTCTTCTGCTAGAGATGAATTCAAAGGAATTGCTGAAGTATATTTAGACGCCAATGAGAACCCATTTGGTAACTTGAATCGTTATCCAGATCCACAACAAATGGCAATTAAAAAACGATTGTCTGAAATTAAAGGTGTAAATGAGAATCAAATCTTTATAGGAAATGGAAGTGATGAAGTAATCGATTTAGCATTTAGAATATTTTGTAATCCAGGGAAAGACAAAGCACTAACTTTTACCCCCTCTTATGGAATGTATAATGTTTCCGCAGCCATTAATGATGTTGAATTGATTAAATTAGATTTAAATCAAGATTTTCAGATTAATACAGATGTTTTAGAACGTTATTTAGAAGATGAAAATTTAAAATTAATATTCATCTGCTCACCAAATAACCCAACAGGAAATTGCTTTGAAGATGAAACAATTGAGTTTATTCTTAGTAAATTCAAAGGAATTGTAATTATTGATGAAGCCTATATTGATTTTAGCACTAAAGAATCTTTTATAAATCAATTAAAAAACTATCAAAATCTAATTATTAGCCAAACCTTTAGTAAAGCATGGGGGTTAGCAGGTGTTAGAGTTGGAGTAGCGTATGCTAATTCTGATATTATAAACCTCTATAATAAGGTAAAACCTCCTTATAATATTAGTGCTTTAAATCAAGAAGCTGTACTTAATAAGCTAGATAATTTAGCTCAGTTTGAAATTGAGAAAAATATAATTCTAAATGAAAAGGAAAAATTAGAAAAGCAGCTAGAGGAAGTTGAACTGGTTAAAAAAGTATATCCTTCAGAAGCTAATTTTCTACTAATAGAGGTTAGAAATGCGAATGAGTTATATACTCAATTAGTAGCTCAAAAAATTATAACGAGAAACAGGAATAGCTTGGTAAATAATTGCATACGAATTACAATAGGAAGTGAGAAAGAAAACAAAAAATTAATGACAGCATTAAAAGAATTGAGTGTTACATCTGATAAAGTTGAAAATTCACTTTAAATTTTAAAAAGACGATGAAAAAAATATTATTTATAGATAGAGATGGTACCTTAATCAAAGAACCAGCAGATGAACAAACAGATTCATTTGAGAAATTACAATTCTATCCGAAAGTTTTTCAAGGATTGAGTAAAATAGCCAAAGAACTCGATTTTGAATTAGTGTTAGTCACTAATCAAGATGGATTAGGAACGGAAGCATATCCAGAAAACACGTTTTGGCCAGTACACAACTTTGTGATGAATACTTTAAAAGAAGAAGGTATTGAGTTCGCAGAGGAAATCATTGATAGAACCTTTGCTAAAGACAATCAACCTACAAGAAAACCAAACACAGGCTTATTAACAAAATACTTCTCTAAAGAGTATGACTTGAAAAACTCTTTTGTGATTGGTGACCGTTTAACCGATGTAGAACTCGCTAAAAATTTGGGTGCTCAAGGAATTTACATCAATGATGAAACGAATTTAGGAACTGATGAAATTACTGTAAAAAGAGAGGAACTAGACGATTTTATAGCTTTAGAGAGTAACGATTGGAACACGATTTATGAGTTTTTAAAGTTGGAAGAACGTTCTGCCTCTATTGAAAGAAACACCAATGAAACTCAAATAAAAATAGAAGTAAATTTAGATGGAACCGGGAAAAGTACGATTGATACAGGTATTGCTTTTTTCGATCATATGTTAGATCAAATAGCGCGTCATGGTCAAATGGATCTGAATATACAAGTAAAAGGTGATTTAGAGGTAGATGAACACCACACTATTGAAGACACAGCAATCGCTTTAGGTGAAGTTTTTTACAAAGCTTTAGGAAACAAACTAGGTATTGAACGTTACGGGTTCTGTTTGCCAATGGATGATTGTTTAGCGCAAGTAGCCATTGATTTTGGTGGAAGAAACTGGTTGGTTTGGGAAGCTGATTTTAAACGAGAAATGATAGGTAAAATGCCTACGGAAATGTTTTATCACTTCTTTAAGTCGTTTACAGACGGTGCTAAATGTAATTTAAATATCAAAGCAGAAGGTACTAACGAACATCACAAAATAGAAGCTATTTTCAAAGCTTTTGCAAAAGCTATAAAAGTAGCTATAAAAAGAGATGTAGAGAAGATGGTCTTACCATCAACAAAAGGAGTTTTGTAATCAATTACGAATTAAAAATTATGAATTACTCAATAGTCTGAGATAATAATTTGTAATTAAAAATTCATCATTCATAATTAAAATATGATAGCTATTATAAAATATAATGCAGGTAATATAAGATCGGTACAAAATGCGTTAACTCGCTTGGGGTATGAAAGTATTATTACTGATAGTCCAGAAGAAATACAATCGGCAGATAAAGTAATATTTCCAGGAGTTGGAGAAGCTAGTTCAGCAATGCAATACTTAAAAGAAAGAAATCTTGATGAATTAATTGTTTCCTTAAAACAACCTGTACTAGGAATTTGTCTAGGACTACAACTAATGTGTACATATTCAGAAGAAGGAGGTACCAAATGTTTGGGCATTTTTGATGCGCGTACAAAACAGTTTCCACCAAAAGAAAAAGTACCACATATGGGGTGGAATAATTTTTCTGAATTAAAATCATCTAAACTGTTTACAAACATAGCTCTAGAAGATGATGTATACTACGTTCATGGGTATTATGCAGAAGTAACTAAAAATACATTGGCAACCTGCGATTATATTCTTCCGTTCAGTACTGTCATGAAGCAAGATAATTTTTATGCAATGCAATTTCACCCAGAAAAATCAGCAGATGTTGGAGAGCAATTATTGAAGAATTTTTTAGAGTTATAAAAGAGATTAAAATGAGAATTATACCCGCAATAGATATTATAGAAGGAAAATGTGTTCGTTTAACTAAAGGTGACTACAATACCAAAAAAATATACAACGAGAACCCGTTAGAAGTAGCGAAAGAGTTTGAGACAAACGGAATAGAATACTTACATGTTGTTGATTTAGATGGCGCAAAATCTAGTCGAATTATAAACCACAAAGTATTAGAACAAATAGCAACGAAAACCAATTTAAAAATTGATTTTGGAGGAGGTCTAAAATCAGATGAAGATGCTCGAATAGCATTTGAAAGTGGAGCAAATCAAATAACAGGAGGAAGTATAGCGGTAAAGGATCCAGATGTTTTTATTGGATGGTTAACTAAATATGGTGCGGATAAAATAATCTTGGGAGCAGATTGTAAAGACAGAAAAATTGCGACCAATGGTTGGTTGCAAACCTCAGAAGTTGATGTTGTTGAATTTATAAGTGAATATCAAGAAATAGGTATTGCAAATACTATTTGTACAGATGTAGCTAAAGATGGAATGTTACAAGGCGCTTCTTTAGATTTATATTTAGAAATTTTGAGTAAAACCTCAGTAAACTTAATAGCGAGTGGAGGAGTAGCCAATATCAATGATTTACATCGATTAAAAGAAATTGGTTGTGAAGGAGCCATTGTAGGTAAAGCTATTTATGAAGGAAATATAAGTTTAAAAGAATTACAAGAATTTATAAGCTAAGAGATGTTAAAGAAAAGAATTATCCCATGTTTGGATATAAAAAACGGACGAACTGTAAAGGGAGTTAATTTTATTGATATTAAGGATGCAGGAGATCCAGTAGAATTAGCAAAACAATATGTAAAACAAGGAGCAGATGAATTGGTGTTTTTAGATATTACAGCCACCTTAGAAAACAGAAAAACATTAGTTGAGTTGGTAAAAACAATTGCACAAGAGATTAATATTCCATTTACTGTTGGTGGTGGTATTAGTACTGTTGAAGATGCAGTGGCCTTAATACAAGCAGGAGCCGATAAAGTAAGTATCAATTCTTCCGCAGTAAAAAATCCGCAATTAATAAGTGATTTAAAAAATCGATTCGGAAGCCAGTTTGTTGTGGTTGCCATTGATACTAAAAATGTAAATGGTAATTGGAAAGTGTTCACTAAAGGAGGCACTTTTGAAACCGAATTAGAAACAGTGAGTTGGGCAAAAGAGGTAGAAAAATTAGGTGCTGGTGAAATATTATTAACTTCTATGAATAGTGATGGTACCAAAAACGGATTTGATATTGAAGTAACTAACGCGGTAAGTAAAACTGTAAATATTCCTGTGATTGCCTCTGGTGGTGCAGGAAAGGTAGAGCACTTTATAGAAGTTTTTACAAAAACAGAAGCCAGTGCAGGATTGGCTGCTAGTATCTTTCACTTTGGTGAAATACCGGTACCCGAACTAAAAAACGAATTAAAAAAACAAAACATAGCTATACGATGAATATAGATTTTTCAAAAGGAAATGGGTTGGTTCCAGTAGTAATACAAAATAATATCACCTTACAAGTACTAATGTTAGGGTACATGAATGAAGAAGCCTTTACTAAAACGAAAAAAGAAGGAAAAGTTACTTTTTATAGCCGAAGTAAAAATAGACTTTGGACAAAAGGTGAGGAATCAGGAAACTTTTTATGGGTAAAAGATATTCTAATAGATTGTGATAATGATACTTTGTTGATTAAAGCTACTCCCGAAGGACCTACTTGTCATAAAGGAACCACTTCTTGCTTTGGTGAGGAAACACCTAAAGGTTTTTTGTATTCATTAGAAAGTATCATTTCTGACAGAATAGATAATAATGTTGAAACGTCTTATACTAATAAACTTTATAAAAGAGGAATTAACAAAGTAGCTCAAAAAGTAGGAGAGGAGGCTGTAGAAGTAGTTATTGAAGCGAAAGACAACAATGATGAATTATTTAAAAACGAGGCTGCCGATTTATTATATCACTATTTAATTTTATTAAAAGCCAAAGGTTTTACGATTACTGATATAGAAGATATTTTAAAAAGTAGAAATTGATTAAGTTGGTTAGTATATTACAAACCAGGTATAAGAACTATATTTGGTTTGTAATATTATATATCATTACTTATAGAACTATAATTCCTTCCTATTTTTCCATTGAAATTTTTCTTTGTTGGTATTATTCCAATTAGCTACTTTTAAGAGCATAGTATCGATTTTAGTTTTATCAAGCCATTTTCCATCGACAAATACACCTGATATTGTACGTGTGTTATTAATATTTTCTAATGGATTTTTATCTAAAAAAATTAAATCAGCAAACTTTCCTGTTTCAATAGTACCAATTTTATCGCCGATTTCTAGCCATTCAGCAGGTAATCTAGTTGTAGAAGCTAAGGCTTCTTCAGTTGTTAATCCAGCTTCTACTAATAATTCCAATTCATCATGAAGAGAAAATCCCCAAACAATTCCAGAAATACCAGCATCTGTTCCTGCGAGCATAGGCACACCTTCTTCTTTAAAAGCTTTAACAATCTTTTTATGAAAATCTTTTTGTTTGTTAAAGAATTCAATTAATTTAGGAGAAGATCCAGAAAAACGATTCGAGTTTAACCATTTACTCTGCATTAATGGGTGTACATACTTTAAACTTGGTAGGTTTTGAATTTTTTCTGGTGATTTAGCCTGATTTAAAATCCAAACCATGTTAGATAAATTCGGAATTAACCAAGTATTATTTTCTTTAGCTAAGCGAGCAAATTCTTGCGCTTTTTCATAACTATAATCATTCGTTTGTTTAGATAATTCTTCAGCATGTGCAATGAGTCCGAAATGTGGTACAAATAAATCTTCAGCGGGTTTTCCTTCAAAAGTTGTAGGAATATGGCCAACAACTTTCATGTTTTGTTTTTCAGCTTCATCAATAACAGCTTTAAAAGTTTCTTCGTTTAACCATGTATAAACTTTTATAAACCTATAACCTAAACCTTTAGCATTTCTAACCGATTGTCTTCCTTCTATAGGAGTCGTAGCTTTTATTTCATTGCCTTTACCATCAATTACAGCAGCTATTGCCATACGAGGTCCAATAACACTTTTTTCCATTATTTTATCTCTTTGTGAAAAGTGTCCAAGCCTTCCACTTAACTCAAATATTGTAGTCACTCCGTTTGCTATGTATGGAGTCATTAAGTTCTGTGTGTTAAAGTTTACTGTAGAACCTCTAGTTGCATATCCTTGAGAAAAGCTGCCATTGCTCAGCGTATGTACGTGCATATCAATTAGTCCAGGAATAAGCCATTTATCATTTCCATCAATAATTGTTGCTTCAGAAGGGACAGAATCATTTATAGACTCTATTTTGTTATTGTGAATTACCACTGTAGCATTTTCAATAACATTATTATTTTCTGTCATAGGTACTACATTGACGTTTTTTATAACGTAGGTATTGTTTTCTTTTTCAATTTTAGTTTTGTTGTTTTTTGTACAGTTAAGAAATAAAAACGATACTGTTAGGAGTAATAATAAATTACTAATTTTTAGATATTTCATGCAGTTTAGTTTTCTTGTAGACGTTTTAGAATAAAAAATGTTACAAGAAACGAGTATTAAAAAAAATGACTGAATTTTTAAATACTAAGTTCAGTCATTGATAGGCTTATTATCTTATTTATTTTTTAATTCTGCAATTTTGTTTTTCATTTGCTCATTATAATTCCATTCATTGTTTTCATTGAGTAGAATTGCTTTTTTATAGTTTTTAATTGCCTTAAGACTATCATTTTTCATTTCATAAGCTTCAGCTAAACTAGCTTTTGATACCCACCAATTAGGATTAACTTCGGCGTTAAATTTAAATACATCAATAGCATTTTCAATGTTATTTTTACTATAAATATAAGAATTACCTATACTGTTAATATTCCATTTTAAGTTATCAAAGTCTGAATTTGGATTTTCTTCTTTTAACTTTTTGAATGATTGAATAGCTTCGTTAAATTGATGACGAGTAACAAAATTCATAACATCTTCCTCCTTTGCTAATTTTTTTGCTTTAAGTTCAGGGATTGAAATTCTAGCTATATCATTAATAATAATGTTGTAAGCTGGTATTTTATAACCGTTAGACAATAAAATAATCGTTGTATTATTATCTATGAATTTTCTAAAAGCAGCTAAATTTCCACCCGAAAACCCATAAGAGTTTAATCCATTTACTTGAATGCTATTCCAACCATGTAAAAAATGGTCTTTTTGATTCGTAAAACTAAAAGGTTCCCACATTTCTGTTTTAATCTTACCACTTAACAAGATATCGTCGTCCAATTTCTTGTTCCACTCAATAAATTTATCAAGAGTGATGTTTAGCCCGTTTCCTGAATGTCCTCTTACACCACTATTATTTGTGTCTTTTTCAAATTCTTTTGTCTTTTCATTATAAAAATATCTTGTAGCACGATTTGGAATATTTTCTAGCGAGTTAGAAGAAAATAAAACTCCATTTGTAGAATTATCAAACTGATTTTTAATAATATAATCATCGAAAGACATTCTTGTAATTTTCTCTATAATTTGAGCCAGTAACCAATAATTTGTTTGATTGTATTGAAACTGTTTTCCAATAGTAAAATTCATTTTGTCATTGAATAGTTTTTCCATTAATTCTTCATCAGTTAATGTACTTTTATATCTTATAATATCTGGTAAACCAGAAGAATGACTTAGTAAATTTTTAACTTTTATCTCTTGCCATTGTTGTGGTAAATCACTTATGTATTTTGAAATTTTGTCTTCTAAACTTAGCTGTTTGTTTTGTATAAGCTGAAATATTCCTGTGGAAGTTATAAGTTTTGTCGCTGAAAAAACTCTGAACAGTGTATTTTCATCAACTGGTTTATTATTCTCTAATGATGATTTGCCTAAATAATTTTTATAAACTATTTCATCATTTTTAATTACTGCTAAAGCTAATCCAGGAATATTATGTAGCTCCATAGCTTTTGTTAAATAAGAGTCAATTTCATTTTTAATGGTAGCTGTATTCTTCTCTTTCTTTTGATTAGAATAAGAAAAACTAAAAAACAATAGTAAAAGGGTAAAAAGTGTGATTAATTTCTTCATAGTATTTCATTATTTGTTTTAATAGAAACGATAACTTTTATTTAGCGTTGCAGTTTTAATGGAAATGATAGTACTTTTTATTTGTTATTAAACAAATTCGATTGCCTATTTTTGTAATATGAAAGAAGCCTTACATCAACTGTTTACTGAGTTTCAAAATAGCGTACAAAAAAATAATTTTGTAAAATTAACTTTAAGTAAACCAATTCGTAAAAGTGATGAATTATCGAATGTATACGTTCGCCAGATAACGTTGAAAGGAGACGTTTGTTTTCAGTTTTTATATCGTTATAAAACAAATGATCAAACAAAAAACTATTCGTTTGAAGAAAGTATTGAAGAATTAACTCATTTACTTTCAGAAAAGTTTAGAGCGGCGACATTATTTACATTAGAAAATGATTTGTTGGTGTTTATTTCTAAGAAGAAGAAGGTAAGCTATAAAACTACACAACCAAGTTTTAAAAATAAATTACCAGAAACTCACGATAAGCCCAAAGAAAAAAGAGCTGAAAACAGCGAATATTTATATCATTTAGGTGTAACGGATAAAGAAGGAAAAGTAATTCCTAAAATGGCGGATAAATACCGTCAAATTAACAAGTATTTAGAGATTATTGAAGCTCAAATACAATCAGTTAAATTACCTAAGCATATCAATATTGTAGATATGGGCTCAGGAAAAGGCTATTTAACTTTTGCTTTGTACGATTATTTGGTCAATCAAAAAGGATATACTGCCAGTGTAACAGGTATTGAGTTACGCCAGAGTTTAGTTGATTATTGTAATGATATTGCCAAAAAGTGTGATTTTAAAGGATTACTATTTGTAGCACAACCAATTCAGGAATACGATAACAATAAAATAGATATTTTAATTGCTTTACATGCTTGTGATACAGCTACCGATGATGCTATTTACAAAGGTTTGGTTTCAAAAGCAGAATTGATTGTTTGTGCTCCGTGCTGTCATAAACAAATCCGTCAGCAAGTAAAAGGAAAAGAGCAGGAGAGCCCTTTATTAAAATATGGAATTTTTAAGGAACGTCAGTTTGAAATGGTTACCGATACCATTCGTGCTTTAATTTTAGAGAAAAACAATTATACTACCAAGGTTTTTGAGTTTATAAGCAATGAGCACACGCGTAAAAATGTAATGCTAATTGGTGCTAAGTCATCTAAAAAAGTAGATAAAAAACGTATTGAAGCTAAAATTTTAGATTTAAAAGAAGCTTATCAAATTGAGCAACACTATTTAGAAGGGTTGCTATAATGTTTTTATAATGAGTACATCTGTTAGTAATGTATTTAAAGACCTTCAGCTAGAAAATGAAGAGTTAAAAGTAGTTGAGAGTATTTTTTCGGAAGTAACGTATAAAAAAGGCGATACCATATTACAAACGAATGAAAAAGTATACTACCAATATTATGTAGTAAAAGGTTGTTTACGAACGTTTTTTATGGATGCTAAAGGAAAAGAGCATACAATACAATTTGCTATTAACGACTGGTGGATTAGTGATTACATAGGTTATTTTTCCGAATCAGAATCTGTACTTTCTATTGAGTGTATTACAGATGCTACTGTGTTAAAAGTAGCCAAGAGTGATTTGGATAGTATCTATGAAAAAGTACCCAAAATAGAACATTTTTTTAGAAAAAAGTTAGAACGCTCAACAGTAAGGTTTCAAAAAAGAATTCTGAACAACTTAGTATTATCAGCTAAAGAAAGGTATTATTTATTTTTACAAACCTATCCAAATATAGAGCAGCAAATTAAAAATTATCATTTAGCATCTTACCTAGGAATAACAACAGAAAGTTTAAGTAGAATACGAAAAGAAACTTTATAAAGGTCTTTATTACCATACATCAATTTTTTTTCACCTTTCATATACTAATTTTGAGGTAACTTAAAAATAGAAATAATATGAAAAAAGTAGTATTTGTACTTACTAGTCATGAAGAATTAGGGAATACAGGAGAAAAAACAGGGTTTTGGATTGAAGAATTTGCAGCTCCTTATTATTTATTAAAAGATAAAGGAGTAGAAGTAACTTTAGCATCTCCAAAAGGAGGACAACCACCAATTGATCCAAAAAGTAACGAACCAGATTTTCAAACACCAGCTACACATCGTTTCAATAAAGATGAAGAACTTCAAGCTTTATTGGCAAACACAATGAAATTGAGTGAAGTTAAAGAAGGTGATTATGATGCAATTTTTTACCCTGGAGGACATGGACCTTTATGGGATTTAGCTGAAAATAAAGATTCTGTAGCTTTAATAGAAACTTTTTATATAAACAATAAACCAGTAGGAGCAGTTTGTCATGCACCTATTGTATTAAAAGACGCTAAAGTAAATGGAGATCCTTTAGTTAAAGATAAAAAAGTAACAGGTTTTTCTAATACAGAAGAAGATGCAGTGCAATTAACTTCAATTGTACCGTTTTTAGTAGAAGATGAACTAAAAAATAATGGTGGAATTTATAGCAAAGCAGGAGATTGGCAAGAATATGTGATTGAAGACGGAAACTTAATCACCGGACAAAATCCAGCATCATCTGAATTAGTAGCAGAAAAATTATTTGCAAAATTATAACTATTAAATAGTGAGTGTTTAATAAAAAATCGTTTGAAAATATTTTCAAACGATTTTTTCTTTTTCAAGAACAAGCAAAAAGGTTTTATCGTACTTTTAGCACATTAGAATATAGATAAAATGAAAGAATCTAAACCGCTTGTTATAGCTGCTTTTATAGCTATTTATGTTATTTGGGGATCAACCTATTTGCTAAATAAAATTGTTGTTACTGAGGTTTCTCCATTGTTATTAGCAGCCATTCGTTTTTCTATATCGGGAGCGCTAATCATGCTAATAGCTAAACTTTTAAAAAGAGAAATAAAAGTGACTAAAAAGCAACTTTTAAATTCTGCGATAGCTGGTTTTCTTTTTTTAGTGTATGGAAACGGGATGTTTGTGTGGGCATTAAAGTTTGTAGATAGTGGTTTTGGTGCTTTGTTAGCGGCAACACAACCTTTATTTGTATTGTTACTACTACGTTTAATTGATGGAAAGAAGATGCAGAGACAATCCATTATTGGAGTCGTTTTAGGAATTATAGGAATGTATTTGTTAGTAAGTCAAAATGAAATTACGACATCAAAAGATATGCTAATAGGAATCTTTATGATTTTTTCATGTGTATTAAGTTGGAGTTACGGTAGTGTTTTTGTAGCCAAAGCTAAGCTTCCTAAAAACTTCTTTGTAAGTACAGGTTATCAAATGCTTTTTGCAGGACTTTTTCTCTTTATAGGTTCTGTTTTATTAAAAGAAACTTGGTCTTCTCCTTTAGATTGGTCTTTTAAAGCGCAAGGAGCTATGTTTTTGTTAATTGTTTTCGGAAGTATTGTTGCATTTACATCTTTTAATTATTTATTAAAAATTGTTCCAACGGAAAAAGTATCAACATCAGCGTATGTAAATCCAGTTGTAGCCTTATTTTTAGGATGGTATTTTCTAGATGAAACCTTAACAACTCAATCTATTGTTGCTTCAGTAGTTTTATTATCAGGAGTTTATTTTATTACATCAAGAAAGCGAATATCAAAATTGAAAGTAACTTCTAAACCACAAAAAGTATAAGCAGTTTAACTTTATATTCTTAAAGAAAGAGTTGTTTTCTAATATTAAAAAATTAAAGTTTTTAGTGTGGACTTTGAAGTTGTACTTCTTTTATTAAAGCTGAAGTAACGTCATAAATAGGTTGTTGTGTCATTTTACTTTTTAACCAAGCATAGAAACTCATTACAAAAATATCTTCTTGTTTAGCTCCAACAAAAACAAATGAATTCTCTACTAAGTTGAAAAAATCAGGAGTAGTTACTATATCTGGGTTTTTATAATACTGTTCAACTAATTTTAAAAATGTGATTACTCTTTCTTGATTAATCTCTAGTAAAAACTGAATATGTTTTCGTTTAAAACTTAATAATCTAGATTCAAATAAATCTATATTTTGTAATTCTAAATGTAATAGAATTTCAATTAAATTCTTTTTTACAGTCCATTCAATTCCAGCTTTATCAATATACCATTGATCTGAATGATAAAACGTATTATATAATTGCAAAGCTTTCCTAAACTCATTACTCTGAAAATAAAATGTAATTAGGCTTAATTTTATTTCTAAAATAGTTTTTATATCAGAATGCTTTTTTTTCAAAACAGTTTCTAATAATTTAATAGCAATTTCTTGATTATTAGTGTAGTTATAATTTAGAGCTAATAATAGGGTATAGTTCAAATAAAAACTATTAAAAAACTTTTTTTTATTCTGTAACATATAAGAGTGCATACTATTTAAATACTCTAATGATTCTTTGAATTTTTTATTTCTAAAAAGAGTATTAGCAATTAAATACAAAACCCTAATATGATAGAATACCTGTTTTTCTTTTCCTTTTTTTTCATTCAGTAGGCGATAAGTCTCGGTTAAAAAGATTTCCGTTTTTAAATAATCTTTATGTATAAAAGCTGAAATGTTAACGATGGAAATCAGTTGATAAAGAGATTTAAAAGATAAATCTTGTTGTACATTAATTTGATGTTCTTCAAAAAGTGTATTTATTAATGAATAAAAATCTAAGTTCTTTTTATGTGGACTTACTTTTAATGTGTTTCTAACTTTTGCATATATAATATTTAGTTCTTCTTCTAAAAAAAGGTTTCTTTGATTTTCTTTGAAGTATGTAATAGTTTCATTTAAGTTTATATTGGGATTGGTATGTGCATACTGAATTTTGGTATGATATATTTCATTTAAAATAGAAAATAGTTGATATTCCTTTGCAATTACTTCGGCTTTATCTAAAATTTTATAAGCTGCTTTGTTGTTTTTATGAAGTAAAAAATCTCTAGCAGCTAAAATATACTTTATCAAAAGCATGTCTACAGAGTTTTCTCCTTGGATTTTATTATTGGCTATAAAATCAATTAACGATTCATACAAACGTTGCTTGAGCGTATAAAAAGCTTCTTTTTTTTGAGTACCGTATAATTCTTCACAAATAAATTTTGTAGAAGTTTCTCCTTTTTGAGCTATTTTAAACAATTGAATGTTTTTGGTATCTACTCTTTTGTTCCTCTTTTCTAAAAATAACATAAAACGTTGCTGTTCTTCTATAGAAAAAGAAGAGATTATACTATGAAGTTGATTCATTTAATCGTTATATATAATTGTATTTTCATTAGTAAATATAGCGATTATTAAGTTTAATTTGTGAATTATATCGTTAGATTTTTATTAATAATGTTTTTATGAATCTTTCAAAATGAAGCATTTTTGAGCATAATTAAAAACTAAAAGTTATGAATAATCAATCAGAATGGTCGTTAGATCAAAACAAGAAAACAAAGAAAGAAAAAAAGAAAACATTAAAAGTATACAATCAAAAACCAACTTCAGCCTACATTGGTGCGTCATGGGTAGCATTACTAATAGGAATTTCTTCTTATTGTATTGGTTTATGGAACGTAGAGATGGAACTTAATGAAAAAGGTTATTATTTTACGGTTTTATTGTTCGCGTTATTCTCAGTAATATCTGTTCAAAAATCTGTTAGAGATAGGTTAGAAGGAATAAAAGTAACAGAAATTTACTATAGTATTAGCTGGTTTACAACCATTGCTTCTATAGTTTTACTCGTAGTTGGATTATGGAATGCAAACTTATTATTAAGTGAAAAAGGATTTTATGCAATGTCTTTTTCTTTAAGTATTTATGCAGCCATTTCTGTACAAAAAAATACTAGAGATCTAGAGTATATAAATAAAATAGAAGAAAAAGAAGATAGTGAATAGTCTTAATTTACAATAAATAGAACGCTTAGAAAATCATTTCTAAGCGTTTTTTATTACTAAAAGTTATATTCCTTCACCTGATAAGTTAATTACCAATTCTCCTAGCTCGTGCTTTATTACAATAATTACATCTCTAGTACCTATATGTGTAGGAGTAAAAACAACATCAAAGTAAGTTGCTGTTGTTATATTTGTACCTATTGATAGACCTTTAACCTGAAAGTCTTCACGGTGTTGACCTTCAACTTTTATTCCAGTAACTCTTGTATCTAAGTCACATTCATTTATTAGGTTAACTTCTATATACTTACTCGAATAAACTTCAGCTTCTAATTTATAATAATCATCTTCAAAAGCTATGTCTACATCAACACAAGAAAGTATGTTTTCTTCGACTTCAAAACAAGATGTGAATGTGATTAAAGTAAATAGAAGTAAAAAAGAGGGTTTGAAATATTTCATAGATTTTTAGTGGGCAAATTTAATAAGTAATTTGAAATACATTAATTATCCCACCAAACCACAAAAAACTTAAAAAGTTCACCATTTGGTTTTTTCAACCAACAAAGAGGAGCATTTTCTTCATTTAAAAATTGGTGAAGTTTATTTTGAAAGGCTTTAAAAGTTAACCAGTTAATATTTGAATGTGGATTTATTAACCAGTTATGTTTAGTTGGAATATAGAATTTACAATCGGAAAATTGTGGTAACTCTTTCGGATAGATGTAAAACCCGTAAATACACTCATTATTTAGTTGTTTAAAGTTTTTTCCGAAGTCTTTTAAAGGAACAAATAATTGTGCTTTAAAATATACTTGTTGTATTATTTTATCTACACTCAACTTTAATTTATCTAAATAAGTTTTAGTATGATTGGAGTAGAGTAGTGGTAATTGTTTTTCTTGAAGCTTAGTTAGCTTTTGAATAAGAGAATCTCGTCGGTTTGGTCCAATCCAATGCTCAACTTCAGAATTACCAACATAAGCATCATATAAGTAGAACTTATATATAATTTCTAAATGAATTGGTTTCTTATTTTTCAACAATAAACAATCTAATTCACCTACAGTAATTTTTTCTTTTTGAATTTGAATGTTCTCAGCAAGAATTGATACAGAAGTGTCTTGATTTAATTCAAATGAAACAAAACGTTCTACCAATTTCCCTAAACGTAATTTTTGTGTAATCTCTTGGTTAAACGAACTTGTTCGAGTTATTAAAATAGGAAATTGTTCTAAATTAAAAACACCTTTTCCATGCCATAGAAAAGGTGTTTTTAAAAATCCTTCGTATTGTAATTGTAAGTCTTTTTGTTTTTGATACATAAAAGAATTACTCTTTAATTCCTAACTTATCTAGTACTAATTGTGTGATATCAAAACGCTCATCAATGTATCCAAATTCATTTCCAGTAGTAGTTAAAACTTGTGTATACCCGTTAGCTTTTGCTACTTCTGCAATTACTTCGCTCAACTTTTTATATAAAGGACGTAAACTTTGATCTTTTTGAAGCTGTATCATAGCTCCTCCATTTTTACGGAACTTAGCCATGTCTAACTCTAACTGTTGTATTTCTTTAATTCGAGTTTTTTTATCAGCATCTGTCATAATTTTTTCTTCAGCCTTAAAAGAATCTACTTTAGCTTTATATTCAGACGCTTTTATTTGAAAACTAGAATCTAGTTTTTTACCATAATTTTCTACTCGTTGTAAAACTCCTTTGATTTGTGGCATTTTACTAATAATTAATTCGCTATTTACCGTTCCAACTTTAGTTTGAGCATTTGAAAATCCGATAAAAAATAAGGCTAGTATAAAAGTGATTTTTAGTTTCATGTATTTCTGTTTTTGACAAATATAAAAAAGTGATTTTTTTAGTGTTCTTAAAAAGCGTTAAAGTTTATTTTCAATAGTTTTTATAATATTTTGAACATCTTCTTGAAAATCAAACCATAAAATGTTTGGATCTTTACGAAACCATGTTCCTTGTCGTTTAGCAAACCTTCTTGAATTCTTCTTAATTTCCTCAATAGCAAATTCTTTAGTAAAGTTACCTTCAAAATATTCAAATAACTCTCTATATCCTACTGTTTGTAATGCGTTTAGGCTTTTATGAGGATATAGTTTTTTAGCTTCTTCTATCAAACCTTTTTCAATCATAATATCTACACGACGATTAATACGGTCGTACATAATTTCTCTATCGGCTGTCAATCCAATTTTTATAGTTTGAAAATTACGAGGAGTTTTTGGTTTGTTTTTAAAAGAACTATATGTTTTTCCTGTTCCTATACAAATCTCTAAGGCACGGATTAATCGATGTGGGTTGTCAATAGCAATCGTATTGTAAGCTTCAATATCAAGTTCTTTTAATTTTTTTTGAAGATATTCTATTCCTTTATTTTCTAATTCGATAGTTAAATCTATTCTTATTTGTGGATCTACATCAGGAAAATAGTCTAATCCTTTTAAAACAGCATCTACATACAAACCACTTCCGCCTACCATGATTTGAATAGGTTTTTGGGAAAATAACTCATCTAACTTAGCTAAAGCATCTTTTTCAAACTGACCTACTGAATAATCATCAAAAACACTTCTGTTTTGGATAAAATGATGTGGAGCAGCAGTTAATTCTTCAGGTTCAGGAACCGCTGTTCCTATGGTCATTTCCTTATAAAATTGACGAGAGTCACACGAAATAATATCACAATTAAAATGTTGAGCTAGTTTAATGCTTAGTGCTGTTTTACCAATAGCCGTAGCTCCAACAATTGTAATTAACGTGTTTTTTTGTGACATTTAGTTCAGTTTTGTTCCGCAATGATAACAAAAATCTGCATCATCTTTATGACCTTCATAAGAACAATTTGGGCAAGATTGTGTATTTAGATGCACCTTATTTTTAGTCATTTCAGAACTTACTATTCCTGTAGGAATTGCAATAATAGCATAACCAATAATTACAGTAATACTCGCAATGAACTGTCCTAAAGCGGTTTGAGGAGCAATATCTCCATAACCAACAGTTGTAAGTGTTACTATTGACCAATAAATACTTCTAGGTATGCTTGTAAAACCGTTTTCTGCTCCTTCAATAAAATACATCACAGATCCTAAAATGATACAGATAATCAATACAAAATAAAGAAATACCCCAATCTTAGCTTTACTCGCGTTCAAAGCTTTGATTAATTGATTTGATTCTCCAATGTATCTAGATACTTTTAAAATTCTAAAAACTCTTAATAGGCGCAATGCTCTCAAAGCTATTAAGCTACTATGTGTACCCACAAAAAAGAACGTTAAGTACATAGGAATGGTAGAAAGTAAATCTATAATACCATAAAAGCTAAAAATATATTTTGTTGGTTTTTTTATTGAAATAATTCGAAGGATATATTCAATTGAAAAAAAGAAAGTAATAATCCATTCAGAAATATATAAGAAATCATGATGCTTATTATCAAAGCTTTCTACACTTTCAAGCATTACTAATATAATACTTGCTAAAATTGCAAATAATAAAACGATATCAAATAGTCTACCAGCAGGTGTGTCTGCTTCGTAGATTACTTCATGTAATTTATCCCTCCAATTAAGTGTTTTTTTATCCAAAAGATTAGTTTTTTTGAATGCTTTATAGCAATATTACAAATTATTTTCAACTTGTAATCGTACTATTTTAGACACTTTATTTTTTAGTAAATAGTTTTTTATTATTGTTTTAGCTAGTTCTTTGTGCTCAATAGGAGTGAGCATTGATTTTAGAATAGACAACTGGTTTTCTTGAAATGCAAGATTGGTATATGTATATCCTACAACTTCGTTTTTTTCAATTAAAATTACAGCGTGTTCTTCAGGGGTTCTACCTTTATCTATGACAAGCATATTATCATGATTAAAGCTTCTATCTGTAATCTTTCTTTTTCGTATAATATTGTACTTAGGTCGTAGTTTTTCGAGTTCTAAATGGTATTTTAAACGCGTAAAAAGCATATTCCCTGTTTCTTCGTAGGAAACCCTAGCTACTCTTTTTATTACTTTCAAAGCTTTTCTAGTTTCTTTTAAAAAGAGTTTATTAGTTTCTTGTTTTATGTTTTTACCTCTACCAACAAAAATGATAGCTCCTTCATGATTATGAACATAAAAAACACCTTCTTTTTCAGGTAAGCTATCTAATATTCTTTGAATACGAAATTTTTCGTGTCTATTATCAAAATATTTTATGGATTGTTGAATAATATTCTTTTCAACATCTTTATCTATTAATAATTTAAATAATTGTACAGTGGCTAAAGCGTCACCTGTAGCTCTGTGACGATCTGACATAGGAATTCCTAAAAACTTACATAGTTTTCCAAGGCTATGTGATGGAGATTCAGGTATAAGTTTCTTACTTAAAGTAACTGTACAAAGTGTATTGCGTTTGTATTTATAACCTAACCTATCAAATTCAGTACGAAGAATGCGGTAATCAAAATTAGCATTGTGTGCTACAATGAAACAATCTTGGGTTATTTCAATAATTCTTTTCGCTACTTCATAAAACTTAGGTGCATTTCGTAGCATTTTATTATTAATTCCTGTAAGTTTTACAACAAACTCTTGAATTTCTCTTTCTGGATTCACAAGGCTAATGAATTGATCTATAACTTGATGTCCGTCATATTTATAGATGGCAATTTCAGTAATTCCTTCCTCGTTATATTTTCCTCCAGTAGTTTCAATGTCTAAAATAGCGTACAAATCTCTCCCTTTTTTTTAGCTGATTTATGTAAATCTAAGCAATATAATTTCTAACTCCAAAAATAGAGCTTCCTATTCGTACCATAGTACTGCCATTTTGTATGGCTAACTCATAATCACCGCTCATACCCATTGAAAGAATTGATAAATCGGGGTATTTTTCCTGATTTTTATTGAAGAAATTAGCTAATGATGAAAACTCCTCTTGTAATTGTTCTTGGTTGTCTGTAAAAGTGGCCATTCCCATTAAGCCTACTATTTTTACATTTTTTAACTCTTTGAATTCTTCTGAAGCTAAAATATCTTCAATATCAGTAAAAGGTAGTCCAAATTTGGTATCTTCTTTAGCAATTCGAGCTTGTAACAAACAATTGATAACTCTATTATGTTTTTTAGCTTGCTTATCTATTTCTTTTAATGTTTTAAAGCTATCTACACCATGAATTAAATCAACAAAATGTGCCATATACTTTACCTTATTACGTTGTAAATGGCCAATCATGTGCCATTTTATGTCTTTAGGTAATTCATCGTATTTAGCTACCATTTCTTGTATTTTATTTTCACCAAATATACGCTGACCAGCATCATAAGCTTCTTGTAAATCAGCAATAGGTTTGGTTTTAGAAACAGCAACTAACGTTACATTTTCTGGTAGTGTTGATTTTATTTTTTGAAGATTTTCTTTAATTCCTGTAATCATAATAATTGTTTATCAGACTTTACACTAAAACTCGTAAATAGTTAAAGCACTTCTTAACTTAGGTTCTATATAGGTTGTTTTCGGCGGCATCATTAAACCAGCATCAACAATAGTTTTTAGTTCTTGAATGTTAGTGGGTAACATTCCAAAAGAAACTTTAAACTCACCACTATCTACTTTTGTTTTTAGCTCTAATCCGTCAGATTTATCTTGTGAGTATACAATTTTAGAAGCGTTTCTAATATCCTCAATTCCTAAAATAGGTTCTAGTACAGTTGTGTATAAAATATAAGCATCTAATTCGCTTAAACAATCGGTAAAATTATAAGCAGATTTGCGTAAATACAATGCATAAAACTCACCATTTAAGTACATACTAAAATGATGCTTTTCTTTAGGTCTATAAAGTTCTTGTCCACGGTTTTCAATTCTAAAATGCGTGTCAAGTTCCATTAAAAGTTCTTCAGGAGTTAATCCGTTTAAATCTCTTATAAATCTATTGAATTCATAAATTTTCACCTGACTTTCAGGTAATAAGTAGCTCATGAAAAAGTTATAGTCTTCTTTTCCTGTGTGCTCAGGATTGTTCTCAGCTAAGTTTTGTGCCAACAAACACGAAGATGTTGAACGATGATGCCCATCTGCAATATATAAGGTGTTAACATCTTTAAACGCTTTAGCTATTTCTTCAACATCTTTTTCATCACTTATCACCCATAAAAAATGTAAATCCTTATCAGATGTAGAGAACTCATACTCAGCTCTTTTTTTTTGATATTTTTTTACAATAGAATTAATAACAGTATTATCAGGATAGGTGAGTAGTACAGGTTCTGCATTAAAACCTGTGTTTTTTAGATAGTTTTCAAACAGTAATTCACGTTCTTTTAAAGTGTCTTCATGCTTTTTAATAACTTCATTATGATAATCTTCAACAGAGGTTGCTGCAATTATTCCACAGAAATTATCATTTGGAGTTATTTTTTGATATACATAATACCCTGGAGCTTCATCTTGTTTGAAGACTTCATTTTCTTTAAATTCTAAATAACGATTGTGTACCAATTTAAAGCGTTGTTCTCCTGTTACATCTTGTTTATGATATTTATAACCAGGGTTAATTACATGTAAAAAAGTGTATGGATTAAAATCGAGTTTAGCTCCAATTTCCGCAGGGGTATAAATTTCGTACGATTTAGAAGATACTAAAGCGACTTTATCTCGAGTGGCTCTAACAGCTTTAAATGGTTTTACAATTGCCATAGATTATTTTATTCGCTTAGTAATTCGATGATTTTATTAGCAAGTTCAATTCCAGCTCTATCTTGCGCTTCAACAGTTGAAGCACCAATATGAGGTGTCATTGATATTTCAGGATTCATTAATAGTTGAATTTCTGGCCTCGGTTGACTTTCAAAAACGTCTAATCCTGCATATTTAACTTTTCCGCTTTCTATAGCTTTTACTAAATCAACTTCATTTAAAACACCTCCATGAGAAGTATTTATAATTCCTACACCGTCTTTCATTTTGTTTAATAAAGATGTTTCAATAACATATCCTTCTTGTACAGGAAGGTGTAAGGTTATAAAGTCTGATTTTGATAATAGGTTATCTATAGTTTCTGTTTCAATAAAGAAATCTACCGATTGACCATCGAAAAAAGGAATTGTAATGGTTGCATTATCTACTTCAGCATCGGTAGCTATTACTTCCATACCTAAAGCCAGTGCTGTTTTTGCAACTTCTTGTCCTACGGTATCAAATCCAATAATTCCTAGTGTCTTTCCTCTTAATTCAGTTCCTTGTGAGTATTGCTTTTTTAAAGCATTAAAACGCATGTCTCCTTCTAAAGGCATTTCACGGTTCGATTGATGTAAAAAACGAACCATTCCGAATAAATGTGCAAATACTAGTTCTGCAATTGAAGTAGCAGAAGCATCTTCACTATTCACAACGTGAACCCCATTACTAATAGCATAATCAACATCAATATTATCCATTTCGGTTCCTAAACAAGCAATAAGTTTAATGCTTGGGCAAGCATCAATTAACTCTTGTCGTACTTGTGTAGTATTACCTACTGTAATAGCATCAATAGTATGGTCGTTTATATAGTTTTCTAATTGCTCTTGTGCAACTTTAGTGTTTATTACTTCAAAGCCTTTGTCTTCTAAAGCTTGTATTCCGCTAGCGGAAATTCCATCGGTCACTAATATCTTCATCGTTCTTTATATTAAAAATGCCATTATAAAAAAATGACGTTGTATCTAACTTATTCTTTCTAATTCTTGCATTACATCTACTAAGGCCTGAACACTGTATAAAGGTAAGGCATTGTACATGCTTGCACGGTAACCACCAACACTTCTATGACCACTTAACCCGTTGATATTGGCTTCTTGCCACATTTTATCAAACTTAGCTTGTAAGTTTTTATCAGCTAAGGTAAAAGTAGCATTCATATGGCTTCTGTCTTCTATAGCAGCTACTCCTTTAAATAAAGGGTTTCTGTCTATTTCACTATATAACAGTGCTGATTTTTTTTCATTCACCTTTTCAATGAATTCGATACCTCCTAAATCTTTTAACCATTCCAAAGTTAACATGGAAGTATATACTGCAAATACAGGAGGTGTATTAAACATACTTTCTTTATCAATAATTACCTGATAATTTAACATTGAAGGAATTTGACGTTCTACTTTCCCTAAAATGTCTTCTTTTACTACAACAAGCGTAGTACCAGCTGGTCCCATGTTTTTTTGAGCCCCTGCATAAATCAAATCAAACTTTGAAAAATCCAATTGACGAGAAAAAATATCAGAACTCATATCACATATCATTGGAACAGAAGTCTTTGGAAAACTCTTCATTTGTGTTCCATAAATAGTGTTATTACTAGTACAGTGGAAATAATCTACATCAGTAGGAATTTCATATGCTTTAGGTATATAACTGAAGTTTTTATCTTTTGAAGAAGCTACTTCTACTAATTCGCCAAATAGTTTAGCTTCTTTAATTGCTTTGTCACTCCAAGTTCCTGTATTTAAGTAAGCTGCTTTCTTGTTTAATAGGTTATAAGCAACCATTAAAAATTGCATACTAGCTCCACCTTGTAAAAACAATGCTTTATAACCTTTATTTTCTAGTCCTAATAATTCTAATGCTAAATTTCTCGCTTTTTCAATTACATCAACAAAAGGTTGACTTCTGTGTGATATTTCGATTAAAGATAAATTGTCATTATTAAAATTAATAACAGCGTCTGATGCTTTTTTCAGCACTTCTTCAGGTAAAATACAAGGTCCTGCACTAAAGTTATGTTTTTTCATTTGTGTTGTTGTGTTTTGCTACACAAAGGTGCAAATTTATATAGAGACTCTTTTAAATTTTAGCTAAAAATTCTAGTGTGTTTACACCATCAGCATAGTCCCATAACTTTGGGTGTTGTGTTTGTCCGAATGCTACTTCATTTTTAATAAAATCATTAGCTACAATACACTGAATTTGATCTCTGTCTTCCCACAGTTTAATTTTTAAATCATCTACATTATCATAGTATTCATAAAAAACAGAAGCAATAGGAGAGGCGTAGCTTTCATCTTCTTTAATCATTAAAAAACCATTCTCTAGAATGTCAAATTCACTCATTAAATACACTGCTTTGTTGTAATCGTAATTATTAGCATATTTAGTATTATTAATGATTTCATGTTGTTGATACATTCCATTGAAAAAAGCATCAAAATTATAATCTTTTGGGATGAATACTTTAGAAACTGAGCGACAACCTAACCCAAAGTAACGAAAAACATCTTCGCTTAAGTTTTGCAGTTGTTCTCCAGACTCGTTTCCTGTTAGAACAGCCACAGAGTTTCTGTTTTTTCTTATAATGCTAGGTTTATCTTTAAAATAATATTCAAAATAACGTGCTGTATTATTACTACCAGTGGCAATAACAGCATCAAAACTTGTTATTTTTTCTTCAGTAAATGTGATTTTTCCTTTTAATTCAGGCTCAACATACTCTAAATACTTTGCCAAAAAAGGAAGTAAGTGTTTATCGTTGGAAGATTGTTTAACTAATACGGAGTGTCCTGAAATTAAAACTGATAAAAAATCATGAAAGCCAACTAAAGGAATATTTCCAGCCATAATAACAGCAACTATTTTAGGTTTATTCTTACCTAAATTTTCGTTAGCTACCCATTGAGTTAAATTATCAGAAGTGAGTGCTTTTGACCAATTTTTAATAGAAAATAATAGGTTTTCTTTAGTAAACCAAGTGTTATTTTCTCCTGCTATTTTTAGTTGATGCTTAAATCCATCAAAAAACAATTCGTTATGTTCTATACCTTCTTTTTTCTCTATTTTCTCTTGAGAAAACTGGCTTAAAAATTCTCCTAGTTTATGAAAAGCGTTAATTCTACTTTTTATACTATCCATTTATTTGGTTCTAAATTAAATTGGAACTATTTTTGCGAATGCAAAGTTACAAAACTGAAAGAGATTAATTATGGCAATTATAATAACTGATGAATGTATAAACTGTGGGGCTTGCGAACCTGAATGTCCAAATACAGCAATTTACGAAGGTGCAGATGACTGGAAATATGCTGATGGAACTGATTTAACAGGAAATATTGTTTTACCAAACGGTAAATCTGCTAATGCAGATGAAGATCAAGAGCCAATTTCGGATGAAATTTATTATATCGTTGTAGATAAATGTACAGAATGTAAAGGTTTTCATGAAGAACCTCAGTGTGCTGCTGTTTGTCCTGTTGATTGTTGTGTTCCTGATGAAGATAATGTAGAAACAGAAGAAGAGCTATTAGCGAAACAACGTTTTATGCATAATGATTAATAAGCTCTAGATTTCTAGAGTTAAGAGATAAAAAAAAATCCTGAGAGTATTCTCAGGATTTTTGCTTTTATAAAAAGTGTATTAAAGTTTAAATCCTAATCTAGTAAAGAAATAAGCACCGTCTGATCCCATTTGTACAGAATCAGCTAATCCTCCCTGATCAGTCCATCCATCAAATTGTGGAGTAGGGTACACGTTAAAAATATTATTTCCTCCAATTGTAAACGTAATTTTATCAGTGAAAGCATAGCTTAAACTTAAATCAGTTGTTATTTTACTATCATAAACATCTGTAGCAACAGCATATAAAGCATCTGCTTCTGCTTGTGTAGTTGCTGGTGAGTCTACCCATTGAAAATCTTGTAATTGAACTTCACTGAATTTTGTAAAGTTTAAAGCAACATCTAGTTTTTTATATCCATATCCAAGATTTAAACCGAATTTGTGATCTGGAGCTGCAGCTTTTAAATAAGCTTCAGAAAAAGGGCTAAAGAAAGTAAATCTGTTTAAATTTCCGTTCTTAATTTTTTCAATTTTAGTATCGTTAAAGTTTCCTACTAAACCTACATCAATTCTATGGTCTTCAAAAGATTTTTTATAGTTTAAAACAATATCTAATCCTTGAGTTTTTGTATCAACACCATTTGCAAAGAATTGTGCTGCATCTACACCTAAATTCAATCCAGAAGCATCAAAATTATCTGTTAAAATAATACGATCATCAACAGTTATAGAGTATGCATCAATGGTAGCGGTAAATCCACCTATTTTATAAGTAAATCCTAAACTAGCATTGAATGCTGTTTCTTCTTTTAACTGTTCTATTCCGAAAGCTCTAGTTACGGTGCTGTTATTTGCAGATAATAATGATGGTAAAGATTCACCATTAACAATATTGGTAAATTTTAAATTATAATATAATTGAGCTAAAGATGGTGCTCTAAAACCAGAAGAAATAGAACCCCTCAAGGTTAAATTATTACTTGCTTTAAACCTTGAAGCCAATTTAAAATTGAATGTACTACCAAAATCGCTGTAATCTTCAAAACGAACGGCTGCTCCTACTAAGAATTTTTCTGTAAAGTTAAATTCAGAATCAAAATAGATACCTACATTACTTCTTGAACGGTCAACTTCATTATCTGGTCCATAGCCTGGGAAACCTTGAGATCCTCCAGGTAGTTCATCTCCATTACTGTCAACAGCTACTGGTTGAACAGTAGGATTTGTCATTAACACTCCGTTATCATCATACAATCCATAAGAAGCTTCTTCTCCAGCAAAAATGATAAAGTTTTCTGTTCTATATTCTAAACCGAAAGCAAGGTTAACTCCACTCATTAAATCTTCTAAGTACTTACTAAAATCTAATCCAGTAGTATTTTGTGATAAACTATGACCTCCTGCATTAAAATCGGTAGGTGAAGCATCTTTTAAAGAAGCGTTGTTTGAGTCTTTTATAAAATAATGGAATTTATTTTCTCCGTAAGTATTATTAAAATCAATTTCCCAACCATTTTCTAATTTATGTTTAATTCCTGCAGAAACAGAAATATCAGTAATATTAGAGGTAATTCTTGGTGTAAAACCATTTGGATGTATGCTAGGAACACTTCTATTATCACCTTCATCAAAACTATCTCTAGAAAAAGCATACGCATCAGTATCTCTAAAGTTTCTGCCTCCAAAAGCATATACTTCAGTATTGTCGTTTATAGGTAAACTTGCATTCACCATAAAGTTAAACCCGTCAATAGCGGCACTACCATATCCTTTACGCCAAGAAAATCCTGGTCTCAACGTTCTTTCCTTAGATAATAGTTCGGTAGTAAAGTTTACAAAACCTCCTTTATCATTCAGTTTTGCCCCGTAATTTAAGTCTAATTTAAATGTTCCTCCATCAAAACTTTTGTCTTCTCCATCCAATCTGTTCTTTCCTTCCACATTGTATAAAGTTTCTCCTGTAGCTTCTGCCCATCCGCTTCCTATAGCTGTACTGTAAGCACCATAGCCAACACTTCCTGAAACACCATCAGTATTATCTTTTAAAACAATATTAATAACTCCAGCAATAGCATCAGAACCATATTGAGCTGAAGCTCCATCTCTTAAAACTTCAATTCTTTTGATAGCAGCAGAAGGAATTGCGTTTAAATCCGTTCCAGAATTTCCACGCCCACGTGTCCCAAAAATGTTAACCAATGATGATTGATGACGTCTTTTTCCATTAATTAATACCAATGTTTGATCAGGTCCTAAACCTCTTAAAGAAGCAGGTACGATATGGTCTGCTCCATCTGAACCAGACTGTTTAGTCGCGTTAAACGAAGGTGCTGCGTATTGAAGTATATCATTTACTTCTACTTTACCATTTTTAGTAGCTAAATCTCCCACATCAATTATATCAACAGGTACGGGAGTATCTATAGCTGTCCTTTTAGGATTTCTTGACCCTACAATGACAACTTCGTCTAACTCTAATCCTTCTTTTAAAATAATATTAAAGTTAGTTTTTCCATTAATAGGAATTTCTTGTGTTTCAAATCCTGAAAAACTAATTATTAAGGTTCCATTAGCATTAGCGTTAAAGGAAAATTCACCATTAAAATCTGTAGACGTACCGTTAGAGGTTCCTTTTTCTAAAACGTTAGCTCCAGGTAAAGGCTCGTTGCTTGTATCTTTTACTGTACCTTTAATTAATGTTTGAGCACTCAACATATGAAGTCCCCAAAAAAACAGGTAAGTAATAAGAAGGGTCTGTTTTTTCATTTAAATATATTTTTTAGTTAATTTCTTAAAAATAGTAAAAAATCAATCTAAATCTTAAAAAAATGTTAAAAACATAAAATTGCTAACTAAAAACAAACTTAAATGAATCATAAATAAATAGAAAATTTAGAAAGCAAAGCACTATATTTGCACTCGCAAAATTTCAATAAAACAATAGAATGAAAGCTGGAATTGTAGGATTACCAAATGTAGGGAAATCAACCTTATTTAACTGTTTATCTAATGCAAAAGCGCAAAGTGCAAACTTTCCGTTTTGTACCATTGAGCCTAATTTAGGAGTAGTAAATGTACCTGATACTCGTTTAGAAAAGCTAGAAGAACTAGTGAATCCTGAAAGAGTTTTACCTGCAACTGTAGAAATTGTAGATATTGCTGGTTTAGTAAAAGGAGCTAGTAAAGGAGAAGGTTTAGGTAACCAATTCTTGGCTAATATTCGCGAAACAGATGCTATTTTACATGTATTACGTTGTTTTGATAATGACAATATAGTACACGTTGATGGTTCTGTTGATCCTATAAGAGATAAGGAAACTATTGATATTGAACTTCAATTAAAAGATTTAGAAACTGTTCAAAAACGCTTAGAGCGAGTAAAAAGAACTGCTAAAACGGGTAATAAGGAGGCTCAAGTAGAATTAGAGATTTTATTGAAAGTTGAAGCTACTTTATTAGAAGGGAAATCTGTTCGTTCTATTGAGTTTACAGAAAAAGAAGAGGAGTTCGTAAAACCATTACAGTTTATTACTGCAAAACCTGTTTTATACGTGTGTAATGTTGATGAAGGTTCAGCAGTTTCAGGAAACGCCTATGTTGATAAAGTGAAAGAAGCTGTAGCACACGAAAATGCTGAAGTTATTGTATTAGCTGTAGGAACAGAAGCAGATATTACAGAGTTAGATGATTATGAAGAGCGTCAAATGTTCTTAGCAGACATAGGATTAGAAGAAGCGGGTGTTTCTCGTTTAGTTCGTTCGGCTTATAAATTATTGAACTTACAAACTTATTTTACTGCAGGTGTAAAAGAAGTAAGAGCTTGGACAATTCCTGTAGGAGCAACTGCACCACAAGCAGCAGGAGTTATTCACACAGACTTTGAAAAAGGATTTATTCGTGCTGAAACAATTGGTTATGATGATTATGTTGCGTTTGGTAGTGAAGCTAAAGTAAAAGAAGCTGGTAAAATGAGAGTAGAAGGAAAAGAGTATGTAGTTAAAGATGGTGATATTATGCACTTTAGATTTAACGTGTAACTTTTTCAAAGAATAAAGCATAAACTCCACTAATTTTTAGTGGAGTTTTTTTGTACCTTAGAAGTTCAAAATCGCTTATAATGCAACTAGAAAAACAAACATTTCAATTTTTAAAGGACTTAAAAGAAAATAACAATCGTGAATGGTTTACAGAACACAAATCTCGATTTATAGAAGCTCAAAATAATGCAAAAGCTGTTTATAAAACGATTGAAGAAAACTTAAACAAGCATGATGAGATTGATAAATTTAAGTTGTTTAGGATTTACAGAGATGTACGTTTTTCAAAAGATAAAACACCTTATAAAACACATTTTGGAGGTTCTTTTCATAGAAAAAAGCCAGAATTGAGAGGAGGGTATTATTTGCATGTTTCTCCAGGAGATAGTTTTGTAGCTGGTGGATTCTGGGAACCAAATAAAGAAGATCTTTTACGTATTCGTAAAGAATTTGAAGTAGATGCTTCTGAAATTAGAGAAATTTTAAAAGAAAATAACTACGTACAACATTTTGGAGGTAAACTAGAAGGGGATGAGCTTAAAACTGCTCCTAAAGGATTTGATAAACAGCATCCAGATATCGATTTGATTCGTAAAAAAGGTTATATAGCTATTCAACGTTTTTCTGATAAAGAAGTGTTAGCTCCAGACTTTTTAACAAAAGTAGATGATGCTTTTAAAGCTTTACGTCCGTTTTTTAATTACATGAGTGATGTGCTAACCACAAACTTAAATGGAGAAAGTATTTTAGATTAATTTAGGTGTAATCTAACCTCTCTTTTCAAATAAACATAGGTAAGTACAGTAGATAAAACATCCGCTATAGGAAAAGACATCCAAACACCATTTACACCATAAAATTTAGGTAGTATATACACTAAAGGTATTAAAAATATTCCTTGCTTTAATAGTGTTAATAATAACGCAGGTAAAGCTTTGCCTGCCGCTTGAAAGTATGCAGATCCAATTAATTGAGTAGTAATTACAGGAGTTGCTAAAAAAGCTATAATTAATGCATTAGGAGTAAGGTTTAATAACTTTTCGTCTTCTGTAAAGACACCAACTAATTCATTAGGAAATAACATTATCAGAATAAAAATTAAAACAGCTATTCCCGTACCAAAAAGTATAGATGTTTTTATAGTTTCTTTTACTCTTTCTGTATTATTAGCTCCATAGTTATACCCCGCAATAGGTAAAAAACCTTGTGTAACCCCTAAAACAGGAAATAAAGCAAATAACATAACTCTGTTTATAATACCATAAATAGCAATTGAAATTTCACCTCCATATTTAAAAAGAGAATAGTTTAGGACAATAGTTAAAATACTTATGGTTCCTTGCCTTACTACTGTTACACCACCTAAAGAAACAATCTCTTTTACAATAGAAAAATTCAATTTAAAATACTTTGGAATAATTTTTAATTCAGTTCTTTTTGAAATAAAAAACCATAAAATGAATAATCCACTTACAGCATATGAAATAGAGGTTGCTAACCCAGCTCCATACATTCCCAAGTTCATAAACTTAATGAAAATGACATCTAAAAAAATATTAGCAATTGCAGGAAATAACATGGTAAGCATAGCATAATTAGGTTTCCCAACTGCTCTAACAACAGGATTACCCATCATAGCAAAAGCCAAAAACGGAACTCCCCAAACAATTACATCGAAATACTCAGTAGCGGGTGTTATAATATCTCCATTGGCCCCAAAAAGTCTTAAAATAGGAGTACTGAAAAACGTTCCTAACAATACAAATAAAATAGACAATGCAATAGTTAATGAAATTTGATTTCCAAAAACCTCAAATGCTTTATCATCTTTGTTAGCTCCTAGTGCTCTAGAAATTATAGAGCTACCTCCAATTCCAACTCCCATACCTATTGAAGATATTAAAAAAGCTATGGGTAATACAACAGTAATTGCTGCGATAGCGAGTACACCAATCCATCTACCAACAAAAATGGTATCAACAATCATATTAATCGACATTACTAGAATTCCAATAGAAGCAGGAATAGCTTGTTTTAAAATAAGTTGACTAATACTTTTAGTACCTAAGTCGTTGGCGATTTTATTCATGCTGACTAAATTAGTGTGAATTATCCATCAAAAATAAAAACAGCGTTAGATTTAAGTAATAATTAACATCAATCCTGTAAGTTTGCTTTATGAATTTATTTGAACAAAAACATATCGTAACTCCAGAAGAGATAGATGAATATAACCATGTAAATAATGTAGTGTATGTACAATGGATGCAAAATATTTCTGATGCTCATTGGAAAGAACTTTCTAAAAATGTTAAAAACATCGACTATGTTTGGTTTGTTATTCGTCATGAAGTTGATTATAAAAATCAAGCCGTATTAGGAGATGAAGTTACACTTAGAACATGGGTTGGGAAAACAGAAGGGATAAGATCGGTACGTCACTTTGAAATGTATAGAGGAGAAACTTTATTAGTAAAATCTCAAACTACTTTTTGTTTGTTAGATGCTAACACAAAAAAGCCTAAAAGAATTACGAAAGAAGTAACAAACTTATTGTTACCGTAAAAGAAACAATATCTTTGCACTTATAAATTTATAGAATGACAACATTTACCGGATTAGGAGTACGAAAAGAATATGTTAAGGGATTGAAAGAGTTAGGAATAACAACTCCTACTGAAGTACAAAAAGAAACCATACCTTATTTACTTGAAAATAATTCAGATTTTATCGGATTAGCACAAACTGGAACAGGTAAAACAGCTGCTTATGGTCTACCTATTTTGCATAAAATAGATGCTTCAAAAGATAATGTACAAGCATTAATTTTATCGCCTACAAGAGAACTGGTACAACAGATAAAGAAACAATTATTTAAATTTACAAAATATGTTGATGATAGAATTTTTGTAGAAGCTGTTTACGGTGGAGAAAAGATTGAACGTCAAATCAACAATTTAAAGAGAACTACACATGTTATTGTAGCAACTCCGGGACGTTTGATTGATTTAATAGAAAGAGGAGATGTAGATTTAAAAAACATTAAAACCTTGGTGCTTGATGAGGCAGATGAGATGCTTAGTATGGGGTTTAAATTAGAATTGAATCGTATTTTAAAATATACTTCAGGTACTCGTAAAACATGGTTGTTTTCAGCAACAATGCCAGATGAAATACGAAGTATTATAAAAAAATACATGAATGCTTCAGCAAAACAAGTTGAAGTAAACAAAAATGTATTGGTGAATGCCAATATAACACATCAATTCGTAACAACTACGATTCCTGAAAAAACAGATATTATTGTAAAGTTTTTAGAAAAAAGACATGCTGAAAGAGGCATCATTTTCTCAAGAACTAAAGCAGGAGCTCAAAAGCTAACAAAAGAATTAAAAGAGGAAGGCTTTTCTGTAGAGGCTTTAGAAGGAGATATGCAGCAAAAAGAGCGTGATAAGGTAATGCGTGCTTTTAAAAACGGAAATCTTCAAGTATTGGTGTCTACAGATGTTTCAGCAAGGGGAATAGATGTTCAAAACTTAGCTTTTGTTATCCATCATCAATTACCAGAACAACTAGAATACTACACACACCGAAGTGGTAGAACGGCAAGAGCGGGGAAAAGAGGAATTTCTTTAGCATTGATTCTTCAAAATGAAAGAAGTCGTTTAGCAGAAGTAGAAAGAACATTACAAATACAATTTTCTGAAATATCAATATAAATGGATGTAATTTACGCCATAGACATCGCCGGAACTTTTGCTTTTGCCATTAGTGGTGCATTAGTTGCTATTAGAAAAAAGTTTGATGTTTTTGGAGTCATTATCATAGCTTTTGTTACTGCCGTAGGAGGCGGAATGACTAGAGATGTGCTTATTAACGCACACCCTATAAACTGGATTGGAGATATTAACTATATCTGGACAATATTAATAGCTGTTGCGGCAACTTTTTTATTTCGAAGTAAAATAGCACCGTTAAGAAGAACAATGTTTCTGTTCGATACTATTGGTATAAGTGTATTTACTTTATTAGGTGTTCAAAAAGGGATAAATTTTAACCTACATCCGTTTGTAGCCTTAGTAATGGGGATGTCTTCTGCGGTAATGGGAGGAGTAATTAGAGATGTGCTAACAAATGAAATTCCGTTAATTTTCCATAGAGAGATATATGCGTCAGCCTGTTTAGCAGGAGGAATTGTATACTTACTTTTATATCCTTTAAACATTAATGAAGATGTACTTTTTGTTATTTCTGCAGGAATAATTATTCTTGTAAGAACAATTGCTGTACAGTATAAATTAGAGCTTCCTCGTATTAAAAAGGATGTTTTTGGTAAATAAAGGATATGAAAAAAATAGTTTTTGAAAATTTAAACGAACTTTCCAATATAGAAGGAAAACAATTACCAGTAGGAGAGTGGTATACCGTAACTCAACAAATGATTAATGACTTTGCGAATGCCACATTAGATAAACAGTGGATTCACATTGATGAAGAAAAAGCAGCTAAATATTCTCCAACAAAAACAACAATAGCACACGGATTTATGTCTGTTTCTATGTTGTCGGAACTAATTTCTAAACAATTTGAAGTAAAAAGTGTAACTATGGGGTTAAACTACGGATTGAATAAAGTTCGTTTTCCAAATCCTGTACCTGTAAATAGTGAATTACGCTTAATTAGTTCTGTTAAACTAATAGAAGATTTTCAGAATGGTAAAAAGCTAACCTTTGATTGCACAATAGAAATAAAAGGGCAAGAAAAACCTGCTTGTGTTGCCGAATTTATTTTTGTTCTATTTGAATAAAAAATTGCTGTCTTGAAAAGACAGCATTAAAATTATATATTTCTAAGCGGTTATGACAACCAACCTTTAGCTATTGTTTTTTTAGAATACATTAATAAAAACACACCTATAACAATTACCATTATAGGCATTATAACACTTCCTGGTCCATATACTTCAGCTGCTCTACTCATAAATAAGTTATACGACATTTGAACAATAATAGCTATTAGCGAAATTAAAAACATAGGTCTTGCTAACTTTTTTCTCATTAATAAAAAAGCACTACCTATTAATCCGCCAAAAACAGCAATAGCAAAAGCAGCAGTAACCCAAGTAGGAACATTTTCATATAAAGCTCTTTCTGCTTCAGGCAAAGCAGCTTTAACTTCATCTGTCATATAAGCTTGACCAATGTAAGACATAACACCTAGTCCATTCCAAACTAAGGCTGCAACACCAATAATCCAAAAAAGTGTAGTGGGTTTGTTTGAATCTGTCATAAAAATAGTTTTTTAGTTAGTTACTGATAAATGTAGTTATAAATAATTCAAAATACAAAACCCACTGTAAATCAACGAGTAGGATAGAGGGTAAATGAAAATGGTGAATTTGCCTTCTTAAAATAATGTTAAAGACATATGGTAATTGTAACGACAATAGAAAATAATCGTCATATAAGCATATAATTACTTAACAGTAATGTTTAGTGATTAGTTAGTTTTTAATAGTTGATTGAAAGGAAAGGCTCGAGATATTATCCCGAGCCTTTTTTAATATACTTTATTTTTAAAAATATTATTTTCTTTCTAAAAGAGCCATATAAAATCCATCGAAACCAGATTTATGTGACAATACTTTTTCGTCTTTTACAAATTTAAAATCTTTTCCTGCATCAGAAGCTAAAAAGAATTCAACTTGTTGTTGATTTTCAGATGGTAGTACCGAACAAGTAGCGTATACCATTTTTCCTCCTGGCTTTACCATTTTAGAATATTGTTGTAATACTTCTTGCTGAGTACCACGAATTTTATCTAAAAACTCAGGTTGTAATTTCCATTTACTATCAGGATTTCTTCTAATTACTCCTAAACCAGAGCATGGAGCATCAATTAATACTCTATCAGCTTTTCCTTGTAACTTCTTAATAACTTTTGTAGAATCAATTACACGAGTATCAATATTATGAACTCCGTTTCTACGAGCACGAACTTTTAGTTTTTTCAATTTACTTTCGTAAATATCCATTGCTATGATTTGCCCTTTGTTTTTCATTAAAGAAGCTAAGTGTAACGTTTTACCACCAGCACCAGCACATGTATCTACCACTTTCATACCTGGTTCAACATCTAAGTAAGCAGCTACTAATTGTGAAGATGCATCTTGAACTTCAAAAAAACCTTTTTTAAAGGCTTCTGTTTTAAAAACATTCGCTCTTTCTACTAATTTTAAAGCATCATCATATCCTTTGATAAACTCTGTATCAATTCCTTCAGAAGCTAATTGTTTTTGTAAGTGAGCTTTGGTTGTATTTAAGGTGTTTGTACGTAAAATAACCTCTGCCTGCTTATTTAAAGCAGCTATTTCTTTCGTCCAAACTTCTTCTCCTAACTCTTGAACTCCAACTTCATCAATCCAATCAGGAATAGATTCTCTAAATTTTCTTGTCTTTAATAACTCATCAAACCTACCTTTAATTCTTCTTGTAGGAGTAGGTTCTATCTGGTTCCAATCTGGTAATTGAATTCCTTTTAACACACACCAAACAGCAAATAATCGCCATAAATCAGGACGAGAATAAGGTGCTTTTACATTTGCTATTTCTGCATATAATCGTTTCCAACGAACCACATCATAAATAGTTTCAGCAACAAATTTTCTATCACGTGCTCCCCAACGTTTATCTCTCTTTAAAGCTTTTTCAACAGCTTTATCTGCATATACATCTTCATTAAAAATATCGCGTAAGCTATCAATAACCGCGAAAACTAAGTTTCTATGTAATCTCATTTGATGAATTTAAGAGTGCAAAGATAGTTGATTTTAATGGCTTTTTGTATTTTCGTTCTCAATGAATTTAAATAACCCCGTAACTTATATAAAAGGAATTAGTGTTGCCAGAGCAGAGTTGTTATTTACCGAGTTAGGTATTAAAACTTGTAACGATTTATTGCATCTTTTTCCGTTTAGATATATCGATAAAACACAGTTTTATACGATTAATCAGTTGCAACAAAACTCCGCTGAAGTACAAATAGTAGGAAAGATTACAGGTGTAAAAACGGTAAAACAAAAAAGAGGTAGTAGGTTAGTAGCTACTTTCTCAGATTCTACGGGTACCATGGAATTAGTTTGGTTTAAAGGGGCTAAATGGATTAAAGATAGTTTAAAAGTAAATGTTCCATATGTTATTTATGGAAAACTAAATTGGTATAATGGTACTCCTAATATGCCACATCCAGAAATGGAAACAGTAAAAGAATACAAAAGCAAGCTACAAATGGCTATGCAACCAGTATATCCTTCTACTGAAAAATTAAGCACTAAAGGAATAAGTAACAAGGTCATGCGTACAATGATTCAAAACTTGTTTCAGCAAGCTTATAATGATATTGAAGAAACTTTTCCTGCTTATTTTATTGAAGAACATCAATTTTTAGGCAAAAAAGAATCACTTTTGAATATTCACTTTCCTAAGAATCAAGAATTACTAGCAAAGGCTCAATATCGATTAAAGTTTGAAGAGTTATTTTTTATTCAATTACAATTATTACAGAAAAAACTCATCCGAAAATCAAAACTAAAAGGATTCATTTTTGAACAGGTAGGAGAGGAGTTTACCAATTTTTATAACAATCACTTGCCCTTCGACTTAACAGGGGCCCAAAAACGAGTATTGAAAGAGATTCGTAAAGATGTTGGCTCTGGAGCACACATGAATCGATTATTGCAGGGGGATGTAGGTTCTGGAAAAACGATTGTAGCATTATTAACTATGTTATTAGCCATTGATAATGGTTATCAAGCTACAATTATGGCTCCTACCGAAATTCTTGCAACACAGCATTATAATGGGATAATAGAGTTATTAGAGAAAACCGATATTAAAGTTGAATTATTAACAGGGTCTACCAAAACAAAAAAGCGTAGAGAAATTCATGAAAGTTTAGAAGATGGTTCGCTACATATCCTGATAGGAACACATGCTATTTTAGAAGATAAAGTACAATTTAAAAATCTAGGTATTGCTATTATTGATGAGCAACATCGTTTTGGAGTTGCACAGAGAAGAAAGTTATGGGAAAAAGGAAGCCCAACACCAGCCCTTCCCAAAGGGAAGGGAGAAGAAGTTCGTAAAAAATATATGACAGCTCGACCTTCAACATATAAACTTTTAAAAGAACTACAAGAACAACGTAAAAAACAGACAACACCTGCTGAGCGAGTTTTATGGGAAAGTTTAAAAACAAAACAATTAAGCTATAAGTTTAGAAGACAACATATTATTGATGAATTTATAGTTGATTTTGTTTGTTTAGAGAAAAAACTCATCGTTGAAGTAGATGGGAAATATCATGAAACTCCTGAACAAGAAGAAGCAGACAATTTGCGCACAGAAATTTTAACTGATTTTGGATATAAGGTAATTAGATTTACCAACGAAGAAGTTATTGGCAACATTGATAATGTTCTAGAAAACATAAAAGAAACTTTAAAAAGCCTCCCTTCAGGGGAGGTTGGAGGGGCTGTTATTCCTCCACATATTTTAGTAATGACTGCAACGCCTATACCAAGAACATTAGCAATGTCCGTTTATGGTGATTTAGATATTTCTGTAATTGATGAACTGCCTCCTGGACGTAAAGAAATAAAAACTGTACATCGTTATGATAGTAATCGTTTAGGGGTTTTTAAGTTTTTGAAAGATGAAATAGCTAAAGGAAGACAAGCATATGTGGTATATCCATTAATTCAAGAGTCTGAAGCAATGGATTATAAGGATTTAATGGATGGTTATGAGAGTATTTCTCGTGAGTTTCCTTCTCCTAAATATCAAATAAGTATTGTTCATGGACAAATGAAACCTGCTGATAAAGATTATGAAATGGAGCGATTTGCCAAAGGAGATACTCAAATTATGGTAGCTACTACAGTTATTGAAGTGGGAGTAAATGTGCCTAATGCCTCTGTAATGGTTATAGAGAGTGCAGAGCGTTTTGGGTTAAGTCAGTTGCATCAATTACGAGGTAGAGTAGGACGTGGCGCAGAACAGAGTTATTGTATTTTATTATCGAGTTATAAATTGTCTTCTGACGGAAAAACTCGTTTACAAACGATGGTAGAAACTACAGATGGATTTAAAATTGCTGAAGTAGATTTAAAACTTCGTGGTCCTGGAAATATTATGGGAACACAACAAAGTGGTGTTTTAAACCTTAAAATAGCAGATGTTGTTAAGGACAGCCCTATATTACATATAGCGCGTAAAGCTGCTATAAACTTACTTCAAGAAGATCCTAATTTATCAGAAACAAAAAATTCCAGCTTGCTGAAAGCTTATGAAAAGCTTAGAAAGACAAGTGGAATTTGGAGTAATATAAGTTAGAATTAAGTACTAGCTAGTAGTACTTAACTCTTCTTCTTCGTTGTCGCTTTTATTAAGCCTAAGTATTATATATCCTATTATTGCAGAAATAAGAGAGCCTAAAAGTACACCAATTTTAGCAGATCCTAAGAATTCAGGGCTCTTAGCAAAAGCTAAACTAGCAATGAATATTGCCATAGTGAACCCGATTCCTGCTAAAAATGATACACCAACAATGTGCTGACCATTTATTTCTTTTGGAACTTCAATTATTTTAAGCTTTTTAACTGTGGTAATAACTGTGGTGATTCCAATACTATTCCCTAGAACTAAACATAAAGCTATGTGTATTATTAAGGAAGAGTCTAAATGCGCATTACTATCTATTATTAAAACTCCTGCATTAGCTAAAGCAAAAATAGGAATAATTGCGTATGCTACTATATCGTGTAGTTTATGTTCTAAAAGCTGAAGAGGTGACTGGTAGTCTTCTATCCAGTGATCTAAGTTATCTATTTCATCAATTTGCTCTTTTGACAATATTGGTTTAGGTGAAACCTTCGCATTTTTAATATTATCCATTATCTGAGACAAATTAGCTAAAAATTCAGGGGTATGTGCTTTTTGTCTAATCGGTACAGCAAAAGCCATTAATATACCTGCAACCGTTGGGTGTATTCCTGCTTTTAAAAATAAAACCCAAATAACCGCACCAAACATAAAAGTTACGTAGTGAGAATAAAAACCTTTATGAGCAATAAAATAAAGAAAAGCTAATAAACCTATAGCGATAGATATCAATGTAATATCAATACTAGTACTATAAAATAAAGCGATTACTAAAACAGCTCCTATATCATCAACAATAGCAAAAGCAGTTAAAAAGACTTTTAAACTTAGTGGTATTCTTTTACCTAAAGTGTTTAAAACAGCTAAAGAAAAGGCAATATCAGTAGCCATTGGAACCCCCCAACCATGTGCTGTTTCCGGATCTTCATTTAAAAGAATAAAAAATAAAACAGGAAATAACATTCCACCTAGTGCTCCAAAAAGAGGAAACGCTAGCTTTTTAGTAGAGTTTAATTCACCTATTAAGAATTCTCTTTTAATTTCTAACCCAATTAAAAAGAAAAATACAGCCATTAACCCATCGTTAATCCAAAGTATTAAAGGTTTGTATAATTCAAGGTGTTCAGACTTAAAACCTATTTTATAGTCCCATAAAGCACTGTAACTGTCTCTAAAAGGAGAGTTTGCCCAAATGAGGGCTAATAAAGTAGCTACCAACAATAAAATACCACTAGCACTTTCAGTTTTTAAAAATTTTTTAAATGGAGATGCTATACTCTTTTTATTCATGTTTGTATATAGATTGTAACTTGCTTTTTTAACTTGAAAAAAAGCAAGGATATTAATTTTTTTGTTTCAGAAAGCGAAGATAATTCATCAAACTTTAACGAAAAGTTAAATTTTTAAAACTTTTTAACACTTAAGAAGGAAAAACGATACGAAATACCCAAATTTATTTGAGTACTACTTAAATTTCCTCCTCTAGCTTTTACATAACCCGCTCCTAATCTTAAATTTAAGTTATTAGTAAGTTTTTGATTAACTCCAACACTAGGTTTAACAATTAATCCTTGTCCTGTACTAATACCACCACCACCAGCTGCACCTCCTAAAACTTGTGCAAAAAGAGAGGTTTTTCCGTTAAAGAATTCATTTGTTTGAACTCCTAAACCAACAATTCCTTCTGCATAAGCTCCTGCATTACCAAAGTTAGCAAAAGAAGTTTGACCTGCCGCATATAAATATTTATTTAAGAAAAAATTTAATTGCAGTGATATTTGATGCATATCTTGATCAAAACCACCATCTCTTGCAGCATCTAAGTATAAATCTTGTTTAATAACTGCGTCAAACCCTTTGAACTTTCCTTCTGAAAATTCTTTTTCATCTGGTAAAATACCATCTCTATCCATGTAATACTTTAATCCTAGACCAAAAGTTGAAGACACAAAGTGAGAATCTGGACTCATCAAGTATCCTTTATTGATTGATGCATACACATTATCAAATAATTTTTGCTCTAAAGAGAGGTCTGGATAGATTAAAAACCCTCCTTTAGTATCTACTCCGCCACCGCCACCAGCGCCTACTCCAAATTTAGCTAAAATATTTGTACGATTCTTATTCATCGACAAATGATAACCTCCACCAAGGAAAACATCCATGTAACCTGCCTTAATTCCGTGATAAGCACCATCTGCTTTAACGAAAAAGAAAAAATCATCTGTAAGATAAGAATTTAATTCAAAACCTGCTAAACGTATTGTATTTCCTTCATAAGAACCTTTGGTTACTTTAGCATTATTTAAATGAACTAATAGTGAAATTCTGTTACTTAAGGTATTCCAAGAGGTATTTTTTAGTTCTTCAATAGAAAAAGTACTTTCTCTATCTTTAAATCCTGCGGTCTCAAAAGATAAAGGAATTTGTACAGCTACATTGAATTGGCTACTATTAATAGTGCCCCCGTCAAAAAAATCAACATAACTATATCCTGCAGTGGCAGAAAAATGTTTGAAATCATATCCTAAATTAAGGTGGGGGAGTATAAAAGCGCCACCGCCATCAGGAGCTGATGCACCACCACCGCCACCAAAGTGAATTCCTGCATCGATAAAAAGTTTATCAGTTATTTTTTGTTGAATTCCTGCGTTAACCCCTAAAGTAAAAAAACCTCCTCTAATACCTCCTACAGCTCCATATAAACCAACTCCTGCGTAACTCCAATCATTTAATTTTAGATTGTAGTGGAGTCCTGTGTAGTCCATATTTTGTTCTCCTTCAGGCATTTTAATCGATAGGAAATCAATTTGACCAAATCCAAACTGTGTTTTTCTTTCAGGCACACTACTTATTTGTCCGTAAAAAAAATGAACACTCATAAGTAAACTTACTATGAGTGCTCTCTTAAAAATAATGTTAAGCATTAAATTTTATTTAATTATGTATTTTCTGACGTTTTCCGTTTATATATGAAGCTACAAATGCATCACTAAATCCAATTTTTATTAATTCTTTTTGTAAGTCTTTAGCTTCCCCTAAAGTAGTGTATAAACCTAAAGAGTATTTAAAGTAACCATCATCAGTTGTAACTGTTGAAGGAATAACTTCTGAAGATAATAATGGATATTTGTTTTCTGAAAGTACTCCAATTTGTACTGAATAAATTGTTTGCCCATTTGTGTTTTGTGCTACTTCATCAGCCATTGTTTCTGTATTTATATCAGAATTAGAACTAGATGAAATATCGTTATCAGAATCATCGGAATTTCTAGCAGCTCTTGCTTGAGCTCTGTTTATACTATCTAACACTCTAAAAGCTTCTTTCTTTTTTACAGCTTCTACATCTATATTATTAATAGCACTACTACCACCATTTGCATAAAAATAATATGCAGCTCCTAAAGCAAGGCCTAATAGAAGCCCTAAGAAAATAGGCAGGGTTTTTGAGCTCTTTTTTAGTGTAGCTAATTCTTCTTGTGTGCTACTTAATTCGCTTTCTGCTTCTTCTCTTTTTAATTTAGCATTGTCTAAGTCTTCTTGCATTAACTTAAACTTCTCTTCTTCTATAAAAGGCATAAGTTTGTGGATTAATTAATAGTTATTGAAAGCACTAAAATACAAATCTTTTTTAATACGTAAGTTTTTAAGAAAACAATAGGGCTTTTAGTTAATTATTTCTGTAAATCATGTGGAGTAGAATAAATGGTCATTTTGTTACCTCTGCTAAAACCGATAAGGAAAATTCCAAATTCTTTGGCAAAGTCTACAGCTAAAGAAGAACATGCTGAAACTGCAATTATAATTGGTATTTTGGCTAAGAAAGCTTTAGAAACTATTTCGTAAGAAACTCTTCCGCTAACTAACATATAATTGGCATTTTTTAATATATTTTGATTGATTAAATCACCAATACATTTGTCTACAGCATTATGACGACCAATATCTTCTTTAATAGTTAGTAACTCTTCATTTTTGTTAAAAACAGCACAAGCATGACTACCTCCTGTAGTTTTAAATAAAAGCTGTTTACTATTCATTTTTAAGTGAATACGATTTGTCACCTCTATTAATTCTTTAATATTTGTTTTACTACTGTTTTTTAGAGTGTTACCTTCTGTTTTTATATCTTTTAATTCTTTTTTTCCGCAGATTCCACAAGAAGAAACAGATAAAAGAGTACGTTTATTTAAATAACCTTTTCCTAACTTTTCTTCAGGAATATTTACGTTTAATACTGTAGAAAAGTCTTTTTCATTTTTAATTATTTCTACTTTTACATCACCTTGCTTTTTATAAATATCTTCAGCGTATAATAAACCTCTTACCAGCTCTATATCATTGCCAGGAGTTCTCATAACTACTGTATATGGTTCTTTATTGATGTTTATTTGTAATGGAGCTTCTATAACAAGGGTATCATCAAACTTCTCTATCGATTTATCAGAAAGTTTAATTGATTGGTAGCTTTGTGTTTGTTTCATGATAAAAACAAATGTATGTAAAAAAAGAAAAGCCTTGACTTTTATCAAGGCTTTTAGTATGTTTTATTACCCCTAAACAATAAAACATACTTTTCGATAGGGGCTTCTATCAATTAGGTAAACGATAAATTATAAGTAATAGTATAAAGACTAATCAATTTTTCTGCAGTCAATAACTATTAATTCGTCGTTTATGTTTGTAGTGAAAAACAGATAAGTATTTCCTCCATCTTTTAATTTTGTTTCTTTTCTAAGCTGCGCTACTGTTTTTGGAAAATTACGTGTAGTAATATTTGCTTTAGTGTCTGTAATCTGTTTTTTGACCTTTTTTTTGTTATAGGTAAATACATTGTTGATTTCAAAGATTCTTCCAGGAAAATCTTTTACTAATTTCTCTGAGGTATACAGGTGAGAATGTTGATGTAGTTTGTTTACTTTTTGTTGGTTTGCTATCTGATTAAATCCACCAGACTTTAAAATAGCTGAGTTAGGCTCGTAAAGGTATTTAAGTGGTGTTGAGTATTCAGATTTAAAACCATTCTCTAGATTAAAATTAAATTCTTGAACACTGTTTTTCAATACATTAACTGTTTTTACTTTAATTAACTGTTTATGTTTTTTTGTTAATAGAAAAAGTAGTTCTTTTACCTCGCTATTTACTGCAACCACATGAATTTCTTTTACAAATTTTAACTCATTTATGGTTGATGAAATATCTAAAATAGGAGAGTTCTTAACAAGAATTGTGTTCGACTTTTCAAACAAAAAATCTAAATGTTCAGGTACATTAGGTAAGCAATCACTTAGTAAGAAAACTTTTCCTTTCATATCATTTCTTCGAGAAGGGTCGATATATATACAATCAAATTTTTCAGAAGTATTTTTTAAGTACTCTAATCCGTCTGTGGCAACTGTTCTAATATTTGAAACTTCTAATTGCTGATAATTGTATGAAACCATCTCTGAAAGCTCTTCATTTATCTCACAATGCACAACCTTTTTAAATCGTTTAGAAAAAGCATAACAGTCAACACCAAATCCTCCTGTTATATCAATTATTGAATCCCCATTAACTAATTTTGATTTGTATTCAGCTGTTATTTCAGAAGAAGTTTGTTCAATACTTAGTTTAGGTGGATAATAAATGTTTTTTGTTTGAAACCAAGTAGGTAATTTCTTCTCTGATTTTTGTTTTGCTATAACTTGATTGGCTAATTCTTGTACAGAAACATCTTTAAAGGGGCTTCCTTTAAAAATAAATTGTTCTATGCTTACTTTTAAGTTATTATTAATATAACTCTGAACCTCAGGATGTAAAATGTTTTTATTCAAAAAAGAAGTAATTTTAATTGAGCTTTTAACCGCAATAATACTAATAATTTAACAGTAATAAAGTCTTGTTAATCCTAGATTTTTACTACGTTTGTTTACTTATTATCAATTTAAAGTTAACAAATAATTTATTATGAAAAAAAGTTTTTTAATGCTTGCTATGATTTTAGCAACGGCGAGCGCAAGTGCTCAATTTTATGTTTCTGCAGCAGGAGGTTATTCAATTTCTAGTGCAGGAGTACGTTTTGGAACTGAAACAACAACTGCAGGAGTAGAAAACACTTATGGTAGTTATGGAGAAGGTATGCATACTCAATTAAGAGGAGGATATTTTTTTAATGACAATTTTGGTGTTGAAGTAGGTTTGGGTTATTTAAATGGAGCAGATCAAACTTCTGTTTTAGTGGATTTACCTGCTCAAGCACAGTATATCAATATTGAGGCTAGAGGAAAAGCATACGGAGCTTCAGCTTCTTTAGTATATAAGTTTACTAACAATATTTATGGACGTTTTGGAGCCTTAATTAAAGTAGGTGGTAGAACTGAGTCTGACGGTAAAATAAATATAGCATTATCTCAAACAGAGATGCTAAATGTTGACTACACACAAGACTATAAAGGAAGACTTCCTTTAGGTTTTATTGGAGCTGTAGGGTATAAGTATGATTTAAGTGATAAAGTGTCTCTTTTTGCAGAATTAGAGTATATGGGGGTTAGTGTAACAAGAGATTCTTCTGAAATTGTTGATTTTTCTGCAAATGTAAACGGACAAGCTAGATCTATTGATCAAGTAAGAGCTATTTTTGAAAATCACCCTTCTTATTCTAATTTAGCACCTGTATTTAACAAGAATGTTGAGTATGTTGATGAATTACCTTTAGGAGCTAATCCTGCTGGAGAGAAACAACTATCTCAAAAAGTTCCTTATTCTTCTTTTGGGATTAATATTGGTGCTACTTTCTATTTCGGAAAATAAATTATTTCTTGCATAAGAAAATTAAAAGAGCAGCAATTTTGCTGCTCTTTTTTATAGTTTATGTAGGAAGTGAAACTAATTGTAAGCTTTTACATTTCCCATATTTAGTGTACCGACTGACATTTCGTGCTTTGTTGGTAATACTGCACCAGATTCTGTTGTAATCCAATCATTCCAAGTAGCTTCCATTCCGCCAGTAGGAATTATAGAAACCCACATTTTATAGCTAGTAGGTCTACCTTTTTCATCTAAAATCCATAAATAAGAGTCTCCAGGGGTTGATCCTCCTGTAGTATAAGTAACTAATAAAGCTTCTTTACCTTCATATTCTACAATTCTACGTTCAATACCGTTTTCAAAAACTTTATATGGGGCTACTAGCCAAAAGCTATCATTATTAAAATAGTCTATGGCTTTTTGAAGTATTTCTTTGTTCTCAACTTCTTTTCCATCAACTAAAACAATACTTTTTTCTGGGCTTTTTGTATATAAGTTTACTTTATTAGAGTCCCAAGATACTTCTACTATATTTTCTTGTTTATCCCACTTATAAAAATGCTTTCCTCTAAAACTCCACTCTATAAAACGAGTAGTTTTATAAGCTTCATAATTTAACGCTTTAAGCATTTTTGTTGCTAAAGCATCCGCTTTTGGACCTTGTTTACCTGTAGGAAGACTTTCGTTGTTTTTAAAATAAAAAACGGCTAATACTATAGCTCCAATAAGTAAAAATCCTCCTAGTATTTTAAATAACTTCTTCATTTTTATTTATTAATTGTTTTATTCCTTTAGCTAACTCTTCTGCTGCGGCAGGGTGATTTCTAAACCAAAGTTCTGGTTCTATTAATTCTAGTTCTGCGATAGCTAATTTACCATTATTATCAGTAAAAACATCTACTCGTGCATAAATAGGAGTTTCTATGCAGGCTTTTACGGCGTTTTCAGCAAACAAAATTTCTTCATCGGTAGGTGTGTAATTGTGCACTGAACCTCCAAAATCGTCTTGTACTCTAAAGTCTCCTGGTTTGGCTATTTTTAAAACAGCATGTGTAAACTTACCATTCATAACCATTAACGAGATTTCTCCTTTTTCAATTATGTTATACTGAAAAGGTTGAATAATCATAGCCTCTTCTGTAATTAATGAAGAGAAAACCTCTTCATATTCGTTTATCTTTTCAAGATTGACCTTATAGGTATGTCTCGCAGCACCAGAAATACAAGGTTTTAAAACAAAATCTTTTAAATTATACTTTTGTGAAAGTTCTTTTAACGTAGATTTAGTTCCTTTTTCAATGAAATAGGATTTACAAATATGTATTCCGTTTTGTTGTAGGTCTTTTAGGTAGTGTTTGTCTATATTCCAACGAATAATTTTTTCTGAATTTAACAATGTTGTTTGTTTACTTACAACATTTAACCATTTAGAAAATTCAGTAAATCGATCAAAATAATCCCAAGTAGATCTAAATAAAATATATTTTGTTGTAGACCAGTCAAATTCTGTATCATCCCAAGAAAGACGAGCTACTTTTAGCCCTTGATTTTCAAGAGCTATTTTTACATAGTTGTCTTCGTTTAATACATTTTGAATATAGTTATCAAGTTTTTGAGGTTTTATATACCTTTTATCTGTAAGAATAATAACATCGTATTTTTTCATATATGCAATGTAACGTTATTTTTAAAGTTATAAAATGCTTATTTATGCATGTTATAATACTCTATTATGTGATTTGGTATTTGTATATCTTCTTTTAAATTTTCGTCAGAAATAGGAGGGAGCGCTATCTGCTTTAAAGGTATTAAGCCTGCCCAAATCGGTAAATTATAATCTTCAGGTTCATCATTTACTCCAACATCTCTTACTTTTGCAGAAGCAGTTTCAATAGTCATTTCTACTACTAATGTTCTGTCTAGTTCTTCAGGTTTCATAGGTCTAATTCCATCCCAACGACCTTTCATCATATGCTCCATAAAAGAATATAAAGCATCTTCTTTTTCTTTAGTATTTTCTATTTTTTTTACAGAACCAAATAATGTAGCTGATCTGTAGTTTACTGAATGGTGCAATCCTGAGCGAGCGAGAACTAGAGCATCTAAATACATTACTGTCATGCTCATTTTCCCAGCTTCTAAAAGCGATAATAACATTCTGTTTGCCTGTGAACTATGTAGATAAATTTTATCTTCTTTTCTTCCGTAAGCCATAGGTAAGGAAATTGCTTTTCCTTCATACACGTAACTTACAAAACCAATAAAACCTGCATCTAAAATAGTATTGATTTTTTCAACATCATAAACGGCTCTATTTTGACCTCTTTTTACTCTATTGATTTTTGATTTTTGATATTCTTTCATACGTTATCTGTTTTCGGGTAAAACATCTTTAAATTTCAAGCGTTTTTCTCTTGCTTTGTCTATATCCTTTGGACTATAAACTTTTTTCAAAGATGCTGGGTGTTTTTCAATAAACTTTTGAGGTCTAATTGGTCTGGGGACAAAATTCCCGGAGCATGTGGGGCATACATTTTCAAAAACTACCAAAGCACATTCTTTACAATAAGTGCATTCAAAACTACATATCATAGCTTCAGTAGAAGTATTTGGTAAATCTTTACCGCAGTGTTCGCAATTAGGTCTAATTTCTAACATTTTTAAGTCGTCTTATTTAGATTTTTCTTGTTAAGGTTATAAGTAACGTTCTTTAATAATATCCATATGCCAAACACTATGACCTAATAAAATAAAAGCACAAGCCCTTGCTGAAGCTGGAGAGTTGTTTGCTACTCCAATGTTGCATAGGTTCTCGTTCGAAATACTGTTTAATAAGTTGATTGAATATGAGCGGGTTGTTTTAAATTCTTCTAATATAGCTTCTATTGTTTTATTATTAGCACCTGAAGGTTTAATATAGATATCTTGATCAAAACCTTCAATTGGAGTCATATCTTTTCTTGAAATTCGTAGTATACGATACATAAAAACACGTTCTGTATCAATTATGTGTTGTAACACTTCTTTTATACTCCATTTTTCTGGTTGATAACGGTATTCAAGTTTATCTTTAGAAATTGAAGAGAAAAATTTTACAATAGTTTCTTTGTCGCTTTCAAAGCCTTCTTTTAAACTTGTGTTATCTGGTACTTTAGCTAAATACCTTGCATAAAAATCGTTAAATTCAGTTGGTTGCAGTTCTTGTTTTTTCATTATTTATATTATTTACTTTTCAAATGTAGTATATTTATGGTCTATTATATTAATCCAGTTTTTAAATAAATAGTAGTCCAGATGTTTCCTTACAAAACTTCGTTAAAACTCAGTAAAAGCCTTAAAGAGCCTTTGTACTTGCAGTTAGCAAATCAATTTATATTATTAATCCGTGAGGGAAAACTATCACCAGGAACAAAGTTAGTGGGCTCAAGAACTTTAGCTGATTTATTACAAGTACATAGAAAAACAGTTGTTGCTTGCTATGAGGAATTATTATTACAGGGCTGGGTTGAAAGTATTCCTAAAAAGGGGACTTTTGTAAATAATAGTTTACCTCTTGTTCAAAAAGTAGCATTAGCAGACACTATTAAAACAACTAAAAATGAAAATTCAGGGTTCAGTTTTTACCAAAACAATCACTTATTAGAAAAGAAAGCGGAGAAAAGAGAAGAAGTTTTATATATAAATGATGGTACATCAGACACAAGACTTACTCCAACAGAAGAAATTGCTCGAATATATAGGAAAATAGCTTCCAAAAAGAGTATTTATGCTTTTTTAGATTATAATTCAACACATGGGAATATAAAATTAAGAGAGGTGTTGGCTATGTATTTAAATAGTTCTCGCGGCTTAAAAATAATCAAGGATAATATTTTAATTACTCGTGGTAGTCAAATGGGAATGTGGTTATCTACACAATTACTCTTAAAGGAAAATGATGTTATAATTGTTGGAGAAACTAATTATTCTTCCGCAGATATAACTTTTCAACATCAAAAGGCGCAAATAAAAAGAATTTCTGTAGATGAAAACGGTATTGTAGTTGAACAAATAGAGAGAATATGTAAACAACAACCTATAAAGGCTGTTTATGTTACTTCTCATCATCATCATCCTACTACTGTTACTTTATCTGCTGAAAGGAGAATTCATTTATTAAATCTAGCTCAAAAATACAATTTTGCTATTATTGAAGATGACTATGATTATGATTTTAATTATAATCATGCTCCAATTTTACCTTTGGCAAGTCACGATACTTCAGGAAATGTTATTTACATAGGTTCTGTTTGTAAAACTGTAGCTCCAGTTTTTAGAATTGGATACTTAGTAGCCTCTGAAGATTTTGTAAATGAAGCAGCTAAGTTAAGAGGGTATATTGATAGGCAAGGAGACGCCCTTCTAGAGCTAACTTTTGCTGAGTTTATTAAATCTGGAGATTTAGATAGGCACATACGTAAATTAATGAAGATATACTTACAGCGCCGAGACTTATTCTGTAGGTTGTTAAAGAAAGAATTAGGTGGTTATTTTCAGTTTGAAGTACCTAAAGGAGGAATGGCTATTTGGGTTCAGTTAAACAAACAATATTCTTGGAATGAAGTTGCAAAAGATGCAAGAAAGCATCAACTCGAAATAGGAGAGTGGCAGCGATATGATTTAGCAAATAAAAAGCACAACGCTATACGAATTGGTTTTGCTAGTTATAATGATAACGAGATTAAACTATTAATTGAAAGATTAAAACAAACATTTAAAGGCATAAAAAAAGTGCCTATTAAGCACTTTTAAAACATATCTTTTACTAAATCATTCATACTGTCGTATTCTTTAAATAAGAACCCGAAAAAATCTTTACTCTTCTTTTCTTCTGATTTCAACTCACCTTCAGAAAATCTATATTTACGAAACTCTTTTAGTGTTTGATTGAGGTGTTTTTTTAGAGGCTTATCTATAGATAAATGATTTGTATTTTTCACAGTTATATTTTTTATAAAGCGTTATTTAAGTCTACTTTGTATTTGTTTAATAAAGCTTTAGTAATACCTAAATTAGCTTCTTTTGAGTCTACAGCTAAGTAAACAAAATAAGTACCGCTAGGTGCAATATTAATAATGTGTACTTGACTAGATAAAGTAATAGTAATATCTTGAATCTCTTCATTTAAACCTAATGCGTCAATCGCTTTTAATTTAGCTTTTACGACTCCTAAGTTGTAAGCAGAAGCTAAATTAGGGTCAAAATCAGGATTCACTGTAAAAGAATCGTAAGCTTCTCCAGATCCAACATCTGTTATTGAAACAGCAATAAACCCAGGAACATTACTTTTTAAGTTTTCGATAAAATCATTGATGATTTCTTTCATTGTAAAATAGTTATAATAATTAATAAAAAAGACTCTGTATTTATTGAAGGGTAACTTTTTTAAGGGTTAATTTAATCATAGCCGCTTTTGAAACGTCATCAGCTAATAAACAAACTATATGATTATTATCAAACTTGTTAATAACTACTACTTCTTCATTTGAAGTTAGAACTAACTGATCAAGCTTTTCGGATTCTAAGGCATCTTGAAAAAATTCATGAGCCATTGTTACAATGACGTTTGCCATTGCTGCAATGTTGTTTTCTTTGGTGATATTGTAAGAATCAATTACTTGTCCTTCAGAATTAAAAACAAGTCCTTTGTCAGCTTCAGATTCTTCTATTAATGCTCGTAAGCTTACTTCCCCCATTAAGTTTAAAAACTTTAAATAATATTATTTTGTTTTCCCTCCTTCTAGTAAGACACTACTTTTTTAGAAAGGGTCACAAAAATACTACCTTATTTTTGTATTTTTTTTCACAAGTGCTGCTTTATGAATATTTTAACAATTTTACGTACGTAAAAAATGGCTGATTAAAAGTTGATTCGTAAAGCTATATCATGGGGATTTTTAACCAACAAAAAAAGACTAGATTGATATATCTAGTCTTTTCTCGGTTAATCGTCTTGTGGTTTTTGTTTTTTGAATTTAATTAAATCTAGAACATTCTCGAATCTAGGTTCAAAAAAGAAATCATAAACAGCATTTTTTAAGTCATTAACATTGTTTATGTCAGGAGCTCCGTTATAATCGATAGCTGATTCACTTAATAAAACTTTAGTTTTATATTCATTTTGAAAAAAGCTTATATATTTTTGAAACTCACTATCGATACTTATTTTTTTGATATCAATAGCTTTATAAGACTTCATTTAATTCAGTTTTATATTTTTTTAGCATTGTTCTTGTGAGAGCTAAGTTAGCTCTATTAGAATCAACAGCAAGATAAATAAAGTACTCTCCACTTGGAGACATATCTACAACATGAATATGATTATCAAGTTTAAAATGAATATCATTAATGTTTTCTTTTAGACCTAAGATGTCTATAGCTTTTCGCTTGGCATTTATAATTTCTACATTATAAGCGCAAGCTAAAGCAGGGTCAAAATTTGAGTCGGCAGAATCAGAAGCTAAAGATTCACCTGAAGCTATTTCAGCTACACTAATTGCAATATACCCAGGTATATTTTCTTTTACATTTTGAACTAAGTCGTTTAGGATTTTTTCCATAAATTCCGGGGGGTTTTTAGGTTAAGTAATAATTAAATGTTAATAGTATTAGTCTCTTTTTTAAACATTAAGTTTAAAAGACCGATGTTAGTGTTTTTGTCGGCTAAAAAGCAAAGTACATACTCTTTATACTTAAAAAGAAGAAGTGCTTCTTTGTCAGATTTTAAAATCATTTCATTTAATTCTGTCTTAAAGAAAAGGTTAAAAAAACTACTGGACATATTAAAGATAACAGCATCGAATGCAGCAATTTTGTCTTTTATTTCGACCAAGTCGTTATCGTGAGGGTAAAAGTCAATAATTTTACCTTCTTCGTCAATTAAATAAATTGCTCTTGTTTTAGTTTCTAATAGTAATTTTTGTAAATCCAATTTTAAATAACTTTTACAGCTAATATAAACTTTTTTATTATTGAAAAAAAACTTTGAATATTATTTTTATTAATAAAACATATGTTATTTGTTAAATAAATGAATTAATTTCTGTTTTAAGGCTTGTGTTTTGAAGATAATTTAATTAAAAATCGAAGATGTACTCTCAATTTAACTGGATATTTAGACATTATATTAGTTTTTTTGGATAAAAAACAAGGCTTAAGTACAAAAAGATATTTCTTAACTTTTTAATAAAAAACAGTTAACCTAATAAGGTAATAACATCTTTTAAAGCATGATATTTATCATATTTTCAAAAAAAGAAGATTTCTATGTTTGTGTCAAGCTGTGTTAAGGTTAACCTGTAAAATTGCTGGATTACTTTTTCATAGTCATATAATTTTTTCTGATCCCCCGATCTGTATAGTATTAAAATTAAGGAAGAATAACGATTGATGCCTTACAAATACAAATCAAATTAAATATATGACAAACAACTTAGAGAAAAAGTGGGAGAACCACTCTAATGAAAATCAAAAAAGAAAACCAAAGTTAGTATCCCCAACCCCGGTAGATAGAGAAATAAACCTCGATGAAAACTCAGTTCTTCTTAGTATAACAGATACAAGAGGTGTTATAGAGTATTGTAACGAGGATTTTGTAGAGTCATCCGGTTATGAAGAATATGAATTAGTAGGATCTGGACATAACATAGTTAGACATCCAGATATGCCCAGAGTAATTTTTAAGGTAATGTGGGAGCGTATTCAAAATAAAGAGAATATTATAGCTTTTGTTAAAAATATGGCTAAAACTGGTAGGTACTACTGGGTAATGACAGATTTTGTTGTTAAAGAAAATGACAAAGGTGAAGTTATAAATTATAAAGCTTTACGAAAACCAGCTCCTAAAAATGCTGTACAAGAAATTATACCCCTATATAAAAGACTACGCGAAATAGAAGACTTAAATGGGATAGAAGCTTCGGAAAAGTTTTTAAAAGGCTTTTTAGATTCTAAAAATACTAATTACGATGTTTATATTGAAAAGTTAATAACAGATAATATTGGTGCTACAGCTCCTGGAACTGAAGAAGGAAAGAAAAAAGGTTCATTTTTTAAAAGGTTCTTTGGTATAGAATAACTAGAGAAAACAGAGGTTACAAAGAAGCTTTAATCATTCGGTCGTTACCAAATAAATCTTTTCGAAGTTCAATATGTGTAAATCCTTTGTTTTTTAACATTTCAACAGTTTCTATACCAAGATACTGGTTAATCTCAAAAAAAAGTAGTCCGGTTTTAGTTAAGCTATTCTTAGCTAAATCGGCTATTTTTTTATAGAAAATTAATGGATTGTTATCTTCAACAAACAAAGCTAAATGTGGTTCATTTTTTAATACATTATTCTTTATTTCTACTTTCTCTAATTCACGTACATAAGGTGGATTAGAAATAATAATATCAAACTTAGCACTTAATTTTTCAGTTTTTAAAATGTCTTGATGTATAAAGGATATTTCAACTTTATTTAAGACAGCATTTTGTTCGGCTATTTTTAATGCTTCTTCAGAAACATCAATAGCATTTATAGTTGCTTTAGGTAAATGCTTTTTCAAACTTATAGGAATACAGCCTGTACCTGTTCCGATATCCAAAATAGATAAAGATTCTTGGTTTTTACCTGCCTCATTAATAATCCACTCAACAAGCTCTTCTGTTTCAGGGCGAGGAATTAGCGTGTTTTGATTTACTTTAAAAGGAAGTCCATAAAACTCTGTTTTGGCTAATATATATTGGATAGGTTCTTCTTTTTTTAATCGAACTAGGGCTTCATCTAATAATGTTTTCTTTTCAGAAGAAATTTCAAAATCAGGTCGTAACGTGAGATCTATACGCTTGAGCTCTAAATACTCTTCAATTAAAAAAAAGAAAAAAGTATCAATTTCTGTTTGAGGATAAACGGATTTTAATTGCTCAGAAAAATACGATTTGTATTGTTTTAGTTGCATTATTATATTTTTTACAAATCTTTTAGCATCCATACATTACAAGAGTAATGCCCTGTGTTGCCTAAAGGTTCTTTTAAATCAATAAAGCCATTTTTCCTATACAAGGTTGTAGCGGCTTTCATATATGGTAAGGTTTCTAAATAACACTGTTTAAAACCTTGTTCTTTGGCTTTGTTTAAACAAAAGTTTATTAATTTACTACCGATACCTTTTCCTCTGGCCACAGGTAAAAAGTACATTTTTTGTAGCTCGCAAATATTTCCTTCAAAATTATCTAATTGAGCAAAACCAGCTCCTCCTACAACAACACCATTATGTTCTACAACAAAATATCCTGCTCTTTCTTTTTGGTAAGTTTCATACATTTCATCCGTTGCTTTATCTTCATAAGCAGTGCCTACTTTAGGAGCATCAAGTTCAATTAATACTTCACGAATAACCTTAGCCATTTCGGCATTATCTTGTGGTTTTATTTCTCTAATAATAAAATCAGATGGAGTCATAGGAATATAGTACTTTTGCAAGAGCAAAGTACCCAAAAAAACACGAGTTTTCATGAAGAAATTCATTTATTTTTTACCTTTTTTATTACTAATAATTAGTTGCTCGGTAAAACAAAAACCAATTTTTTTAAAAGTTGATGATATAAAACTCTTATCAGCTTCTACTGATACTATAAGAGTTGGTGCTAATGCTTATTTTGAAAACCCAAACGATATAGGTGGTAAAATAGCTACTGATAAAATAAGAGTATTAATTGATCAAGTAGAAGTAGCACAAGTTTCTTCTGAAGAATTTAAAGTTCCAGCTCGGAAAGAATTTTATATTCCTTTAAAAGTTGTAATTCCTTCAAAAAGAGTATTTGAAAATAATAAAAACGGAATTTTAGGTGGAATATTAAACTCGTTAATAAATCAGCGATTGAAAGTGCATTTTAAAGGAGATTTAAAATATAAAGTTTTAGGATTTTCACATGTATACCCAATTGATAAAGTAGAAGATATTAAAATTAAATTTTAACGCTGTGAATCACGAAAAATATATACAACGTTGTTTAGAGTTAGCAAAAAAGGGAATAGGAACTACAAGGCCTAATCCTTCTGTTGGAGCAGTAATTGTGTATGAAAATAAAATAATAGGTGAAGGTTTTACATCACCTTATGGTGGGCCACATGCAGAGGTGAATGCTATTAACTCAGTTCAGAACCAAGATTTATTAAAAGAAGCAACTATATATGTTACGTTAGAACCATGTTCGCATCATGGAAAAACCCCACCCTGTGCCGATTTAATTATAGAGAAAGAAATACCTAATATCGTAATAGGCTGTCTAGATACTAACAGCTTGGTGGCAGGGAAAGGTATAGAACGACTTAAAAAAGCTGGTAGAAATGTGATTGTAGGTGTTTGTGAAGAGGCTTGTAAAGAGCATCATAAGCGCTTTTTTACTGTTCAAAACAAAAAGAGACCCTATATTATTTTAAAGTGGGCTGAAACTAAAGATGGTTTTATAGCTCCATTAACAAAAGAAGAACAAAAACCTGTATGGGTTTCTAATCAATACTCTCAACAATTAGTACATAAATGGAGAAGTGAAGAGCATGCTATTCTTGTAGGAACAAATACTGTAATTGCTGATAATCCGTCATTAACTGTTAGAAGTTGGTCTGGAAATAACCCGATAAGAATTGTTATTGATAAAAACTTAAGAATACCTACAGAAGCAACTGTCTTTGATGGAAATATTCAAACAATAGTTGTTACAGAAGTAAAGAAGGAGACAGATGTTATTTCGAACGATGGTGAGAAATCTCATGTACTCATTTACGAAAAAATCGATTTTTCTTCTCGAGTAGCAGAACAAATCTGTGAGGTACTACATAAACACCAAATACAATCGATAATTATTGAAGGTGGAGCACAAACACTACAAACATTTATTAATGAAAATTTGTGGGATGAAGCTAGGATTTTTACTGGTGACATAAGTATAAAAGAAGGAGTAGAGCGTCCTGTTTTCAATGCTAAACTTTCTTCCGAAGAAAAAATAGATAACGATATTTTAAGAATATATAGGAATGATTAAAAACATCATTTTTGATTTTGGTGATGTATTCATCAATTTAGACAAAGAAGCAACATATAAAGAACTTGCAAAATTAGGAGTTACAGAAATTTCAGAAGATATGATGCAACAATATTATCAATATGAAATGGGATTGATTTCTACTGATGAGTTTGTGTCATTTTTTCATGATAAATTTAATATTTCAAAAGAAGATTTGGTTCGTTCTTGGAATGCTATTTTATTAGATTTCCCCAAGCATCGATTGAGTTTTATAAAAGAATTAGCGGCTAGAAATCAGTACAGGTTATTTTTACTAAGTAACACCAACGATTTACATATTTCTTGGATTCAAAATGATTGGGGAGAAGAGTTATATAATGAGTTTAAAGATTGTTTTGAACAGTTTTATTTATCGCATGAAGTCAATTTTAGAAAACCAAATACAAACATTTTTGAGTTTGTACTTCAAGAAAACGGGTTACAAGCTTCTGAAACCTTTTTTATAGATGATACCAAAGAGAATACTGATACAGCAGAACAATTAGGTATTCAGGTATGGAATAATTGTCCCAAAACAGAAGATGTAGTTGATTTACTAAAACGAAAAGAGTTTACAGTGTGATTTACTTAATTTTTAGCATTCTTATTTCAAGTTTACTGTTTGTTATTTTTAAACTTTTTGATGTTTGTAAGGTAAATACATTGCAAGCAATTGTTTTAAACTATGCTGTAGCGTTATCTTTCGGTTTCGTTCATACCGAGGTTTCTATACCGGTGACTGAAATACCAGGTCAACCTTGGTTTTTAGGGGCTTTTGTTTTAGGTTTTTTATTTATAGCTGTATTTAATGTAATGGGAATTACTGCTCAAAAAAACGGACTCTCAGTAGCTTCAGTAGCAGGGAAAATGTCGGTAGTAATCCCTGTAGTAATAGGAATCTTTTTATATAATGAGAATATAGGCTTAGTTAAAGTTGTAGGAATAATTTTAGCATTAATAGCAGTATATTTATCTTCAGCAAAAAGCGATACTTCTCCTGTTAAGTTTAAGAATTTGTTGTTTCCATTGTTACTTTTTTTAGGTTCTGGAAGTATAGATACATTATTAAAATATACGGAAACTACGTATGTTCCTAAAGAAGCCGTACCAATGTTTTTATCAACGATTTTTGGATGCGCTTTGTTTTTTGGTTTTTTCTTCCTGGTCGCTCAATTACTAAGTAAAAAAGGGGGCTTTGAATGGAAAACAGTACTTGGAGGTATTGCTTTAGGAGTTCCTAATTATTATTCCATGGAATTTCTGTTAAAAGCTTTACAAACAAAAGGACTTGAAAGTTCTACAGTTTTTACCATAAATAATGTATCTATAGTGATTCTAACCACGGTATTTGCTCTTACATTTTTTAAAGAAAAATTGATCAAAAAGAATTGGATTGGTATTGGGCTTGCCATAATTAGTATTTTATTAGTAGTTTCGGCGTAATGAATGAAGAAATAAAAGACACTTACAAAACGATTACAAAACCTTCTGAAGAAACCTTATTCAAAGACCGAAATAGTAAGTTTTTTGGGTACGCTTTTCCTGTTTTTACTGAAGAAGATATCAAAGAGCGCTTAGAAGAACTTCGTAAACAACATCATACAGCGCGTCATCATTGTTATGCGTGGCAATTAGGAACTGAGAAAATCCGTTTTCGTGCCAATGATGATGGTGAACCAAGTAACTCAGCTGGTCAGCCAATTTATGGACAAATACAATCTTTTGATGTAACCAATGTTTTAATTGTTTCGGTACGTTATTTTGGTGGGACTAAACTTGGAGTAGGAGGATTGATTAACGCCTATCGAACTTCCGCACAATTAGCTTTAGAAGCTTCTGAAATTGTTGAGAAAACCATAGATATTCAATACAAGTTAAAGTTTGGATACGATATGATGAATAAAGTGCAACGTATTATAAAAGAACGAAACTTAGATATCATCAATCAAAAATTAGAATTAGACTGCGAATACACCATTTCCGTACGTAAAAAAGAAGCTGAAAGTATTTTTGAGACTTTTAATAATTTATTTAAAGTGGAAATAAAGGAAGTAGAGTAGCTTTTAGATGAAAGGTTTTCAGTATATATCATTAATTTATGGCTAAGACTTAATAAAATTATTTTTAATAAGTTGAAATAGTTTATTTTAGCCCTGTATTAATTATTAAAAAAACATGAAAATGAAAAACCTAACCTTCATTGTATGCCTATTCATTTCTTTTCAACTTTTTTCGCAAGCACAAGCTGAAGTAACAAAAGAAAATATTTGTAAGGGAGCAGCAATTAGTGTTGTAGCAAATGTGAAACCTTTTGTAGATAATGGCTTTTCTAAATCTGAAACTATAGAAATGGGGAAGGAGCTTGTAAAAGATGTTATAAAAGATTCACCTACTAAAGCTTATGATTTATTAAAAGCTAAAAAAACAAAAAGTGAAGTAATTGACATACTTTACAACGATTTTATGAAGTTGGATGAGAAAGTTGTACTAAAATTTTTATTAAAACCCGATGTAGATGAGGAAGAGGATGACTATTAATTTATTTAGTAAAAAGAACAAAAGTGCAGCTGTCAGTTGTAGTGGTTTTCTGTATGATGTTTAAAATCAGTTCTTTTAAAAAAAACATATAGTGTGTCTTTTTACTGTCATGTTCTTGTCATATTCCTCTCAGGTTACTGTCAACACTAATATATTTTTGAACCTTACTTTTGTCTAAAAAAATCATTAGTAATGAATTCAAACACAATGAATTTAAGAGATATTAAAAAAATGAGAATAGCTCGTCATTGGTCTCAAGAACAATTGGCGGAAATGAGTGGGTTAAGTATCCGAACTATTCAAAGAATAGAAAGTGGAGAAAATGCGGGGTTAGAATCGTTAAAATCTTTAGCAGCTGTTTTTGAAACAAATATTGAAAGTTCAAACAAGAAAGAAGCATTAGATCAGATTAGAAAAGAAGAAGCTTATATTCTAAAGTTACAAGGTTTTTATAAACTTTTAGCCATAGCTTTATTCAGTATTTTTATACCAATAATACTTGCATTTAATGATGCTTTTTTCTGGGGAATTACTTTATGGGTTTTGCTGGGGTGGTTTGTAATAATTGTTATCTATTCTCTTAATAATTTTGAATTTTTTGGAGATGAGTGGAGAAGGAAAAAGATTAAAAAGAAATTTGAAAATAAAAAAAAAGTAAAAGTTACCTAAATAATGAAGCATGAGTAATGATGGTTAGCCTATTAGTTTGCTTCGTTTTACAATTACTATAATAAATATGTATCTAAGAAGGTTTAGGAAGAAGTATACTGTACATATCGTTGTAATTAAACCTCTTTATAACATCCTGAAAACCAAAATATTTTAGGTTACTTCAAGAATTATTCGTAAATTTGCACGCCTTTTTACGAGTACAGATTTAAAAAGGGTAGAAAATAACATTTATTAAGTTTAATTTCTCTTGGCGTTAATATCGTTAAAAATCTGGTTAACAAAAAGATACAAATATTTATTTCAGACATGTCTGAAGAAACAAAAAAAACAGCAGAAGCTGTAAATCCAGCAGAATTTTTAGCAACCTTTAACTGGCATAAATACGAAGAAGGTATTGATGAAGTTGATGAGTCTAAATTAAAAGAATTTGAAAAAGCCTTAGAAGGTACTGTAGGGTTCGTAAACGAGCGCGATGTTATCGAAGGTGAAGTAGTACGTATTACTGATCGTGATGCTATTATCGACATTAACTCTAAGTCTGAAGGTGTAATTTCGTTAAACGAATTCCGTTACAACCCAAATTTAGCTGTTGGAGACAAAGTAGAAGTATTAGTTGACAAAAGAGAAGACTCTTCAGGTCAATTAGTATTATCTCACAAAAAAGCACGTGTAATCAAAGCTTGGGATCGTGTTAACAACGCACACGAAACTGGTGAAATCGTTAACGGTTTTGTTAAGTGTAGAACTCGTGGAGGTATGATCGTTGATGTATTTGGTATTGAAGCATTCTTACCAGGTTCTCAAATTGATGTGAAGCCTATCCGTGATTACGATCAATATGTAGAAAAAACTATGGAATTCAAAGTTGTGAAAATCAACCACGAATTTAAAAACGTAGTAGTATCTCATAAAGCGTTAATTGAAGCTGATTTAGAAGATCAAAAACGTGAAATTATCGGTCAATTAGAAAAAGGACAAGTATTAGAAGGTGTTGTTAAAAACATTACTTCTTATGGTGTATTTGTTGACTTAGGAGGTGTTGACGGATTAATTCACATTACTGATTTATCTTGGTCTCGTATCAACCACCCGAACGAAGTTGTTGAATTAGATCAAAAATTAAACGTTGTAATCTTAGACTTTGATGATAACAAGTCAAGAATTCAATTAGGATTAAAACAATTATCTGCTCACCCATGGGAAGCTTTAAATGCTGATTTAAAAGTTGGTGATAAAGTAAAAGGTAAAGTAGTTGTTTTAGCTGATTATGGTGCATTTGTAGAGGTTGAAGAAGGAGTAGAAGGATTAATCCACGTATCTGAAATGTCATGGTCAACTCACTTACGTTCTGCACAAGATTTCGTAAAAGTTGGTGATGAAGTAGAAGCTCAAATCTTAACATTAGACCGCGAAGAGCGTAAAATGTCTTTAGGTATGAAGCAATTACACCCAGATCCATGGACAGATATCACTACTAAATACCCAGTAGGTTCTAAACACACTGGTACTGTACGTAACTACACTAACTTTGGTGTATTCGTAGAGTTAGAAGAAGGTATCGACGGATTAGTATACATCTCTGATTTATCTTGGACTAAGAAAATTAAACACCCATCAGATTTCGTAACTGTAGGTGATCAATTAGAAGTACAAGTATTAGAATTAGATGTAGAGAACCGTAAATTAAACTTAGGTCATAAGCAAACTCAAGATAACCCTTGGGATGCTCATGAAGCTACGTACAAAATCGGATCTATCCACGAAGGTACTATTAAAGAGAAAAATGATAAAGGTGCAACTGTAGTATTTGCTGATGGTGTTGAAGCTTTCGCTCCAACTCGTTTCTTAGAAAAAGAAGACGGAGGTAAATTAGCTAAAGGTGACGAAACTAAGTTCCAAGTAACTGAGTTTAGTAAAGAGTACCGTAGAATTGTTGTTTCTCACACTTCTATCTTTAGAGAAGAAGAACAAAAGAACATTAAAGCTGCTGCTGCTAAGGCTCAAGAAGTAGAAAAAACTACTTTAGGAGATATCGGTGGATTAGCTGAATTAAAGAAGAAAATGGAAGGAAAATAATCCTAACAACTTCTTAAAATTTATAAACCGTTAAGCTGTAAAGCTTAGCGGTTTTTTTTGCTCCTTATGTAACAAATGTTACAGTTAAAGCTTTCCCTTTTTAAAGGATACTTTCTTAAATAGCTTTATATTTGCTCATCAATAAAAAATGAATATGACACTTATTAAATCTATATCAGGTATTAGAGGTACCATAGGCGGAAATACAGGTGATAATTTAACTCCAATTGACGCTGTAAAATTCGCAGCGGCTTATGGTACATTCATAAAAAATAAAAATTCAGAGAAAGAAAATATAACAATTGTTGTAGGTAGAGATGCTCGTATTTCGGGTAAAATGATAAGTAACTTAGTAGCAAATACACTGGTTGGTTTAGGAATTGATGTAATCGATTTAGGTTTGTCAACTACACCAACTGTTGAAGTAGCTGTTCCATTGGAAAAAGCAGATGGAGGTATTATTTTAACAGCCTCTCATAATCCTAAGCAATGGAATGCACTTAAACTTTTAAATGAAAAAGGAGAATTTTTAAATGGTGAAGACGGAGCTGAAATTTTAAAGATTGCTGAAAATGATGCTACTATTGAGTTTGCTGAAGTTGACGATTTAGGCATATACAAGAAAAAGAAAGATTATATAAAGAAACATATTAAAGAAGTTTTAAAACTTCGTTTAGTAGATGTAGAAGCCATTAAAAAAGCTAACTTTAAAGTAGTAGTTGATGGTGTTAACTCTACAGGAGGAATTGCTATTCCAGCTTTACTTGAAGAGTTAGGTGTAAAATGTGTTGAATTATATTGTGAACCTAACGGACACTTTCCACACAATCCAGAACCATTAAAAGAACACTTAACCGATATTTCTGAATTAGTAGTAAAAGAAAATGCGGATTTAGGTATTGTAGTTGACCCTGATGTAGATCGTTTAGCGCTAATATCCGAAGACGGTTCTATGTTTGGAGAAGAATACACTTTAGTAGCTTGTGCAGATTATGTTTTAGGTCAATTAGGAGGAGGTAACACTGTCTCTAATCTATCATCTTCAAGAGCCTTACGTGATGTTACTGAAAAGCATGGAGGAACTTATACAGCAAGTGCAGTAGGTGAGGTGAACGTTGTTCAAATGATGAAAGATACCAACACGGTAATTGGAGGAGAAGGTAACGGAGGAATTATTTATCCAGAATCTCACTATGGACGTGATTCATTAGTAGGAGTTGCTTTATTCTTATCACATTTAGCACATAAAAAAATGTCTTGTAAAGAATTAAGAGATTCATATCCTAGTTATTTTATGAGTAAAAATAAAATCCAGTTAACACCACAAATTGATGTTGACAAGATTTTAGAAACTATGGCTAACAACTATAAAAATGAAGATGTAAATACAATTGATGGCGTGAAAATTGATTTTGCTGAAGAATGGATTCATTTACGCAAATCTAATACTGAACCAATCATTAGAATTTACACAGAAAGCACAAGTCAAGAAAATGCAGATGCTTTGGCCAAAAGATTTATCACTGAAATACAACAAATAATACAATAGTTCTTTGAAATTAAAAATAGTAAGTTTATTAATGCTGATAGTTTCAGCATCAATAATAGCACAGGAGAAAAACGAAGAAATCATTCAAAAGAAAAAAGTAACCAACAAAGGAAAATTCTTTGTTTATTGGGGATGGAACTGGGCTAGTTATTCTAATTCAGACATTCGTTTTAAAGGAGCTAACTACGATTTTACATTACAAAACGTTAAAGCTCAAGACAGGCCTACAAAATTCTCTTTTAACGATTATTTTAATCCAGGAAGAATTACCATTCCTCAAACCAATTATAGAATAGGATATTTCTTTAAAGAAAACTACACCGTTTCTATTGGGGTAGATCACATGAAATATGTAATGATAGCTGACCAAGATGTTAAAATTAACGGAAACATCAATATAGGAAATGCTAAATATGACGGAACATATAATAATGAAACAATCAATTTAGCAGCAGATTTTTTACGTTTTGAGCATACTGACGGTTTAAACTATGTAAATGTAGAAGTAAAACGTTTTGATGATGTGAGTCACTGGTTTGGTTTAAACTTAGAAAACTTACAAATCAACTTAACAGAAGGAGTAGGAATGGGGATTTTGTATCCAAGAACTAATACAACCTTATTAGGAATGGAACGTCATGACGATTTCCATTTATCAGGGTATGGAGCCTCTGTTGCCGGAGGGTTAAATATTACATTCTTAAAGCACTTTTTTGTACAAGCAGATTTAAAAGGAGGTTATATTTATATGCCAGATGTTAGAACAACTAAAAGTCCTGTAGATACAGCATCGCAAAGTTTTTACTTTTTTGAAAACACCATTTTAATAGGAGGTAAATTTAGGCTTTAATAACAAAGTGTTATAAATACGTTAATATTATAACTATTTTAGGCTAACTAGTAGTATACTGCTAATTTTACGCAACATAACAAACAACTAGAGATTTCAATTATGGATTTAGAACAGTATTTTGATAAGTTTAGAAAAAATATTGTAGGTATAGATCAGACTTTTCAAACACCTTATGGTGAAAAGAAAATGATTTATACAGATTGGACTGCAAGTGGAAGGTTATATCGACCTATAGAAGAACAACTTTTAAATAAATTTGGACCATTTGTAGCCAATACTCATACAGAAACTTCAACTTCAGGGGCAGCTATGACTTTAGCGTATCATGAAGCACGAAATATTATTAAACGCCATGTAAATGCATCTTCTAATGATGTGTTAATTACGGAAGGTTCTGGTATGACGGGAGTTGTTAATAAATTTCAGCGTATTTTAGGATTAAAAATAAATGAAAATTTAAAGGAAAATACACAAGTTCCAGATGAAAAACGACCTATCGTTTTTGTAAGTCATATGGAGCATCACTCAAACCAAACTTCTTGGATTGAAACTATAGCAGATGTAGAAGTTGTTCCTTGTAATGATGAAGGTTTAGTATGCTTAGATAAGTTTGAAGAAACCATAAAAAAATATTTAGATAGACCAATAAAAATAGCTTCAATAGTAGCAGGATCTAATGTAACAGGAATAAAAACAGATTATCATAAAGTTGCTTCTTTAATTCATAGTTATGGTGGCTTATGTTTTGTTGATTTTGCTTGTTCAGCACCATATGTTGATATTGATATGCACCCAGAAAATGAAGATGAGTATTTAGATGCTATTTTCTTTTCTCCTCACAAATTCTTGGGGGGTCCAGGAAGCTCTGGAGTACTGATTTTTAATAAAAAACTGTATAAGAATATGGTTCCTGATAATCCAGGAGGAGGTACAGTTAGCTATACGAATCCTTGGGGGCAACATGATTATTTTGATGATGTAGAAACGCGTGAAGATGGTGGTACACCAGCCTTTTTGCAAACTATTAAAATAGCTTTATGCATTCAGGTAAAAGACCAAATGGGAACAGACAAAATAAAGGAGCGTGAAGATGAAATTAACCCAGTTATCTTTAATTGTTTAGAAAACTTAGAAGGAGTTAAAATATTAGCCCCTGATCATAAAGATCGTTTAAGTATTTTTTCTTTTTATTTTGAAAAATATCACTTCAACTTAGTTGTAAAGTTATTAAATGATCGTTTTGGTATTCAAACAAGAGGAGGCTGTTCATGCGCTGGAACCTATGGTCACTTCCTATTAAATGTAGATCAAATAAGATCTAACGAAATTAAAGGACAAATATTAGAAGGTTGTAATACAGAAAAACCAGGTTGGGTACGTTTATCAGTACACCCAACAATAACAAATGAAGAAGTACAGTTTATTTGTGAATCATTACAAACATTAGCAGATAATATAGAAGAATGGTCAAAAGACTACAAATATGATACTGCTAAAAACGATTATGTACACAAAACTGTAGAACCTGTTGAAAAACAATTGGTAGCAGATTGGTTTTCATTATAATATGATATGACACATTTAAATAGCTCTTTTTTAGAAGAAAATTATTCAAAAATTAAAGAAGACTCTATATCTGGAAGATGGATAACATTAACAGATATAGAGCCTTTATATTTAGGCTTACAAAACTCTAAAATTCAAACAAAAATTATAGGTGAATCAGAAGAGGGGAGAGCCATTTACCAGTTAAAGCTAGGAAAAGGTAAAAAAAGAATTCTTATTTGGAGTCAAATGCATGGAAATGAAAGTACAGGAACTAAAGCTGTATTTGATTTTTTAAAGTTTATTCAACATTTTTCTACCCAGGAAATAACAAAATCTATTTTAGACAATTGTAGTATTACTATTGTTCCAATGTTAAATCCTGATGGAGCACAAGCATACACACGTGTTAACGCTAACAATGTAGACTTAAACAGAGATGCTGTTGAGTTAGAGGCCAAAGAAAGTAAACTTTTACGTAGTGTTTTAGAAGAAGTAAATCCTCAATTTTGCTTCAATTTACATGATCAAAGAACCATTTTTGGTGTTGAAGGAACTAAAAACCCCGCAACAATTTCCTTTTTAGCACCTTCAGAAGAAGAAAAAAGAACAATTACAGAAGGAAGAAAAGAAACTATGAATGTAATTGTAGCCATGAATGAATTGTTACAAGAAATTATACCTAATCATATTGGTCGTTATACAGATGAATTTTATCCAACAGCTACAGGAGATAACTTTCAAAAGTTAGGACACAATACAATATTAATTGAAGCTGGACATTTTCCGAATGATTATGACAGGGAAGAGGTTAGAAAATTCAATTTTTACGCGCTATTACAGGGAATATATCATATTTCGTTAGCAGAAAACTTTAAAGAGTTTGAAAAATATTTAGCTATTCCTAACAATATCAAGAACTTCTACGATGTGATTTATCGATCAAAAAATAATGAAAAAGATGTTGCTTATCAGTATGTAGAAAGTATAGAAAATGATAAATTTGCACTCGTTTTAAAAAAAGAGAAAGAAGGTAACTTATCTATGTATTCAGCTCATAAAGAATTCATAAAAAACAGTTAAAAATTCTACTTTCTTTAAATAAAACTTATTTTTTTTAGAAAAAAACTATATTTTAGCAATATTACTTGAAGAAAACAAAAAAATGAAGAAGTTCATACTAGATGAGATTGATCATCAAATTTTAGACATTTTAATTGAAAATGCTCGTACACCTTTTACAGACATTGCAAAAAAGTTATTAGTATCTGCTGGTACTATACACGTACGTGTAAAGAAAATGGAAGACGAAGGAATTATTCAAGGGTCAACTTTAACCTTGAATTATGAGAAAATGGGGTATTCTTTTATTGCTCACGTTGGAATTTTTTTAGAGAAAACATCTATGACACAACATGTGCTTGATAACCTACGTTTAATTCCAAACGTAACTGTTGCATATGTAACTGCAGGAAAATACAATATTTTCTGTAAAGTACGTGCTAAAAACACCAATGATGCAAAAGATATTATCTATAGAATAGATGATGTACATGGTGTAAACAGAACGGAAACAATGATTGCGCTTGAAGAAAGCATCAATGATAAAAAACGTTTAATGCACGCTATTTTTAAAGATATTTAAAAATAATTTTTATAAAAGTTAAAAGGGTAGCAAAATTTTGCTACCCTTTTTTAATTGCTCAACTAATAACTTTTTAAAATATTAGTTTTTTGTTAGTTTATTTTAAATTTTCAAATTCTTCCTTAGAAATCTCTCCCGAGTTAATTTTTCTTAACTCTTCCATTTTAGATAAGATAAAGTTATGTAATCCTTCATCAATATCGTCTGGTTTCTTTAAATCTTGACGTAAAGCACCTGGTAATACATAGTTATCATAGTAGTAAAAGAAGTTATAATCAAAACTGCTTACAGTTAAGTTATAATCTCCCAATAAGTATCCTAAACGGAAAGCAGAACGACGTTGAGCCGGAGTTCCGTGGTGTCCAGGGCTAGTTGTATTATAATCACCAATAGATGCAGCGAAGTTATATGCTGGAGCAGCTTGTGTCCAAGTAGCATTGTATCCATTTGGCTTTTTTATGTAGTAACCAGCAAAACCATCAGCCTCTAATTCAGTAGCTCTAGCAGTACTTTCACTTCTTGAAGGTAAGTTGTTTTGGTATTGTAATTGGTGTCCTACCTCATGAGCTTGAACCATAGCGCAAGAAATTCTTCCTCCTTGACTTAAAGCCATGTTATAAAGCTCTTCACCATAAATAATATAACCACTACCGTAAGAAATAGCGTTTGCTGTTCCAGAACCTTTAGCAAAGTATAAAGGAATAGTACTAATGCTAAATACATCAGCTATTTTAACATTTTGGTTATTTAAGAAATTTGTTTCAGATTGATTTACAATGGTTGAACCAATGTAAGCGTTTTGACCCCAGTTACCATCAATGTAGCTACATACTTCATGAGAATGGGCGTCTAATAATTTAGCATTTTGATTATCAACAGGATTAGTGTCGTTATCACTACAACTTACCATTAATACGGCTGCTGTAGCTGCTAATATGAAGGGTTTTAAATTTTTCATTTTTCTTTGATTTATATCATATAAAAAGTTAATTAATTAAACAATCAATAAACTAAGCGTTAAAATGATTGAATTATTGCTTTTTATTTAAAGAAAAATAAAATTGATGAAATCGTTAATGTCAAGGTTGAAAAATAACAGACTGAAAATAAGTAGAGTAGAGGGATGTGTGTTTTATAAAGTCCAATTAAACTTTTCAAAAACTATGTACCAATCTTTAGGGTAGTCTGCTTTTATAGATAGTTTTTCATTTGAATAAGGATGAATAAAATCTAAAGAATGAGCATGCAAAAAAAGATTCTCACAATCAAAGTTGTCAATAAACATTGTATTATGATTTTTATCCCCATACTTAGGATCACCAATTAAAGGATGGCTAATTTTATTCATATGAATTCGTAACTGATGTAATCTTCCCGTTTTAGGTTGTAGTTTAATCAGACTATATCTAGAAGTATCATAAGGTTTAACAGGAATATCTACTGTCACAGTTTTTACAGTAAATAAATGAGTTTCTGCATCTTTGTATACATTAGCATCTCTTCCTTTAACAGGAGAATCAATAACTTTAGTTTCAGGAGCATGACCTCTAACAACTCCATAATACGTTTTCTGTATTTCGTTTTTGGTAAACAGATCTTGAAATTTGGCTACAAATCCAGTTTCTTTGGCTAGTAATATAATTCCAGATGTTTTTCTATCAAGTCGATGAATAGGATACATTTTTTGATTGAATTGCTGCTGAATCATTTGCAACAAAGAGTCTTCATCTGCAACATTTCTAGAATGATGTGCATGATGTACAACTACATTGTTAGGTTTTGAAACACACAATATATATTCATCTTCATAAATAACATCTAACTCCATAATACTACTCATTAACTGGTTTTAACTTGGTGAAATTTAAAAGGAGTAAAGATAGTGTTCCACATATAAAAAAACCTATAAAAAGTGGGAGAGTAGTGGTTTCAACATACTTACCTATAAATGTAGCAATTGGCACTGCCATAATAGTAGATACAAACCCGTTAATTGCAGCTCCAATACCAGCAATATGCCCTACAGGCTGCATTGCCAACGCACGAAGATTACCAAATAAAAACCCTATTGAGAAAAACTGTAAAGCAAAGAATACTAGTAGTATTACAATACTTGGGTTTTCTTTTTGATAAAATAACGTTATGTAAATAATAGGAACGATTGAAAAGATAATTAAAAAGAATGATACCAACTTATGCATTCCAAATCTCATAACAAATGAACCATTTAAAAAGGTCGCAAAACCAACAGAAATAGCTAAACCAGCAAAGATGTATGGAAATTCGTCTACTAATAAATATTGTTCTTGAAAAATTTGTTGTGAAGCACTTAAATACACCATAAATGATCCTGTAATAAAACCAGATATTAATGTAAAAATAACAGCTTGTTTGTATTTTATAAACTCTTTAGAACCATCTAAAAATAAGCGAAATGCAAATTTAATTCTGTTTTCTTCTTTTAGGGTTTCTGGTTGACGTTTCCACAACCAAAACATTACTACAACACCAAAAATTAACTGACTATAAAATATAGATTTCCACCCATAAGCATCTAACATTAATTTACCTATAGCTGGTGCTACAACTGGAACTAAAATGAAAATTACTACAATAAAGGACATGATTTTTGCCATGTAATTTCCACTAAAACTATCACGAACCATGGCTATACTTATTGTTCTAGGTGCAGAAAGGCCTATTCCTTGTAAAATTCTACCTACAACCATCATTTCTATACTATTAGCGCTAACACAAATAAAACTGGCTATAACAAAAAGTATAAATCCTCCATAAATAATAGGTTTTCTTCCTAAACTGTCTGAAATTGGACCAGAAATTAATTGACCAAAACCTAGTCCTAAAAAAATCATGGTAATTAATAATTGACTATCGTGTGACCCTTGTTGAACACGAATACTAATACCTATTTGTTCTAAAGCTGGGAGTAATGCATCTATTGACAAGGCTACTAATGACATTAAGGAAGCCATTAAAGCAATGAATTCTAACTTTGATTGATTATTTTTTTGCATTAGGCAAAAATACTGCCTTTATTTTGTTTTGAAGTGGGAGTAAAAGTTAAAAAAAAGGCTGTTTTTTTAACAGCCTTAAACAAACAATATCATAACTTTTATAAGTCTAATAAAAAGACGCTGTCAAGAATAAAATTGTAGTGAAACAAAAAAATTGTAAAAAGTGAAGGGGCCTTTTATTCTATAACAGCGTCGTATACTATATACATCTTACAGTTTATAAAACAGCTATAATTAAAATAACCCTACTTTTTTTGTTAAAAAAATTTAAATTTTTATTCTTTCAAGTAAAAACATTAATTTTTTCACTTTGTCATTTTTCTGAATAGCGAGCCTTTTTCCTTTAAACTTAAGGACTGTATTAGGAAAATCTCTTGTTAATTTTTCCTTTTTTGTAAATTGAAACTCACTCCAAATGTCATTCCAGTACTTAGAGTGTAACTCATTGATATACGACTTTTCAAAGGCACATCCTTCGCCAGGGAAGTAGTTTTTGCAGTTTTCTTGAGTTACTTCGGCATCTAATTGAGTATCGTTTAAGGTTAATACATGTCCAAATTCATGGATAATAGTGTAGGCTAATTCACCACCAGCATTAAAACCTCCTTCATAGGCATAGTTAATTGCAATTCCCATTTTCCAATCAGATAAATCCCTTTTAATCTCGATAACAAAACCAGCACTACCTGAAACTTCACCATTATAGATTAAAAACTCACTCATTTTTTTAAGTTGTTCGGCTGGAACAATCTTTTTAACCAGACTCCATATTTCTTGGTGTTTAGCAACATCTTTTTGATATTCTAAATCTTGACCTGCTACTTTATAGTCCTGAATTTTACTAATTTCACCTCCAGTAACTTTATATATAATTTCTCGAATAAGTGGAATTCTACCATTTTTAAATAACAAAACTTAGTAGTGGTAAGGCATGAGTGACAAGTAAATTTTATTTTGTTTTTTGAAATTGAAAACATACTATTTAACATAATATTAATTATAGTACAAATGTATTATATGAATAAAACGGTGAATAAGAACTTTTTCTGTTCTATTTTACATAAATGTTGATGATATAGACCTAAAGGCGCTATGTCTACATCTATGTAACAGCAGTTTTACGACCTGAATTTAATTAATATTCGTAAGCTATAATTGTAGTATTATGTAAAATATCCTAGAAGTATTTGTTTTCATAAGAATAATTGGAACTTAGGTCATTAAAATTTTAAATACACGATTCTCACGGATTAAGATTTATAAAGAAGAAAGTCATTGATGTATAATTGTAGCGTCTAAACGCTCAATACAGTACAAATTTTTCCCATCCTTAATTCCTCTTTTAAAAATTCCTGCACACTTGCTTTATTCTTAATTCCATTAGAGTATTCTTTTAATCGTAACATCTAATATTATGTAAAATAGAAATTAAAAATGTTGAAAAGATAAAATAAACATGTCTCGTTTATGTGACAATTTATATCTTTGTCTCATAACTGAGACACAATGAATGATACTAAGATTAAAATTATAACTGCTGCAATTAAGGCATTTAGTAGAGATCCTAATGCTTCAATGGAAGAAATTGCAGAGTCCATCAATTTAAGTAGAAGAACGTTACATAGGCATTTTAACGGAAAATCAGAACTTATTGAAGAAATAATTGACTACGCAAGTAGTTTTTGCCTACAAAAGACTAAGGAATCAATAAAATCGTCTACTGATCCAAAAACTCAACTTTATACAACGTTTTTAAATGATATTAAAAGTGGATATCAATTTCGTTTTTTATATGGCTATAGAGAAAGCTATAAAGGAATGGAAAACGAGTATTCTGACTTTAGAGAAATGATGCAGATTTTTAGAGACTTGTTAAAAAAGTTACAAACTAATGGTTTATTTAATTCACAACTTACAATGGATTGGATAGAGAGCCTTTATTTTTCTACAATTGATGCCGCTATAAATTTAATTCTTGAAAATGAATCAAGAACTCAGGAAATTGTAGAAATGGCTTGGGAGTCTTATTTCAATGCTATTATAAATCATTATAAAAAAATAAAAATACATTAAAAAAATACAAAGTATGAATTATGAAGTCATAATTATTGGCGGTGGTCCTGCAGGAATGAGCGCTGCTTTAGTTTTAGGAAGAAGTAGAATAAAAACACTGATTTTAAATACCGAAAGCCCTAGAAATAGTATAACAACACATTCACACGGATTTTTAACTCAAGATGGCAAACATCCTTCTAAAATATTTAGAATAGCTAAACAACAATTAACAAAATATACATCTGTAGATTACATAAAGGAAAAAGCGGTATCTGTAAAAGGTGAAAACAATAATTTTTCGGTTGAAACAGAGCATAATACATATTCAGCCAAAAGAGTTGTTATTGCAACAGGACATAAAGATAACATTGCTCATATTGGCATTGAAGGTTTAACAGAAGTCTATGGAAAATCTGTTTACCCCTGCCCTTTTTGCGATGGTTTTGAAATGGCCGATAAAAAATTGGCCGTATTTGGAGATGCTGTAATGGCTCCAATGTTTTCAAAAACAATATCGCATTGGTCAAAAAATGTTATCATTTTTACAAATGGTGAAAAAGTTGAGGACAAAGAACTAATATCTAGCCTAACTAAAAAAGGAATACAGATAGTTGATAAAAAAATTAAAAAGCTGATTTCAACTGAAGGTCTACTTACAGGTGTTCAACTTATTGATGAAACAATTATTGAAAGAGAAGGTGGTTTTTTACCAGATACGAAATCTACTGAGAGTACCGACTTTGCTAAAAAAATGAATATTTCAACAGAAATTGGTCATTTTGGAATGGAGTTTTATAAAGTAGATGACAATAAAGAAACAGAAATTAAAGGATTTTATATTATTGGTGATGCCAGAACAGGTTGGAGCGGTGTTGCTTCTTCGGTTGCTGAAGGTAGTGAAGTAGCAGCTGCTGTCACACATCAAATAATAGAAGAAAACTGGAAATTATAATTAACTCATTCGTCAAGGTCATTAGTGAAGTTATTACATTTTTAACGGGTGAAATTTGCAGTTGTTTTAATGATGAACTTTCACCCATGAAGCTTGTGCCCCATTGTCTATAATTTTCCTTATTGAAGAACCATCTTTATTCATCATATAAATATCAAAAAAATTATCCTTGTTGCTTGATGAAAAAATTATTTTCAAGCCATCAGGTGACCAAGAAGGGTTCCAATCATCCACGTTATTAAATGTCAATCGTTTTTGATTGGAACCATCTATGTTCATCACATAGATTTCATAATTTCCATCTCTATTAGACATAAAAACAACTTTACTTCCATCTGGCGAGGTCTCTGGATGCCAGTCTTCAGTTTCATTTGATGTCAACTGTATAATATTCCTCCCATCGATACCTACTATACTTATCTCACTTTTTTTATTATCAAATTCTGAATGAAAAAGGAGTTTACCATCTGGTGTAAAATGAGGACCTCCCCCTCTTAATGACTCTATTTGATTTAATTGGCTACCGTCTGAATTCATAATCCAAATTTCTGTTTGCCAATTACCTTCCATGTCTTTATACTCTCTTGAAAATGCAATCTTACTTCCATCAGGAGACCAAGTAGGTGAATTGTCCCATTTATTTTCTGTATGAGTTAACCGCTGTCTATTCGAACCATTAATATTCATTGTATGAATGGACCATGTTTTATTCCTGTCATATTTAGCATAAAAAGCAATGCGTTTTCCATCTGGTGACACGGCTGGGTATCCATCTGCTCCAAGATGATTTGTTATTTTGATTTTTGATTTACTTTCAATATTAGTTAAAAAAATGTCTCTGTTATCTAAATCTTTTGATGAATAAACTATCTCATATGAAGCTAAGTCAATTTTCGGTTTAAGATTCTCAATAACTTGTGCGCTAACCCAAAATATATCTACATTTTCATAGTCTTTTGACCCCATATTTCTATTAAAAAAAAGATATTTACCATCCGGTGTTACACAAGCAAGGGCTTCCCAAGCTTCTGTATTAATCTTATTCCCCATATTTATAGGGTCGCCCCATGAACCATCTTCCTGTTTAAAGCTAATGTAAATGTCAGAATCGCCATAGCCTCCTTCTCTTTTACCATCAAATATTAGATACGATTCATCTGGTGCAATGAATGGATGAAAACTTTTTCCGTTATTAATATTACTGTTAAGTAACTTTGGTTCTTCATACTTTCCATCCACAAATCGTGAATATCGAATATCTCCTGTAAAACCTTCTTTGAACTCATCAAAAAAATAAGTTCCTTTAGAAGAAGCTGTCAAACGCATAATTGGTAAGTCTTTAAAAGGTAAACCAAGGCTTTTTACGGTAGACCATTTACCATCTTTAGTGCGTTCTTTATAACGTCTGCCCAAATGCATAGTTCTACCATCTGGTGAAATAAATGGTGTACCAACCCTAGGTGATATAACAGAATCTTTCCATTGTTTATTTTTATATTGAATCACAACAAATTCTTGCTCTTGCCCCTCCTCTCCTTCTCTAATAAAATAAAATTCTTTTAGGTCTGGAGTGAAGGCTCCGCTAACTTCCCATCCATCTGTCGTAACAATACCAGAAGCAAAAGGTCTAGGTGTTAAACCTGGTAGTTTTTGACCTAGGTAAGAACTTTCTATAGTTGGTGAATTACTATCTTTTGAAGTTTGCTTTTTTGTATTATTACAAGCATAAAAAAACAGTATAAATACCAACACCTTAATAAAATATAACTTGTTCATTGTTTTAACTTTTGATTGTAATTAATTAGACTAATACTTAGTTATTAAGTATATTTTCTTCCATAATTTCTTTTTTAAGCTGAATAAAGTCTACCCAATAGCTATCTAATAACCAATAAGTACTACCATCTTCTCTCGTTTTTATTTCTCCTCTAGAAAAAAACAAATATTTTCCATCAGGAGAAACAGTTGCTCCAGTTTCACTCTTTTCCGTATTTATTTTTGAACCTAAACTATAAGACTTTGTCCAAATACCATTTTGATTGAAACTAATATATAGATCACCATTTTCATATTTAGATGTTCTTTCAGCATCATAGATAATATAACTTTCATCTGGTGCTATGTAAGGATGAGCTATCCATTTACCTGGAGCATTTATTTTGTTACTCATTTTTTTTAATTTTGAATACTCACCTCCCTGATTCACCGAATAATAAATTCCCTCATCCTCTAGTTTTTCTTCTTTCTCTTTAGAGTTGAAATACAAATTGCCGCTTTCTGTAGAGTTTACGCACATAATCCACTCGTCTTTAAAGAGTTTTTCTAATAAAAGCTTAGGCTGTCCCCAACCCTCTTCATTTTTTTCTATATACCATTGATGAAATCCTGATGATTTAATTGAATCATTCAACGGTCTTGTACTTCCAAAATAGAGTCGATCTCCATTCGAACTAAATCGAGGATGCAAGTCTAAATATTTATTGTTAGTGGAGAAAAATGCTTGTTTGGGTGTTGACCATTTACCTTTGATTAATTTCATTGTATAAATATTGTGACTTCCCTCTCGTTGTCTACGTTGGAAGAACAATTCGTTCATTTCCCTATTAAAAGTAATTGAACCTTCTATAAGGCTGTCAATTGAAATAATTCCAGAAGCGAAAACTTCTGGAACTGAGCCTGGTGGTATTTGACCAAGATATTGCCCCTCGATAGTTTGAGAATTGGAAGTTATATCAAGTTTTTCTTGAGCAAACACCATGTTTAGCGATATAACACCTATTAGTATTAACAATTTCTTCATTTTCATTTCTTATTGTTTAAAATAGCTTACAAACTATTCCTTCTATTTCGTTGTAACACATTTCTTATTCAGTTTTTTTTAGGTCTAAGATTTTCAATGACCTTCGCATCAATCCAATACTTTTTTCCCACATAATTAGTACTTCCGTCTTCTTTAATCTCCCAATCACCCCTTGTAAAGAAGAAGTATTTCCCATCGGGTGTCACACTTGGGGAACTTTCTTGATGTTCTGTGTTTATTTGTGCCCCCATATTCTTTGCAGGTAACCAGTGGCCATCTTTATCTCGAAAACTAATGTAGATATCGGCTTGTCCAAAGCCGTCTTCTCTCACTACATCCCAAATCAGATAGGATTCATCGGGAGCTATATGTGGATGAGCAATATCTTTTCCAGTATTAATCTCAGTGCTCATTTTTACTGGCTTTTCATGTTTACCGTCTATAATCCTTGAAAAACGGATAGATCCATTTCCCTTGTCTTCCTTTGCATAAAAACCAAAATAACAGGTTCCTTTAGATGATCTTGAGAGACCATGTGCCTGATTCTTCAAGAATTCTCCTTGGCTTTTGAATTCCGACCAACCCGCATCGGTTCGTTTTCTATATTCCTTTCCAACGTACATTATAGTACCATCCTTAGAGAACCCCGGCCATTTTATATTCGTTTCAGATTCATTCCCCCATTTATTATTTTCATATCGAATAACAAAAAATGTGCGTTTTTTATACTTTCCATTTTTTCTAGTAAAATAATACTCCTTCATATCTGGTGAGAAACCACCTCCTTCAAAAAGTCCATCAGGAGAAAGAAGGTTTGGAGCAAACAATTTAGGAATTAACCCAGGTGACTTTTCTCCAAAATAGCGATCTTTAATAGGAGGAAAATTAGAAATATTTTCTTGTGTAGATGTAGTAAACCAGGCTGGTTGCGAGCCTTTGTTTATAATTTTTCTCTCTGAAGAACCATCGATATTTATAATGTAAAGAGCAGCATGCTCTCCCCTATTTGAATGAAAAACTAATTGGGAACCATCAGGGGACCAAGTTGGACCATTATCATCAACATTGTTATTTGTCAATCGTTTTTGATTAGAACCATCTATATTCATCACATAAATTTCATGGTTTCCATCTCTTTTAGATGAATAAGCTATTTTTTTGCCATCTGGTGAAATCTTTGGATCCCAGTCTTCTGCTTCATCATCTGTTAAATGAATAATGTTTTTACCTTCAATATCAGTGATACTTATCTCACTTTCTTTATCTTTAAATTCCGAGTGAAAAAGGAGTCTGCCATCAGGCATAAAACAAGGACCTCCACCACTTAGTGATTTTATTTGAGTTTGTTCGCTACCATCCGAATTCATAATCCATATTTCTGGGTGCCAAACTTTAGCCGAATCTTTATATTCTCTGGCAAAAACAATTTTTGTTCCATCTGGTGACCATGTTGGCATATTATCCCATTTATTTTTTACATGAGTTAATCTCTTACTATCTGTACCGTCACTATTTATGGTATGAATTGACCACGTTTTTTTTCCATCATGGTATGCATACCAAGCTATGTGTTTTCCATCTGGAGACCAAGCTGGATAACCATGATTACCGTTAGTAAGTCTAATTTTTGAGGTTCCCTCAGCATTGCTTAAGCAAATTCCTTTTGCTCCGTAAGCAATTGTATATAATGAAGTTTTACTTTCTTGACAATAAACAATACTTCCTAGTAATAAAGTCAAAAAAGTTAAGGCTTTTACTAATTTTAAATTTTTAGTTTTCATACGTTGTTCGTTAAGTATATTTAACTTCAAATGTTTTTTATAACTATCAAAATGGCTTTGTTTCATACAAAGAATACTTTTTTTTCTCACTTATGGTATCTAAATTATATGAACTGCTCTATAGTTTAATAAACAGCTCTAAGAAGACATCTTATAATGATTATCTTGCGTCTGTAATTCAATATAAATGAACTTTAGACCTTGGTATAATTTACTTTTAATATGCTTGTTGTTTTTAGCGAACTCTTGCGCTCAAAAGCCTGCTTTCAAAAAACATAAAACAGTATTTAAAGTAGGAGATCAACAAGAATGGGCTACAAAAAATTGGAATGATGAAGATTGGAAGACAGGAAATCCTTTAATAGAAGATGATCGAGTTTTCTGGCTTAGAACTCCTATCGATATTTTAAAAGCTCCTGAATTATTACATCCATATGGTATTCAATTGCATGTATATGGAGAGTATGAAGTTTTTTGGGATGGAGTTTTGATTGGTAAAAATGGGAATCCAGGACAAGAAGCAGTTTTAGGGCCTGAAGGAAATTTGTGGACTACTCATAGCATCCCTACACATCTAACACAACAGGGAGAGCATCTATTAGCTATTCGCGTAAGCCTTCATTATTTTAGGAATCATGCTGGCATATGGGAAATGAATATTGATTATTATGATGACCTATTAACTAATCGACTCGTTGAAACTTCTTATATGCACATTTTTGCAGGAGCATTTCTTATCGCATCAATATATTTTCTATTTCTTTTTTTGGGCGATAAAAAGGAATATGCAACACTAATTTTTAGTATTAGTTGCTTCCTCTTTTTTACTTTGATATTAGCAGAGTTTATGAAAGCTTATGTGCCTATCCATTACAGTATGCATGTTACACGTTTACGGATTATAAGCTTTCTTATGCTTAGTATTTCTTTTTTAATTCCACTCTACTTTTCTATGCAGTTTCCTTTCCCAAGACGAAAATTACTGCTGACCATTTATACTCTTATTCTATTATTCTTTTTCCTATCGAGGTATGTCTACGAATTGACAGCCAATAACATGATTTTTAGTATGTGGTTCTTTTCATTTGGAATAGTAATGTTTGGAGTTTATAAAAAGATGAAAGGTGCGCGTCTCGTAATGTTAACCTTTCTATTATCACTTCCCATAGCTTTTATTGCTCCTTTTAATAAAAGTCTTTTTGCAGGTTTCAGCCTTATTCTTCTAGGGATGTTTTATTTACTTTCTCTCAGAATCAAAGAACAACGATTGGCTTATGAAAACTCTTTGGTGCAATCTACACGTTTACGACTTGAATTGTTGAAAAAAAATATTCAGCCTCATTTTCTAATGAATACACTGACCTCATTGATAGATTGGATAGAAGAAAGTCCTAAAAAAGGTGTTTTATTTATAGAAGCTTTAGCTAATGAATTTGATATTTTTAATCAGATAGAAAACAAGAAATTAATTCCTATCAACCAAGAAATAGCACTTTGTCGTTCACATCTTGAGATTATGGAATATCGAAAGGAGATAAACTATACTTGGCAAGAGGAAGGTATTGATATTGAGCAAAAAATACCGCCTGGGGTTTTTCATACATTATTGGAGAATGGTATTACACATAGCTTGCCTCTAGAAAATAACAGTATTCAGTTTAAACTCATTTTTGAATCGAAAAGTGATTATAAATGCTATACATTTTTAACCTTTGCTACTCCTGTGAAACGAGAAATGAATACTAAAAAAGAAGGTACTGGGATTAAATATATTAAAGCCCGACTTACTGAGAGTTATCAAGAACAATGGGAATTTACTTCAGAACCTGTAAATCATGGTTGGAAAAATACTATAAAAATATATTCTTAAGAAAATGAACATTTTAATTGTTGAAGATGAATCACGAATTGCCAAAAGAATCGAACGAATGACTCGTGATATTTTTGGTGATACTTTACACTCGTTAAAATGTACTAACACACTTCATGATTCATTACGATTTATTGAAAATAATCCGTTGGATCTTGTTCTTCTAGATTTAAACCTTAACGGTGACAGTGGCTTTGATCTGCTTACTACTGTAGTTTCTGAATCATTTCATACAATTATTATTTCTGCCTATAAAGATCAGGCAATTACTGCTTTTGAATATGGAGTTTTAGATTTTGTACCCAAACCCTTTAATAGAGATCGGTTAGAACAAGCTTTAAACCGGATTAATACAAAAGAAAAAGCAACAACAAATACGATAAAGTTTTTAGCGGTAAAAAAACGAAACAAAGTGCAGCTTATATCAGCTGAAGATGTACTTTATATTAAAGGAGCTGGTGTTTATACAGAACTCTTTTTAAAAAATGGTAAAAAAAAGCTACATGATAAATCACTCGAAAAGCTAGAACAACTGCTATCATCTTCCTTTGAACGTGTTCATAAATCATACTTAGTTAAGGTATCTGAAATAAAAGGTATTATTGTAGAATCTGGAAGTAAATATATAGCTGAGTTGAAAAACGGAACACGTATTCCCATCGGAAGAACTAAATATAAGACCATTAAAGCAAAGTGGTTTTAAATATTTTGCTCAGAAAGGATGATTGACTCTCACAAAAACTAATAAATTCTTTATAATAAATAAGCCATTAGAAACTAATGACTTATTTATTTACAAATATTTCCCTCAACTGTTTAATTACATTTCCGTTTCCAGTAACTGTAATTTCTCCAATTTTATCGGCTATTTTCTCCACATACTCCATTTCTTTTAATTTAAACAACATTTCGTTGTCTTCCATTAATTTAGCAGTATTTAATAAGCTTCTTGTAGATGCTGTTTCTTCTCTTCTGGTAATAATATTTGCTTGGGCTTTCTTTTGTGCTACCAATACCTGATTCATGATTTCTTTCATTTCTCCTGGTAAAATAACATCTCTAATTCCGCAACCTTGAATTATTACACCTAATTTTTCAGCACTCTCCTTTGTTTCTTCAAAAACTGCTGTAGAAACATCTTCTTTATTGGCTAATAATTCATCTAATGTGTAGTGTCCTACATATTTTCTCAATGCTAATTGCATATTTACATACAATTGTTTTTCATAATCTTTATTAGCTAACAATGCTTTTTCAATATCAGTTACTTTATATTGTGTATAAAAGTTAACTCTAACATTTGCTTTGTCTTTGGTTAACAATTCCTGACCTGCAACTTCTAATTGCAATTGTCTGGTATCTACTTTCGCTATTTTAATAGTTGTTTCATTTTTCCAAAACCTATACGTCCCTCCTACCAATGTTTTTTGATAGGTATCATTCACTAACAATACAGCTTTTTCGTAGGCAGCAACTTCAAAAGTTCTAACATATTTGCTCACTTCATAATTATTGAATAAAGATGTATCTACTTTTTCAGTAATCTCAATCTTGCTTATATCTATTTTTTGAAAGGTTCTAGTAATAAATCCTTTCCAGAAAACGTGTCTTCCCGCATTTAAAACTCTTTGAAAGTTGTTGTTTTCGTACATAAAAACTAACTCGTTGTCTTGTACTTCAACAACTTCTAACATTTCTGCTAAAGTTGTGTCTTGTAACAATACTTCTAAAGCTAATGATGTATAAAAATCTTTTGTTAAATCATATACTGTTACTGTTTGATTAAATCCTAACCAATGTGTACCCGCTTTGATTACTTTTATGTAATCTCCTTTTTTAAATACTAATCCTACTTTTCCTTGATTAATTGTTATTCTTTTCATAATCTTTTTGTTTTTAATTATTTATACGTTGTTTTCTCACCATGGAGAAATTTGTTTGTTTTTGTAAAAAGTATTGAATGTTAATGCTTATAAGCCTACGGAAATAATAAGATTTCATAGCTTTTGTATTGTTGTTTACTACATGGGTTATACTAATTAATACTATAACTGACATACTAAAGTTCAATACACTGTTTATGTAATGGTTATTATTTCAAAGTACGTTTATAAGTGTTTATTTAAAAACTCATTAAACATTCAACACTTTTGGTTCATCAGTTTTACAAGGTGATGAGCTTCCTGATGACTTTTACTCAAGTCGAGAGGTCGGACTCGAACCGACATGCCGTAAGGCTTACCATAATTACTGGAACCGAAATCCAGTGCGTTTGACCACTCCGCCATATCCTTTCGGATAGTGGGATTCGAACCCACGAATTTTAAATATCTATTGTTCTACCTAGTTGAACTACATAACTTTCGTTATGGCAGGATTCGAACCTGCGTACATAGAGTGAGATTATTTTTTGGCAAATAATCAAAACCTTCAAGACTAGTTGCATATACAATTCTAATACAAATACTGTAAGAATGTATACAATGGTGCTATACAGAAACACGCAACAAGACTTGCTTGATATTTTTATCTATAATATGTAAATGAACTTTTATGGATACCTCACTATACTCTTTGTTATAATGAGGTTTTCTTAGCATTTTATCTCTCTTCAAATATCTTTTTCATAATTACACTGCAAATATTACACAGTGTTGCGCAATGTTTTTGCGTACTAAAAATTATTCTTGCTTTTTCTTACTTTTTTTCTTCTTTTTCTTAGGAAGCTTATCCTTTACACGTTCTATATGTTCTCTTACAGTTCTCATGTAATCACCATTATACGTATGTTTCTTAGCAAGTTTTAAAATTTGTAATGATTTTTTATACGCTTCTTTCTGTTCATATAATTGGGCTTTTCCTACATATAAAATTGCTTTGTCGGAACCTTTTACGGTTAATGCAAAATCGATGAATCGTTCAGCTTCTTCATAGTCTTCATGCCATAATAACACATTGATGTAATGTGGATATACGTTAAAAGCATGCATATTTTCTGCTAAAGCCTCAGTATAATACAGTTTTGCTTTTTCAAAATCACCTAAGTGCTCTGCATAAATGCGTCCCATTAAGCACAACGCTACTACATTTTTTTCTTCATATGCCAAAGCATATGTTAATGCCTCCATTGTTTCTTCTAATTCATAAGGAAAAGCATCTAATGCTTTAAATATGTAATTGTTTGCTAATGTTTTCATCTTAATATAATTGTTTACGCAAATCGCTTTTTAATTGATTACGTGTTGTTTTAAATCTTTTTTTGTTGTTTTTAACTTTAAAATCAGTTCCTACAAATACTTTTACTGGATTTCCTCTTTCTAAGTCTAAATGGTTTTCCCACTCTTGTTTTATGGTGTTTTGTAATTGATTTATATTATGATTTGCTATCAAGGTTTTTAAACGTTGTACAGCTATTTTTTTATTCTGATGCTGTGAACGACTTTCCGAAACCAATACTTGAATTCCTGTTGTGCTATGTTTTGCTCGTACAGCAGAACTTACTTTATTTACATGTTGTCCACCAGGTCCAGAGCTTCTAATTGCCTTAAACTCGATGTCTTTTTCTTGTATGGTTAACTCATTGTTATATTCCAATTCAAAACAACCAATAAACCAATTTTTACGTTTATGGTATTTTCTAAAGGTTGATTTTCCTATCCATTGAATAGTTCCCAACCAATCTTTTAAAAATAAAGACAGGTTATTTCCTTTTAATTGAACACTTACTGATTGTATGGTTCCATTCTCTATCCCACTTTCTTTATGAAGAATGTCATACGTTATCTTATGTTCTACTACAGCTTTTATAAATGCTTTTAGCACTTTTGCTACTACCCAGTAGCATTCTGAAGGTCCACGACCTGCTGTAAATTGTATTATTTTTATGTCCATTTTAATTTTCTATTCATGTCATTGCGAGTGAAACGAAGTAATCTGTTAATCAATAAGCAGATTACTTCATTTTGTTTCCTCCATCATAATGACAATTGTTGTTTTACTTATCCATTCGTACAATTTTAGGTGTAAAGGTTCCTAATACTTCTACTAATTCTTGCTGATTTGCCATTACTTTTTTGATATTTTTATACGCCATAGGAGCTTCATCTACTCCACCTCCAATGAGCGTAACTTCGTTCATTTTTAATTGATGCTTAATATCACTTTTGGTAAATTTCTCTTTACACTTTCTTCTTGAATGTTTTCTTCCTGCTCCGTGTGATGCCGATTGCAAACTCTCTTGGTTTCCTAGACCTCTAACAATGTATCCTGGTGCAGTCATAGATCCCGGAATTATACCTAATGCTCCTTTATTAGCGGGTGTTGCTCCTTTTCTATGTACAATACGCTCAATTCCGTTTACTTGTTCTTTCCACGCAAAATTGTGATGGTTTTCAATCATAGTTAATGGTTTTACACCTAATAATTTTGCTATTCGTTTATGAATGTTATCATGGCATGCTTTTGCATAATCACCCGCTAAATTCATAGCTAACCAATATTCTTGTCCATCGTGCGTATTTAAATCTAACCATGCTAAATGTTGTACGTTTTTAGGTAACGGACATTGTTTACTCGCTAAATAAGTATAGTGTTTTGCAATGTTTGCTCCCAATCCACGTGATCCACTATGCGTTAACAATCCCATATATTCTCCTACAGGCACGTTAAATTCATTGTGTTCATCTGTTATAGTTACCTTTCCGAACTCTACAAAGTGATTTCCACCTCCTGAAGTTCCTAATTGATTATATGCTTTTACTTTTAACCGTTTTAGTAAAGGGATATCTTGAAATTCACTACGTTCAAAAATTTCATGATCTTGCTTTTTATCATGTGTTTCATACATTCCAAACTTGGTATGTTCTTTCAAGATATTTTCTAATTGATGCTGTTTACCTTTTAAATAAGAGGCTTTCATCGGAAAAATACTCAATGCCATTCTACAGCCAATATCTACTCCTACTCCATATGGAATTACTGCATTTTCTGTAGCAAGCACGCCACCTATGGGTAATCCGTACCCTGAATGTGCATCTGGCATTAAAGCTCCTTGTACTGCTATAGGTAATTTTAAAGCATCGTATAACTGAAACTTAGCTTGTTCATCAATTTCATTTTCTCCATAAATTGAAAACGGTGCTCTTGTATTTCTTAACTGATGCATTTTAATTTCAACAGGCTTGGTTAAACCTTCAGCAACTTTACCCCAAATAGCATTTCCTTGATATTTTTCTGGATAAAGCAGTACTTGTTTCGCTTCTTCTAAAATGCGTTCTTTCTTTTCTTTTTTTCTGTATCGGTTAATTTGCCCTAAGGCAATATTTATACTATTGTTTTTTGGAAAACCTAATTTGATTAGATCTTTTCCTTTTAGTTTATTTCCCATGTTGAGACATTATAAGGTTGGGCACCAATTTTCTAATTAGTGCTTTGTATCAATATTTTTCTCTTTGCTTCGGAAATTGAAACTATACGGAAATGTGTAGCATAAAAAAATCCGAAACGTTATTGAGGCTTCGGATTTTTCATATATAAATTCTTGTTATCTCTATGTATGAAGAAAATCACGAAGCATGTGTACAAAAGAACCTGGTTCTTTTACTGTACTTATGTTTAATTGATATTTGAACATGTTTACTTCGTTTTTAAAAATTATTATTTTGTTGTTTTAGTATGTTTACACTTCAATTGCTCTCGGTATAAAAATCACTGGTGCAAAGATGTGAGCCTTTTTTGAATTACACAAGTTTAAAATGATTTTATTTTACTGAAAATCAAGATCTTATACTGGTTTAGGTATATAAGTGTCCTGTCCAAATTTCTTCAGATTAGTAACCTCTTGGTTGTAAGCTATGTAGCATTTTACATGTTGATTTCAAAGACATGAAATTTTATATAAAAAAAGCGTCCAAATTATATAATTTGGACGCTTTTAGTGATTTTATACTACAATAACCTTATTGATAACTCCATAAAAATCGCTTTTGAGCGTCCGATATGTGTATGAATTGCATTAGCATAGGTTAAATTTTGTTATATTAATTTATAAAATATGTGAGAACCTTCATTCTCTTTTTTTCTTTCTTAAAATGCCTATGGCATTGGTAATATCTCTACTACTATTCCATATACATTCTTAGTCCATCCGTTTATTCTTCCATGATTATTTCCTATTAACAAACCTCTTTTATTGTTTTTTCCTTTTACTAGGTGCGTAAAACAGTTTCCACGAACTTTGCAATACACAATATCGCCAACCTTACAATCTTCCCAGTTTATTGGTTTTAGTTTTACAGGTTGTTTAGATTTTAAAATAGGTAACATAGAATTACCTGGCTCTTTTGAAATAATGGTTTCTCCATTATTTAATTTTTGAATTTTCCAATTCATTAGTATTGTATTTTATAAATTATGTAAAACACTATTGCCTTACATATCTCATAAAATTTCTAAGCCATTTCAATGAACTGCTGCAAATATGATATTTTTAGTTGATTTTATCTATTAGATTGATTTTAAATTATAATATATCTTTTTAAAAATCACCATAAAATACTTGTAGGCAAGGTAGTTTTAATTCTTTTCTCCATAAATCAACCACCTGATTTCTATCATCTAAAATAAACTCAATAAAGTACTTATGCTCTATTTTTCTTTTAAATACCTCTTCTTTAATAATCGCATCTTTCCTATTATCTCTTGATTTACGCATCCATAGTGCATCATAAGCTATTTCATGCTTTTTTAACCAAGACTCTGTTTCTGGTTGATATTTAGCTTCTCTACCTGATAAAAGAAGTATTTTATATCCCAATTGTTGGTAATTCTTTACTAAACTAACAATAGGTACATTAGGTAAATCTTGTTCACACATACTACCATCAAAAGGACTTCTGTTATTTATCAAAGATAAAGTTCCGTCTAAATCACAAATAATAGCTTTTGGTAAAGCTTCATCTTGATTTCTATATTCATTTTTTAGTTTCTTCATTTTTCTACGTTTTAAATATTTTTATATTCATAGCAATTTCCCACTTAAACGACTTCTTTTTCTTAATCACACTGCAAATATTTCACTGTATTACGCAATCTTTTTGCGTACCAAAAAAGAATTTATCATTTTTACTAAAAAATTATAAAATGGCTTCTAATAAAAATGCCCTAATTCGATACAAAACAATTGATCAATGCTTGAGAAACACAATGCGTACTTGGACTTTGAATGATTTAATTGATGCTTGTTCTGATGCTTTGTATGAATACGAAGGAAAAGATATTTATGTAAGTAAGAGAACGGTTCAGTTAGATATTCAATTGATGCGTAGTGATAAATTAGGGTATAATGCTCCGATTGAAGTGTATCAACGAAAATATTACCGTTATGCTGAAGAAGGGTATTCCATTATGAATATTCCTGTGACTGAAAACGATGTGAAAGTGATGAATGATGCTATTCAAGTATTACGTCAGTTTAAAGACTTTTCTTTATTCAAAGAAATGGATGGAGTGCTACAACGTTTAGAAGATTCAGTATACTCTTCTCAAAAAAACAATAGGGCTATTATTCATTTAGATAAAAACGAGCAGCTAAAAGGCTTGTCTTTTATAGATCCTTTATACAATGCTATACAGGAAAAAAAAGTATTAAAGATAAATTATCAGTCTTTTAAAGCAGAAAAAGCTAGTACAATAACCTTGCATCCACAATTATTAAAGGAGTTTAATAATAGGTGGTTTTTATTGGCATTGGTAAAGGGTAAGGAAACAACTTTAGCTTTAGATCGTATAAATTCTATAGAAGAAGTTGAAAACACAACATATATAGATAAAGCTATTAATGGTGATGTTTATTATAAAGATGTTGTTGGTGTAACTGTTTCAAACACTAAACCACAACGTATTGCTTTTTGGGTAGATAAATCAAATACTCCTTATGTTATCACAAAACCTTTTCATAAATCTCAAAGGTTAATAAAATATACTGATGACGGGGCTATCTTTAATATTTTAGTAATTCCTAATTATGAATTGGAACGTTTAATTTTGGGCTTTGGTAATAGCATAGAAGTTTTGAAACCTGAAAAACTTAGAAAAAGAATGATTCAGAAACTTGAAGACTCTCTAAACAGATACGTTATTAAAAAGCAAGCATAACTGTAGCTTTATTCTTTAACACAACAAAAAAGCGGATTTTTAATCCGCTTATATTATTTAGTATTGTTAATTATCAGAAGGACAACCATCTGGTAAATGACAGCACCAATCGGTACTAGGATCCGCACTGAACTCACATTCTCTTATTCCACCACCACCGTTAATAGTTTTTTGTTCTGTTTTGTTTAGGGAAGTACCTAAATTTGTAATCTTTTTTAACATCATATAAAGTTTTAAGTTCTTCAAATTTAAATAACTACAAATAATAAGAAGAGTTAAAAACCATAATAGAGTTACGGTAAAACCATAATTCTTCATTTATAGAGTTTATAATACTACTTAGTTAATATGTTGATTTACAAAACATAAAAGTTGTTATGTTTTTATTTACTCTTAAAAATTCGTAAATTTATAAGGATCATGTTATTACACTTATTAAGTTAGTGTAATTTGAAATAATAAAGTAATAACTCTACCCTCTTTGTTTTATTGACTTTTTCTTTAAGTATACCGTAACATTTATAATACTATAGCCATGAATAGATTTACAATCCTTTTCGGAATTTTAGCTATATTTTTACTTGCCGGAATCCGTATAATTTTTGAGTATAAGCGAGCTATTAAATTTAGGTTTGGTAAATACATAAAAACCTTAAATCCTGGGTTTAGATGGATTATCCCATTTATTGAAACCATTCAAATAGTTGATATTCGTGTAATTACCTTTAATATAGATTCACAGGAAGTAATGACCGAAGATAATGTGCCTTGTAGTATTGACGGAGTTGTTTTCTTCAAAATTAACGATCCTGAACGTGCTGTTTTAGAAGTGGAAGAATACAAGTTTGCCATTACCCAATTAGCACAAGCTGCACTTAGAGATGTTTGCGGTAAGGTTGAATTAGATACCATACTTTCCAAACGAGAAGAAATGGGAAAAAATATTAAAGAGATAGTAGAGCTAGAAACCAAAGAATGGGGTATTGAAATAAACGATGTTAAAATAAAAGATATACAACTACCTGAAAACATGCGTCGTATGATGGCTAACCAAGCTGAAGCAGAACGTTCTAGAAGGGCACGTATTATTCTTGCGTTGGCGGAAGAGCAAGCTGCTTCTAAACTTTTAGAAGCGGGTAAACTTATAGATCAATCACCTTCGGCTATTAAACTACGTTTATATCAAACATTATCTAATATAGCAGCGGAGAAAAACTCAACAATTTTATTCCCGTTCCCAGAAGAAATGATGCCCAATCAAAAAAAGAAGTCTAAATAGAATTATTGTTATAAAACTATACACTACAAAAGGACGAGAACTCAATAGTATTGAGTTCTCGTCCTTTTAATTTTAGTGTTTATAGCTTAAGCTGTTGCCTTTTCCTTTATTACAAATTTGTATAAATGTTCTTCAAATCGATTGAAATCTTTTTCTATAGTTGGGTTTTTCCATACATCGTAACACACAAAAGTTGGAAGAGCTGTCATGCCAAAAAATCTAAAATTCATATGTTGAGGAAAAAACAAATCATCTACCGATTTTCCTTCGAATAAATATTCTTCTTTATTATTAAAAGCTCCTTTGGGTGCATTGAATGTTAAAGAAAGCATGTATTTTGATCCTTTTAAACTCCCCCCTGTTCCATAATTAATCTGTGGATTTTCTTCACTTCGACCATCATATAAACATAATTTCCCTGTCATTCCTGCTGTAAATACTTCATCCATATATTTTTTATATCCCCAGGTTATCCCCATCCAATTTACAGGTGTTTGTAGCAGCACCATGTCTGCCCAAACATGCTTTTCTACTTCCTCGTCAATATCATATTCTTCAGACACATTTGTTATTTTTACTTCAAAATTATTTGCTTCAAATTGTTGTTTTGCTCTTTCAACTAAAGATGCATTTAACTTACCTTCCGAAAAGGCATTGGGTTGAAAACCATTAACTATCAATACTTTTTTCATCTACTTGTACTTTATTTTTGAGTTATTTATTAATTACTCTACAAAAGTATCCTACAATAGAAACTAGGCTGTTAAACAAATTACGGTAAGAATGAAACTTTTTACTTTTTACGAAATTTTGAAGGTGTAAAACCTGTTTTTTTCTTAAAGAAACGGGTAAAGTATGTTGGGTAATCAAAACCTAAGCTATATCCTACCTCACTGATATTAGCATTCGGCTCTGTTAGTTTTATTTTTGCAAGACGAATAATGTGATCATGAATATGTTCTACTGGTGGACGTCCGGTAAAATGCTTGATAACATCTCCAAAATAATTGGCTGAAAGATGTGCTTTTTCTGCAAAATAACTTACCGTTGGTAACTCATAGTTTTCTTTTTTATCATTGAAATAAATTTCTAAGTGAGTCTTAAATTCTGAAACAATTTTATTGTAAATCTCTTGTCGAGTTTCAAACTGTCTTTTGTAAAACGAATGGATATAGGATAAAATTAATTTAGAATACGATAATAATATTTCTTCTGAAAAATTTGCTTTTAAATACTCTCTATAGGCTTTATTGAAAATATCAGCTAGTAAATCTTCTTCTTCTTGTTTAAGGAACAAAGCCTCGTGCCTATCATATCCTGAAAAATTATAAGTTTTTGCATAGTCTTTAAAAACTTTCTTGTTAATTAAAATATGATAGCCTTTCCATGGTTTTTTAACATTCCATTCTACAAGTGTTTCGGGGGTATCAAAATAGGCAAATGAATTTCTACTATTATCAAACTCAGTTTTACCAAAATCTTCAACAGATTCAAAGTCTGTTTTTAAAGCTAAAAAATAAAAATCAATTAAAATGGCCTCCGAAGATAAGCGAAGATTATGATGCTCACTATATTTTGTGATATGTATAATATCACTCTTACCTCCCTCTATATTAAAGTATTTTAAAAATTGCTGTATTTTGAATTCTTTAATCAAAAAATAAGTTTTATCACAAAGATATTAATTGAAAAACCGGATGAATTATAGATTTTAAGGAAATAATGAAACTTTTTACTGATATCTGGTTTAAACACCAAAATAAATAAACCCAAAGACCACTTCTTTTACCAAATAAAGGTTCATAGTTATGCTAATAAACTTGCTCAATTGTCCACTAAAAAAAGAAGTATGAAAGAAAGAAAGCATTAAACCGTAGATGGTTTAATACTTTCTTTATCTATATATATTGTTCCTATAAAACAATTTCTTTGCTATCTACGGTTTCAAATAAATCATGAAGAAGGTACTGTAACGAGCTAGGAGTTACTTCTTTTAAGTAATGTAATAAATCCTTGGTTGTAGCATATCTGTTCGTGGTTACTTTTATTTTTCCGCTGTAGGTATTCCAATCTTCAATAAATCGTTGTAATGCCAAGTTCACTTTATCTTCTCCAATCTTATCTTGTAGGATGTACATTGCCAAAGCGCCTTTGTTGTAATACACATAGTCTTGATTTCCTACCAATGCTAAAGAAGGTTCTGGCATTTTAGTTTTCTTTCGTTTTCTATGATACGCTTCATCTTGATAGGTTAAAAACTGTGTTACTTTTTCCTTCGGATAATTGTTTTTTAACACCATTAAGGCTGCATACTGAGACAACGTTTCTAAAATCATGTGTTTTCCTTGTACATTGGCTGCTTCAACCTGCATTCCCCACCATTGATGTGCCACTTCATGTGCTGTTACATAAAAAGCCATGTCTACATCTTTCTCGTCATCAATATCCAACACAAAACCAATTGCTTCAGAAAACGGAATCGTACCCGGAAAAGATTGTGCAAATTCTGCGTACCTAGGAAACTCCATAATACGTAGTTGGGTATACTGATACGGACTGAAATAAGTGCTAAAATAATCGAGCGACTTTTTCATAGCATGCATCATTCTATCCAGATTATAATCGTGTTTTTTGTGATAGTAAATTTCCAAATCGACTGTTTTGTCTTTAGAAATCCACTTATCTTTTAAAGTAACATATCTTGCGGAAACAACGCTATAAAAATTAATCATTGGCTGGTTCATTTTATAATGAAAATAGTTACGTTTTCCTTCTTTCCATTGTTTAATTAAGTTCCCTGGAACCACCGCTGTTTGACCTAAAGCTGTACCAATAATCATTTCAAAATGTATTCCGTCAGAATCACTCCCTGAACGTGCATTTACAAGCTCATGAGTGTCTTCCCTCCTAACCTTATTCAGTCTTGGTTTTAGCTGAAATTTTGCTCGTTCGTCTGTATCTCGAAGCTCATATTTTCTATTGTAACCGATTGTAGGGAATTCCTCATTATTAAAAAACGTTCCGTTGTGTACTATATGAGTTTTTCTCTTTTCATCAGTAAACCCTTTTGGATTATAGCTTTGCTTAAAGCTCATCTTTATAGAGTCGTTAGGTTGTAACTCTTTAGACAAGGTGTAAACGGTATATTCAAATGGATTGTACTCTGTCTTTTTTATCCTAACACCTTCAAAACTTACAGAATCTAACTGCACATGAGATGCGATTAGCTTTTGTATATGAATTTCATTTATAGGTTTATCAAACGTGTTTTTCAGCATATAATAACCTTCAACTTCATAAGCTCTCCTATTAGGATACAGTTCTACTTTTAAGTTTACCGTTGTAATTTTTGGTTGTGGAAGGTATTCAAAAGATTTTAATGTTTTTTCGTAGTTAACTCTAAAGGCAGTTTCTTCAGCATTTGTCCAATAATCATTAAGAATATTAGTATTGTAAAATATATAACCTCCAACACTCACAAAGAATATACTTGCTACAATTAAATACTTTGCTAGAGGCTTTGTTATTCGGTATTTTAAAGATTTTAAGCGTTTTATAAAATGAGTTTCAGTACCTCTTGTTATTAATAACGCACTAATGATTAACAATATAACCCCAAACACTAACCAATAGACTTTAACCCACAAATAAGGTTGTAAAAAGTGTCCATAACCATTCATTGCTGAATACGTACCTAGCGTCTTACCTCCAAACTTGTATAAACTATGCTGAAACCCTAAATATTCTGAAGCAATATTCACGATGAAAAAAAGAAGTACTAAAAAAATACCAACAAATTTGTTATTACTAATTGCTTGGAAGAAAAAGGCTACAAAAGTGTATAGTATCAAGAAAGGTAATATTTCTACAAAGAATCCGAAAAAATAAATAGCTAACTCAAACTGATAGTACCCATTAGCTATCTGAAACAGGATTCCTGTAGCAATCAAACTCAACATCAATACTATATAAATAACAATAAGAGCAATAAACTTACTGGTTAAAGAAATTGTATCGGAAATAGAGGTAGCATCGTATATCAAACTCAGTTTGACTGTACGTTCTTTCCAGATAAGTTCTCCTGAATAAAATATAAGAATGATGATGAAAAAATACATCGACATTTCTTGTAATTCTTCTACTATAAAATAGGTTGCTGGATAACTATCTACATCGTAAACAGTTCCTAAATTCACAGAGTTAATAAGAATAATGATAATTCCACAAATAGCAATTGCCCAAAATGATGTTTCCTTTAATAGTGATTTGACATAAAATTGAGAAAGCTTTAGTAACTGTAAGCACTGTGTTTTAAAATTATAATGAATATGTATTCTCGGAATTGGATAATTTGTTTTTACAGAACCTTTTTGCTTGTTTTGTATTCTTTCTCTTTTTCGTTTTGGTATTTTAGTTAATAAACTAAACGAAAATTTACGATAACCAACAAGTAAGACAACTACTCCTAATAAGCTCCAAAACAACTTATTGTAAAACAATACTCCGCTAAATGGTATATCAAATACACTACTTTCTACAGCTGATAAATCCTTAGCTACCTGTGTTAAGCTAGTTAATGAAAAAGGATCTAAAATTGCTTGTAAAAACTCATTTGTTATTGCTTTAGTTAGTAAAAAGACCACAAATAAAATGATACCTTGTGTATAAACAACTAACAATTTTCTACTCAACATTCCTGATACAAAAAATAGACAAGCTCCGAAGAATAGTATGGGTAAAACAATAATTATAAACGATTGTATATAAGTAGCAGCGTTAAACGGTAACATATCTTTATGCCAAGGTAGATACTCACCTACCATCATTCCAAACAGTATTCCACTAAAGATGATTAACAATACCGTAAATGAACCTAAAAATCGTCCTACTAAATAATCACGCTTTTTAATGGGATTTGTAAATAGCAATGCCTCTATATTATACTGATAATCGCGAAGTATAGGAACTCCCATAATCATAGATGCCATAATCATAAAAATCCCTGTAATTGCCCCCATGGTTTTAGCTATGATTAATGGACTGTTTTTTTTCATCATCCCTATTTCTACTCCTTGAAAAACAAAATCGACACCTACGATTGAAAACAAAAAGAGAAACACAAAAAATACATACGTTTCAGGACGTTTAGCTCTATATTTTAGTTCAAATTTGAATATTTCGTACCACATAACTTTACTTGTATTAATAGTTATTAATTTGTGAGAAATACACATCTTCTAATCCAGTAGGTACAGAAGTAAACCCATTTTTAGGGTCAGATTCGCTCAAAATATTTATGATTGGTTTTCCTAAGAATAGCTTTTCATTAATAACCCTATACTCTTGTTTATACTGCTCTAATTCTTGCTTTTTAATTGTTTTTTGATATACTTTGCCTTCTAGGTTTCCTATTAGTTTTAAAGGACTTCCTTTTAATACTACTTGCCCTTGATTGATGATAGCCATATTGGTGCACAATTCTTTAACATCCTCTACAATATGTGTTGATAAAATGACAATGGTGTTTTCACCAACTTCACTTAATAAATTGTAAAATCTATTACGCTCAGCAGGATCTAATCCCGCAGTAGGTTCATCAACTATAAGTAATTTAGGGCTATTCAATAATGCTTGGGCAATACCAAAACGTTGTTTCATTCCTCCTGAATAACCATCTAAATTTCGTTTTCTAGCTTCATACAAATTTGTTTTATGTAATAATGCTTTTACCAATTCATCTCGCTCCTTTTTATTGGTAATTCCTTTTAATACTGCCAAATGATTTAATAAGGATTCAGCAGATACTTTTGGATATACACCAAACTGTTGTGGTAAATATCCGAGTACTTTTCTCACGGAATTCTTATCATTCGCTACATTCAGATCATCAAGCATTACAGAACCTTTATCAGCATCTTGTAAAGTGGCAATAGTTCGCATTAACGTTGATTTTCCTGCTCCGTTAGGACCTAATAAACCAAACATTCCTTTAGGTATTTCTAACGATACATTTTGTAGTGCTTTTACACCATTTGCATAGGTTTTACTTAAATTATTAATGGTTAAACTGTTCATTTTTTTTGAGTGTTTAATTGATATTGAACAAACCTACCCATACAGCTTCTACTATTAAAAGTTATGTGATGAACCTACTGTGTTGTGTGATACAAATAGTACCTTAAGGCTATAAAAGTATTTTATCACAGTTAACTGCATGTTTATCCCTACAGAAAACATGTTTATCAACTAATTTGTGAGGCGTATTTTATTTGACTAATATTGACTTATGAATTTTAATATTACGGATAGAAAGAAGGCTGTTTTTAAGCGTATTTATAGAATATCTCTTGTTTTAATAGGTATAATTATTGTCGCTTTTAATGATACTTTTGGTAAGCTAGAAGGCTTTGTAGAGTTTATAACTCTCTATTTTTTAGTGGCATTTTCTACTTTCTTTTATTGGTTGTTTAAGCAAATAAAATCAATCATTCGACTAAAAAATGAAAAAACTAAAACTGAATTGATGCATCTAAAAAGTCAGGTAAATCCTCATTTCTTTTTTAATACACTTAACAACCTTTATGGTCTGGTAGGTAAAGATGCTAAAAAAGCGCAAGAACTTATTTTAAAGCTTTCTGATATGATGCGCTATAGTGTTTATGATGGTGAAAAAGACACCGTTTTACTTTCTGAAGAAGTAACCTATTTACAAAATTACATCGAACTTCATAAAATGCGGTATCATAAAGCTATTGATATACAATTCAACACTGATATATCAGATAACGATTATAAAGTGATGCCTTTACTTTTTATTATTCTTTTAGAAAATGCTTTTAAACATGGCGTCGAAAGTTTAAGAAACAACGCCTACGTACGTTTAACTTTAAAGGCTCACCAAAATGCTATACATTTTGAAATTGAGAATAATTTTGATGCTTCGGGAGAAAATCAAGATGAAGGTATTGGTTTACAAAACTTAAAACGAAGATTAGAGTTAGTGTATCCTAAAAATCATACTTTAACTACTTCTAAAACTGGAGACGTCTATTACGCTAACCTAAATATTAAGAACTTATGATTAAATATCTAATTGTAGACGATGAGCATATTGCTCACGATATTATTAAGGGTTATTGCGATTTATTACCAACAATGGAACTTCAAAAGCATTGCTATGATGCTATTGAAGCTTTAGAGTATTTAAATAAACATCAGGTAGATTTAATTTTTCTTGATTTAAACATGCCTAAACTAAAAGGATTTGAGTTTTTAAAGACCTTAGCATCCCCTCCCAAAGTAATTGTTACTACAGCGTACAAAGAGTTTGCCCTTGAAGGTTATGAGCTTAACATAGTTGATTACTTACTTAAACCCTTTGGTTTTGAACGCTTTTTAAAAGCTGTAAACAAAGTTATTGGTACTTCACAAAATACTCAAGTACAAAGAATCTCAAAAAATAATACTGAAAACACCAACAGTATTTTTCTTCGTAGTAATAAAAAATACATTCAAGTTACACTTGATACGATTCAGTTTATAGAAGCTGCTGGAAACTACACAAAAATAGTGACCACTGATACTACTGTTACTATAAGAGAAAAAATATCCGATGTATTACTATTACTTCCAGAGAATGATTTTTTACAAGTGCATAAATCATTTGCAGTAACCAAGAGGCATATTAGTAGTATAGAGGGTAATAGAATTCTGATAGGAGATCATAGTATTCCCATAGGAAAAATGTATAAAATGAATATCGATAAATTATTGAACTAAACTTTACTACTTTTATATTTCACCCATCCTCTTAGTTTACTAGTCTTATAATCACTTAACAAAACTTTAACGACTATAAAAATAGTTTCATTACTATAATTATAGTTATAGTAACAAAATAGTGCTATATTTGCTACATGAATGAACTTACAAAAGCAGAAGAACAAGTAATGCAATATGTATGGAAGCTCAACAAAGCTTTCTTAAAAGATATTGTAGAACAATACCCAGAACCTAAACCTGCGTATACAACTATATCAACCGTAGTACGTGTTTTGGTAAAAAAGGGTTTTCTAAATTTTGAAACCTTTGGTAAAGTACGACAGTACGCTCCTACCATTACTAAAGAACAATATTTTAAAAAACATTTTAAAAATGTGATTGGAAGTTTTTTTAGCGGTTCTAAAAGTAAGTTTGCTTTGTTTTTTACAGAAAATGAAGACTTTAACCTAACCGAATTAGAAGAAATTAAGAGTCTTATTGAAGATAAAATAGAAACGTTAAAAGAAAAAAATGACTAGTTTTTTAATTTATCTCATTCAAAGCAGTCTGGTATTTTCTTGCCTATACCTACTTTATATCATTGTAGGTAGTCGAGTAACATTTCATAAAGTAAACCGATTTATATTGCTTTTAATACCTATAGTAGCTTTGTTAGCTCCTCTATCGTATCTGTTAACTTTTGAAACATCATCAACCATAATTCAAATTCCACAGTTCAACGAATTTGTTACCAACGGCAAAACGGTATTAGTTGATACTATTGAAAAAACAAGTACACAAACCTATAATTTTAAAACCATTCTTTTTGGTTTGTATTTGTTAGGTAGCTTGTTAGTATTCTTGCGACTGTTACATTCCCTTTGGTTACTATTTCAACTAAAGAAGCAATCAGGAGTTACGTTGGAAAACAACTATCAACTCATACAAACCAATCATACCAGTACTTTTTCATTTTTTAATTGGATATTCATTTCTAAACATGTGCATCCTACAGAAAGTACACTGATAATAGCACACGAAAAAGCACATGTGCAGCTAAAACACTCTATAGATGTGCTATTTGCTGAAGCCTATATTGTCTTATTTTGGTTCAATCCGTTAGTATATGCTTATCGAAAATCGTTAAAAGCGATACACGAATATCAAGCAGATAGCTGGGTATTGAACGGACCAATTAAAACATCCAATTACCTACAGGCTCTTTTACAAAACATTGAAAAAGAAACAGCACCAGCTAATAACTTGTATAGTTATTTTAATCAATCAGTAATCAAAAAGCGAATAGATATGATCACAAAGAAGCCCACGGCTAAGGTGTACAAACTCACCTACTCAGTATTCATTATGGGTGCTGCAAGTCTTTGTTTGGCGTTTACCAAGCCAAACACAACTAAAAAACTCTTACCAAGTACAACTCCCCAGTTAGCTAAAGAGTTTGTTCTTGACCCTCCCACTCTTTTTCCTGTGCAAGGAAAAAGTAAAAATGACATCAGTAATACCTACGGAAAGCGAAGAAATCCGTTAAAAAAAGGTAAAAAAATGATGCACAAAGGTATTGATATTAAAGCACCTATAGGAACACCTGTTATTGCTACTGCTGATGGTGTTGTTGCCAAAGCTGCTGACCAAAACAAATGGGGAAATTTAATTGTAATTGAACATAGTGATGGGTACCAAACATGGTATGCACACTTACAAAAGTTTAATGTTACAGAAAATCAATCGGTTAAAAAAGGAGATGTTATTGGGTATGTAGGTAACACTGGTGCATCATTAGGATCGCACTTACATTATGAAGTACACTATAAAGAAGCACAAGTAAATCCTATAAATTTCTTTAAAGAATAATTATCTTTTATTAAAACAAAAAGCAGTTCTCCCATAAAATTTGTGGGAGAATTCTGTTTAATAACATTACTAAGAAAGATTAGAACATGAAAAAAAACATATTCTTACTTAACCTCCTATTGATTACATTTTGTTCTATATTATATAGTTCTATATATGCACAATCTATCAGTTTTACTTTTGATGATGGTACTTTAGGTGACAGACCTGGATATTCTTTTGAAAAATGGAATTCTATGTTACTAAAAAAATTAAAAGACAACAAGGTAAAAGCTACTTTGTTTGTAAAAGGAGAAGGTAAAAACAGTAAAAGAGGTAAACACTTATTAACATCTTGGAATAATGACGGACACAGTATTGCGAATCATACCTATACACATCCTAATTATAATAGCCCAAAAGTAACTTTTGAACAATTTAAAAATGAATTGTTGAAAAACGATAGCCTTATTAAACAATACTCTAATTATCAAAAGTACTTTAGGTTTCCATACCTTAAAGAAGGAAACTCGAAAGAAAAAATTGAATCTTTTCGTAACTTTTTAAAAGAGCAAAACTATAAAAATGGATATGTAACTATTGATGCTTCTGATTGGTATATAGATAGTCGTTTGATTAAAAAACTACGTACAGATTCTTCTTTTGACATCAATAAGTTTAGAAAATTTTACTTGGAACATATCTGGAATCGTGCTCAGTTTTATGAAAAAATCTCTTTTGAACTTACCGGGCGACATATTAAGCATAACGTATTACTGCACCATAACCTTGCTGCTGCATTATTTATAGATGATTTAATACAGTTATTTAAAGAAAAAGGTTGGACTATCGTTTCTACCAAAGAAGCTTATGCCGATCCTATCTACAATCAAACTCCTAACTATGCTGGCGAAAGTTTAATTTATGCTTTAGCTAAGGATTCTAAAAAATATGAGGCCATTTTACGCTACCCTGCCGAAGATAGTAGGTATGAAAAAGGAAAAATGAATAAGTTAGGCTTGTAATAAAAAACTGCTTAAGGGGTTCCTTAAGCAGTTTTAAATATTCTTTAAAAAGGATTAACAAATATAATCCATAGTTGTAGGTCGATAACAGCAAACCTTTACTCCATCTTGATAGATATAAGAACCGTCTCCTCCACATTCTTTAGGGAAAGGAAAAGGTCCTCCACCTTTAATATTTTTTAATGTTGTTTTTGTTAATTCTTGAGATCCTTCTACGTTTAAAATCACTTTTTTCATTATAAAGTTTTTTGGGGGTTAAAATATTTATTTTACGTCCCTAAATTAACTTTTAAAAAAAAGTTCAACAGTTAAAAAACCATAATTTTAGTATGGAAAAACCTTACTTTTAATTATCCTCAACAAAACTTTCTAACCTTCTTTCAGGAATTAACCAAAAAAATGCTACTACTACATAAAACAGTATAGCAATCCATGTATATAAATAAGCTAATGGTATAGCTAAAAGGTATAAAATTAAAGAAGTATACTCTTTGAATCCATTTGCACATAGTTTAGATGATGCATAATTATCATCATGGTATTTAATTAATACTCTTTCTAAAATGAAATAAGCTATTGCACTCATGAGCAAAACAAATCCGTAAATAGCTACAGGTAAGGCTTCATTATAATTACCATGCTCTCCTACCCAACTAGTAGTAAATGGAATTAAAGACAACCAAAAGAGTAAGTGTAAGTTTACCCATAAAATTGTACCATTTACTTTTTGCGTTACCTGCATTAAATGATGATGGTTATTCCAATATATTCCTAAATAAATGAAACTAAGTAAATAACTTATAAATACGGGAGCTACAGATAATAGTCCTTTAAATGTAGTATCTTCTGAAGCTTTCATTTCTAATACCATAATGGTAATTACAATGGCTAAAACACCATCGCTAAATGCTTCTAATCTACCTGTTTTCATATAATTGTTATTAATTACATTATTCATTACCCTCCAAAACGTCGCTGTTCTGGTAAGGGGATTCGCTCTGTCTCGTTTGGTACAGAAGGAAATTTATTACCCTTCCAATTTTCTTTCGCTTGTTCTATCAATTCTTTATTAGAAGCTACGAAGTTCCACTCGATAAAACGTTCTTCAGGAAAAAGGTTTCCTCCAAAAATATACACGGTAGAATTAGCAGCTATTTCAAAGGCGCATAAAGTACTATCTTTTGCTACTAATAACTGCTTTTCTCCATAAATATGTCCATCACTAGTAATACTTCCTTCTAGAATATACAAAGCGCTCTCACCAAACAAATGATCTCCAATAGTGATTGTTTGTGTTTTACTCGACTTAATTTCAATAAAAAATAATGGACTATATACTGGAACAGGTGATTGTTTACCAAAGGCTTTTCCGGCAATGAGCTTAAACTGTACTCCATCGTCTTCCCAACTAGGAATCTCATCCGCAGAAACGTGTGTAAAAGAAGGTTCACATTGCTCTTCACTTAAAGGTAAAGCCACCCATATTTGTAATCCATGAAGCTTTTTGGTTGAATTCCTTAACCGTTCGGGAGTTCTTTCAGTATGTACTACTCTTTTTCCTGCTGTCATCCAATTCACAGCTCCTGGTGTGATTTCTATTTCGGTACCGATACTATCACGGTGTACAATAGCACCTTCAAACAAAAAAGTTAGTGTTGATAATCCTATATGAGGATGCATTGCTACATCTAAGTTATCATTTTCGGTAAGCTTTACTGGTCCCATATGATCAATAAAAATAAAAGGACCTACCATTCGCTTTTGTCGAAATGGTAACAAACGACCTACTAGAAAATTTCCAATATTTGCTGCTCGCTCTTCAATTATTAGTTTTGTGTTAGACATAAGTAACTCTATCTGTTTTAGTGTTTTATAACCTCTATTCTATATACTTTTTAAAGATACTATTATTACTTCAAATATTTGATTATTAATTATCTACAAGGTTTTACTCACTGTATTTTATCGCTATAAAACACTCATTATCTTACCATTATCCTCTATATTTCGTTCTATCAACAATCGTTTTGGATCAATAATTGCTTTGCTTGGTAGTTCATTTATTTCAAAAGATAAACGCATTTCTTTTTGGTTAAACAATACTCGTTTTATTAATAATTCTTTGTCTTTAGTATAGAGAGCTATATCTACCCAATTATAGGGCATTACTTTTTTTTCTTTACCTAAACTGTCTACTTTTATCTTATTAGCATCAATTATCAAATTCACTTTATAACTCCCATTGTTTAGTTTTGTATATGTAGCATTTTTTAAGCTATAATCATATAAAGTTACCTCCTCAAACCAATCTTTAAGCAAGTATTGTAATTCTTCAGGTATTTGTGGTTTTAAATACTTTAAAAAATCTAAACTAGTAGGATAAGGTGCTTCTTGATATTTATAAGCGTTTAAAAATGATCTTAAAGCTGTATTAACCTTATCTTCACCTATATATTCCTGTAACGCATACAATATCAAACTTCCTTTACCATAATGAATATAGTTTTGGTCTTTTACATAAAGTAAAGGTTGTTCTTGTTGAGATTCTACCCCTCTACCACGTAAATACTTTTCAAAGTCATATGCTAAAAACTGTTTCATTTTCTCATCACTTTTTAAGGTGTTTTTTAAAACCATAAGAGAAGAATATTCTGCAAAACTTTCCGATAGCATAGTTGCTCCAGCAACTTTTGCTCCTACCACTTGATGCCCCCAGTATTGATGCGCCATTTCATGGGTAACTAAGGCATAAATAACATTATTATCATTCGCATTACTCAAATTAGTAACAAATCCACCTCCTTCTGTATATGGTATTGTTCCTGGAAAAGCCTGTGCAAAACTGTAATATTTGGGGATTTCTACTATTCGTGCTTGTTTATGCATATAAGGACCAAATTGCTCGGTATAATACTCTAGCGACTTTTTTAAAGCTTCAAGCATTATATCAATATTATAATCGTGTGAAGCATCATAATACACTTCAAGATCTACAGAATTCCATTGTTTAGTAGCTACTTCGTATTTCGCTGACATAAAACTGGTAAAGTTTAATGAACTATGATCATTTTTATACTGATAACAAGTACGATTACCAATAGTCCATTTTTTTTGTAAACTTCCAGAAGCCACAGCTATTTGATCTTCCGAGGTTGTTATCTGTGTGGTTATATCTACCCATGACGATGTTCCTCCTGTAATATAATTACGTGTAAGGTAGGATTTATCCTTGTCGTCCAAATCGGGAAGATTTTTGCGTGATGATAATCCATATTTTTTTCTGTCTTTATCATCAGCTAACTCATTATATAGTTCGTAACCAAAAGTAGGTAAGATTGCAGTAGAGTCGAAAAAAGTACCATTTTTAACTACGCGAATATTTGACACTTTATTTTCAAACCCTTGGCTTTGATAATTAGTATCAACAGTTAGCTTTATAGTTTCACTTGGTTCTAATGGTGTATGTAACTTAAAAATTTGGTACCCTAATTCTTTATCATTCAATACTAACTTAGCATTAGGTACTTTGATCTTTTTAATCCATTTTGACTTTTTTAATTCTATTCCTTCATTTCCTTCATCAACAAAATAAGAAAGTGAATAATGTAATGAATCTATAGCTTTGTCGCTGGTATTTTTAATTGTAATAATACTGGTAGCAGATACATTTCTCTTATAAGGATATACATCTATTTTATAGTCGATAGCTGTAATTGTAGGTTGTGGAATTTGTTCGTACTTTTTATATTTAATTTCATAGGCTACTTGCATGTCTTTAATCTCTGCAACACTGTAATAATTATTTAGTATTTGAGTATTGTAATATACATACCCAGAGACCAATAAAAAGAAAGCCAAACTACCTATAAAGGCTTGTACAAATTTTGGTGTGATTCGTTTGAATGCCAATCGAAAACGAGCTCTAACTCCTTTAATACTTCCTCTTATCCATAGTAAACTAGTAATGGTCACCAGCAAAACACCAAAAGATACCCAATACAAACTAAACCAATTTTTAGCTAGTAACTCTGGACCAAACTTATTCATATCAGAGTAAATGTATTCTGGAGAAAACCCTAAATTCAACATAAATGATTGAACTCCTAAAGCATCAACTACTAAAAACTCAAATAAGAAAATACATAAAATAGCAGTAAAGTATGCTAAATATTTGTGATTGATAATTATCTGCATAGCTATTAAGATGCAAGCCCAAGTAATGTATATGGGTACCCCTGAATACAACATATCTAATAGATACACACCTAATTGTACGCTAAAAACTCCATGTAACATCTGATACAATATCGAAATTCCTATTAATAGTAAATCAAAAACGATATTGATTACTACTAATGCGCTGATTTTAGATAAAAGTAGTATTAAAGAATTGTGTGGTGTTCCATCAAGCACTCCTGCAATGTTACTGTTACGTTCTTTCCAAACTAATTCACCACTAAAAAAAACTAAAATAATCATACCTATTATCATACTTATAGGTCTGTTAAAAGCAATCATCTTAGAGGTTATATGGTATGATTGAAGTCCGTAATACTCAAAACCATTTGACAGTTTATTCAGTAAAATTAAAACTCCAAAAAAGAGTAAAATTTTAAACGTATTGCTTTTTACAATAGCGTATAAATTCATCTTTAAAAAACTTCTAAACTGGTAAATTGTAGTTGAAAAATTAAAATCAGAATGTACCAAAGGCTGTTTGAATTCTTGCTTTACTTCTTTAGCTTTTCGAGAATTCTTTTTTATAGGTTTCTGTTTCAAAACAAATGAAAAAGAATAATAAGAACTTATCAAAATAATTACTCCTATTCCAATCCAAAATAGCCTATTCATAAATAACCACCCTGAAAGTGACACTACTTCAGTATTTTTTTCTAAAGGTGTTAAATATTTAGTATCAACAAGGTATGCATTCCCTCCTAAAACATCTAACATAGCTGCCCAACTTTCAGTATGTATATCGTTCATTAAAGTTGCTGATATTAAATAAGCTACAATAATTATAATCGTAGCTATAAAAGAAACTACAGTACTTTTATATTTGTGTGCTATAGCGAAAATAATAGCTCCAGAAACAAACATATTAGGTATCACAAAAAGTAAGAAGTTATTCATAAAAACTCCTTGCTGTAACACCCCTATAGAGTCTTGTGGTAAAACATTACTCTCTAACGCAAAATCTGTTCCTAGATAAAAGCCTAAAAACACTCCCAGTAAAGGCAATAATGACAGCAAAAAGGCTCCTAAAAAACGTCCAAAATAATAACTTACTTTTCGAATTGGAGAGGCAAACAGAATCTCATTAAAATGATGTTGATAATCGCGTAATGCTGCATTATTAAAATAGGCTGTGGCAACCAAAAGTGCTATCATTGATAATTTAACAGTATAAAAAGTAATTACATAAGGTGCGTTTCTGTATACACTTCCTGTTGCTCCACCAAACGCTATTCCTTCATTTACCACTCCGACTGCTGCAATTACAGTAAACATCACAAAAAATATATACAGCATAGAGCTTTTAACTCCATTCTTTATTTCGTTGAAAAAAAAAGTTTTAAACATCGTCTTATTGGTTTATTAAATTAACTCAGCTACATTGTTCTTTTTCGCCTCATTGATCTTAGTAAAGAACACATCTTCTAAACTAGGAGCTACAGACTCAAATCCTATCTCTGGTTTTTCATTACTCAGTACATGAATTAAAGGCTTACCTCCTACCATTTTATTTGAAATTACTTCATAATGAGTTTTATAGTTTTCCAGTTCATGATGTTCTATTCTTTTCTGCCAAACTTTATTATGTATCTCTTCAATTACCTTTTTAGGTTCACCTTGACATATAATCTTTCCGTGATTCATAATTGCCATCTTTTCACATAACTCGTTAACATCTTCAACAATGTGAGTGGAAAGAATAATAACCACATCATTAGCTACTGTAGCTAAAAGGTTATGAAAACTATTTCGTTCACTAGGATCAAGACCAGCAGTGGGTTCATCTACAATAATTAGTTTAGGGTTTCCTATTAGTGCTTGTGCTATTCCTACACGTTGTTTCATACCTCCTGAGAAACCACTTACTGCTTTGTTTCGCTTTTCATAAAGATTTACCTTTTGTAATAAATAGTTTATCAAATCTTTACGCTCATTTTTAGCTGTAATTCCTTTTAATATGGCGAGATGGGTTAAGAGCTGTTGGGCTGTAATTTTGGGATACACTCCAAACTCTTGAGGTAAATAACCGAGTACTTTTCGCAATTCTAAAGGATTATTTAATATATCTATATCTCCTAAAAAAGCAGTTCCGCTATCTGCCTCTTGTAAAGTCGCCAGAGTTCGTATTAAGGAAGATTTTCCTGCACCATTGGGTCCCAACAAACCAAACATTCCGTTATTTATTTCTAAGCTGAGGTTATCTAATGCTCGTACACCATTAGCATACGTTTTACATAAACTGTTTATGGTTAGTTTCATCATTGTATATTTTAAATGAATGTCAAAAGAATGATAACCTTCGTTAGAAAAAATCTTTTTTTAACCAAAAGCCTACAAAGCCAAATCAATACCTTCTACATATCTACAAATGGCGTTTGTTTATGAAAACAGGTCGTTCGTTGATAAAAACATTTGATTTGCTAATTCTAATAGTGAATTCTAATTACTTATAGTATTTTTGTTTACATGAACACCTTTCAAAAGCGCCTCTTTCTCCATTTATCATTTTTATTTAGTTCATGTATTACACTTGCTTTTATGATGGCTGTAACAAATGAAACTTCCTTTACGTTTCAATTGTTTGGATTGATGTTGCTACAAACCATGTCGGGAGTTTTTTTTCTAATAGCTCCTCCTGTTTATCTAAATATCTACTGGTTAATTCCTAAATTTTTAGTACCAAAGAAGTATTTACTTTTCACTCTCTTTTCCGCCATACTTATTCTAGTGTGGGGTTGGGTAATGGGGTATGGTGAACCTTGGATGGATGAACATTTCTTTCAAATGAAAAATCAAAATCCAAGTTTAGATACAGGAATCGCAGGTATGATTTTTATTCTACTAATTTCTACCTTACTGCACCTTTCTTATCGATGGTATATGCAATCATCAAAAATAAAACAGATAGAAAACGATCGTCTTCAATTAGAATTATCGGTATTGAAAAATCAAATCAACCCACATTTTTTCTTCAATACCTTAAATAATTTATATGCATTATCACTTGAGCAATCTAAACAAACTCCTAGTGTTATTTTAAAGCTCTCTGAAATGATGCGTTATACAATTTACGAATGTAAGGCTCCTAAAGTTCCTATTACAAGTGAAGTGAGTTACTTAGAAAATTTTATAGCATTACAAAAAATGCGACAACACAAACGCGGTATTGTCACTTTTCAAAAGAATGTAAAAGATTTTGATGTACAAATAGCACCAATGATACTTATTGTATTTTTAGAGAACGCTTATAAGCACGGATTTGATCTTATGGAAAAAGATGCTTTTATCAATTTACAACTTGAAGTAACTAAAACAACCTTGCTCTTTACTATTGAAAACAATTTTATTGAAACTACTGAAAACAAACAAATTGGAATTGGTTTAGAGAATGTAAAACGACGATTAGCACTTACCTATCCTTCTAATCATAGCTTGCACATTACAAATAGTAATGGTATGTTTAAGGTGCAATTAAAACTAAATTTAGCATGAAATGTATCATTGTAGATGATGAGCCTTTAGCTCATAAAGTAATTAAAAATTACAGTGAGAACCTCAATGTTTTAGATATTGTAAAAGTATGTCATTCTGCTTTAGATGCGATGAATTACCTAAATGAACATTCAGTAGATTTAATTTTTTTAGATATTAATATGCCAAAATTGAAAGGACTAGATTTTCTACGTACGCTACACAATCCGCCTTTGATTATTATTACTACTGCATATCAAGAACATGCATTAGAAGGCTATGAACTAAATATTTTAGATTATCTTCTTAAACCCTTTAGTTTTGAACGTTTTTTAAAAGCAGTAAACAAAGCTACAGCTCAAAAAAAACTTATAGAAGAAGCTGCAAAACCGACTATTATACAGGATGTAAACACTTCATCAGTATCTAACACCAATACAACAGGTGAGCAAATTTTTATTAAAGGTGATAAAAAAATTCATCAAGTAACTCTAAACTCTATAAATTATTTAAAAAGTATAGGTAGTTATGTGAAGGTACACCTTGAAAATGAAACTATAATTACTTTAGATAGACTTGGTAACTTTGAAAAACTATTACCTAATACCTTTATTCGCGTTCACAAATCGTATATTATTCCTACTAAAAAAATAGAAGTCATAGAAGGTAATCGAATCAAAATTCAAGAAACATACATTCCTATTGGTAGAACTTATAAGCACAACTTAACCAAGCTTATCAAGTAAATATCCATCCCTAACGAATAAACTTTATTCCTCTAATCTTCTAAATACCCAAATTTTCCAGTGTTGAAGTCTTGGAATGCTTCTATCAACTCTTGTTTAGTATTCATTACAAAAGGTCCATGTGCTGCAATCGGTTCGTTTAAAGGCTCTCCGCTTAATACTAAAATTACCGCATCTTCTAAGGCTTCTAAAGTAAATGTATCTCCATCATTTTTAAATAATGCAAAGTGATCTTCTAAAACATTATTTGATTCATTCACTTTAACACTACCTTCAACTGATAAAATAGCAGTAGTATAGTTTTTAGGAAAGGTTAACTGTGTTTTTACTCCTTTCTTCAACTTTACATTAAACATATTAACTGGCGAAAATGTAGATGCAGGCCCTTTGTTTCCTTTATATTCTCCTGCAATTACCTCTACTTCTCCTCCTCCATCTGCTAATGGTATTTTAGCCATTTCTGTATTAGCTATTGCTTGATATTTTGGCGGACTCATTTTATCTTTAGCAGGAAGGTTTACCCATAATTGTACCATTTGAAACTCTCCTCCTTTTTTACTCCATTCAGTTTCGTGAAATTCTTTGTGCAAAACTCCTGAAGCTGCCGTCATCCACTGTACATCACCTTCACCAATAATTCCTCCACCTCCAGCACTATCTCCATGTTCAACACGCCCTTTATAAGCTATTGTTACAGTTTCAAAACCTCTATGTGGATGAACTCCTACGCCTTTTGGTTTATCTGTTGGAGGAAAATTATATTTAGAATTATAATCCAACATAATAAACGGATCCATTCGTTGCATTGTTGAAGTTCCTGGTATAAAATTATGAACTCTAAATCCATCACCTACAAAATGTGGAGTTCCTGGTTTTACTATTTTTTCTATACTTCTTGTTTTCATTTTAAATTCCTTTCTTTTAATTACTATAAACTACTGGCTAATTCAATATCAAATGAATTGTCTAAATAACTACGTTGTAATTGAGGTTTGTTTTTAAACCAATATCCATTCTTAACACTTTCAGAAAGTGTAGACTCATTGCTAAACTCAACTAAAATTGCATTTGGGAATAATACAGTAATAATCTTCTGTAATTTATTTTTATCTACTTCTTTTGTTTCTTTTGAAATAGCTAAAACGTTATATGCCTGTTGGTATAATTTCTCAATGGCTGTCTCGACATTAGGAACAGTTGAAACTTGCCAATTTAAAATTTTAGGCATTGATGTATTTTGGGTTACAACTAATGCATTTAAATGTCTCATAATAAATCCTTTTTTATTTCACTGTAAAATTACGGCAACAAAAAAAGGTATGCATTGACCTATGGTAAGAATGAATTACGATGATCTAACAACCGTAAATCAACAATTATAACTCGTACCTCAATTATTGGGTTTGAAGTTTTCCTCAGCTAAAGCTTTACGAACACGACTGAGGCTCTCGGGAGTAATTCCTAAATATGAAGCTATCATCCATTGAGGAACTCGTAACATAATATCTGGATACATACTTACAAAATCTAAATAACGTCTTTTAGCTGATGCTCCTAGTAGTTGACTAATACGTTTGTATAATTGGCGTATATGTTTTTGTAACAAATGCTCATTTTTTCTTCTAAAATCAGTATTTATTTTTGACACTTTATTAATAAAGTCCTCGTCTAACATTATGACTAATGTATCTTCTACAGCGTCAATATAATATGTTGATGGTTGTTGAAAATAAACACTTCCTCTATCACTCACAATCCAATTTTCAGTAGCAAACTGTAAAATATTTTCTTTCCCTTCTTCATTTAAGGCATATAAACGTAACAAACCTTTTTCTACAAAAAAGAAATGAGAACACACATCTCCTTCTTTTAATAAAAAATCACTTTTAGAAACGTTTTTTAAAGAAATAAACGGCTGTATTTGAAGGTAATCATCTTCTGATAACCCTCCTTTTTCAATAAGATACTTTTTAAAGTTTGGTAGCTCCATACATTATTATAATGAGCTACTAAAAATACAGTATTATATAGAATATTCTACTTTTCTTCTGAAGTTTTAAGTACTTTACCTCTATATCTAATTGAATTTTTCTGCGTACTATTTACATAAATAGTACTCGATAAGCTAGGGTATATTCTAACTATAACATTGTAGTTTTCAGTTGTTGTATTTTTATCTTTTATCTTAAAACTAATTTTATAGCTATTCTCTTTATCCTCAGATACAACTAAATTTTCAGGAACTCCTTCAAACTCAATTCCAATATCTGTACCTCCATAAGAACCACCTGCTTGTCGCTCACCAAAATATGGTAAATAAGCTGCAACAGTATCTTTTTTCATTCTGAAAAAATTACTGTTTCCCACTAAATTAATATTTCCTGCATTACTTCCTATAGGTAACAAACCTGCATTAGCTATTTGTGCCATTGCATTTGTAACCATGGGTTCTGCCCATTCTGCTTCTATTTCAAAAGTTTTACTTTCTATAAGAGCATTTAAGTTATCTATTTCTGCCTGTGTTACGTTTTTTGATGAAGCACAACTAAACAGCACAAAAATTATACTAATAAAAAAAACAAACCTTTTCATATCTTACTGTTTTTAAACCTTCTACAAGGTACTTAAATATCGTAAAACTTTCAAGAAAATAAGACTATTTAACGTTTGTTTTACTCTTTATCAGGTACTGAAAACAACTCTGGTTTTGCTCCTTTTATATCTCTATAAAAATCATAAAAATGATTCATATCAGCGTTCATATCATCTGTTAAGTAATAAGGAGGCGCTATAATAATTTGCTTGTTTTCAAAATCGAAAGCAAACATTACCACAGGAATATTAGCACCTTTGGCAATATAATAAAACCCAGTTTTCCATGAGGTTACTTTAGCACGAGTTCCTTCAGGGGATAAAGCTAAACGGAATTCTTCATGCTGATTAAAAACAGCCACAATAGCATCAACCTTATTCGTGCTTTTACTTCTATCAACAGGAGCTCCCCCTAAAGCTCTAAAAATAAACCCAAAAGGAGGTTTGAATAACGATGCTTTACCTATAAAGTTGACTCTTACTCCAATAGTATTTCTTGCTAAAATAGCAATCGGAAAGTCTTTCCAGCTCGTGTGGGGAGCTCCAATAACAACATATTTTTTTAAGTCTCTTGGAAAATCTCCAACTACCTTCCAGCCTAAAACTTTGTGAAATATAAATTTAGATATCATTTACTAGGTATAAAGGTCAATGATACGGTTTTCCCTACAAAAATCAAATAAATTTAACCTATCTTGTCCTATATTTGTTCACTTAATTAACTTTTATTTATTCTAATGAATACCACTCTTTTACTTATTTTAATTGCTATTAGTACCTTACTAATTGGGTTTGTTATTGGAAACTTACTCTCTAAACTAAAGTTTAAACAACAAACTTCTGATTTAGAAAAAGAGATTGTAACCCTACAAAACCATCAAGCTAATTTTGAAATTCAGAAAAAAGAAAAGGAAGAGTCATTTTCTCAACAAAAGGAAGACTTTTTAAATAGATTAGACGAAAAAACTAAAGAAAATAGTGAGTTGCGTCGTGAAAAAGAGTTTACTGCTCTTGAATTGGCTAGAAAAAACGAAGAACTTAAAAATTTACAGTTAAAACTTCAAGAAAATAAAGAAGAAGTAGAAAAACTACAGGATAAGTTTACCAAAGAGTTTGAAAATTTAGCGAACAAAATTCTAGATGAGAAATCGAATAAGTTTACTGAGCAAAATAAGAAAAACATAAAGGATATTTTAAATCCGCTTCAAGAAAAAATTCAAACTTTTGAAAAGAAGGTTGAAGATACTCAAAAAGAAAGCATTTCAATGCATTCTGCTTTAAAGGAGCAATTATTAGGATTAAAAGAATTAAATGCTCAAATGAGTAAGGAAACATTAAACCTAACCAAAGCTTTAAAAGGTGATAGTAAAACCCAAGGAAACTGGGGAGAACTAGTCTTAGAACGTGTTTTAGAAAAATCTGGTTTAGAAAAAGACAGAGAATACTTTGTTCAACAATCTTTTACCAATGATGAAGGTAAACGTATCATGCCCGATGTAGTAATTCACCTACCTGACAACAAAAAAATGGTAGTCGATTCAAAAGTATCTTTAACTGCTTATGAACAATATGTAAATAGTGAAGACGATATTATAAAAGAGCGTTTTGCAAAAGAGCATGTAAACTCATTAAAGCGACATGTTGAGCAGCTTTCAGAAAAAAAATATGAAGATATTTATAAGATAGAATCTCCTGATTTTGTATTGTTATTTGTACCTATTGAACCTGCTTTTGCAGTAGCTTTAAACGAAGACAACACCCTTTATAATAAAGCATTTGAAAGAAATATAGTCATCGTTACCCCTACTACTTTATTAGCTACATTACGTACTATTGATACCATGTGGAATAACGAAAAGCAACAACGTAATGCCTTAGAAATTGCACGACAAGCAGGTGCTTTGTATGATAAGTTTAACGGATTATTGGCTGACTTGGTTAATATTGGTAAAAAAATAGATGGTACCAAAGCCGATTATGCTGCTGCAATGAATAAATTGGTAGAAGGTAGAGGAAACTTAATTACCAGTGTAGAAAAGTTAAAGAAAATGGGAGCCAAAGCTAAAAAGGCACTTCCTGAAAAAATTCTTGAACGAGCTCAAGATAATGACGAATAAAAAAAGGTCGCTCTAAAGTGTTTTAGAGCGACCTTTTTATTTATACTTATTAGAAGAGACTTCTTCTACATAATAAACAAACGTCTATTATGCATTAAATCATATACCTTCTCTCCTACTGCCTCTAATACTTCTTCGTTCTCAGCATTCATTAATGCTTCATCAACTAAATCAACGATAACTTCCATATCTTCTTCTTTTAAGCCACGAGTTGTAACTGCAGCAGTACCTACACGAATACCAGAAGTAACAAATGGTGATTCAGTATCAAAAGGAACCATGTTTTTGTTTACTGTAATTTCTGCTTTTCCTAAAGCATCTTCAGCAGCTTTACCTGTAATCTTTTTGTTACGTAAATCAATTAACATACAATGGTTATCTGTACCTCCAGAAATAATTTCATATCCTTTCGCCACAAATGCTTTCGCCATTGCTTGTGCATTTTCTTTTACTTGAATTTGATATTCTAAGAACTCATCTGTTAAAGCCTCACCAAAAGCAACAGCTTTTGCAGCAATAACGTGTTCTAATGGTCCACCTTGATTTCCTGGAAATACCGCAGAGTTAATCAATGTAGACATTTTCTTTAATTTTCCTGATTTTAATTTTAATCCGAATGGATTTTCAAAATCTTTTCCAATCATAATCATTCCACCACGAGGCCCACGTAACGTTTTGTGAGTTGTTGTAGTAACAATATGACAGTGTGGTAATGGATCAGATAAAATCCCTTTAGCTATTAACCCTGCTGGATGAGAAATATCAGCCATTAAAATAGCACCAACGCTATCTGCTATTTCTCTAAACTTCTTAAAGTCTATATCTCGAGAATACGCAGAAGCACCTGCAATAATTAATTTAGGCTTATGTTCCTTAGCTTGTTGCTCTAAATGATTATAATCTATATATCCAGTTTCTTTATCTACACCATAAAATACTGGATTGTATAATTTTCCTGAAAAGTTTACTGGCGAACCGTGTGTTAAGTGACCTCCATGAGATAAATCGAAGCCTAAAATAGTGTCACCTGGTTGTAAACATGCTGCAAAAACAGCTGTGTTTGCCTGACTTCCAGAGTGTGGTTGTACGTTTACATACTCAGCTCCAAATAATTCTTTAGCTCTATCAATCGCAATTTGCTCAACGATATCTACTACTTCACACCCACCATAATAACGTTTACCTGGGTATCCTTCAGCATATTTATTTGTTAAAACTGATCCTTGAGCTTCCATTACTTGGTCGCTTACAAAATTTTCAGAAGCAATCAACTCTAAACCGTTTAGTTGACGTTCTTTTTCTTCTTGAATTAAATCAAATATTTGATGATCTTTTTGCATGTTGTGTGTTGTTACATAAAGTAGCCAAAAGTACTAATTTTATTATTCAAATTATATGGATTTTACAAGAAGTATCTACAAAAATACTTTAGTATTTTTTTTACTCATCTTTTTGGGGTAAATTGAAAAAAATATGTAGGTTTGATGAAAAATATAACAAAACGATAAATGGAAATAACTGCTAATAACCCGAATAGAAAATCTTGGTTAACTGTAGCTGAAGACTCAGATTTTCCTATTCAAAATATACCTTTTGGGGTTTTTCTTACAAAAGATGATATTATAACGATTGGTACAAGAATTGGTGATTATGCAATCGATTTAGGTGCCTTACACCAATTAGGATATTTTGATGGAATTCCGTTAACAGATGATATCTTCTTACAAGATACCTTAAATGATTTTATTGCTGATGGACGTAAAACTTGGCGTTTAGTTCGTAATAGAATTGCGGATATTTTTGATGTAAAAAATAGTAAGCTACGAGATAACGCTGAACACAAAGACAAGATAATCTTTAGAATGGACGAAGTTGAAATGCAACTTCCTGTTTCTGTAGGAGATTATACCGATTTTTATGCAAGTAAGGAACATGCTACCAATGTAGGAAGCTTGTTTAGAGATCCTGAAAATGCTTTATTACCAAACTGGTTACAAATTCCTATTGGTTACCATGGAAGAAGTTCTTCAATTGTACCATCAGGAACTCCTATCCGTCGCCCTATAGGACAACAACGTCCAAGTGAAGGTGAAACTAAACCAAATTTCGGACCTTCAAAATTATTAGATTTTGAATTAGAAATGGCGTTTATTACTACAGTAGCAAATGATTTAGGAGAAAGAATCCCTATTGAAGAAGCAGAAGAATATATTTTCGGATTGGTATTATTTAATGACTGGTCTGCTCGTGATATCCAAGCTTGGGAATATGTTCCTTTAGGCCCTTTCTTAGGAAAAAGTTTTGCTTCAACTATTTCTCCTTGGATTGTTACTTTAGATGCCTTAGAGCCTTTTAGAGTAGATAACCCAGAGCAAGTTTATGAGCCTTTACCTTATTTAAAGAAAGAAGGAAAGGATAGTTATGACATTAACTTACAAATGGCTATTCAACCAGAAGGTAAAGAAGAAACAGTTGTATGTAATTCTAACTTTAAGTACATGTACTGGACAATGGTACAACAATTAACACACCACACTGTTAACGGATGTCCTGTAAATGCTGGTGATATGATGGGAAGTGGGACTATTTCTGGACCAACTCAAGATAGCTTTGGATCTATGTTAGAGTTAACTTGGAGAGGTCAAAATCCAATAAAAATGAATGACGGAAGCGAGCGTAAATTTATAAATGATAACGATACAGTTATTATGCGCGGTTACTGTAAAAATGAAAAAATACGTATTGGTTTTGGTGAATGTTCTGGTAAAGTATTACCAGCCAAATAATACTTTAACCTAAGTATAATTATAAAAAAATCCAGTTCTTTCGAACTGGATTTTTATTTTCTTTTATTTTTTATTCTTCTTCTGGTGGTGGATATCCATAAATTTCCTCATACACTTCATCAAAATTACTGCGTAAATAACTATTTAGCTTTTTACGATAGTCATCTTGCAACCAGTCGATAAAATTATGTGTGCTTTTTGAAATACATTTAGAGTATCTAAAAATTCTATCATCTATATCGCCTCCTAACTTTTTAGCTAAGATTAACGCATCAAAAACATCTTCACTATTTTCAACACACATTTTTGCATGATGTTCTATTGATTTTTCTAACACTCGTTTTGAAGACTCTCCTCCTTGTATGGTATCTCTGTATACTTTTTTAACATCAAAGTATAAATCTTCAGAATTTGCAAACTCTGCTTTTACATCTGCAGGTAGCTCATATCTAAAGTCACTTTCTATTTCTTCATCAGATAATAAGTTATCTAAATAGAAATTTGGTGCTCTAAACATTTTTTGCCAATCTAAATCTGCTCCCCAAGGTCCAAAACGATGGAAGTTATTACCTAAATCAATTACATTAAACTCTGATTTCCCTGGTAAAATACGAGAACCTCGACCAATCATTTGGTAGTATAATGTTAACGATTTTGTTGCTCTATTTAAAATAATTGACTGTACTGATGGTTCATCAAATCCTGTTGTTAAGATACTTACCGAAGTAATAATTGCATTAGGAGTTTTGTGGAACCACTTTAGGATAAAATCACGTTCTTTCTTTGTATTCGTATTATCTAAATGTGCAATTGGATAACCTGCTCTTTTAAAAGTATCATACACATGCAGTGATGTATTTATACCATTGTTAAAAATCAAGGTTTTTGTTCCTTTTGCTCGTTCTTCATAAGCTTGTAAAAGCTTAGAAAGCATATCTGTATTCGTATATAAATCTTCAGATGATTTTACGGTATAATCACCATTAGCCCCTACTTCTAATGAAGTTAACCCTACATTATAAGAATAGATGTTAGCTTTTGCTAAGTATTCATTCTGAATTAAAGCACCAATACTTTCTCCGTCTATAAGCTCATCATAATTATCCTTCATAGGAAGTTTTATATTTGAACTTAAAGGAGTGGCTGTTACACCTAATATAAAAGACTTATCAAAAAACTTGAATAGCTTAGTAAATGAGTTATAGTGTGCCTCATCAATAATTACTAAACCAACATCCGAAATATCTAACATATCGTCGTTCAAACGATTGTTTAAAGTCTCTACCATAGCTACAAAGCAATCAAACTCATCTTGGTCATCTAAACTTGCTTTACTGTCTATAATTTTGTTTACTACACCAAACTCTTTAAGCATTTTTGCTGTTTGCTTACACAATTCTATTCGGTGCGTCATTATCAATACTTTCTTTTGATAATGTTTTAAGTATTGACGTGTAATTTCAGAGAAAATAACTGTTTTTCCTCCTCCTGTGGGTAGTTGATAAAGTAAATGGTAATTTTCGGGGGCATTCTCAAAACTTTTGAAAATTTTGTGCAATGCTTCTTTTTGATAATCGTATAGATTTTTTCCTTTCTTTGGTTGTGAAGTTGCTGTTTCGTTACTCAAATCTCTATAATTTTGAAATATGCAAAAATACGAGGTATTTAAGGAAATCCCATTAAAAATGGCATCTTTTTTAAAATTTCTTCAAATCAATACGAGCAATATCATAATGAGAAGCATGTGAAATTACTTCTTCATTTTTAACTACCAACAACTGAGGTGATTGATGTAAAACCTGAAAAGTGTACCCTATTTCATTAGAAATTTCCCTATAACTAAGTAAGTCTAGATAATACACTTTAAAATCTTTTAGATCCTCATCAAAACTGTTTACAAAACGTTTAATAACCATGCTACTTATGCCACATCTTGTTGAATGTTTAAAAATAGCTACAGGTTCATTTTTAGATCGTTCTTTTATCTCCTTTATTTGATCTAAGGAGGTTAAAGGAATCCAGTTGATAAACGCTTCTTCTCCCTCTTTATTTTTATCTTTTCTTCCAAAAAGAGTGTTTAATACTCCCATAAAATTCTTATTTTTATTAACATAATTATTCTTAACTACCACTACATCAGTCAAAAAGTCATAAAAACCCATTTTTTAAAGACAAAATGTCTCTTTTTTATTTTAAAAATCAATTGGTACTGATTTTGACTTTTACAGAGAAAAAAATAAAACGATATGAATTTTAACAATTATACAATAAAATCACAAGAAACCATACAGCAAGCGCAACAATTAGCGCAAAGTTATGGTAACAACCTTATAGAAAATGAACACATTTTCAAAGCTTTATTTTTAGTCGATGAAAATGTACTTCCTTTCATTTTAAAGAAACTTAATATAAATGTCGATGTTATACAGCAAGTATTAGATAAGCAATTAGAAAGCTTTTCTAAAGTTACTGGTGCTGATTTAATGCTTTCTCGTGAAGCTAATAAAACATTAAATGAAGCATCTATCATCGCTAAAAAAATGAACGATGAATATGTATCTATTGAACATTTAATCTTAGCTATTTTTAAATCTAAAAGTCAAATAGCACAAGTATTAAAAGACCAAGGTGTTACTGAAAAAAGTTTAAAAGCAGCTATTGAGGAGTTACGTAAAGGAAATCGTGTAACATCACAAAGTGCCGAAGAGACATACAACTCTTTAAATAAATATGCTAAAAACTTAAACCAGTTAGCACAAGACGGAAAATTAGATCCTGTAATTGGTCGTGATGAAGAAATTAGACGATTACTACAAATTTTATCGCGTAGAACTAAAAACAACCCAATTCTGGTTGGTGAACCTGGTACAGGTAAAACTGCAATAGCAGAAGGGTTAGCACATAGAATTATTAGAGGTGATGTTCCTGAAAATCTAAAAGAAAAACAAATTTTCTCCTTAGATATGGGAGCGTTAATTGCTGGAGCTAAGTATAAAGGTGAATTTGAAGAGCGTTTAAAATCTGTAGTAAAAGAAGTTACAAAGTCTGAAGGAGACATCGTGTTATTTATTGACGAAATCCACACTTTAGTTGGTGCAGGTGGTGGTCAAGGTGCAATGGATGCTGCTAATATTTTAAAACCTGCTTTAGCTCGTGGAGAATTGAGAGCTATTGGAGCTACAACTTTGGACGAGTATCAAAAATATTTTGAAAAGGATAAGGCTTTAGAGCGTCGTTTTCAGAAAGTAATGGTAGATGAACCTGATACTGAGAGTGCTATTTCTATTTTACGTGGTATTAAAGATAAATATGAAGCACATCATAAGGTTCGTGTTAAAGATGAGGCCATTATTGGTGCTGTAGAATTATCTCAACGCTATATTACAAATCGTTTTTTACCAGATAAAGCGATTGATTTAATGGACGAAGCAGCTTCTAAATTACGTATGGAAATTAATTCTAAACCAGAGGAGTTAGATGTGCTAGATCGTAAAATAATGCAGTTAGAAATCGAAATAGAGGCAATTAAACGTGAAAATGATGAAACTAAACTAAAATCTTTAAATGCCGATTTAGCTAATTTAAAAGAAGAACGTAATGAGATTAATGCAAAATGGCAATCAGAAAAAAGTGTTGTAGATACCATTCAGAACTTAAAGACTGATATTGAAAACTATAAACTTGAAGCTGAAAAAGCTGAGCGTAATGGTGATTATGGTAAGGTAGCTGAATTGCGTTATGGTAAGATTAAAGACGCACAAGAAGAGCTTGATAAACAACAAGAAGTTTTAGCTAATCAACAAGAAAACTCTTTAATTAAAGAAGAAGTTACCTATGATGACATTGCTGAAGTTGTAGCTAAATGGACGGGGGTTCCCGTAACTAAAATGTTACAGTCTGAACGTGAAAAGTTATTACTTTTAGAAGATGAGTTACACAAACGAGTAGTTGGTCAAGAAGAAGCCATCGAAGCCGTTTCTGATGCTGTACGCCGTTCTAGATCTGGTTTACAGAATCCTAATAAACCTATCGGCTCTTTTTTATTCCTAGGTACAACAGGAGTTGGTAAAACAGAGTTAGCAAAAGCACTTGCTGAATATTTATTTGATGATGAAAATGCTATGACTCGTATTGACATGAGTGAATATCAAGAACGTCATTCAGTAAGTAGATTAGTTGGTGCACCTCCTGGATATGTTGGTTATGATGAAGGTGGACAATTAACTGAAGCTGTTAGAAGAAAGCCGTATTCGGTTGTATTGTTAGATGAGATTGAAAAAGCGCACCCAGACACCTTTAACATCTTATTACAAGTACTAGATGAAGGTAGATTGACTGACAATAAAGGGCGTGTTGCTGATTTTAAAAACACTATCATTATTATGACCTCTAATATGGGAAGCCATATTATTCAAGAGAAATTTGATAATATGAAGGGAGACATCCATACAACTATGGACTTAGCAAAAACAGAAGTTTTAGGGTTGTTAAAACAATCCGTAAGACCTGAATTTCTGAATAGGATTGATGATATCATTATGTTCACTCCTTTATCTGAAGATAACATTAAAGAAATTGTAAAACTACAATTGAATAGTGTTAAAAAGATGATTGCACAACAAAATATAACATTTGATGCTACTGATGAAGCTATTGCTTACTTAGCCGTAAAAGGATATCAACCAGAATTTGGTGCACGTCCTGTAAAACGTGTAATTCAAAAAGAGGTTTTAAATCAATTATCTAAAGAAATATTATCAGGAAGAATAACTACAGATAGTATTATTTTACTAGATGCTTTTGATGATAAATTAGTCTTTAGAAATCAATCTGATTTAGTAGAAAAATAATTCTATATAAATATCTATAAATCAATTCAAAAAGTGACATTTTTTCGTTTTAAATAATGAAAAAATGTCACTTTTTTTAATTGGTATTTTTTTTGAGTTATAATTATTAAAATTAATGTTTAACTAAAAAATGTAAAGTTATGTTATTAAAGAGCACTGATTTTCCAGCATTACCAAATGTCTTTAATGATTTTTTTAGAGACTGGTCTACTTCAAATTTCTCGGATACAAATACTACATTACCAGCTGTAAACATTAAAGAAAATGAAAATGAGTTTACAGTTGATGTAGCTGCTCCTGGTATGAATAAGGAAGATTTTCAAGTAAACCTTGAAAATGATATTCTAACTATTTCATCTGAAAGAAAAGAGAATAAAGAAGATACGAACAACAACTATACACGAAAAGAATATAGTTATATGTCGTTTAAAAGAAGCTTTACACTACCTAAAGGTATTGTTAATAGTGAAAAGATTAAAGCTACCTATAAAAATGGCGAGCTAAAAATTAATATTCCAAAATTAGAAGCCGCAAAACCTAAACCTGCGAAACTAATTACAGTTGAATAAGTTAATTTTGTAATATTTTTTTTTAATTTAAAAAACCGAGTGTTCTTAAAAAGTCACTCGGTTTTCTATAGCTTTTAGTTACTAAAAATTCTAAAAAGTATCTACTTGTATATCTTCTAAAACAATTTCAGATAATTTCTTCAATTTACCTTCTTCGTATAGTTTATCAATAGTAAAAAAATCAATATCTTTATCTATAGGCTTGTAATTATTATAGTCAACAAAACGAATTCCTTTCACTATTTTTTCTTCTTTTACATCTCTAAAACGTACTCCTCCTCCATTTGTATGGTATTTGTACGCTAAGTAATTTAATTGAAAGTTATCTTTAGCAAACCAATAAATAAATACATCATCAAAATCTTCTCCCCCCCCCTCTTCAGTAAAAGTAACTCTAACCTTATAATATTGTTTTCCTTTAATAGTAACATCTTCAAGTAACTTTTTTTGAACAGCCTTATCATTTAACCCAATGGGTAATACTGAAAAATAATGAACTGAATTTACGGAGTTACTATAACGATTTTCATCTTTTTTAGATAATTCTATTAAACTATCGTTCACAAATCGTTCAAAAGCATCATTTGACAATATATCCTTTATTGTTACAGAATCATTTTTTATAACTCTAACTAGTTTAAATGTTCCTTTATCTCTAGTCGCTTCGTAGTGGTTTTTTCTAAAATTAAAAGATATAGTAGCGTTCTCTATTTCATTCAACTTAGAGTGCTCTATTGACTTATCAATTACTTCTTGGGCGGTAAATTTTGGTTTACACGAAACTATTAATAATAATAGAAAAATGTATAAATGTCGCATATAATTTTGTTTGTGTTCGTCGTTTATTAGCTAACAAATTTACACGTATTCATTAATTTTAATTGTTAAGTTTTACACAAAAAAATAGAGCTACGTAATTGTAGCTCTAAAAAAGGGGATTATAATTTATTGGTTAAAACCTCATGCCTACGCCAAAACCAATAAGTAAAGGGTTAATATCTACTTCTGCTGGTACTGTTGCTACACCTGCATTAACAGAAACATCTGTACTTAATCCTATATACTTAGCATCTACATTTAAAAACCAAGTATCATCTAAATCATAGTCAAAACCTAATTGTAGTGCATACCCAAAACCATTTTCATAATCTACATCTACTACAGCTCCTGGATCAGCATTGTAAAAAATAGTATAATTAACACCCGCTCCTACATAAGGCTTAAAATCACTTATATTAAAATGATATTGTAATGTTAGTGTTGGAGGTAACAACCATACATCTCCTAAATTAACGTTTCCTAAAGCTGTATTTACTGCTTTTACATCATGGTTTGCTGTACCTAAAATTAATTCAGCTGCTATATTTTCAGTAAAATAGTACGTAAAGTCAAGTTCAGGGATAAAACTTTCACCTATTTCAACATCTCCTCCAATAGTACCAATTGTTGCTGATTCGTTAGGTAAAACACTTACCCATCTAAAGCGCGCTTGCCATTTTTTAAAATCATTTGTTTTAGTAGTTTCCTGAGCATTTACATTACTAAAAAATAATGTTCCTAATACAATACTTAATATTATTTTTTTCATGATTATAAGTTTAAATTTTAAGCAAAATTACATTCCGCTCCTCCCATAAAACATGACTTAAATCATAGCTTAATAATTTTATTTAACAACTTAAAATTATAGTTATATTTGTGTTCTATTTATGCAAAAAAAGATCAACATACAGAATAAAAAAGCTCGTTTCGAATACGAGATAATAGATAAATACACAGCAGGAATTCAACTTACTGGTACTGAAATTAAATCTATAAGACAAAGTAAGGCTAGAATTACTGAAAGTTTTTGTGAATTCAATGACAAAGGAGAGCTTTTTGTGGTAAACATGTATATTGAAGAATATGCTTTTGGAAACCATTATAACCACAAACCTAAAAGTGAGCGTCGTTTATTATTAAATAAACGTGAATTGAAAAAACTAGAAAAAGAAGTTGAAGCTAAAGGTAGTACAATTGTCCCATTACGCTTATTTATTAATGAGAATGGTTGGGCAAAACTAGATATTGCTCTTGCTAAAGGAAAGAAAACCCATGATAAAAGACAAAGCATTAAAGATCGTGATAATAAACGTGATTTAGCCCGAATTAAAAAGGCTTATAATTAATGAATGATACTTTTTTAAATATCATACAATGGAAAAAAATTATATACTTTATTTTTATCCTATTCTTATTTAAGTTTTCTTTTTTACATGGTTATGGTTTTAAAACAACTCTTTCTTTCCTTGATTTAGGTTTGTTATCTATCTCTAGTGCTTTTTTACTAGCTTCTGGTTACTTGACCAGTTTTTTCTTTAGAAATACACAAAAAAAAACTAGACTCCCTTTACAAAAAGTAAAAAATCTATCCATTTACTTAATGCTAATAGGCATTATTGTAGGGTTATATTTATCTATAAAAGTAAACAAAGCTTGGTATGGACTTATATTTATAGCCTGCCCTATTATTGTATACCTTTACTCTAAAAACAACACTCAAAAAACTTTTTTTAGCAACATTGTTACGTCTTTTCTAAAACCTTTTGCACTACTTACTCTTTGGTGGTTTGATTTTCCTCTTAATTTATCGATAGAGCAATGGGAATTGTTTTACGACCTTCAACTAATAACTATCGCTTATGTAACCATTTCTTTTTTGAGTAATATCGTTGTTGAAATAATTATTGATATTATTAACGTAAATCAAGATAATTTAAACAAACAAAATACCCTTCCTGTTTTATTAGGACGAAAAAGGGCTAAAAACATTGCTTTAATGCTCTCTATAATAGGTTGCTTATTTGTATTTTCAATAGCAATTTCTTTTATTAAAAACAAGTTCATTTTCTCAACAATTATGTTACTAGGAACAATTCCTGAGCTATACTTTATTTACCGATTAATGCTAGCTTCTGAAGCTAAGGACTATAATGCTTTGCATAAAATTAGTTACGTTAATTTCCTTTTAGCCCTCTTAAGTGTTCCTACCATAGGTTATTATATAAAATATGTTATCAACTAAACTATCAAAATACTCCATTATTCTTGCTTCAAATTCACCTAGAAGACAAGAATTAATAAAAAGTTTAGACATTCCTTTTTCTATTAAAACAAAGGAAGTTGAAGAAATCTATCCTAAAGAGCTAAAACATTCAGAAATAACTGATTTTTTAGCTGATTTGAAAGCTACTCCTTTCAAAAAAGAATTAAAAGAAAACGAGTTGTTAATAACATCTGACACTATAGTATGGATAAACAAAAGAGCTTTAGGAAAACCTAAAAATTATGAAGAAGCATTTCAAATGCTTAAAGAGATATCAAATAACAAACATGAAGTTATTACTTCTATATGTATTACTGGTAAATCATTTCAAAAAACGGTGAATGATACCACTATTGTTAATTTCAGGGAACTATCAGACGAAGAAATTAACTACTATATAAACACTTATAAGCCTTTTGATAAAGCTGGTGCTTATGGTATTCAAGAATGGATTGGTAAAATAGGAATTACTAAAATTGAAGGAAGCTATTTTAACGTTATGGGATTTCCTATTCATAAACTTTACAAAGAATTATCAAAATTGTAGCTTTACATCTATATAAAAGATTATTTTTGACGCGTATTTACACAACACAAACTGATGAAAAAATATACTTATACTGAAAAAAAAGATACCCGTTCTGGGTTTGGTGATGGTTTAACTGAATTAGGACAAAAAAATCCTAATGTTGTAGCCTTATGTGCAGATTTAACAGGCTCATTGAAAATGAATGAGTTTGCTGAAAATCATCCAGAACGTTTTTATCAAGTAGGAATTGCTGAAGCAAACATGATAGGAATTGCAGCTGGATTAACAATTGGAGGAAAAATCCCTTTTACTGGTACATTCGCTAACTTTTCTACTGGTAGAGTTTATGACCAAATTCGTCAATCAGTTGCTTATTCTGATAAAAACGTAAAAATTTGTGCTTCTCACGCTGGATTAACTTTAGGTGAGGACGGAGCAACACACCAAATTTTAGAAGATATCGGATTAATGAAAATGCTGCCAGGAATGACTGTAATAAACACTTGTGATTATAGCCAAACTAAAGCTGCAACTTTAGCAATTGCAGAACATGAAGGTCCTGTATATTTACGTTTTGGGCGTCCAAAAGTACCAGTATTTATGACCGAACAACCTTTTGAAATAGGAAAAGCTATTCAACTTACCGAAGGTAACGATGTTACTATTGTTGCTACTGGTCATTTAGTTTGGGAAGCCTTACAAGCTGCTGAGCAATTAGAAGCCAAAGGTATTTCTGCAGAAGTAATAAATATTCATACAATCAAGCCATTAGATGAAGAAGCTATTTTAAAATCTGTTGCCAAAACAGGATGTATAGTTACTGCTGAAGAACATAATAAATATGGAGGCTTAGGAGAAAGTGTTGCTCGCTGTTTAGCTACTAATGTACCTACTCCACAAGAATTTGTTGCTGTAAATGATAGTTTTGGAGAATCTGCTACTCCAGATGAACTAATGAAAAAATATGGCTTAAATGATGAAGCCATAGTAAAAGCAGTTGAAAAAGTTATTTCTAGAAAATAAGAATATAAATAACCAAACAATAAATACATCACTTTTTAAGTTTAAAGTGATGTATTTTTTTATATAAAAAAGTAAATATTTAACCCAATTTAACAGTGTAAATTCATAACAATGAAAAAAGCAATTTTTATTTTATGCCTTCTAATAGGAGGCTCTCAATTAGCACAAAGCCAAATACAAGGAGGTATAAAAGGTGGTATCAACTACAACTCTGATTCTTTTTCTGATGTAAAAGACGACGTCTTTGGTGGAGCAAAAAGCAAAACAGGTTTTCACGCTGGTGCTTGGTTACGTATAAAATTACCTACTACAGGTTTATATATTAGACCTGAATTGGTATATACGCAATTAAGTAACGAAGTTCAATATAAGCCTACCGCTACAGTAACAACTTATGATATTCAAAAAATAGACGTTCCTGTTTTATTAGGATTTAACTTTTTAAAGGTAGGGCATGTTTTTGCAGGACCTTCTTTTCAGTATATTTTAGATTCTGATTTTGATATTGAAGACCTTAAACAAGTAGATTCTGATGGTTTTTCTGTTGGACTACAATTAGGTGCTGGTGTTGAACTTGGTAAGCTAGGTTTAGATGTACGTTGGGAAAGAGCTTTATCAGATACTGAAGCCGAATTTGTAGATTCTAATGTTGGAAACGTAAATTTTGATACTCGTGTAAATCAAATTATTGTTGGTTTATCATATAGATTCTAAAACATTTTAAAGTTAAATACAAAAAAAACCGAAGTTAAAACTTCGGTTTTTTTTATAACTTTTTATATCTAAAAAATGTCTCTATTTAAATAATCAGGTACATTAGGTTTATTTGGGTCACTAAAATCGTTTGCTGGATTTCCGTCTCCATTTTTGTCCTCATCTTTTGATAAAACACCGTCACCATCATCATCAGTATCTAAATAATTAGGCACACCGTCTCCGTCTGTATCATCATTTCTGGGATTTCCATCTCCATCTGGATCTTCGTTGATGGAAGCTACCCCATCTTGATCCTCATCAGTATCTGGAACCAAATCCCACAACTCGATATAAAACATCAATAAAGAATTTGGGGCTATAGTAGTTGTTCCTCTATTTGCATAAGCTAATCCAGAAGGTATAAACAAAATTCCTTTTCCTCCATTCTCATAATTAATAGGCCCATCATTTGTTACATTGTTTCCTCCTTTAAAATGAATAAAACTATAAGTCCAACCTCTAATAACATTGTTTAAAGAAAACCATGCAGTGTTTTTATCAAAATCTGGACTTAAACTGTCTTTTCTAACGATTCTTTGTCCCCTATATTTAGCATAAACAGAGTCCATTACCGTTGGAAACCCTTTGTCCTCATCTGGAGTACCTACTCTATTTACATAATAATAAAGTTTATAATTAATATCATTTTCAGTTACTTCTTTAGTCACCAACTTATCATCATCAAATAATGATGTTTCATTATTGGTAATAGGTTTAACTGAATCTAAAACCTCATTATAATAGTTATTCTTCAAAAATGTAACCAAAGAGTCATTATCAATTATAGCTTGTGCCTCATGGTCAAAATTATCAACGGGTGAATTGCTATCACTTCCACAAGCGTATAAAAGAGTACCTACAATGGCAGTACAAAGTAAATGTTTAAATTTTATCATTTAATTCTGAAATTTTAACGCGCAATTTACCATTTTTATACCTTTGTAAAAAACGAAACGATAAAAATTAACTTTTTATATGAGAATTGACAAATATTTGTGGTGTATTCGCTTATTTAAAACCCGTAGTATTGCCACAGATGCTTGTAAAAAAGGGCATGTTAAAATAGAGGGTACTAACCTTAAACCTTCAAAAGAAATATTTGGTAATGAAGAAATTACCATCCGTAAAAACCAAATAAATTACAAAATTAAAGTTATAGACATCCCTCCTAACCGCGTTGGGGCTAAATTGGTTGATTTATACAGAAAAGATTTAACCCCTAAAGAAGAGTTTGAAAAAACTGAGTTATTAAAATACGCTAAGGACTATTATCGTAAAAAAGGAACTGGACGTCCTACAAAAAAAGATCGTCGTGATATTGACGATTATTATGACGATTCTAATAAAAATGATGTTAATTTGTAATTCCAAATTAAGTTAAAATTAGCTAATAGAATGACTGAAGTAAATAATATCATCTTAAACAATACTCAGGTTGAACAAAAAATTCGTCGAATAGCCTTTCAAATCTATGAAAGTAATAGTAACGAAACGGAAATTATTATTGCTGGTATTGCTGATAATGGATATTTTTTAGCAGAAAAAATTTCAACTGTTTTAAGTCAGGTTTCTCCTATAAAAGTAACATTATGTAAAGTTTTTATTGATAAGAAAAAACCAATCAGTCCAATCACTACCTCTATAAGTAGTAAAGAGTACCAAAATAAAGCATTAGTTTTAGTCGATGATGTTTTAAACTCAGGTACCACCCTTATATATGGTGTTAAGCATTTTTTAGAAGTCCCTTTAAAACGATTTAAGACTGCTGTGTTAGTAAATAGAAACCACAAAAAATATCCTGTTAAGGCTGACTTTAAAGGTCTATCTTTATCTACATCTATTAAGGAACATGTAGTTGTTGAATTCAAAGCTAATGAAACAATTGCTTATTTAACTTAAAATTGATTGTAAACTATCCATAATTTCGTCAATACTTTTATCATCTACGGCTATCTTATATTTAGCTTGATTATAAAAATAGCTTCGTTCAAATAAGTGTTTTGCAACGAATTCTGCCAACTCTTCTTTATTTAAGCGAGCAACTAATGGACGTTTACTTTTTTCCTTTGTTAGCCTGTCTACAATAGTATTTATACTCGTCTTTAAATACACCGACCTCACGTCGTTAAAACTTAATAACACATCCATATTTCCTGCATAACAAGGTGTACCTCCTCCTAAAGACAATATAAAGCTCTTTTCTTGCTCCAAAAGCTCTTTTAAATATATATGTTCTTGCTTTCTAAAATAAATCTCTCCTTTCTGTTCAAAAATCTCAGAAACTGTTTTTTCTTCTTTTTTTTCGATATACTCATCTAAATCAACAAACGGAATTTCCATTTTTTCGGCTAAATTTCGTCCAATTGTCGATTTTCCACTCGCCATATATCCTAATAATACAATTTTCATAAACTAGTAATTAAGCAGTTACAAATATGAGTAAAAAATATTACAAAAAAGCTTTTTTGATTTAAAGAACAGTTGTATATTTGCAACCGCTTTCACAAAGAAGCAATGACCGGGTAGCTCAGTTGGTAGAGCATCTCCCTTTTAAGGAGAGGGTCCTGGGTTCGAGCCCCAGCCCGGTCACAAAAAGTTAAGCATTCCGCTTAACTTTTTTAGTTTATGCACGTATGGCGGAATTGGTAGACGCGCAGGCTTGAGGGGCTTGTTTCCAACGGAAGTGCAGGTTCGACTCCTGTTACGTGCACAAAAAAGCACAATACATTTTTGTATTGTGCTTTTTTTATTTATATAAGACAAGGAGACTAAAAAAAACCTCCTTGTGTTTAAGTTATTTAATTTAATATATATGTGTTATAGTCTAAATAACAAGTATCATCTTGAACTATAGTCCTTACTCCATTCCATGTTTGATTATGAAAACCATCTCCTACTGTATAATTATCTACATACGGATTGTGTCTTGTATAATCTTCCCATTTCTTTGAACTAAGATTATACTCATACTCATTATAAGCCTTTACTCCATCTCTATAAACATAACATCCAGAATCACATTCTCCTATTACAGAAACTATTCTAAAGCGCTCACCTGCTTTAGCCTTTACCATAAAGTCAATTACTTTTCCATCAGCTACGCTTCTTTTTTCGCCAAATCTATAATAGTCTAAACCTACATGATCTTCAATTCCGTACCCCCAATAAATTTTCTTTCCTGTTAAATACCAAGATCCTAGTTCTTGGTCATACTTTTCTACATAAAATCTACCGAAAAGCTCAGCTCCACTAGTTCCATGATCACTTCCATATAGAGCTACATTAGTTGGGTCTACTCTTATCTTATCATAATATACTAAATCACATTCTTTGATAATATACTCTAAATTTGAACTTACTTTAAAAGGTCTGTTATCGTAAGTATAATTTACTTTATAAGAAATCGGATACCCTGGATTATCAACTGATACCTCCGCTCCTTCTTTCAGAAAATCAACAACCCTATCTAAATTGTTAGCCATAGCTGCTAAAGATGATGCTATTCCAGAAGTAGCGTTTCCTCCCAATTGCTTAACTTTAACAGTAGATTCACTAAAAATTGATTTATACCTAGCTTCTAATTCTGCATTCACTTCTGTTCCTACTGATTTATAAGCAAAATTCAGAGCTGCTTCAACTTCTTTAGCACTACTACTAGATTCGTAAATTAACGTATATAGTTTACCATAAGTTACTGATTCTATATACGAAGACGGGTTTTGTTGATCTTCACTTACCTCTAAATAATCAGTAACATAAGGTTTTAACCTCTCTGGGGAAACATTATTATTTAACCAACCATTCTTTCCTATAATTCCTTCTTTAGGAGATACTGAAGCTGTAAAAAAACGTTGTTTCAAAGTAACTGCATATCTAGTTTTCTGGGTAGAGAAGTCTAACCCAAAACTACCTGACACATTTACACTAGGTCCAGAATATCCTGCATTTAAAGATAATTGAAATTGTTTTTCATCATGAATTCTTTGAATACTAATATCAAAACTAGCAGGAAAATTAGCTTTACTCTTATAGTAAGCATTTAAAATAGAGTTTAAATTATCTTGAACTTTTCCTGGTGTTGGTTCTTCAATTGTTCTTGATGTAGAAGCAGATGTTCCTGACAACACATTTACTCTTACCTCTAAAGGATTCCTATCTTCTCCAAAAATAGGTATAGACACTGGAGCTCCTTCTTGTATAGATCTCGCAGCTACCAAATTACCAGGCCATAGTAAAGAACTATTTGCATCCAAAATAAAGAAATCTGAATCTGTTTGAGTAAATGACACTTCTTTATCTACACAATTCTCTTCTACAGCTACTCCTTTAGCTTTGGAAAAAGTGTTATCATACAGTTCATTAATATTTAAATTATGAATACCATCTGGTGTATCCGGTGTTATAAATTGAGCTACTTGCTCTTTACTAGAATTTATTTCAGAATTATGTAATAGATCGTCGTTTTGACATGAAATAATTGAAAAGAGGGTTAATCCAAGTATTTTTAGATTTTTCATTTATTTATTTTTTAAATTTAATATTGTACTAATTAAGACCTCGAGGAGTAATTAAACAATCTCAAATACGTTTCCCCTACTTTTTTATTTATTTTTTTAAATTATCTCCACTTATTTATATTTTTATTTATCAATTATCATTAAAAACACACGCCTAACAAAATAATAATTAATTTCACAAATTATTAACTAGTACAAAGCCTATTATTCTTATTTTCGCCTTATGCAAAAACAATTATTATTTTTAGTAGCAATAGTATTTAGTATATCTATTCAAGCACAAGACAAACTAAAAGGACAAATAATAGACTCCGAGTCTAAAAAACCTTTGAGTGCGGCTCATATCTTAAACCTTAACAGTGTTGTAGGTACTATAACAAATGAAAAAGGGCTTTTTAATCTTGTTGCACAAGCAAATGATACTGTATTGGTTTCTTATTTAGGGTACTCCTCAATAAAACTAAAAATTACAAATGACCTTTTAAAAGGGAATGAAGTTGTAATCTCTTTAGAAGAAAAACCTGAAGAAGTAAAGGAAGTAGTTATTAAATCTACTGAACTTATCGGAGTACTAGAAGTAGATATTAAACAAGTTCCAAAAGATCGCTTTACAAGAATACATATTAATGGACTTCCTCAAACTTATGAAGTTGGAAGACCTCAAAAAATCTCCTCTCCTATTGCTAAGTTATTAAATCCAGTTGATTTAGTATATAACCTCTTTGGTAAAAAGCCTAAACAGCTTAAAAAACTAAAAAAACTTAAAAAGGAAGATGATTTACGAAAAATGCTAGCAGGTAAGTTTGATCGCGAGGTTATGATGGAATACCTAGAAATGGATAGAGCTGAATTAAATAAACTACTGTCTGATTGTAACTACTCTGAATATTTTATAAAAAAAGCTAGTGACTTGCAATTAATAGAAGCTGTCTTAAACTGTTACGAAAATTATAAAACAACAAAAAAAGGAAAAATAGAGAGGAATAGAATACCTGATAAAAATTAATAAAAAAGCAGCTGAAATTTTGCTGCTTTTTTTATGCTTCTATTTCATCCAAAAGAATTAAATTTACGCCTTTAAAACAACACACAAACACAACTATAACATAATGATTCATTTCTTTGGAAACGTAAACAGTAAAGTATTTGCTGTTCAAACAACAGAAGAATTAACATCTGAAACAATTTCGAAGTTAACTTGGTTATTTGGCAACCAACCGAAAATAAACGCGGCGTCTCTTGACGCCTTTTTTGTTGGGCCTAGAGCAGCTATGATTACTCCTTGGAGTACCAACGCTGTTGAAATTTCTCAAAACATGGGGATTTCTGGAATCATCAGAATTGAAGAATTCGAAGCAGTTTCTGACGATTTTTCTGATTTTGACCCAATGATTTCTCAAAAGTTTAGTGGATTAAACCAAGAAACTTTTACTATCAATATTAAACCTGAACCAATTTTAGAAATTGATGACATCGCTACTTATAATGAGCAAGAAGGGTTGGCTTTAAGTGATGAAGAAATTACTTACTTAGAAGAAGTTGCTACTAAAATTGGTAGAAAATTAACCGATTCTGAAGTATTTGGATTCTCTCAAGTAAACTCAGAGCACTGTCGTCATAAAATATTTAACGGAACTTTTGTTATTGACGGTGAAGAGATGCCTACTTCCCTATTTAAATTAATTAAAGAAACATCAAAACAAAATCCAAATGATATTGTTTCTGCATATAAAGACAATGTTGCTTTTGTAAAAGGACCAAAAGTGGAGCAATTTGCTCCGAAAAGTGCAGACAAACCAGATTTTTACGAAACAAAAGAGTTTGAATCTGTTATTTCATTAAAAGCTGAAACACACAACTTCCCTACTACTGTAGAACCTTTTAATGGTGCAGCTACAGGGTCAGGTGGAGAAATTCGCGATAGATTAGCTGGTGGAAAAGGATCTTTACCATTGGCTGGAACTGCTGTTTATATGACTTCTTATTCTCGTTTAGAAGAGAATCGTCCTTGGGAAAAAGGAATGGATGAACGTAAATGGTTATACCAAACTCCAATGGATATCTTAATCAAAGCATCTAATGGAGCTTCTGATTTTGGTAATAAATTCGGTCAACCATTAATCTGTGGTTCTGTCTTAACTTTTGAACATGAAGAAGATGCTCGCAAACTTGGTTTCGACAAAGTAATTATGCAGGCTGGAGGAATTGGATATGGTAAAAAAGAGCAAGCATTAAAAGATACTCCACAAGAAGGAGATAAAATAGTTATTCTTGGAGGTGAAAACTACCGTATTGGTATGGGAGGAGCTGCAGTTTCTTCTGCTGATACTGGAGAATTTTCTTCAGGAATAGAATTAAACGCTGTTCAACGTTCAAATCCAGAGATGCAAAAACGTGCTGCCAATGCTGTTCGTGGTATGGTAGAAAGTGATGAAAACTATATTGTTTCAATTCACGATCATGGAGCTGGTGGACACTTAAACTGTTTATCTGAATTAGTGGAAGATACTGGTGGAAACATCGATTTAGATAAATTACCAGTAGGTGACCCTACTCTATCTGATAAAGAGATTATTGGTAATGAATCTCAAGAGCGTATGGGTTTAGTGATTGCTGAAAAGCATATTGATACCCTTAATAAGATTGCTGAACGTGAACGTTCACCAATGTACACTGTTGGTGATGTTACTGGTGACCATCGCTTTACTTTTGAATCTAAAACCAACGGTAATAAACCAATGGATTTAGCTTTAGAAGATATGTTTGGTAGTTCTCCAAAAACGATTATGACTGATAAAACAGTAGATCGTAATTACGCTGACGTTGAGTATTCTAAAGAAAACTTTACCCAATATTTAGAGCAGGTACTACAATTAGAAGCCGTAGCCTGTAAAGATTGGTTAACCAACAAAGTTGACCGTTGTGTTGGAGGAAAAGTAGCGAAGCAACAATGTGTGGGTTCTTTACAAATTCCATTGAACAATGTAGGTGTGATGGCGTTAGATTATAAAGGTAAAGAAGGTATTGCTACTACAATAGGGCACTCTCCTATTTCAGGATTAATTGATCCAGAAGCAGGAAGTAAAAACTCAATCGCTGAAGCTTTAACCAATATTGTATGGGCTCCTTTAAAAGATGGTTTACAATCAGTTTCTTTATCTGCAAACTGGATGTGGCCTTGTAAAAATGAAGGTGAAGATGCTCGTTTATACGAAGCGGTAAAAGCAGTTTCTGAATTTGCTATTGATTTAGGAATCAATGTTCCCACAGGAAAAGATTCGTTATCAATGAAACAGAAATACCCTAATGAAGAAGTAATTTCTCCAGGTACTGTGGTTATTTCTGCTGCAGCTAATTGTAACGATATCAATAAAGTTGTAGAACCTGTTTTACAACCAAATAAGGGAAATATCTATTATATTAATTTATCGCAAGATGAATTTAAATTAGGCGGAAGTTCGTTTGCACAAATCCTAAATAAATTAGGAAACTCCGCTCCTACTATAACGAATAATAAATTCTTTAAATCAGCATTTAATGTATTGCAGAATTTAATAAAAGAAGGAAAAATCGTTGCTGGACATGATGTTGCCTCTGGAGGATTAATCACTACGTTATTGGAATTGTGTTTTGCCGATGTAAATACTGGCGCCAACCTAGATTTGTCTGCTTTAAGCGAAGCTGATAGTATTAAATTGCTATTTGCTGAAAATTCAGGAATTGTTTTCCAAGCAGTAGATGCTTCTGTAGAACAAATTTTAGTAGATAATAATATTGAATTCTTCAAAATAGGTTCAGTTACTGAATCTGACAGATTAAATATTAAAAACGGAACTGATATTTTTGCTTTGTCTGTTGCTGAGCTAAGAGATACTTGGTATAAAACTTCGTATTTATTAGACCAAAAACAAACAGCTAATGGTTTAGCTAAAGATCGTTTTGATAATTACAAGAATCAACCATTAAAATACACATTCCCAACTCATTTCACTGGAAAGCTTGCTGATACTGTAGGTACTGTAAAAAACAGACCAAAAGCTGCTATTATTCGAGAGAAAGGTTCAAACTCAGAACGAGAAATGGCTAATGCTATGTATTTAGCCGGTTTTGATGTAAAAGATGTTCACATGACCGATTTAATTTCTGGTCGTGAAACGTTAGAAGATATACAGTTCATTGGTGCAGTTGGAGGATTTTCTAATTCAGATGTTTTAGGTTCAGCAAAAGGATGGGCCGGAGCATTCTTATATAATGAAAAAGCAAATACTGCTTTGAAAAATTTCTTTAAAAGAGAAGATACGCTTTCAGTAGGTATTTGTAACGGATGTCAGTTGTTTATGGAGTTAGAATTAATTAATCCAGAACATAACGAACATGGTAAAATGCTTCATAATGAATCTAAGAAACACGAAAGTTCGTTTACATCTGTAAAAGTTCAAGAAAATAATTCAGTAATGTTATCTAGTTTAGCGGGAACTGAATTAGGGGTTTGGATTTCTCATGGAGAAGGAAAATTCAATTTACCAGAAACTGAAAACAATTATAATATTGTTGCGAAGTATGGTTATGAAGGATATCCTAATAATCCAAATGGATCAGATTATAACACAGCAATGATGTGTGACAAAACTGGTCGTCATTTAGTAACAATGCCACATATTGAACGTTCAACTTTCCAATGGAATTGGGCTTATTACCCACAAGACAGACAAGATGAAGTTTCTCCTTGGTTAGAAGCTTTTGTAAACGCAAGAAAATGGATAGAGAATAAAAAGTAAGTATAAATACTACTTTATCGTATAATATAAAGCACTCTGTAAACAGGGTGCTTTCTTTTTTTTACAAAAGTAAACAAATGATTTATTAATTCACATTTGTTAATAAGTTGTTTTTAATTACAATTGTAATAAACTTCCTGAATTATAACTATTACAACACTATTTTATACATATAGAAGTATAATTAGCTCTTTTTAATTATCAAGCTTATAAACTAAATAGTTTTAAAGTGATTATATAAGCTGAATGCGATTTTTACACTGATTTTAAAGGATTTAAATAAAACTATGAAAAGAAGTCTATTATTTAGCGTTATTATTTATTTTAAAAGCATAAAACAAGCTATTAATAAGCCAAGAAAGGTATTATAATGATTATTGTTAGGTTAGGTTACATTATTAAACACCCTAAAGACCTGTGTTTTAACAATTACAATTGTAATCGAGCAAATTCATCTACTATATAATATTTTTCTATACTTAAAACATAAACAACTGTATTTAAGCGAGTTATATATTGTTATCTGAAGTGTTTTATGGTATTTATTTTGGTGGAGTTGAAAAAAAATGTATTTTTTCTTGTTTACAATTATAAAACAATATATATTTACAAACGTAAACAACCCCTAATGTTTACATAAGTAAACAAATGATAGAAAGACTAAAACTAATATTAGATTATTACAATTTATCGGCGTCAAGTTTTGCAGATAAAATTGATGTACCAAGGTCTAGCATTTCTCACCTATTATCAGGAAGAAATAAACCGAGTCTAGATTTTATTATAAAAGTTGAAACGGCTTTTGATGAAGTTGACCTTAATTGGTTAGTATATGGTAAAGGCTATTTTCCAAAAAATACAGAAAATCACAAAAAAGAGATAAAAATAGAGAAAAGTGAAGCTCCTTCTCTGTTTAATGAAAATCCTGTATTTGACCAAGAACCCGAAAAAAAATCAAATACGCAATTCTCAGAGAACCCTTCAAAACAAAAAGAATCTGCCGCTTTTAGAGAAATTAAAAACATTTTGGTTTTATATGACGATGGAACCTTTGAAGATTACAAAAAAAGATAATAGTATAAATGATTCCCTAACAATCCCCTAAGAATTTAATGTGCTATAAAATTCAAATAACCCTCGGTATTTGTTTCCCCTTACAAACCGTTTGGATTTTATAAATCATTAATAACTAAACTCCCCTAAGACTTATTTCCCCCTTTGAGTTGAGTTTAGAAATTGTCCCCCAAGGCAACCCCTCGTGCTTGCCCCCTTACAAGCAAATCAACCCCTTAAAATAGAAGAAGCCTGTATTATAAAAATAATACAGGCTTTTTTTTGATTGAGTTTATTCTAATAAATTATTTTCCAAATCCTCCGCTTCCAGCATCACAAGGATAAAAAACTTTACTTATCTGTTTGACACAACCTCCATCTGTATTAATTGTAGCTGTTAAAGTAAATGGATCTAAACTTGCTGCTGCTACATGAACTTGAGAAGCTCCTGATTGATATGTAATTGTCCCATAATTTACTGACCAAGTAACATCTTCATTATCACCTGCATAATTTAAATAGTATCTACCATATGGGTGAGACGCTGGATAACATGCTTCAATAGTTTCTACAATTGTTCCAGAAACTCCTGTGCATGGATCAGGACAATCTCCCTGTGATAATGTAAGAGTTTCTCCGCAATAAGTGTTGTTTGGGTCACTGTATTCATAAATAGAGACTTTTAGTTCTCCTCCAGTAAAATTAGCGACATCAAAACTAACTATAGCTGTTTGATTTGTGCTACTCCCAACAATACTCATACTTCCTGATAAAACTTGCCAGCTAATTACAGGATTATTAAAACCCTGAAGGCTAACTGAATAAGTCACTTGATTTCCATAAGTGGACACCTCGGTGATAGTACATCCAGTTCTTGCGCTTCTTTTTACGTCATCATCAATAGTTACTTCTGACTGTAATCCATTGGTTAAAGAATTTTCATTTTCAGAACAAGATGTTAATACTATCACAAAAATAAACATTAACATTTTAATTAAGTTTTTCATAATAATTTAAGTTTAAAATTAAAAAGTACTAATCTAACTTATAAAAATTATTATAAAAAACTCAATATGTTAACACTATGTTAACATTCCTCCGTCAACTGATAATGTTTGACCAGTAATATATGAACTCATATCAGACGCTAAGAATACACAAGCATTTGCAATATCTTCTGGAGTACCTCCTCTTTTTAAAGGAATTTCGTTTCTCCAACCCTCAACAACTTTTTCGTCTAATTTTGCTGTCATCTCAGTTTCGATAAAACCTGGAGCAACTACGTTACTACGGATATTACGAGAACCTAATTCTAATGCTACTGATTTTGAGAATCCTAAAATTCCCGCTTTTGAAGCTGCATAATTTGCTTGACCAGCATTTCCTTTTAATCCAACTACAGAACTCATATTAATAATTGATCCTGCACGCTGCTTCATCATCGGACGAATTACTGCTTTTGTTAAATTGAAAACTGATTTTAAGTTTACTTCAATTACCTTATCAAAATCATCTTCTGAGATACGCATTAACAAATTATCTTTTGTAATACCTGCATTGTTTACCAATACATCAATGGTTCCGAATTCTTCCAAAACGTTTTTTGCTAACTCTTGAGCTGCATCAAATTCTGCTGCGTTTGATTGATATCCTTTAGCTTTTACTCCTAATTCTTTCAATTCATTTTCTAAAGCAGTTGCTGCCTCAACAGAAGAGTTATAAGTAAATGCAACATTACATCCTTGGTTTGCAAACTCTAATGCAATTCCTCTACCAATTCCTCTAGTAGCTCCAGTAATAATTGCAGTTTTATTTTCTAAAAGTTTCATTTATTAGTTGTTTTAATCGCAGGGCGATAGTCAAGGGATTTATTCCCAAAAGCTTGCCTCTAAATTCTTACATTTTTTTTGAATACCCAAGATACTTACATCTGGGTAGTTTAATGGATTCAAATATAAAAATAAATTCCCGTTAAAAACGGGAATTTATTCTAATATGTATTATGTGTTTATTATGCTAAAACCTTAGCTACCATTTCTCCAATTTTAGCAGGAGACTCTACAACGTGTACTCCATTTTCAGCTAAAATTTTCATTTTTGCTTGAGCTGTATCATCAGCACCACCGACGATAGCACCTGCATGTCCCATTGTTCTACCAGCTGGAGCAGTCTGTCCTGCGATAAAACCAACAACTGGTTTTCTATTTCCATCAGCTTTAATCCAACGAGCAGCTTCAGCTTCTAAGTTACCACCAATCTCACCAATCATAACGATTGCTTCAGTTTCGTCATCATTCATTAATAACTCAACAGCTTCTTTTGTAGTCGTTCCAATAATTGGATCTCCTCCAATACCAATAGCGGTAGTAATTCCGTATCCTTGTTTTACAACTTGATCCGCAGCTTCATAAGTTAAAGTTCCCGATTTAGAAACAATACCTACTTTACCTTTTTTAAAGATAAATCCTGGCATAATTCCTACTTTTGCTTCTTCTGGAGTAATCACACCTGGACAGTTAGGTCCTACTAAAGTACAATCTAATTGGTCAATATAAGCTTTTACTTTTACCATGTCAGCAGTAGGAATTCCTTCAGTAATACAAATGATTACTTTGATCCCAGCTTCAGCAGCTTCCATAATAGCGTCAGCAGCAAATGCTGGTGGCACAAAAATAATTGAAGTATCTGCTCCTGCTTTTTGCACAGCTTCATCAACTGTATTAAAAACTGGTTTACCTAAATGCTCTTGACCTCCTTTACCTGGTGTTACACCTCCAACTACGTTTGTTCCGTAATCGATCATTTGGCCAGCGTGGAAAGTACCTTCGCTTCCTGTAAAACCTTGAACTATAATTTTTGAATCTTTATTTACTAAAACACTCATTGGTTTGCTTTTTATTATTTTTTTAAGACAGACAAAAATAACTTTTTAATTGTGTTTTCACAATTAATTTTAGGTTACTTTTTTTCTTTATTTGTTGCATTTTTTAAATAGATGACTTCCCTTAGTGTTTGACGATACTCACGTTGTGGAGTTCCATAATACACTCCTTTTTTAAGAGATTTCGAGACCCCTGTCTGTGCCATCAAAACAGTACCCTTTTCAATTGTTAAACCACTAATAATACCTACTTGTCCCCAAATTGTAACTTCATCTTCAATGACAGTACACCCTGCAATACCTGTTTGTGCAGCTATTAAACATTTTTTACCTATCACAGTATCGTGACCTATATGCACTTGGTTATCGATTTTAGTTCCTTTTCCTATTAATGTATCTCCAGTTACACCTCTATCAATAGTACATGAAGCTCCTAAATCTACATTATCTTCAAGTACTACTCTACCTCCAGATATTAATTTATCAAAGCCTTCTGGTCTATTTTTATAATAAAAAGCATCTGCTCCTAAAACGGTATTGGCGTGAACTGTTACATTATCTCCTATTATACAATTATTGTTAATTGACACATTAGCATGTATTAAACAATTTTTACCAATTCTTACATTCTCTCCAATGAAAACATTTGGTTGTATAACAGTATTTTCTCCTATAATAGCAGATTCAGCAATACTACTTTTTGATGCTATAAAAGGGTTAAAGTGTTTGGTTATTTTATTAAAATCTCTAAAAGGATCATCAGAAATTAATAATGATTTTCCTTCTGGACAATCTACTTTTTTGTTTATTAGTATTGTAGTAGCAGCTGATTTTAATGCTTTATCGTAGTATTTTGGATGATCTACAAAAACTATATCTCCCTTTTCTACTACATGAATTTCATTAATTCCTGTTATAGGAAAATTACTTTCTCCAACAAATTCAACATTTAATAACCCTGCTATTTGCTCTAGAGTTTGAGGTTGTTTAAATTTCATCTTTAAAAAGAAATTCCCGCTAAAGCGGGAATATTAAATTTATTCTTTGATACGCTCCGTATATGCGCCTTTTTCAGTATCGATCTTTATTTTGTCTCCTTCATTAATAAATAAAGGTACATTAATTCTAGCACCAGTTTCAACAGTTGCTGGTTTAGTAGCATTTGTTGCTGTATTTCCTTTTACTCCTGGCTCAGTATGTGTTACTTCTAAAATTACGTGTGATGGCATTTCTACTGATAATGGCATACCATCTTCTGTATTTATTAAAACAGTAACTACTTCACCTTCTTTCATTAAATCTGGTGCATCTAATACTGATTTTTGAAGTGTAATTTGGTTATAATCTTCCGTATTCATGAAGTGGTATAAATCTCCTTCAGGATATAAATACTGAAATTTATGCGTTTCTACACGAACGTCATCAATCTTATGCCCAGCAGAAAAAGTATTATCTATCACTTTTCCAGATGTAACACTTTTAAGTTTTGTACGAACAAAAGCAGGTCCTTTACCTGGTTTTACATGTAAAAACTCAATGATTTTAAATATGTCGTGATTATACTTTATACATAATCCTTTTTTAATATCTGATGTTGATGCCATTTATTTGATCTTTATAGTTGCTCTTATAAGTGCAATTTTACTAATTAATTTGCTTTAAAATATCCTTTCATGATTCCGCGATGCGAATCTTTTATAAATTGAATAATTTCATCTCTCTCTGAGGTTGCTTCCATTTCAGCTTCTATAATATCAATCGCTTGTGAGTTATTATAGTTCTTCTGAAATAAAATACGATAAACGTCCTGAATTTCTCTAATCTTTTCAGTTGTAAAACCTCTTCTTCTCAACCCTACTGAGTTAATTCCTACATATGACAAAGGCTCTCTTGCTGCTTTTACATAAGGAGGAACATCTTTACGAACTAACGACCCACCTGTTACAAAAGCATGATTTCCTACTGAAGCAAATTGATGTACTGCCACCATGCCTGCAAGTACCACATTATCACCCACTGTTACGTGACCTGCTAAAGTTGAATTATTTGAAAAAATACAGTTATCTCCCACTTTACAATCGTGCGCAATATGACAATACGCCATAATTAAACAGTTATCTCCAATAACTGTTTTCATTCTATCTGAAGTTCCTCTGTTAATGGTTACACACTCTCTTATAGTAACGTTGTCTCCTATTTCTACGGTCGTATCCTCATCATTATATTTTAAATCTTGAGGAATAGCTGAAATAACAGCACCTGGAAAAATTCGACAGTTTTTACCGATGCGCGCACCTTCCATAATAGTTACATTGGAACCTATCCATGTTCCTGAACCTATTTCTACATTTGCATGAATAGTAGTAAAAGGTTCAATAACTACATTTCTAGCTATTTTTGCTTGAGGGTGTACGTACGCAAGTGGTTGATTCATATTATTTTACTTTTGAAATTTGTGCCATAAGCTCTGCCTCACACACTAACTTTCCATTAGCGTATGCATAAGCTTGCATATGAGCAATACCTCTTCTTATAGGTGTGATTAATTCACTTTTAAATATTAATGTATCTCCTGGTAATACTTTCTGTTTGAACTTAACATTATCCATTTTCATGAAATATGTTAAGTAGTTTTCAGGATCTGGAACTGTATTTAATACTAAAACTCCACCACACTGTGCCATAGCCTCTACTTGAAGAACCCCAGGCATTACTGGAGCTCCAGGAAAATGTCCTACAAAGAAATCTTCATTCATAGTAACATTCTTCATCCCAACTACATGTTTATCTGATAATTCAATAATTCTGTCAATTAATAAGAATGGAGGTCTGTGAGGTAAAATATCCATTATTTTATGGATATCCATTAATGGTGGTTGGTTTAAATCATAAGAAGGAACATTATTTCTTTTTTCCTTTTTTATGATTTTAGCTAATTTCTTAGCAAAAGTAGTATTTACAGAATGTCCTGGCTTATTAGCTATTACTTTTCCTTTGATTCTAATACCTGTTAAAGCCAAATCACCAATAACATCTAACAACTTATGACGCGCAGCTTCATTAGCCCAATGTAATGTTAAGTTATCTAAAACTCCGTTAGGTTTTACAGTAATATTATCTTTATTAAAGGCTTTTTTTAACTTTTCCATTGTGCCATCAGACAATTCCTTGTCGACATAAACAATAGCATTATTCAAGTCTCCACCTTTAATTAAGTCATGTTCTAACAACATTTCAATTTCATGTAAGAAACTAAATGTTCTTGCTGCTGAAATTTCTTCTTTAAAGTCTGAAATCGTATTTAATGTTGCATTTTGAGTTCCTAATATTTTAGTTCCAAAATCTACCATAGTAGTTACTTGGTACTCATCTGAAGGCATTAAAATAATTTCACTTCCAGTTACTTCATCTTTGTATGAAATAATTTCTTTTACTACATACTCTTCTATCTCAGCTTCTTGTTCAACAATTCCTGCTTTTTCTAGAGCTTCAATAAAAAACTTAGAAGACCCATCCATAATTGGAGGTTCAGAAGCATTAATTTCTATCAATAAGTTATCAATATCTAATCCAACTGCTGCAGCTAAAACGTGTTCAGATGTTTGTATCTGAACTCCATTTTTTTCAAGGTTTGTTCCTCTTTGTGTGTTTGTTACATAATCAGCTTTTGCTTCTATTACTGGCTCCCCTTCTAAATCCACTCGCTTAAAAGCAAATCCATGATTTTCTGGAGCTGGTTTAAAAACCATTGTAACTTCATTACCAGTGTGTAATCCAACACCTGATAATGTAACTTCGTTTTGTATTGTTTTTTGTTTCTTACTCATTTTTTACTTTTTGAGCATTCAACTCTTTTTCTATTTTATGTATTGTAGTTGCTAATTTTGGTAAGTTTTTAAAGTGTACGTAAGACTTACTATAGTCTGAATATCCAAATGCTGGAGACCCTTGTACTACCTCTTCATCTTTTAAACTTTTTCCTATTCCTGATTGAGCTTGGATTTTTACATTGTTTCCAATGGTTATATGTCCAACTATACCTACTTGACCTCCAATCATACAGTTCTCTCCTATTTTAGTAGATCCTGCAATTCCTGTTTGAGAAGCTATAACGGTATTTTTACCAATTTCAACATTATGAGCTATTTGAATCTGGTTATCTAATTTTACTCCTTTACGAATTATTGTTGATCCAAGAGTAGCTCTATCAATAGTTGAATTAGACCCCACATCTACGTTATCTTCTATAATAACGTTTCCTATTTGTGGTATTGCTTTATACTCACCATTTTCATCTGGTGCAAATCCAAAACCGTCTGCTCCAATTACTGTTCCTGAATGAATTTTACAGTTTTTACCTACTACAGTTTCAGAATATATTTTTACTCCTGCAAAAACAACTGTATTATCACCAATTGTTACATTATCTCCTATATAAGAATTAGGATAAATTTTAACATTATTACCTAAAACTACATTTTCACCAACATAAGCATAAGCTCCTATGTACTCATTATCTCCAATAGTAACTGAATTAGCTATAAAATGAGGATTTTCTCTTCCTTGCTTATTATTTTTCACTTCATTGTAAAACTCTAAAAGTTTTGAAAATGCTTTATAAGCATCTTCAACCTTAATTAAAGTAGTTTCAATTTCCTTTTCAGGAACAAAACTCTTATTTACAATAGCTACTGATGCTTGAGTTGTATATATATACGAGTTATACTTTGGATTTGATAAAAAGGTTAATGAACCTTCTTTGCCTTCTTCTATCTTAGAAAGTGTAGATACTTCAGCTTCCGGATTCCCTTCAATCTCTCCTTCTAAAATATTGGCTATTTGTTTTGCTGTAAATTTCATTATCTGCAAAAGTAATTATTTTTGTTCAAATACCTCTCGATTAGAATTTGTTTCTAAGTATTCGTCTAGTTTATTTTCTTAGGGTAACAAAGGTAATACTTCACTACAGGCTTTGTCAATGCTTTAAGGTTTAGCTGGTCAGAAGCTTTTGCTATATCTTTTAGCTTACCTTTTTTTGTGTAAATTTTAATTGGCTTTTTGGTATTATATGCTTGGTGCTTTATTTCATTTGAAAAAACAAAATATTCAAGTTCTTTTTCACTTAAATCTACAAGCTTTCTTAATTTTTTACGCCTCTTTTCAATATACTCCTCAGTAAATGATTTCTCCTGAATTTCAATCTTTAACAAACTTCTATCAATGATTTTTGTGGCTAGAGTAGACAAAATAAAATCCTCATGATTCTTCCATTCTTTTATTGCTGATAAAACATCATAGTCGTCTAGCTCAGAAAATATTTCTAATGTTTTATTTGAAAAATTCTCTTTATTTATCGGATTATATAAAAAATACCTAAGAGCTCTGCTAGAAGGAAGCTCCACTCCTTTTGTAGCTAGCTCCTTTGCTCTTTTTAATATACTAACCAGAAGATTTTCTGCTACTAAGCCAGTTTTATGTAAATAAACTTGCCAATACATTAGGCGTCTCGCTATAACAAATTTCTCTACTGAATAAATTCCTTTTTGTTCAATTACTAATTCGTTATCCACTACATTCATCATTGCTATTAAACGATCTGATGAAATGTTTCCTTCCGCTACTCCAGTAAAAAAACTATCTCTTTTTAAATAATCTAATCGGTCAATATCTAATTGACTTGATATTAATTGGTATAAAAATTTACGTGGGTGTTTCCCTTCAAATACTTGAATAGCTAAACTTAACTTTCCTTCAAATTCATCATTCAAGGCTTTCATAAATTTTAATGAAATTTCTTCATGAGTAATTTCATTAACAATACTATGTTCTAATGCATGTGAATATGCTCCATGACCTATATCATGTAATAAAATAGCTATATATAAAGCATTTGCTTCTTTTTCTGAAATTTCGACATTTTTCATTCGTAACACATGTACAGCTTTTTGCATTAAATGCATACAACCTATTGCATGATGAAAACGAGTATGATTAGCTCCAGGATATACTAAATTTGATAGCCCCATCTGTGTTACTCTACGTAACCTTTGAAAATAAGGATGCTCAATAATATCAAAAATTAGGGAGTTTGGAATCGAGATAAATCCATAAATAGGATCGTTAATTATCTTTAATTTGTTGGTTTTTGATTTCTTCAAAATGTATAAATCCTTGAATTTTAAACAAAAAAATCATAATTTATCTACAAAACCAAATTAACCAGCGTTTAATTAACGTATTTTTAGCTTTTATAAACACAACAAAACTACTTTTAACCGTTATTTAGGTAGAAAACAAGTTAAAAATTATGATGAGAAACATACATATTCTTTGGGTAGATGACGAAATAGATTTATTAAAACCACATATATTATTTTTAGAAAAAAAAGATTACAAAGTTACAACCTGTACTAATGGTACTGATGCTATTGATTTAGTTAGTGAAAATAATTTTGATATTGTTTTTTTAGATGAAAACATGCCTGGTATTACAGGTTTAGAAACACTATCTGATATTAAACAAAAAAACACAAATCTCCCTGTGGTTATGATTACCAAAAGTGAGGAAGAGTATCTGATGGAGGAAGCAATTGGGTCTAAGATTGCAGACTACTTAATTAAGCCAGTGAATCCTAATCAAATATTATTAAGTTTAAAAAAGAATTTAGACCACTCTCGTTTAATTTCTGAAAAAACTACGTCAAGTTACCAACAAGAATTTAGGAAAATTTCTATGGATTTAGCTATGGTAAATTCTTATGAGGAGTGGGCTGAACTATATAAAAAACTAGTTCATTGGGAGCTTGAATTAGAAAATATTAATGACACTGGAATGTTAGAGATTTTAGAGTCTCAAAAATCTGAAGCTAACTCACAATTTTTTAAATTCATTAAAAAGAATTACCAACACTGGTTAACTGGAGATGATAAGCCTACATTTTCGCACACACTTTTTAAAGATTATATAGTACCAAACTTATCGAAAAACCAAGGTGTTTTATGGGTAGTAATTGACAACCTTCGTTATGACCAATACAGGGTTTTAGAACCTTTCATCAATAATTATTTTAAAAAGGAAGAGGAATATTCATACTACAGTATTTTACCTACAGCTACTCAATATGCTCGTAATGCTATATTCTCTGGCTTAATGCCCTCTGAAATGGAAAAAAGACATCCAAATTATTGGAAAAATGATATTGATGAAGGAGGTAAAAACTTATTTGAAGCTGATTTTTTAGAAGAGCAAATAAAACGTTTAGGGCTGAATATTACACATGAATATTACAAAATAGTTTCTTTAAAAAGTGGAAAAGATTTAGCTGATAATTATAACGGAACGCGACAAAATGACCTTACAGCTGTAGTATACAACTTTGTTGATATGCTTTCACATGCTAAGACTGAAATGGAAGTTATCAAGGAGCTGGCTGGTGATGATAAAGCCTATCGATCTTTAACTGTAAGCTGGTTCAAAAACTCTCCTCTTTATGATATTATTCAAAAGGCTCAAAAATTAGGACAAAAGTTAATCATTACAACCGATCATGGTACTATAAATTGTAAGCACCCTACTAAAGTTATTGGTGATAAGAATATTAGTTCTAACTTACGATATAAAACTGGTAGAAGTTTAAGTTATGAAGACAAAGATGTATACGCGGTTAAAAACCCAAAAGATATTTTCTTGCCCTCAGTAGCTATTAACAGTCCTTTTATATTTACAAAAGAAGATCTGTTTTTTGCTTACCCAAACAATTATAATCACTTTGTAAAGTATTATAAAAACACTTATCAACATGGAGGAATTTCACTGGAAGAGATGATTATTCCTTGTGCTGTTTATAATCCAAAGTAGCTTTTTAGCTTTTTTTAAAATTAGTGTTGACATGAAAATTAAGTTTCAGTTTCTATTATTTTTATCTTTTTTTGCTTGCTCCCACTCTTTAATAGCTCAAGAAAATAAACTTTCTACTGCTGCTTTAGAGCTGACAAAAAATAAAGTTACTTACGATCCTAGTTACTTCTCTATGCCTTACCCTAAAGGAGATGTTCCAAAAGGCAAAGGAGTTTGTACTGATGTTATTATTCGCGCCTATCGTAAATTAGGAGTAGATTTACAGCAAGAAGTTCATGAAGATATGAAAGCTAACTTTTCATTGTATCCTAAAATATGGGGACTTAAAAGTACTGACACTAATATAGACCATAGAAGAGTACCTAATTTAATGATCTTTTTTAAAAGAAAAGGAACTATTAAGAAAACTACTAAAAACCCTAATAATTATTTACCTGGAGATATTGTTTGTTGGAGTTTAGGAGGAGGGTTAACTCATATTGGGATAGTTTCATCTAAAAAATCACCAACCAATAATCAACAATACTTGATAGTACATAACATTGGAGCTGGTCAAGTTTTAGAAGATTGTTTATTCAATTTTAAAATTATTGGTCATTATAGCTATAAGAACAAATAAACTATAGTAATTTACCATCTACTTCTTTATTTTTGCTACTTATGAACAGAGATTATTCACTAAACGAATTAACAGCTGTAGCTGAAGAAATCATAGCTACTACCCAACATAAAATTCTACTTTTTTATGGAGAAATGGGCGTTGGTAAAACAACTTTAATAAAAGAAATATGTAAAGTTTTGGGTGTAGAAGATATTGCCCATTCTCCTACTTTTTCACTAGTTAATGAGTATAAGACTTCCTCTAACGAAACAGTATATCATTTTGATTTTTACCGTATTGAAAAAGAAGAAGAAGCGTATGACATGGGAATTGAAGATTATTTATACAGTAATAATTGGTGCTTAGTTGAGTGGCCTGAGAATGTTAAAAATTTACTACCTTTAGATACTGTTTCAATATCAATTAGTTTGCTAGAAAACGGGCAACGAAACATTCAATTAAAAACTAACTAAATTTTAGATGGGTTCTATTTCACCTTTTACCAAAGAGCAGTTAATGCCACAAACCGAAATGCTTGAAATTAAAAAGCAAAAAGGAGATTTATTTATAGGTTTACCAAAAGAAACTCATTTTGAAGAAAAACGAATTAGTTTGTCTCCCGATGCAGTTGCTGCATTAGTCGCTCACGGACATAGGATTGTGATTGAGACTGGTGCTGGTGATGGAGCTAATTACAGTGATCAAGAATATTCTGATGCTGGAGCTAAGATATCCTATGACGTTAAAGAAGCTTTTGCTTGTAATATTGTATTAAAGGTAGAGCCACCATCTTTAGAGGAAATTAAAATGTTAAACCCACAAACGGTTTTAATTTCTGCTCTACAATTAAAAACACAAGACAAAAAATACTTTGAAGCACTTGCTAAAAAAAGAGTAACAGCAATTGCTTTTGACTATATTAAAGATGAGCATGGCGTATTTCCTATAGTAAAATCATTAAGTGAAATTGCAGGAATCGCTTCTATGCACATTGCTGCAGAGCTTATGACAGCTTCTAATGGAGGAAATGGTTTACTACTAGGTAATATAGGAGGTGTTCCTCCTACTGATGTTGTTATTTTAGGAGCAGGAACAGTTGGGGAATTTGCTGCTAAAACAGCCATAGGTTTAGGAGCGCGAGTAAAAGTTTTTGACAACTCAATAACTAAGCTTCGTAACTTACAATCATGTGTACAAGCACCTATTTACACTTCAACGATTCAACCTAAAACCTTACAAAAAGCTTTAATGCGATGTGATGTTGCTATTGGGGCTATTAGAGGAAAAGATCGCTCTCCTGTAGTTGTTACCGAGGAAATGATTGAACAAATGAAAGATGGAGCTGTTATTGTTGATGTAAGTATTGATAGAGGTGGTTGTTTTGAAACCTCTCAAGTTACTACACATAGTAAGCCTACATTTGCTAACCATGGAGTAATTCATTATTGTGTTCCTAATATTCCTTCAAGGTATTCTAGAACCGCTTCTGTATCTATCAGTAATATATTTACACCTTATTTATTAGAAATTGCTGAAGAAGGAGGTTTTGAAAATGCTGCTCGTTTTGATAAAAGTTTGCGTAATGGAATGTATTTTTATCATGGAATTTTAACCAATAAAACTGTAGCAGACTGGTTTGACCTTCCTTACAGAGATATTAATTTATTGATTTTATAGTTCTATTTTACTTACTTTTGCACTTCAATTTTTAAATTATGCAGTGGTTAAAACGTGTTGGTTATTATTTAATAGGAATTGCCCTAGGTAGTTTAGTTGTTCTTTTTATTTGGAAAGGTAAAGATGTTTCTTTTGACTATGGAATGGACGCTCGTACTTTAAAAACAATTAGAATTAAAAAGCGTTTGTTTTCTGATAATGCTCAGCAAATATTAGCAACTTCTAAAATTGATACCGCTACTATTTCTACTATTTTAAATCACGGAGATGTAGATTTTGGAAAAAGTAAGCCTCGTTTAAAGCCTTGTGCAGAATACTTTATTACAGGTAAAGACAGTTTAAATCATATCAATTTATATGTTATACGTTGTGATTCAACCGCTACAATTGATAAAATTACTATTAACTAACAGTTTTTATTTTTATACTTATCATACAAACCAATTCCATTTAGTATCATTGGAATTATTTTTTCAAGTCTTTTTTCTTTCGTAGTCTCTCTCTTAGCCTCAGAAATATAATCGGTAAACTCCCTTTGTTTACTTAAAATAAGTCGACTGAAAGCTTCTTTTAGTCTATCATTTCTATCTAGCTCTAACTGTAATTTTTCTGGAATAACTATAGGTTTGATATTCTTTTTAGGTTTTAACTCTTTTCCTTCTTCTGAGTTTTTAATAGCCTCTAATACATATTGTTTTATCAATACTATATTAATCTCATCCAATTGATTAAATCTCCATTGACGCATTGCTTGTGTTTTTCCTTCTTGAGCATTTTCCAATACTTCTTCTTTATCAGTTAAAAAGCAACCTTGAAAAAACCATAAGCCACAATAATTTTTAAAAGCAGATAAACCAACTATATTTTTACCTTTATACACATAAACAGGAGCTCCCCACTTAATGGTTTCATCTACAGGGAGATCTAAAAAAACAGAACGCAAGAGATTTAACTCTTGCGTCCAATTACTTTTATCTTCTATATATTCTGATACTCTAGGATTCATTTTGCTATTTATTCTTCTAAAAACATCTTCCAGCTTACACCAAACTTACCTATTAGTATATTACTTAGTTATTTTTAGTTAGCTATTTCACTTGTAAATTTAATACGCATTAATCGCAATTCATCATCATCATAATCTCCATCAAACTCATCTAAGGCTTCTTGAATTTTATCAGTTTCAGCTTCCATAAAATAATCATGGATTTCTTCCTGTTGATCTTCATCAAGTAAGTCATCTACAGCATAATCGATATTTAACTTAGTTCCAGAAAATACAATAGCCTCCATTTCTTTTATCAACTCAGACATTTCTAAACCTTTAGATTTTGCGATATCTTCTAGAGGTAATTTTCTATCTGTATTTTGAATGATATAAAGTTTTAATCCAGAATTTACTCCTGTACTCTTAACTATTAAATCATCAGGACGCATAATTTCATTGTCTTCCACATATTTTGAAATGAGTGCAACGAAATCTTTACCGTATTTTTTAGCTTTACCCTCTCCAACACCATGAACTTTTGCTAATTCATCTAATGTTACAGGGTATTTTAATGCCATATCATCTAAAGATGGATCTTGAAAAACAGCAAAAGGCGGTACTCCTAAACGTTTTCCTACAGTTTTCCTTAAATCTTTCAACATCGCTACCAACTTATCATCTACTCCTCCTGCAGACTTTTCATTAGTAATAATAGTACCATCATCCGCTGTCTTATAAACATGATTTTCTGTCATCATAAATGATGATGGATTTTTTATAAACTCTTTACCTTCTTTAGTTAGCTTTAATACACCATACTGTTCTATTTCTTTCTTAATTAAATCCGCCACTAGTACTTGACGAATTAAAGCCATCCAGTAATGATTGTCTTTTGCTTTACCAACACCAAAAAAAGGTTGAATATTTGTTTTGTGAGACTTTAACAATGCATTTTCTTTACCTATTATTGTATTTACAATTTCTTTAGGCTTATACATTTCGCTAGTATCTCTAATAACAGAAAGTAAGGTTACTACTTCATCTTTTGCTTCGTGCTTTTTCTTAGGATTTCGCATATTGTCATCCATATCAGCACCTTCTCCATTTACTTCATCAAATTCTTCTCCAAAATAGTGAAGTAAGTATTTACGCCTGTTCATTGACGTTTCTGCATACCCAACAACTTCTTGTAAAAGAGCATGCCCTACTTCTTGTTCTGCTACTGGCTTGTTAGCCATGAATTTTTCAAGCTTTTCAATATCTTTATATGAGTAAAAAGTTAAACAATAACCTTCTCCTCCATCACGACCAGCTCTACCTGTTTCTTGATAATAACTCTCTAAACTTTTAGGAATGTCATGGTGTATTACAAAACGAACATCAGGTTTATCAATCCCCATACCGAAAGCAATTGTAGCTACTACAACATCACAATCTTCCATCAAAAACATGTCTTGATGCTTAACACGTGTTTTTGCATCTAATCCTGCATGGTAAGGAACTGCATTTATTCCGTTCACTTGTAAAATTTGAGCTATTTCTTCTACTTTTTTACGACTTAAACAGTATATGATTCCAGATTTCCCTATTCGTTGTTTTATAAAGCGAATTATATCTTTTTCTACCTCTTTAGTCTTTGGTCTAACTTCGTAGAATAAATTTGATCTGTTAAAAGATGCTTTAAATACATTCGCATCCGTCATTCCAAGAGTTTTAAGAATATCCTCTTGTACTTTTTCTGTTGCGGTTGCTGTTAAACCAATAATTGGTACGTTATCAATCTGCTTAATAATATTTCTTAGATTTCGGTATTCAGGCCTAAAATCGTGCCCCCATTCAGAAATACAGTGCGCTTCATCAATCGCTACAAACGATATTTTTTGCTTCCTAAGGAACTCAGCATATTCTTCTTTTATTAAAGATTCAGGAGCTACATACAATAATTTTGTAATTCCAGATTCAATATCTGATTTTACCTGGGCAATCTCTGATTTGTTTAACGAAGAGTTTAATACATGGGCTATTCCATGGTTTTCAGAAATTCCTCTAATGGCATCTACTTGATTTTTCATTAAGGCAATTAATGGTGATACCACAATTGCTGTACCTTCCTTCATTAAGGCAGGTAATTGATAACATAGCGACTTACCACCACCAGTAGGCATAATAACAAATGTGTTTTTATTTGCTAACACACTGTTAACTACATCTTCTTGTAGCCCTTTAAACTGGTTAAATCCGAAGATTTTTTTTAATGATCCATATAAATCCGTCTGCTCTTTATTCATCTTCTAATATCAAAAATTAAAAACGAGAACTAATTTACAAAAATTCCCAACAATACATAACGTAAACTTTCTTTTTATTAAAAAAGATTTTCTTCTCAAATATTCCTATTTTTACACTTTAAAAATATACTTAAAACTTTTTTAACTTGAAAGACGCAAACGCTATTCTCTCAACCGCAAAAGATACTATTCTTTTAGAAAGTAATGCTATTGCTAATTTAGCAAATTTATTAAATAGCTCGTTTACGGACGCTGTTAATTTTATATTTAATTCAAAAGGGCGTGTTATTGTAACTGGTATTGGAAAAAGTGCCAATATTGCTACTAAAATGGTAGCTACTTTTAACTCAACAGGTACACCTGCTGTTTTTATGCATGCTGCTGATGCTATACATGGTGATTTAGGTAATGTGCAGGATGATGATGTGGTGATTTGTATTTCTAAAAGTGGGAATACTCCTGAAATAAAAGTGTTGGTACCTTTAATTAAAAACTATAACAATAAAATTATAGCTATAACAGGAAACCCTGATTCTTTCTTAGGAAAAAATGCCGACTTCCTTTTAAATTCTTTTGTAGATAAAGAGGCTTGTCCTAACAACTTAGCTCCTACAACAAGTACTACAGCTCAATTAGTTTTAGGGGACGCTTTAGCCGTTTGTTTATTAGAATTAAGAGGTTTTACTAGTAGTGATTTTGCAAAATATCACCCTGGAGGAGCTTTAGGAAAACGTCTGTATTTAAGAGTTTCTGATCTTATTAAAAATAATGAATTACCAAAAGTAAAAAGTACAGATAAAGTTACTCAAGTAATTGTTGAAATATCAGAAAAACGCTTAGGTGTAACTGCCGTTGTTGATAATGATAAAATTGCAGGAATTATTACCGATGGAGATATTCGTAGAATGCTAAGTAAAACGACAAAAATAGACGAGCTTACTGCTACTGATATTATGAGTACTACCCCAAAGACAATAGACGTAGATGCTATGGCTGTTGAAGCTTTAGATACTTTAGAGAACAACAATATTACCCAAATTTTAGTTACTGATGCAGACAACAATTATGTAGGTGTGGTACACTTACATGATTTAATTAAAGAAGGAATATTTTAAGATGGCAGAAAAGGAAATGTCTTTTTTAGACCATCTTGAAGAACTAAGATGGCATTTAGTAAGGAGTTTTGCAGCTATTTTTGTAGTAGCAATCGTCATTTTTGCAAATATTAATTTTGTTTTTAATGAGATTCTTTTAGCTCATTTAAAACCTGATTTTGCAACGTATCAATTCTTTTGTAAAGTATTTTCTTCTATTGGAATTGATAGTAGTTTTTGCACTATTAAATTTAAACAAACACTTCAAGCTTTAAATCCTACTCAACAATTAATGACAGGAATTTGGTCTTCTCTAATTTTAGGGTTTGTAGTTGCTTTTCCTTATATTTTATGGGAGTTTTGGCGATTTATAGCTCCTGGGTTGCATGAAAGCGAAAAGAAAAAATCAAAAGGTTTTATTTTCACCTCTTCTTTTCTGTTCTTTCTAGGGATTTTATTTAGCTATTACGTTATTTTACCAATGTCTGTATACTTCTTTTACAACTTTGAAATATCAGACGCTATACAAAACAATTTTAAGTTAGAGGCTTACATTAGCCTTATTACAAATACATTATTGGGTGTTGCTATATTTTTTGAACTTCCTGTCGTTATTTTCTTCCTAACTAAAATAGGATTAATTACACCAGAGTTTTTACGAAAATATCGTAAACATGCATTAGTCGTGGTATTGGTATTATCTGCTATTATTACTCCACCAGATGTGGCTAGTCAAGTAATTGTATCAGTACCTATCATGATTTTATATGAAATGAGTATTTATGTATCAAAATTTGTCTTAAAACAACAACAAAAGAATGTCACAAAAAGTCCAAGAGTTTAACGACTATCGTGCTAAAATGAACGAAAAGATTTTAGCATCAGATAATAAAGTAATCAAACGTATTTTTAACTTAGATACCAATGCTTTTACCGAAGGACATCTACCTGTTAAAACTAAAGAATTACTAGGTTTGGTAGCATCTGCAGTATTACGTTGTGATGACTGTATTGCTTATCATTTAAAAACAGCCCACCAAAATGGTGTAACCAAAGAAGAAATGATGGAAACTATGAGTATTGCCACATTAGTAGGTGGAACTATTTTAATTCCTCATTTACGAAGAGCTGTAGAGTTTTGGGAGGCATTAGAAAACGAAGCTTAATTTATACATATATTGATTTAAGAAGTTTTTAAGAAACAGTTTTGTTACTTTTATACCTTAATCAATTCCATTTTCAACAATAATAAATGAAGTTAAGAGCAGACAACATACAAAAGATATACGGTAGTAGAAAAGTAGTAAAAGGAATTTCTTTGGAAGTTGAGCAAGGTGAAATTATTGGATTACTTGGTCCTAACGGAGCTGGTAAAACGACCTCTTTCTATATGATTGTAGGTATGATTAAACCTAACGATGGTCATATTTTTCTAGATAATGAAGAAATTACTACTGATGCAATGTATAAACGTTCTCAAAAAGGAATTGGTTATTTAGCACAAGAAGCTTCTGTTTTTAGAAAGCTTTCAGTAGAAGATAATATCATGTCAGTTCTTGAATTTACTGATAGAACTAAAGCTGAAAGAAAACAACGCCTAGAAGAGTTAATAGATGAATTTAGTTTAGGACATGTACGTAAAAACCGTGGTGATCTATTGTCTGGTGGTGAACGTCGTAGAACAGAAATTGCACGTTGTTTAGCTTCTGACCCTAAATTTATTTTATTAGATGAACCTTTTGCTGGTGTCGACCCAATTGCTGTAGAAGATATTCAAGGAATTGTAGCACAATTGAAAAATAAAAATATAGGTATTTTAATTACCGATCATGATGTGCAGGCTACTCTTGCAATTACTGATAGAACTTACCTAATGTATAATGGGGGGATTTTAAAAGAAGGAACTCCCGAAGAGCTTGCTGAAGACGAAACTGTTCGTAGAGTATATCTTGGAAAGGATTTTGAGCTTAAGAAGAAAAAATTCGATAATCAAGCTGTAACACAAAATCATTTCATAATTGAGAACGCAAAAGAAGAAGATCTTTTCTCCTCTTTTTCTAAAGTCTATCATAACCAAAACTTAAAAGATGGTTTTAAGCTGTATAGAAAAAAAGGGAATACTAATTCTTTTCTTGTTATACCTGCGGATAATATGAGTTTCATCGATTTCTGTAATTTATGTATTGATATAGAAGGTTTAAATGTAAAAGGGAATATCAAAGTGTCTGATCATAGCTATAAAAAAATAGCTAATTATAATGACTGGTGTAACTTTGAAATAGGTACAGATAAAGTTACATTAACCAATAGAAATAACGAAAGTTGGGATATCTACAAAAAAGGAGATTTTACGAAAAATAAACTTATGGATAAGGTCTTTGCTGAAGATAAAATATCTTTAGAAAATTATCATTTCATAAGTAACATTTTTGAACCTCAAAAAAACACCTAAAAAATAATTTTCAAAATCAAAACAAAAAAGCACGTTGGATTCACAACGTGCTTTTTTGTTTTATTTAAGATGTAACTTATTCTATTTTGAAGAGAGTTTTTTATCTGAGTTATTTACAATAGACAATACTACATATGATAGTATTATCATTGGAATTGCAACTATTTTTAAAGTAATAATTAATATAATTGATAAAGCTAAAAACACATACTTAATCACATTATCTTTAAAATAAAAATTTTTAAACTTCAAGGAGAACAACGGTATTTCAGCATTCATTAAATACGTAAACAACACTGTAAGTAATATTAAAAAGTATTGATTTTCAATAAAACTTATTAAAAACGATTCTTTATCAAACTGGGCTATTAATGGTAAAGAAATCACAAACAAGCTCATAGCTGGTGTTGGTACTCCAATAAAACTATCCGATTGACGCTCATCAATATTAAACTTTGCTAAACGATATCCTGCTCCTAATGTTAGCAATAAGCCTAAATAAGGCAAATTACTTCCTGTTGCTCCATATTCATCAACTCCAAAGTATCCAACAGCATCTACATCTATAGCATTTACCAACATTTGCATCATTACAATCCCAGGCACTACTCCACTTGTTACCATATCAGCTAAACTATCTAACTGTTTACCTAATTCACCTTGTACCTTTAACATACGAGCTGCAAACCCATCAAAAAAATCAAAAAGTATCCCAAGCATTACTAATATTGCCGTAGCAAAAAAATCACCTTTTATGGCAAAAATGGTAGCAATAGTACCACACAACAAGTTTCCTAAGGTTAATAAATTTGGAATATATTTTTTGACATTCATAGTACTCATAAATTTACAGCTAAAATAATAAATCATTCAATGGTTTTTACATTTTAGCTATTTTTTGTCATCTTTGTTTAAAAAGCTATTACTTAGTATTATGCCAATTATCTCAGATACATTCTCTCCTAGCCTCCCATTTAAAAGTGCTCATTTTAACACTGTTTATCGTCCGTTATTCATGAAAGACACTATTGAATATAAACGAAAAAGAATTACAACGTGGGATGCTGATTTTATTGATTTAGACTTTTCTTTCGTGGAATCTAACACTATTGTGCTATTAATTCATGGACTAGAAGGAAGTTCTCAGTCAAATTATATGATTACAACATCTAACCATCTAAACAGTTTAGGTTTTGATACAGTTTGTATGAATTTAAGAGGTTGTAGCGGAGAAGATAATTTACTTTTGGAAACCTATCATAGCGGAAAAACAGACGATGTTAGTTTCATCATTAAATACTTAAAAAAACATTATGATTATGACAATATTATAATCACAGGGTTTAGTTTAGGAGGAAATCTAACTTTAAAATATTTAGGGGAATACAGTGATATTCCTTCAGAAGTTAAAGGAGGAATAGCTGTATCTGTTCCTGTTGATTTAACCTCTTCTCAAGCGGAACTAAATAAATTAAAAAACAAAATTTACCTAAATGAGTTTTTAAAAACTATGAAGTTAAAGCTCTTACACAAAGCAAAAAAGTTCCCTGACTTCAAATTAAATAAAGAACTCTTATTTAAAGCTAGTAAATTTAGACATTTAGAAAAACAGTACACCGTACCTGTTTTTGGCTTTGAAAGTTCCGAGGATTATTGGCTAAAAGCAAGTGCTAAGCCTTTTATTCCAGAAATTAAGGTTCCAACATTACTTATTAATGCTTTAGATGATAGTTTTTTATCAAAAGAATGCTACCCTATAAAAGAAGCTAAGCAAATGAAAAACTTTTATCTCTCTACACCAAATTATGGCGGACATGTAGGTTTTATGTCTTCTTTTTCTAGCACAGAAAACAGATGGCTAGAACAACGTATTTCAAGATTTATAAATGAAATTCTTGGAATTGAATATTAAACAATAACCTTAAAAACCCCTAGTTATATTAATCGGATTTATGATATTTGTAAAATACCGACATTAACCTCCTCAGATTCTTATGATGATAAAAAAATACACCTTTCTTTTTCTTTGTCTGCTATATATTAATCAAAGTTTCTCTCAAAGAGTTAATACTTTAGGTTTATCTAAATTTTCTCAAATAAGTATTATTACATCAGGACCTGGAGAAGCTTTATATGAAAAGTTTGGTCACACAGCTATTAGAGTAAAAGATCCTGTTTTACAACTAGATCTTCTTTACAATTATGGGATTTTTGATTTTGATGACCCTAGCTTTTATGTAAACTTCACCAAAGGCTATATGAAATATAAATTGGCTCGTTATCCGTTCCATTTATCTTTAAAGAGTGCTCAACAAGATAAACGTTGGGTTAAAGAACAAGTTTTAAACTTAACACAACAACAGAGAAATGAGTTCTTTCAGTTTTTAGAAACAAATGCTCTGCCTGAAAATGCAAGTTATTTTTACGATCCTTTTTTCGATAACTGTGCTACCAGACCTCGTGATATAATTCAAAAAGTTACAGGAGATAACTTAGTTTTTAAGGATAATTTTATTACGGAGGATTTATCGTTACGACAATTGATGAATAAAGAAATTAGTCCAAACACATGGGGAAGCTTAGGTATCAATATTGCTTTAGGAAGTAAGTTAGATAAAATAGCCTCTCCAAAAGAATATTTATACCTACCTGATTATGTTTTTGAAGCTTTAAAAGCTTCAAAAATTATCAAAGAAAATAAAGAAGAAGATTTAGTTAAAAAAACCAACATTTTACTCGATTTTGAAGAAAAAGAATCTAAAAGTGATGTTATTAGTCCCTTTTTAGCAATTTTACTACTCTTCTTACTTGGGATATTTATTACTTACAAAGACATAAAAAACTCAAAAAGAAGTAAATGGCTTGACTTTACGTTGTTTTTTACAACAGGAATTTTAGGATTATTAATTGTATTCTTATGGTTCCTTACTAATCATTCAACTGCTCCAAACAACTTCAACTTTTTATGGGCGTTTGCTCCTAATTTAATGGTAGCTTTCTTTTTGCTGAAAGAAAACCCTCCTAAATGGATTCACATTTATATGAAAATTTTATTGATTTTTTTAGTTTTAATTCCTGTTGTTTGGTTAACCAAAATACAGTTATATACCTACCCTATAACTCCTTTGTTTGTATTACTATGGGTTCGTTACTGGTATTTACAAAAAACTTTGAAGCGCTAGTTCGTACCCTTGTAAACCAAAACCAAAAATAACTCCTTTGGCATTAGGAGCAATATAACTTACATGACGAAACTCTTCTCTAGCATGTATATTTGAAATATGCACTTCAACTACAGGGGTTTCTATACCTTTTACAGCATCACCAATACCTACAGATGTATGAGTATAGGCTGCTGCATTTAGAATAATACCATCATAATCAAAACCTACTTCATGCAGTTTATCAATCAACTCTCCCTCTATGTTCGATTGAAAATACTCTAAATTTACATTAGTGTAATTACTTTTTAATTCTTCAAAATAGTCTTCAAAAGAATTTGTTCCATAAATAGCCGGCTCTCTTTTTCCTAGTAAGTTTAAATTAGGTCCGTTAATTAAAATTATTTTTTTCATTCTTAATATTTTCTAAAGTAAAAATACTCTTTTTAATTTTTGAGCATAAAAAAAGGAAGCAATTTTGCTTCCTTTTTAAGTTTATTGTTAAAGTACTTCTTAGAAGTGTAAAGCAAATCCAACATTTAACTGAAAAACGTTGATATCTTCAGAATCACCTAAACCTAAATTATATCTTAATCCTGGCTCAATACTTACCATGTCTCCTAAGAAAATAGCATAACCAGCTTGTAAACCTAAGTAAGAAGCATCATAGTTGTCATAAGAAGCTCCTGAATAATCAATCTGTACTGGAATCATACTAGAAATATAGTATTTTGCTCCAATCTTGTAAGAAAATGCATCTTCAGCACCTCTATCATTGTATCCTAAACCAAATTTAACTGCTAAATCATCCATGATAAAATAACCCGCTTCTGCTCCAATTCCCCATACAGTTTCTGATCCAGCTGGTGTATCAATAGATGATAACTGAAATCCTGTAGCAGCTCCGTGAGCAGCACCAAATCCAGTATTTCCCTCTACTAACCACTTTCCTTTAGCTGTTTGTCCGTTAGCTTCTTGTGCATTAGCTGTAAAACTTGCAGCTACCATAGCAATTACTAATAATAATTTTTTCATAATTTTTAAATTTTATAAATTTTTAGTTTGAGCCGGCAAATATACATCTAAATTAGGACTTTAAGCAATCATTTTTTCCTAAAAAAAAACCAAAACAGCACCAACAAAAACTAACTGCTTCAATATGAATAGGTTAGAGTTCTCCCAAAAAACATCTTTTTCTTAAAGCAAAAAAAGAGGAAGCAACTTTGCTTCCTCTTTTTTACTTATTATTGAGTTTCTTATTATAAAGAAAAAGAATAAGTTCCTCCTAAACCAACAGTTGAAGCTGTAGCTCCATCAAGAGCAACATTTGAATAATCAACATGTAAAGTAATCTTTTCACTTACTTGGTAACCTACCATTGGTCTATAGTAAAAACCACTATCAACTCCAGAAGGTCTAACACCAATTCCGTACCCTAAATCAGCACCAACAACAAACTTCTCAGCTACATTGTAACGACCAGCTACAGCTAAAGGTAAGAAAGCTATATCAGCTCCTTCTCCTTGGAAGTGTACATACGATACAGATGGTCCTACTTTAAAACCTTCAGCTACATTAAATAAATAGTTAGCCTCAATAGCTCCAGTTACGTCAAAACCATCAGCATCACCTACTGGTAAACCAATAGTACCACCAACGTTTAATTGTCCTTCTTGTGCATTAACAGCTAAACCTAAAGCCATCATAGCAACTACTAAAAATTTTTTCATAATTTTTGTTTTATAAGTTTTATTTTGAGCCGGCGAAGATACACCTAAATAAAGTTTTAACAGCTCATTTTTTTAATAAAAAAAGAGGTTAACCCCCTCTTTCTACTTAAAACACTAAAACTTAAAAAGTTAGCTTAAAAATTCTTTTAATAAAAAAAAGGAGTATAATTACCCCCTTTATATTTTATTAAAACTATTAAACTATAGTCCAAATACAACACCAAATCCAAAATTAGCCATTGTACCGCCTTCAACACTAACTCCAGAATATGAAGCTTGAATAGAAGTATTATCTGAAACGTTATATCCTACTAATGGTCTGTAATGAAACCTTCCATCATTTCCATCTGGACTAATACCTATTGCGTAACCTAAATCTAAACCTACAACAAATTTTTCAGAAGCATCAAAACGCGCTGCTGCTGCAATAGGTAAAAAAGAGGCATCTTTAATATCAAAACCAGCAAATTCACCTCCAAAATAATGAGAGTAAGAAACCGAAGGGCCTAACTAAAAATTATCTGAAATACTAAATAAATAATTAGCTTCTAAGCCTATTGCAAAATCGTAACCTGTGTAAGCATCTGCTACAGGTAAACCAATACAAACTTTCCTTCTTGTGCGTTAGCAATTAACCCCACTGCTACCATAGCAATTACTAATAATAATTTTTTCTTAATTTTTAAATTTATAATTATAAGTTTGTCTAGCAAAAATAATTTTAACAATACCTTTTTCTAAAAAAAGCTACTCTTTTAAAAATGAACTGGGAACAAGCTATATCTGATTATACTAATTTTTTAAAAATTGAGAGAGGACTTTCAAAAAACTCTATTGACAGCTATCAAAGAGATATAAAAAAGTTAACCTCATTTGTAAATAATTTAGAAGTAATCCCTTCTCCTGTTTATATAACTCATGAAGTTTTACAACAATTTATTTATGATATAAGTAAAAGCATAAAAGCTCGTAGCCAAGCTCGTTTAATTTCAGGATTACGTAGCTTTTTTGATTTTTTGGTATTTGAAGATTACCGAAAAGACAACCCTACAGACTTAATAGAGAGTCCTAATATCACCAAAAAACTACCTGATACATTAGAAAAAGAAGATATAGATAAGTTAATCGCTGCTATTGATTTAAGTCATCCACAAGGAGAACGCAATAAAACGATTATAGAAACTATTTACAGTTGCGGTCTTCGTGTAAGTGAATTAATAAATCTACAACTCTCTGATTTATTTTTTGACGAAGGTTATATTCAAGTTCTCGGTAAAGGAAATAAATATCGTTTTGTTCCTATTCATATCACCACTATTCATAGGTTAAACTTCTATATTAATGAAATCAGGTCCCAAATTATTCCTAAAAAGGAAGATGAAGATACCGTTTTCCTAAATAGAAGAGGTAAAAAGTTAACTCGCCAAATGATTTTTATTATTTTAAAAGAATTAGCTCAAAAAATCAATCTAAAAAAAAGTATTGGTCCACATACCTTAAGGCATTCTTTTGCTACATATTTACTTAAAAACGGAGCAGACTTACGTGTTATTCAGCAGTTATTAGGACATGAAAGTATTACTACTACAGAGATTTACGTGCATTTAGATAATAGCTACCTTAAAGAAGTTGTTGAATTGCATCACCCCAGAAGTGATTTGAATTTAAACGAGGAAGAATAAACGAAACTATCGGGTACAAAAAAAGGCAAGCTACCTACATCACACCGCTACGACCTAATACCCTTGCTGCGTTCCCGCCCTGGGGGATTCAAAGGGAGCTGGTTGTGTAGGACTTGCCGATGCAAATTTACAACCATTTTTTCGTAAAAAACAACAAAATTTCAATAAAAAAACTGTAACATTTCTAAGTTTTTGAATACTAATAGTTTGTTATTTATATTTTTTTCTTTTGACAGGATAAAATAAACGTAATATTAAAAAAGAATATATTTGTATCACTAACTAAATTCACACAATGGAAAATCAAGCAAAAAGTAAAAACATTATCTTAAACTACGGATTATATTTAGGAGGTGCTTCTATTTTAATAGCACTTATAAAATATGCATTAGGAATGCAATATAAACAAGAATTTATTTCAGGTATTGCAGGTTTTATAGCTCTTGTAGCTTTTATTGTCCTTGGTATACGAAAATATAAATCTAATAATAATGAACTCATTTCATTTGGAAAAGCATTAAAAGTTGGATTAGGTATTACGTTAATAGCTACATTAATTATTATAGTTTATTATGCCATTTTTGCTTTTGTAATAGAACCTAACTTTATGGATAATACTATAGAGATGCAAAAAGTTGTTTGGGCGGACAGCTTTGGAATGACTCCAGAACAAATAGAAAATAGTGAAAAACAATCAAGAAAATTCTTTTTCCTTTCTTTATTCGGTGGCGTATTTATAATGAATATGTTCTTGGGCGGAGTAACGTCCCTTATTGCTGGAGCTATCATGAAAAAAACAGAAGAAGACCAATATTAAAAATAGTTTAAACAAGTTAAAGTTTTACATAAAAGTAATACTTCGTAACTTTACCTTTTTAAACATTGAATAAAATATATGGATATATCGGTAGTAATACCTCTTCTTAACGAAGAAGAGTCTTTACACGAGTTACACGATTGGATTGCAAACGTCATGCAATCCAATCAGTTTTTATACGAGCTCATTTTTATTGATGATGGTAGCACAGATACTTCTTGGAATGTTATTGAAAAGTTATCAGCTAAAAACAAATCAGTTAAAGGAATTCGTTTTCAAAAAAACTACGGAAAATCACAAGCGTTAGATGCTGGTTTTGGTCTAGCAAAAGGACGTGTAGTTATTACTATGGATGCTGACTTACAAGACAGTCCAGATGAAATTCCTGAATTATATAAGCTCATTACTGAAGAAAATTTCGATTTAATTTCTGGATGGAAGAGAAAACGCTACGATAACGTAATTACTAAAAATATTCCATCTAAACTTTTCAATTGGGCTGCTCGTAAAACATCAGGATTAAAATTACACGATTTTAACTGCGGATTAAAAGCTTACAAAAATGAAGTAGTTAAGGCGGTAAAAGTAAGCGGTGAAATGCACCGTTATATTCCTGTTTTAGCTAAAAATGAAGGTTTTAATCGTATTGATGAAAAAGTAGTACAACACCAAGCTCGTAAATACGGAGTTACCAAATTTGGAATGGATCGTTTTGTAAACGGTTTTTTAGACTTAATTACTATTTCCTTTTTATCTAAATTCGGTAAACGCCCTATGCACTTTTTTGGTTTATGGGGAACTTTAATGTTTATTTTCGGATTCTTATCTGCCTTTTTTATTGGGGTGATGAAAATATACCACCTTACTGTCGGAGTAAAAGCAATACTCGTTACAAATAATCCTTGGTTTTACATAGCCTTAACTTCCATGATTTTAGGAACTCTAATGTTTTTAGCAGGATTCTTAGGTGAGCTAATTATCAAGAGTAATCCGCAACAAAAACATTATAAAATTAAAGAACAACTGAATTTTTAAACTCGTACCTTTGTACGTTTTTTTATTTGATACATGAAAGAGATTTTAAACAGCGCAAAACTGTGGCTTTCTGACGATTTCGATTCAGAAACCCAACAAGAAATTCAGCAATTAATTAATACTAATGCTGACGATTTAGCAGATCGTTTTTATAAAAATTTAGAATTCGGAACTGGAGGAATCCGAGGAATTGTTGGCGCAGGTACCAACCGAATTAATAAATACACCTTAGGTAAAGCAACTCAAGGATTAAGTAATTACTTACACAAAACATATCCTGATAAAACATTAAAAGTAGCTATTGGTTACGATTGCCGCCACGACAGTGAATGGTTAGCTAAAGTGGTTGCTGATGTATTATCTGCAAATAACATTCAAGTATTTTTGTTTGAAGATATGCGTCCTACTCCAGAATTATCATTTGCGGTAAATTATTTAGAATGTGACGCAGGAATCGTATTAACAGCTTCTCACAATCCACCAGAATATAACGGGTATAAAGTATATTGGAATGATGGTGGACAAATCGTTCCTCCACAAGACACAGAAATTATCAATGAAGTAAATTCTTTAGCTTTTTCTGAAATCAATTTTAATTCAAAAGAAGAATTGATAACTTCTATCGGAAGCGAAATTGATGAAGCTTTTTGGAAATCTTCTTTAGCTAACGGAACTTTTGATATTAAAGGTCGTGAAGATTTAAAAATAATATTTACTTCTTTACATGGAACGTCTATCAAATTAATTCCAGAGGTTTTAAAACGTGCTGGTTATACTCAAGTTCATATTGTTGAAGAACAAGCTATTCCTGATGGTGATTTCTCTACAGTTGAATCTCCAAATCCAGAAGAACCAGCGGCTCTTAAAATGGCGGTTGATTTAGCTAATAAAATTGATGCTGATATCGTATTGGGAACCGATCCTGATTCAGACAGAATTGGAATTGCTGTTAGAGATATAGATGGAAACATGACTTTGTTAAACGGAAATCAAACCATGAGTATGATGACTGATTTCTTGATTAATGATTGGAAAAAACAAGGGAAGCTAAACGGAAAGCAATTTGTTGGATCAACAATTGTTTCAACCAATTTAGTGAATGAAATAGCAGATTCATATGGAGTGGAAACCAAAGTTGGATTAACTGGCTTTAAATGGATTGCTAAAATGATTAAAGATCATCCTGAACTTAATTTTATAGGCGGTGGTGAAGAAAGTTTTGGCTATATGGTAGGCGATTTTGTGCGTGATAAAGATGCTGTTACCTCTGCCCTACTAGCCTGTGAAATTGCTTCAGATGCAAAATCTAACAATAGTTCTTTCTATAAAGAATTATTGAATTTATATACACGCCATCACTTTTATAAAGAGCATTTAATTTCTTTAGTAAAAAAAGGAATGGATGGAGCGCAGCAAATCAAACAAATGATGATTGATTTACGCAATAACCATTTGACAGAAATAGATGGTGCTAAAGTAGAATACTTATACGATTATCAATCCTCTGTAAGAAGAAATTTAATCACTGGTGAAAAAACCACAATTGACATTCCTAAATCAAATGTATTAATCTATCAAACCAAAGATGGAACTAAAATTGCCGCTCGTCCAAGTGGTACAGAACCTAAAATCAAATTTTACTTTAGTGTTAAAAGTAAATTAAGTGATATTTCAAATGCTAAGGAAGTAGAAAAAGAACTTGACAACAAAATTCAACGTATTATTAAAGAGTTAAACTTATAATGGAATATTTCAAAAAGATTATTAAATATGCTGTCCCATACAAAAAATATGGGTATTTAAATATCTTATTTAATATCTTATATGCATTCTTTTCAACGCTTTCTTTTTTGGTTTTAATGCCAATGTTAGAAGTCATTTTCAAACCTGATACTCCAAAAGTAACAACAAAACCTACTTTTAACGGAATTGCAGATACTATCAGTTATTTTAAAGAGTTTATTTCTTACCATATTACAGGTATAGCAGGAGAAGATAAATCAAAAGCTTTAATGGTAGTTGTTGGTTTAGTTATCATAACTTTTTTCTTTAAAAACATCTTTAATTACTTAGCTATGTATTTTATTACATTTTTAAGGAACGGTGTTTTAAAAGATATTAGAAACGATTTATATAGGAAAACTATAGAGCTACCAATATCCTACTTCTCAGAAAAAAGAAAGGGGGATACTATGGCACGTATTGGTACTGATGTATTAGAAATTCAACATTCTTTTTTATCAATATTATTGATGATTGTTAGAGAACCTTTAACTATTGTATTCACAATTGTAGCAATGGTTTTAATTAGCGTTAAATTAACAATATTTGTTTTTATTTTTATTCCTATTTCTGGTTATATAATTTCCTTAATAGGGAAAAGCTTAAAACGAAAATCAGATAATGTTCAAAAAGAGCAAGGTTATTTTTTATCGTTATTGGAGGAAACTCTAGGGGGATTGAAAGTAATTAAAGGATTTACTGCTGAAAAGGAATTTCAACAAAAATTTGAAGATTCAACTAACCGTTTTTATCATTTTTCAAACACTTTAGTTAACCGTACTAACTTGTCAAGTCCTGCTAGTGAATTTCTAGGCATAGGTGTTATAGCAGTTCTTTTATGGTATGGAGGTATATTAGTTTTAGAAGAAGGCACATTACAAGGCGAAGATTTTATTGCTTATATGGGATTAGCCTACAATATTTTAACTCCAGCAAAAGCTATTTCTAAAGCTAGTTATAGTGTTAAAAAAGGAAATGCTGCTGCTGAACGTGTTTTAGAAATATTAGAAACAGAAAATCCGTTAAAGGATACTTCGAATGCCATTGACAAAAAGACTTTTGACACAGATATTTCAATAGAAAATGTTTCTTTTAAATATGAAGACAACTACGTTCTAGAGGATTTCTCTCTAAGTATACCTAAAGGTAAAATGGTTGCTTTGGTTGGGCAATCAGGAAGTGGTAAATCTACTATCGCAAACTTATTAACGCGTTTTTATGACGTTAACAAAGGTGCTATCGAAATAGATGGTATAAATATTAGAAATATCAAAAAACATTCACTCAGACAATTAGAAGGTTTAGTTACACAAGATTCTATATTGTTCAATGATACAATAAAGAATAATATTACCTTGGGAATTGAAGGTAAAAGTGATGAAGAAATCATCGAAGCTGCAAAAATTGCCAACGCTCACGAATTTATAAAAGACTTGCCTAATGGTTATGATACTAATATTGGTGATAGTGGGAATAAGCTTTCAGGAGGACAAAAACAGCGTTTAAGTATTGCTCGTGCGGTACTTAAAAACCCTCCAATTATGATTTTAGATGAAGCTACATCGGCTTTAGATACAGAATCTGAAAAACTAGTACAAGACGCTTTAGAGAAAATGATGCAAAACAGGACTTCTGTAGTCATTGCACATCGTTTGTCTACTATTCAGAAAGCCGATTTGATTGTAGTAATGCAAAAAGGAAAAATTGTAGAACAAGGAACACACGAAGAACTAATTTCCAAAAGCGGAACATATAAAAAGCTTGTAGAAATGCAATCTTTAGGATAATAAAAAAGAGAAGCAAAATGCTTCTCTTTTTTATTACTTTTATTGTTGACCTATTTTTAAACCTAATTGTTCTCCTTTTTCCAACATAAACTGATAAGAAGCATCATGTTCATTAGGGATTTTACCATCTAATATTGCTTCTTTTATCGCTTCTTTTATCTGACCTATTTCTCTACAAGGTTTTAAATTAAAAGCCTCCATAATCTCTTCTCCGGTAATTGGCGGTTGAAAATTACGAATTCTATCACGCTCTTCTACCTCTTTAATTTTTTGACGAACTATCTCAAAATTTTTATGATATCGCTTAAATTTCTTCGGGTTTTTAGTCGTGATGTCTGCTTCACATAAAGTCATCAATGATTCTACATCATCACCAGCATCAAAAATTAAACGACGCACTGCAGAATCCGTTACTTCACTTGCTAAAACAATCGGACGAGAGCTTAACATCACCATTTTCTGAACAAACTTCATCTTGTTATTCAATGGCATTTTTAAACGTTTGAATAGTTTATATACCATTTTTGATCCCACAAACTCATGTGAATGGAATGTCCAGCCTATTTTTTTGTGATAACGTTTTGTAGGAGCTTTACCTATATCATGTAACAACGCTGCCCAACGAAGCCAAACATCATCCGTATTTTGTGCAATATTATCAACTACTTCTAGTGTATGATAAAAATTATCTTTGTGTTTTTGTCCTTCTACCTCTTCTACTCCTTTTAAAGCAATTAATTCTGGTAAAATTCTTTCTAACAACCCTGTTTTTTCCAATAATAAAAAACCTATAGAAGGCACTGGAGATTCTAAAATTTTATTCAACTCAACTACAATACGCTCACGAGTAATAATATCAATTCTTGAAGCATTTTTTGTGATTGCATTTAATGAATTTTCTTCAATAGTAAAATTCAATTGGGTAGCAAATCGAATAGCACGCATCATACGTAACGGATCGTCAGAATAGGTTATATCTGGATCTAACGGTGTTCTTATAATTTTTGCTTCTAAATCCGCTATACCTCCAAAAGGATCAAGTAACAACCCGAAATCATCTTCATTTAAACTCAATGCTAATGCATTTATCGTAAAATCTCTCCTATTTTGATCGTCTTGTAAGGTTCCTTCAGAAACTTTAGGGTTTCTACTCTCTTCTGAATAAGATTCTTTACGTGCCCCTACGAACTCAATTTCAACATCTTGAAAACGCAACATTGCCGTTCCGTAAGTTTTAAACACTTGAACTTTTGGCTTACTAGGTAGTAATTCAGCTACTTTTTGAGCTAATTCTATTCCACTTCCAACAGCGACAACGTCAATATCTTTAGCTGTTCCACGTTTTAAAATAAAATCACGTACAAAACCGCCAATTACATAGCTTTCTAGTTGTAATTCTTTAGCTGCTTGGGATATATATTGAAATATTTCTGCGGAAATTGCTTCCTTAAAATATTGTTTTTGCATACAATTATTCTCTAATCACAATAACATCGTCACCTTCAATTTTTAAAATGGTTGAAGACTTTTCTGCTACTTTATCTTGATGCAAATTTACCACATAATCTACATTCTTTAAAATTGCTTCGCTTATTTCTGAAAAAGACTTAGGTGTTGGCTCTCCACTAACGTTTGCTGATGTAGAAACAATAGGATTTCCAAACTCTTTAATTAACTGAATACAAAACTCATCCTGTGGAATTCGAATAGCAATCGTATTATCAGAAGCAATGGTATTCGGTGCTAACCCTTTCGGTTTATTGTAAATTATAGTAGTAGGCTTTACCGATGTCTTTAAAATTTCTAAAGCCTTTTCAGGTATATTTCCCACATGGTTTTGCAACATTTCAATAGAGTCAACCAAAATAATTAGACTCTTCGATTCTTCCCTATTTTTTAATTGGTAAATTTTTTTAACAGCGTCTTCATCAGTTGCATCACAACCTAGTCCCCAAACTGTATCAGTTGGATATAGAATTGTTTTATTTGCTTTTAAGTTATTTATTATATCATCTAACATATTCATAACGTATACCTTTCTTCTAACCAATTAAGCACATAATTTTGCTTTTCTCCAGGGCATTGATCTAAACTCTGCATATTTAAAAACAACTTATCTTTTCGTTTAGTAAACGTATTCAATTTATATTTTAACCAAACAAAAGATTTTTTATAATTTTGAAAATACACTAGTTGATAATCATTTTTTAGAACCGCTGTTTTGTTTTTAATTTCAATATGATTTGCCAATCCCTGAGGTGTATATTGTTCTACATTTCTAAACTTATGTTTTATATTGAGTCTTTCAATCTCTTTATTTTCTTTAAAAAAGTTTTTGAATGTAGAAACTCTCAAAGGATAAGGCGTATGATGAAACTTGTAGTACTTTTTGAAACCAAGCAACTTTGCACTCATTTCCTGTGCTTTTTTATGTCCTGCTCGTTTCTTTTTCTTTTCTGAATTGAATAAACGCTTGTAGAAAATATTTTCATTGAATTTTAACCATTTTCCTCTAACTACTGGTTTGCCATTAATAAAAAAGTCTGAAATTTTCACCTCCTTCAATAAAAACATATCATCGTTAAAATAAATAAAATGTTCAGATAAATTTGGAATGTCGTAGAGCTTTGTTTCTATAGGTCGACAATTAAAAACTGGTAAAAACTCAATATCATCTTTAAAAATCTGCTGGTGATCAACTATAAAAACATTGGTATATTCTCCTTCTTGTTTATTTTTAAGAAATTTCGGTGTTTGATTATCCGTTACAATAAAAATATTTCTGATAAATGGTGCAAACTTTAGAATTGAATTAACAGTATATTTTATTTCTTCTACTTGGTCAAATCTTGTCCTAAATTTTTTGTTTCTAACTACCTCTTTATTTTCTAAATAAGGTAACATTTTTTGTTGATGAAGCTCATCTTTACCATCAACCCAAGTAATTACTGCATCTATTTGCATATTCCTTTTCAAATAAGTTAACTCTACTTTATTTCTGTAATAACTTTTCTCCCTTTTAAGTCAGGTAATTTAATCATATTCCCTATTTTCTTGTTGTATTCTTCAGGGTAGAAGTCTTTTCTACCATCGGAAGGATAAAAAGTCATTTCTCCAAAAATAATTTTATTTTTTACAGAATAAAAATCCACTCGAACAAAAGGAAAACCAACCGATAGTTTTTCAGAAAGTTCTATCATTTTTTCTAATGTTGCTGGCTTTTGTATTTCTTCTGAAATAGATTTTTCTAAAGAAACATACCTGAAAGGTAATTGTTTAAAATCAAAATCGTAAAAAGCTCTTTTGTGATTGTCTGCCCTGTCTAAATGAACTTCAAGAAAGGTTGTTTTACCATTAAAACAATAAAATTTATAATCTGTTAAAGAATCTCTTTCATCGTCCTTTAGGTACTTTTCCGCAATCAATCTAGGTTTCACATCTTTATAAGCCCATTCTTGTCCTGTTCTATAATACTGATTTGCGGCTTGCCATTTCTTTACTTTCTTTTTTACCTTGTTTAAATTTAATTTGTTCTTATCTGTACAAATAAGATTATAACTACTTGCATGCACTGCTTTTAAAACAAATTTTTCGGGCAACTCCTCAAAATTTATTTCAGAGAACGAATCGTAAACACCATATAATTCATTCAAGTATTCCTCTCCTATTTTCTCTGAAACATATTCTCTAACGGCATATTTATCAACCAAAATATTCAATATTTTTGGTTGATAAAATGCTTTTAACCACTGAATTTTTTCATTAAACTCTTGTGGTTTTTTCAAATTCAATTTTTTCCCTGTGTAGTATTCGTACAAAAAGGGTAAAAATGTTTTTTGAGGCAAAAAAGTAAGCTTTCTTAAAAAGCGTAGCACTGATTTATTCATTTATGTTTTCTTAAACCGCTACATCATACTCTCTAAGAGCATCATTCAACGAAGTTTTCTTGTTGGTACTTTCTTTACGCTTACCAATGATTAAAGCACAAGGAACTTGATACTCCCCTGCTGCAAACTTCTTGGTATAACTTCCAGGAATTACTACCGAACGAGCAGGTACCACTCCTTTCATTTCAACTGGTTCATCACCTGTAACATCAATAATTTTAGTACTCATTGTTAATACTACATTCGCTCCTAAAACAGCTTCCTTCTCTACTCTAACTCCTTCAACAACGATACAACGAGATCCGATGAAAGCTCCATCTTCAATAATTACTGGTGCTGCTTGTAAAGGCTCTAAAACCCCTCCAATTCCTACTCCTCCAGATAAGTGTACGTTTTTACCAATTTGCGCACAAGAACCTACAGTTGCCCAAGTATCTACCATAGTTCCTTCATCAACATACGCTCCAATATTTACATAACTAGGCATTAAAATAGTTCCTGCTGAAATATAGGCTCCGTGACGAGCTACAGCATTTGGTACTACACGAATTCCTTTCGCTTCATACCCTCTCTTTAATGGAATTTTATCATGATATTCAAAAATACCAGCCTCTAAAGTTTCCATTTTTTGAATAGGAAAATATAACACTACTGCCTTTTTTACCCATTCATTTACTTGCCATCCTTTGTCAGTTGGTTCAGCAACACGTAAATCTCCAGCATCTAATAAATCTACTACTTTTCTAATAGCATTAATTGTAGATTCTTCCTTTAATAAATCGCGGTTATCCCACGCTTTTTCTATAATTGATTGTAATTCTGTCATTTTTAATAATATTTTTCAGCAAAAATAAAGTTGCTTTCAACAATATACCGCGAAGATACATTTTTTAAACAGATATTTCTTCCTTGTTTAATTTAGCTACCTTTGCAAAAACTTATAGAATGGGCAGGATATTAGCCATAGATTTTGGAAAAAAAAGAACAGGTATTGCTGTAACCGATGAACTTCAAATTATTGCTTCGGGTTTAACAACTGTAGATACTTCTGAACTTATCACATTTTTAAAAGAGTATACTCAAAAAGAAAATGTTGAACTTTTTTTAGTAGGAAAACCAAAGCAGATGGATAATTCTGATAGTGAAAGTGAAGTACTCATAACTCCTTTTCTACAAAAGCTTGAAAAAGCTATCCCTTCTATCCCTATAAAACGTGTAGATGAGCGTTTTACCTCTAAAATGGCTTTTCAAACAATGATTGATAGTGGTTTGAAGAAAAAACAACGTCAAAATAAAGCTTTAGTAGACGAAATAAGTGCTACAATCATCTTACAGTCGTATTTATACAACAAATAATTTTCTACCAAAAGCATTCTTTGTATTTTTGCATTCCTTAAAATTAAAAAGTAAATGATTTTACCCATTGTAGCATACGGAGATCCCGTTTTACGTAAAGTAGGAAAAGAAATCGATAAAGACTATCCGCAGTTAGACAAATTAATTGCTGATATGAGAGAAACTATGTACAATGCTAACGGACTTGGTTTAGCGGCTCCTCAAATAGGAAAAGACATCCGTTTATTTGTTATTGATGCTTCTCCTTTTGCAGAAGATGACGATATAAGTGAAGAAGAAAAAGAAGTTTTCAAAAACTTTAATCGCGTATTTATCAATGCTAAAATTATTGAAGAAGAAGGTGACGAATGGGCTTTTAACGAAGGATGTTTAAGTATTCCAACCATAAACGAAGATGTTTTTCGTCAAGAAAAAGTTACTATTGAATACCAAGATGAAAATTTTGAAAAACACACAGAAACGTTAAGCGGATTACCTGCACGTGTTTTTCAACATGAATATGACCATATTGAAGGAATTTTGTTTACCGATAAACTTTCTTCTTTAAAAAAGAGATTAATTAAAAAGAAATTAGACAATATTTCTAAAGGGAAAGTAAACGCTGGATATCGCATGCGTTTTCCTAATGCTAAAAGATAATAGTTATACACTAAAAAAACATTAAGACATGGAATTTAACAAAATTATAGCTGTAACAGGTAAGCCAGGTTTGTATGAAATCTTATCACAAACTAAAACAGGAGTTATCGTAAAATCTATTGTTGACGGTAAACGTTTTCCTATTACTGCTACTCATAACGTAAGTTTATTAGAAAATATCGCTATTTACACGTACGAAGAAGAAGTGCCTTTAGCACAAGTACTTAAAAATATTGCTGATAAAGAAGATGGTAAAGAAGCTATTTCTCACAAAGAGAGCGCTAATAAATTAACTACTTATTTTGGAGAAGTATTACCTGGGTTTGATGAAGAGCGTGTATATGCTTCAAACATTAAAAAAGTAATTCAGTGGTACAACATCTTAGCGAAAGCTGAATTTGACTTTAGTACGTTAGCTGAAGCTGAAGAAACAACTACAGAAGAAGCTTAAATCGTGAATACTCGTAAGCAACAGTTAGCCGCCTTTAATCGTTTGTTAGACATCATGGACGATCTTCGTGAGAAGTGCCCGTGGGATAAAAAACAAACATTACAAAGTCTGCGTCATTTAACTATTGAAGAAACCTACGAGTTAGCAGATGCTATTTTAGACAATGATTTACAAGAAATAAAAAAAGAATTAGGCGATGTGCTTTTGCACATCGTCTTTTATGCTAAAATAGGAAGCGAAAAACAAGCTTTCGATATTGCTGATGTTGCCAATGCAATCTCAGATAAACTCATTGACCGTCATCCACATATTTATGGTGATGTGGTTGTTGAAAACGAAGAAGACGTTAAGAAAAACTGGGAAAAACTCAAACTAAAAGAAGGTAATAAATCTGTTTTAGAAGGAGTTCCTAAAAGTTTACCTGCAGTGGTAAAAGCCAATCGTATTCAAGATAAAGTTGCAGGTGTTGGTTTTGATTGGGAAGAACCACATCAAGTGTGGGAAAAAGTTCAAGAAGAGCTTTCTGAGTTGAACGAAGAAATCAAAAACAACAATCAGGAGAAAATAGAAAAAGAGTTTGGAGACGTTTTGTTCTCCATGATTAACTACGCTCGTTTTATTGGGGTAAATCCTGAAAATGCCCTAGAAAAAACCAATAAGAAATTCATCAACCGCTTTCAGTTCTTAGAAGAAGCTGCCAAAAAAGAAGGTAAGCAACTTTCTGATATGACCCTCGCTGAAATGGATGTGCATTGGGAAAATTCGAAAGAATTTTTCAAATAACTCAAATTGGGAAAATTCAAAAGAATTCTTCAAATAATCGACTACCGTCATTCCGACCGAAGGGAGGAATCTCACCCAATGAAGTTACAAATACCTTTTAGAATTGCAAATACTCAACTATAAGATTTAGCTCTATTGAAGTTTCCTCAACACAACGGAACCATCAGCGAGCTTCGCTGAACTTTCCTCAACACAACGAAACCATCAGCGAGCTTCGCTGAACTTTCCTCAACACAACGGAACCATCAGCGAGCTTCGCTGAGCTTTCCTCAACGCAACGAAACCATCAGCGAGCGCCGCTGAGCTTTCCTCAACACAACGTAACCGTCATTGCGAGTGATAACGAAGCATTCTTTATATCGACTAAAAGATAGACACGTCGTTATCACTCCTCGCTATGACGTTACTCGTCATTTCGACCGAAGGGAGAAATCTCACAATTTAGAGTACAACTACCAATATTTCCCTATTTTTACTCTATGAACATAATCATCATCACCGGAGGAAGTAAAGGAATCGGTAAAGCCTTAGCCGAAAAATACGCACAAGAAAACTACAGAGTGTACTCACTATCCAGAAGCATTGTCGATTTGGAAAATGTGGTGCAGCTTTCTGTAGATTTATCTGATACCAAAGCCACACACAACACGTTTAAAATGTTATTAGATGAAATTCAGAAATTGGAAGTTTCATCGATTACCTTAGTGAATAATGCAGGAAGACTCGGTGCCATAGCGAACTTAGAAAACATTCCTTCGGAAGATATTACCAAGAGTATTCATTTGAATACCACTACTCCACTCATTTTATCCAGTTTGTTTATTGAAGCTACACAACAGTTAACCTGTAAAAAACAAATAATTAGTATTTCTTCTGGAGCAGCTGTAAAACCGTACGAAGGTTGGAGTATTTACTGTACCTCTAAAGCAGCCATTGACATGATGACCAAAACCATTGCTGCGGAACAAAACGAGCTTGAACATGGGGTAAAGTGCAATGCTATTTACCCTGGTGTGGTAGATACCAATATGCAAACTGATATTAGAAGTACCAATGAAAAAGATTTTAAAAACGTACAACGTTTTATCGATTTAAAAGAAAACGACCAGTTGTACACTCCTGAGTACGTTGCAGAAACCATTTTTACCATAGACACCCAAAACAAACTTAAAAATGGGGATATTGTGGATATTCGAAATTTTTAAAACATGAAGTTAAAATTCAAAAAGGCTTTAATGCTTTTAACTATCTGCTTTATATTTTATTTTTTATATAGTAACTACAGAATTAATGGTACATGGGTAAAATCAACTAAAACATGGACCGAAGGTGTATCTATTATTGATTTCAATTTTTTTCAAAGAAGTGAATATCATCCTAGTTCTTTTGGTAAAAATATAATAAACCAAGCTAGTATCGGTTTTGGTAAAATTATTTTTTTGCTTAATAAAGATACACTGAACTATCGAAATGCTATTTCCATTAAACAAGTTAACAGGGATAGCATCATTTTAAATAATTATCCTTATCATGAAAGCTCTACTTATAAAAAAATACCTAATTCTTTAAAACAAAAAGCAGATGTAGATCTATATAACAAGCTTTATAAATTAAAACTAGAATCTAAAGATTCTATTAATATTGACACTCTATTCTTTTCTAAAAAGTATTTTTTAGATAAAAATAAACTAAAAACTAATGATTGGATTATAAGTAAATATGAAATTATTAATGTTAATGATTTTAAAATAATCTTGTTTGATTTAAACTCTTATGCTGTTCTAAAAGAAAAGAACAACAAATTATTCTTTTACCAATTAGGGAGAAAAAAAAACGAATTAAGAAAAATGGAGCTTATAGAAATATCTCCAAATAGTTTCAATGACGAAATAAATAGAACTATTAAAAATTATGAAAAAGAAAGCTTTAATAAGCATCCACATCAATAATAAAACGGATGGGTCTAAAATCTTTAACCGCTTCAAAGGTATTTTTAATTTTTTGTAGCTGCTCTTTGGTTTTTCCTAAGGATTGTTTTGGTGGAATTTTGATCACTAAATTCTTAATATATTGGTTTCGAATACGAGAAACTGCTGGCGCTGTGGGTCCTAATACATTTTCGTGAAACACATTTTGTAAAGCTTTTGCTAACCAGTTGATACCATTATCAACACGCGTGTAATCTTTGTGTTTTAAGGTTATTTTTATCAAGCGATAGTATGGCGGATAATGAAACTGCCAACGATCTTGCAACTGCTCTTTATACATTTCTGTATAATTGTTAGTAGATACCTGCTGTAAAATTTGATGATACGGATTATAAGTTTGTATCGCCACATTTCCTTGTTTTTTGGTACGTCCTGCCCTACCCGATACTTGTACCATCAGCTGAAAAGCACGTTCATGTGCTCTAAAATCAGGGAAATTAAGCATAGAATCTGCATTCAGGATTCCTACCAACGATACATTTTCAAAATCCAATCCTTTAGATAGCATTTGCGTTCCTACCAAAATATCAATTTCTTGCGCTTCAAAAGCCCCAATAATCTTTTGATACCCATATTTACCACGCGTGGTATCCAAGTCCATTCGTCCAATATTATGATTCGGAAATAACTCTTTTAACTCGAGTTCTATTTGCTCCGTTCCGAAACCTTTGGTGTCTAAGGTAGCACTTCCACAAGCACCACAACTATTCGGCATTGCACGTTGGTAATGACAATAATGACATTTTAACTCCTTGCGGAATTTATGATAAGTTAAACTCACATCACAATTCGGACATTGAGGAGAAACACCACAAGTAGTACACTCTACCACAGGCGAAAATCCACGTCGGTTTTGAAATAAAATAACCTGTTCTTTTTCCTCCAACGCTTCCGTTATCATTTTTAATAAGCGATCAGAAAAATGACCATTCATTTCCTTTTTTCGATGCTTTTCTTTAATGTCTATCAGCTCGATTTTAGGCAACTGAATGTTTCCGAAACGACGCGTTAATTCTATAAATCCGTATTTGTTTTGCTCAGCATTAAAATAACTCTCTATTGATGGTGTTGCAGAACCTAACAATACTTTTGCTTGGTGTAAATGACCTAATACTACCGAAGCATCACGAGCGTTATAACGTGGTGACGGTTCAAACTGTTTATAAGACGTTTCGTGCTCTTCATCTACTACAATCAACCCTAAGTTTGAAAACGGTAAAAACAACGAAGAACGTGCTCCTAAAATAACCTGTGCTTTCGGTTTATTTTCTAACACATTATTCCACACCTCTACCCGTTCGTTCATCGAGTATTTTGAATGGAATACCGAAATAAAGTTCCCAAAATAGTTTTGTAAACGGGTAATAATTTGGGTTGTTAAAGCTATTTCTGGTAACAAAAACAGTACTTGTCTTCCTTCAGCAATCACTTCCTTAATCAACTTTACATAAATTTCTGTTTTACCAGATCCTGTAACCCCGTGTAATAAACTTACCTGTTGCGTTTCAAAAGAAGTTTTTATTTGATTGAAAGCTTCTTGCTGAAATTCATTCAGCTCTTTTATCTGATTCGTTTCTCCTTGGTAGTTAATTCGATCGGTTTGAATATGATAAAACTCAAAAATATCTTTCTCTACCAAGGCTTTTAAAACTGCGGAAGAAGCTCCCGACTGTTCTTCTAGGTCTTTTGCTTTTATCGGCTTTTTAGCCGCTGCTAACTGAAAATACGTCAGTACAGCTTCTCGTTGCTTTTTAGCTCTTGAAAGTTCCTCTAAAAGCGTTTGCAAGCCTTCATTTGAGGCATAATTGTTATGTAATCGAACATACTTAACCAGTTTAGGCTTATATGTTTCGTAAATTTCTTCTTTAATGTAAACCGCATTCTTCTCTATCAATTCGTTAATGATAGGAAGTACGGTTTTCTTTCCTAAAATATCAGCAACTTGATGAATGGTTAACTGTGAATGATGTTGTAAGGCTTCAAAAATTAAAAACTCTTCATCGGTTAGTATTGCTTCTTCTTCAAAGTTTTCATTTTTATAGATGATGGTTTCACTTTCTAGCAAAAATGCTGATGGTAAGGCTGCTCTATATACATCGCCTAACGAACACATATAATAGCTCGAAATCCATTGCCAGTGTTTTAGTTGCTGTTCCGTTATAATAGGCGTATCATCTAAAATTTGATGAATGTCTTTGGCTTCATATAATTCGGGTGCATTTTGGTGAATGTTAAACACCAATGCAGTATAAATTTTACTTTTTCCGAAAGAAACCGCTACACGCATTCCTTTTTTTAAAAAAGATGCTTCTGCTTCGGTTACCGTATAGGTAAACGTTTTTTGCAACGGAATGGGTAATATGACGTCAATGAAATGGATAAAGCTTTCTTTTTAAATTAAATCAAAACTACACAAAAATGAGTACATTGTAAACACCAAAGCTTCTATATTTATGACTTCACTAGAATGGAAAAATAAGGGTGAATTTTACACCATTAATAATCAACAAGTTTTCGTTATTGATGAAGGAAATACTAATGAAACTCTTGTGATACTCCACGGATATCCTACTTCTTCTTTTGATTATTATAAAGCGCTTCCTTTTTTATCAAAAAAATACAGAGTGATTATTCACGATCATTTAGGGTTTGGTTTTTCTGATAAACCTTTAAACTATTCGTATTCTTTAATTGAGCAGACCGATGTAGCCTTACTTTTATGGAAAAAACTAGGTTTACATGAGGTTACAATACTAGCGCATGATTACGGTACCAGTATTGCCACCGAAATTATTGCTAGAAACAATATGAATCTGCTTCCTTTTTCTATTAAAGAATTGATTTTGTGCAATGGTAGCATGCATATTGAATTAGCCAAACTACGAACTATTCAAAAGTTACTAAAGAATAAAATTACAGGAAAGTGGGTTGCTAAATTGGCGAATCAAACTGTTTTTAATAGGAATATTCGCAAAATTTATGTTGATTCTTCTAAGGTTTCTCAGGAAGAGTTAAACGAAATGTGGTTTCAGTTAAATTATAATAATGGTCGGAATGTTATTCATTTATTGAGCAATTATATTAATGAGCGATACTTTTTTTGGCATCGTTGGATTGGTGGATTGACACAAACACAAATTCCTACAAAAATAGTTTGGGCTACCCACGACCCTATTGCTGTAAAAGCTATTGGAGAGCAATTACACAAAGAAATTCCTAATAATGAATTACGATGGCTTGAAAACACAGGGCACTTCCCTATGTTAGAAAATGCTAAAGAATGGAGTGGTTTGGTATTACGTTAACGTTTAATAGCCTAACATTTGTAGGTACAGCTTTTCTACTTTAGCTCTTGCCCAAGGCGTTGTTCTTAAAAACTTTAAACTAGATTTATAGGTTGGGTTCTTTTTAAAAGCGTTTATATTCAATATTTCTCCCATTTCCTCCCAACCATACTCTAAGTATAATTCTTCTAACATGGTGGCTAATTTTATTCCGTGAAGCGGATTATTTGGCTGTTCTTGACTCATGCTACAAAGGTAAATATTCTATTGTAGTAATTCGTCTAACAAAATTCTAATTTTATCACTATTCCAATCAGCTGCTCCTTTTTTGTCTACAACAATAGTTCCTTTTTTATCCATAATAAACGTCGCAGGAATTGAGTTGCTTACTAACTGTTCTGGTACTTTAGATAAAATATTATATGTTGGTAAATCGTAGCCTTTATCTTTATAAAATGCTTCAATAGTCGTCCAATCTTCGTTACTTACAAATACAAACTCAACCTTGTCTTTATAATCATTGTATAGCTTTTGAATACTTGGCATTTCCGCTATACATGGTGGACACCAAGTTGCCCAAAAGTTTACAAAAACAACTTTATCTTTTGTTTCATTAAAATCTATATTCGTAGTGTTTAACCCTTTTAAATTCCAGTCGTAATCGTTTAATACTTCTCTTTTATCTTCTGTAATAGTAGAAGGTGAAAATGAAACCAACCTAATAAAATATACTTTGGTTGGCGGATATAGTAATAAGCCTATAATAACGACAAATACAATGTTTGAGATTGTTTTTCTATTGAATTTCATTTAGTTTTTTTAGGTTAAAGGTTGTTATCTGTCGTTATGAATATTATTGTATTACAAGTTGTTTATGTGTTTTCTTTATCAATCTAAATTAGGCAGTAAAAAATCATTTAAAACGCTTTTTTTAGCCATCATTTTCTCAATATTTTCAACGGTTCTTGGAGCTTCTGCTGATAGGTTTACAGGTTCGCTTTTTGTGATTAAAATATCATCTTCAATTCTAACTGCAATTCCCCACCATTTCTTATCACAAGGGCTTCCTTCTGGAATATAAATACCAGGTTCTACGGTAATAACCATATTTTCTTTAAAAGCACCATATGTTCCTGGATCATGAACGTCTAAGCCTATGTGGTGAGAAGTACCATGTGGAAAATAGCTATGTTTTGCTGAAGGAGAACTAATAATACCCAAAGCTGCTAATCCTTCATTAATAATCTGTTTTGTTGCTTCTCCTGGCTTCCAAAATTGATTTCCAGGTTTACATACCTTGATTCCTGCATCTTGTGCTTTTAATACCAATTCGTAAATAGCTTTTTGTTCTGGAGAAAACTTACCGTTTGCTGGTATGGTTCTGGTTACGTCAGCTGTATATCCTCTATATTCCGCTCCTAAATCCATTAAAACTAACTCATTTCCAAGTTTTGTTTTGTTGTTTTCAATGTAATGTAAAACGCAACCATTGTTTCCTGCACCAACTATAGATGGGTAACCTTCATACTCTGCTCCATATTTTTTATACACAAACTCATGAACTCCTTGAATTTCTGTTTCAGACATATGCGGTTTCATAGCTTTCATTACTTCTACTTGTCCTATTGCCGAAATTCGTATCGCCTTAGTCAACAGTTTTAATTCTTCTGGTGTTTTTACTTCACGCATTTCAGCAAGTGCGGTTGATAAAAATTTAACATCTATATTAGACTCACTATTTTTTTGAAGTTTTATTTTTATTTTTTGTTTGAGTTCTCTTCTTAATCCATCATCTGTAGCACTTATATACTCTTTTATTATCGGGTCTTTTTTATACTCTGGATAATTCTCTAAGTTTTTAGATAGTTCTTTAGCCACTTCTTCTAACTTCGCATCAGGCACATTTGCTATAGCCTTATGAATATACTCTATATTTGGATCTTTAGCCTCCTCATTCTTATACCCAGACTGCTTTTTAAATGCTTTTACTAAATCGTAAATTTCTCCTTTATCTCTTTCTGAGTTTCTATAATCATCATTAAGTTTTAATATGCTTACTTTATCAAAACTTTTAAAATTAATAGCATCTGTAACAAATTCTTCTGATGTTTTTGCCATCGCAAACCCTAATTCTTTTTTTACTCCTTCTACTCCTAAACGTTTTCCATTCCACATTTCAAATCGAGGGTCTTTTTTAGGCACATATAATATTTCATTATAACTATTTCCTTTAGCGTCTTTTTGATTTTCAGAAAATAGTACCAAAACCGCATTGGGTTCTCTAAACCCTGTTAAATAGTAAAAGTTAGGATCTTGATGAAATACATAATCTACATCATTAGCTCTGTTTCGAGTTGGATTCGCAAAAACAACTGCTACAGCATTTTTAGGCATTTTTGATCGTAAAATTGCTCTTCGCTCTTTATGAAAATCAGCTGGTAAATAATCTGTTGGAACTTGTGCTGATACAACAACACATATATTTAGTAAGAAAAGAGTAAATAATAGTTTTTTTAGCATCGTGATAAAATTTGTTACTCTCAAATTTAGTATTCTATGATAGAATAAGGAAAATATTAACAAACATTTAGGTAATATACTCTTATAATATTACACAGATTCGCCTGTATTGTTTGCTAATTTTTCAATACTTTAGCATCACTTTTTTAAAACAAACAATACACAATAATGAAACCTACATAAATAAAATATACCCTATAATGGTTGTTTTATTCACAAAAGGTTACATGCGTTAATAAAAACAATAAAAAACAAACACATGAAAAATACAGCTTTATCACATGTACATGAAGCTTTAGGAGCTAAAATGGTTCCTTTTGCAGGTTATAACATGCCTGTACAATACGAAGGAGTAACTGCTGAACACGAAACTGTTAGAAAAGGAGTTGGTGTTTTTGATGTAAGTCATATGGGAGAGTTCTTTTTAAAAGGAGAAAATGCATTGGCTTTAATTCAAAAAATATCTTCTAACGATGCTTCTAAATTAGTTCCTGGAAAAGCACAATATAGCTGTATGCCTAATGCTGATGGAGGAATTGTAGATGATTTAATTATTTACATGATTGCTGAAAATGAGTATATGTTAGTGGTAAATGCTTCTAATATTGAAAAAGATTGGAACTGGATTTCTCAACACAACGATTTAAACGTTGAGATGGAAAACCGTTCTGAAGATTGGTCGTTATTAGCTATTCAAGGTCCTAAAGCTGCGGAAGCTATGCAATCGTTAACTTCAGTAGATTTATCTACTATTAAATTCTATACTTTTGAAATTACTGATTTTGCTGGAATTCCGAATGTAGTAGTTTCTGCTACTGGATATACTGGTTCTGGTGGATTTGAAGTATATGTAAAGAATGAAGATGTTGAGCAACTTTGGAATAAAGTTTTTGAAGCTGGTAAAGATTGGGGAATTAAGCCTATTGGTTTAGCTGCTCGTGACACCTTACGTTTAGAAATGGGATATTGTTTATATGGTAACGATATTGACGATACTACTTCTCCTTTAGAAGCTGGCTTAGGATGGATTACTAAGTTTACGAAAGACTTTGTTAATGCTGAGGCTTTAAAAGCTCAAAAAGAAGCGGGTGTTACTCGTAAATTAGTTGCTTTTGAATTAACTGAACGTGGTGTTCCTCGTCATGATTATGAAATTGTTGATGCTGATGGAAACAACATTGGACGTGTTACCTCTGGTACTATGAGTCCGTCATTAGGAAAAGGAATTGGATTAGGGTATGTTACTAAAGAAAACTCTAAAGTTGATAGTGATATTTTTATCCAAGTTCGTAAGAAACAAATTCCTGCTAAAGTAGTGAAGTTACCTTTTTATAAAGGTTAAAATATATCTAAAAAAAAGCAGCTTCTAAAAAGCTGCTTTTTACCCCTTATTTAAATAATTTAATTTTCCCCAATAAATTAAATTAAGTACTCGTTTGTTTGAGCACTCCAAATATCTACAACAAAAAAGCCTTTTCCACCTTTACTTCCTTGAATGATACCTTTTTGGATATGAATGTGTTATATTATACCTTAAAAGTAAAAAGCAGCTCTTAAAAGAACTGCTTTACAACTATTAATCAACTATTTAGATGTTTTAATCTTTCTTTTCGTCATCTTTTGATGCTTTGTTCCAGATTTTAATTTCATCTTCTGTAGTTACACCTTCTAATACTTCAATATTTACTCCGTCTGAAACTCCTAGTTTTAACTCACGCTTTTCAAATTCATCCTCTCCTTTCTTTACTTCTACATAAGGCTCTTCAGTTTTCTTATCAAAACGTAACAACGATTCTTTAATAGATAAAACACTGTCTTTTTTCTCTAAAACGATATCTGCATTGGCACTATAACCTGCCCTTACAAAATAGTTGTCATCAAGACTTACATCTGCTTTAATTTTAAACTGTACTGCTCCGTTTTCTTCTGTTCCTTTAGGTGCTATAAAGTTTAATATTGCAGGAAACTTTTTGTTTTCAATAGCTCCTAATGAAACTTCTATGTTTGATCCTTTTACTAATTTTCCTACTTCTGATTCATCAACTTGTCCTTCAAAAATCATTTTTTCCATATCAGCAATAGTAGCAATAGTTGTACCTTCATTAAAGTTATTTGATTGAATAACTTGGTATCCTTTTTTTACAGGAATTTCTACAACCATACCTGATGTTGTTGCTCTGATATTTGTGTTTGCTCCGGCAGAACCTACTGATCCTTTTTTAATGATTTGATAATCATTTTGAGCATTTGTCAAATCATTTTTTGCTTGATTGTATGATAATTGTGAGGCTTCAAACTCTTGACTAGAAATTACTCCTTTATCAAATAAACTTTTATTTCTGTCGTATTGAGTTTTAGCATTATTTAATTGAATTTGTACTGAGTTTATTCTTCCTCTTGCACTTTGTAATGATTGTTCGTTTGGTACAACTCTTACTGTAGCTAATAAATCTCCTGCTTTTACAATTGCTCCTTCTTCAACTACAATTTTGTCTATAATTCCTGCAATTTGAGGTTTTATTTCTACTTCTTCTAGAGGAACTACTTTCCCTGTAGCCACTGCCTTTTTTACAATTGTTGTTCTAAATGGTTTTTCTGTTTCATAGGTTACCACACTTTTTTGATTTTTCTTTCCTAACCAAATTAGGATGACTACAAATAATAGTGCTACTATTCCTAAGATAATTTTTGCTCTTTTGCTCATGATTAATTGATTATTTCTTTTTTTATTCTTCTCTTAATGCTTCGATTGGTTTTACTATTGTTGCCATATATGCTGGTATTAAACCTATTAAGGTTCCTAGAATTACTAGGATTGAAAAGGCCAGCATTACTATGGGTATATTTACGGTTGGATTTACAAGTGTTGGATCGTCTCCACTTCCTACTGTAAAGTCTAATAGGAATAGAACAAGTCCTCCAAAAATAATTCCTAACATTCCTGCTATTGTAGTTAAAAAAACAGATTCTAATATTATTTGTCTTTTAATACTTATTGGAGTTGCCCCTAAAGCTCGTCTAATTCCAATTTCTTTAGTACGCTCTTTTACAGTAATTAATAAGATGTTACCAATAGCAAAAACTCCTGCTATTAAGGTTGCAATACCAACAAACCATGTTAAGAATTGCATTCCTGTTAAAAAGCCCATTAGTTTATCTATTTGGTCTCCTAAATTTACACTACCAAATGCTCTGTTATCTTCTGGATGTACTTTGTGCAGATTTTTTAAGGTTAAAAGAATGTCTTTTTCCATCTGCTTAATATCTACTCCTTCATTAGCCGTAATCATCATCCAATCTACTTTATTTGAAGTGTTGTATACTTTTTGAAAAGTTGTAAACGGAATGTATGCAGTATCTCCATCAATATCTATAGTATTTGATGGTTTATAAACCCCTATAACCTTATAGTTTACATTACTAATTTTCACATACTGTCCAATTGGCTTTTCTTTTTTATCAAACAGTTGTTTGTACATGTCTTCAGAAATAACACAAACTTTAGAGTTATTCTTTATATCATTTTGATTGAGAAATCTACCGTAGATTAAATCTTTCTTTTGTACACGATCTAAAACTGGGTAATCTCCACTTACTTGAAAATCTCCAGATTTAAAATCTTTAACAACACTACCGTTGGTTTGATTTCTTGGTGCTAATAGCTTTATTTCATTGGCGTATTCTTTTTGAAGTACTTCAATATCTTTAAAGGTTAAATTAAACCTTCTTCCTTTTTGAAATCCTTTAAAAGGCATATCGGTTCTCTGCGTCCACATAAAAACACTGTTGGTAGCAAAGTCTCCAAAAATTCTTTTAAAATTGTTTTCCATACCACGTGCAGCTCCTAATAAGACTACTAATATGAAAATTCCCCATAGTACACCTACAATGGTAATACCAGTTCTTAATTTATTTTTACGAATACTTCCGTAAATTTCTTGCCAAGTGTCTGAATCAAATAAAAACTTCATAATTAGTCTGCTCTTAGTGCTACAATTGGTTTAATTTGTGCTGCCTTTTTTGCTGGCAAATACCCTGCGATTAATCCTGATAAGATTAAAATAATAGTAGCTCCTATTACAATACCTGGACTTACACTTGGATCTTTTATAAAGTATTTTTCTAAACTATCTCCAATAGCACTTAAAATGTAAGTTCCTAAACTTAAACCTAAGTACCCCGCTATTGTGGTTATTAAAATAGATTCTTGAATTACCATACCAATAATTGAAGATGGTTTTGCTCCCAATGCTTTACGGATTCCGAACTCTTTGGTACGTTCTTTAATAACAAAAATCATAATGTTACTGATACCAATAATTCCTGCAATTAAAGTTCCTGAACCTACAAATATGACAATGAAATATAACGCAAACATAAATTGATTAATCCCTTTGTTTGCTTCCGCCATGTTTCTTACAGATAAAGCACTTTGATCATCTGGGTGTATGTCTAATTTTTTACGTAAATCTCTTTCTAATCTATTACCAAATGTAATGGCCTGATCAAGATTTAACTTAGGGTCATATCCTATATTAATTTGACTGATATAATCGTTGTTTCCATATAATTTCTGTGCCGTTGTTACAGGCATGTAAGTCAATCTTTCTTCATTATCTCCTCCCTTATCAGAAAATATTCCGACTACTTTGTATGAAATTCCATCAACATTTACTCTTTTTCCTAAAGCTGGCTTTTCTCCAAATAAATCTTGCTTTACAAGTCTACCAATTACAATTACTTTAGATTTGTCTTTTAAGTCTAAGTCGTTAATATACCTTCCTTCATCAATAATTGTTTTTTCTAAAAACTGATGATCTGGGTGAACTGCACGTAATTGATAATTATTTTGATTGTTCTTGTAGGTAATATTTACGCTTTTGTATATTCTTGCCGTTAAATGTTGAATTTTGTTTTCATATTCGTCTTTAACGTAATCAAAGTCTTTATTTTTTAATTGAATTCTTCTTCCTGTTTGTAATCCTTTATAAGGTTTTGACGTTTTCCATACTCTTACAAACATAGCATTGGTTGCATCATCTACAAAAGCAGATTTAAACTGATTTTGTAAACCTGATACAATTCCGAATAATAGCGTAAATAGTAAAATAGCGAAAGCTACAGTGAATCCTGATAAAACAGAACGCAACTTATTTTTACCAATACTTTGAAATATTTCTCTCCAGCGATCTAAATCAAACATAATTAAATTGCTTTTGCTTTATTTGTTGCCGCTTCTGTTAACTCATCACTAATTATAACTCCATCTTTTAAACGAACAACTCTATTAGTCTGTGCTGCTACTTCTTCCTCGTGTGTAATTACAAAAACAGTCATTCCTTCATCGTTAATTTCTTTTAATAAATCCATTACCGAATCGGTTGTTGTAGAATCTAAAGCCCCTGTAGGCTCATCTGCTAATACAACTTTTGGTTTGGTAGCTAAAGCTCTTGCAATTGCTACACGTTGCTTTTGACCTCCAGAAAGCTCATTCGGCAAGTGATTAGCCCATTCTTTTAACCCTACTTTTTCAAGATATTCTAAAGCTATTTCTAACCGTTCTTTTCTACCAACTCCTTTATAATACAATGGTAAAGCAACATTTTCTAGAGCTGTTTTATAGGAAATTAAATTGAATGATTGGAAAACGAATCCTAAAAACTTGTTACGTAATACAGCAGCTTTTTTTTCATTTAAATTTTCTATTAACTGCCCATTTAAGTAATATTTTCCTTCATCATGTGTATCTAATAAACCTACAATATTTAATAAGGTAGATTTTCCAGACCCTGAAGATCCCATAATAGACACAAATTCCCCTTCTTTTATGTGTAAATCTAGCCCTTTTAAAACATGAAGTGAGTCTTTTCCTATAGGGTAAGATTTGTGAAGATTTTCTATTCGAATCATAGTGTTAGTTAATTTTTAAATAAAAATAAATACTAATTTCTCTAATCTACTAATAAATTATTGTTAAATCATTATTTACTTTCTTACAAGACGCTTAATTTTGATTAATGTTACAAGTTAGCGCTTAATTTTTTACAAAAAACTAAATATGAACAATTTACCTAGCAATAAAAAAGTGATTTTGTTTGATGGTGTGTGTAATTTTTGCAACGATAGTGTGCTAAAAGTTATAAAGTATGACACTAAAAATATGTTTGTTTTTACCTCTCTTCAATCAGACATAGGAAAAGAAATCACACAATATCTGGGTATTGATACTTCTAAAGTTGATTCTATTATTTTATATGAACCAAATGTGGCTTATGATATTAAATCATCAGCAGCTTTAAAAATTATGAATGATTTTGGCGGAATTTGGAAGTTAACTCAAGTTTTTTGGATTCTTCCTGAAGGGCTTAGAAATATTGTATACGATTATATTGCTAAAAATCGTTATAAATGGTTTGGTAAAAAAGAAACGTGCATGATTCCTTCTAAAGAAATACAAGAAAAGTTTTTATAAAAAGTAAGCTCACCAAGTTGGTGAGCTTATTCATAGCAATATTTCCCTGTTTATTGGGGGACAACTTAATTAAAATAAATTTTTGAAGCTCCTAAACCAACAGGTGAAGAGTAAACTTCTGATTTTGTATTTATATCATAAACTAAAAGCTTACTCAATTTTGTAAATTCATACTTTACAGTAAATAATTCATTTCCTTTTACATTCATACCATAAATAGAACCTACACTTATTCCATCATCAGCTAATTCAGTAGCAGTTTCACTAATACTATAAACTTTGTCTGTATCACCTTGGTAGTAGTAAAGTTTACCTTCTGATTGTGTTAAGTATGTTGCTCTTTTGTTTTCTGGAAACACCATTTCTTTTGTAACTTCATTAGTAGAAGTGTTTATAAAACTTATTGAAGAAGTCGTTGATGTTAATACTTCTGTATAATCATCATTATAAGTAAGAGGCTTTCCTTCTGATAAAACAATTAAGTTCCCTGAATTATCAAATACTATTTCATCAGGATTATCTTTTACTGTTACTGTTGAAACAGCATTATTATTGTTTAAATCTACTACAGAAACAATATTATTAGATGACCACCCTCCTTTATGCGAGATATATAACTTATTATTTCTACTTACAATTTGTTCCACACCATTAGCTAGTGAAATTGTATTCTCTTCAATAGTATTTGTTTCGATATCAATAATAGCCAGATAGTCATCGTTCTCATTTGCTCCATCCCCCCAATTCGTAACATATCCTTTACCATTAACAATAGTCATGTATCTAGGATTCCCTAGCCCTGTATTAATTTCTGTCTTTTTCTCAAAGGTAATTCTGTCAACCACTACAATAGTATTAACATCATTTAAAATGATATAAGCATCTGTATCTGTAAATGTGATAGATTGAATTAAACCTCCTAATTGTGCATTATTTTTACCTGTATAAATAAAATTAGTAGCAACAGTTGATAAAGAATTATCCACATAAGCTACGGAACCATCTTTGTTTCCGAAATTTCCTTCTGAACTGATTATTATACCATCATCGTATTTGTCTCTTATTACTTCAACTATTTTATCGTCACTAGAACAAGAAGTAAGAACTATACTTACTAAAAAAAGCTGTAAAAGTAGTTTTGTTATTTTCATTGGTTTAAAATTTATAATTTAAATTGATATTAAAATTTGTTCCAGGCATAGGACGTAAGTTTGAGAAATAATACACTTTATTAAATATATTATTTAGTGTAAATCCTAATGTTGGAAGTTTTGTTTGTTTTGTAGATAAATTAAAGACTACTCCTGCATTTTGAACATGTACTGGATCTAATGAATAAAAATCTAAGTTTGTTTCATTAGTATATACCTTACTTTGATGTAAACTTTGTATAAAAAAGTTAAACCTTTTATAATTATAATTTACATTAAAGTTTAAAAGATGCTCGGGTGCATAAGGAAGTGTTTTTTTAGTTTCTGTATTTTCTGCCAAGGTAAACGTATAGTTGGAAGAAAAATCAATAGTATGTTCTCCTATTTCCTTCTTATAACTTACAAAAGTTTCTACGCCTTTATTTATTACATCATTTACGTTTCTTGGTCTCCATAAATTACTACCTCCTGTTGGTAACCACAAAATTTTATCATTTATATAGATATAAAACAATGTAGATGTTATGTTTAAGCTTTTATTTTTAAAAGAAGCTCCTAATTCTCCTTGCTTAGAGCTTTCAGGTATTAAACCTAAGTTTCCTACAACAGGCCAATACATTTCATTATAAGTAGGAACTCTATAATTTGTTGAAAAATTGGCTAGAATGTTTAATTGATTAGTTAATCTATATTCTCCTCCTACAAATAAAGATATAGGTACATCAAAATCAGAGTTTATTTCTTTTCTTGCTTGTATCTTTGTTGCTAATTTTTCAATAGGCTGATATTTAACACTACCTACAAAGGCTACTGAATTTCTTGTTTTGGTATTAACATCTGTATTTTCACCATTAATATTTTCAAACATCGTTTTGTAGTTAAAAGATAAGATGTTTGATAGTTTATAGATTAAAGAATGATTAACTAATGTTGTTTTAGACTTTCCAAAACTATAATTTTCAGCATCTTTATTACTATAATATCGATATTCTTGAGTTAAGTAAGCTAAGTTTAGTTCTTGTTTAAACTGAGAAGAAAACGCATATTTCCACTGTAGTAAGTTTCTTTGATTAAAATCTTCATTTCGTTCACTTCCAGCAGACGGATTTGGTAATCCATCAGAAAACAAACGGTTTCCATAGTAAGCAGTCGAATAAAACGATAAAAAGTTTACAGGACTAAACTTATAACCTATGACAAAATTAACTCCGTAGTTTTTGTAATTACCATTTTCATTAGTTAGTAAGTTACCTTCGCTATCTTTATAACGTCCATCAATATATGTATAATCATTATCGGAATAATTAAATGTAGATGCTAATTTCACATTCCACTTATCTGTTCCAGATGAACTTTTAAAGAAATTAGACGTTGTATTGTAACTTCCATAAGAAGTAAACAATTGAAGTTTTTGATGCTCTTTAAACAGTACTTCATCTTTTAAGTGTACCGTTCCTCCTATAGCTCCTGAACCATATTCAGTACTATTTCCACCACTTTGCACAAGAATATTATCACTTATACTCGCAGAAAGTGCATTAAAGTCTGTTTGTCCACTTCCTACAGCATTTATAGGAATTCCATTCCATAGTACCAACGTATTTGAAGCCGATGTTCCTCTAAAACGAGCAGTACTCACCCCTCCATTACCATAATCTCTAAATGCTATTGGGCTATTATATCGTAAGAGGTTCGTTAAGTTGATAGGGTTTTTTGTTTGTTCTTTTATCCCAATCTTTAATTCTTTTGTAGCAATGCGTTTTTTTTCTACATTTCTCTTCCCGTTAACTATTACCTCTTTTAATTTGTTAATAGCTATTGTATCTTTTTGAGAAAAAAGATTAATCGTAAAAAACAGTATAAATATTATTGTTATTTCCTTCATTATACATTAAACTTTTATCCCGAAAGTTTTAATTAAATTATAATAATTGGCAGGTCTCCTGGCTTGCGTCTTGTAACATACCTTCCCATTAAAAAACAGTGGTTTGAGTAATTGTTACAAGCTTAATAGCTTACAGTTGCGGGAACAGCTTCGGTTTTGCACCGAATTCCCTTTTAATTTTCTTTAATAGACGATTAAAGAAAAACCAAAAATCACGGCAAATGTATAGTATTCTTATAAATTAGCAACCATCAAATCATGATATTTTGCGAATTTTGTTTTTAAGTTCTCTGGTAGTGTATAATAATCTGGATGAATCATTTTTGCCAAACATTCCACTCCTTCTACTAAAGTACCCGCAGAAGATTGTGTAAACATCGCGAAGTCAGCAATGTATACTTGTTTGTTTTTTACAGCTCTCAAAGACTTCCATTCTTCTCTTTCTTCTAAAAACTTCATGTCTTCTAGTGTTCTATCGATTCCATATCCACAAGGAGCAATAATTAACACCTCTGGATCATACTTTACAATTTTATCCCAAGAAATAACGATGCTATCTCCTGATGGATGTGACAATAAATCGATTCCACCAGCATATCCTATTTGATGGGGAATCCAATGTCCGCAGTTAAACAACGGATCAATCCACTCTAACAGCATTACACTTTTAGACTGTATTTTATGCTCACGTTGCACATCTACAATGTCGTAAATACGTTTTTTTAATCCCTTCACATACGCCTCTCCTACTTCTTCTTGCTTCATTGCTTTTGCAATGGTTAATGCATTATCAAAAACGTCTTCTAAAGAGTTTGGTGTTATAGAAATTAACTCGGGAACCTTAGGTAATTTATAAGCTGATTTTGCCACAGACTCCGTATCTATTTGGCAAACATCACACACATCTTGTGTAAAAACAATATCGGGTGCTATACTTTCTAAAACAGGTTCATCTACATAATACAAAGTTTTTCCTTCCGCCTTTGTTTTTGAAAAAATAGCTGTTATTTCTTTACTCGTTAGTACTTTTCCTTCCAACTTATATCTAACAGCTACTTCTTTTTCTTTTAAAGCCACTTCAGGACACTCAAAAGTAATTCCGTTTAAATAATCTTGTAACCCCATATCATAAATCATCTGAGTTACTGCTGGCATAAAAGAAGATACTGTCATAATTCGTAGTTTTGGTTCAGCAAAAATAAACAGTTCTCTATTTTAATTTGTTTTTTATTAAAAATCTTTCCAATCTTTGTGTCAAAATAAAATGCGATTTCATGATATATTATATCTCAGGAGGTGAACGCTCAGGTAAAAGTAGCTATGCTCAAAAGTTAGCAGAATCTTTATCTAAAACCCCTATTTACCTAGCAACTTCTCGTATTTGGGACGAAGATTTTAAACAACGAGTAGACAGGCATATTTCTGATAGAGATGAACGTTGGACCACTATTGAAGAAGAAAAATGGTTAAGTAAAGTAATTTCTGAAAAACAAACTGTGGTTATCGATTGTGTAACACTGTGGCTAACAAATTTCTTTGTAGACACAAAATATGATATTGAAAAAGCACTAGAAATCGCCAAAGAAGAAATAAACAAATTGGTTGAAATTGACGCCAATATTATCATCATTTCTAATGAAATTGGTATGGGATTACACGCTAATTCTGAATCTGGAAGAAAATTTACACAACTACAAGGTTGGACGAATCAACACATAGCAAAATTGGCTGACAAAGCTACTTTTATGGTATCTGGACTTCCTTTAACTTTAAAATAACACATGACAACAACTATAACTCCCTTATCAAAAGAACTACAAAACGAACTTCAAGAAGAAATTAACTTTAAAACCAAACCTGTTGGTGCTTTAGGAGGTTTAGAAAAAATTGCTTTACAAATTGGGTTAATTCAAAATACAACTACACCTGTACTATCAAAACCTACTATTATGGTTTTTGCTGGAGATCATGGAATTGCAACTACAGGAAAAGTGAGTCCATACCCACAAGAGGTTACGCAACAGATGGTATTTAACTTTTTGCAAGGAGGTGCTGCCATCAATGTATTTTGTAAACAAAATAATATTCTTTTAAATATTGTAGATGCTGGTGTAAATACTGATTTTGAAGCACATCCTCAACTCACCGATGCTAAAGTAGCTAAAGGAACTCAAGATTATAGTACTACTAAAGCCATGACGCTAGAACACTGTCAAGAAGCTTTGGAAAAAGGGAGAAAATTGGTAAGAAAAGTATATAGTGAAGGTTCCAATATTATTGGTTTTGGCGAAATGGGAATTAGCAATACTTCATCTGGAGCTTTATTAATGAGTTATTTTACCAATACACCTATTGAAAAATGTGTTGGTAGAGGTACTGGAATCGATGATAAAGGACTACAAACAAAAATTGACACATTACGTGAGGTTTATAAGTTACATGCCGATTCTATTTCAACACCTACGGAAGCCTTAACTGCTTTTGGCGGATTTGAAATTGTAATGATGTGTGGTGCTATGTTAGAAGCCGCTTCTTTAAAAATGACCTTACTTATTGATGGTTTTATTGTGACTGCTGCCCTATTAGCAGCTCATGCAATGGATTCTAATATTCTAGACTATTGTATTTTCTGTCATAATTCAGGTGAGCAAGGTCATCAAAAAATGTTAGAATTTTTAAATGCTGAACCTCTTTTAAATTTAGGCTTACGCTTAGGTGAAGGTACAGGTTGTGCGGTTGCATTTCCTATTATTCAATCGAGTGTAAACTTTTTAAACGAAATGGCGACTTTTAAAAGTGCCAATGTTAGCGAAGCCTAGTTATGATAAAAAGACAAATTCATTATTTTTTAACTGCTGTATTGTTTTTCACACGAATTCCGTGTCCTAAATGGGTTAATCACTCACCTGAAATACTCAATAAGAGCAGTCGTTATTTTTCTTTAGTAGGAATTGTAGTTGGAAGCATTGCAGCACTAGCCTACTTCGCTTCTTCTTATATTTTTCCTACGGATATTGCTATTGTAATCAGCATGATTAGTTCTATTTGGATTACAGGAGCTTTTCATGAAGATGGATTTGCCGATGTTTGCGATGGTTTTGGTGGTGGATGGACCAAAGAAAAGATTTTAACCATTATGAAAGATTCCAGACTTGGAACTTTCGGAGTGAGTGGTTTGGTCTTTATCCTAGCGATAAAGTTTTTAGCTTTATATCATTTACAAAGCCTATCCGTAAATTTAATTCTAGTAATTATCTCTGGGCATAGTATCAGCCGATTTATCGCTACGGTTTTATTGTATACACATGACTATGTAAGAGATATTGATAGCTCTAAAATAAAACCAACTACCAAACAAATGAGTAGCAAATCGCTACTTATATCTGCTATTTTTGGAATAGTACCGCTGTTTTTCTTTCAAAAACCAATAGTGTTTTTAGTCTTATTTCCATTACTTGTTACCTATTTATATATGGGACATTTCTTTAAAAAATGGATTGGAGGTCAAACAGGAGATTGCGCGGGTGCTTTACAACAAGTAGCTGAAATTGTTTTTTATCTAAGTCTGCTCGCTTTATGGAAGTTATTTTAGTACGACATACCACACCAGATATTGCCAAGGGTATATGCTATGGTCAGGCAGATATTGACGTTACCTCTAGTTTTGAGGAGGAAGTTAGTACTATTCTTAAAAAAGCTCCTGTTAACGATTCTGGTGTAACGTATTATAGCAGTCCCTTACGACGTTGTAAACTTTTAGCTGAAAAACTTTCGTCCACGGTGATTTTTGATAATCGATTGAAAGAGCTTGATTTTGGTGATTGGGAGCTACAAAAATGGAACGATATTGATAAAAAAGAACTCGATATTTGGATGAACGATTTTGTAAAAACTCCTGCTAAAAATGGCGAGTCTTATATCGATTTACATAACAGAACCACCAGTTTTTTAACCGAATTAAAAGCCAAAAACCTCCAAAAAGTAGTGCTAGTTACCCATGCGGGAGTAATGAGGAGTCTTTGGGCTTATACAAACAATATTCCGTTGGAAAAATCATTTGAACTTAAACTAAACTACGGGGACATCCTTAGTTTCCACTTATAAAAACTTATTACTATGAAACGTTATTTACTTATTTTTTCTTTATTATTTCTGTTCACACAGTGTAAACAAGAAACTAAAAAAACCACTAAAGAGAAGCCTGCTAAAAGCACTGTAAAATATGCCAAAGGTTTTGATATCATCTCAGAAAACGGAGCAAAAAAATTAGTCATAAAAAAAGCTTTTCAAAGCTCGCACGAATATTTTTCTTACACCCTTTCCAACAAAACCAACCTTTCTAAAAAAGAAATTAAAGTTCCTATCGAAAAAATGGTAATTACCAGTACTACGCATGTTCCGATGTTGGAACTTTTGAATGCTGAAAACACTATTGTTGGTTTTCCGCATACCAAATATGTTTCTTCAAAAAGAACAAGAAATAGAATTGACGAAGGTTTTATTGTTGAATTAGGCTTGGAACAAGACATGAATACTGAAAAGTTGATTGATATTGAACCTGAATTAGTTGTTGGTTTTGCCCTACATCCAAACACTAAATTATATCAAAACATCAAAAAAACAGGAATTCCTGTAATTTTTAATGGAGATTGGCTGGAAGAAACTCCGTTAGGAAGAGCAGAATGGATTAAGTTTTTTGGGGCTTTATACGGAAAAGAGAAGGAAGCTGATAGCATTTTTACCAACATAGAAACAGAATACTTAAAAGCTAAAGAAATTGCTAAAAACAGCGCTAAACAGCCTATCATTTTATCAGGAAGTATGTTTAAAGATGTGTGGAATGTACCTGCGGGTGAAAGCTTTATTGCGACGTTTTACAACGATGCGAATTTAAATTACTTATGGAAAGACACGGAAGGAACGGGTAGCTTACCTCTAAGTTTTGAAAGTGTTTTAGAAAAAGGGCAACACGCTGATTTTTGGTTTAACTGTGGATTGTATGCTACCAAAGAACAGTTAACTACTGCAAATATTCATTACAAAGAATTTGATGCGTTTACCAATAACAAGATATTTTCTATCGGACATAACAAAGGAGAAACTGGTGGTTTAATTTACTTTGAGCTATCTCCTGTACGACCAGATTTAGTTTTAAAAGATTTGATAAAAATTACACATCCTAATTTGTTACCAGAATATGAATTAACTTTTTATAAGAAGGTTGAGTAAACTTAGATTGGTTCTTAATCTTTAAACTATTAACTTAGCTATCAGCGATATAAGTTATTTATAACAAACTTATATCCTTAATTACTGTCTGTAATAAAAAAGAAGAAATTGATAGAAGAGTTAAAATATTGGTCTACTGAACACCCCACTCTTATAAGTATCTTAAAATACTTAGTATGGATTATATTGATTTTATCAATTATTACATGGGTAAGAAGGATTCTAAAAAAGCGACTGCCAGACAATTCTCTGAGATATAAATCGCAGAAAGGAATTGAAATTATCGGCTACTTTTTCGCTATCCTTATTACTATCACATATTTCACGGGTAACATTAAAGATTTTGGTCTTGCTATTGGTCTTCTAACAGCCGGTATAACAATCACTTTACAGGAGTTATTTCTTAGTATTGCTGGTTCATTTTATATTTTCTTTGTACATGTATACAAACCAGGTGACAGAATTGAAATCAATGGAATTAAAGGCGATGTGATTGATATTGATAGTATTTACACAACAATGATGGAAATCGGTCAATGGGTTTCAAGTGATAATTACAGTGGTCGAATAGTCAAACTAAGTAATGCTTTTGTATTTAAAGGTCCTGTTTATAACTATTCTCAAGATTTTCCCTTTGTGTGGGATGAATTCAATTTACCTATTCGTTACGGCTCTGATATTGAAATGGCAAAGAAAATTATAATTTCTGTTGCTCAAGAATATCTATCGGAATATGTTAATGCTTCGATTTCTGATTGGAAAGATGTAGTTGACAAATATTATATAGAAGACGCACAAGTCAATCCAACTCTTGCTATTACTCTAACTGACAATTGGATTCAGTTTAACCTAAGATATATTGTTGATTACAAGAAAAGAAGATTTACTAAACATATTTTGAACGACGAGATTGGAAAGAAAATTCAACAAACTAATGGTAAAGTTATTCTAGCTTCCACGACATTTGAAATTGTAAAAATCCCTACGGTAAACTTTGAAGGAGAAAAAACAACACAAAGCAAAAAATAAACTGTTTTATCTAACCTGCTGTGAGACTACCTCACAATCGTTCTAAACGTTAAGTTTACTCGTGGTCGGTGGACTTTTTTTGTAGGTGGTAATCGGTGTAACCAATGGGTTTGGGTTTCATCTTTCATTACTAATAACGAACCATGTTCCAATACTTTATACACCGTTTCTTTGGTCTGTTTGTGTTTAAAACCAAAGCGTCTTTCTGCTCCAAAACTCAAAGAGGCAATCGCTCCATTCTTTTTTAAATCTTTTTCTCCGTCACTATGCCACGCCATTCCTTCTGAACCATCGTGGTATAAATTCAATAAACAAGAATTATAGGTTTCGTTGGTTTCCTTCTCTACCAATTCTTTTAATGCTAACAATTCTTTCGTAAACGGTAAAGCTGTTTTTGTAATGTTGGAATAGGAATATTCAAAAGGCTGTTCGGCATACCAAGCTACTTTTCGTTTGGTTACCATTCGTTTTCCAAAAATAATTGCTTCATCATTGCGCCACTCAATAGAATTCAATAAAGCTTCGTAATAATGGTCTGCTTCCTCTTTTGGTAGAACAATTCCGTAATAGTGTACTGTTCCATCTTTCGGAAGTAAGTTTTTAGGAAAATTGTCAAATTGTGAGAATAAGTCCATTTATAAAAAATGGTAAGTATTTAAGCTACAAAAGTTAGGTTGACAACACCAACCATGAGGCAAACTTTTTCTGAAAACATCTACAAGTTCATTTAAAGGATTCAAAAGAAAGATCAAAATTAAAACTACACTCAACAATCTAAAAACTAAGTTAGTTTTATTCGTTTTATGGTATTCAAAAGTTATGATGTTTAAATCCTTTTCCATACTCAAATATAATAAAAAAATCTCCTGTTAAAACAGGAGATTTTGATTTAATATGAATTACTATACTATTTTAGTATTGTTGTTCTTCACCTCCACAATTACCAAAAAAATCACCATGAGCTAAATGCGCTTTTAAAGCGTTTTTGCTAATAGTTATCGAATGAACGTTACTAGGATTTCCTGGTGGTACGTGGCAAATAGTAACTTTTGAGTCTTTACCCTTTGACTCTTTACTCTTTAAAGTAGTTTGATTTGCTAACAAAGGGATTAAAATAAAACTAAAAATTAATGTTGTAATTTTCATATTTAATAAAATTTAGGGATTAATCCCTCAAATATAGAAAAAAGTAACTAATCCGCAACAAAACTAATTTCTAAACTTATTTCGTGTGATAATATGTTTGAGTTTCTGTTTTAAATCTGTCCCTGTATCGTACACCATTTGCTCATTAGAAGGAAATTCTACCGATGTTTCATCAAGTAAATCTGTAAATGATTTATCCAACGCTCTTCTGTCTCCATCATAATCAGCATAAATGTGTTCAAAAACAAACTCACTTTGTATAGGGAATCGTTGTAATAACTGATTTGTTCTATTGTCAATATACTTTACAACTCCCGTAACTTTACTACTCTTAAATTGTGTAAACTGATAAAACGTACAACGTACTCTTTTAAACTTATCTACTTTTATTTTATTTCCTAAACTATCTTTTACATAGTTTCCGCTGTTATCTCGTAAATACTTAAACCCATCTTTTATGCGTCTTTCTTTAATAACTTCCTTTTCATGAACTTGTTCAGGAGAAATTATAATATCTCTAAAATCTAACTCTAAATCAAAGTCATAACGAATATTTCTATCCTTTTTAGCATGATACTGTGTCCATAAATCATTCAATCCGTAAGTATCAATCGCTAATAAATCTCTTTCTAATCTTCTAGGAATTATTTGCTCTGTTCTATTTCTAACAGAAACATGTACATAATCAATTCCTTTAGCATGTGCCTCCTCTATTAAGTTTCTTGTATCTCTATAGTTAGGGCTAATTTTATCTAAGTGTCTTAACTCATCAAAAGCTCTTCTGTAGTTAATTTTATTACGGTCTCCTTCATTTAACAAGGCTACACCGTTTTCGTATAAGTAACCAGCATAGTTTTCTTTTGCTGTAAGAATTCTATCAGTATAATTAACTAATTTAAACTTGGCATTTCTACCTGAAGATAAAATTCGTAATGGTAATAATGGCTTTATTCTTTCTTGTCTGTTTTTAAGACGTTGATATAAAGTATAGATTGTTTCAAAGTTTTCAGGATTTTGCTCTTTTTCTAAAAAAGAAATTCTATTCAAATCTCTATCTGCTGCTTTTCTAAAAGCTTCCTGAAGCATCAACACATGCGGCTGATTCTTTTCTTTGGTTTTGTTTTTGGCTAACTTTTCAATAGATAATGAAATCGCCTTATCATAATTACCAGTATTAAGGGCTTTCTCAGTAGTTTTTACACTACTACAAGACGCTAATACTAGTACTGATAAAATAAGTAGTAAAGTAGTTTTTCTCATAAAGTTTAAGTTTCGCAAGAAAATTCAATTATTGTGCCAAAACTAAGTATTCTTTTTAACTTAAACTTTATGAAATCACACTATTTATTCAAGAAGTTTCGCCATCGCTATTTGAATAATTTTAAGATGCTTTTCCTTATTTGATGGCTTGTTATTTTTTTGCATTTGTGCCATTTGACGTAACAAGTTTACCCCAACCTGATCAAAGTTATATTGTTTGTACTGAAGTCCTTTAGCTACAATATCGTCTGATAGGTTTTGAATAGCCACAGTATTATTACTTTTTCCAATCTTATCGAATGCTTTTTTATACAATGATTGAATTTTCTTGTTTGGACTTAAAAACATTCCAGACATTACGTTACTTGCTATAAAACTTAGCTCTTCATCGTCATTTTCTTCTAAATAAATACGTGTTAATGGTGTTGCAATAATCTTTTTTACTGCTAATGGTAAGGTCTTTGATTTTTGTATAGCCAGTTGCTTATCGATATAGTACATTCCTACCAACGACTTTCCTAATACTGAATACGATTTACTTTGTAAACCTTTTTCAAATACTGATTTTAATGCAGGGTCTGTTAACTTTCCTAACGTTTCAATTGCAGCTGCTTGTACTAAGGTCTTTTTATCGTTCTGAGCAATTCTCATAATTTGATCGATCACATTCTTTTTTGAATACTTATTGATTAAATTAATGTTCTCCAACGCTAAAATTCTAATCTTATAAAAGTCATTATTCAGAGCATCTGCAACAGCATTAAACGCTTTTTTATCATCTTGATGTTTTGCTACTTCTAACAAAGCTTCCCTCTTATGCACGTAATTTTCAGCATATTTTAGTTGATGAATATAATCGCTCAATACTTTATTCTCGCTAATATCACACAGTAATACTCCATCAGCATTTACTTGGATTAAATCTGGTTGTTTGGTAAAAGGAAAGGTAAATGAGGCATCTCTACCTTCTACAAACACAGTATGGCGTGTACGCTTACTTCCTTCAAAAACATCAATTGCAAACGGGAATTTAAATTCATTCATTTGAGATTGAATAATATTCACCGTTACTGTTTTTCTTAGTTCATTAAAATCATAAGAAATTGACAACTTTGGGTGCCCGCTATTAAAATACCATTGATTAAAAAACCAGTTTAAGTCTTTACCACTTACTTTTTCAAAAGCTAAACGTAATTGATGCGCTTCTCCCGTTCCGTATTTATTATCTGTTAAATAGGTGTTTAATCCTTCATAAAAAGCATCGTCACCTAAATAATTACGTAACATGTGTAAAATAGCCCCTCCCTTGTTATAGCTAACCGCATCAAACATATCTTCTTTATCTTCATAATAAAAACGAACTAAATGCTTATCATAGTTTTGTCCGTTTTTATAACCTTCAATATCTTCAAACAAATGTGCGTCTGCTTCATCTTTTCCATATTTATGCTCTAACCATAAATACTCGCTGTAATTAGCAAAACTTTCGTTCACAGTTAAATTACTCCAACTCTCTGTAGTTACTAAATCGCCAAACCAATGATGAAAAGCTTCGTGTGCAATTGTGTTTTCTTGTACATTTTCGTCAATTAATTGTCCTGGAGTTTGGTAGGCTCTTTCCCCATGAATTACAGCCGTAGTATTCTCCATTGCACCACTTACATAATCACGTCCTACAATTTGTGCATATTTATTCCATGGATATTCTATTCCAGTAATCTTTGAAAAGAAAGCCAACATTTCGGGAGTATTTCCAAAAATATCTTTTGCATACGGAGCATACTCCTTCTCTACATAATAATCTACAGGAATATCTTTGTATTTATCTTTGATTACTTCATACTCTCCTACTCCCATAAAAAATAAATACGGAGCGTGTTTTTGAGTAAAATTCCAATAATCAGTACGAGTTCCATTAGCGTTGGTAGTTTGCTTTTCTAATTTCCCGTTAGAAAGTGTTACATACTTTTGTGGAACAGTCATATAAATTTCTTGTGATGTCTTTTGGTTTGGAGCATCAATCGTTGGAAACCAACAGCTACTTGCTTCAGTTTCACCTTGCGTCCAGATTTGAGTAGGTTTGTTTTTATCAAAACCTGTTGGATTAACAAAGTACAATCCTTTTGCAGATGTAATAGCAGCACTTCCTTTTTGTTTTACTCTTTCTGGTCGGGCTGTATACTTAATATATAGTGTAAACTCTTCGTTTCGCTTATATGCACGAGGTAAGTTGATGATTAACTCATAATCATCGTAATTATACTCTAGTGGTTGATTATTCATCGTTACTTTATGAATAACCATTGCTTTAGCATCTAACGTTACCTTATCTGTTTCATAAAAATGTGGTGTTAAGGTTACCCACTCTTCTCCGTTCATTTCTTTTTCTTGAAAGTTAAAGTCTACTTTTAACTTCGTATGAACTAAATTATGAACTTTATCTCTTTCAGCTCTATAAACTTTATTTGATTGAGAAAATAGGGTTGCTGTAAAGAAAACAGCGATAAAAACAAGGAGTTTGTTAAATTTCATATGTTTTTGTTTAGAGTTCAAAAATATGAAATTCTATTGGGAGGCTTGTTAATGAGCCGTTAAAAAGAAAAAGCCACCAGATAATCTGATGGCTTCTTTACTTTTTCAGTACTAATTTTTATTCTGTTTCTTCTGATGAACGGTGCTTTTCGTCAAAAATCATTTTAAATTGCTTTAAATCTAAATTTCCTGCATCCATCTTAGCTTTTTGCATCATTTCCATAATCTTTCCTACATTCATATTATCTCCTAGAACACGAGCAACTCCCACTCCCATTTCTTTACCATAACCAAAAGCTACGATTTCATCAATAGCATCAGCATCTCCAGAATAGTAGATTGCTGCATTGGCTCCATCTTTTTTGAATTTCATTAATTCTTTATAGCTCGACTTTTTAAAGATAGACTTTAACTTCTCTTTTTCTGCCTCATAACTAGCTTCATCTAAATTCTTATAAGGAACTCCAGTTATGTTTATTTTTTTAATGCTATTGTACGCTTCTTTATCTTGTTCAGAAGCTTTATCCATGCTTAATTGTAATACACTTGCAGGAACATCAAAGGTTATAAAACCTTCTTTTTCTTGGCTTTCTACCAAGTAACTTTGTAACGATTCTGTTTTACAGGAAACTGTTACAAACGCTACTAGTAACATTGAGTATATAAATAGTTTTTTCATTGTTGTTAGTTTTTGATTAAAAGCAGCGTTAACGAATTAACGCTGCCTTGTTTGTTTTATTTGTTATTCTTTCCGTCTTTAGAAAACGTCTCTGCTAATTTTGACATTTTATTAATATCTATATTACCAGTTAACGAAACTATTACAGATTCTGGTGAACCACCATTAGAGTTTTTGTCTTTTACAAACATTAATACTTCGCTTACAAAGTCTTTGTTTTTAGTAGACTTTACATAGATTTTAACACGAGAATCTTTGTCTTTTACACGCATTAACTCTATTAAATTACTCTTTTTAATAGCTGATTTTACCATGCTTTCCATTTGAGCAGATACTTTTGCACTTTCAGTTGAAAACACCTTTAATTCTTGTAAGTCTTGAATCATTTTAAAAACCTCCATTGCTTCATTGTCTTCTGACTCTACTTTGAATTTAGATAAAATTTCAAAAGCATCTTTATTTACTACCACTGATGATACCTCATCTAGGTCTTCTAATTTATCGAACATTGATTGTCCGAAACTAACATTAGCTATAAATACGAATGCGAATAATAATATTACTTTTTTCATGATTTTCTTGGTTTATAAGTACTTGGTTTTACTTTCTTAATTAATTTACTGTGTTTATTACTTTGTTTACTGTTTCTTCGTAGGCTCCTAATTGTTCAATAGCATCATTTCCTTTTTTTAGGTTGTTTGAAACTGCATATAATGCATCGTTTCCTTTGTTTAGATTGACCGAAACTAGTTGCAACGCTTCTTTAATTTGCGCAAACTGTTTACGTTGTTGATACTTTTTGTACTCTTCATTACCCATGAAAACACTAAATAGTAAGACTACTGACGCTGCTACTGATAACCATTTCCAGTTCTTCTTAGTTTTCTCAGGTTTTAACTGAATGGTTTTCGTAAAGGTTTCGTCTTTACTTTGTTTAAAATAGCCAAACATCATACTGTATTCTTGCAAATGCGGTGCCACGTTGTTTGAGGTAAAATACTCTTGTAACGTTTGCTCTTCTTGCAATGTTGTTTCTGCGTCTAGGTATTTATCTAATAACTTTTCTATGTTAGCTAACTCCATAGTTGTGTTGTTTTATTAATTCTTGTCTTATTGCTTTTCTAGCTCTTGATAATGCTACTCTTACAGCTGTTGGTTTCATATCAACCATTTTACATATTTCATCAAAATCATATTGTTCAATATCTCTTAATTGTATGATTATTTTTTGCTGCTCTGGTAACTTCTCTATAAGCTCATGTACTCGGTTTACACTGTCGTTATGTTCTACTCTCTTCTCTAAAGGAGTATCTTTCTCTTTATAATTGCTATGAACCAATGTTAAATTACTTGCCTGTTTAGACTTTAATCTGTCATAACAGTAATTCTTCGTCATGGTCATTGCAAATGCCTCTACATTTTTATAATTAGAGAGCTTCTCTCTATTTCTCCACAATTTAAAGTACAACTCTTGTGTAGCGTCCTCAGCTTCTTCTGTAGAAACCAACAATCTTTTCGCTAAACGAAAGACTTTGTCTTTAAATGGTAATACAACTTTTAAAAAGTCCGATTGGTTCATGGTTTGGTTAATTAGTTCTGTAAGCCTATTAAAACGTTTGCGTCTTATTTAACAGGTTTACATATCTACGACGACGCAGTTTCAAGTTTGTTACATCAATAATAAAAAAAATAATATTATTCAGTAAATTGCGTTGTTGTTAGAACTAATATACTCTTATGAAATTACTTAAAGTATCCCTTATCGTCTTATTTTCAATAATACTTGTTTCATGTAGTGAAAAAGATGATGCACCAAAAAATATAGAAGTTCAAAATTTTGTTTGGAAAGGTTTAAACGCCTACTACCTATGGCAAGATTTAGTTCCTGATTTAGCAGATAGACGTTTTAGTAACGATAATGAATTGTATAGTTATTTATCGGGCTATGACGACCCCGCTAATTTATTTTACAATTTATTATACATGCCTAATGAATACCCTAAAGATCCTAACAGAACGTATTCTTGGATTGTAGACGACTATATTGCTTTAGAAGAAGCTTTTGCTGGAATACGTTTAACAAGTGGTATGAAACTAGAAGGAGTTGACTATGCTAATGGTTCTGGTGGTTATTATATATATGTATATGACGTTGTAACTGGTTCTGATGCCGATGCACAAGGAGTTACTCGTGGTATGATTATTACTGAGATTAACGGAACAACTATAACTAGAGATAATGTAAATGATTTATTAGACAATGACACATTTACTATTCATTTAGCTGATTATAATGGCGGAAACCCAGTTAGTAACGGAACAACTATTACAGTTACGAAATCTCAAGTAACAGAAAACCCTGTAAAAGTTACCAATGTAATTACTAATGGTAGCCATACCATTGGATATTTAATGTATAATCAATTCTCTAGAAATTTTGATGGAGAGTTAAATGCTGAATTTGCTAAGTTTCAATCAGCTGGTCTTACCGACTTAATCATCGATTTACGTTATAATGGTGGTGGATCTGTACAAACTGCAACTTATTTAGGAAGTATGATTACAGGACAATTCCCTGGCTATTTGTTTGCTAAACAAGTATGGAACCATAAAGTGATGGAAGTAACAAATCCTGATTTATTGATTAATAACTTTACAGATCAAATTTTAAATAAAGACCAACAAGGAAATGTGGTGTTAGATGAAGCTATTAATAGCTTAAACCTAACCACTGTATATTTTATAGTATCTGGTGATTCTGCCTCTGCTTCTGAACTGGTTATCAACTCGCTTAAACCTTATATTGATGTAAAGTTAGTAGGAACACAAACTTACGGAAAACACGTAGGTTCTATAACTTTATACGATTCTGATGATTATACCCGTAATGGTGACAACTTAAAGAGTCATACTTGGGCAATGCAACCTATTGTATTAGAAATTCAAAATGTTGATGGTGAGAATGCTCCTGAAGGATTTATACCTGAAGTTATTATAGACGAAGATCCGGGTAACTTGGGCATTTTAGGAGATCCTAACGAGCCTTTATTACAAAGAACCATTCAATACATTACAACCGGAGCAAAAGGCCTACCTACCATGAAAAAAGGAGTTCAATTCTCTCCATCATGGAATTCAAACATGATGCGTCCTGATTATAACAATATGTACGTGGAGTTGAAATAGAGAACTACATGATATAAAATAAAATCCAGCTTATTCAGCTGGATTTTTTTTATTACAACAAACTCTAAATCACTCCACTCTTTTAAGCGAACTACCCAATCATCTTAACTACACTTACTAGTGTCTATATTTAAAGAATAATATTATATTTATAAGAAAATTACAGCAACACTATGATGTACATTAAGCGTAAATGGTTTATACTGTGTATTTATAACTTCTATATTGGAATCTTACTTTACCCCTCTTTAGCCTACAATAATGTTTTTAAGGTAAATAAAGACTCTGCTGTGCTTCATACTTTTCCTATTATGATTATGGGAATGATTAGTTTTGGTTACATCTTTGAATATTTTAGAAAGGAAAAGTATGAAATCAAAAGATCACTATTTGTAAACATACTGATAATGATTATTAAGATATTCATCATTATATCTATGATTATTACTCCTTTTTTAATGTATGATTTTTTAATCTGGAGTATCGTTTTTTGCTTATTAGGTATTGGTAGTGTTATCTATTTATTTTACTATTTCAGAACTGATAGAGATTTTTATTGATTAAACTTAACCAGAATCATTCTCTTTTAGCTAAGAGTTTAATTCAATTATAATCTTTTTTATGTTACTACCATCTTATTTTATTACAACAAACTCATTTGTTGGTTATTCTCTTCATTAGGAATCTTTAAGTCAACTCCTAACTCCTTGTTTAGCTTCCTTATAAAATACGCTGCTAATAATGGCGATTCTACTTCTAAATTTTGATGTATAAAAAAGTGAATATTTTCTAAGCCTGAATCTTTAAGTCAACTCCTAACTCCTTGTTTAGCTTCCTTATAAAATACGCTGCTAATAATGGCGATTCTACTTCTAAATTTTGATGTATAAAAAAGTGAATATTTTCTAAGCCTAAATCGTTCCATTCTTTTAAACGAACCACCCAATCATCCAAACGCGCATAATCAGACGGGTGATTTGCTCCAACATAACGAATAAAAGCTTCGTTGTTCGTTAAGCGCATATGCATCATATCTCTTCTACCTGCTGTATCAACTAATACATTGGCTATGTTATGTTCTTCAAACAACTCTGTAAACTCATCAAATACCGTTGTATCTTCAAACCAATCTGGGTGACGAACTTCAATAGCTAATGGTATACCTTTAGGCCAGCTCACTACAAAGTTTTGTAATCTGTCAAAGTTTTTATTTCCAAAATTAGCGTGTAACTGTAAAAAGATGGTGCCTAACTTTTCTTGTAAATGCGAGGCATTATCTAAATAAACATTTACCGCATCTTGTACACCCTGTAAACGCTTCCAGTGGCTTATCTCCTGCCCTAGTTTAGGAAAGAATTTAAAGTTTTTAGGAGTTTTAGCTTTCCACTTTTCAAACTGTTCTGCAGGAAACTGTCGGTAAAAAGTAGCATTGAGCTCTATTGAGTTAAACTGCTTTGAATAATATTCCAATTCATCTTTTGTACCTCTTGGATAAAACCCTTTTAAATCAGCTTTATTCCATTTTGCACACCCCACATACACATTAGGTGTACCATTCTTTTCAAAGGAGCTTAATAACTCTATTGTTTTAGGATGTGTTTTAGGTAATGTAAAATCTATTAACTCTGGATGCTCTACTTTTCCAAACTTCATACTTCACTATTTTCTATTCCCTCTTCTATTTCTTGATTATCTACCATCTCTGGTCTAAACTCTGTCATTCTATCATCATTCAGCTTTTTCGCATATTTATGCCCCGATTTCCACCACTGCTTCATTTTTTCTTTATCAAAAACTAGCGAATTAGTTGTTAATACTGTTGGTGTATAGTATAAATTCAACTTTACATTATGTTGTTTTGCTGATAACTTTCCAATAGTAATATTATGTCTCTCTACATTTTCCAACATAAAATCAAACGTATCCATCATTAATGAAAAAGGGTTTTTAGCAGGTAGTCGATTCATTTGTGTTACTTCTGTAGCTAAAATAATTGCATCAACCTCTGTAGCCCCTCTTGCTATAGCTTCACGAATAGGTATTAAACTTCCAAAACCACCATCAGCATACTGACAATGATCTTTCTCTAACAAACTCATAAAAGGCACGTAATTACACGACCCCCAAATCCAATCACAAAAATCTTCATATTCACATTCTAAGATAGACTTGTACTCAATTTGATTAGCTGTTAAGTTAGATACCGTTACTACAACCTCTTTATTCAGCCTTCTAATTTCATCGTACATCTCTTTAGTAACACTCTTAGTTATAAGCTTTCGTAAGTTCTTACTCTCACCAAAAGTTTTACGACCATTTAAAAAGTTCCAAAAAGTATTTCTATGTCGTATAGAAACCACTTTTTCTCCATGTACCGATTTTATTTTAAAGGGACTGTTACTAAAAATAGCCTTTTGATCTACCGATGTATATACTTCTTTAAGTTCATCAACCATACCCAAAGCCAAATGAGAAACCATTAAACTACCTGTTGATGTTCCTAAAAGCATATCGTAATCTTTATTTTTATGATTCATTAGGTATTGTGCAACACCGCCTGCAAAGGCTCCTTTACTTCCCCCTCCTGAAATTACTAAGGCTTTTTTCATTGATTTAAGTTTGGTTTTCCTATTTTTAGTTCTGTAAAAATATCAAAAAAATAGAACCAACATATTTAAAGTAAACTTTCTCTACATGTTTAATGATTATTTTAAATTCCTTAGGTTCACTTTTCCAATTAAAACAACTAAAACAAACACATGAAACGATTAGCATTCCTTTTTTTACTCTCTTTTACAATACTATCTTGTAAACAAGAAAAGAAAGCTCCTAGAACCTTTGATACTATTAAAATTACCGAATTTAAACAAGACAGCACCAGTATTAGAGCCATACTAGCTATTAGTAACAATGAATTGATTTATGCAGGCTCTAAAGGAGATATTACAACAACAAAAGATGGTGGTAGAACGTGGCAAACACAAACTTTAAAGTATAATGATACTATTATACCACACTTTAGAAGTATTGCCAAAAATGGTGAAAACATATTTGCCTTATCGGTAGCAAACCCAGCCTTATTATATAAAGGAAGTGAAAATAAGTATGAATTAGTATATACTGAAAAACACGAAAAGGTTTTTTACGACTGCATGAAGTTCTTTGCTGATGGGAAGCATGGTATTGCCGTTGGAGACCCTACAGAAAATTGTCCGTCTATTATTCTTACCTCAGACGGAGGAAACACTTGGACAAAACTACCTTGCTCTCAACTACCTGCTTTTAAAGAAGGAGAAGCTTTCTTTGCTGCTAGTAATACCAATATTGCTATTGTAAACAATACTGTATGGATAGGTTCTGGAGGAGCCAAAGCACGTATTTTAAAATCTACCGACTTTGGAAACACTTGGGAGGTTTTTGATACACCAATTGTACAGGGTGACGGACCACAAGGAATTTACTCTATTGATTTTTATGATGAAAACCATGGAATTGCTATTGGAGGAAACTATTCGAAGCCAGAAGATAATAACGCTAATAAAGCAATTACTACCGATGGTGGTAAAACATGGACCCTTGTGGCTAATAATATGAACCCTAATTACAAAAGCTGCGTACAATATGTACCTAACACAAACGGAGAAGAAGTTTTTGCTGTTGGAAAAACAGGTATTTCATTTTCTAACGATGGTGGACATACTTGGAAACAAATAAGCAAGGAAAGCTACTATGCTATACAGTTTATTGATAGCAATACAGCTTGGTTATCTGGTCATGAAAAGATTGGAAAGCTAGTTCTTAACTAAACTATCTTAGGGTAAATAAACAAAGAACTATAAGAAACCCCATTTTAAGTCTATTAGGTAAGCCTTAGTGGATTAAATTATTGGCTATCACCCTGTGATTAATTCTTAATGTTTTGTTAAAAGGAATTATTTTCCTTTTTAACTCTATATTTTTATGAGCTAATCAACTCAATTTTAAATGAAAAAAATACTATTCTTACTCTTATCCCTGTGTATTAGTACTTCTTTTGCACAAGAGTACTTTCCTACCAACACAGGAGTAAAGTCATCCAAAAACAATGTGTACGCTTTTACCAATGCTACTATTTATGTTACTCCTACCCAAGTAGTAAAAAAAGGAACACTACTTATTAAAGACGGAAAAGTTGTTGCTGTAGGTAAATCAGTTAACATACCTAACGAAGCACAAGTAATTAACTTAGATGGGAAATCTATGTATCCTTCTTTTGTAGATGCTTATTCAACCTTTGGTATTGCAAAACCTAAACGTGAAAGTGGTCGTGGTAAAAGACCACAATACGATGCTGGTAGAAAAGGATATTACTGGAACGATCATATTCGTCCTGATGTAGACGCTTCTGCTGAGTTTAACTTTGATGCTAAAAAAGCTAAAGAATTATTGTCTTTAGGTTTTGGTGCTGTTAATACACATTTAGAAGATGGTATCATGCAAGGTAACGGAGTTTTAGTTGCATTAAACCCTAATAGTTCTGATGCTTACAGAATATTAGACAAACAATCAGGAAACTACTTATCCTTTTCTAAAAGTGCTAAATCACGTCAAAGCTACCCTACTTCACGCATGGGAGCTATGGCACTATTACGTCAAACTTATTTAGATGCCGATTGGTATGCTAAAGGAAATGCAAAAAATACCGATTTAGCTTTAGAAGCCTTAAATAATAAAAAAGAGTTACCACAAATATTTAATGCTGGTGGATACTTAGATAATATACGTGCCGACAAAGTTGGTGATGAGTTTGGAATTCAATATACCATTGTAGGTGGAGGAAATGAATATGAAAGAATCAAAGATATTAAAGCAACCAATGCTACTTATATTCTTCCTATTAATTTTAGAAAGGCATACGATGTATCTAACCCTTTCTTAACAGATAAAATTGCATTGAGTGATATGCGCTCTTGGAATCAAGAACCAGCAAATCCTTCAATTTTAGCAAAAAACAATGTTCCTTTTGCTTTAACTACCTATAAATTAAAAAAAGTAAAAGAGTTTAATAGCAATCTTCAAAAAGCTATTACTTACGGATTAGATAAAACTACTGCCTTAAAAGCATTAACTACAGTACCTGCTCAAATTTTAAAAAATGACAAAGTTGGTAACTTAAAAGCAGGTAGCTATGCTAACTTTTTAATTACCTCTGGTGATATTTTTGATAAGCAAACTACTTTATATGAAAACTGGGTACAAGGTGATAAAAACACCATTAACTCAATGGATATTAAAGATATTACTGGTAAGTACACATTAACAGTTAACGGGAAGTCATACGACATGACCATTACTGGTAAGGGAGCTAAACAAACAGCTGCTTTAAAAAGTGGAGATAAAAAGGTAAACAGTAAATCGTCTTTTAGCAACGACTGGTTACATATAGCTTTTAAAGATGGTGACAACTATACTCGCTTAACAGCATTTGTAAAAAACAAACAACAAATTACAGGTACTGCTACCGATAATAACGGAAACGAAAGTTCTTGGAGTGCTGCTTTTACTGGAAAAGCTGATGCTAAAAAGAAAGACAACAAGAAAAAAGACAATACTCCTGAAGTTGTTGCTGTTTCATATCCAAACATCGGATTAGGAAACTCTACAGTACCACAAAAGGAAACTATTTTAATTAAAAATGCTACGGTATGGACTTCAGAAAACAACGAAGTACTAAACAATACCGATGTATTAATTAAAGATGGTAAAATAGCCAAAATAGGTACCAACCTATCTTCAAGAGGTGCAAAAGTTATAGACGGAACTGGTAAATATGTAACCGCAGGTATTATTGATGAACATTCACATATTGCTACTTCAGCAGTAAACGAATCAGGTCATAATTCAACGGCTGAGGTTACTATTGAAGACGTTATTAACCCTAACGATGTAAATATTTACAGAAACATTGCGGGTGGTGTTACTTCTATTCAAGTATTACACGGTTCTGCGAATCCAATTGGTGGACGTTCGGCAATTATCAAACTAAAATGGGGAGAGAATGCTGACGGAATGTTATACAACAACACACCTAAGTTTATCAAGTTCGCCTTAGGTGAAAACGTAAAACAATCTAACTGGGGAGATTTAAATACCATTCGTTTCCCTCAAACCCGTATGGGAGTTGAACAAGTATATATTGACTACTTCCAAAGAGCGAAAGAATACGATGCTAAAAAGAAAAGCGGACAACCATATCGTAAAGATATTGAGTTAGAAACCTTAGCAGAAATTATTAATAAAGAACGTTTTATTTCTTGTCACTCTTACGTACAATCAGAAATTAATATGTTAATGAAGGTTGCAGAACAATTCAACTTTAACATCAACACCTTTACCCACATTTTAGAAGGATACAAACTAGCAGATAAAATGAAAGAACACGGAGTTGGTGGTTCTACTTTTGCTGACTGGTGGGCATATAAATACGAGGTTAACGATGCTATACCATACAACGCTGCTATTATGCACAACCAAGGTGTTACCGTTGCTATTAATTCTGATGATGCAGAAATGTCTCGTAGACTGAATCAAGAAGCCGCTAAACTAATTAAATACGGAGGTTTAAGCGAACAAGAAGCTTGGGCTACAGTAACTATCAATCCTGCTAAATTATTACACTTAAACGACCGTACAGGTAGTATTAAAGAAGGTAAAGATGCAGATGTTGTAGTATGGAGCGGAAATCCACTTTCAGTATATTCTAAAGCAGAAAAAACAATTATTGACGGAGCTGTTTATTTTGATATTGAAAAAGACTTAGAAAAGCGTAAAGCTATTAAAGCAGAACGTGCTAAGCTAATCAATATGATGTTACAAGAGAAGATTAAAGGGGGTAAAACACAAGCTCCTAAAAAGAAAACTCAGAAATTATTTCACTGTGATACAGAGTAATCCTCACAGAGAAATTTAGTAAGATTAACTACTAAGTATAAACTAATAGTAACAAAAATTTAAAACGTGAAAATTAAATATATATATAACATATTATGCTTCTTATTTATAGGAAACATAATGGCGCAACAAACACCGGCACCTAAGCAAGCTGAAGCTTATAGTATTGAAGGTGCCACAGCACACTTAGGAAACGGAAAAGTAATTGAGAACTCTTTAATTATGTTCTCTAACGGAAAAATTGAATTTGTAGGAAGTGCTAATATGAGAATTGCCCGTATGGGAACTGTTATTAATGCCAAAGGAAAACACGTATACCCAGGTTTTATTGCAGCAAACACCTCTTTAGGTTTAGCTGAAATTGATGCTGTTCGTGCAACGAGAGATTTTGATGAGGTAGGTTCTATGCTACCACACATTCGTAGTATTATTGCTTATAATGCAGAAAGTAAAGTGGTAGAAACCATGCGTCCTAACGGAGTATTAATGGCACAAATTACCCCACGTGGTGGTGTTATTTCTGGTACCTCTTCGGTAGTACAATTAGATGCTTGGAACTGGGAAGATGCTACTATTAAAACCGATGATGGTGTTCACATGAACTGGCCTCAAGTGTTTTCGAGAGGTCGTTGGTGGATGGGTGAAGATCCTGGATTAAAACCTAACAAAAACTATCAAAAAAGCATTGATAAGCTTAAAGAATTTTTCGCCAATGCAAAAAGCTACCTAGCAGGTAACAAAACACCTAAAAACTTACCATACGAAGCTTTACAAGGAGTTTTAAACGGTACGCAAAGAATGTTTGTACACGTATCAGGAGAAAAAGGAATTACTGATGCTGTAAATATTTGTAAAGAGTTAGGAGTTAAAAATATCGTGATTGTTCGCGGACAAGAGGCTGAAAAAGTTGCTGACTTATTAAAAGCAAACAATGTACCTGTTATTTTAGAACGTGCTCACCGCTTGCCTAATGGTGAAGATGCTGATTATGACAGACCTTTTAGAGCGGCTAAGATATTAACCGATGCAGGTATTTTAGTTGGTTTAGGTATGGAAGGAGATATGGAACGTATGAGCACACGTAACTTGCCTTTTTATGCAGGAACTTACGCTGCTTACGGATTAGGTAAAGAAAAAGCCTTACAATTAATTACCCAAAACAATGCTAAAATCTTAGACGTTGATGACAACGTAGGTACTTTAGAAGCTGGTAAAGACGCTACCCTATTTATTTCTGAAGGTGATGCCTTAGATATGCGTACCAATATTTTAAAAGATGCTTTTATTCAAGGCAGAAAAATTAGCCTAGAATCGCATCAAACAAAATTATGGAAGCGTTATGCTAATAAGTATAAAAACCAATAAACACCATCCTTAACGAATGAGATAGCAAAATCTCATTATTAGAACTTAAGAACATCATTCCGTAATAAAGAATGATGTTTTTTTATGCACTGATAGTAAACTACCTCAAAGCAAGCTCACGAAACTTTTATAGGAAAAAAAGTTCTTGATTTTCGAAGCAAGCCTCGGGGAATTAAACCCTTTGGCGGTGCCAATAGGTATGCGCTACTGTATGGTAACTTCATACACCACTGTATTATAACACCATACAGTAGTGTCGGGTGACTTCATACACTACTGTATGAAGCTTAATACAAACTAGTACACCCCATATTTTGGTTTTGTTTGAAGATTCAAACAGTAGCATCTGGTGTTAAACAACAGTGGTGTTAGGTGTTGGGCAACAGTACTGTTGTTTGCCTAACAACAACAATAGTTAGTAATTATTCTTTTAGTAAGATGGTATTTTATTATAAAACAGAATAGTACTTTTGTATTTAGATATCATAGCAGATGAAACAGATTAGTAGTACACAAAACGCCTATATAAAAGAGCTTTTAAAGCTTCAAGAAAAATCTAGAGAACGTAGGAAGAAAGGATTGTTTTTAGTAGAAGGACAACGTGAAATTTCGTTAGTTGTTAAAGGAGGTTATGAAATAGACACCCTGCTGTTTGTTGCTGATATGTTTACCGAAGAAAGTGTAAACAAAATTCTAAATAAGGCTGCTAATTGTATAGAAATAACAAAAGAGGTATACCAAAAGCTAGCCTATCGTGATACTACCGAGGGTATTATTGCTGTAGTAAAAGCTAAAAACTTCGATTTGGATGCTATTGAATTCAACACCACTACCCCACTCGTTTTGGTTATGGAAGGTATTGAAAAACCAGGAAACATTGGTGCTATGTTACGTACCGCCGATGCTGCTAATGTGGATGCTGTTTTTATCGCCAACCCTAAAACAGATTTATTCAATCCTAATATCATACGTTCTAGTGTAGGTTGTGTATTTACCAATCAGATAGCTACAGGCACTTCTGAAGACATTATAGCGTACTTACAGGAGCACAACATTAATATTTACAGTGCTACCCTACAAAACTCAAACGAATACCATAAAAACGACTATACTAAGGCTACTGCTTTGGTAGTAGGTACCGAAGCTACAGGGTTAACGCAAGTTTGGCGAGACGAAGCTACTCAGAATATCAACATCCCAATGCAAGGAGAAATAGATTCTATGAATGTATCGGTTGCCGCAGCTATCTTAACTTTTGAAGCCAAACGTCAACGTAATTTTGTACAATAAGCTTACTTATCAATATTAAAAAACATCTTTTTAATCGTACATTTTTGTACGGTTTTTTATTTTGTTTTATCTTGGCTAACGCTAATAAAAAAGAATAAAAATTGCTATAGATTTCCTTTTTTCCAAAACAAGTAAGCTTAGCAATAAATATAAAAGAACAGTAAAGTACTCTTATAACTCCTTTTTGGTTGTATAACGATGTATTTTACATCTATATAAACAAGTTAGCGTTCATGCAGAAAAACCAAAACAATATTGACAAATTAATGAAAACCCAACGCACAAGCTTATACTTCAGCTTGCAAAAGAGCTATTTTTTGCCCTTGCACCAACCAGATAAATTGAATTGAGATGTATATATCAAAGCTATCGATAAGAAATTTTAGAAACTTTTGTAATGTTTCACTAGACTTCACTAAAGGAGTAAATACAATAATTGGGGAGAATGGTTCTGGAAAGACAAACCTTTTTCATGCAATAAGATTATTGGTTGATGAAAGCATGCCAAGAGCAACGAAACTATATGAAACTGATTTTAATCGCTCAATTGGAGAATGGAAAGGTCATTGGATAATAATTCAATTAGAATTTCAAGAGTTAGATGCAAGTGAAGAAGCGCAGTCAATAGCTATGCATAAAGTTGGCGCTGTCGATGATTTTGACGCTTCGCATGGAACTTATTCATTATATTTTCGACCTAGGATTGAATTTAGAAGAAGCTTATTTGAGCTTTCTGAAGACAAAAACAAAACAAAGGAGGAACTCGAAACAATACTAGGTGGAATTTCTTTAAATGATTATGAATCAGTTTTCGCAGGAAGAGGAAATGTAGATTTCTCTATTGATGAAAACTATTTAAAATATGTCGGAGATTTTAGCACCATTACTTTTCCTGACCCTGATGAAGAAAAAACTGACATTTATGGCGTGAAAATGTATGGTATATCAATCCCAAATGAATTTGCATGCACATATGCTAAGGCTCTTAGAGATGTTGAATCTGATCTACGTTCATATCGTGATAATCCATTACTTAATCTTTTAAGGGACAAGGAGAAAAACATATCCATTGAGAAGAAAACTGAAATTAAAGAGCAAGTAGAAGCATTAAATACTGAAATTTCTGTACTTGACGAAGTAAAAGGAGTTTCAAAAGGAATTACGAAAACAATTAAGGAAGCTGTTGGAGAAACTTACGCCCCTAATGTTAATGTTAAATCTGAATTGCCTTCTGAAATGGAGAAACTACTTCAATCCTTGAAGTTATGGGTTGGTGACCCAGATGAAGAAGGTCATGAAGGACGATTGTGGGAGCTAAGTTTGGGTGGAGCTAATCTGATTTATCTTTCACTTAAATTATTGGAGTTTGAAAAGATTAAAAAGGAAAACAAGATAGCAAACTTCATTCTAATTGAAGAGCCAGAAGCTCATATACATACGCATATTCAGAAAACTCTTTTTCAAAAATTAGATAAGCAAAAAACACAAGTTTTCATATCTACGCATTCAACGCACATATCATCAGTTAGTGCAATCAGTTCTATGAATATCTTGGGTAGAGTAAAGCAAAAAGCTGAAGTATATAATCCAGCAAATAATCTTGATAAAGGAAAGATTACAAAATTAGAAAGGTACTTAGATGCGAATAGGACTAATTTACTATTTGCTAAAGGAGTGATTCTCGTTGAAGGTGATGCAGAGCATATTCTAATTCCAGAACTAGTTAAAAATGTATTAGGTGTTTCCCTGGATGAGCTAGGAATATCTATAATAAACATTGGTAGCACAGGGTTTGAAAATGTAGCTCAGTTATTTCATAAGGAACGTGTCCAAAGGAATTGTAGCATTATTACTGATAATGATTTATCCATTGCCAAACTACCAGATGATTCTGAGCAAGATACTGAATATGAAAAATCATGTAGGCAATCTGAAGCATCAGGTAAAGAAAGAAAAGAGAAGCTGGAAGCTTATTGTAATGGGAATGATTATTTACAGGCATTTTATGCAAAACACACATTTGAAGTGGATTTTTTATTGGATAATAATTCACATGAAATAATCAAAACGATAAATAAGGAATTCAAAAGAAAAAAGGATAAAGATAGGATTGCAAAATTACTTAAAGATAATGATGTTGCAGTTTCTGGAAAAGAAGTTTTACGTTTAGCTGAAAAGTTTGGAAAGGGATGGTTTGCAATAATGATTTCTGAAAACATTGATAATATAACTATCCTTCCCAAATATATCTTAAAAGCTATCTCATTTGCTTGCCCAAATATTAACAAAGGTGCTCTTATTTCTATTGCACATTACAGACTAAGTACCTTGGAAAAACAACATTTTGACAAAGATGAAACTGATTATAAAGGGCTACTTAAAAGCCTTAAGGAGTTTGAATGCCAAGAAGAAGCTTTAGCATTTTTCAAAGAAAAATTACCTGGCGATATTTTATCACAATTAATGGATTTGCTAGATGCTTAAAGGCTTAAATGAACAACAAAGAGAAGCTGTAGTTGAAGAAGGTAATGTTCTTTTGACTGCATGTCCTGGTAGTGGTAAAACGCGTGCTTTAACTTATAAAATAGCATACGAATTAGAAAAATTAATAAGTTCTAAAAAAATTATTATTGCCGTTACTTTCACTAACAGAGCTGCAGATGAAATTAAAAAGAGAATAAGAAGCCTAAATGCTGATGATACAAATTTATGGGCTGGTACAATACATTCATTTTGTTTAGAATGGATTTTAAGACCATATATGTGTTATCTAGATGAAATTAAAAATGGCTTTTCCATTTCAGATGAATATAACACGGAGAGTATAATAAGTGAGCTTAAGAAAGATTATGGTCTAGATTTTTGGATTTCTGTCTCAACTAGATATTTACCTAATGGAGATATTGAAGAGATTGATAACAGAGAATTGTTAGATGAATATCATGAAAAACTAGAAAGCGAAAAACTTATAGATTTTGACCAGATATTACATTATTCGCATAAATTAATCTTGACCTATCCAAAAATCGCAGAAACTTTAAAGAATCTGTTTCAGCTCATTTGTGTCGATGAATATCAAGATACGCAGAAACTTCAGTATGCAATCTTGTCTGAAATTATGAAAGGTGCTTCTGGTAATTGTAAAATGTTCATGGTTGGGGATTCAGACCAAGCTATATATGGTTCTTTAGGCGGTGTTGCAAAGTCACTAGATGAAATCGAATCAGAATTTGAAACACAATTTATTAATAAAGAGTTATCTGGAAATTATAGGAGCAATCAAGAGGTAATTGACTACTATCGTAATTTTCAAACTTCGAATATAGAAATAGAAGCTCTTGGTGCAAATGCCGATGAAACAGCAATCATTACTTATAATAAAACCGTGCATAAAGATGTTTTAGTTGAATACATCGTTGAAATAATAAAAGAAAAGATAAGTGAGGGTATTCCTGAACATGAAATATGTGTTTTAGCACCGACTTGGTATTTAGTAATTCCAATGGGTAGAAAACTAAAATCATTACTGCCTGAAGTTAAATTCGATGCTGTTGGACTTTCACCTCTATTGAAAAACAAAGAAAACGTATGGTTTAAAATTGCAAGATTATTTCTTGTTGCACCATCACCAAAGACTTACCTTACTAGAAAAAGGTGGGCGACTGAACTTCTTAATGAATTAAAAGATTACGGTGTTAATTTATTCGAAAACGATGAGTTTAAATCAAAAAGACTTTTGAAAATAATGAATTCGATTCTTTCAGAAGAACAGGATGGCTTAAAATATTTAACAGATAGCTTTCAGCAATTATTTGAAATTTTAAATATTGACTTTTCACTTAATGAACATTTACAAATACAATGGGAATCTTTCTTTGAAGGGGCTGAGAAAAGACTTGAGAATCCTGATTTTGATTTAGCCAAGGATATTGAAAGCTTTAGAAAAATGTTTAAACACGAGGAAGGTGTTGTTGTAAATACTTGTCATGGCATAAAAGGGGAAGAGTTTGATACAGTTATTGCATTTGGTTTATTACATGGGAAACTACCCAATTGGAATGAAAGAACTGAAAATGCAGCGGAAAAGTTACTATACGTGATTTGTTCAAGAGCAAAACGTGAATTGCACCTGATTTCAGAGACTGGAAGAGTTACTGGTTCTCGCAGACCATATAACCCAACAACACAATTAAAATCTGTTGATTATGACTATGATTAGCCCACGCCTAAGACAAGCACATTGTCAAATCGCACCAGCAAACGCACTTCCGAAACCTACCAAAGATCTTGGCTTGCCATCGAACGGGCAGATAAGAATAAAGCACGAAACGCTAACAATAAATATAGGTCATTTGGCGGATGGTGACAGATTGAAAATGAGTACAGTTAATAAAATATATAGCGGTTTGATAGTTGGGAGCTTTGAAATGCCAAACGCCCCATATTCAGACCGTTATATGCAATTAGACTAAATGGTAAATAACAAACTAAAAATATTATTTAAACTATTATGGGTTGGATTAACTTTGTTTACAATCTATATTTTTGGTTGGTTAACCTTTATTTATTTGACTTTTGGAAGTATTGGAACCGATCAATACAACACTTGGAATTTACTTACACCAAATATTTTGACAATTGGACTGCTTATATTCTACGTAAAAGAAGTTTTAATTGGATATAAACCAAAATCAACAACTAGGAATCTGAAATCATTACTGATATTCTCAACTCTCATAATAATTCTGACTATAATTCAAATCCCACAATTTAAATTATTATTTAACGACCTGAAATCTGAACCTTGGCAAATCATTTTATCATTGATTATAGTTTTGACCTCATATATCGGAATTATTATGAATAGAATATTAAAAATTAAAGAACTGAAAAAACAATTACATATAACAAAACATACACAATCACTGAGAGATTCATCATAACTTATCTTTCAAAGTCAAAAACACCATTTTAACCGTACATTTTTATACGGTTTTTTATTTTGTTTTATCTTGGCTAGCGCTAATAAAAAAAACAAAAATTGCTAAAAACTTCCGCTTATCATACCATAAAAGGAATATAACAGTAAATTTATTCTGTATATAAACTAGTAGTAGCAATACATTCTAAATTCAGGTAAGAAATAACCCACTTATGAAACATATCAGTCTCCTTTTACTATTTTTATGTATAACTTTAATTGGTTGTAATAAATTAGCTAAACATAAAAGCATCTCAGTTACTCAAACAAAAGTCGAATCAATAGATTCAATAAAAACAAAAGATGTAACATTTGAGAGTGAAGGGGTTACTTTGGCTGGTACAATTTACACCCCAAAAAAACCTCATGCTTCTGTTGTTATAGTACACGGTTCTGATAGTGTTCCGAGAATGACCAAATTCGCTGAATTATTAGCTAAAAATAACATTTTAGTATTTACTTACGATAAGCGTGGTGTTGGAGAATCAGGTGGAATTTATGCAGGACCTGAAGTAGGCACGAACAATATTAGTACAGATAATCTTGATTTATTAGCAAAAGATGCAAGTGCAGCTGTAAATTTGATTCAACAAGAAAATAAAAGTCTGCCTATTGGTTTATTAGGTTTTAGCCAAGCAGGTTGGATAATTCCAATTGCTGCAAACAAAAATCCACGTGTAGAATTCATGGTATTGTTTAGTTGTCCTACTATCACAACTCTTGAACAGCTCAGGTTTCAATTTTACACTAATGGAAATTCTGACTTTTGGAAAAATCATACCGAAGAAAATGCCAAACAACACACTAAAAATGATCCTGACAGATACCAATTTAAAGCTACTGACCCTCTAGATGCATTGAGCAATCTTTCAATTTCTGGTCTTTGGCTTTTTGGTGAAAAAGATATTCAGATACCTGCAAAATTGTGCATAGAAAACCTTAATAACTTAAAAGCTCAGAATAAACACTTCGAACATGTTCTATTCCCAACATTAGGTCATAATACTGGGTATTCAGCCTCTAAAGAACCATTTAACATAGCAATGAAATGGATAAAAAGAGAAGCTATAAAATTACGCTAATGACAATTTGAAGATCTAAATCAAAAAAATATTAATATACATACCTAAATGAAAACCGTAATAAAAACTTTATTGATAATCTTAATTTCATTAACAGTTACAAGCTGTGATCATAAAAAAAATGATTCTTTTAAACCTAAAGAGGTTTATAAAACTAAAAACCTAATTATCAAACAAATTTCTAAAAACTCGTTTCAACATACCTCTTTTTTACAAACTGAAAGTTTCGGAAATGTTCCTTGTAACGGTTTAATTTTTAGCTATAAGAATGAAGTTATAATTTTTGATACCCCAACAGATAACTCTACCTCAGAAGAGTTAATAAAATGGGTAAATGAAACTCTTGACTCAAAAATTAACGCAATTATTCCAACTCATTTTCATGATGATTGTTTAGGTGGGTTAAAGGCATTTCACCAACATCAAATTCCTTCTCACTCATGTTATAAAACTATAGAGCTTGCTAAAGAAAATAATTCTGAAGTTCCAAAAAACAGCTTTAAAGATTCTCTTGTATTAAAAGTTGGTAATAAAGATATTATTGCAAAATATTTTGGAGAAGGACATACAAAAGATAACGTTGTTGGTTATTTCCCTTATGAAAATATTATGTTCGGAGGATGTTTAACAAAAACACTTAATGCGGGCAAAGGAAATTTAGCAGATGCCAATGTTTCAGAATGGTCTAATACTGTTAAAAAGATTAAATTAGAATACCCCAACATAAAAATTGTTGTTCCTGGACACGGAAAATATGGAGATATGAAGTTATTAGACTACACTATTAACTTATTCAAAACTGAATAAAAAAGCATTAACTAATAATATTCTTTAACAAAACTCCAGAAATTAAATGAAAAGTATACTTGGCCTAACACTTGTTATTTTATTTTCTTATTTCTTTAAACCCAAAAACAAAGGTTATACAAATAACTTAACTACTAAACAATGTGCTAAAAAGGATAGTTTATTTGAACTTGATATTAGGCTTAAAGAAAATTTTGTAAGAATTAAAGCTCCAAAAAAATTAGACTTTGAATTACCTGATCATGCTTCCAAAATAAAACTAATTAAGGTTCATGATTTTAATGCTGATAGTAAAGAAGATATTATGGTTTATTTGGGAGCCTGTGGTACTGGAGGTTGTATGTATGGTGTTTTTTTAAATCAGTACAAGAACTTTTATAGGCTAGCTTATATGGATTATTTAAATAATTTTGAATTAAAAAAAGATAAAAACGGGTATACCGCTATAAAATCTTATGAAGAAGCAGAACCATATAATCCATCAAAAATATACGTAAGTAAGTTTAAGTTTGATAAAGAAGAATATCAATACAAATTAGATACGGCTTACATTTATATTGATGAAAAAAATATAGACTATCGTAAGTGATAACATTACTCTAAACCATTACTTATCCTCATACTTCATAAAAAAATGAAATAATTTATATATTTTAGAAAATGACAAATACTATACATAAATTAAACCAACTATTAGAATCTGGAAGAGACTACTTTTCTAAAACTTCTGAGTATGAATTAGCTAAAAAAGCTTCTCCTAAAAAATGGTCAAAAAAAGAAATACTGGGACATTTAATTGATTCTGGAATCAATAATTTACAACGCTTTACGGAAATTCAGTTTGATAATAAACCTTTTAAGATTAGAAAATACAATCAAGATGAGTTAGTAAAAGCAAATAACTATCAACATTCAGACACTAAAGAAATCCTTGAGTTTTGGTATTTAATAAATAACAGAATAAAAAAGGTGATGGAACTACAAACTGAAGACTCTCTAAACTATAAAATAGAATTTGAAGAAGGTAACATATCAGATTTAAAATTTTTAATGACTGATTATGTAGAGCATTTAGAACATCACCTTAACCAAATAATGGAATAAAAACTAATAGTTGTATTCCCAACTAAATTATAAACCATTATAATTACTTAATGAACTTAATTACAAACCATCCTTATATATCAACAATCATAATTATACTTATTTTGAATTTTATAATTAAAAAAATTACACGAGCTAAACACTCTCCACTAGTAAAAGTGCTCTTATTTATCATAGCAATAATTTCACAAGCCTGTAGTCCTTTTGCAGGACCGGTTGATAAATCCATTTCAGATTCTTATTACTATTCAAAATCAAAAAGAAATATTTGTTATTCCCCTATGGGAAATTGGTTTGAACTGGGTAATACCAAAATAAATGCAGATGTTCAGAGTTTTAAAGTTTTAGGAAGAGATTTTGGGAAAGACAAGAATCATTTATACTTTAAAACTCATATTATAGATAATGAAGTAGATATCGCTACTTTCTATGTTGATGATGACAATTACATTTGTTTTGATAAAGACCATGTATATAGAGCTTTAAATTATTTACCTCACGACTTTACTCAAACAGATCAAGAGAAAAAGCATTTATGGAAAGTTGCTAAAGCTAATCCGAAAACATTTCAAAAAATTGATAGCGACTGGTCTAAAGACGACAAACATTATTTTTATAACTACGTGCCTATTGATGTGGATTATAACTCTTTTACTATTTTAAATAAAAGCTTTGCTAAAGACAAAAATCAAGTATATTCTCTAAAAAACTATGAATTGCTGGCTTCTAAAATAGATCCTACTACAACAAAAAAAATCAACAGGAGATATATTGTAGATAATAACAATATTTATGATTTTCAAGAATATATAAATGGTGAAAAGGTAGATTCTCTCACTTCTATACCTTACCAAAACATTGATAATTTAACCATATTAGAAGATAAGTTTCTACTATTTGACAATAAGGTAATGTATGATGGAACTATAATTAAAAAAGCTGATGCTTCGTCATTTCAAATCATTCAATTCCCTTATTCAAAAGACAAGAACCATGTATTCTATCATGGAGATATAATTGAAAAAGCTGATCCAAAGACCTTCAGCGTTTTCGAAACGTCTTATTACTCAAAAGATAAAAGTCACGTGTACGTATACGGTAAATTATTAAAAGGTGCTGATGTAGCTACTTTTGGACCAGTAAATAAAAAACATTCTTTACTATATAAAGATAAAAATCACACCTATAGAGGTGATGAAATTGTAAGAGACAACTAAAATTTAGCTTGTTATAAAATAGCTATACAACTCATAATCATTTTTTTTTGTATTTTCATTCCCAATAAAAAATTACAAAACCATGAAAAACTTATTTAACTCTACCCCCCTTACAGTTTTATCTTTTTTAATATTCTTTTTATCATTTTCAGTAACTGCACAAGATAGCGCAGATACAGTTATTATGATGGATGGAAAAGAAAGAAAAGGAAAAGTAACAGCCATTAATGATAGTGAAATTACATTCATTTTTACCGGTGAAACCTTAGAATATAAAATCAAACGAGCTGAAGTCAATAAAATTATTTTTGCCAGCGGACGAACTCAATTAATTTCTTAAAAAGCAACAAAACAAAATACTCAAAGTACCTCAAACCTTGTTATTAGAAAAGGTAAAATGGCTGTACTTCCTTTTAAAGTTATAACTAATATGGCTTCAGTAGATAAAGAGGCTATTGGAAGACAAATTCAGACTGATTGTACTAATACCATAAAGAAGGAGTCACCTATGATTGATGTTATTGACCCTAGAATTGTTAACGCTACTTTAGCTAAAAACAATATTTCTGTTAATCAACTTGAAACAATGCTACCTAATGAGTTAGCTATTACACTTGGCGTTGAGCATGTAGTTTTTGGTTCTTATGATGTTGAAAATACAGGAACCAGAACCTCAGGGTCTACAGTAAGCTCATACAAATCGAAAAGAGATAGAAGTAAAAGAAGAGGAACAGCTATTAGTTCTGGCAGCTCATCTACTTCAGACACATATGACTCTAAGATTACAATGGATATATATAATGATAAAGGCTCTAATATTTACTCAGTTTCTCGTAAACCATTTATGGCTGGTTTAGATAAATACCACAGTACAATTAAGTATTTAATTAAAAGAGCTCCATTTGGTAGTAAGCATAAATAAAATAATAAGCCTTACATTAAAAACCTCATAGATTGTACTTGTACTATAAATAGCTTTTTTTATACAAAGTATTTAAAAAATAAGTAATTTTACTTGTATAAAAAGAGCTATAATGAAATACGGATATACTATACTTTATGTTAAAAACGTAAAAGAAACTATTGACTTTTACGAAAAAGCTTTCGGTTTTGCCTCAAAATTTATCACACCTGAAAATGATTATGGAGAATTAATTTCTGGAGAAACAACTATTGCTTTTGCTTCCTACGAATTGGAAAAGTCTAACTTTAAAGAAGAAACTGTAAAAGCAAATACATCTAATAAACCTTTTGGAATAGAAATGGCTTTTGTATCAGAAAATATAGAAGCCGATTTTAAAAAAGCCATTGACATGGGAGCTATTGAGTTTGAACCAATCAAAGAAAAACCCTGGGGGCAAAAAGTAGGCTATGTAAAAGACATTAATGGTTTCTTAATAGAAATTTGTTCGCCCATGAAAGCTTAAGTACAGTAAATGACTTTATGCTACTTCTATTTATTTTGAAGTCTGATATTCGCTCGGGTTTTTGCCCGTATATTTTTTAAATGTTTTATTAAAATGACTAGAGTCTGTGAAACCTGTTTTCTCAGCAATTTCACCAATACTTAAACTACTTTGTTTTAACAAACTTTCTGCCATTTTTATTTTGGTTTCCATTATATAACGCTGTAAGGATATACCTGTATGTTTCTTTACAAAAATACCAACATAGTTTGGTGATAAATGAAAAGTTTCTGCAATAACATCAACCTTTATAAGCTCTTTATTTTGTACATTTTGTCGAATATACGTCAATATTAAATCTACCTTATTCTTATCGTAAACATGTCCGCTATTTTTTAATGTAGACTTTAAGTTTCTCGATAGTATAATCAACAAAGCTCCAAACAATTCAGATAATACATTACGACTGTAGGTTAACGGACTATGTAATTCACTTTTTATTAAATGATAAAGTCTAAAAAGTTGCTCTTTATCTGTTTCGCAACTAATTACACTTTTAGCAACAATATTCTGATGAAAAATTACTGCTTCTAAATTCTTTCTCCAATAAGTACTTGTAGAAAATGTAGCCTTTTCTAAAAACATCTGTTCTGTAAATTTTACCACACCAAATTTTGTTGGCTCTCCAATAACAAATTCATGTTCATCTTTTGGTGTTAAAAAAAATAAATCTCCCTCTTTATACTCTATAACACTTTCATTTAAAACATGTTTTCCACTTCCTTTTAAAACAAAAGTTAACTCAAAAAAATGGTGCTTATGCCTTGGGTAGCCCCACTCCTCCTCTGCTTCAAACTCAAATACATCTAAATTCTTAGTAATATAAAAACGTTGTGTCATCAGAATGTTTTTATACAAATATACAATGTATTCATACAACAAAACAGTATAAAATAGCCACTAATTTTGCAAACACAATAGTCAATTAAACAATATAAAATGAAAAATAATAGCATTATATCATTGGTTATCATAGCGGTAAGTTTAACATTAAATGCTTGTAAAAAGGAGCAAAAGAATACAAGTGAAACAAATTCTACTTCGACAAAAAATGTAGTAAAAAAAAGCTATTGGCCTAACGGAGCACAATTAGTCATTTCTTTTTCAATGCAGTTTGAAACAGGAGGACAACCTGAAGGAGCTGAAAGTCCTTTTTCAGGAAATCCATTACCTAAAGGAAATCCTGATTTGCCTGCTGAAAGCTGGTTTCGTTATGGAGCTAGAGAAGGAATGTGGAGAATGATGGATTTATGGGATAAACATAATATAAAAGTAACCTCTCATGTGGTAGGCGAAGCTGCAATAAAATATCCTGAAATCGCTAAGACTATGGCCAACAAAGGACACGAAATAGCTGCTCACGGAATTTCTTGGAACGATCAATGGAATTTAAGTTACGAGGATGAACTTACCTTTGTTAAAAAAGGAATTGACACAGTAGAAGCAATTACAGGAAAAAGAGGACGTGGATACAATGCCAACTGGTTACGCCGAAGCCCCAACACTCTTAAAGTTTTACAAGAACTTGACTTTTTATACCATATTGATGACGTAAGTCGTGATGAGCCTTTCATTACTAAAGTAAGAGGTAAAAACTTTGTTGTAATGCCTTATACGTTGCGTAACAACGATATTGTAAATATTGCAGGTAAAAACTGGTCGCCAGATCAATTCTTATTTCAACTTAAAACAGAATTCAATCAGCTTTATAAAGAAGGTGCCTCTAAAAGGAGAATGATGAGTGTGAGTTTACATGACAGAATCGGAGGTACTCCAGCAGTAGTTAATGTTGTAAATCAATTTATTGAATATGCAAAACAACATGAAGGTGTAGTGTTTATGCGTAAAGATAACATTGCTAAAATGGTAATAAATGACCCTAATACCCCAATTGATAACGCCGAATTAAAATTTAACAAATAAGAGTACTAACATGAAACAAGCAATCTATTTATACCTTGTACTTAGTACAGTAACAATTATTAATGCGCAAAACAAATTACCTTTTCAATTAGAAAAAGACTGGGAACTAGAAGGTTTAAAAAATCCTGAAAGTGTAGTTCTTGATACATCAAATCAAGTATTATATGTGTCTAATGTAAACGGTAATCCTACTGATAAAGATGGTAATGGTTTTATATCTAAAATAAGTTTAGATGGAGAAATAATAGAACTAGAGTGGCTTAAGGGATTGGATGCTCCTAAAGGACTTACTATTCACAAAGGAAAATTATACGTTACGGATATTAATACTATTGTTGAAGTTGATATAGCGAATAAACAAGTCCAACGGTTTACAGCCAAAGATGCTACGTTCCTCAATGATATTGTTGCTGACAAAAAAGGAAATATCTATGCTTCTAACACTTTTGGATTTAGTGCTATTTACAAACTCCCAATTAAAGGAACAAGAAAAGTTGAACTATGGCTAAAAGATGACAAATTAAACATGCCTAATGGTTTATTTATATCAAAGAATAATCTAATAGCTGCTGGTTGGGGTATAGATTTAGATGCTAAAACATTTGCTACTAAAACACCTGGGCATTTGGTTAAAATCAATTTAAAAACAAAAAAAATCAAACCCATAAGTCAGCCTTTTGGAAACTTAGATGGACTCAGCGAAACTTTACACGGTTTTTTAATTACTGATTGGTTAGCAGGAGGCCTACTCTACTTAAAAAAGGGGAATGATAAAGGGCAACTTGTAATAGATTTACCTCAAGGAAGTGCTGACACGTACTTTGACAAAGCTACCAAAACGTTATACATCCCTTTAATGTTGAATCATAAATTATTGAAATATCACTTTAAAAAGTAACATTATGAACATAAAATTAATATTCTTAGGTAGTTTCTTAACTTTTTTCGGACAAATAGCTGCGCAAGAAAATACGATATCTCTAAGTAAAAAAGTAGAAAATATTCAAGTTATAAACTTTGAATCCATGCCACATGATACCATTAGCGAAGGAATTACACGACAATGGTTTCATGGTACCAAAGGGCAAATGGCCTATTTTCACTTGAAAAAAGGTGCACATATTCCAATGCACAAACACCCAAATGAGCAAATTACATACATAATTAAAGGAAAGGTAAAAATTAACACTATTGATAAAGGAAAAAGAAAGACATATATTATTTCTGCAGGACAAGTAATCGTGTTTCCTGAAAATGTATCTCACGAATTCTTTGCGCTGGAAAACACACTTGATTTAGATGTACATGTACCAGTAAGACAAGATTGGTTGACTAATGAGCTACCAACATATTTAAAGAAAAGTAAATAAATGAAAGCCACACCTAAACAAACAGCGTATGCATTGCTACGTATTACCATGGGAATCAATTTTTTCGGACATGGATTAACAAGATTGCCAAAAATCCCTTCATTTCGTGATTGGATGGTAAGTCAATTTCAAGAAAGTATACTTCCAGACTTTCTTTTATACACATGGGGAAGCGTATTACCTTTCATAGAATTTATCATAGGTACATTATTAATTATTGGCTTATTTACTTACAGAACAGCTATTGCTGGTGCTCTTGTTATTGCCATACTTATTCTTGGTTCTTGTTTAATAGAACATTGGGAATGGGCTGGTGCTCAAATGCTATATGCTTTATTTTATTTCTTTATTATAAGTCAAGTATCAGAGAATAAATGGGCTATTGACAACAAACTATCAACATTAAGAGAAAAACATCTGTAAATCATTAATATAAAATGAACTCAAAATATCAAACAGAAAGATTAATTATACGTCCAACAAATACTGAAGATGCTGACTTTATTTTCAACTTATTTAATACTCCTAAATGGGTTGAAAATATTGGAAATAGAAATATAGCATCAACTCATCATGCAAAGCAATATATTGAAACAGTTATGCTTGAGCAATTCAACCAACTAGGATACTCTAGTTACACTATAATTAGACAATCTGATAATGAAAAAATAGGAACTGTTGGACTTTATGATCGTGAAGGAATTGATGGAATTGATTTTGGTTTTGCTTTTTTACCTCAATTCGAAGGTAAAGGATATGCTTTTGAAAGTGCTTCTAAAATAAAAGAAGTAGCTGTAAATAAGTTCAAAATTAAAAACCTAGTGGCTATTACACTCCCTAGTAATACTAGTTCACAAAAATTACTTAATAAACTAGGTTTCAACTTCAAAAAAGACATCATTCTTCCTAATCATGAATTTAAAGAATGGTTATTATATACTATAAACTAATACCCTCCTTATGAAAGTAGAAACAATAAACATAGCTGGCAATTGGTCTGTACATTGGACAGAATCCTTAAAAAAAGCCATTCAATTAGGAACTAATAGTTATAAAATTGGGCAACAATTATTATTAGAAAATAAGCGTGTTAAAATATGGCATATTGAATTGGAACCCGGAAAAACTCTTCCGTTTCATAAACATGATAAACCTTATTTTTATGTTTGTCATACAAGGGGTAGCTCTCGTTCCTATTTTTCTAATGGTGCTGTAATTGAAACATCCTATGAACCTAATGATATTAAGTACTTTAACAATTTAAACACTAAAAATTTCTTTATACATAATCTAGAAAATATAGGTACTACCACCCTACATTTTACAACTGTAGAGTTTGCGAAATAACACAATGTTTTTTCACAAGTAAAACATGAAATTATACAAAAACATAACTTTTAAACCATAGTAAATTTGTACTATTAAATAATTAAAACTTTGTAAATCATGGCTTTTAAAAAATTATATCAACCCTATAACAAAAATGGCTTAACATTAAAAAACAGATTTTTAATGGCTCCCATGACACGTTCTAGAAGTTCACAGCCTGGTGATATTCCTAATAAATTAATGGCTGAATATTATGGACAAAGAGCTTCCGCAGGAATAATTATATCTGAAGCTACTCAAGTTTCATTACAAGGAAAAGGCTACGCTAAAACACCCGGAATTTACACCCAAGAACAAATGGAAGGTTGGAAATTAATTACTGACGAAGTCCATAAAAAAGGAAGTAAAATATTTTTACAATTATGGCATGTTGGTCGCGTATCTAGCACTAAAGTAAACGGACTACAGCCTATTGCTCCTTCTAAAAAAGCAGCCAAAGACACCAATGTTTATATTTTTGATGGAGCGCCTAATGGTGATGCTACTTTTGTACCTGTAGAAGAACCTAGAGCAATGACAAAAGCAGACATCTATCAAGTAATTGAAGAATTTAAAACAGGGGCAAAAAATGCTATTAAAGCAGGTTTTGATGGTGTTGAAATTCACGGAGCCAATGGATATTTGATAGATCAGTTTTTAAGAAGTAACTCTAACCAACGAACCGATGAATATGGGGGAGCTAAATATAATAGAGTTCGATTACTAACCGAAATCACTCAAGCAGTTGCTCAGGAAATAGGTAATGAAAAAACTGGGGTTCGCCTCTCCCCTTTTATTAGTTTTAAAGACATGAACGATCCCGAAATATTAGACACCATAATGATTGCTACCCAAGAGCTTGAAAAAATCGGAGTTACTTACTTACATCTATGTGAAGCAGATTGGGATGATGCTCCTGAAATTCCTAATGATTTTAGACAGAACCTACGCAAAACATTTAACAAAACTATCATTGCTACAGGAAATAAAACACCTGAACAAGGGGAAGATTTATTAGAAAAAGGACTAGTTGATTTAATTGGTTTTGGACGCAATTTTTTAACCAACCCCGATTATCCAAAGCGAGTAAAACTTAATGCTCCATTAAACAAAATAAGTGACACACATACCCTATTTGGTGGCGGGGATGCTAGAGGATATACAGATTATCCGTTTTTAAAATAGCCCGTTTACCATAAATCTATTTAACTAGAATCTTTTACTTTTTTAGTACTTTTGTTACTCTATAAAAACTTGCTTATACTTCTTAAGAGAGAAAGAAGTCTTAATTCAAAAAAATTAAAATGTCAATAACAAAAGAATCAGAGCTTATTGGAATGAAAAAAATTAGTGAAGTGGTTGGATTAACGCTAAAACTAATGAGAGAATATGCTAAAGTTGGAATGTCTACTAAAGAGCTAGACAAATATGGTGGTGAGATTTTAAAAAGCTTCGGCGCTAAATCTGCTCCTAATGTTACTTATGGATTTCCTGGTTATACCTGTATTAGTGTAAATGAAGAAGCGGCCCATGGAATTCCTTCTGATAAAAAAATTCTAAAAGAAGGAGACTTAATTAATATTGATGTTTCTGCTGAGTTAAATGGTTTTTGGTCAGATAATGGGGGCTCATTTGTACTGGGTAAAGACATTTACAATCATCAACCTCTTGTAAATGCTTCTAAAAACATCTTAAAAAAAGCTATAAATAATATAAAAGGAGGTGTTAAAATAGCTGATATTGGATATTTAATAGAAACTGAAGCTAAAAAATCTGGATTTAAAGTAATTAAAAACTTAGCTGGACATGGAGTTGGAAGAAGTTTGCACGAAGAACCAGAAAATATTTTAAACTACAGAGTAAAAACTAACCGAGAACGATTTAGAAAAAATACCACTGTGGCTATTGAAACTTTTATCTCTACAAACTCAACTATAGCTGTTGAATTACAAGATGGCTGGACTTTGGTTGGAAATAAAGGAGGATATATAACACAACACGAACAAACAATATTAGTAACGGGTAAAACTCCTATTGTTCTAACAAAATCTAATGAAATCTGGGTTTAAGCAACTCATTACACTATCGCTCTTACTTTTAAAAAGTACTTTCAAAATAAATAACTATTTTAGTGACTGTTACACTAACTAACAGTCACTAAATATGTCTAAAAAAATAGGATTAAGAGAAGTAATTTCAATAGGAATTGGTGGTATGGTAGGCGGTGGTATTTTTGCCGTTTTAGGTCTTGCTGTTTTACTTGCCAAAGGAGGAACTCCAATTGCTTTTTTACTTGCAGGAATACTAGCTTTATTAACCTCATACAGCTACGTTCATCTTTCCAAGAAATACCCAGATAGAGGTGGAACTGTAAAATTTATTAATCAAGGTTTTGGAAGAACTGTTTTTAGTGGAGCTATTAACAATCTTTTATGGATAAGTTATATTGTAATGCTCTCCTTATATGCTTCTGCTTTTGGCTCTTATGCTCCTAACCTATGGGAAATTACTCAAAACAAAACAATTAACTTTCATATATATGCCAGTGCTATTATTATTATAGCTACAGCAATTAACTACTACAGTATTGCTGTAGTGGGAAAAATTGAATCGTACGCAGTAGTTATTAAACTTATAATTCTTATTGGTTTTATTGCCATTGGAGCTTATGGACTAATAGGAAGCCCTAATATGGCACAACTATCCATTAGTAATTGGGAGAACCCTATCAAATTATTTGCTGGAGGTATGGTTATTTTTGTTGCTTATGAAGGTTTTGAGCTAATAGCTAATGCTGCTCCCGATATTTTAAATCCTGAAAAAAACATTTCAAAGGCTTATTACTACTCTGTAATATTTGTAATTGTATTGTACATTATCATTGCTCTTGTTACTGTCGGTTCTCTACCATTTAATCAAATTGCCAAAGCACAAGATTATGTACTAGCAGAAGCCGCTAAACCAATGTTAGGGCAAGTAGGATTTACTATTATAACCATAGCTGCATTAATATCTACATTTTCAGCTATTAATGCTTCATTATACGGAGGAAGTAAAGTGAACTATGAAATTGCTGAAGATGATGAATTACCACACCATTTTCTTGCCAAGTTTTGGAATCAACCTATTGGATTACTAATTACAGCTATAGCAACTTTGATATTAGTTAACACATTAAATTTAGAAAGTATTTCTACTGCTGGTAGTGTTGGCTTCATTCTTATTTTTGGAATTGTAAATTACGTAGGCTTTAAACTTTCAAAAGAAACAAACTCCAACAAAACAATTCCTTTATTAGGTTGTATTTTATGCTTAGTAGCATTAGTTATTCTAATTAAACAACAGCTAGAATCTAATCTTACAGGTGTATTTGTTTCTCTTGGTATTATTACCCTATGTTTTATTATTGAGTGGATCTACAAGAAAAATGAAACAAAGGCTATATAAAATTAATTCATTTTATATAGCCTTTGCTTTTGAATAAGTTTTTATTCTTCCAATTTAGAATGTTCAGAATACGTACGCCATTTCTCTAAACAAGCGGTAATATCTTCTGGTACTTCAGAATCAAACTTTAGAAATTCCCCAGTAGTTGGATGTGTAAAACCTAACGTTTTTGCATGTAAAGCTTGTCTTCGTAATACTTTAAAACAATTATCTACAAATTGTTTGTACTTAGTAAACGTAGTTCCCTTTAAAATAGCATTACCTCCATAACGCTCATCGTTAAAAAGTGTATGACCGATATGCTTAAAGTGGGCTCTAATTTGATGCGTTCTACCCGTTTCTAACTTACATTGTACCAAGGTTACATACGTAAGTCTTTCTAACACTTTATAATGGGTTACTGCATGCTTACCATGTTCTCCATCAGGGAAAACATCCATTTGTAAGCGATTTTTAAAGCTACGCCCTATATTTCCTTCAATAGTTCCTTCATCCTCTTCTATATTCCCCCAAACTAAAGCGTAATACAAACGTTCTGTAGTACGGTCGAAAAATTGCTTAGATAAATGAGCCATTGCAAACTCAGTTTTTGCAACAACTAGTAATCCACTAGTATCTTTATCAATTCGATGTACTAAACCGGGGCGCTCATTAGAGTTTTTTGGTAAGTTTTCTATATGATGAATCAGTCCATTTACTAACGTACCTGAATAATTTCCATGACCAGGATGTACTACCATACCTGCTGGCTTGTTCACCACTATTACTTCATCATCCTCATATACTATATCAATAGGAATATCTTCTGCTACTAATAAGTTTTCGTGAGGTGGATATGTTAATACCACCCTAACAACATCCTTAGGTTTTACTTTGTAGTTTGGTTTTACAGCAACATCATTTACTATAACATTTCCTGCTTTTGCTGCTTGCTGTATTTTGTTTCGAGTAGCATTTTCAATAAAATTCATTAAAAACTTATCTACTCGTAATGGTACTTGACCATCTGTTGCTACAAACCTATGATGTTCATATAAATCATCATTCTCTATCTCTGGAGTATTATCTTCCTGCATCAATCAGTTATAAAATTAGTATCCATTACCATCACCTAAAATCAAGTCTATGGTTGTTTGTTTTGGTAATTTAGTCCCTGGCTCAATTTTTTGTCCATTATGTTTTAATCCACGAACTACATCTTTTCCTATATCATGAACCCAAGTAACCTTTGTACCTACTTTAAACCCTATTGAACGTAAATGTGTTGTTGCCTGACGTCTTGTACGTCCGTTTAAATTAGGCACTTCAACATCTCTGTATTTAGATGGGTTTAATGTTAAATATATTTTACGTTTTTCTTTTACAAAATCACCTGCTTCTGGATCTTGTTCAATAATTGACTTTTTTGGATATTCAGGATTATAGCTTGCACTATCAATTACCACAAAATCTAAATTTAATTCATTTAGTTTCTGTTCAACATCAGCTAACGACATTTTATGTAGGTCAGGTACTTGTATTTTTTGACTGTGATTTGTTGTAACTCCTAACCACCATTGTAAAACAAATACAAAAACTAGTATTGAAACAACTGCTATAATTATGTTCTTTAAGAAAGATTTACTTTTAATAAATTCAAATAAACCTCCAAACTTTCCTGTTAAATTACTCATATCATTTTTTTGTAAGATCGCACAAATTTACAGTAAAAATATTACTATTTTAAATTCAATAAGTCTTAAACGAGTTTTTTTGGTAAGTTTGTATAATCCAACGATTGGATTTTAGATAAACAATGATAAAAACAGTAATTGAAATACATTTGAAGTGAAAAAAAACATCGCTATTATTATGGGAGGTTATTCCTCAGAAGTAGGAATTTCTCTAAAAAGTGGTAATGTAGTTTACAAACATATTGATAAAGAAAAGTATAACGCTTTTAAAGTTCATATTTTAGAAAACAAATGGGTATATGTTGATGATAATAACGTAGAGTACCCGATAAATAAAAAAGATTTTTCAGTTGAAGTTAAGGAGAAAAAAATCACATTCGATTGTGTTTTTAATGCTATTCACGGTACACCAGGAGAAAACGGAATTATCTTAGCCTATTTTGATCTTATTGGCATAAAACACACCTCTGCCCCATTCTATCAAATGGCCTTAACCTTTAATAAACGTGATACCTTAAGTGTAGTAAAACAATATGGAATAGCAACAGCTATTTCTATATACTTAAATAAAGGTGATGAAATAGATTGTGATGCTTTCATAAAAAAAGTGGGACTTCCTTGCTTTGTAAAACCAAATGGTGCAGGTTCTAGTTTTGGTATATCTAAAGTATATACTAAAGAAGAGTTAATTCCTGCTATAGAAAAAGCATACGAAGAAGATACTGAAATATTAATTGAAAGCTTTTTAGACGGAACTGAAGTTTCTGTTGGAGTAATTCAATATAAAGGAGCCACAAAAGTTCTTCCTATGACTGAAATTGTTTCTGAAAATGATTTCTTCGATTACAAAGCTAAATATGAAGGAGAGTCACAAGAAATTACTCCTGCACGTTTAACTGACTCTCAAAGAAAAAGAGTTAAAGAAGTAGCTAAACGTGTATATGAAATTTTAAACATGCGTGGTTTTTCTCGTTCTGAATATATTTTAGTTAATGATGAACCACATTTTATAGAAATGAATACTGTTCCAGGATTAACTGAGGCAAGTATTTTACCACAGCAAGCCAATCATGCAGGCATTTCTTTAACAGAATTATTCGGAAATGCTATTGAAATGGCTTTAAATGACAAAATATAATGAAAAGAGCAATTTTCCCTGGGTCTTTTGATCCAATAACTTTAGGACACTTAGATATTATTGAACGTGGTGTTACCCTTTTTGATGAGCTAATCATTGCAATTGGTGTAAATGCAGATAAAAAGTACATGTTTTCATTAGAAGAACGTCAACGTTTTATAGAAGAGACTTTTAAACACGAACCAAAAATAAAAGTACTTACCTATAGTGGGCTTACCGTTAACTTTTGTAAAGAGCAAGGTGCTCAATTTATTTTAAGAGGTTTACGTAACCCTGCCGATTTTGAGTTTGAAAAAGCGATTGCACACACCAATAGAAAACTTTCTGAAATAGAGACTGTATTTTTACTAACCTCTTCGGGTAAAAGTTATATTTCTTCATCAATTGTAAGAGATGTAATCAGAAACAATGGTGATTATACAGGATTAGTACCTGACGCAGTTAGAATTTAAACTTTTAAATACATTACTTTGAGAAAGCTATTTGTACTATTCCTAATAATTACTGTTGCTTGTAAACCAGAATCAACAAAAAAGAATAACGATTTCACTACACTGTTTGAAACATCTAACGGAACAGAAACTCCTACATATCAAGAAGTAATTTCTTTTTATGAACGTTTAGCTGAAATATATCCTGAAATTTCTTTGTTTGAAATGGGTAATACAGATATTGGGAAACCTTTACATTTAGTTGTTTTCAATGCCGATGGAAAAACCAATATTAAAACACTCAAGAGCTCTTCAAAAAATAGAGTTTTAATTAATAACGGTATTCATCCTGGAGAATCTGACGGGATTGATGCATCAATGTTACTATTAAGAAACATTGTTCAAAATGACTCTTTAAAAAACAAATACAAAAATTCTTTAATCTGTGTTATTCCTGTCTACAATATAGGTGGTGCGCTAAACAGAAATTCACACACAAGAGCCAACCAAAATGGCCCAAAAGAATATGGTTTTAGAGGAAATGCTCGTAATTACGATTTGAATCGTGACTTTATTAAACAGGATACCAAAAACGCCGCCACTTTTGCTGAGATTTTTCACACTATAAATCCCGATGTTTTTATTGACAATCATGTAAGTAATGGTGCAGATTATCAATATGCTATTACACATTTATTCACACAGCATAATAAATTGGGAGGAAAACTTGGTGAATTTATTGAAACTAAAATGCGTCCTGAAATAGAACAGTCTTTGGCTGAGAAAGACATTATTATTACTCCTTATGTAAATGTTTGGGGAACAACTCCAGAAAGTGGTTGGTCACAGTTTTTCGATTCACCTAGATATTCTACTGGCTATACTACCCTCTTCAATACCTTAGGATTAATGGTTGAAACTCATATGTTAAAACCGTATAAAATTAGAGTAGAACAAACCTATGAACTATTATTTTCTACTTTAGATTTTTCTGAAGAAAACAGCGGCAAAATAAAAGGTTTGCGAAAAAATACTGTTGATGTAATCATAAACAAGAAAACATACCCCATTGTATTTACAGTTGATAAGAATAATCCTACAGCTCTTGATTTTAAGGGGTATGAAGGAACTTTTATAGACAGTAAAGTTACCAAAGGAAAACGTTTGTTTTATGATAGAACAAAACCTTACAATAAAAAAATTTCTTATTATAACAACTTTATTCCTACCAAAGAAATCACCATACCTAAAGCCTATATATTAGAACAAGGTTGGCATAATGTTGTAGATCGATTACAAAATAATAAAATTGAATTTACTCGTTTTGATAAAGATACCTTATTAACTGTCGAAGTTCAACACATCAAAGAATTTGAAACTCGAAAAATGGCATACGAAGGTCATTATTTACACTACAATACTGAAGTGGCAAGAACAGAAAATCAACAAATTGATTTTTCTAAAGGAGATATTTATATTCCTACAAATCAAACAGGAATACGTTATATAATAGAAACCTTAGAGGCTGAAGCTCCTGATTCTTTCTTTAACTGGAACTTTTTTGATACCATCTTACAACAAAAAGAAGGATACTCTTCTTATGTTTTTGAAGATATTGCTGAGGAGTTTTTAAACAACAACCCTATTATAAAACAAGAGTTTTTAGAAAAACTAAAGTCTGAAGACAATTTTGCTAAGAATCCGCAAGCACAGTTGTATTGGGTTTACAAAAAAACTCCACATTACGAAAAAGCACACAAGAAATTACCAATTTACAAGTTATATTAATAATTTTTTAACCTCTTAATTACATTTTCATACATTTGTTGTTGATTAGGAAATTAATCTAAATGAATAAAGAACCCTTAAAGTCTGTTTGTGAGCAGAATAATTTTAACGAAATTTTTAATCAGCACTCACAAACATTAAGAAACTATATATACTATAAGTGCGGTGATACTCAGCAAGCTGAAGATATCGTACAAGAAGCGTATATAAAATTATGGAATAATTGCTCTAAAGTTTTTTTTGAAAAAGCAAAATCTTATCTATATACTGTAGCTAATAACCATTTTTTAAATGATGTAGCTCATAAAAAGGTTGTATTAGAACATCAAAAACAAAGTGTTTCTTCTGGTAAAACTAATGAAACACCTCAATTTCTTTTAGAAGAAGAAGAATTTCACACAAAATTAAAAAAAGCAATTGCCGACTTACCAGAAAAACAAAGAGAAGTTTTTTTACTCAGTCGAATAGACAAGAAAAAGTACAGTGAGATTGCAGATATAGTTGGAGTTTCTGTGAAAGCAGTAGAAAAAAGAATGAGCAAAGCTCTGCTTACTTTAAAAGAGCAAATAGGTAAAGTCTAATAAAAAGTAATATTTGTAGTAGGGTAATTAGTCTTTTACTTGTTTTTAATACAAATAGCACGAATAATAGGAAATGAAAATAAATTATAAAGATGAAACTTTTTTAGCCAGATGGATAGCCAATGAGCTATCTGCTGATGAATTGAAAGAGTTTCAACAATCCGAAGTTTATCATCAATTCAAAGCTATTGATGATGCTTCACAATTATTAAAAACTCCTTCTTATAATAAAGAAGAAGCTTTTAATAAAATAAAAACAAACTTAGAGCCAGCAAAAACTAACAAAAAAGTAGTAAAATTAATTCCTACTTGGATGTATGGTGCAGTTGCCTCTATAGCATTGTTGATTAGTTTTTTATACTTTAATTATAATACAACTGATTTTTCAACAAATTATGGAGAACAACTAACAATTACTTTACCTGATAATTCTAAAGCACATTTATCACCAAAATCTGAAATAACATACAAAAAAAGAAATTGGAATGATAAAAGAGAGTTATCATTAAAAGGTAAAGCTTATTTTGAAGTAGAAAAAGGTAAGTCTTTTACTGTAAAATCAAATGAAGGTAATGTAACTGTGCTAGGAACTAAGTTTACTGTAAATACTTCTGAAAACTATTTTGAAGTTAAATGTTTCGAAGGTAAAGTAAAAGTTACTTCAAAAAATAAAGAGGAAGTTATTTTAACTAAAGGTAAAGCCTTCAGAAACTATAGTAACTCTAGTGAAAAATGGGAGTTTGTAGATACTACTCCTTCTTGGATAAAAGGTGAAAGTTCTTTTAACAACACCCCTTTACATCAAGTTATAAAAGCTTTAGAAAATCAATTCAAATTAAAATTTGACGCTTCAAGAATAGATACCTCTCAACGTTTTACAGGTACTTTTACACATGAAGATGTTAATATAGCATTGCAAACTGTTTTTGCTCCTATGAAAATTTCTTATAAATTAGCAGAAAATAGTTCAGTTGTATTGACATATAGTAAATGAAGATAAAATTAAGTATACTTTTTATATGCTTAGCGATGTCTATTTTTTCTCAAGAAAAGGTAGACATTTCTTTTATTGATACACCTTTGTTGGATGTATTAAAAGAAACAGAAACCAATTTTGGCGTAAAGTTTTCTTTTAATACAGAGATAATTCGTGGAAAAAACTTTTCTTTTAAAAAGAAAAAATGTGAGCTAGTATACCTTATAGGTGAAATTGAACGCCAAACTCCTTTAATTTTTAACCAAATTAATGAGCGTTATTATTACATAACTAAAAATTCTAATTTTAAACTTAATGAGTACAATCTTTTAAAAGAGATACTTGTAACAAACTATATTACCTCTGGTATTAATAAAAAGAAAAATGGAGCTATATCCATACTTCCTAAACAATTAGGTGTTCTTCCTGGTTTAACAGAACCAGATGTGTTAGAGAGTTTAAAAATTATTCCCGGTGTTCAAAGTCCTAACGAAACAGCAGCAGGTATTTATATAAGAGGTGGTACACCTAATCAAAACTTGGTTTTGTGGGATGGTATAAAAATGTATTATTCTGGGCATTTTTTTGGAATGATCTCTGCTTTTAACCCATATACAACCAAAGAAGTTACCTTATCTAAAAGTGGTACAGGTGCCAGATATGGAAATAGAGTTTCTGGTGTTATAGATATTAAAACAACAGAAAAAATACCAGAAAAAATCACAGGAAATTTTGGTTTGAATATGACGCATGCTGATGCTCTTATTACTGTTCCATTTTCAGAAAAAACTGCACTTTCTTTTTCAGCTCGAAGATCTTTTTCTGATGTTTTAAAGACATTTACTTTTGATAAGTTGTCTATGCGTGTTTTTCAAACATTTGATGATAATCAAGAGAACCAAATTATAGATAAAAGTATTAAGTTTGAAAGAGATAACGAATTTAAGTTTTCGGACTATACTACCAAGTTTATATACAGGCCTAATGAAGATGAGTCTTTAAGCATTAGTTTCTTACACACAAGGAATCAAATGTTTAATGATTTTACAATTCCAACATACCAAGATAAATACAATGACAAATTAGATATCGATAATACTGGTATAAGCGCAAACTGGAAGAAGCAATCATCTGAAAAAAAGACCCACAGTATAAAAAGTTATTTTTCTAGTTTTCACTTAGATTATGTTGGTAACTACAATTACATAGATGATTACCTTATTTTATTGTCTTCAAAAAACAACTCATTAACTGATTTTGGTATTTCATATAACATGAACTACTCTTTTAATGATAGAAAAGATTTATTTTGGGGTTATGAATTTACATCAACCAAAGCTGCTTATGAATTAAAATATTTAGCTGACGTAGAAGGTGAAAACCGATACTCTTCAATACAAAAAGATAAAGGAACAAACAACACTCATTCTATTTTTGCTGAATATTTATACGATAATGATGATTGGAATATAAACTCTGGAATTAGATTTAATTACTTTTCTAAAATTGACAAGTTTGTTTTAGAGCCTAGGTTATATTTTGAGAAAAAACTTGCTTCAAACTTAAGTATTAAAGCTTCTTTTGAACAAAAACATCAAACATTAAGTCAAATTATAGAGTTTCAAACCTCTAGTTTAGGCTTTGATTTAGAAAACCAAATATGGGCTCAAGTTAATAACGACGATATCCCTCTTCAAAAAAGTTTGCAGGTTTCTACTGGAATCCTTTTTAATAAAGATAATTGGAAAATAGATATTGAACCATATTATAAAAAAGTTAGCGGTATGACATCGCAAACAAGTGGGTATAATGATCAAACTGATGACTTTTCTAATGGTAAGGGCAAAGTATATGGTATTGATTTACTAATTAATAAAAAAATTAACAATTACAGAACTTGGGTTAATTATTCATACACTAAAAATAGATTTAAGTTCTTAGATTTAGAAAACAAGTTTTTCCCTGCAAATCACGATATTACTAACTACTTTTCATGGTCTCATGCCTACAAGTTAAATAATTACGAATTCTCTCTTGGATGGATTTATAGAACTGGTAATCCTTACACTGCTGTTAAAGAGTTTTATACTGATGACGATGGGGCTCCTTACATTAACTTAGACTCAGATAATATCAATGCTCTTAGACTTCCTAATTATAGTCGAATAGATGCTTCTATGACCTATTCTTTTAACTTTTCTAAAAGATGGAAAGGTAAATTGGGAGTCTCTTTACTTAATATATTCAATAATAAAAATATTTTAAGTAGAACCTATAACGCTATTCCTATTAGAAACTCAGATAATGAAATTGAATATAAACTAAAAGAAGTAGATAAAATGTCTTTAGGAGTAACTCCTAATTTTGTTTTCAGGATTCGTTTTTAACTAAAAAAGACTTTACAAAATGTAAAGCCTTTTTCTTATAGTTTAATAGTTTCTATATTGTTTTGTTTCTTCAAAAACGTGTTCTAGAATTTGTTTTTCTCTCTCATCGAACTCAATACCTCGTCTTTTCATTACTACATCGGCTACCTCAAAGACTTTATTTGTTTTATATTCAGTAAATCCTGAAGCTCCTCCCCAACTAAATGAAGGAACAAAATTTCTTGGAAACCCACTGCCAAAAATGTTCGCAGAAACACCAACAACTGTTCCTGTATTAAACATCGTATTAATTCCGCATTTTGAATGATCTCCCATCATTAATCCACAGAACTGTAATCCAGTTTTAGCAAAACGACCAGTTTCATAATTCCATAACTTAACTTCAGCATAGTTATTTTTAAGGTTAGAATTATTACTATCTGCTCCTATATTACACCACTCCCCTAATACTGAGTTTCCTAAAAACCCGTCATGTCCCTTATTTGAATATCCAAATAATACTGAATTGTTTACCTCTCCTCCTACTTTGCAGTAAGGACCTAAAGTGGTAGCTCCATAAATTTTTGCTCCTAATTTTAATACTGAATTTTCACACATAGCCAAAGCTCCTCGCACAACTACCCCTTCCATTATTTCAGCTTTCTTACCAATATAAATTGGTCCAGTAGAAGCATTTAACGTAGCAAAAGTTAATTTTGCTCCCTTTTCTACAAAAATGTCATTTCTATTAACACAGTTAACAGTTTCAGGAATTGGTTGTGATTTTCTTCCTTCAGTAATTAAATCAAAATCAGCTCTAATTGCTTTATCATTTAATGAGAAAATATCCCAAGTATTTTTTATTTGAATTATATCATCTTCAAACTCTATGTGCTCATAAGAAGAAAAATCTACTTCTTCTTGAGTATCGGCAGCATAAAAAGCAATTACATCCTCACCTTTAAAAATAGCTTGATCAGCTTGCAGGTTTTTTACCATTTCAACCAAAGGCTTAGTTGGCAAGAAAGAAGCATTTAACAATACATTTTCTTCCATTTCAACCATAGGGTATTTTTCTTCTAAATACTCTTCCGTTACAGTTGTAGTTGTTAAACCTAAATATTTTTCCCACTTTTCTCTAATGGTTAAAATCCCTACTCTAATATCGGCTACTGGTCTCGTATATGTAAATGGTAATAAGGCTGTGCGTACATCACCATCAAATAAAATATAATTCATATTAATCATTTTTTGAAGCATCACAAACTTACCACTTTCAATTCATTTTACAAGTCAAAATATAAACCTTACTTTTGTTATTATACATTCTTCAATATGTTACTATGAAAAAAATTTTAGGATTAATTTTAATTGGCATTGCTCTTATAGCAGCGCTATACTATGCTTTTATTTATTTTGTTCCTTATAGTGAAGGTGTTCGCTCAGGTGAACTCATTAAAATTAGCTATAAAGGTGTAGTAGTAAAAACTTGGGAAGGCGAAATTAGCCAAGGTATTTCTGGGGCACAAATTTTTGCCTTTTCTGTAGAAGACAACAAAAAAGAAGTTATAGAGAAACTTCAAGAATACCAAGGTCGCTATGTAAAAGTTACTTACAAAGAGCGTTTTGGAACTTTCTTTTGGTTAGGTGACACAAAGTATTTTATAACTCATGTTGAAGAAGAACAATCTCCTCACTTTAGAGGAATAAGAAAAGATAATGAACAATAATATTTATAGAAATATAGAAGATACCCGCATTACTATTTCTGAGTTAATGCTTCCTTCTCATGCTAATTTTAGTGGTAAAATTCACGGAGGATACGTTTTAAAGCTAATGGATCAAATTGCATTTGCTTGTGCCTCTAAACATTCAGGAACCTATTGTGTAACAGCATCTGTAGATACCGTTAATTTTATAAACCCTATTGAAGTAGGCGAATTAGTTACCATGAAGGCCTCTATTAATTATGTTGGAAAAACTTCAATGGTAGTTGGTATACGTGTGGAAGCACAAAATATACAAACAGGAAAGACCAAGCACTGTAATTCCTCTTATTTTACTATGGTTGCCAAAAAGGATAATGGTGACAATGCCAAAGTTCCTGGAATTATTATTAATGATGATAATGAAATGCGTCGCTTTCTAGAAGCTATCCATAGAATTAAGATGAAAAAAAATAGGCAAGAGAAGTTTGATAATGATAATTTTACTGCTCAAAACTACATCGAAGAGCTTAAAAATTATAATGTGAAGATTGAGTTATAACAATGCCTGAAATTATAGATTTAAGTCAAGATATTTTTGACGGGATGCCTGTTTATAAAAGTCTTCCACAAGTTAAAATGTCTGTGCACAATACCCATGAAGAATGGGACGGAATTAAAAATCCTACTACTAAAACTCCTGCTGTATATAAACTAGAAATGGGAGAGCACACAGGAACTCATGTTGACGCTTTAAACCATATGGCTGCTAAACATGAAGGAAAATCGATAGATACTATGCCTCTTAGTATGTTTTATACTGAAGGTATTTGTTTAGATTTTTCTCATAAAAACTTACAGGAATTAATTACTTCTGAAGAAGTTAAAGAACAGTTAGAAAAAGAAAAACTCAGCATAAAAAAAGGTGATACTGTTCTTATTTGTACAAACCACTACGCTAAACATTTTAATACTGAAAACTGGGGAAAAGGTCCAGGTATTACAGCTGAATGTGCCACTTGGCTTGGAGAACAAAAAATTGCTGCTTTTGGTGTAGAAACTATGTCTCCTGGTGTTCCTAAAGTATCCAACAAAAAAGTACATCATATTTGTGGAGAAATGGGGTTTACTCATTATGAAAACATGATAAACCTTGATAAATTAATAGGCAGAGGCAGATTTCGCTTTATAGCCTTACCTTTAAAAATTAGAGGAGGAACAGGATCGCCAGTAAGAGCGGTCGCTATTTTTGAATAAAACATTCTACTTTTTAATTTAACTTTTACTTATCCATATAACTGTGTAGTTATATGGATGATGTATTATTGGCCTACTTCCTTATAACCATATTTTTACTCTTCATTTCAAGGAAAAATATATCATATCTACAATATATAACCTATAGAAAAAGAGGGAAAACCCCTCCTTTAAAACCATTCTTTTGCATTCTCCTAAAAAACAAGTCTCAAAGTAACTTTGTAAACTAATAATCAACTCATTAACTTAAAAACACTGTAATGAAAAAACTAACTATTGTAGTAATCTGTTTACTTATGACTAATTATTTGTTTTCACAACAAGTAAACATTAAGTATAACGTTAACAACCACACCTTATCAGGTAAATTAAACAGAACCCCTATTTCTTCAGTTATAAAAGAGCTTTCTAAACAAAACTTTCTTTTATTTATAGTTGGAGATAATAAAAAATTTAATGTCACAGGTCAATTAGCAAACACACCTGTTGATCGTGCCCTTTCAGAAATCATTCCTTCTAACATCAAATACTTTTATAAGATAGACTCTAAAGAGGGAGAAAAAAATATGATTTCTAAAACTACTAACAATTTAGTAAGTCTAAAAACTTCAATATTACTCTTACCAAAACAAACAAATGATAAAAACAAAAATATAGACAAAAACAAGCCTAAATTGGGAGTCAGTACTAACTTACTTCAAGTAAAAAGAATTAACACTTTTAAGAACATAAAAAAAGTTAAAGATCCTTTTAAACCTAAAAATGTAAGGTTTAGAGGTACTACAGCGATGAGTAAGTCTGGAGGAATTAAACCTGCTTCTGCTAGGAGTATAAGAAAAATTGACAACCTATCTCCTGAACTTAGATTACAAAACAAAAAAAACAGAGCCAGTAAAAAACACTTAGTAGTAACATACAAAATTACCAACAACGGAATGACTCCTGTTTCAAAAACTGAAGTAGATGGTAGTTACTCTTTACCAACTGAAGAATCTGGAGATTGGGCCATCATTGGCTTAGATGGTAATAATACTGTGCTTGCTGAAACTTTTGAAAATCCTCTTAGTTATAGAACAATTTTTGCCCCTAAAAAAAGTGATCATAAAGAGTTCACCGCAAAAGAAGCTTATGTTTCTGTAAAGATGCCTATTAAATACAAATCTAAAGTAGCTTCAGAAAAATTAGATTTAAAACTAGTTAAGTTTAAAGATGTTTCTAAAGCTAAAAATGTTTTACAAAGAGTAAATAGGAAGCAATTAAGAAAAAGTGATTTAAACTCCTCTTTTCAAATCGTAAGAACAGCTCCTAAAGCTGACTTTTCTAAACTGAAAAAAATTACTAACCAATAATCAGAAAAAATGAAAAACCTACATAAAACACTAATAATATTAATGACCTTTCTAGCTGTTACGGCTTATTCACAAACAAAAAGCACCTTACTTTATAACGGAAGTTCAGCATCAAAATTTGATATTGTATTCATGGGAGATGGATTTACTTCATCCAATCAAACTGAATTTAATAATTTAGTTGCTGATTATTTTAAAGCAATGTTTACCCATGAAAATGGTAATTTAGACAATGTTTTATCTGAACTACAAGATGCTTTTAACGTGTACAGAGTAAATCTAAACTCAAGTCAATCAGGCGTAACTCAATACACATGTGACAATGACGACTGTAGTAACAATCCAGCTAGTAGTAGAAATACAGCCCTAAACTTTAGATACTCAGGATGTTGGAATTGTTGTTGGATGTCAAAATCTGGAAACACCGATACCAAAATTAACAACGCTTTAAGCACAGTTGGTTTATCTGGTGCTGATTTTGTAGTAGTTATCTTAAATGAGTCTGGTTTTGGAGGTTGCTCTTATGGTAAAGTTTTATCTATTACCAAATCTACTAGTAACAATGTATTATTACATGAATTAGGGCACTCCGTTGGTAAATTAGCCGACGAATATTCTAGACCTGGTTGTTTTAGTGGAACCAATCCTTCTGCTGTTAATGTTGATAAAAATAACAACCCAAATAAATGGAATAAATTTGCTAGAAGTACTGTAACTACTGGATCGCCATCTGAATATAATGTAGATGGATTTGAAGGTGGACGCTATAATACAACGTGTATTTACCGTCCTTCAACCAATAGCACAATGAGAGGAAACACCAACCTTTTTAATCCACCAAGTTATAACGAATTCTGGAAAAGAAATAAATCAAAAAGTAATTACAATTTTAACAAACCAATAGTAGGTAATTTTCAAGGAAATAGCTATAACGATGTGGTACTTCACTATGGAAACTATATTGCAGCCTACCCTACCGAACACCCAAAAGGTTTTACAGGTAGTGGAGCAAACATAACGCGTCCCGCTAACTCTTATGTAACCACAAAAAGGGTTAAAGGTCCAGGTGGCACATGGTATGTATCTTCAAAAGACAAGTTTTATGTAGGAGACTTTACTGGTGATGGCTACGATGACTTACTTGTATTCTATCCTAATAATCAATATTCAAGATTAGGAATATTAAAATCAACTCCTGACGGGTTTGAATGTGTTAAAAAGATATATTACAACCTTCCTGGTTGGCAGATGCGTAATGGTGATGAATTTTTTATTGCTGATTTTAACGGAGATGGAAAAGATGATTTTTACATTTTTAATGCTACTAACTGGAATCAAGGGTATATGGGAATGTTCAAGTCAACTGGTAGTAACTTTTCTTATGTTAGAAGGTATGATAAATATTTACCTGGTCATTACATGAGTTCTACTGATAAGTATTTTGTAGCCGATTATACAGGTGACAACAAAGAGGAATTGGTATTATTCAATACAAGTTCTAAAGTTACCAGAATGTTTAAATCTACAGGTAGCTCACTAACAAAAACCAAAGAATATTTTGCTAGTTTACCAGGCTGGACAAGCAAATCTGGTGATAAATACCATATTGCTGACATTAATGGAGACGGAAAAGATGACGTCTATATTTTTAATGGTACAAACTGGGGACCTGAATATCTATTATTACTGAGGTCTGACGGAAACGAATACAAGTATATTAAAAGATATAATGATGCCTTACCAGGTTGGAATATGAATAACCGTGATAAGTTTTATGTTGCTGATATTAATGGTGATGGAAAAGATGATTTATATGTATTCAATAATCAAGATTGGTCCACTCAATACTTAGGACGTGTAATTACCAATGGTAGTACAGTAAGTGTAAACTATCAAAGCGACTGGATTGGTGGCTGGAATCTTGGAAGTAGTGATAAATTAATTGTAGACAATCGCAAAACAGGAAAAGACAACTTATTTATACACAATACTAACTGGTTTGCTTACATGTGGCCAGGTTCATCTAACATGTACATAAAAGGAATGTATAAAGATTATATACATGCATTTAAGTATCATGATTATGGATGGTATTAATAAGTAATTTTATAAAAAAAAGAATAACACGGTTAATTTTATCCGTGTTATTCTTAATTTTAAAAACTATAAAGTCTTTATTATGAAACATTTTGCTTTATTACCTTTAACTTTCCTACTTCTTACTTTAAACTGTAAAAATTATACGTCTAAAAAATCACAAAGCGATTTTAACTCATCACAAAGTATTTCTAAAACACAAGATTATTATTTCACTGTTAATTTTGAATTTACAAAAGAGGATTACCAACTGATTTCGAAGTCTAAAAATGAAGGTAATTTGTTATTTGATGTTCAAATTCCTACGGATATGTTTTTAGTAGCGTATAAAAATGAAAAATTATTCTTTTACAATGAATTGAATGATCCACTGACCATAAGACCTGTCGGAGAACGAGAGATAGAAAAAACTATAGAGAGTGGCTCAGAAAACATCAATTTACCTAAAAAATTTGCTCAAAAAAGCAATATCAAACAACTTGAAATCTATATTTATAAAGTAAATGGATATATAGAAGACTTTGACACCCAAGTTTATTCAAAAGAAAAAATCAAACAATTAGAAAAAGAAGAGCTTATTGAAAAAAGGTACATCATTGACGCTAAGCAATTAGTTAACTTTTTAAACCAATAAAAAAATCCGAAGTTTATTAAACTTCGGATTTTATCTATTTTAATTCTAAAACGCTTTTACTTACTCAAGTACATTTTACGTCTTGCGTACAAATCGTAAAAGGCATCGTCTCTTAAACTTTCAATAAATAAGATGCTTTCTCCAGTAGATTTCATTTCTGGTCCTAAGTTCTTATTTACATTCGGGAACTTATTAAAAGAGAATACAGGTTGCTTAATTGCAAAACCTTCTAACTGAGGGTTAAAATCAAAATCAGTAACTTTCTTCTCTCCTAACATCACCTTAGTAGCATAATTTACATAAGGTTCTTTATAAGCTTTTGCTATAAATGGAACTGTACGAGATGCTCGTGGATTTGCTTCAATGATATATACTTTGTCATCTTTAATTGCAAACTGAATGTTTATTAATCCAACTGTATCAAGCGCTAAAGCAATTGTTTTAGTATACTCTCTAATTTGTTCTAATACTAACTCTCCTAAGTTAAACGCTGGTAAGGTAGCATTTGAATCTCCTGAGTGAATTCCACAAGGCTCAATATGCTCCATAATTCCGATGATGTATACATTTTCACCATCACAAATTGCATCTGCTTCTGCTTCAATTGCTCCTTCCAAGTAGTGATCTAATAATAATTTGTTATTTGGAATCTTACGTAATAAGTCTACAACGTGCTCTAATAACTCTTCTTTATTAATCACAATTTTCATTCCCTGTCCTCCTAATACATATGATGGGCGTACTAAAATTGGAAAATCTAATTCATCAGCTAAAGCTAAAGCTTCATCTGCATTTTCTGCTACTCCAAACTCAGGATAAGGAATATTGTTTTCTTTTAATAAGCTAGAGAAACTTCCACGATCTTCCGCTAAGTCTAACGCTTTATAACTAGTTCCTAAGATCGGAATTCCGTAACGTTCTAGCTTTTCAGCTAATTTTAAAGCTGTTTGTCCTCCTAACTGAACTATAACTCCTTCTGGTTTCTCATGTTTAATGATGTCGTAAATATGTTCCCAGAAAACTGGCTCAAAGTATAATTTATCTGCCGTATCAAAATCGGTAGAAACTGTTTCAGGGTTACAGTTAATCATAATAGTTTCGTAACCACATTCTTTCGCTGCATATACACCATGAACACAACAGTAATCAAATTCAATTCCTTGACCGATTCTGTTTGGTCCTGAACCTAATACGATTACTTTTTTCTTATCAGATACTACACTTTCATTTGACACAGAAACTTCACCTTCAGCAGTTTCAATTTCACTTTCAAAAGTAGAATAGTAGTAAGGAGTTTGTGCTTTAAACTCAGCAGCACAAGTATCTACTAACTTGTATACACGTTTTATTTTTAATTCTTCACGTTTTTTATACACTTCACTTTCTAAGCATCCTAACATGTGAGCGATTTGACGATCACCATATCCTTTTTGCTTAGCCTCTAATAATAGTTCTCTATCAAGTGTATCAACAGTATATGTAGAAATTTCTTTTTCTAACATATATAACTCTTCATATTGACGTAAATACCACATATCAATCTTAGTAATTGCGTGGATTTTACTCAACGGAATCCCCATTTGAATTGCATCATAAATAGCAAATACTCTATCCCAAGAAGCGTACTTTAATTTATCTATAATCTGGTTATAGTCTTTATAACCTTTACCATCTGCTCCAATTCCGTTACGTTTAATTTCTAACGATTGTGTTGCTTTATGTAAAGCTTCTTGGAACGAACGTCCAATCCCCATTACTTCTCCAACCGCTTTCATCTGTAAACCTAACGTTCTGTCAGAACCTTCAAACTTGTCAAAGTTCCAACGAGGTATTTTTACGATTACATAATCTAATGTTGGCTCAAATAAAGCTGAAGTAGACTTAGTAATTTGGTTATCTAACTCATCTAAAGTATAACCTGTTGCTAATTTCGCAGCAATCTTTGCAATTGGGTATCCAGTTGCTTTTGATGCTAATGCTGATGAACGAGATACACGTGGGTTAATCTCAATCGCAATAATATCCTCTTTCTCGTCTGGTGAAACCGCAAACTGAACGTTACATCCTCCTGCAAACTCACCAATAGAACGCATCATTTTAATTGCCATGTCACGCATTTTTTGGAACGTTTTGTCCGATAATGTCATGGCCGGAGCTACTGTAATAGAATCTCCTGTATGGATTCCCATTGGATCCATGTTTTCAATAGAACAGATAATTACAACATTATCATTATCATCTCGTAATAATTCTAACTCGTATTCTTTCCATCCCATCATTGCCTTATCAATCATTACCTCATGAATTGGAGAAATCTCTAATCCTCTTGATAATGATTCTTCAAATTCTTTTTCATCATATACAATAGATGCTCCTGCTCCTCCTAAGGTAAACGACGCTCTAATACATAATGGAAATCCGAATTCTTGTGCTATTTCCTTTCCTTTTAAGAAAGATGTTGCAGTAGCTTGAGGCGCCATTGGCACGCCAATTTCTTCCATTAATAAACGGAACTTATCTCTATCTTCTGTAATATTAATAGCGTCTATATCTACTCCTATAATTTCAACATCAAAGTCTTCCCAAATTCCTTTTTCGTCGGCTTCAATACAAAGGTTTAATGCAGTTTGCCCTCCCATTGTAGGTAAAACAGCATCAATTTGTGGGTGTTCTTTTAAAATTTGAACAATAGACTTCGTGTTAAGCGGCAACAAGTATACATGATCAGCCATCGAAGGGTCTGTCATAATTGTTGCAGGATTCGAATTAATTAAGATGGTTTCAATTCCATCTTCTCTCAAAGATCTTAACGCTTGAGAACCTGAATAATCAAATTCACATGCTTGACCAATAACAATTGGTCCTGATCCAATAATTAAAATCGATTTAAGGTCTTGTCTTTTAGGCATTTTAGTCTGTGTTGTGTTGTGGTGTAAAAATAAAAATTGTTTGGTTATAAAAAAAGGCGATACTTAATAGTAACGCCTTTAAAATATTAACAATAGTTAATCATTATTTCTTTGGTCTTGATTCAGATGAAACAGACAACTTCTTTCTTCCTTTTGCTCTTCTTCTAGCTAATACTTTACGTCCATTAGCAGAAGCCATTCTTTCGCGGAAACCGTGTTTGTTTCTTCTTTTTCTCTTCGATGGTTGGTACGTTCTTTTACTCATTACAGTATATCTTAAATATCTTCTTTAAAAATGTTTTGCTTTTGTGAAATTCCGTCTGCTAAAAGCGTGGGCAAATATACAACAGTTTTTCAGTCTGACAAACCCTTATTTTATTTTTTTTAAAAAAAAGTTTGTTTGGCAAACATACATAATTTTTCTGTACGTTTTTTCTCTTTTTTATTTGTTCTAATTGCCAGACTTCTTACTTTTGCGCAAACCTAACAGTACCATGAACAACACAAAATACGTTTTTGTAACCGGAGGCGTAACTTCATCACTAGGGAAGGGAATTATAGCCGCTTCTTTAGCCAAATTATTACAAGAAAGAGGATACTCAGTAACCATTCAAAAGTTAGATCCATATATTAATATAGATCCTGGAACATTAAACCCATATGAACATGGAGAATGTTATGTTACCGATGATGGTGCTGAAACCGATTTAGATTTAGGACACTATGAACGTTATTTAAACATTCCTACTTCACAAGCTAACAATGTTACCACAGGAAGAATATATCAATCTGTAATAAACAAAGAGCGTAAAGGAGAGTTTTTAGGAAAAACCGTTCAAGTTATTCCTCATATTACTGATGAAATTAAAAACAGAATCCAAATTTTAGGTAATACAGGTGATTATGATATCGTAATTACTGAAATTGGAGGAACCGTTGGTGATATTGAATCTTTACCGTATATAGAAGCTGTTCGTCAATTACAATGGGATTTAGGAGAAGATAACGCAATTGTTATACACCTAACTTTAGTTCCTTATTTAGCAGCTGCTGGTGAATTAAAAACGAAGCCTACACAACACTCTGTAAAAACATTAATGCAAAGTGGTGTAAAACCTGACATTTTAGTATGTCGTTCAGAACATGAAATCTCTGATGACATTAAACGTAAACTAGCTTTATTTTGTAATGTTAAAAAGCAAAATGTAATTCAATCATTAGATGCTGAGACTATTTACGATGTTCCTAACTTAATGTTTAAAGAGGGGTTGGATTATGTAGTCTTAGATAAGTTAAATTTATCTACACGTAAACAACCTAATTTAAAAACATGGAATAAGTTCTTAGAGCGTCATAAAAATCCAACTTCTTCTGTTGAAATTGGTTTGGTAGGAAAATATGTTGAGCTACACGACTCGTATAAATCAATTACTGAAGCTTTTATCCACGCAGGAGCTGCTGCTACCAATAAAACAAAAGTTAACGTTCGTTGGATTCACTCTGAAGAGTTAACTCCAGATAATGCTGCCAAACAACTAGAAGGATTAAATGGTGTATTAGTAGCCCCTGGATTTGGTGATAGAGGAATTGAAGGAAAAATTGCAGCAGTACAATATGTACGTGAAAATAACATACCTTTTTTAGGTATTTGTTTAGGAATGCAAATGGCTGTTATCGAATTTGCAAGAAATGTGTTAGGACTTAAAGAAGCTAACTCTACTGAAATGAATCCTGAAGTAGCACACCCAGTAATTAACTTAATGGAAGAGCAAAAAAATGTTACTGACAAAGGAGGAACAATGCGTTTAGGTGCTTGGGACTGTCAATTAACACAAGATTCTAAGGTTTTTCAAGCATACAAAGAAGAATTAATAAGTGAACGTCATCGTCACAGATACGAATACAATAACGATTATAAAGAACAATTAGAAAACGCTGGTATGAAAACAGCAGGTGTTAACCCTAAAACAGGGTTAGTAGAAATTGTTGAAATTGATTCACACCCTTGGTTTGTTGGAGTTCAATATCATCCAGAATACAAGAGTACGGTATTAAATCCACACCCGTTGTTTGTAAGCTTTATCAAAGCAGCTTTAAAACAATCAAAAAAATAAGTTAAAAAATCCTGTAACTAAAATTACAGGATTTTTTTTGACATATAAAAACTGGAACACTGTTTGAACTACCTATACTAACAAAATTATTCACCGTAAAACCTCAAAAAAACTATAGGGTTTTACTACCTTTGTCGGGTTTTTCAGCTTTTAAGAAAAACTTTAAATGACAAGTTGACATTTTAACATATATCAATGGAACAAAAAAAATTTGATTTAAATTCCTTTATAGGAATGCTTTTATTAGGAGGAATTATGCTTTGGTGGATGAACACACAAAAGCCAGAAGAAACTCCTGAAGCTACTACCCAGACAGAGCAAACTACTGATGCTACAACAACCAACACTCAAAACAATTTAACTGATAATGTAATAGTAAACGATTCATTACAACAAATTGCTTTACAAAATAAGTTTGGTGCTTTTGCATACGGAGCTTCTAAAAGTCAAGAGGGAAATACTACACTTGAAAATGATCTTGTAAAGTTAACTATCGACAATAAAGGTGGACAGATTATAGAAGCTTTAGTTAAAAACTACAAAACATACGATTCATTACCTCTTTATTTAGTAAAGGATAATAATGCTTCTTTTAATATTAACTTCGGAACTACTGATAACCGAATTTTAAATACTAAAGATTTACTATTTACTCCTACTCTAACCAAAAATGGAGATACTCAAGTACTTTCTATGAAATTAAAGGTTTCTGAAGCTAAGTTTTTAGAGTATCGTTACGAAATGAAGGAAGGTGATTACCGTGTAGGCTTTGCCGTTCGTTCACAAGGGTTGAGTAATACTATTAATAGTTCACAAGAAATAAATTTAGATTGGAGTTTAAAAGGTTTTAGACACGAAAAGAGTTTGAAAACCGAAAACATGTACTCTTACTACTATTATAAAGCTGATGACGAAGTAGATTACTTACAAATGAATGATGATGATGTTGTGAGTGATATTGATTGGGTTGCTTATAAACAACACTTCTTCTCTTCTATTTTAACATCAGACACACCATTTAGTAATGCCACTTTAAAATCTGTTGACTTTGCAGGTGAAGATAAAGATAGTGTATACACTAAAACCTATGGATTAAAAACTCCGTTAGCTTTAACAAATGGAGAGTTAAACTATAACATGCAATGGTTTTATGGACCTACAGATTATAATTTATTAAAGTCTTACGAAGGAACTAGTTTAGACGAAATTGCTGATTTAGGTTGGGGTATTTTTGGTTTCTTAAACCGTACCATATTCTACCCTGTATTTAATATGTTAAAAGGATTTATTGGCAACTTTGGATTAATCATCATTTTAATGACAATTGTAGTACGTATAATCATGTCTCCAGTATTATACAAATCTTACTTATCAAGTGCTAAAATGAAGGTGATTCGTCCAGAAATGGAAGAAATCAACAAAAAATATCCAGGGAAAGAAAACGCTATGAAGCGTCAACAAGAAATTATGGCAGTACAGCGAAAAGCTGGAGTAAGTATGATGTCTGGATGTATACCTGCATTAATGCAAATGCCTGTATTCTTTGCGCTATTTAAGTTTTTCCCTACCAATATTGATTTTAGACAAAAAGGATTTTTATGGGCTAACGATTTATCTTCTTATGACATTATTTATAAGCTACCTTCTTGGTTAGATATCCCTTTTTATGGTAATCATGTCAGTTTGTTTCCAATATTGGCATCTATTGCAATCTTTTTCTACATGAAAATGAACCAAAGCCAACAAGCTAACATGCAAGCACCTACTCAAGAAGGAATGCCTGATATGAGTAAGATGATGAAATGGATGATTTACTTCTCTCCTATTATGATGTTATTCTTCTTTAACAACTATGCTAGTGGATTAAGTTTATACTACTTTATCTCAAACTTACTAACCATCATAATTATGTTTGTTATTAAGAACTATGTTATTGATGAAGCTAAGATTCATGCTAAAATTGAAGAGAACAAAAAGAAGCCTGTTAAAAAGAGTAAATTCCGTGAGCGTTTAGATGCTGCCATGAAACAAGCTCAAGAACAACAAGCTGCACAACAACGTGCTAAAAAGAAATAATTTCAATATACTTTTGATAAAAAAAAGGGTGCTAAAAGCATCCTTTTTTTATTTAACATTCTTTTAACTAAACCCCATTAAACCTTTGGGGAAATTTGCGGTCAAACAAGCTTTATAAATCAACATAATGAAGAAAATTACACTACTTATTTTACTAATTAGTTTTACAGCTGTTGCACAGCGTGCTACAAAAGGTATCGCTTCTAAAGTTACCCTAACTGGTAAAGTATTAGAAACAAACTCTAAACAACCTTTAGAGTACGCAACTTTAGTATTAACAAACACTAACACACAACAAATTATTGGAGGAGTTACTGACGCTAATGGAAGCTTTTCTATCGATGCTTCATCTGGCACATATGATATAAAAGTTGAATTTATAGGCTTTAAAACCAAAAGTTTAGGAAATCATACTCTAACTGAAAATAAAAGTTTAGGAACTATTTTACTTTCAGAAGATGCAGAGACATTAGAAGAAGTTGAAATTATTGCAGAAAAATCTACTGTTGAAATACGGTTAGATAAAAAGATTTATAACGTTGGTAAAGACATGACTGTAAAAGGAGGTAACGCCTCTGATGTTTTAGATAATGTCCCATCAGTAAATGTAGATGCTGAAGGATCTGTAAGCTTGCGTGGTAATGAAAACGTACGTATTTTAATTGATGGAAAGCCTTCTGCTCTAGTAGGTTTAAGTGGTACAGATGCCTTACGTAACTTACCTGCTGATGCTATTGAAAAAGTTGAAGTTATTACTTCTCCTTCGGCTCGTTACGATGCTGAGGGTACAGCTGGTATTTTAAATATTATTCTTAGAAAAGGAAAAGTAAGAGGCTTCAATGGTTCTCTAAACTTTTCTGTAGGTAATCCTGATTTGTACAGGGTTAGTAGTAATTTAAACTACCGTACAAAAAAGTTCAATATTTTTTCAAATCTTGGTTACTCTTATAGAAAAGGTCCAGGAAATGCCTTTAGTGATTTTACATATTTAACCGACGGTGTTATCGATAGTTTAAGTATTGAAAAAAGAGACTATGACCGAAAAAATAAAAGTTTTAACGGTTCTTTTGGTTTGGAATATTATTTAAACGATAAAAGCTCTCTTACAGGAACAGTTTTTTATAGAAATAATGACGGTAAAGATATTGCCACAAACAATACAGATGTTTTTTCCCCTGCTAACGACCCTATCAGAAGTTTAAAGAGAGTAGAAACTGAAACTGAAGACGATATTGACACTCAATATTCGTTAAACTATACCAATAATATTGATGACAAAGGTCAAAAATTAATTATTGACTTACAGTATAGCGAAAACGAAGAAGATGAACTTGCTGATATTACTAACAACAACATTTTAGCTGAACAAAATAGTCAAGTTACTAAATCTAAAAATAGATTATTACAAATAGACTATGTACTTCCATTAGGAGAGAAAAGTCAATTAGAATTAGGTCATAAAGCGGATTTACAAGATTTAACTTCTGATTTTAGAGTTCGTGATGAAAATGGAGAACCTTTTGATTTTGATCCTTCGAATGCTATAGATTTTAAACAATATATCTACGCTTATTACGCCCAATATGGTAGTAAAATAGATAAATTTTCATACCTATTAGGATTACGTGCAGAATACACTGATGTTGATTTAACAGTATTAAATACTGGTGAATTTTCTGATAAAAACTATACTGAATGGTTCCCTACCGTTAATTTAGGATATGAATTTAGTGAAACAGATAACTTAACTTTAGGGTATGCTCGTAGATTACGAAGACCACGTCACTGGTTTTTAAACCCATTCGAAACACGTAGTTCAGATACTTACGTATTTAAAGGAAATCCAGACTTAAACCCTACATATACTAGTTCTTTTGACTTAGGGTATACTACAAGAGTTAGTAAAGTAACCTTAAACTCTTCATTATACTATCAATTTTCAACTGATTTAATCAGACCTGTTTCTAGAATTGAAACAAGAGATAAAGGAAATGTTTTCGTACGTCAGTTCTTAAACTTAAATGATGAAGATCGTTACGGACTTGAACTAACAACAAACTATAATCCAGCAAAATGGGCACGTTTATCAGCAACTTTTAACTATTTTAAGTTTAGAACAGATGCTTTCGACTACACTTATTCTTATACTAATCCTATCAATGGTGATCTAGTAACCGAAACTGAGTCTTTACCTGAAGTAAATAGTAGCAGTTGGTTTGCTCGTTTTAACTCTAGAATTACTTTACCTGCGAAAATAGATTGGCAAACACGTATTATGTATCGAGGACCACAAGATGATGCACAAGGTAGTAGAGAAGGTATTTTTGTTACCAACTTAGCATTCAGTAAAGATATATTCAAGGACAAGGCCTCATTAGTTTTAAACGTTAGTGACCTATTTAACGAACGTAAAAGAAAAAGCTACACGAATACAGCTAGAGTAATGTCTTATCAAGAATTTCAATGGAGAGAGCGTCAAATTACACTAAGCTTTACTTATAGATTTAATCAAAAGAAAAAACGTGAACGCTCAGGTCGTAATGGTGACTTTGATGGAGGCGGTGAAGGATTCTAATTCCTAAACATTATAAAACTTAATAAAAAAGAGAACTATAATAGTTCTCTTTTTTATTTACAGTAAGAATTAAATCAGGTTAAAGTGTGTGCCCTAATATTAAAATAAAGCTATAAAAAAAACCACGCTATTAGCGTGGTTTTTAGAATATATTGTAATAAAAAGCTTACTTACCTTCCTCAGCAGCTTTTTTAGCTTCTCTTTTTAACTTCATATTTTCCCAGATAGTTCCACCAATCCAGTAAGGAACTACAAATGTTAATAAGAAAATTAACAGCCAAAATCCAGCTGTAAAAATAAACATGAATAATACCAATCCTGAGAATTCTGAAAAATCTAACATTTGTTTCTTATTAATAATTGTTATGCCACAAAATTATAACTATTTTTCTTTTCCTCCAATAAAATCTGATAAAAATCACTATTAAAAACTATTAGAATTTGTAATTTTGGACATCATTAATTTTAAGCATTTTAAATCATTCCAAATGACAAAATATAGAATTGAGAAAGATACAATGGGACAAGTAGAAGTTCCAGCTGATAAATATTGGGGAGCACAAACTGAGCGTTCTCGTAATAACTTTAAAATTGGTCCTGCTGCCTCTATGCCATTAGAAGTAGTATACGGATTTGCGTACTTAAAAAAAGCAGCAGCTTTCACTAATGCAGAGTTAGGTGTATTAGCTACTGAAAAACGTGACTTAATCGCACAAGTATGTGATGAAATTTTAGCTGGAAAGCACGACGACCAATTCCCATTAGTAATCTGGCAAACAGGTTCTGGTACACAGTCGAACATGAATGTAAACGAAGTTATTGCTAACCGTGCACACGAAATTGCAGGAAATGTAATTGGTGAAGGTGAAAAAACTATTCAACCAAACGACGATGTAAACAAATCACAATCGTCTAACGATACATTCCCTACAGGAATGCACATTGCAGCCTACAAAAAAATTGTAGAAGTAACCATTCCTGGTGTAGAGCAATTACGCGACACGTTACAAGCTAAATCAGAAGCTTTTAAAGATGTAGTTAAAATTGGACGTACACACTTAATGGACGCTACTCCCCTAACCTTAGGCCAAGAATTTTCTGGATATGTAGCACAATTGAACTTCGGATTAAATGCCTTAAAAAATTCATTAGCACACTTAGCTCAATTAGCTTTAGGAGGAACTGCTGTTGGAACAGGATTAAACACTCCAGCTGGTTACGATGTATTAGTTGCTAAGTATATCGCTGAGTTTACAGGATTACCATTTGTAACTGCTGAAAATAAATTTGAAGCCTTGGCTGCTCACGATGCGTTAGTAGAAACACACGGAGCCTTAAAGCAATTAGCAGTATCTTTAAATAAAATTGCCAACGATATTCGTTTAATGGCTTCAGGACCGCGTTCAGGAATTGGAGAAATTATCATTCCTGCAAACGAACCAGGATCTTCTATCATGCCTGGAAAAGTAAACCCTACACAAGCAGAAGCTATTACAATGGTATGTGCACAAGTTATGGGTAACGATGTTGCAGTAACTGTTGGTGGAACACAAGGACACTACGAGTTAAACGTATTCAAGCCTATGATGGCGGCTAACGTATTACAATCAGCTCAATTAATTGGAGATGCTTGTGTGTCATTCGACGTAAACTGTGCTGCTGGTATTGAACCAAACCAAACAAGAATTACTGAGTTATTAAACAACTCATTAATGTTAGTTACAGCATTAAATACTAAAATAGGATATTACAAAGCTGCTGAGATTGCAAACACTGCACATGCTAACGGAACTACTTTAAAAGAAGAAGCAGTACGTTTAGGATATGTAACTCCAGAGCAATATGACGAATGGGTTAAACCAGAAGACATGACAGGAAGTTTAAAATAATCACTTCCTTCACATAAACATAAAAAACCACAACTAAATGTTGTGGTTTTTTGTTTAACGAACTTTAAAATAAATTATATCTCTTTATGTCTATATGTTTCTGCTATTTTTTTTATTCTTTCAGGAGTAACAATTCCTTTTTGTACCTCATAATCTTCAGCTGTTTTTCTTGGTACTTCAATGGCTCCATTAGATAATCTTACAGTATACCCAAAATCTTCATTTATAAAATGCTCTTTATACAAACCAATGTTCTTATCTATTAAACTTGCTTGTTTGGTTATACCTATTACTCCTTTTTTATTCATTTCCGTCTTTGTCATAATTATTTATTTAGGTTTTTAATAGTTTCTTTTTACAATTATCATTCATGTTATAAAACACCATAATTTATGGTAATACACCATTACGTATATACATAGTGTATTCTCTGTTCAATCAAAAAAATAAAAGGAATGTAGTAAGAATTACTTTTGCTTTTTCAAAGTATGAAGTTACGGATAACTAATAACTCTACAAAAGGATATGCGTTAATTCTATAGAAAAACTTCTAATCTATAGTTACATAAAGCCCTCAATAACTATTCTATCTAACAATAAAGAGCTTTATAAATATCCCTCTCAAATCTAAATGCAAACAATTAATACCCAAAAACTAAACGCTTAAGAATTTCTTAAAACCAACTCTAACTTATATTCCTTATTTTTAAAGGTATATAATGTCAAACTTAAACTAACCAAAAAAATGACAAACCCCTCACAAGACAAATCTTCATCATGCTGGAACTGCGATGGAGACATTACCCAAGTTACGCAACGTTTAAAAGAAATGTTTGTAGAAATGGGACAAAAAACACGCATTGAAAACGGACAACAACCTGCAGAAAGAGCAGTATTTAGAAAACAACACGGGATTGCCTACGGTCGTTTTGTAGTAAACAAAGACATCGAAGAAAAATTCAAAATCGGAATTTTTGCAGGTGACGCTTACGAATGTGCTGTTCGTTTTTCAAGTGATACGGGACCAACTTCTCCTGATTTACACTCTACTTTAGGTGTAGGTTTAAAACTCTTCGGTGTAGATGGACCTAAACTATTAGGAGATGGTACTAATGCTGATTTTATCTTTCAAAACATCGATCGTTTTTTTGCACGTGATGCACAGCAGATGTGTAGTTTTACCACTGCTGGTGTTATTGATCGTGATTACGATTCTTACATAGCAAAACATCCCGAATTAGCGAGTATTTTAAAGGCAATGACCAAAGAAGAAGCTAGTGTATTAAGTGCTAGCTACTGGGCAATTCTTCCTTTCAAATTAGGCGATTCTCAAATTGTAAAATATCGTTTAGTTCCTGAAGACACCTATAAAGGAACTCCTTTTAACGATAACAATTACTTAGGTATTGATTTGCAACAACGTTTGTTAACCAAAGAAGCTACCTTCCGTTTCGAAATACAACTCCGTACCAACGATGCTACTATGCCGTTAGATGATGCACAAGTAGTTTGGAGCACAGAAGAAAGTCCGTATATCTGCATTGCTAAATTACATTTACCTCAACAAGATGTATCGAGTATTGGACAAGCAGAGTTTGGAAGCAACTTAGCTTTTAATATTTGGAGAACCTTACCTCAACACGAACCATTAGGATCTATTGCACAAGCAAGAAAAGTAGTATATGCTGCAAGTGCAGAAGCACGTCATCAAGCAAACGGGCAGCAATTACAAGAACCTAAGGAAATCAATCCACAGTTTGAGGGTAACACCGATGAAAATAGCGACTGTATTGTAAAAGCAGGTATCTATCCTCCTATTGGTGTCATGCGTGTTGGAAATAGTGAAAATGAATACTTTATCGGTCCGTTGGTTGACAACCCTGAACCACAAACCGATCCGTATGCATATAGAGATAAAACAGGAGCCTTAAAAAGGCAAGCGGCACAGTTTAGAATCTACGGATTCAATGCTGCCGGAAAAGCAGTAAAAGAATTAACTGCTGAAAATGCCAAAATTACATGGCATAGCCATTTAGCCAATCAAAAATCGTCTTGGTATCAGTTTAACATTGCCTTAGATATTCCTGAAGCGGCCGATATGCCACCTTCTATGTTACGTAATATTGATGTAAAAGACCGTAACTCTTTATTGATTGACGGCGGAGCAAAGTCTATTACTGGAACAAATGTTACCGAAGGTCCTTTCTTTGAAGGAGAATTTCTATCTAAAAAAGTATACTTAGGTGAGATGCGTACGGATGAAAAAGGACGTTTAGTTATGTTAGGCGGACATGGAAAATCGGAAAACATCAACGGTGATATCGCTATTACGTTTGCAAATAACGAAGGTTGGCACGATGATATTTCAGACGGACCTGTTACTGCGGAAGTTGAATATGAAGGTGTAAAATTAAAAGTAGACCCTGCTTGGGTTATTTGTGCTCCACCAGATTATGCACCGATGCAAAAATCGGTACGTACTATGTGGGATTTAATGCGTGATGTAGCTGTAAAGTCTAAAATGTTAGTACGTCCTACCAGACCATCGTTTACCAAAGATATTTTACCAATTTTCCAACGTATGACTGACTTACAATGGGTAAATGCAGGTTTTGCAGGTGCTTTTGGTTTTGGAGGTCAGTTTGATTATACCACAAACGAATGGATAAAACGATTAGGAAATCCGTCGCCTGCCTATATGGAAATGCGAAGAACCATTTCTAACAACTTCCGTCGTTTTGATGTGTCTGGAGCAGAAGCTCCTCAACTATGGCCTTGGTTGTATGGTGATGCAATTAGTATTCCTTCCACAGGATCTGTACGTCAACATGCTACGTTATCTGATTTACAATTAGAATTTTTAGACCAATGGGTTGAAGGTGATTTTGATGCGGATTATGTGGATATGACTGGGTGTCCGCACGTACCTAAACCACCAACGATAGATGAACTTCCTGTTGCTGAACAACCTGATATGTTAACCAAAGCTGCTATGGAATTTTGTTTAGCAGATGCTTTCCATCCTGGTTGTGAAATGACATGGCCTATGCGCTCGTCAGGAATGTATATGGCACCTTTTAGAATTAAACATGCACCTAAAACACCGCCTGTGAATACCACGTATTACGGACCAATGATGAATAATGATACATTACCATTGGCAAAAGGGCCTATTTTAGGCGGACAAGTAGCTGGGGGAATTACACGTTGGATGGCAATACCTTGGCAAACTGATACAGCAAGTTGTAGAGATGGATACACTAGTGAATATGATCCGTATTTACCAACGTTTTGGCCTGCGAGAGTACCGAATAACATCTTAAACGAAAAGCGTTATAAAGAAACGATGGATACTAATTTATCAGAGGAAACCCGTATTCAAGCCTTTAATTTCCGTTCCGATTGGTTAGACAACCTTCCTTTAGATGGTGAAGCACCAACTTATACGAATCAAATTAATAGTATGATTAAGTATTTTGATAAGTTAGCGGTGGTTCAAAAGCGTCCGGGAGTTCAGCATGACCCAAATTTCCCTGAAGAAATGCAAGTGGGTATTACCCCTACTCCAGAACAAGAAGCTGCATTATTAAAAGCTACGATACAAGATTTACAAGGTGTTTTAACAGCTAAACGTACATTAAAGAAAGGAGTTCAAAATACAATAGATACAGCTGTAGAAAAACTATCACATGATAATTTATTAAACGAGCAATTTGTATTGGAAGATGCTCAGCGTAGTTTGTTAAGCTTAACGGAAAATGAACTAGAAAAAGACTTTAAAGCAACACCAAATGTTATTAAAACCATACATTTAATTGCTTCTAAGTTACATCACATGAAACAGTCTGATTCACATCAAGAAGCAGCTCCTAAAAGAGTGGAAGTTGGTATACCTGAGAAGATGACACGTTTTTCAAGATATATTCCTAAATAATATACGAATTGAAAGAATATAATAGTACTACTGACATACTAATTATAGGTGGTGGCATTGCAGGTTGCATTGCCGCCATTTCTTTAGTTAATTATTATAATATTACCTTGCTAGATAAACTAGTTGAACCTGTTGATAGAATTGGAGAATCCCTAGCACCTGCTGCACAACGGATTTTAAAAGAGTTAAATCTATTAGAAAACGAATCGGATGCTGTAAAACAAACCATATTCCGAAATAATCTAGGAATGCAATCTTATTGGGGAAGTAATCAACTTCAAATTGTAGATCATTTAAGAAACCCCGATGGGTTCTCTAGAAGTTTAGATCGAAAAGAGTTTGAAATTTATTTAAGAAAGGTTGCTATTGAAAGAGGTGTTGACTGTGTTTGGGGAACACGTCTTTCTAATACTTCTTACGAAGATAACTACTGGAAAGTAATAACAAAGTCTGATGATTTAAAAAACAGAACTACACATACCATTCATGCTAAGTTTGTAATTGATGCTACTGGTAGGCAATCTCATTTCACAAAGAGCTTAGATATTAAACGTACCTCCTATGATAAGTTGATAGCTTGCTGGATGACCTTACCTAATACTCAAGAAAATACCATGAGTACCATTGTTGCTGATGAATTAGGTTGGTGGTATAGTGCTATAGTTCCTAACAACAAAAGAGTAATCGCTTTCCAAACAGATGCAGATTTGGTAGATAGGAATACGTTTAAACATCTAGATGCTTTTTTAGCTTTTGCCAAACAACATAAACTTATTACTCCTTTAGTTAAAGAAAACGAAGCTAACATTAACTTTCATGGCACGGTAAGTGCCAATTCTACTCGTTTAGAACAGGTAGCTGGTAAACAATGGATAGCTTTGGGTGATGCTGCTATGAGTTTTGATCCACTTTCCTCACAAGGAATGTTTAATGCCATGGCAAATGCAATGCAACTACAAAAATTACTTATAAATATTGACTTTATTGAGGATTTACATCCTGATAAGATGGAACAATTCAATATATTATATAGTCAACAAGTACAACAGGTTTGGAATCATTACCTTAAGCATAAAAACTTCTTTTATAGTACTGAAACTCGATGGAAAGAAGCTCCTTTTTGGAAAAGGCGTAGTATTAGCTGATAATTTTACGGACAGATTACTTCGTCATATCTTCCTCTTAATGACGATAAAAAGAAACAAAAATAAAGACTTACAATAAAAGAATAAGAGTAACTCCTTTGAGTGAGATTCCTCACTACCGTTCGGAATGACTGTTCTTTCAAGTAAAACATGCCAACAACTAACAAAAATAAAACCTCCCCAGTAATTAAATAGACTGGAGAGGCTTTTTTGTAAAGTCAATCTTAAAAACTTTACTTTAAACTGTTCTTCATAAAGTCTTCTACTTCTTGTTTCGCTTTAAGAGCTTCAACTTCATCAAATGTTTTTCCTTTTCCTCTTAATAAGTAAGCATTGAATACATGGCTTATATACAATGGTGATTTATTATTTGTTGAAAAGTTTACAGCGTTATGACAGCTAAAACAGTTTGCTAAATTATCTGCTTCAATATCTTTTAAACTACTTTTAAAAGTTTGTGTATATGTTTCCATAGTAACATTAGCACAGTTTACAGATCCTCTTGCTACCGAAGTACTATCTGGTGTTGCGTTTCCTATGTTTCCTCCTAAACTATTTATTGTAGCTGTTTGCTCTTCAGGTGTCAATCCATCTGTATCAATCCAAAGAGAACCATTATAGAAGTAATTTTTCCATACATCAGTTAAATTCTCTTTTACACAAAGATTAAGGTTCTCTATGTTATTAAAGTTTACAGGTTCTGATTGGCTTGTGTTCATAAAGTTTCCTACGCTATCTCTTGGAACTCCATACTTAAATAAATCGTATGCTTTGTAAGGTAACTTTGCACTACCATTACTCCATACAATTCCATCAATTCCTGTAGTAGTACCTTCAGCAAATAATAATTTATTGGTAGATGAAGATGCGTTATTATCTTTTCAGTTATAGTTTGGTGCTAAATCGTCATGTTCAAACGTAGCCCAAATAAACTCTGGGTGATTCTCTACAATACCTACAACGTGCATTCCTAATAAAGCTACTTCAGTATTAGTATATGTTTCTCCGTCTCTACTTAAGGCTGCAACTGTTGTATAATAGTTACCTATCTCTTCTTCAGCAATAGCAGTTACTGGTGTCCATGATACTTTTAACTCTAAAGAGCCCACCGGAAAAGATGCTTGATTATCTCCACTTAAAGTTTCGCTAACTATAGAATCTCTATACTTTCTTGATGCTTCTCTCATTGTAGGACTTATGTGAATTGAGTAAAATACTGTTTCTGAAACTCCATCTTCGTTATAAGCAGGATTTGTTTTTAAAGTTCCGCCCGATCCTGCTTGAGCAGTATCTACCAAAACCAAAGCAGCTCCTTCTTTTTGTTTTACATCTTGCATATGAGCTGTAACTTGGTGCATTTTCTTTGGGTTTAAAAACAACGGTAACGTTTCTCCTACGTATAAAGGAACTTCCTTTCCTTCTTGTTTTACTAATAACTTTTCTATTTGATATTCTGGTTTAGTTAGCCATAAAAACTTTTGCCAAGACCATTGATGAAAAATTGCATTGGTTGTGCTCGATACATCAAACGGACTTCCTTTTCCTTCTGAAGGGGCTGGGGTTTGTGTGTGAGGGAACCAATCACTTTCACATAAACTTTGGGTTGCTGTTTTATTGTAAGCTACTTCTTCTACTGGCTCTACAGCATCGTTTTCTTTTTTCTTCTTTTTACAAGAATTAAAAAATACAACACCCATTACAAGCATTGCATTTAAAATAAGTTTGGTTGTTAATTTCATGATTGATTAGTTTTTGATAATAGTTACAAATTAGCGAATATTTTAGTAGCTTATTAAAAAAGATGGCATAAACTCTTAAATTATAGTTATAAAAAGCTGTTTTTTGATGCCAAGTGTATATACCCTTTATGCCCTTACTTTAAAAAGTGTTTTATTTCGTAAATTGAATCAAAGAAAAGGCTTAGTTTTGTAACCCTTTTTTTATTAAAAACTAAACAATGAATACACACGAAGAATATATGAGTGAAGCTGTAAAAGCAGCTTTAAAAGGAATGCAAAATAACGAAGGAGGTCCTTTTGGTTGTATTGTAGTAAAAGATGGAGAAGTTATTGGGCGTGGTAACAACAAAGTTACCTCTACTAACGACCCTACAGCTCACGCAGAAGTAACTGCCATTCGTGATGCTTGTAAAAATATAGGTTCTTTTCAGTTAGATGGTTGTATTGTATACACTTCTTGCGAACCTTGCCCTATGTGTTTAGGAGCTATTTACTGGGCGCGTCCTGATAAAGTTTTTTACGGTAGTAACCAACAAGATGCTGCTAACATTGGTTTTGATGATGAATTTATTTATAAAGAAATTCCGTTACCGTACGAAAAGAGAAGTATTCCGTTTGAGCAAATAGGACGTGATATTGCGCTAGAACCTTTCCAGAAATGGTCTGAGAAAGAAGATAAAATTGAGTATTAGAGTAAATAACCTCGAGATATTATACCCTTTGGCGATGCCAATAAAGTTCCCTTTGTAGTTTTTACAGAGGGGTTCTTTTTTATTACACTTAAGAATCTAGTACTTTTTTAGCTTCTTCATATTCTTCTTTAGTGATTTCACCTTTTGCAAAACGTCTTTTAAGGACTTCTAACGGAGATTCTTTTTTTGTTACTTGGAATAAAGAACTGTAAGACAAGAAAAAGAATACTCCTATTACTATCCAAACAATCCACCATACAAAGTGCATACCCCAAAAATGTCCGTCGTGATAATGCATAACTATTTAGTTTTTATATTAAAGCAACACTAAGTTACGAAATTATACAACTGAATGCCAGTTAAATACACTTTTAAATATAAGTTTTGCAACATGTCTTTTTCTTTTCAGTCTTTAATATAAAATTAAAAAGATTTATATGAAACTACTTACACTATTATTATCGTTATGTATTTGTTCAACATCCTTTAGCCAAAGAACAAAAGACTTAAAGACTTTTAAACACTATTCTGTAGTAACAAGTAAAGACACCATTAATTATCATACATATGCTAAAAAAGATATTGAATCTACCAATGTTCTTCTCTTATATATTCAAGGTTCCAAAGCAATGTCTCTATATCAAACAATGAAAGAAAACGGAAAAACGTATGTTGGAACTACATTGCCTCTTGATTTTAACCTTTTGCCTGATAATTATCTATTTGTTGTAATATCTAAAAAAGGTTTTCCTTTCTTAACAAAAATGGATGAGGAGTTTCCTGTTCCTAAATCTTACTATGAAAACCAAACATTAGCGTATCGAACTCATCAAGCTGACCAAGTAATTAACAGTATAACTAAAAAGTACCCAAATAAATTCAAAAAAGTTATTGCTCTCGGACATTCTGAAGGAAGCGATGTTGTTGCCAAATTAGGAACTGTAAATAACAGCATAACTCATTTTGGGTATTTGTCTGGTGGAGGAAACACACAGTTTATTGACTTTATTACATTTACTAGAAATAAATTAGTTAAAGGTTTAATTAGTGAAAAAGAAGCACAAAGAGAGATTAATTCAATATTAAAAGATTTTAAAAAAATAATGGCAAACCCTAATGCTACCGATAAATATTGGGCAGGTAAAAACAATAGTTATAAAAGATGGAGTTCTTTTTCTGAGCCACCAATTGACAATTTATTAAAAATTTCAAAGCCTCTATTTGTAGCTATTGGAACAAAAGACCAGGCTGTAGCTCCTGAATCCGCTTACCTAATTCCAATAGAGTTTATTAGGAAACAGAAAAACAATTTAACATTCAAAGCTTATTCAGGTTTAGATCATGGATTTGGAAAAGAACTAGAGAATGGAAAATATGAAAAACATTGGAACACTGTTTTTAATGATTTTTTGAACTGGGTAAACGACAAATAAAAAAGATATAAATATGTATTATATCGCTATTTTTTATACTCTCGGTTTATCTTGTTTTCAAGTTCTATTTTCAATAATTTAGTTTTTTAATATCCCACTATTAATCTCAACCAAAAAGCTATGCAATTAACACAGGAAGAAATTAAGGAATTAGAAAAACAATTAAGTTGTCCTGAAGGAAAATTAGGCGTTGAAGTTGGAAAAAACATGAACGAGACTAATATTAACATGACTTTAAGCACTATTGATTCTTTAGAGTTGCAAGACAATGATTTTGTATTAGAACTAGGTCATGGTAATTGCGGACATTTACAAAAGTTATTAGCTATAGCTAACAATATAAATTACTTTGGGTTAGAAATTTCTAAAACAATGTACGAAGAAGCTAAAGCTATTAACACAACTACACAAGCAGAGTTTTCTTTATACAACGGAGAAACAATTCCGTTTAAAAACAATTCTTTTAATTGTGTTATGAGTGTAAATACAGTTTATTTTTGGTCTAATCCTCAAAAACTAATAACAGAAATTGAACGCATTTTAAAACCCAATGGCATTTGTATTTTAACCTATGCCAACAAAGAGTTTATGAAAACCTTACCTTTTGTGGGAGATACGTTTCAGCTTTTTGGCACAAAAGAAATGGAAGCACTTGTTAGTGCTTCTCACTTAAAAATTGACGAGCTTATCCATAAAACTGAACGAGTTACAAGTAAAACAGGTGATTTTGTAGAACGAACCTATACCCTAGCCAAATTAAAAAAGGAGTAATTCACTTTTTTAAAACTATTTAAATGAAAGAAGCCTTAATAACATCAATTTCAAAATACATCAAGTTAACTTCAGAAGAAGAGAATATCATTAAAAGCTTTTGGACTGAAAAGACTCTTGAAAAAGGAGAATACCTTTTAAGAAATGGTGATGTATGTAGAACCGATAACTTTGTAGTTAATGGAACTCTTAAAGCCTTTTATATAAACGCTGCTACAGGAACAGAAGAAGTTTTATATTTTGCCATAGAAAATTGGTGGGCTACAGATATTGATAGCTTTCAAAAGCAACAACCTTCTATTTATAATATTCAAGCAATAGAAGAAACTGAATTGTTACAGATACGCTATGACTCTTTTCAAAAAATGCTAAAACAAATACCTAAGCTGGAGCGTTTTTTTAGAATTATACTCGAAAACTATCTTGGTAGCTTGCAAAGAAGAATTATTTATAACAATGTGTATGATGCAGAACAACGGTATCTTGATTTTATAAAAGACTACCCAAAAATAGCAGACAAAGTTCCTCAATACTTAATTGCTTCTTACTTAGGTGTAACTCCTGAGTTTTTAAGCAGAATTCGTAAAAAACACAAGTCATCTTAAACTAGGTCAATTTTTTTCATTTCTTCTACAACGAACTTTGCCATATCATGTAAACAATATTAAGATATGAACAAGGTACTTATTATCAACGCAAGTGTAAGAAACGAAAAATCGAACAGTAGGCAATTAACCCAACTCTTTGTAAAGAATTGGCAACAAAAGCACCCTAACGATACATTTTCATACCGAGAAGTTGGGTTAAAAGAAATACCTCCCATCAATGAAAAATGGATTGCTAGTGCCTTTATTAAGCCTGAAGATAGAACAGCTGAAAATCAATTAGGGGTTAACTTGAGCGATAAGCTAATTAAAGAGTTTAAAGAACATGATGTATATGTTCTTGGAACACCTATGTACAATTGGTCTATACCAAGCGGATTAAAGGCTTACATAGATCAGCTTATGAGAATTAATGAAACATGGAAATTCCGCTCAGGTACACCCGATGGTGATTATGTTGGCTTACTGAAAAACAAAAAAATGTTTATTCTATCTAGCCGAGGAGATACTGGTTACGGTGAAAATGAAAAAAATGAACATATGAACTTCCAAACTACCTATTTAAAGTTTGTTTTTGGAATTATGGGCATTAAAGATGTTTCTATAATTTCTTTAGATAATGAGGAGTTTGGAGGGGCTATTTTTGAAAACTCTAAAAAGAAGATATATCAAGAAATTGAAGCTATTTAACCCACCATCAAAATGCTGTTAATACTTATGTTAACAGCGTTTTTTAATGCCTTCTTTATTTAACACAGCACCTAACAAACATTTTTCTACACACGCATCTATTTTTATCTTTTTACTTGTTTGGTGTTGCTCCCCTTAGGCAGTGAATGACACTCCCCTTAGGCAGTGAATGACACTCCCCTTAGGCGGGGAGTATCGTTCCCCTTACCGAGGGAGTGTCACTCCCCTTAGGCAAGGAGTGTTGACCCGATTAGGCTTGGGGTGTCGTCCCGATTAGGCTTGGGGTGTCGTCCCGATTAGGCTTGGGGTGTCGTCCCGATTAGGCTTGGGGTGTCGTCCCGATTAGGCTTGGGGTGTCGTCCCGATTAGGCTTGGGGTGTCGTCCCGATTAGGCTTGGGGTGTCGTCCCGATTAGGCTTGGGGTGTCGTCCCGATTAGGCTTGGGGTGTCGTCCCGATAAAAAAGTTACACTTTTTTATCTTCCTTTTTTTATATTTGGATGAGTAAAAATTGCTACGCCCTCTAATTATTTTACTATTTAAGGTTGTATTGTGGTTTTATACTATATATAAATTAGTTAACACCAATTTAAGAAAATGAGAATACTTAAATTAATATTATGTCTACTCTTACTTAATAACTGTAATAAAAAAACTGAAAACCCTATACTAGTTGATAAAAGTATTATAACAGAAATTGACAGTATTGTAGAAATAAAACAATATGGAAATCATAGTATTGGACAATTAAATTTTAATATACGTGATATTAAAAACGCTAATGAATTTAATAATGATAAGTCTAGTGACTTATTTTCTTTTCTTAAAACTCAAAGGGACTTAAATATGAAATTCATAAAATCTGTTTGTAATTGTAATTTATCTAATGATACTATCAAAATTATTGGTGGACAAGGGTACACAGGAGGTGTTGGTTTCTTTTTAAAAATATATAAAGATAGTATTTCAGGAAAAGTATCTTTATTAACTACTAAGAAAGTTTATTCCAAATCAAAAGAAGAAAAAGACCTCTTTGACAACATTAATCTTTTAACTGACGAAATTAAACTAACAATAACAAAACCTATAGAATATAAGATAAACGAAACTATAAAAGGAAAAATATACTTAAAAACAGAGCCTTTTTATCAAAAAAATATAAAAGGAGAAATAAAAAAGATAGTACCCTCTTTTGATATTATTTTCACTTGTAAATTACAACAAAATAACTTACAGTAATATATAAAGAGTGTTGCCTGATTTTACCTTTTTATAAAGCCATAAACAAGACTATTAAAATGACTCACTTTTTATTAAATGATTCTCAGGAATATACTGAAGAAACTTATGAGGAAGCTAAAACTAGATATGTACTATTTGGAAAAGATATTTATCAGATTCTAAAAGAACATGAACCTGAAATTTTCAATAATTTAAAGTTTTATAAAGCAACTAAACTCATTGAAAAGACTACTTGGAGAGAAGCTGAGACCGAAAATAGTTATGCAATATATGACGATGGAAAAGTATCTTTTGGCATACAATTAGAGCCTATGTCAGCTGTTATTTGTTTACATAATCAACAAACTCAAATAGAAATTGGAGACTGGGACGGAAATGATTATTACGCGGAATCTATAGAGTTTATAAAAAAAGAATTAATGACAGCTGTGATAAAATAAAAAGGTATAAAATGAGATTAAAAAACACATTACTAATCGTATTCTTCTCTTTAAGTTTATTAAGTTGTAATTCAAAGAAGCAATTAGAAAGTAAATGGGTTAAGCTTACTAGTGCTAATAGTGAACAGGTTGAAATCAAAAGAATAGAAGAATTGAGTGATTTTATTTCAGAAATAGATGGTCATTTTAAAATGAATGGAATTACTCAAAGTAAAGACACTTTAAACCTATTAACTCAAAGGAAGGATTCTGTAAAAATAGACCATATAAATCTTTTAATTTACTGGAAAGAAAACAGTTTCCATGCAAAAAACTGGAAGCCTATAAACCAAGACAATATTTACTTATTTTTTAGAGAGTAAAACTGTATTAATAAAGGCTATGTGCCACTTTAATGACACATAGCCTATGTTATTTTAAAAGTATCTTATATACTCTTTGCTATACTAAAACTTAAAGAGAAAGTGTCTTTTCGTTTAATTTCTGAGCTACAAAAGGCTTAGCAAAAACAGCATTTAAACTGGCAATAATTTCTGTATGACTACCATTAGCCAACGGAACGCTTACAGTAGCACCTTTAAATGCTACCAAACTTTGTCCTGCCTCAGCAGACTGTTTAAAAGGTGTTTGCATAGCTGAACCATTCATAGTTCCGAAAGGACCATAAGAAGCTCCGCTTTTACCTGTTAAAGTTATTTGTAATACACATTTCCAACCATACCACACACCTGTATAACCAGAAACAGCCACAATTGGATCGTTTAACGGAATATCTATCGTTTTAGCTACTCCACTATCTCCACCATGCTGTGGCAAAGTAAACACACCTTTATTATTACCTTGAGTACCCGTATTATAAGGTCCAGTTCCAGTATTTACCGTTTGGATAGCATCAAGTACATCACCCGAACGAATCGTCATTTGCGTAATGTTTGGATTCCCAGCCGCTCCAACTATCTGGGTATCATCAAATGTATTACTTGGTAATGGATTTGCTAACTGATTAAGAATCATAAATTGGGCTTGCTCAAACTGGAAGTTTCCAGAGTTAAAACGCCACATAAAAATATCTTGATAATCATAAGTAGCACCTTTATTAGTAAATCCTTCAGAAACTCTATTCCAAACTTGTTGAGCACTAGAGTTTGGTGCTGCATTTCCTGGTTCAAATTGCGCTCCATAACCAATTTTATCTGGTGATATCCCTGCATTTATAAAGCTTGATAACGGTGTACCATCATAAAACTGTGGTGATACAAAATCAAATGCGTTATTTACAGTTGGATAATCAATTGAATTTGTTGGCCATGCAGGAGTGAACGATAAGTAATATTTTACTGGCTGTTTATCAAACACAGAGCGAATTGTAGAAAACAAGACTTTAAATTGAGATTGAGTCATACGTGTAGACACATTACCTTCCCAGTCAATGTCTAATCCATTCATTCCATTCTCTTTTAAATAAGCTACCAGATTATTAGCAAAATTAGTTGCTTCTTCTTGTTCGTTTCCACCAGGAGAAAAAATAGACGCCAGTGTATTATCTCCCGAATAGACCATCGTTGCTAAAAACTTTATATTCGGATTCACTTGTCGAGCATCCTTAAGTACATAGTTTAAATAATCTTGATTCGTAAGTCCACCCGGATGTGATGAGTCTCCCATTTTAATGGTTGATCCTTTGGTGGCTGGAACTACCTCAAAAAAGGCTATTCCAAGTGATGTTACACTATCGTATACTTTGTGTTTAATAAGCGATTGAAAACAACTATCAGGACTTTTGTAGTTTGTCTTTGGTGGTTCATCTTCATTTAAAAAGATCCAAGCGTTAATGCCGTAGGGGAATTGAGAATTTTTCATAATATATTGTATTTAATGTTTACTAAATTATTTTCGACAGCAGATTAAAAACCTAATCAAATACATTATATATCTAACAAACATAGGCTTTACCTGAGTACGAATGCAGTTTTTTAAAGTCCCCTACTGCTCTTATTGCTTTTATTTCATATCATTTACTGTTATAAAGTTGAGAAATTAATAAGCACGTTTTAAAAAAAAGGTAGTAAACGACTGATAATCAATCACGAATACATGTTTTATATGTATAAAAGAAAAAACAAATAACTAACTGATGTACAATACCTTTAAAAGAATATGGCATACTATGCTAACAAACATTTTTCTACACACGCACCTATTTTTAGCTTTTTACTTGTTTGGTGTTGCTCTCCTTAGATATAAGATGTTGTACCTATAAAAGTCGCATCCTTTCTTGTGTTTATTTTTTTATATTTGGGAGAGTGAAATTGCTATGGCTTCCTTTTTTAATTTCCCTTACAAGGAGAATAGCAACAAAAATAAAAGAACAATAAAGGTACTCTTATACTTTACTTTTTGGTTGTATAACGACGTATTTTACACATATATAAACAAGTTGGCTGCAAGCTGAAAAGCCCACCGCGCAAACAGCACATTTGGTTTTGCCTACATACAAAAACCAACGCTGAAATAAGCGAAGCGATTCACAAACACCTATATAAAATGAATGTAATGTGAGTAAAAAACCAAATGTGCTGTTTCTTGCCAGCGCTCGAAAGAAAAAAGATGTAGAACTAAAACACTGACTTGTTTGAATTTCTTAACTTTGTATTATGTCAAGAATCTTATCAACATATAACAGCGAGTTAAAACTAAAAGGATTTAATGTCTTTCAGATTGAAAAAGATGGTAATGCTACCAAGGCATACAGCCGAAAAGATTTTTATAAAATCTGTCTGACCACGGGAAAAAGCCGTATTCATTATGCCAACAGGAGTTTTGATGCCGAAGGGACTATTTTGTTTTTTGGGAATCCAAACATTCCCTACTCTTGGGAAACACTTTCCACCCAATATGTGGGCTACACCATTCTATTTTCAGAAGACTTTTACACTTCGGGAAAACATTCGGAAACCTTGCAAAAATCGCCTTTGTTTAAAATGGGCGGCACACCGATTTTGGATATTTCAGAACAACAGCGAAAGTTTTTAAACAGCATTTTCCAAAAAATGATTGAAGAACAACAATCTGACTATGAGCATAAAGATGACCTGATTCGCAACTATATAGACTTGATTTTACACGAATCCCTAAAATTAAAACCGTCTGAAAACTACAACCAAGACAAGAACGGAGCAGAACGATTAACCAATGTTTTTATGGAACTCTTAGAAAGGCAATTTCCTGTGGAAAGTCCCGATAGACCGCTTCTATTAAGAACCGCCAAAGATTATGCGAAACACCTTTCGGTACATGTCAATTACCTAAATAGAGCCGTAAAGGAGGTTACGGGAAAAACCACCACAACCCATATTTCAGAACGTATTACAAATGAAGCTAAAGCCATTTTACAAAATACCGATTGGAATATTTCTGAAATCGCATACGCTTTGGGATTTGAGTACCCAACTTACTTTAATAATTTCTTCAAAAAGCAAACAGGAGCAAGTCCATCTTCTGTTCGGTTAGAAAAAGTTTGAATTTCATAATCATTGGTTTGAAAATCTTTAACAGCATCTATTAAAATCGTCCGACCTTTGTATTATAAAAATACAAAGATGGATAAGTCAGATATTTTTGAGCGATTGAGAAACGGAGAAATTATTCCGTCCAGCGACAGCCAACGAAAGGAATTAAGAAATGCTTCATACGACACGAAAAAACTGCTCGTGCAAATGAACAATTCGGATGACCCAGGTGAAGTCAGAAAATTATTAAGGCAAATCACAGGTTCGGAAATTCACGAAAGTACAGCCGTATTTACACCGCTTTACATCAATTACGGAAAGCATACCAAAATCGGCAAAAACGTATTCATCAACTTTGATTGTGTGTTTTTGGATTTAGGCGGCATTACCATTGAAGATAATGTACTGATAGCACCAAAAGTCAGTTTGTTGTCGGAAGGACACCCTTTAGAACCCGAAAACAGACACGCACTCGTACCGAAACCTATCCACATCAAAAGAAACGCTTGGATTGGTGCAAATGCCACAATTTTACAAGGCGTAACCATTGGCGAAAATTCGGTAGTTGCTTCAGGTGCTGTCGTTTCCAAAGATGTTCCCGACAATGTAATCGTAGGTGGTATACCTGCAAAATTCATAAAAAACATTGAATGAGTATGAAGAAGTTGATTTATACAATTATTCTTTTAGTGAGTTGTACGCAACTGCACGCTTGTAATAAGGACAAGAAATTAAACAAACCAAAACAGGAATCTATGAAACTAAAAATAACGATAGGAGAAAATACGGCAACTGCAATTTTGTACGACAACCCTACGAGCAGGGATTTCGCCACAATGCTTCCGATTACTGTTGAAATGGACGATTACGCCAACACGGAAAAAATATTTTACCCGTCCAAAAAACTTTCCACCGAAGATGCACCCAAAGGTTTTAAACCGTCCGAAGGCGATATTACACTGTATGCACCGTGGGGAAATATCGCTCTGTTTTATAAGGATTTCAGTTATTCCAACGGATTGATTCCCTTGGGGAAAATCACAAACGGAATAGAGTATTTCAGAGCGAAAGAAAAAATTACCGTAACTATTGAATTGGAACAATAACACAAAAATTAAAAGATATGAACAAGTACATCAAAACGATTGCAATACTCACAGGAAGTTTATTTCTGATAACCGCTTGCAATTCAAACACCGAAAAAAAACAAGAAAATATGAAAACAGACAAAAATAAACTAGACGCTATCTTTCCTAAAGGCGAGAAAGGATCAAATGAACTATTTACAGGAAATGCCTTTAACTATGGACTAGTAGCTCCCGACTCTGTATTTACCACAGCAGTAGGTAATGTCTATTTTGAACCTGGTGCTAGAAGCAATTGGCATAGTCATCCTGCTGGACAAATCTTAATTATAACAGATGGTGTAGGTTATCATCAAATTGAAGGAGGACCGATTGAGACTATTAAAAAAGGAGATGTAGTAAAATGTCCACCAAATGTAAATCACTGGCATGGTGCTAGTCCTAATGTTGGCTTGCAACAGCTCTACATTGTACCAAATGTTGAAAAAGGAATTGTAGACTGGAAAGAAGCTGTTACAGATAAAGAGTATTTAAAAGATAAATAATGAGAGCGTTAATACTAGCAATAGCTACACTTTTATGTGTGAGCTACTCAAACGGTCAGAATAATACTATTAAAAAAACAGAAAACATGTATCAAGAAACAGAACATTATACGTTTGAATTAAGTGAAAACGTAACACGAGAAAAGGTTACTTTTAAAAACCGATATGGAATAACATTAACTGGTGATTTATACTCTCCTAAAAATAAAGGAAACGAAAAGTTACCTGCTTTAGCTACCAGCGGACCTTATGGTGCTGTAAAAGAACAATCATCTGGATTATATGCTAATCAACTTGCCCAACGTGGATTTGTTGTGGTAGCATTCGATCCTTCATTTACAGGTGAAAGTGGAGGAAAACCAAGAAATGTTGCATCACCTGAAATATTTACAGAAGACTTAAGTGCAGCAATTGATTTTCTTGGGACTTTATCCTATGTTGATCGAAACCGTGTTGGAATTATGGGAATTTGTGGATTTGGAGGATTTGCTTTGAATGCAGCTGCTGTAGACAAACGTGTTAAAGCTGTGGCAGTAGCAAGTATGTACGATATGTCTCGTGTAACAGCAAAAGGCTACTTCGACAGTGTAACCCCAGAGCAACGTACACAGATGTTAGAACAACTAAGTCAGCAACGTTGGGCTGATGCTGAAAATGGTGAACCTGCATATAGTCCAGCAGGACTTCCTTCAGCAGATCAATTAACAGGAGAAGAACCTGAATTTGTTCAAGGATATGTTAGTTATTACAAGACAGAAAGAGGTTTTCATCCACGTTCTATAAACTCAAATGGATCATGGACGATGACGACCCCAATTTCATTGATGAACATGCCAATTATGACATACATCGAGGAAATTTCTCCAAGACCAATTTTAGTAATTGCAGGAGAAAATGCACATTCTAGGTATTTTAGTGAAGATGCTATTAAGGCTGCTGCAGAACCCAAGGAGTTAATGATTATTCCTAACGCAGTTCACACTGATTTATATGATAAAATAGATGTAATTCCGTTTGCTAAGCTTGAAGTATTCTTTAAAGAGAACTTGAAATAAAAAAACCACTGCACATTAATATCTAAAAAAAGCGGTATGAGTCTTAACTCATACTGCTTTTTTAATTTATAGTTGACATAGGGTTGTCACAAACTACTAATAGCTTTGTGTTATCACAATAAAAAAATTATGATAATAAAAGATTTCAAGCCATTTAACGGTCAACATTGCGAAACTACCACTACAGGGAGTTTATTATATCAACTTGATATTAACCTTTCAGAACCCATGTTGTTTGGACTCGGAGAAGGTTTAGGGTATATTTTTTGGAATATGAAGATTATGGACTTCCCCTTTATAGGTGGTAGAGTTAAACCAGATGTTTTGACCGAAAATATTTGTAGAAACCTAAACTTAAATTTAGAGGTCAAAGAGACTTCCTCTATAAAAAAAGCGTGGAAAAATGTTCAGCAATATATAGCACAAGGAAAAGCAGTAGGCTTAAAATTAGATTGTTATCATTTAGATTATTTTACTACAAAAATTCATTTTGCAGGTCATTATGCTTCAATCTATGGGTATGATGACCAATTAGCATATTTAAACGATACAAATCAACAAGGTAGAGATGCTAAAACTACACTAAAAAACTTAGAACTAGCAAGAAATGAAAAGGGGCCTATGTCTTCCAAAAACCTTTCTTATACTATTTCTAAAAAAGAAAAAACACCTGATTTAAAAAACATCATTAGACCTGCTATTTACAATAATGCTACTGATTTTTTAAATCCACCTATTAAGAATATTGGCTATAAAGGAATATTTAAAACGAGTAAAGAAATTAAAACGTGGTTTGAAACCAGTAAGGATATAAAAAGGGATTTTCAAACTTCTGCATCTCTTATGGAAAATGGAGGTACGGGAGGTTCATTATTTAGAAAAATGTATAGTAATTTTCTTAAAGAAAGTGGAGAACTTCTTAACTCTAAAACTTTAATTAAATCGAGCGAAGAATACAGTGCTATTGCTAAATTATGGACAAACGTTGCAGATTTATTCAACGAAATAGGAGAAACAAAAGATATTAAATATATTAATTATGCTTCTGAAATATTGATTGAATTATCAGAAAGAGAAAAAATAGTAATGGAACAACTAAAAGAAACCTGCTAAACACTTAAAAATCAACTATTAAGTAAGTTTATTATATTATCTTAATAATTTACTTTAAAATGCTATCAATAACCCCACCACTCCTAAAAATAAACATAGTGGAGAAAAATACTTGGTATCATTTATTGCGAATTCAGTTGCTTTAACTTTCTTAAAAAAACCTACATATTTAAAATCTCCTATAGCTCTGATTATAAAAATACTGGCTACAACATAAAGCCCATAGTTTTGTAGCCATGTAGGCATTGAGTTCAGTATTAATAGCTGTATTTTTTCTGCATACACAACCGCAAAAGCACCTATTACTATAGCTACTACAAAAGTTAGTGCTTTAGGTGGATTCATCGCTTTTTCATTTGCTGTTTTAGTAGGTATTACAGCATCTACCCATAAAGTTCCACCAAAAGCCCAATAAACGTGAATTAACGAAATAGAAAAGAGTATTAAAACGCAAATCACTCCTAAAAAATGTATCATAAATTGTAGTTTTTACCGTAAGTTTGTCTAACAAATTTAAGCATTCAACATGACAACTTTATTCATAAACATCAAAGAATTAATCCAAATTAGAGAAACAAGTACTAAAAAAGTATCAGGAGCTTCGATGAACATTTTACCTACCATAAAAAACGCTTTTTTATTGGTTGAAAATGGTATTATTACTGACTATGGAAGCATGAAAAAAGCCCCTACTTCTGCTGATAAAACTGTGGATTGTACTGGTAAAATGATGTTACCTACTTGGTGCGATTCGCATACACACATTGTATATGCAGGAAATCGTGAACAAGAGTTTGTGGATAGAATTAACGGATTGAGTTATGAAGAAATTGCCAATCGTGGTGGTGGTATCGTAAACTCTGCAAAGAAATTACAAGAAACATCAGAAGAAGAATTATACCAACAATCGGCAAAACGATTAGAAGAAGTTATTGCTTTAGGTACTGGAGCAGTTGAAATAAAATCAGGATATGGTTTAACCGTAGACGCTGAATTAAAAATGTTGCGTGTTATTAAGAAGCTACGCGAGAATTATAACATTCCTGTAAAAGCTACCTTTTTAGGAGCACATGCCTTTCCTACTGAATATAAAAACAATAAAGAAGGATACATCAATTTAATTATTGATGAAATGCTACCTAAAGTTGCCGAAGAAAACCTTGCTGATTTTGTAGATGCTTTCTGTGAAACAGGATATTTCTCGGTAGAAGATACCGACAGAATTTTAACCGCCGCTCAACAATACGGGTTAATACCGAAAGTACACGTAAATCAGTTTACAACTATTGGAGGTGTTCAGGTAAGTGTAAAACACAATGCCTTATCTGTAGACCATTTAGAAGTTATGAATACAGAAGATATTGAAGCATTGAAAGGAACGCAAACCATGCCTGTTGCCTTACCATCTTGCTCGTATTTTTTAAGTATTCCGTACACACCTGCACGTGATATTATGAATGCTGGGTTGCCTTTAGCCTTAGCTACCGATTACAATCCAGGGTCTACTCCATCAGGAAACATGAACTTTGTAGTAGCAACGGCTTGTATTAAAATGAAAATGACACCAGAAGAAGCTATTAATGCAGCAACAATTAACGGAGCGTATGCAATGAATTTATCTGATGAGGTTGGAAGTATTACTAAAGGAAAAAAAGCGAATTTAATTCTTACTAAAGAAATTCCTTCGTATGGATTTTTACCGTATTCCTTCGGAAGTAATTTAATAGATTCAGTATTCATCAACGGAAAAGAAATGTAAATTATACCCTGTCATTCCGAATGATAACGAAGAATATCATTAAGGTGAGTTACGAACATTCTTGAGATTTCTCCTTTCGTTACACTTCAGTTCGAAATGACGTTTTCTAAAAAGACAATACAATATGCTAACAATATTCAACGAAAAAGAAATACAAGAGTTTGTAACCCCACGTGAAGGTGAAACAAAATTAGGAGAGTGCGTTGCTGTAATCGACTCTAAAAAAGAGCTACAAGAGGAACTTAAAAACTCAACTGCTTCTTTTGTTATTTTAGGAGTTCCCGAAGATATTGGGGTTCGTATGAATGGTGGAAATGGTGGTGCACATACTGCTTTTGTTCCTGCTTTAAAAGCATTTTTAAACACACAGCAGAATCAGTTTATCGACGGAAATAACATCCTAGTTTTAGGATATTTAGATTGTTTAGACGATGTATATAGCTTTGACGTTAACGACAGAGAGAAAGGTGATTTATTAGTAAAAGCAATTGATAAAGAACTTTCTAACCTTATCAAAGTCATTGTTAAAAGTGGTAAAACACCAATTATTATTGGTGGAGGTCATAACAACGCTTACGGAAACATTAAAGGACTTTCAGAAGGAAAGGAACAACCTGTAAATGTAATTAACCTAGATGCGCATACCGATTTACGTCGTTTGGAAGAGCGCCATAGTGGTAACGGATTTTCGTATGCTTTACAAGAGGGTTTTATTAAGAACTACTTTATGTTTGGACTGCATGAAAACTACACGCCTCAGTATGTTTTTGAAATGATTCATGATAGTTTAAACTTAGAGTACAACACCTTTGAAGAGTTAGAAGTATATCAGTCTACTTCTTTTAATGGTGAGTTACAACGCGCTGAAAGTTTTATAGAAAATACTCCTTTCGGAATTGAAATCGATTTGGATTGTGTGCAACACTTTCCTAGTAGTGCCATGACACCTAGCGGATTTACACCACAACAAGCACGTAGATTCACACATTATTTTGGGAAGCTACAAAATGCTTCTTATTTACACATTTGTGAAGGTGCTCCAGCAGTTGTTAAAGATGACGTTGCTAACGGACAAGTAGGAAAATATATTAGTTATTTAATTTCTGATTTTATAAAGGCTAAGAGCAATTAATAATTACTTATAAGAAGATAAGTACGTCATTGCGAACAGAGTGAAGCAATCTGTGAGTCGACAAACCGATTACTTCTTGTCATTTCGAACCAAGTGAAACGAAGTGTGAGAAATCTTAAGCAAATGAGTAACTCACTTTAATGAGATTTAGCTTCGCTGAACCTTACGGTTTCTCCTTCGGTTCGAAATGACAATTCTTTAAATACTAGTTATTCTATCCATAAGTTTCCTTCTGAATACGTTTTAGCTTTACCGCTAATTATGACCCTATCCTTTTTATTTTGGCACTTTAATACTCCTACTCTTTCAGAAGCTTGTATTGCATCAAGATTATCTTTATTCAATCGAGAACTCCAAAATGGCACCAATGAACAATGAGAAGAACCAGTAACAGGATCTTCTAAAATAGAGGATTGTGGTGTAAAATACCTTGATACAAAATCGGAATTATTTCCTACAGCTGTAACTACTATCCCTCCTGGATCTAAATTTATTTGATCAAAGGTCTGTCTATCTACTTTTATATTTTTTATTTCCTCTTCAGAATCATATACTAATACATAATCTCTAGATTTTAAAACCTCTTTAGGTTGTATATTTAAAGACTTCTGAATGATTTCAGGTAACTCAGAAGCAACAGGCATTCGAGATGGCAAATCCATCGAATAAAAGTCCTTTTCAATCGTAATAATTAAATCACCACTTAATGTTTCAAATACTATTTCGTTATGAGGATAATTTAAAATTGAATGTAAACAATGAGCTGTAGCAAGTGTTGCATGCCCGCATAAATCCATTTCAATTTCTGGAGTAAACCACCTTAAATGTATTTTCTTTCCTTTATCAACAAAAAATGCTGTTTCTGCCACCGCATTTTCTTTTGCTATTTTTAAAAGAACTTCATCTGGTAACCAATCTTGTAACGGAACAACACATGCTGGATTTCCTCCAAAAACTTTATCTGTAAAAGCGTCTATTTGATATAATGGCAATTTCATCTTTTCATTATTTAACACGTAAATATATTACTTTCAATTTTGTCACATAAAAGACGATACCTCTCTACCGTTCGGAATGACATAGATAATATAGTAACAAAAAAACTCTTGTTAACGTCATTTAGAATCGAGTTAAACAAAGTGTGAGAAATTTTAAAAAAATGAGTAACTCACTTTAATGAGATTTAGCTTCGCTAAACCTTACGGTTTCTCCTTCGGTTCGAAATGACGATTTATCTTAGAAAACTGCTTCTGCAATTTTTTGAATATTAGTTGATCTTCCCATTGAATAATAATGTAAAATAGGTACACCTTTCTGTTGTAACTCTTTACTTTGAGCAATACACCACTCTACTCCTACTTGTCGTACCTCTGCGTTACTCTTACAATTCACAACCTCTTTTACCAATGCATCAGGTAAATCTACCTTAAAACGGTGCGGAATTAAATTCAACTGTTTTTTGGTTGAAATAGGTTTTAAACCCGGAATAATTGGAACAGTTATACCTTCTTCTCTACATTTTTCTACAAACTCAAAATACTTTTGATTATCGAAAAACATTTGTGTTACCACATAGTTTGCTCCATTTTTTATCTTCTTCTTTAAAAAGTGAATATCAGAATCTAAACTTGGCGCTTCCATGTGCTTTTCAGGATACCCTGCTACACCAATACAAAAATCAGTTTTTGATGAGTTTTGCAAGTCATCATCCAAATACCTTCCTTTATTTAAGTTCTCTATTTGTGTAACTAACTCACTTGCATACGCATGTCCATCATTTTCTGGTTTAAAATAAGTTTCGCTTTTTACTGCATCACCACGTAATGCAACTACGTTATCAATTCCTAAAAAATCGAGGTCTATTAAGAAGTTTTCAGTGTCTTCTTTGGTAAACCCTCCACATAAAATATGCGGAATAGCATCTACTTGGTATTTATTTTGAATAGCCGCACAAATACCGACAGTACCCGGACGTTTTTTTACAACTTGTTTTTTTAAGAGTCCGTCTCCTAACTCTTTATACACGTATTCTTCACGATGGTAAGTTACGTCTATAAACGGCGGATTAAACTCCATTAATGGATCAATATTTTTAAATATTGACTCTATTGTATCTCCCTTTAACGGTGGAAGTATTTCAAACGAAAACAACGATGTTCCGTTAGCTTTTTCTAAATGTTCTATTACCTTCATAAGTGTATCTTATAAAGGCGTATTTAACTATACCAATGAAGCTGCAATCAACGATATTGCTGCCATTACCAGTAGCTGTATTGCAAATCGAATCTCTAAATTATACTTTTTCATTTGTCTAATTTTATTGATTTTTTATATGGCAATATTACTACTGTTTTGTAGTTTTTAGTTTACCTAACTTAAAACTTATTGTTAATTAAATACGCTCTTTTGTTTGTTTATTTTTAAATTATTCTTAATTATCTGATATGTTTGGGTGTAACCATTTTCTGGCTTTTTCTAAGGGAATGTTTTTCCGCTCTGCAAAATCTCTTACTTGGTCGTCTGTTATTTTACCCAACCCGAAATATTTAGCTTCTTCATTGGCAAAATAATATCCTGAAACTGCTGCTGCTGGCCACATGGCTAAACTTTCTGTTAAGCTAACCCCTATATTTTCTTCAACTTGTAAAAGTTCCCAAATCGTTTCTTTTTCTAAATGATCTGGACATGCAGGGTATCCGGGAGCAGGACGAATTCCTTTATAATCTTCTTTTATTAATTCATCATTCGTTAAATTTTCTTCGGAAGCATAACCCCAATGTTTTGTTCTTACTCTGTGATGCAAATATTCAGCAAAAGCTTCAGCAAAACGATCAGCAATAGCTTGTGCCATAATTGCATTGTAATCGTCGTGATTTTCTTTGTATTGTAGCGCTAATTCATCAGCACCAAAAATGGCTGTACAGAAAGCTCCTATATAATCCGATCTATCTGTTTCCTTAGGCGCAATAAAATCAGCTAAGGCAAAACTTGGTTTACCTTCACGCTTTTTTAATTGCTGACGTAAGGTTCTAAATATGGCGACTTCTTTTCCTTTCTTTTGAACTGAAATATCATCATCGTTAATAGAGTTTGCCTCAAACAAACCAAAAATAGCTTTGGGCTTTAATGCTTGCTTTTCTATAATTTGTTGTAACATTTTTTGAGCATCTGCAAACAAATTAGTTGCCTCTACCCCTACTACTTCATCTTCTAAAATATCAGGAAACTTTCCGTGTAAATCCCACGAACGGAAAAACGGACTCCAATCAAAATACGGTACCAAATCTTTTAAACTTACTTGTTCTAGTTTTTGTATTCCTAGTTCTCTAGGCTTGGTAATATTCGTAGTATCCCAATCTATTTTAAATTTTCGCTCTCTTGCTTCTGCAATAGGTATGTAATGCTTTTGTTTTCCTCGTTTTAAGAACTTATCACGAAATTCTTCGTAATCTTTCTTCAATTTGGCTACGTATTCATTAGAGGTTTCTTGGTTCAACAAATCTCCTACTACGGTTACCGCTCTTGAAGCATCATTAACGTGTACTACTGCATTTTTATACTGTGTGTCTATTTTTACAGCCGTATGTGCTTTTGAGGTAGTTGCCCCACCAATCAATAGTGGAATTTCTAAATTTTGACGTTCCATTTCTTTGGCTAAATACACCATTTCATCCAACGAAGGCGTTATCAATCCGCTTAAACCAATAGCATCTACCTTCTCTTTTTTAGCGGTTTCTATGATTTTTTCTGGTGGAACCATCACACCTAAATCAACAATCTCATAATTGTTACAGCCTAATACTACTGATACAATGTTTTTACCAATATCGTGTACATCTCCTTTTACGGTCGCCATCAATATTTTTCCAATAGCTTGCTGTTCCTCGCTTTTTTCAGCTTCAATAAACGGGTTTAAGTAAGCAACTGCTTTTTTCATTACTCGGGCAGATTTTACTACTTGTGGTAAAAACATTTTCCCTGCACCAAACAAGTCTCCTACTACATTCATCCCCGTCATTAAATGTCCTTCAATTACATGTAATGGTTTCGCTACACTTAAGCGTGCTTCTTCTGCATCTTCTTCAATAAAAGCATCTATTCCTTTTACTAAAGAGTGTGTTATACGGTCTTGCAACGGTAAACTTCTCCATTCTAAAACCTGCTCACTACTTTCTTTTTTAGTTCCTTTTACCGTTTCTGCAAACTCTAATAAGCGTTCAGTTGCATCATCTCTTCTATCTAAAACAACATCTTCAATATGTTCTAATAAATCCTTCGGAATATCATCGTAGACTTCTAACATTGTCGGATTCACAATTCCCATATTCATTCCTGCTTTAATGGCATAGTATAAGAATACCGAATGCATCGCTTCACGAACGACATTATTTCCTCTAAATGAAAATGATACATTACTTACTCCTCCACTCACACTAACATGCGGTAAATTTTCGCGCACCCATCGGGTAGCTTCAATAAAATCTAGTGCGTTTTTTCGATGCTCTTCCATTCCAGTTGCCACTGGGAAAATATTTAAATCGAAAATGATATCTTCTGGCGGAAAACCGACAATGTCAGTTAATATGTTATACGAACGCTCTGCAATTTCAATTCTTCGCTCGTAAGTATCTGCTTGTCCTACTTCATCAAAAGCCATGATAATTACTGCGGCTCCATATCGTTTAATCTGCGTAGCTTCCCAAATAAACTTTTCTTCTCCTTCTTTTAAAGAAATGGAATTTACAACCGATTTTCCTTGTACTACTCGCAATCCAGCTTCAATGATTTCCCATTTAGAACTATCAATCATAATAGGAACTCTAGCAATATCAGGTTCAGAGGCTATTAAGTTTAAGAAACGTACCATGGCTTCTTTTCCCTCAATTAAACCATCATCCATATTAATATCGATGATTTGCGCCCCTCCATCTACTTGATGACGTGCAATCGCTAAGGCTTCATCAAACTTTTCTTCTTTAATTAATCGAAGAAATTTACGCGATCCTGCTACGTTTGTACGCTCACCTACATTGATAAAATTACTTTCGGGTGTAATAATTAACGGTTCTAACCCCGATAATTTCATGTATCTTCTTTCCTCACTCATCTACTAACTATTTTGTACTGCTGCAACAAATTCAGCTTTTCGTGGTTTATACTTCGCGGCTATTGCTGCAATCGCTGAAATATGTTTAGGCGTGGTGCCACAGCACCCTCCTATAATGTTGATTAAATTTTTCTTTAAGTATTCTTCTATTTGCTCCGCTGTTTCTTCTGGAGTTTCGTCATATTCTCCAAAGGCATTGGGTAATCCAGCATTTGGATGAGCAGAAATAGCAAAGTCCGTTTTAGAGGCTATCGCCTCTAAGTGAGGCTGTAATAAATTGGCTCCTAAAGCGCAATTGAATCCTACAGATAGTAGTGGAATATGAGAAATAGAAATTAAAAAAGCCTCAGCTGTTTGTCCTGACAACGTTCTCCCAGAAGCATCGGTAATCGTACCAGAAACCATGATAGGAATTTCTATGTTTCGTTCAGCTTTTACCTCTTCAATAGCAAATAATGCAGCTTTAGCGTTTAGGGTATCAAACACAGTTTCTACTAACAAGATATCTGATCCTCCATCTATCAACGCTTCTACTTGTTGCTTATACGCAATGCGCAGCTCGTCAAAAGTTACTGCTCTGTATCCTGGATCGTTTACATCTGGAGACATGCTTGCCGTACGGTTGGTAGGCCCTATAGAGCCTGCTACAAATCGAGGTTTGTGTGGTTCTTTTTCGGTGAACTCGTCAGCTACTTCTTTGGCTATTTTGGCAGATTCATAATTTAACTCATATACCAAATCTTCCATTTGGTAATCTGCCATGGCGATAGTAGTTCCTGAAAAAGTGTTGGTTTCTACAATGTCTGCTCCTGCAGCAAAGTATTTTCTATGAACTTCTTTTACAGCTTCTGGTTGTGTGATGGACAACAAATCATTGTTTCCTTGCAACGGCGTTGGGTAGTCTTTAAAACGTTCTCCACGAAAATCTTCTTCAGTAAATTTATATTCCTGAAGCATGGTTCCCATAGCGCCATCGAGCACGAGGATTCGTTTTTGTATTTCTTGATAAATGTTTGACATTCCTGATATTTAGTGTAATGTTATCAGGAAAAGAGGAAGTAAAATTCTTTTCGTTATCTCTCTGCCGAAGCAGTAGAATGTAGCACCTTCTTTGTTTGCACAAAGGGTTGCTAAGGTTTCAAAGGGTCTATTCCCTCCACCTTTCTTGATAACATCAATACGTTAATGAACGAGGCAAAGTTATAGTATTATTTTTTATTTACCCAATTTTTATTTTCATAATTAAATTGACAAACTGAAAAAGAGCTCTTTTACTACTAGGCAACAACATAATTTTGTTTTATATTGGATGCTTGAAACAAGAAGAATAAAATTGCTAAAACTTCCATTTATCACCTTCAATACTCCGGATAAAAGTAGTTTTTGTTCTCTTATAACAAGTTGTACATAATTATGAACGAACATCAAATTCAAATAGAAAAATTTTTTAAACAAGATTCTTTTTCTGCAAAAGATTTGAATAAATTATGGAAAAGAGTTCGTTCAAATAGTAAGAAAAATGAACTTGAAATTTTACACAGCCAAATTAAAGAGGAATTAAAAGCTTACAGAAAAAATGGGAAAAGCTATAAGAAACCTCAAAATAGAGTTTTGATTACCGAATCTCGGAAAAGAAATGATGAACTGATTACTAAATTTTTATCTGATAATCTCAACTCAACAAACTCTGAATTAGCAAAAAATCTGAAGCTTAGTTTTGAACAATTAACTGAAATAGTAAAAAAGTTTGAAATAACGGATTTTGACAAAAATGGCTATTTAAGTGAGTCTGAAAAGGAATCTCTAACTGACTTTTTTGATTCAAGACTAAACGCTCTGAATAGAAGAAAATCAGCAAGCAAAAAGAAAAACGAAACTAAATTAGATAAAAGAAAGAAGAAATTAAAGGCGAAATCTAAACGTAAAAAGAGTATCGGAGGTGCTGGAGTTTATGATAAAATAAAAGAAAGAGGCGGAATTGGAAAGTTGATTTATAACGCAATGAGAAAATAACTATGCATAACAACGTATATAAAAAATAGCGGCTAATGGTTAAACGAATTAAAACTAAACAATAACTCCATCTGGAAAGTCCCAACTAACAAAACCACTACTTTTCATATACGCAAACCGTTGTGTGTAATCTCTGAAAAACCAAATTATAGTGCAAGAATTAAAAAAACATCATCATTATGTTTGGAAAGAATATCTAAAACCCTGGACATTAAATAGTAAAATCTGTTGTCAAAGAAAAGGTAAAACTTTTTATACATCATTGGGCAGAGTAGCACAAGAAAGATTTTTTTACAAATCTTACAAATTAGGCCCTGAAGAAATTAAATTCTTGCAGTATATAATTAAGGGGATGATTCCAAATGTTGCAAAATCTATGAGTCTCATATTTAACGTATACCACGAAATTTCTAATTCAAATAATGAATATTTGATTAAATGTGGAATTGAAGATTTACATACAAGAGTGGAAGAGTACGGTAAATTTTGTCTAAAAAAACTACAAAATGGGAGCATTGAATTTTTAAAAGAAGATAAGTATAAACATCAGTTAAGTTTATTTTTAGGAGTACAATATACCCGAACGAAGAAAATGCGTAAAAACATAAATTATGCTGAATTAGAAAATAAACAATTTGATTTAGAAAAAATGTCAATTATTCTATCTTTTATTTATGGCGAAATTACAGGTAATTGGATTTACAATAATGGTAAAATTAAACTATTAAAAAACAACACTTCTTTAAATTTTATTACAAGTGACCAGCCTATTTTTAATGTTAAAGCACCACTCAATGAGACAGAAGAATTGAAAGAATTTGAATTATATTATCCAATATCACCAAAATATGCTATTTATATTAGCAAACTTGATGATGAAAAAGTTATAAATGATTGTAATGATGTATTGTTTTACAATGATTTGGTAAAAAGTCATTCATTTGAACAAATGTTTGGAAAAAATGAATATGATTTTAATTGAAAATAAACCACACCTATGAAAAAGTACCATATAGCAGAAATCAATGTAGCTCGAATGAAAGGAGTAAATATTGAAGACCCTATTATGAAAGAGTTTGTGGATAATTTAGACCGTGTAAACAATTTAGCTGAAAACAGTGAGGGTTTTATTTGGAGGCTAAAAGACGAGAATAATGACGCAACAAGTTTCAATCCTTATAATGACGAACAGGTAATTATTAATGTTTCTGTTTGGGAATCTATTGAGACTTTGGGTGACTTTGTGTACAAGACTTTTCATACGGATTTCTTGAAAAGAAGAAAAGAATGGTTTCAATCATACGGAAAAGTATATACTGCAATGTGGTGGGTACCTGAAGGTGAATATCCTACAATACAAAAAGCGGTTGATAAATTAGATTATTTACAAAAAAATGGTACTTCAGAAGTTGCTTTTGATTTCAGAAATAAAATTCCAATGCCAAAGAAATAAAAGCTTCTACATATAAATTCTGGTTGATTGCTTCAACTATAGTATTTGATTTTTTAAATATTTTAACTATATTAAATACTTAAAAATCAACAAGATGAAAACAAACAAACTAAACCTGTTAACCCTTATCCTAGCTTTTTTAGCTATCGGATTAAATGCTCAAAGCAACGGTGTTTCAAATACTGAAACTTCTATTGCTACAACTGTTAATGATAAGAGTTTGAAATGGCTTCCTGCTCCTGATTTCTTTCCTAACTGTTCTTTTACAATACTTCATGGTGATATAGCTAAACCTAATTTAGATTTTTTCTTTAGAATTGAACCTAATACAGAAGTTATATATCATACACATAATTCTCCTGAACGAATGATTTTAATTTCTGGAGATTTGGAAGTACAATACGAAGGAGAAAAAGCCACGGTATTAAAAGCAGGTTCTTATGCCTATGGTCCTGCAAAGAAACCACATAGGGCTAAATGCTTAAATAATGGACCTTGTGTTTTATTTGTTGCTATGGTAGATCCTTTTGATGCAGTGCCTATTAAAGAAAAAAAGTAGTGTATTAATTCTATAAAAAAGAAAAGCAGCAAATAGTATTTGCTGCTTTTCTTATATAAAGCTGTAATAAATCACAGCGCTTTAAGTTTATTTCTGTTTTACCTCACTAGCACGATATACATCATCTTCTGCTTTAAATATCTTAAATTGAACATCGTAACCTTCTGGTACATAAATTACAATTGGTAATTTCCCGTTGTACCTTACTGTTGTTGGTTGACTAGAAATAAATTTTCTGACTGTACTACTTTCAAAACAAGCCTTTCTAGTAGATATAACTCCACCATCGGTAGTAAAATCATAATACGAATATCCCCATCCTTTAAGATCCTTTTTCTCTAGATTTCCTACAAGTCCGTGTTTATTACAAGTATCTACTTCCATCCATTTTCCAATAACAAACTCTATTTTTTTGTTACTATCGTTAGCTGAATGAGGAACTTCTATAACCATTTGTTTAAATCCTTTCTCTGGTTTAGGATATATTGATGCATCCACTTTCTTTAAAGATGTTTGCCCTACTGTCATAGAAGTAATAGTTAAGAATGTTATTAAAAATAATTTGGTGATTTGCCTTGAAAATGTTCTCATAATAAAATAATTTTCCTAGAGCTTTTCAATATGCATGCCAAAAGCTAATCTAACTAAGACTTTTGTATTCATTGTTACCATTCTTTTAACAACTATGGAAAATGGTGTTAGAGTACAAACACATTCTCTGCTCATTGCTAAATGCCTAGATAATAGTTCTTTTGTTTTATTTGTTGCTATGGTTACCCTTTTGATCCAATTGCTATGAAAGAAAAAACACTTGTAATAACATATTATTTTTCTTTCTTACTTTTTTTACATGCGTTTATGAGTGGCTCGACTAAAATCATGTACGACGTCACCACTACGAACAGAAGATATGCTACTCCAATTAAGGTATAGAGAGTTCTCATGTAATCATTTTTAGTAACTTACATTAAAGTTACTAAATATTTAATAAAGAGCCTCTTACTAAAAGTTTGAATGTTGTTTTTACCTTTTTAATAGAAAATTGTTTGTTTACATTCAAAACCTAGTTTATTTGTTCTTAGAAAGGTTCAGCGTGTCACGCTGATGGTTCCGTTGTGTTGAGGAAAGACCAGCGAAGCTCGCTGACGGTTCCGTTGACTTGAGGAAAGACCAGCGAAGCTCGCTGATGGTTCCGTTGCCTTGAGGAAAGACCAGCGAAGCTCGCTGATGGTTTCGTTGCCTTGAGGAAAGCTCAGCGAAGCTCGCTGATGGTTCCGTTGCCTTGAGGAAAGACCAGCGAAGCTCGCTGATGGTTCCGTTGCCTTGAGGAAAGACCAGCGAAGCTCGCTGATGGTTTCGTTGCGTTGAGGAAAGCTCAGCGAAGCTCGCTGACAGTTTCGTTTACTTGGATTTTCTATCCAAACTCCTTTGGGAAAGAAAAAATGTAAAAAATTGCTGAATCAACATATGTAAAGGCTTTGTAGCTACTCCTCTTCTATTTTTGTCGTATTCTTAAACAATTATAGTATGACTTTAATAGACAACCTTGAGTGGCGATACGCCACTAAAAAATTTGATGTTTCTAAAAAAGTTTCAGCACAGCATATAGAACTTTTAAAAAGAGCGATTCAATTAGCTCCTTCTTCTTACGGTCTGCAATTGTATACCGTTTTGATTATAGAAGACAGTGCAATAAAAGACCAGTTAAAAGCTGTTTCTTACGGACAGAGTCAAATTACAGATGCTTCTCATTTATTTGTGTTTTGTAATTATACAAAGGTTACCAATGACCATATAGACGCTTATTTCTCTTTAAAATCTGAAATAGAACAGGTAGACATTTCTAATTTTAAAGGGTATGCTGATTTTATTAAATCTGACGTTACGAGCAGAACTTTGGTTGAAAAAAACAAATGGACTTCTAACCAAGTTTACATTGCTTTGGGCAATTTGCTTAATGCTTGCTCTGAGCTTAAAATAGATGCTTGTCCTATGGAGGGTTTTGACACCGAAGCTTATAACAAAATATTAGACTTGGATAAGTTTGGGTTAAATGCTGCTGTAGTTGCTCCTGTTGGTTATCGTTCTGACGAAGATAGTTCACAAAACACTCACAAAGTGAGAAAACCTATAGAGAGTCTTTTTATAGAATATAAGTAATTACAACTCTTGAAATACAATAGTATAACCGTGCATTTTTTGTACGGTTTTTTATTTTGTTTTATATTCGCTAACGCTTACTAAAAAAGATTAAAATTGCTAAAAACTACGCTTATCACATTTAAATACACGGATAAAAGAAGTTTTTATTCTTTTATCCCAAATTGAATCAACCACAACTTTTACTATAGTTCAACAACTTAAATAATAAATCTAAATTCATAATTTAAAAACTAGAATGAAGTATATATATTTATTAGCCCTTTTTATTTCGATCAACTCATGTTCTCAAAATGAAAAATTAAATTTTGAAAACAATGGCGGTATGGTATTGAAACTAAACTTTGATAAAACAAATATTGAATTCAAAGAAAAGATTATTCAAAGAGTTAAATTTTTCTGTGAATTAAATGATAAATATCAACGAGAATATGATTTTTCATCACTTGTAAATGAATCTAAAAATGAACTTATTTTTAAATTTCCCTTCCTTTTGACACAAAAGGACTTAGATAAACTTATATTATCTAAAGGAGAAATGTTAATCTCTAAAAATAATAATTACTTAAAAAAGGATAAGATAAAGAAACTCGAAACATCCTTTAATCAGTTATTACGTCGTAATATTGATGTTATTTTTAACAATAAAGAAATGTTATTAAGTTATTTAAATAATAGTCTTAATGAAGAAATTGTTATGACAGTAGATAAAGACACTGTATCTTCTTCAATTATTAGACAAATACCCTATAAAATTGAAAAATTGCCCTTTAGCATATCTTTAAACTACAATTCTGAAATAATATATACAATAGTTAGTCACCCTTATGAAAGGAATCTTAAAATAGACTTAGCACACAAAACTATTTATTTAAATTCAGCAAAAGGTATAGTTAAAATGAAACCTGAAATATTTTCTCTTTATAAAAAACTTAGATTTTTGTTAAAAGAAAACTACGGTTTAATGTATACTATATTAAATGAAATTCCTCCTACAGATAAATCTTTAAGTAAAATCCTACTAAATAGAGATCTAGAATTCATAATAAAACACAATTTTGATGATTTTTTAGTAGCCTCTAATTTTAACAATATTGATTCTTTAAAAGATTTTTTCAAGCAATTTAAATTTATTAACAGTTATAAAAATAAATTCGGTAATGAAGCTCAAGAAGAAATCTTAAAAATTATTAATATTATTAATAAAATTGAAAATTATAAGTAAATTACACATAACAATGACTAAAAGTAATTTCTTGTTCTTGTCTACTTTTTTATAAAGTATAAATTTAAAAATTCCCGCCAAAGCGGGAGTTTCTATTTTATAAAATAAGTAAAGACAATCTACTGAAACAAATCTGTAGATAAATAGCGGCCTCCTCTGTCAAAAATCACAGCTACAATTACGTATTTATTAATAGTATAACTGTACATTTTTGTACGGTTTTTTATTTTGTTTTACATTCGCCAACGTATTACGAAAATATTCCATTTGTTATATCTAAACACACGGATAAAAGAAGTTTTTGTTCTTTTATAATAAGGTGTATTACAGTTGTTCTAGATGTAAACAGTGGTATGTTTTTTTTGTCACAAGTGATTTGTTTAATTAAACCCCAAAACATGAAAAACTTATTTATTATCCTCCTATCATTTTTTATTTATTCAGCCTCTGCTCAAGTTTCTTTTAATACAGGAAATTTTCAATTAGATTCTGATTTGAATATTATTAACACCAATGCTAATCTAGACTTTGGGACTTTTAAGAATCGTTTGAGCATTTCTTATAATGTTTCAGAAAGGAAAATTAAATACATGAGAGTAAGTTTAGGAATGAAGGCAGGAGAAATCTATTTGGCTCTGGAGATATCTAAATTATCAAGAAGACCGATAGATGATATAATTACCATTTATAGAAGAGATAAAAATAAAGGTTGGGGTTACATAGCAAAGCAAGCAGGAATAAAACCTGGTTCTGCGGAGTTCCACCAATTAAAGAATAATGCTAATTCCAAGAAGAATAAGTCTAAACGAAAAAACAAAGGAAAAGGAAAAAGCAAAGGAAAGGGAAAAGGAAAATGGAAATAACGGGCTACAGCACCGTTTATGAAATATAGCTAACCAAAAAGGTTTGTATTTGTTTTAAAAAAGAATATATACCGAATAAAAAAGGTTTTCTAATAAGATTATAATTAACTGAATATTCCCGCCTATGCGGGAATATTCTTTATATGAAATAAACTATTTATTAAAACAAATCCGAAGATAAATAACGATCGCCTCTATCACAAATTACCGCTACAATTACCCCTTTATCAATAGTTTTGGCTATTTCAAGCGCTGCATGTACTGCTCCTCCACTACTCATTCCTGCAAAAATTCCTTCTTCTTGGGCTAACTTTCTGGTCATGTTTTTGGCATCATTTTCATCTAACTCTACCACTTGATCTACCTTATTTTTATTAAAGAATTTTGGTTGGTATTCTGGCGACCACTTACGAATTCCTGGTATTCTAGCTCCATCTTTAGGTTGTGCTCCTACAATTTGTACCTCAGGGTTTTGTTCTTTTAAATAAGTAGACACTCCCATTATAGTTCCTGTAGTTCCCATCGCCGATACAAAATGAGTTACTTCTCCTTCTGTATCGTTCCATATTTCTGGACCTGTAGTTTTATAATGTGCTTTCCAGTTATCAGTGTTTTCAAACTGATTTAGCATAAAATAGCCTTTTTTATAGCGTAGTTCTAAGGCTACATCTCTAGAACCTTCAATACCTTTTTCTGCATCCGTTAAAATAACCTCAGCTCCGTAAGCACGCATCGTTTTTACACGTTCTTCGGTAGAATTTTCTGGCATTACCAATACCATATTTACTCCTAAAACTTTTGCCATGAGTGCTAACGCAATTCCTGTGTTTCCACTAGTTGCTTCTACTAAATAATCTCCTTGACGAATATTTTTCCTTTTAATAGCTTCAGCAATCATATTAAACGCCGCTCTATCTTTTACGCTTCCGCCAGGGTTATTTCCCTCTAGTTTTAATAATAGTTTTACGCCTTCTTTTTGAAGAATATTTGAAACTTCTATTAGTGGCGTATTCCCTATACTATCTATAATTGTTTTAGTTTTCATGGTTAATTAGGTACCTACATCATTTAACATAGGATTTTCTAGTGGTTATTTTATTTTCTGACTCATAGGTTACAATAGATCCTTCGGGTACAGAGGTGGTTACGCAAACATTTGCGCCTATTACGCTATCTCTTCCTATTACTACATCACCCCCTAAGATAGTTGCGTTGGCATAAATGGTTACATTATTTTCAATCGTTGGATGCCTTTTTGTGGATGCTAATTCTTTTTTTACTTGAATCCCTCCTAAGGTAACTCCTTGGTATATTTTTACGTTTTCTTTAATAATGGTGGTTTCTCCAATAACAATTCCTGTTGCATGATCTATAAAAAACGAATCGCCAATTGCTGCTCCTGGATGGATGTCTGTTCCTGTTAATCCATGCGCATATTCACTCATCATTCTTGGTAAAATTGGAATTTCCATTTTATACAATTCATGACTCAATCGATACACAGCAATCGCATGAAAACCCGGATAGGCTAAATACACTTCTCCTAAGCTTTTACAGGCAGGATCAGTTTTTTCAAATGCCTTGGCATCTAAATCTAACTTTTCTCGTATTCCACAAAATGTTTGTTGGTATACAGCCCATGCTTCTGGAGCATTTTTAATAGCCAACCCATTCAAAATTTTTATAAACTTCTCTTTTAAATGGTTTGCTTTTTCTTGACATACATCATTAAACAATGCGTAAAATAATTGTTTTGTAAAGTTTTCTACATCATCTTTTAATGATAAATCGTATTGTTTGAATTGCATTTACTAATTTTTTACAAAAATAACTAACTTTCAGGAGCTAGCTCAACTTCAAGTCCTTCTAATTCAGATGTCATTTGAATCTGGCATCCTAATCGGCTATTTTCTTCTACATGAAATGCTTCTGCTAGCATCGCGTCTTCATCATCGTTCATTTCTGGCAATTCATGATTCGATTTCACATAACATTGACAAGAGGCACACATGGCCATTCCTCCACAGATTCCAATAGTTCCTTCAGGAGCTAATTCGTATGATCGAACTACTTCCATTAAGTTCATTGCCATATCTGTCGGAGCAACTACCTCATGCATTACACCTTCACGGTCTATTATTTTTATATTGATGTCTTGATTATCCATTTGTAACAATTTCTTAAAGGAATCAGTAGTTAGGTGGCTATTTTAGTTTTGTTGGTGAAGGAGTTTTTACTTAAAACTTGTAATTACAACAAACTTATCCGCTCAGTTCCTAACTACTTTCATCCTAATCCCCAATTATTGAATTGCTTTTACTACCGCTTTTGGTGCTTCTTTTCTTGTTCCGTCGAAACCGTCTACACCACCAACAGTAGTATACTTCATCACATATTTTTTATCTGGATGGATTCGTTTATATGCACTTTGACACATTAGTGTTGCTTCGTGGAATCCACACAAAATCAATTTTAGTTTACCTGGATAAGTATTTACATCTCCAATTGCATAGATACCTTCTACATTCGTTTGGTAATCTAACGCATTGTTTACTTTAATAGCATTCTTCTCAATTTCTAATCCCCAGTTGGCAATAGGACCTAACTTTGGCGCTAATCCAAATAATGGAATAAAATGATCAGTATCTATCATGTAAGGTTCTTTCCCTTTTTCTTCTACCACAACACCTGTTACATGATTTTCTCCTAATACTGCTTTTACCTCAGCTGGTGTAATTAAGTTTATCTTTCCTAAATTCTTTAACTCTTGAACTTTTTCTACAGAGTCTAACGCTCCTCTAAATTCATTTCTTCGGTGAATTAAAGTTACCGATTTTGCTACATCTGTTAAGAAAATAGACCAATCTAAAGCAGAATCTCCACCCCCAGCAATTACTACATCTTTATCACGATACAGTTCCGGTTCTTTAATCATGTACTCTACTCCTTTGTCTTCAAAATCAGCAATATTTGGAATTGGTGGTTTACGTGGTTCAAAACTTCCTAGTCCTCCTGCTATAGCTACTACAGGTGCTTGATGTTTGGTTCCTTTATTGGTGGTTACGATAAACGTTCCGTCGTCTTGCTTTTCGATGGTGTCAGCACGTTCCCCTAAAGTAAATCCAGGTTCAAACTGCTTGATTTGTTCCATCAAGTTCTTTGTTAAATCTCCTGCTAAAATTTCTGGATATGCTGGAATATCGTAAATAGGTTTCTTTGGATAAATTTCTGAACATTGCCCACCTGGTTGTGGTAAGGCATCAATTAAATGACAACGTAATTTTAACAATCCTGCTTCAAAAACGGTGAATAGCCCTGTAGGACCTGCTCCAATAATTAATATATCTGTTTGTATCATTTCTACTCTATTTCACTAAACTCTCTGTCAGTTTATTTAATGTTTCTACTTTATGTTCAAAGTTTCCTTTGATAGTTTTTCTATAACTATTTAGGTTTTGTACTAATTGATTGATGTCTTCTGGAATTACTTCTTCAAAAAACTGACGCAATCTTTTAGCGGTTGTTGGCGACTTTCCATTGGTTGAAATAGCTACTTTTACGTTCCCTTTGGTTACAATTCCGCCCATATAAAAATCACAATATGGTGGATTGTCTGCCACATTCACCAAGATATTCTGACTTCTACAGTCTTTATATACTTGTATATTTACCTCTGGAACATCGGTAGTCGCAATTACCAAATGTTTTCCTTGTAAATAGGTATCATTATAACTATCTGTTATTCTAGTAACTTTACCTTTTTGAGCCATAGCAATGGTTTCTTCTCTAAAAAAAGGAGCTACCATGGTTACCTCAGCATCTGGACTCGATTTTAATAAAAATCGTAGCTTTTCTTCTGCAACAAAACCTCCTCCAACTATAAGGACTTTCAAGGTTGCTGTTTTTAAAAAGATAGGATATAGATTATTTCTTTCTTCCATTATACCACCTCTTTTAAAGCTATTTCTTGTTGTACTTGTAGTAATTGCTGTCTGTGATTTACCACATCTCCTAACAGAATAATAGCAGGATTACTCAAGTTATTTTTAGTAACTACTTCTTCTATAGTATCTACAGTACCGATTCCTATTTTTTCTTCAGGAGTTGTTCCATTTTGAATAATAGCAACTGGTAATTCGTTCTTTCCTTCCGCTTTAAAAAGCTGAATGATTTCTGAAAGTTTACCCATTCCCATTAAAATAACAACCGTTGCACTTGATTTTGCTGCCAAGGCAACATCGTTTGATAATTGGTGCTGTTTGGTAGTTCCTGTAATTACCCAAAAACTTTCTGAACTCCCTCTTTTTGTTAAGGGAATGTTCTGATAAGCTGGTACTGCTAAGGATGATGAAATTCCTGGAACTACAGCTACTTCCAATCCGTTTTTCGCTGCATACTCCATTTCTTCTGCTCCTCTACCAAAAATGAAAGGGTCACCTCCTTTTAAACGTACCACATGTCCGTGTGAAAATCCTCTTGCGACAATTAACTCATTAATTTGTTCTTGTTGATAACGGTAACATCCTCTTCGTTTTCCTACAAAAATTAATTCTGCATTCGGATTTACATATCCTAACAGTTCGTTGTTTACCAACGCATCATACAACACCACATCAGCTTGTTCTAATGCTTTGATGGCTTTTAAGGTGATTAAATCAGTATCTCCTGGTCCTGCACCTACTACGGTTAATTTCGGTTGATTTTTCATTGGACTCTCCTTTTTTAACTTTCTACGGCTACTTTTCTGTAGGCATCAATTGTTTTGTAAAATGATGATGCTTCTTCTAAATACTTTTTTGCAAAAGCTTCCGTAGGTTCATTTTTATTGATTTGATAAATCAACTCTGCAAATGAACTTGATAATTCTATTTTATTTGTTACTACAAACAGTTCATCAAAATTGGTAATGATTCCTGCTTGTGTATTCGTTTTTGCTCCTTCTGCTGTTAACAAGGCTTTGGCAGTGTTAACCATAGCCGCATAAGCGTGGTAAATACTATCTGACCATTGTTTACTGTTTAATGCATGCGTTGCATTTTCTAACTTTTCTTCACTTTCAAACAGTAAGGTTGCTACTAGGTCGATTACCACTCCAGCACATTCCCCTACTCCAATGGCTTTTACATAATTTTTATCGTGTCCCCAATCAACAAAGTCGTCTTCTGTTAAATTGGTGGTATCTGATAATTCTTTTAATAGCTCATAGAAATATGTTTTTCCTTGTCTATCGTAATAGTTTAAGAAGTCTTCATCTGCTTGTTTATGGCTTTCGAAGTCGTTTAATAAGATTCGTAAAGATTCTGGTCCTCTTTTACTTGGTATTTTTATCAACTTATCAGCAAAACGTCCATTTCCTTGTCCTAAAACTCCTCCTCCAACTAATACTTGTAAGGCTGGTGCTAACAACTTTCCTACTTTTATAGACATTCCTTGAAAACCAATATGTGCCATGTTGTGTTGTCCACAAGCATTCATACATCCACTAATTTTAATGGTAATGTCTTTATTATTTACATACTGCGGATATTCTGCTTTTAACACACGTTCTAACTCAGCTGCAATTCCTGTACTGCTGGCAATTCCTAAATTACAAGTATCAGTTCCAGGACATGCAGTAATGTCATTCAAACTGTTATATCCTGCGTCTGCAAAACCTAACTTTTGTAATTCTGTATAGAAAAATGGTAAAAACTCTTCTCTTACGTGACGAATCAAAATGTTTTGACGTAGGGTAAAGCGTAACTCATTTGCTCCATGTTTCTTGATTAAATCAGCTAACAAACGCGCTTTATCGGTATAAAAATCTCCTAAATGTACTTTAATACCTATCGCATATAATCCATCTTGTTTTTGCTTAAAAACATTCGTTGATTTCCAACTTTGATACGCTTCTTTATCTTCTATAACTACAGATGGAACTTCGATCGTTTCAAAAACAGGATTTTGCTCAAAATCGGTAGTATCTATAGGGTACGTTTTATACGCTAAAGCAGCTCTTTCTGTTGCTACCAATTCTAAAAAAGCTTCTACTCCTAAATCTTTTACCAAGAATTTTAAACGGGCTTTGGCTCTTTTAGCACGTTCTCCATAACGATCGAACACACGTAAAACACCTTCGATAGTTGGTATCAATAAATCTGCTTCTAAAAATTCATAAATTACATCTGCATGGCGTGGTTGTGAACCCAATCCTCCTGCTAATAATACCTTGAATCCTTTTACTTCTTTACCTTCTACTATTTTTGTTTTAGCAATAAATCCTAAATCATGAATAAAACTCAATGCGGTATCTTCTTCTGTTGCAGAAAAAGACATTTTGAACTTCCTTCCCATTTCTTGACAGATGGGATTACGTAAGAAGAATTGGAAAGTAGCATGTGCGTATGGTGTTACATCAAATGGCTCTTTCGGATCGATTCCCGCAGTTTCTGAAGCCGTAACATTTCGTACCGCATTACCACAAGCTTCACGCAACGTAATATCGTCTTTCTCTAACTGCGCCCATAACTCAGGAGTTCTGTCTAAACTTACATGGTGAATTTGAATATCTTGACGTGTGGTAATATGTAAACGTCCTCTTGAATATTCATCAGAAACATCTGCAATTCTGTGTAATTGTTCACTTGTAACTTTACCATACGGTAACTTAATACGAATCATTTGTACTCCAAATTGGCGTTGACCGTAAATTCCTCTGGCTAAACGTAAACTTCTAAAACGTTCTTCATCTATTTTTCCTTCGTTAAACAAACGTATTTTACGCTCTAACTCTAGGATATCTTTTTCTACTAAAGGGTTTTCTATTTCTGATCTAAAACTTTGCATCTGTTTTACTAGTTGTTTGCTTATAAAAGCGTTGATATTAGTTATGTAAAAACTCTTGTTTTGCTAACAATTGTTCTTCGGTTTCTACGTGTGCATCATCTGGTACACAACAATCTACCGGACATACTGCTGCACATTGCGGTTCTTCATGAAAACCTTTACATTCAGTACATTTATCGGGTACTATAAAGTAGTATTCGTCTGATACTGGTTCATTATCCTCGTCTGCATTTACCGAAGTTCCATCTAATAAGGTTACATTTCCTTGTAGTGAGGTTCCTTCGTTATACTTCCAGTCACTTGCTCCTTCATAAATGGCTGTATTTGGGCATTCAGGTTCGCAAGCTCCGCAGTTAATGCACTCATCTGTAATGATTATTGCCATAACTTTTTATTATTTACTTGATAAAACCAACTCCTGATGTAGTATTGGTTTTTGGATTGATGATTATAAACGCTCCGTTTGCTTTGTTTTCCTCATATGAATCAACAAACAATGGCTTGCTAACTTTTAAACTCACCTCTCCTATTTCGTTTAGTGATAATTGAGATGGTGTTTCTTCTTTTCCAGAAAAATCGGTACGAATTAAAGATGTTAATTCTGTTATTTTTGCTTGTACATCGTTTACTCCATGCTTTATGTAATATTTCTGTGAAGCTTGTAATGGTGCTTTATCCATCCAACAAATGGTAGCTTCTAACTGTTTTACCACAGAAGGTTCTTCTCCTGTTTTTACCAACATATCTCCTCTACTTACATTCACATCGTCTTCTAAGATGATGTTTACAGAGCTTCCTCTTTTTGCTCTTACATACTCTTTATCAAAAAACTGAATACTTTTTATGGTAGATTTTGTTGCTGATGGTAATACCGTTACGCTATCTCCTACCACTAAATCTCCTCCGTACAGTTTTCCTGCATACCCTCTAAAGTCATGATATTCATCTGTTTTTGGGCGAATAACAGTTTGTACTGGAAAACGTGCTTTTGATACTTCTTGCGTATCTTCAGACCCCAAGTTTTCAAGGTGATTCAATAAAGTTTCTCCTTTATACCAAGGGGTGTTTTCTGAAGACTTCACAACATTATCTCCTTTTAAAGCTGAAAGAGGTATGAATGTGATATTTTGATTTTGATAGTCGCTCTTCTTAGCTAGATATTCTATCTCTCCTTTAATCTGATTGAATTTTTCTTCTGAAAAGTCTACCAAATCCATTTTGTTTACAGCTACTATTACATCTTTTACTCTTAATAAATTATTGATAAAGAAATGACGATAGGTTTGCTCTACTACCCCATTTCTAGCATCTACTAAAATGATAGAAGCTTGAGAGTTTGAAGCTCCTGTAACCATGTTTCTAGTATATTCTATATGCCCAGGAGTATCAGCTATGATAAAACTCGTTTTAGGAGTTGAAAAATAAATATGAGCTACATCAATGGTAATTCCTTGTTCGCGTTCTGCTACCAAACCATCTGTTGCTAAAGAAAAATCTAAGTAATCAAATCCACGTTGCTTACTTTTTTCTTCTATTGCTTCTAATTTATCTTGGGTTAATGATTTTGTATCGTATAAAATTCGCCCTATTAGTGTGCTCTTTCCGTCATCTACACTTCCTGCTGTTGCTATTTTTACTACGTTCATTTTTTATGTTGTTGGCAATAGGCTATTAGCTTTTGGTTTTTAGCTCTTAGCTACTTTTGCTTAGTTTATATTATTAAGTTTTATAATGCTAACAGCCAAAGACTAATAGCTAACATCTTTTTTTTAAAAATATCCTTGTTGTTTACGTTTCTCCATCGCTGCTTCAGATCGTTTATCATCAATCCTTGCTCCTCTTTCTGAAATGGTTGATTCTCTAATTTCATCTACGACCGTATCTATATCTATTGCATCTGATAAAACCGCTGCCGTACAGCTCATGTCTCCTACGGTTCTAAATCGTACCATACGTTCACGTACTTCTTCTTCTTCTTCTCTATACACCACCTCATCATTTGCAGACCAAATGAGTCCATCTCTAATAAAAGTGGCTCTTTTATGCGCAAAATAAATGGATGGAATTTCAATTTGTTCTTGTTGTATATACGACCATACATCTAATTCTGTCCAGTTAGAAATTGGGAAAACACGTACATTTTGACCTAGATCGATTCTTCCATTTAACATATCGAACAATTCTGGACGTTGATTTTTTTCATCCCATTGCCCAAAATCATCTCGTACTGAGAAAATTCGCTCTTTAGCTCTTGCCTTCTCTTCATCTCTACGCGCTCCACCGATACATGCGTCGAAACCAAATTCTTCTATGGCATCTAATAACGTTTCGGTTTGTAACATGTTTCGGCTTGCGTATTTTCCTGTTTCTTCTTTTACTTTACCAGCATCAATATTGTCTTGTACTTGACGTACTATTAACTCAACTCCTAATTCTTTTACCAAACGGTCTCTAAATTCAATCGTTTCAGGAAAATTATGCCCTGTATCAATATGTAATAAAGGGAATGGAATCTTTGCTGGATAAAATGCTTTTTGAGCAAGTCGCACCAGTGTTATGCTATCTTTGCCCCCCGAAAACAATAACACCGGTTTTTCAAATTGCGCGACTACTTCTCTTAATATGTATATGGCTTCGCTTTCTAAAGCTCCTACTTGTATAGTTTCTGTATTCATAATCATGTTCTTTAAATATGTAAACCACATTCTCTGTTACTTTCTACTTTTGTGGGATCGAAGTACTTAAACTCGTTTGGTAACTGGTTTTCTTCTAAATAAGTATCTAACTCCTCATCTGACCAATGATAAAATGGACTTACTTTTAATACTCCGTCTTTACTTCTTGAAACAATATCAATACTATCTCTAAAAGCAGTTTGTCCTTTTCTTAAATTCGTAAACCAAACATCTGGTTTGTGTTCATTCATTGCTCTTTTAAAAGGTTCTAATTTTACTTGTTCAGTAAAAACAGTATGTTTTGGATCATCTACTGTTGGTAAACCTAAAGTGATGTTTCTGTGTGCTACTGTTTGTTTAGGTACATACAACTGAATGTTTAACTGTAGTTTTTCAATTAACTCTTCGGCATGTTTATAAGTTTGTGGAGTATTATATCCTGTATCACACCAAATAACATCTATACTGTTTTTTACTGATGCTACTGCGTGTAAAATAGCTCCTTCATAGGGACGAAAGTTTGTAGTTACTACGGCTTTATTTGCTTGTAGTAATGCCCAAACAATAATCTCTTTTGGAGATTTGTTTTTTAACTCTGCGTTTACTGCTTCTAAATTCATTGTTTCTATACTCATTTTTTGCCCCATTTAATACTGTTCCAAACTCTTTCGTGAAAAAAATACAATAGCATTTTTGTTACTAACTCTACAGCTCCAATTGAAAAAGCTGTCTTTACTTGTCCTGTAATTACCCATGATATTAATATTGTATCTATGGTACCAACAACTCTCCAACTTATTGATTTTATAATGCTTCTTATTGGTTTTTCAGAAAGCTTATCTTCTTTATAATTTGCTTTATTTTCTACTACTTGTTCTACAATCATTTTTAAAATACCATTACCCTATCGGAATACTAGGTTTTAAGTCGACAAATATACAGATGCTTTTTAATTCTCCAAGGAGAAATCAAAAAAATATTTGAATTTTACAATTTGTTAATACTACACTAAATCTGCTAGTGTGTTATTACGAAGTACTTGTAGCGTATTATCTCTTACTTGAATCATAAGTTTGTGTACTGAGCAAGCTTCTTCATCTGGACAGTCATCACATTTTTCATAATAATTCAAACTAACACATGGTACCATAGCAATAGGTCCTTCTAGTGTTCTTATAACATCAGTCATTCTAATTTCGCTAGCTGGCTTTAACAAATAATAGCCTCCACCTTTTCCTTTTTTAGCTCCTAAAATTCCTGATTTTCGTAAGGTAAGTAATATGCTTTCTAAAAACTTGTGCGAAATATTTTCCTTTTCTGAAATGGTAGCTATTTGTACCATAGTGCCCTTTTCTTGCCTAGCAATAAAAGTAAGCGCTTTAATTCCGTATTTTGTTTTCTTAGAAAGCATATTACAAATATATGCTTTACTTCTTAATTATTTAATGCCTGATTTAAATCATAAATTACATCCTCTACGTTTTCTAATCCCACCGAACATCGTACTAAACCGTCAGTAATTCCTACCTCTAACCGATCTTCTTCACTTAACTTACTGTGTGTTGTAGATGCTGGATGTGTTACAATGGTTCTTGTGTCTCCTAAATTTGCTGATAATGAGCATAGTTTAATACTATTCAAAAATTTACGTCCTGCTTCTATACCTCCTTGGATTTCAAAAGCAACAATATTTCCTCCTAGTCGCATTTGTTTTTTAGCTATTTCATACTGTGGATGCGATTTTAAAAATGGATACTTCACCAATTTCACCTTTGGATGTTTTTCTAAAAACTGCGCTACTTTCAAGGCGTTTTCACAATGTTTCTCTACTCTAATCGACAACGTTTCTAAACTCTTAGACAATACCCAAGCATTGAATGGAGACATTGCTGGACCTGTATTTCTTGAAAATAAATAGATTTCTCTAACTAAGTCCTCTTTTCCTACGGTTACGCCTCCTAAAACACGACCTTGACCATCTATGAGTTTTGTAGCTGAGTGAATCACCAAATCGGCTCCGAACTTTATGGGATTTTGTAAATACGGCGTTGCGAAGCAATTGTCTATCACTAATAATAAATTGTGCTTTTTGGCAATACTTCCTAACAATTCCAAATCTAAAACATCTACTGCTGGATTGGTAGGTGTCTCAGCATATAAAATTTTGGTGTTCGGTTGAATTAAACTTTCAATAATATCTACCTCGGTAATTTTAAAATAACTTGTTTCTATATTCCACTTCGGTAAATATTTAGTAAACAAACTATGTGTTGAACCAAAAACAGAGCGGCACGATACTATATGATCTCCTGCATTTAACAGAGCTCCAAAAGTTGAAAACACGGCTGCCATACCTGTTGCAAATGCATATCCTGCTTCGGCACCTTCCATAGCCACTATTTTATCGACGAATTCTGTGGTATTCGGGTTTGAAAATCGACTATATAGGTTTCGTTGCTTTTCTTCAGCAAACGACGCTCTCATATCTTCAGCATCATCAAATACAAAACTTGAAGTTAAGTATAAAGGTGTAGAGTGTTCTGAAAATTGTGAACGTTCTGTTTGCGTTCGTATAGCTTGTGTTTCAAAATTTTTGCTCATGTTGTTTTTTAGGTGTTTGACCGCTTCGTTGTCAGATAAAAGAATCTAGATTTTTGGGTCTCAGTTCTTGTATCTTTTTTCTCTGCTCTATTTTCTTTTCTAGTTATTATTCTTTGCTAATCGTAAGATGTCTCCAAATACGCCTCTAGCAGTTACTTTAGACCCTGCTCCTGCTCCTTGGATTACAATAGGTTGTTCTCCGTAAGATTCTGTATAAATTTCAAAAATAGCATCGGAACCTTTTAAACTTCCTAAAGGAGAACTCTCTGGTACAGAGACTAGCTTTACATCCAACTCTCCTTTTATTTGCTGTAAATCTCCATGTAAATCTCCAATATATCGAAGCACGTGTTTCTCTTTTTGAGCTTCTTTCTGCTGTTGAAACGTTGGATTTAATTGATCTAGGTTAGATAAAAATTCTTCTGAAGATACTTCTCTAAACGCTTCTGGTATTAAGTTCTCTATCTGAATATCTTCAAATTCATTTTCTAAATCTAGCTCACGAGCTAAAATCAATAGTTTTCTAGCTACATCATTTCCACACAAATCCTCACGAGGGTCTGGTTCTGTAAATCCGCTGTCAATTGCTTCTTGTAATACGTTTGAAAACGGCACTTCTTCCGCAGAAAATTTATTGAACAAGTAACTTAACGAACCTGAAAACACCCCTCTAATTCTCGTGATATTTTCGCCTGAATCGTGTAATAGTTTAATCGTATCTATCAACGGTAACCCTGCACCTACATTGGTTTCGTACAAGTAACTTTTATTGTTTTCCTCTAAGGTTTTACGTAGTTTTTTATAAAAATCGAACGAAACTGTATTGGCTATTTTGTTAGATGAAACCAAATCGAACCCTGCATTGACTAACGGAATGTAATTTTCTATAAAGTCTACGCTTGCTGTATTGTCTACCGCAATTAGGTTTTCTAAATGATGTTCTTTAGCATAATCGATTACTGTATCAACTGTATGCTGGTTATCTGCTGCATTCTCAAGTTCATCCGACCAATTAGTTGCTACTCCATTTTTGGTTAACAACACTTTCTTAGAGTTAGCAATGGCAAAAATATTTAATTGAATTTTACGCCTTTCTAAGATTGATTTCGAACTTTCTAGTATCTGTTCTATCAGTGTTCCTCCTACTAAACCTTTTCCAAAAACAGCAATGTTTATCTTTTTAGCAACTCCAAATACTTGACCATGAATTACATTTAACGCCTTATGTAATTGTTCCTTTTTTACCACCAAACTCACATTTTTACCTGTAATTGTATTGTTGAATAATAAAGGAACTATTTGATTCTTAATTAAAGCATTGTATGGATGGTGGAATTCACTTAAATCTTGTCCTATAATTGAGATTACCGCTACTTCTTCTTGAATGGAAATTTGATTGACATCTTTTGCTTGTAAATCATTTTCAAACTCTTGTTCCAAAGCTTTTACCGCTGCTACTGCATTACTTTTATCTACCACTAAACCAATCCCTCGTTCTGAAGAACCTTGTGAAATAATGCTCACGCTAATTCCTTGATTACTCAGCGCTTTAAAAATACGTGCATCCACTCCTACTTTTCCTAACAAGCCTCTTCCTTCAAAGTTTATTAAAGCAACTCTATCTAATACTGATAAGGATTTGATTCCTTTTGAAGTTGATTTTGCCGTAATCAACGTTCCTTTATCGTTTGGGTTAAACGTATTTAATATGCGAAGGTTAATATTCTTCTCTAATAAGGGAATAATGGTTTTTGCATGCAAAATAGTGGCCCCGAAATTGGCTAATTCATTCGCTTCAGAGAAAGATAACTCTTCTATCTTTTTAGCATCTGCTACCAAATCAGGGTTTGCGGTAAAAATACCATCAACATGTGTGTAGTTTTGTAACTCTTCCGCATCTAAATAATTGGCTAATAATGATGCTGTGTAATTACTTCCGTTTCTTCCTAAGGTTGTAGTTTCATTTTTTAAATTTGATGCTATAAACCCTGCTACAATGTTTACTGTTGTTCCGTTATGTTGCTTGAAATGATTTTTTACATTTTCTTTCGAAACTTCAATTATTGATTGTCCATTCCCTAAGCTTTCATCTGTTTTTAACAAGTTTCTAGCATCGGTAGCATTGGCATTGATACCTTTTTGCTGTAACAAATCGGTTACGGTTTTTATAGACAATAACTCGCCTTGTGCCAACACTTCGTCTTTTATTTTTTGACTATAGTCTCCTAACAAACTAACTCCTTCAAATAGTTTTTCTAACCTATTGAATTCAGTAGAAAAATCTACTAAAGGTGTTAATTTTGTTTGTTCATATTTAAAAGCTTCTAGTTGCTCTTTAAAAGCTTCACTTTTAGCTGCTCTTTCTAATAATTCTTCCAACTCATCTGTAGCATTTCCTCTTGCTGAGACTACTACAGCTATATTTTCTCCTTCATTTATTTTTTGTTCTATGATTGATACTACATTTGGTATGCCTTCATTCGACAATGATTTTCCGCCAAACTTTAAAATTTTCATTCTTTTATTGGTTGATTTTTGATTGAATATTGGTTCAATAATTTTTTCTAATTGTTTGTATTCTATTAAGAAAGCATCATGCCCATGATCTGAATTAATTTCATTGTAGGTTACATTTGCATGGGCAGATGCCAGTTGTTTGTGTGTTTCCCTGTTTTCTTCCGCAGTAAAAAACAAGTCAGAATCAACTCCAACGATATGAATATCTGCTTCAATGGTTTCTAACACATCTAATCCTTCTCTTCCTTTTGTTACATCGATGGTTTTTAATAACTGATTCATCAATTTATACGACGCTAACTGATAGCGCTCTTGTAATTTTTTTCCGTGATGTAACAACCAGCTTTCTACATTAAAAATCTGTAATTCTTCATTTTTTGAGCGTTGAAAACGTTTTTTAAATGACTCAGGTGTTCTATAACACAACATAGCATGCATACGCGCATCGTGTACTGGATTACTAGAATTGGTTAAAAACTGTTCTTGTATTTGACAGTTGGCTATTAACCAATCGGTCGATTTCCAGTCAGTTGCAATCGGAATTAAATGTGTTGTTATATTCGGGCTCAATACCGCCATTTCCCATGCGATTCCTCCTCCTAAAGATCCTCCTATCAACGCAAATAACTGTGTTATGCTGAGTTGTTCTAGCCCTTGTAGAAAAATGTTTGCAATATCACGTGCTACAAAACTTTTGTAATCATCTATTAAGAAATTATCATAGCCATTTCCTGGAATGTTAAAGCATAAAATAGTATATTCATTGGTATCAATAACCTTGTTTTCTCCTACTACATCTTGCCACCAGCCATCATTTCCTGAAACATTACTATTTCCTGTTAACGCATGATTAATTAGCACCACAGGAGCGGTACCCAATGCTTTTCCGAAGGTTTGATAACTCAATGGAATAGTATCGAATTGTGTACCGCTTATTGTGGTATAACTAAGAATATTGATGTGTTGTAAATCACTTTTCATTACCGACTTATTTTTGAGGTATTTTCTAAATGTTATTGGTTTATGCCAATACTTCTTTAGATATTTTGGCAAATGCTTCTTGTAAATCGGTTTTTAAATCTTCTATATTTTCCAAACCAACCGACAAACGGATTAAATCTTTCGTTACTCCCGTGCTTTCTTGTGCTTCATCACTCAATTGTTGATGTGTTGTACTTGCTGGATGTATGATTAAAGATTTGGTATCTCCAATATTTGCTAGTAATGAAAAGAGTTTGGTATTGTCTGCAATGGTTTTAGCGGCTTCATAACCTCCTTTTACACCAAAAGTTACCAATCCGCTTTGCCCTTTTGGTAAGTATTTATCGGCTAAAGTTTTGTATTTATTACCTTCTAATCCTGGATAGTTTACCCAAGCAACTTCTTCTTGTTCTTGCAACCATTTAGCAATAGACAAGGCATTTTCACTGTGTTTTTGAATTCTTACTTCTAAGGTTTCTAATCCTTGAATGATATTAAAAGCATTGGTAGGACTCAAGGCACCTCCAAAGTCACGTAAGCCCTCTAAAATTAACTTAAATGTGTATGATGCATCTCCTAAGGCTTCGTGATATACTAATCCGTGATATCCTGCTGAAGGTTCTGTAAACTCTGGGAACTTACCATTTGCCCAGTTAAAAGTTCCAGCATCAATAATAGCTCCTCCTAACGAGTTTCCTTGTCCTCCAATATATTTTGTTAACGAGTGAATTACAATATTTGCTCCGTGTTCTATTGGGTTTAATAAAGCAGGAGTTGCCACTGTATTATCCACAATAAAAGGAACTTCAGCCTTTTTTGCATGTGCTGATATCGCTTGTAAGTCTAAAACATCTAACTTCGGATTCCCTAAAGACTCTACAAAGAAAGCTCTTGTATTTTCTTGTACAGCTTCTGCAAAACTATCTGGGTTAGATGCATCTACAAACGTAGTTGTAATGCCTAATCTCGGTAAGGTAACATTCAGCAAATTGTAAGTTCCTCCATACAAACTACTCGAAGCTACAATATGATCTCCTGCTTTTAACAAGGTTAGTAAACCTGTTGAAATTGCTGCCGTACCTGAAGCAAAAACTACAGCCCCAATACCGCCTTCTAAAGCTGCTAAACGATCTTGTAAAATTTGATTGGTTGGATTGTTTAATCGGGTGTAAATAAATCCTAATTCTTTTAATGAAAACAGGTTTGCTGCATGTTCTGAATCATTAAAAACATACGAAGTAGTTTGATAAATAGGAACTGCTCTTGTTCCTCCATTTTGTGTTACATCATGTCCTGCGTGCAACGCATTTGTTGCGAATTTTTGTGTACTCATTTTTCTTGTTTTTTGAGTTAATAAAAAATTAAACCAAAAGCCAAAACACATCTACTTTTAGATGTTGCTTACTAGAAAAATGTTATTAAGAAATTATAAGAAGATTCTTGTAGAAATAAAGAAACTTCTTTGGGTTATCTATCCACGAGTTTTTACGCTCTGGTAGAATTTAGCACCTTCTTTGTTTGCACAAAGGGTTGCTAAGGTTTCATAGGGTCTAATCCCTCCACCTTTCTTGATAACATCGTCAATAAGTGTTTGAACTTTTACGAGCACAAATATTCAATTATAAAAATGGATTTTCCAAATTTATTTTGATTTTTATTTAAAAAAATGTTTTGAATTATTTTCAAAACAAAATATTAAAACACTAATAACCAGCATTTTAAATAGTTTTATTTAAACTAAAATATAGCACTTGTTTTTATCTTAAGAACTACAAGATAACATAGAACATCCTGCTTTATTTCGAGCCCATTCAGGTCGTTTTGCAAACCATTTTTCATATTTTGGCTGCTCATCGTAAGGATTTTTGAGCAGTAAATATAACTCATTTAACAATACAAAATCATTTTTATTTGCATCATCAATGGCTAATTGCGCCATATAATTTCTGAGTACATATTTAGGGTTTACAGCATTCATTTTTGTTTTTCTTTCTTCATCTGAAACAGTTTCATTTTGTAATCTATCTATATAATTTTGAAACCAGTTTTTCCACGATTTTTTTATTTCGCCTACAACTTCTGAAGACATATAAAATGCTTTTTCTGTTTTTTTGAGTGCCTCCTCTATGGTATCATCTTTTGAAATGCTTGACAACAATCGGAAAAAAATAGTCATGTCTGTTTCTGTTTTTTGAAGTACTTCTTCAAGATTTGAAACTAATATTCCATCTAATTCTTTTGAAGAAAAAAGTCCTAATTTTTCTCGCATCATTTGCATATACTTTTCAGGAAATTTTTCTTGATAGTTTTCTAGAACAGCCTCTAAAGGTTCAGCTTCTTCAATTAAAGGATATAGAGCATTTGCCAACTGATATAAATTCCATAAAACCACCTCTGGTTGCGCACCATATCGATAACGTTTATGGGTATTATCAGTTGTATTTGGCGTCCATCCGTGATCGTAACCTTCTAACCATCCGTAAGGTCCATAATCTATTGTTAAACCTAAAATAGACATGTTATCAGTATTCATTACTCCATGAACAAAACCAACACGTTGCCAATGAATTACCATTTCTAAACTACGCTCTGCCACCTCTTTAAAAAAGGAAACATATGTTTCTTTTGAAAGTTTACCTAAATGAGAATAATGATGTTTAATGGTATAATCAACTAGTGTTTTTAATGTTTTTACATCTCCTCTGGCAGGAAATATTTGGTAACTACCAAAACGTAAAAAAGACTCGGCTGTTCTACAGACAATTGCTCCTTTTTCATACGCAGCGTTTCCGTCATATAGTACATCTCTTAGAACTTGATCTCCTGATAGTGCCAATGATAATGCTCTTGTTGTAGGTACTCCTAAATGATACATAGCTTCGCTACACAAATACTCACGAATAGAGGAACGTAACACTGCTAATCCATCTGCATTTCTCGAATATGGTGTCTCTCCTGCTCCTTTTAACTGTAATGCCCATTTTTTGTTATCATGAACTGCTTCAAACAAATTAATCGCTCTACCGTCTCCTAATTGTCCTGCCCAATGCCCAAATTGATGTCCGCCGTAGCACATGGCATACGGTTGTGTATTTTTATATACATCATTCCCTGTAAAAATGTTCTTGAATTCATCTGAAGCTATTCCTGTTTCTGAAAGCCCTAATTCTTTAGCCATGTCATCTGAAACATGAATTATTTTTGGATTGGACGTTTTTTTAGGTGTTACATACGAAAAACAAGCTTTTGTAACCTGTCTTCGAGTATTTTCTTGAATTGGGTCAGCAGGTAATTCTTGAGTAAAGGTATTTTGTATATTGAATTTCAACACGTTCTATTGTTCTTTTAGTTTGCTTGCGTACAGTTTTTTCAATTTTGCCAGTTTAGGCGAAATAACAACTACACAATACATTTGATCTTTATTCTTTTCATAAAAATCTTGATGACTCTCATCTGCTTTATGAAATATGGATGCTTGGCTTATTTCTGTTACAATTTCATCTTCATAATAAGGTGCCAGCTTTTCTACTACTTTTTTAGCAATTTGTTGTTGTTCTTGTGTATGATAAAAAATTACAGAACGGTATTGAGTTCCTACATCAGCTCCTTGCCTGTTTAACGTTGTTGGATCGTGACTTGTCATGAACATTACCAATAACTCTTCATAACTTATAATATCTGGGTTAAACGTTGCTTGTACTACTTCTGCATGTCCTGTTAAACCTGAACAAACTTCTCTATAGGTTGGTGTTCCTGGTACAGTACCGCCCATGTAACCAGATACTACTTCTTCTACTCCTTTTATTTGATTTAAAACAGCTTCTACACACCAAAAGCAACCGCCACCAACGGTTATTACTTCTAACTTATTATTTGTCATTTCTCTCCTTTCTTTATTCTGTATCTAAAATCATTGAAGCCGAGTTAATGCAATAACGTAATCCGCTAGGTTCTGGTCCGTCAGGAAAAACATGTCCCAAATGCGCATCACATGTATTACACATAACTTCTACTCGTACCATTCCAAAAGTAGTGTCTTTTTCATACTTAATAGCATTTTCTTTTATAGGCTGCGTAAAACTAGGCCAACCAGTACCTGAACTAAATTTAATCGTTGAATCGAACAAAGGTGTACCACAACATACACACTTATATTTTCCCTCATCATACACACTACACAATGCTCCTGAATTTGGTCTTTCTGTTCCCTTTTGCCTAGTAACTCTAAACTGTTCTGGGGTTAAAAGTTCTTGCCATTCTGCTGCTGTTTTTTCCACTCTTTTATCAGGTGTTGGATTACCATTAACTGCAAAATTAATTACATCTTTCCAAGTTAAAATTTTGTCGTTCATCCTGCTCTTTCGTTTTATTTAACTTATTAGTAGTTTCTTTTCTTTGTTACTTACAAAGCTACGATTCATTATTAACTATACTCCTTTTAATTTTTATTATCTATAAAAGATATTTTCATCTTTTTTAGTTCTACCTGATTTTTATCATGTTTTATCCTAGCATTTATCTAGAAATTTGGGCTAATGTTAATTAAAAAATTATGAAAACATCAAAAATTATAATAGCATTGCTCTTTTTTGCTACCACTACAACATTTGCTCAATTAACAATTGATGCAGAACTACGTCCGCGTGCTGAATATAGGCATGGATTTAAAACTTTATTTCCTGATAATGCCAATCCTGCTCTTTTTGTTTCTCAAAGAACTCGATTGAACACTACCTATAAAACTGAAAAATTAAATTTTTATGTTAGTTTTCAAGATGTTAGAGTTTGGGGAGATGTTCCTCAATTAAATACTGCTGATAATAGTGGTTTGAGTGTACACCAAGCTTGGGGGGAAATACTTTTAGACCCAAACTTTTCTGTAAAACTAGGACGACAAGAGGTTATTTATGACGATAGTAGAATTTTTGGTAATGTTGGTTGGGCACAACAAGCTCGTAGCCATGATATGGCAATGCTGAAGTATAAAAAAGATAGTTTTAAGTTTGATGTTGGTCTGGCATTTAATCAATCAAAAGAAAACCTAACAGGAACAAATTTAACTACACCAAATACGTATAAAGCTATGCAATATGCGTGGTTACATAAAGATTGGAGTGACTTTTCTGGTAGTTTCTTGTTCTTAAACAACGGTATGCAATCTCCTAACGGACTTAAGTATAGTCAAACTATAGGAACACATTTAACTGCAAAGAAAAATAAGTTTACTATTGCTGCTAACTTATATTATCAATTTGGTAATGATGTTTTAGATAGAGATTTAAATGCTTATTTACTTGGTTTAGAGGCTATGTTTAAAGCTTCAAAAAAAGCAAAGATTGGTTTAGGAGTTGAATTACAAAGTGGTAATGATTACAATACTCCTGCTGAAGAAAACAATGCTTTTACTCCTTTTTATGGAACTAATCATAAGTTTAATGGTTTTATGGATTATTTCTACGTAGGAAATCATATAAACAGTGTTGGTTTATTAGACCTCTATGCAAAAGCTAATTTTAAATTAAACTCGAAATCTGGTTTAACAGCTTTTGTTCATAATTTTTCTGCTGCTGCAGATATCAATAACTCAGTTTCTAACCAACTAGGTACTGAAGTAGATATTGTATACGGATATAAGTTTACGAAAGATATTGGTTTTAAAGCTGGGTATTCTCACTTATTTCCTTCTGAAGGAATGGAGGTCTTAAAAGGAAATTCAGATGGTAACACAAATAATTGGGCTTGGGTTATGGTAACTATTAAACCAACTCTATTCACATCTAAAAACTAGAAATTATGGTAGTATCAAGTAACAAAACAGTAGCTGACTATGTGACTGAAAATATAAAAACAGCACATATTTTTAAGAAATACGGAATTGATTTTTGCTGTGGTGGAGGTATATCTGTTGAAAAAGCTTGCGCAAAAAACAATGTAGATCAAGCAACTCTTGAAAAAGAACTAGCAGAGGTTGATGTAATAAAAGATGTTATTGAAGACTATGATAAATGGGAGTTAGATTTTTTAATGATTTACATTGAAAATGTACATCATACCTACGTAAGAGAAAGCCTACCTATCATTTCTCAATATGTTAACAAAGTAGCTAAAGTTCATGGGCACCATTATATTGAAGTAATTGAAATAAATCAGTTATTTCATGAGGTTGCTAATGAGTTACTATCACACATGCAAAAAGAAGAACAGGTATTATTTCCTTTTATAAAACAATTAGTACAAGCTGAAAAAGAAGGAAGAAAAAACACAACGCCTCCATTTGGGACTGTAAACAATCCAATACAAATGATGGAACATGAACATGAAAGTGCTGGAAATATTTTTAAAGAAATATCTAGGCTGTCTAATAATTATACTCCTCCAGAAGGAGCCTGTAATACTTTTAGAGCTTTATATGCTAAGCTAGAAGAGTTTGAACAAGATTTACATAAACATATACATCTCGAAAATAATATTTTGCATCCGAAGGCAATTCTTTTAGAAAAGAAAATATCTTAATAAAAAAGGAGCAGTTTATTTACTGCTCCTTTCTTATTTATAACTTGGTAAACCTATTAAAAGCTTCTCTTTCTAATTCTTCTCTAAAATTAGGGTGAGCTATAGAAATTAATGCTTTTGCTCGTTCTTTTAAACTCTTTCCAAACAAATTAACTACTCCGTATTCTGTTGCTACATAATGTACATGGGCTCTTGTAGTTGTAACCCCTGCTCCTTCTTTTAAAAATGGTGTAATTTTAGAAACTCCTTTTGCTGTTATTGAAGGCATTGCTATAATTGCTTTTCCTCCTTTTGATAAGGATGCTCCTCTAATAAAATCCATTTGTCCTCCAACTCCAGAATATTGATATTTTCCAATTGTATCTGCACAAACTTGTCCTGTTAAATCTATTTCAATAGCACTATTAATTGCGGTAACTTTTGGATTTAATTTTATAATAGAGGTATCGTTTGTATATCCAGCTTCTTTAAAGTGTACCAAAGGATTGTCATCTATAAAATCATATAGTTTTTGAGAGCCTACAGCAAAACAAGTAACTATTTTTCCTGTTTTAATTTCTTTTTCTTCCCCAGTAATTACACCTTTCTCTATTAATGGTAATACACCGTCAGAAAACATCTCTGTATGAATACCTAAACGTTGATGATTTGTTAAGTTATGTAATACTGCATTAGGAATGTTCCCTATTCCCATTTGTAGTGTTGCTCCATCTTCAATTAATTCTGCTACATTTTCTCCTATTCTTGTTTCTATTTCTGAAGGTGTTCCTGTTATAGAAGTATGAATTGGTGAGTCAACTTTTACTGCATAATCAATATTGCTTATATGGATAATACCATCTCCATGTGTTCTGGGAACATTCGGGTTTACCTGAGCTATAACCGTTTTAGCTGTTTGTATAGCTGGTAATGTAATATCTACTGAAGTTCCTAAAGAACAATACCCGTGTTTGTCAGGTGTAGAAACTTGGATAAATGCTACATCTAATGGATAAATATTTCGACGGAATAACCAATGTATTTCACTTAAAAAAATAGGAATGTAGTCTCCGTTATTCATATTCACTCCTTTCCTAACGTTATCACCTACAAAGCAACTTATCAATTTAAATGATTTACTATAAGGTTCTTCTAAATACTTAGCTTTACCATGGGTATGAATTTGGATTATTTCTACATTGGTTACCTCTTGATAACGTTCGCACAAAGTATCTATTAATAAATTAGGAGTCATTGCTGCTCCTTGGAAAAATATTTTATTATTTGATTTTACAATAGCTACTGCTTCTTCAGCTGTAACAATCTTTAAATTATCTGGCATTTTATTCAGTTTTTATAACTACAAATGTCACAAGAAAGTACTGTTTAATTAATGATAAAAGTCATGGGATTAGACTAATTTACGAACCTCTTTGATGGTATTGTCAATGTTAAAAAAGCCTCCTTTATTTTCTTTTCTTTCTATAGATTGATTAATAATTAAATGCGCTACATTAATCATATTTCTTAACTCACAAAGAGCAGTTGTAACTTTTGCTGTTTTATATAAGTTTTCAACTTTATTATAAATTATTTCAAGCTTTGTTTTAGCTATTGTTAATCGTGTATTACTTCTAACAATTCCTACATAATCTCTCATTAAAGTTTGTAATTCTTTTAAATAAAGATTAATTACTAATTCTTCTTCATTTAAAAGTACACCATCAGCATTCCATTCTGGTATTTCTACATATGAGGAAGTAAAGTTGTTTTTTGATAAATACTTAAAAATATTATGAGCATACACCAGTGCTTCTAACAAAGAATTAGAGGCTAGCCTATTGGCTCCATGTAATCCTGTTCTTGAAGTTTCTCCGCAACAAAATAAATTTTGAATAGTTGTTTTTCCTTCTTTATCAACTACAATTCCCCCACATAAATAGTGAGAAGCAGGTACTACTGGAATCCAATCTTTAGCCACATCAATACCTAAACTTTTACATTTTTGATAAATGGTAGGAAAATGCTTTTGAAAGACTATCATATCTAGATGTGTACAATCTAAAAACACACAAGGGTCTCCTGATTCCTTTAGTTCTTTGTCTATAGATTGGGAAACGATATCTCGCGATGCTAATTCTGCTCTAACATCATAATTTAGCATAAAACGATTCCCTTTTTTATCTCTTAAATAAGCTCCAAACCCTCTAACTGCCTCTGAAATTAAAAAAGATGAACCTCCTTCTTTGTTATACAATACAGTTGGATGAAATTGAACAAACTCCATATCTTTTATAACCGCTTTTGCTCTGTATGCCATTGCTACACCATCTCCAGTAGCAATTATAGGATTTGTAGTATGTCCGTAAACGTTGCCAATTCCTCCAGAAGCTAGTATTGTATTATTCGCTTTTATTGTAAGAACTTTCTCTGTTTTTTCATTTAGCACATAGGCACCATAACACCTTGTTTGCTCCCTTTCTTTTGACTTTAATTGATGCTCTGTAATTAAATCGATAGAAAAATGATGTGGTAAAAGTTTAGTATTTTTTAACTGGTGAATACGTTGTAACAAAGCTCTTTCAATCTCATATCCTGTTATATCTTTATGATGTACCACCCGACACTCTGAATGCCCTCCCTCTTTACCTAAATCAAAACTACCTTCTGTGTTTATATCAAAATTAGCTCCCCAAGTAATGAGTTCTTTAAACCGTTTTGGTCCTTCATTAACTACCATTTCAACAATGGCTCTATTACACAAACCATCACCCGCTATTAATGTATCTTGAATATGTTTTTGAAAAGAATCGTTCTCCTTATCCAAAACAACTGCTACTCCTCCTTGAGCGTACTTAGTATTAGACTCATCTTCGCTTCCTTTAGTTATAATAGTTACTGCTTTATTAGGAAACTTTTCTGCTATCTTAACCGCAAAAGTAAGTCCTGCAACCCCTGATCCTATTACTAAATAATCGGTTATTATCATCTATTTTGAAAGTTCTAACATACGTTGAATTGGAACCAATGCTTTTTCTCTAATTCTTTTTGGTACTTCTATTTTTGGATTTTCATGCAATAAGCAATCATATAACTTTTGCATAGTATTTACTTTCATATAAGCACATTCACTACATGCACATGTATTATCTTCTTTAGCTGGAGCAGGAATTAATTCTGTATTTGGAACTTCTTGTTGCATTTTATGTAAAATTCCAGCCTCTGTTGCCACAATAAACTTTTGATTAGAATGCTCTTTAACATAATTAATCATTCCTGCGGTTGAACCAACATACGTAGCTGTTTTTAAAATATGCTCTTCAGATTCAGGATGTGCAATTATTTTATAGTCAGGATATTTTTTATGTAACTCTATCAGTTTATCTATAGAAAAAGCTTCGTGAACTACACAACTACCATCCCACAGGAGCATATCTCTACCAGTTTGTTTTATAATATATTTTCCTAAATTTCTATCAGGAGCAAAAATAATTGGAGTGCTTTTAGGTATAGATTCTACTATTTTGAGTGCATTAGAAGAAGTACAAACAATATCAGTTAACGCTTTAACTTCTGCACTACAGTTTACATAAGTCACTACCTTATGATCTGGGTGTTCTTTTATAAATTTTTCAAACTCCTTAGGCGGGCATGATTCTGCTAAAGAACAGCCTGCTTCTAAATCAGGTAAAACAACAGTTTTTGTAGGGTTTAAAATCTTAGCTGTTTCAGCCATAAAATGTACTCCTGCAAATACAATTAAATCTGCATCTGTTTCCGCTGCTTTTTGTGACAAACCTAAACTATCACCTACGTAGTCAGCCACATCTTGTATTTCAGTTTCTTGGTAATAGTGAGCTAATATAACCGCATTTTTTTCTGACTTTAAACGCGTAATTTTATCTTTTAATGTCATATTTATAAATAATTCTGGTTGCGAAAGTAGTTGGACAGCAAAATTTAAAATATGATATTAGTCATGCTTTCTACTTCTTATTTTTTGCTATTTAAATTAGTCTAATGAGTATTTTTTTAGCTGTTTATCTAAGTACTTCCAACAGTTGACATTAATATTCTCATACATTTCTATAAGTTTAAAACCATGCTCTGTTAATGTAGTTCCACCACCTCCAGAACCTCCTGATATTTTTACTACAACTGGTTTCATCGATTTTTTATTTACTGAGTCAATTAACTTCCATGCTTTTTTATAGGACATTCCCAATTCTCTTGCTGATTTTGATAATGATTTAGTTTCTTTAATAGACTTCAATAACCTAATCCTTCCCTCTCCTAAAAAAGTAGTATCACCTACTTCTATCCATATTCTACTTTTAATTTTATACGTCATAAACTTTACTTCAACTGAATCACAAAATTAAAGACAAACTCATTTTTAGATTATGAGGCTAATCATAAACAATAAATTATTTAAAATAATTATAAATTATATTTTTGTGTTATTATAAAAAAGACAAAAAAGTCTTTAATCACTTCACTTTCAAGCCTATTCGTTATTCCCTCAAAAACATAACGTACTGAATAACTACACATTATGACAAATATCATGTTTTTCCTATCTGTATATTTATTAATTTGTTAAGGACAATAAACAGCTATTTTCTATGCCTATAAAAAGTTATTTAGCCCATCCTCATGATGGTAAAAAAGAAGAGCTTATTAAAGCACTTTCTACTATAAAAGAATGTGATGTTCTTCCTGCAGAAAACAAAGATGTTTTGGTTTTAGTAACAGAAACAGAAACTAAAGCAGAAGAAGATATTTTAAAACAAAAATTAGAAGCTATTAGTAGTTTAAAATTACTTGCAATGGTTTCTGGATTCAATACACCTAAAAACAATTAGCCCTATGTATACTTCAACAACAAATAGAAGAAGTTTTATAAAAAAGATGGCGGTATTATCTGCAATGACAGCTGCTGCTACCATGTTTCCAGGAATTATGTTTGCTGGAGAACAAGAGAAACAATTACCTAAAGGAGGAAATTTAGATTGGAAAAAGGCTCCTTGCCGATTTTGTGGTGTTGGATGCGGGGTAATGGTTGGTGTTGAAAACGGAAAAGCAGTTGCAGTAAAAGGAGACCCAAAATCGCCTGTAAATAAAGGGTTATGTTGTGTTAAAGGATACCATTCGGTAATGGCTATGTACGGCAAAGACCGCTTAACAAAACCTTTAGTTAAGAAAAATGGAAGGTATGTGGAAACTTCAATGAAAGAAGCCTTAGACTTAATTGCCTCTAAAATGAAGGAAACCATTAAAGATTATGGTAAAGATGCTGTTTCTATTTATGGTTCAGGGCAATGGACTATTCCTGATGGATATGTAGCCTCTAAACTTTTTAAAGGGTGTATCGGTACTAATAATGTTGAAGCCAATGCTCGTTTATGTATGGCTAGTGCTGTAACAGGTTTCTTAACTTCTTTTGGAATTGACGAACCTATGGGCTGTTACGAAGATATTGACCATGCTGATGTGTTTATTCTTTGGGGAAATAATATGGCAGAAATGCATCCTGTTTTATTTTCTAGATTACTAGATCAACGATTAAAGAGAGGTGTAAAAATTATCGACTTTGCTACGCGTACCACTCGTACAAGTATGGCGGCTGATAAATCTATTCTGTTTTTACCTCAAACCGATTTAGCAGTTGCCAATGCAATATGCTATGAAATAATAAAAAATGGTTGGGTAAATAAATCTTTTGTTGAAAAACACTGTAACTTCAGTAAAGGATTAACCAATATGGGGTATGGTTTAGAAGACAAGTATAAGTTTAAAGATAAACCAGAAAAAATCAGTTTTGAAGAATACAAAAAGTTTTTAGAAGACTACACACCTGAAAAAGTAGAAAAAATATCAGGAGTATCTGCTAAAGACATTAAATATATGGCTGCATATTATGGTGACCCAAATAAAAAAGTGATGTCGCTTTGGTGTATGGGACCAAACCAACACAGTAGAGGTACTTGGATGAATAACTTAATTTATAACATCCATTTATTAACAGGAAAAATTTCTACTCCTGGTAATAGTCCATTCTCATTAACAGGACAACCATCAGCTTGTGGTACTGTAAGAGAGGTAGGAACCTTAACACATAAGTTACCTCATGGTGTGGTAATGAATAAAGAACACCGTGAATTTGCTGCTAAAATATGGGATGTACCCGTAGAAAACATCGATCCAAAACCAACCTATCATACCGTTGAAATGTTTAGAGCATTAGATAGAGGTGATATTCGTTTCATGTGGATTCAGGTAACAAACCCTATGGTTACCATGCCTAAATTAAATCGTTATAGAGATGGTGCTAAAAAAGAAGGACGCTTCATTGTCGTTTCAGACATCTACCCTACACCAACTACTGATATTGCCGATGTAATTTTACCTTCTGCTATGTGGGTTGAACGTGAAGGTATGTATGGAAACTCTGAACGTAGAACTCAATATTTTGAGCAAATGGTACAACCACCTGGTGAAGCTATGAGTGATACTTGGCAATTAGTAGAAGTAGCAAAACGCTTAGGGTACGAAAAACAGTTTTACTACGATGAAGAAACCCATATTGAAGAAATTTACGCTGAATACCGTAAACATCACGATAATAAAAAGCACAATATGGCTCCATTAGAAGTGCTTAAAGAAAACCCTGGAATGCAATGGCCTTATGTTGACGGTAAGTCTACTCAATGGCGTTTTAATTCTAAATACGATCCGGCATGTAGTAATGGAGAAGATTTTCATTTCTATGGAAAACCAGACGGAAAAGCAGTTATTTGGCAACGTCCTTATGAACCAGCTGCTGAAGAACCAGATGCAGAATATCCATTCTGGTTAAATACAGGTCGTGTGGTTGAACATTGGCATACAGGCTCAATGACCAGACGTATTCCTGTGTTACACAAAGCTATGCCTCATTCGTATGTAGAGTTAAACCCAGATGACGCTAAACGAATGCAAATAAAAAATGGCGATAAGGTAAAATTAACAACACGTAGAGGTGAAATAGTTTTACCAGCATCTGTAAATCAAAGAGGGGTACCTGCACCAATGCAAGTATTTGTTCCATTCTTTGATGAAAACATGTTAATTAACAACATTACATTAGATTCTTTCTGTCCTATTTCTAAAGAGCCAGATTATAAAAAGTGTGCCGTTAAAGTAGAAAAAGCTTAAAATTATGAGAAAACGTTTAGGAATCATATCTCTTTTTATCATTCTATTTATAGCTTTCATTACTATATGGAATTATAGCTACTACCAGGGTCAAGAAGAAGCCTATATCCCAATAGAAAACGACAGGCCTATACCTATTATCCCATCAGAAACTGGTGTTTTTCAACGTTCAGAATTTGCATTAGATTATGCTAACATGCCCGTAGACGAAAATCATCAGAGAAGTATGAAAACGTATTACGATAACAGAGCTTTTCACGGTGCCCCACCTAGCATTCCTCATGAAGTTGCTAGTGAACGTAGTATGGGAGAAAACACTTGCTTAAAGTGCCATGAAAATGGTGGTTATGTCGATAAGTTTGAAGCTTTTGCTCCAGTAACACCACATCCAGAAATGGTAAATTGCCGCCAATGTCATGTACCTCAAAAAACCCAAACATTGTTTAAAGGAACTAATTTTAAAAGAGGTACTATTCCAACAGTAGGAACTAACAATACTTTGGCAGGAAGCCCTCCTGTAATTCCACATCAATTACAATTACGTGAAAATTGTTTAGCATGTCATGCCGGACCAAGTGCTCCAAAAGAAATTAGAGTTACACATCCAGAGCGAGTAAACTGTCGTCAGTGCCATGTTCCAAATAATAAAGTAACGGAAGATATTGGAACTTTTATCAGAAAATTTGAAAACTAATGAACTACAATCAGCATATAAAACTAATAAGTTACTTCTTTTTTATCTCTCTTTTAATTGTTTCTTGTAAACATAAAGAAGACGAATATCATAGTATAACCGATAAAATAGAAGCAGAAAGTAAAAACTACCATGGTATTTCAATTTCTTCAGAAAAATATCTTGAAGGCATAAAAACTATTGAAGTTACTGAAAATGGTCAAACTTTTTTAATTCCTGAAAGAAAAGGAGAAATAAAATCCTATGCCTGTACCGAATGTCATAACAAACCACTACATCAAATGCAAAGTGATGACAAAAAAAAGGCGCATTGGAATATCAAAATAAATCATGCTGATGAGAATACTATGAATTGTACAACCTGTCATGATGGTGAAAATCCTGATAATTTAAGAAGCTTAACTAATAATTCTATAGACTTTAACATGAGCTATAAATTATGTAGTCAGTGCCACCAAAAACAGTATAAAGATTGGACAGGAGGTGCACATGGTAAACGTATTAAAAGTTGGGCTTCACCAAGAGCGTCAATGACATGTGTTAATTGTCACAACCCACATTCTCCTAGTTTTCATACTAAGTGGCCAGCACGATTTAATACCCAAAAAGTTAAAGAACGAAAATAATCAGGCATGAATAATAAAAATAAAAAGTGGTTTACACTCAATTTAAACAGTAAGTATAAACAAACATCCAGTTCTTGTGGGTGTGGTAAAACTTCTGGTGGGTGTGATTCTCATAAAACTAAGAATGAATTATCCGAGAATGAGTTTTTTGAAGCTGCTGTAAATGCTTCTATCGGTGAAGAAAAATATAAAGATGGATTTGATCAAGTATTCGATGTAAAAATGGATCGTAGATCTGCCTTTAAAAAACTAACAGCAAGCTTACTTATTGGAGCTGGAGCAATGTCTTCTTGTACAAGCGTTACTTCTAGTGACGAATCTAAAGAAAAAGCACAGATTGATTGGGAAGAGCAGTTTAAAGGAAACTATAAACTCATGACCGATGAAGAAAAAGAAGCAACCGTAAACCGTTTAGTCCGTTCGTATCAATTACGTACTGGAAAAACTATAAACATGTCTTCTAAAAATGCTGAAGAAGATGTGCTTTTTGGTTATGCCTTTAACATCTCTAAATGTCAAGGGTATATGGACTGTGTGAGTGCTTGTGTAAAAGAAAATAATCAAGATCGTAATTCACAAATGCAATACATCAGAATTCATGAAATGAAAGACGGTAAAGGTTTTAACTTTAATGAAGCTGATGATAATTATTACCATGAAGTTCCTGCTGAAGGTCACTTTTATATGGGAACTCAATGTTTTCACTGTGATAACCCACCGTGTGTAGAAGTATGTCCTGTACAGGCTACTTGGAGAGAAAAAGACGGATTAGTAGTTGTTGATTACGATTGGTGTGTCGGTTGTCGCTATTGTATGGCTGCATGTCCATACGATGGTCGTAGATTCAACTGGAGCAAACCAGAAGTTCCAGAAGAAGAAATAAACCATAACCAACATTACTTAGGGAACCGAATGCGCAAAAAAGGAGTGATGGAAAAATGTACTTTCTGTGTACAACGCTCCAGAGCAGGTAAAAATCCAGCTTGTGTAGAAGCTTGTCCTACAGGTGCACGTATTTTTGGAAACCTATTGGATCCTAATAGTACCATTCGTTGGGTATTAGAAAATAAAAAAGTATTCAGATTAAAAGAAGATTTAGGTACCGAACCAAAGTTCTGGTATTTCATGGACTAAAATAAAAACAATGAAACAACTTAAAGTTTTTGGGAGCTTAGTTAAAGATAGTTTAGATATCATCACTAGAGGCTCTAAAAAATACCACCTATGGATGGCTTTCTTAACCTTAGTTATATTAATAGGAATGTATTGCTATTCAATTCAATTAGAACATGGATTAAGTGTTACTGGTATGACAGATAGAGTCAGCTGGGGATTATATATATCTAATTTTACCTTTTTAGTAGGGGTAGCCGCAGCCGCTGTTATGTTGGTAATGCCCACATATGTACTAAAAGATATTGATTTTAAACAAGCCGTATTAATAGGAGAAGGACTTGCCGTAGCAGCTCTTATAATGTGTTTAGCTTTTGTGATTGCAGATATGGGAGGACCATCTGTTTTATGGCACATGATACCAGGTATAGGTGTTTTTAACTTCCCTAACTCAATGTTAACTTGGGATGTTATTGTATTAAATGGCTACTTATTCTTAAACATTAGTATACCTTTTTATATATTGTTTAGACACTATCAAGGAAAAGAATCTAAGAAAAGTATTTACGTTCCAGGTGCTCTATTATCTGTCTTTTGGGCTGTAGGAATTCACTTAGTAACCGCTTTTTTATACCAAGGATTACAAGCACGTCCTTTCTGGAACAATGCTTTATTAGGGCCTCGATTTTTAGCATCTGCATTTGCTGCTGGTCCTGCTTTAATCATTTTAGTATTAGCTATTATTAGAACCTTTACAGCTTTTAAAATTGAAGATAAAACCATCAAAAAAATAGCTATGGTGGTTACCGTTGCTGCTCAAATAAACATTATTATGCTAGTCTCTGAGTTGTTTAAAGAGTTCTATGCTCCTACGCATCATAGTGAAAGTGCTTATTATCTATTTTTTGG
>NZ_CP141806.1:775000-1565000 GCF_056815515.1 Tenacibaculum sp. DPLXC6
TACATTTAAGCCCTGGTAAGGTTCCTCGCGTATCATCGAATTAAACCACATGCTCCACCGCTTGTGCGGGCCCCCGTCAATTCCTTTGAGTTTCAATCTTGCGATCGTACTCCCCAGGTGGGACACTTATCACTTTCGCTTAGTCACTGAGATAAATCCCAACAACTAGTGTCCATCGTTTACGGCGTGGACTACCAGGGTATCTAATCCTGTTCGCTCCCCACGCTTTCGTCCATGAGCGTCAGTATATACGTAGTAGACTGCCTTCGCAATCGGTATTCTAAGTAATATCTATGCATTTCACCGCTACACTACTTATTCTATCTACTTCCGTATAACTCAAGTCAACCAGTATCAAAGGCAGTTCCATAGTTAAGCTATGGGATTTCACCTCTGACTTAATTGACCGCCTGCGGACCCTTTAAACCCAATGATTCCGGATAACGCTTGCACCCTCCGTATTACCGCGGCTGCTGGCACGGAGTTAGCCGGTGCTTATTCTTACAGTACCGTCAGTTAGTTACACGTAACTAAGTTTCTTCCTGTATAAAAGCAGTTTACAACCCATAGGGCAGTCTTCCTGCACGCGGCATGGCTGGTTCAGAGTTGCCTCCATTGACCAATATTCCTCACTGCTGCCTCCCGTAGGAGTCTGGTCCGTGTCTCAGTACCAGTGTGGGGGATAATCCTCTCAGACCCCCTACCTATCGTCGCCATGGTAAGCCGTTACCTTACCATCTAGCTAATAGGACGCATAGTCATCTTGTACCGATAAATCTTTAATTAAAAAATGATGCCATTTCTCAACATTATGGAGTATTAATCTTCATTTCTAAAGGCTATCCTCCTGTACAAGGCAGATTCTATACGCGTTACGCACCCGTTCGCCGGTCGTCAGCAAAAAAGCAAGCTTTTCCCTGTTACCCCTCGACTTGCATGTGTTAAGCCTGCCGCTAGCGTTCATCCTGAGCCAGGATCAAACTCTTCATTGTATAATCTTTAATATTATAAATGTTAAGTTCCAAAAGAATTTCTAACTTCGTAAAGTTATGGTTATTCTACTCTTTGTTTTACGCTGTCAATTTCAATATTTTCAATGAACTTGGTGAACCTCCAATAATAAGCGTTAACTCATCTTTTCAATCCAACCTTTTGTAGAAATACTAGACTCGAACTAGTGACTTACTGTCTTCCAAAATTTCTGTGATCGTGTCGCTTCGTGAAAGCGGATGCAAAACTACAAACTCTTTTTAACCTGACAAAACTTTTTTTGAAGTTTTTTTTCGTTTGCTTGCTACACTATTTTAATGAACTGTTTCCCTAAAATTCGGACTGCAAAGATACTCACTTTATTTCTTATTAAACAAGAAAAATTTAAACTATTTTTTAACCTTTTCTTTAAATATCTTAAACCCTATTTTAATGAACTCTCGCTAACTTCTTAGCTTACCGCTTTTCCGTTTGCGGGTGCAAATATAGATACCTTTTTCCATTCAACAAGCATCTTTTTTGCCTTTTTTTGAAACTATTTTTTAATACTTTAAAATCTAATTAGTTACATACAAAAGTTTTTTTCAATACACCCCTCTCATACCTTTGTTTACTCCTTTTATATCTATTTGGATGCATATAATATGGAAGTACATATAGCTGTTATAGTACTTAATTATGAACTCTAGTAATAAGTCTAACCCCTAATTTGTTTACTTTTTCTTTCGTTTTCGCTTCTTTCGCATCTTTGCAAACATCTCCTTATACTCGGATACGTCAACATATCCCCTACTTTTCGATACAATTACTAAATAGTTCTTGCGTAATTTAGGCTCTTGATACTCTAACTTATCTTCTATATATGCTCGCTGTATTATATCTTCTACTAAATAATCCTCATTCTCTGTTTCTGGTTTGTACTCTGACTTTAATGATAACTTAAATAAATTTGCTGTGGTATTATACCAAAAGGCTTTCCAACCACTTCTTAATTCTTTTACATTATCAAAAGCTGTTTTTCCTGTTTGACGGTGAATTAACTTTAAAAGAATTCTTCCTTCTGTTCTTGTTAACTTCTTTAAAGGTGCTGTTAACTCTTCTTCTAAATACTTCTGAATTCTTTTTATGTATTTTCTTTTTTTACTTTTTGATTTAACTCTAGCTAAACGTGAGTTTACACTATCTACTCTTTTTGCCGCTAAAATTGCATAAGGATATGCTTTGAATACTTTTTTACGAAGCCAATAATAATATAGAATATCTTTTTTTTCCTTAAACTTATGTTTTGGAAGTACTGTTACTTCATTTAGCTCTATCATCAAACTATCTCCTTCTCTTATCAAAATATATTCGTCATTAAAGTTTGGTAATGTATCTTTAATTTGTGCACTTAATGTTGCTACGAATAATAATATATATATGTATAGTAATTTTTTCATTTGATTTTTTGATAAGCAAAAGGATTCCAAATGTATCATTTCTCTTTTAAAACAAAAAAACTCATGAAGTATTTCATGAGTTTTTTATTTATTTTTTGCTATTTCTTATTATTCTGCCATAATTGAAGCTGCTACTTGCTTATAAGTTCCGTTCTCTAATTTTTCACGGATTGCAGAAAATGCTTCGATTGTTTCATTTACGTCTTCAATTGTATGACGTGCTGTTGGAATTAACCTTAGTATTATTAATCCTTTAGGTATTACTGGATATACTACAATTGAACAGAATACACCGTGATTTTCTCTTAAATCATTTACCATTGCCATGGCTTCTGGAATTTCTCCTTTTAAGTATACTGGTGTAATACACGTTTGTGTTGTTCCTAAATCAAAACCTGCTTCACGTAAACCTGACTGTAATGCATTGGTTATTTTCCAAAGGTTTTCTTTAAGTTCAGGCATAGTACGAATCATATCCAAACGTTTTAAAGCACCTTTTACCATTGGCATTGGTAAAGATTTTGCAAACATTTGAGATCGCATATTATATTGTAAGTACTGAACTACATCTTTATCTCCTGCGAAAAATGCTCCAATTCCTGCCATAGATTTTGCGAACGTCGCAAAGTATACATCTATTCCGTCTTGTACTCCTTGCTCAAATCCTGTTCCTCTTCCTCCTTCTCCTAAAGTTCCAAACCCGTGTGCATCATCTACTAATAAACGGAAGTTATATTTTTCTTTTAAAGCTACGATTTCTGCTAAACGTCCTTGTTCTCCTCGCATACCGAATACACCTTCAGAAACTAACAGAATTCCACCTCCTGTTTTTTCTGCCATTTTGGTGGCACGCTTCAAGTTTTTCTCACAGCTTTCTATATCATTGTGACGATAAACAAAACGTTTTCCTGCATGTAAGCGAACTCCATCAATAATACATGCATGTGTATCCATGTCATATACTATGATATCGTCTTTTCCTACTAAAGCATCAATTGCTGATACCATTCCTTGGTATCCGAAGTTTACTAAATAAGCTGATTCTTTTCCTACAAACTCAGCACACTCCTGCTCTAGTTGTTCATGGTATTTTGTGTGACCTGACATCATACGAGCTCCCATAGGGTATGCCATTCCGTCTGTAGCAGCTGACTCTCCATCTACCTTTAAAACTTCTGGATGATTTGCTAACCCTAAGTAGTCATTAATACTCCAAGTTATTACTTTTTTTCCATTGAAAGACATACGGTTAGAAATTGGTCCTTCTAATTTAGGAAACACATAATATCCTTCTGCTTTATCTGCCCATTTTCCTAAAGGTCCCTTATCTCCTTTAATTCTTTCAAATAAATCTTTAACCATTGTTATTTTTGATTTTTATAGGATGCGAAAGTAGTGCTTTTTAACAGATTTTCAAAAATTACCTACTGTTTCATTTTCAATAAATAATAAAAACACTACTTAATTAAACCTATAAAGTTCTTCAGTTTTTAGGATAAAATGTTTGATTTTAACTCTTCTATAAATGGTTGTTTATATAATCTTTTTCCTAATGCTTTATGAATTGCATTAGCTACTGCTCCTCCTGCTGGTGGCAATCCAGGTTCTCCTAATCCTGTTGGTGCTATTTCATTTTCTACGAAATGTACTTCTACTTTTGGAGTCTCATTTATTCTTATTAATCGATAATTATCAAAATTTCTACTTGATGGTTTTCCTTCATTAAAGGTTAAATTACCATACATAGCATGTCCAATACCATCAATTACTCCTCCTACTACTTGGTTTTTTGCTCCTGTTGGATTTACAACGATACCACAATCAACAGCTGCAACTACTTTTGTTACCACGGGGACTCCTTCTTTTAACTCTACTTCAGCTACTTCTGCTACATGGGTATTATGACTGTAATAAGCTGAAAAACCTTGATAAACTCCTTCTTTAGCTTTACCCCAGTTTCCTTTTTCAGCAGCCAACCTTATTGCATCTTGCATTCTTTTTCCTGAGTACTGAATTTTTTTGTCTTTCGTTTCTTTTACATTTTCTAGTAAATCTAAACGCAATTGTACTGGATCAACCTCTAGCTCTTGTGCTAATTCATCAAAAAAGCATTGTTCTGCATATCCTAAAAAGTTGGTATATGGTGCTCTCCAAGCTCCTGTGCTAATATTACTATTATAGTTTCCTGTTGATACTTTATAATTTGGAATACATCCTGCTGGAAAGAAATGTGGAACCAATCCATACATATTATCATTTATGGCTGCCTCTTTTAAGTGATATCCTGTAACTTTTCCATCTTTAATTGACGCTGCTATCCTGTATTTAATTGCTGGTCTAAATGTACCACTTGTTACATCTTCTTCTCTTGTTGAAACCATTTTTACTGGTTTTTTAGCTTTATCGGATATTTCTAGTGCTTCGTACACAAAATCGCCATATAATCTTCTTCCAAACCCTCCTCCCATTCTTGTCATTTCTACATGAACTTGTTCTACATCACGTCCTAACATTTCGGCAGCAACTCTTGCTACAAACTCTGGCGTTTGTGTTGGTCCTACTAGATATATTTTTTCTGGAGTTACATTAGCAAAAAAGTTCATCGGCTCCATACAATTATGAGGTAAAAAAGGTGAGTGATAAGTACGTTCAATTACTTTATCTGCTTCTTTAAAAGCTTTTTTCACATCTCCATCTTCTCTTCTTACATCTAAATCATTAGATTCTAACAAGTTTATTAGCCTTTCATCATGAAGTTTTGTGTCTTCTAACTTAGAACTATCTTTCCACACTGCTTTAATTGCTTTTGCTCCTTTGATTGCTGCCCAAGTATTATCAGCTAACACAACTACTTTATCTGTTTTTGTTAACTTGAATGTCCAATTAGTTTTTCCTGACTCAATAAAATTTCTTGCTTTTTCTCCTATTGTTATAACATCTACTACTCCAGATATTTTTTTTGCTTCTGTAGCATCATACGATTCAAGTTCTTGTCCGAAAGCTGGAGGTCTTACTACAGCTGCATAAACCATTCCTTCTTCTTTATAATCTAATCCAAATAAAGGTTTTCCTGTTACTATTTTTTCTACATCAACATTTATAGCATCTTTACCTATGATAGAAAACTCTGAAGGTTTCTTCAATGTTACATTTTCTGGAACTTCTAAAGTAGCTGCTTCTTTAACTACTTCACCATACCCTAAAGTTTCTCCTTTTGCATTTGTAATAACTCCTCTTGAAGCTGAACATGTAGCTGCATCTACCCCCCATTTTACTGCTGCTGCATTAATTAACATTTGCTTAGCAGTTGCTCCTGTTTGTCTTAAAACAGGCCAGCTTACTCGAATAGACCCACTTCCTCCTGCCAATTGACGAGTATAATTTTTTGTATCTAACGGAGCTTGGACTACATGTACTTTATTCCATTCAACATCTAATTCTTCAGCAACAATCATCGGCATTGATGTTTTCACTCCTTGTCCAATTTCTGGATTGGGAGAGTATATAGTTACATAACCTTCATCGGATATTTTTATGAATGCATTAAAATCATTGAAGTTCAGATTCTCAACATCTACAGATGGTTTTACATTAGGTTTACAGGCAGTAAATAGATTAAATCCAATCATAATACCACCACTAGCTAATGCAGAAGTTCTTAAAAAGTTTCTTCTGCTAAACGTAAAGTTTTTTTCTTGTGTACTCATGATTGAAAGTTTTTAAGACATTTTATCTGCAGCCAATGCAACTGCCTTCTCTATTCTATTGTATGCAGCGCAACGACAAATATTACCTTGCATTGCTTCTCTTATCTCTTCTTTTGAAGGATTTGGGGTTTCTTTTAAAAAAGAAGCAGCTGTCATAATTTGACCTGCTTGACAGTAACCACATTGTGGGACGTCTACTTCTTTCCAGGCTTCTTGTAATGGATGATTTCCTTCGGTTGACAACCCTTCAATGGTTGTTATTTCTTCACCATCCAACATAGAAACTTGTAATTGACAACTTCTCATTGCTGTTCCGTCTACATGAACAGTACAGGCTCCGCATTGTGCTATTCCACAACCGAATTTAGTTCCAACCATATTGAGTTCATCTCGTAAAACCCACAACAATGGTGTATCAGCATCTGCCTTAAAGGACACCGACTTTCCGTTAATTTTTAATGTATAATTTGGCATTTTGGCTAATTTTTGTTTGTCTCGTGTAAGTTACAAAAAATATAAATGCCTGTTTGTTAATGAAGTTCTTTTAAGATAATTTTAAATAAAAAGAGAGGCTCTAGCCTCTCTTTTTCTATTTGTTTTGTAAAAACGTACTTACGTTTTTCTCTATTCTCTCGAGTACGTTTTCAGTATTTGCTTTCACAAAATTTTCTCCTGTGATTTGCTCGTATAGCTCAATATATCTATTTGAGATTTCAATAACTTTTTCATCAGACATTTCAGGGATTTCTTGTCCTTCTTTTCCTTGAAATCCGTTTTCAATTAGCCACTGGCGTACAAACTCTTTTGATAATTGTTTTTGCTTTTCTCCTTTTTCTTGACGTTCTGCATATCCATCAGCATAAAAATAACGAGAAGAATCTGGTGTATGGATTTCATCAATTAATACAATTTTACCATCTCTTGTTTTTCCAAATTCATATTTAGTATCTACTAAAATCAATCCTCTTTTAGCTGCTAACTCAGTACCTCTTTGAAATAGTTTTCTGGTATAGTCTTCTAAAACTAAATAATCTTCTTCTGAAACAATTCCTTTAACTAAAATATCTTCACGAGAAATATCTTCATCATGCTCTCCATTATCTGCTTTTGTAGATGGTGTAATAATTGGCTCTGGGAACTTATCATTTTCTTTCATTCCTTCTGGCATTGCTACCCCACAAAGCGTTCTTTTTCCTGCTGTATATTCACGAGCCGCATGCCCCGATAAATATCCACGGATAACCATTTCTACTTTAAAAGGTTCACATAAATGACCCACTGCTACATTTTCATCTGGATTTGCTAATAACCAATTCGGAACAATATCTACAGTATCGTTCATCATTTTAGTAGCAATTTGGTTTAAAATTTGTCCTTTAAAAGGTATTTGACGCGGTAAAATTACATCGAAAGCAGAAAGTCTATCAGAAGCAATCATTACCAACAACTCGTCATTAATATTATAAACTTCTCTTACTTTTCCTTTATAAACTTCTTTTTGTCCTTGAAACTGGAAGTTTGTCTCGTTAATTGTATTCATTGTATGTTGTTGTGTTGTTGCCGCAAATGTAAACTAATCACTAAATACTGACAACTAAAAACTACTCGGTTTCTATACTTTTATAAGCTGAAATAATTCTTTTAACTAATCGATGACGGATTACATCTTTATCATCTAAATACACCTGAGCAATTCCATCAATATCTTTTAACGCTAATAACGATTCTTTTAATCCTGATACTTGTCTTCTTGGCAAATCTATCTGACCTGGATCTCCAGTTATAATAAATTTTGCATGCATTCCCATACGTGTTAAGAACATCTTCATTTGTGCATGCGTAGTATTTTGTGCCTCATCTAAAATAACAAAAGCATTATCTAAAGTACGTCCACGCATAAAAGCTAGTGGAGCTATTTGTATTACTCCTTTTTCTAGATGTGATTCTAATTTTTCATGAGGAATCATATCACGAAGTGCATCGTACAAAGGTTGCATGTATGGATCTAATTTCTCTTTTAAATCTCCTGGAAGAAAACCTAAGTTCTCTCCTGATTCTACCGCAGGTCTTGTTAAAATAATTCGTCTTACTTCTTTTTCTTTTAATGCTTTTACAGCCAAAGCAACTGCTGTGTATGTTTTACCTGTACCTGCTGGTCCAACTGCAAATAGCATATCATTTTTTTGCATTAACTCAACCATTTTACGTTGGTTAGCCGTTTGCGCTTTAATTAACCTACCACTAACACCGTGAACTAATACATCTTTTGCATTTCCAGATTTTCGTATTTCTTCTTCCTTACCTGTTGATGTTAAGATACGCTCTATACTATTTTCATCTAGCTTGTTATACCTATTAAAGTATTTGATAAGCATTTCTAATCGCTTTTCAAATTCATTTAATAATTCAGGTTCACCAAAAATCTTAAGTTTATTTCCTCTAGCAACTATTTTTATTTTAGGAAAGAATGTTTTTAACTGAGTAATAGTGCTGTTTTGAGCTCCAAAAAAATCGTTTGGGTTGATTTCTGTTAATTCAATTACGCGTTCGTTCAAATGATAAAAGTTTTAATATTATTCACACTAAAAATAATGATTATTTTTCTTGAATTACGTAGTTTTGTTTAAAATTTCAGCATAATTTTTCACAAATTAATTAACAAACACCTAAATTAATGTCTCTTATTACATTAACTACTGATTTTGGAACGAAAGACCACTTTGTAGGTGCTGTAAAAGGAGCTATTTATTCTGAGTTACCTGATGCAAAGATTGTTGATATTACGCATGAAATCTCTCCTTTCAATATTACTGAAACGGCTTATATTTTAAAGAATGCTTATAAAAGTTTTCCTGATAAAACGATTCATGTAATTGGTGTAGACTCCGAGTTAAGTGTAGACAATAAGCATATTGCTTTAGAGTTGGACAATCATTATTTTATTTGTCCTGACAATGGATTAATTTCTATGATTGCTTCTGAAATTAAACCTACTAAAATTGTTGAAATTAATATTCACGATCGTATTGAAAGTAGTTTTCCTGTTTTAGATGTTTTTGTGCAAGTTGCTTCTCATATTGCTCGTGGTGGTAGTTTAAGTGTTATTGGTAGAGAGATTGAAACTTATAAAAAGATTGTTGAAATTAAACCTAAAGTAAACGAACAGCAAACCATTATTTCAGGAGGTGTTATTTATATTGATAATTACGGAAATGTGATTACCAACATTAGTAAAAAACAATTTAATACCATAGGAAAAGGTCGTGATTATAAAGTAACAGCAAGACGTTATACCTTTTCTAAAATTTACAGTCGATATAATGAGATTGTTGATTTTTCGGTGACTGACAAAAGACAATACGATGGTGAAAAGTTAGCTATTTTTAATTCTGCAGGTTTTTTAGAAATTGCTATTTATCGAAGTAATTTAGAAACGGTTGGTGGAGCTTCTACTCTACTTGGTTTAGAATATCGCGATACTATTACCATTGAATTTGAAAACCCTATTAAACCAGAATTTACACCTATAAATTAAATTTATGTTTGTACGAATTGTAAAAATGAGCTTTCAGCCAGAAAAAATTGAAGAGTTTTTAAACAACTTTAATTCAAAAAAAGAGTTTATACGAAACTCACCTGGTTGCCGTTTATTAGAATTATACAGAGACAAAACAAATCCGAATATATTTTTCACTTATAGTTATTGGGATACTGAGCAAGATTTAGAAAACTACAGGAATTCTGATTTATTTAAAGGCGTTTGGGCACAAACCAAAGTTCTATTTAATGACAAGCCTCTTGCTTGGAGTGTAAATAAAGTTGAATCGTTAACTTAATGAATTTATTCAGTCCTTTTCCTGTTTTACATACACCTCGGCTTGTACTAAGAAAACTTGTTGATAATGACAAAGAGGCTGTTTTTAAAATTCGTTCGAATTCAGTAGTCAATAAATTTATTGATAGAAAGATTCCTAGTGATATTTCTGATGTGGAAGATTTTATAAAACTAATTGATGAATTAGTACTTAAAAACGAAGGTATTTACTGGGTTATTGAAAACAACAACGAGGTTATAGGCTCTATTGGTTTACGTCATTTTAACGACAATTTTTCTTATGCCGAAATTGGCTATGAATTACATCCTGACGCTCACGGAAAAGGTTTTATGAGTGAAGCTTTAAAAGAAGTTATTCAATTTGGTTTTAGTTCACTTAACTTGAATGAAATTGAAGCTTATACTCATAAACACAATAAAGGTTCTATAAATTTGTTAAAAAGGTTTAACTTTAAATTACGTCCCAATAAAAAAGATAACGACTTCGAGAATAATGTTATTTTTGGACTTCTTAAAAACGAACAATAGTATTTTATGCTACCACTACTAAAAAAAGAATTTAACTCATTTTTTGCCTCTCCCATTGCCTATTTGGTTATTGGAGTATTTTTACTTGTAAATGGCTTATTCTTATGGGTATTTAAAGATAATTTCAACATTTTAAATGCAGGGTTTGCCGATTTAAATAGCTTTTTTTATTTAGCTCCATGGTTGTTTTTATTTCTGATTCCTGCTATTACAATGAAAAGTTTTGCAGATGAGTTTAATAGTGGAACCATTGAAATTTTAAAAACCAAACCACTTACCGATTGGCAAATTGTGCTGGGCAAATTTTTTGCTTCGCTTTTACTCGTTATTATAGCATTATTACCTACGTTAACTTATGCTTATACTGTGTATCAATTAGGAAGCCCTATTGGAAATTTAGATGTAGGTAGTACAATTGGTTCGTATTTAGGATTGTTATTTTTAGCATCAACCTATACTGCTGTAGGGTTATTTACTTCTACCCTTTCAAATAATCAGATTGTAGCATTTATTGTAAGTGTATTTATCACTTTTGCTTTATTTTACGGGTTTGATGCTGTCGGGTCTTCTTTAAGTAACTCAGAATATGCCTTACAACAATTTGGTATTAACGAACACTTTAAAAGTATTAGTCGTGGTGTAGTAGACACTCGTGATTTAATCTATTTTATCAGTGTTACCTTCTTCTTTTTATTCATCACTAAACAACAGTTAAAAAATGAATAAGAAATTACAACACATCGCATTAGCAATTATAGGGCTATTAGTTATTAATTATATAGCAAACTCTGTATATAAACGTTTCGACTTAACACAAGACAAGCGATATACCTTATCGGAAGTAAGTGAAAGTCTTATTGATAAAATTGATGCACCACTAACGATTCACGTATTTTTAGAAGGTGATTTTCCTGCGGAATTTAAGCGTTTACAAATAGAAACACGCCAGTTTTTAGAAGAATTACAAGCTAAAAACTCTAACATCCGATTCAGATTTATCAATCCTGATAATATTCGTGAACGTTTGGTAAAAAGAGGAATGATGCCTAGCCAGTTAACTGTAGAAGAAGATGGAAAGTTATCTGAAGCTATTATTTTTCCTTGGGCAGAAATTACTTATGATAAAAAAGTAGAGTTAATTTCTTTACTTCCTAACTCAATTGCTAAAACGCAAGAGGCACAGTTACAAAATGCTATTGAAAAATTAGAGTATTCTTTTGCTAATGCGTTACATAATGTTACTCTAAAAGAAAGGCAAAAAATAGCGGTGTTAGCTGGTAATGGAGAACTTCAAGATATTTATCAATATAGCTTGTTAAGTGAAGTTGGTAAAAAATACCGCTTAGCCAAATTTACATTAGATAGTGTGGCAAGCAATCCGCAAAAAACCTTGAAAGATTTACGCAATTATGATTTAGCGATTATTGCAAAACCTACTGAACGTTTTACTGAAGAAGAAAAGTTTACCGTTGATCAGTTTATAGCAAACGGTGGTAAAAGTTTATGGATGCTGGATAATAACTATGCGGATACTGATAGTTTATACAATGAAGGGAAAATGTTAGCATTTCCTCGTGATTTGAATTTAACTGATTTATTGTTTGGATATCAAGTTCGTGTAAATAATAAACTAATTCAAGATTTATACTCGGCTAAAATCCCTTTAGCTACAGGAAATGTAGGAAACCAAACACAGTTCCAACACTTAAACTGGTTTTATCATCCGTTAGTTAATGGAAATCCGAACCATCCGATTACCAAAAATGTAGCACCTGTTCGTTTTCGTTTTGCTACTCAAATAGATACTTTGAAAGGGAATTTGAAAAAAACTCCGTTATTAGTGACTTCCGTGCTTACCAAACAAACAGGAACTCCTAATTTTATTGAGTTACAAAGTATTGCGAAAGAACCTAAAGAAAATGAGTTTGCTTCAGGTCCACAATTATTGGCTGTTCTTTTAGAAGGTAATATTCCTTCTGCATATAAAAACAGAATAAAACCTTTTGATACTCCTGATTTTAAAGCTGAGAGCACAAACAATAAAATGATTGTAATTGCTGATGGTGATGTAGGTAGAAATCAGATTTTAAAAGGAAAACCACACGATTTGTCCTTAGATAAATGGACGGGAGAACAGTTTGGGAATAAAGAGTTTTTAATCAATGCTATTGATTATTTATTAGATGATTCTGGATTGATTCAACTGCGTAATAAAACCATTCAAATTAACTTATTGGATAAGCAACGTGCTTTTGCTGAAAAACGTTTTTGGCAATTTATCAATATTGGTATTCCATTAGTGCTATTAGCACTGTTTGGTTTTGGCTTTAATTACTGGAGGAAGAAGAAATATCAATAAGTGGTTAGTGGTTAGTGGTTAGTGGTTAGTGGTTAGTGGTTAGTGGTTAGTGGTTAAGTTATTTTTTAAATACGTGTAAGAGAAGAAAAAATTAATAATACATACTACTCACTTTTGACTAAGCTATATACGTAACAAATCATCGTATATAAATTGATACTTCAATTCATTTTGAAGTTTCTTACTGCTAATTATTTTATATTCCAATGGTTTTGAATCATCAAACTCTGGAATAGGTTTTCCTAGAGTTTTTCTAGCATTTATATAGAAATCTTCTCTGGTTGGGTGATCGTTTGTACAGGCATTAAAAACTTCACCAAAAACATTCTGTTCAATTATTTGTTCTATAATAGCAATACAGTCTTCTCTATGTATCATATTTACATAGCCTTTTGGATGCGGTATTTTTCTATCAGCAAACCAATTCCCTGGTTGTCTTTTTCCTCCAAATAATCCAGCAAAACGAATTATGGTTGTTTGAAAGTTATTGTTGTTTCTAAATAAGTTTTCTATTTCAACTAGCGGAGAATCTACAGTTTCATCTTCTTCAGTCATTTCCTTATTTAAACTAGGGTACACCGAAGTAGAGCTAATAAAAATTACTTTAGCTGTGTTTGATTTTTCTATAGAAGAAATCAACCTTTTAAAGTTTTCTATCTCTTTGGAAGTGATAGCTATGATTAGAACATCTGCATCTAAGAATTCTGATGAAATATGTTCGTCAGAAACATTAACTAAGTAAGGTTTAATTTCAACTGATTTTAATTCTTGAAGTTTATCTTTAGATGTTGTTGAACCTTTTATTTTATATCCCTTCTTTGTAAAATATATTCCTAATTCTTTGCCTAACCATCCGCAACCTAAAATACTAACATTTTTCATTACAACAACTATCGTCTTTTACTATTTTACATGAAACCACCGCTAATAAAGCTCCTATAATTGGTGCTAATATATACAACCATAAATGCTCTAAGTGACCAGAAATTAACGCTGGTGCAATAGAACGAGCAGGATTCATAGAAGCTTTAGTTATAGGTCCTGCAAACATAGCTTCTAACAAAACCACACCACCAATAGCTATACCTGCCATTACTCCTACTTCTTTACTTCCTGTAGATACATTTATTATCGTTAGCATTAAAAAGAAGGTTAATAACAATTCTAAAATAAAAGCTCGCCAAGGCACTACCGTTGGTAATGTTGCTCCGTAAAATTCACTTGTAGGAAATAATACCCAAAGCATAATACTTGCTAACAAAGCGCCTACTAATTGAGCTATGATATATTTAGGTACTTTTTTCCATGAAAATCTTTTGGCATAGGCAAAAGCAATGGTTACTGCAGGATTAAAATGTGCTCCAGAAATTTCTCCAAAGGCATAAATCATTGCCATCACTATCAATCCCCAAGTAATTGCAACCCCAATATGCGTCAAATCTGCTCCATTGGTAATTTCATTTACCGTCATTGCTCCTGTTCCACAGAAAATTAAAGCAAAAGTTCCTATACTTTCAGCTATATATTTTTTCATTTTATAAGTTTCTATCTACTAATTTTTTCTTTGAATAATTCTACTTGTCTTCTATGTCTTAATATATGCACAATAGCATGTTCAAATAATTGTTCTACATCATATTTCTGTCCCCATCTCACGTACACCTTTTTATTTGGATTTAATTCTTCTAGTTTAATATTAGGGTAATCTTTGAAGAGTTGCTCATTATAAGCGAACATTGTATCTAATGCTTTATTATACTCCAAAACAGAGTTTAGTTGCTCTTTTTCTTTATAAACTATATCTTCTCCTAACCACTTTCTTATTTCAATAACATAGGTATATCCTGCCCTAACTACATGTGTCAGTATTGTTTGAATTGACTTACAATCTTCATCTTTAGTCTCACTATCAACTATTTGAATCATTTCTTTTGAAGTAACATCTTTAATTACCTCCTTAAACTCTTCTATTGACTTTTCATACTCATCTAACAAAGCTCCAATAGCTCCATTATTTCTATATATTCTTTTTCTTACCATCCTTTCTTTAATTGCAAATATCTATTAAAACAAGACTACGGTATTTTAAGTTTTTGTTAACATTAATCCGAGGAATTCCTTGTAATTTTAACAAAACTAATTAAAAAACAAATCTATCAACATGAAAAAAATACTTTTAAGCTTGTTTGTTGTTGCTTTATCAACAAATATCAATGCACAATTAAAAACCCCAGCCCCTAGTCCTGCAGCTAAATTGGAGCAAACTGTAGGTTTAACAGATGTATCAGTTGAATATTCTCGACCAAGTATGAAAGGGAGAACTATTTTTGGAAATTTAGTTCCTTACGGAAAAGTATGGAGAACTGGAGCCAATAAAAATACAACTGTTACTTTTAGCGACGATGTTACTATTGATGGTAAAACCTTGAAGAAAGGAACGTACGCTTTATATACTAAACCAGGAAAAGATTCATGGGAAGTATTATTTTATTCTGATGCTAACAACTGGGGAACTCCTCAAAAATGGGATGACTCTAAAGTAGCTGTATCTACTACTGCTAAAGTTGAAGCTATGCCTGTGAAAATTGAAACGTTTACAATGTCTATTGACGATTTAACAAACAATTCTGCTGTGTTAGGAATTTTATGGGAAAATGCTTACGTAGGTGTAAAGTTTAATACTCCTACAGATAAGGCTGTAGAAAAAAGCATTGCGCAAGTAATGAGCGGACCTTCTGCCAATGATTATTTTTCTTCTGCTGTGTATTACTTACAAGAAGGAAAAGACATTAACAAAGCTAAAAACTGGATTAACAAGGCAGTTGATATGACTAAAGACCAACCTCGTTTTTGGTACTTACGTCAACAATCTTTAATCTTAGCTAAAGCTGGTGATAAAAAAGGTGCTGTTAAAGCTGCTAAAGCTTCATTAGCAGGTGCAGAAAAGGCTGGAAATGCTGACTATGTAAAAATGAATAAAGAGTTTATTGCTGAAATGAAGTAATTTTTCTACTAAACTTTTTTAATAAACAAAAAACTCGCCAATTGGCGAGTTTTTTGTTTATATCTCTATTTTATGTAACAAATTACATTGTTTTTCTACTAATACAGTATAAAACGGTTTACTATGAAAAATTTATATCGTAAAAAATCTTTGATGTTATTATCAATAGGGATTTTAACCATTGCCGCTTCACAAATACTTGCCCATTATTTAAAAGTATCAGACTTAATACTAGGTTTGAGTTTTGGTATAGGTATCGGTTTGCTAATTACAGCTATTGTGTTTAGGAATAAAGCATTAGTAAAGGCTAGTTAAAATCTTAAAATAAAAAGACTGTCAAAAAACAGTCTTTTTATTTTATAACTCCTAAGTGAATAATGCGTCCACCTGATTGGTTTACAGGATTTACACTCTTACCTACTACAATTCCTTTTTCTGGAGCGTAATATTTCTTAATTCTATTACCAAACACATCTCGTAGTGTGGCAATATGGTCTCCTTCTTCTACAATATCTCTTAAATCAACATGAACAGTAAGTAAGCCTCCTTCTTGTGTATATAACCAATAGGATTTTTCACAAACTACTGTATTTCTCTTAGAGGTTTCATATTCATCATCCGTAATCCCTAAATATGCCAATACATTGTGCACTCCTGCTACTCCACTTTTAATTATTTTCTTTTGAAAACTATGCGGATTACCTACTTCAATAGTAATAGACGGAATTCCTAATTCTTCTGCTGCTCCACGTAAAGTACCATCTGACGGAGGTGTATGTACTATAATTTCAGCATCTTGTAATAAGGCTAGTTTTTTAGTTACTTTATTATTCATATCACTTCTAATGTAAAATGAATTCACTCTACCAAAACTAGCTGTATGTAAATCCAATAAATAATCGAATTTCTTTACTACCAAATTCAAAAAACGATTGGCATATACTTCACTTGTATTTCCATTATCTTTTCCTGGCATAATTCTGTTAATATCAACTCCATCACTAAAAACTCTTGTTCCTCGAACAAATGAAGGTACATTAACCACTGGAATTCCTACGATTGTTCCTTTTAAATTTTCTGTATCTAAATCTTTAAACAATCGCTGGATAACTGATATTCCGTTCAATTCATTTCCATGAACCGCTGCTGTAAGCCCTAATACTATGCCATCTTCTTTTCCTCTAGCAACCATAACAGGAATATATGTAGGTATTCCCATTGCATTGGAAGTTACCTTTAACCAATAGTTTTTTATAGAGTTTTTAGGAGTTTGATTTACATCAAACTCAGTAATATATCCAATTTGGTGTCCCATATTTATACATTTAATATAGTTCGTTTAACAGCGTACTATCGTTGTTTAATGAAGTAAATAGCTTCTTTTTAAACTTTTTATTTGAATTTATTAAGCTAATACACATTTTATCGATAGCAATGGTAGAAAGTACTGTTTGGATAAAAGTTTCTATTAAATCATCTATTCCTAAACCTAGTTTGTTATAATCTCTTCTATCCATAATTAACAAACGATTTGTGTCAGATGTCCATTCATTTTCTCCTAACTTAACTGATAAATTGGTTCCTAACATTTGCCAAGAATCTTTACTACTTTCTAGGTCGTTTACCAAAGGTAACAATGCTCTTCTCGAATACATACACAATGGTTTTATTCCATCTTTAGTACTACTAATCATCATTCTAATGTCAGACACAAACGTTTCTCCTTTAGCATTTGGCATTGTACCAACATGGTAATATTTACCTTTTGTACTTACTGAGCTCCAATTATAATTACCTATTAAACTTTGTACAATAAAACGTTCATACTCGATTTCTAACTTCATAAACTCTTCTAGTTCTTGTTCATTAACAATCGTATAAACTCCTTGTCCGGCATTACTATAAGGTATCTTTACAACAGCTTGTCCGCCCATTTTTTTTACCCATAACGGTATTTCATTCTTGCTCACATCCCAAATAGTATCTGGTATGTTTATTTTCATTCCGTATTCTTCTAACTCGGTATTGTAAATATCATATGCTTTGGCTGCAACCATTTTATTTCTTCCACCAGCTAAACAAGTTATAATTGGATTTAAAATTTTTGTTTTACTATTAATGGGAAATCTATTCCATGGTTTTTGGGTTACATATCTAAAAATACCTCGCAACGGAATCCATTCTTCATCTTGTTTAAGGTAGAAAATTTCATTTTCTATCTTTATATGACTGTTATCTTTGTTTGAATAATATGGTACTAGAAAAACATCTTCTTTAAAAACATCTGCTATAACTGCTGCATAACCTGATGTTTCCATATAATTTTTATCGTAAAGTACTGCTAACCTACCATCTTTAACAAGTTTTCGTTTTTTCTCTAAAATAGGCTTAAAAGTTCTTTCAATTAATAAGCGATATACTCCGTCTTCTTTATTATCGTCAAGTAATGGCATTGACTTTTGACCTGATGGACATGAGTTGTTCTCAATAATAACCATGTTTTTATCTCCATCTGCTGATGTTGAGTTTATCAAATCTGCTCCTCCCCATAAAAAGTACTTACATTCATACGACAAAATCTCTCTAAGCTTATCAGCATTTACTTTAGGATGTAAATGGCAGTACCTAGCAATAATTCGTTCCTTATCTAGATTTAAAAAAAAGTTTACCATTGGGTGAATTGTGGCATTCAGCACCTTAGGATACCAATGGTTCTCGTTATTAAATGTATTAGGTTTTATAAGTTCTATTGTTTTCATTATTCTTTTAAAAATTTATTATCTCTTGTAAATGGTTATTTCCACACAATTAAAAATAATAAAAAAACAAACTACCTTACTTTTACCCTCGTTAATTTATAAACATATTTTAGGTTTTGTTTAAAAATAAAAAACGCTCACCACTGGTGAACGTTTTTCTTTACGTTGTATGTAGGTTGATTTACTTTTTCTGTAAAAAATATAATTTAGCTATCTCTCCTGTTATTTCTTTACCTTCAATATCTAATTTCTGAATAGCTCCTTCTACTACTTTTAACTTATAAGGTTCTTTTTCATCATTTAGCAATGTGATAACAGTTCCTGTAATATCCCATTTAAAGCTTCCTTCAACTGTATCTTCTTCGCCTTTTCCTAAATACTTTGTAGTTATTGTATAAGCACCGTTATCTTTTAACTGAATAGTGGTTTTAATTCCCTCACAGTCTGCACATGGTAATATTCCTTCATATTTACCTTTCCAGTCTAACGAGTTTTTTGCATTATGACCATCATTCAATGCTTTAATTGGATTTGTAGTTACATTACCATCCATTTCTTTAGATACAATTATTACTAATGAAGGACGTGTAGTATAACTAGTTTCATTTCCTTCAATAACAGAATAGTCAAAATTAATTTCTTCTCCTGTTTTAGTAAGAGATATTGGTTGAAGTTCTATTAATTTGTTACTAGCTTCAACAGTTACTGCAATTACATACTCCTTCTCAAAATCAATTGGAGTTAGTTTTCCATCTTCTCCCATTACTGTTGCCGCTCCAAAATACTTTTCAAACTCCTCTCTGCTATTTATTTTACTAGGCAATTTAGTTACATCATTTTTAATAAAATATCTTGAAGCAACTTTATATGTTACTGTTACAGTTTCATTTGTTTTAGTAGTTTCTTCTTTTGTATCCTTTGATTTATTGCTACTCAAGTTACACCCTACAAATGCAGACACAACAAGTAATAACGCTCCTAAAAATTTAAATCCTCTCATTTTTTCATAATTTAGTTTAAAGCTTATAACCCCATACTTAACTTTATTTTTTTATTTAAATACGACGTTTATCCGCAAGTTAACAAATATTATACCAATAGAATTTAACTAACTTTCTTTTTAAAAACACATTTTAATTTATCTCTAAATCAATTGAATTTTACTAATTCCTTCTATGTCTTCTTAAAAATCGAATCTATAGTTTGCTTTTAAAGCTATCCCCCAGTTTTTACGTGATATATCTTGATTATAATTATCCGAAACAACTACATATATGTACGATAGCGGTTTATATTCCCATTGTAAACGACTATTAATATTAAAGTTATCAAACTGAGTATTGTACTGCACATAAGTAGTCCAATTTAATCGATTAGAAAAAAATATTTCTCCTGTAAAACGTGCTAAATGAAAGGTTTCTCTTCCTAATTCTTTTAAATTTATTCTATTTCTTTCATATAGAACTTGCAAGCGTGCTAAGGGCATTAATCTATATTGAGCATTTACGCTAACACCGTTTTTATAACCACTGTAATAACTCCCATAACTAATATTACCGCTGTATTGAAACTTTTTATTATCGGCTGAGGCATACCCAAAACCTGCATCGAAATACTTATACTTTCCTGCTGTTATAGCTTTTCCGTTATTTAAAGGGTCAAATGCATATTTTAGGTTTACATATTCATGACGAAATCCACCATACAAAAACGATTGATCTTTAAATACTAAATCATTATTTAATACTGTAGTCGACTGACTAATATCTCCTTGATCATCCCAATAGGTATCATTAGATAAGTTCAAATAACGATGATTATCGAAGGTTTTAGAATTTTTATAAAATTTGGTTAAACTAATACGACCACTTGTCTGAGTATATCCTTCACGTATAACTTCATTTAAAATAGCGTCATGGTTATATAAACGTGGTACAAAACCAACATCTGTAATATAATTTTTTTCAACTTTTCTTATTCCTGCATAACCAGAGACATTTATGTTATTGTACCAAACTTCTGTGTTATAAAATTTATTATTTCCTGAAATATTACTTGTTAAACTACCTGCAAAATTTGCAAGCCCAGTCCATCTATTATTTTTTGATTGATAGTTTAGGTTAATTCCAGTAATTCTATTAAAGTCATCCATAAAAGAAAAACCATCAGTCTCTTGCCTATTAATAAGGTACCCAGTTGCTGTGAAAAGCTTAGATAATTGTTGTTGCACTACAAATGCTCCATAATTCTGAGCAGGATTATCGTTTTTCGCTTTTGTTGCAACATTAAGTATTCCTAGTCGTGTTTTTTTAGTTACATTTCCAGATAATTTTAACCCAAAAGAAATTTCACTATCTGCTCCTATACGTCTGGAATAAAAAGGATTTACTCCTCTTACTCCTAAACTTGTAAATAGGTCACTATTCTCTAAGAAAAAGTTACGGCGTTCAGGGAAAAATATAGAGAACCTACTTAAGTTTGTAACTTGTCTGTCTACATCTATTTGCGAAAAGTCAGGGTTTATAGTAGCATCTAACTTTAAAGAAGAACTTATATTAAATTGTATATCTACACTTGGTTTTACCATAGTATCTTCAACATCATTGATTACATCTTCAGAATAGTTCGTTATTACAGATGGGGTTACAACGAATTTCGATGACTTATTCTTTGACAAATTTTCTACTTCGAATACTTTGGCAAATCGTAAATCGAATTGTTTATAATTACGATCTATTAAAGTGCTAGTTGTCCACTCATTCAGCTTAATGTTTCTTGTATGAAACATGACTCCCCATTCAGCAGAATCAATCTTGTAACCCAGTGCTTTTAAGGGAATTTCTATTTCAAATATTTTTAAATTTCCTTTTACTGAAGTTCTAGCATTCCACACAGTATTCCAACTAGTGCTTACTTTAAAACCATCTCCATTTCTAGATACTAATGCATCTACTAAAGCACCTCCCATATTAACAATAAAAAAATAACCTGATTGTTGTTGGTTGTAGGTATCAAGAATTATAGCAAAAGAGTCACTATCTGCTCCTGAAGTTCCAATATCATCCCTTTTTAAAGAACCTATTTGAACAACATCTGTTGTATCTTGGTACACAGCACTTATGTATAATTTTTTACCATTATGAAACATTTTTACCTCAGTTTTGTTAGAAGCTAAATCTCCATTATTGGGTATATAGTTAAGAAATTCTCCTTCGGGAATTAATTTGTTCCATATAGGTTCATCTAATTTTCCATCTAATTGAATATCACTATCACTGAAAATTATTTTACTTGCTTCTACCTCCGACTGAGCCTGAATATAAAACACCCCAAAAACTAACATTAAAAAAAATACAACTTTCTTCATTTACTTAAATTAAAAATTAACAAAGTGCTATCATCTTTAAGCACATTTAGCAAACAAAACTATTATGGAGATATACCTACTTTTTAAAAAGTAGACTAACGAGTTGCTTTTACAGTTGGAAAGTTATGTTTGGAAGAAACTAAGCTTAGTCTATCATTTCTTTATTTCTAACTACAAAAAATTAGCTTTAAGCTATTTTTAATTTGTCTCTTCTTTAAAATTGTATTTTAGCGCGCACATGCATATTTTAAAAAACATAGTAAGGTTTTTAAAGGCTTCTATAGTAAAACAGATTTTGTTTTGGTTGGGAGTGTACGTCTATTTTATTGGCACTGTAAACATGAATTATTATAGCGGGTATCTTGAAGTTTTAGAACACTATGCTATTTATGTTTTTTGTCAGTTTATAGTAGCTTATGCTTGTCTTAATTTTTTAGTTCCTAAGTTTTTAATCCCTAAAAAAAATATTCTATTTACAATATACCTTTTGCTTTTATTAGTTGGTGTGTTTATAATTTTTGTTGGGTTTCACGAATATTATCACATTCCAAAATATTTTAAGTCTAGTAATAACAGTGTATATGATTCTAATAAAATGTTTTGTGAAAAGCTATTAGATCTTCGAGTATTTTTAGGAAAATCAACAATAATCTTAACTCCCACTATATTATTAGTTATAGCTAAGTTTTACAAAGACCAACAAGCCTACTTACAACTTAATGAGCAAAAAATGTATACAGAACTATCTGTTTTAAAACATCAATTAAATCCGCATTTTTTATTCAATACTTTAAATAACTTATATGCTTTATCTATAGAAAAGTCTGACGAAGCTCCTGAGGTGATTGCAAAACTCTCGGAAATGTTAGACTATATGTTGTATGGATGTAATGACAAATACGTTTCGCTAAAAAAAGAAATTGAACTAATAGAAAACTATCTCGCTTTGGAAAAAGTTAGGTACGATGAACGAGTAGATATTAATTTTTATAAAGAAATAAAAACCGATGTTAAAATTGCTCCTTTAATCCTCCTGACATTTATAGAAAATGCCTTTAAGCACGGGGTTTCTCAAGAGTTAAAAAAAGCTTTTATACATATAAATATGTCTGTAGAAGAAGAATTTATAAAGTTCAATATTATGAATTCAAAGGCAAAAAATAGTATAGCTACAAATAAAAAAAGTATTGGCTTAAACAACGTAAAAAAGCAATTGGAATTATTATACCATAATAACTATTCTTTACATATTAAGGAAGATTCTAATAGTTTTAACTTGGACTTAAAATTACCTATAAAATGACATACAAATGTTTAATAGTTGATGATGAAAAGTTGGCTAGAGGTCTTATAAAAACACATTTATCTCAATTAGAAGATTTTGAACTAATTGCTTCTTGCAGTAGCGCTATTGAAGCTAGTAACATACTTCAAAAAGAAACTATCGATTTATTGTTTTTAGATATTGAAATGCCCGTTTTAAAGGGTACTGATTTTTTCAAAAACTTAGTAAACAAACCTAAAGTTATTTTTACCACAGCCTATAGAGATTATGCCGTTGAAGGATTTGAATTAAATGCAGTCGATTATATTTTAAAACCTATAACTTTTCAACGCTTTTTTAGTGCCATACAAAAGTTTAAAGTTTCACAAAAAGAAAGCATTGTTAACCCTTCAATAGTTTCTAATCATAATAACAACTCTTTTATTTATATTAGAAAAGACAGAAAACAAGTAAAAGTACATTTAGATTCTATTTTATATATAGAAAGTCTAAAAGACTACATTAAAATACATTTAGAAAAAGAAAAACATGTTACCAAATCTAGTATAACTGCTTTTGAAGAAAAGTTAGATCAACGATTTATAAGAATACATCGCTCATATATTGTTAACATTGATAAAATTACTGCATATACTAAAAATGATATTGAGATAGGAAAAATTGAAATCCCTATCGGTGAAAACTATAGAAGTAACCTAACTTTTATTGATTCATAATCAATTACGGTTGTTAAAACTTCATCAAAAAACAACATATAACATTCACAAATAATTTAGTAATTTCGACCCTCTAAATTACTTGTATGAAAGTTTGTATCGCCGAGAAACCTAGTGTAGCACGTGAGATTGCTAATATCTTAGGAGCCAATACCAAACGAGATGGATATTTCGAAGGTAATGGCTATGCTGTTACCTATACATTCGGTCATTTATGCACACTTTTAGAGCCAAAAGATTACAAACCACACTGGAAAAGTTGGGATTTGAACAATTTACCCATGCTTCCTGAACGTTTTGATACTAAAGTAACCAACGATAGTGGAATTCAGAAACAGTTCAATATTGTTAAATCTTTATTTGAAAAAGCCGACGTGGTTATCAACTGTGGGGATGCTGGTCAAGAAGGAGAGCTTATTCAACGTTGGGTTATCAATCAGGCAAATTACAAAGGTAAAATCCAACGATTATGGATTTCTTCCTTAACAGAAGAAGCTATAAAAGAAGGTTTTGAAAACCTAAAAGACAACGACGATTACAACAATTTATATTATGCGGGATTTTCTCGTGCTATAGGTGATTGGTTGTTAGGTTTAAATGCTACCCGTTTGTACACTGTAAAGTTTGGTGGTTACAAACAAGTCTTATCTATTGGTAGAGTGCAAACTCCTACCCTAGCTATGTTAGTTGATCGCTATAAAGAAATCCAAAACTTTAAACCTGAACCGTATTGGGAATTACAAACTCAATATCGTGAAACCTTATTTAGTTGTGAAGAAGGTCGTTTTCTAAAAAAAGAAGATGGACAAGCTTTTGCTGATAAAGTAAAAGAAAGTGATTTTGAAATAACTTCTGTTACAAAGAAAAAAGGGAAAGAATACGCACCTAAACTTTTCGATTTAACAGGCTTACAAGTATATTGTAACAACAAATTTGGCTTTTCTGCGGATGAAACCTTAAAAATTGTTCAAAAATTATATGAAATGAAAGTAGTTACCTATCCTAGAGTAGATACTACTTTTTTACCGAATGATATTTATCCTAAAGTTCCTAATATTTTAAAAGGGTTAAAGCAGTATGCTTCATTAACACAACCTTTATTAGGAAAGAAAATACGTAAGTCGAGTAAAGTTTTTAACGATAAAAAAGTTACCGATCACCATGCAATTATTCCTACAGGAGTAGAAATAAACTTACAGTACAATCAGCAACAAGTATATGATATCATCGTAAAACGATTTATTGCCGTGTTTTATCCTGATAGTGATATTTCTAAAACTGAAGTTAAAGGAGAAGCAGATAAAGTTCCTTTTAGAACTTCAGGAAAAGAAATACTTACCAAAGGTTGGCGAGCTGTTTTTGAATACGGAAGCGATACTAAAAAAACAGAAGAAAAAGATGTACTTCCTACCTTTGAAAAGGGAGAAAAAGGTCCGCACGAACCTTCATTTTTAGAAAAGGAAACAAAGCCTCCTAGAAATTATACCGAAGCGAGCTTATTACGTGCCATGGAAACTGCAGGGAAGCAAGTAGATGATGATGAAATGCGTGAATTAATGAAAGAAAATGGTATTGGACGACCATCTACACGTGCAAGTATTATTGAAACCTTGTTTAGAAGAAAATACATTGAGCGTCAAAAAAAATTAATTATTCCTACCCAAACAGGTATCGACTTGATTGATTTAATTGACAACGAACTTTTAAAATCTGCTGAATTAACAGGACTCTGGGAAAAACGTTTGAAGGAAATTGAACGTGGTGAATACCACGCTGCTACATTTATCAACCAAATGAAAAAAATGGTTGATGATTTGGTGTATGAAGTCCGTTCAAGCTCTAAGACAAAAAGGATTTCTTACGAAGCTCAAAAAACAAAACAAAAACCCAAGAAAGCAACTTCAAAAAAGAAAACCGTTGTTGGCAAAGAATGTCCAAAATGTAAGAAAGGACAATTATTAAAAGGAAGTGCTGCTTATGGTTGTTCTGCCTATAAAAATGGTTGTAATTTTACCTTAGCTTTTGAGTTTATGGATAAAAAAATATCCGAAAATCAACTAATTCGTTTGCTTGACAAAGGTTGTACTACCAACTTAAAAGGATTCAAACAAGAAGATAAAAAAGTAGAAGGTTTAGTTCGTTTTGATGATAATTTCAATTTAAAATTTGAACCTAAAAAAGGAGTTGTTACAAATGAAAAAATTACTTCGTCGCAAACTCCTCGTAATGACAATGAAAAAATAACTTGTCCTAAATGTAGCAAAGGAACTGTTTTAAAAGGAAAGTCTGCCTACGGATGTTCTGAGTATAAAAACGGTTGTGATTTTGTGTTTACTTTTGAAAACATCAAAAAAATGGCTAACGGACAACCGTTAACCAAAGAGTTAGTATATAAAATATTGACTTCTAAGTAAGCTCTTTATAATAGTATTCTATTAATTTCTCTGGGTTTTTAATGGTGTTTTTTATCCATTTAAAGTAGAGTATCTTCTTTTCTTCTTCTGATAGCTGCCAATTTAAATTTGTTCTTTTTAATCGGGTAGTTACATCTTGTAGTGTGATTGCTGCTGCTACTGAGATATTTAAGCTTTCGGTAAAACCAACCATCGGAATTTTTAAAAATCCATCTGCTTCTTGTTTTATGTAATCCGAAATTCCATCTTTTTCAGCACCAAAAACAAATGCTGATTTTTTTGTGACATCAAAATCAGGTAATATACACGAATCTGTATGTGGTGTGGTACCTATAATTTGATACCCTTTTGCTCTTAAATCTTCCAAACAAGCTTTTGTATTGTCTCCGTCTTCTTTATATCGATGAATATCAAGCCATTTTTGACTTCCTTTGGCTACATGTCTTGATACTTTGTTTGTGAACTTATTTTCTATGGCATATACATCTTGTATACCAAATATATCACAACTTCTTACCACTGCGCTTGCATTATGTGGCTGACAAATGTCTTCTAACACTACCGTAAAATAGCGTGTTCTTTCATTCAAAACTTTGTGAAATGTACCTTTCCTTTTTTCAGTAATGTAACCTTCTAAATAGGCTAATAATCCTTCATCAATCATACAACAAACATAGTGAATTTTCCTATTTTCTCTTATGCTTAAACAACTCGTTCTTTTTTAATAAAGGCAGTAAACTCTATTCACAACTAAATTAAAATGGTATAACAAGTACTCAAAGAGAAAATAAAACCCTAATTTAATTTTTTACTAATAAGTTGTCTTTCTTCTAGAGCAAGAATCAATAAATTAACATAATCATTTACAGTTTCTTCTATAGACTTAGGATCAATAATATCTATATATCCTTTCCAAATTAACTCTCGTTCTTTTGTAGGGCAAATACAATATAAAGAGGTTTCAGCTTTGTATATTTTATATTTTTCATAATAATTGGGGTCTTCTAGAATTTCACGGTGATTATAATAATCTTCCTTAAACTTTACATCTAGGTATTTTTTTTCTTTATATTTTTCTGAGAAGATTTTTCTATCTTCTACACCTACCACCTTAGTATAAAGTACTGCATCATAAAAGTTTGCTGTTAAAACATTTTCTATATGTTTTAATTCTTCATCTGTTTTTCCTTCCATTCTAAATTTTGGCTCAAAAATATCTAAACTTGGTACAGCTGCAATATCCCTAGATTCAAACTCCTTTTTTAGTAATTCTTCGAACTTATCTCTAGCCTCTAAATTTGGAGTCATACCAATAATTAACACTTTGGTTAATGATAGCGAATCTATTTCTGGGTTTTTCCAATCTTCAACTAATTGAGTTGTTGTACAACTATTAAGTGCGACAACTGTAATCGATAGTAATATTATTAACTTTATGGATAATTTCATTTTTACTAATTTATGTTATCTTCTTTTTAGATTTTTTTATGCTTACAGATAAAGTTACTAAATTCTTAGAAAAGCTAGAGTAATTTTCTCTTGGAGTTTACTTAAGTACTGAAAATTATCTTTTTAGAGGTTCAAATACATAAACAGGTATACAAAACAAAAAAAATAGAAAAACTATTTATATTATCGCTTTTGAAAAGAAGGTCTACAAATCCTAATTAATCAAGTAATATGCATAATAAATTTTTCTATTTTTAAAACTTTATTTTTTATCTATGAAAAAACGTTTGGTTGTATTAACAGGTGCTGGTATTAGTGCTGATAACTAAATTAACATTTAGAAATTAGAGTATTCATATATTTAACATATGTAAAGGTAAATTTTAGAATGAAGTTGTTTTAAAAAGACAAATTTCCCACCTCAATATAATCCTCTTGTTTTTCTAATTTTACGATGATTGTTCGTTTTTTTTCATTTTTCTTTCCATAATTTGTAAACATATTTACTTTTAAAATAGTTGGGCCAGATATCTTTTGAACATTATCTGAATAATAATCAATCATAATTTTATACTTCCCTTTAATAGCATTCTTTAGCATAAACTCCTCCGGTCCATAGCCTTCCGTCATATCTGTTGACATTCTTCCTCCAATAGCTGTTTCCTGATTTTTGTAATATGCTTTTTCTCCATTTGGATCAATAACCCATAAATCAATATCTGTATCATTATGATTCCAATCAACAACTATACGGACATCTACTGGAATTGATTTAAAAAACTTTCTCTGATGTTTACTTAGCTTTAATTTATTTCCATACTTGGATACTATTCTTATAAGCTCTACAAATACAACTGATTCTATACCATCAAATCGTTCTTCTTCATCTTTAACTAAAAGCTCTCCATTATAAATCTTATACAGTAAATTAAAGCTACCTTGATAATCTCCAGCTAGTTCATATGCTAATGCCAAATCTCTGTATGATTGAGGTTCTTCAGGTCTTAACTCTAATACTTTTTTATAAATTTCCTTTGCTAAGTCATACTCCTTAAAATACTCTAACTTATATGCCAATGCTTTTATAAGTTCATAATTATCTAGATCTATCTCTATTAAATTTGTCAAAATTCTAATTGCTAATTCTTTTTCTCCTTTTTGGTCAAAGAAATCAGCTACATCTATGTAGAACATCGGACTATTAGAATAATAATCTCTAATTTCTAAATATTTATTGTAAGCAGATAAAACCGAAGTTTCTTTTTTAAGAAAATCTAAATATGGAGTTTTAGGGTTCCACGCTTTTAATTCTATTCTTTCCTCTATCAACAAATTTAATTTCTCTATTTCTTTTTTATTAGTTTCTTTTCCTTTTTTTGTCGTAAAAATTATAATCCCATCCCTTGCTTTTTCTCCATAGAGTTTTATTGCATCAAAAGGTTTAATTACCTGTACAGCATCAATGTCTTTGGTATTTAATTTTCCTATAAAACTCTTTCTTACTGAAATTCCATCAACTATATACATTGGCTCATTTTGACTCAATGAACTGTTCCCTCTTATAGAAACTTTGGTTGTCCCTTCATTATCTTGAGAAATATTTACTCCTAAAGATTTACCAACTAAAGACTGAACAATATTACTATTTACTGATTTTGACTCTCTTGCTATACCTAGTCCAGTAACAACTACTTCATCAAGAACATTATCTTCTTCAAGCTCTATATTTACAGTATCACCGCTATTAATTATAACTTCTTTAGTTGAACATCCAACAAAAGAAAAAACTAAAACTTCATTCTCCTCCACATTAATAGCATAATTACCATCAAAATCAGTTTCAGTTCCTCGATTTGTTCCCTTTACTATTACACTCACTCCAGGTAAAACGTCTGAAGAATCACTTACAGTACCTTTCACTACCTTTTTAGAATAATCAACATCTACTCTTGGGTTGTCATCATGATTTTCATTCAAGTTGTTACCATTTGTTGTGTTTGTAGTGTTATTTTCTTGATTTGTATTAGAATTTCTAACCCTAGATGTTTGAGTTGCTCTTTTTTTCTTCTGCTTCTTCTCTGGGTATCTATGATTATACCATTTTATAATATCCTTATATTGACCAAAAAGGTCTTCTCTTCTATCTTCAATATCTTCTATGGTTGAAACTTGATCTTCCTCTTTTTCTTTTAACAACTCTTTGTAACGAGATCTTAATTCTTTTGGTGGCTCTATGCCATATCGTACATAATCTTCAATTCTATCTAAAATTAACATTGAAGTGTAATCTGTAACCAAATGATGTTGTTTCGCCAAGGAAATAATTTCTTTCTTATTCTTTTCTTTTTCCTTATTTAAATATTTCAATTTCTCCTTTGCCCAAAGTCTCTTAACATGATTTGAAGCTACAGAATTCTCCAAGTTAAGAGTTAATACTTTTGTAACCTTTCCTTGATATCCGAACTCTAATTCAACTGAGGGGCTCCCCTTAAACCTTCCTGTAATTACAAAATCACTTGTAACATTTGTTCTTCTTTTTGGGTATACTTCATCCAGATTAGCATCACTCTTAAAACCTAAAAACTGTAATACTTCTTGTTTTAATAATATATATCCTTCTTCACTATTAAGTTTTCCTAAGTTTATATATACAGCTCCTTGATCAGTGGCAATCTTATTTAATAAAAAATGATTAGCGGATGTTAATGAGTTAATTGTATAAACTATTTTCTTCTTAAACCCTTCTATAGTTCCTAGGTTAGTCAATCCATCAGAAAATAAAAGTATTTCGTCTGAATTTAATTTTAAGGTACTTAGTGTTTCTAAATTAGTTCCCCCATCATAAGTTTGAGATTGTATCTCTTTTCTAAGTTTATCCCATATACCGTTAGTTATAACGAATTTCTCACCTTTATTTTTTGTATTATTAAAAGAGATAAATTCAACTTCCACATTTTGTATGTAGTTAAAATATTTATTCAAAAGCTCTATTTCTTTATTTAAATTTTTATTTCTCATTGAAAAAGAAACATCCCAAAGAATACTTATCTTTTTAGGTTTTTCTTTATTTCTAGGTTTGTTTTTCAATGGAATCGAGCTATAAAAATAATCTCCATAGCTTACATTTTCAGAATTAGAAGGCTTTTTTAACTCTACTTTAATTGGTTTTTGAGGAGCTACATTCTCTTTAACTAAAGAAGCACTCATTACACTTCCTTTCTTAATAAAATGTAAATCTTTAAAAAACTCGCTTTTTACAACAGGTAGTTTAGATATTCCATAAGTAAAAATATCTAAAGAAAAATTATCTACAACTTTCTTAATTCCTAAAGGAAGCTCATATACAAGTTTATCGTTAACTATAGAAAGTTTTTCTTCATACGTTAAAACTACTCTTTTATATTTTTTAGGAAAAATTGGGTACACCCTTGCCTTATAATTGTTACCTGATGTTTTTTCTAAAAGTGCAGGATCAATATTTTGCCTAACAGTAGTTTCATAAGCAACTCGAGCTAATTCTTTTTCTACAACTACAGCTTCTCTTAACTTCCCATTTAAATCCATCGAAAATTGATATACAGATTGTCCTTCTCCTAAAGGAAATATCAAATCCCCTTCTAGTGTTCTGTCTAAATTATTATAAAACTCCATATCATAAGTAGTAGTAGCAAAATCACCTGTAATATTTACTTCTACTTTTAGACTTGATAGTTTTAGTTCACTAGAATCTTTTAAAATAATTTTTGGAGTGCCTTGAGAAAAAAGACCAAAACTTACCAATAAAACGTTAATGAATAATATTTTTTTCATAGTTAATACTTTAAATTTTAGATAAAACTGAGCTTTTATCTTGAAGAATAAAATTAGGAATGAGTGTAGCTCTCTTTTTAATGAGTAAAGTGGTTCAGATAGAAAAGGAAAAATTTTCATAGCAATACAAATTTACCTAATTTTTCTTTTCTAAAGAAGCATAAAACTATTCTATAATAAAGATAAGAACCTTCTAAATAAATTAATTACCCTTCATTAATTCCACAGTAAGTAAAATATTATATTTTAGTTTTATGAAAAAACGTTTAGTAGTATTAACAGGAGCAGGTATTAGTGCCGAAAGTGGTTTAAAAACTTTTAGAGATGCTGATGGCTTATGGGAAGGTCATGATATTTATGAAGTGGCTTCTCCACAAGGGTTTCATGCTAATCCTGAATTGGTGTTGGATTTTTACAATCAACGTAGAAGACAACTCTTAGAAGTTTCTCCTAATAAAGCACATCACAATTTAGTTTCTTTAGAGAATGATTTTGAAGTTGATATTATTACTCAAAACGTAGATGATTTACATGAAAGAGCTGGAAACAAAAATGTAATACATCTACATGGTGAACTATTAAAAGCTCGTAGTACCAAAAACAAATATCTTGTTTATGATTGGAATAAAGATATTGTTATGGGTGATGTATGCGAAGAAAATGCTCAATTACGCCCTCATATTGTTTGGTTTGGTGAAGATGTTCCTCTTTTGGAAAAAGCTGCAGAAATTACTTTACAAGCAGATATTTTAGTGATTATAGGAACTTCTATGCAAGTATATCCTGCTGCTAGTTTGGTTAATTATGTACAGCATAATACACCTATTTATTTTATAGATCCTAAACCTGCTGTAAATAAAAACGCCTTCAATAACTTAACTATTATTGAAGACGTTGCTAGTTCTGGTACTGATAAATTAATTACTATGCTAAAATAAAGCTTAGCATCTAAGTTTTATGAATTTGATGTTAATCGATCAAAATACTCATACAATTCTCCTTTAGAGATGTTACTTCCTTTTTCAATCAAATCAAAAAGTTCAACATTTCTTTCTTCTTGATATGCTTTTGAGCCTCTTAAAAACTCAATTGCTTCATCATTTGGATTTTTTAGTAACCACTCAAACCCTTCTTGCTCCAAAACATTAATATCTTTTTCTATTTTTATTACAATACGATGTATTTCCTTTTCTTCACATTTAAACAGATTTACTAAGTTTGGAGAAAAATGTTCTAAGTACGCTGTTCTAGTCAATACATCATCCCAAACGACATCACTAAATACATTCATTTCATCTTCTGCTACATTTGGTTTCTCTTTTTTTAGTTCATCCCATTCTTTTTTATCAATGTTTTGAGATGCTAAAAATCGAGCAAATTCTTCATGTAATCCTTCAAACTGTTCTTTTGTAAGTTGTCTATATTTCAAACGTTTTAAGTTTTTTATTTATTGATTTATTATAATTATAAAATTAAGAACGTTTGCAACCACTCGCTCCACTCGTTCTCTCATTAAAAATTTTAAAGAAAATCTTTTATAAAGAAAATTTTAAAATTTATTAATGTTTGTTTCATTTGGCAATTTTAGTAATAAATTAGGGTTAGGACAATTTTCCTTGTAAAAACCTAGGCTTTTTTTTGAAGAAACACCTGGATAATCTCCTTTATAATCTTCAATATCTATCATTAACTGAAAATGTAAGTGAGGAGCATAATCCCCATTTACAGAACTATCTCCTAAAGTTCCTATCTTCTCCCCTTTTTTAACCTTTGTACCAACTGATAAGTCTTCTAAAGATTCTAATGATAAATGACCGTATAATGAATAAAACTCATTTCCGTCTATTAAATGTTTTACAATAATTGTTGGCCCGTAATCTCCATAGTTTAAATTGTTTTTAAAACTATGAATTTCCCCATCTAATACAGCTAAAATATCTGTACCTGCATCACACCACAAATCAATTCCCAAATGAATATTTCGTTGGTTTTCTTCTGATAGTTTATTAAAATGCTCACTTCTACTATAAATATCTCTTACTTCCAAATATCCTCCAAAAGCAACTGTTTTTTTATGTTTTGAAAAATAATTTTCTAAATAAGCCTCCCATTCTTTTGATGAAGAAACATCAAAACTTAATTCTTCGTTAGATGCTGCTATTGAAATTGGAATGTATTCGCTAAAAGGTATACTCGTATCAACTACATGCAATGGTTTTTGAGATATATTATTTAAAAAGTCTTTCATAAAATGAATTTTATATATAAAATAAGAGTAACCAAAAATAATTGATTACTCTTAAAATATAAGGGGAATTAAGCGTATTAATTAATTTTAAACGCTATGATACAGTTTTCTGTTATCTTGAAACGGTTCCTGTAATAGTTACCAATGGTCCAACTCCTAAATCTATAGCAACATGATCTTGAGCATCGTCAGCTACTTTTTTAGCTAATGGTTTAAGAGTAAAAGGTGCTGGACTATTGTCTGGATTTGGTTCTACTGTAATTACAATAGTTGAACCTCTTAAATCAGTTGGAAAAGTTACTCCGTCTGGAGCATTTAGCAAGAAATCTTCTCCTGGGAAAAATCCATCAGCTCCATTTGGTGCTGGTAAATCCATAGGCCCACTAAAGCCATCAAACTCATCTGTTGCAGCAAGTTTTGTGAATTTACCTGTAGTAACTGGTACTCCATTTATCACAGCCCATCCTTCATACTTCCATCCTTCATCTAATTCTGGTAATCCTAAACCTACTTGTGGTGGCATTCCTGGTTCTAAAAACCAAACACCACTTCTTTCGTTTGTGTTTTCTCCATCTGTTGGTGTAGCTAAAATGAATTTCCCCCAAGAACTACTAAAATCTCCAACAATGTTCGAGTTTATAGAAGCACTATTTCCTGAAAAATCTCCTGCTAAAATTTTAGTACTTGATGGTGCTGGGTCTGGATCGTTTGTTGGTTCAATGGTTAAAACAAAGGTAGATGCCGCTGATAGCATATCTGAATCTACTACAAAAGAACTTTTAGATAATTCTCCTGAATCATTAACATTAAAAGCACCTGTTGATACTGGCGAACCTCCAACAATTATCCAACCTTCGTACACATAGTCAGCTCCTAAGTTTTCTAAACCATTAACATTTAAACTTAAATTTGATGTCTTTGGTGTGTTATCGTTATCATCGCTACAAGCAACAAAAGTTAACGCACTTACTGCTGCTATTGTTAAAAGTATTTTTTTCATTGTTTTTGTAATTTTGAATTTATACAAAAACAAAGTTACCTGCCCCTTTTCTATTAAAATGTTAGCTAGCTTACACTTACGCTACTTTATTAAGTAATCGTATTTCTTTTCTGTTAAAATCAATGACTTTTTCTTGCTTTAACTCATTCATTAAAGTATTTAATGTTGGCCTTGATGTTCCTATTAAGCTAGCAATATCTTTTTGTGTGTATGGATGTTCTATTACTTGATCTCCTGTCTTTTCACATTCATGTCCATATTCTTCACACAACTCTTTAAAAAACTCTAATAATCGAGTACGTGTATCTTTAAATAATAATAATTGAAGTCTTCTCTCTAATCTTTTTATCCGCAATCCTATAAATTTGTAAATCTTAAAACTTACAGATACATTATCTCTCATTAATGAATACATGGTTTCTCTAGATACAGGACAAATTTCTGTTGCATTATCTATAGATTGAGCAAATTCATTTCGTCTTTCAACTCCTAAAATTGCTTTTTCACCAAATATTTCTCCTTTAGTTAGTATTGCTTTGATTACTTCTTCACCTTCTTCCGTATAGTACCCTATTTTTACTTTTCCTTTATCTATTAAATAAATTTTATTTGCAGCATCTTCTTCAAAATAGATATAATCTTTCTTTTTATATTTATTCAGTGTGTGGTTTTCTTTAAAAGCAGGATATTTGTGGGGACACAATATTTTAAACAAGTTAACATCCTCAAAGTACCAAAGTGCACTCATAGTTTTTACTTTTAAATTTTAAGTCGAAAAAATTAAAAGCGCATTACAAAAAAAGCTCTGGAAAACTCCAGAGCCTTTATACTATTAATATTTAAAATACTATTTATTAAGCATTTTGTTTTTTGATTAAGTTTAAAGCTGAGCCTTCTTTAAACCACTCTATTTGTCCTTTGTTATAGGTATGATTAGTTACAATGATATCTTTTGAACCATCTGCATGAACCACTTCAATAGTTAACGGTTTTCCTGGAGCAAATTCATTTAAGTCCAAGAAGTTGAATGTATCATCTTCTTGAATTAAATCGTAATCAGCTTCATTATCAAATGTTAACCCTAACATCCCTTGTTTTTTCAAGTTTGTTTCATGAATACGTGCAAATGATTTTACTAACACAGCTGCCACTCCTAAATGACGTGGTTCCATTGCTGCATGTTCACGAGAAGACCCCTCACCATAGTTATGATCTCCTACTACAACTGTTTTAATTCCTTTTGCTTTGTACTCACGCTGCACTTTAGGCACAGCATCATACTCTCCTGTTAACTGATTTTTCACGAAGTTTGTCTTCATGTTAAAAGCATTTACAGCTCCAATTAACATATTGTTAGAAATATTATCTAAATGTCCACGATAACGTAACCAAGGTCCCGCCATAGATATATGGTCAGTTGTACACTTTCCATGAGCTTTGATTAACAATTTAGCATCTTTAATAGTATCTCCTAATGGTTCAAACGGAGTTAACAACTCTAAACGCTCTGAATTAGGATTTACTACTATTTCTACATGGCTTCCATCAGCCTCTGGCTCTAAATATCCATTATCATCTACTTCAAATCCTTTTGGAGGTAATTCCCAACCTGTAGGTTCGTCTAACATTACCTCTTCTCCATTCTCATTAATTAGTTTATCTGTTAATGGATTAAAATCTAGGCGTCCTGCAATGGCAATGGCTGCTGTTAATTCTGGTGAAGCTACAAAAGCATGTGTATTTGGATTTCCATCAGCACGTTTAGCAAAGTTTCGATTGAAAGAGTGAACAATACTATTTTTAGGTGCATTTTTAGGGTCCTCATAACGTCCCCATTGTCCAATACACGGTCCACATGCATTGGTAAATATCTTAGCGTCTAAATTTTCAAAAACTTGTAAGATTCCATCTCTTTCTGCTGTGTAACGTACTTGCTCCGAACCTGGGTTAATACCAAATTCTGCTTTAGTTTTCAATCCTTTGTCTATAGCTTGCTGTGCAATAGAAGCAGCACGTGATAAGTCTTCATAAGAAGAGTTTGTACAAGAACCTATTAACCCCCATTCTACTTGTAAAGGCCAATCGTTTGCTTGTGCTTTTTCTGTCATTTCTTTACCAACAGAAGTAGATAAATCAGGAGTAAAAGGTCCGTTTAATAATGGTCCTAATTCTGATAAATTAATTTCAATTACCTGATCAAAATATTGTTCAGGGTTTGCATACACTTCAGCATCTGCCGTTAAGTATTCTTTTATTTCATTTGCTGCGTCAGCAACATCGTTTCTATCAGTAGCACGTAAATAACGCTCCATAGACTCATCATAACCAAAAGTAGAGGTTGTTGCTCCAATCTCCGCACCCATGTTACAAATAGTCCCTTTACCTGTACATGACATTGCAGTAGCTCCGGGTCCAAAATATTCTACAATAGCACCTGTTCCTCCTTTTACGGTTAAAATTTCTGCTACTTTTAAAATCACGTCTTTAGGCGCTGTCCAACCAGATAATTTACCTGTTAATTTTACACCTATTAACTTAGGAAACTTCAATTCCCAAGGCATTCCTGCCATTACATCCACTGCATCAGCTCCACCTACTCCAATCGCCACCATTCCTAATCCTCCTGCATTCACTGTATGAGAATCTGTACCAATCATCATTCCTCCCGGAAATGCATAATTTTCTAATACTACTTGATGTATAATACCTGCTCCAGGTTTCCAGAAACCGATTCCATATTTATTAGAAACTGACTCTAAGAAGTTAAATACTTCGTTTGAGTTATTTAATGCTGTTTGTAAATCTGTTGAAGCACCTACTTTTGCTTGAATTAAGTGATCGCAATGCACCGTTGTTGGTACTGCTACTTTATCTTTTCCTGCTTGCATAAATTGCAATAACGCCATTTGGGCTGTTGCATCTTGACAAGCAATACGGTCTGGGGCAAAATCAACATAATCCTTTCCTCTTTCGAATGCTTTCGTTGGATTTCCGTCCCAAAGGTGTGTGTATAAAATTTTCTCTGCTAATGTTAAAGGTTTACCTGTAATTTCACGAGCAGCATCTACTCGTTCAACTACTTTATTGTATACCTCTTTTATCATATTAATATCAAAAGCCATATATGTAATTTTTTTGTTGCTGTACGAATTTACCAAAAAAAACAGTACAAAAGATGGAGTAACTATATAATTATAATAAGTTTAAATAAGTTTTTTCTATAGTAGAGTTTTATACAGAAATTAATTAATAACAACAAAGCCCGAGCTTTAATACTCGGGCTTCTATATTATAACTAATAGTTTCATTTAACTATGAAATTACTAGTTGTTTTTGAGATGGTTTAAATTTTGTTAAAACAATACCGTCTACTGCTTTTTCATATTCTTCCATAGTAGGTGTTCTTCCTAAAATAGTAGATAATACTACTACTGGTGTAGAAGATAATAGAGATTCACCTTTTTTCTCTCCAGAATCTTTTACAACTCTTCCTTGGAATAAACGTGTTGATGTAGCCATTACTGTATCTCCTGGCTCAGCTTTTTCTTGGTTACCCATACATAAGTTACATCCAGGACGCTCTAAGTATAACATGTTTTCATACTTTGTACGTGCTAATCCTTTAGGTGCATTATCATCAAACTCAAATCCTGAATACTTTTGTAATACTTCCCAATCTCCTTCTGCTTTTAACTCATCTACAATATTGTATGTAGGAGGTGCTACTACTAATGGAGCATTGAACTCTACCTTACCTTCTTGTGCTTCAATGTTTTTTAACATTTGAGCTAAGATTTTCATATCTCCTTTATGCACCATACAAGATCCTACGAAACCTAAATCTACTTTCTTAGTTCCTCCATAGAATGATAATGGACGAATTGTATCATGTGTATAACGTTTAGATACATCTTCGTTATTTACATCAGGATCTGCAATCATTGGTTCAGCAATTTCATCTAAATCAATAACAACCTCTGCATAGTATTTTGCATCTGCATCAGGTTTTAATGCTGACTTAATTCCTGTTTTAACTTCTTGAATTCTTGCATTTGCTTTCTCAACTAAACCTTTTAATACTTGCTTTTCATTATCCATTCCTTTATCAATCATGATTTGGATACGATCTCTGGCAATTTCTAATGATTCAATTAATGTTTCATCTTCTGAAATACAAATAGAAGCTTTAGCTTTCATTTCAGCAGTCCAGTCAGTAAATGTAAAGGCTTGGTCAGCTGTTAAGGTTCCGATATGTACTTCAATAACTCTTCCTTGGAAAACATTTTCTCCGTCAAACTGCTTTAACATTTGTTGTTGCGTTGCGTGTACAACATCACGGAAATCCATGAAACTTCTCATGTCTCCTTTAAACGTTACTTTAACTGATTGTGGAATAGGCATTGTTGCTTCACCTGTTGCTAAAGCTAATGCTACAGTTCCTGAGTCAGCTCCAAAGGCAACTCCTTTTGACATACGTGTATGAGAATCTCCTCCAATAATAATATCCCAATCACTTACTGTAATGTCATTTAACACTTTATGAATTACATCTGTCATTGCAGGATATTGTCCTTTAGGATCACGCCCTGTAATTAAACCAAAGTCATTCATAAATTTCATTAACCTTGGAATGTTTGCTTTTGACTTATCATCCCATACAGAAGCTGTATGACAACCAGATTGGTAAGCTCCGTCAACTATTGGAGAAATAACAGTAGCAGCCATCATTTCTAATTCCTGAGAAGTCATTAAACCTGTAGTATCTTGAGAACCTACAATATTAACTTCTACACGAACATCAGAACCTGCATGTAATGTTTTTCCTGGAGTTGTTCCTACTGCATTTTTATTGAAGATTTTTTCAACTGCAGTTAATCCTTGTCCTTCTACAGATATTTCTTTAGAAGTAGCATATACTTGTGGTACATCAATTCCTAATACTTTAGCTGCAAATGTTTGTAATTTCTTACCAAAAACAACAGCATATGAACCTCCAGCTTTTATAAACTCCATTTTTTGTGGGGTTAATGCTGTAGAGATGTCTTTTAATTCTTTATCTCCGTTATATAATTTCTTGGTTTTTGTATTGATAGTTAAAACAGTTCCTGTTTCTACAGAATACTCTTGTTTTAAAACTGGCTCTCCATCTTCATCAACAATCGTATTACCTTCAGCATCTTTTTGCTTTACCCAGTTTTTAAGATCAATACCAATACCTCCTGTTACACCTACTGTAGTTAAGAAAATTGGAGAAATTCCGTTAGTACCTGCAATTACTGGGGCAATATTGATAAATGGAACGTACGGACTTGATTCTACACCTGTCCATAAAGCCACGTTATTAACACCTGACATTCTAGAAGAACCTACTCCCATAGTTCCTTTTTCAGCAACTAACATCACACGTTTATCTGGATGTTGCTCTTTAAGTGCTAACAACTCATTTTGCATATCTTTATTATGCTCAAAAATTGATTGCCCATGTAATTCACGGTCAGATCTTGAGTGTGCATCAGCACCTGGTGATAATAAGTCTGTTGATATATCTCCTACACCTGCTATATATGTAACTACTTTAATTTCTTCCTCTATTTCTGGAAGCTTAGTAAAAAACTCTGCTTGTGCATAGCTTTCGATAAGCTCTTTTGCTATTTTATTACCAGCTTTGTATGCTTCTTCTAAACGCTCTGTATCTGCTTCATATAAGAATACTTGAGTCTTTAATACTTTTGCTGCTTCTTCAGCAATTGCAGCATCGCTACCTAATGCTAAATCAAGTAAAACTTCTACAGAAGCTCCCCCCTTCATGTGTCCTAACTGCTCTAAAGCAAAAGATGGAGTAATCTCTTCCACTACAGATTCACCAAGAATAATCTCTTTTAAAAATTTTGCTTTTACAGCAGCAGCACTTGTTGTACCTGGTAAAACATTATAAATAAAGAAATTAAGAGAATCTTTTCTGTGTGGATTGTTTTCATCTTTAATTTGTGAGATGATTTCAGTTAACAATTCACTTCCATCGATAGGTTTAGGGTGAAGACCTTGACCTTTTCTTACTTCAATCTCCTTTAGGTAATCTGAGTATGTGTTCATAAAAAAGTTTTGTTTAAAATATTTTGAAGGAAATAGTAAAAACTACTATATATTAAAACTGGTTATTACAGCTTTATCCTGTTAATTTTTGCTTAGCAAAAGTAATATTTTAACCTTAATTTTAAAAATAAACAACAAAACAGTCCAAAAAGCAAATTAATTTAATTTGAAAGGCTTGTTTTTAGAAATATCTCAAAAAAACAACTGTAAAAACACCATATAATTATCAAATTGATAATTTAGTTTTTTAAAGAGATTAGAAAAAAATAGTATAATGATTCTAAATAGGAAAAAAAAGCAGACCCATAAGCTGGATTCTGTTCCTTATAAATAAGGCTCTTATCATTTATCTAGTTCTGAAATTACTCTCAGAATCAATCTGCCTACCCCTTAGAATCGCGCGAGTAGCACTCAAGCTCTAATGTACATGGCATTGCACCGCATAGAGTTTACCTGGTTTCACTACAGCATTACCTGTACATTCTTTCTGTTGCACTTGTCCTCGGTTTACACCGGACGGATGTTATCCGCTATGCTACTCTATGGTGTCCAGACTTTCCTACTTATATTTTCTATAAGTCGATAAGATAGGTCTGCTATTATATTGTTGTCAAATAAAAGTTCACACCTCTATTCATAAAAAAACCCACTCAAAAGAATTGAGTGGGAAAATTGCTATGAAAAAGAAAAAGTGTCTAGGACGTCTCCTAGACACTGCAAATATATAACTGTTTTTCGTTTAAAAAAAATTTTATTTAAAAAAAATTATCTTTTTTATGATTTTTTTAAGAAAACATATCTTTAACCTTTTCAAAGAAAGATTTGTCTGATTTCTGTGGGTTCGGGCTAAAGTTCTCATCTTCTTGCATTTCCTCGAAAAACTTACGTTGATCTTTAGTTAATTCTTGAGGAGTCCATACATTTATGTGAATTAAGAAATCTCCATGACCATAACGTTCAATACTTGGCAATCCTTTTCCTTTTAAACGTAAAATTTTACCTGATTGCGTTCCTGGTTCAATCTTAATCTTTACTTTTCCTGTAACTGTTTCTACTTCTTTCGATACTCCTAAAACTGCTTCTGAAAAGTTGATGTATAAATCATAGTGAATATTACTTCCTTCACGTTTTAAGTTTTCGTGTGGTACTTCTTCAATTAACACTAATAAATCTCCTGGAATTGAGTTTTTACCTGGAGCTTCATTTCCTTTACCACCTACTTTTAATTGTACTCCTTCTGTTACTCCTTCTGGAATATTGATAGAAACGGTTTCTTCTTTTACTACCATTCCTTGTGCATCTGCTCCACTTGGCTTTTTGTCTAGCATCTCTCCTGCTCCATGACAAGTACTACAAGTAGTAGCAGTTTGCATTCTTCCTAAAATAGTATTGGTTACACGCATTTGTTGCCCGCTACCATTACATGTTGAACATGTTTTATAGGTTACTCCTTCGGCTTGAACTTTTCTACGAACCTTTACCTTCTTTTCAACTCCTTTAGCAATATCTTCTAAGCTTAGTTTTACACGAATACGTAAGTTGCTACCTTTTACTCGTGCTTGACGGTGACCTCCACCACCAAAACCACCGAAACCGCCACCAAAGGCTCCTCCGAAAATATCTCCAAACTGGCTAAATATGTCATCCATATTCATACCGCCACCACCGAAGCCTCCATGACCTCCTTCAAAAGCAGCATGACCATACTGATCGTAACGTGCTTTTTTATTATCGTCACTTAATACCTCATAGGCTTCTGCAGCTAATTTGAATTTTTCTTCTGCATCTTTATCATCAGGGTTCTTATCTGGATGGTACTTGATTGCCATCTTACGATATGCCTTTTTGATTTCAGCTTTTGAGGCTGATTTTGATATTCCTAATATTTCGTAATAATCTTGTTTTGCCATAACTTTCAATGTTCAATTAATTAGTAAACAGTTATTATAATTACTAATAATTGTATTAATGATGATTGTTTTACGCTTGCCCCATTACTACTTTAGGGTGACGAATAATTTTATCTCCTAACTTATATCCCTTCTCTACACAATCAATAATCTTTCCTTTTAAATCATCTGAAGGTGCTGGTATTTGTGTTATTGCATCATGAACTTCTGCATCAAAATCATCTCCTGGTTTTACTTCTATTTCTGTTAATCCTTTTTGAGTTAAGGTATTTTTAAACTTGTTATTAATAAGTTCCATTCCTTTTAACAGTTCAGAGTCTTCTGTTTTTTTAATTTCTGCCAAACCTCTATCAAAATCATCCATAATTGGCAGTAAAGCTGTCATTAATTCTTGACTTGCAGTTTTAAAAAGTTCAATACGTTCTTTAGAAGTACGTTTTTTGTAATTTTCAAACTCTGCAAATAATCGTAGATATTTATCTTTCTCAGCTTGAATTAATTCTTCTGCTGTTGGCTCTTCTTTAGCCTCAACCTCTTTATTTTCCTGAGTTTCTTCTTGATTCTCTCCTAAATCGCCATTTTTAATAGCGTCGTTAATTTCGTCTTCTTTTGTATATTGATCTTTACTCATTGTAAATCGTTTCATGTATTTAACACTTTTTGATTAACAAGAATACTGCCAATAAAAAAAATGTGTCATAATGACATTGTTAATATTATTTTATATCTGTCATACAAAAAAGTACATTTATCTTTTGTACAAACATCTCAAAATTATATATTTAAGAAATTTTTTATTAATTAATTTATAACATAAAAAGTCCCTCATTATGAAACAGAATTTTTTAAACATTTCAGGAGTTACAATTCTTTCAAAAAATCAACAAAAGAACTTAACAGGTGGTGCTGCTATTGATCTTAGTAAATGTGGATGTGATTGCTCTGGAAGCGTTACAGGCCCTATTTATTGTCATCAATATTTTGCTTGTACACAAGAATATACTTGTAGTGAAGAAATGTAAAAGTTAAAACATAAAAAAAAGCTGTTATCTAAACGATAACAGCTTTTTTATTTCTTATTCCTAACTAGTTTGGCACAACGCTAACTATTTTTGCTTTTGTAGGCACAATAAATTCTGCTTCTTTAAGGAATTTTATATTAGATAGTTTTGCCTCTCCTATTTGTTCTTCATATCCATTTTTTAAAGACCACATATGAAATGTCCAATTTGTAGCAATTGGTATTGAATTAACCTGTTCAATTTGATTATACTTAATAGCATGAGGTTCTTTTTCTGCTTTTTCTTTTCCTTTACCAAAGGTTACAATATATGCTGCTCCTTCTAAAATATTTGTTTTTGGATTTTTATATATCACATACCAATCGTCAGGTGCATCACCTGTACCAGACTCAAAAGTCAATCTACCTGTTGTAAAATTTTCAGTTCCCCATTTGTTTTCACTAAAATTAGACCAAATAGTTCCTTGATCGTTAAGTTTATATGGTAAGCCTAAAAAATATGACCATGTAAAAATATCAAAACGAGCTGTAGCCATATCCTTTTTATTTACTCCTAATGCATACACTTCTTTTCCATCAAAAATAATTAATGAACCATCTTCCTTTTCTATTTTTATTTTACCTCCTCCTGGTTCTTGTGTTATAACACCTTTTAAATGTTTTTTTCCTCCAAAAGTTATATCAATGGTATATTTAAGGTACTTCTTCCCCATAAATACATTCTTTTTATGAGCTTTTTCTATTGATGATGTAAAAGTTTGGGAATTCTCTTGGGCTGTAAAAATTGTTACCTGAAATAATAATACTGCAAGTATGATTCTTGTTTTCATAATATTGATTAAAATTAATCCACTAAGTCGAAATAAACATACTTCAATTACACTTTAATCATAAAAAAATCCCAAATCAGTTGATTTGGGATTTATATTTATTTCTCGATGTTACTTTTTTAATCATCAATTCTTTCAATTTTAGCTCCAATTGATTTTAAACGTGCTTCAATATCTTCGTAACCTCTATCAATCTGTTCTATATTATTGATAATACTTGTTCCTTTAGCAGATAATGCTGCTATTAATAAAGAAATACCTGCTCTAATATCTGGTGAAGTCATTTTAGTTGCCTTCAACTGAGATTTAAAGTCATGTCCAATTACTGTAGCTCTGTGTGGGTCACATAAAATTACTTTTGCTCCCATATCGATTAATTTGTCAACAAAGAACAAACGGCTTTCAAACATTTTCTGATGAATTAATACTGTTCCTTTTGCTTGTGTAGCTACTACTAGAACAATACTTAACAAATCTGGTGTAAATCCTGGCCATGGTGCATCTGCTACCGTCAATACCGACCCATCAATATAACTTTGAATCTCATAACTATCTTGTTCTGGAATAAAGATATCATCTCCTACTTTTTCTAGTTGAATTCCTAACTTTCTAAATACATTAGGAATTTGACCTAAATCATTCCAACTTACATTTTTAATTGTTAATTCAGAACGAGTCATAGCTGCCATACCTATCCAACTACCAATTTCAATCATATCTGGTAAGATAGTATGTTCACAACCTCCTAATGATTCTACTCCTTCAATTGTAAGTAAGTTAGATCCTACACCAGAAATTTTTGCACCCATAGAGTTCAACATTTTTGATAATTGTTGAATATAAGGTTCACAAGCTGCATTATATATTGTTGTAGTTCCTTTAGCTAGCACTGCAGCCATAATAATGTTTGCGGTACCTGTTACTGAAGCTTCATCTAACAGCATTTCTGCTCCTACTAACCCTGTTTCAGTTTCTACTCCATAGAAATACTCTTCACGATTATAACGGAACTTAGCACCTAAGTTAATGAACCCTTCAAAGTGAGTATCTAAACGACGGCGTCCAATTTTATCTCCTCCTGGACGTGGAATATATCCTTTTCCAAAACGAGCTAATAACGGGCCAACAATCATAATAGACCCTCTTAAAGAACTTCCATCCCTTTTAAATTCTGGTGACTCTAGATATTTTAAATTGATATCATCTGCTTGGAAACTATACGAGTTTTTAGAGAACTTTTCTACTTTAACCCCTAATTCTCCTAAAATAAAAATCAGTTTATTAACATCAATAATGTCAGGAACATTGTTTATAATTACTTTTTCTGACGTTAATAACACCGCACATATTACCTGTAATGCTTCATTTTTTGCTCCTTGTGGTGTTATTGTTCCTTTTAACTTGTGACCTCCTTCTATTTTAAATGATGCCATTTACTTTTTTCTGTATTTAGTATTTGTTTTTCCTTTTGATTTATGCTGTCCTTGACCACCTCTTTTTCTTAGTAAGCTCTTACTATCTGTAAGCTCTTCTTCAGTATTACGTATATCTATTTCCCCATCAGATAACTCATACAAATGATCAAAAATAACACTATCTTCAACTGTATCTTTATTCCAGTTTAAATAGCATTTTTTCATGTGATTAGCAATGGTAAACACCAAAGCTTCTTTCATTTCTCCTTCTTCCCATGTTAACGCAACATCAATCATGGTTTGGATATTTGTTCCATAAAAGCGGTACTTTGATGCTGATTTAGGGTATGGCAATCGCTCAGGAGATTCTTGTAACTCTTCCTTTGAAGGTGTTTCGTATGGAGAATCTACATCTAACTGAAAATCTGCCATTATATGTAACTGATCCCAAAGTTTATGTTTAAAATCAGGTACATCTCGTAAATGAGGTTGCAAATTCCCCATAACGTCAATAATAGCTTTGGCCATTGTATTTCTTTCTTCTTTATCTTCTAAAGCGATACAATGGTTCACTAACTTTTGTATATGTCTCCCATATTCTGGGATAATTAATTTGGATCTTTTCGAATTGTATTCTAAATCAAACGTCATTTCTCTATATTTTATCTATGCAAAATAGGTAATTATTATGAATTAACTTACCCGATTACTTTCAATTTTGCAAATTGTAACAATAATTTCTTTTTACCTACGGTACTAAACTCTATTTCTGCTTTTTTATTGGGACCTTTCCCTTCTAAAGCTACTACTTTCCCAGTACCAAAACGGTTATGTTCTACTACATTTCCTACTGTAATTTCTCCATCAAACAAATTCATTTTCGGACTCATTTCTGAAACCTTTTTCATTTTACTTTTTGGAGGAACCATATTAGGCTTTTCCTTCTTAGCTAAGAATTCTTTTCTCTTTTTTTGAATTGGTTTTTGAAATCGTATTTTCTTTGGAGAATCATCTTCAAACAGGCTAGCGTCTATAAATCTATTTACTGATGGTTCTGGCACTTTGGGAGTTAAGTATTCTAGATACTGATCATCAATTTCTTCTAAAAATCTACTAGGTTCTCCATCCGTTAATTTCCCCCAACGATAGCGTGTTTGTGCATAGGTCAAATATGCTCCTTTTTCAGCTCTTGTTAAAGCTACGTAAAACAAACGGCGTTCTTCTTCAAGTTCACTACGAGTATTCATACTCATTGCTGAAGGGAATAAACTTTCTTCTAATCCAACAATGTATACGTAAGGAAATTCTAACCCTTTAGATAAGTGAATTGTCATTAACGAAACTCGAGGTTCTTCATCTTGTTTGTCAGAATCAAAATCAGTAGCTAATGCTACATCTTCTAAAAATGAAGTTAACGATGCGTCTTCTCCTGTTTCAATTTTATCGGTAATAAAGTCTTTTATTCCGTTTAAAAGTTCTTGAACGTTTTCAACTTTATTAACTCCTTCTGGCGTTCCGTCTTTTTGTAAGTCTTTAACTAACTGCGTTTGTTTAACTACCAAATCAGCAATTTCAAAAGCATTTTTTGTTTGTGATTCAATTTGAAAACGCTGAATCATATTTACAAAATTCTGCAACTTTGTTTTGGTTCCAGAGTTAAGATTAATATCTACTGTATTGATATTCTTTAAAATATCAAACATTGATTTTTTATAATGATTCGCTGCAATTGTTAATTTATCTAACGTTGTAGCTCCAATTCCTCTGGCTGGATAGTTAATAATACGTTTTAACGCTTCCTCGTCATTCGGGTTGATTAAAATTCGTAAATACGATAGTAAGTCTTTAATCTCTTTACGTTGATAGAACGAAATACCTCCATAAATTTTATACTTAATGTCTTTTTTACGCAACGCATCTTCTATAGCTCTTGACTGTGCATTAGTACGATAGAGAATAGCAAACTGATCACTTGTTAACTGATGATTCATTTGGTTTTCCCAAATAGATTGCGCTACAAAACGCCCTTCTTCTCCATCAGAAATTGTACGCATTACTTTTACACTATCTCCTGCATCATTTGCTGTCCAAATTTCTTTATCTAACTTGGTTTTATTCTTATCAATAACACTATTCGCAGCACGTACAATGTTACTTGTTGAACGATAGTTTTGTTCTAACTTAAACGTTTTTACATCTGGGTAATCCTTCTGGAAGTTCAAGATATTTTGAATATTCGCTCCACGGAATCCGTAAATACTTTGTGAATCATCTCCTACCACACAAATATTCTGAAAACGATCTGCTAACGCACGTACAATTAAATACTGCGAATGATTGGTATCTTGGTACTCATCTACCAAAATATATCGGAAACGATCTTGATACTTTGCCAACACATCTGGAAAACGCGCCAACAATTCATTCGTTCGTAGTAATAAATCGTCAAAATCCATAGCTCCAGATTTAAAACATCTATCTACATATTCTTTATAGATATCACCTGTTCTAGGCCTGCTTGCTTCTAAATCGGCTTGTTGTAAATCAGAGTTATTAAAATAAGCTCTAACCGTAATTAAACTGTTTTTAAAAGACGAAATTCTACTTAAAATTTGCTTTGGTTTGTATCTATCTTTATCCAAATTCATTTCTTTGATAATCGCCGTTATCAATCGAACTGAATCTTGTGTATCGTAAATGGTGAAGTTTGATGGATAGCCTAATCGGTCAGCTTCAGAACGTAAAATACGCGCAAAAACCGAGTGAAAAGTTCCCATCCAAAGGTTTTTAGCTTCACTATACCCCACTACTTTACCAATACGGTCTTTCATTTCACGAGCAGCCTTGTTGGTAAATGTTAACGATAAAATGTTAAATGCATCTACGCCTTGCTCCATTAAATAAGCAATTTTATAAGTCAGCACTCTCGTTTTACCCGATCCTGCTCCTGCTATAATTATCATTGGGCCGTCTTTTTGCAAAACAGCTGCTCTCTGTGGTTCGTTAAGTTGCTCTAAATAAGTATTCAATGGAAATTAAATTGAAAGTATTTTAAAAGTGGAAAATTAACCAATCTTTTAGGTTTTTTAAAGATTCTAACCTTTTTTTTATTCACTAATTTTTATTTGATAAATTTCAGTCTAAACCCGAATAACCAAAAATTCGTCCTAAAACCCTTATTTTAAAGTATTCGTTTTAAAACCCGAATTATTTGGCGTTTTCAATTTGAAAACCTATTTTTACTAAAATTTAAATGCATGACAAGTGTAATTACTGGTGATATTATTAATTCTAGAGGTGTTTCTGCTGAAACATGGCTCCCTTTATTAAAGGAGTCTTTTAACTCTATTGGAAAAACACCAAAAACATGGGAACTTTTTCGTGGAGATAGTTTTCAAATTGAAATTGAAAATATTGCTGATGCTCTTCTTTATGCCATAAAGCTAAAAACCAATATTAAGAAAATAAAAGATTTAGACATTCGTTTAGCTATTGGTATTGGTAATAAAAATTTTGATACAGATAAAATTACCGAAGCTAATGGTGAAGCTTTTATAAATTCTGGGTATGCTTTTGATCATTTACTTAAAAAGCAAAATTTGGCTTTAAAAACTCCTTGGAAAGATATTAACGAAGAGTTTGAAGTTTCTTTAGGGTTAAGTTTGTTAATAATGGATAGCTGGACAACTAACTCTGCTGCTTTTGTATATATGTCATTACAAAACCCTGAGTGTACTCAAAAAGTTATTGCTAAAAAACTAGATATTTCAGAAAGTAGTGCTAGCGAACGAAGAAAACGTTCTGGTTTTGATGAAATTATGAAGCTAGAAAAACGTTATAGAAAACTTATGAATCAGAAACTAACTAACCTATGATACTCTTCTTAAAACTACTTATTGCTCACTTATTAGGTGATTTTGTGTTTCAACCTAAAAACTGGGTAAAAAACAAAGAGAAAAAGAAAATAAAATCTGTAAAACTCTATGCCCACATAGGTGTTCATGCTATTCTATTACTAATATTATTACAATTCAACTCTACATATTGGAGTACTATTTTACTCGTAATTATTTCTCACTACTTAGTTGATCTTGGAAAACTATACCTTCAAAAGAAAAAAAATAAACGCTTATTTTTCTTTTTAGATCAAGCTTTACATATATTCTTTTTAGGACTTGCTACCTATATTTATTCTCCTTTTAAAATTAATATCGACGCTATTTTAACTAAGCAAAACCTATTACTTTTTGCTTGTTTAATTTTTGTTACTTATACCTCTTCCATCATTATAAATACATTAATTTCTAAATGGAATCCTGAAAAGGGTAATAAATCAACAGAACAATCGTTAGCCAATGCAGGTAAGTACATTGGTTTTTTAGAACGTATATTAATTTTTGTTTTTATAGCAATTAACCAATGGGCAGGTGTCGGCTTTTTACTAGCAGCAAAATCTATATTTAGGTTTGGAGATTTAACTGCTTCAAAAGACAGAAAACTTACTGAATATGTACTAATTGGAACTTTATTAAGTTTTGGATTGGCTATTTTAACAGGACTCGTATATTCGCATTATGGAAGATAAAATTATTGAAGGGCTTGCTTATGCCCTACCAGCATTAGTAACTGGCGGTGTGGCTTACCTAATTTTAGGTCGCTTTATTGAACAGGATAATAAAGAAAAAACATTCAATGCTTTAGTTGAAAAAAAGCGTGAAAGCTTACCTACAAAACTACAAGCTTATGAACGTATGTTATTATTTTGTGAGCGTATCAACCCTTCTAAATTACTTTTAAGAGTTAACCCTATTGGAGATGATACTGATAATTATCTACAACTTTTAATTGGTAACATAGAACAAGAATTTGAACATAATTTAGTACAACAACTATACATTTCTGATGATAGCTGGAAAGCTGTTACTGCTGCTAAATTAGCCATTATAGCAAAGCTTCGTTCTACAGCAGAAGATTCTGAAACCGCTAAAGATTTACGAGAAAATGTATTAATTGATTATTCTCAACAAGAAAGTCCCGCCAATACTGCAATCTCCTTTTTAAAGCAAGAAGTAAAGAAATTGATATAATAAAAAAGCCTCTGATCAGAGGCTTTTTTATTTCTATTATTTTTCAATAGGTAATTCTAGTCTACTAGCCCACTCTGTCCAAGAACCGTCATATACACTATAATTAGTACTTCCTGATTCTTCTGCTCCTAAAGCTAAAATACACGCTGTAATTCCTGAACCACAAGAAAAAATCATTTCTTCTTCATTCGGATTCATATCTGAAAATATTTTCTGAAGCTCCTCTTTCGATTTCATCTTTCCCTCTAATTGCAATTCTGCATAAGGCAAACTTTTAGAATTCGGTATATGACCTCCTCTTAAGTCTTTTCTTGGCTCTGGTTCCGTAGCATAAAACCTTCCTTTAGAGCGAGCATCCAAAATAACTTTATTATCATCATGAGAAGCTTTTAACACTTCCTCCGTAACACTTATTTTACCCTTATTAAGGTTAGCTTTGAAGTTCCCTGTTAAGAGCTCTCTTTCTTTTTTGGACTCAACTTTATAACCAGCGTCTTTCCAAGCAGGTAAACCTCCGTTTAAAACTGCGATATTTTCAAAACCAAACACTTTAAACAACCACCAAACTCTCGGTGCTGAATACACTCCTAAATCATCATAAACAACAATACAACTATCATTGTCTATTCCCAACTTCTTAACCTCGTTTTCAAAGTATTCCTCTGACGGAACTGTATTAGGATATTCTCCTTCAATATCTAAAAAGACATTCTTTAAATCAAAGAAAACAGCATTTTGAATCTGCTGTTTTTCTTTTTTATCATCTGATTTTGTTCCTACTTTCTGAATAGTTGCATCAAGAATTATTAAGTTATCTACACTTAAATTATCATGTAACCATTCAACAGAAACTATAGGTGATTTTACTGTAAGCATACAAGTTTATTTTACTTCATCATAATGTTCATCCCATTCATGTGGATGTGGTTTTCCTAACTTACCTACAGACTTCGCAACTAAAGTAGACACTGTTGCATCACCTGTTACATTGATAACTGTTCTACACATATCTAACGGTCTATCAACCGCAAAAATTAAAGCTAAACCTATTGCTAATTTATCTGCTGGAAACCCAACTGACTCCAATACTATTACCAACATTACCATACCTGCTCCTGGTACAGCTGCTGAACCTATTGAGGCTAACAAAGCTGTTAAAATAATTGTTAACTGATCTCCAAAAGTTAAATCAAAACCTAAAGCCTGCGATATAAAAACTGCTGCTACTGCTTGATACAAACTAGTACCATCCATATTAATTGTAGCTCCAACTGGTAACACAAAACTTGATACTTCTTTATCAACTCCAATATGCTCTTCTACTCTCTCCATCGTAACAGGCAATGTTGCTGCACTTGAACTAGTTGAAAATGCTAATAATTGTGCTGGGCTAATTTGTTGTAAAAACCACAATGGGTTCTTTTTGGTAAACACACTTATTAAAACCATATAAAGTGCCACCATTAACAATAACCCTCCTATAACTGTTAATCCATATTTTAACAATGCTAATAATAAATCTGGATCGTTAGAAGAAACCACAACATTTGCTAATAATGCAAATACTGCGTAAGGAGCTGTTAACATTATTAAATCTACCATCTTTAACACGACTTCATTTAATGAGTCAAAAAAGTTCTTTAATGGTTTAGCATTTTTCTCACCTACCAACAACATTGATATTCCTAAGAAAATAGTAAAGAAAATTACTTGTAACATTGCTTTATTGTTACTCATTGCCTGCATGGCATTATCAGGAACCATGTCTTCTAAAAATTGAAGTGGTCCACTTTCTTTTTGTTTACTAGCCTCTGCAATTTTAGCTTGTACACCTTCACTATTTGCATAATCAGCTGTTAACTTTGCTATGGTATCTTCTGAAATACCATCTCCAGGTTGTACAACATTTACTAATAGTAATCCTACTGTTATAGCTATTACTGTTGTACCTATATATATTAGTATGGTACGTAAACCTATATTTTTAAATTTTGAAATATCTTTTAAATCAGATATACCTTTTACAAGAGAAGCAATAATTAATGGTACAGCAATTAACTTTAATAATTTTACGAAAATAGTTCCTAAAGGCTTTATCCAGTCAGATACGAATGATGCTCCATTATCTACAAAGGTCATTGCTAACCCAAATAAAATACCTAAAACCATTCCTATTAAAATTTGCCAGTGTAGTGCAAGTTTCTTCATATAATATATTAATCTATTAGTTTTTTTCTGGCCGTAAGGTATAAAGAATTATTTAAAAAAAAGTGACCTTGAGTTCGTATATTGTGTCCCATAAATTAGATACTAAGTACTAACCTTATTAAAATAAAAAGATGACTGGAATTTTAGATTTATTAAATAGCGATACCGGAAAGGCAATAATATCTGGCGTTGCTGGCTCTACAGGACAAGATACTAATAAAACTAGTAGTGTTCTAACAATGGCATTGCCTGTTTTAATGAAAGCAATGCAACGAAATGCTGCTACACCTCAAGGTGCTGAAAGTTTAAAAAGTGCATTAAACAAGCATGATGGTGGAATCTTAGATAATTTAGGTGACTTATTTAATGGTGGTGTTAACTCTGATGTTTTACAAGATGGTAGTAAAATTTTAGGTCATGTTTTAGGAAATAAACAACAAGGAGTAGAAAAAGTTATTGGTCAAAAAGCAGGAATGGACACTAGTGCTGTTGCTGATATCTTAAAAACTGCAGCTCCAATTTTAATGGGGTTATTAGGTAAGCAATCTCGTCAAGAAAACATAAATAATTCGAGTGATTTAAGTGGGCTTTTAGGTGGTTTACTTGGTGGTAGTTCAGCTCAAAAAGAACAAAGTTTCTTAGAACAAATATTAGATGCTGATGGTGATGGTAGTATTGTTGATGATGTAGCTGGAATGATTTTAGGAAACGCTAGTAGCAGTCAACAAAAGTCTGGTGGACTTTTAGGAGGACTTTTAGGAGGAGTATTTGGAAAAAAATAACTTTTCATTTATAATATAATCAAAGGGCAAACATTTGTTTGCCCTTTTTCTTTTAACTACTTTTGCCACGATATTAGGATTTATGGAGAAACTTAAACAACGTTGGGGCATAGAAAACAATTGGGCTTTAGCAGCCATTTTTATAGTTTTCGCAATAAACGGTTCTTTTGCCGCGTGGGTTGCTAAACCTGTTACTAACTTACTGGGTCTATCTCCACAAACAATGACTCCTTGGTTATACTACCCTTTAAGAATTTTACTTATTTTCCCTATTTATCAAACCACACTACCTATAGTTGGATGGCTTTTTGGTCAATTTAAATTCTTTTGGGAGTTTGAAAAGAAGTTTTTAAGTAGATTAGGACTAAGTTTTTTATTCAAAAAAGCAAACTAACAATTCAATTGTTTAAAAATCAGTTATTTACCTATACTTTTCTCTAAAGTATTTTTTATTTTTGTGTTATTATTAGCTAAATAATAATTCCTCTCTTTTACTTCCCTAGTTTTAAGATAGAATTACTAACTAAACTCATTTCTATATGAAAACTTTTCTTAAAGAGACTCTAGCTCTCATTATTATATGTTGTTCGTTTTTAATCTTTCAATCTTGTAAAAAAGAGAAGAAACAAACTGATAATATTACTGAAACTAAAAAAGAAGTTATTAAGAAGAAAAAGGTAATTGAAATTATTACAGAAAGTATGGATTTTCAAATGTCTGATACCATACCTTCTGGCTGGAATACATTTCGTTACATCAATAAATCTCCACAAACACACTTTTTTCTAATTGATAAGTATCCTGAAGGGAAAAATTCAGAGGATGCTAAAAAATATGTAGCACCCGTTTTTGATGAAGCTATGAAGCTTATTAATGAAGGTAAAGCTAAAGAAGGGTTTGCTGAGTTTGCTAATTTACCCGAATGGTTTAGCGAAGTTGTTTTTTTAGGTGGTAGTGGATTACTTTCTCCTGAAAGTACAGGAGAAACTACACTTTATTTAAACCCTGGAAATTACATGCTTGAATGTTATGTAAAAATGAGTAATGGAGTATTTCATACTTCTATGGGAATGGTTAAAGATGTTGTTGTATCTGACAAAGATTCTGGAAACTCAGAACCAAAAGCAGATGCTAACATAACTATTTCTAGTACTGATGGGATTGTTTTAAAAGATTCAATTTTTGCTGGAAAACGTACTTTTTCAGTGCATTTTAAAGATCAAATTGTATACGAAAGTTTTGTTGGACACGATATTAATTTAGTAAAACTACAAAGTAATACTGATTTTGAAAACCTAGAAAACTGGATGAATTGGGCTGATCCTAAAGGACTAATTGAACCTGCCCCTTCTGATGTTACTTTTTTAGGTGGAGTTAACGATATGCCTACTGGTAATAAAGCTTATTTTACAGCCATATTAAATAAAGGTATTTATGGGTTAATATCAGAAGTTCCCAATCCTTCCGAGAAAAACTTATTTATAACTTTTGAAGTATATTAAATAAAAAGAGCAAACCTAGTTTGCTCTTTTTATTATTTCATTAATATTAATTGGTATTGGCAAGTCCACACCTTCTTCAAGAAAACATTTATGTACCGCTTCTTTTAAAGCACATTTAGTCTTAAATTCTTGAAATGGTTCATTTAACCATACATAAGCACGCATGTGAATATGGTCTGGGTAAACATCAATAACACGAACATCTACTTGATGTATATCACTCATCACTTGATCTGGTGTACGATAATCAATAACAGTTGGTAACTTAACTGCCTCTTCTTGTATAATTCTTCGTGCTAAATCAATATCTGCTTTTAATCCTATTTTGAAGTTATTAAAACTCAATACATGAGAGTCTTCTATGGTATGATTTAAAATAGAATCTGTACTTATTACCGAGTTAGGTATTATTAAACGTTTGTTTTCAAAGTTATTTATCACGGTATGTCTCAACGTTATATCTTCAACAATACCCACTCGTGTATCATCCAACTTAATATAGTCTCCTACTCTAAACGGGCGGAATATAACAATAAAAGCCCCTGCTATTAAGTTAGATAGAGCTGCTTGTGCAGCAAAACCTATAATGGCTGCTAAAATACCAGCCCCAGAAAAAATTAACGTTGCTTTACTTCTAAAAGCAGGCACGGTCATAATTACATAAATGACACTTAAAAGCCCTATTACAAAAGATACTGAATTACGTAAAAACTGAATACTTGTTCTACCAAAACGATCTTCTTTCTTACTCTTAATTAGTTGCCAAATAATGGCTCTTACCAATCTAGAAATAACCCAAGACACTAGAAATACAACAATAATGTATCCTAAAACACCAAAAAAGGTATCTAAATTAAAACGATATGGTAAAAGCTTATCCATTAAAACAACGCTGTTTGACTTTCGTCATCCTTATCTTTCTTCTTCTTTTGAAGTGCTCTTTCCAACGCTTTCTTTGCTTTGTCTTCTTTAGACTCTACAAACTCTTTATCTTTAGGCTTAGCATCTTCTACTTCCAAAGGTAATGCTTCTTCTTTAATTTCTTCTTCATCATTTACCTCTATATCCTCCACTTTTTCCTCTTCTGGCTCTTCATAAGGTAATGATTCTAATAAATTAACTGTTCTTATTTTGTCTGTTGTTAATTGATTTCCTTGAGCTTTAATTCCTTTTATTGCTATAAAGTCTTCAAAATTAACTTCTATTTTGTCTAAACTTCTTTTTGAGAAAATTACCTCAGCCATAGGACGATAATCTGTAGCAATAATTTCTAACTTTGATTTCTCGTCTTCTGATATAAAAAGCTCTTCCTTGTCTGGTGTTTCAACTAAGAATCGTTTTACAAAATAACGTTCTTTTACACCATCAAAATAGATTGCTGAAATTGGTTTGTTAGGTTTCCATTTTTCTAGCACAATCATATCGTTTTCAAAATGCATCGCTAAATCTGGTGATACTGCTTTGATTTTTCCTGATTGAGTTGCTATTAAAATTTTATCTTCTGCTTTAAACTCTCCTAAAAGTTCTCCTCTACCATCAACATTTAAACGTTGTACTGTATCGTCAAACCAAATTTTTCTAGGTTTTAAAGTTGAAACTCCTGCTTCTTTAAACTCTACTTTTTTAATTGAGTACTTGGTTACTAAGTTACCTCTAACACCGCGTCCTTTTATCGCTAAATCGGCAAAATCTATATCCCATTTTAGTTTTTTAACGCTTCCTACTGCTCGGAGTAAAATAGTTACCACCTCAGCTTCTCCATTAGAGTTTGCGGTAAAATACAATACTTTTGATTTCGAATCATCATTGGCTAAGTTATACTCTTTATCACGAGTTACTGACGTCACATTAAAACGCTTCATGTATGAAGGTCCTTTCGCTCCATCACGATATATCATGTTGTAAACAGTACGTTTATCTTTTTTCTTGAATATGGCAACATGAATAATTCCTTTACCAACAAAAGTTTTAGAGTCTACTTTAGTTACTACCATAGAGCCATTTTCTCTAAATACTATAACATCATCAATATCGGCACAATCTGTAACATATTCGTCTTTTCGTAAGGATGTTCCTATGAATCCTTCTTCTCTATTTACATAGAGTTTTGAGTTACGCATTACTACTTTGGTAGCTACGATATCGTCAAAAATGCGGATTTCGGTTTTACGTTCTTTCCCTTTTCCGTATTTTGATTTTAACTCTTTAAAATAGTCTATGGCAAAGTCAATTAAATTATCTAAATGATGTTTAACCTCTGCTATTTTTTCCTCTAAACTTTCAATAAATTGTTTCGCTTTGTCTATATCGAACTTAGAGATTTTCTTAATTCTTATTTCTGTTAACCGAACAATATCTTCTTCAGTTACTTCTCTTTTTAAATGTTTAGTATGCGGTTTTAACCCTAAATCAATTGCTTCAATTACTCCTTCCCAAGTTTCTACTTCTTCAATATCACGGTAAATTCTATTCTCAATAAAAATACGTTCTAAAGAAGCAAAATGCCATTGCTCTTCTAATTCGTGTAACTGAATTTCTAATTCACGTTTAAGCAGCTCTACTGTGAAGTCTGTCGATTTTTTTAAGACTTCTGTTACCCCAATAAATACAGGTTTGTTGTCTTCAATAATACAACATAACGGAGATATTGAGTTTTCACAATTAGTGAAAGCGTATAATGCATCTATCGTTTTATCTGGTGATACATTAGCTGGTAAGTGCACTAAGATTTCAACATTAGCTGCTGTATTATCTTCAATACGTTTAATCTTAATTTTGCCCTTATCATTGGCTTTTAAAATACTATCAATTAATGATGATGTAGTTGTACCAAAAGGAACTTCTGTAATTACCAGTGTTTTCTTATCTAGAGCTGATATTTTTGCTCTTACTCTTACTTTCCCCCCTCTTTTACCATCATTATAATTGGTAACATCTGCTATTCCACCTGTTAAAAAATCAGGTACAATAGTAAAACTTCTTCCTTTTAAGTACTTTACAGAAGCATCTATTAACTCGTTAAAGTTGTGCGGTAATATTTTTGTTGATAATCCTACCGCAATACCTTCTGCTCCTTGTGCTAATAACAAAGGGAATTTTACGGGTAAGTTTACAGGTTCTTTTTTACGTCCGTCATACGAAGCTTGCCACTCAGTAGTTTTAGCATTGAAAACAACATCTAACGCAAATTTTGATAAACGTGCTTCAATATAACGAGAGGCTGCGGCACGGTCTCCTGTTAAAATGTTACCCCAGTTACCTTGCATGTCTATTAGCAGTTCTTTTTGCCCCATTTGCACCATGGCATCGGCTATTGAAGCGTCTCCATGAGGGTGATACTGCATTGTGTGACCAACAATATTTGCTACTTTGTTATAGCGCCCATCATCTAAGTCTTTCATTGAATGCATAATACGACGTTGCACTGGTTTAAACCCATCTTCCATTGACGGTACTGCACGTTCTAAAATTACATACGAAGCATAGTCTAAAAACCACTCCTTGTACATTCCCGTAACCTTGGTTATAGTCTCTGTATTTTCAAGGGGTTGATTTAATTCTTCGTCTTGTTCGTACTTATTGTTTTCTTCACTCATATATGAATGTTTAAACGTTTATTCGTTTAAGAGTTAGTTTATTTTTATTCTTTGCCTGAATCATATATCTTTAAAAAAAGTAATTTACCTATCTAAACTACTCTTTCTATCATTGTAATCTAATGCAACAGCTTTATTAAAATCTTCTCCACCTCTGCTAATTTCTAACACATATTGTGAATTTATAGCTTGTTCTATTTTGAAAAAATCTCCTTCAGATACTTTTTCCCAATATTCCTTTTCAAACCTTATATTTCCTATCCGCCAATCATTGAATTTAATTAAGTATATAATATCTTCAACACTACTTATATAACCAGAATCAGTATCATGCCCTCCGCCTCTTACTCTTTCAATTTTTTCTATTACCTTAAATTCTCCAGAATATTTTTTTTTCTCTATTAAATCTTGATAGATTACCAACCTATTTAAAAATATCCCAAGGATACCTATTCCTCCAAATACTATAATTAACTTTCCAAAAATTCCATTATCATTAAATAAGTACCAAAAAAGTATTAATATAACCATCATAAAAAACAATAACATATAATCATTTTTTATCTGTTTTTTCAAATGAGTTATATCTTTGGAGGATAGTTTAATAATCTTCATTAATTATACTTTGTATCTATTCTGTCATCTATCTTTAAACAAGATTCTTTCATTTTAAACTTCTTCTACTAAGTCTAACTCAACCTTTAAGTTGTTAATGATAAACTTTTGTCTGTCAGGAGTATTTTTACCCATATAGAATTCTAACATTTGTTCTATCGACATTTCTTTGTCTAACATTACTGGGTCTAAACGAATATCATCTCCAATGAAATGGACAAATTCGTTAGGAGAAATCTCCCCTAACCCCTTAAATCGAGTAATTTCTGGCTTTCCTCTTAGTTTGTTTATCGCAGCTTGCTTTTCTTCTTCTGAATAACAATAAATGGTTTCTTTTTTATTTCGTACTCTAAATAACGGAGTTTCTAAAATATACAAATGTCCTTCTTTGATTACTTCTGGAAAGAATTGTAAGAAAAATGTTATTAATAACAAACGAATGTGCATACCATCTACATCGGCATCGGTTGCTATTACAATATTGTTATAACGTAAGTCTTCCAGTCCGTCTTCAATATTTAAAGCTGCTTGTAGTAGGTTAAATTCCTCATTCTCGTACACTATCTTTTTAGATAACCCATACGAGTTTAATGGCTTCCCTTTTAAACTAAATACTGCTTGTGTGTTTACGTTACGTGATTTTGTTATGGATCCACTTGCCGAATCTCCCTCCGTAATAAACAACGTAGTATCTAAATATCCATCTTTTTTAGTGTCACCAAAATGTATACGACAATCGCGTAGTTTTTTGTTGTGTAAACTTGCTTTTTTTGCACGCTCACGAGCTAACTTTCGTATTCCTGATAATTCTTTACGCTCTTTTTCTGCCTGTAATATCTTCTTTTGAAGTTTATCAGCTATTTCTGTATTTTTATGTAAGTAGTTATCTAACTGTGTTTTTACAAAGTCATTAATGTAGGTTCTTACGGTTGGTAAGTCTCCTCCCATTTCTGTAGAACCTAATTTCGTTTTTGTTTGGCTTTCAAAAACAGGCTCCATTACTTTGATTGAAATGGCACCGATAATTGACTTACGTACATCGGAAGCATCGAAGTTCTTTCCGAAAAACTCTCGAACTGTTTTTACTACTGCTTCTCTAAAGGCATTTAAGTGTGTTCCTCCTTGTGTAGTATTTTGTCCGTTTACAAACGAATGGTATTCTTCTGAATATTGTGTTCTACTGTGTGTTATTGCTACTTCAATATCATCTCCTCGTAAATGAATTATTGGATACAACATATCTTCTTTGTTGTTGTTGTCTTCCAATAAGTCTTTTAATCCGTTTTCTGAATAAAACTTTTCTCCATTAAAAACAATGGTTAACCCTGGGTTTAGGTATACATAGTTTTTTAATAGTTTAGAAATATATTCAGGACGATACTTGTAATTTTTAAAGATGGTTTCATCTGCAATAAAGGTTACTTTAGTACCTCTACGACGTGATGTTTCATCTAATAATTCTTGATTGGTTAAATTCCCTTTTTCAAATTCTGCTGAAGCTGATTTACCATCACGATTCGATTCTACTCTAAAGTAGGTTGATAACGCATTTACTGCTTTCGTACCAACTCCGTTTAATCCTACTGATTTTTTAAAGGCTTTTGAGTCGTACTTTCCTCCTGTGTTCATTTTAGAAACTACGTCAACTACCTTTCCTAGCGGAATACCACGTCCATAGTCTCGAACGATTACTTTATTTCCTTGTACAGAAACTTCTATGGTTTTACCTCCTCCCATGACAAATTCATCAATAGAGTTATCTAAAACCTCTTTAACCAAAATGTAAATTCCGTCGTCTGGTGATGATCCATCTCCAAGTTTACCAATATACATCCCAGGTCGCATACGGATGTGTTCTTTCCAATCGAGCGAGCGTATATTGTCTTCGGTATATTGTGTTTCTTGCGTCATAAAAAATCGTGTGAATTGAAGTCTGTGCTAAAATAGTACTTCGCCAGAAAAAATAAAAAACTCTGTTAATATAGTTATCAACAGAGTTCGTTTTATTTCTTTTTTAATGCTTTCTTCTCCCATTTACAGAGCAATCTCCCATATCTCCTCACTTTTTTCTCTGTACTTTCCTTTATCATTGCTTTGCATTGCGATAATCCTCTACAATTTTTTTTAAAGTGATATTTTGTGCTTGCTACACTGCTACAGATATACACTTTTTTGTCTTCTACTTTTTGAAATGCCACTAACACACCTACTGATAGTAGCATTATTATGACTTTTTTCATTTGTTATTTAGTTTGGTTGTTTTGTAACTTATAATACTTGTTTTAATTAACCTTTTCTACTTCTAGCTCTTTATAAAAATTTATTGTGCTTAAAAGAGCTACATCAAATTTATAGATATCACCTATATTCTCAATTTTCTCTTTTGACTCTTTTTTATTAGCATCAAAAAGCCCTATATATTTAGTTTTTCCGTTAAAATGAAACCTACACAATGGTTTACGGTTATTATCATCTAATAAAACACCAAAGTAAGATTGTGTATCTCTAAAGGCTATTCTTTCTACAGGAATTTCTTTTCTTAAAATTGCCACAACTACCCTATAAGCCTCCATTTCTTCTTCTGTAGTTACTATTTTACTTTCATTTTTTTCTTCCTGCTCTATACTTTCTTCTGCCAACTTCTCTTCTTCTTTATTTAAAGCGCTATGTAGCCTATCATTTACCTTTTCACTTATCAACTGATTAATTGACTTTGACACCAGCTCTTTAAACTGTTCTAACACTCTCTCTGTTTGTCTCCCTGAATAAACCCTAGAAGAAAAAAACCTTATAAAATCACCTTCTGGCTCTATTAATTGTACATTAAATATCTTTTTTATTTCCCTAGAATACTTTAATGAGCTTGCATTATTAACTATTTGGTCAACATCAAATTTTGTTTTATGAAACTTTACTACTTCGTTTATTGTTGACTCTTTTAACTTAGTAATATTAAACTCTAAAAATGGCTTTTCATCCATTTTATTTGTTTCTTCCAAATCAGTAAAAAATTTGTACTCCACACCATTAGTTAAAAGTGCAAATCTTGACTTTGATGTATGAAAATATCTAAACAGTTGTGAATTATGTGTATTCAAGTCTTCTTTCCAATGTTTACACTCAATTATTAAAATTGGAACATTGTTTTCTATAATTGCATAGTCTACTTTTTCACCTTTTTTCAATCCTATATCTGCTGTAAACTCCGGTATAACCTCTGTGGGATTAAAAATATCGTAACCTAACAAATCTATAAAAGGTAAAACAAAAGCAGTTTTAGTTGCTTCTTCTGTTTCTATTTGTTCTTTTAATGTTATTATTCTCTGTGAGAGTTCTCTTAGTTTATTTGCAAGTTCCATTTTTTTAAGTTTTGGTTATCTCTACAAAACTAATCCCTCTAAAAAACAAAACCTTACGGGTTTCCATAAGGTTAACTTAATTTTAATTATTAAATTTTTCTATTAAGTACAAAATAATGCTTCTACTAGGTACTAAATGCCTTTTCCATTAGGTACGAAAAGACATTTCCACTATATATATCAAGTTTAATAATACTTTTGAAAGTAAAAAGAAAATTTAAACTCCAGACTCGGATAAGCTAGTGTATTGTGACACCCGACACTATTATCCTTTAACATCAGACAGTAGTGTCTAATGACTTCATACACTACTGTCTGATGTTTAAGACAAAAATATCTGTGCAAACTACGCTTTTAAATAAGCCCAAAATCTTTAGTAATTGCTATGAGCTGTGTAGGGTTATTGGCATTAAAATTTTCTTTTAATAGTTTTAAGCGTTTTTCTACTGAACTTATACTACTTGGCTTAATGTTCCTATTCTTAAGTTCTCCGCTAATTTCTTTTTGATCTAACCCCTCAGCTAAATGCTTTAGTAAAAACACATCGTAATCTGTAATCTCAAATGCTTCTTTATTTCGCAAGGCATGTGCTAACTGCGGAGTAATAAAAAACTCGCCGTTATAAACAGACTGTACTGCTTTTTTTAGTTCTTTTTGTCCATGGTTAGATTTCCATACATACGCATTTACTGCTAACTCGTTACATAATTGCTGTATTCGATATGGTTTGTCTTCTATAGAAAATACTATAGTTTTTAAAGCTGGTTGTAGTTTTTTAGCTTCTGTTATAAGATCTTCTCCTGATTCTAATCGTTGCTCATGTATGTTATCTTTAAATGATAAATCGCTTACTAATAAATCAAATGGTTCTTCGTCTAACCATGCCTTTTTTAATTTTAAATAAGCTTCATCACAGTATTGTGCATATTCTATAGTAGGTATTTGCATGTCTTCTAAGGCTACTTGAATTCCACTTGACATGAAATCGGCATCTTCTGCTATCAATATTTTTTTGAACATAACTACTTTTTAAAGTGAAACTTTGCTTGAAATCCTTTTTCTTGCTTTGATTCAAAAGTAATAATACCTCCTACTGATTTAATACGGGTTTCCATATTTTGTAAACCGTTTTTTATTGATAAGTCTTTAACACCTCTCCCATTATCCTGATATGCAACAGATAATGTTTTTTTAGACAGCGAAAATGTAATAAGCACCAAACTTGCTTCACTGTGTTTTTTCATGTTTACTAAGAGTTCTCGCAACACTCTGTATAGTACTATTTGTTTTTCTTTTGGTAACTCATTTACTACTACTTCTTTCAACCCTTTATGGATTACTTTACAAGTATCGTTCGTGAAATCTATAAACAACTGTTTTAAAAAGCTCTCAAAATGTTCTCCTGTAAGTACAGGACTATTCTCATGAGAAATATCTCTAGTTTGAGCGTATATTTTTTCTACTCTTGCTAGTAGTTTGGTGTCTGTTTCTGCTTTGTTTTGTAGAGTATTCATTACCGAATAAACATCATTCGCCAATTCATCGTGTATTTTTTTAGACAAACGGGTTTCTGTATTATATACTTCTATGGCTTTTTCTTTTTTAGTTTTTTCTCTTTTGTAAAAGAAGTATACTAATGAGGATAAAACAGTAAGGATAACTGTAAAAATCCAAAGTTGTTTTTGTGATTTTTGTTGTTCTAAGCTAAGGTTTGACTCTGCTAAACGAGCTCTAGCTTCGAGTTTTTGTTTTTTTTCTTCTTCAGCATCATATTTAATTTTTGCAAACCTTATTTTTTTTGTTCCTTCTGATAGTTTGATGCTATCTTTTATTTTTTTTAATTCTTCAAAATATACATTCTGTTTAGAACTAGGGTAAAGAACTAACTTATTCAAAGCTTCTACCTCACTTCTCTTATTTCCCTCTATATCTGCATAATGATACATTTTCCTTGCATACTCATAAGCTTTGTATTTATCAATTTCAAAAAAATAATTAGACAAATTTTTATAGCTAGATATCAAGCCTTCATAATCTTTTTCTTTTTCTCTTAAATCTTTTGCTTTAATAAAATCCTTTAAAACGTTTTTATTTATTTTATTCTCCCATTTAATTCTCGCTAAATTATCTATAACTCTAGATTTTGTGTTTTTTAAATCACTAAAATCTGTAGTATCTAATAAATCTTGATAAATAATAATAGCTTTTCTATACTCTCCTTTATAGCCATATGAATTAGCTAAATTACTGTAGTATTTAATTAAATTCTTTTTACTATTAGGTAGTTCAATTGCTTTTTTGTAATACTTAATGGCATCATCATAATTAAACCTTCCTTTTGAACTTATAGCCAAAGAATTGAATGCCATACCTCTATATTTATTTTCACTCTTATTTAAATACTTTAAAGCTTCTACTGCTATTGAATCACTATCTGAATAATTTTCAAAACTTGATAAAATAAAGGATATATTTATTAAGCTTTTAGAAACTCTTAAACTGTCTTTTAAATTTAAAAAGTATGGAATTGATTTTTTATAAAAATAGTATGCAGAATCTTTTCTATTATACTTATTATAATAAATTCCTTTTTTAAAATATCCCTTCCCCAAACTAAGAGTGTCTTCTTTCTTTTTTGATAAAATCAAATATTTGTTTAAAAACTTATAAACACTATCTTTTTCATTCTTTTGGTGATAGAATCTTATTTTTTTTGAAATATTAGTGTACTCATCAAACTTATTTTGACACACCAATTCGCTTACTGATATAAAAAGAAAAAAAAATAGAATCTTTTTCATTCTACTAATATAAAAAAGACGCATTATATAATGCGCCTTTTTTTTCTAATCTTCGTCATCTTCAACAGGAGTCGGATCTTCCTCTCCACCTGTATCACTTGTTGTTGTTTCCGTAGAGTTTGTTTCAGGTGCTACAGTTGTTGAGTTTGTATTTATAGTGTATAATCCATTTGTTACTAAAAATGTTATAATTAATAAAACCTTGTTCATTTTTGTTTCTTTTAAAAATTGATAGTATTTATCCTGTCCAAGCACTTTGCTTAGCTACAGTTACACCGAGTTTGGGTGTAGAATTTTTAAAAGAGGTGCGCATCTCTTTTGCGGGAAGTGAAGATGAACATCAGTGTTTTTTAGTAGCTCCCCCTCTACGAAAATCCACTAATGTTTATCTTATAATTAGAACCAATCGATTGTTTTGTTTTTTGTTTTCTCGATTAATTCTGATGCAAATATTGACAATGAAAAAGGTTTAAAATGAACCATTATTCAACCAATTTTTCTCCATACTGTATTTGTGCACTTTATGGTTAACCGTAACCAAAAAGTGACCACTTTGGATACTTTTGGCCAAACACCAAATAACCATGATTAAACAACTTATAACCGATTTTTTTAATGCTATTGAGGAAAATGAGTATAAAACCAATAAAAATGCAAAGGCTGTTTTTTGGGCTAACGAGTTACAGGAAGTAGGCTATAATGATGAAAATTATATAAGCGAAAGAAAGGCCAAACGGTATTACGAAAAGTATGTGGAAGAAAAAGAAGGGGTAAGTGTAAGTTTGCCTAATAGCCACCAAAGAGATTTTATAGCTAAGTATTTAAACTATGAGAATTATGAAGATTATGTAAACAAACACACTTCTTCTAAGAATAAGTCTTCTAAAAAAAATGATGGGTTTGATTATAACATAGAGAATTCTCCTGGTAAGGAAAAAGTAAAAAAACAAAAATCTATTATTGTAGTGGGGATTATTATAATTGTCCCTTTTTTATTTATTTACAGAGTGTCATTCCTTAATAGTGGTAACTGCTTCGTTTGGGAAAAAGACCACTATAAAAAAACTTCTTGCACTACTAAAAACGCTATAAGTAGAGATGCACTTTCTATAGACATTGATACCTTTAAAAAGGTAACACTTACCAAAGGCATGGAGTTTTTCACAAATGGTAACCCAAACTTTTGGTATGGAAGTAATACAGAAGGGAAACGAGAGTTTTTTACAGATAGAGGCATACACCCTGAAACTTTGAAAGAATTAGATCCTATTACACCTTACATTTTGGAAAAAGAAGGTTTCAGACCATAAAAAAAAGCCGTTAATTTAATTATTAACGGCTTTTTATAATGTCTAATTCTTATTTAGTTAATTATTAACTTCTGAATTATTCTTTGTTCTTCTGTTTCTATTAAGATAAAATATACACCTGAAACTAAACTCAAATCGTAATCAACTTTATACTTATCAGCACCATTCATAGTTTTAGCATCTACTAAACTACCTCCAAGCATTTCTAAAACCTTCATACTAACTAAGTTTTGTTCTTTTAATTCTATATCTACCGTAAACTTACCTGAAGATGGGTTTGGATATATTACTAGGTCTTTAATCATTGGCGAGGCACTCCTTTGGTCTTCTTCAGTTGTTGTAACTTCTCTATCGATGACAATTACTTTCTTTGTTATCATTGCTTCACAACTTCCTATTCTAGTTACCATAGTTATTTCATACTCTCCCTCTTTTACAAATTCTATTTCTGTATAACTATCGTTACTTTCATTAATAATTGCTTCGTCTGGCAATATCCATACTACCTCATCTGCTACAACACTACTAATATTTACTGCTACAAAACTTTCATCTGTAAACACTTGTGTTGATACAGCTAAATCTGCAGATATCTCTTGTTTTGAGCGTATAATTTCAATACTATCTTCTACCACACATCCTTTTTTATCTGTTGCTATTACCGTGTAAGTTCCTTCTTCTTTTACCTCAACAATGGCTTCATTACTGGTAAATCCGCTTGTTGAGCTCCAACTATATGCTACACCATCAATAATAGTTGCATCTAAAATATATGTTTGATCTACACACAGTGTTACATCAGTACCTAAATCTAGTTCTATTTGCTCCGGATCTTCAACTATAAAAGATTTTGTTATAAAGCACCCTTTACTATCTTTTACTTCTACAGTATATTCTCCTGAAGTTAACCCAGTAACAACTTTACCTTTTCTTGAATTACTCCAAGTATATTCATAAGGAGGAGCTCCTCCAGTAACTTCTAATGCGATACTACCATCATTTCCTTGAAAACAAGTTGGTTTTGTTATTGTTTCACTTACTATTGATATTTCTGGTGGTAGTGTTAATTTTATTTCACCAGATATTCTACAACCATTAGCATCAACAACGGTTACACTATAGTCTCCAATAGGTACACTTTGTAACATAGCATTGTTATCTCCTGTATTCCACAGATAGCTATATGGTGCAGTCCCTCCAGTTACTGTTGTATTTACTGTCCAATCATTTCCTGTTCCACACAAAGTATAGTCTGAACCTAACTGTAATCCTAATATTTCTGGTTCTTTTAAATTATATAAATCACTCTTTACTATGTTTCCTTTTGAATCTTCAACTACTACATAATATGCTCCCTCACCTAAACCTGAAACTGATTGCGAAGTTCCTAATGGTAAAGGGCTACTTGATTCTTTATACCACTTATAAGTGTATCCTTTTACTCCTCCAACAACTTGAGCTGTTAAAGTTCCGTCTTCCTCTCCATTACAACTAATTACTGAAGTCTTTACTATAGTTACTTCCAATTTTAACGGCTGACTTATTACATACTCTTTAATTAAAGTACAGCCTTTACTATCTGTTGTTATTAATTGATAATTACCTGCCGAAATAGATGTAATTTTATTACTACCTGTTAAAATCGTCGTGTCTGAGCTATCTTTCCATTCATAAGCATAAGGTGGTGTTCCTCCTACTATTCCCACAGAAATTGATCCGTTTGATAATCCAAACCCTGTAACTTCTTCTATCAAAACATTTGATACTGATAATGGTAATGGCTGAGTGATTTCCATTGTAAAGTCTGAACTTCCAACGGTATTTAACGCCAAACAATTGTTTGCATCTCTTACTTGAAGTGTATAAGTGTTCTTCTTCAAGTTATTCACTTTTATAGTACTTCCTGTTACACTTATCCAATCGCTAAAACTTGATACATCTCTATATCTAAATTGATAATTTCCTGTTCCTCCTTGTACTTCTACCTCAAAACTTCCATCATTGGAATTGAAACAACTTAAATCTATTTCTTTTATTGCTAACTGAATTTCTGTGGGTTCTGAAACTGTAAAAATTGAACTTTTTTCTTCTATTCCTTCAGCGTTATTTACTATTACATAATAATTACCTGCTGAAATATTTTTAAGCTGTTTTTCTGTCCCTATAAGCTCATTACTATCTGCATTATACCATGCATAATTGTTTCCTCCAACTCCACCAACGGTAATTACATCTAAGATACCGTTTGAGGCATCATGACATTTTACTTCTTGTACCTGTGTTATTTCTACTAATAATTCTCCTGGACTTGCTAAATTGTATGTTTCTTCAATTATACAACCTTCAGCGTCTTTTATTGTAATTGTATAGATCCCTTCTGGTAGGTTCTCTATTTTATCGGATAAATCACTAGATGCTTTTGTAGAAATTGTATTCCCTGTTTCATTTTTCCACTCAAATGAATAAGGTGCTACTCCTCCTACGAAAACCACTTCAATACTACCATCATCTACTAAGTTTGATGAAGGTCTTATTAATTTTACATTCGTTATATCATATTTTTCTGGTTGATTGATTGTTACCTCTTTTGTTGTTTTGCACCCGTTCTTGTCAGTAACTACAACTGAGTATATACCTGAAGATAAGTTTTCTACTTTTCTAGTGTCTAAACTTGTATGATTCCAACTATAGGTATAAGGTACTACTCCTCCTGAAACGGTTATATCTATAAATCCATCCGTACCTCCATAACATGCTACATCTCCTTTGCTTATCCCTGTAATTTCAAGTAATGATGGTTCGGTTAACCCATATTCTTTGGTGGCTGTATTTCCGTTTTTATCTGTAATTGTCACTACATAGACTCCTACTCCTACATCCTCAAGTGAATTAGTAGTACTTACTACTGTAGCATTTCTTTTTAACTTCCATGAGTACGTATATGGTATTACACCTCCCTTAACTTCAGCTGTTAGTGTTCCTACTCCATTTTTACATAAAATTGAAGTCTCGTTTACATTTACCGTTAACAATTCTGGTTCATTAACTGTATATGTTTTTTCTACTATACATCCTTTAGTATCTGTTACTTTTACTGAATACTTCCCAGCTTTTATTCCTGATAATTTAGAGGTTATACTACTTTGTACAATTCCGCTTGAATTTTTCCATTCATAAGTATAGTTTGGTGTTCCTCCAACAACATTTATACTTATTTCTCCATTTGATAACCCAAAACCTGTAACATCTTTTATTACTGAATTATCTATAGCTAAAATTGTTGGTTCTTTAATTGTAACCTTTGTTGTAACCTCACATAGGTTTTTATCTCTAACAACCACTTCATATATACCAGCTTGTAAAGAGTTTAAACTACTACCAATTGTTCCATGCTTCCAACTATATGTATATGGTGCAGTTCCTCCTGAAACGTTTACATCTATGAAACCATCTGCTCCTCCATTACAAGACACGTCTACTTTAGTTATTCCTGTAATTTCTAACTGTAATGGTTCTATTACTTCATATTCTTTTGTAGCAATATTTCCATTTTTATCTGTTACTGTTATTACATAAATTCCTGCACCTATATTACTAAGTTTATTGATAGTACCTAGTTCTACACCTCCTCCTTTTAATTTCCATGAATAACTATATGGAGTTACTCCTCCGCTAACTTCAGCTGTTAAGTTTACATCATTATCTCCAAAACAAAGGTTTTCTCCTTGTTCAATTATATTATCAACCACTAATAATTCTGGTTCTGTAACAGTATAACTTCCAGTTGTAATACAACCATTAGCATCTTTAACAGTTAATTCATATTCTCCTGCTTCTATATTCTTAAACGGGTTGGCTGTTCCTAAGATAGTCGTGTTTCCTTTTTGTCTCCATTCATATGTATAGCTTGGTGTTCCTCCAACAACATCAACAGATATGCTTCCATTTTTTGTTTCAAAACCTGTTAAGTTATTAACTGTATAGCTAGACACTTCCAACGCTGCTAAAGGCTGTTCTATCGTAAAGTTATTAGAAGTAAATGTACACCCATTACTATCAGTAACCTCTACATAATAAGTTCCTTCTTTTAACTCTGTAACATCTTCCGTTGTTTTATTAAAGGCTGTGTTATTAGTACTCTTCCAAGAAAAATTATATGGTTTAGTTCCTCCTAAAATAGTAATATCAATACTACCATCTCCTCCTCCAAAACAACTCACGTTTGTACTCGACGCTAAGTTTACTTCAATTTTAGCTGGTTGGCTAATTATAATCTCTTTTTGTGTAGTAGCTCCTTTTATATCATTTACTACCACTCTATAACTTCCTGCTTTAAGGTTGCTTATTTTATTTTGTTTTAGGTCTGAATTTAATAAAACCGGTGCCCCTGAAGATATATCATACCATTTATAATCAAAGTCAATTGGAGTTGAATATATTGGATATCCACCTGATACCTCAGCTAGCAATTCACCAGTTTCATCACCATTACATAAAATATTTTTTGTTTGTTTTATAGCTACTTGTATAGGCTGTGGTTCCTTTACTTCATATGACTGAGTTATTTCACATCCTTTTGCATCTCTTATAACTACATGATAAATTCCTGCAAATAGATTATTTATATCTTTAGTATTACTAGTAAAAGACGCATCACCTTCTTTTGTCCATTTATAGTTATGCGCTCCTTCACCTCCTGATGTTTCTATTGTTATAGCTCCTTCATTATTCCCTGCTACTTCACAATTTATTATAGAAAAACTATCAATTTTAATTTGAGTCGGCTGTTTTATTATGGTAGTTGCTGGTGTACTAACTAAACACCCTTTACTATCTCTAATCAAAACAGTAAAATTTCCAACCGTTAATCCATCAATTGTATTATTAACTAAACTACTTACTGTTTGAAACGATGTTTGATTATCAATAGAGTATTCATACGGTGGAGTTCCTCCTCCGATGGTAAGTTTTATTTTTCCATCCTCAGCTCCATAACAAGAAATATCTGTTTTAGTTATGTTTAAAGTAATCGAGCTTGGTTCTATTAATGAAATACTTCTTGAAATACTTGTAAATCCATCATTGATAGTAACAGAGTAATTACCCTTACTAATATTTACCAACTGATTGGTTGTTTTCCCTATCAATTCTGTACCTCCTTTAAACCATTTATATGAATAACTATTTGATCCTCCAGATGGATTCACTATTAACGAGCCTACACCACCATTACAACTAATGGCTTTACTAACAGTAAGAGAAGCAACTAATTGAGGGTTTTCTCTAACTTGTATTTCATTAGAAGTTATTGTACACCCGTTACTATCTTTAATGGTAGCTATATAAAACCCTGCCCTTAGTCCTGTAATTGTATTTCCTGTTCTAGAAAAAGAAGTATCATATTTCTTTCTCCATGTTATAGTATAGTTTGGAATTCCACCATCTATGGTTAATGATATTTCCCCTTTAGCCTCTCCGAACACATTATTATGTTTTACAGAGTTAACCATCATTTCAATTGGTAAAGGTTCTGTTATTGTTATTGACGAGGAAACTTTAGATCTACAAGTAGTTATATTTTTATCTCTCACTATAAACCTATATCCAGTACTACTTGCTGGTAACGAAAACACATTACTATTTTGCCATAAGATTCCCGAGCTCTTGTATACTGCATATTGATATGCATTTGACTTTCCTCCTGTAGCTGTAATACTTACAGAGGCTCTACCTCCACTACATTTTATTGGAGCTGTCAAGTTTACTCTTGAAATAACTACCTCTGATTGTTCTATTACTGCAATAGATTTTTCTAAGCTACCTTGTTTACTATCTTTAACTAAAACAGTATAGTTTCCTGCCTCAATATTAAAAGAGGCACTATTTGTTCTTCCTGTTAATGTACTTAGTATTGTTGAACCTCTTTTTAAAATAACTGTATAGTTAGGATACCCTCCTGTAATACTTGTTACATTAATTGTTCCTTTACCTTGATAGCAATCAGGTTTTACTGAACTAACAGAAAATGTTATTGGTTTTGGGTCTATAATCTTTGGAAGTGTATATTCTTGCGTACAGTTATTTTTATCTGTGTATCTAATTTTGTGGGTTCCTGCAGGTAAATTAGGTATTGTAAAACCTCCTACATAGGCCCTACCACTTCTAGTATTAGTTGTGCTTCCATTTAGTAAAACTGTATAATTGTAATAGTTACTAAAAGGCATACCTCCACTTACACTACTTATTTTTATAGAAGCATCAGTGCTTCCTACTGCGCTAGGATGCGTAACTGCATTTGAAGGTAAAGCATGTGTTATTTTACTTTTCCCAATTATAGTTATAGCATCAGAAGTGTTATCTTGATCTATACAACCTTTAGTATCTTTTATTTTAATAATATAATTTGCAGAGGCTAATCCACTTACCGTGGTTATTCCTGAAAACGTTGAAGTACTCCAAGTAGCTCCATTATTTAAACTATAGTAAAAACTACCTGATCCTCCTGATCCCTCTATTTTAATTTTTCCATCTTTACTATTATAACATGTTTCATCTTGAATTTTAGTAGCTTTGAAAGTTACCTTTGATGGAGACTTTATTTGGAAATCATATGAGTATTTTTCACATAAAGGAGAGCCTGTGCTTCTATTAAACCCAGTTACTTCAACCCTATAATCTCCTGATGCTAATGTTCCTGAGTTTGAATCCCAATCATACATCCAATATCCTCCTGAACTTACAAATGAAGTAATTCCTGGGTTATTATCAACAGCTACATATTCATTTGTTAATGTTTTCTTTAAAAGATTAAAATCTATTTTTTCATAACTAAAAAGTTGTCTTGTGAAATACAGTTTAAAGTCTGCATCTGTACTGTAAGAACAAGTAGGTTGCTTTATTGTTGGAGCTTTTGCTATCTGCGGAGCATCAGGTAAAAATTGTAGAGTAACATTGTTCGTAGTAATAGAGCTGTTGCAGCTTGGTTTTACATGTATGTTTATATTTTTAGTCAATGCCTTTTTTCTATCTGTAGCTGAAGAATACAAATCAGATAGTTTTAAATCAATTGTGGCTTGCCCTGTTTTATTCGTGATAGTTCTCCAAACACTTACCTGTATCGTTTTAGGACCTGTGTAATTATTCAAATTTCTCCTCGCCTCAAATAAAGCCATCATAAAACCTGAACACCTGTCAATGTCTCTCTCTCTTCTTACACAATCATCATAAGCTGCTTCTGCTGAAGATACAGCATTTAATAAATCTTGATAATCTGGATGTGTTCTAGTCTCAGTATTTACTGGATCAAAGAATTCCCAAACATATACACCTGAAGCTGGAGTAAAACCTGAAGTTGCCTTAATTCTAACTGGACTACTTTCGCAAACTGTTTTTACTCTTGAAGTACTTGATCCATCGGGATATGATAGAGAAATATCAGGTTCTATAGAGATCCGTGCCCAACCTCTATTTATATCACTTCTGTATACTTCATCTTTCTGATATTGTTTATAAAAACAAGGAGAAGTTACATTTACCGAAATCCAAGATTCTTTAGAACTTTTACATCCAAAAGTTCCATTTCTTCTAGTGATTGTATGAAACTCTACTTTGGTTACTTTTTTTGATACATTAAAAGTGTCTTCATGTGAATACATTTGATTAATAAAGCGTAACCCATAAATCGCAGGATCTCTTAAATATTTTGTGGTTCCATCAGAGAAAAACATTTTTATTCCTCCTAAACCATTTTTGTTAGAACCACAAGAAGACCTTCCTTGTCCTATATAACCTTCAACTTTTATGGTATACTTTTGTGCTTGCGATATAATTGAAAAAAATAAGAATATAATTAAGAGTATATTTCTTTTCATATAGCTTCCTTTTAATAGTTTATTTCAATTTTGTTAAGTGGAGATTTTGCTCCTGACTCAAAAATTGCTTGAATTAAAAATGTATATTTTGTGTTTATTAATAAATCTTTATCTTTAAACTTATTAGTATCTGCTTTAAAAACTTTATACATCGTTGGCTTTTTACCTTCTTCTGCTTTGTATAAAACAAACTCTTTAGTATTTGCTTCTTTGTAATTCCAATTCAGCTCAATATATCTATCTTCTCTATTTACATATCCTGTAAATTTTTCTATACTTGACTTAGGTGAATTATCTAAAACTGTTATTTTTAAAGGTGTAATAGGTTCTGATTCAAGTCCAGATTCATCTATAGTCAAAGCTGTATACAGATATGTTTTTCCAACAACTCCAGTTTCATCTATAAATTTATTTTCTAATAGCGGTAAACTCTTTAACATCAACCATGGCTCTTTTACACCCTTTTCTTTTCTATAAATTACGGTAGATTGAGCATCATTACTAGTACTTGATATCCATTCTATTTCAACTCTACCTTTATCTGATTTAAAAGAAGTGAAAACGGGTGCAGTTGGAGGTACTATATCCGGTCTATTTAATTCTAAAACTTCAGAAAATTCTGATGGATTATATCTTTTATCAAAAGCTTGGACTTTATAATAAATCTTTTTATTTAGTGTCTTTATGTTCACCGTATCAATAAAAGCACTATTAGGTGTAGGTTCAAATGTTACTTGAGTGAATTCATCTATTTTTAAATTCGCTTTAAATACTCTATACCCTAAAAAATCTATCTCTGTATTTTGTTTCCATTGTAATCTTACTACTCCAAGAGAATCTATAGTTCCGTTTAACATAGTTGGTACAGCAGGAGGTGTACTATCATCAGGTTGTACCATTTTTGGAAACGATTCTCGTGTACCTCCATTGTTACCTACAGCCACGATTTTATAATAATTTATAGCTTGTAAATTTTCTAACTTAACAGTTCTTTTGCTCTTTGATATATTGTCTATTACAGTGAGGAACTTACCTTTTGGGGTATTAGATCTTACTAATTTAAACTTACTAAGTGTACTAACTCCTTCTGAAGGAAACTCCCAACTCAAAACTCCTCCTTGATTACTTAATTTTACATCTGTAATAAACGGAGTATGTGTTAATGGTTTTATTCCTTTACCTGAAACCAGTTTTGAATAAGGACCTTCAATACCAAAAGGAGATATTCCTTTAATTCTATAGGAGTATGTTTTATTGTTTTGAGAAAGACTGTCTATATACATCATTCTATTTGATGGGTTCTTTTCTTTTTCTCCTAATGTAGCTACTGGAGTACCTAATAGTTTTTTAAAAGTCCTACCTTCATCCTCCGATTTCTCAATAATGTAGTTTGTATAGTACTTTTTTAAGATAGCTTGGTTCCAACTTAGAATAACCGTCTTATCTTTAAAAACACCTGCGAATTCTTGTGGTTCGGGTAGCGGTTTCTTATCTAGTAACCCTAAATATACCCCTCCAGATTTTATCAAGTCTTTTTTCTCTTGTGGTAAAGCTACTCTTATGGTATATAAATAACGTTCTCTTGGTTTTACCGTATCATCAGTAAATGCCAACCCTGAAAATTTAGCTACTTTAAAATCCTGATCTGCTGCATAAAGGGCAAAAGTGAACCTCTGTTCTAGTACTTGTGCCTTATTTATAATATTTAGTAATCCATTCCCTCCATTATTCATCTCTACATCAAACTCTTCTCCATATAGTGCTTGCGCTGCTAATGCAGCATAATCATTTTCTTCTGAAAACTCTTTCCATTCCATCATTGGATAGGGTTTTAACGGAATAGGTGTTAGCTGTTTTATTACAGGTTTCTCCAGTATTTCTTTATCTACCGCTATTGTTTTTCTTTCAATTATATATCCATATTTATTAGCATAGTTCCAAGCTGTAGGAGTCGTTACTCCCCATCGTAGTAGTATTTTATTTTCGGATACTGTTGCAATTGCTTTTACCTCTGCTTTAATATTACCTATTTCTTTTTGGGCATAGGTTTTTACTGTAATACCCAACATCAGAAGCATAAAGATGATAGGTGTACTCTTCTTCTTAATCATTTAATGGGTTTAAATATTTTAATGAATTTATTCTGCTCTTTTTTACCTGACCCGGTAAAACGTATTGTAACGTTGCCTTGTATCTTCCTTGACGCATATAAGGAAAAGCTTCCGTTATTAATTTTATATACTGAGGATTTCCATTCCAATTAATATTTGAACTAACTAATTGGTATCTCAAATCTTCGTAATCTTCTAAATAGTAATACGTAAGATTATACCTGTACGGATTATATAAATTTATTTCTCCCGAATAATTATTCTCTAAATAAGTTACATACCAAGTCATCGGTTCCACTCCTTCTACTGGTGGTACTCCTACCTTATTAATTTCTCTACTTACTGAAATATTTCCTTCATAGGGGTAGTTGTTATAAATTAACGGATAAATCTGATTTCTATAGTAACTATCATCTAAAGTTGCTCTTGATACTACTAAAGGCTGATACCTAGTATATTCATTTCCTCTCAACTCTGCCAAATCAAATGCTTCTTGGTAATCAATACTTGACAATAATGTTAATCCATAGGGATAAACAATGTGTTGATATAAATCTTTACTTTTATTCATATCTCGCATTTTATCTCTGAAGGTTTCGTACTTACTTGTTCTAAAATCATACACCAACAATTCTTTCTCCCCTTCTTTACTTACATTTCCTTCTGCTTTCCTTGATTTTACTTCAACTGTATTTTCAGAGCTTCCCCCAATATTTTTAGAAGCATATGTTTCTGATACATTAGCATCCAAATCCCCTGCTTCTGATGTTAATTTCAAGCTTACATCATATTGCGTTTGTGTCTGCATTTGATTTGCTGGTAGCGTATAAACTAACTGCTTTTTAGCGGAGTTATATGTGAACTCTTTATAGAAACTTTCTCCAGATTCACTGGTCATTATCATTTCTTTTTTCCAATCTGGCGCAGCATCAAACAAGTATGTTTGACCTCTTTTTAATTTTACATATGCTGTATTATACTCATCAATAAAGAAGTTTTTTTGCCCTAGCACAGGGTACATATAATCTATATTAGTTAATGGTATTGTCTCTGGTGCTTCTCCTGTTGTAAAATTTACCTCTTTAACTTCTGTAGCTATTTGTCCTCCTGACTTCATTTTTTGCCAGCTTCCTCCTTTATATTCTTCAAAATGTAATTGAACCCTAGCTTTTAATTGAGCATGTGGTGGTAAAATTTCATGTGAATAAAATACTGCTACATCATTTCTATCATTCCATTTTATCTCCCCTACAATATTTTGCCCATCTTTTGTTACAGAAAAATCATCCAATAAAATTTTATACTTTCTATCTCCCGTATCGTCAGGAATTTCAAAAATTTTATTAATCTGTAAATTGAATACTGCCTGTGGAGCAGCAAATACATCTACATCTGTACTTCCTTCTTTTGGTTTTAAATCACTAATTACTACGATACCATCTATCGGGCTTCCTCCTACTATTTCACACTTATCTCCTAACTCTATTTTAAATCTAAATCTTCCTTTAATTAAGCCTCCTAATAAGTTATATTTTCCTGCCAAATAACCTCTAAACCATGCTGGATTTGGTAGCCTTGCTTGTAACAATACCGCACCTCCACCTGCTATGATAGGTAGCTTCTTTTTAATTCCAAAGAGTTTGAATTTCACACCTAAAACTCCTTGTAAATAAGCATACGCTTGTCCGTTAGCATACCAACCATTCATTCCTATAGCTTCTGAAGATCCTTTACAATAAGCTTCTCCATAGTCTTTTAACATGATATCAAAACCTATTCCTGCATCAAATCGAGCATAAAAGATTAAAAACTTCAAATCTCCTGTAGAAACACTCATGCTAGATCCAAAAGCTAAACCTTTTCCAGATTCTAACATATTAGCATCTCTCATATAGTTGAGTTCAGCAACATCAACTCCTAAAATATCAGCAACAATTGGAGGTGGAGGCGGACTTCCTGGTAAGTTTTCTCCTGTCATGAAGTAACTATCCATTTTAATCTTTAGAATTCCTAAATCAATTTTTACTCCTACTCTGTCTTCTGGAGTTCCAACAAGCATGTGCCATTCATCTGGTGCTACATAAAAATCTAACCAACCTGCTCTTCCTGAAGGACCAATTCCTTTTAAAACTCCGAAATTTATATATACTTCGGATGTGGAATGGAAAATATCATTGACAAAGTCAAATCCAATAAAAACATTTGCTGAAATTGCTGCTGTTGGGCTTTGTGCAGGAATTCCTTGGCCTCCTACTGCTGCGATGCTAGATAAGTTACTATTTACTGTATCAAAAAAATCACCTGGTAAAGAAGCTATTAGTTCTCCAAAACCTTTCATATATACTTCTTGTAATCCTCCTGACTTTCTAAAAGCCATACCAAACTCTACTGTAGCATGAAAAAGTTCTTCTGAGTTTTGAGTAATGATTCCTACCGACGCCTTCATTCCAAATGAGTTTTGCTCATACGGTTCATAAATTACTCCTGAAGTTGAAGCTCCAATTTCTGTGAAGGCAGCGTCTTGCGCATTTGAATTCCCTGCCATACGCATTTTATTGTAAAAACCTCCTCCAAAAGCATTCAATGCAAAACCTGGAAAAATTGGAATTCCTTGTGGCAATGTTACTTTAGCATCTGCATACCAATATCTAAATGAATCTGTTCTTCCAAAAAGAGCTTTTGCTTCTACTTCTAGCTTTATTCCTGTAGAAAACTTAGCGCCAACCGCACCTGCAAATCCAGTTCCGTAGGTTGGGTCATCTTCAAAAATGAAAATTGCCCCCTTTAACTGCATACCAGCAACATCCATTTTTATATACAGGTGCTCTAATCGTACACCGTCAAACTTCCATTTGTTTCCGGATTCATCCATTTTAGCTTTGAAAGCTAGTTTTGAAGCTCCTCCGTTTCCTCCATCTGATTCTGATGTTAAATTCACTGCAAAATCAAAAACTAATTCTGCTTTATTATCCGCAGGGGTTCTTAAACCTATTTCATTAATTACTATAGGAAAGTTTGCTAGTTGTAACTTCCCTTTAACTCCGAAATAATCAACAGAGAATTTAGGTGACTCTGTTTGTAACACCATTTTTTGGAATGTTATCCCTTTGAATTTTATAATACTTTTTGATGTATCATTACTTTCCTTTTCATCCTTTTTTAATCCAGAAGCAAGGCTCATAGATCCGTTTAAATTTGCTTTAGGTCTAAACTTCCCTTCTTTAACCTTCATTTCTACATATGAATCTTTGGTTAAATGAACATTTGCCTTCCAAACATTAAACTTGATATCTTTTTCTGTTTTAACTGCCAATTTATATTCTCCTGGTTGAAAAATAGCATTGTATTGTAGACTGTCTAGCTGAGATACAGGGAGCACTAGCTTTCCATCAAACTCTCCTGCTTTTAAATGATTTGTTTCTATATCTAACAAAAAATAGTCTAATGAAAAGTCCCAACCTGAAGCACTTCCTTCGTTCAATCCAATTACATTTTCTCCTGTAAACTTACCAGTTACTCCTTGCCCATCTATAATTAAATCTGTAGCACCAAAGGCAACTCTTTTATCTTCATTTTTCTTTTTAAATTCAGGTGGTAAAACTACTTGAAGTGATTTCACATATACTCCTCTCCACAAATTCGGCTCCGTACTATAAAACTTATCTAAGTATGCCTTTGGAGTTTCTTCATCATTTCTTAAATCGCTAAAATCAAATACAGCTGTATTTAATTTGAACGTAGTTCCTTCTATGCCTTTAATTCCAAACTCTGGTAGTGATATATTCACAACCATATCATTCCAATCTGAAATCGAAGTTTTAAAATCTGCTTCTACATAACCTACCTTCTTTTTTCCTTTTTCATCAACAGGATGTAATAAGCCATTGGCAAATTTCACATTTGCATCCAGTCCCATTTCTTTAAACCCAGAGCAATCAATAATTGCATAGGTTCCTGGTTCTTCCATACTTCCATTTAAAGTAAGTAGTAATGTTCCGCTATTGAAATTAACTGTGAATTTCGATATTAAATGTAGTCTCGCATCTCCTATAATTCCTCCTTCATGAGATAACTTTACATTGGAAGCTCCTAAAATTAACACCTGTTCTCCCCTATCAGGATTTGTATTAGGTAACTCTACTTTTAAAAAAACTGTTAATTCTGAATATGATGGTTTAAATACGGCTTTTGCTATTCCTACAGTATACTTTACATTGCTAATACTTACAGGTTTTATAGCTACAGGAAGCTGACTTAATCCGTCTTTTGTTAAAACATCAATATAATTTTCTGACTCCTCAATACTTTTAAATGTATTGGTAGCCATATCTAACCACTTTTTATTGATTAGTGAATCAGCTGTATTAAACTGAAAACCTTGCTGGGTAAATCGTTGTTGTATTTTTGGTGCTAAAGCTTCTTCTAATTCATCAAACTTATCGAGTGAAGAAAAGTTACGAAGTGTTTTAGTTTCTAGATTTAATGTTGGTTTATCTGCTTCTTTTACAGTTAAACTGTCACGCTCTGTAAAATTTGGTGTAGCGAACAACGAAACACTTATAAATAATAGTATTAAAAAACTTAGGGGTAATTTTTTATTCATTTAGCTTAGTTGGTTAATTGTTTTTCTAATTCATATTAATTTTTATAGAACTTTATCATTTACATAAATTTGTAAAGTATTACTGGAGTCCAAAACATACAAGTGATTATTATTAAACTCTATTTTCATTACTAAAGGAATAATATCACCACTCTCTATTTCTATTTTAGAATGCCATACTAATTTCTTGTTTTCTAAATCAATAACTCCTACAGTACTTCCTTTTTCTTGAGAAAAGTATAAATAATTGTTGTAAACTTTATAAACCGATGTCGATAACGAAAAAAACACATTTGAAACTATACTGTTCACTGTATCATTAATTCTATAATCTAAAACTGATAATTCTTCTTGAAGATCTATATTGGTTAATTCAAATGTATTAGGATTTAATACTTGTACAGATTTATTTTTAACTGAGTAAATTTTATCTTGTGAGATAGTTAACCAGCCAGTAAAAACACTACTTTCCCATAATAACTCACCTTTATTAATATCAAAACAAACTGTTTTTTTATTATTTGTTTTGTGTGTACTATCAAAAAGATAAATAAAAAGCCTATCGTTTAATACTATTGGTTTTCCATAAACTTTAGCGTTGTTATTTTTCAATAGTTTGTTTAAAGAAAATTTTTCAAAATATTCTTCACTAAGAATACCATAGAAATTAATAAAGTAATCATCTTTCTCTAAAGATTTTAAAATTAATACATCTTTATACAAAGCTATAGGTATTGAGGTTTTATTAACATTAAGCTCTTCTTTTTCTTTAGTTAGAATATTAAATCTAAAAAAGTCGATTTTCTCTTTCTCAAAATCTATTTCTTTTAGTATTAATCCGTTAGAATAAACATTAATAGATTGATTTTCTTTATCAAATTGAACTTCTAGAGTATCATCTTTGTAAATACTATTTTCGTTTAATAAAATTCTCTCTTTATTATAAGTTTCTACATATTGAATCTCATTGTTTTGTTTAATATATTCATCATAATTATGTTCTTTATTAAATGAATAAAGAGTATTATTAGAACTGAAGATAACTTTATCTTTAAGCCTACCTAAATAAGACACATTTTCTATTTGGTTAACCTTTTTCATTTAATAGATAAAAATTTTATTGAATGTAGTTTCATTATCAAAGTTTTTTATAACTCTATCAACAAAATTATTTACGTTCATAAAACCATCATCAGGGAAGATTCTTTTAAGTTTTTCATAACCTACAGCTTTCAGTGCTTCTTTTCCTTCTATAGAACTTAAAAAAACTATCATTTGGTCTTTAGTTAATTTATTTGAACTTGAAGAGTTCCATTTAATTCTCCATTGTATTTCTTCTAAGGAATTAACACTAAACAAATCACGTTTTACAAACTCTCTTATAAACGTTTCTTTTCCTATAGGAGTATCACTAGATAACCACTTATATTCTAAATTCACACCTGGTGAGTTCCCTACTTTTAAATCAACCCTCTGAATAGTTCCATCTACTCCAGTAACAGGAGCCTCAACACTTATAGTTTTATTGTTAATCATGTTAGGGTTTGCAGCTACATCTTCCATTAGCCAAAAACATGCTTGTCTATTTACTCCTGTTGGTGTGTCATTTACTATAAACCTGTTAAACAGATATACACAATTATTACACTGAGTATTTGATTTTTTTAATGTAGAAACAAAAGTTTGCATATTTTCCAGAACTTCTATGTATTTCTTTCCTTCACTGGATTGATTATACCATCCTGTTATTTTACCAAGAAATTCATCTACATTCTTTACATTGGGGATTTGTAAACTTTCGATATAATTAACAAAATTTTCATCTGCTTTTAAACGTTTTACCGTTTTCAAAGCCTCAATATCATATCTTAGTTTTGTTTTATTTCCTCTATATAAAATTTTATACGCCTCATAATTAGCTTCTGGTGCATCTTTAAAAAATGTTTTAAACTCTATTGATACATCTGGTTTTGCTAAGTCTTTTATCAGTTCTTTTAACCAACATGGTTGATTTATTGCATAAACTTGTGATGCAATCAACAATAATAGTGTTACTAATAAATTTTTTAGAAAGTAATGCTTATTTTTCATTTTCTAATTATTATAGTAATTAATTACAAATTGTGGTACTCTTATTTAATTCTCTAAAGTGTTTCCATGCCTTAAAAGCGTCATCTTTATCCAAAGCTTTAAGAACTTCGTCTGAAGCATCTTTAAAATCATCTAAAAACTTAATCTGAGTTGGTTTATCTAGTTTATCAAAGCTGTTTTTAAGATTGTTTAAATTCAACTCTTTAAACTTACCAGAAAGTTCAGATACATATACCTTACTTTTAACTTCGTCGAGTAAATCTTGTATCTTTCTTTGATTCAAGTCACTTAAATTCGGGCTCTCTGTATAAATTTTCTTTTCTGTTTCATTAATTAGTTTCTTAATCTTAAAACTCATCTCACCCCATTCTGCCAATGATACAGCAAATTGAATCTGTTGGATTTTTATTTTAACTTCATCACTAATTGCACTTTCATTTAATAATCCTAAAACGATATCTGTACCTCCTGAAATTGTTCCTCCTGTTGCTATTGCCTTAGTTATTGCTGTTCCTGCTTTAAAAACCTTATAAACTCCCCCAATACCAAATGCAAACGACACAACATCTACACCTACATTTGCCGATTTGTCTAATACTATATCCCAATTGCTTTTGCTCATAGCATATACTTGTACTGCAGGTATATAAAATATTGTTCCTTTCTTATACGTTTTATTAAAAAACTTGAAGTCGTCATAGGCTATAGCATATAACATTCTATTGTACTCATAATCTAGTTGATTAATCTTAAAAGTTGTTTTATTTATTGGTTCAGCTGAAACATTTTGTAATTGACAAATATTTGCCTCCAACTTAATAACTTTATTATTATCACTTAATTCTTCAACAGATTTTATATTATCAAATTCAGCTAGCTCGTTCTCTGGACTACCATGCTCAACAGCTCTAGACTGTATTATATATTCACTTATCCAAAGAAGAAACTCAGTTAATCTTTCATTATGTAGATTTTTGCTTATGTTATCAAAACCAATTTTTTCAAACGCATTAATTACTCCTCTTCTTCTGTAATCAAAAGATCTGCTTACTTTTGATAATGCATTATCAAAATCACCTTTATAAACAGGATCTACATTATCTTCAAATTTTGGTTCTAATAGAATTCTCTCAAATACATATAATCGAACACTTTCATTTACATCCTTGAGGCTTTTCTTATTCTCAAAACGATTAATGTGTTTCAAGATTTTCTCAAAGTCTTTATCAATTTTATCTTTTTGTAACTTATAATTAGAATAATACTTATCCCAAAAATATTTAGTTTCGTTTTCAAACTTTGGTAAAAAGTTAATATACTCTTCTTTAAACTTCTCTAAAAAGTATTTAAAACTTTCCTTATCACTAAGGTTTTTATCTACTATAGAAGCGTTACTCTGATTTGGATATTCATTTGTTAAAATTTTTCGCCAATAAAAAACATCCTCGGCTAATTCTAATACAATTTTTGAAGCACCACCACCTAAGTACAATCTAAACTCATTATTATTAGGGACTAACCAAGAAAGAGAGTTAAGTTGATCGTATCCAGAAGCTCCAGTTTCTCCTCTAGGAACACTTTTCTCTACCTGAGTAAAAGCAGCAAAAGCTTCTCTATTTTGGTTTCTTAAAACTGTTATATCAAGTAGTAATTCATGTTCCTTTAAATTTTCACATTCTTTAAGCATTTTTACAAAAAGAGTTGCTATAGAAAAACTTTCATCTGAACCAAACTCTTTTATCTTTAAATAAGAAAATGTTTCACTTAAAAACTTGGTTTCTTTTTCTTCTATATCATCAAACCTAATATTTATAAATAAGTTTATTACTTCCCATATTAGTTCATCATCTTCTGTAAACGATAGTAATTGAGAAATTTCATTTAAAAATCTAGAAAAATTATTTTCATTCCCGCTCCATAAATAAATTCCTTCTTCATCACTTATACCATTAAATAATTTCTTGGTTAGGTCTTTATCTGTTATTAATAGTTCTAAGATTCTCTTTGAATACAACTTACTATCTTGAGAGTAATTCGCTAATAAATCTAGAATTAAATCTTCATAATATTCATCTAAAACCCAAGCACTATCTACTATTTTAGATATTAATGAATACTTCTCTTCAATAGAGAAGTATCTAGCTCCACAATTTGCTATTTGTTTAATCGCAACAATATCTTCATCGGTAAGTTCAGTTTTCCCTTCAAGCCTAGTAAGAACTTCTTTATAATCTTCTTTAATTAAACTCTTATCTTCAGGAAATAAATAACTCTGAAGCTTTTCAAGATTTTCTTCTGTTTTACTTAATTCATTATACCATTTTGAAGAAATTTCTACACCTCCATAACTTAAGGTATATAATTTGTATGTATACTCTTTACTTCCTCCTCCTGAAGCTTTCTCCTCTATCTTTAGTGCTGTTTTTCCAAGTGCTGTTTTATTCTTTGTTAAAGTCACCTTTATTTCTCCATAATTTGAATCATCACTTAAAAAACTCCCTTCTTTATTAAAGAAATCTGGTTCTAATTCTATTTTTCCATTACCAAATTCACACCTAATCTTTTGAAAAACTTTCGATAGGTACTCATCATCTTTATACGCCCCATCTTCATCTTCTTGGAACCAATACAATTGCACACCTGGAGCATGCATTTTTTTCCAATCTAAATGGTTTAGAACAGTACCACTACCATAATCCATTAAGAAGTTAGTAGCACCTTGCCCGAATTGGTACTCATCCCAAGTATGTTCTAATCCAAAAATTCCGTGTCCTAATTCGTGTGCTAAAGTTCTAGATTGTTTTGTTACTGTGGTTGCATTTTGAGTAAATACAAAACCGAACTGTCTTTTCAATGGCATAAAACCAGAAACATTGGTACTAGTTATAGATATATTCGTAACAAAAACATAATATGTTTTATCTGTATAATACTCTTGTTGCTTAACATAGTTATTAAACATCAGCTGTTCATCCGTGTAATGTGATAGTATAGAACTGTCTCCTACCTTTAATCTTTTGTTTCCGTCTTTATCCCAACCATATATCTCATCTGGCAAAATACTTTGCCCTGTTTGAATATTTAATCGAACACCTGCTTTACTATATATTTTTGCTGTATTTTCTTTTAAAGCATCGTTAATTACAACACCGTCTCCTACTGGTATTAAGGTTACATTTATAGCTTCTAATTCTTTAGATGCTAAGTGTGTTGTTATTAAACTACCCGCTATATCATATTTTTCATTATCCTCTTTAGACTTTACAACCGCAAAAATTTCCTCATCTGCATAATCAAACTTTCTTTTTAGTTTTAATGTTACTTCTGTACTATTATTATTCCAGTTAGCTTCTACTTTTGCTCCGTCTTTTGTTTTAAAAATGATATCTTCTTTTGAAATACTAGCATCGTTGATAGCAACCTTAGCTGTAATAAAATCTTCTCCTTCTATATCTGATACTGCTTTATATGGTACTTTATACTTTGTACCATTTGCCTCTAAGATTTTGTATTCTTTTTCAAAAGTTGTAGAAGTGTTTTCTGGTAATGCATCGAAGTAATAATCTCCAGATTCTTGAAAAACAACTGTAACTCCTGTTGCTGTTATTGAATTAACATTACCTTCATTATCTATACCATTTGTTGTATTCTCAGCAACAGCACCTCCTTCTGCTCCTTCTTCTTTTGTAATAGTTCCATCTTCTCCTACCGACCATACATCTCCATTAGCACTTTTTATACTTATATCATCATCACCTGGTATAATCGCTTCTTCTCCATTTGTTCCTGTAACGACGATTGCCCCGTTTGCATCTATTTTTACTTCATCTATTACAAAATCAACTTCTACTAAACCGTCCTTAATTCCATCATCTCCATTAATTCCATCAGAAATATCCACATCTACATCCACATCAGCTGATGCCCCCTTTCCAAATTCTGGATCGTATAATGTTACTATTTCTCCCTCTGCTAATTGATTAGCTGTATTTATTAAAATATTTGAAAAAGTTACACCAAACCTAGCAAACTTTAAGTACGGAATAGCCACATAACCTTTTCCTGAAATCCTTCCGTTTGATTGGCTTTGAATCTCTGTTATAATTACTTTAAAATCTCCAGCAGTAATTTCATCACCTATAGTTAATCCAGCGTGTGGATTTCTATTAGAAATGGCTATTTCATCGGGAACTATACCACAATTATAATTAGCATCTTCATTTTGTATCAAGTCTGTAGTTACATATTGTAATTCTGAATAATCACTAAACTGATAACTACATTTTCCTTTTATTTTATATTCATAAGTAGTTCCTGGTTTTAAGTTCCATATAGTTGCCCAACTACTGTTAGTTCTTTTAGTAAACCAATTGGCATTTGCCTTTCCATTTTCTCTATATGCTATAATATATTCTGAATAAACTGTTGGATCTTGTTCCCAAAAAACATTAATTTTTGAAGTTCCTTTAGCTTCTGCTGATATCCCTTGTGGTACTTGGCACGGTGCTGTTCTTGAAAACCAAAAAACCTCACTGTATCCTTGGTTTTTGAACAATCCTATTTCTTCTAAGCCTTGTAAAGCTTTAGCTTTTACTCTCCAAGCATATTTTCTCCCAGGTAATAATAAAGGCTTGTCTGGCCCATAAATTAAGGTTGTTCTTCTAGTTGTTTCCTCATAAATAGGGATTTGTGATAAAAATGCTGTTTGAGGGTTTACTGAATTATCCCAAACTTCAACAATACTAAACTCATACTCTACATTGCTAACATTGATGTGACGAGGTGTCCATTGAAAAATAATGTTTTCAAAATCTGTGGGTTCAATATTACTTCCTGTTAATGGAATGTTTAGTATTGGTGGTTCATTTTTAAATATAAATACAGTAGCACATTTTTTTGCTGATAATTTTGCTCCTGATATGTAATCATATACCTCAAAACAAAAATTATAACTTCCTTCTGGTATTGTTTGTCCATAAACAGAAGAACTTATTCCTTGTATATTTTCAAGCCTATAATATGGTGCTAACTCTGTATTTCTTAATGTTAAAGGTATTCCTCCTTCTAAAAACAAGTCTTGTGCTCCAACTACAAAATCCTTACTTGAAAAACGTATGTTACCTCCTTCAAAATACGTTTTTAGTCTTATTTGACGACTTGGTATAGTTAAATCGTTTAAAAAAATTTGTACTGTTAAAGGGCTATTTAAACTAGCATCATCTGCATAATTATAAAAATTAACTGGTGCTGGTGCTTTTACTCTTGGAATAATACTGACTGGAAACTGTTGAGCAAAAATGCTATTAAAAAAAACTAATAAAAATGTAGCAAAGAGTAGCTTTCTTTTCATACAATAGGGTAAAGGGGTTAGTCCATATATTTTAATTCATATTGACTTTCATCAATATGTTTTTCTGATTCTTTCGCTAAAAACTCTATTACGAGTCCTTGCAAATATAATTTTATTTTCTTTCTTTTCTCATTCATTTTAAACATCTTATAAACTTTAGATGCATTCAGCTCTCTAAATTTTTCAAACACATCTGAGTCTTCTTCAACCTTCTTTACAGTTTCATATTCTTCTATCTTTGAAACAATCCACCTATGTACAAGTAATTTTTTAAGAGACCTCTTATACACTTTATTCATTCTACTAAATTCAGTTTGTAGTTCTCTAGAGTACTTTATTCTTTCTTCTGGTGTCTTACTCCATAAAGTATGTTTTCTTATTTCTTTTTTATTTTTCAAGTAATCTTGTTCTGTTGGATAATCTAAATACACAGCACTTTTATAAACACCTATTAAAGCTTGATATATTAGCTCATTATAATCTTTTAAATATTCTTTAGACTTATATATATCATCAAGTAATTGAATTGCTTTTATTTTATATACTCTTTTACTTTTTTCCTTTGCTATTAGTACTCTCTCATCTTGCAATTTCTGATTTATCTGTTTTGGTATGCTCTTAAAATTTTCTGAATCTAATAGTTTTTTTATTTTAGAACTTATTTCAGGAATTGTTCCTTCATATAAAGAGTCTTTGTAAATAAATCTAATAGGCTTTTTAACCTTCTTTACTTTTTTCTCTTTTTTTGTCTTTGGTTTTCTTTTAAACTTGATATTTTTAGAGTTAAAAATTCCAAAATTATATGTGTATCCAAATGTTACGGTAATACTATTATTCGAAATATTGGTTGAGCTTCTTAATTGAAAAAGTCCATTTAAATTAAAATTATGCCTTTTATGGTATACATACCTCGCTCCTGTTCTTAAATTAGTTACCTGACCTTCTCTATCTCCATTAATAATGCTTTCGTTATAACTTAACGAGCCATTTAACTTTAGTTTTTTTTCTAAAAACCCCTTAGTTGCAGAAATTGTAGGTCCAAAAATTAGGTTATCATCTGTTATTCCCAGCTCACTATAACTAGCATTGATAGCTCCTGAAATCGTTAAATCTGAATCAGGGTATCCAATGATATATGCTCCTGTAAAATTATAAAACGAAGATGCGTCTTCTTCTCTAACTTCATCGCCTATTTTGTTTACAGCATCTTGAAAAGACAAACTAAGGTTTAAATTTTGTCTAGTACTTGGAGTTTCTTCTAAAATATAATTTACATTCACATTTGCATTTTGTGAAATCTGACTTATATTATCTTTATCTAATTCCTCTTCTATTTGAGATACACCATTAATAAAATCAAATTGATTTTTAATGTTAGTATAAGACTGAAAATTAGAGTAACCTGCACTAATGTTTAATTTCTCACTTGCGTTATACCCTAAATTTAAAGAGCTAACCAACCTACTTAACTGAGTGGCTTTTGTATTATCAATATCATCGTTTTGTAAGCCTGCATTTAAGTTTATAGATAGTTTATCTTTAAAAATAGTTTGAGATGCATTAACGGTTAAGTTCTCTAAATCATTGTTAAAAAAATATCCTCCTAAAGTTCTATAATTAGGATCAATTAATTCATATCCTAATCCTATTGCTCCTCTTCCTACCTTGTAAACAAAGTTTAAATTATATGCTTTATAATATTGGGTTGTTGGATTACTTGATAATAAAAATGAAGCAAAATGGTCACTTTTCCCTTCAACTCTTGTATCTTCTGTTAATGCTGATAAAGCTACTTCTCCCTTAAGTTTTAAATCTTTAAAAAAATCTAATTCTGTATTAAAACTTACTACTGTATTGTCTTTAGGTAATATTTCCCTTTCAATTGGAATTGGATTTCTTAAAGACTCTATATCATCTTTTGCTCTAAAAAATATAACTCCTGCTGTTAACTTATCAAACTTATAAGAAGCTTTAATACCATAACCTATTCGCTTGTAATTTGCCTCTCCATTTAAATTATCCTCGTTAAACTCTCGTTCTTTTAACAACCTACCATACATTAAACTTATTTTTAACTTATCTTTAGGAGACAAATCAAAACCAACCCCTGTAAATTGATGTCCATTTAATGTATAAGGCGAAAAGCTCATATTTACATCTCCAATATGTGCGGTAACCCACTTATAACTTGGATGAAGACTCAACCTATTAAAAGTGAACGGCGTATTTGTTTGAAATTTACTATTTGAATATGAAAAAGAAACTGGGATATTATAAATATCACTGATATTTACGTTTACATTTCCAGACAAAAAATAGGTAAAAGGCTCTCTATTAGAATTTCCGTCATAATACACTGTATTTACTCCAACGCCTCCCGTTAACTTAAACAACGGGGACTTCCCTATCTTATCTAAATTTTGACTAAAGATAAAAAGGGGACATAACAAAAAAAGTAGTAGTGTATTTTTCTTACTATTCAAAAAACAATTTTAATTTGATAGCAAAAAAAAGATTTTTTAATTCAAAAAACAATTTTACTTCTTACTTTTTAAAATATAATTAAAAAAGCTGTTAATATTTAAATTAACAGCTTTTGTCTTTACCTTAATTAAGGTAATAATAACTTTATATTTTATCGTCTACTATAGTTTGGTGCTTCTTTAGTAATAGCAACATCGTGTGGGTGACTTTCGTTAATTCCACTTGCAGTAATACGGATAAATTTTCCTGTATTTTTTAGTGTTTCAATATCTTTTGCACCACAGTATCCCATTCCTGCACGTAATCCACCTACAAACTGATGAATGCTTTCTTGTAATTCACCTTTATAAGCAACACGACCTACAATTCCTTCTGGAACTAACTTTTTAATATCGTCTTCTACATCTTGGAAATAACGATCTTTTGAACCTTGTTTCATTGCTTCAACAGACCCCATTCCACGGTACGATTTGAATTTTCTTCCTTCGTAAATAATAGTTTCTCCTGGTGATTCTTTAGTTCCTGCTAATAAAGATCCTAACATCACACAATCTGCTCCTGCAGCAACCGCTTTTGGAATATCTCCTGTATAACGAATACCTCCATCAGCAATTACAGGAACTCCAGTTCCTTTGATAGCAGCTGCTACTTCTAATACTGCTGAAAATTGTGGAAATCCTACACCAGCAACTACACGTGTTGTACAAATAGACCCAGGTCCTATTCCTACTTTTACTGCGTCAGCTCCTGCTTCTACTAAATATTTAGCTGCTTCAGGAGTTGCTATGTTTCCTACAACTACATCTAATTCAGGAAACTTTGCTTTTACTTCTTTTAATACAGAAACTACTCCTTTGGTATGTCCGTGAGCCGTATCAATAATCACAGCATCTACTCCTGCTTTAACCAATGCTTCTGCTCTATCAACTGCATCCTGTGTTACTCCTAATGCCGCAGCTACTCGTAAACGTCCATAAGTATCTTTATTGGCTGTTGGTTTCTGTGTAAGTTTTGTTATATCTCTAAAGGTAATTAACCCCACAAGCTTATCATCGTCATTAACAACTGGTAACTTTTCAATCTTATTTTCTTGTAAAATAACTTCAGCATCTTTTAAAGAAGTTCCTTCTGCAACTGTTACTAAGTTTTCAGAGGTCATAACTTCAACTATAGGACGCTCGTTATTTTTTTCGAAACGTAAGTCACGATTAGTTACAATTCCTACTAATTTCCCTGCTTCATCAACAATTGGAATACCTCCAATTTTATGCTCACGCATTGCTTGTTTTGCATCTAAAACGATTGCACTTAACGATAAGGTAATCGGGTCGATTATCATTCCGCTTTCTGCACGCTTTACCTTACGAACTTCTTGAGCTTGTTGCTCAATTGTCATGTTTTTATGTAACACTCCTATTCCTCCTTCTCTTGCAATAGCAATTGCCATAGCAGACTCAGTTACCGTATCCATTGCTGCAGATACAATAGGAACATTGATTGTTATATTTCTTGTAAATTTTGTTTGAATTGAAACTTCTCTTGGAAGTACTTCTGAATAAGCTGGAACTAATAAAACGTCATCATACGTTAATCCTTCGCCTAGTATTTTAGATTGATGAGCTTGCATATGCAATCAATTTAGTGTGTTGTTAATTAATTGCATGCAAATATACTACAAATAATGCAAAAACAACCTTTAAATTTAAGTTAAGAAAATCATTTTTTAAATGTTTATTTTTTTAGTAGCATTTTATTTAAACCTTTTTTCTATTACGTTAATAATCAAGTTTTATACGTTGAGGGTTTTTCTTCTATTTTCTTTTTCACCTTTTTTTTAAATTTATATTGCTTTTGCATATATTAGAACTCATAAAACAAAGCAATGGAAAATAACACCCTTCAAAAAGACAGTAAAAAAATTGTTAGCACTAATAGTAATGGTGTTTACCCTAAAGTATCTATAGAATTAATTACTGAGATTAACAACATGCTATCATACGCTATTTATAATGGTATTGTTATTAATACTGAAGTGAACTCTTTAATTGAAAGTAAGAACCTGAACGATTTGATAAATGCTCATAATATTCTTGTTAAAAATATTGCTCCTGCAACACCAAAATCGATAGAATACACGAAAGCACTTCGTGATGAAGGTCAAAATAAGTCTATTTTCAGTAAGCTTCCTATAGTTAGGAATCTTATTTTCTTAGCGCTTTTCTTTTTGGTTTTATTCATTGTTACTGCACTTTCTCCTGATGTAAATAATAACTCATTAGATAAAGGCTTAATGAACAACTCTGGATTGCCACTCCTTTTAAACCTCTCTTATTTAGCATCTGTTGCTGGTTTGGGGGTTATTTTTTATTTATTGAAAAGAGTTAGCGATTCTATTAGAGAATCTACCATGGTTTCAGAAGAATCTATTTCTTATTTAGCCCAAATAGTACTTGGTATTATTGCCGGACTTATTATGTCTGAAATTATTTCATTTTACACCAAAAGTCCTGAAGACATTAACTTGTTTAACAAAGGAGTTTTAGCTCTTATTGGAGGTTTTTCTTCAGAAGCCATTTTTAGTATCCTGCAGGGTATTATAGATAGAGTTAAGTCCATTTTTATCATACCAAAAACCAATACAAATTAACTATACTTAAAAACAAAGAGGTTGTTACGTTAAGTGATTATTTATAATAGAGCTTACAGCATACTAACCGAACTTAGCTCAATACTGTAGCAACCTCTTTTTAATTATAAACTAACTACACTTATGAAATACTTTTATGTATCTGTTTTTTCTTTTTTTCTTTTTTCTTGTGCCAGTATTCCAAGTTCTACTGTAACATTAACGAAAGAGGTTATTAAAGAAGCAGATAATATGCATCAGCTAAATGTTTCTTTAGTCAACAGACTTTTTGATGAACGAAAAGAAAAAATAAATTTATTTATTGAGAATAAATACACCCCTACACTACTAAAAAAGTTTCAGGGTTTATTACCTGATTCTTTAGATTACAAAAAGGAATTGCCTAATATTCTAAATAGTATTGTTCCTATTATTAATCGTAAAAAAGACTCTCTTCAAAGTGTATTGGATTTACAAAGGCAAGATATTTTAAACCAACTAAATTCTAATTATAGCGATTATAGTAAAGCTACTACTTCACTTCAAAACTTAATCAATTCTGTTGTAAAAGTAAAAACTACAGAAAGTGATGCTTTATCAGCTATAGATCAACTTACAGGTGACAGAATTAACATAAAAAAGGTTGAAAACACCATTAATCAGAGTATTGATAAAACTGGGAATACTCTAAATAAATTGATAAATATTGAAAAAGTAATTACTGAAAAATAACAATTATGAATTCTATAGATTGGAACAATATAGCTAAAGAAGCTGCTTCACAAACTGATGCTGAATTTAACAAACAATTAGCTAGTTTAACTAACTTAAAACTTAGTGAAGTGGATACTTTTATTAAGGAAAGTAAAATCACCAATGCTAACGCCATAAAAACACTTAAACTTATTGATGATGCTACTATTAGTAATAACGAAAAAGCCAAAGCTATTTCTAATATCGAAAATGGCTTTGGCTTTGTTATAAGTTTAGTTTCTAAAATTGTATAACTATCTAAAAATTGTATTGTCTTTTATAAATGCTGTTTTATAACGCTCACTAAAGAGAATTTTCTCTTCATTGTCTAATACTATAAGGTTATCTTCAAAGTAAATTTCTTTGATTTTCTTAACGTTTACCAAGTAATTTCTATGCACTTGTCTAAAATCTGGATTAGACAGCATGTCTTTTAGCTTGGTTAACGATAACTTTATTAGGTAGTTTCCTGAGTCGCAGATTATACTACAGTATTTTTCTTTTACTTCTACATAATTAATAGCAGCTACATCAACTTTTACTACGCTTCTTTTTTTCTTTATGAATAAAAAAGCTGGACTTATTACACCATTGTCTGATGCTAAACTAATACTGTTGTTTTGCTGATAACACGACTCAATTGCCAATTCTAAAGAGAATAACAATTCTAGTTTGTTATATGGCTTTAAAAGATATACTAACGGATTGGTTAGTTTTGCTTCATCAAAAATTTCTCTTCCTTGCATACTTGTTAAGAATAAAAAAGGCACATTAATTCCTTCTTTATTCAAACGGTGTGCTAACGAAATCCCGTCTGGTCTTCCGTTTATCATGATGTCTAAAATAATAACATCAAAAAAGCGATTTCTGATTAGCTTTTCTGCTTCTACCGCATTTTTTGCTAATGATACTTCGTAATCATTATCTTCTAAAAAAGAAGAAAGTTCTAAAGCTTCTTCTTCTGAATCTTCTAGCAATAGTAATTGTAGTCTTTTCATAATTTATGCGCTTGCGTTGGGTAACAAAATTCGTATAGTTGTCCCCACTTCCAACTCACTATCTATGAGTAATTTTCCATTATTCTTTTTAATAAGTGTTTGACATAGTAACATACCTAGCCCTACGCCCTCAGATCTGTTAATTTTGTCAATACTTAAATCTTCTAATCCTTTAATTTTTGCTAGTTTTTCTTCTGAAATTCCAAAACCTGTGTCTTTAATTTCAATTGTACTAAATTCTTCAGAGTCGTTATAGGTTTTTACTTCAATTTTACCGTTTTCTCCTGTGTATTTTAGTGCATTATCTAACAAATTTCTCAATACTATTTTTAAGGATTCCTTATCTGCTTTTACCAAAATAGTAGCTTCTAACTTTGTCGTTAGTGCAATGTTTTTAGCTTCTGCAATTTCTTCAAAGTTGTAAACAGCCTGTTCTACCAATGGTTTTAAAGGATATTCTTCTGCCTTAAACGATAACTGATTATTTTGCTCTAACGACCAATGCAACACGTTATTTAATAAGTGACTTGTACTTTCTGTTAATGTAATAGCATTATTGGTAGTTTCACTTACCGCGTCGTATTCTTTGTTTTTTAACTGTCGTTTTAGCTTTTCGTGTTGTCGTTTAATCGTATTTATTGGTGAACGTAAATCGTGAGATACTACAGAAAATAAATAGTCTTTCGTTTTGTTAGCTACATTTAACTCCTCCTTTTGCTGAGTTATAAACCTATTTTTACTTTTTAACTCTCTATAAAAATAACCTAAAAACCCGAGAAAAACTAATAAACCTGAAGCTCCTATTACCAAACTCTTTTGCACCACTGCTTGACGCTTTAGCTGTTCTTCTTGTAAAACGATTTCTTGTTGCTTTTGAGCCACAGCTAATTGTTTGTCTTTTTCTGTAAGCTCCCAAATTTTATCACGGTTCCAAATAGAATCTTTCCAACGACCATATTCTATGTAATAGTCTACACTTTTTTGGTAATTTTTTCTATTCTTCTCCACAACCGCCATATTTCTAGCAGAATTCTGTTTAAGCTCTAAATCAGAATAAGACTTTGCTAACTCATATGCCTCTTTAAACAATGGAATGGCTTCATCATCTAAATACTGATTGTAATATACATTTGCCAACTCCATTTTAGTCCTTATAACAGCAGCTGTATCTTTTTGTTCAATCAAAGAAAGTTCTTTCTCAAAGTATTCTTTAGCTTTAGAATACTGTTTTGTATGTATATAGCATAAACCAATATCATGAAAAGCTCCTTTCTTTAGCTTCAGTCCTGTACTCTCACTAGTTTTCTCCCATTTTTTAAAATAACGTATGGCCTCATCATAGTTCTTAAGATTCAAATATATCAGTCCTAATTTTGTCAACTTTAAATTGTTGAATTTATTATCTTCTGAAATATCCAAAAAATTTATTAATGCCTTTTTATACATCCTTTTCTTAATGGCACTGAATCCTTGTATATAATTTAACACATCTCTTTCTAAGCCTTTAGCTCTTACCAAAAGCCTACCACTATATATATATGAAGAATCTTTTTTTCTAATTTTATAAAAGGTTATAGCCTTTTTTAAGTCATTTTCTTTTGTATTACTCTGTAAAGAATCTAAAATTTCATAAAAACTATCTAAGTCAGATAAACCTTTAGTTTGGCTTAATACTATATTATTTGGAAATAATATAAAAGCTAAAATTATGTATAAATATCTCATCAATCTTAACCCTCTGGGTCACTTGGAGTAGTCACAGTTCCTCTGTCCGTCTCAGGATCATCATTTTCACTACGTACTAAAATCATATCTACAGAAGGAGTTCCTTCATCTAATTGATAGGCAAACTGTACATAATATAAATCGTATTGGCTAGCTACTTCATCGCAATTAAACTCTACTCTAAAGTCTCTACAACTTACAGTATCGTACCCACCATCTTTGTTTAAGATTTTAGTTGGTGTAACTCCATAGTAATTTAAATAAACTTCGTTTCCTTCTAATTGCAATCCACTTGTATTATCTACTGGGTTTAATGTATTGTCTGGTAAGTATGCTAAAACCGTTACGGTGTTAGGAGTTGCACTGTTTCCTGATTCATCTCTAGACATGTTTACTAAAGGACCTGTAGGTACATTTTCTGCACTAATATTTGTATCAAATTTTCTAAAGTACTTTAACTCTAATGTAACTCCATTAACGTTTACTGGGTTTCCCATCTTTTATAATTTTTTAATTTGGTTATTTGGCTAAAATTACAATTATAAAAAGAAAAGAAAAAATAGTTTGTTAATAATTTATAGCAGTTATAGAGAAAATTATCTTTAACAAAACTTCTCTTATTTCTACCGATTAAAAAAGGGAGAAACCGAAGCTTCTCCCTTTATTTTAAATTTTGATCTGTAATGTTACATACCAGTTTCTCGGAGCGGATGGTATAATACCTGGTCCAGGGTATCCTGTTGCTCTACGTGTAAAGTATTTTTCGTCTAACAAATTATTTACTCCTGCTTCTAACTTGAAAATTTTGTATTTGTAAGAAGCTGAGAAGTCTAGTACACCATAAGCAGGAATTTCTCCTACTACTCCACTTATTTTAGCTATACTAGAATTTGAATCTGCTATAACAGCATTCGATGCATCAGAAAATTGTTGTGTTAGGTAAGTATATTGTAAGCTTGATAATAAGTTTTTATATCCAAACTTAACACCAGTTTTAAAGTTAAATTCTGGCACAAATTCTACTTTATTACCTACAATTCCATTTGCTATTGAAGAGGTATACTCTGAGTTTGTATATGATGTATTTACGAAGTAATTAAAGTTATAATCACTATTTATATCTAACATCTTTTTTAGATTCAAATCAAAAAGACTCTCTATACCAAGAATCCTTGCATCTCCAATGTTGTCTCTTTCTGGTTTACCGTCTGGTCTTGTATAAATACCTATTCTGTCATTGTAAAAAAGTCCAAAAACACTTACATCATATGATGCTACTTTGTTAAAATCTCCTCTTACTCCTATATCGGCTGTAAACCCTTTTTCGTCTGTAATATCTTCTGCTATTGCAAAAGCAGGGTTTGCAGTACTGATATCTGCAAAGGTTACTGAACGATAGTTTTGTGAAACATTCCCGTAAAATTCTATTGAGGTATTAAGCTTATAACTAGTTCCTACTCCTAATAATAAAAAAGTACGTTCTTTTGTTTCTTCCTCGTCTCTTTCATTTCTATTGATAACATTCCCTGCTGCATCTGTGGTAATATCTGTTATGGATTCTTCTCTTTCGGTTTTTATATGTTCTAAACGAAAACCTGGAGTTATTGACCATTGATCATTTAAATAGAAAATATTTTCTCCAAACAATGCGATATTTAAATTAGGAAATGTACTGTTTGATTGTCTTGGATAGTTTGGATACTCTTCTGAATAAATTTTAAAGTCAGCATCTGATAATTCTGACCCTGGACCTTGTGCTGATGTATTATTTGCTTTGTAAAACTTACTTCCTATTAAAAAAGTAGCTTTTTTATTGAATAACTTATATTCTGATAATAACCTAGCTTCAAATCCGAAGTTATTAAAATCTCCCTTTATAACTTGTCTTTCTCTACCAGGATCTTCATCACTAACTCTATTAGTTCTATACCCTACGGCATCTCTAGAAGCATTTAAACCAAAGAAATTAAATGTGAAATTTGTTTTATCTGAAAAACGATGTGCTAACTTAAGATTGTACAAAAACCAATCTACTTGAAACCAATTACGTTCTCTATTACTCTGAAAAGGGTTTTCTACAAACATTGCATCAGTTAATCCACCTGCTTGTTGAGCTACATATTTCAAATATGTAATTTCTGCTTCTAGCTTTGTTCTGTCTGAGATCTCATATCCTAAATGTGCAAAGGCATTTTTTGAATCGAATTCTGAATTCGAACGGAAACCATCTCCTTGCTTGTAATTGTAATATCCGTAATAGCTAAATTTACCTTTGGTTCCTCCCACACTTGTAAAGTTGGTAAATAAATTATTACTTCCTAAAGTATTTCTTGTAATGATTTCTAATGGTTTGTTAGGGTTCGGTTTCTTCATTATAAAGTTTACTAGCCCTCCAAACTGAGTTCCATATTGTAACGAAGCTGCTCCTCTTACAATTTGAATTTCATTCAATGCTTCTGCCGGTGGTGTATAATAACTTTCTGGGTACCCTAACACATCTGCACTAATATCGTATCCGTTTTGACGTGTATTAAAATTAGAGGTTCTGTTTGGATCTAATCCTCTACCACCAATATTTAACTGTAAACCTGCATCATCATTCTGAAAAATATTTAATCCTGCTACTTGACTGTATAACTGACGTGCGTTATTAGAAGCTAATGCTGCTGTAGATTGATTTACTAAAACAACTTCGGTCTTTTTTCCGGCAAAAATAGCTGTTTCTTCTACATCTTTTAAGCGTTTTAACTCAAATACTTTTCTTCGTTGTGTTTTGATTTGTATTTCTGATAACTCCTCTGAAAAAGAGTTTAATTGAACGTTTAATACAACGTCTTTTACAACTGTAATTTTAAGCTCTTTTAATTGGTATTCTTCAACATAAAATAACAATTCTAATTGTTCTTTTTCTGTTGAAAATTGATAAAATCCTTTACTGTTAGTCTCTGCTAACAATCTACCCGTTTTATCATATACTTTTACATTTTGCAACTTCGTATGCATTTCAGAAGTTACCACTCCTGAAACTTTGTTTTGAGCAAAAGTTGAGGCAGTAAAGAATAATACACATATTAGCTTTACTATATTCTGAGCTAATTGTGTGTGTTTGAACATATGTTTATAGTCCATAAATTTTAATTTTATCAGTAAAAGGTAATATCCAATCTTTATGTTTAAAGCTTTCTTTTTGTTTATATAAATCTATGTTAGGGTTTATATATGGTTGACTTAATCGTCCGTTTAATGCTACAAAACTCTCCACGTAGACTTCTATATTTTTATGACCGTCTTTTTTAAAGTGATCTCCTAAATAATGGGCGTATTCTAAAATAAAATCAGGCTGAAAACTCATTTGCTTTTCTTGAAAAGAGGTTAAAAAATCAGTATTGTTTACATAAAAAAACTTCCCTGTTTCCCCTTCAACAATTTTAAAGTTTGCATAACCTGCTTTCTCCATTAACATAACTCGCCACGAAAAACGAAAACCTTCTTCTGTCCAGAATAATTCTCCTGGATACAATAAGTAACGCCATGGCAATAGAATTTGAAGTATAAAAAGAGTTCCTAAGATTGATAAGATGACTTTCTTTTTAAGTTTTGGATATGTATATTCTTTAACTTGTTGAACTGTTTCTGATGAAATTGAGAACACTCGTTTTATATATTGAATAATTTTCTCGTGCAAAGAAGCATCGAAAAAAATAAGTGTCGCAACAATCATTATAAAAGGAAACATGCCTATAGGAAATAAAACCCTAGTAAATACATGAAAAAACACAACCAATCCGAAAGCTAACAAACGTGTTCTTTTATACAATAATAAAAAGGGAATTGATAAATCATACAAAGCTCCACTCCAACTCATTGTGTAGTGAAACCATTCTTGTTGCATTAAATTATTCCCAATAAAAGGTAAATCGTATTTTGATGGTAACCATATTTTTAGTGGTTGTGCTCTAAATAACCAATCGGAATTTAATTTTGCTAAACCTGCATAAAAGTATACAATTCCTAAAAGCAATTTTACACTATCTATTGTCCATTTTGGCACATTTGTATATTCTCTTTTTCTTAGGTAAGCATCTAAAGAAAAGCGAGCATTTGCGGGTAAAAAGATTAGCAAAAAACTTAGTATGCTTATAAAGTAGTAATGGTTTAAATAGGTTGTTTTATCCATTAACTCTATATAGGTAAAGCTTAGAAAGAATGTTATAATAGCCAATCTATATTTAAATCCTAAAGCCACCAATGCTGCTGATAAACCACTAATTATAAATAGTAAATATGTATAATTTCCAATAGGTTTTACCCATTCAAAACCGTAATATGAAAAGTGAAATGTAGGTTGTAAATATAGTTTTTCTATCCAGCCATGATACCAAAATCGTAGGATACCAAAAAGCATCATAACCCCAAAAAAAACACGAAAAACAGCCAAAGGGGCTGCTTTCGTTTTTTTATTTAAAATTGATTTAGTATAGTTCCACACTGTATTAAGTTTTTCTTTTTTACCTGTTTAAATCAACAGAAGTAGGTTGCATAACCAAATCGCTTTTTACAAATTTTTTCACATACCTCCCATTTAGATGAATTACATAAATCTTACCTGTTTGTAAATATGATAAGTCTATCTCTTGATTAGGGTAAGTATTTATGTCTACAATTGGGCGATAAGTATTATTAATATCATATATTTTTAAATTACTTTCTAATTTTATTGGGTCTTCTAAAGAATTTAGAGAACTTTTAAGTTCATTATTAACTTCAGTAAATAATGGGACATCTATTACTTGCCCATTTCCTAAGTTTAAATATAAATATCTCCCTGATTTTCCATCATCCCACTTAAACTGTATAATGCTAATATTATCACTTTCTTTACTTTCTGTAATTTGTTTTTTGTAATCTACATGAACAAACATATAATAAACCTTATTTTCCTCTAATTTTAAGCTAGATATCCAATCAAAAATATATTCAGAGAATGTATGTGTTTTCTGAGAATTACCATAAATATCACCTACTAAAACATCATTTCCTCTAAACTGATAAGCTGGAATTGAAGTCGTATTAGGATATGCTGTAGAGCTTTTAGATACAAATAGTCTGTAAGTTACATTCTTAGCCACTCCTTTATCAATATTAGCTATAGTAAATTTAAAAGTGTGACTTTTACCCTTTTTCAATATTGGTATATTATTACTAGCTGCATTAGTATCATAAGTACTACCTCCTACAGTTAACACTAACCTTGTTGGTTTTAAATTTGGTAATTCATTATTATTTACTGTATCACAAACATCTCCTTTACCATCTCCATCTGTATCTTTCTGATCTGGATTATAAGTTGTAGGACAATTATCTTTTCCATCTAAAACTCCATCATTGTCATCATCATCATCACAACCATTTCCTTTTCCATCTCCATCCGTATCTATCATTTCATGAGTTGAAGCTATGCTTGGACAATTATCACAAACATCTCCTCTTCCATCTCCGTCTGTATCTTTCTGATCAGAGTTGTATGTTGTTGGACAATTATCTTTGTCATTAAGTATACCATCACCGTCTTCATCTACTAATTTTCTGTAGCTTCTCTCATAATAATATGTTCCATTAGTACTTAGCTGATCTCCTGAATGCATTTGATATACTCTATTAGAAGTCCCTCCTGGATATAAGCTAGCGTATTCACTTTTAACATAAATATAGAAAGTAAATCGTATTTTTTCAAACACGGGGTTAGAAGGAAAGTTTTCTTGCCCCCCTAAATACATACTTACATCAGAAAAGCTATTACTTATATTTAGATTATTATATGTAAGCTCAATATAACTAGTTGAACTATCAAAATTTTTTATAGTACTTGGATACATATTAACCCCAAAACCATTTAAAAGATTAGTTGGGTAAACATCACTAAACCACATCTTAAATCTAACTTTCTCTATATGACTTTTTGCTATAATGGGAATTCCATTATTATTTCCTTTACTGATAGGTGTTTCCATATAAATATGAGAATAGAACAAGTATTTTGGAACAGCGTATTCATCATAATATTCATAGTCATTATTATATCCATACCAAAAATGGTCTCCCGATCCTCTAAAATTGGCACATTTTTGTGTAGTCGTTTGAGATTGTACAAATAGCGTAAATATGGCTATTAAAAAAGTTAAATAGTATTTTTTTTTCATTTTCATTTTTTTCATTGGATTTATGTTCTTATATTAATATTCATAGCTTTTAATCTCCATCATTATCTACATAACCAGCATCAATACTAATATTAAATGCTTGCATCATATCTGTTTTTAGTAATATAACGTTTTTCTGTAGTTCATCATACGTTTTTGTCATAGCTGTATTATCAGTAATAATTTGATCTGAAAAACTATCATTTAAAGTATTAATTTGAGTTCTAACACTATTGAATTGATTGATTATAGCTACTGATAAATCATTTCTATCTAAATACTCTAAATAACTTTTAAATGAAACTCCTGTTATATTACTTGTGAAATGTTTTCCATTAAAGAAATTTTGTGAAGCATTCAATGCTTCTAAAGCTAACTCTTTTGAAAATGTTTTACTGTAATATGCTTCTACTTTTTCAGGAAAGGTAGTTCCACTTGAAAAAGTTCCTGTTGGTATTCCGACCTTATTAGTCCTAATTGATTTTTCATAGTGTTGAACATAATCATTTACCATTTTATTTACAGAAGAAGTCACTGTATTTCCTGTTGCACCTACAAACTCATTCTTATAACTTCCTTTCCAATCGTTAAGAATTGTAGTTGTTAATCCAGTCATTTGAGCAATCACATCAGTTATATACTTTTTGTAATTAGCGGCATTTGCATCCGTTGTGTATTTTTCTAAAATAGCAGTATCATTTGCTGCTACACCGTACAATAAATAATCTAACGCTGGAAAACCTTGTGCGTCATGGTTGTTAGAACTATTTAAATCGTATGTTCCGTTACTTATATTACTTTCTACATCTAGAACCGTAAGCGGATAAATATTAAAAAAGTTTACGAAACCTAATTCTTCTGCCTTACCTATATTAAACATTTCCACGTGTTGCCATGCTTTGTAAGCATTTAACCAAGCGGTACGTACTTCTGCTAAAGTTGTTGCATTAGGAGCATCTGTAAAAGAAGTTGCTTTTGTTTCTAACGTAGTTAACTGGCTATCAAATGCTTCAAAAGAAGGTATAATTACATTATCTGCTAAATGTGTTAGCATTGCTCCTCTATCAAAGCCATCTGATGGTGTTGGATTATCTGAACTATCTGAACTACAAGCATAAACTACAACTGCAAGTAATAGGAAAGGTAAAAACTTTTTAATCATTTTTATTTCTATTTATTCTAAATAAAACTTTTGCAAATATAAAAAGTAGCTATGAAATCATAACTACTTTTTATAAGAATTCTTAAATTATTTGCTTGTTAGCTCCCTGCTTCTGTTACGGTGAAGTTAAATTTAGCAGCGATAGTTTCAGAAACAGTATCTAATGTTGTTGGTGTAGTATCTTCCCATAAACCATTTCCTGTTCCTAATAAGTCTTCTAATAAACCTTCTACTTCTGTTTTGGTAAAGTATGCTTCTGTAGCATTATTTTTACGAGTAAATTGTAAACTGTAAACAAATCCTAAACCTTCTGAAATAGCATGAAATGCTGCTGCCTTATCGGTCGCCCATAAATTTTTACCTTGTTGTAAGTAATATACTCCTCTAATTGCAATTACATTTGAAATTTTTTCACGAATAATTTCTGCTTGCTCATTACGAACATCATAATTTTTAGCAACAATAGCTGCTCTTCCTAACTTAAATGCATTGTAAATATCATCTGCTATACCAGCAAAATCAGCGTCACCATTTACTTTTGATAAATATTCGTTTAAAAACTTATCAGCTTCTAATACTGGTTCAGCTGGGTTAGCTTCGTTACCATATAAGTAACCGTAAGCCTCATCCCACTTATGCTCCATTGTTGTATAACTTTTTCCTTCCTCAACAACATCATTATCGTTGTTAGTAATATTATTTCCTGCATCTAATACAGCTGTACCTAAGTAGTTGTTTAACATTTGATCAACCATTAAACCTCCGATTAATGATTTTGCAAAAATTTGATTCAGCTCAACTCCTTTTCCGTTTATGTATCTAATAGAACCTCCTCCATTTTGTTGAAGTTTACCTGCTGTTCCTGCTACCGCGTCAACATCCCAGTTTGGAAATACATCATCTACTTGCTCTTTTATCCAAGCATCAAATTGAGCTTTAATTGCATTAGCTTCTGTTGTATTTGCAGAAAAGAAATCGGTTGAAGCTGCTGTTTTACTACGTACATTTTTACCTGAAGCGTTTAATGTTGCATCGGTAAAGTCTGCATCTCCTTCAGCATGTGCAAACATCTTATCTAAATCTGCTTCTGTTTTTACTGGGTTTTTAAGTTCAGTAATTAACTCAGTAGCCATTTTAATTCGAGTCGTTTGACCTGAAAAACTTACTGAGGATTCATTATTTCTTTCAAACTTGTAAGTTGCTGGTGCTTTTACTGAATTTACTGGCTCGTCATCACTCGAACAAGAAGTAAACACTAAAGCTGATACAGCTATCATAGAAAGGATTACTCTTTTCATCTTATTTAGATTAAGTTTTAATTAATTTTATTTGGCAAATTTATATAAGAAATCCAACCTCACAAATCTTATTAAGACTTATTTTAAATAAATTTTAACACTTCTAATTATATCACTAATAAACAAGACTTTAAAACTATTTTAGCTTAAGGAAATTAACAACTGCTTTACGTATATCATATGCTACTTCTTCTTTTTTTGGCGTATAAATACTTAAAACCCCTTTACTTTTACTTGAAAGCATCGGAATATCAAGTCCTCTTAATAAATAATCTGAAAAAGCAACTGTATAAGTTTGGTTTTCTTGAAGTTTACCATTCTTAAGTATCCATTCCCCATTATGTTTATTAGCATTAAATCTTTGTAAATAGGCTCCTGTTCCTGAAGATTCTACACCAAAATCTAACACCTTCTTTAATAAGCTTCCTTTAATTTCAACTTTTAAAATCTCTCCTCCATATGGTAATACTCTAAAAATATCAACAGCATTTATATTTCCTGATAATTTATCATCTATTCGTACAGATCCTCCATTTACCAAAGCACAGTCTACTTCATTATTATAAGCTAAGCTCATTGATTCTGCAATAATTTTACCCATATTGGTTTGTACAACTCTAATTGTACTTTCTCTTGCATCTAAAGGTTCAGCTGCCTTGTATATTACTTCATAAGGATTCGATACTACTTCTTGAATTTTATCTTCTAAGACTGCTTGCCATTTATCTACAACTTCTTTTACATTCCCATCAAAAGGGATTGATTTATTAATTTCTTTTAACTCAGATTTAAAGTTAACTTTTTTGGTTTTTGGGTTATATTCAAACCTATGAATATAGGCTGTTTTTGCGTTAGCATCTGCTTTTGTAATTGTAACCTCTCCTACTTTTGTGTAACTATTTGTGTGTTCGTGCCCTCCCATAATTAATGGCACATTTGGTAAAAGTTTTGCTATTTCTTTATCCTGTGTAAGTGATGCATGAGTTAACCCTAGTACGATGTCAACTTTATCTTTTATTTCGTTATAAGAACGTTTTATTTCTTTATACATATCTCCATAATACACGTAACTTTTGGGGTTTGATGGAATACAAACACTTATAAACCCTACTTTTAAAGTAGTTCCATCTGAATTCTTAAATTCTTTAATGAAAGAATCTTTTAACGTTTCTTTTTTACCATCAACGATTTTATGAAAATAAGAATGTTTACCATCAACATTATGCAATACATTGGCTGATATCCAATCAAACTTACTCTCATTCAAACGATCTTGTAAATGTGTAAAACTTAAATCGAATTCGTGGTTTCCAAATGCAACAAGGTCAAAGTTCATAGTATTCATTACTTCTACCATTTGTTTCCCTCTTACTCGCTCACCATTATACTTCATTGTTCCTAGTAAAGAAGGTGATAAAAAATCTCCTGCTAATACTAGCATGGTGTTTTTATCTTCTTTTAAAAGTTGTTTGTGAACTGTTTCTACTCTTGCCATTCCTCCATACATTCCTCCTTGAATTGGGGCAATTTCATACACATCGTTTAATTGCAGTAATGTAAAATAGATTTTATCATTATCTTTTTTAAACTGATACGTTGTCTCTGATGTAGTTGTATTTATTTTCTTTTGAGGAGAACCACAACTAACTAAAGTGTAAGTTATTAAAAGTAGTAATAGGGTTTTAAATTGCTTCATTTGGCTTTTTTTATAAGAAAACCAAATTTACGAATTCTAATGAAGATATTGACGAGTGTTTTGTCTTATCATTTTTCTATACTCTACCAATTCTGGAAATTGATAAAAAAAGTTTATTTTTTTATGTGCTATAGTTCTAGGTTTTTTAATCTTAGGTCTTAACACAAAGGCTGTCCAGCTTTCAACAATATCTTCTTCTGGACTTTCAGCTGCGTAATCTGTAAGAAACTCTGTTCTATTATTTAAATATAAATCATACAGTTTTTCTACACAGTTTGCTTCTGTATAACAATATTTTCTTTGAATAACATCCCAACGATTTAATAATGCTCCTTTCCAAAATATGTTAACAAACCTATTTATATAACTGTTTTTATAGGCTTCTCCTTCAAGAGTTAAATATAACTCTCCTTCTTCTTGTTGCCTCTTATCTGTTGGTCTTATCTGAGTTCTATTTAGTGTTAGTAAGTGCCCAAACTCATGTACTAAAGTATATACTGACTCGTGTAACCTTCTTTTATCTTTAGTTTCAAAATTAACATCTCTAATGTCTATTTCTAACTGCCATTTATCGTTTTTTGAACTCAATGCAACTAAAGCACCCGTTTTTTCATCTACCCCATCCGTCATTAAAACGATACGTTTTATATATTTCTGAGTGAGTTCTTTTGGGAATATCCTGTTAAATTCTCCCCAATAATAAGCAGCTAAATCATCACTTACTGTTTGATTTTTAATCACTTTACTACCTTTCACATCCCATACCCCTATTCTTTCACTATCTGTAGATTGTGAAAAAACTGAGAAAAAGAAAAAAAGAAAAATAATATTTAGTTTCATAATCTTTTAAAAAACTTCTAGTGCTTTGTTATAAGCACTTTCAAAACTCATTGGTTTAATATTAGTTGCTACTTTATTTGTTGTAAAATAAGACAATAACTTTTCAGTTGGCATATTACCTGTTAACTCATCTTTAGCCATTGGACAACCTCCATAACCTTTAATAGCTCCATCAAAACGTCGGCAACCTGCTTTAAAAGCACTGTCAACTTTTTCATGCCATTTAGTTGGTGTTGTATGTAAATGAGCTCCAAATTCTATTTGAGGATAACTAGGTATTAAGTTTGAAAACAAGTAGTCTATATCTTCAGGTGTTGAGCTCCCAATTGTGTCTGACAAAGATAAGATTTTAACACCAAACGACGAAAGTTTTTCTGTCCATTCTCCTACTATTTCAACACTCCAAGGGTCTCCATAAGGGTTTCCAAACCCCATTGATAAATAAGCTACTACCTCTTTATTTGTTCGGTTTGCTATTGCTAATACCTCTCTTAAAGTATCTATAGATTGATCTATTGTTTTGTGCGTATTACGCATTTGAAAGTTTTCTGATATCGAAAAAGGATATCCTAAATAATCAATTTCTTCAAACTGTGAAGCATCATTTGCTCCTCGCACATTTGCTACAATTGCTAAAAGTTTACTTGTAGTAGTAGATAAATCTAACTTCGATAAAACTTCAGCTGTATCTCTCATTTGCGGAATTGCCTTTGGTGACACAAAACTTCCAAAATCAATCGTATCAAATCCCACTTTTAACAGTGAATTGATGTATTTAGCCTTCGTCTCTGTGGGAATAAAATGGCTTTTAATTCCTTGCATTGCATCCCTTGGACATTCAATAATTTTAACACTGTTAACCATTGTGTCAAATATACATATTTTGATTCATTTTTTTTACTTAGCATTGCTCACTCAACTTTAACAAAAAAACAAACACACAACCATTTAATTATCAGTAAAATACAATAAATAAAAGATTGAATTATGAAAAATATTTATTTTTATTGATGTAAACTGTCACAATTTAAAAGTTAAATTGTCTCTAGTATAGAATGATTTCATTGGAGTCGCAACAAACACATATCAACCAACTAATCGAACGCTGTAAAAAGAACGATAACTCTGCTCAAATGCAGGTATATCAGGGCTATTACAAAGCTATGTATAACACATCGTATCGTATATTAAAAGACGAGTTCGAAGCAGAAGATTTAATTCAAGAAGCATTTTTAACTGCTTTTTCGAAATTAGATACTTTTAAAGGTGAAGTTACTTTTGGTGCGTGGTTAAAAAGAATTGTAATTAATAAAAGTTTAACCCAGTTAAAAAAAGTTACTCGATATGATGAAGTAAGGATGGACGTGATTCCTAGCTATGAAGTTGAAGATATAGAGATAGATTATAGCTCACTAGAAGTTAAAAGAGTTATAAACTGTTTACAAAGCTTAAAGGATAATTACAGAATTGTATTGACTTTAAACCTAATTGAAGGCTATGATTATGAAGAAATCGCTCAAATACTAAATTATACTAATGAAAATGTACGTACAACGGTATCTAGAGCAAAAAAGAAGTTAAAACAAGTATTAGCAAGTAATACTAATAAAACAGAAGTATATGGAGGATAAACTGCATCAATTTTTCAAAGAAAATGACTTTGATGTTTTTGAGCCTCATCAAGGGCATTTAAATCGCTTTCAACGAAAACTAGAAACACCGAAAAGATCTAAAAAATCATCTTATTTTTGGATGAGTATTGCAGCATCTGTGGTATTAGTTTTAGGTTTTTATCTAGGTAGTTATCAGCAAAAGAACACCTACGATTTAGCTGATATTTCACCTAAAATGGCTGAAGCTCAAAACTTTTTTGTAACAACTATAAATCAAGAGTTAAAAGAGGTTGAACAATATAGAAATTTAGAAACTGAAACGGTTATTGAAGATTCTTTAAACGAAATTGAAGAACTAGAGGACCAGTATAAAACCCTTGTAAAAGAATTATCTAAAAGAGAAAATAAGCATCAAATTATCAGAGAAATGATACAAAATTATCAACAAAGATTAGATGTGTTAGAAAAACTTCTTTTACGATTAGAATTACAACAAAACCCCGCTAAAATAGAAATATTAGAAGATGAAATTATATAAATTATTTTTCCTACTACTATTCATTCCTACTCTTTTAGTAGCTAATGATAAAAAACACGAAAAAAGCAAAAACATACGTAAAACTTTTGCTGTTAACAAAAACGCTACCTTATATATTAACAATAAATATGGTAATGTAAACGTGACTACTTGGAACGAAAACAGGATAGAGATTAATGTAAAAATAACTGTAAAAGGTAATGATTTGTCTAACGTTGAACGTAAATTAAAAGCGATTGATGTTCGATTTGAGTCTACTCCCAGTTTAGTAGAAGCTAGAACTATTATTGAAAAAACAAAATCTAGCTGGTCTTGGTGGGGCAGTAATAACACAAACTACAAGATTAATTACTTTGTTAAAATGCCTGTTACCAATAATGCCGATTTAAACAATAAGTACGGAAATATTGAATTAGACAAACTAGAAGGTAAATCCAATATTAACTGTGATTATGGTAAAATACAAATTGACCAATTACTAAATGAAACTAATAACATTAACTTAGATTATTGTGGTACTTCTGAAATTAATTTTATGAAATCAGGAAACCTAAGTGTTGATTACTCTAAGTTAGCTATTATGAAGTCAGAAAACTTAAAAGTAAATGCCGACTATTCTACCATGAAAATAGGTACAGCAAACAATGTTGACTTTAATAGTGACTACGGAAGTATTTCTGTGGATGACGCCTCAAATATTACTGGTAATTCTGATTATGCTAGTATAAAAATAGGAACTCTTAGAAAAAACTTAAAAATTGATACCGACTATGGTGGTGTAAGAGTTAGAAATATTAAAAAAGGATTTGAAAGTATTGTTATTGATGGTAGTTATGCTGGAATTAAACTTGGTACTAATAGTGATAACAACTTTAACTTTATTGTTGACTTAGGCTACGCTGGATTTGGATACCCTGATAACCATGTAAAAATGTTTAAAAGCATTAGTAAGTCATCTAAGAAATATTATGAAGGGACTTTTGGTAAAGGTAACTCTAACTCTACTATTACTATAAAGTCTAGATACGGAGGCGTTTCTTTAAAATTAAATGATTAATTCCTCTTTTTTTCTCGATCATGGAAATACAAATTAAGTAACGAGCAATATAATATACTATAGTGTACGTGATAACATAGTAAAGCTTATAATCTATATATTTATTATACGCTATTAAAAAATCAGCTGTAATAATTAGAAAGATTCCTAAGAAGAAAAACAAATTTTCTTTACTCATTTTATTTAAAAAATTAAAAAAGGTTATTCCAACTATAGTAGCATTTAAAAAGCAAATTATAAAAATTGAATACGAGAGTTCTTTTAAATAAGGTCTTAATAAAACCGAAATAATAAAAAAAAGTATTAACCCTGGTACAAGGTAGGTAAGCAACGTTTTAAGTTTTGTTTTATACATAGCTTTTCTGGCTATTATTAAATATAAAACTCTATTTAGTAACAATAAAAAAACTCCTCCTTTTAAAAAATCATCCTCAAAAATTAAAAGAGCATCTGATACAACAGAACTCATTAATATAAGTAAGTACCAATAATTTATTTTTTGAGAAGAACTTAAGTACAAAAAAGATAAAAACTGTAAAGAAAATATTTTTAGAATTAGCTCTGTAATAGGTTTATCAACATCAATAAAAAATAATGATAAAACACTTACTACAATGTAAGCTATACTAAAAGTTTTAAAACTAAATGACATCATACTAACGCTAAATATAACTAAAAATGAAAAAACAATTTATTACTAGCCTTTTAATTCTCTTATCATTCACCGTTAACTCTCAAAGCTGGTGGAGTTCTAAAAAAGTTAAAGGTAATGGAAAGGTTATTACAGAAACTAGAAAGATTAGCTCTTTTGACAAAGTGAACGTTGGAGGTTCCTTTGATGTTTATTTGATAGATGGAGCTGAAGGTAAAATAACCTTAGAAGGGGAAGAAAATATTTTAAAATATATTGAAACAGAGGTTAAAAAAGGAAAGTTAAATATTAACTTTAAAGAAAACACCAATATTAAAACCACTAAAAAATTAATAGTTACTGTTCCTTTTGAAAATATTAAATCGGTTGCTTTAGGAGGGTCAGGAAATGTAATTGCCAAAAAACGTATAAAAGCTGATGAGACTTCTTTTGCTTTAGGAGGTTCTGGAAATATCGTTGCTAGTGTTGACGCTAATACTGTTAAAGCATCTATAGGTGGTTCTGGAAATATTAAGCTTAAAGGAAAAACTGATAACTTAAAATGTGCTATTGGTGGCTCTGGAAATGTAAAAGGTTACGATTTAAAAACTAACTCTTTAAAAGCTAGTATTGCAGGTTCTGGTGATGTGTTAGCCACTGTTAGTAAAAAAATTAAAGCTACAATAGTAGGTTCTGGAAGTGTATATTATAAAGGAAAACCTTCACAAATAGATAGTAACTCTCTAGGTTCTGGAGATGTTATTGACAGAAATTAAAATTAAATAACCACAATAAAAAAATCCGCTGTAAGCTTACAGCGGATTTTTTATTTATCTAGATTTACTTTCTTTATTGCAACGAAGCTAAACTAGCTTTAATCGTTTCAATTTTTGCTAATGTATCTGATTCTTTTTTACGTTCTAAAGTAATTACTTTTTCTGGTGCATTACTTACAAAACGCTCGTTAGATAACTTCTTTTGGATTCCTGTTAAGAAACCTTCCGCTCTTTTTAACTCCGCATTTAGTTTAGTTATTTCTGCTTCTACATCAATGGTATCTAATGAAATTGGAACAAAATATTCATTTGATTTCACACGGAAAGATGCAGCTCCGTCAACTTTATCAGAAACATAACTAATTTCTGAAGCATTTGTTAACTTTTGAATTACTACATCAAACTCTTTAGTGAAGTTTTCGTTATTTACAACTGATAACTCTATAGCATCTTTAAACGAAATATTTTTGTTCTTTCTAATCGTTCTAATTCCAGAAACTACACCTGTAGCAAACTCAAAATTCGTAATCAACTCTTCGTTTGTTTCTCCTACTGTCGGATATTTAGCTATAATTAACGCATCTTCTGGGGTTCTTTCAGTAATGTGTTGCCATATCTCTTCTGTTAAGAAAGGCATAAATGGATGTAATACTTTTAAGTTATTCTCTAATACTTCTATTACAGCCTTATAGGTTTTTGCATCAATTGGTTGTTGGTATCCTGGCTTTACAATTTCTAATAACCATGATGAAAAATCATCTGTAATTAACTTATAAATTGCCATTAATGCATCTGATAAACGATACTTACTAAAGTGATCTTCTATTTCTAACAACACTTTATTAAACTTAGCTTCATACCAAACCAATCCTATTTTAGCTGTCTCTGGTTGCGCTAAACTTTCATCTATTTCCCAACCTTTAATCAAACGGAAGGTATTCCAAATTTTATTTGCAAACCCTTTTCCTTGTTGACATAAATCTTCATCAAACAATAAATCGTTTCCAGCCGATGCACTTAATAAAAGCCCTACACGAACTCCGTCAGCTCCAAAATCTTCAATTAGCTTTAAAGCATCTGGTGAGTTCCCTAAGGATTTACTCATTTTTCTACGTTGTTTGTCACGTACTAACCCTGTTAGGTATACATTTTCAAACGGACGCTCATCTTTGTACTCATATCCAGCAATAATCATACGTGCTACCCAGAAGAATAAAATATCTGGTCCGGTAACTAAATCGTTTGTTGGATAATAATACTTGATTTCTTCATTCTCAGGATTGCGGATTCCGTCGAAAACAGACATTGGCCATAACCAAGATGAGAACCATGTATCTAATGCATCTGGATCTTGTTTTAAATCTGACGCAGACAACGAAGAATTACCTGTTTTTTCTTGAGCTAATTTTACTGCATCTTCAATATTTTCAGCTACTACAAAATCTTCCTTTCCATCTCCAAAATAGAAAGCAGGAATTTGTTGTCCCCACCATAACTGACGAGAAATATTCCAATCACGAATGTTTTCCATCCAGTGACGATAAGTATTTTCAAACTTTTTTGGGAATAACTTCACCTCTCTATCTTCACCCAAAACAGCTTCAATAGCTGGCTTTACCAACTCTTCCATTTTTAAGAACCATTGATCCGATAATCTTGGTTCAATTACCGCTTTCGTTCTTTCTGAAGTTCCAACTTTATTAGTGTGGACTTCTGTTTTTACTAAAAAGCCTTTTTCTTCTAATTCTTTGGTAATTAACTTTCTAACTACAAAACGGTCTTTTCCTTCATAATGTAATCCAAAAGAATTTAAGGTAGCGTCTTCATTAAAAATATCGATTACTTCTAAGTTATGCTTATCTCCTAAGGTTTTATCATTTTCGTCATGCGCAGGTGTTACTTTTAAGCAACCTGTACCAAACTCAACATCAACATACTCATCCTCTATAATCGGAATTTCTCTATTACATAAAGGTACAATTGCTTTCTTTCCTTTTAAATGTGTGAAACGCTCATCGTTTGGATTAATACAAATAGCTGTATCTCCTAAAATAGTTTCAGGACGTGTAGTTGCAATAGTTACTTTTTCATCAGAACCTACTATATCGTACTGTAAGTAATATAAATTACCTTGACGTTCTTCGTAAATTACCTCTTCATCAGAAAGCGTTGTCTTAGCTTCAGGATCCCAATTCACCATACGATATCCACGGTAAATTAACCCTTTATTATATAAATCTACAAATACCTTAATTACTGATTCTGACAATGCAGGATCCATCGTAAATGCAGTACGTTCCCAATCACAAGAAGCTCCTAACTTTTTTAACTGATCTAAAATGATTCCTCCATACTCATTTTTCCATTCCCAAGCATGTGCTAAAAATTCTTCACGAGTTAAATCATTTTTATCAATACCTTGTTCTTTTAATTTTGCTACTACTTTTGCTTCAGTAGCAATTGAGGCGTGGTCAGTACCTGGAACCCAACACGCATTTTTTCCTTGTAAACGAGCACGACGAATTAACACATCTTGAATTGTATTATTTAACATATGCCCCATATGTAATACTCCTGTAACGTTTGGTGGCGGTATAACAATTGTATAGGGTTCGCGTTCATCTACTTCTGAATGAAAGTAATTGTGCTTCATCCAGTAATCGTACCATTTTCCTTCTACTTCTTTAGAATTATATTTTGATGGAATATTCATATGTTATGTATATCTTTATGGTTAATAATTTAACATTTTTTAACCTTTGGCATTGTTTTTGAAAATTGATTAGCAAAAATACAACTATCTATGAGGTACAGAAAATTAGAGGTTGTTTTTTTAGAACTTAAAGAAATAATACTAAATTTGTAGCGGTTAATACCCTAAAAAATTAATTTTTAACATTATGAGAACAATTTTATCATTTATCGCTGTTTGCTTTATTACCTTAACAGTAAGCGCTCAAGAATTTAAATTTGAAACTGAAACTATTGACTATGGAAAAATAGCTTATGGGTCTGAAGGAAAACGCGTATTTGAATTTACAAACGTAGGTGAAGCTCCTATTATAATTAAGGATATCGTATCTCCTTGTGGATGTACAGTACCTACTAAGCCTGAAAAACCAATTATGCCTGGTAAAAAAGGACAAATTGAAGTTTCTTACGATACAAAAAGATTAGGTGGTTTCTCTAAGACTTTAACTGTTATTTCAAATGCTAAAAACAAAAGAAAAAGAGTTAAAATTAAAGGATTCATTGTAAAGGATGCAACTCCTGCCAAAGAGAAAAGTACAGTAAGCGATAGCTAGAAACTTACTTTATATATAAAAAAAGCTCAACTTAAGTTGAGCTTTTTTTTATATCCTTTGTTCAAGTTTAAACATAAATTTAAGCTTAACCCCTCCTCTTTCTACTTCGATCTTTATTTTTTTACCTGGTTTTGTATGGAACATATCTATAATTTCATTTAAATGATATTCATGTGCCGCCTTTCCATTAATTCTCTTTATTACATCACCTACTTGAATCCCTGCTTTAAAAGCCGGTGAGTTTTCTACTACTTTATCTATTTTATACTTAGGCTTAAAACGATAAAAATATGTACTCACTAAAGAAATTACATTCCCTTTTGGTGTTTGATTATTTGAATTGTAGATATCTGCTAATTTAGTTGCTGCTTTTTCTTTTATTAATTCTTGTCCATCATACACTATGTGTAAACCACTCATATTATAATAAAAACCTTTCTTTAATGAAGCATTCTTTTTAAGTACAACCCTTTTATTTGGGTAATCAACCCAAACTTTAAAGCGTTTTAAAATTCCTCCACCAATGCTACCATTTCTCTCTTTAAACTTTCTAGCATTAAATGTTGATGAAGAATCTAAAAAAGACACTGTTGGCTCTTCTATTTTAAACTTCCCTATAGAAATTTTGGGAACTCTACTTCGATTACCATAAATGGTACCACTAAACCCTTCCCCTATTATATCTTTAAAAAACTTCTTAGGTGTTTTAAGCTCCTTTTTTGTTCCTTCAAATAACCAAACAGCATCACTACCACCTGTATCTATTAAAAGTTTTACTGGTAACATTTTATTAGTTACTGTATCTACCTGTACATTAACGTCTATATATGGTTTATTTCTATAAAATTGTAAAGGAAAACTTTCACATTTACTACATATATTCAAATCATATGTTTTTGGATTATAAAAGTCAATCCGTTTATTTATATAGTTAATCTTAACTATAACGTCTTTTAATAAATCATATCCTATAATACCATGAATAGTTGTCCCCATTTTAGCAGAAATATCAAAAGCATCTTTTAAAATAACATATAATCCTTTATTAGAACTAGCAATGTTTTTAATTCTAAAATTATTACCTCTAGAAAACAAGGCCTCTACCGGTTCCCCACTCCCCAAACCTCTAATAAACACCTTTTTTACATTATTTAAGCCAACACTATCTTTAGAAGATAGGTTAAATAAGATTGTCTTATTTACACCAGTATCTAAGATAAATGATAACTGATGCCCATTAATTTCTAAGGGAATAACTACTAAATTATTAATTAATTGAAATCTTAAAGACTGTTTATCAGTTTCCTTGCCTAAAAACTGAAAATTTTGTTGAGTAAAGACAGATACGCTAAAAAAAAGCGTAAAAAAATATAGTAATAATCTATTCAAAAGAACTTGTTTTATGGTTATATACTTAAAGATACAATCTTCATTTTATAAATTCTGGTTTTTATGATTTTTTTAACCGTTTTTTTTCCAATAAACATTCCAATACTCTCAAATATATTTCGCAATTTTGCTTTTCAAACAACTAATTTATATTAAAATGCCATCAATTTCTAGTAAAGGAAATGCTATGCCTCAATCACCAATTCGTAAATTGGTTCCTTTTGCTGAGGCTGCTAAAAAAAATGGAACAAAAGTTTATCATTTAAATATTGGTCAACCTGATATTAAAACACCACAAGTTGCTTTAGATGCAGTAAAAAATAATACTATTGAAGTATTATCATATGCCAGATCTGAAGGTTCAGAAGAATACAGAACCAAACTAGCCAACTATTATGCTAAAAATGATATTCATGTAACGGCTAATAATATTATTGCTACTACAGGAGGTTCAGAGGCTTTATTATTTACTATTGGTAGTATTACCGATCCAGGAGATGAAATTATTATTCCTGAACCTTTTTATGCAAACTATAATGGTTTTTCTACTGCTTCAGGAGTAAATGTTGTTCCTGTAATTTCTAAAATTGAAGACAACTTTGCTTTACCTGCTATTGAAGATTTTGAGAAATTAATTACTTCAAAAACTAAAGCAATTTTAATTTGTAATCCAGGAAATCCAACTGGATATTTATATAGCAAAGAAGAAATTGAAAAACTAAAACAAATTGTGTTAAAACATGATTTGTTTCTAATAGCTGATGAAGTGTATCGTGAATTTACATACGATGGTGAAAAGCACAATTCAGTAATGGCTTTAGAAGGGCTAGAGCAAAACGCAATTATGATTGATTCTGTATCGAAGCGCTACAGTATGTGTGGTGCAAGAATTGGTTGTATTGTTTCTAAAAATGAAGAATTTATTGGAACAGCTATTAAATTTGCTCAAGCACGTCTAAGCCCTCCAACCTATGCCTTAATTGCCAGTGAAGCTGCTTTAGACACTCCTCAAAGTTATTTTGATGAAGTTATAGAAGAATATGAAGATCGTAGAAATACCTTAATTTCTGAGTTACAAAAAATTGAAGGAGTAAAAGTTGCAAATCCTAAAGGAGCATTTTATTGTGTTGCTGAATTACCAGTAAAAGACAGTGATGATTTTGCTCAGTGGATTTTAGAAAAATTCAACGATAATAACGAAACAGTAATGGTTGCCCCAGCAAGTGGGTTCTATTCTACTAAAGGTGAAGGAAAAAATCAGGTGCGTATTGCCTATGTTTTAAACAAAGCCGATTTAAAACGTTCAGTTGAGATATTAAAAATCGCCTTAGAAAAATATAATAGTTAATTGAATATTCAAGAAAACATATCTTTAAAAGAGTACAACACGTTTGGCATTGATGTAAATGCCAAACGTTTTGTTTCTATTACTTCTGTATACCAACTACAACAACTTTTAAAAGAGGAAAAAGACATCTTTTTAATTTCTGGTGGAAGTAACATGTTACTTACCAAAGATATTGACACCTTAGTTGTATATATTGATATTAAAGGGATTTCTATTGATAGAGAAACCCCTAACAATATTTACCTAACAGTAAATGCTGGTGAAAACTGGCACGAGTTTGTGTTGTGGTGTGTTTCTCAAAACTACGGTGGGCTAGAAAACTTATCTCTAATCCCTGGAAATGTAGGTACTTGTCCTATCCAAAATATTGGTGCTTACGGTGTTGAAGTAAAAGACACTATCACAAAAGTAGAAGCGGTTGAAATTGAAACAGGAAAACTGATTTCTTTTTCTACGGAAGAATGTCAATTTGGATACCGAAACTCTATTTTTAAAAATGTAGCAAAAGGTAAGTATGTGTTAACTTCTGTTAGTTTTCAATTGACTAAAAACAATCACAAACTTAATACTTCCTACGGAGCTATTGAGTCTGAGTTAGCTTCAAAAGATATTACAAATCCAACTATAAAAGATATTTCTGATGCTGTAATTGCCATACGTCAATCAAAATTACCAGATCCAAAAGAAATAGGAAACAGTGGTAGTTTCTTTAAAAATCCAGTAATTTCCAGAGAACATTTTGAAAAACTTCAGAAAAAACACCCTAACATTCCTAGTTATGTTATTTCTGATGCTGAAATTAAAGTACCTGCAGGTTGGTTAATTGAACAAAGCAGATTTAAAGGAAAACGTTTTGGTGACTATGGAGTACATGAAAAACAAGCCCTTGTTTTAGTTAATTATGGAGATGCTAGTGGAAAAGACATCTATCAACTTGCTCAAACAATTCAGAATACCATTAAAGAAAATTTTGATATTGATTTAGAGATTGAGGTAAATGTGATTTAACCTTCTTTTTTTAGTATTTCAATATGCTTTATTAATCGTTTAGTATCTAATGCTAATGTTCCATTGTATACACCTCTTATTCTTCCTTTTTTATCAATTAGGATAAAATTTTCTGTGTGTACAAAAGCGTCTTCATCTTGTGTTTTCGCAAAATCTTGATCGGCAAAATAAGCTTTGCGAGCTAAATCATAGATATGTTTTTTTTCACCAGTTACTAAATTCCACTTTTTAGAGTCTATATTGTTATCTATTGCATATTGCTTTAAAACAGGCACTGAATCTTTGGTCGGCATTACAGTATGAGATAATAGTAAAACTTCATCATCCTCTTTAAACTTTTCTTGAAGTTTACTCATATTCTTTTCAAGAATTGGGCAAATTCCAGGGCAGCTTACAAAAAAGAAATCAGCTACATAAATCTTTCCTTCATATGTTTTTCTAGTAACCTTCTCACCTTCTTGGTTAATCAAAGAAAACTCTGGTATCTTATGAACGCTTTTATAGTCAGTAGTTTCTTTATGAATCCATTCCGGAGTAAATTCTGCAGAATTAAAAAACGGTAAAGTTAACTCTTTATCTACCTCCTTTTTCTGTTTACATGAAACAAGTAGTATACAAACTAATATTACTAATTTACCTAATAACTTCATCTTCTATATTTACTGAATAACATTTCTTTAAACCTATTAAACCAAATCGTTCCCCATTTTTGGTAACAAAGTTTGCCCTAATCTTACCATCGGGTTGCCACATTCTTTGACTTCCTTCTTCCCTACCATTAGTATAATTAAATACTTTATACAATTGTCCATTTGGATACCATTCTTTTACTTCTCCATTATAATCTCCTTGCTCATTAAAATAATAACTAAATTTTGGCTGACCACTCTCATACCAACCTAAATGCACTCCAGATTTTAATCCTTTGGTATATAATCGTTCAAAAGACTTGTTTCCATTAGGATACCATCCATTGTACATTCCATCTCTTTTTCCTAAGGCATATTTTGATTTTGATTTTAATTCTCCGGTATTATAAAATGTGTTTACAATTCCAGAAAAAGAGTTGTTTTCGTATAACAAAACCCCATTTTTTAAAGTAAAAGATTCGTCTGTGCTACTTTTTTCTATTAAATCTATGGAATTAGCACTTCTAGTCTCTTTAGATTTACAAGAAACTAGAAGTACTATAAAGAGTAATAAATATTTTGCTTGTTGTTTTCTCATTATCTAGTTACAGATCCTGGTGCACCAAAAAAACCATTCCCATTTAAATACGGATCTTCATTAGTAATATGATAATGGTATATCCCTTCAGGAAAATCTGCCGTTGGTGAAACATGTCCATGATATGCATCTAAATCATCATTCGTAATTGTTTGTCCATTTTCAGAAGGTCCATAAACAGGAAATCCATCTGAAAGCAATCCTAAAAATGTATCTTCTCCATAAGTATCAGTTAAAAATTTAGGTTTGATATGATAATGATAAGTAGTCATTGCTGGGTGCCCTAGATATTGATCAAATGAATTTATTTCATTAGTTAAAGGAGCTCCTCCAGCTGCATATTGATTAAAAAACACAATTCCGTTTCTAGCTATTCCAATCGGTCCCATTGGAGTTGGCGATTTGTTTTCTGCTTCTGAGGGGTTTAATGGAATTATAAACGTTATATTTTGTTCTCCAATTGAGCCAGGGTTTTGATTCCACTCAGGGTTTGTACCGTTATATGCTTCGTACATTTCGTGTCCAACACCCCAATATGGGCTTTTATGATTGGGTAAATTTGTTGTTTGAATTGTAAGTGTATTACCAGACACTGAATAAGTGACAGCATCTATATTATCAAACTTAGATAGTATATTTCTAATGTCATATACTGTTTCGTTTGTAGAATCATCATTTCCTAGATCATTATCAGAGCCACAAGCTATAAACGTAAATACTCCAATTAATAAACTTCCTATTAATTTAAAATTCTTCATAATTAATTATTTTTTAAGTTGTTAAGGGTTTCTTTTAAATTATCTAGTTGTTGTTGATCTCCCTCACTAAGAGATGAACTCAACAAATTACTTACTTCAAAAAAATCATCATTTAGATTATATAATGCTTCACTTCCATCAGTAAAACGTATGTACTTATGTGTAGCATTTCTAATCGTTATATCATCTTCTCCTATTTCTTTGCCTATTTCTGTATACGCAAAATCTCTGATTATTGAACTTGCAGAAGATTCAAATACCCCTTTAAAACTCTTACTATCAAAATGCTCTTTTGTGCCTGTTTGAGCAATATCTGATATCGTTGCAAATAAATCTACCGTATTTAATAAATTATTATCTATTTGATTAATTCTATTAACTCCTTTACCTGAAATTATCATAGGAACATTAACTCCACCTTGATATACTGTTCCTTTTGCTCTTCTACTTCGGTATTCTTGTATTACTTGATTTGGTGTGCCGTTATCTCCTATAAAAATAAAAATTGTATTGTCTCTTTCTGCTTGAGACATTGAATCTAACAACCTTCCTATTTCTGAATCCATTGCTTCGATCATCGCAAAATAATAAGGTAACGGATTTGCATTAATACTTGCTTCATCTGTTGGTAGATTACCATGAGAATGTAAATTTGTTGGAGGCAAATGAAACGGTGTATGTGGTGCATTATATGCTAACCATAAAAACCAAGGTTGCTCTTGATTCTTTACCCAGTTAATTGCTAAATCTGTAAATTTTGTTGTTGTATATTCATTAGAAGTATTTGTTACTCCGTTTTGAGTAAAACTCCAATCTGTATAAGATTGTACAGCGCCATTTAATAACCCTGCATAATAATCAACTCCCATTTGAGTAGGATGATTCGTATCTCTAGATAAATGCCATTTTCCTATCACAGCATTACTATAACCTGAATTATTACTTTTTAAAAACTGTTGTAAAGATGTTTCTGAAGTCGACATAACATCATCTACTTTCATAACGTTAGTTCGAAAACCGTACTTACCTGTTAAAATACTTGCTCTTGTTGGTGTACACGTTGGATAAGACCATAAATTAGTAAAACGAACTCCGTTGTTAATCATATTTTGAAGGTTGGGAGTGTTTGGTTTTTCTGAACCGACATTAAATCCTGGAGTTGCGTCAAGCCCCATATCATCAGCTATGATCAATAAAATATTAGGTTTTGAACCTTCAATTGGTGTTGAATTCTCTTCTTCTGTAATCGTTGAAGTATCATTTCCACAAGAAGAAAACTGCATAATAATTAATGCTAAAATTAGAGGTTTAAGTATTCGTTTCATTTTTAATAGTTTTAGTTAAGACTATTACTTCTAAAAAAGGTTTAAAAATCACATCTACTTAAATCTTAGATATTTTAATTCTATTAAAAAAGGGGAAGTTCGTATCTTTGTAGCACAAAATAATACATCATGAAATTAATTTTTGTTACCATAGGATTATTAGCTTTAGCTTTTGCAGGAATTGCCATTAAAATTTGGGCAAAAAAAGACGGGGAATTTGCTGGTACATGTGCTAGTCAAAACCCAATGCTAAACGAAAGCGGTGAAGCTTGCGGATTTTGTGGTAAAACCCCTGACCAGTTTGATACTTGTAATGAGCCTCAACATAACTAAGTAAGCACCGCTTAACTATTTACTTTTTTTATAATATTTAAAATACTATCTACACTTTTGTAGTAGTTATAACTCTACAGGTAGTATATTTATTCAACATTTCTATCTTGGAAATGTCCATTAAGAAAATTTTGTTTTCTTATTACCCTTCCTTGATATTTGTATAGTATTGCTGCAAATTAGTATCTTTATATCAAATCAAATTTCGAAACCTAGGCATTGGAAATAAATCAAGAAAAAGTACTCCACCACATTCAACAAGCGAAAAAAGGAAATCAAATATCTTTTAATTATTTGTTAGATACTTTTTGGGGAACCGTGTACGCTTTTCAGCTTAAAAAAACTAAAAATGATAACGATGCTGAAGATATTACTATTCAAACTTTTTCCAAAGCTTTTGACAGAATTGAAACTTTTGATGAAAACTATCAGTTTAAAACTTGGTTAATTACAATTTCTAAAAACGTATACATCGATTCTCTTCGAAAGAAAAAATCTACCATATATACACAAACAACTGAAGAACAAGAAAAAGAAGTGTATGCTGTTGTTGATGACGCTCCTTCTCCTGAAGACAAAATTATTACTGAACAAAACTTAGCGAAACTTCTAAAAGACATTAAAAAATTAAAACCAAAGTATCAAGATGTCATCAACCTTCGTTACTTTCAAGAATTAAGTTATAAAGAAATTTCTGAACAAATTGGGGAACCGATAAATAATGTAAAAGTAAAATTATTACGTGCAAAAAAATTATTAGCTGAAATAATAAAGAAATCATAAATTGCAAAACCATAAAAATCAAAACTTTATGATTTTACAGTTTAATGCAACAAGAAAATATCTACATAAAAAAGAATTTCAACCAAAAAGAGAAGAAAAAAAGCATCTAGAAACTTTGTTTGAAAAGTTAAAAGATGGTGACTATTTAAACTCTTAAGCTCTCTTTTTCATGAAAAAATCTCTCTTAAACCTATTAGGCCCTGGACTATTATTTGCTGGTGCTGCCATAGGTGTTTCTCATTTAGTACAATCAACTAGAGCTGGTGCCGATTTTGGCTTTGGTTTACTATGGGCTTTACTCCTAGTACACATTATCAAATACCCTTTTTTTCAATTTGGTCCTCGATATGCTACAGCAACAGGGGAAACACTTTTAGATGGTTATAAAAGACTCGGTAAAGGAGTTTTAATCAGCTACTTTATCTTAAATCTTGCTACTATGTTTACCATACAAGCAGCTGTTACTATTGTTACAGCTAGTTTAGCCTCTAATCTTTTCGGTATTTCACTCGATTTAGTTGCGTGGTCAATACTTATCATGCTCGTTAGTATTGTTCTATTAGGTATAGGTAAATACAAGTTTTTAGATAACTTAATGAAATACATTATTGCTATTTTAACCATTAGCACTATAGTAGCCGTTAACATTGCATTAGTTAAAACTGATAAAGGCTTTAGTTTTCAACAAATAGTACCAAGTGGAACAGCACAGGTAACCTTTTTAATTGCCTTCCTTGGCTGGATGCCTGCACCGTTAGATATTTCTATTTGGCACTCTTTATGGTCAGTAGAAAAAGACAAAACTACTTTTATAAAAATAAAACCTAAACAAGCTATTTTTGATTTTAATGTTGGATATATTGGAGCTTTATTTTTGGGGGTTTGTTTTGTTATGTTAGGTGCATTAGTTATGTATCAGTCGGGAGAATCATTCTCTAGTAAAGGAACTGTTTTTGCTTCTCAACTAATAAATTTATACACAAAAAACTTAGGTGAATTTTCTTCTGTATTCATTGGTGTTGCAGCTTTTACAACCATGTTTAGCACTACCATTACAACATTAGATGCTTCTCCAAGAGCTATGGAAAAATCTTCTTTTTTACTTTTTTCAAAAAAAATAAAACTAGGGTATTGGTTTTGGTTGATATTGTTAACACTTGGAACCTCTATTATTTTATATTATTTTTTAAGTGATATGGTATTTCTTGTACGAATAGCCACAGTTTTATCTTTTTTAACAGCTCCTTTTTATGCTATTCTCAACTATATATTAATTACTGGTAAACACACTCCTAAAAAATACAGACCAAGTATAGGGTTACGTATCTTGAGTCTTATAGGTATTGTTTTTTTGTTCGGATTTAGTATTTGGTTTTTACTTAGTTTATAAATCTTTTCTTCGTAAATTTGCAGTTCAATTTTTATGGAATGGCAAACGAAACTTTAGCAACACCAGAAAGAACGAAAAAACCAAAATGGTTACGTGTAAAATTACCTGTAGGAAAAAAATACACGGAACTAAGAGGACTAGTTGATAAATATAAACTGAACACCATTTGTACTAGCGGAAGTTGTCCTAATATGGGAGAATGCTGGGGAGAAGGTACTGCTACCTTTATGATTTTAGGTAACACCTGTACACGCTCTTGTGGATTTTGTGGTGTTAAAACAGGACGCCCAGATACTGTTGAATGGGATGAACCTGAGAAAGTAGCTCGTTCTATTAAATTAATGAATATTAAACATGCTGTAATCACTTCGGTTGACCGTGATGACTTGAAAGATGGAGGTTCTATTATTTGGTCTGAAACAGTACAAGCTATCCGTAGAGCAAATCCTAATACCACTTTAGAAACTCTAATCCCTGACTTTCAAGGAAACGAAAAATTAATAGATCGAATCATTGAAGTAGCACCTGAAGTAGTTTCTCATAATATGGAAACAGTACGCCGTTTAACTCGTGAAGTTCGTATTCAAGCAAAATATGATCGTAGTTTAGGTGTTTTAAAATACCTAAAAGAAAACGGAATGCGTACTAAATCTGGAATTATGCTTGGTTTAGGAGAAACAGAAGATGAAGTAATACAAACCATGAAAGATTTACGTGGTGTTGGATTAGATGTTATTACTATCGGACAATATTTACAACCTAGTAAAAAACACTTACCTGTTAAAGAATTTATAACTCCTGAACAGTTCAAAAAATACGAAACATTAGGATTAGAAATGGGCTTTATGTATGTAGAAAGCGGTGCTTTAGTACGTTCTTCATACAAAGCACATAAACACGCTAGCTAACCTTAAATTAAAATATCCTTAACTTTTTAACGGTTTAACGTTAAAAAAATGTCAAATAATTAAAAATTAAATAAAGTACGCCTTTTTATTTATAATTTTGGCACAGATATTGGAAACAACAATACCGTAAGCAAGTAACATTGTTTTCATTGTGTAAATTATTTGAATTAGTTGATTAACAAAGAAGCCCGCTCAATTGAGCGGGCTTCCTGTTTTTGTATTTATAATAAAGTTACTTAAATAGCTCTAATAATATCATATTTAGTTATGATATGATGTTTACCGTTTTCTAAATCAACTAATACAGCTTGGTTCTCTTTATTAATTAACTTTGAAACCTCATCAATAGAAGCTGATTTTTTAACTGTAGGGTATGCTTTACCCATTACATCTTTAATAGGCTTTTCTGCTATGTTTTTATCTTCTAAATAACTATGTAATAATGCTGATTCATCTACAGAGCCTACAAATCCATTTGCGTCTCTTACAGGAATTTGTGATATTTTAAATGCACGCATTCTTTCGATAGCATGAGACACTAATTCTTCTGTTTGAACAGTTACTAACGGTTTATCTATATGATCTTTAATTAAATCTTCCGCAGTAGTAATTTCTTCTTCTAAAAAGCCTCTATCACGCATCCAATCGTCATTAAACATTTTTCCTACATAACGACTTCCATGATCGTGGAATAACACTACTACTACATCATCTGGTTTAAACTCATCTTTTAATTGTAACAATCCTTTAATTGCTGATCCAGCAGAATTACCTACAAAAATACCTTCTTCCTTAGCTATTCTACGGGTGTAAATAGCAGCATCTTTATCGGTTACCTTTGTAAATCCATCAATTAAAGAAAAATCAACATTCTTAGGTAAAATATCTTCACCAATACCTTCAGTGATATATGGGTAGATTTCATTCTCATCAAAAATACCTGTTTCGTGATATTTTTTGAATACAGATCCGTACGTATCTACTCCCCAAATTTTAATATTCGGATTCTTTTCTTTTAAAAACTTAGCTGTACCTGAAACAGTTCCTCCTGTTCCTACTCCAACTACAAAATGTGTGATTTTACCATCTGTTTGTTCCCAAATTTCTGGTCCAGTTTGCTCGTAATGTGCTTGTGCATTTGACGGATTGTCATATTGATTTACATACCAAGAGTTTGGTGTTTCTTCACCTAAACGTTTAGAAACAGAATAATATGAACGAGGGTCATCCGGCTCTACATTCGTAGGACAAACAACTACCTCTGCCCCTACTGCACGTAGAATATCCATTTTCTCTTTAGATTGTTTATCTGAGATTACAAAAATACATTTGTACCCTTTTACAATAGCTGCTAATGCTAATCCCATTCCTGTATTTCCTGAAGTACCTTCAATGATAGTACCTCCTGGTTTTAAACGACCATCTGCTTCGGCATCTTCAATCATTTTAAGTGCCATACGGTCTTTTACAGAGTTTCCTGGATTAAACGTTTCTACCTTAGCTAATACTAAAGCATCTACTTCTTTTGTTACTGAGTTTAACTGAACTAAAGGTGTGTTACCAATAGTTTCTAATATATTTTTTGCGTACTTCATATCTAATTAATGTTATGCAAAACTAAGCAAATCGAATGGATTTTGAAGGGCGGATTTTTGTGATGATGTATGAAGGAACAATTAGCATTAAAAAACACAATGCTAACGTACCTACATTCAACAATAAAATTGCTAAGAAATTAATATCTACAGGCATTGTTGACACATAATAGGTTTCAGGATCTAAACTTATTAACTTCGTATATTTCTGAGTTAAGAGAATACTAAGCCCAATAAGATTTCCCCAGAACAACCCTTTTAAAATTAAGTAAGAAGCATTGTATAAAAATATTTTTCGGATACTCCAATTTACACTTCCTAATGCTTTTAAAATACCGACCATTTGTACACGCTCTAAAATAAGCACTAACAATGCTGTTACCATATTTATTCCTGCAACTAATACCATGATTCCGATAATAAACCACACGTTATTATCTAGTAGCTTTAACCATTCAAAAATAGCAGGATAATTACTTACAATTGTAATACTATTTAGGGTTGCACCAATACTTGTATATACTTCATCTCCTTTTTCTTTAAGCTTATCATAATCATCAATCAATACTTCAAAACCTCCTATCTCATTATCTTTCCAACGATTAATTTTTTGAACTTCTCTTAAATCGCCCAGCAACATAATCTTATCAAACTGTTCAAAACCTGTATTGTATATTCCTACAATAACTGGCTTTCTAGACTTAAACTTCAAACTACTATTTTCTGCTCCAAACCAAGTTTGAATTGTATCGTTAACTTTAAAATGTAATCGGTTTGCTATGGATTCTGAAATTATAATTTCTCTATTTCTATCTTGCGAAAAATCTGGTAAACGACCTTCTACTAAACATTCGTTAAAAAAAGTAAAGTCATAATCAGCAGTAACACCTTTAAAAATGATTCCTTCAAAATCAGTTGGAGTTCTTATAATTCCTCCTACATTGGCAAAAGGTTGTACTTTTTTTATGCCTTCAATATTTTTAAATTCTGGATAAAACTCTTGGTTAATATCAATAGGAACTGTGGAAACATCTGAATTGTTATTATCGTAATTTACAATTTGAATATGTCCTTTAAAGCCTGTCATTTTATCACGCACCTTATTCTGGAATCCTGAGGTAATTGACACTGCTATTAACATAATAGCTACACCAAGAGCAATGGCAATAGTGGCAATGGTAATAATTGGTGATGAAATACTGCTTTTATACTGTTTTCCAGCAATGATTCGTTTTGCTATGAATAGTTCGAAATTCAAATGTTTTCTTTTTTACAAAACCAAAAGTAATTAATTCTTATGTAAAGAAAGAGAAGAATACCTAGGTTTTAATTCTTTAACTTTTATTATTCTTAAAAAATAGAAATCTGTACCTTTATGTTTTAATTTTTTATAGATGAAGCTTTCTTTTAATTACGTTTTTTTACTTTTTTTAGTATTGAGTTTTCAATTTTCTTCTTGTGCACAACAGCAAAAAAAATCTACCGCTAAAGAAGTTATAAAACAAGAAAAACCAAAAACAATTAAAACGGGTGCTGATAGAACTGACCTATACCTTCCTCTTTTAAAAAATAAAAATATTGCCATAGTTGCAAATCAAACCTCTGTTTTACAAGTATTACAACGAGCTGAAGTTGCACCTAACATTATGGGGTCTGAAATAGTACAACATCACTTAGTAGATTATTTACATAATTACGATAGAATTAACGTGCAAAAAGTATTTGCTCCTGAGCATGGTTTTAGAGGAAAAGCTGATGCTGGTGAAGCGATAGCTGATGGAAAAGATGTAAAAACGGGGATTCCGATCATCTCCTTGTACGGAAAAAACAAAAAACCTTCACCAGAACAATTGAATGGAATTGATATTGTTGTTTTTGACATTCAAGATGTGGGGGCTCGCTTTTATACTTATATTTCTACGCTACATTATGTAATGGAAGCTTGTGCTGAACTTGGAATCCGAGTAGTATTACTTGACAGACCTAATCCTAACGGTCACTATATTGACGGACCTGTTTTAGAACCTGAGCATAAAAGCTTTGTAGGTATGCACCCTGTTCCTGTAGTTTACGGAATGACGATTGGAGAATACGGACAAATGATTAACGGAGAAAAATGGTTAGCGAATGGTATTCAGTGTGACTTAACCGTAATTCCTTTAGAAAATTATACACATCAATCAACGTATAGTTTACCAATAAAACCATCTCCTAACCTACCAAACGATGTTTCGATAAACTTATACCCTAGTTTGTGTTTTTTTGAAGGAACCAATGTATCTGCTGGAAGAGGCACCAATAAACAGTTTCAAGTGTATGGTTCACCTTTTTTAGAAAAATCTGACTTTAGCTTTACGCCACAGCCCAACGAAGGAGCAAAGCATCCAAAACATAAAGAAAAGATGTGTTTTGGAGAAGATTTAAGCGCTTCAGAACGTTTAGCTAACTTAAACCTTAGCTGGTTATTAAAAGCTTATCAACAATCTCCTAAAAAAGATTTTTTCAATTCTTTTTTCATCAAATTAGCAGGTACTAAAAAGCTACAACAACAAATTGAACAGGGGCTTTCAAAAAAAGAAATTAAAACTAGTTGGCAACAAGATTTAGATAATTTTAAAAAAGTACGTGAGCAGTATTTGTTGTATGAGTAATATCCATGTAGCAATTTACTAACAGTTAACTATATTTTTATTTTGTGTTTAATTTATATGAAAAAGATTTTTAAAAATAACAGAAGATTAAAATATATTGATTTTATCAAACAATTTTTTATAGTTATCCCCATAGCTTTATTCTGGTCCCTACTAATTAATTTAATTACATGGTCAAAACCAGAAGTTATGGATATAGTAAAATTTATAATAATCTTTGAATTTGTCATCATTGTCAAAATATTTATCTACTTCTCTAGAGTAAAATTAGATAGTATTTATATCGATTATGATAACCAAATTTTAGTTATAAATAAATTTTCAGGTTTTAATTCTTGCAGAAAAGCATCTTTAAAATTAGATGAATTAGTAGTTTCTAAAATAAACCATTCACCTTTTACAACTTTCACATTGTTTGTTTTTTTTATCATTAAAGACAATCAAAATCAAATTAAAATATCCTCAGATGGATATGGTATTAAGGAAGAGCACATCAAACAAATTTATGAAGAACTAAATACAATACCAGCTACAATTCGTTGCCAATAAACCTACAAAACTACTTGCTCTTTCATCCAGTTATCAGAATAAATCTTAAATCACTTACTTATCCTCACACACCAATTGCCTATAGTTAATTCCCCAGTTTGCTAAATTATCAATTAAAGGAGCTAGTGTTTTACCATATTCTGTAATGGTATATTCAACAGTGATGGGTTTGGTATTCTTCACCGTTCTGTTAACCAAACGATTCACTTCTAAATCTTGCAATTCTTTCGATAGCATTTTCGATCCAATTCCATCTATTTCTCGCAATAAATCCATAAACCCTAGTTTATTACCTTCTATCAAAGTTCCTAAAATATGGAATTTCCATTTTCCTGATAATATACTCATGGCATCACTTATAGCCTGCATTCTAACCTGACAAATAGGTGTATTATTTATTACTGATTTTTTCACCGATATAACTCTTTCAATTTATTCTTTAATCACTAAGGTAGTTTCCTAGAGGAAAGTACTTTCCTTTAGGAAACTCATGCCAAATATACTAGTTATCTATCATAGTTTTGCTTTATAAATCAATTGTAAAACAAATAAGAACATGGTTAAAAATATTAATGTACTAATAGTATTTATTGCCTTGTTAAATCTTGCAGCTTGCAAAGGACAGTCAAAAACAAACAACATGAACGAACAAACATCGAACGCAAATCCGCTTTTATGTGATCCACAAACAGGAATGTGTGAAGTAGCAAGTGATAGTACCAAAAACTCTATTGTAAAAAAAGACCAACCTAAAGAAAACAAAATAAAGGTAGTTTACTTTACTGATCCTATCTGTTCTTCTTGTTGGGCTATAGAGCCACAATTAAGAAAGTTAAAGCTAGAATACGGACAAGATATTGAAATTGATTATAGAATGGGAGGTTTATTACCTGATTGGAGTTATAACAGTGGAGGAATAAGCAAACCTTCAGATGTTGCTCATCATTGGGACGAAGTTAGCGTTTACTACGATATGCCTATAGATGGTGATGTATGGTTAGAAGATCCTTTAGATTCTTCTTATCCTCCTTCAATTGCTTTTAAAGCTGCTCAGTTACAAGATAAAGACAAAGCTATTTTGTTTTTAAGGGAACTGCGAGAAATGGTATTCTTAAAAAAGAAAAACATTGCTAAATGGGAGCACATGGCTACTGCTGCAAAAAATGTGGGACTTGATGTTGATTTATTAAAAACTGACTATGAAGGAAAAGCTAGATTATTATTTGAAGAAGATTTAAAATTAGCAAGAGCTTATAGAGTAAGAGGTTTTCCTACAATGTATTTTGAAGACAATTCTGGTAACCAAGAAATCGTATATGGTTCTAAAGCGTATGCTTTCTATGAAATGGCTATTTTAAAAATTAAACCTACAGTTTCTAAAAGTGAATATGCTAAGGACTGGAAAACTTTATTCGACAAATATAATTCACTAACTGTTAGAGAGTATTCAGAATTATCTGGAATTCCTAGAATACAAAGTGAACAATTATTAAATGACCTCATGAAAAAGGGATATTTAGAAAAAATTGCTACTAAAAATGGTGCTATGTGGGAGGTTAAAAAAATATAACTCCTAGCACTGAACATAAGCAATAGCAACCGCCCCCCAAATGAATGATGTTTTATTTTAAAACTACATCATTAATTCCGCTATTGCTTATGTATAAAAACAAAAGCGAAATTTTATAGTTTTATCGTACAAGGCTTATAAAAAACCTTGCTCTTCCATCCAGTTATTAGAATAAATCTTATTCATATAACGAGAACCATGATCTGGTAAAATTACTACTACTACACTATTTTCATCAAAAAATCCATTATCGGCGTATTGTTGCGTAGCTTGTAAAGCTGCTCCTGAAGTATACCCTGCGAAAATTCCTTCTGCTTTTACTAACTCTCTGGCCTTTAAAGCAGCTTCTTTATCTGATACTTTTTCGTAAACGTCTACCACATCAAAATCTGTAGAAGTAGGTATTAAGTTCTTTCCTAATCCTTCTATCTTGTACGGACTGATTTCATTTGCATCAAACTCACCAGTTTCGTGATATTTTTTAATTACAGACCCCATTGCATCTACCCCAAGAATCTGTATATCTGGATTTTGCTCTTTTAAATATCGTGCAGTTCCAGAAATTGTTCCTCCTGTTCCACTAGCTGCGACTACATGGGTCACTTTTCCTTCTGTTTGTTCCCAAATTTCTGGTCCTGTACTCTTGTAATGTGCTTCAATATTCAACTCATTAAAATACTGATTGATATAAATAGACCCTGGATTTTCTCTATGCAATCGTTTAGCTACTTCGTAATAAGAACGAGGATCGTCTGGAGTAACATTTGCAGGACATACATGCACTTCTGCCCCCATCGATTTTAGCATATCTATTTTATCTTGAGAAGACTTATCGCTTACTGCTAAAATACAACGATAACCTTTTACGATACTTATCATTGCTAATGAAAACCCTGTATTACCAGAGGTTGTTTCTACAATAATATCTCCTTCTTTTACTATTCCTTTTTGTTCTGCCGTTTCTATGATATGTAACGCAATTCTATCTTTAGCAGAGTGCCCCGGATTAAAAGCTTCAACTTTTGCATAATATGTACCCGGTAAATCTTGGGTAATTCTATGCAGTTGAATCATGGGGGTTTGACCTACTAAATCTATTATTGAATTGGTTATACCTTGATGTCTCTTCATTATAGTCTTTAAATAAGAAAAAGTGTCATTACGAAAATTAGACACGAAAAATCTGTTGAGATTGTTCGTTGCTTTCGCAATGACACTTACACTCAATCGAGCGCAAAAATATAATTATTTTTTTAACTTACCTTCTAACATTAAAAAGAACGTATATTCTTCTGCAGTTTCTTTTAATGCATCGAACCTTCCTGAAGCTCCTCCATGGCCTGTTTCCATATTAGTATGTAAGAATAACATATTGTTATCAGTTTTTAGCTCACGTAACTTCGCAACCCATTTCGCTGGCTCCCAGTACTGTACTTGACTATCATGTAAACCTGTAGTTACCAACATGTTTGGATATGCTTTTGCTTCTACTTGATCGTATGGAGAATATGACTTAATATAATCGTAATATTCTTTATCATTAGGATTTCCCCATTCGTCATATTCACCTGTAGTTAATGGAATACTATCATCTAACATCGTAGAAATTACATCTACAAATGGTACTGCAGCAATTATTCCATTATACAATTCAGGATTCATATTAATGATAGCTCCCATTAGTAGTCCTCCAGCAGAACCTCCCATTGCATACAAATGTTCTGGAGATGTATATCCTTGATCAATTAAATACTTAGAACAGTCAATGAAATCGGTAAATGTGTTTTTCTTATTCAACATTTTACCATCTTCGTACCATTCACGTCCTAAATACTGACTTCCTCTAATATGTGCTAATGCATATACAAATCCGCGGTCTAATAAACTTAAACGTGTTGTTGAAAATCCGTCATTAATAGTATATCCGTAAGAACCATATGCATATTGTAAAACTGGTGTGTCTTTATCAAGCTTAGTATCTTTATGGTGTACAATTGATAACGCTACTTTTTTACCATCACGCGCAGGCACCCAAATACGCTTACTTACATAATTATTTTTATCAAACTTTCCTCCTAAAACTTCTTGTTCTTTTTTAACCTCTTTTGATCTGTCTTTCATATTGAAATCAATCACAGAGCTTGGAGTTGTCATTGAGTTATATGAATAACGGATTACCTCAGTATCAAATTCTGGATTTCCATATACTCCTGCTGAGTAAGTCTCTTCATCAAAAGGCAAATAATAGTCTTCTCCTCCATCCCATCGTTTGATACGGATCTTATTTAATCCTTCATTTCTTTCTTCTAAAACTAAATAATCTTTAAAAATTGAGAAGTCTTCAAATAACGTATCTTCTCTATGTGGAATTACATCTACCCAATTTTCTTTTCCTGGCTTATCTACAGGAGTTTTCATCAACTTAAAATTGGTTGCTCCGTCCTTATTGGTTTTAATGTAAAAATGATCTCCGTAGTGTGCTACTTCATATTCTAAATCACGCTCTCGAGGTTGAATTATTTGTAATTCTCCATCAGGATTATTAGCATCTAATACGTGGTACTCAGTTGAAACCGTACTATACGAACCTATTATGATATAATCTTTAGATTTTGATTTGGTAACAAAAGCTCCAAAAGTATCATCTTTTTCCTCATATACTAATTCATCTAAAGATGCGTCTGAACCTAAAGTATGTTTATAAATCTTTGAAGAACGTAAGGTTACAGGATCTTTTTTAGCATAAAACAATGTTTTATTATCATTAGCCCAAACCGAACCTCCGGTGGTATTCTCAATAATATCTTTGTAAACTTTACCAGTTTCTAAATTTTTAATTCTGATAAAATATTGTCTACGACTTACGGTATCTGTAGCAAAAGCAACCATCTTATTGTCAGTAGACACATTTAGCCCTCCTAACTGAAAATAATCATATCCTTTTGCTTCTTTATTCACATTGAACATGATTTCCTCTTCAGCCTCTAAAGTTTCTTTTTTACGGCTATAAATTGGGTATTGCTGTCCTTTTTCATAACGTGTAATGTAAAAGTATCCATCCTTTTTATATGGTACTGACTCATCATCTTCTTTTATACGACCTTTCATTTCTTGAAACAACGCTTCTTGAAACTCTTTAGTCTCTTTTGTTATTTCTTCATAATAAGCATTTTCTGCATTTAAATAATCGTATACTTTCTGGGTTTGCTCGTCTTTAACTTTAGCATTCTTTTGCTCATCGGTTAAACGCATCCAAAAGTAATCATCGGTACGAACATCTCCATGTTTCTCTAACTTAGTCGGTTGCTTTTCTGCAACTGGGGCTTTGATATCTTTATTCATTTCTTGTTTTTTGCAAGAACCAAAAATAAGACTAAAAAACAAAGCCGATAGCATTATTTTTTTCATTTTTTAAGTTGGTTTATATTTCCTGTGAAAATACTATTTTTGTTGTTAAGTAAATCATAAAAAACTGTACAACAATGTTTGGAGATATTTCTGGAATGATGGGTAAATTACAAGAAGCCCAACAAAAAGTAGAAGAAACAAAAAAGCGATTAGATACTGTTTTAATTGATGAAACAATTGCTGGAGGAAACGTAAAAGTTACAGTAACTGCTAATCGTGAAGTTAAAGCTATTACAGTAGATGAATCTTTGTTAGAAGACAAAGAAGAATTAGAAGACTATTTAATCTTAGCACTAAACAAAGCATTAAAACGTGCTGGTGAAATTAACGAACAAGAATTGGCTGTTGCTGCTAAAAGCGGAATGCCTAATATTCCTGGAATGGATATGTTCAAATAATAACCTATGCCTTTACAATTAGAAGATTATATGCTACCCTGCTTAAACAAAAAATTCTTTGGAGTGGATTGTTTAGGTTGTGGTATTCAACGTGCTTTAAGTTTAGTTTTCCATGGTGAGTTTATAGCTGCTTTTAAAATGTATCCTGCTATATATACTTTACTGCTGTTAGCTATTGCTGTTAGTATTAACTTCTTCTACAAAGTAAAATATGCTCAAAAAATAATCAGTATATTGGCTATTATTAACATACTTATTATTGTAAGTAGTTATGTTATAAAAATGAATCAATTAATTTAAACTTTAGAAAAACTATGGAAAAACAATTTAACCCAACTGCTATTTATGTATTATCAGTAATCAGTTTTTTATGTTGTTGTTTTGCTGGATTAGGTATTGTATTAGCTACACCTGCTTTTATTATGGCAAACAATAAACTAAAAGAAGCTGAAGCGAATCCTGAGCAATACAATGCTGCTACAATCAAGTCTATAAAAACAGCTAAAACAGTTGCTATGATTGCTTTAATATTAAATGCGATTTATTTGTCAATGACTATTTATAGAGTTGCAACAACAGATTGGGATGTTCTTATGGAAGAGTACAACAGAGCTTTAGAACAGTATCAATAATAATAAAAAAGCGACCAAATGGTCGCTTTTTTTTATTTAAACCAACTTATTATTGTTTCTATACCTTGTCTTATATGTGAACCTATAGCATACCCTAATTCATAATCTTTATCTGTTCCTCCGTTAATTTCGATTTGTTCTTTAATTGATAATTCTTTCATTTTTTAATGTTTTTTTATTAATGTTTATCTACTCCTGCAAGTCCATCATATAAACCATGGATATTATCAAGCACTCTTCCAGTTACATATCCATTAAGTATAACTAACGACTCAACATAGTCAAAAAAACCACCTCCGTTTACCTCTAGTAACTCCTCTTTACTTAAACTAATTAATTTTGAATCTTCCATTTTATGTTTTTTAAACTTCTCTTGAACCTAATTTAAATCCTTCTATCCAATCTTCTGCCAAAACACCTAAAATTACAGCTCCAGCTTCCACTAATTCCCATGGGTAAACAATACGTCCTCCATTTATACTATTTAACTCTTCTTTTGATAGATTTTTTACTTTAAAATCATTATTCATAATTTCAATTTTTTATTAATACTATATTTTTTGTTGCAACGATACAAACATAAGTCTGTACACTGCAAAAACATTGCAGGATATAAAAAAAGCGACCAAAATGGTCGCTTTTTTTATATCATTCCTTTAGCTTTAAACTCAAGGTATTTATTAATTACATTTACGGATAAATGTTGAGGCTTGGTTAAAATAGCATGTACTGCATTTTTCTCTAACTCTTTTATCATCAAACGTTTTTCGTAAGCATATTTCTCTGCAATCGTTTTGTGATATACACTTTGCAAGTCTTCTGCATTTTCAGTGATCAAAGTGTCTAACTCAGTGTTTTCAAAGAAAACAGTTACGAGCAAGTGCTTTTTGGCTATTGCTTTTAAATAGGGTAATTGTCGTTTTAAGGCAGATATATGTTCAAAATTAGTATATAAAATCAACAAACTACGTTGATTTATTTTTCGTTTGATGTTTCCATACAACAATGCAAAATTAGCATCTGAAAAGTCGGTAGTTATGTTATACAACTCTTCGTTTATTACCGATAAATTTGTTTTCTTATTACTTGCAGCTACTATTTTTTCTACTTTTTTAGAAAAAGTCAGCATCCCAGCTTTATCATTCTTTAATAAAGCTATGTTTGAAAAAGCTAACGTTGAGTTAATGGCATAGTCTAGTAACTTTAATCCTTCAAAAGGCATTTTCATTACACGTCCTAAGTCTATTATAGAGTAAATAGGTTGCGATTTTTCATCTTGATATTGGTTCACCATTAACTCTGCTCTTTTAGCAGTTGCTTTCCAGTTTATGGTACGTACATCATCACCAGGAATGTAGTTTTTTATTTGCTCAAACTCCATTGTATGCCCTATTCGTCGTATCTTCTTCATTCCAAATTCCGTTAAGTTATTGTGCATTGCCAAAAACTCGTATTTTTTCATTTGTATGTACGACGGATATACTTTCACACTTTCTTCCGCAGAAAACAAGTAACGTTTAGAAAACATTTGTAAAAAAGAGGATACAAACACGTTTACTCTTCCAAATTTGTACTCTCCTCTTTCAACAGGTCTTACATTGTATGCATAAGTAGACTTCTCTCCAGGCTTCAAAGACATTGCATGTTCAAAATCTCTTTTTTGGAATTGAGCAGGTAATTCATCTATCAACGAAATAAAAACTTGAAACGGATAGTTATTTTCAAGCGTAATTGCTATTTCATTATCATCAGAGTTCGACAGTTTTTCTGATGCAATTCTTTTTGCTGAAAACCCGTTTTTTAATCGATATAAAATGAGCACATCAACACACATCGCTATCACAAATAACCATACTAACATCCATGTTACTGAATACAACGCAGGAATCCAAAACGACATTAAAAACAATGCCGAAATAGCGCTTATGTAGATAAAAAAGCGATTGTGTATGTATAACGATTTAAAGAATTGAATCACTACCTTGGAACTTCTACAGATTGTACAATCATTTCAATAACCTTATCAGCAGTCATTCCTTCCATTTCGCGTTCAGGAGTTAACATAATTCTATGACGTAATACAGGGTAAATACTCTTCTTTACATCTTCTGGAATTACAAAATCACGTCCGTTAATGGCTGCAAATGCTTTAGATGCCATTAATACTGCAATACTTGCTCTTGGTGAACCTCCTAAATACAAATGTGCATTGTTACGCGTGTTAGAAATAAGTTGCGCTATATATTTGATAATCTTTTCTTCTACCAACACATCAAAAACCTTGTTTCTGTACTCTAATAATTCAGACTCAGTTAATACTGCTTCCACTTTAGTTTGTGGTAGTTCTCCTTTACGATCGTTGTGAGCAGTGATAATTTGTATTTCTTCTTCTAAGTTAGGATATCCTACATTTATTTTAAACAAGAAACGGTCTAATTGAGCTTCTGGTAAAGCATAAGTTCCCTCCTGCTCTATTGGGTTTTGGGTTGCCAATACCATAAATGGTGGATTCATAACATAACGCTCACCATCCATCGTAATTTGTTTTTCTTCCATCACCTCAAACAACGCTGCTTGTGTTTTTGCAGGCGCTCTGTTAATTTCATCAATCAACACTATGTTAGAGAAAATCGGACCTTTTTTAAACTCGAAATCAGATGTTTTCATATTTAGTACCGAAGTTCCTAACACATCTGAAGGCATTAAATCTGGCGTAAATTGAATTCGGCTAAAATCAGTTGCAATGGTTTTTGCTAATAGTTTTGCTGTTACCGTTTTCGCAACTCCTGGCACACCTTCAATCAATACATGCCCATCTGCTAGTAAAGAAACCAACAGTAATTCCATAAACTCTTCTTGTCCTACAATTACTTTTCCTAACTGTTCTTTTATTTTAATAACAGCTTCTTTTAATTTCGACAAGTCTACTCTGCTTGAAAATAGTTCGTTTGTTACTTCTGCTGGATTATTTTCTGTATTCATCCTACTCTTTTTTATATGCTTTAAAATCTTCAATAGCTTTATTCAACGCTACCAAATCCTCTTCGGTTATACTTGATTTTGATTGTATTTGCTGTATTTTTTTGAATAAAGCAAATACTTTTTCTTCTGAATTACCACTTCTGTTAGCAAGGTTTTTATAAAAACGCTCATCTATTTTTAAGGTTGATAATCTATATTTTATTCTGATATACTCTAAAAAATAGTTGATTTTATGTTCAGCTATATTTTTATGATCTGATTTTTCGTAATACATATTGGCTATGGTACGTGTAAAAGCCAATGTTTGATTTTTTAATGGAGTAATTACAGGAATTAAACGCTGATTACGTTTCCCTTTAAAAACAATAAAGAACAATACCCCTATCAATCCTATATAATATGCCCATTTTAACGATTCGGTTGACAGAATATAATGCATAGGTGAGGTTATTCTACTTTTTCCTGTTTTATAATAGGTATCCCATAAAATAGCACTTCTACTATTAGAGCCTCCCCCAGCTCCCACTTCATTTTTTTGCTGATTATTTAAGTACGATAACACATTAGCTACATATTCATAATTGCTATCTAACAACATATTGTAATTGGTAAATGCTTGTGGAAATGTATGTAAATAGAAGTTTCCTTGACCGTGTTTTACTTTTATGAAGTTTGGTTTTTTGCTAATAATAGAATCATTTTCATTCCTCACTACCAACTCACCTAAAACAGTTGTATTAAGAGTATCTACTTCAGAAAAATACAGCTTTGAAAAATCTCTATCAAAATGATACTCTTTACCACCAAAAATAGGATTACTCATTTTTTGATAGGCTTTTTCTTCAAATGCCGAAGTAGTTAAATAGCTGGTTTGAATCTGCAATGTGTCTAAATGAATTCCGTTTGTTGCTATAAATACATCATTCCCTCTATCTGTAAACTCTAAAAGCTGATTCAACTCATCTTTGTCAAAATTTACTTTATTATCAAGAAAAAAGTACGTTCCATTATTCTTATCGTCTTTTAAATATATGTACGGATTTTGATAGACATCTTTTACTTCACTTTTTGGAAATAAACTAGGCATTTCTTTATGCAATACATACGTACCATACGGAATCTTATGCTTAGCTGCATAACTTGGATACCAATTGATTTCTTTAGGTTTTACAGACTCGACATAAAAAATACCGAGTACTATAAGTACCAACAAGCCAATGTATATTTTTAGTTTCTTATCCAAATTAATATATTTTAGCTAATGTATTTTTAAAGTTACTCTCCGCTTGTAAGAATTTTTCTTTATCTATTGAAAACTCACCATACCACACATAGTCATACAAATAAGTTAGCTTTTTAAAATCGCTATGCAATTGCTTTTTTGATGATAACTCTTTTATATAATCTTCGTTTGTTTTTTCTTGTTGCCAAGAGATAAAATCTTTGTCAGACAGGTTTTTTAGTAATAGTAAATAGTAATAACGTATTGCTAACTGATAATTTCCTTCTGAAATTGCTTTCTGAATTAACTTTGGTAAATCTTTATCTTTAATTAACTCCTCCTCTTCTGATAAGTGTACAATAGGTTTGTTTTTTTTACCATCAATAATATTACGTGCATTTACTTTTAAAAAGAATTTAATAATAAAGTACAACACTAATCCTGCAATTACATATGGTAACGCTTTTAAAACAACGCGTAAAAATCCTACTGCTGGAGTAATATCATCAAAAATATAAGAGAGAATTTTTATGATGGTTCGTTTTACCCAGTCCCATATCTTTTCTAAAATAGTAGGTTCTCTTTTTTCTACGATGTATATAAATTCATCTTTTTGCTTGTACTCTTCTATTTTTTGAGTATCAAACTTTTTTTGTTCAATAATAGTATCATCATACTGAACCTCTCTTTTTTCTTCCTGAGAAAAAAGAGTTATTGAACAAATAAAAAACGTTATGTAAAAAAGAAACTGCTTCAAAAGATTACTGTCCTATACTATCAATTCTTTCAATAGTTCCTGTAAGATTTTTTCTTTCGTTGATATCGAAATACAGAAGTACATTCGTTATCAAGGTTATTGAGTATAATAAAAACTTACCTACAGTAGCCACCATGTTTAACAGTAAGTATATAGGATCTCCATAAGCACTAAACATTGATGCAGTAGGATCATCATTACCGACACTTATTCCCATTTTAGCAAATTGATAAATAACTGCTGGAATTTGAAAAACATATCCTAGAACTAACATTAACAAAAAAACTACTATTATTACACCAAATGTTTCCCAAAAATACCCTGAGATAAAGTTAAAACATTTTCCAATAGCTGACGAACCTCCTTCATTTTCAAACACTAAAATAGAGGCTCCTAAAGAAACCGCTGTCATTGTGTAAAATACAGGAAAAAAACACAGCAATACACTTGCGACTAAAATCAAGTATGCCAATATTCCAAACCCTACAAATGACCAGAACTTGGATTTTGTACCCGCTATTACCTCCTCTCTTTTAACAACTCCTTTATTATCTATATAGGATTTGATATAATACATCCCTGCTAAATTAACATAAACAACTGTTACTAAATAGGCTACTCCCATTATTAAACCCGATCCTCCAAAACTTAATGTTTGAAAAGAATCATAATTTGGAATTTCAGACAATAAATAAGTCATATAAACTGAAGCCACAAGAGTGATTACAATAGGAATTGCTGCTACTTTTAAAATGGTTAAAAAGAACTGTTTCCCTTCTAATCTTATAAACTTAAAAGCATCTGAAATAATACTTCCTAAATCTCTTTCTTTTTTAAACTCTACGTATTCTTTATGCATGGGTTTGTTGATTTTTATAAACTTTAACTGGGTAAATGACGTAATAAAATATGATTAATGCTAATGAGGTAACAATAATTAAAATTGCTAACCAATCGGGCATTTCTGTATGACGGGTTACAAAACCTTCTAAAAATCCTGCAGCAATAAAAAACGGAATAGTACTTACCATTATTTTTAATCCGTCTTTCATACTTCTTTTAAACGATTCTAATCGCGAGTAGGTTTTTGGAAACAACAAGCCATTCCCCAATACCAAACCTGCACATCCTGCAATAATAATTACTGATATTTCTATAGTTCCATGAATCCAAATGGTTCTTGACGATTCCCAAAAAAATCCTTTATCATAAAAGAAATACAAAAACGAACCTAACATTATTCCGTTTTGCATCATAATATATAAGGTTCCAACCGAGAAAAGCATTCCTAAAACGAAGGCATACATGGCAACTTTTATATTATTTACAGTAATTCCTATAAACATATCAACTTCATTGGCTTTTTTATAAACAGCCATTGGGTCACCGTTTTCAATATTTTCCAAGGTCATGTTTACATAACCGTCTCCTAAAATTAAACGAACAAAATCAATATCAGTTGCTGCTGAAAAAGCACCACAAATTGAGAAAAAAGCAAATACTAAAAACGCAATCAATAATTGTTTTTGATAGCTATAAAACATCAAAGGAAATTCCGTTTTAAAAAAACTAACAAACCTGTTTTTACTTTCTTTTTTTGTTTTATATATTTTTTGATGCGCAGCAGAAGCTATAGAATTTAAGTATATCACCGTATTTCCGTTCGGATAAAAGGTTTTAGCGTAACTTAAATCATCAGTCAACTCCACATATAAATCAGATAATTTATCTGGGGAAATAACTTTTTTGTTATACAGCGCATCTTCAAAAAGTTGCCACTTTTCTTTATTTTTATTTACAAAAGCAGCTTCTCTCATGTATTTAAAAAATTAAAGCATGTTTGTTGAGAAGTTTCTCTAATCATAGAATATTTTTATCTTCGCTAAACTAAAAAAAGTTGCATAAATATCAACAAAAAAAAGTGAAAAACTAGTTCATGGATAATTTTCAAATAGAAACAGCCCAAAACATTGCTATTAGTCAAAATGTAGCTCATGTTACCACTCGTATTGGTTCTTATTTAATCGATGCCTTATTTATTGTTGGGTACTACATTATCATTGCTATTATAATAGGTATGTTAGATATACCTATGAGTATGGAATATATGAGTCTGTTTGTTTTATTAGGGCTGCCTGTATTCTTCTACAGCTTGCTTTTTGAAATTTTAATGAACGGACAAACACCTGGTAAATACTTCAACCAAATAAGAGTAGTTAAGTTAGATGGTTCTAAGCCTACTTTTGGAAGTTATTTAATTAGATGGTTGCTACGTTTTGTTGATTTTACTTTAGCTAGTGGCTCTGTTGCAGTTCTTACAATTTTATTGAACGGAAAAGGGCAACGTTTAGGAGATATTGCTGCAGGAACTACTGTAATATCTGAAAAGAAAAGAATTACGTTAAAAGATACTATTGCAAGCGATGTAGTCGATAACTACACACCTACTTATTCACAAGTTACTCTATTGAGTGATAACGATATTCATACCATTACAAGGGTATATAGAGATGCCATGAAGAAAAGAAATCATAAAGTAATTTTAAAACTACATACAAAAGTTATTGAGTTAACAGGAATTACCACAGAGCAAAAACCTGCCCAATTTATAGATACTGTGATTAAAGATTATCATTATTATGCAAGGCAGTAAGTTTTAACAATAGAAGTATATGAATCCAGAAAACAAAAAAGCTTTTAAGGATATTTTTATTCTACTTATTGGTACTATTTTAATTGTATTTTTTTTATTTAAATTTTTTATTTGGAAATAAAATCTATTTCTGGACTTAAAATGTGTTTTCAACATACTACATCTTTTAATTTACTGAAAACAAACCCACTATCCTCTCTCCTATTTTTTCGTTAATAAAAAGGTTTTAAAAACCCTTTTTACAGACGTTGAATATAGTATTTTCGCACCCTTTCTTACAGAAAAAATCACATTTCAAGGGCACGAGAACAACTATGAACGACGAAAAAAACTGGTTACAATATTATAAAAACAGCTTATCAGATAGCGAAAACTTAGCTATCGACATTAGTAAAATAAAAAACCTTTTTCATCAAAAATCATCTGATTTAAGTAATGCACTCATCAATTCTAAACAAGCAAATCAACTATTAGATGTTGAAGAACGTAGAATTAATCGATTAAAAGGAATTACTAAAAAAGACAATCCTAAGTGGCATAAAGTTGAAGAAACTAAAATATTAATTGCCCCCTTTCATTTAGTTTATCAAACCGACAACACTAAATTCAAACAACGCACTATTCATCCTTTTTGGATTAGTGCTATTGTAAATCGTTCAGGACAATTATCAGCTCCAAAAGATGGATTTCCTTTAATTGTTCGTAACTATCTAACTCCTATGGCAGATATTAAGAACGATTTTATCTTCTCTTCTATCGATACCGTTTTAGATGCCAAAGACCTAGACGCTCCCGATTTTGAAAATAGCGAAGACCCTGTGCCTTGGGATAAATACTGGAACTATATTAATGAAGTATTTTCTGCGATAACTTTTAGCAACCTATACCGTTATCAAGTAGAACGCTATACCACGCAATATGAGCTTACTTACTTTGCTTTAAGTTCTAAAATTTCTACAGCAAAAAGTATTTTATTTCTGTACGAAAACCTACTTAAAAATACGGATGAATTACCTGTACTCTCTAAAATCATCAACCCATATACTAGAGAACGACAAGAAGCCATTACCGATAACGGATTTTTAGTGTATAACCATTTGCATTTAGGGCAAATGTCAAATAAATTTCCACTTTCAGTTAGTCAGCGTAAAACATTACTATCCTATTTAGTAGCCGAAGAAAATGCAGTTACCGCTGTAAACGGACCTCCAGGAACTGGAAAAACTACACTTTTACAAAGTTTAGTTGCTACCGAATTTGTAAAAGCTGCTATTAACGGAGAAGAAGCACCGATTATCTTAGCTTGTTCAAACAACAACCAAGCAGTAACCAATATTATTGATAGTTTTATCAATTCTGAAAGCACTATGGAAGAATTAGCCAATCGTTGGATTCCTGATTTTAACGGATATGCTACCTATCTTCCTTCCAGTTCAAAAAGTGAGAAAAAACTGGCCAATATCAATTATTTAAAAGGAAACCTATTTGGTCATGAAGGAACCTTATGTAATCTAGAAAACGAAAAATATATCTCTGAAGCAGAATACTATTTCTTAACCAATTACTGTAATTACTTTAATACCCAAACAAATTCACTTGACGATGTTTGCAATCATTTACAGGAAGAAATTATTGGTATTCAAAATATTTTAGCTGATGGTGTTGACTTCTCTAGAAACTATATAAATGCTGTAAACTACATCAACAACATACTCGTACACGAAGAAGATTTTATCAAAAAAAGTACGTTTAAAATCTCCAAACTACAAGAGTGGAGAACTGTTTTGAACGATTTAAAAACAGCTGTAAAAGACACTGATTTTATTGATAAAGTAAAGCACTATTTTATTGATGAAACTCAGTTTGAATCAAGAAATTCTGAACATATTTTTAAGGCTACAGCAGAAACATTAGTAGACGCTAAAAAAGCAGCAGCATATATAAAAGAATGTACAAATAATGTAAACCTGTTATTACAATCGCATTTAAGTCTAAAAAACTGGAAGTATGAAAACAACATTAAAGGATTTCCTTTTGTTTCAGAAGAACAAATGTGGGCATACGAATATGAAAAAATAAACTCTAACGATGCAACACAACGTTTCTTTTATGATGAATTAGATATCGATTTACGTCACAAAGCATTTTTACTAGCAACCCATTATTGGGAAGCTCGCTGGTTACTAGAAACCAGAGAAATGTTAGAGGAAAACACCGAAAAAGGAACAGGAGAATATGCTATTAAAGCAAAATGGAAACGAAGAGCTATGCTTACTCCGTGCTTTGTAGCTACTTTTTATACAGCACCAAGTCACTTTTTATACAGTCAATTTCAAGGAGAAAACGAAAACGGAAAACCTATTTTTGAATACTTACCGCTATACAACTTTTTAGATTTGTTAATTATTGATGAAGCAGGTCAGGTTACTCCTGAAGTAAGTATCCCTGTATTTTCATTAACTCAAAAAGCCTTTGTAATAGGTGATTTAAAACAAATAGAACCTATTTGGTCTATTCCTAAAAAAATTGACCAAGGAAACTTAACAAGTCTTGATATTATTGAAAATCAAAATGACGCACATTTAGACGAATTAGGTTTTTTAGCTTCTAGCGGAAGCATTATGAAGATGGCTCAAAATGCCTGCGAATTTGAAACTCCCCTACCCGCAAAAAAAGAACAAGGATTGGTTTTGTTAGAGCACAGACGATGTAATGATGAAATTATTAGTTTTTGTAACGAATTGGCGTACGATGGAATTTTAAAACCTATGAAAGGAAAAGCGAAAGAAAACCAAGCATTTCCATCAATGATGGCATATCATATAGAAGGAGTTAGTGAACGCAAATACAACAGTCGTCAAAACATTAGTGAAGTAAAAGCCATAATTTCTTGGTTACAGCAAAACAAAGAAACCATTCAAGAAGCTTACAATGTAGATGCTATTGAACCAGTTTTAGGAATCATTACCCCTTTCGCAAGTCAAAAAGGAGAATTATCTAAAGCTTTAACCGATGCAGGTTATAAAGTAAGCGATATTAAACTAGGTACGGTACATGCGTTACAGGGTGCAGAACGAAATATTATTTTGTTCAGTTCTGTATATTCTAATGATGATGAAGGAACCTTGTTTTTTGAAAAAGACAACAAGCCTAACATGTTAAATGTAGCCGTTTCTAGAGCCAAAGAAAGCTTTATTCTTTTTGGAGATACCCGAATTTTTGATGAAACCAAAAATACGCCTTCTGGAATCTTAAAAAGACACCTAAATATTTATGAAATGGCAAACTAATTATGTTTTTGTACACCAAAAAAAATTACAACTAAAAAAGTGTACAACAGTTGTACACTAAAAATTTTGATAAAAAAAATAGTGTACAGTACTTGTACACCAAAAAAATTACCAACTTAAAAAGTGTACAGGAAAATACCTAACTTTCTATTAAACATTTTTAATAACATTTAGAAAAATGTTAGTTTCATATTTTAGTAATTAAAAACTAATAAATAACAATAAAAAAAGGAACGATATAATCGTTCCTTTTTTTAATATACAAGTACTGTAAACTTATTTTTTAAACTCAGTAATAGTATTCTTAATAATATTAATACAGTCTCTTAATTGTTCTTCGTTCATTACTAATGGTGGTGCAAAACGAATAATGTTTCCGTGTGTTGGTTTTGCTAATAATCCATTATCACGTAACTTCATACAAATATCCCAAGCAGTTGAACTATCTTCAGTATCGTTAATTACAACAGCATTTAACAATCCTTTACCACGTACTAACGTTACTAACTCGTTTTCTTTAGCAAACTCAGCTAACTCTTCTCTAAATATTTTACCTAAACGCTCAGCATTTTCAGCTAATTTTTCTTCTTTAACCACCTCTAATGCTGCAATAGCAACTGCTGCCGCAACAGGATTTCCTCCGAAAGTAGAACCGTGGTTACCAGGTTTAATAACATTCATAATGCTATCGTTCGCTAATACTGCAGATACTGGATATGCTCCTCCACTTAAAGCTTTACCTAAAATTAAAATATCTGGTTGAACATCTTCGTGGTTTACTGCTAATAATTGACCTGTACGTGCAATACCTGTTTGTACTTCATCAGCAATAAATAATACATTATGCTTTTCACATAACGCTTTAGCTGCTGCTAAATACCCTTCAGAAGGCACATATACCCCAGCTTCTCCTTGAATAGGTTCAGCCATGAAACCAGCAATGTTATCGTTATTTTCTAATGCTTCTTCTAAAGCTTGTAAATTATCGTATTCAATTTTAATAAACCCTTCAGTAAACGGACCAAAGTTTTTACGTGCTACAGGATCGTTTGAAAAAGAAATAATTGTAGTTGTTCTTCCGTGGAAATTATTCTTACAAACAATAATTTGTGCTTCGTTTTCATCAATTCCTTTTACTTCATACGCCCATTTTCTACAAATTTTTAAAGCAGTTTCTACAGCTTCAGCACCCGTATTCATTGGTAATAATTTATCAAAACCAAAGTATTCTGTTGCAAATTTTTCATACTTTCCTAACATATCGTTATAAAAAGCACGAGAAGTTAACGTTAATGTTTGTGCTTGGTTTACCATTGCACCAACAATTTTTGGATGACAGTGCCCTTGGTTTACTGCAGAGTAAGCTGATAAAAAATCATAATATTTTTTTCCTTCAACATCCCATACATATACTCCTTCTCCTTTACTCAATACTACTGGTAATGGATGGTAGTTATGTGCTCCATATTTGTTTTCTAAGTCAATCGCTTGTTGCGAAGTTAATTGGTCTAAAACAGCCATTTTTCTTAATTTTTTAAAATTTATAAAATAACCATTCCTTATCTACCTTTATCCTTTCGAAAAAGAAGTTTCGAAAATTCAGCGTGGGAAAGAAATCATCCCTAACTACAAAATTATTAAATTAAAGTGACTTTCATAAGTTTTGAAGGGTCTAAAAATATAAACAACATAACTTTTTTTATGGTTTACAATAAAACCATAGTTAATCAGTTTTTTTTATCTTTAAGGAAATTAACTAAATATCATTTTATGAAAAGAATCTTATTTTTATTACTGCTTTCAATAGCTGTAATTGGGTGTAAATCTACATCTGTAACCAACACTAAACTTGACAATAAAACTGAACGAATGCTAAAAGGTAACTGGACTATTACTGCTGTAAACTTTCCAGGTTCAAACTACCTAAAAGTAAACTCATTTAATTTAGAAGACTCTAACTGCTTTATTGGTAGTAACTGGAGTTTTGTTTCAAACAACAACAAAGGCGAAATGAGCTTAAACAATCCGAGTACAGATTGTAAAGACTTTAGCTCTCCTATTACATGGTATGTTAATAAAGACGGAAACTTTGTATTAAAGATTATTAATAATCACAAAGCTAAAGACGTTAATACTGGATACATTTTAAGGCTACGTAATGTTACCGAAACTAGTTTTGATTTAATAGATCAAGTTAACGTTGCAGGACAAGTAAAAGACATTACATATTCATTTCAAAGACAATAATTAATAAGGATATTATGAAAAAATCAATCATTTATAGTTTATCAATTTTATTTTTAGCTGGTACTATTTTTACCTCTTGTAAATCTATACAAAACGCTAACAACACTCAAAAAGGTGCCGCTATTGGTACTGCTGCTGGTGCTGTAATAGGTGCTGTAATAGGTAACAACGTAGGTAGTAAAAACAACTCTGAGCTAGGAGCCATTTTAGGTGGTGTTGTAGGTGGTGTTGCTGGTGGTGTTATTGGTAACCAAATGGATAAACAGGCTCGTGAAATTGAAGAAGCTTTACCAGGTGCAGAAGTTGAAAGAGTTGGTGAAGGTATTAAACTTACTTTAGGAGAAAATGCTGTTCGTTTTGCTACTAATAAAGCTACTTTAACAGCTACAGCTCAGGCTAACTTAGATAAATTAGTCCCTGTATTTAAAGATTATGAAAACACAAATATTGTAATTTACGGTTATACAGATAGTACTGGTGCTGTTGATTATAACCAAAAACTTTCAGAAAAAAGAGCTAATTCAGTAAGAAACTACTTAGCTGGTAAAGGATTAAACAACAGTCGTTTTGAAACTAAAGGACTAGGTGTTAAAGATCCTATTGCTACTAACGATACTGCTGAAGGAAGAAGTAAAAACAGACGTGTTGAGTTTGCCATTGTTGCAAACGAACAAATGATAAAAGAAGCTAAAAAAGAAGCAGGTCAATAAAAAAGCCTTCACAACAAAGATTAAAGACTACTCTAAATGAGTAGTCTTTTTTTTATCTTCAAACCATATCTTTTCCTAATTTTGCACACTATAAATCATAGTATAGAATGCCAAGAAGAGAGCGAAATAAGTTTGTAAAAAGAGGACAAGTCATTGAAATTTTAATTGAAGACTATGCCTTCGGCGGAAAAGGAATTGGAAGAATACGTTCAGAAGAAGGTGTTTTTGTAGTTTTTGTTCCTAACACTTTACCAGGACAATTAGTAAAAGCACGTGTAGATAAATCAAAAAAGAAGTATGCAGAGTGTAAGTTAATTGATGTTTTAAAACATTCTGATGATGAAGTAACTGTTCCTTATCAAGATATTCCTGGAGCACCTTATATTCAATTACCTATAGATTTACAACACAAATACAAGCAAGAAAGTACTTTATCTTTATTTAAACGCATTGGTAAAGTTGAAAACATTGAAGATTTATTTGATGAATTTATCGCTTCTCCAAATGTATTTCACTACCGAAATAAAATGGAATATGGCTTTTCTGCCATTGGTTACGACCGTGAAAATAAAACCGATATAGATGAATTTACATTAGGTTTTAAACGTCGTGGTGTTTGGTGGATGGGTGATAACCTTGAAAAAGATTCTGGTTTATTTGACAAACAAGTTGAAGATAACATCAAAAACATTAGAGAGTATTGTGAGAAAACTGGTTTAGCGCCTTGGCACGGACCTAAAAAAGAAGGTTTCTTTAGGTATTTTGTGGTAAGAAAATCATATAAAACCAACGAACTTTTATTCAATTTAGTAACTACTTCTCATGATTTATCAAAATTTGATTTAGATAAATTCGCCAACTATCTAGTAGAATTATTTGGTGATAGAGTGGCTGGTTTATTACACACTATTAACGACGAAACTGGTGATAGAACTATTGCCACTTCAGGAAGCGTTAAATTGGTATACGGAAAAGATAAAATTGTAGAAGAGTTATTAGGGCTGAATTTTGAAATTAGCATGAAAAGCTTTTTTCAAACCAATCCTAAATCTGCCGAAAAACTATATACCAAAGTAGTTGATTATGCGTTAGAAAACAAAGATGCAATTGACAATACCGTAGTGATGGATTTATTCTGTGGTACTGGAACCATTGGGCAAATTATTGCTTCAAAGTCGAATAACACTAAAATTGTTGGTGTAGATATTGTAGCCTCTGCTATTGAAGATGCTAAGAAGAATGCAGAACGAAACAATATTGAAGGTTTACAATTTTATGCAGCTGATGTAGGAAAGTTTTTAAATGAACACCCACAATATAAAAACAAAATAAGAACCATTATTTTAGACCCAGCTCGTGCAGGAATTGCGCCAAAAACGCTTAAGAAAATCATAAACTTAAACGCTGATAGAATGGTTTATGTATCTTGTAACCCAGCAACACAAGCTCGTGATACCGAAGAGTTGATTAAAAACGGATATCAATTAAAAAAGATTAGTTTAGTAGATCAATTTCCACATACATCACACATAGAAACAGTGGTTTTATTTGAAAAATAAAAATTAATGAAAAAATACATTGCTTTATTCATACTTATAGCTGGTTTAACAGCCTGTGAAAAAGATGATTTCTGTACACAAAATCCTGTAACACCCAATTTAGTGCTTCGTTTTTACGATATGGATAATACGAATGATTTAAAAAATGTAGAACGTTTATCTGTCATTGCAGAAGGAAAAACTGATAGTCTTTTTACCAATAGAACAGCAGACAGTATTGCTATTCCTTTAAACAGTTTATCTCAAAAAACAGTATATACATTAAAAATGAATGATGTAGATGGCAATATAGCTAATAACCAAATGGCTACACTTACTATTGAGTACAATCCTGAAGAAGACTTTGTGTCTCGTTCATGTGGTTTCAGAATTATTTATGAAAATGTAACTTTAAGTAATACAGGTTGGATAAACAGTTTATCAACTACAGAAATTCCATTAATCGACAATCAAGCTAGCGCCCATGTACAAGTATTTCATTAGTTTATGTTTCGTTTTTGTATTTATGAACGGATACTCACAAATAAATACATCTAAAGAAGAAACCAAAGAAAAAAAAGATACCGTTACATATAAAACAGGATATGGCTTACGTATCGGATTAGATATTAGTAAACCTGGTCTTGCTATTATTGATAAAAGTTATAGTGGTCTCGAATTAGTAGGTGATTATAGAGTATCTAAAAAATGGTACATCGCTACTGAATTAGGTTTTGAAGATGAAACCACTTATGAAGACTTTTCTTCTTCTAGTTCAAAAGGAAGTTATATTAGACTTGGAGCAAATTACAACGCCTACGAGAATTGGTTAGATATGAATAACGAAATTTATGTTGGTATGCGTTACGGTTTTGCCATATTTGATCATACCTTAAATAGCTACCAACCTAATGTTTCTTCAGGTACTGAAAACTTACCTCCTTATTTTCCATCAAACCCTGTTACAACACCTATATCTGACAATGGACTTACCGCTCATTGGACTGAATTACAACTAGGTATAAAGGCAGAAACTTTTAAAAACCTGTTTATAGGTTTTAGCTTTTCATATAAAATTATGTTAAGTGTTGACGATCAAAAAGGTTTTAAAACACTATACACACCAGGTTTTAATCGTGTTTTTGAAAGTAGTACAGGTTTCGGATTCAATTATACAATATCGTACTTAATCCCTTTTGTTAATAAATAAATTATCAGCATACACTTGATTTTACTAACTTTACTGCCTGAATAATAAAACTTATTAACAATGAATAAAATTCCAAGCGTAAACTTAGCAGATTTTTTATCAGACGATGCTGAAAGAAAACAAAAATTCATCAATGAAATTGGTGACGCTTATGAGAATATAGGATTTGTAGCATTAAAAGGGCACTTTTTAGACGATGAATTAGTAGACAACTTATATGCTGAAATCAAGAAGTTTTTTGATTTACCTACAGATGTAAAAGAAAAATATGAAATTCCAGGTATTGGTGGTCAAAGAGGATATGTTTCTTTTGGTAAAGAGAGTGCTAAAGGAAAAAAAGAAGGAGATTTAAAAGAGTTTTGGCACTTTGGTCAGTATGTTGATGCAGATTCAAAATACGCCAATGAATACCCAGAAAATGTAGAAGTTGAAGAATTACCTGAATTTAACAAAGTAGGTAAAGAAGCCTACCAAATGTTAGAAAAAACAGCTAAATACGTGTTACGTTCGTTAGCATTACACTTAGGCTTGGAAGAAACGTATTTTGACAATTATATTAAAAACGGAAATAGTATTTTACGTCCAATTCACTACCCTCCTATTACTACTGAACCTAAGGGAGCTGTAAGAGCTGCTGCTCATGGAGATATTAACTTAATTACTTTGTTAATGGGAGCTCAAGGAAAAGGATTACAAGTACAAAACCATAAAGGAGAATGGATTGATGCTATAGCGGAAGATGATGAATTAATGATTAATGTAGGTGATATGTTATCACGTCATAGTAACAACAAATTAAAATCAACAATTCACCGTGTAACCAACCCTCCTAAAGAATTATGGGGAACATCTCGTTATTCAATTCCATTTTTCATGCATCCTGTTTCTGATATGAAATTAGATGTTTTAGAAAACTGTATTGATGAAAACAATCCAAAACAGTTTGAAGATATTACTGCTGGTGAGTTTTTAGATGAGCGTTTACGCGAATTAGGATTGAAAAAATAAATCTAATGGATTTACAAGATCAATTAAAAAATTTATTTCCAGAACATCAGTTTGAAGAAAAACCTGTAGAAAAAAAACCTGATATCTGGTTACAAGAAGAACCTATTCTTTGCAAGTATGAAAAACGAAAAGGGAAACCAGTTACTATTATAGACGGCTATAATGGAGCTACTAAAGATTTTAAAAAGCTTGCTAAAGAAATTAAAACTAAGCTAAGTGTTGGTGGTAGTTTTAAAGACGATAAAATCATAATTCAAGGAGATTATAGAGATACTATAATGCAACTTCTTAAAGACAAAGGATTCAACGTAAAACGCGTTGGTGGATAAGTAAAAATGTCGAAGAATTGAATCTTCGACATTTTTTTTATATTTACAACTTTTGTAAAGTGTTAAATACCAACCAATAAATAATAACGTATAAAATAAATCGTTTATTTTATATAAATAAAGAAATCAACAAATTCCCTAGAAATCATGAAACATTCTTTATTGCACATAACCAATGGAGACGTCACTACTCAAAGACTTCAAAAGTTAAATATTGAAGGAGATATTATTACATGGCGTGAAATGTTATGTGAAGGAAAAACTTCTGTAGACGTAGGTAGTGAAGACTTTTGGAAAACTCGCTTCGACTTTTTAAAAACTACGTATAAAGTTACCAAAAAGAGGTTTATAGATTATACCCTTAAAGAGTACCGTAACCTTTGTAATCAAAAACAACAAGACGAAATTGTTTTATGGTTTGAATACGATTTATTTTGTCAAGTAAACATGCTAGCTGTAATAAGCTGGTTAAAAAGATATCGTAAAAACCACAAAATATCTTTAGTTACTAGTGGAAAAATAGACAATTCAAAAAAACTATATGGTTTAGGAGAATTATCTGACGACCAGTTAATAGAGCACTTTAATAATAAAATAGAGCTCTCTCAAGACGATATCGAGTACGCAGACTACATTTGGCAATTGTATTGTTCAGATAGTCCGTTACCTCTTGAAAATGCGCATAAATTCAATCCAGAATCACCATTTGTATATTTAGAAAACGCTATAAAAGCACATTTACTTCGTTTTCCATCTATTGAAAATGGTTTGAATCATATAGAAAATAACATTTTAAGAACAGCTAACGAGCATACGTTTGCAAACCAAAATGAACTTCTTACCAACCTTTTAACCCATCAAGAAAACTACGGGTTTGGTGATATTCAATACATTAACAAACTTGAAAGTCTTAAAAAGTTATTTACCTCATTTGATCCTGTAAAACTTAGTAAAACAGGTAAAAAGGTATTGCAAAACCAAACAAACTATTATGCTAAAATTCGTTCCGATTTTTCGTATCTTGGTGGCGCAAAAAAATACAGCTATCTCTATGTAAACTCTACTGATAAGCTGTTAAAAATAACATCATAAATGAGTATACAACATTCTGAGCTCATCTTAAATCCAGATGGTAGTATTTACCATTTGAATTTAAGACCTGAACATATTGCTACTGATATCATTTTTGTTGGAGACCAATATCGTGTTGATAAAGTTACCAAACACTTTGATAACATAGAATTTAGCACCCAAAAAAGAGAATTTAAAACCACTACTGGTACTTATAAAGGAAAAAGAATTTCTGTAATTTCTACAGGAATAGGTCCTGATAATATTGATATTGTTTTAAACGAGTTAGATGCCTTAGTTAATATCGACTTAAACACACGTCAAGCTAAAGAAAAGCATACACAGTTAAATATTACTAGAATTGGAACTTCGGGTTCTTTGCACGCAGACATTCCTGTTGATAGCTTTTTATTAAGCTCTCACGGATTGGATTTAAACGGAATGCTTCAATCATATCAAGTAGATAAAATTTCACATCCTGATATTGAAGAAGCTTTTATAAAACATACTAGCTGGAGTACAAAAAAATCGTACCCGCTAATTGTTTCTAATGGGAAGGCTTTAGAGGACAAGTTATTATCTGACAAAGTATATAAAGGAATTACAGCCACTGCTGGTGGATTTTATGGTCCTCAAGGACGTGTTTTACGTTTACCTTTACAAGACCCTGATTTAAATAAAAAGATTGATAGTTTTAACTACAACAACAATCGAATTACCAACCTAGAAATGGAAACTTCTGCTATTTACGGATTAGCTAAATTACTAGGACACAATGCTGCTTCAATGAACGCTATTATTGCTAATAGAGCAAACGGAACGTTTAGTGAAGATCCGTACAAAGTAGTAAATGATTTGATTGTATACACTCTTGAGAAATTAGTTAAATAAATGCTGAAATTAAAAATAGGTGGTGTTCCAGAACATTTTAATTATCCATGGTACATCACTTTAAAAAATAAAGAATACACCAAAGAAGGAATAAACTTACGCTGGAAAGATTATCCTGGAGGTACAGGAGCCATGGCAAAAGCTTTACGCTCTGGTGAAGTTGATATTGCCTTAGTACTTACTGAAGGAATTATAAAGGATATTATTAACGGAAATCCGTCAAAAATTACACAAACCTTTGTAAAAAGCCCGCTTGTTTGGGGAATCCATGTAGCTGCCAATTCTAAATTTAAAACTATTGACGATTTAGAACACGCAACTGTAGCTATTAGTCGCTTTGGTTCAGGTTCTCAACTTATGGCAATTGTAAATGCTCACAACAATGGTTGGGACATTAATAAATTACAATTTAAAGTAGTTGGAGATTTGCAAGGAGGAATTGATGCTCTAACAAATGGAGAAGCAGACTATTTTATGTGGGAACACTTTACCACCAAACCATTGGTAGACAATGGTACTTTTAGAAGAGTTGGTAACTGCCCTACTCCTTGGCCTTGTTTTGTTATTGCTGTTCGTGATGAAGTATTAGAAAATCATTTTGAAGAAGTAAAAAAAGTACACGATATAATTAATAATTGTACTAAAGACTTTAAGGATTTTGATAATATTGATGAAGTTCTTTCCAACAGGTATGAACAACAAATAGAAGATATTCAAGAATGGTTATCTATTACTGAATGGAATGACGGTGAAGCTATTTCTGAAAATTTAATTTCGGACATACAAAATAAAATGGTAGAGTTCAACGTTATTGAAAAGAAGGAAAATTCTGGTGACTTAATCAGAAATATGTATATTTGATTTTTATAAAACGGAATAATGATGAAAAAAGTAGTATTTATTGCAATTTGTACTGTTAGTTTATTAGGTTTTTCTTCTTGCGGAAGTACTAGTCCTTGTGGATTAGCAAAAACTAATCAAAACAAACAAAAACAGCATCAACAACAAGAGATAGTAGTTGCAGATGCAACTGAAGTAGCAATCGCTGAATAAGTTGATGTTTCTTTATTCAAATTCAATAAATCCGCTTTTCTAGGCGGATTTTTTTACCTTATAGTTTCTCTTTACAACAAAAAAAGCCTTTTCTGAACAGAAAAGGACTTTAAGTTGTTTTGTTATATATTTTTTACTTCGCTATAATTTCTCCTAATAATGCACCTTTTTCAAAAGCAAATACTGTTACTAACAATAGTAAGATTGCTGCACTTGTAATAACATAATACTTAGTTTTATTTTCTTTTTTCATAATATATAATTCAGTTTAATTAATTCTTCTTTTTTAACATAGGTACAAATCTGAAACCTCCTAGTTCGTGCTTTTCAAATTCTTTTGGCGACTTTCTTATAAACAAGGTCATAATCTGTTCTTTATCTCCCACAGGAATCAGCAACCTACCTCCTACTTTAATCTGTCCTAATAATGCTTTAGGAACATATGGTGCTCCAGCGGTAACAATAATTTTATCAAAAGGAGCTTCTTCTGGCAATCCTTTATAACCATCACCAAAAATAAATCGTTTAGGTTTATAACCTAACTTTGGTAAAAACATCGAAGTTTTTTTAAACAGCTCATGTTGTCGTTCTATTGAATACACCTCTGCATCCAACTCTAACAATACTGCTGTTTGATAACCAGATCCTGTTCCAATCTCTAATACTTTATCGCCTGGTTTTATTTCTAATACTTGTGATTGAAATGCCACAGTATAAGGCTGAGAAATTGTTTGTTCAGCAGCAATAGGAAATGCTTTATCTTGATAGGCATGCGCTTCAAAACTACTATCCATAAACAAATGTCTTGGAATTTTTCTAATAGCCTTTAACACTTTTTCATCATTAATTCCTTTTGCTTCTAAAACGTTTGCTAATTGATTTCTAAGTCCTTGATGTTTGGTTGTATCCTTCATTCTTACATTAATCTACCAATGGGTTTTACTAGCTAAATTACTATAAAATTTATAATTTCTTATTTAAAACACCCATTATAGGGCTTACTAATTATAAAATTTCGGGAGGATAAAAGTAGTAATAAATCTGTATAAAAGTGTATCTTTGTTTGCGTTGATTTTTTGTAGAAATCATTTCTTTTTCAACAAACCAATCAAATAACTAATAATCTTTCACTTATGTTAAAAGCTGGAGTTTTAGGCGCAGGTCACTTAGGAAAAATCCATTTGCGTTTGTTACAACAATCAGATAAATATGAATTAGTAGGGTTTTATGACCCTTTTACAGAAAATGCACAAAAAGTAGCTGATGAGTTTGGCTATAAATTATTCGATTCAGTAGAAGCATTAATTGATGCTGTTGAAGTTGTTGATATTGTTACTCCTACTCTTTCTCACTTTGATTGTGCTAAACAAGCTATAGAAAAAGGAAAACATATTTTTATTGAAAAGCCTATTACTAATACAGTATTAGAAGCAGAAGCTATAAGAACTTTAGCTAGTCAACATCATGTTCGTGGTCAAGTTGGACATGTAGAGCGTTTTAACCCTGCTTTTATGGCTGTAAAAGACTTGATTGACACACCAATGTTTATTGAAACACATCGCTTAGCTGAATTTAATCCTAGAGGAACAGATGTTCCTGTTGTTTTAGATTTAATGATTCATGATATTGACATTATTTTATCTGTGGTAAATTCAAAAGTAAAGAGTGTTCATGCTAGTGGAGTATCAGTTATTTCAGAAACTCCTGATATTGCCAATGCACGTATTGAATTTGAAAACGGTTGTGTAGCAAACCTAACAGCGAGTAGAATTTCAATGAAAAACATGCGTAAAAGCCGTTTTTTCCAAAGAGACGCTTATATCTCTGTAAACTTTTTAGAAAAGCAATCGGAAGTTGTTAGAATGAAAGATGTGCCAGAAAAACCTGATGAGTTTGCTATGATTTTGCAGAATGCTGAGGGAGTTAAAAAACAAATCTATTACGATAACCCTGAAGTAGTTGCCAACAATGCTATTTTAGATGAATTAGAGTCGTTTGCTGATGCTATTAAGAATAACACTACTCCTATTGTTTCATTACGTCAAGGTACTGAAGCTTTACGTGTAGCGCATCAGATTATAGACTGTTTTTAACGTATAAAGTAAACAATTAATAACCGCGTTAGGGATTGCAGTGAAAATACTTTTTTGTTATTCTGAGTGAATCGAAGAATACAACAAAAAAGATTGTAGCGGAAAGCCCGACCCGCAGGGGAACGCCCATATAAATACCAAAATACAACAACATGAAAAATATCGCCGTAATTGGAGCAGGAACAATGGGAAATGGAATTGCGCATACTTTTGCTCAATTTGGATACAATGTTCAACTTATCGACATTTCGCAAGCTGCCTTAGATAGAGGACTAGCAACCATAACTAAAAACTTAGACAGAATGGTAGCGAAAGAAAAAATTACTGAAGACGATAAAAATAATACTTTAAATAACATTACTACACATACTTCTATTAAAGAAGGTGTTCAAAACACTAGTTTAGTTGTTGAGGCTGCTACTGAAAATGTAGATTTAAAACTTAAGATTTTTAAAGATTTAGATGAAGCTTGTGCTGAAGATACTATTTTAGCTACCAACACTTCATCAATCTCAATTACTCAAATTGCAGCAGCTACCAATAGACCTGAAAAAGTGATTGGAATGCACTTTATGAATCCTGTACCAATTATGAAATTGGTTGAAATTATTAGAGGATATAACACTTCTGACGAAGTAATGAACTTTACAGTTGATTTAACTAAGAAAATTAATAAAGTTCCTGTTGAGGTAAATGATTACCCAGGTTTTGTTGCCAACCGTATTTTAATGCCAATGATTAACGAAAGTATTGAAACTTTATACAACGGTGTTGCTGGTGTTGCTGAAATTGATACTGTAATGAAATTAGGAATGGCACACCCAATGGGACCATTACAATTAGCTGATTTTATTGGATTAGATGTTTGTTTATCTATCTTAAACGTAATGTACGACGGATTTAAAAACCCTAAGTATGCTCCATGTCCGTTATTAGTAAACATGGTTGCAGCAGGAAAATTAGGAGTAAAATCTGGTGAAGGTTTTTACGATTATTCAGAAAGTAGAAAAGCTGAGAAAGTAGCGAAGATGTTTTCGTAAACTTTAGGATATAACTATACAAGAAAAGGGAAGTTTTTTAATGAAAACTTCCCTTTTTAGTTCGCTTTTATACTTAAGTTTTTATTAAAATGAATATGAAAAATTCAACAACAAATACCTTTCTAACAAATTAACACTAAGAGAGTTATTAGAAATATCAGTGGTGCTTTCTTGAATAAATGATTTTTCATTTAACAGGTTAACACCCGATAATTCTAATTTCCATGGTTTCTTTTTAGGGATATATCTTAATGTAGAACTTAAAAAAGAGTAATTATTAGAAGTGTTTTTAAAAGAAGGTACATAATAACTATAGTCAATAGAGGCAGAAAAACTTCTATATGGTTTTAAAATTAGCTTAAAGTGATTTTCTATAGAAGAATTGTTAAATGTATTTACACTTTTAGCCTTCTGAAGGCTGTAGGTTGTTTTATTTTCTATATTAACAGGTAGATTGAAAGAGGTCTTTAAAAAAAGACTATTTTCAAAAAAATGATTTTTGGTATTTCTTAGCTCAGAATTATTTACAATGTTTTTAAAATTAGCAATTGAATAATCTGAATTTATTTTAAATGTAGTTCTTAATGAGTAAATTAACTTGGAAAGACTCAAGTTAAATGTAAGATTATCTATACTTTCTGATAGAAAAAAATTATTCACTCTTGAAGAATTCTCATCAACAAATAAATTACTCAAAAAAATTCCTTTTTTGAGAACGTAGTTAGCACCTAAATACATTTCAAATTGATTAAAAAGATCATTCTTAGAAAATAATACATTAAAGGTTTTATTCTTTTGTAATGATAGGTTTGGTTCATTGCTTTTAACAACTCTATTGTCTATTAATATTTGGTTTTTAAATAAATATCTTAAAGAAGATGGTCTTTGAGATAAACTTGTGTCAAAGCTTAAAAAAGAAGTTCTATCTATCTCATAAACTATGGTAAGAGAAGGTTCAAAAATTAAAAACTTTAAGTTATCTCCTATATTTTCTTGGTTAAATCTTGAACTTAAATATCTCAAGGAGTATTTTGGAGATATTGTAAAGTCTCCTATGTTCCAAGCATAGGTACCCCTGTTGTTAATTTCAGTATTATTATAATTTAATTTATTTATACTATTGGAAACAGTTAAGTTTAGAGAATTACTTAAACTAGATAAGTTAGAATAAAGTAACTCTGTACTATAATTATAACCAATAGATAAACTGTATTTGTTATTGTTTGTAGTCTTTCCTAAAAATATTGCATTGAAAGAAGAGTTTTGCTTTTTAGAATTATTTTCTTGAATATCTTGATCAGATTCGGCGGTGCTATTAAAAATTGAAGGATTAATAGTAAAAATCTGATCTAAATTATTTGCTGTATTTATAATTTTTAATTGTAGAGCTTTTCTATCTGATATTTTCTTTGTGTATTCTAATTCCTGTTTTAAAAAAACACTATTTGTTTCTAAAGATGAAGAAAAATCATTATCCTGATTTGAAAAAATATCTCTTTTAGTATCAATTGACTCATCTCTAAAACTAATATTGTATTCTAGTAATGAAGATTCTGATGTGTTAAATTTTAACTCAAAATCTCCACGATACTGTCGTGGTCGTTTTTTAATGAAATTATTATCAAAAGTATTAAAGACAGAATTACTAATATTAATCTTACTTTTAGCTAGTTGATTACTTTTAATTTTATCAGAAAGGTAATAGAAATTTAATTTTGCCTTTGTTTTATCTGAGAAATTGAAGATACTATTTAAATTCCCAAAAAACTGACTATTGATATTAGAAAGATTATTCTTTGTAACCTTAGGTAAATTTAATTCTGGAATTATTTTTTCACTAAAAAATTTCTCTTCTTTTATTTTTTCTAAACTAATTTGATTTTCAAAGTAGTTAAAAGGAGATGCATTTTTACCAATATTGTTATAACTGGTAATAGCGAGAGATTTTTGCTTTTTATTTATAGCTAAAGAATTAACAGATAAATCAAATGGTATGTTCTTTGAGTCAATAAAATCTCCAATACCTATATCTGAACTAAAAGATAAATCAGTTTTATTTTTTTTTAGCTTTAAATTAATAGCTACTTTATTACTCTTTTCAATATTTTTTAATAATTGATTTTCTGAATAATTTTCTATGGCTTCAATTTCTTTTACTAAATCTATATTTATATTTTTTGTTCCTATAGTATAATTGTAGTCAAATAAATTATCTCCTTCAATGGTAACGGTTTCAATAGTATTTCCTTTGTATTTTATCATACCCGTTTCTTCATTTATTTTAATTCCTGGGAGCTTTTTTAATAAATCTTCTACTTTTTTTTCAGTACCATCTTTATACGATTCTACTCTGTAAACTACTGTATCTTTTTTTATAGATAATGGTTTTTTATTTGCATTGACAAAAACTTCTTCGAGAAGTTCTATTTTTTCCTTTGATAAAATGAAATTGAAATTCATTTTATTTTTTATCTCAGTAGATTTAACAAACTCACTATAAACCACATATCCTACAGCTAACACATCTATAAAAAAACCATTTTTATTATATGTTTTTTTTAGTTTGTAAGAGAATTTTCCTTTTTTAGCTAAAACAAATTCACTAATAACTTTAGAACTTTTTGTCTCTTTAATAAGAATTTTGGCGGTTAAAGAATTTCCTTCCATATCACGAACATCTCCTTGTATAGTTTGAGAATAGTTTAATTGAATAGCAAGAAAAGTGAATAAGAAAATACTGAGTTTTCTTAGTTTTTTGATCTTTTTCAAAATTTAGATAAAACTTATATCAATTTCCAGGTAATTTTTTAATTGCTTTGTTATACTCTTTGTCGTCTTTATCTATGTAAAACTCAATACCTCCACGAGATGATTCTACCCCGAAATAATTTTCGTCTGGACTATATGTAATTAGTTCTAATGCTTTTTTCTTGTACAAGGCTTTAAACTCTAGCCAAGTTATAGACTTTTTTTCTTGAAATGGATTTTTAACATCCTCAATTTCAATTACACCATTTTTAATTCTACTTGCTTTAAAAGCTATAAAATTATCTTTTGATTTAATTTCCAAAATCATACCTGGTAATCCATCATATTTCCAAGGACCTCCAATAGGAAGTTCTGTTGTAAACCAAGCAACATATTGTCGCCCTCTATAGTTCATAGTAGCTAACTGACAATTATATCCAAGTATTTTTTTTGTTTCATTCAAAATGCTCCAATCAAAAACATCTAAATAGTCTTTAACAGAAAAATATTTATAAGCAACTTCATGTCTAGAATAAAATTCGCCTTTTTCATAATCTTTAAATACAACACTATGGTTCTTTAGAGGAGAAGAAAAATAAATAACCGTATCATCATTTCTATCTTGTATCAATGAGTTAGAACTTTTATTTTCCCTATTCTTTTTGAAGACAGATTTATCTAACTCTATAAATTTAGTGTATTCATAAGAACCTATTATAGGATTATTAGGATCATCTTCAAAAGTTAATGATTTTTCATATTCAACTTGGTAAACGTTTATAGTTTTTTCCTGTGAGTATAAAACGTTACTTAAGGTTACAGAGAGTAAAATAGTAAAGGTTTTCTTTAACATGCTTTTTCTATATTAATTCAATAAAAAATTGGAGATTAAAAAAGCTTAATCTCCAAAATTATGTACTATTCTAGTGTAGAAATTATTAACCGTTTAAGTTATCAACAACTTTTAAGGCTAGAGCATAAGCATTTCTTCCACATTTATCTAATGTATCACCTACACCATATACTTTTCTAGTTTCACCGGTTTCACTGTTTCGAATTGTAACATAGCAATATACTGTAACAATACCATCGTCACTTTTTTTACTAACGAACTCATGCTTTGTAATTTTAAGCACATTCTCATTACCTTTTACTTTTTCAGACGAGTTATTTGCAAAACTTGAAAACGCAAAAAACATCGCACATACAATTAGGACTTTTTTCATAATATAATTTTTAATTTGTTAATATATTGAATCCAAATATATATATATATTATTAAATAACAAAAAACTTTATTTATACTATTATTAAGTTGATATTTTTTGCTCCTTTACTTACTTTAGCATTGTTTTCTTTCACAGTAAATGTAAAGTAATTTTCATATAGATATGGCTTCCTTTTTCTATAAAAGTTTTTAATTTAACAAAAGTATTATAACATACTTGATATATTTTTACTTTTTAAAAATTTCATTAGTAAAAAACATCCTTAAAATTAATATTATAACACATACAATATAAACACTCTCTTATCATTTCCCTTATATTTTTCTTAAAACATTATTTAACAAGAGGTATCAGCGATGATTTTCCATTCGCCTTGTATCTTCTTAAAAATGATCATAAACACGCCGTTAGCGTCTCCTACGGTTCTTTTTAAATGATATTCTCCCATTACAGAATAAGCCCCATTGGTAATTTTAGAAATATCATTAACCTTAAACGTTAATGTTCCAGAGTGCTCTTTTGTTAGGTATCCTTTCTTATAATTATCTAAGGTTTTTTGCCAACCAAAAGTTATTCCGTTACGTCCATAAAACTTTAATGAATCACTTTTCCAATATCCTTGCATAAAGCCTTCTAAATCGTGATTAGACCAAGCTTCTTCTTGTGCTTTCATGACTGATAAGATTTCTTGCTTTTCTGTTTCTTCTGAGACAGTTTGAATTGCTTCTTGTTTACAAGAAACAAATAGTGTAAGTAAAAAAATGACAGTTAATAACTTCTTCATCTTAAAATAATGAGTTTATAATTTCTTTTATAGTAATACCTTCAGCTTCTGCTTTGTAGTTCTTTACAATTCTGTGTGATAAAATAGGAATAGCTACTGCTTGTACATCTTCAATATCAGGTGAGTATTTTCCATATACTGCTGCATGTGCTTTAGCTGCTAAAATTAAATTTTGAGAAGCTCTAGGACCTGCTCCCCAATCAATATATTTTTTGATTAATTCTGTTGCTTTATCTGAATTAGAACGTGTTTTACCTACCAATCTAACCGCATATTCAACTACATTATCTGCCACAGGTATTTTACGAATCAATTTTTGAACTTCAATAATTTCTTCCGAAGAAAAAATAGCATTTACTGTTTGTTCAGCTATTGAGGTAGTATTTTTTACGACTTGTACTTCTTCTTCAAAACTTGGATATTCCAAATTAATTGAAAACATAAAACGGTCTAATTGTGCTTCTGGTAATGGATATGTTCCTTCTTGCTCAATTGGATTTTGCGTAGCTAACACAAAAAATGGCAATTCTAACTTATAATGATGCCCTGCAATAGTTACCGATTTTTCTTGCATTGCTTCTAACAATGCTGCTTGCGTTTTAGGTGGTGTACGGTTAATTTCATCTGCTAAAATAATATTTGAGAAAATTGGTCCTTTTATAAATTTAAAATGACGTGTTTCATCTAGTATTTCACTACCTAAAATATCAGAAGGCATTAAATCTGGGGTAAACTGAATTCTATTAAAGTTAAGGCCTAATGCGCTAGAAATTGTATTTACTAATAAGGTTTTTGCCAGTCCAGGCACTCCTATTAACAGCGAATGTCCTCCACAAAAAATTGATAGTAATGTATAATTTACAGCTTCTTGCTGCCCTATTATAACCTTACCTATTTCTTGTTGTAGTTGGCTGTACTTTTCTACTAATGTGTTTACTGCTGTTACGTCAGACATAAATCAAGTTTTTCTTTTGTTCAATAAATTTAATTACAAACTTTTATAAAATGAAATTCCCGCTTTCGCGGGAATGACAATATACTAAATTTATTACTTCTTATTTGTTTTCTTTTTTCCAATCTTTCTTAAAAGTACATTTCTTATAATCGTTGCTTAATTTTAAGTAAGTTTCTTGGATTTTTTCTTTAGTCCATTTTGTAATCTCTTCTTCTTTTTTCTTAGCTAAAGCAAACTGTTGCATTCTTACATAGTCTTCTACTAAATCAGCTTTATGTGTGTCTGTTTTCTCTTTTAATAAGATTACTTTATACATCTTTTCACCTTCACGAGTTTCATCGTAGTAAATATCAGATAAATTACCTTTTTTTAATTCACTTATTCTTGCGAATAAATCTGGAGGCATTCTTGTTAACTCAAAAGTAGGCTCTTGTGTATAAGGATTCATTATAATACCCGCACTATTTTTTGTTTCTTCATCTTCAGAATACTTCTTTACAGCTTCTTCAAAAGTTATTTTTCCTTCTTTAATATCAGCTACTATCTTCTCTATTTGCTCTTTAGTTTCATTTAATTTTTCTTCAGAAACCTCAGGCTGCATTAAAATATGAGATACTTCACGTTGATTACCTTTTATTTTATGTAACTGAAGTATATGGTATCCAAAAGCAGATTTAATAGGCTCAGAAATTTGATTTACATCTAACGAGAAGGCAGTTTCTTTAAACTCTTTGATAAATGGGCTATCCTTTGTTATTACATATTTACCTCCGTTTTGAGCAACTCCAGGATCTTCTGAATTAATAATTGCTTTTAACTTAAAGCTTGCACCATTTTCTATCTCTTTTTTAATCTCTTTTAGCTTGTTAATTACACGCTCTTTCTCTTCTTCTGTTGGTTCTGCTTTAATTACTAATTGTTGTAATTGAACTTCTGCAGGTATTTCAGGAAGCTCTCCTTTATCTTCTAATCCTTTGAAATAAATACGAATTTCTTCAGGAGTTACATCAATATTTTCAGTAATTTTTTGTTGCTCCTTTTGTATGAGTATGTTTTCTTTTTGAACTCTTCCTAACTCTTTCTTAAAATCTTCAACATCATTAAACCCATAAGCTGCAACCGCTTTTTCTTCACTTCCGTATTCTTGGGTAAAAAAAGCAACACTTCTATCTACCTTATTATCTATTTCTGATTGAGATACTGTAACACTATCAATAACCGCGTGGTGAGCTAATAACTTTTGCTGCATTAATTCTTCTAACATTTCACAGTCAGAAATCTTTACTTTTCCTTCACTTCTTAACTCTACCTCTTGCTTAAACTTATCTATATCAGAATCTAGAACAATGTTTTTACCTACTACAACAGCAACACCATCTATTTTAGTTCCTTGTGCGTTTAATGTTGTTAAGCTTGCTAAAAACAACGTAAATGCTATACTAATATTCTTTAAAGTTCTTGTTTTCAATTGCATCATTTATCAGCGTTTTTTCAATATCTCGTATTAATTCTAATTTTCTTTTATGTAAAATAATTTGCTTTATTCTAGGGCTTACATAGCTTAATGGAGCCGTAGCATTTTTTGGTAACATATTTTTTACAGCGACCAAATATACTCCTAAACTATCTTCTTTTTGTATGAATTTTGATATTTTTAACAAGTTTTCTTTCGTTTCGTTACGAAAAGGTGGAATTTTTTTCTTTAAATAGTCAAAAGTTACCCAAGTTGAATCTTGCAAACGATACGATTTAAAATTCAATAAATGTCTTTCTAAATCTTCTTTATCTTCTTCTTTTTCTGATTTAAACTGTTTTATTGTTTCTTTTTTATCCAAGTAGTTTTTACCAAAATGCACATATTCAAACTGTACAAGCTCTTCACTTACCTTAAAATTATCTTTATTTTCTTGGTAGTACAACGCTATTTCTTCCTCAGTAACAACAGTATCTAGTTGTTGTTTTATTAAACGCTCTTTATACCCATTAATGTATAAGCTCTTTTTATAATCGTTAACTAAACTTTGTATTTCTTCACTGTTTACTTCTGAGATATTTTCCTCTGCTTTTATATACAGTAGTTCTTGTTTAGCCCATGAGTTAATCAACCCCTTCACAATAACTAAACTATCTTTTGGTGAAAGGTTTTTGGGTAATAAACCTGCAATATCTTTCTTATACAAATGTTTATTATAAACAGTAGCTATTGGCCTTTCATTGGTAACCTTTTTTGTCTTTAAACTTACAAGATCACATGAAACTATTATTAATAATGTAATTAAAAAAATATATTTTCTCACTATACTATTGGTTATACGTATTCTTTAATTTTCTTAATGCCCCTTTTCTTACTCTAACCATATTATTTTTTCGTAGCTCTTTAATCCATTTTTTTTCTAGCTCGTCTTGATAATCACTTATTACTTGCCCCCTTATATCATCAAGTTCTTTGCCATATTTTACTTTGTTCGCAATATAAAAAGATTTTAAGCCTAAGGTATCTTTTGATGCCTTATTCCATATTTTTTTTTGCATTAAGTCAAATAGTAGTAAACCTTCTTTATATTCTAACAATGTATTTCTATATTCTAAATTTGTTTGAAACAAACTTTCTTTAAAAGAACTTAATAATGCTCTTCGTTTAAAATCTCTAAAACTTTCTGTTATTGTCTTATTTTTTAGTTTTATAAACTCTAAAAAATCTTTTTGAGTAAACTTTTTCTTATTAACAGAAAGTAACACTGAATTTAGCTCTTTTATCTTTAACTCCTCTTTTTTATTTTTTTGAAAAACTGTCAATGCTTCAGGATATTCTTTAACTTGGTATTTATCCATTAGTTTTCTGAACAATGCCTGATCGGATACCTTTATTCTTTTAGATTGTTTTACTTTTCTAATTAACTCATTTTCCATTTCTGAAAAAGATGGTACTGGATAGTTTTTTATGAGTTTAGCTATATGCCAACCATATTTTGTTTTAAATGGTTTACTATAATCTCCAGAACCCTTTAAGTTTCTTACATTATTCTCAAATTCATCAACCATTTTTCCTGTTCCAAACCTTGGTAACTTACCTCCTATCTTAGCTGTATTAGTATCTTCTGAATGTTCCTTTGCTACTTCTTCAAATAGTTTTCCAGACTCTAGTAGTTTATATAATGAGTGAATCTTTGACTCGCCCTTAGATGAATGTCTAACTAAAATATGAGCTGCTTCAAACTCTCCTTTAGAGTTTCTTATATCTGTTACTTTTACAATATGCCATCCAAATTTTGTTTTAAAAGGCTCTGAAACTTCTCCTACCTTTGTTTTGTATACTGCCGTCTCAAAAGGATATACCATTTGAAAAGCTTTAAAATAACCTAAATTTCCTCCATTAATTTTTGCTGATGGATCTTCTGAAACCTCTCTTGCTACTTTTTCAAAACCTTCTCCTTGTAAAATACGATTTCTGTAACCTACAATCTTATTTCTTAAAAACAGTGTATCTACAGCTACCCCTTCACTTGGATATCTTACTAAAATATGACTTGCTTTAACTTCATTTTTAGTACGATAATACGCTTCATTTACTAGTTTACTTAGTGTTTCTGTATCATACAAATAAGGTGCTAATAATTCCTTTTTGTAGCTTTCTAGCTCTTTTTGGTAAGATTTTACTGTATCTAGTTTTAACTTATAAGCTTCTTTTACTTTTAGCTTATAATTAATAAATAATTCTAAATAACTTTCGATATCATTAGCCTCTTTATCCTCGGCAATCATTAAATTCTTTTCATACATCTGCCTAAACTCCGAAACCATTATTGGAGCATCATTAATACGAAACAATTCCATATCCTTTTGACCAAAAGAAGGAAATGTAGCGTAAAAGACAGCAGTTATGAAAAGTACTTTTTTCATGCTATAAATTTACAAAGAAATAATTCCTTTTATAGCTTCTGCCTTTTTATAGTATGAAATAACCTCGTCTGAACTTTTAACAGTTAAATGTATCGATACACTTACATACTTTCCTGTCTTAGATTTTTTTGTATCAATAACTGCTCCTCCATTATCAAATAAATCTTGTACTTCTTGTACTTGATTACCATCAGTAGGAACTATAAACTTGTATAAATATTTAGCAGGAAACGTTGTAGTATCTTCTAACTGTGATTTTAACTTTGCGTAAAAAGCTTCTCTATCTTGCATAACTCAAAAAATTACTGTTTTATTAAAAATCATCAAAAAATATAGAAATTGTAATGATGAAGCACAAAATTACACTATTTATTATATTTATAACTTGAAACTTTTATTTTTGCCCCATGCAACAAAAAATAGTTTTAATAGGTGGTCCTGGTACGGGTAAATCCTCTATTTTAAGAGAATTTATTAGACGTGGATATGAATGTATGCCAGAGATTTCAAGAGAGGTTACACTAAAAGCTCAAAAAGATGGGATTGACCAACTTTTTTTAGAGCAACCTTTATTATTTAGCCAACTATTATTAGAAGGAAGGGAACAACAGTACATAGATGCTCATCAAAGCGATGCTGAGATTATCTTTTTCGATAGAGGAATTCCTGATGTACATGCTTATATGAATTATTTAGGATCTGACTACCCAGATATTTTTATTGAAAAAAGTAATAAATATTTATATAGCAAAGTTTTTATGTGTGCCCCTTGGGAAGCCATATATAGATCTGACAATGAACGTTACGAAACTTTCGAACAATCAGTAAAAATAGATACCTTTTTAAAAGAAGCTTACGAGGAAGTAGGCTATAATATTATTGACGTTCCTTTTGGTTCGATACATGAGCGCTGTGACTTTATTTTACATTCGTTAAAACACGATGTATGATGAATCTCTACAAATATTAAAACATTATTGGGGTTATACTTCTTTTAGAAAACCGCAACAAGAAATAATTACTGAAATATTAGCAGGAAACAATGTTGTTTCTTTACTTCCTACAGGAGGCGGAAAATCTATCTGCTTTCAAGTACCTACATTGGTTAAAGAAGGAGTTTGTATAGTAGTTTCTCCTTTAATTGCCTTAATGCAAGATCAAGTTTCTAACCTTGTTGATAAAGGTATAAAAGCAACTTTGATACCTTCAGGAAGCACACAAGATGAGATTATTACATTATTTGATAATATTCGATTTGGAAACACTAAGTTTTTATACATTTCTCCTGAACGATTACAATCTCGTTTTATTCAAGAAAAAATAAAACAACTAAATGTAAATTTAATTGCTATTGATGAAGCACATTGCATTTCTGAATGGGGGCATGATTTTCGTCCATCTTATCAAAACATTACCATTTTAAAGGAACTACAACCTACTTCTCCAATAATTGCTTTAACTGCTACAGCAACTCAAAAAGTAATTTCAGATATTATTTCTTCTCTTGAATTAGAAAATCCTACTGTATTTAAAAAATCTTTTTTTAGAGAAAATTTAGCCTATCAAATTTTTAAAACTGAAGATAAACTTGGTAAACTCAATCAGATTTTTACCAAAACAAAAGCTCCTGCAATTGTATATGTTAATACTCGCAGTAAGACAAAGGAAATTAGTAGTTATTTAAATGCACAAGGCTTTAAGAGTTCTTTTTACCATGGTGGTTTATCTTCTGTAGAGAAAAAAATAGCTTTTGATAATTGGATGTCTGAAAAAACTCCAATTATTGTTGCCACGAATGCCTTTGGAATGGGAATAGACAAACCCAATGTTAGAGTGGTTGTACACATTAACTTACCTTCTTCTATAGAAAATTATATCCAAGAAGCAGGTCGTGGAGGTCGTGATGGAATAAAATCTTTCTCTGTAGTATTAACAAACAATAGTGATATTTCTTTAAGTAATGAATTACTTGAAAAATCATTACCAACCATTGAAGAAATAAAAATTGTTCATCAAAAACTATATCAGCATTTTCAAATTACGAAAGGAGAATTAATAGAAACTGCTTTTGATTTTAATTTTTTAGGCTTTTGTAGTAAATACAATTTCATACCTAACAAAACATTTAATGCACTTCAAATACTTAATAATAATGGAGTCATAGAATTAAACCATAGTTTTCAACAAAAATCTACTGTTCAATTTTTAGCTTCAAGTAAACAAGTTATATCACATACAAATCAAAACACCCAGATTAAAAATTTTATTCAACAAATGTTACGTATGTATGGTGGTATTTTTGAAACTCCTGTAAAAATTGATGAGTTTTATATTGCTAAAAAATTAGAAACTACTTCATGGTTTGTAATTGACACATTGGAAAAGTTAACTCAAAAAGAACTAATCTCCTATACTAAAGCTACTAATAATGCTGAACTTTTCTTTTTACAACCTCGAGAAGATGATAAAACCATCAACCGAATTTCTGTAAATATCAAACAATATATTAAACAGAAAAAAAAGAAAAATAGAGATTTACTTCAGTTCATAGAAAATAATTCAGTTTGTAGAAGTGTACAACTACTCTCCTACTTTGATGAACATCACTCTCAAGACTGTGGAATTTGTGATGTTTGTTTACAAAAAAAAAATAAAACTAGTATAGGTCAAAAAGATATTCTTTCTAACTTACAAAAAGGAAAAACCTATACAGTTACTGAAATCTGCTCGCTATTAAATGAAAAAGAAGCGAACATTTTAATACTTTTGCGAGAGCTTCTTTCCGAAGAAAAAATACACACAAAAAACAATAAATACTTTTTAAAATAATGAGAGATTTACGCATCGTTTTTATGGGAACACCTGATTTTGCTGCTACTATTTTACAGCATTTAGTGGAGAATGATTATAATGTAGTTGGTGTTATCACTGCAGCTGATAAACCTGCTGGTAGAGGTCGTAAGCTTAATCAATCAGCTGTAAAAAAATATGCTTTATCTCAAAACTTGCCTATTCTTCAACCTAAAAACTTAAAGAGCAAAGAATTTCAAGAAGATTTAAAAAAGTGGAATGCTAATTTACAAGTAGTTGTAGCTTTTAGAATGTTGCCAAAGTCAGTTTGGGCAATGCCAGAATTTGGCACCTTTAATTTACATGCTTCATTGCTACCAGAATATCGTGGTGCTGCTCCTATTAACTGGGCTATTATAAATGGTGAAACAAAAACGGGTGTTACTACTTTCTTTATTGATGATAAAATTGATACTGGTGAAATTATTCTGCAAAGTGAGGTAACAATTAAAGAAGATGAAATTGTTGGTGAATTACACGACAGATTAATGCATTTAGGAGCTAAACTAGTAGCTGAAACTTTAGACTTAATAGCTAAAGGTGATGTAACAACTACTAAACAACCTGAATTAGAAGAAAAATCTGCACCAAAATTATATCCACATAATTGTAAAATAGATTGGTCTAAATCTTTAAATGATATTTACAATCATATTCGCGGATTAAATCCATATCCTGCTGCTTGGACTACTATAGTTAACGGAGAGGATGAACTTTCAGCTAAAATATATGGAGTTGGCAAAGAGCCTTCTTCACATAATCTTGATATTGGTACCATTGTTACTTCTAAAAAAGAACTAAAAGTAGCTGTAACAGATGGTTACTTAAATATTCATCAAATTAAAATTTCTGGTAAAAAATTAATGGATGCTCAAAGTTTATTAAACGGTTATCAGTTTAACAAAGAGGCAAAAGTGCTGTAGCCCTTTATTTATAGGGTTTTAACGTTTTTAACAAAAAACGTCCAGTGGTTATTAACAATTAAGGGCAACTTATTAACAAAACAGTATTTTTTTTAAGTCAAATCTTGCACAATCCCGCATTCCGTCTATATTTGTTGAGCTATTGAAGCAAAAAAACATTAATTAATTTTAAAATCTATTTAAATTATGAACAAATCAGATTTAATCGATGCGATGGCTGCTGATGCAGGAATTTCAAAAGCTGCTGCTAAAGCTGCATTAGACTCTTTAACTGATAACGTAACAAAAACTTTAAAGAAAGGTGATAAAGTTGCTTTAGTTGGATGGGGAACTTGGTCTGTTTCTAAGAGAGCTGCTAGAACTGGTAGAAACCCTCAAACAGGAAAAGAAATTAAGATTGCTGCTAAAAATGTAGTTAAGTTTAAAGCTGGTGCTGGTTTAAGCAATTCAGTAAACTAATATTTTCCACGAAACATATTACAAACAGCATTTAGGCAACTAAATGCTGTTTTTTTATATCAAAGTGTCACAAAAAATAAATACTGGTTGTCTATTATATAGAACTTAAAACCTTTTAAAATGAAAAATATAGTTACTGTCATCGGACTTTTATTTTGCTTTTCTACAACTTTTGCCCAAAGAACCTTCAATGCATCAGATATTATGAAAGATGTTAAAAACGGGAAAGCGGTAGAAATTTCTAACGCCACTATTAAAGGTACATTAGACTTTACTTTTATGGATGAAGCCTTACCTAAATTACCTAAAAGAAAAAGTTGGTGGAACAATGGTGGATCTAATACAATTGAAAAACAAATTACCAATAAAATCTCTTTTGTTAATTGTGTTTTTGATGATGATGTGTTAGCTTACATTCCTCATGAAAAAAGCGGATATACCTTTGTAGCAAACTTTGAAGATTTGGTTGTATTTAAAGACTGTACTTTTGAACAAAAAGCTATGTTTAAGTACTCTGATTTTGAAAGAAACACTAATTTTTCTAATACTAAGTTTAAAGGAGATTCTACCTTTAAATATGCAAAATTTGATAGAGATATTACTTTTGAAAATACTTCTTTTGAAGAACCAGCTACTTTTAAATATGCAGATTTTAAACGTTTTGTAAGCTTTAAAAACTCTGTTTTTAATGAGAGTGCTATTTTTAAATATACTGAGTTTAAAGACGGGGTATCATTTAGAAATGTAAAATTTGAAGAAGACTTAAATATTAAATATACTAAAGTGTCTGGTGAATTTGATATTACAGGAATGGAAGTAGCTTTTGATATAGACTCAAAATACACTAAAATAAATGGAAAAAGTTTTAATAAGTATTTAATGAAAAGATAAACTTTATTTTCAGGATAAAAAAAGAGGAGCTGAGCTCCTCTTTTTTTAATAAACTTTTTAATTCAATTTTTAAATACATTACACTAAATTTTTAGTTTATAATTTTTCTTTCCAAAAAACTCCTTTTAAGGTAACTTCTTCTTCATTATTATTGGTAAAAGTAACTTTAAATTCCCCTGATGTATGGTATACAACTCCTTCTATTTCTTTCATTTTATATAAAGTCACATTACCAACCCCATTATTTTGATAAGCATCATTAGTAGGTAGATACATTTCTACAACCATTCCTGATAAATATTTTGACTCTTCTAGACTCAATGTACTCTCATTCAAATCGTTTCCGTTTTCGTCATACATAAAGCTATCAGGAGTATTTACCTTATTTCCAAATGAATAACGTAAATACATTGTTGATATATATTCTGTACTAATTCTAAATTGTCTAAAATAAGCTGAATTCAGTAATTGTCCACCTCCATAACTTACAAAACTAGCTTCTTCGTTCTTTACTTTACTTCCGTTTTTATATACTTCAAAATAAGCTCCTTGTTCTCCTTTTACTTTATCCCAAAATGTTACTCCTATTTCAGATGGTTGAGACTCTGATGATATTTCATTTTCTGAACATCCCACAAAAAAGATTAATGCCGTTAATGCTACTATTGTTTTTAAGTAATTTATTTTCATAATTTTTATACTATATAAGATGTCATTTTGAGTGAATTTCAAGCATTTCAGGGAAAATAAATAAGAAATCATTCGTAATTACATAGTATAACGCTATTAACAAAAGTAAAAACACCCAAAATGACTTATATTTTATTTTCTTAACCTTTTAAATTAAACTTTTCCTTTAGCTCTTCCCAGCTAAGTTGTGATAAATCTTCTTTATTTCCCCCTTTACCACTTAACTGCGTACCTGCTGGTATTAAAACATAACGAAACTTATTTCCTTTAGCAGAATCATATTCAATATCCCTAAGGTCATTTCCATCTATACTATTTAAATAAATCCATAAAATATTACCTGTAGAACTAGGGTACACTTTATAACTTCCATTTCTAAATTCATAACTAAATGGTATAAAGAAATTAGATCCATAATTTTTTCCATAAACTAAAATTGCTCCTCCTTCATCAAAAAAATCAGAAAATCTATTGTACCCTATAGCTGCCAACACAGGATCTGGCACAATATATTTCATTATCTTTACAGTGTTTGAGTTAGTTGAATTCCAGTCATAATCCACCCAAGTAGTTGCTACAACATTAGCTGTACCTTTTAAGTTAATTGGAATACCCCAGCTATTACTGGTTTTAGGTCCATATAAATCTCCTGTGGTACTATCTAAATAATAATCTCCTACTATACCTAATGAGATTGAAGGAGCCCCATTACCATTTAAAATTACTGAACCATCTTGTCCGTCTGCTCCATCAACTCCATCTTGTCCGTCTGCTCCATCAACTCCGTCTTGTCCGTCTTGTCCGTCTGCTCCGTCTTGTCCATCAACTCCGTCTGCCCCTTTTAAACTTAAAGGTGTTCCCCAGCCATTTTCTGCTTTTGGTCCATATAGGTTACTTGTATTCATATCTAAATACATATCCCCTATATTTCCTGTAGTTGCTTCTGGTATTCCACTTCCACTTATAATAACACTACCGTCTTTGCCAGGAATTCCTTGAATACCTTGTTCTCCTTGAGGTCCTTGTTCTCCTTCATCACCCGAACAACTTACTATTACTCCCATTGTAGCTAGTAATGTAATTAATGTGACAATCTTTTTTATTATATCATTCATTTTAAATATTTTTTCTATCTATATTTTCTCTTTTACTATTTTAAAAAAGTAGATTTTTAAAAATCTACTTTTTTTGCTACATACAATGTTCCTGAAATAGAAACTTCAACTTCATTAGAATCTATAAATGTTCCTGAAAACTCCAAAAGAGTTTCTGTTTTACCTACCTGGTCAGTTCCTGAATTCACAGTACTGTATGGTGCATCTTTTTTAATAGTAATTGCTCCTGACTTAGAGGTATATACTTTATTATTAAGAGTAACAACTACAGCTGAGTTTTCATCTTCACTTCTTCCAAAAGGCTTTAATTCTCCGTCTATTTTAACTGGAAATGCATTTATTTTTACCTCTTCATCTTCTACGTAAGCAAAAATTGTATAAAAGTTCCTTTGTGATTCCTGATCAGTTCCTTTCACAATAGTAGCTGAAGACGTTGAAACTGTGTTATTTTCATATTTAGTACCATCTATAGTAATTTCATAATAGGAATCCTTAGTCGATAATGGACTATCATCAAGATCATCACTACTCGAACAAGATACTATTAAGGTAAGACCAATAAAAAGACTTAAAAATTTAAAAATGTGTTTTGTTGTTTTCATAAGTTTATTTTTTAATTATGTGCTTATATACTTACAGGCTGTACATTACACCTGCACTAAATACAATTTGATTACCATTATTTAACATTGCTTTAATTTCTGAAAAGCCTGTTACTTTATTAGAAATAGTGTAGTTTAAACCTCCTCCTAGGTTTATTCCAAAATCTGTTGAAGAAACTGAATATGCCGAATTTAATGAAGATGACACACTTGTATAAAACAAATTAATACCAATTAAAGGGTATACGCTAAATTTTTCTTTCAATTTAAAAAAGTAATGTGCATCTGCATCAAAACTCATCATTGTTGTTGATAATTCAGGTATACTTTCTGTGAAGAAATAACTCATACTGGGTGATACCTTAAGTTTTTCAGAAATATCAAATGAAGCTTTTACTCCTAACCCTAAATCTGACTCAGAGCCATATACTACACCTGCTCCTACTTTTGTTTGACTAAAACTTACTACAGCTATTAATAATGCCAAAGTTGTAAATACGTTTTTTCTCATGTTCTTTTTTTAAAATTAACTATTGATTTTAGTGTTCTCCCTGAACACAAAGCAAATGTGCATCAATAAGCTAATCTTTAAAAAACCTTTTTTATAACTCGTAAGGTTATCTTGTATTTTGCTTAATAAACCTCATACAACTGATTTACAAAAACAAAAAGCAAACTATGAACTATTTTATGTTATTTATGGCTTAAATTAATAGATTTATAACTTCAAATCTATATTTAGAAGAGATAAATAATAAATTAGCTTAAAAATTTACATAAATGATTCGAGCAATAATTGTGGATGATGAGTCTAAATCAATAGAAAACTTAATTTGGGAATTAGGTAGTTTTAAAGATCATATAAAGGTTATACAAACATTTACTTGTCCAAAAGAAGCTATTCTTTTTTTAGAAAAGAACACTATTGACACGATTTTTCTAGACATAGAAATGCCCTCTATGAATGGTTTTACTTTTTTAGATAAACTTAATAGTAACGATTTTGCCATTGTTTTTACTACAGCTTATAGTGAACACGCTTTAAGAGCGATAAGAAAAGGAGCTTATGATTATTTATTAAAACCTATTAGTAATTCACAATTAAAAGAAGCTATAGAACGAATAAAAAAAAGAAAATCTCCTACAATAAACATAGATACACTAGAAAATATACTAGTTGACTTTAATAATAAACAAACAAAAAAAAGAATTGCTGTACATACTGATGGATGTTTAACATTTATTGAACTTCATAAAATTATTTATGCCGAAGCAGACGGTAGCTACACTAGGTTGATAATTCAAGGAGAAAAGGATATTGTCTTAAGTAAAAAACTAAAAGACGTTACAAATATGTTAGGAGACAAATTGTTTTACCGCATTCATAATTCATATGTTGTAAACCTTCAAAAAATAAAAAAATTTTTCAAAACTGAAGCTTATTTAGTTATGGATAACAATAAAAAAATTCCCGTAGCTCGCCATAAAAAAAATGATCTTTTAAATCATTTTTAACACTAAAAAATTGAAAACAAAATGCTATGTATCTTTTAAAATACTTCTTAATAATTGTTTCTCTATTCTATACTATAACAGCTCAGTGTACTAACTCTATAGATAGTTTAGACTATCAAAAAACATACACTTACAAGGAAATAAATAGATTTTTAAAAAAACATAATAAAGACACTACTATACAGAAAGAACTTTTTGAAAAATTCAAAAAAAATAATTTTGCTTATGGTCAAATATACGAGCTGATTCATTTAGGAAATAACTACAGAAAGTACTCTTTATTTGACAAAGCTATTATTACTCATAAACATGCTCTAGAAATAGCTAAAAGAGCAAAAAATGATGAATTCATTATTTTTAGTCTTAATATGATAGGTGTAGATTATCGAAAGAAAGATACTCATAAAACTGCTATCGATTATAACCAAGAAGCCTTGAAAGTTGCTGAAAAAATAGTAAACCCAACTTACGGAATATTAAGAAGTATTGAGGTTTCATATAACTCAATTGGTAACATTTATTTTTACTTAGAACAGTATGATTTGGCCTTAAAAAACTACAAAGCTGCACTAAAATATGCTAAAAAATCTAAAAATAAGTGGTCACAATCAATTAATTACGAAAACATAGGAAAAATTAAAATAGTTCAAAATAATTTTAATGAAGCAGAAGAATATATTCTCAAAGCTTTAGAGATTGATACAAGCATTAAAAATCATTTCGGGCGTATGATTTGTTATAATAGTCTTGCTTACGTTAATATTAAAACAAATAACTACCAAAAAGCAAAAGAATATTTAAAGCTGGCAATGCCCATAGCCTTATCTGTAAAAAACAAATTTTATATTGCTAGTACTAAAGCTAATTTAGGATACTTATACTTAAAAACAAAACAACATAAACTTGCAAAAGAGTTTTTAGGTGAAAGCTTAAATATAGCAACTAAAGAATCTTTTAAAACTTTATTGGTAAACATACACAATTACTTCTATGAATTTTATCTAAATAACAATCAACATAAAACTGCTTTATATCACTATAGAAAACATATAGAAATAAGACAACAACTAAATGCTAATAAAAAGGCTCAATATGTTAATGACTTAGTTCTTAAATATGAAACTAACAAGAAAAAAGAGCTAATAGAAAAATTAGAAAGCGAAAAAAAAATAAGTGATTTAAACCATGAAAACTCTAAAAATCTTTGGTTAATGGGGTTTAGTATAGTTATATCACTTTTTTTAATTATTTACTTTTTTTCACGTCAAAAACAACTTCAAGCAAAGAAAAAAATTTCTGACTTACAAAGTACAGTATTACGTTCTCAATTAAATCCTCATTTTATTTTTAATGCATTAAACTCGATTAAACACTATATTATTAAAAATAAAAAACACGATGCAATAGACTATCTTAATAAATTTTCTGAATTTACAAGAAGAGTCCTAGAAAAAAGTATACTAAGAAGTATCTCTTTAGAAGATGAACTCTATAACTCTCAACTATATGTTGAACTTGAAAATGCTCGTTTTGAAGATAATATTAACTTCGAAATAGATGTTTCTAAGGATATTTCTCTTTCTAGTATCATTGTTCCACCATTTATTTTACAACCTTTATTAGAGAATGCTATTTGGCATGGAATAGCCTCCATAAAAAATAAAAGAATCAGTATTCATATACATCAATTAAAAGAACATATCTATATTACAATTACTGATAATGGTATTGGTAGACAAAAAGCTTATGAAATAAAAAAAGAGCAAAAAAAATATAAAAGCTCAATCGGTATTAACCTTGTAAATCAAATTTTAGAAAATTTTTATAAAGAAAAATACACCCTTTCTTACAAAGACTTAGATATTAATAATGAATTTAACACCTCAAAAGGAACTATGGTAACTATAAAAATACCAATATTAACAAAACTACTTTAGAAGTTTATTTAAACACTTAAAACTATATGGAAGTAACTTCTTTTTTATGGCACATAGTAATAGCTAACCTTACTATATTCTTTATTATCAGTCTTTTTATTTATAAAAACATTAAAGAAGAGGTTTTTAAATATTATGCTGTTTTTAAATTTTTTTTACTTTTTTATTTAATTATTAAATCTGGAAATATTATTACTCCTGAGCTCAACTACTTACGCCCTTTAAACTGGGGAATTCAGGTAGTTTATAACATATATTTATCTTACTTTGGAATATCTTTCCTTAAACTTCAAAACTATTTTCCAAAAACTATAAAACATATAAGATATATACTTAAAAATGTTTTAATTGGTAGTAGTATTCTTTGTTTTATTACAATAGTGTTTAGTTATACTATTTTTTATTTTTACTTCTTTACTTTTATCTACCTTCCTTTTCATCTTTTAATTAGTTTTTATCTTTTATACTTAGCTAGTAAAACTCAAGCAAATGAACGTATTTATTATTTTTTAGGTACGTTGAGTTACATTGTTTTTGCTAGTATTGCTTTTATCTTAACTATTACTCAAAATATTTACATAGGTGCTTTTAGTGCTGTTTCTTTTTTTTACATAGGTATACTTATAGAAGAGTATAGCTTTGGTTATGGTTTAAGTGAAAAAATAAAAAAAATATACTATGATAAATTAACCACAGAACGAAAACTTACCCTCGCTCAAAAAAAAATAAACAAACACTTACAAAGTGAAGTAGATAAAATTAAGATAGAAAAACAAGTAAAAGATTTAAAGTTCATTGTAATGAACTCCAAAATGAATTCTCACTTCATTTTTAATGCTCTAAACTCTATTAAACACTATATTATTAAAAGTGATAGAGATAATGCCATTAATTATCTGGGGGAATTTTCTGAATTTATTAGAAATATTTTAGAAATAGATCCTACCAAAATGATATCTCTCGAAAAAGAGTTAAACAATATTAACCTGTATGTATCTCTTGAAAATATGCGATTTAATAATGAAATTAAATTAAAAACCATTGTTAATTATGGTATAAGTTTAGAAAACACAAAAGTACCTCCGTTTATACTTCAACCTTTTATAGAAAATGCAATTTGGCATGGTCTTGCTTCCAAAAAAAACAAGAATATTAAATTAATTGTTGAACAACAAAATGATAACATAGTAATTAGCATTACAGATAATGGTATTGGAAGAAAAAAAGCTTCTAAGCTATCATTTAAAAGAGAATCTTATAAAAAGTCAATGGGAATTGATATTACTAAAAACATTTTAAAAAACTTTTATGAAAATAATTTCTCTATTAACTTTGTAGACCTATATGATAATAAAACACCCTTAGGTACAAAGGTTATAATTGAAATTCCAAAATAATTTGCATATGTAAATAACACAAATAATTAACCTTTAAAATTTAGGTTGACTCTTATTATTAATTACACTAACTTAGTATACAACTTCTTACCCTCAAACCTACAACTACTAATGGAGTCCAGAAACCATTCAAAAACGGGGTAAATCCGAAAAACCAAACGAGTAGGAATTAAATTTAACGTCATGCCTAAATATGTTATTGAACGAGAGCTCGCAGGAGCTAGCGAACTAACCCCTGAGCAACTAAAAGAAATTTCACAGAATTCTTGTGGAATTTTAGATGAATTAGGACCTAAAATACAGTGGGTTCATAGTTATGTAGCAGAAGACAAAATATATTGTATATACAATGCACCTGATAAGGAAATGATTCTTAAACATGCAGAAAAAGGAGGTTTCCCTGCAAACAAAATCAATCAAGTTTCAACTATTATTGACCCTATTACTGCCGAGTAATCATTATTAAAACACTAAAAACAAACCTAGTAAGAGAATTCTTACGAGGTTTGTTTTACTTTCTAATAAACTGGGTAATTATTTAAAAATCATAAACTTTTTTTTAACTTTAAAATCTAATTAAATAGTAACTACTTTAATCATCATAGCAGAGAATAATGACATTCGACAAAATTTGGGATACTCATAAAGACCATTTACTAAATTTTATCAATACTAAAGTTAATGACAAACATATTGCAGATGATATTCTACAGGAAGTTAGCTTAAAACTATATAAGAGTTTGGCTAAAGAAATAGAAATAAAAAATTATAAGAATTGGCTTTTTCAAGTTACCAGAAACACAATTGCTGATTACTACAGAAAGCAGGTAAAACAAGATAAAATTGTAATGAATCAGCCTGAAACGAATATTAATTTCAATCCTTGTGTTTGTGACTTATCCTCTTTTATTATTCAACAATATCTACCTAAAAAATATAGTGAACCTCTTTATTTAAGTGATATCGAACAAAAACCTCAACAAGAAATTGCTGACACTCTAAACCTAAGCTTAACAGCAACAAAGTCTAGAATACAAAGAGGGCGTAAAAAGCTAAAAGAATTAGCTATTGAATGTGTTGATTTTTCTTATAATAATAAAGGTCAAATAACTGATTTTACACTAAAGAAAAACTGTGAACTCCCACAAGAATTAAAAAATGAGATGAAAAGAATAAACTTTATGCCATAATCTTGCATCTTTTTACTTCCTGTTGACGACTACAAGAGAAAGTAAAAACACATGACACATAAAAAAACATCTTTACTGGCTGTTCCTTTCTTATTATTATCAACTGCTATATTCAGTTATTTAACTCTAATAAATAAATGGAATTTTGAAATTTCCTCTTATGCTATTTTCTGCTTTACACTCTTATATATTTTAGTTTTAGAACGTATTATTCCTTTAAAAAGAAAATGGACTCCTCAAAAAAACTCACTTTGGACAGATATTAAACATTTAATTTTCTCTACAGCTTTATTTGATGCTTTTGGAAAAACACTCGCCTTATCAATAAGCATTTATGTTCAAGAAAATACTTTTACTTTATTCAACTTCTGGAATACACTCCCTTTTTGGGTCTGTTATATTATCGCTAATTTAATTGGTGAACTTCTTCCGTATTTATACCATCGTATTAGCCATAAAGGTAACTCTAAATCATATTTAAGTCTCTTACTCTGGAAAATTCATTCAATTCATCATTTACCAACAAGTTTAAATTGGTTTAAAACAAATTGGATACATCCTCTTAATATGTTTTTAAACACATTTTTAAAGATGGCTCCTATTCTACTTTTAGGATTCAGTAAAGAGATTATTTTTTTAGTAGGAATTACACATACAGTTATAGCTTACATTTCTCATGCTAACATTCAAACAAGAAAAAGTTTTTTGGATTATCTTATTGTTACACCTCAAATCCACCATTTTCATCATAGTAGCGATATGGAAGAAGCTAAAAATTTCAGCAATATTTTTCCTTTCTGGGACTTGCTATTTGGCACCTATTACAACCGAAATGGAGCTGTTAAAGAAGTAGGAGTTATTAAAAGTTCTAAAATTAATTACCCAAAACATCTTGCATATTATAAACAGTTAGTTTTTCCTATAGCAACTTTAAAAGAATGTTGTAAATAAAAAATCACAACGCAATTTACTTGATATATCAAATATATTTTTATTTTTGCTTGATATATCAAATAAAATGATTTTTAATACACCTACAACTACTGTTCTATATTCTATAGAAGAAACTATAAAGGCATATCGTAAGCTTAGTCAACATAATATTGCCCAAATTGTTCCTGATATAACTGTAGATCAGGCTCTAATTTTATTAATGCTTGAAAATAATAATAAAACTCAAACAGAAATTGCCGATTTAGTTTTTAAAGACTATGCCTCTATGACACGTATAGTGAAACTAATGACATCTAAAAACTATTTAATTAAAACAACGGATAGTAAAGACAAGCGAAAAGCTAAATTAGAAATTACAGATTATGGAAAGAAAATTATTAAAAAACTAAGTACGGTAATACAAAAAAACAGGCAAACTGCCTTAAATAATGTATCTAATAAAGAATTAGAACAGTTATACAAAATTTTAAAAAAAATAACTAAAAATTGCAATTCTTAAAATGAAGAGATTAACCTACTTACTTGTACTTATAATCATACTTTCTTGTACAAATAAGAAACCTACATCTATTAAAGATCCTAATGTAGATAAAATTGCTAATTACTTAGACTCTTTAGATGGATTCAGTGGAGCAGTTTTAATTGCTAAAAATGATAGCATTTTATTTAAGAAAGCTTATGGATATGCTCATTTAGGGCATAAAGTTAAAAATAGAACAGATACAAAATTCAATCAAGGTTCAATTGGTAAATCATTTACTGCCGTAGCCATATTACATTTAATACAAAAAGGAAAACTATCACTTCAAGACAATATAGGAAAGTTTCTTCCAAATTACCCTAATAAAACTGTTAGAGATTCTATAACAATAACTCATCTTTTAACACATACTAGTGGACTACCTCATTTTTTCGCTAGAGAATCTTTTATAAAAGGATCTAAAGATTTATTTAGATATACAAATGACTTTAGTTCTCTTTATGAGAATGAATCAATGGAATCCAAACCAGGTAAAATATTTTCATACCGTAATACCAATTACTTAATACTAGGTAAAATAATTGAAGCTGTATCTGGTACAGAATATGATAATTATTTAGAAAGCAATATTTACTCGATTGCTTCGATGAAAAATACAGGAAACTATGACTTAGATCATCCTATTGACAATGCCGCAGAGGGTTATACAACTTCTGAAGTCCACCCGAATAAGCTTAAAATAAATATTCATACGTATCCTGTAAGAGGCGGTGCTCACGGAGGTGGGTATACTACTTTAGACGATCTTTATAAATTTTCCCAAGCTATACATAACTATAAACTACTTAACAAAGAATACACTAAACTATTCACTACTCCTTTAAAAAAAGACAGTTATTATGGTTATGGAATGCAATTCTCTAATCCAGAAAAAGGCACTATATATGGACATACTGGAGGGCATTATGGTGTAGGTAACGAATGGCGTGTTTATAAGCAAAAAGGATACTCAATAATAATTCTAACAAACAAAGACGCTGATAAAGGTTTTTTAGATGCTCGTTATTTTATTCAAAAAACTATTTCTGGAAATAGCCCTAAACTAAACAATTACTTTTTTACCAAAGAAGTCATAAAAACCTGTTTAAATGAAGACATTGAACAAGCAAAAGCTTTAATCCGAAAATCAAAATTTAAAATTTCAGAAATTGACTTAAATACGAAAGGTTACGAAATGATAAAAAAAGGTTTTTATAAAAAAGCAATCAACTTATTTACTCTTGAAATACTATCCCACCCTGAATCATACAATGCTTACGATTCTTTAGGAGAAGCCTACATGAAAGATGGACAGATAAAAAAAGCTATAAAAAATTATCAAAAGAGTTTAGAAATAAACCCTGAGAACTTAAATGGAAAGGAGAAGTTACGCGAATTATTGGCTATGAATAATTAGCACTAACAAAAACTCCGCTAAAAAAGCGGAGTTTTTATTTTTATTCTTCTTCATCGTTAAATGAAGTATTCTTCTTTGCTTTTTTACTTCCTTCGTAGAGTTCGTATTTTACAAAACGACAATCTAAATCAGCATTCTTAAGCGGAATCCTTTTCGACGTTCGTAAACCTACATGCTTTAAAGCTTGAATATCCGATGTGATTAACCACGCTGTTGAGTTTGGATAGTTATTCTTTAAAGTATCTCCTATTTTTGTATAAAACTCTTCTACATCAATATTTAAACGCTCACCATAAGGCGGATTGAACAAAATTGTGGTTTTACCAAATACTTCTTTCTTAGAATTGAAGAAGTTTACATGATGTACCCCTATAAACTCTTCTAAATTTGCATTGATAATATTCTGTTGTGCTTTTCTAACTGCAGATGGAGCCTTATCAAATCCCATAATTTTAAAATGAGAACTTCGTATTTTCTTTAATAACGAGTCTTGAATAACAAAGTATAAATCTTCATCATAATCCTTCCAATTTTCAAAAGCAAAATGCTTTCGGTTAATGTTTGCAGGAATTTGATTCGCTATCATTGCTGCTTCAATCAAAATAGTTCCTGAACCACACATCGGGTCTATAAAGTTCTCTTCACCTTTATATCCTGAAAGCAAAATTAATCCTGCTGCTAATACCTCATTAATAGGTGCAATGTTTGTTGCACTTCTATAACCACGCTTGTGTAACGATTCACCAGAAGAATCTAACGATATAGTTAGCCATTCTTTATGAATATGTACATGAACTTTTACATCTGGATATTTTAAATCTACATTCGGACGCTTTTTATACTTGTGCATAAAATAGTCTGCAATAGCATCCTTTGATTTCAAACTAATATAGTGCGAGTTTGAAGTAAAGTTTTTTGAGTTTACTACCGAGCCAATAGCAAACGTACCATCAACATCTAAAAAACGTTCCCATTTTACACGTTGAATTGCTTCGTATAAATCTTCTTCATCAAAAATTTTACTACGTTTAATCGGTTTTAAAATACGAATAGCAGTACGTAAAGCTATATTAGCTTTATACATAAAACCTTTATCTCCTCTAAAAGTAACACTACGTACTCCCTCCTTCACTTCCATTGCTCCTAGCAGTCGTAATTCATCTGCTAAAACTCCTTCTAAACCTGCCATGGTTATGGCAGTCATTTTAAAATCTTTTTCCATGTAACTGTAAAATTTCATTGCAAAAGTACAGCTAATTTTGGGTTGTTGTGAATCTTTTCTACTTTGAATATAAAAAACGTAAGTTTTGCGTATTTTTGCAGACCTTTATAGTTATGAATACAACAACAGATTGGTTTACTTCATGGTTTAATACACCATACTATCATATTTTATACAAGCATAGAAACGATGCCGATGCACAGTTTTTTATGCGAAACATTACTTCTTTTTTACAGTTACCTAAATTGAGTCGTATTGCTGATTTACCTTGCGGAAAAGGGCGTCATGCTGTGTACTTAAACTCGTTGGGTTATGATGTTGTGGGAGGTGATTTAAGTGAAAACAGTATTGAACATGCCAAACAATTTGAGAATGACACACTTCATTTTGAAGTTTGGGACATGAGAAAGCCTATCGAAAACAAATACGATGCTGTATTTAATCTTTTTACCAGTTTTGGTTACTTTGAAGATGATAACGAAGACATTGCTGTTTTAAGAAGTATTAAAAACGGACTAAAAGAAAACGGTGTTTTTGTGTTAGATTTTTTAAATGTTGAAAAAGTAAAAAACACACTAGTAAAAGAAGAAGTAAAGACTATTGATGGCATTGAATTCAATATTCAAAAAGAAATCAAAGACGGATTTATCTTAAAACATATTTCTTTTACTGCTGAAGGTAAATCACATTCATATACTGAACGTGTAAAATTTTTAACTTTAGAAAAACTACAATCATATTTTGATAGTGTCGGCTTACAAGTAACACATGTTTTTGGCGATTACAATCTTAATGAGTTTAATTCACAATCTTCTGACCGCTTAATTATTGTTGCTAAATGAGTTACTTATTGCTAATTATTTCTGTTTTAGTAGGTGTTTTATTTGTTTTTACACTAAAACCTAGTAACACCTTCGTTCGCTTATTATTAGCCTTTAGTGGTGCTTATTTACTTTCGGTTACTATTTTACATTTATTACCCGAAGTATATCACCATACCGATGATACTAAATTAATAGGTATTCTAATTTTAATAGGAATTATTATTCAATCGGTATTAGAATCATTTTCAAAAGGAGCTGAACACGGGCACATACACTTACATTCTGACTCGTCTAAATTTCCTTGGTTACTTTTTGTAAGTTTATGTATTCATGCTTTTTCAGAAGGATTACCAATTCATCATGCAGATGATAACTTATTATGGGCAATTATTGTACATAAAATTCCAATTGCAGTAGTTTTAACCACCTTTTTGTTACAAACAAAGTATTCAAAGAAAACAATCTTTTTCTTTTTAACTGTATTTGCTTTAATGAGTCCTTTAGGTATTTTAGTATCTAACAAAGTTCCTTTAATAGAACAATACCATACAGAAATTACAGCTTTAATAGTTGGAGTATTTTTACACATTTCAACCATTATTCTTTTTGAAAGTACTGAAAATCATAAATTCAACTACAAAAAGTTTGCTGCTATTATTTTAGGAATATTACTAACTATCTTCTCTATGCACCAACCCCATTGAGAAAGCAGGTAAACAAACTGCTAAATACTCACAAGGTTCTGTAAATGGATTGGAATATTGAATACGTGTATTTTTTTCAATTTTGATAGATTGTCCTGCTTCTAACACTACAATTTCACCATCAATATTAAATTGCTTTTTTCCTTTAATTATATAAGTATATTCTTCAAATTCTGGTTTTTGAAAAGGTTCACTCCAACCTGGAGGAGCTATCATATGTGCAATACTTACTTTTGAATTTCCATCAGTAGCATTTCCAAAATGTTCTTCGATTAATTTTCCGTCGGTAGTTGGCACTACAAACGGACTTTTTTGAATGGTATATTTTTTACTCATATCGTTTTACTTATTTCTTTAGAATTTTTAATATTTAAGTCTAAAACTTCTTTATAACTTTATGTAACAGTAGCACACTATTAACCATTAAATCAGCAATAAAATTAAAATTATTTCTTTTCAGTTATAACCTAAACAGTACTTAAAATTGATATAAATAGGCTAAATAATAAGTAGTCTTTAAGTACACAATATTACTGATATACGCACAAGTTTCGTACAAAAATAATTGATTGTTCTTAAAAGACAGTACTTTACAGTAAGTATCTTAAAAATCAAGGCACTACCTATTTATTTTTAGATATATTTTTTATCTTTAAACTCAAAAATTGTTGTACCCCCAAAAAAAAATCTATGAACATAAAAGCTAAACTTTTTGTGTGTGGAGAAGAACGAGAATTAATCTCTACCAGTTTAAATTATATTAGACTTACTGACTGGAACGGTAAACCTACATCAGCCTTAATGAATGGTAGTTTTACGGTTACTTACGAATCTCAAATGTATGATGACACCTATGCTGAGTGGATTATTGCCGATAGAACGCAAAATAAAAAGATAGAATATCCTGCTAATTTATACCAATTAAGAGATGGCAAGGTAATCTTTTATGAGGATGATTTTGATGGAGTAGAATTATTCCAATACAACTTTCAAGATGGTGCACTTATCAACTACTATGAGGTTTTTGATAACCAAAAAGGTATGTATGTTACCCTAACTATCTCTCCTGCTATGCAAGATTATCGTTTTTTTAATAATAGTTCAGATTGGCGTAGAAAAAGTAGAACTCGTTATATAAAACCATGGCAAGAGAGTTTTATACCGCCTATAGAAGAAACTACATATAAGCCGAAAGAAGATACAACACCTCGTATTATAAAAGTAAACTGGGTTAATAAGAGCAATGAAATTGTAAATAGTAGTCATTACGAAGAAAACTTAGGCCTTGAAATAGATTTGAATAACCCTAATGGAGGAAAGGTAAAAATTAGTATTACAAAAAAAGACAACACCAATTTTGATAAAAATACTAAAGAAATAGTATTGGAAGAACATGTTACTGGTAATAAAGTAACTATAACCGACTTTAAAGTAAAGAAAGAGTGGGAAGATTTTAAAAATGTAGAGATCGATGAACTAGTTGCTACTGCTACTTACTTTAGCAGTACTAAAGAAAGTACACAATTAAAAATAGAGCCAAAGCCTAAAATATTAGTGAGCTTTAGACCAAATGATAATTGGAAAGGAGAGTTTGGGTTCGACTGGATTAGAGAAAATGACACTAGTTTGTTTAGAGACACTAAGTTTGAAGATATTATATCTAAACAATATAAAGACAGTGCTCATACTATTATAGAAAAAGATGTAAATCAATATAAAGGACATTTTAAAAAGGACTCAAGTCAGTATCAAAAATTAAAAGAAAAGTATTATAACGGTGTTAAAATACCTTGGAAAAAAGTTACTGATGCATATGGTCAGCAAGTTGAATATACGCATTATACAGAATGGATGAGCCTAAAAAAAGGTAAAGAAGCCAAGGTTAAAATTCATATAGATGTTACTGATAAAGGAGATTATTTACTATTTGAAGACAATGAAAACTTTACCATAAGCCCTAAAAAAATAGATATTAAAAATAAAGGAGGGAAGAAAAAACTAAGTGATATTGTTACCATAAAATGCGATAAGGAGTTTACAACCAACCAAGAAATAATTATAAAAGCGTATAAAGAAAACCAGCAAGAAGGTGTTGTAGCAGGTAAAATTAATGTATGGGCGAATGATGCGTCTAAACACAAACAGAAAAAAGTAGTATTTGTACAAGTTAATACAGATATTAATGGTAGTGGTGTTCCTAATATACCAGATGCCACAAAAGAAAAAGATAGAATTAATAAATATTTAGAACAAGCCTATATACAATTACATCCAGATTCTGTAATTGTTAATTTAGATTTAACAACTGACGCTGATTTTTCTAGATTTGTTAAAAATAATAAAATTCAAAAAGTAAGTACTCCTGTAGCTGCAATACCAGCAACTGCTACTACTCCTTCAAAACCTGCGATTCCTAGAGAAAGTATTGTTCGTTATTTAAAAAAACAATTAAAAAATATAGATGCTAAATATGATAGCCCAGACTTTTTTAAAGCCTTTTATTTTGCTGAGCATGGTTACCACCCTAACGGTAATTTAAGCGGTTTTTCAGCTGCAAATGCAGATTATGTAGTAGTATTTAAATCGGCTAATGACCAAACTGCTGCACATGAGTTTTTACATTCATTAAATTTACCACATACTTTTACGAATATAGAAGCTTCTGCTAATGCAGAATTTACCTATCAATATAGTAAAACAGATAATCTGTTAGACTATTCACATCATAATCCAAGAAATAACAATAATCGTTGTAGCCTATTTCATTGGCAATGGATTAAAGCTAATAATTCTATTTAACAAATGAAAAAACTCATATTTATATTTACAATATTAAGCCTCACTAGCTGTATGGCTCAAAAAACTTTAAAAATGGAACAAGAAATTATTATCCCTAAAATTAACAATAAAAGTACTTCAATAGAAACAAAAAAATTTAAACCTAATAGCCCTAGATACGAAATAATAAATGAAGAAGGCTGTGAAATATATACCAAAGCTAATATTGGCTTTGGTAAAGTTACTTTTTTCAACAATTCCTATTTCAAAATAATAGAAAGTTTTTATCCAAATACTCATACTAGAAAGAAAGGAGTTTCATTTAATAATGGTTCAGAATTTGGAATATGGTATGAGTTCAATAAAGAAGGAAAACTAATCAATGAAATTAATACCGATGAAGGCTACGATTTTGGTTGGTTAGATGTTGTAAAATATTGTCATAAACATGATATTCAATTAGAAAAGGGTTATCCTAAAAGTGGTGGTGTTAAAACCGAAATTTATAAAAATGAAGAAGAAGGTAAAAAAGTATGGACAATAAGCTATTACAAACCTAAAACAGATGAGTATATAGAAGTTACGCTTGAAGGGAAAACAGGGAAGGAAATTAAACGAAGAGATTTAGAGTTTATAGGTAATTAAGTAATTATTATTAACAACTTTTACTTCAAAAATATAGAAAGTTCTATTCCTTCAGCTATAAAAATATAATGTACTTGTTTAAAAAAACAAAAAAGAGCACCCTAAAAGAATGCTCAATCTTTTCCATGTACAGTTACTAGCCCCCCAGCTGTATTACTGTACATTTCGGTTAGTGATTATTAACACAAAATTAACAATTTTATCTTATTACAAAACTAGAATTAATATAAATAAAGAATCCTTCATTTAGGAATCGTAATTCTTAGAAAAAAAACTTCCAAAAAACTATAAAATAGAACCATACTCTGTAAACTTCTCCTTTGTATATCAAAGTATATATAAGTTGATAACATTACGGCGTACTCCGTTGATACTACGCTATGGGTAGTTGAGATCACGGCATGGGTTGCTAATACTACGGCATACTCCGAAGACACCAAGGCATGGGTCGCTGATATCACGGCGTGGGTCGCTAATACTACGGCATGCTCCGAAGACACCAAGGCATGGGTCGCTGATATCACGGCGTGGGTCGCTGATATCACGGCATACTCCGAAGACACCACGGCATACTCCGAAGATATCACGGCACACCCCTTTAGCATCAAGGCATTAGTTAAATAAAAAAATGAGTGGTATCTCTTTTAGTTCTTTTTTTCAGACTCCCAAATTGGTAGAAGACTTCTTTTAACACTTTTAAACCTATCTGGCATGTTTTTAAAAGGAGTAACAACAAAGGTAAAACTGTTATCGGCACTAAACCTCCAATAATTTCCTTTTAACACTCCATCTTCTGTTTCAACATTCCAATCAGGGATATTAATTAAAGAGAATTCTTTGGCTTCTTTATTAAAGTCTAGCGCAAAATCTCTTAATACATGTTCAGAAGGATACTTCAGTGTAATTTTTGCGTTTAAACTACCCTCATCAGTAACATATAAAGTACATGATTTTGATGGATAGCTTTCTATTTCTTTCCTCCAATTTCTTGCTACCACTTTTTTTAGTTCTGAACTAACATGCATACTATCTGCTTCATTTGCTATAAGTGCAAATATGTTTTCTTGAACTATAGTTATTGTTTGCTCTTTTGGGTTTATAGTAACAGTTGTTTTCTCCGCTCCTATTCTACTGTTTTCTCCAAAAAAAACTCCCAATACAAAAAATGCTATTTTTATTACTTCCATCTTTTAAAAATTACATAGCTATTATTAATTAAAAAGCCGAAACATCTGTTTCGGCTTCAAATATTTTAGTTAAACCAAATGGTAAATGATTTAATTTTGGCTAAATCTGGAATTTGTTCTTTGGTTACTTTTTGAGTACTAAATTCTTTTAAACCTAAATCTTCATTATCAATCGTTATTGTTGCGTTTAAATCATCAATAAATAAGGTTGCTGATGAAAATGATGATTCTACTTTACTCACTTTAGTATTTGCATTAATTTCTTGAAAAGTAGATTTTATATTTACTCCTGATTTTGTTTTAAAACGATCATCAAAAATTTCAATACTCTTAATTGTTGATGTAGAGTCTAATTGTTCTTTTGGAGTAATTGTTAGTAAATGCTTTCCTCCTTTTTCATATACTAAGTACTTATCATCTTCTTGAAAAAGATTATTTCCTTTAGCCCCTTCACTTAATACTTTAACTACTGAATCTTGCTTAAATACGTTTTCTATTTCGTTAACAGTTGTTTTAGTAGTTAACTTTCCTACTTTTCCTTTAGCAATATCAAATTTACTATTACCACACTGGATAAATAGTACTGATATTACTGCGATAACTAAAGGTTTCATTAATGTTCTCATTTGTCTTCTTTTATATTTAAAACGTCTATTTCTTGTATTTCTTATTTTATTACTTTTTTCAAAATTCCAAAGGCTGCTCTTATAAAAGTAGCACTTGTTAATACCTTTACTATTGGGTTCATACGTGTACTTCTACTACGTGTTGATGAACTTCTTCTTGTCTTTTCTTCTTCCTCTTTGCGTGCTTCTTCGGTTTTCTTCTCGTTAATTTTTTCAATCTTCTCGTTTAGCATTTCGTAAGCACTCTCCCTATCAATAGTATCGTTGTATTTCGGAATTAATCTTGAATTATCTAAAACTTGTTTAATTTCCTTTTCTGTTAACACATCCATTCTACTCATAGGTGCACGCAACATGGTTCGTGCCAATGGTGATGGAATTCCTTTTTCATTTAATACAGAAATCAACGCCTCTCCTATTCCCAATTGTGTTAATACTTCTTTAGTATCGTAATATTCAGAATCAGGATAATTTTCTGCGGCTAATTTGATTGCTTTTCTATCTTTTGCTGTAAATGCACGTAAGGCGTGTTGAATCTTCATTCCTAACTGAGCTAATACATCTTCTGGAACATCTTTTGGATTTTGTGTAACAAAATACAATCCTATTCCTTTAGATCGAATTAATTTTACGATGCTTTCTATTTGACTTAACAACGCTTTTGAAGCTTCATCAAACACTAAATGGGCTTCATCTATAAAAATCACCAATTCTGGTCGCCCACTATCTCCTTGCTCTGGAAAAGTTTCATATACCTCAGCTAGTAACTGTAGCATAAAGGTTGAAAACAGTTTTGGTCTATCTTGAATATCTGTTAAACGTAATACAGAAATAACACCACGTCCGTTTTCATCAATACGGGTTAAATCGTCAACTTCAAATGATTTTTCTCCAAAGAATAAATCACCTCCTTGTTGTTCTATTTCTATAATTTTTCTAAGAATTGCTCCAGTACTTGCGGTAGAAATTCGTCCGTATTCTTTTTTAATCTCTTCTTTCCCTTCATTGGTTATATATTGAAGGATTTTCTTGAAATCTTTTAAGTCTAATAACGGTAATTGGTTATCATCACAATATTTAAAAATAATCGCTACAATACCAGATTGTGTTTCAGTCAAATCTAAAATACGTGATAATAAAACAGGTCCGAATTCAGAAACTGTAGCACGTAAACGAACTCCATTTTGTTCTGAAATTGATAAAATTTCTATTGGGAATTTTGTTGGAGTAAATGGTATTCCAATTTTTTCGTGGCGTTCATCAATTTTAGCATGCCCAGGGCTTGGTTGTGCTAATCCACTTAAGTCTCCTTTTACATCCATTAACAATACAGGAATTCCTTTTTCTGACATGTTTTCTGCCAGCACTTGCAAGGTTTTTGTTTTTCCTGTTCCTGTTGCTCCAGCTATTAATCCGTGACGGTTTAATGTTTTTAAAGGAATATTTACATGAGCATTTGTTACAGTTTCTTCTCCTAACATTCCTGCTCCGAGTGTAATAAACTCTCCTTTTGTTGTATAGCCTTCTTTGATGTAATTGAAAAACTCTTGGGTTTTACTCATTATTTATGACCTTTTTTGTGATAAAAACACGTAAAAGTAACAAAAATCATTCATTAAATTTTAATGTTGCCTATCTTTGCACCCTTATGTTGAAAAAAGAAGTACAAGAGTTAATTAATACAGGAGAAATGCTTCCGTTAATGGAAGAGTTTTATACGATTCAGGGAGAAGGAGCACACACTGGTACTGCTGCTTATTTTATTCGTATTGGTGGTTGCGATGTAGGTTGCCACTGGTGTGATGTAAAAGAAAGCTGGGATGCTAATTTACATCCACCTACAAAAACGGATATTATCGTTGAAAACGCAAAGAAATATGCCGAAACTGTGGTTATTACAGGTGGTGAGCCTTTAATGTGGAGTTTGGATTATATTACGCAACAACTTCAAGAAAAAGGTATTAAAACACATATTGAAACTTCTGGAGCTTACGATTTTTCTGGTGTTTGGGATTGGTTTTGTTTATCGCCTAAAAAAACCAAACTACCTTTGGAACGTGCTTACCAAGAAGCGGATGAATTGAAAATGATTATTCATAATAAAAATGATTTTCAGTTTGCTGAGGAACAGGCTGCTAAAGTTGGTAAAAAATGTAAGTTGTTTTTACAACCTGAATGGAGTAAAAAGGAAAAAATGACACCGCAAATTATTGATTACGTGATGGAGCATCCACAGTGGAAAATTTCCTTACAAACTCATAAATATTTAAATATACCGTAAACAAAAAAGCAACCTAATTGGGTTGCTTTTTTAGTATTCACTTGGCTCTATATGAATTAAAACATGTCCTAAATCTGGGAGTTTTTCTCTTAAATAGTCTTTTAATTTATGAGCAATATCGTGTCCTTCTTTTACTGTAATGGTACTATCTACAATAGCATGTAAATCTACATGATATTTCATTCCTGCTTTACGAACAAAGCATTTTTCTGTTCCTAAAACACCTGCTACTTCCATAGATTTCTCTCTTATTTCTTCTATCAAATCATCATATACATGTTCATCCATTATTTCACCTAGCGCTGGTCTAAAAATCAAGTAACTATTGTATAAAATAAAGAAAGAGGCCAATAAAGCTGCCCAATCATCAGCTGTTTCATAGCCTTCTTTAAAAATAAGTGCTATAGAAATTCCTATAAATGCCATTACAGAAGTAATTGCATCACTTCGATGGTGCCACGCATCTGCTTTTAAGGAAGAACTATTAGTTTCTTTACTTTTTCTGATAACCACTTGAAAAGATATTTCTTTCCAAATAATAATTGCTCCTAAAACAAGTAACGTCCATGGTTTAGGAGTTTTGTGTGGTGTTTGGATATTCTGTATACTTTCATAGGCTATAACTGTAGCTGAAGTTACCAAAAAGGCTACCACTACAAAGGTGATTAAAGGTTCTATTTTTCCGTGTCCGTACGGATGGTTTTTATCTGCGGGTCTTTTCGCGTATTTCAATCCTAATAGCACTAAAAGCGAAGAAAAAATATCGGTAGTAGATTCAATTGCATCTGCTATTAATGCGTATGAGTTTCCGAAAACACCTGCTAATCCTTTAATAATTGCTAAACTAGTATTGCTAAGAATACTAAAATATGTGGTTTTGATGGCTAACTCTTCTTTACTCATTGAATTATGATATTACAATCTCTTTTTATGAGGTAGTACGAAGGTACTTGAAAACTATCGAAAAACCCTAGATTGTACAATAGAAAATCTATTACTAAAAAAGACTCGCCAGTTGGCGAGCCTTTTGGATAGTTAATAAAACTACCACTTTAACAACAATTAATATTTAATAACGAATGAAAAAATTAGTTCCAGCCTCCTCCTAAGGCTTTATATACTTTTACGTTTGCCAACAATTGATCTCTTTTAGTTTCTATAATTTCAATTTTAGATTCTAATGCTTCTCTTTGCGTTAACAACACTTCTGTATATTCAGCCCTTGCCGATTTAAACAGACGAATTGAAAGGTCTATAGATTCGTTTAACGCTTCTACTTGTTGCTTTTTTAAATCGTAACTGTTTTTTAAGTTATCAATTTTCGAAAGCTCGTTCGCTACTTCTAAATACGCATTTAAAATAGCTCTTTCGTATTCGTAAACAGCTTGTAATTGTTTATTGTTGGCTGTTTTATAAGCTGCTTTTATAGCATTTCTATTGATTAAAGGCCCTACAATATCACCTGCTAAAGAATACACTAACGATTCTGGTGTTGATGTTAAAAACTTAGGTTTAAATGCTTGTAACCCTACTCCTGCTTTTATACCGATTGATGGATAAAAATTAACTCGTGCTATTTTAGTATTTAATTTGGCTGCTGCTAATTCGTATTCAGCTCTTCTTAAATCGGGTCTGTTTTGTAACAGTTGTGATGGGATTCCTGCTTTTACTCCTTCAATAGGTTTGTCTATAAAATTATCTGAGTTTCTTTCTATAGGTTGTGGGTATCTTCCTACTAAAAAGTTAATTTTATTTTCAGTTTCTACTATCTTTTGTTGAAGTTCATATAGGTGACTTTGGTTTTTAAGTACACTCGCTTCAAACCTACGTACTGCCAATTCAGTTGTTCTTGCAGCCTGTTTTTGAAGCTTCACCATTCGCAATGCATTTTTTTGAATTTCTAAGTTTTGTGAGACCATAGATAATTCATTATCTAATGCTACTAATTCGTAATATGAATTTGCAATTTCTGAAACCAAATTAGTTACCATAAAGTTTTTTCCTTCAACACTAGCTAAGTATTCTAGTACTGCTGCTTTCTTCTCATTTCGTAACTTCTTCCAAACATCTAACTCCCATGAAGCAGAAAGTCCTATTGAAAAATCAGTTAATGGCTCTGGAAATTTTTCATCTTCTCGAATATTTAAATTTTCTTCTACGGCTCCATTTCTAGTATACTTCCCTACCTTTTCTACTTCTGCCCCAGCATACATATTTACAAATGGTAAATACTCACCTTTTTTTGCCTTAATATTATTTTTTGAAATAGCTACTTGTTGTAACATTATGTTCAACTCTTGGTTGTTTGATAAAGCTGTATCTATCAGAGAAATTAAATGTGAATCTGAAAAAAAGTCACGCCATTTAATAGTAGCTGTATTTAATGAATCTACAGGTTGGTTCTTAAAATTCTCTGGTACCGCCTTATTTTCTTCTCTTACTACTTGATTTGATACACAAGAGCACAAAACTAAGAGGGTAAGCACACTTAAAAAGTGTGCTTTTTTTATTACAAATAAACTTCTTTGTTTAGTTTTCATTGTTTTCTCTTTTAATTATTTTCTTTAGAAGCTTTTTAAGCTCTGCTATTTTAGCTTTTGTTTTACTTCCTTCAACTTCATTTATTCTTATAAATTCTTCAGAAACTGGTTCATTAGCTTCGTCTTTAATTAAGCTTCTTCCATCACTCATTTTAGCAAATATGTAATAGAGACCTGGTATAATTAAAACTCCGAAAATTGTACCTATTAACATTCCTCCTAAAGCCGAACCACCAATAGTTCTATTACCAATAGCCCCAGCCCCGGGAGCTATAACTAACGGTATTAATCCTGCGATAAACGCAAATGATGTCATTAAAATTGGTCTGAATCGTTCTTTAGCTCCTTCAATAGCTGCTTCAAAAATTGTAGCTCCCTGACTTCTTTTTAGTACCGCAAATTCTACAATTAACACTGCATTTTTACCTAATAAACCAACCAGCATTATTATTCCAATTTGTGCATATACGTCATTCGCTAAGCCCATTAGTTTTAATAGTGTAAATGACCCGTACACTCCTACTGGAAGCGAGAATATCACAGCTAATGGCAGTATAAAGCTTTCGTATTGTGCTGCTAATACAAAATATACAAAGGCTAATACAATGATGAAAATATACACCGATTCATTACCTCTTCTTGCTTCATCATAAGTAAGTCCTTCCCAAGCCACATCATAACCTCTTGGTAATTCTTTTGCTGCTACTTCTTTAATTGCGTTAATAGCATCTCCACTTGTGTATCCTGGCGCTGGTAATCCTCTAATAGCTGCTGAATTATATAAATTGTATCGTGTTATCTCATTAGGTCCTAGTTTTTTTTCTAAACTCATAAACGCTGAATAAGGCACCATTTCTCCTTCTTCATTTTTAACATATAGTTTTTCTAAGTCTGAAGGAATTCTTCTGTATTCTGGTGCTGCTTGTGTATATACTTTAAAGAATCTACCAAAACGAATAAAACCTTGTTCATAGGTACTACCTATTAAAATGTTTAGGTTTTCCATGGCTTTACCAATGGTTACTCCTTTTTGCATCGCTTTTTTATTGTCGATTTTTAATTCGTACTGCGGATAGTTTGCAGAATAAAAAGTAAATAACCCTGTAAGCTCTTTTCGTTTTGATAACGACTCCATGAATTTGTTATTGATACTTTCAAACTCGTGATAGTCTGTTGAGTTTGTTTTGTCTAATAAACGCATTGAGAACCCTCCTGAAGATCCAAACCCTGGTACTGCTGGTGGTTCAAAATATTCTATAACCGCTCCTAAGTCTTTAGTTTCTTCTTCTAGTTCTTCCATGATTTCATGAACTGAATGATGACGTTCTGACCATGGTTTCAAGTTAATTAAACAGGTACCTGCGTTTGACCCTCTACCTTCGGTCATAATTTCATATCCTGCTAAAGATGAAACTGACTCTACTCCCTCAGTTTCTTCACAAATTTGTTGTAGTTTTCTTGCTACTTCGTTTGTACGTTCTAAGGTAGCACCTGGTGGTGTTTGAATGATTGCATAAATCATTCCTTGGTCTTCACTAGGAATAAAACCTGCTGGTAATGTTTTATTGGTAATAAATATTCCTGCACAGAAAGCTAGTAATACTCCAAAGGTTAACATTCTTCGTGCTACGATTCTGTTCAACACTTTTACATATCTTCCTGTTAGCTTTTCAAATCCTTTGTTAAACCAATCAATAAATTTATCTACTATTGATTTTTTTCTTTCTTTTCCGTGGTTGTTTTTTAACATCATTGCACACAATACTGGTGTTAATGTTAATGCTACCACTGCTGAAATAATGATAGAACCCGCCATTGTTATAGAGAACTGTCTGTAGAAAACTCCTACTGGCCCTGTCATAAATGAAATTGGCACAAATACAGAAACCATCACCAATGTAATTGCTAAAATAGCACCTCCTATTTCTCCTAATGCTGCTTTAGATGCTTGATAAGGTGTTAAATGTTCTTTCTCCATTTTTAAATGGACTGCTTCTACAACTACAATAGCATCATCTACTACAATACCAATGGCTAGTACTAATGCAAACAGGGTAATTAAGTTGATTGATAGCCCGAAAAGTTGCATTATAAAGAATGCTCCGATTAAGGACACTGGTACTGCTATAATTGGAATTAAGGTTGATCGTAAATCTCCCAAGAATAGGAATACCACAATGGCTACTAAAATAAAGGCATCTCTAAGTGTATGTATTACTTGTTCTATAGAGGCGTCTAAGAAGTTAGAAACGTCATAACTAATTTGAAAATCAATCCCTGGTGGTAGATCTTCTTTTAATTCTTTTAGTTTTTCTTTTACCGATGCTATTACATCACTACCATTACTTCCAAAGGTTTGTTTTAAAACAATAGATGCTGATGGATGCCCATCTAGGTTTGAGTAAATATCGAAGAATTCACTTCCTAATTTTACTTCGGCAACATCTTTTAGCTTTAAAATTTCTCCTTCTTCATTTGCTCGAATAATAATGTCTTTGTACTGATCTGGTTCGTTATACCTGTTTTGATAGGTAAGTACATATTCTAGTGATTGTGATTTGATTCCTGAACTTCTTCCCAATCTTCCGGGTCTTGCCAAAATACTTTGGTCTTCCATCGCTTCTAAAATTTCTTCCGCAGAAATATTATAGGCTCTCATTCGGTCTGGTTTTAACCAAACTCTCATCGCATATTTTCTACTTCCTAAAATTTTAGCACTGGCAATACCGTTAATACGTTGAATCTCGGGTATCATTTTGGTGTACGCATAGTTGTATAGGAACTTTTCGTCATTATGTTTTTCTTTACTAAAAAGGTTCACATACATTAACATACTTGGTTGTACTGGAGTTATAATTACTCCTTCTCGCTGTACTAATTCAGGTAATAAAGGCATTACTTGATCTACCCTTGTTTTTACCCTAACTACCGCTTGGTTGGGATCTGTACCTGGTTCAAAAATTACACGTAAGGTTCCTTCTCCTGCACTTGTAGCATCAGAAGCGATATAACGCATTCCTTGAACTCCATTGATGGCTGTTTCTAGAGGAATTAGTGTTGAGTTTACCAATACATCTGCACTTGAACCTGGGTAGGCTATAAATATGTTTACCGTGGTTGGTGCAATTTGTGGAAACTGTGATATTGGGAGTTGTTTTATTGATAACAACCCCGTAAAAACAACTATTATCGAAATAACAATTGCTAGTACTGGTCTTTTTATAAATTGACTAAACATGTTTTGTTGAATTTTAGTTTTTGATTACTCTGCATATAAGTCTAAACTAGACATTACTGCATTTGGCTCTTTAAACTCAACATGTATCTTTTGTTGGTCTTTTACCATACGGATTCCTTCTAACAATATTTTATCGTTTTCTGTAAGTCCTTTTTCTACTATAAATAAGTGTGGTAATTCTGCTTCTACAGTAATTTCTCGTTGTTTTACTGTATTATTTTTATCTACTACAAAAACATATTTTTTATCTAATACTTCAAAAGTGGCTTTTTGTGGAATTATTAAGGCTCCTTCGTATGGAACTTCCATTAAAATACTTCCTGTTTCTCCGTGTCTTAAAATTCCATCTGGATTTGGGAAAGTTGCTCTAAAGGCAATATTTCCTGTTTCATTGTTAAACTCTCCTTCAATCGTTTCTACTATTCCTTTTTGATTGAATGGTTTGTTATTTGCCATTAAAAGTGTTACTTCTTTTTTCTTGTCTTTATCTTGACTCATTATGTAGTCTAGATATTCTGTTTCTGGTACATTAAAATATACCCACATTTTACTGTTGTCTGATAGTGTTGTTAGGAGTTCTCCTTCATCTAACAAACTTCCTTTTCTAACATGTAAGTGGTCCATTATACCGTTAAATGGTGCCTTAATGCTTGTAAAACCTAGGTGTGTTTGTGCCAACATTACTTCAGCTTTTGCTTTTTCGTAGTTTGCTTTCGCTAAGGCTAATTCATTTTTAGAAACTACGTTTCCATCTGCTAATAATTCCGTGTTTTTATATTCAATTTCAGCAGCTTTTGCTTCTGCTTTTGCTTTTTGTAAATCTGCTTTATAAACGTTTGCTGATATTTGAAACATGTTTTGTCCTTTTTTTACATGTTGTCCTTCATCAACAAATACTTTCTTTAAATATCCTTTTTCTAGTGCCCTCAATTCTATATGCTGAATGGCATGTATTTGACTTACATAATCTTTAGTTATTGATGTATCTTTTTTAATGGGATTGGTTACAAGGAACTTTGTTTCTGGATGTTTAGATTCCTTTTTTGATTCGCAGCTAATATTAATTAATAGCGCAAATAGGCTCATGAAAATGAAGCTTTTTTTCATTTTTTTGTATGTATTTGTAAAGTTAGAGTGAGTGTGTAACCATTGAAAACCAATGGTTATTCTAAAAATTTAATTAAATTCTTATGTGTGAATAAATAAAATAAGCTAAATGATAGGTTTAGCCTACTTTACCGAAGAGGGTATCAAATTATAAAAACTTGAAATTTTACATGGAGTTTTACTATAGCACTAAAAGTGTACTCTTTAAAGCGTTGTGCTTTTTCTTTTACTACACAAAACTGGCACTCAAAAAACTGCGCATGTAAGATTGCTGATAAGTAACTTCCGAATTTTGATAAACTTTCATCTACTTCATTTTCGTCTTGGGTTTTGTCTTCAATCTCGCTGATTTCAAAATAATTCTCCCTTTCAGAGTCTTGATGCTGTTTATCAAAAGCTAAGTTAATGGTGTTTTGAGTAATTGATTGTGGCTCTGTTTTTGCGTTTACAGATTTATAAGTAACCACTGAGGTTGTTGTATCAAAAGCCTTTTGGTCTGCATATGATGTAGACCATCCTTTTAATAAAAGTATTAATAAAAATAGATATTTATTAAATGTATTACTCATTTCGACCGGCAAAATTATAGATATATATTCATTTAACAAACAAATCGTATCGTAAAATATTTATAAAACAAAAAAAACTCGCCAAATGGCGAGTTTTAATAGTATGTTTTTTGGGGTATAAAGCTATTCTTTATATACTCCCATATTTTCATATTTCTCCATACGTTGAGCTATTAATTCTTGCTCCTTGAGTTTTTTAAGCTCTCCATATGCTTTTACAATCTGTTCTTTAACAGCTTTAAAAGTTCCTTCACGATCAGAGTGTGCACCTCCTAATGGTTCTTTGATGATATCATCTACTATTTTTAGTTTCATACCATCTTCTGCTGTTAATTTTAATGCTTCAGCTGCTTTTTCTTTCTCTGACCAGCTACGCCATAATATTGAAGAACAGTTTTCTGGTGAAATAACCGAATACCAAGAGTTTTCTAGCATATATACTCTGTCTCCTACTCCTATTCCTAAAGCTCCTCCTGAAGCTCCTTCTCCTATAATTATGGTAATAATAGGTGTTTTTAAACGTGTCATTTCAAAGATATTACGAGCAATTGCTTCTCCTTGTCCACGTTCTTCAGCTTCTAATCCTGGGTATGCACCTGGAGTATCTACTAAAGTTACTACTGGTAATCCAAATTTTTCAGCCATACGCATTAAACGTAATGCTTTACGATATCCTTCTGGATTCGCCATACCAAAGTTACGGTATTGACGCGTTTTGGTATTATATCCTTTTTGCTGACCTATGAACATAAAAGATTGATCTCCAATCTTACCTAGTCCACCAATCATTGCTTTATCATCTTTCACACTACGGTCACCGTGTAATTCCATAAAAGTGTCTCCGCAAAGTGCTTTTATATAATCTAAAGTATAAGGACGATTAGGATGACGAGACAACTGTACACGTTGCCATGCCGTTAAATTCTTATATATATCTTTTTTAGCTTTCTCTAATTTTTTTTCAATCTTCTCACATGTAGCTGTTACGTCTACATCACTTTCTTTTCCTATATCAAAACATTTTGCCAACTGATCTTCTAGCTCTTTTATTGGCATTTCAAAATCTAAATATTCCATTGTATTCTTGTATATAGTTTGATTTTCTAATTTACTAGTTAGTTGTTTGTAAAGGCAAACATACTAAAAAATTGTACAGTTTACCTTCATCCTTTTTCTTAAAATACTATTTTTTTATAATTTTCTTTTTTATAGAAGAGGCGTTTTTAAGTACTCCGTTCAGTAACACCACTATTAAAACAATACAAGCCCCGTAATAAAACTCTGGATTCATTTGTTCTTTTTCTCCAAATATTAATAATGCCAAGATAATGGCGTAGATAGGTTCTAAATTAATAGTAAGCATTACTGTATAAGGTGTTAAATACTTCATTACTTGTACTGAAGCAATAAAAGCATATGCTGTACAAATACTACTTAAAATTAATAAATATATCCAATCACTTGCTTGTAATTGGAAAAATTCTACTGAAAATTTTTGCGTAAATAATAAGTAAATAGTTACTCCTAAAACTCCGAATAATAGTTGGTAGAATGAAATAGTATTGGCTTCATGTTTTTTTATAAACACACCATTTAACACTGAAAATAATGCGGATAGAAAGGCTGAAATTAACGCATAAATAATTCCAAGTGTATACTGACTTTCAAAATTAAATATAATATACAAGCCTACTATTACTAACAGTCCTAAAACTATTTCGATTAATTTTATTCTTCTTTTAAAGAAAAAAGGCTCTATAAATGAAGCGAAAAAGGCTCCAGTACTCATCATAACCAAAGCTACTGATACATTTGATACCTTTATTGCTTTAAAGAATGTTATCCAATGTACCGCTATAATTATTCCTGAAATAGCAAACTTGGCTAATGCTTTTTTTTCTACTTTAAATGATTTCTTTCTTATTACAAAATAAATAGCAATAAAGCCTACTGCTAATAACATTCTGTACCAAACTAAAGGAACTGCATCAATTGATATTAATGCTCCTAATATTGCTGTAAACCCCCAAATAAAAACGATTAAATGTAAGTGTAGGTAGTTTTTTAATTTATCTCCTTGCATTGAAATATAAATAAATAGCGTATAAACCAAATACTATATTAGGTATCCAAACATTTAACAGGGCATTTGCTCCTGCTACAGCTCCTAATACTTCTGCTACTTTTAAAAAGAAAACATAAATAAACATAACGCTAATACCTATGGCTAAATTAACTCCTATACCTCCTCTACTTTTCCTGTGTGCTAGCCCCACTGCAATTAATGTTAGTATGTAGCTAGCAACTGGTAAACTTGTTCTTTTGTAGAGTTCAACCAAGTATGCGTTTAAGTTTTTTATTCCTCTTTTTCTAGACACTTCAATAAACTTGACCAACTCTGGAGAGTTCATTTCTTGTGCCATAATATTCTTGTAATTAAAATCTTCTGGTGTAAATGTAAATGTGGTATCTATATTTCTTCCTGAGAAGATACTATCTCTTTCTTTAAAAATTTTTCGTTCTTTCCAGTTATATAGTTTAAATGTACTATCCTTTTCATTCCAATTAATATTATCAGCAGTAAGCTTTCTTTTTAGCTTAATACCATCATATAGATCGATTGAAAAATTAAATCCTGAATTTCGCTTTAAATCAAAGTTTTGGATATATACATAAGTACTATCATTAAGCTGTAAGCTAAATTCACGAATAGTAGTGTCTGAATACTTTTTTTTCTTTAGATATTTTTTTTCAAAAGCTTTTCGTGTTTTACTACTTGATGGTACAAAAAAGTGATTCATTGATAACGCTACTGCACAAACAATAGTTGCTCCTATAAAATATGGATATAAGAATCGTGTAAATGATACTTGAGAACTGTTAATTGCTACAATTTCAGTGTTACTTGCTAGCTTTGAAGTAAATAAAATAACTGCTATAAACAATGCTAATGGCATAAACGTATTAGCATAGTAAATAATGAAGTTTTTATAGTAGTCATTAACTATTTCAAACAACGTAAGATTTTCTTCTCGTAAAAATTTATCAACCTTTTCTGCAATATCAATAGCTACTGCAATAGGTATTAAAATAAGTAACGTAAACAAAAAAGTTGTTAAGTAACGTTTTAATATGTACCAATCTAGTATTTTCAAATTACAAACGTTTATCCATTTGTTTTACCATCTTGTCTTTCCATGAAGCAAAATCTCCTGCTATAATATGTTTACGTGCTTCACGAACTAACCATAAATAAAATCCTAAATTATGAATAGACGCTATTTGTTTACCTAACATCTCTCTTGAAGCAAATAAGTGACGTAAATAGGCTTTAGAATACATAGTGTCTACCCAAGTAATACCCATTTCATCAATTGGAGAAAAATCTTTTTCCCACTTTTTATTTTTAATATTTATACTACCGTGTGCTGTAAATAACATTCCGTTACGTGCATTACGGGTTGGCATTACGCAATCAAACATATCTACACCTAATGCAATATTTTCCAAAATATTAATAGGTGTACCTACTCCCATTAAATATCTAGGCTTGTCTTCCGGTAATATTGCTGTTACCACTTCAGTCATAGCATACATTTCTTCTGCTGGTTCTCCTACTGACAATCCTCCAATAGCATTTCCTTCAGCTCCTGAATTTGCTATATATTCTGCTGATTGTTTACGTAAGTCTTTGTAAGTACTACCTTGCACAATTGGAAATAAAGATTGGCTATATCCGTATTTTGGAGGGGTATTCTCAAAGTGTTTTATACAACGATCTAACCAGCGATGTGTCATATGCATAGATCTTTTTGCGTAATTATAATCACAAGGATATGGTGTACATTCATCAAAAGCCATGATTATATCTGCTCCGATAGTACGCTGTGTTTCCATTACATTTTCTGGTGTAAAGAAATGCGTTGATCCATCTATATGACTTTTAAATTTTACACCTTCTTCATTTATCTTTCTTCTTCCTGATAAAGAGTATACTTGGTAACCTCCACTATCCGTTAAAATATTTCGATCCCAATTCATAAACTTGTGCAACCCTCCTGCTGCTTCTAAAGTTTCTAATTTTGGACGTAAGTATAAGTGATATGTGTTTCCTAAGATTATATCAGGATTAATTTCGTCTTTTAATTCTGATTGATGTACTCCTTTAACTGTAGCTACTGTACCTACAGGCATGAATATTGGAGTTTCTATAGTTCCGTGATCGGTTGTAATAACACCTGCTCGTGCTTTACTTTTAGGATCGGTTATTTTTAAGTCAAATTGCATAAGTGGCAAAGATACACATGTAAGTTGAATGTTTAAAAGTAGAAAGTTAAAAGTTTCTTATTACTGTTTTTAATTCTTTCTTCTTCTTCCAAACTTGGATTTAAAATCTGCTTTTTTCTTTGGTTGAGTACTTTTTTGAGGAGAAGTTTTTTGGGTCTTTTTTTCTGCTCCTTCATATGTTTTTGATGAGCCTGCTACTAGTTTATTAATTTCATCCATTTCTTTAGATGATAATTCACGCCATTCTCCTACTTTTAAGTTTCCTAAAGTTACATTCATAATACGTGTGCGCTTTAGTTTTTTTACTTCGTACCCTAAGTATTCACACATACGTCGTATTTGGCGGTTTAAGCCTTGTACTAAAGTTATTTTAAATACTGTATCATTTACACGTTCTACTTTACATTTCTTTGTTACGGTTCCTAAAATTGGTATTCCGTTACTCATTCTCTTTATAAAGCGTTCATTGATTGGCTTATTAACCGTTACTATGTATTCTTTCTCATGGTTATTTCCTGCGCGTAGAATTTTGTTTACGATATCTCCGTCATTTGTTAAGAATATTAATCCTTCTGAGGGTTTATCTAATCGACCAATAGGAAATAATCGTTGTGGATGTCCTACAAACTTTACTATATTTTTACGCTCTTTACTATCTGTAGTACAAACAATACCTACTGGTTTGTTTAACGCTATATATATAGTCTTAGGTTTTGCTTTTAACGGTTTTCCATCAATTTTAACGACATCGCCTTCATGTACTCTATTGCCTAGTTGTGTGGGTTTTCCGTTTATGGTTACTCTTCCTTCAGTAATAAAGCGTTCTGCTTCACGGCGTGAACAAATACCTGTACTACTTATGTACTTATTAAGATTTATTGATGTGTCGTTATTATTTTCCATTACATAGAATCTATGTTATAGCTACACAAACAAATGTAACACATAACTGAGTTTATTTATACTGTATTACTTTTAGATATTAAAAACTAATCACCTACAAAGAAAAAGAAAATCCTCAAGCTAACACTTGAGGATTTCATAATTTATATGTTTTTATTATTAAAACATAATCATTTTTTGTGTACAACGTGCTAAACTTGGTCTTCTTTCATAGTCAAACCCTAGTGTTATCATGTGTGTACCATAGTTATATTCTTGTGTCTTATTCATGTTAATACTAAATCCGTACGACAAGTATAGGTTGTTCTTTTTTAAACCAAATAATGGTGCAATAGCGTTTGGTTGAAAAAACTGATCGTTTAAGAATGTATAACTTACCCCAGCCCAAACATATCCGTCTCTAATTCCTTTTCTGGCTTTAACGTTCATATCTGTTCTAGATCGTTTATCTGCTTCTCTATACTCTACTAACATTGAAGGTTCTAATTCAAAATTTCTACTTAACCTTGTAAAAGTATAAGAAGTAAAAACTGTATACTTTCTTAACACTTCTGGTTCACCAGTTTGAAAATCTTCAATTTCTTTATTTAAAATATTTATCGCGTTAAGACTTATACTAAATCGTTCGTAACGATATAATAGACCTACATCAAAATTTGAATTGTTTAATGTTCTATTTGGTACTACTTGTCCTGAATTATTTTCAGAAGTATCAATACCAAACTGAATAAAACTATAGCTTAATGCGAATGATAAAAAGCTATCGTGAAAGTCACTTAATGTTAAGTGACTTGCAAACGATAATTTTGCTCCTTTATGAGTTGTATATCCATTTTTATCATTAAATAAAGTAATACCACCACCAAAAGTGTCTGCTATACGAGCTTCAACTGTTAACGATTGTGTGTCTGGTGCATCTTTAACTCCAATCCACTGGCTTACTCCATTTAACCTAACCTGTAATCCAGTACCAATACCTGCATACGTTGGAGATATTAAAAACGGGTTATCAGCTAAATGACTCACATATTGTGGTAATTCTACTTCTTGTGCAGTAACTTTTACACTACTTAATACTACACATAAAATTAATATTATTTTTCTCATTTCTGTTATTATCTATATAGTGTAAAGTGTCCCATTATTTTCTTCTCTTGACCTGATAACTCTTTAAAGTAAATTGTATACCAATAATCTCCAGATGGTAGTGGTGTACCTTCATAAGTACCATCCCATCCTTCTACAGTACCTTTAAAGTCTGCAAGATTACGTGCATATCTATCATAAATAAACACTTTGATATCATGATAATCTTCTACTTCACGAGGATACCAGTAATCGTTTATTCCATCTCCATCTGGTGTAAATAAGTTTGGAACAAAAATAGATATATACTCTCCTCTAACAGTTAAGGTAACCTCACAACCTCTAGCATCTCTTACCGTAATGGTATAATCTTTTGTTTGTAAGATTAAGAACTCATTATCTGGACCAAAATCACCTCCATCTACACTGTATTCATATGGTGGTAAACCAAAATCAGCATTTGCAATTAATGTATTCTTAACTGAATCATCAATCTCTAAGGTTAATGGTTGATAATCCACTATATCAATTGGACTACTAGTAGAACTTTGAGAACAAGAACTTATTGTGTGGGTAGCTGTAACATAATAACCTGATCCTGCTGGTACATCAATAAATTCTCCTGTAGTATTTGTAGCTATTAGTGTATTTGCACCGTCATATAATGTATATGACATGTTATTTCTGTAAGCTTCGTCTACTATTGCTAAAATAATATTACCTGTAGGACAAGTATATTCAAAATCTACTGTTAACTGTAAATCTACTGGTTCTCCTGTAGTTACTCTTATAGGATCAACTACGTTACATCCTGCTTCATCTCTAACTGTGATAAAGTACGATGTACCTCCTTGAATGTTTTCATTTGCTCCTAATACTATTGAGTTTGTAGTGTACTGAGTTGGTAACTCAACATTATTAATACTTACATAATAAGGTTGTGTACCTCCTTGTACATTTAACTCAATTGTTGGTGTAGGATCATCAATACATACTTGTTCTGTTACTCCTACTAATGTTGCTGTAAACTCATCTGGTTGTGTTACTTCAACTCTTATAGGGTCTAAATAACATCCTACAACGTCTTTTACAGTAATCCAATACACTCCTGCGCTTAAGTTTTCAAATACATTGTTTTTTACAAACTTAGTTTCAGGGAAATCAGGACTACTTGGATCTGAAGCAATGTTGAACTCATAATCATTGTTACCTCCTTGTGCATTAACCGTAATAGTACCATCGTTACCTCCAAAACATGTAACTGGTGTTGCTGTTACAGTAGCTTCTAATACATCTGGTTCTGTTATTGTGTGCTCTCCTGTTATAGCAAAACACTCTACACCAAACCTATTTGTACTTCTTACATTTATTTTATAAGTACCAACATTTAAATCACTAAAAGTATTTGATGTTTGCCAAGTACCATCTATTGGAGTATCATTTCCATCTAGTAATTGGTATTCATAGTTTGCAAAACCTCCTTGTACATTGGCTGATAATACTGCATTGCTATCTCCATTACAGGTAATAAATGCTGAATCTATATTTAGTGTTGCTACTAAAGGCTCATAAGCTCCAACTGTTACTGTTGCTGGCTCAGAAACACATAATTCACTATCTCTAACATAGAATTGGTGTACTCCTGCATCTACATTAAATGTAGTTGTATTTCCAAAAGTAATTCCATCCATACTATACATATAAGGGCCTGTACCTCCTGCTCCTGTAACTTCTACTGTTGCTTGAGGAGTATTACATGTAATATCTACTGTAATTTCTGCTGAGGCAACTACTTCGATAGGGTCAATTATATCAATTGGACCTAAAAGACCATCACAAGAATATCCATCTGCTACTTTTACTGAATATCCAACGCCTGCTGGTAAGTTCGTAAAGATTGGTGATGACTGACTTGCACTTTCTGTTAAGTCAGGGTATACTAATATGTAACTGTATGTTCTATTAGAGTCTTGTGTTTGACCTCCAGCTATATTAGTTACTTCAATAGTTGCTGTATATTCTCCTTCACAAAGGTTCGGCGTGACATTTAAGTTTCCTGTAATCGTTGTTCCTGGTATTAATGTAAAGGTTGTTGTCTCTGTACATCCATTAACATCTCTAACAGTTGCTGTATAATCTCCTGCTGTTAAACCAGTAATAATTGCATTGTTATCAAATGGCTGAACTGTTAAACCTGAAGTGTTGTTTACCAATTCATACTGGTAAGCACCCCAACCTCCATTAGCTGTTAACTTAACTCCTCCTGAGTTTGGTGGTGTACACTTTAAGTAGGTTAAATCACTTGCTAATGTTAAGTCGCTATCAGGTTGAGTAATCTCAAAGTTTACTGTTTGAGATGTACAGAATGGTGTATTTGGCATTGTAACCTGTACATAATACTCTCCCGGAGCTATACCTGAAATGGTAGTAGGTGTTCCTCCTGTTCCATTTCCTGTAATACCTGTTGATGTTCCTCCAATAGTGAACACCTCATAATCATACACATCTGTATAAGGAGTATCAGGGCTAAAGTATATATCTACACTTCCTGTACCTCCAAAACATGCTCTTTCAATATTTGTTAAGAATATATCAAAAGATGGTGCTTCATCTACTACATAATACTCTGTAAAAATACAGTTAGTATCTAAGTTTTCTAACTCTATTCTATATGTACCTGTTGTTAAAAACTGGGTGAAGTCACCATCAGTATTCGCTCTTGTCTCTAATAATGCTCCTGTCGCATTATTATATAACCTGAACTCAAAATTAGCTAATGGATTTCCTGTACTTGTTGTATAAGTAGCTATTATATCTTCACCATCATTACAATCAATCGCTCTTTGAGGAGTAACAGTTACGCCTGTTATACTAACAAACGGATCGATTACAACATCTTCTGAATCAAAACAATTGTTGTTTTCATCATACACGCTTACTGTATATGTACCTCCTGTTTCATCTGTAGAAGTGTAAGTAAAGTTACTACTGTCTTGTAAAATAGTTGCTCCATCAGCAAATACTACACGTACATAATTTTCTGTACCTCCAACTATAGCAGTTTCATCTACTGTTATCGTTGCATTGTTTGTTGTATTACCAACTGTACAATTAAATTGTGACACTGATACTGCATTTGAAATATCGATTGCTAAATTTTCATTAATTGTTACATCTATAGAAGTAATACAATCGTTTGTTCCTTGTGCTGTAATTGTATACGTATCTGCAGGTAAACCAGAGAATACATTATTATTAAATGTCATTGTTGCTGGCAATGGATTAATCGTATACGTTAACGGTGAAATACCATTGTCAGTTTCCGAAACTGTTATTTCTCCATCCGTACTTCCTAAACAAATGTCGTTTACAGTTGCTATGGCAGTAAATACTGGCTCTATTCTAGGGTTAATTACAATATCTTTTGAAACATCACATACTGGTGTTGCTCCTAAATCACGTACCGTAACCGTATACGTTTGTGGTGTTGGATTTCCATTAGGAATTGATATTGTAAAAGGATCGCTAGTTACTGCTCCATTTACTAATGGACCACTCGAAGAACCTACTACTTCATACTCGTAATTACTTACCCCTGATGTCCAATTTACTAAATCAACTGTTACAACTCCGTTTGGTGTTGGTGAACAATCAATTTTCTTGGTTTCTACTAACGAGAAGTTAACATCTGGATTAATTGTAACTGTTTGATCAGGTGCTGTACAACCATTAGAATCTACAACACTTAAAGTATATTCATCTGCTGGTAAATTACTAAACGTATATGAACCTGCATTTAATGTTTGTGAATTTGAATACCCTAAAGTACCTGATATACTATAAGTATATGTAAGAGTACCTCCTATAGCATTTACAGTAATACTACCCCCTGTAGAAGGATCACATACATTGTCGTTTTCTACAAACGTAAAGTCTACTAAGTCCGGATTGTTAACTGTTACTGTAACTGACCTAGGACATCCTTTTCCATCTCTTACACGAATTCTATAATTCCCTGGTGCTAAGTTTGTAAATATATTATTGCCTCCATTTGATGCAAAATCATACCCTCCAATTATAGCTCCTGTACCTGTATCTTCTAATTGATATTCATAATTACCCCAACCTCCTGTTGTTGAAGCTGTGATTGTAGCATCTGAACCATTACGACAACTTACTGACGCATCATCAGCTAAAATTATCAATGGTTGATCTGGTTCATAAATAGTAAAGTTTTGTGTTCTTGGCTGACAAAAAGGACTATCTAACATAGTAACAACTACATAATATTCACCAGCTGCTAAATTAGCAATAGGAGAATCTAAAGTCTGTCCATTTCTTACTCTTTCTACAGAATCGTCACTAGCTCTATAAACAGTATAGTTATAATTCCCTGTATACGGAGTTGAAGGACTGAAGTCCATAAGTACGCTACCTGTTTCTCCCAAACATCTTGCATCTACAACATCTGTAATTAACAAATCAAACGCAGGTTCATCTCCTACCGTATAGAATGTTTCTACCACACAGTTAGTAGCTGGGTTTGTTCCAGTTACTGTATAAGTACCTGTTGCTAAACCAGTAAAATTAGCTGATTGCGTTGGATCATTTACTAGTATTGTTTGTCCTGTTTCAACAATTGTATAAGTTATATCTGCAATATCTGGACTCACTTTTACATTAATGCTTTCTCCTGTAGTACAAGTAATAGCCACATCTTGAGTTGCGCTTATACCTGTCATTTCTACATAAGGATCAATAGTAACATTAGTTGTAGCAGAACATCCTTTATCGTCATATACTACGACCTCTACTGTACCTCCAGAAGTGTTTGTTGTTGTAAACTCAAAACTGCTTCCTATTTTTGTTTCAGGAGATCCTGTAATAGGCGTATAGGTAAACGATACACTGGTATAGTTTCCTGAGCCTCCTGAAATATCTCCTGCTCCATTTGGTACGGTAACCGTAGCTACATTTACAGTATTTGTACCTGCGTTACACTTAAATTCATCAACTACAGGGTCTGTTAATGTTATAGCTAAATACTCAGTAATTACAATACCTGTTTTAGTTGTTGTACATCCATTAATTGTACTTTCAGCTGTTACTGTGTAAGTACCTGGAGCTAACCCTGTGAATACTGAATCTCCTGCTGGTAATGTAGCATTATATACTGGAGTTGATGGGTCTGATGGATCATTATTTATCTCGTACGTTAATGGTAAAATTCCATTATCAACCGATGTTACTCTGATACTTCCTGAATTATCACCCGCACACACACTATTTTCTACTTCATATGAGAAGTCTGGCTGAACAGCTGCTGCTACAGGAATTTGTTTTGTTTCCGAACATCCTGATGTTAAATCATTTACCGTTACTTCATAAGTTTCAGCTGTTGTTACCGTAACATTTTGAGATGTTTGTACTCCTGTTATTGTACCATTATTTGGTGTTGCCGTAGCGGCAGGTGTTACTGTATATGTAAAATCTCCTGAAGAACCTAAATCAGCTCCTGAAGTAATTTCTATACCTATAACGGCTTGTCCTGGTGCACAATTTAAATTTTGAACTGTTGTTAAATTAAAATCTAATACTGGATAAGTAGAAACAGCTGTTGGTCCTGTCAAAGTATCTTCACAACCATTAGCGTCTCTTACCACTATTGTATGATCTCCTGATGCTAAACCAGTAAACGTATGAGAACCTGAAGTTTGCGCTGTAAAAGCACCTCCATCAATACTATATTGATAAGGAGCTAAACCACCTGAACCTGTAACTGTAATAGATTTTAAAGGATCACAATTTGCTGTACTGTCTAAAGTAAGTGTAGGCGGTTGACTTACTGTTAAAGTTTCCGTTAAAGTTAATGTACAACCTTTTGAATCTACAACCTCAATAGTTACATTAACTGGTAATGTTGTGTCATTTAAATCACTATATGCAACCTCTAAAATATTGCCTGTAATTGTTGTTGGTGTTAAAGATGTATTTGTTGCAGATACTAAATTATAAGTATACCCAGGGAAACCTCCATTTACATCGTCAATACTTATTACACCATTAGCACTACAAGTAATATTATCCACTACATTTAGATTTCCTGTAATAGGCTCTCCATCTTGAATTTCTACATCTCCACTTGCCCATTTACATGTTGGAAATGAGGTAGGGTCTTCTATAATTAAATAATAAGTTCCTGCTCCTAACGCTACTGTAGTTGTTATATCAAATGTTGCTGCTGCTGGTATTGTTCCACTCTCAAGAGCTCCATCAGAAACAGGATCTGTTACTGTAGTATTTACATCATAAAGATGCCAGTTAGAACCTGTCGCTGCATTTCCACTAGAATTGTCTACGGTAAACATTATAACCCCTGAATTAACTCCACACCCTTGTGTTGTTACGTTAGATGTTATTGGAATATTATCAGATGCTGTTGGTGGGTTGTACTCTCCTTCTTCCATCTCAATACAACCATTATCCATATCTCTTACGTAAAAAGTATAAGTTCTACCTGGTATTAACCCTGCATATGTTTTTGTATTCCCTCCTGGAGTGTCTGGTGCATCCCAATCTGCAGGTGTTGCTGGCACTTCATCTATAGCAAAACCATAACTAGGATTACCCCCAGAAGCCTCTACTAAAACATCCATACCATCTTGACAATTAGAAATACTGTACAAAATGTTAATTACTAAACTATTTACATTAAAAGGAGTTTCAAAATCTTCAAACTCTCGGATACAAATTACGGTAGCACCATCAACTATACGAACTGCTGGACTTACAATAGTACCTGGAGGGATATTTGTAAATTCATTCACGCCGTCTTCTGGTATCCAATTCCCATTTTGATCTCTTACCTCTACTACATATGGTGATGAAATTGATGTTAAAGAACCTGGTAATACATATTTAAAACCAAATTGACTTGGGTCGTCTCCATAAGCAATACAATTAGCTGGTAATACTCCTTCAATAGTAGCATCTATTTCTGGTAACGTATCAATTATAATTGTTTCTGTTAATGGTGATGGGCTTGGACAGTTGTTGGCATCTACTAATGTTACCGTATAAGTATCAGATGATAAACCTGCAAAATTTACTGAAGTGTTATTTGTTGTTACACTATCTACGACTCCTCCTGAATTAGATATCTGTACTGTATAAGGAGCCAAACCATCAGCTATATTTACCGTTACTACCGCTGTTTCTCCAAAACATCTTGGTGAATTATCTGTAACTGTCATAGTAGGATTAGGCGTTGTTCCTATTACTACATTTTCTACAATATAAGAACAACTAGAACCATCACGCACATAGACGTCATAAGTACCAGGGGCTAACCCTGTTATTGGATTGGTTCCGCTATAATCTGAAGCCGCTGGTGCTGGTGAGCCATCTGTAATAACAGCAAACTCATAAGTTCCTGCTCCGGTACCTCCTGTTGGGCTTACTAAAATTTCTCCGGTCGGAACACAATTAGCATCCGTAGGTGTTGCAGTCGCAAAAAGTTGTGGGTTAATTGTTACTGTTACGTCTGCAAAACATCCTTTTCCATCTTGAACTCTAATATCATGATCTCCTGGTGATAATCCTGAAATAATAAATGGATCTGTAGTTACAGGAGTAAAATTACTCCCTCCATCTAAACTATATGAATAATCTCCATTACCTGTAAGAACATCTACTTCAATTTGTCCGTTAGTTCCATCATAACACTGTGCTACTGCATTAAAAGTTACAGATTCTGCTGCTGTTACAGTAACTGTATTAGATATTGTACAACCATTAGTTTGATCTGTAGCCACTACAATATAGTCTCCAGGTGCTACATCTGTAAACTCTGTAGTTGTGGTAGTTCCTGTTGGTGTCATTGGCGCTATAAATAACTCATAACTATATGTTACACCTCCATAACCTCCTGTTACACCAGGAGTAATAGTAGCTCCCGTAGGTATACTACAGGTAACCTCTTTTGTTATTGGTAATGCTAATACCATTGGTGTTGGATCTACCAATGTTTCTTGTAATGTAACTGTACATGCTGCTGGTGAAGCACTATTAGGGCGAACTTCAATCGTATTTACTCCTACTGGTAAACCTGTTATTGTAAATGGGTTTGTACCTGCTGCTTGCCATCCATTTCCATTAGCATTATATTCAAATGAAGTTGGAGTACTCGAAGGGAAAGAAGCTTCTACAGTAATCGTTCCATCGTTACTTCCAATACATGTTTTAGAGCTACCTGTAATAGCAGCTGTAAACTCTTGGTTGGCTTCTACATTTACTATAATATCTGTCGTACAATTACTTCCATAGTCAACAGTAATAGTATAAGCTCCTGCAGATAAGTTTGGAAATACTCCTGTTGAGTTTGAAGTTCCTCCTAATGTATATGTATAACTACCCGCGGGTGTACCTGTTACAGTTATATTTCCTGTTCCATCACAGTTATAATCTACTGTACTATTCAATGTTGGTTCAGTAGGTAAATCTGCAATAGTTACTGGATTTAAGTCTAAAATACATCCATTAGCATCCACCACTCTAGTATCATAGGTTCCGGGATCTAGATTTGTTACTGTTGTACTTCCTGCTTGTGTATAATTAGTATCTGCCGTTAACTTATAAAAATATAAATAGTTTGGCGTTCCTCCAGTTGGAGCTGTGAAAGTGATTGTTCCTAAAATAGTTCCTGAAGGGCTACACATTAAGTCTGTTGCTGCAGCACTACCTCCTGTTAAAGGAGATGGAGCTACTATTGTTTCTGTTGTAGGCGATGATGAACATCCGTTAGCATCAGTCACTACTACTTGATAAGTATCAACAGCTAACCCTGAGAATGTATAATTTAATCCACTTGAAGGTCCTTGTGTTATTGGAGCTCCTGAACCTGTAACGGTAACTGTATAATTTGCTGTACCATTGGCTACAGTAACATTAATTGTTCCTGTTTCACCACTACATTTAGGTTGTACAAGGGTTGTTGTATGTGTAGGGTTCACTATTTGATTTACTGTTACTGTGTCTGTAAACTCACAGTAATTAGCTCCTCCATTCTTATCTCTTACATATACAATATAAGTTCCTGCTGGTACACTTATAGGACTAGATGTATATGTATTCTGATTTCCTCCTGCATCTTCAACAATAAATTGATAATTTCCATCTCCTCCATTTGGAGTTATCTGTATTTGACCTGGATTACAAGTTGCACTCACTGGTACTATCGTTGCTGTAACTTGTGGAAGAATTGTTGCAGATTCTGTTATCTGACAACCTTTTCCATCTCTTACAATAACATCATATGCTCCATCTGTTAAATTATTAAACACATTAGAATTTTGCCAACCTGTAACACCATCAATCATATATGAATAGTCTCCATTTCCTGAAGTTACATTAACTGTAAGTGTTCCATTACTTCCATCATAACATGTTACTGGTGTTACTGTAAATGCTAAAGTAGTTATTGGATTTACTGTAATAGGGAAAGGTGCTGATGTACATCCTTTTGAGTCTGTAGCTACTACTGTGTAATCTCCTACTGGTACATTTGTGAATGCTACAGGATTTCCTGAATTGTCTAATAATTCGTGTGTATATGGCGCTCCATTCCCTCCATCTGTATTAGTAACCGAAATAGTAGCTCCTGTATTTGGCACACAAGTTATTTCTTTTGTTACCTGAGCAGCAACTGTAACTATATCTGGCTGAGTTAATACTACATTATCAGGTATATCTACTTGACAATCTCCTTCAGAGTTTACATTTGAACGTACACTAATTGAATATGTTCCACTTGTTAAACCTGTTATTGTATATGGACTTGTTGTTAATGCTGTACTCCATGCTCCTCCGTTTAACGAGTATTGGTAAGAAGTTCCGTAGTTTTCAGCATTAATAGTAATTGTACCATCACTTCCACCGTTACATGTTATATTTTCCCAAGAGTCTATATTAGCTGTAAATGCTTGGTTCTGCTCTATAACAAAACTAACTAATGTACTACAGTCTTGACCTTTATAATATACCAAAATCTCATGAGGACCTGGTGTTAAATTTGGAAAGTTATTAATATTAGTCGTTGGTGCTCCATCTAGAGAATATTCAAAATTATTTTTTATTTCTGAAGGTGGTCCTAATACTACATTTCCTGTACCGTCACAGTTATAAGTTATATCTGGTACTAATTGTGGTGCTTGAGGAGAATCCAAAATTTCAATATCTCCTGGTATTTCATATACACAACCATTTTCATCTCTTATATAAAAACGATAGAACCCTGGAGTTAAACTATTAAATACTGCTTCTGCCGACCCATTATCATCAAAAGAATAATAATCAATAGAAGTTACATTTCCTGTACTAGTGTCTACAACACCTACACCATATTCATATGCCCCAGTACCTCCTGTTTCATTTTCAAATCTTACTTTCCCTCCTGCTCCACAGTTATAGTCTCTTTCTTTAACTACTTCTGCACTAAGTGCTGGTGGTTCTGTAATTGTAGTACTTACTTGGTAGGTACATTGATACGTATTTTTTGAAGCTCTAATATCAATAGTATAAGAACCTGCTGATAAACCTGAGAATACACCTGTATTATTCGTTGTAGAAAAACCATCTATACTATACTCTAAAGTATAACCTGTAGCATCTCCTCCTGTTAAGTTTACTTGTATCGTACCATCATTATCTCCATTACACGCAATATTTGTTGGTGTTGCTGTAAACTGTAACGCTGGTTCAACCACAACAGTAGCTTCCGCTGTCGCACTACAGTTATTATCATCTCTTACTTCAAACACATATGTACCTTCACTTCCCATTGGAACTTCGTAGGTTGTGTCAGTAAAATACACTTTATCAGCATCTGCTACTGGAGTTCCATTTACAGAAATTACAGCATATTCGTATGGTGAAGTCCCCTCACTTGGCGTTAATGTTATAATTCCTGGTGAGCTTCCATTTTCACAAGTAATATTTTTTGTTGTAATTGCTGACAGTGTAATTGGCTCAGGTAAGGTTATTACTCTTGTTTCATTAGCCGAACAACCACCTTCTGTAGTTACGAAAACCTGATATGTACCACTCTCAGTTATAGTATATCTTTGGTCATTACTATCAATAAAGCCATTAGACCCTGCCATATACACATTATCTTTTCTTATCTCATAAGAATATCTACCTGGTACATTTCCTATTTGTACTGTAAGCTCTGATGCTCCTCCACATACATCAATGTTTGTAAGTATATTTAAATCAATATCTAGACTTTGTATATTTACACTATCTGTAACATAATTACAAGATCCGTTAGAACCAATTTGACGAATTGTTACAGTATAATCTCCTGGATTAGTTATTGAGAAAGTATTACTTGTTTGAAAAGCAGTCGTTGTACCATTGCCAGATAAACTATACTCATACCCATCAGGTACTCCATTAACTACAATACTTCCGTTTGTTCCACATAAAATATCTGTTGGTACAAGAGTAGGTGTTAGTGAATTTCTAAATACATTAAAATAATATGTTCTCGGACATGTTCCGTCATATAAAACTTCTAATTTATAAGCTCCTGTTTCATCGAAAGATTGAGTCAAATCTGTTCCTAACGAACTCCAAGAACATCCAGTAGATGTAGGTGCACAATCTTCTGTTTCAAAGTTATATCCACAACCACCATCTCCGTTTAATTTAAACCATTCTACAGTTGTATTTGATCCTGCAAAAGGTAAAGTAATATCTCTTGATTCCGTTGTACTTCCACATAAATAAATTTCAGCCAACTCTGTAGTATTACTAGTACAAGAAGTATTGAATCTATCTGCAAAAGGTGGTGCTAATGGGTTAGATACATTTGCAAAACTTATTACTTCTACAATTTCAGGTTTTGTAATACACCCTAAGGTTGTTGTTTTGGTTACTGTATATACTCCAGCACTATTCACTGTAATACTTTGAGTATTTCCTAAAAACTGACCATTTTCATCTTCCCAACTATAGGTATCAAAACCATTACCTGCTGTTAATTCTATACTTCCCCCACAAAGAACCTCTGTTCTTCTAAAATCACAATCATCTAAATTAACTAAAAAGTTTGAAGATCCTACAATACCAAAATCACAACTATCAAAACCAGAGTAACTAGGTTCGTTGTCTACTACAACTCCCCCTCTAACTCCTTCAAATCTAGCAAAAGCCTGATTTTGTACCACATTTGAACATACATCTCTTAACTCATTACAGTCAGAAACTACTTGTACATGCAAACGAATATTATATTCTGCTCCATTTTCCCTTACCATATTATCAGGGATTCCAAACTCAACTTGCGCTCTAAAACCATTAGCTGCAGAAGGACCTTCATAACCTACTATTGTTACTCCTGCCGGTAAATCGATGTCAAAACGCATACCATTATATACTGTTCCTCCAGTAGACGTTTCTAATAAATCTACATTTTTGGGTAATCTATCTGTTATTACTGTATTAGTAGCATCATCTGTACCTACGTTTTGAAAACTTATATTATACCATAATTCACTACCTAAACCTACAGGTGTCCCTTGAATATCGTTACCGCTACCATCTAAAACAGATTTCACCATTTGTAGCTCTGGTTCAATTATTTCTACCGCCAGTGCATTTAAAAAAGGCCAATAAACATCTCCACTTGTAGTAAATCTAACATTAGCAGAAGTTTGCCCATTAGTAATAACACTGTTATTAGTATTACTTAATTGATATAAGTCTACATCAAACCCTAATGTGTTTTCACTATCTGGAATACGAGAAGTTAAATATTGATCATTTATACTTATAGATCCATTAAAAAAATTATAATCTGGGTTTATATTTGGTGTTGATTGACTTACATAGTTACCGCTAGTATTTTCTATTTGAAATCTATCTCCTGAAATACTTCTATCCCCCTCTAACGTCGCAGCTAACAAACTAACTCTTACTGGTGCTGGGTTTGCTGGGTTTCCTACAGGCACTGTAGTAAAACCAGAGTATGATAATTCCACATCATTACTCCCATCTACATCAGCATAACCGTCAAAAATAGCTATATTTTTACTTGATAGTGTTTGGTTTTCATAAATTATCACCATGGTCCAACCTCCAGAACCTCCTAATCCATTTGGGTCATCACCCCTTGTTGCCCTGATGTTTGCAGCTACATAAGTACCATTATGTCCTTCTGGATCAACAGCTGAAAGTCCCTGGATATCAGATGTAATATCTTTATAATAAACATAACTAAAACCTTGGTCATAAACTGTTTCGTCTGCAGTTATATCTTGATAAACTCCTCCGGGTAATCTAAATTTAATTTGATTTGGATTATCACTCCTACTTTCTTGCCCTTCCCAAGTTTCGTAACGATAAACTCCAGCCCAATATAACCCTGCATACACTACTCTTGAACAAGTAGGAAGACTTAAAACATCCGAACTCGATGAGAATGTAGAAGCATCACTATCTATGTCGATATATTGCATATCAACATTTCCGTTTGAGCTAGTACCATCATAAGGGTCAGTTGGATCATAAGTATACCAACCATTATCATAGCCCCATCCATCTACACTTAAAACATTATTGGCTATAAATGTAATATCTCCTTTTATGTTTATACCTCCTGAAGTACCATCAGGTTTTATGGTACGTTGGTTAAAACCAGCTGCTAACTTGGCTCCTGTATTTTGCGTTTCTAATGATAAGGATGCTTTTAAGTTAGCATAACCTTTAGCCTCATTTAAAGGTTTGGGAGGTGTTTTTGGTTTTTCTTGCGAAAAACTAAAAAAAGTTTGTAATACAATTATTAGTAAAGTAATTATTCTTTTCATAATTTCAATTGGGGGAATTAATTAATCAAGTTCTTAAGTTATGTATTTTATTTTATCTGTACGATTGCTTTACGATCGTAAAAGGCTCCATTTAAATTTGTATTATACATTTTTATTGCTTCCGCTCTATCTGTTGTTTTAAAAATGTAAACATGCATAAACCCTGTTTTTGGGTCAACAAAATAATCTGCATCTATATCATCATTTCGTAACTCATCTACATTTCTATCTGCTAATGCTTTTTGTGAGTTAACATATACTCTTAAATAATATCCTGGCTCTACTCCTTCAGCCTCCATTGGATAAACTCTAGCTGGTGGTTGTGTTTTAGGTTCTTCATAACTACTCAATGAGCCTCCTAAAGTAATTTTAACCACATACACAGGATCTTTAGTTGTTTTTTGAACTTTTATCGTTGAGTTATCTTTCTTCTCATCGTTCTTTTCAAATAAACGAGTTTTATCGTTAAAATTGTCAACCTCTTCTTCTGCATCTTCTTCTTTTGCAAACCTATCAAGGTAAACGTAATATAACTTTTTCTTAGGCTCAAATACATATTTTGCTTCAATATCTAATCGAGACCACTTATCTATTAGTGCTTCAGCATTTTCTTTACTTCTAAACTGGTCTGAAACTACATAATACATGGTACCTCCTCCACCTGAACGCGTTATTGTACTCTTACGCCATGGTTTATTTGATCTTCTTTTTAATGAAGTATCTTTTGATTGAACTGTATCTCTTATTATTACTGTATTAGTTGTTGTTTTCGGCGCTGGTTGATTTTTCAATAAACGTAATACCTCGTCAACCTTTTTATTTAAAATATCAATAGAGTCTTGCGCTTGTTGAATTTCATCAGATAAATCGTTGTGTTCTGGGTTTTTATATTCAATTTCTTTCTTTGGGGCTCGTTCTGGAAGACTAACTTTTACGTTACCAGTTCTTCTTTTAGGACGTTCCCGTGTAAACGATCTTTTTCCAAAATTATAAATCAATCCTATTTCATTAGTTGCTGCAAAACTACTCTTCTCATAGGTAAAACCAATTGCTAACTTATCAGATAAGTTTACTCCAACACCTGCTGAGATACCGTACGTTTTATCATACCCCGCTTTAACCCAACCTGCTTTAGGTAAATCTATAATAGCATTTGCTCCATAACCAAACTCGCCATCTCCTGGTTTTCTTGCCATTGCTAACATTCGTATATCAGCACCTTCAAAAAGTCCTTTTGCATAGGTAAATTCATGTGAATACATTAAATGCCCTGAGAATGTTTTTTCTCCAAAAGAAGTAGCCATTTCACTCTTTTTCAGATTAAAATCTACTAAATTCTCGAAAAACACTCCTACATCAAACTTTCCTATAGATAATGTTATCGCTGGTTGAAAATTAACAATAGGAAGGTCTTGGTAATTTGAAATCTGAGGATCTGGTTCTGCTGAATTTACCTTTAATCCATCTGCACTTCTTCTACTATACAAAAAGTTAAATCCAAAAGTTAAATCCATCGTTTCATTTAACTGTAAACGATGCGCATAGTTAGCTAAGGCACCGAAATCTTTAAAAACTCCAACTTCTTGTTGATAAATAGCGAGACCTGCTCCTACATTTTCCCTCATTTTCCCTGAGTATGTAGCCAAATATAATTTTGGATTATCTTCAAATTCTACATTACTATTTCTTACGATTGCAGAAAGCGATGTTTTATTCTCTCTTAGAGCAGAAAAGGTAGGCACGGTTAAAAAGCGATTAAATTTCATGAAGTTTCGTGAACTAAAGCTACTATATTGCTGTTCACCACCAGAAAATTGTGCTTGTACCACAAACACATTTAATACTAAAATAATAAGTAAAGTAATTTTTCTAATCATCTAAAATTTAATCTATTACTGATATCGTCCCTGCTTTAATCAGCTTACCCTCTCTAATAATCTTATAATAAAATATTTTTTGATTGCCTAAACTCTCTACAGGCCAATCGTTTTTGTAATCAGTTGTTTTTAAAATTTCTTTTCCCCCTGAATTATATAATATTATCTCCACACTAGGTTGATATGCATATGAATTTGACAACTTCCAAGTATCATTAATTCCATCTTGGTTAGGAGACACAATATTAGGTACTATAATTTGTCCATCAGGCTCTACTACTTCTATTGTCTTATACAGTGTACAGTTACCTACTTTTACTTGCACTGTATAAAAACCTAATTCAGTCACCTCTAACTGCTCTGTTGTTGATAACAAAGCTCCTGAAGTATCTTCTCCTTGATACCATTCGTAATTTTCTCCACCAGCTGCCACAACTATAGCTGAACCGCCCTCTTCCAGCACAACAATTTCTGATGGAGTAACAGTTACTGCTGAATCATCAAAAGGAATTACATTTATAGCTGCTAATTCATTGCTACAGCTTGAATCAGAATATTGTAACACATACTCCCCTACTTCAGTTACTACTAATGTTTGAGGGTCTGAAGGGGTTACATCTTCGTCCCCATCTTTTATCCATTGATAAGTATAACTCGTATTAAAGTTATCTATTGTGTAAACAATAGAAGAACCTGCACATAAAGAATTTGAAGTTGATGTAGAAGATACCTGAGGTACCTCTACTAACTTTACATCAATAGCATTAGAATCACCACTCTTTCCATTATTTGTGCTTACTGTTAGTATATATGAACCATTATCAGCATATGAGTTGACCGTATACTCTTCAGTTGTTCCTCCTGTAGAAACTCCATCTTTTTTCCAGTCAAAGTTTAACATCGCTATTTGACCGGAAGTTAAATCATACTCGTTTCCATCTTTTGCTACGGCTTTTACACCTACCATACTTAACTTAGTAGTAGCTGAATTACACTCTTCATAATCTGTAGCAGTTCTAATCACTACATTAAGTGAGTCTACTGCTAATAGTACAAACTCTTCTGAATCAACTACTGCATCACAAGCCGACCCTGTACTTTTTGTAACTCTTGCAAAGTAAGTTCCTTCTGTTGTTGCATCAATACATAATTGATCTTGTACTGCTGTTCCTAATGTTTGTCCGTTTCTAAACCATTCAATAGTTACATCTTCAACAGGCGTAGCATCATGGCTTATACACAACTCTTTTGATTCTCCAAATAATATAATTCTTTTTAGTGCACCTTCATTGGTTACTGTGTATCCGGCATCTGTTTGTTGTTGTAATACAACATCATTTGAAACTGTAGTACATGTTCCTGCCACTATTTCTAAACGGTATGTGCCGAATTGACCTGCAGTTGGTGTTTCATATGTAGGATCATTTGAAGATTGTTTTAATTCGTCATCTAAATACCAATTATACGTATAAGACGTATTTGTTACATTCGCTTCAAATGTATGAGATTTGTCTCCACAAATTTCAATAGTTGACGCTCCTTTAATTTCTTTATCATCACCGCTAAGACCAAAAACATCTAAACGTCTTGAATCAATACCACCACACAACCCATAATCAACTTTCACATAATACTGTCCTGTTTCTGCTATTGTATATTTAGGCTCTTGCGTAGTAGCTACCAATTCATCAGCTCCACTACTTTGGGCTCTATACCACAAATATTCTCCAATAACATCGGTATCTAAAGAAACCTCTCTTGATTCTCCATTACATAGTGTGAATGAATTCCCATTATTTATAGACAATTCTCCTTCTGCAAACATATCATAATACGCTTCAAACGAAGCTGTTTGTACTGTTTGTACAGGAGTACTTGTTCTTACACGTATTACATAGTTCTTACCATAAGTTCCTTCTTGCAACTGAAAACTGATATTATCCATACCTTGACCTTTGTTATAGTCATTTGCAGCTGTACTGATAAGTGTTCTTAACGTTTTTACTTTAGAAGGATCTGAAAAAGATCCATCTTCATCGGAAAGTTCTATTTTAAAAGTATTAGCATCTTCAAAAATACCTGTGAAACTTATATCTAAAGAATAGTCTGTCCCTCCTACTTGATCACAAAGAGCTCTATTACTCACACCTACTAAATCGTTAACAACGACACTTTCAAGCACTTGAGCGCTTGAATTTATACACAGTAGAAATGATGCTAAAAGTAATAATATGCTTTTAGTGCTTCTTTTCATTTAAGGGATTCTTTTAAGGGTGTCAAATTTATAGTTTTTCTTAACAAAACTATAATAAAACTAATAAAATTAATAGGGAAATATATAAAATCTATTTTTAACAGGCAACTAAAGTTTTTTTCTCTATTAAAACATCTTAGTTTTTCATCGTAAATCTATACTAGCCAACACATTAAAACCACATCGTTGGTTAGTTCTTTTTGAACTAATAAACTCGCTACCTATATTAAAATTCTAATGTATATTTGCTATCTATTTTTTTGAATCATGACAAAGAAAATCACCATAGCCATTGACGGTTTTTCATCTACAGGAAAAAGCACTATAGCAAAGCAATTAGCCAAAGAATTGACCTATATATATGTTGATACTGGCGCTATGTATAGAGCTGTAACTTTATATGCTATGCAACGTGGTTATATTTCTGAAAATCATTTTAATTCAGAAAAATTAATTGCTGATTTACCTAACATTTCTTTGTCTTTTACTTTTAATGAAGAACTTGGTTTTGCTGAAATGTTTTTAAATGGAACCAATGTTGAAAAAGAAATTAGAACCATTGAAGTTTCTAAATTCGTAAGTAAAGTTGCTGAAATTTCTGAAATTAGAAAAAAGTTAGTTCGTGAGCAGCAGGAAATGGGTAAAAACAAGGGGATTGTTATGGATGGTCGCGATATTGGAACTGTAGTTTTTCCTGATGCTGAATTAAAATTATTTATGACTGCTTCTGCCGACAAACGCGCTACGCGTCGCTACAGAGAATTATTAGATCGTGGTGATAATGTAAATTATGAAGAAATTTTACAAAATGTACAAGAGCGAGACAGAATAGATTCTACCCGAGAAGATTCTCCTTTAGTTATCGCAGATGATGCTATTGAATTTGATAATTCTGACATGGGACTTAAAGAACAATTTGAACGTATTATGAGTTTAGTTAACGCTAGAATTCAATAAAAACTACTTTTAATTATTAGTACAATAAACCCACAAAATTCTTGTGGGTTTCTTTTTGCTTTTTTTATGTAAAGTTGTAAATTTCTTACATGAAAAATCTTCAAAAAATAATCAACGTTACTCAAATACGAAAAGCTGACGAACACACTATTTCTAAAAAAGGAATTACCTCTTTTGCTCTAATGGGACAAGCATCTTTAGCCTTTGTTAAAGCCATTGAGCCTTTATTAAATCGCTCTCTAAAAATTGCAATTGTTAGTGGTGTTGGTAATAACGGTGGTGATGGATTTGCTATTACTAGAATTTTAAGAAGTAAAAAATATACTGTACAACCTTTTTTAGTTCAGTTTAAAGATACACTTAGCCCAGATTGTGATATTAATTTTCAAAAGCTTGATGATACCATTATTATAAAGTCTATTAGTGAAGTTCCTGATTTTTCTGAGTACGACGTGATTATTGATGCTATTTTTGGTTTTGGACTTTCCAAACCAATTACTGGTTTTATAAAACATGTTATTGAAAGTATTAATAATGCTAAAAAAATTGTGTATGCTGTTGATGTTCCTTCAGGATTATATTGTGATAAGTTACCTGATTCAGAAACAGTTGTACAGGCAGACATCGCAGTAAGTTTTCAACGACCAAAATTTTCTTTCTTTTTCCCTGAAAATGGAACGTTTGTAAAAAATTGGAAAACGGTTGATATTGGCTTAGATGAAGATTTTATTCAGCAACAAGAGAGCAACTATTACATTCTAAACGAAAAAATTACTGATCTTTTAATATCTCGAACTCGCCAATCTCACAAAGGAAATTATGGTCATGCAATGTTAATAGCTGGTTCTTACGGAAAAATAGGTGCTGCGGTACTATCTTCTAAAGCTTGCTTACGAAGTGGTGCTGGACTGTTAACTAGCTATATACCTAAGTGCGGGTATCAAATTTTACAATCTTCTATTCCAGAAGCAATGTGCCTAACTGATGAGAATGAAGAATTCGTGACCCAACTCCCAGAAATTTTCAAATACGACATTCTCGGGATAGGTCCTGGAATAGGTGTTAACGAAAAAACGACACAACTTGTAAAAAAGTTAGTATCGGAAAGTAGTAGTCCGTTGGTAATAGATGCCGATGCTATTAATATTATTGCTCAAAACGAAGAATTAAAATCATTACTTCCTAAAAATTCTGTCTTAACTCCACACATTAAAGAGTTTGATAGGTTGGTTGGAAAATCGGACACCTCAACGGAACGTTTTCAGAAGCAACTTGAGTTTTCTGCAAAATATCAATGTATCGTAGCTTTAAAAAATGCATATACTGTAATTTCTTCTCCTGAAGGAAATTTGTACTTCAACACTTCTGGAAACCAAGGAATGGCAACAGGGGGTAGCGGTGATGTACTCACAGGAATCATAACTGGATTATTAGCACAAAACTACACTCCTTTACACGCCGCTTTGTTAGGCGTATTTTTCCACGGAAAAGCAGGTGACGAAGCTGCTAGTAAAAAAGGATACAATGCGTTAATTGCTTCTGATATTATTGATGCTTTACGAATAGAAAAAAGTTAGTTGTCTTTAGAAAGTGTTTGGAATAGTGTTGCTAATAACATTACTAATCCACAACCTAAAGCATTTAACCACAAATATGGTAACCAATCAATATACCAAACTGCTATAATAATTAGCTGTGTGATTATTGCTGCAACAAATACCGCATTTCCTTTTACATATTTTATAAAAAAGGCTAATAAGAATATCCCTAGCACGTTTCCGTAAAAAATGGAACCTATAATATTTACGAGTTGAATTAAATTATCAAATAAATTAGCTACACAGGCGACTAAAATTGCTAAAATCCCCCAACCTAAAGTGAACCATTTTGACATTTTCACATAATGCTCTTCACTATATTCTATTTTGGTATTGCGTTTGTACAAGTCAATTGCTGTTGTACCTCCTAAAGCGTTTAATTCAGATGCTGTAGAAGACATTGCTGCTGATAAAATTACCGCTAATAATAGACCTATTAATCCTTTAGGTAAATTATTTAGAATAAAGTGAATAAACACATAATCTTTATCGTTTGTTTCTACTAACGGATCTACTTTTGAAATAATAGTTTTCGCTTCTTCCTTTAGTACTTTATCTTGTTCATTAAACTCTTGAATCTGTGCTACATTCTCAGGAGTTAACCCTTCAAAAATCAGCGCTTTTTTTCTTCCTTCAATAAAACGATGTTGCTCTTCTAATTTTACATATTGTTCTATTGTTTCAAGGTTGGAATTTGCTATTGCTTCTCCTGATTTTGGGTTAAAATTTAATGGTGACGGATTAAACTGATAAAATACAAACACCATTACTCCTACTAACAGAATAAAAAACTGCATCGGTACTTTTAACAGCCCATTAAAAATCAATCCTAATTGACTTTCTCTTAATGATTTCCCTGATAAATAGCGCTGTACTTGGCTTTGATCAGTTCCGAAGTAAGATAGCATTAAAAATGTTCCTCCTAAAATACCTGTCCAAACAGTATAACGGTTATTTAAATCCCAAGAAAAGTCTAGCACTTTCATTTTATCAGAAGCACCTGCAATTTCTAATGCTTTGGTAAATGTAATATCGTCTGGTAAATATTGTAATATCAAGTAAAAAGCAACAAACATTCCTGCGAAAATTACAGCCATTTGTTGTTTTTGAGTAACACTTACTGCTTTAGTTCCTCCTGAAACGGTGTAAATAATTACCAAAACACCTATTATAATATTTAGCGTAACTAAATCCCAACCTAAAACTGCTGACAAAATAATAGCTGGGGCAAAAATGGTAATTCCCGCAGCTAATCCACGTTGAATTAAAAACAGAATAGCAGTTAAGGTTCGAGTTTTTTGATCGAACCTTCCTTCTAAATATTCGTAAGCTGTGTAAACTTTTAATCGGTGATAAATAGGAATAAACACCAAACAGATAATTACCATTGCTATTGGCAACCCGAAGTAAAACTGTACAAAGCCCATTCCGCTATGAAACGCTTGTCCTGGAGTAGATAAAAAAGTAATGGCACTGGCTTGTGTTGCCATAACCGACAAACCAATCGTCCACCATTTACTTTCGTTTCCTCCTTTTATATAATCTTCAACATTTTTACTTCCTCTCGTTTTCCAAGCTCCATATAAAACAATAAACAATAAGGTTATTGAAAGAACAATCCAATCTACTATTTGCATGGTTTATTTTGTATATATGTTAGTGATTATATAAAATAACACGATGTATACTAAATTAGCCACTAAGACTAATGTGTATTCTTTTTTCCATACATACTTTTTATCCATACTTTGTTTGTTTATTAGTTGATTATTGTTTTGGTTTCTCGTAAAAACTATTGGCTAAAGATGCTTCGTTTAACAAAGGCATTTTAAACTGAATTGGTTCTCTTGCTGGTTCTGTTGGTTGCCCGTTTTCATCTTTAGCATACCAAGTTATGGATTTTGGCAACAACAAACCGTTAACATTTTCCCAATCGTTATATCTTATAATTTTATACGCATCTGTTGGTTCTTTACTAAAAAAGGTAACCGTATACCCTAACCAAGCCATTTGTTTTGTTTCTGGATGGTAAAATATAAAATAATTATCATCTGGTGAAGTTCCAACGTTGGCTTTGTATGAAATTTTTATTCCTGGGTAGGTTACTCCTTTATAAATTAGTGGATTTGTTTCTGAATATACAATACCATCATCTGCTAACACAAAAGGCATTGCATAGAAATAAAAATATAGGTTATAATAAAACTCAGGATTCCCTTTAAAAGCGGTTGAGTCTTGTTGTTGTAACCACACTTCTGTTCCGTCAAAGCCTAAAGAATATTCTGGTGAATTCACTACTATTTTTCGTGAATGTAAATCTGTGGTATGCTCTTCATTTTTTAGTGTGAATGACAATGTGCTCATTTTCTTCCATTGTTCAATTCCCCCATGTTTTTTTAAAACTTCTTCTAAAGCTTTTGGATATTTTGATACTGCTACCTCTTCTTTTTTACTTGTTTCCTTTTTAATTTCTTTTTTACACGCTATTGAAGCAAGAGCTATAGCTATTAGTAGTACTATTTTTTTCATGATAATTGATTTATTCTGATTGGTCGAAACTGCCAATAAAAATTACAGTAAAAATAAAAAAACTCTCTAAAATACATTTAGAGAGTTTTATGTTAACTTATAAAAATTGAATGAATTATTCATCCGTTAAGGCTTCCATAAAAGCTATTAGGTCTTTAATTTCTTTTTCTGACAAATTCAATTTATCTGATGGTAACGTTTGATTTGGAACTTTATATCCTAATCCTTGTCCACCACCTTTATTATAAAAATCAACTACTTGTTCTAAGGTTTCATATACCCCATTATGCATATAGGGAGCCGTTTTGGATACATTACGAACGGTAGAAGTTTTGAAAAAGTATTTTCGTTCTTCAGTTTTAAATATATTATAAGCACCTAGGTCATCATCTAACCCTGTTTCTTCTAAATTTGGAACTCCTATAGACTCTACCTCAGTCTCAGTAAAATTAGGTGGAACTGTTCCGTTAAACACAGGTGGAAAGTGGCAAGTCGCGCATTTTGCTTTTCCCATAAAAAGATTAAAACCGTTGATTTCAGAAGTTGTTAAAGTGTTTTCTTTATTATTAATGTTTTTATCAAACTTTGAGCTAAAGTCTCCTAAACTTCTAATGTAATTTGCCATCGCGTTTCTGATATTAAAATCAGTTACTTTTCCATATAAATCAGTAAACGATTTTGTATATACACTATGACTTTTTACAGTTTCTGTCAAATTTTCTAAATTGGTATGAAACTCATTTTTATTTTCAACAACTCCTACAATTTGCCCCTCTAAACTTCCCGCTCTTCCATCATGAAAAAAGGTTTGTTGATACGCAGCATACGATACCGTTGGAGTATTTCTTTTTTGCTTCGGAAAAGTTGCTAATCCATCTGTAAAAGCTTTATCCTTAATATGACAAGTAGCACAACTCATAACACCGTCTTTTGATAAGCTTTTATCATTAAATAACTTTTTTCCTAAAGCTATTTTCTCTTCAGACATAGCTTTCTCTAACTGATGATAGTCATTAAAGAAATTAATATTAAATGTTTCTTTAGAAAATAACGAAGTAATATTATTGTTGAACGCCATAGTTAATGGGAATTCCACTTTCCAATCTTTTGCTGTTTTTGCTAACAACTCTAATTGCTTATACGCATGGTTTTTAATAAAATCGAAACGATTGAATGTAGTAAACTCTCCATCTTCTAATACTTTTTGAGTTGTCTGTATTTCATTCAACCAATCAGTATATAAGCTTTCATTTGAAAATTCACTCTTATACGTTTTTATAATAAAAAATAAGGTTTCATAATTTGTTTTAGCCTCAGTCAACGATTGCTCTAACACAGGTGAATCAAAACCTGTTATTCCTACCAAAGCTATACGAGCAATTTGATCGCGTAACAACCACAAAATATGATGTTTTTTTAAATACAACGTGTTGTTTGCCGCTATTAGTTTAAACCTACTTACTGTCTTTTTTATAATACCCCCTACCTCAGCAACGTCAACTTCATCCTCACTTAACAATTCTTCAATAACTTGAAACCCAAAAGGCTTTCTTATTTTAATATCCGTAGCATCTTCCTCTTCAACCTTTAAAATATTAGGAGCATTTAAACTCTTGTAGTTTTCTTTATCAGCAAAAGCTAATATAGGTTCAATTAACTTAAATTCTTTTCTTGCTGACTTGTATTTTTTGAGTTTTTCTGAAACCTCATCAACAGCGTTAATTTCTTCTAAAAGAGCAATACAACGATCTAAATGGCTCGAGTAATACTCTTCAACCTTTACTACTAAATCTTGATTATCAACTTTTATATAACTCGCTGTTTTTTCTTGTTTACAGCTAATTATAGATACTAGAAAAAGACACATGATAACATGTGCCTTTTTTATTTTTTGAAAATTGTTTGTCATTATCTATCTAATCCTTGAACTACATATAATTGACTTCCTTCCTTTCTTGTTTCTGCTGCATCATTTGCCATAGGATCAGTAAACGCTCCTCCATCAGCAGGTTCCCAACCATGATTTTGAGTAATTAATAAAAAAGTATTACTTACACCAATAGTTTCAGAAATATCAATCATACCAGTGATTTCCCATGCACTATCTTGATAAGATGCTCCATAACCTTGAGCTGATGCTGTAACCTGATCACACTCTAACACCTTCTTTAACTCTCCTGTTTTTAAATTATACTGATATAAACTTGCAGCATGATTTTTTTCTCCATCAAAATATCCGTTTGGATCTTCTTGAATGTACGCATAGTTTTCAGTTACTACAATATTATCAGGACTATGGAAAAGCCTTGCTTTACCTTCTAGTTTATCACCATCTAATACACAAGTAATTTTTGCTACTCCTGTAGGGTCGTTTTCATTTAACTCTACTTTATAAACACGTCCATAAATACTTCCTTTTCCTACTAAACCATCTTTTTTACGACCTGTTACACAAAAATAGATTTCACGATTGTTTTTAGCTGATCCTCTTCTCCAGTCAATATCCTCTAAGCGAGAGAACCCCATTACTCCTTTTTCTTTAGCTTCCGCATCTAATAAATCGATATTCTTTTCGGTTAACTCAACAAAAGAGGCATTGTAAGTTGTACCTTCTTTCATATCTACCTCATAAGTAATACCTTCATCCGTTACTTTTAAACCATATAATTTACCCCCTTCTAAATCTCCTCTATCACCTACATACATTCCTAATTGACCTGAAGGAACTTCATTATCTGAATGATCATCTCCAATAAATACAACAGTTTTATCTGCGTACGCATCTTTACCAATTGCCACTGCATTTTCTGTAGACCATTGCCCCATAGCTGTTAACATTCTTGGAGTACTTGCTGCTGAAGCATTTTTTAAAGGATCAGTTGCAAAAACCCCTTTAGAAGCTCCTCCCCATTCTCCTCCAGATAAGTATAATGGACCAAAACCATGTTCTGCTTCAGTAATTAATGAACCTGAACACTGAGCTGTACTTGCTGTTGCATTTGCATTTAAAATATATTCACCATGTACAGGCTTAAATGTTTTATCTAATTTAATACGAGCAATTGAATAATCCGCCTCTATATTATTAATTAAAGTATAAGTACCGTCTGAATTTCTCATTAATCCAGCTCCATCTGCCATAGAACCGTATACAAAGTTTGGAGCATCTTCTAATTTATCTTCAGATGATAATAAAGGAAAGATGTTTACTCCAGAAAACTCTGATTCTAATTTTAAGAAGTTTGGAGTTTTAGAATGTGCTTTTAATTCAATTGAATCTCCTTGGTTAGGTGTACTATCAGAATCGCAAGATGTTAAAGCTATTGCACCACAAACACCAAAAATTCCTAATTTAAGTAAGTTTTTCATTATTCTGTTAATTTTTGTTTTATGTCCGCAAATCAACAACACTTACTTTAAGAAGTTCTTAGCTGTAGTTTAAATCTACCTCATCAAAAGGTTACCAACTTTAACTAAACTTAAACAATTCTATACATCTACTTTTCGTAACTCTCTGTAAACACTAGTTATTACCAATATAGTATTTAACCATCTCTTAACTTACTTACTCCATATTACTTCGGAGCATATATCTTTTTTCTAAAAAAAAAGAGCACCTTAAAAGGTACTCTTAATTTGCATCAAGTTTTTACTTTGGTTAGAGTAAAAAATCATTTTGTTTTTCTTTTTCTTCATAGAACTTTCCCTACGACGTGATATAATTCCCCATTTTATATCTTAACCTTATTGAAGGCTTAAATTTTAACCGAGACAAAAATAAACCGTCTAATTTTCTTTTTGGTAAGTCAGTGACTTACTTTTAGTAAGTCACTGACTTACTTTTTCACCAAAATGAACCAAAAAAGACCCTAAAAGCTAAAAATATTGTTAAAACAATAATTATTTAAAATTTTATATATTTGCTTTTCATGAAAAAAATGAATTTACATATAGCACAAGAGCTTGTGAGCTTAACATGTGGTTTTCGCGGGAATCCTGATGAAGGAATCTTTCGAAACAGGACGTTGTATGTTAATTATAATGAAAACTCAAATATGATTTGATTATAAAAACTAATAATATATAAAGCGTCCAATTAATTTTGGACGCTTTTTTTTATTTTTTTTTTGAAAAATGGAATTTTAATTTAAAACATATTAAAAACTCTTAATTGAACTCTAAGAACCTAACGTACAAAACGTTACAAAAACACTACTTATCTGGATATTATCCGGACAGCCCCCCCTTACTTTAAAAACACCATAAAACACTGATTAACAATGTTTTAAACACCTAAAAACACTTGTTTTATTGTAAAATTTTCGTATATTTGTACCATACTTATTAAGGTACACTTAATTAGTATTATTAATAAATAATAATTTAAAACTATGGTATTAACTAACATAAACAAAAGTATCAGTTTAGCTTACAGAAAAGGGGCTGGTTACAGAACAAAAAAAGACAAGGATGTTTATTGTGGAGCAAGATATTTAATAAAGAATTAGCAATTATTCTACACTTATATATAACACAAAAGCGTCTTTTTAAAAAAGACGCTTTTTTTTATTAAAAAACACATTTTTAACAAGTTAAAACTTGTATAATTCGTTTTTTTTCACTATATTAAGAAGACAAAATAAATGCTATGAAAACATTAAAATTGCACATACTAAATGAAAAAGGACGTTTACTCATTAAACAAGAACGCTTACTAAAATCATCTTCATTATTAATAATGTTGTCACTATTTTAGAATCAGAAATCAACTAGCGTTCATTTAAAAAAATTGCAAACGCTTCCTTTATGACAAAGTAGAATTCCCTGAAGTCTGTTGTACTCAATAGGCCTTAGTAGTAACGCATCTTCATGAATTGATGTTTCTATCAATTTAATTCTACCTACTACCCAAACACTTGGGTTAGATGACTATTGCCTCATTTAAAAAATGATGTAATACACACGAAAATTTATTTCGATGCTATACGAGCTGCACATGCGGCTAGGAAAACTATTGTCAAAATTTAAAAATTGAAATTATGAGAACTTTAAAATTTACACTACTAATAAGCACGTTATTTTTGTTAACTACAAGTTGTACAGACTTAACAGAAGATATTGTACCAAACAACACTGTTAACCAAACAGAATTAGTTTCAAACACTAATGTACCTACTGATGGTACCGGCGATGACGGTACTGGAGGAACTACCGACCTTGATACAGGTGGTGATGGAAGCGGTAACAATGGGGATGGAACTAAAGGAAATTAACCTTAATATTTATTTATAAGCTTTTAACAAAATTGTTAAAAGCTTTTTTTAGTTTTGTCTAAAATCAACAACCTTGAAGTATTTAAAGAAAAGCTTTTTTTTATTTATTATTCTCTTTTCAGTAGATTCTTACTGTTTCTCTCTTACCCTACAAGAAATAAAACAAAATGACAGCATTAAGCTATGGCTTAAACAAGCCAAAAATAAAAAAATAGATACACTTTCTAAAAAACAATTACTTCTTAGATCTTATAATTACATTAAAAAATACAACATAAAAACACCTTTAGAACTTAGCTCTATCGCTTATGAATTTTATAAATTAAAGGATACCGTACATTTTTTTAAAATCAACAAAGAAGCATTACAACTTGCAACTAAAACTTATCACTCCTATGCCATTGGTGATACTCATTGGAATTACGCTACTTATTATGTGAAATTGGAAATTTATGAAAAAGGCTATTTTCATTTAAATGAAGCCTATCAAAACTTTATTAAAGGTGGATTTAAAAATGAAGCTTCACAAACCCTACAAGGGATGGCTAATATAAAAGGAAAGTATAGAGATTATACTGGTAGTGAGATTCTCGGTATAGAAGCTATCAAAATCTTTAAAGAACTAAAAAATTACAAACGTTTATACATTTCCTATAATCATCTAGGTTTATTACAAGTTGATATAAAAAATTATGATAAGGCTTTATTTTATTATGACAAAGCTCTATTCTACTTAAACAAAACTAAACTTTTAAAAAATTATAATGAGAATTTATTAAACAACATAGGTCTAACTTATTTTAAAAAGAAAAAATATAAAGAAGCGATAAATTACTACAATAAAGCCATTGACAATAATTATCAAATAGATAATTTAGCTAGATTAATAGATAATCGTGCCTACTGTAAACTCTTTATGAAGGATACCATAGGGATAGAAAAAGATTTTCACTATGCTTTAAATATTCGAGATAGTTTAAAATATAAAGAAGGCATACTTATAAATAAAATTCATCTATCAGACTTTTATTTATATTCTAAAGATAGTACCAAAGCTCTACAATATGCTAAAGAGGCTAACTCAATTGCTAAAGAATTAAAAAACGGTAGAGATTATTTAGCTTCTTTAAAACAACTCGCCAACTTAGACAAACAAAATTCTAAAAAACACCTAGATCGCTACATAGAGTTTAACGATAGTTTAATTAGTGCTGAACGTAGAATACAGAATAAATTTACACGTATTGAGTTTGAAACAGATGAATATATTGAAGAAACGGAGCGTTTAAGTCAACAACGTGTATGGATTATTGTAACTAGTTTCGCTGGTCTGTTAGTTCTTAGCCTACTATATTTTTTACGTGTACAAAAAGTAAGAAATGAGAAATTAAAACTAGAGGCGGAACAACAAAAAGCTAATGAAGAAGTGTATGTATTAACACTACAACAACAGGCTAAGTTAGAAGAAGAACGTGTTAACGAACGTAACCGTATTTCAGCTGAACTACACGATGGTGTTTTAGGAAAACTTTTCGGTACTCGAGTAAACCTTGGTTTTTTAGCAATGCAAATGAAACCTGAAACTCAAGAAAAACATCAGGCTTTTTTAGACGAGTTACAAGAAATAGAAAAGGAAATTAGAGATGTTTCCCACAGGTTAAGCGATAATTTTGATAGTGCTAATATTAATTTTACAACTATTTTAACACAACTTTTAAAAGACAGAAGTACTATTGGTAACTTTAGCTATCAATTTGATTTTGATAAAACTATTCCTTGGAGTGAAATTAGTGAGGTTACAAAAGCTAATGTTTATCGTATAATACAAGAAGCTTTACAAAACATAATTAAGCATGCTAAGGCAAAAAACGTTACCTTAGACGTCTCATTTAATAAAAAAGAGCTTATTATTTCGTTAAAAGATGACGGAATTGGTTTTAATACCGAGAAAAAGAAAAAGGGAATTGGTATAAAAAATATTACAGCAAGAGTAAAAAAACTAGGTGGTAATTTAGAGTTTATTTCTAAAGAAAACCAAGGAACTACGCTTGTTATTATAACCCCTTTTAATGCAACAAATGGAAAACAAAAAGTATAACGCTTTAATAATTGACGATCACCCCTTAATATCAGAAGCTTATAAAAGTGCTTTTACTTATATTGAAAGCCAAGGTGAAAACATCTCTTTTCAGGTACAAATAGCAAATAATTGTGGGACTGCCGATGAAATTATAGAGGCATACTCCTCTTCTAATCGACCAATTGAAATTATCTTTTTAGATATTAGCCTCCCTCCTATGGAAGAAAAAGGCATTTTATCTGGTGAAGATTTAGGTTTGATTATTAATGAAAAACTACCTGAATCTAAAATTATCATTTCTACTACTTTTAACGACAATTACCGTGTACACAGTATTTTAAAAAATGTAAATCCTGATGGTTTTTTAGTTAAAAACGACATTACTCCTGTAGAATTGGTTCACGCCATTAAAGAAGTTCTTAGCGACCCTCCATATTATAGTAAAACTGTAATGAAAATGCTGAGAAGTCAAGTTTCTAATGAGTACTTTTTAGATGATTTAGATAGAAAAATATTGTATGAATTATCTATTGGTAATCGCGTGAATAAATTACCTAATATTCTTCCATTATCATTAGCTGCCGTTCAAAAAAGGAAGCGACAAATGGCTAAAGTGTTTGGGGTTGACAACTCTGATGATCGTGATTTAATTTTAATAGCAAAAGAAAAAGGATTCTTATAAGAACCCTTTTTCACTATTTTACAATCTATTATCAATTATACTTTGTACAACTTCAGGATTTAGAAGTGTAGAGACATCTCCTAAATTATCTAATTCGTTGTGTGCAATTTTTCTAAGAATACGACGCATAATCTTTCCTGAACGTGTTTTAGGCAATCCTTCTGTAAACTGAATTTTATCCAACTTCGCTATCGGACCAATATGTTCTGTAATAATTTGATTTATCTCTTTGTATAAATTGTCTTGGTTTCTTGTTTCTCCTGTTTCTTTTAAAATAACATAACCATATAAGGCATTTCCTTTTACATCATGAGGAAAACCTACAATAGCACTTTCAGCTACGGCTGGATGTTCATTCACTGCATCTTCAATAGGTGCGGTTCCTAAGTTATGACCTGAAACTATAATTACATCATCTACCCTACCTGTAATTCGGTAATATCCCACCTCATCACGAAGCGCTCCATCACCTGTAAAATACATATTATCGAATGCTGAGAAATACGTCTCTTTATAACGCTGATGGTTTCCCCATATAGTTCTTGCCATAGATGGCCAAGGATATTTTATGCACAATCTTCCATCAACTTGATTTCCTTTTACTTCTTTTCCGTTTTCATCCATTAACGCTATTTGAATTCCTGGTAAAGGTAATGTTGCATAAGTTGGTTTTGTTGGAGTGATATATGGCAATGGTGAAATCATGATCCCTCCCGTTTCAGTTTGCCACCAAGTATCTACTATTGGGCTTTTCTTTTTACCTACATTATCGTTATACCAGTGCCACGCTTCTTCGTTAATAGGCTCTCCAACCGTTCCTAAAACTTTTATTGAGGATAAATCGTGACTATCTACAAAATCTAAGTTTTCTTTTGCTAATGCTCTGATTGCTGTTGGTGCTGTATAAAATTGATTTATGTTGTGTTTTTCAACTATTTCCCAAAAACGACCAAAGTCTGGATAACTAGGAACACCTTCAAACATTACTGTTGTAGCTCCGTTTGCTAAGGGACCGTACACAATATAACTGTGACCTGTAATCCAACCAATATCTGCTGTACACCAATACACATCATTTTCTTTATAATTGAAAACATTTTTAAATGTATATGCTGTGTATACCATATAACCTGCTGTGGTATGTAACATTCCTTTTGGACTTCCTGTTGAACCTGAAGTATATAAAATGAATAGTGGATCTTCAGCATCCATAATCTCAGGAACACAGTCTTGATAAGCTTCTTCTAGCAAAGGTTCTAACCACTTATCACGTCCTTCTTTTAACTGAATATCTGAATTAATTCTTTTGGCTACTAATACATTTTCTATGGTAGGACAATTTTCTAATGCCTCATCAACAATACTTTTTAAATCAATTGTTTTAGCTCCTCTATAAGAACCATCTGAGGTAATTACCATTTTTGCTTCGCAATCATTTATTCTCGTAGCTAATGCTGTTGATGAAAACCCTGCAAAAACAACTGAATGCACTGCTCCAATTCGAGCACAAGCTAAAACTGAAATAGCCAATTCTGGAATCATTGGTAAGTAGACACAAACTCTATCTCCTTTCTTAATTCCATGGTCTTTTAACACATTAGCGAATTTACAAACACGCTTGTGTAATTCTTTATAAGATATATGTTCGGCTTCTTCATTTGGATTATTTGGTTCAAATAAAATGGCAGTTTTATCTCCTCTAATATGCAAATGACGATCTATACAGTTTTCTGTAATATTTAGTTTTGCTCCTTCAAACCATTTAAACTCAGTTTTCTCAAAATCATAGTCTAAAACGGTATCCCATTTTTTTCTCCAAACAAAGTGTTCTTCTGCTATTTCTTCCCAAAATAACTCTGGATTTCTTACGGACTTTCTATATACTTGAAAATATTCTTCTAGGTTTTTTACGTGGTAATTACTCATTCTTATACTTCTTTTATTTTAGCTTAAGCTACTAAAATAAATCATTTTTAATTGTTTATCAACTTATTAGTTCTTCTTCTTAAAACACATACTAATCTTCATTTTCTTGTTGCAATAATCGTGAATGTACGATAAAGCGAACTCCTAAAGGAATCTCTAGTGAAAAACTTGATCCTCTTCCTTCAGTTATATCAATCGCTAAGTGCGTATGCTTCCAATATTCATATTGATCTTTATTCATATAAAAAGGAACTTCATTTAACACACCTAACAGAATATCACTTTCATCTAAATACATTTCATCTTTAGGAAAAATCATTGGAGACGAACCATCACAACACCCTCCACTTTGATGAAAAATCAATGCTCCATGCTGTTTTTTTAGTTTTTCAACTATTTCTTTTGCCGCTTCTGTTATTGCTACTCTTTGCATATTCTATTTTTAAATTATAAAATACTGGGCATCAGCCCAGTATTTACAAACAACTAAAAGAACCCTAACTTGTTTTTATCATACGATATCAACATGTTCTTAGTTTGACGATAGTGGTCCATCATCATTAAGTGGGTTTCTCTACCAAATCCTGATTTTTTATATCCTCCAAATGGCGCATGTGCTGGGTATGAGTGGTAACAGTTCACCCAAACTCTACCTGCTTTAATAGCTCTTGGAATTTGATATAACTGATGTGCATCACGCGTCCAAACTCCTGCTCCTAATCCATACATCGTATCGTTTGCTATTTCTAATGCTTCAGCTTCATCTTTGAATTTTGTTACACATACTACTGGACCAAAAATTTCTTCTTGGAATACACGCATTTTGTTATGTCCTTCCAAAATAGTTGGTTTAATATAGAATCCATTCGCTAACTCTCCTTCTAATTTATTAGCTTCTCCCCCACATAACACTTTCGCTCCTTCTTCTTTTCCTATGTTAATATAGGCTTGTATTTTTTCATATTGATCGTTTGATGCTTGCGCACCTACCATCGTATTTACATCGTACGGACTATTTTGAACAATAGCTTTTGTTCTTGCTACCACTCGCTCCATAAACTTATCATAAATATCTTCTTGCACTAAGATACGTGAAGGACAGGTACATACTTCTCCTTGATTAAAAGCAAACAACACTGCACCCTCAATTGCTTTGTCTAAAAATGCATCGTCTTCATCCATTACGCTATTAAAGAAGATATTTGGAGACTTACCTCCTAATTCCATCGTTACTGGATTTAAGTTTTTAGAAGCGTATTGCATAATTAACTGCCCTGTAGTAGTTTCTCCTGTAAATGCTACTTTATCTATTCTAGGGCTTGATGCTAATGGTTTACCAGCTTCTGGTCCAAAACCATGTATCACATTAATAACTCCTGGAGGAAAAACACCTGCTATTTTTTCCATTAAAAGTGTTGCTGATGATGGAGTTTGTTCAGCTGGTTTTAATATCACACAGTTACCTGTTGCTAGTGCTGGTGGTAGCTTCCATGACAACATTAAAAGAGGAAAATTCCAAGGAATAATTTGTCCAACAACCCCTAAAGGCTCTTTAATGTTCATTGACAAGGTATTTTGGTCAAGCTCGGTAGCACTACCCTCTTCTGCTCTAATTGCTGCAGCAAAATAACGCCAATGATCTGCCGCTAGAGGAACATCTGCATTTAATGTTTCTCGTATTGGTTTTCCATTATCACACGTTTCTACTAATGCAAACTCTTCTAAATTTGCCTCAATAATATCTGCTACTTTATTTAATAAAGATGCTCGTTCTGCTGCTGAAGTGTTTCCCCAGCTTTCTTTGGCTGCATTTGCTGCGTCTAATGCTAATTCAACATCTTCTTTTTGTGATCTTGGATATTTTGCTATAATGCTATTATCAATTGGAGATGTATTGTCAAAATATTCTCCTCCTAATGGAGACACAAACTTTCCATTGATAAAATTTGCATAAGTGTCTTTAAATTTTGGTTTCGCGTAACTCATAAAACTTTGTATTTTTGTTTTTTACTTAAATCAACTATCGAAATAACACTTCCTTAATTAACACATGTTAAAAATGAATATTTCGTAATTTTTGTAAAATTAAAATATCATATAGTCAATATATTGAACGTATTTATTAAATTGTAACACATATCTATTATCTTAAAAAATACATAGATAGAATTTTGTACTATTGATTATGAACCATTTATTAAGTAGACATAAAGAAAGTAGAAAACTCACTACTTTAATTGAGAACAGAACTACGTATAATGCTGAATATGCGGAGTTGAATATTTTTGAGACTCATAAAAGTGCGGAGCAGATATCTTTAACTTTTGATTTTCCTGTTATTGCAAGTATGCTTACTGGAAAAAAAGTAATGCATTTAGAAGGTATGGAACCTTTTGATTTCTTTCCTGGTGAATCTGTAGTAATGCCGACTAACAAAGAAATGATTATCGATTTCCCTTTAGCTGAAAAGAATAATCCTACTCAGTGTTTGGCCTTAGGCATTGATTCTAATAAGATAGATGAGATAGTAGAAAAGTTTAATCATAACGTAGCTATTGAACGTGAAAACAATAATTGGAAGCTAAATGAAACTTCTTCTCACCTAGTACACAATACAGATATTAATCATTTAGTAGGACGTTTGGTACACACTTTTACTGACCAAAATAAGTCCAAAGACATTCTTCTTGATTTAATGATTCAAGAACTTATTGTGAGATTATTACAAACTAAGGCTAAAGCTTTTATTTTAAATGATCCTTCTGGCACGCTTACAGATACACGTATAGGTATGGTTATTAAGTTTATAAAAAACAACCTCACAAATAAAGATATTACTGTAGAATTGTTAGCTAAGAAAGCTTGTATGAGTACATCTCATTTTCATAAAAAATTTAAAAACACCTTAGGAATTTCTCCTATTGACTACATAAACTCTGAAAAGATTAAGTTTTCTAAGAAACTTATAAAACAATCTAAAAACCTACGAATCTCTGAAATAGCCTACAAATCTGGTTTTAACAATATTAGCTATTTCAACAGACAATTTAAAAAAATGGAAATGATTACTCCTCAGCAATTTAAAAAGTCTTTTCTAAAAGAGTAAATCATCAGCTTTTTTCAAAAAACTTTTATAGTTACATTTGTTTAATATGATGATATCTCTTTTTTTAGATGTTTTAAGTACTAATTGGTACATAATTTTACTTTTCTTTATCGTAGCTGTTCTATACTCCTCTGTCGGATTTGGTGGAGGTTCTAGTTACTTAGCTGTCTTAGCACTTACTGGGTTACTTTTTACACAAATTAGAGCTACAGCTCTACTATGTAATGTAATGGTTGTTACGGGTAATGTTTTACTGTATATGCAACAAAAACAATATAACTGGAAAAAGGTTATTCCGCTTACTTTATTTAGCATTCCTATGGCTTTTTTAGGTGGCTATTTACGAATAAGTCAAACTTTTTTCTTTATTCTCTTAGGTTTCACACTACTTTTTGCTGCTATTACCATGTGGATTTCTAACAAAGTAGTTACCAATAACAGTAAAACTAAAGATTTAAACTTGTCAAAAAATGCAGGTTATGGTGGAGTAATTGGTTTTATTTCTGGGATGGTTGGTATTGGTGGTGGTATCTTCTTAGCTCCATTGCTTCATTTAACCAATTGGGACACTCCAAAGAAAATAGCAGCTACAGCAAGCTTTTTTATTTTGGTAAACTCTATATCTGGGTTGATAGGTCAGTATACAAATCCTGAGTTTTCTATTGATTGGACACTAACTTCTAGTTTGTTAATTACCGTTTTTATTGGCGGTCAAATTGGTAGCAGAATGAGTAATCAATTCTTCACTCCCTCTCAACTAAAAAAGGCAACCGCTATTTTGATTGCCTTTGTAAGTATTCGGATTTTAATTAAGTATTTATTCTAATTTCGCTTTTTAGCTCCTTTCCTTACCTTTAGCTTTGGTTATAGCTGTAGACATACCTTTTTCTTTTTTTATTCTGTTTTGAAAGATTGCTATTTTCTTTCCTTTTTTTTCTGAAAACTTATACGTGTAAAATCCGTCTTCAAAAGAAAACTCATTTGGTGAAGTTGGATAAATCTTAAATTTACTTGAACTCCCTTCTCTTTGACTATACAGTTGGTTATTTTCCATCGTAATTAAACGAATTCCTCCATCTTCAAATTTATAAGCACCTACCCATTTTTGCAACTCTTCTTTTGATAAAGAAACGGCATTATTACCTGAAGAAAAAGGTTTATTAATAGCCAAAGCTGCTATTTTTATAGTCAAAGCTGTTGGTGATTTACAACCACAATTAGAAAACACAATTACATACACATCTTCACTAGGTACATATACTCCCATAGATTTATATCCAGGAATTGAGCCACCGTGTTCCAAAGTTGGTACTCCGTTTATTTCGTTTAGACTCCAACCATATCCATAGTTTATTTTCTTACCATTATTCAGTGTGTAATTGGTAAACGCTTTATCAATTGTTTCTTTTTTTACTAATGTATTATTACGAATGGCTGTTTGCCACTTTAACATATCATCTACATTAGACATGATTGAACCTGCTGCATAAGGTAATGTCATACTTATATATTGAGCATTTGAATATTCTCCATTTCTCTTTCGATAACCTGCTGCTCTGTTTTTAATTAATTTTGTATGGCTTCCGTAATAAGAAGAATTCATATTTAGCTTCTTAAAAATTTGTTCTTCAACAAATTTCGGATAGCTCATTCCACTTACTTTTTCAACAATATATCCTAAAATAAAATATCCAGAATTATTGTATTTATACTTTTCTCCTGGTTCAAAATCCATTGGCTCATTCTTAAAAAAATCAATAAATTTTAAAGGTTCTACATCTTTAGTTGTCACCTCTCCAAACTTTTGCATTGATGTATAACTTTTAATTCCCGATGTATGTGTTAATAAGTGATGAACAGTAATTTGTTTTCCATTCGTTGGATAATCAGGTATAAACTTAGTTATATCATCTTCTAAACTTAGCTTACCTTCTTCTAACAACATTAATATTGAAACTGATGTAAATTGTTTTGTTATTGAACCTACTTCAAAAACATTTTCTGGCACCATATCCACATTAAGCTCTAAATTAGCTTTTCCAAAAGCTTTTCTATAAATAACATTTCCTTTTTTAGCTACCAAAGCTACTGCTCCTGTTTTATTATTTTTGAATTGCGTTTGTAAAATTTCATCAACCTTTGATGTCAAATTTTGGGCAGACACTAAATTTGTTAATAAAAAGCAAAAAGAGAAGAGTAATATTTGTTTTAGTTGAATTCGGTTTTTCATTTGATTTGTTTTCATGATTATTACACTTAGGACGACATAAGCGAAAATAGGTTACATCATTTTTTACTAAAAACAAAAAAAGCAACGTAAATACGTTGCTCTTTCATCCCCAAAACATAGATAACTATTTCTTAGCCTAACCAAGCATTCATCATCCACAATGTTTTTTCTTGTTCTGCTATAAAGTCACTCATCATTGAGTTTGTACCCTCATCTTCAGCTTTATCAGACAAATCAAGAATTGTACGTTCTATTTTTAATAATTCTGATAGTGAGCCAATAATTAACTTTACCGCTTCAACATCATTTGAAATATTTTTTCCTACTGGTACTCTTGATACACTAGTGTAATCTTCAAAAGTATGTAATGGCGTTCCTTGTAATGTTAAAATACGTTCTGCAATTAAGTCTACTTTTTCTTGTGCATCTGTATAAAATTCTTCAAACTTCATATGCAACTCAAAGAAGTTTTTCCCTTTAATATTCCAGTGTAACCCTCTTGCATTTTGGTAATACACTTGAAAATTTGCTAGTAATGTATTTAACTCATTTACTAAGTTTTCGGTTTTTTGTTTATCTAATCCTAAAATTGTGGTTGACATATTGTTTTGATTTTAAGTTTTTTACTTTTTCTACTACAAATTTAGGGCAAGTTTTAACAGTTTTACTATAAAGGTAATCGATTGTTTTAATATCTTTATCGAAAATTATTATTGAAATGACTATAACACAATTAAAATATACACTAGCTGTTGCTGAATATAAAAATTTTACCATAGCGGCAGAACATTGCTTTGTTACACAACCAACGTTGAGTATGCAAATTCAGAAATTAGAAGAAGAATTAGATGCTAAGATTTTTAATCGCTCTAAAAAACCTATTGAATTAACTGAAGTTGGTAAGCGTATTGTAGAGCAAGCCAAAGTTATTGTTGATGAGAGTAATCGTATTATAGATATTGTACACCAACAAAAAGGGTATGTTGGTGGTGAGTTCAGACTAGGTATTATTCCTACAATTATGCCTACGTTGCTTCCTATGTTTTTAAAAACTTTTAGTAAGAACTATCCAAAAGTTCAATTAGTTATTGAAGAGTTAACTACAGAGGAAATTGTTAGAAAATTAATGGATGGTTATATCGACGCTGCTATTGCTGCAACTCCATTAGAAAATGAAGCTATAAAAGAGCGCGTTCTATATTATGAACCTTTTGTTGGTTTGGTTCCTAGCGAACATCGTTTGTTTAAACAAAAGAAATTAAAAGTTGATGATTTAGAGGTTGATGATATTTTATTGTTAGAAGACGGACATTGTTTTAAAGACAGTGTAATTAATCTTTGCAGAACAAATAAAAGAAGTTCAACACATCACTTTCAATTAGAAAGTGGAAGTTTTGATACATTAATAAAGTTATCTAAAGACGGTTTAGGAATGACATTACTTCCTTACTTAAATACTTTGGACCTAAATGAACGAGACAAAACTCATTTAAGAGAGTTTGAAACTCCTTCTCCTGCACGTGAGGTTAGTTTGATTTATCATAAATCTCAATTAAAAATGCAATTGATAGAAGCTTTAAAAACTACAATTGATAGTGTTATTAGAGGTGCTATTGCTTTTAGTGATGTAGAAATTATAAGTCCGCTTCAGAAAAAATAAGAGTAATAAAAAATCCCGCTAATAGCGGGATTTTTTATTTTTTATCGCTCAACGATTTAAAAACTATATTCTGATAATGGCTTAGGAAAATCTTCTGGATTAGCCGCTAAATGATAACGAGGATCATCTACCGCTTCTTCAATTACATCTGCAAAAATAGGACTTGCTTTATAAAGTAATACCTTACAATCTTCACTTAAATGTTTTAAAGTTACCTTTTTTCCTACCTTTTGATATTTTTCTACTAATATAAAAATAGCTTCAATAGCTGAATGATCAGAAATACGCGACTCTACAAAGTCAATCTCCACATTATCTGGATCATTCTTAATATCAAACTTTTCGTTAAAAGCAGTAATACTTCCGAAGAATAAAGGCCCCCAAATTTCGTAAATTTTGGTTCCATCTTGTTTAAAACGTTTTCTTGCTCTAATTTTCTTGGCATTTTCCCAAGCAAAAACTAATGCTGAAATAATTACTCCAACAAATACAGCAATTGCTAAATCAAAAATCACGGTTACCGCTGATACTATAATTAACACAATCGCATCTGATTTTGGTATCTTGTTCATAATTCTAAAGCTCGACCATGCAAATGTGTCAATTACCATCATAAACATTACTCCTACTAAAGCTGCAATAGGTACTTGTTCTATATATTTATCTGCAAAAAGGATAAAAATTAATAAAGTAACCGCCATCATAACTCCTGATAAACGCCCTCTACCACCTGCGTTAATGTTAATTACTGTTTGACCAATCATACCACAACCACCAGTTCCTCCAAACAAACCACTTAACATATTTCCTGCTCCTTGTGCTACACACTCTTTATTACCATCACCTCTTGAATCTGTTAACTCATCCACTAAATTCATCGTCATTAATGTTTCAATCAATCCAACTGAAGCAGCTAAAAAGGCATACGGTGCTATAAACTTTAAAGTATCTAAATTGAATGGTAAATTGCTCCAAAGTTCTGCTAAATTCATTTTTTTAGAAATTTCATCAAAACCATTTAAACCTGCTCCTCCACCATCTCTAATAAAATCTCCAACATTGATAGACTCTAATCCTCCAAAAATAGACACAAACGTAACAATTAAAATAGCCGTTAACGCTGCTGGTACTTTTGTTGTCAATTTAGGAAGTAACCATATAATTAGCATTGTTAACAATACTAACCCAATCATAGTATATAGTTTTGTTCCTTGTAAAGTAGATTTTACTACTCCACTATCTTTTACTGAATAGAATCCGTCATTTTCTATATTAAAAACAACCTTTTTTGTTTTAGCATCAAAAACTTGTGTATCTGATTTTACAAAAACTTCTTGATTTGTTTGATTGTTAATTACTGAATTTCCTTTGATTGAAAATAATGCAGCATTTGATACTAGGTCTTGTACTTCATTATCTGCTATTTTATAAACCAGTTCTTTCGATTCGGTTTTACGCATGTTTTGCCCGAAAATATCTTTCTTATTTTCTTTAAACATTCCTAGTTGTGCAATAAAAATAACTACAGCTAAACCGTTTACAAATCCCATCATTACTGGATGTGGAATTAGTCTAACTAATTTCCCAAGTTTAAATACTCCTGCTAACACTTGAATTATTCCCATTAAAACTACAGCTGCTAGTAAATAGAAGTATCCCATGTTTTCTACAGGTGTATCAAACAACAATCCTTTTGCGTGTCCTTCTTGTATCATGTTTACAAAAATTACAGCCACAGCTCCTGCTGCTCCTGAAATTAAACCTGGTCTTCCTCCAAAAATTGCTGAAACAATTCCCACAACGAAAGCTCCAAACAGTGCTACAATAGGACTAATTTGAGCCACAAAAGCAAAAGCTACCACTTCTGGTATCATCGCTAACGATACTGTAATACCTGCTAAAGAATCGTCTTTTATGTTAATCTTCTTACTTTTAATGTATTTCATCATAATTTCTAAGAGTCTTTTGTAAAAGTGCGCAAATGTAAAGATAATTTTATAGACCTAGTTTTACGTTTCATTAAGTTTAATTTTGTCAGCGTAAATTTTTGCCTTAATTTTGAACGTTGAACTATCAAACCAATTTGGTAGCAACAAATGAGCAGAAAAACACTACTTACTTCGAAAGAAATTGAAATCATTCTGCATCGATTAGCGTGCCAGTTAATCGAGAATCACAACGATTTTTCTAACACCGTTTTAATAGGATTACAACCAAGAGGTTCTTATTTAGCAAATCGATTGGCTAAGTTATTAAGAGAGGAATATAATATTAAAGACTTAAAATTAGGTTTGTTAGATATTACTTTTTATCGTGATGATTTTCGCAGAAGAGAAGAACCATTAGAAGCCACTTCCACACAAATTGACTTTTTAATTGAAGGAAAACAGGTGGTTATTATTGATGATGTATTATTTTCAGGAAGAAGCGTTAGAAGTGCTTTAACAGCACTACAATCATACGGAAGACCTGATAATATTGAGTTATTAGTATTAATTGATCGTCGTTTTAGCCGTCATTTACCAATTCAACCTAATTATAGAGGAAGACAAGTAGATGCCATCAATGAAGAAAAAGTAGTTGTTAACTGGCAAGAAACTCATAAAGAAGATACAATTTACCTTGAACCCAAGCCCTCAAAGCTTGATTAGTTATGATTAAAAAAACAAACTAAAATGAAGCAGTTAAGTGTTGAACATTTATTAGGAATCAAATACCTTAACAAAAATGACCTTGAGCTTATTTTTGAAACTGCTGCTCATTTTAAAGAAGTCATTAACCGACCTATAAAAAAGGTTCCTTCATTACGTGATATTACAATTGCTAATTTATTTTTTGAAAATAGCACACGTACAAAACTTTCTTTTGAATTAGCTGAAAAGCGTTTATCTGCAGATGTTATTAATTTTTCTGCAGGACAATCTTCAGTAAAAAAAGGAGAAACTTTAATTGATACTGTAAACAACATTTTATCAATGAAAGTTGATATTGTTGTAATGCGTCATTCAAATGTAGGAGCAGGAATTTTCTTATCGAACCATGTGGATGCTAAAATTATTAATGCTGGAGATGGTACACATGAACACCCAACCCAAGCATTATTAGATAGTTTTTCTATGAGAGAAGCTTTAAATAGCGACTTAAAAGGAAAGAAAATTGTAATTGTTGGTGATGTCTTACATTCACGTGTAGCTTTATCAAACATATTCGCTTTACAACTACAAGGTGCTAAGGTAAAAGTTTGTGGACCAAGCACTTTAATTCCTAGATACATTTCTAGTTTAGGTGTTGAAGTAGAAACAAACCTTAAAAAAGCTTTAGAGTGGTGTGATGTTGCTAATGTATTACGTGTACAACATGAACGTATGGATATTAAATATTTTCCATCAACTAGAGAGTACACACAACTTTTTGGTATTAACAAAGAAATATTAGACAATCTTGGTAAAAAAATTGTCATTATGCACCCTGGACCTATTAATAGAGGTGTAGAACTAACAAGTGATGTTGCCGACAGTGATCAATCAATTATTCTAAATCAAGTAGAAAATGGAGTTGCTGTTCGTATGGCAGTTATTTATTTGTTAGCACAACAAATAAAAAGATAGTCATGAACATAGTAGATAAAACTGATTACACTTTAATTACTTCTGATGAGAAAACATTTTCTAGTTTCTTAGAAAACTTTGATAATGAATATGTAAACCTTACAGGAAAAAACCTGATTATTGTAATTTCAGAAGAATTTAATGCCCCTAACAAAAATATTTTGCTATTTTTGAGATACGCGGAACAACATCAGAACAATGGCACATCTTTTGTAGTTGTGTCTAAAGATGTTACTATTGATGATTTTCCTGAAACCTTTAACATTGTTCCTACATTAGTAGAGGCAGAAGATGTTATAGAAATGGAAAACATTCAACGTGATTTAGGTTTTTAACCTTATATTTTTAAATAATTATCCATCCCCTAAATGATAATTTATGGTAAAAAAAATACTATTTATAACTTTTTTCTTAGCTATTTCCGTTGGTTTTTCTCAAGAAAAATCAATTGAGAAGTTAGTAGCATCCCCTAACCCTTTTACGAATAATACTACTATTTATTTTAATGCAAAACACGATCAAACAGTTATCTTAACTGTTAGAAATGTATTAGGTAAAACTGTTTATAATAAAGAGCTTAAAGTGGTTAAGGGACGTAACTCTTTTCCGTTTCAACGTAACGACTTAAAGTCTGGAATGTACATTTATGCAATACAAAGTAATAAAGAGATAATTTCAAAACGCTTTGTAATTAAATAAATGAGTTTACACTTAACTGTTTTAGGTTGTCATTCTGCTACACCAAGAGCTAATGCCTACCCAACCTCTCAATACTTAGAAATTAACAATCGTCATTTTTTAATTGATTGCGGTGAGGGCACACAACGTCAAATGAGAAAGTATAAAGTTGGTTTTTCAAAAATCAACCATATTTTCATTTCTCATTTACATGGTGATCACTTTTTTGGTTTGGTTGGACTTATTGCCACTTTTGGCATTCTAAACAGAGAGAAAGAGCTACATATTTACGGACCAAAAGGTATTAAAGAAGTTACTACTCTTCAATTAAAGGTTTCTAAATCGTGGACTAAATATCCTATTATTTTTCACGAATTAGAATCTAAAGAAAGTGAACTCATTTTTGAAGATGATAAGGTTTCTGTTAGAACTATCCCTTTAAATCATAGAGTGTATACTAATGGTTTTTTATTTACCGAAAAACCAAAACTTAGAAAATTACACATTGAAAATATTCAGCAATACAATGAAATAGAGACTTGTGATTTTCATAATATTAAAGCTGGTAAAGACTTTATACTCTCTACAGGAGAAGTGATTCCTAATAAAGAATTAACTATTGATCCGCCTAAGCCTTTAAGTTTTGCCTTTTGTAGTGATACTGCCTATAAGCCAGATATTATTCCTATAATTAAAGAGGTAGACTTATTATATCATGAAGCTACATTTTTAAAAGATAGAGAAGATTTGTGCGATAAAACAAAACACTCTACTGCTGAACAAGCTGCTTCTATTGCCAACCAAGCAAATGTAAATAAGTTAATTATTGGACATTATTCTAGCAGATATAAAAACATTAATGATTTTAAAACTGAAGCTCAAACAGTTTTCAAAAACACTGAATTAGCAGAGGCAGGAAAAAGATATAGCACTAATTCTTTTCCTGTTGAAGTTCTAAATTAATACTGCTTTGTTGATAGGAGTACTAAAGTACAGGCTATTTCGCTCTCAATCCCATTTTCTTTTAACAACTCTATAAACTCAATATTTTCAGTTCCTGGATTAAAAATTACTCTGCGAGGTTGTAAATTAATTATATATTCATAATACAATTTCTGGCGCTCTGGATTTAAGTATAAGGTTACAGTATCAATATTTTCAAAAAAAATATTATCTGTTTCAATGGCTACATCTACTACGTTTCCTTTTTGTAATCCAATCGCTACAGTTTCTGTATCATTGTCTCTTAACTTTTTAATAGCAATATTAGAGTATCTAGAAGGCTTTAAAGAGGCTCCTAGTACCAAAGTACGTTTTTTCATTTTCTGTTAATAATACGTTAAACTCTCTTAAACTGAGTAACAAAGTTAGACAATTAAGAGTCTATTAAGCACCAAAACAATTCAAAAACAACAAAAATGAAAAACATATTACTAATACTTTTAGCTGTATTTACTACAAGTATTTATGCACAAATGCCTAAAAGTAGCCTACCTAAACCAGGAGTTATTACTGGTAAAGTAGTCGACCAAGCGACCAAACAACCTCTTCCCTATGTTAATATAATAATCAAAGATGCTGCCAAAAAAATTATTACTGGTGGAATTACTGATGACAACGGATTATTTTCTATAAAAAATATACCTGAAGGAAACAGTATTATTGAGGTTCAGTTTATAGGATATAAAACTTTTTCAAAGCCAGTTACTGTAAGCCGTAAATCAAGTAAAGTTAATTTAGGTACTATTCCTCTTGAAGAAGACAGTACTACTTTAGATGAAGTAGAAATTCGTGCAGAAACCTCTTCAGTTACTCAAAAAGTAGACAGAAAAGTAATTAACGTTGGTAAAGATTTAACCTCAGCAGGTGCTACTGCTTCTGAGTTATTAAATAATGTACAATCTGTAAGTGTTGATAGCCAATCAGGAAATATTAGCTTACGTGGTAATGAAAACGTACGTGTATTAGTTGACGGAAAACCTACCAACATTCCTGCTTCTGAATTATTAAAACAAATTCCTTCTTCATCTATTAAAAGTGTTGAGTTAATTACGAATCCTTCTGCTAAATACAATCCTGAAGGAATGAGTGGTATTATCAATATAATTCTTAATAAAAATGCCAACATGGGATTCAATGGCTCTATAAATACTGGAATTGAAGCTGGTCATTATGTTCGTTACAATGCTTCTACAAACATGAATTATAAAACAGGAAAAGTAAACTTCTTTGGTAACTATGGGTTTAATGGTGGAGATCGCTATAACTTTGGTTATGTAAATAGACCCGGAGTTAACAATCAAGACTTTGTTTTTATTAATGATAATGAATCTCATTTATTTAAAATTGGAGCAGACATTTATTTAGATGATAAAAACACCTTATCTCTTTATACTACTCAAAACTGGTTTGACAGTAATGCTAGCGGACGTGCTATAATTACAGACAACAATGGTGATTTAATATCTCACTCTCCTAATACACAAACAAATGAAAGTCATAACCAAGCTTACAATGTAAATTATAAACATGATTTTGAAAAAGAAGGGCATAATATAGAACTTGAAGCCAATTTCTCTAAAAATGATTCTCCAAAATTTTTAGAAAATATTTTCTTAGAAAATTCGCAACCAGATTATTTTAACGATATAAATAATAACAGAAAAAGTACACTGTTAAATTTAGATTACACTAACCCTATTTCTAAAAATGGAAAATTAGAGTTAGGTTTAGAATATAGAGTTAATAGAGCTGATAATACTAATATAACAAACCAACAAATTTTAGTAGAAGAACCTGATACTTATAGAGATGTAGGTAACTCTTCCTTCACCTACGATAGAGATATTTATTCTGCTTATGTAAACTATGGACATAAGTTTGGTAAACTTAACATGCAATTAGGTGCTCGTTTTGAACAATATAAAATTGAAGGAGACTTTACAGGATTGGATGAAAATGGAGATCTAAAGAATGAGAAAGTAACTGATGATATTTTTACTGTATACCCATCTGCTTTCTTTACCTTCACCCCAAATGACAATGATCAATTTCAATTAAGTTACAGTAAAAGAGTTGACAGACCAGGAATACAACAAGTAAACCCTATTAGAGAATGGAGTACGCCTTTAATTACGTCAATAGGTAATCCTGACCTTGTTCCTCAGTTCACTAATTCAGTTGAATTTAACTATACACGAAAAATAAAAGGCGGGTCGATAACTTTAGGTAGTTTTTATAGAAATATTAATGATGTAATTAATAGAGCTACTTATAAAGATCCTGCTGACGCTGATAATGTAAAGCAAATATTAACCTTTGCTAATTTTGATGACACAGATGCTTATGGTTTAGAGTTTTCTGTAAACTATAAAATTGCAAAATGGTGGAGAGCAAATGCTAGTATGGACTATTATTCTCAAAAGCAATTTGGAACCACAGATTTAAGTGACCCTAATGCTCCTACTACTGAAGTTAAAACAGATATTTTTAACGCACGTATAAGTAATAGTTTTACAGTATCAAAAAAATTACGTTTACAATTATTTGCAATGTACAGAGGCCCAAGAGAAGACATTCAATGGAACGTAGACCCTATGAAAATGGTTAACATCGGTGCTAACTATAGTATTCTTAAAGGGAAAGGAAATATTAACCTTAGAGTAAATGATATCTTTAACGATATGAGATTTAAATTTAACTCTGAAAGACCTTTTGTTCAAAATGGGCGTTTTAAATGGGAAAGCAGAACAGCTTATATTGGATTTAACTATAGATTTGGTGGAGGAAAAAACAAAGCCCGCTCTCGTAAACAACGTGACAACAATGAAAGACAAGGAGGCGGAGGTTTCCTATAAAATTAATTTTTAATTAATTATTAAAAAAAAACGAAGTATTTAACTTCGTTTTTTTTATTTTTAGCGCAATTTCATTCCCTTCAATTTATGAAAAGATTGCTAATATTAATTTTATTACTAAGTACTGCTTTTTGTCAAGCACAAAACTTACGACTTACCGGAACTATTTTAGATAAAAAAAATAATCAACCATTACCTTTTGTCACAATTACTTGTAAAAACACTTCTAACCAGATACTAACAGGTAGCATTTCTGATGAAAAAGGTAATTTTAAAATTGAAAAACTCCCTAAAGAAAGTTTGCTCTTAACTTTTCAATTTATTGGTTATAAAACCTTCGAAAAGAAGGTTGACTTAAAAGAGCATAGTAAAATAGAAACAGTTTTCCTTGAAGAAAATACTACTCAATTAGATGAAGTTGAAATACAAGGAGAAACTTCAACTATTATTCAAAAAATTGATAGAAAAGTTATTAATGTAGGTAATGACTTAACTGCTGCTGGAGCTACCTCCCTAGAAATGCTTGAAAACATTCCTTCTGTAGATATTAATCAACTTTCTGGAACTATAAGTTTACGAGGAAATGAAAACGTTAGAGTTTTGGTAAACGGAAAACCTTCCAATATAAATACAGCTCTATTATTAAAACAAATACCTTCTAACTCAGTTAAAAGCGTTGAAATAATCACTAATCCTTCAGCTAAACACACACCTGAAGGCATGAGTGGTATTATCAATTTAATTCTTAAAAAGAATACAAAAATTGGTTTTAACGGAAATTTATCAGCTGGAGCAACTCAAAGTAGAAATCTAAGACCCGAACTTTCCTTAAACACAAACTATAAAACAGGCATAACTAATTTTTACCTTAACTATAATACAAGTTGGGGGGATTATGAAACCTTCAACGATTTAAAAAGAACCGACATCAACTTAACTCAAGATTTTGACTTTTTAAGTAACTCAAAGAATCAAAACATTAAGTTTGGTGTTGATATAGATATTACTTCAAAAAGTATATTATCTATGTATACTTCTCTAAATTTTGATAATAATAGTTTAGCTACCAATACTCTTGTCCATGAAAACAATTCTTTAGTTTTCAACAACAAAAGTTTTTCTGATTATGACCAAAAGGACGAAACTTATAACATTGATTATGTTTATAACTTTGATAATAGAGGTCAAAACTTAGAAGTTGAATTCAATCATTCTATCACAAAAAACCCCGAAAAAACTATTAATGAGGAATTAGTTAACCCAAACTCAAAAGAATATAATTATACAAACAACATTAAAGATACACGAAAGTTATGGTTATTAAATATTGATTATGTAAAACCTATAAAATCTGGAAAACTAGAATTTGGAGTTGAATTCAGAAAGCAAGATTTTTACAATCAAATACTCACAGATAGAGAAGCAATAAATAATTCAGCTACACTACAATCTGTAGGTAATACTACTTTAAACTATAATCGCTCAATTTACTCAGGATACATCAACTTCAATAAAAAATTCAACAAGTTTGCAGTTCAAACAGGAATTAGAATAGAACAATTTAATTTAGATGCTCTTTTTTCAAATACTGAACAAGGAAGTACTCCTTTAAAAGACAATATTTTTAGCTTATACCCATCATTATCAATCAACTATAACTTTACTAAAAAAGATAATTTACAGTTTGCATATAGTAGAAGAGTTGATAGACCTTCAGCTTACCAAGTAACTCCCATTCAAGAATGGTTTTCTCCACTAACTATATCAAAAGGGAGCCTAAACTTACAACCACAATTTACAAACTCATTAGAGCTTAATTATACCAAAACAATTACAAAGGGCTATATATCATTCGGTACATTTTACAGAAGAACAAATGACAAAATTGGTCGTTTACTACAACAAGACAATCAAAACTCTAATAAAACTATTAGTTCTTTTACTAATTATAACTTTGCAGATAGTTATGGTTTTGAGCTATCTGCCAGTTTTAAACCTAAAAAATGGTGGACACTTAGACCTGCTTTTGAAACTTACATTCAAGACTCTCAAGGTGTTTTAAACGATAACTTTGAAACGGTAAAAAACACTTTAGTAAAAGGACGTATAAGTAACTCTTTTAAAGCTTCAAAAAAATTGAGTTTCCAATTATCAGGTATTTTTAGAGGTGAAAGTAAAAACATTCAATATACTATTCAACCATATACTATGATTAATGCAGGGGCTAGATTAAAAGTATTAAATGGTAAAGGAAACATTACCTTAAGAGGTACTGATATTTTTAATAATGTAAATTTTGATTATAACTCAAATACACCGTTTATACAAAAAGGAAAGTATACATTGGAAAGCAATTCAGTTTATCTAGGATTTTCCTATAATTTTGGAAGCGGTAAAAACAAAAGTAAAGGTAGAAAATACAGAGACAGTAATGAAGCTCAAGGAGGCATGTTTTAATAAAAAAGTCCGAAGCATTAGCTTCGGACTTTTTTATTTTACACACAGTAAAACTACCAACGAATCACTACCGATCCCCAAGTAAATCCACTACCAAAAGCAGCCAACACTACTAAATCACCTTCATTTATTTTTCCTTTTTCCCAAGCTTCTGTCAATGCTATGATAACTGAAGCAGCAGTAGTATTACCATACTTCATAATATTATTATATACTTTATCATCAGACAACTGGAATTTCTTCTGAATAAATTGTGCTATACGTAAGTTTGCTTGATGAGGAATTAACATATCAATGTCTTCTTTTTGCAAACCGTTAGCTTCTAAACCTTCCATAATAGCTTCTGAAAAACGAACTACTGCATGTTTAAATACAAATTGTCCATTCATATATGGATAATATGAAGTATCATCAGGGTCGTTTTCTTCAATAATAGTATCAACCCATCTTCCTGTTGAAGGTCCAATTAAGGCCAACTCTTTAGCATGCTTTCCTTCTGAATGTAAATGAGAAGATAAAATCCCTTTACCCTCTTCTTCGCTACGAGATAAAACTGCTGCACCTGCACCATCACCAAAAATTACAGTTACTCCCCTACCTCTAGTAGATTTTTCTAAACCTCCAGAATGGTTTTCAGATCCAATTACTAAGATATTCTTATACATTCCAGTTTTAATAAACTGATCAGCAACAGACATTGCATAAATAAACCCAGAACATTGATTACGTACATCTAATGCTCCAATAGTAGGCATATCTAACAAATCTTGAATTTGTACTCCTCCTCCAGGGAAATATAATTCAGGACTCAACGTAGCAAAAACAATAAAATCTATATCATCTTTTGTTAAACCAGCTCGCTCTATAGCTATTTTAGCTGCTTTAGCCCCCATAACTGATGTAGAATCATCAGATGTTTTTGGATCAATCCAACGACGCTCTTTAATACCAGTTCTTTCTTGAATCCATTCATCACTCGTCTCCATGAACTGAGTCAAGTCATCGTTAGTCACTACGTTCTCAGGAACATAATAACCTAATCCTGTAATTTTTGAGTTATACATATTTTTTTATGTTGATTATTCTGTTGTTAACAAATTAAAAGCCTGTAAAAGTATGAATTTTATATAATTCGTACAAAAAGTGTCATCTTGTCACTATTTTTTATTTGGTATTTTTTTTGACTGTTCATTCAACAGAAAATAATATCAATTAAAAATATATACTTATGAGTAAAGGAAACATTAATGTATCGGTAGAAAATATATTTCCACTGATTAAAAAATTCTTGTATTCTGATCACGAAATCTTCTTACGTGAGTTAATTTCTAACGGAACAGATGCTACTACTAAATTAAAACACCTTATTTCAATTGGTGAAGCAAAAACTGAATTAGGTGATGCTAAAATTGAAATTAGTATTGATAAAGAAGCAAAAACCTTAACTATAAAAGACCAAGGTATTGGTATGACAATGGATGAGGTTGAAAAATATATTAATCAAATTGCCTTTTCTGGAGCTGAAGAATTCTTAGAAAAGTATAAAGATGATAAAAACGAGACGGGCGTTATTGGTCATTTCGGGTTAGGTTTCTACTCTGCATTTATGGTTGCTGATAAAGTAGAAATCTTTACCAAATCGTTCAAAGATGAACCTGCTGCTCATTGGACATGTGATGGTTCTCCTGAATATACGTTAGTAGAACACGACAAAACTGATAGAGGTACTGAAATCGTATTACACATTGCCGATGATTCTACTGAGTTTTTAGAAGAAGGTAAAATCCGTGGTTTATTAACTAAGTACAATCGTTTTAACCAAGTGCCTATTAAATTTGGAACAAAAAAAATAAACGATCCAGACTTTACTCCTAAAACTACAAAAGATGAAGACGGTAAAGAAGTAACAGAACCTCACAAGCAAATTGAAGTTGATGACATCATTAACAATACAGAACCTGCATGGACTAAAAAACCAGCAGATTTAGAAGATGAGGACTATAAAAACTTCTACCGTGAGTTGTATCCAATGCAATTTGAAGAGTCTTTATTCCATATTCATTTAAATGTAGATTATCCATTCAACTTAACAGGAATTTTATACTTCCCTAAGTTGACACAGAATTTGGATATGCAAAAAGACAAGATTCAATTATACCAAAACCAAGTATTTGTAACGGATAATGTAGAAGGAATTGTTCCTGATTTCTTACAAATGTTAAAAGGTGTAATTGACTCACCGGATATTCCTTTAAATGTTTCTCGTTCTTATTTACAAGCTGACGGAGCCGTTAAGAAAATCTCTGGGTATATTACTAAAAAAGTAGCGGATAAGCTTTCTTCTTTATTCAAAAACAACCGTGAAGACTTTGAACAAAAATGGAACGATATCAAGGTTATTATTGAATACGGAATGTTATCAGAAGAAAAATTCTTCAGCAAAGCAAAGAAGTTTGCCTTATATCCAACTGTTGATGGTAAATTCTTTACGTTTGATGAATTAGTTGAAAAAACTAAAGATACTCAAACCGATAAAGACGGAAATCACGTTGTTTTATATGCTGCACACAAAGATGCTCAACACAGTTATATTGAAGAAGCTAAAGCTAAAGGGTATGAAGTATTATTATTAGATTCTCCTATTGTTCCGCATTTAATGCAGAAGTTAGAAACTGAATCTGGTGATGCCAAAGTACAGTTTAAACGTGTAGACGCTGACCATGTTGATAATTTAATTAAGAAAGACGACACTATAATTTCTAAACTTTCTGACGAAGAAAAAGAGAAATTAAAACCAGTTATCGAAGGCGCTGTAAACAACTCTAGCTATACAGTACAATTAGAAGCTATGGATTCTAGTGCTTCTCCTTTCTTAATTACCGTACCAGAATTTATGCGTCGTATGAAAGAAATGAGTGCTACTGGTGGTGGAATGATGGGAATGGGTAACATGCCAGAAATGTACAACTTGGTAGTTAACACCAACCACGAGTTAGTATCAGAAATTTTAAATGCTGGTGAAGACAAGCAAAAACAATTAGTTTCGCAAGCTTTTGATTTAGCTAAATTATCTCAAAACCTATTACATGGTGAAGAGTTAACCAACTTTATCAAACGTTCTTACGAATTAATTAAATAATGACGAATCGTCATAGATAAATTTAAAAAACCTCTTTGTGAAAACAGAGAGGTTTTTCTTTTTCGTTTATCTACAAAATTATTAGCTTCGTTTCACTTAGAAAATAACATCAATTTAAAACTATGAAACATATTATTTGTTTTGGAGACAGTATTACCAGAGGTGAAAACGATAATGAAAAAGGTGGTTGGGCAGATCGTTTGAAAGCTTACTGTATGAAACTTTTTCTAAAAAATAGAAAAGATGAAGTTTGTGTTTTTAACATGGGAATTGGCGGAGAAACAACAGAAGGTCTGATTAAACGATTTGCAAACGAATTCAACACAAGACTTTTGAAAGACGGAAACAATATTGTTACTTTAGCTTATGGTGCCAATGATATAGCTTCTTTAAATGGTAAAAACGCTGTTTCAATAGAAAAGTTTCGTGATAATCTCAACTTGTGTATTGACCATGCCTTAAAACACAATGCTACGGTATATTTAATCAATATACTTCCAGTCATAGAAAACGATTACAATACTAAAAAAAGGTCTCCAAAAGACATTTTTAGATACAACGATATATTGTTATCAATAGCACAAAAACAAAACATTAATCTTGTTGATGTACATAGCAAATTTGACTTTGATAAAGAGGAACTACTTACCTACGATGGTGTTCATCCTAATGCAAAAGGACATGAAAAAATATTTAACATAGTTAAAGAGGTTATTTTACCTAATCACGATTAACAATCTAATTCTCTCTTTTTCTTTTTGGTATATTTGTTCACATTCAAAAATATAACCATGAAGAAAATCCTCTTAACTATAGTAGCCACAGCTACTTTCCTAGTTTCTTGTAAGCAAGAAAAAAAGGAAACAGTAAGCACTCCTACTCCAGAAAATACTGAATTCAATCAGTTATTAAAAGATTACAACGAAGGGAAACTACAATTAAACCCTGTAAATGCAACTTTTGCAGGTGATAATCGTTTTAACGACCAATTTCCTAATACGTTGTCTGATAAATATCAAGCAAAAAGTAATGAGTTTTTCAAAAATTATAAAGAAAAACTTAACAACTTTAAAGACGCTGACTTAACCGAAAGTCAACAAATGAGCAAAGCTGTTCTTGATTGGGATTGTGATATGGCATTGGCGCAAGCTAGCTATAAAAATGATTTACTAATGCCAATCAACCAAATGTGGACAATTAACCTTACCATGGGACAATTAGCAAGTGGTAGTAGCGCACAACCTTTTAAAACAGTTGAAGATTACGACAATTGGTTAAGCAGATTAGACAAATACAATACTTGGTTACAATCGGCTAAAGAACGTATGCAGCAAGGAATGAATGAAGGGTATGTGTTACCTAAATCATTGATTAAAAAAGTAATTCCACAGTTTGAAAGCTTAACAATTGTAAAAACTTCTCCTGAAGGAATTACAGATTTTTCAGAGCATTTATTTTATTCTCCAATAAACACTTTACCAGCTGATTTTTCTGATACTGATAAAACACGTTTAACTGAAGCTTATACCAACATATTGAATGATAAATTAATTCCATCATTCAAAACAATGCATGAATTTTTAAAGAACGATTATTTAGAAGCTGGTAGAGAAAGTAGTGGTATTTCTGATATTCCTAATGGAACAGCATACTACCAACACGCTATTAAAAACTACACTACTACCAACATGACCGCTGATGAAATTCATGAGTTAGGACTAAAAGAAGTTGCTCGAATTTTATCAGAAATGGAAAAGGTAAAAGCACAAGTTGGTTTTGAAGGAAGTTTAAAAGAATTCTTTGATTTTGTTCGTAACAACAAGGAGTTAATGCCATATACTGAGCCACAACAAATCATTGATAATTTTAATGCGATTCACGAAAAAATGAAGCCTCAATTAGAAAAGTTATTTGGTAACAAACCAAAAACTCCTTTTGTGGTAAAACAAACTGAAAAGTTTAGAGAAGCTTCTGCAAGTGCTGAATACAATCCTGGTTCATTAGACGGAACTCGCCCAGGTGTTTTCTATACACCAATTCCTGATGCAACTAAATACAATGTATTTTCTGATGAAGCATTGTTTTTACACGAAGCTATTCCCGGTCATCACTATCAAATTTCATTAACACAAGAAAATGAAGAGTTACCAGACTTTAGAAAAACCTTATGGTACAGTGCCTACGGTGAAGGTTGGGCATTATATACTGAGAATTTAGGTAAAGAATTGGGTTTATATACTGACCCTTATCAATACTTCGGAATGTTAGGTATGGAAATGCACCGAGCTATTCGTTTGGTAGTTGATACAGGAATCCATGCTAAAGGTTGGAGTCGTGAAAAAGCAATTCAATATTCATTAGATAACGAAGCTGAAGGTGAAGCTAGTATTATCTCTGAAATTGAGCGTTATATGGCGAATCCTGGACAAGCGTTATCTTATAAAATAGGACAATTGAAAATCCGTGAATTACGTGCAAAAGCCAAAAAGGAATTAGGCGATAAATTCGACATTAAAGAATTCCATAATCAGGTTTTAGAGACAGGATGTATTCCTTTAGCACTTTTAGAAAATAAAATTGACAAGTGGATTGCTTCTCAAAAATAATCTCATCACTTTATTAAAAGTAAAAATCCGCTTTGAAAATTCAAAGCGGATTTTTTTATCAATTAAATTTTCTAGTAAAATGGTTTTTCAAATAATAGATTTGTACAAATACCATTACGGTAAAAAAGAAGCAAGCACTTAGCATTAAATTTGATACTGTAATATTTTCAAATAAATTAGGGAATTGAACATGAGATAAGTAATCCATTTTTATCTCGGGTATTTGAAGCCAACTTGATGAAGCTCCTTTCGATACAAACAAAATACTAACAGCTAATATACCTGCTAATACAAACCATACCTTTTTAGATATTAATGGTGTTGCTTTATAAATAGAAGATTGCTCTTCTTTTAAAATCGCATCCATAATATTTGCTGTAAAATCAATAGATGGTGTCTCTGTTTCTATTTCGTTGATATACTTTTTTGTAAAAGCACCCAACTCTTTAATATCTTTATTTTCTCCCATAATGATTAATCAATTCAGGTTCTACTTTTTTCTCTACTATACTCAGTAAACTCTTTCTAGCTCTATGTAATTTTACTTTAACATTCGCTTCAGAAAAATCGGTTACTTCTACTATTTCCTTCAAACTTAATTCTTCAAAATAAAACATCCATAAAATTGTACGTTCTTCTTCTGGCAAACTTAACAAACACTTATTAATTACTTGTGCTCGTTCTTTTCGTTCAATACCTTCTAAAATACTATCAGCAGATTTAATTCTATTAATTGTAATCTCGTCAATTATATCGGTATTATACCTTTCTTTATTCTTCTTTAAGCTATCTAAGCAAGTTCTATATGTTATTTTATACAACCAAGTAGAAAACTTTGACTCTCCTTTAAACTTGCTCAAATTCTTATAAGCTTTTATAAAAGTATCTTGTGATATTTCTTCAGCCTCTTCTCTTCTCTTTACCATTTTTAACGCCAACGAAAACACCATTACTTTATACTTTTCAACTAAAAAAGCATAAGCATTAGCATCTCCCTTAAGGGTTTTATCTATATAAGTTTGATCGTTAATAATAGTCGTTTTATACTATGACTGTACTTAGTTAAAAAAGGTTACAACTATTCATTAAAAAAATTAAAAATATTTTGTAACCTTTTTTTAAATGTAGCTGTCATACTTGTAAACACATTAAAAATAATCATTTTAAACTCAAAAATATGGAAGTAGCAATTGTATTTATGTTCTTATTCGCAGTAATCTTCGGGATCTTTTACTTGTTTTATTCAACAAGAAATAAGGAACGTTTAGCTTTAATTGAAAAAGGTGTAGATGCCAAAATTTTTATGCAGGGAGAAAAAAAGCGTTCAACTTTAACAGGTAGAGTAATTATCTTAAATTTAGCTTTACTGGCTATGGGAATTGGCGTTGGTGTTTTATTAGGTGCTATTTTGAGCTCTTTCTTTGGTTATAATGGTCCGTGGGAAACACGTCCAGCAGATGCCATTGATTCTGAAGTTTTCTTTATTGCATCTATCTTTTTATGCGCCGGAGGAGCCTTATTAATTGGATTTAATCAAACTAAAAAATTAGACAACGAATAACGTTTGTTTAAATAATAAATTATTTTACTAAATATGTTAAAAGAGAATAATGCTAATTTTATTCTCTTTTTTGTTTTGTAATTTAGTAAGCTAAATTCCTTAACATGAGAAAATTCACAGTACTATTCTTACTAATTTCTACAACAATATCAGCGCAAACCGACACTAAAATATACGATATTATTAATGCTGTTTCAGCAGATAGAATCAAAGCTGATATTACTACTCTAACAAATTTCGGAACACGCCATACACTAAGTGATACAATTTCAAATACTCGTGGAATTGGAGCGGCACGTCGTTGGATTAAATCTGAATTTGATAAAATATCTTCTGATTGCAACAACTGTTTAGAGGTATTTTACCAAAAAGACTTTGTAAAAAAAGGAACCAATAGTAGAATCACTAAAGATGTTTGGGTCGTTAATGTTGTTGCTATTCAAAAAGGAACAAAATATCCTAACAATTACATTGTAATGAGTGGTGATATTGACTCAAGAATTTCTGACCCTAATAATTTTACCGATGATGCACCTGGAGCCAATGATAATGCTTCCGGAATGGCTGGAACAATTGAAGCTGCTCGTGTTTTAAGTAACTATAACTTTGAAAACAGTATTATTTATGTTGGATTGTCTGGTGAAGAACAAGGTCTATTTGGCGGAAAAGGATTAGCTACATATGCTAAAGAAAAAAACTGGAACATTGTTGGTGTAATGAATAATGACATGATAGGAAATATTAAAGGTGTTGACGGCGTAATTGATAATCGTACGTTTAGAATCTTTTCTGAGCCTGTTCCTCCAACAGAAACAGAACGCCAACGAAAAGCACGTCGTTTTTATGGTGGTGAGGTCGATGGTATTTCACGACAGCTTGCACGTTATATATACAAAACTACCAAAACGTATATGCCAGAAATGAATCCGAAAATGATTTATCGCTTAGATAGATTTGGTCGTGGTGGACATCATAGACCTTTTAACGATGCTGGTTTTGCTGGTATTAGAATCATGGAAGCTCATGAGAATTACACACAACAACACCAAGATATTAGAACAGAAAACGGAATTGAATATGGTGATAGACTTAAATTTGTAAACTTCGATTACGCTAAAAAATTAACCGCTGTGAACGCTATTAACTTAGCGAGTATTGCTGCTGCACCACCTTCTCCTAAAAATGTAGGAATTGGTGGTATTGTTGAAGCTTCTGCCAAACTTCAATGGGATAAAGTTGATGGTACTAAAGGATATAAAATCTACTGGAGAGACACTACTTCTCCTACTTGGGATAACTTTAAATATGTGGAAAATACTACTGTGTTTACTTTAGACGGAATTGTTTTAGATAATTACTTCTTCGGAGTAAGTGCTGTTGGTAAAAATGGACATGAAAGTATAGTTTCATTTCCTTCAAAAATTATACGTTAATTAATGAATAATAAACCTCATCTATATTTTAAAACTCATATTGAATGGCGAGCTTGGTTATTAGACAACCATAATGAAAGTGATGGTGTTCATCTAATTTTATACAAAGTTGATGTTGACATACCTAGCATGCGATGGGAAGAAGCCGTAAAAGTAGCTTTATGCTTTGGTTGGATTGATAGCACTGTAAAAAGTTTAGGAGATGGAAAAAGGAGGCAATATTTCTGCCCTAGAAAACCTAAAAGTCTTTGGAGTGCACTCAATAAAAAATATATTGAAGAACTAACTGCTTCCGAATTAATGCATCCATCCGGAATTGCTTCTGTTAAAATTGCTAAAAAAAATGGTTCTTGGAATGCTTTAGATGCTGTAGAAAACTTAATAGTTCCAGAAGACCTACAAATTAAATTTGATAAAAACCCTACTGCTTTTAATAACTATCAAAACTTTGCACCATCTTACCGTAAGAGTTACTTGTACTGGATACATCAGGCTAAAAGAGAAGCTACAAGAACAAAACGGATTAATGAAATTATTCGTTTGTGTGAGGCCAATATAAAGTCTAAATAAACTGTTAAATTTTATAATATAATTAACAATAATAAACAATAATAAAAGTAATTTGGGAACCTTATTTATCAACTCAAACAATTTATTATGTTTACAAAACAATTAAAATTAGTTTGTTTACTTTTTTTAACAATTTCAATAATGGGCATTCAAGACATAAATGCTCAAAAAAAGAAAAAGAGAAAGAACAAAGCTAAAACAGAAGTTTCTTCCAAACCTAAAAAAAAGAAACCTAAGAAAACAATTAAGAGCTTAACTAAAAGCAGTAAAAAATTAGACGGTTTATTTACCATCTTCCAAGATACTGTTACTGGAGATGTTAAGTTATTATTGAAAAAAGATCAACTAGACAAAGATTTTATCTATTTCTCGCAAATAGCTGATGGTGTTCTAGAAGCTGGTGCATTTAGAGGATCTTATAGAGGCTCTAGTGTTTTCAATATAAAAAAGCACTTTAATAATATTGAATTTGTAGCTCCAAATACTTCTTTTTATTTCGATGAAAATAACGCTATTTCTAAATCAGCAAAAGCAAATATTAGTGATGCTATAATAGCAAGTACTAAAATTTTAGCCTCAGATGAAAAAAAAGGAGAATATTTAATAGATGCTAATCCTTTATTTATTTCTGAAGCTTTTACTAGAATTAAAGCTCCAAACTTTCCTAAAAGCTCACCTTTTGCTTTCAAGCTAGGTAGGTTTGACAAGAAAAAGTCAAAAATAAATACCATAAAAAACTATCCTGAAAATACTAATATTAAAACTGAGTATGTATATAACAATCCTTCAGTTTTAAACCAAGGATCTAATGCTATTAAAGATGGTAGATATGTTTCTATAAAGGTTTTCCATACGTTTATGAATCTTCCTGAAAACAACTATCAAACTAGGATGGATGACCCGAGAGTAGGTTATTTCTTAACCAATACTAACGACATGACCTCTACAAGTACAGTAAATTATAGAGATTTTATACATCGTTGGAAACTTGTAAAGAAAAATCCTGAGTTAGCCATTTCAGAACCTGTAAAACCAATTACTTGGTGGATTGAAAACTCAACACCTAAAGAGTTTATTGAAACTATAAAAGAAGGTGTTTTAGCCTGGAACGAGGCTTTTGAAAAAGCTGGGTTTAAAAATGCAATGGTTGTAAAAGTTCAACCAGATGATGCTACATGGGATGCTGGTGATGTTCGCTACAACGTATTACGATGGACTTCTTCTCCTAATCCTCCTTTTGGTGGTTACGGACCAAGTTTTGTTAACCCTAAAACAGGAGAGATCTTAGGAGCAGATATCATGCTTGAATATGTTCACTTTACCAATCGTGTGATATATAATAAAATATTTGGAGATGTATCGAAAGCTTCTTCTGAAGAAGAGACTCGTGCTATTTTAAACAATGAAAATAACCATATGTATTGTTCAGCTGGTCATTTGATGCATGAAAACACAATGTTTGGTAAAACAGTATTAGCAGCGACAGGTGCATCTGATTTAGAAATGGAAGGCATGAAAAGAGAAGCTATGAAATCATTAATCATGCACGAAGTTGGTCATACATTAGGTTTAAACCACAATATGAAAGCTAGTCAGTTATTTTCACCTGAACAATTAGCTGATGCTGATTTTATAAAAGGAAAATGTTTAACTGGTTCTGTAATGGATTATGCTGCTATTAACCTAACTCTTGATAGAAGTAAACAAGGTCAATATTACGATACTGCTGTAGGACCTTATGATATTTGGGCTATTCAATTTGGTTATACTCCTTTTAAAAATAGAGCTGAAATGGATGCTTTATTAGCACAATCAACAAAACCAGAATTAATTTTTGGTAACGATGCTGATGATATGCGTTCTCCTGGTAAAGCAATTGACCCTCGTGTTATGACAGGTGACTTATCAAACGATCAAATAAAGTATTCTGTTGACAGAATTAAGTTAGCTAACAATATGATGAAAAACATTAAACAACGTTTTTCAAAAGATGGAGAAACCTATGAAGAACTTAGAAATGCTTATTATATCTTAAATGGTCAAGCTGCTAGAGCTGGTGATATAATTTCTAGATTTATAGGTGGTGTTTATGTAGACAGAGCTGTATCTGGTCAAGAAGGAGCTACAAAACCCTACACTCCAGTTAGTTTAGCTGATCAAAAAAGAGCTATGGAAGCTTTAAAAACTTATGTTTTTGCTCCTAATGCTTTTAAAGCACCTAAAGATTTGTATAATTATCTAGCCAGACAAAGACGTGGCTATAACTTTTTCTCAGGTCCAGAAGATCCAAAAATCCACGCGCAAGTTTTAAGTTACCAAAAAAGGGTCTTAAACCATATTTTACATAGAAATACTTTACAAAGAATTTCTGATTCTGAATTATATGGAAACCAATATAAACTGTCTACTTTTATGACAGATCTTAATAACGCAATTTTTAGAGCTGATGTAAATACCAATATAAATTCTTTCCGTCAGAACTTACAAACTGAGTACACTAAGATGTTATTAAAAATGGTTAATGGTAAAAGTAAATATACAAATGCCTCTAAAGCTATGGCTTTATATAACTTGAACAGGATTAAATCATGGGTAAGTAATGGTGTTGGAAATATTGCCACTAAAGCTCATAAAAATCAATTAAAACTGTTAATTAATAATAATCTTAAAGACGTAAAGTAATAAATAGTATTAATAATTTAACACAACCCCATCATTTTGTAATGATGGGGTTTCTTTTTCATTATAAGTCTATAACTTTTAATTCTAAAGCTATAAACCTAATAGAAAAGATATATCATTAGATTCTAAATGATTTTTAGTATTTTGTACTCCAATCAATTAACTATATGCAACTAGAATCCCTCGTTAAAAATTTTAAAAACAAAGATGTAAAGGCTTTTGAAAGCCTCTACGAAATGTATAAACAAAGTGTTATTGGAGTAGTTTACAATATTGTTAGAGACCAAACAATAGCCGAAGAAATAACACAAGATGTTTTTATAAAAGCTTGGAATAATGCAAGCACATATTCTGAAAAAAAAGGACGTTTTTTCACATGGATTATCAATATTGCTAGAAATGCTGCTATTGATAAAACAAGATCTAAAAATTTTAAGAACAGTTCTAAAAACCTTGATGCCGAAATTTTCGTAGATATATTAGAGAACCACGACAGTTTAGACTCTAAAACTGATGCAATTGGTATAAAAAACTTTGTAAACAAGTTAAAAGATACTTGTATTAAGGTTATAGAGCTTCTTTACTTTAAAGGCTTTACACAAAAAGAAGTTTCTGAAAGTTTAAAAATGCCTCTTGGCACTGTAAAAACTAGAAGCCGAAATTGTATTAACGAATTAAGACTTATGCTAAAATAATGGCTACAAATAAACACATAGAATCTGGAATATTAGAACTATACATAGCTGGCGCTCTTTCTGATAAAGAAAACGAGCAAGTATATAGTTTGATGATGGAACATCCTGAGATTTTAGAAGAAGTAAAAGAGATTGAAAAGTCTATTTCTATTCTTACTTCTCACGTTGCTCCTAAAGATGCTAAAAATTCTTTTAAAGACGTTTTAATAAAAATGTTACAAGAAAAAGAAGATTCAGCAAAGACAATTCCTTTACGAACATCAAAAAATAATTGGGTAACTTATACTGGATGGGCTGCAGCCTTAGTTGTTGGTAGTTCCTTAATTTTATCTTTAAATAAAAGTGCTAATTTACAAGGTCAAATAGACACTATTAATGAGGCTAAAGAGCAATATGAAATTCAGTTAGACAAAACAAATACCGATTTAGCCGAAAACAAAAAACTTTTAGCAGTAATAAGAAGTAAAGAGATAGTTACTGTTCCACTGCAGGGACAAAAAGTATATCCAGAAGCTTATGCAAAAGTATACTGGAACAAAAACTCTAAAAATATTTACTTAGATGTTCAAGGTTTACCTGACCCACCAGAAGGAAAGGTATACCAAGTATGGTCTTTAAAACTTGATCCATTATCTCCAACTAGTTTAGGAACTATAGATAACTTTACTGCTAGTGATAGTAAAATATTTACTATTAACAATCCTAATGATTCACAAGCTTTCGGTATTACTTTAGAACCTGCAGGTGGAAGCGAAACACCTACTTTAGAACAATTATATACTCTAGGTGCAGTATAAATAATAATTACTTATAAATTAATATAGCCGCTTAAAGCGGCTATATTTTTGTTGCCATTAATCCTTCTAAAAAAAATGACAACTTATCAAGTCCCCCCGGACTATCATTATCTTTAAAAAGAATATCGTATTGTGGCTTTTGCAGAAAACGGAGTTCCTGGTGTAAAATGAATTTCTTCTACAGAATTTGGTTCATTTTGCAACCTTGATTCTGTAGCAAACTGTGTTTCATTCCAAGCTACATCAAAAATATTTTCTAACGCTACACCTAGTGTTATATTGTTTATTTTATAACTAATATTTGCATCGGTAACAAAATAACCTTCTGCTATTATTGAATTATCTTCATTTGCTGCTCTGTCACCTATATATCTGTAATTTACCCCTCCTGAAAAGTTCTTATAATTATTTACAGATAATCCTCCTGTTATAGTCACTTTAGGAGCTAACGGAATATTATTTTCTCCAGACGGATCGTCAACACTTTCCGCTTTTGTAAAAGTAGCGTCACTATCAAAGTATAACCAATCTGTTAATTGATATCTAAGACCTAAATCGATACCATAACGTTGTGCTTCTCCTGAAGGCTCTACAATACCAGCATCTCCAACATATACTAATTCATCTTCTGAAAGTAAATACCATAATGCTGTATTTATAGCTACTTTTGAAGTAGGCTTCCAAACAGTTCCTAAGTCAACACCATAAGCTCTTGGTAATGTTTTCCTATTAGGTTGTGTAGCCACTACCCTAGTATCGTTTGAATGAAAACCTATTCCTGATTTTAAAAACCATTGAATTTTAGCATTTGGAGTATAGGTTACATTTATTTTAGGATTTACTACTACTTGTGATTTAGAAAATGTTTTGTACTCATCTAATAAGTAATCATTGTAGTTAAATTTTAAATAATCTAAACGTAACGCCGGTGCTACCATAAACTTTCCAAACTCAAATTCACTATTTGCAAAAGCATAGTAATTCGTTTGATTTACCTTTCCTAATTGAATTTGATCTAGTACTTCTTTTCTTTGAAGTGTATGAGATAATTCTAAGTTATCTACAATATCAGCACGTAAACCTGTTCCAATAGTTAACTCTACAGGTGTATTTGATAATTGTGTTTTCTTTTTAAACTGTGTGTTAAACCCAAAAACATCTCTATTTTCAGTTTGCTTTATTTGATCTCCATTTACAGGATCTTCTAAAAAGAAAGTAAAGTTTGAAAATAAATTGAAATTATAATTTGAATAGAAAACGTTTGAAGTTACACTAACATCATTTTTTAAAACTTTTGAGTGTTCTAAGTTTATGTTCGTTCGTGAAGTTGTTCCTCCTTCAGTATCATCAATTGAACCAAAACGAGTAATATTTCCATTATCTACTTCTCTTTGTGGTATTTGTCCTGAAGCATCCCACTTGCTCGTAAAATGCGAAGCTGATACTGATAAACTACTATTATCTTTTAAAAAGGTTCTATACTTCGTAAAAATATTAATTCGACTAAAATTTTGTGGAGATTCTACAAAACCATCTGTTTCTAAATACTCGATAGCAACATAAGCATTATCTGTACTGTTTTTATCTAACAAATTAAACATACCTAATGTTCTAAAAGTATTGAATTGACCAATACCTACTTCTACTCTACTGTTTTCTAAATATGTTTTTGTTTTAAAATCTACATACCCAGCTGTATTAAAGTCTCCCTTACTAGCATAATAAGGGCCTTTTCCGAAGTTAATTTTTTCAATGGTTTCAGGAATTATAAAGTGTAAATCACTATATCCTTGCCCATGAGCATGAGAAACCATATTTACTGGTGTTCCGTCTACCGACAGCGCTATATCAGTACCGTGATCAATATCAAAACCTCTTAAAAATATTTGTTCAGCTTTTCCTCCTCCAGCATGTTGACCTATAAAAAGCCCTGGTACTCGTTGTAATATTTGTTGAGATGAGTTTACTGGTTTTTTGTCTAAATCAACTCTAACAATTGTTTGTAATGGATCTCTTTTATTAGACAATACCATTTCATCTAACAAAAAACTTTTCATTTCTAAAATAATTGTTTTTGGAGAGTTTAGATCGTCACTACCTAATTCTAAGTTGATTTTTTTATATCCTAGAATTCCGAATTCAATAATATCTCCTACTTTTGAATTATCTAAGACAAATTCTCCATTAACTTTCGTATGTGTGTGGCTATTACTTGTAGTATTATATACATACACATTCTCTAAAGGCTTTTTATTGGTATTAAATACCTTTCCTTTAAATTGTTGTGAAAATACATGGCAACTACCTAGCAATAATGCTAAAAATAAAATCTTTGTTTTCAAAATACAGGGGTTTAATTATATACTTAAAATTTTTTCTGTCATCAACGGACCTAATTCAAAAGAGCTTTCTAACAACTCATCTTTTAAAGCCATAGCTTTATCATTAATTCCATTTGCTTTGTAAATTTCAGCTATATGATACTGTATTTCGGGCTCGAAAGTTTTATCTACTACATGTGTGTTAATTACTTCTAAAGCTTTTTTAAACTCTTTATTTTTGTAATAATACCAAGCTAGTAAATCGTAAGACTGTGGTGTAGGCCTACTCTCAATTTCTTTTTCGATGTATGATAATGCACTAGATGTGTCATTAAATTCTTCTAAATATAATTTAGCTAGATGCTGATTATACATTACACCATATGAGCTATTTTTTACAGCCGATAAATATACCTTTATATTACTTTCTTTCATTGTTAAATTATTCTTAAACTCGGCTATCTCTGCTTTTAACAAATAGTAATCTGGAGAAGAATGTTCGTTACTTATAATATCTAAAATTCGTAATGCTTCATCTGCATTTTTATCATGAGAATATACAATCCAAGCAATACCTTTTTTTGCATACGCATTACTATTATCTAGTTCTAATGCTTTCATGTATAAATTATAAGAATCCTTTATTTGACCATTATGTCCATAAAAATCAGCTAAATTGGTATAACTCCATGCTTTTAAATCTTTATTATTAGCTTCTTCTGCTTTTTTCATGGCCTTTTCCATAAATCGAATTGCTGAAGACAAATCTCCTTTATAATCATGCCATTTAGATACTCTTATTAGGTAATCAAAGTCAGCATAGTTTTCAATTTCAGCTAAGTACTCCGAAGCTTTATCAGGTTCTCCTAACTCTAAATAAACATCAAACAACATTTTTTGAGTAGCATTTAGGTTTTCTCCATTCACCTCAGCTTTTTTTAGTAATTCTAACGATTCTTTAAATCGATGTTGAGAGATATAGTTTCTTGCTAATGATCGTAAATGTGAAGCTTTGTTATAATTTGTTTTTTGATTGATTTTTAACAGCTTTTTTTCCGCTTCTATCAAATAAGAAATATTTCCTTTTTCTGAGAAAAGTAATGTATTAGCCTTTGCTATTTTACTTAAATATGGATACTGTGTTGGCTGATTGTTTAATTTTTTCTGCCAAAAATCTAGTTCTTTTTGAGCTAACGATTCTGAAGTAACTACTGTTTTTTGTAAGTACTTATTATACTCTTCTTGGCTAGCTACTTTTGTTGTTTTTGAAGTTGTACAACTCAATATACTACTACTTAGAATAGCACATATAATTATTTTAATAGTTTTCATTTTAGAAGGATTTTTAGTTAATAGTTTATTTAAAAATTGGTTGCTAAAAAGCAACCAATTTTAACCCCAGGAGGTTTAGTCTTCCCGTTCTACCAAGGACTCGCCAAATATGGGAAAGAACTTGAAAATTCTTTATCATTTGCATCTACGTTATCATTTGACAATGTTGGGTTCTCAGAAAAATCTTCTCCTCCAAAAATCAATAATAGTTCAACGGTAATCACATCATCTGCTAATGCTCTACCTGTTAACACATTGGTTCCATCGTAAAAAGTTGTTGTACCGTCTAATGAAACGGTTAATACATCAGTAGCTAAAACACTCGCAAAAGTTGCAGCGTCTAAACCTAATGCATTCGTATCACCATCATTTGCATATGCAGGGCTTAACGCTTTTAAATTCGTTTCAAACATTGCTGCAAAATTTGCTCCTTGCTCAGACGGTATTGTTACATTAAACGCATCTTTCATATCGCTATTTACAAAAACAGTATTCACTGCTGGTCTACCCATTTGGTCTTTTTGCATGTAACTTCCCGAGAAGTCAATAGAAGTCATTGGTGGTATGTTATTATCATCATCACTACAACTTGCTAAGGCAAAAATTGATAGGATTGAAATTGCTAAGATTTTTATATTGTTAAGTTTCATGTCTTTGGATTTTAAAGTTGATTGTTTTTTACTGCTTCGTTTTAGTTTCTACCCAAGTATTAATAGTACCTGAGCCTCCAATCATAGATTTTGGCACCTCTACTACTACTGATAATACATTAGTACCTGCAAAAGTATCTGCTCCTGGATCGTTAAAACCACCTGCATTTCCTGCTATGATTTCACCGTATTGAGCAAAATCCATAAAGAAAGGATCATCTCTAGGTCCTGCAAAAAATTGCATTCCTCCTTTACTACCAACTATGGCACTAGATCCATAAGGAGTTATAGAAACACCATACTCTGATCCATCTTGTGGTAACGTACTAGTTAAACCAGTAGTTGATGGACTATATGGACCAAAAAAGTACATTTTTCCATCTCTTGGAATTGCTTGAATTACTAAATCTTCAACTTTGTCATCATTGTTATCGATATTAAATTCAATCAATACATTTTCATCAAAACTTGCTGATGCTGTTGCTGAAGGACTTAATAATCCTTGAATATTTGCTACAAAAACAAGATTACTTGTATTTTCTCCTTGGAAAGCATAAAAGTCTGTAATATCACTTGAGCCTCCTGTTACGTCTGGAGCATCAATGTGATCGGCTGCTAATAAGACTAAACCTATTAATGCTAAAGCACCGGCTCCAATAATTAATTTCATTTTTTTCATGGTTGTAAATTTTAAAGTTAATTACTCATTCAACCATACTTACGAGAAAATAGCAATGACGGTTTTTATTTTTTTAACTTTTTTTTATAAAAACATGAAACCCTCCTATTTTAAAGGGATTACAGGTGATTTTTTTATACTCTTCTTTTATCTATTCATTTCTTTAAAAATGAATGTTTATTTTTGAGTACTATGGCTACAATATTAATTACAGGCGGAACAGGGTTAATTGGAAAAGAGTTAACCAAAAAATTAACTAGTAAAGGGCATGTGGTAAACACTCTTACCCGAACACCTAAAAAGAATAATGAGTTTCGCTGGAATGTAAAAGAAAGTTTTATTGATAAGGATGCTTTTAACAATGTTAGCCATATTATTCACTTAGCTGGAGCAGGTATAGCAGATAAACGATGGACTAATGAAAGAAAGAAAGAATTGATAAATAGCCGTGTAAAAACAGCTAATTTACTGTTCAATAAAGTACAAGAATACCAAGTACCTCTTGAAAAATTTATTTCTGCTTCTGGTATAGGATATTATGGAGCTGTTACTTCTGACAAAATATTTACAGAAAAAGATAGACCTGAAAATGATTTTATCTCTAAAATTTGTGTGAAATGGGAGAATGCTGCTCTTCAATTTGAACAAATAGATATTCCTGTAACCATTTTACGAACTGGTGTCGTTCTTTCAAAAAATGGAGGGGCTTTACAAAAAATGAATACTCCTTTATTTTTATCTGCCTTAGGAAACGGTAAACAATATATGCCTTGGATTCATATTGATGATTTATGTGAACTCTATTCAAAAGCAATAGAAGACAAAGACTTTAATGGTATTTTTAACGCTGTTGCTCCTGAACATCAAACCAACGAAAGTTTTACAAAATTACTTGGAAAAAGCATTAATAAACCAGTACTTCCAATGAACGCTCCTTCGTTTATTTTAAAAACTGCTTTAGGAGAAATGGCTTATATCTTATTAAAAGGAAGTAGAGTTTCTTCTAAAAAAACAAATAGTAATTATACTTTTATTTTTCCAACCTTAAAAACTGCTTTAACTAATATTTATAATGAATAATAAGCTTGAAAATCCTGTTTGGCATTCGTTGTGTGAAACACATGAAAAATTTGCTATTAATTATGATGGTGTGAAATTTTATAACCCTACAGTTTGTCCTTTCGGTGCTTTTACTGATGCTTCAAAAACTACAGATGCGCTGAATGAATATTCTAAACTTACTGATCAATTCTTTTTAGTTTCTGAAAATAAAACTCCTACTTACGATAAAGACAAAATTCTTCTGTACAAAAAGATTGATGGCTGTCAAATGGTTTTAGAGAACATAACAGATGTTGACATTACTGAAGAAATTATACCATTAACTGAAAAACATATTGATGAAATTTATAACCTAGTATGGTTAGTAATGCCTGGTTATTACAGAAAAAGAACATTTGATATGGGAAAGTATTTTGGAATTTTTAAGAATAATAAACTTGTTGCTGTAACTGGACAACGTATGCAAACTGACAATTTTATTGAACTTAGTGCTGTAGTTACTCACCCTGAACATACCAGAAAAGGATTAGCTAAACAACTTTCTCAACATGTTACTAAAGAAATTTTAAAAGATGGAAAACATCCTATTTTGCATACCAACAAAGGAAACCCTGCAATACAGCTTTATGAAAAGTTGGGGTATAAACTAACAAGAGATATGAATTGGTGGTTTTTTCATAAAAAATAAGAGCTCAGAAATTTCTGAGCTCTTTTCTTTTTATTTGGTTAGTTCTGGTACTGATGTATAAATATAATCACCATGTTTACCTGTAAAATACTTACTCATTTTCTTTCCAAACTCTTTTCTTTTTGCCTCGTCAGACCAATGTTCTCTATAAAGCTCATTACTTCTTTTTCCCATTTTATCTAAATCACCCATTGACTCTATTACATAAGCCCTGGTATACTCTGTTCTGTCAGACCCCCAAGCGTGTCCGTGTTGATAAAATCCTTTTATAAATTCATTTTTTTTAATTACATTATCTAAGTATTGTTTAGATAATTCATCAAATTCTTTCATTGAGCCATCTTCTGGAAATGCAAAATGTCCTTTTACCACTAACCAAATCATTTCTTTGTTTGAAGGTTCTAACATCTTTGCTCCTCCAATTGGTGCATAAATTTCATCTGAATGATGGTGTGTGTAATAAGCATCCTTTTTCTTAAAATATGCAGCTCTTTCATCTTTGTCTGGCCAAGCCTCTTTTGCTAACTCACCACTTCTTTTGTAAGCTTTATCTATATTATCCCAAGAAGAATACGTGGTTACAAAAATTATCTCTGTATTATCTGGTGTAAAGCGATGTAAAAACACAAACGACCTTAAGATAAACTCATTCTTTTTTACAACTTTATCTAAAAACTCTTTTTCTACAGCAATCCATTCTCCTTTATCAAAATTTTCATAGTTTAAGTTCCAGTGCCCCGTTGTGACAGTTATATACTCAGGACGTTGATTCTCTTCTTGCGAAAAGATGGTTGATGGAATAACCATAAGTAATAGAAATCCCATTAATAGCTTAAGTTTAACTGTTTTCATAATAGTTAAGTTTTAGTTATGATTGAAAAATGTAATTATGGGTTTGCTTAAGAAATATATTATAAACTAGCCCCTTTTTGAGAAGTATAATGAGAGTTTTACAAAATTAACAAATTATAACAAACTATGAATAAGTGTTTTAACTGTATTTACCATAAAAAAAGCTCAGAATAAATTCTGAGCTTTCAAGTAAGTATATGATTAATATGTTTTTAACCTTTAGTAAACTTAGCTGTCATATTAGTTGTTGCATCTTGCCCTTGAATCTTCATTGTCATATTTATGTTTGACTCTAAAGGCATACCAGAACCTCTATCTATATCCATCGCTCCTGTAATATCTCCATCAGCTGCTCCCGTAACTTTTCCTGAAATATCTATTAAAACATTTTTAGAAGATATTGATTTTACTTTGTAGGTAAAACTGAAGTTCATTGCTCCGTCATTCTTAGTTTTTGTCCAAGTATCTCCTACAGCAACTGCCTCTTTAGGGTAAATTACACTACTAGATTGTTTTGTAATATCTTTTGCCCCTTGAATATTACTAGGCTCAACCTTTGTTTCTAAGATATTTCCTAGGTTATCACCTTTAGTCATAATTGTAGCTGATAACATAGGCTGCATTTTAGACTTCATCATTTTTCCTGTCTCATCTAATTCTTCATCCTTTTTAGATGAATCATATGATATGTTCACTGCTCCTTGCTTCATATCCATTACCATTTTGGTAATTTTAGAACTACTTTCATATGTATCGCCTGAAACACCTGTTATATTATATTTCATTTGAATATGCATATTATTTGTCATTATTCCAGTACCTATAACTTGAGCCATTTTCATATCCATAGTGTACTTTTGTCCTTTCTCATAGTTTAAACGAAGTAACACTTTTTCTTGTGCAGTACTCACCATTGTTACACCTAACAAAAGTGCTATTAAAATTTTTTTCATCCTTTTTTGATTTCTATTAGTAGTTAAAGTAGCTAATATAGTTAAAAATAAAAAAGGCTTAGGTGAATACCTAAGCCTTTTAAAATATTATATCGCTTTTTAAAAATCTTGATTTACATCCCAAGATTCTAAAATTTCTTTTAATGTTTTAATAAACATACCTCCTAAAGCTCCATTTACCACTCTATGATCATAAGAATGTGATACAATCATTTTGTGGCGTATTCCTATAAAATCTCCTTCTGGAGTTTCAATAACAGCTGGTTTTTTAACAATCGCTCCTAAAGCTAAAATTGCAACTTGAGGTTGGTTAATTATTGGTGTACCAGTGATACTTCCAAAACTACCAACATTCGTTACTGTATAAGTTCCTCCTTGAATTTCGTCTGGTTTTAACTTATTAGCACGAGCTCTACCTGCTAAATCATTTACTTGTTTAGTCATACCAACTAAATTTAACATATCAGCATTTTTGATTACTGGTACAATTAAATTTCCGTCAGGTAAAGCTGCTGCCATTCCTAAGTTTACATTTCCTCTTTTAATGATTTTATCACCATCAACAGAAATGTTTATCATTGGGTGCTTCTTAATTGTAGAAGCTACAGCTTGCATAAATATTGGTGTAAATGTTAACTTCTCTCCTTCTCTTTGTTGGAAAGCATTTTTAACCTTATTTCTCCAATTAACAATATTTGTTACATCAATTTCAATAAATGACTGTACGTGAGCTGATGTTTGAATAGAATCGACCATGTGTTTAGAGATTAATTTCCCCATACGACTCATTTCTATAATTTCATCTTGACCACTTAATGAAACTGGAGTTGGTGCTGGTGCTGATTGAGGTGTCGATTTTTTCTCTGTTGAAGCTGTCGCTGCAACTGTTGGTTGACTTCCTCTATTATCTAAATATGATAAAATATCATTTTTAGTAACTCTTCCTTCTTTACCAGTTCCTTTTATAGTTTCTAACTCTTCAACTGATATTCCTTCTGTTTGTGCAATACTTTTTACTAATGGTGAGTAAAAACGATCACTTGATGAAGTATCAATCGTAGTAGCTACTGTCTCTTTAGCTACTTCAACTGTTTTTTCTACTGCTGCAACAGTTTCTGGTTTAACCTCTTCTTCCTTAGGTGCATCTACTGTAGCTCCCTCTTCTCCTTCTGTTTCTATAATTGCAATAGTTTCACCTACTTGCACAACAGCATCTTTTTCAAATAAGATTTCAACTAAGGTTCCTTCTACTTCACTAGGTACTTCACTATCTACTTTATCTGTAGCTACTTCAACAACGGTATCATCTATATCAATAGTTTCTCCAACTTCTTTTACCCAAGAAGTTATTGTTGCTTCTGCAACGCTTTCGCCCATTTTAGGCAACTTCAATTCGTATCTAGCCATAGTGTATAATTTTAAACGCTTGCGAAGTTACTAAAAAGCAACGATTTTTTCATGATTTTATCCGTTAAATATTTTTGTTTTCTTCTTTACTGATTAAATTATCCTCAATTCAACTATAAAAAAAAACAAATAGATTATTGTTATCTCTATAAAAAACAAATATCATTACGAATAATTTAATATCTAATTAAACTTTTGTTTGTTCGCTCAAAATTCTATTTTTGAACTCTTTAACCTAATTAAAAATTGTTGAACGAAGCTATTACCAAACTTAACTTCTTATTTGACTGGAGACCTTATCAAACAAAAGTGCTTCAAAATTTTTCAGTTCATATACAGGATGATCATTTTCATATAGTTGCTCCACCTGGTTCTGGGAAAACAATTTTAGGAATAGAAATTATTAAAAGAATAGGTAAAAAAACATTGATCCTAGCTCCCACTTTAACCATTAGAAACCAGTGGGAAGATCGTTTACAAAACTTTTTTACTACTGATTGTAATTTTTCTCAGGTTTCATTTGATATTAAACAACCTTCTGATATTACTTTTTCTACATATCAGGCTTTACACAGTTTTTATAAATCTTTTGATACTAAGGAAGCATATTATAATTTCTTTAAAAAACATCAAATAGAAGTTTTGCTATTAGATGAAGCCCATCACTTAAAAAACGCTTGGTGGAAATGTTTGTTTGATTTAAAAGAGCAGCACATGCAAACGGTAGTGGCTTTAACCGCCACTCCACCTTACGATAGTGATAATGCTGAAATTCAAAAGTATTTTAAGCTGTGTGGAGAAATTGATGATGAAATTGTAGTTCCTGATTTAGTGAAAGAACAAAATCTTTGTCCACATCAAGATTTAGTTTTTCTTTCCAAACCTGAAGATCAAGAAATTAATTTTATTACTGATTTTAGGCTGAAAATTTCTCAATTTGTTACTGACATTTTAAAAGATGAAGAGTTTATTTCTTTTCTAAAACAGCATAGGTTTTATGCAAAAACTGAAGAAAACTTAGAAGAACTCTACAAGTATTCTGATTTCTTTTCTTCTATGTTAATCTTCTTACACGAAGCAGGAGAAAGGATTCCTTTTGAAAAACTGCGTGTATTAGGTTTTGATAAAGATGAAGAGATTGATTTTCCTTCAATTACAAATGAATGGATTCAAATTTTGTTTCAACACTTATTGGTAACTGATCGTGAAAACCTTATTGAAAATGAAGTTTATTTAGATTTTTTAGAAAAAAGACTTCGAAAATTGGCCGTTTTCAGTAAAAACAAAGTCAATTTAGTAGGAAATGAACTTTTGTATAAATCACTCAGTAATAGTCCTAGTAAATTAAAAAGTATTACCACGATTGTTCAACAAGAACAACAAAATTTACAACACGAATTACGTTGTGTTATTTTATCAGATTATATTAGAAAAGAATACCTAAACTGTTCTTTACCTGAAATAAAAGAAATTAAAAAACTAGGAGTTATTCCTATTTTTCATCATGTTAGAACAACTACTAAAAACAAAAATAATTTAGCTGTTCTTACAGGTAGTTTAGTAATTATTCACAGTAGTAATATTGCTAAACTTGGTTTGATTGATGCTATTGACAACTACAATTACACTCCTTTAAAATCAGATACTGAGTTTGTAATTCTTACAACTAAAAGTTCATCTAAACATAGTATTGTTGAAGTCATCACTCAACTTTTTGAACTCGGACATATCAAAGTTTTAGTAGGTACAAAATCGTTATTAGGTGAAGGTTGGGACGCCCCATCCATCAATAGCTTAATTTTGGCTTCTGTTGTAGGCTCATTCGTTACTTCAAATCAAATGCGTGGTCGTGCAATTCGAGTAGATAGTAAAAACCCAGATAAAGTTGGTTTAATTTGGCATTTGGCTTGTATTGATACTTCGGATGAGTTTGGAGGACGAGATTTTGAAATTCTTACTCGTCGTTTTAATGCTTTCTTAGGTATTTCCAATGGTAAAAAAGCTGTTATAACTAGCGGAATTGAACGTTTACAGCTTCCTACTAATTTTATTGATGAAGATATTCAACAACAAAATAAAAAGACTTTAGAGCTTTCTAAAAACAGAAATTTAATTTCTCAACGATGGACAAATGCCATTAGCAATGGAAAAGGAATTATTAAAGAACTTACCTTTTTTAATGAAAAGAATAAACAATATCCTAAACAGAAAAAGTTGTATTATCAAGATATTGTAAAATACACGATTGGTGAAATTATTATTGGTTTATCCTTTTTTCTTCCTGAATTTATCATCAAAAACTTTAATGTTTTATTACAAAAGGGAATTATTTACTTCCTATTTGCTTTGTCTTCTGCCTTAGGACTAACTTTTGGTTATAAAATTTATAAGTCTGTTCAATTGTATGTATACTTCGGATTGATTCATAAAAAAATAGATAAAATCGCATTGGCTATTTTGGAATCTCTTTATGAGCTAAACCTTTTTACAACACCATTAAACGATATACAAGTTCAAACTCAATTATTAGCTAAAGGAAATGTTTCTTGTACCATTCATGGAGCAAACAGGTATGAAAGTACACTATTCTTAAAGGCTTTGGATGAGTTGTTACAACCTATCGATAACCCCAAATATTTACTGATAAAAACGAGTTGGTTCCGCAGAAAATTAAAGTTAAATAATTTCTTTCCTGTTCCAGAAATTTTTGGTGTTCGCAAAAAAGAATGTCTGGTTTTTCAATCTAATTGGAACAAACATCTTGGTAAATCTAAGTTAGTATACACACGAACTTTGGATGGAAGAAAGCTGTTATTAAAGGCACGTCTTTTCCATATTCATAATGTGAATAGTGAACTTACTAAGAAAAATGTTGTTTGGAAATAAGTATTAAATTACACCCAGCTTTTAGGTTTAGCCAATACCTCTAATAATTTAGCTTCTTCAGAACCTTCTTCTGGATGGTGATTGTATTTCCACTGTACCGTTGGTGGTAAACTCATTAAAATACTTTCTATACGTCCGTTCGTTTTTAAACCAAATAAGGTTCCTCTATCATGTACTAAATTAAATTCTACATAACGACCACGACGTACTTCTTGCCAATCTTTGTGCTCTTGAGTGTACGCTATATCTTTTCTTCTCTCAACAACTGGTACATATGAGTTTAAAAAGCTATTTCCTACTTCGGTAACAAAATCATATCGATCTTGCATAGAGAACTCTTCTGTTTCTTTTAAATAGTCAAAGAACAAACCTCCTAAACCACGTGCTTCATTTCTGTGCGCATTCCAAAAGTAGTTATCACAGGTTTCTTTAAATTTTGGATAAAAGTCTGAATGGTGCTTATCACAAGCTTCTTTACAAACAGTGTGAAAATGTTTTGCATCTTCTTCAAATAAGTAATATGGAGTTAAATCTTGTCCACCACCAAACCATTGTGTAACAATGTTTCCTTCACCATCATACATTTCAAAATAACGCCAGTTAGCGTGTACTGTAGGTACAAATGGATTCTTTGGATGGATTACTAAACTTAATCCACAAGCGAAAAAGTCTCCACTTTCCACTCCAAATTGCTTTCTTAATGCTTCAGGTAACTCGCCAAAAACTTTAGATATATTTACACCTCCTTTTTCAAAAATATTTCCATTTTCAATCACACGAGTTCTACCTCCTCCACCTTCAGCACGCTTCCATAAATCTTCTTGAAACTTAGCTTTACCATCTATAACTTCTAATTTAGATGTAATGGTATCTTGTAACTCTTGAATGTAGGCGTAAAATTGTTCTTTCATTTGTTTGTTTCTGTTGAAGTGCAAAAGTACTTATTCTGGTAATTTTTTAAGCTGTATTTTCTTAATAGTTTCTGTAGTAGCTGCAGTTACTGATAATGGTAATACCAGAATTACTCCGATAACAGGAATTAATAAAAATAACATAAATACAACTCCATTTCCTATAGCTAACCCCTTGTTTTCTTTTACAAAATTGATACTTTCTCTGTATTTAAAATGACGTTCAAGTGTATAGTCCATATTTCCAAATCCAGCATAATATGCTTGCATTAAAAATAGTAATACAGTTGAAACAATACCAATCACAGGAATTAATCCTAATAATAAGATAGGAATTGTCAATAAGAGCTCTCTGGTTAAATTTCTAAGGTTTATTCGTATACCTCTAATTAATTGTTCTTGAAAAGAAGTTATTCTATGCGTATGATCTTCTCCTCTAAGATAATCTTCAATTTTTTCTGAAACGGGACTCATAAAAGGTGCAGATAAAGCCATTACAATATGTTTGTATAATACCAAACCTATTACCACAATAAGTAATCCACTTAAAAAAGTACTAATTACTTCAAAGGTTTCTTTACCAAATTCCCATTTCCAAAAATTTGCTACATAATGACCTATGTTATCTGAAAATGTATATGCCATAAAGCCAACAAATGTTGCTGTTAATAGGCTTATAAACATTGGAATGATAAAATACTTCCATAGTTTTAGTTTTGAAATCATTCCAAAAGCTCCAAAATAAGCTTGAATTCCTTTTACTATATTTTGTATCATATTTTTTTATGTGAAAATAAAAAACCTCTTTCAATAAAGAAAGAGGTCTGTAAAATATTGTTGAATCTATTTACTTTAAAATTGGTGCTAAAAAGTCTTCAAAATTCTTTGTATTAATTTCGTTTACTTTATCCCAACCTACTTCTTTTGTTGGTGTTGCTGCTCCTCTTTTAACGTTTACAAATTGTTTGTCTTTGTTAATTAAATAAGCTGTAGGGTAATCTAGCTTGTGAACAAATCCACTAATATCTAAATAACCTTTTTTAACTTTATCTATTTCTCTTGCAGGTACTAGTTTGATTCTTTTATCTAGTTTTTCAGCCATTCTTTTAACTTTAGCTTCTTTGTCCCAAAAAATCATAACAAACTCTAATTGGTCATTATATTTTTCAACCATTTTATTTAAAGCTGGTACATCTCCCCAACATGGAGCTGACCAAGTTGCATTGGCTATAAGCACAATTGGCTTGTTAATTTTGTCAGTACTTACCGTTTTACTATCCATCGTAGTAAAATTATAATTTAACAAATAAGAGCCTTTAATGCACTTATCAATCAAACCTTCAGCACTTTCTTCTACACAATTGTTTACTGCAAAATTGTAATACGTTTTATTTTGTGCGAAAATAACGGTTGTTAAAAAACACATCAAAACAAAATATAAATTCTTCATTTTTAATTATTTAAAGGGGGTTATCTGTCGGCTTTATACTCTTTAACCGCGTCAATAAATGCCTTTGCATTATCTAGCGGGATGTTCGGTAAAATTCCGTGCCCCAAGTTAACAATATATTTGTCTTTACCAAACTCATTTATCATTTGGTGTACCATCTTTTTTATTTCAGCTGGTGGAGACAACAATCTTGAAGGATCAAAGTTACCTTGTAAGGTAATATTTCCTCCTGTTAAATAACGAGCATTTCTTGCAGAACATGTCCAATCTACTCCTAAAGCTGAGGCGTTTGATTGTGCCATTTCATGTAAGGCAAACCAACACCCTTTACCAAAAGCAATAACTGGAGCATCATCTTTCAATGCTTCTATTATTTGATTGATGTACTGCCATGAAAATTCTTGATAATCTGTTGGAGATAACATTCCTCCCCAAGAATCAAAAACTTGTACAGCGTTTACACCTGCTTTTACCTTTTCTTTTAAATATGCAATTGTGGTATCTGTAATCTTCTGAAGCAATTCGTGTGCCAAAATTGGTTGAGTGAAACAAAATTCTTTTGCTTTGTCGAAATTTTTGGACCCTTGTCCTTGTACAACGTAACATAAAATTGTCCATGGAGACCCCGCAAAACCTATCAATGGTATTTCATTGTTTAGCTTTTCTTTGGTTGCTTTAATAGCATCCATTACATACCCTAATTCTTCATGAATATCAGGTATAATTACGTTCTCTAACCCTTTTTTATCTCTTACAGGATTTGGCAAATAAGGTCCAAAGTTAGGTTTCATTTCCACTTCAATGTTCATTGCTTGTGGAATTACTAAAATATCTGAGAATAATATCGCAGCATCCATTCCGTATCTACGAATTGGTTGTACTGTAATTTCTGAAGCTAATTCTGGAGTTCTACAACGTGTAAAGAAATCGTACTTTTCTCGAATTTCCATAAACTCTGGCAAATATCTTCCAGCTTGACGCATCATCCATACTGGTGGACGGTCAACTGTTTCTCCTTTTAAAGCTCTTAAAAATAAATCGTTTTTTATCATGTCTATCTGTATGTCATTCTTCCTCGTAATGACAATTATTTATTCTACATTTTTGATACCGCTTCCATCGACTTATCAATGGCATTAGCTATCTTTTGAATATCATTTTCCGTTAAAGCTGATGATAAGAACCAAGCTTCAAACTGACTTGGAGGTAAAAACACACCATTTCTAGTCATTTCCCAAAAGAAAGTAGCATATTTCTTTGTATCTGAAGTTTGTGCTTCTTCAAAGTTGGTTACTTTTTTATTGGTAAAGAAAGGATTAATCATCGAACCAAATCGGTTAACTGTAATTTCAACTCCATGCTTTTTTGCTGACTCCAACAAGAATACTTCAATGATCTGAGCAATCTCGTTAAACTTTTCGTACGGATTTTGTTTCTTTAATTCTGTTAAAGTTGAAATTCCCGCTGCCATCGCAATTGGATTTCCTGATAAAGTTCCTGCTTGGTACATTCCTCCTAATGGAGCTACTGTTTCCATGATTTCATTACGTGCTCCATACGCTCCTACTGGAAAACCTCCTCCAATTACTTTTCCTAAACAAGTAATGTCAGCTTCAACACCTAATACTTCTTGTGCTCCTCCGAACTTAGAACGGAAACCTGTCATTACCTCATCAATAATCAACAAGGCTCCTTTTGAGTTTACATACTCTTTTAATTCTTTTAAGAAATCATTTTGTGGAGTTACTACTCCCATATTTCCTGCAATAGGCTCTAAAATAACTCCTGCAATATCATCATGAGCTTCAAAATGTGCTTTTACACTTTCTAAATCATTGTAGTTTGCAATCAACGTATTTTTCACAGCTCCTTCTGGCACTCCTTTACTTCCTGGTAAACTCAACGTAGCTAAACCTGAACCTGCTGCCACTAATAAGGCATCTTGGTGTCCGTGGTAGCAACCAGCAAACTTTATAATTTTGTCTTTTCCAGTAAACGCTCTCGCTAAACGAATTCCGCTTAATACCGCCTCAGTACCAGAATTTACAAAACGAACTTTGTCCATTCCTGGGAACGCATCACAAACAATTTTTGCTAATTTAATCTCACCTTTTGTTGATGCACCAAACGAATACCCTTTTTTCAAGGCTTTTCTAATAGATTTTTCTACTTTTTTATGACGGTGTCCTAAAATCATTGGACCATAAGACAATACTAAATCGATGTATGAATTATTATCTACATCAGTAATCTTGCTTCCTTTCGCTTTTTTTATGAATAAAGGGTTTCCTCCTACAGAAGCAAACGCACGTACTGGTGAATTTACTGCTCCTACTAAGTTTTCTAATCCTTTGTTATATAATTCTTGTGATTTCTTAAAGCTCATTCTTCGCTAATTATTAGTTGTTAATTATGAGTTTTTAGTTGATAAACCCATTTTTAAATTATCTCGTTAAAACTCTAGCAGCTTCTTTGGCAAAATAGGTTATGATAATATCTGCTCCCGCTCTTTTCATAGAAAGTAAGCTCTCCATCATTACTTTTTCACCATCAATCCATCCTTTTTCAGCGGCTGCTTTTACCATAGAATATTCTCCACTTACATTATAGCAAGCGATTGGTCTATCAAAATTATTTTTTAAATCTCTAATGATGTCCAAATATGATAGAGCTGGTTTTACCATTAAAATATCTGCTCCTTCTTCATCATCAAAAGTTGCCTCACGTAATCCTTCATCTCTATTAGAAGGATCCATTTGATAAGTTCTTCTATCTCCAAATGATGGTGCTGAATCTACCGCTTCTCTAAAAGGACCGTAAAATCCTGATGCGTATTTTACAGAATATCCCATGATTGGTAAGTTCGCAAAACCAGTATTATCTAATGATTCACGCATCATAGCGATTGCTCCGTCCATCATTCCTGATGGTGCTACCATATCTGCCCCTGCTTTTGCATGCGAAACTGTTTGTTTTGCTAAGTTTACTAAGGTAGCATCATTGTCTACATCGTTATCGTGTATAACTCCACAGTGACCGTGTGAGGTATATTCACAAAAACATACATCTGTAATTACATATAAACTTGGATAGTTCTTTTTAATGAATCGGATTGCTTGTTGCATAATTCCGTTGTCATTCCAAGTTTCGGTGCCTTCATCATCTTTTTTAGATGGGATTCCAAATAGTAAAACTGCTGGAATTTTTAAGGCTACAACTTCGTCTAATTCTTTAGAAATGGTATCTAACGAATAACGATTGATTCCTGGCATAGAAGGAATTTCTGTTTCAATACCTGTTCCTTCTTCAATAAATAAAGGGTATACAAAATCATCTACCGATAGTTTGTTTTCTCGAACTAAACGACGGATATTTTCTGTTTTTCTTAGTCTGCGTGTTCTAAACATAGTTTATTCTTTTACAAAGTGAAGGTTTACCAACTCTAGTACACTTTCTACGGTTGGCATCTTTGCTATTTGTACTTCTTTAAAATGCTTTTTTGCTTCATTAGCAGTACTATCTCCAATACAAAAAGCTATTTTATCAGCAGTGTTTTTTTCCATGTAGCTTTCAACTGTTGATGGACTGTAAAACAATACTCCGTTTACTTTTTCATCAACTTTTGCTGGACTGTACATTGTTTTATAAGCTTCGACTTCCTTTACAACAATATCGTTCGCCTTAAGAATAAGTGGTAACGTATCTAATCGTAAATTACTACAGAAGTAAGTTACCTCTTGTCCTTTTAATTCTTTAGATAAATACTCAGATAGTTTTTTAGCATTTCTTTCTGAGTGTGTTACCTTCCCGATGCGCTGTTCAATTAACTTTTTAGTTCTTCTTCCAACACAATAAATATTTTTAAATTGTAATTCATCTGAAGTAAATGAGTTTAGTAATGCTTCTACTCCATTTTTACTTGTAATAATTACATTTTCTATTTCTTCTTTTACTACTTTAGGAGCAATTCTGTTAAAACGAATTTTGATAAAATCACTATCCTGAACACTCATATGTGTCGGTAATAATTTCTTTTGTGCTTCAGATAGTTTTTTTGTCGAATAAATTGAAAATTGCTTTTCAATTCCTTCGTCTTCCATCATAATTAACTTTCCTCCTTTATCTATCACATAATTAGCGCAATCTTTTGCTACATATTTATGCTTCCCTACTTTTACTTTTTTACTAACTTCAATTTTCTTTTTACCATCTCTACTTAGTAAAATTCCTTTAAAGTTAATTTCTTCTTCTTTTTCATTTATAAAAGCTAATGCCCCAATAGGTGCTGTACACCCACCTTCTAAACGATTTAAGAACTCACGTTCTATACCTGTACAAATCTCAGTGTCTTTGTCATTTAATTCTGTACAAATCTCTTTAATTTCTTCATTCTCATCTAAAGCAGTAATCATAATAGCTCCTTGAGCTGGTGCTGGTATCATCCATGTTAAATTAACTGCTCCTTTAGGTCGTAAACCAACTCTTTCTAGTCCTGCCGCGGCAAAAATGGCTCCGTTCCAATCGTTATCTTCTAACTTTTGTAAACGTGTATTTACGTTTCCACGTAAACCTTCTACGGTATGTGTTGGGTAACGATTTAACCACTGAGCTTTTCTACGTAAACTCCCTGTAGCAATTACTCCATTAGGTTGTGCCATGAACTCTTCATTGTCTTTTAACAACAAAATATCGTTATAATTTGCACGTTTTAAAACAGCTGCTTGTATAATACCTTCTGGCAATACTGTAGGAACATCTTTCATAGAATGTACTGCAATATCAATATCGTCATTCAACATGGCGATATCTAAATTTTTAGTAAAAATTCCTGTGATTCCTAATTCGTAAAGGGGTTTATCTAAAACTAAATCACCCGTTGCTTTAACGGGGATTAATTGAGTTTGATGACCTAATTCTTCTAAAAGTTTTTGAACTTTTTTTGCTTGCCACATAGCCAATTGGCTATCGCGTGTACCTATTCTAATTATCTTCTGCATGGATGGATTCTAAATTTGCTCCAAACACTTTAGCCATTACTTCAATGCTTGTGTTTACTGAAGTTTCTTCGTCTTTTAAGTGTTTAACAAACTGTGTGGTTATTTTTTGAATAAATCTTGATGTTAATATTTCTGCTTGTTCTTCATCAAAATTTTTAATTTTCTTCTTATGGAAGGCTATTTCTCCTTGTTGAATGTTTTGTAACGATTCTTTTAAAGCGGTAATTGCTGGGGTAAATCTTCTGTGATTTAACCATTCTTGAAATTCTTGGTTATGAGTTTCAATAATCGCTTCGGCTACTGGCACTTCTTGTTGACGTATAGCTAATGTTTCATCAGTAATTTTTGAAAGATCATCTACATTCACCATCGTTACATTATCTAAATCAGCAACTTCTTTTGATACATTCGCTGGCATTGATAAATCTAAAATCAACAATTCTTTATCTGCAGGAACATGTTCTTTTGTTATTGTTGGAAAACTAGCTCCAGTAGAAACGATTAGTACATCACTTTTATGAACTTCTTCTGCTAAATTTGCATATGATGCTTTTATTATTGAGCTATGCTCTTTTACAAACGCTGAAGTTTTTTCTTCGGTTCTATTAATTAAACTTACCGATTTATTTTGAGTATACTCTGCTAAGTTTTTACAGGTATGTTTTCCCATTTTACCTAAACCGAATACTAAAATGTTTTTTGAATTATAATCTGGTAAATTATTAATTAAATACTGAACAGCTGCATACGATACAGAAGTTGTACCTGAACTTAATTTAGTTTCATTTTTAACTCGCTTACTTGCTTGCATTACATGATTCAATAAACGCTCAAAATATGCATTTGTAGTCCCTACTTCTTTAGCTTGCTTAAATGCCTGACGTAACTGCCCAACTATTTCATAGTCTCCTAAAATTTGGCTATCCAACCCTGTTCCCATTCTAAACAAATGGTTAATGGCTTCTTTATTTTTATATACGTTTGATACGTTGGCAAATTCTTCTACAGAACCATTTGAGTATTTACACAACATACTTATTAACTGAAAAGGGTGTTCTGCAAAACCACAAATCTCTGTTCTATTACAAGTAGACAACACAAAAATTCCGTCTACCCCTTTTTGTTTTGCTTCCTCTAAAAGTTGAATTTGATTTTCTTTAGAAATACTAAATTTCCCCCTAATCGCAGCATCAGCTTTTTTATAACTAACGCCTATGTTGTATAAATTACTATGATGTTTATTTTCTACTGTCATTGAGTCTTCTTCAAAAAAGTCGGTCAAAAATATAAATATTGAACAAAAAAAAGTATCGCTAAAAGAACTTTTAATGTCGCTATTCGTTTTTTCACTCAAAAACACCTTAAAAACTTACACAAAAGTGTATTTTTGCAGTAAAATAGACTAGGAGAAACATTTTATTTTAGAATCATTCTAAATAATAAGATTTATAAAAACCACTGAATCCATGTCAAAAAACATCGCAGAAAGTACATTTAGAGAAGTTCCTATAGAACAAGGTTTTTTTGTACTAAAATTTCAGAATAACTCTGAAGAAATAGAGTTTTTCAAAAGAGATATAGACAACTCCTACATACAACTACACTACTGTGTTAAAGGTAATTGTAAATTTCATTTTAACAATAACAGCTACACTTTTAATGTTTTAGACAAGCATTCAATTTTCTTATATAATCCACAACAAGACCTACCAATTAACTTAGAAATATTACCAAAAACCTCTTTGGTATCCGTGCTAATTTCTATTGAAAAGTTCCATACATTTTTTTCAAAAGAAGCTAGCTATATCCCTTTTTTAAGTGAAAACAATAAAAACAAGAAATATTACGACAATGCAGAAATAAATACTAATGTTCTATTAGTGCTTCAACAAATTTTAACTGCAAAAAACCAAAGTTCAATGCGAGACCTTTATATAAAAGGTAAAACATATGAATTATTGAGTTTACATTTTGACAGTGGCGAAAACACCAATGAAGAATACTGTCCTTTCTTAGTTGATGATCGTGAGGTTTTAAAAATTAGAAAAGCAAAAGATATTATTATTGCTAGAATGAGTGAACCACCAAGTTTACAAGATTTGGCAAATGAAGTAGGCTTGAACTTAAAAAAGCTAAAAGAAGGTTTTAAGCAAATTTATGGTGATACGGTATACAGCTTTTTATTTGATTATAAAATGGAACATGCTCGTAAACTATTAGAAAGCAATCAGTACAATGTAAATGAAGTTGGGTTACAAGTTGGTTATAGTACTTCTAGCCACTTTATTTCTGCCTTTAAAAAGAAATTTGGCACTACACCTAAACAATATGTAATGAGTTTGCAGTAGACAGTAGACAGTAGACAGTAGACAGTAGACAGTAGACAGTAGACAGTAGACAGTAGACAAAATTAAAAGCTTACAAAATGAAACAACTAACTCATTATGATATAGAAAATAATCAGCAAGATTTTCCAGTAACTATTGTATGTGATGCTATCCGTACTCCTGAAAATATAGGAATGTGCTTTCGTATCTCTGAAAGTTTTGGAGTGTCTAAAATCTATTTACATGAAAGTTCTCCTTCTATAGATAATAGAATTGTCAAGAAAACTGCTCGAAATACTATTCAACAAATACCATATGATACCTATGGGAATTTTAAACAACTTATCCATCAATTAAAAGAAGAAGGAAACACCATTATTGGTATTGAAATTACCGATGAAAGCATAAACATTAGCGATTACGATTTTACTTCACATTCTAAAATTGTCTTACTTTTGGGTAGCGAAAGAAATGGTATAGAAAACGTTAACTTAGTAGATGAAACTGTAGCTATACCAATGTATGGGCGCAACTCTAGCATGAATGTAATTCATAGTTTAGCTATTGCTCTATACGAAACAACAAACCAATTAAATAAAAAGATTCTGAAATAAATTCAGCCAAAATATGAAAGGAGTTTTATTAGTAAACCTTGGATCACCAGAAAGCACAAACCCGAAAGACGTAAAAAAATACTTAGGGGAATTTTTAATGGATGAACGTGTTATTGACGTTCCTTACTGGTTAAGAACATTTATTGTTAAAGGTATCATTTTAAATACACGTCCTAAAAAATCGGCAGAAGCCTATCAAAAAATTTGGTGGGAAGAAGGCTCTCCTTTAATTGTACTATCAGAACGTTTACAAAACAAAGTACAAGCAAAAACAGAACTCCCTGTTGCTTTGGCAATGCGCTATGGAAACCCTTCAATTAAAAGTGGATTACAAGAGTTACATGATAAGGGGGTTACTGAAGTTTTATTAGTTCCGTTATACCCTCAGTTTGCCATGGCAACTACAGAGACTATTTTGGTATTAGCTGAAGAATTAAGAAAGGAATTCTTTCCTAACATGAAAATTACCGATGTACCTGCTTTTTATAACAAACCAGAATACATTACAGCACTATCTAATAGCATAAAAGATTATTTGTCTGACAAAGATTACGATCATATTTTATTCTCTTATCATGGAGTACCTGAGCGACACATCAGAAAATCTGATATTACAAAATCGCACTGTAACCCTGAGGCAGGAAATTTAAGTTGTTGTAATACTTCTTCTGAAGCTCATAAGTTTTGTTACCGTCACCAATGTTATCAAACTACCAAAAATGTAATTTCTGAATTAGGATTAGACGAAAATAAAGTATCAACTTCATTTCAATCACGTTTAGGTGTCGATCCATGGTTACAGCCATACACAGACAGAACAATTGTTAACAAAGCTGAAAAAGAAGGCATTAAAAAACTAGCGATAGTAACTCCCGCTTTTGTTTCTGATTGTTTAGAAACTTTAGAAGAAATAGCAATGGAGGGTAAACATGAATTTTTAGAAGCTGGTGGTGAAGAGTTTTACACTGTTCCTTGTATTAATGATAATGATGAATGGGTAGATGTTTTAGCAGGATGGATTAACGATTTCAATAAGAATTAATTATGGATTTTTTATACGTAAAAGCATTACACATCATATTTGTAGTAACTTGGTTTGCCGGATTATTTTACATAGGTCGTCTGTTTATTTACCATGTAGAGGCAGAAAAAAAAGACGAACCAGCCAAGTCTATATTACAAACCCAATACAAGTTAATGTCTAAACGTTTATGGTACATTATTACTTGGCCTTCTTTATTTTTAGCAAGTTTTTTTGCTTTTTGGATGCTATATAAAAATCCTTATTATTTAAAAATGCCGTGGATGCATGTAAAATTAGCCTTTGTATTGGCACTGTATTTTTATCACGGATTTTGCCATAAAATCTACAAAGAACTACAACGTGATAAGATTAAATACACACCTAATAAACTTCGCATGTTTAATGAAATCCCAACAGTAATTTTATTCGCTGTTGTATTTTTAGTGGTTTTAAAGAGTGCTATTAACTGGATTTGGGGCGTTGTAGGAATTATCTTATTTGGAGTATTATTGATGATTGGTATTCGTTATTATAAAAAAGTAAGAGCTAAAAAATCGTGGGATAAATACGAACAAGAGTTGATTGAAGAAGATGATAAAAGTTAAAATCATGAATCGTAGAAAAGATTAATACTTTAAAAAACAGCCTTGGAATTCCAAAGCTGTTTTTTTACGTTTTGTTATAGTTTCTAAAGACCCAAATTACTGTTTGTTTTATTTCTTTTTTTACACAATTAACTTTACTACTTTCGTCGACTATTATAAACTCTTAAATTATACTAAGCTATGAAAAAAATTATTACACTATCAATTTTAGCAGCAACCCTACTTTCTTGTTCTTCAAACGAAAATACTCCTTTAAGTGATGATATTATTATTGGAAAATGGCAATTAATTCGTCAGTATGGTGACGACACTGATGATTGCACAAAAAAATCAACAATGACCTTTGAAAATGATTTTGATTTAATAATTAACACTTACCTTTCTTTAACAGACGATGAATGTGTGAGCACTGGCACAACTAAAGGTAATTGGAACAAAAAAAGCGAAAACCTATATACTTTAGAAAGACAAGGGTTGTCCATAGATACTTCAATTAGATTTGAAGACAACAATAATACTTTAATTTTTTTAGAAGGAGGCGAAGAAGAACTAGCTTACAGGAGAAAATAATTAGCTTAAAAAGCGGAGTTCGAAAACTTCGCTTTTCTTATCCCTTTATCGACTGTTCAAAAGGTATTCTATTTATAATACTGCGTCCCAAGGTAACCTCATCTGCATATTCTAACTCATCTCCTACCGAGATTCCTCTAGCAATAGTTGATGTTTTTACTCCGTATTGTTCTATTTGCTTATAAATATAAAAATTGGTGGTATCACCTTCCATCGTAGAACTCAAAGCAAAAATCAACTCTTTAATTTCGCCTTCTTTTACTTTTTCTACTAATGATTCAATTTGTAGATTCTGAGGACCAATTCCTTCTATAGGAGAAATCTTCCCTCCTAACACATGGTACAAACCTCTGTATTGCGCTGTATTTTCGATCGCCATTACATCACGAATATCTTCTACCACACATACAATCTCTGCATTTCGCTTCGGATTACTACAAATATCACATAACACTGTATCAGAAATATTATGACATTTTTTACACGATTTTACATCGTTACGTAAATGCGTTAAAGCCTCTGCTAAATACTTCGTATTTTCTTTCGGTTGTTTTAATAAATGTAACACCAAACGAAGTGCTGTTCGCTTGCCAATCCCTGGTAATCGACTTACTTCATTTACTGCATTTTCTAATAATTTCGACGAAAAATCCATGCTGCGAATTTACAATTTTTCAATAAGGATTAAGTATCTTCGTAACTTTAAAATTAAAACTTCAATTCACATGAATTCAGAGATAAGAAACCTAGAACCAAAAGCTGTTTGGAAAAATTTTGCCGACTTAAACGCTGTACCTCGCCCTTCTAAAAAAGAAGAAAGAGTAATTCAGTTTATGGTAGATTTCGGTAAGAAATTAAATCTTGAAACCATGGTTGATAAAGTTGGGAATGTAATTATTCGCAAGCCTGCTTCAACTGGAATGGAAGACAGAAAAACAGTGGTTATGCAAAGCCATTTAGATATGGTACACCAAAAAAATGCTGATACTGTTTTTGATTTTGATACCGAAGGAATCAAAATGTTCGTAGATGGTGATTGGGTAAAAGCTGACGGAACTACGTTAGGAGCTGACAACGGTTTAGGTGTTGCTGCCATTATGGGAGTTTTAGAATCTACTGATATTGCTCACCCATCTATTGAAGCTTTATTCACAATTGATGAAGAAACAGGTATGACTGGTGCCATGGGGCTTGAAGGTGGATTATTAGAAGGTGAAATTTTATTGAACCTTGACACTGAAGAAGATGATGAAATTGGAATGGGATGTGCTGGTGGTGTAGATGTTACGGCTACTAGAAACTATAACGAAGAGGCTACTCCAGAAAACACAATTGCTTACGAAATTTCTGTTACAGGGTTAAATGGTGGTCACTCAGGGATGGATATTATTAAGGGTTTAGGAAACGCTAATAAAATAATGAATCGTTTGTTATTTGACGGTTTTACTAACTTCGGATTACGTGTTGCAGAAATTAATGGAGGTAGTTTACGTAATGCTATTCCTCGCGAAAGTTTTTCTACTGTAGTTATTGATGCTGTTTCTAAAGAACCTTTCTTATTTGAAATACATGAGCTTATTAACAATATTAAAGCTGAGTTTTCAACATTAGAACCTAACCTTACTATTGAATTAAAAGAAGTTGACACTCCAGAAAATGTAATGGACTTAGGTGTTCAAGAAGGATTAATTAAAGCTGTTTACGCTGCTTTAAATGGTGTATATCGTATGAGTCCTGATATTGAAGGATTAGTAGAAACTTCAAATAATATTGCTCGTATTATTGTAAAAGACGGAGCTATTAAAATTGGATGTTTAACACGTTCTTCTTCTGAAACTAATAAATGGGATTTAGCCAACTCGTTACGTTCATCTTTTGAATTAGCTGGTTTTGATGTAGAATTTTCAGGTTCTTACCCAGGGTGGTTACCAAACGTAAATTCTGAAATATTAAAAACTGTAACTAACTTATACGAAGAATTACACAACGATAAACCTATTGTAGCTGCATGTCACGCAGGTTTAGAATGTGGTATTTTAGGCCAGAACTACCCAGAAATGGATATGGTTTCTTTCGGACCAAATATTAAAGGTGCACATTCACCAGATGAGCGCGCACAAATATCATCAACACAAAAATTCTGGAAGTTTTTATTAGAAATTTTAAAGAACACTCCTGTAAAGAATTAAAGACTTACACATAAACTTTAAAACCACAGCTTTTCAGTTGTGGTTTTTTGTTTACATTTATAAAATGAATTTTTTAGCGCATTTATACCTTTCTGAAAGCAACACCAATATTATGATTGGTAACTTCATAGCTGACCATATAAAAGGTAATAAGTTTTCTCACTTTCATGAAGACATTCAAAAAGGTATATTACTACATCGAGAAATTGACACCTATACAGATGCGCACAAAATTGTTAGAATTAGCAAACGAAGATTACACGAACGTTACCGACACTATGATGGTGTAATTATTGATATTTTTTACGATCATTATTTAGCAAAAAACTGGAGAAATTACTCAGAAATTCCATTAAACATTTATGTAAACTCAGTTTATAAATTGCTTCAAGAAAACATTGATATTCTTCCTGAGAAAACTCAGAAAATACTTCCTTATATGGTACAACACAATTGGTTATATAACTACCAATTTGCTAAGGGAATTCAAGAAGTCTTAAATGGAATGAATAAGCGCACTAATGGTAAATCAAAAATGAATTTGGCTACTGGAGATTTATTAGAGCATTATCAAATTTTTGAAAATGATTTTACTACCTTTTTTGAAGATTTACGCGAATTTTCTCATCAAAAACTAAAAGAATTAAGCTAAAACATATGAAAAAAACATTCTTATTTCTTTCAACATTAATATTACTATGCAACTGTAAAAAAGAAAAAGCTGTAGGTCTAATTACTGAAAAAGCTATGGTAGTTTCTGCTCGTAAAGAAGCTTCAAAAATTGGATCCGATATTCTACAAAAAGGAGGAAATGCTTTTGACGCTATGGTTGCCACTGAATTAGCGTTAGCTGTAGCATATCCATACGCTGGAAACCTTGGTGGTGGTGGATTTATGGTATACCGAAAAAACACAGGAGAAATTGGCGCATTAGATTATCGTGAAAAAGCACCTCTTGCTTCTCATAAAGATATGTATTTAGATAGCTTAGGAAATGTAATTAAAAACAAAAGTACATTAGGGGCTATGGCAGTAGGAATCCCAGGAACAGTTGCTGGTGTTTTTGCTACACATAAAAAATTCGGTTCATTACCTTTTCAAGAAATCTTAAAACCAGTCATTGCCTTAGCTAAAAAAGGAGTTATTGTTACTCAAAAACAAGAAGACCGTATAAAAAAATACCAACATTATTTTTTAGAAGTAAACAAAAACCCTATTCTTTTTGATAAACCTTGGAAAAAGGGTGACACTATTAAATATCCTGCTTTAGCCAAAACTTTAGAGCGTATTTCACAAAATGGTAGAGACGAATTTTATAAAGGTGAAACAGCAAAACGTCTCGTTACTTTTATGCAGGCAAATGGCGGAATTATAACTGAAGAAGATTTGGCTAAATACGAAGCTAAATGGAGAACCCCAATTACCTTTACCTACGACAATTTACGTATCATTTCTATGTCCCCACCTGCCAGTGGCGGAATTTGTTTAGCACAAATTATGAATGGAATTGAACCTTTTGACTTAGACAAGTTTGGGCATAACTCAACAAAGTCCATACAAGTTATCACGGAAGCAGAACGTAGAGCCTACGCAGATAGAAGTTTTTATTTAGGTGATCCAGACTTTGTGAAAATTCCAATTGAAACTCTCAAAAGTAAAGAATACACAAAAAATCGAATGAATGATTTTTCTTTTAAAAAAGCAACTTCTTCTACCGATGTCTCTCATGGAAGCATTACTATGATTGAGAGTGATGAAACCACCCACTACTCTATTGTTGATCAATTTGGAAATGCTGTTTCTGCTACCACAACAATTAACGGTGCTTATGGTTCTAAGCTATATTGCGCTGACCTAGGGTTCTTCTTAAACAACGAAATGGATGATTTTTCAAGCAAACCAGGTGTACCAAACATGTTCGGTTTAGTTGGAGCTGAAGCTAATAAAATAGAACCTGAAAAGCGTATGTTGAGCTCTATGACTCCTACTATTGTAGAGAAAAATGGTCAACTACATATGGTTGTAGGAACTCCTGGAGGTTCTACAATTATTACTTCTGTATTACAAACCATTTTAAATGTTCATGAATTTAACATGGGAATGCAAGAAGCCGTGAATCAACCACGTTTCCATCACCAATGGCTACCTGATGTTATTAAAATGGAGCCTAAAGGTTTTAACAAACAAGTAAAAAAAGACTTACAACAATTAGGATACAAATTAGATGAAACAAACTCACCTGTTATCGGAAAAGTGGATGCTATTTTAGTACTTCCTAACGGAAAATTAGAAGGTGGTGCAGATCCTAGAGGTGATGATACTGCTATTGGTTTTTAGTTTTTTTTAGACTTTCATGTTTTAACAAATTTTTCACTTCCTTTAACAGCTAATTAAGTAGCTTTAAAGTTTAAAATTTCAAAAAAAATGAAAAAAATACTAACCTTACTTACTTTAACAGTTTGTTATACTGGTTTCTCTCAAGGAACACGTTTATTAAGACAACCTACGATATCTAATTCTGAGGTTGTTTTTGTTTATGCAAACGACCTTTGGAAGGCTCCGATTAAAGGCGGAGATGCCATACGACTTACCAGCGATGATGGTTATGAGTCAAACCCGCATTTCTCTAATGATGGCACTATGATCGCGTTTACCGCACAGTACGATGGGAATACTGATGTATATGTAATTCCTGCTACTGGTGGTGAACCCAAACGTTTAACTTATCATCCAAGTGGTGACTTTGTACAAGGCTGGACACCTGACAACAAAATTGTATTCCGTTCTTCTAGAGAAAGCAGACCTACTCAAACAAATAAGTTTTATACCGTTTCATTAAAGGGAGGCTTACCTGAAGCTGTAAAAGCTCCAAGAGCTGCTTATGGAGAGTTTTCAAAAAATGGTAAATATCTTGCCTATACTCCTATTACTAGTTGGGATGCAGAATGGAGAAATTATCGTGGTGGTCAAGCAATTCCTATTTGGATTTTGAATATGCAAAATCAAAAACTAGTTAAAACTCCTCAAAAAGATAAAGAAAGGCATTTAGATCCTGTTTGGTATAACGGTAGTGTTTACTACATTTCTGAAAGAGACTACACTAGTAATATTTGGTCATATAATTTAACAACGAAACAAGAAAAACAACTTACATTTCATAAAAAATTCGACGTAAAAAGTCTGGATGCTAATTCAAACGGGATTGTTTATGAACAAGGAGGATACATCCACTTTTTAAATCCTAACACCTCAACTACCAAACAAATCTCTATTACTGTTCATGGTGATTTAAACTATGCAAGAACGCGTTGGATGGATGTAAAAGGAAGAAATTTAACGAACCCTAATATTTCTCCTAAAGGGAAAAGAGCCATTTTTGAACACCGCGGTGAAATTTTTACTGTTCCTAAAGAAAATGGTACATGGAGAAACTTAACCAACTCTTCAGGTGTTGCTGACAGGTACCCTATTTGGTCTCCAAAAGGAGATAAAGTAGCTTGGTTTTCTGATAAAGAGGGAGAATACCAATTGGTAATTGCCGACCAAAATGGAGGTAATAAATCCTATATAAAATTACCAAACCCTACTTTTTATTTCAAACCTGATTGGTCTCCTAATGGAAAATATATATCGTTTACCGATACGCATTTTAATATTTGGATTTTAAATTTAGAAACGAAAAAGGCTGAAAAAGTAGCGACTGATAATTTTGCACACCCAAATAGAACTATGAATCCTAAATGGTCACCTGATAGTGATTGGATTGCTTATGCTAAACAAAACGAAAATCATTTTAAGTCTATTTATGCATACCAAATTAGTTCTAAAAAAACAGTTCAAATTACGGATCCTTTAGCAGATGCTATTTCTCCTGTATGGGATGCTTCAGGAAAGTATATGTATACCTTAGCTAGCACCAACTACGGGTTAGCTTCTGGGTGGTTAGACATGAGTTCTTACGACCCTTCAGTAACACGTAGTTTATATGCAATTGTTCTGAACAGCAAAGACAAAGCTCCTAACCTACCTAAAACTGACGAAGAGAAAGCTGAAAAAAAAGATTCTGAAGAAAAGAGCAAAGAAGAAGAAGAAAAAAACGATAAAAAAACATCAAAAGAAGCTGATAAAATAAAAGTTGTGATTGATGAAGAAGGCATTTTCAATAGAGCTATTGCTTTAAAATTGCCTGCTAAAAATTATACAGCTTTATACAAAGCTCCAAAAAATCATGTTTTTGTAGCAGAAGCAAATGAAAACAGCCCAAGTACTACTATTCACGACTATGATATTTCAAAAGAAAAAGCGACTGAATTTACCAAAGAAGCTCGTTCAATAACAGTTTCAGAAGATAGAGAATCTGTATTACTATCAAGTAAAGGAAACTGGAGTATTGTTAGTAGTAAATCTCCAGTAAAACCTGGTAAAGGCTCTATAAAAACCAATTTAAAAATTAAGGTCGATCCAAAAGCTGAAGCTCATCAAATCTTTAAAGAAGGTTGGCGCTATATGAGAGATTTTTTATATGTTGACAATGTACACGGTGCCCCATGGGATAAAATCTACCAATGGTACGCTCCATGGATTGATCATGTAAGACACAGAACTGACTTAAACTATGTTGTAGACATTATGAGTGGTGAAGTCGCTATTGGTCACTCATACGTTTACGGAGGTGATACTCCTAAAACCAACTATGTTCCTGTTGGATTATTAGGTTGTGATTTTGAAAAAGCAAATGGTTTATACAAGTTTTCTAAAATATACAAAGGAGAGCGTTGGAATCCTTCTATTAAGGCCCCATTAGGGCTTCCCGGAATTGATGTTAAAGAAGGAGATTATTTATTAGAAGTTAATGGAGTTACCCTTACTTCAGAAGACAATTTATATAAAGCCTTAGAGCAAACAGCTGGAAGAGAAATTTATATTAAGGTAAATTCTAAACCTATAGTTAAGGGAGCAAAAACCATTTTGGTAAAACCTGTTGCCAACGAAAGAAGTTTACGTTCTATAGACTGGGTAGAAGAAAACAGAAGGAAAGTTGATAAACTGTCTAACGGAAAATTAGCGTATGTATATGTTCCGAACACATCAAACAACGGATTCACTTCTTTTAACCGTTACTACTTTTCTCAACAAGATAAAAAAGGAGTTATCATAGATGAAAGGAACAATGGTGGTGGTAGTGCAGCTGATTATATGATTGATATATTATCTAGAAAACCTTTTGGATATTTTAACAGTAAAGCTAATAAAAGAAAACCATGGACAACCCCAATTGCTGGTATTTGGGGACCAAAAGTGATGATCATTAATGAACGTGCTGGCTCTGGAGGAGACCTTTTCCCTTACATGTTTAAAGAAAGAAAAATAGGGCCTTTAGTAGGAACTCGTACATGGGGAGGTTTAGTAGGAACATGGGATACACCTGCTTTTATTGATGGTGGTAGAATGGTTGCTCCTCGTGGTGGATTTTTTGATTTAGATGGTAATTGGGCTGTTGAAGGTGAAGGTGTAGCTCCTGATATTGAAGTACACCAAGAACCAAGTAAAGTTTTAAAAGGAAAAGATCCTCAACTCGAAAAGGCTGTTGATGAAGCTTTACGCTTGCTTAAAACTAATGAATTCATTCCTAAACCTGAGCCTACTCCACCTGTTCGATGGAAAAGACCTGATGGGTATTAAAAATAAAAAAAGGATAGTTAATTAACTATCCTTTTTTTTATCATACAACTAGTTACCAAGTTAAACTATACTTATCTTCATAATTTTTACTTTGAGAATTATATCCATAAACTCCCCAGTGTTGCTCAAAAAAACCAGCGTCAGTTGGCTTCTTATCTTCATCATACATTTCAAAAATAAAACAAGGAATTCTAACATTAGGGTTACGTGGTGTTCCGTTTCCACTTTTACAATGATTAATTAAATTTTGATTAAATGTTCGTGCATTTGCTTTTGTTGCTGTAGAGTAAGTAGCTGTAGGTCCTGTAGGCCATCCTGCTTCACCAATAACGATAGACAAGCTTCCATATCCATTATTTCCTAATGCTACATATAACGCATCATACATTGCATCAAAAATATTTTTATATGTATAACTTCCATCATGAACCCAATGCTTTTCACTTGCAGTAAACAAACAATAATCTAAATGAACATTATTTGGTTGATTTTTTTGAGTAATAAACGGATATACATTAACCATAAACACTGAATTATCTTCTTTTAAAATAGCACAAACATCTAAAATTGTATTCTTAAGACTACCATTGAAAGTTCCTGCTGATGGTGGGTATGAATTTCCCATAATAGCATAATTAAAAGGGACAGTTACTTTGGTAATAAGTCCTTTCTTTGTAATAGCACTTTTAATATTTTTTAAAGCATTTACAAGATCTCCTGTAAACTTATTTCCCCACCAACTTCCTAGAGGTTCATTTCCTACACATACCATCGGAATGGTTGTTGAATAATTTGATAATACTTTTATAATGGTATTTATAGTAGCTGTATCATTACTAGCACAAGCTTTTAAATCTCCATTAGGAATATCAACTAAAACTTGTAATCCTTCCTTAGCAAAAGCACTAATACAATCTGTTTGATTATATGTAAACATTTTAACTGTTTTAACACCTGTTGCTTTTATTTGCGTTGCTGCTGTAGTTGCACTTACTTGTTTCCCTATACTTTGAAAGGTATTACTAAAGTTAACACCTATGGTTGATTCGAATATTAAATGATTCATAATTGGTTTATTTTACATGTATAACTTTTTAATGTTATACAAGTTATTAAAAAACAAAACTGACGCTCAACAACTTACTTTAAACGTACCTAAAAGAGGTAAGGGTGTGTGTTATATGAACAGAAAAAGAACTACTAAATTCCTAGTCGATTTTTCAACCCTGTAATCCAATGCATTCCATGTCTATTATTTCCAACGTGTGCTTGCCCTGTAAGTACTGCATAACTTGAAGGTACTTGTGCCTGATCGGTTACGATTTGTTCATACATTGCTTGATTCATAGCTGCTTCTCTATTGTGTTCAAAATTTTCATCGTGCGGAATGCCTTTTGCGTAAGGTGAATCTGCAAATACCACGCGCTTTTTTCCTTGAACATATCGTTCTACCAAGTGTTCATATGTTCCGTTGGTTCCTTGATCTGGATATTTTGGATTGTGACTTCTAAAATTGTTATCTACCCTACGCAAATAACCTCTTAACAATGCCGGCATAGGCGTAGAATAATCTATTGATACTTGTTGACTATACTCATTTACAAGGGGCTGAATTTCTTGATTAAGTTCCAGATACAATGCATCTTTAGCGTTGCCTTCTTCCAAATCTTGAATAAGTTTTTGTCGCTGATTGGGTAAGTGGTGGAGTTCTCCTAATATCTCTTTTTCATATCCGCTATTTTGATGTGTTTTTGTCGCCTCAGCCATAGCTCCATCATATACTAATTTTTCATATATATGTTTATCATATGCTTTACCCATGGGCGACATTTTAGTCTGTCCTCTACTAGTATCCGCATTACTTGTAAGTGTACTAAGCCTCATTCCTAAATCATTCAGTGTTTGCGGGTGTAAGCCACTGGTCATCTGCTTATCATTTGTATGTATATTTAGAAAGTCTTGTTCAAAATTACTTAACTGACTATACTTTGTATTAACCCCTAACCTATCTTTATGCTCATCAACATCCTCTGAATATTGCACTTGGGTATCGGTCATTTTTACAGGTTTTGTAGGAGTTTGCCCAGTGAGCTTGATTGGTAGAGTATCAAACCACTGTCCTCCAACCAACCCTAGTAAAGCTCCAGAAACCATCCCCAACATTCCTCCAACACCCGGAATAAAACTATCTCCAAGAAACCCTAATCCAGCAGCTAAAACAGGTGTTACTACACTTTTCCCCCAGGGAAATCGTTGAATTACAGAAGTATCTTCTTGTGAAGTTTGAGAGGGTATTGGTTCCTTCTTTTGAATAATTTGACTTCGTTTTGAACGATTATCTACCAACTCAATACCTTTCTTATTAGCACTCATTTTCTGAGCAACAACATTAGCAGCTACTAATCTTTTACTTTCTTTTAGTTTTGTTTGTTGGACATACATACTTTTATTCAATTTAACCAACTTTTACAGTTTAAATGAATGCATCATTTAATGATAACGCCTTGTATTACAGACTTTTTATCATCTAATAATAATTTTTATTAGTACAGAGGGTATTCTGCTTTTTTTGGTGCTATATTTTCTCCAGTAAGAAATGAGTAAATTTTGGCGCCAACCTTGTTTTTCCAATCAGTGTTTTCTATTCCTGTAATGGTACCACAGTGTTCTGCTGCTCTTCGAGAAATGATTAATATTTCTTCTTTTGAAAAACTACTCACATTCATATCAATAAGCCCTTCTGCTACTATTTGTGCAACAGGTCTAACTGCCTCGTGAATTTCGTACCATAGTGACTGTGGCAATGATTTTAACTTAGTGGCCAAATCTAATAGTTTTAATATAGCATCTGCTTCTCCTTTACCTTCTCCTCCTCCAGTAGTTTTTCCATCACCTCGTTTAAAGGCTGTCATTTCACGTTTCTCTAACAATCTCCAATATTGAGAAGTTAAATCACTTAGTTTTTGCGATAAAGTTAATTCATCAGTTATATCAACTTGATAAATAGATTCTAACAATGAGGTCGGAGTAACTCTTGTTCTTTTTTCATCTTCTTGTTTGGTATGCAGTGGTTTTTCTGTACCTGTAAGGTTTGTTTTTACTAAATAGGCTAGTTCATCCAAAAATTGCTCAATAGTTAAACCAGATAGTATTTTTATAGAGTTTTCTATTAAAGTTTCTGCTACAACATGATCTCCTCTTCCACCTGATGCATCTGTAGGAACTCTTTCATGAAATGTGATATTAGCAATAATTGGAATGTGTTCAGGGCTTCTTCCTAATGTAACATTTGCGATACCAAAAGCTTGAATAACTCTAATCGAATTACTTTCATTATCAGTTTTAAGGTTAATTTTTATGTTTTTCGTTTTACCCTGAACAACCTGATTAGCTTCTGGATGATGTTTTAAGTCGATAAATTTTGTTGAATTAGTTTCTAAAGCTTCTTTTCCTTTAATATCGGCTTCATTTTCCAATGCTTCATTATCATTTATTTGTGCTCCACCAAAAGAAGTTGTAGGTTGTACTCTTCCTTGTTTTTGCTGAACTACATGCCATGCTTCATGTGCTAAATGTTTTTCCTGCCCGCTTGCTACATGAATATTTGTTCCTTGCGCATAAGCATGTGCGTTTAATTGTGCTGGTTTATTGGAATTGTAATGTACGTTGACATCATCCATCGAATAGCCGGACATAGTTTCGATACCCGACTTTAAGTTATCAGGCAATCCTGTATTGTTCTCTTTCATTTGTAGGGGGTATTCTTCTTCCTCATCTAACCCAGTTTTTTGAAAGGTATCTGCTTTTAGTTGTAACTCATCATCTTCTTCATCTAATCCTCGTAATTGAGTGCTTCTTTCAGTAGCTATGTGCTTTACAGAACGATTGTCCTTTAATTGTAAGGCTTTTTTTCCTACGTTATTGTAATTTGCATTTTTTTGTTGTACTATTTTTGAATTTTTATACTTCATAATTGTAGAATTTTCAAAATTATCACTTCTTTAAACAGTTATTTCTCCTCCTCCACCAGCACTATCATCATCATCTTTCTTATACCTAAAAGGACTGTAAAATCCTGAATTTTCTGGCTCCTCACTATCTGTCATATATCCTTCTTCATCATCGTCACTCTCATAATCTATATGCTTTGTACTTTCGTATTTATGGCTTTCATTACATTTTTTACATAGAGCTCTTAGTCTATCTTCATCATTATAATCATCTTTCATTTCTTGATCCGTAGCATTTCTACTTTCTAATTTACTTAGTCTTCCTGCCCAAGGTGGGAAATGATCTAATGTTAATGCTCTTTGACTTTTTAAATTATTATTCTTACTTGTATAAGAAAACTTAGTCAAATTCATTTTTTGCGACCCTTTATTTATATATCCTAAAGGTCTTCTACAGGCTGGACATGTATAAACTGCATCATATTTTTCTTTATCATAATGTTTTCTTTTATGAGCTGTTTTTTTGATCAGCTTAGTAGGTTTATCTGCTTTAAATGCAAATCTTTTTTGTTTTTTCGCCCATGGTGGTTGATAATCATCACCACTATCGTCATCTTCATTTTTTTTACCTCTTTGGATGGGTGGTAAATTTTGACCTCTATTATCTTCTAGAAAACTTCCTTTACCTTCTCTTCTTTGAAAAATGTTTGATTCTTTTTCTTTCTTATGTTTTATATATTCTCCCATCTTAGATAGTAGTAATTGTCTTATTCTCTTTTTTGAACTCTTTTCGAATTCCTTCTAAAAGCTCTTCTTTTGTAACGATAGTATCATTTCTAGTAATAGCGGATAGAGCGCATAAGCGTAATACGTTTATAATAGCTCCACCAGCTAGCTCATATTCTTCCGCTATTTGCCATAGATCAATCTCTTTATCAAGCTTACATTTTCCTGAAAAAGCATTTTTCCATAATTGGTAACGTTCACTAATTTCTGGCATATTAAAATGAATCATTGATTGAAACCTCCTGGTAAAAGCAGCATCCATATTTCCTTTTAAATTGGAGGCTAAAATGACTACTCCGGGGAAGTCTTCTATTCGCTGTAACAAATAGGATGTCTGTTGATTGGCATGTCGATCGTTAGAACTATTGGCTTCTGTTCTTTTTCCAAATAACGCATCGGCTTCATCAAAAAATAAAATCCAATCTTTATACTGCGCGATATCGAAAATTTTTGATAGGTTTTTCTCAGTTTCTCCAATATATTTTGAAACAATCATCGATAAATCTACCCGATATACTTCTCGTTTTGACACTTTTCCTAACAGGGAAACCGTTAAGGTTTTTCCTGTACCAGGTGGACCATAAAAAAGCGCCCTGTAGCCTGGTTTAATTTTTTTAAACAACTCCCATTCCTTCATCAAAGTGTTCCCATGTTCAAGCCATGATTTTAATTCTAATACCTGATCCATAACTACATCGTTCAAAACCACATCTTCCCATTCTAAATGGGTTGTAATTTTTTGAGCAGGAAAATTACTACTATGCTCTAGTTTTGGTTTTTCTCCAGTAACAAAAAAGTGAAACCATCGTTTGCTAAAAGCTAAGACTCCATTATACTCAGGTATAAAACTTTCTGTTTCTTCAATAAATATTACTTGTTCTTTTATAAGAATGTTCTCTTTGCTAAAAATTTCTAAAACTTTATTTCTTAAATGTGGTTCTGTTGCAGTAATTAAGAATAGTAATGTTTGTCCAGTAGGTAAAAAACCGCTATGATTCTTTTCTATTACCCCGCCAAACTCTGTAAAACCACGATCATAAATTTTATTCCTCCCAAAGAAAACATCTAAAATTTCAGGTTTTAATTGAGGAGCTAGTGCCAATGCTAATGCTAATCTTTGATAGCTATTTAGTTCCCATTTTAGTACAAACTGAGCATAAGTAGATTCTTCATTGGTTATATTAGGTTGTGGTATTTGTGTCCAATGAGGTCTTTCTCCTTCGTGTTCTAAATAAGTACTTATAACATTATGTATGACTTCTTGTAGCCATAAAACTTCATTATACAATACTTGTATGTTATTATTAATCTCCATAAGAAATAAATAATTTTTCTACATCATCTAAATTCGTATTTTCCCATGTAAAATATTGCAATGCTGTATTGGGATTTAACTGATTTGCTTGTAACATATCTAATACAGATATAGGCTTGTCTTTAGGTGCTGATATAGTGAATGTTTCATTATGAAAGTTACTTTTAAATAAACCATTTGCCCAATCTATTACCCCTGTTCTCTCTCTAATTAAATCACTTATAAACACTTCAAGTTTTTCTGGCTGTACTATGAGTTTTTTGGCTTTAAAAAAAGATGGTATTTTTTTATTTTCTTTGTGATAATATTCTATATCTCTGGCTTGAATTGTTTTTGAATTTGCTTTTCCAAATAGTTCTATTACCCCTGAATCTTCCGATTCTGAAGCTATTTCCAACTCTCCTTTGTTAGAGCCTGAAATTACTAATGACCAACTTTCAGTAGCAACACTATCTGTTACTACATATACCTCTCTAAAAGAATATAAAACCTGTGTAAGTTTGATAATTAGTTCTGAAGCAATTTCATTCCAATTTAAAATTCTAACTGCTTTTGGTTGTTGGCTTGTAAAAAAGAAGCTTCCAAACTCTTGAAAAGCTAATATTTGCTTACTGTATCCAAAGTTTCCTTCAATAGGGTTTTTACCACTATCTCTACCTGAGTATGGTTTTGTTACTCCATTACTAAAATTCCAATTATATGAATTCAGCTCTATACCATATTCTAAACTTACTTCATCCACAGCTATAATGTTATTTTTAAAAATATTACCTAATACAATAACTTCTCCTTTATGTATTTGAAAAAAATCTCCTGGATATATATGTTGATTTAATGGTTTTGAAGGTATAAAAGCATTAGTTCTGTTATAAAAATCGATGTAAAATTTTTTGGTGATATTTTTCATGATAATACTATTTTAAACGTAGTTGAAATACAATTATATTTCAACTACGTTATGTTATAAATTATTTAAGAAGCTAAAGCTGCTGCATTTGCTGCTGCTAACCCTGATTGTAATGAGTTTAAAACCCCTGTTTCTTTACTCAAAGCAGTCTCTGCCTCACTAAGTTGTTTCATTGCATCATTACTAGCTATTAACACTTGCTTATACCTTAATGAAGCTTTATTATATGCTTTGTATATTAACTCTTTAATACAAGCTTTTTCTGGCTCATTTACTGTAGTTTCTTCTTCTATAATGATAATCTTTCTCTTATTAAGTCTAATTTTATCTATTATATTAATCACCTTTTTTGAGGTATCATCTGCAGGATCTTCTGATAAATTTTCTCCAGTAATAAATTCATACAACTTAATTGCATATAAATATTCTAAAGACATGGTTCCTTCTGACTCTACTGTTGTTGCTTGCGAAGCAAATACTGAGTTTAACGCTGTAAGAGTTAATGCTACTGCATTATTAGCATCTTTTCCTGCGTTGGTAACCATCGTTACTAATTCATCTGATATCAATGGATTTTGCACTTTTTTCCTTATGACAAGATTTGACAGTTTATTAACTACTTCTGCTGAATAAATCAGTTTATCCATTACCTCTTTTATACTATTAGAAACATCTTTGATTCTTGAGTCTGAACACACAACTTTATCAAAAGTTCCATGGGAAGCTGTTAACAAATCAATTACATTATCTACTACTTGATCTAACAATTCTTTATTACTTAAAGCTAAATCCTTATTTGCCTTCTCAGTAGCTAACTGTGACTGTAATAACTGTGATTTTTCTGTTAGTGAGTTTACAATAGCTTGCAATTGTTCAACTTTGTCTTGTGCATATAAAACCTGATTTGTCAATGCATCTAATTCTGATTTCTTTTTTTCTGTAACTCCGTATTTATTAGGATTTGTATTTATTATATTTAATGTTGCCATGATTTATTTTTTATTTGTTAATACATTAGAAGACTTTTTTTTATAGATAAAGTCTTTTGTGTTTTGAAAGTCTGATAAAGCTCCTACAATTTGTTTGTTTATTCCTTCTCCTTCATCTGGCATTGCTAGTACTACTGGAATATATTTATCTTCTTCATGTAATCTATTTCCAAAATTATCTGTAGTACTTGTCGTTATTTCAACTTCCCATTCACCTTCTTTACCTACTTTTTTTGCTACTGAATAAGTTTCTATGTTTAGCCCTGAAGCAATGGTATAATTAAAAAAGAATCCTGGTTGAATATGCTCAGGAGTTTCAATACTATTGATAGCTTGCTGCTTTTTACGTTCAACTATTGTTAGCTCTTTTTCTAATTTGGATAATTCTGATGAAGTATTTTTATACTCAACTTTTAATTTTTTACGTTCATCTTTTAGTTTTTTGAGCTCTTTTGCTTCTAAATCATCACTCGATTGTTCCTCTATATTTACCGATAATAAATCTTCAACCCCTCCTTTTTCTGAAGTAAGGTTATTTATTTTTGACTCTAGCTTAGCTATAATTGGATCGTATTTATCAGCTATTCTTTCTAATTTTTTAGTTTCGCTTTCAATGGTTTTTAAACCTTCTACTGTTAATAATCCTTTTACTAGCTTCTTATTATTTGGTAAAAACATACAACGATATTCTACTTCATCATCTTCATTTTCATCAATATGAAATAGCATTTTATTATCTATTACTTTAATTGTATTTGAGTCTGGAGCTGCAAGTTGTTTTGTTAAACGAAACATAGCTGACGGAGCAGATAGATAATCATCAAAAGTGCTTAAAAGCTTTTTATATTCATTATCTAGTACAGCAAAAACAAACACCACATAATTTTCTCCTAATCCCATTGATTTACCATCAACATCTTTTAATTGTGATTGATAGATATCAATTTCGTGTTTATCATCAGCTACACTAGGTAACTCTAAATACCTTTTTGAGTCTGGTTCCATTAAAATTAATGCCTCTGCATCAGAAATTGAAAAAATCTCTTTTCTATCATTCTTTACTAAAAAAATATAGTACTTTTTTACTGGATACCCTCTTTTTCTTCCTTTATTAAAAGGACTTTTATAACTATTGAAACTAACTTTATAATTACTTCGCTCTCCAATTACATCTGGTACTTTTACTAATAAGTTTAGATTCAACTCCTTATTATATAAACTATAAGCTTGCATTTCAGAGTTATAAACTGTATTTATATTTTCTAAAGTTCCTTCTTTTGCTTTTTCTTTAGAGTTTGTATCTGCTAATGAAGCTGACTCTGTTGCCACATTCGCTGAAGCTGTATTAAAATTAGTAGTAACTGCCTCTAACAAACTTTTAATAGATGTGTCTGTTGTTTGTGCTTTTTTAGATAGTGTATTGGAAGGTACTTCTGCTATTAAAGTTGATGCTTCCATACTATACTGCGATGTTTTTTCAGCTAAATAAGCGGTCTCATTCATTAACTCATAAGCTTCTTTACTTTGATCATAAATTTCTGTACCATAATCGGCTGCATTAACCATACTAAAAATGCTTCCTGTATCACTTGCTAATTTTAAAATAGCATTAGATGCTATTTGTACATTTGCAGCTGCAACCGAGGTATTTGTTACTGATTTTGCTACTAACTCATTTCCTAAATTAGCAGAAGCTAATACATTAGTAGACAAATCACTGTCAATAACTGCTTGTTCTTTTACTAATTGCTGAAAGCTAAATTGTTCATTAGCTTTGTGAAGATTTTCAGCAGCTGTTATTCTAGCTCCTTCAGCATAGTATAGAGAAAACATTGAAGCATCCAAAGTAGCTTTCGTTTTCTGTAATTTTAATTCCTGCTCATTTAGTGCCGATACAACACTTGAGTGCAGGTTTTCATTGTAAGAATTCATAAAATTTGGTTTAGGTTATTATTTGTTTTTATCACTCTACCGAGTGTTTGATTAATCTTATACTTCTTTTAAAAAGGCCACGTTACATGAAGTGGTTTTGGCATCCATGGTAACTTTATAATTGAAAAAGAAAAAGGAGATTTTAACATCAAAACATCATATGGTCTTTTTTCAACTGTTAAACTCCAACGATCTTCCTCTTCTCTTAAAATTCCGTTACGCACTAACCAATTTCCTCTAAATCCTTGTATTGAGGTAGCTCCAATAGCGTTCCAATAATCAATTACTGCTTCTAAAAGTCCTTCTATCAACTTCTTATCTTTATTAGACATTTGTATTTCATCATGTATAGGTTGAGACAATGGAACATTACAGAACACTTTATTAAGTGCTAGTAACGATTCTTCTGTTTTTGTCATTCCTGTTACTATATATTGTAAATAGTGGATGGCATCTAAACGCTTTTCTTCTGAAATAAAATTGTTGTCTTTTACTAAGTTTAATCGTTCAAATAGTATTAAAAAATAACTATTTAACAACACTATCCCTGCATTTGGGACAGTTATCCCAACAGCTAGTTTATCATTATTTTGTTCGTTCATACTTTCTTGTTTTCTGATTTTGTTTTGAGTTGTGTTTTCTATCCTTTTCAATTTCTCTAACTCATTATAACTCAATTGTAGTTGCGTAGGAAGTTGCGTTTTAACATCATCTAAAGCTTCTAAAAATTGACGCTCTTCTATATTTTTCTTAGTACATACTTCCCATAAAAGTTCTTTCCATATTGAAGTAGCTCCTATAAGTTTCCAATTAGAAGTTATCCAGCTTTTCAACACTTTTATAAGTAGTACTTGCTGAACTTCTTCTGCATTTATACTTTTTGTTGAAATGTGTCCTATTGCTTTATATAATTTTTCAATTGTATTTAGTTGAATTTGTTGATTAGGATACAGCTCCTTTAATGATTTAATTAAAGTTTCAACTTTTATTTTATCTGCTAGTTTACTAAGCTGAGTATCTGAAACTATATTTTTTCTTAATACTGACACTACTATTAATGGGGTATCTCTTAAAACTTCGTTTATTAACCCCTTAATTGTAACTGGTGTTAAATGCAAAAACCAAGATGGTATTTTATCTTCTATACATAGAGATTCTATTAATCTTTCTAAAGTTTTTCTCTTATAGTTTGGAGTAATAATTTTAGGAGTATTGTTTTCTTTATCTAACTCCTCTAACAGCTCAAAAGTTGAGCTTCTTTTTACCAATAGTTGTTTTAAAGTACTCGGTAGTTTTATATCTTTATCTTTAATAACACGTACAATATCTAATGCCCTTATTTCTTTAACCGAAAGTTCTTCCAAAACTATTTTAATGAATCCTTTTAATTCTCTAGTTTTTTTATGATTTCTAATTAACTGAATAGTTTCTCTCCAGAACTCTTTTTCTATTTTAGTTGAGCTATCGACAAACTCTTGAACCAAAGAAAACAAGGTTGAAATATCTTTGTATACAGCTCTTAATCTTCCCTTAGCTATGAGTATAATAAACTGTTGAAAAGGTATAACTGACTGTAGACCTTTAATTTGTTTTTCTGTAATAGTTTTATCTCTAAGTAATTCATGTATTTGTGTTGGATATTCCTCTAAAAGAAAAAAAAACACTTCTTTAAAACCTAAAGATTTTCCTTTAATTTCAATCTTTAAAACTCCATTCTTAATAGCTTTTTTTATATGATATAAAATTTCTTTTACTAAAAAAGTTTGCCCTTTAAACTTTATGCTATTTCTTATTCTCTCCTCTCTATATAACTTTTTTGATTTTCCGCCTTTATCTATTTCATTTTTTACTCCCCCTAAAAACTCTAAAATAGAAGCCTTAAAAAATGTTGTAAACTTTATTTTATCTCCTTTGTAAACTTGGTAATCTGCAATACTTTGCCAATATATTTCTGTTATAACCTTCTTTATTTCTACTGCTGAATAAAGTCTACTAAACTGATCTTTTTGTTTCTGATATTCTTTTATAAAATCCTCTTGAAGTGTGTAACCATCCTTTAGTAAATATTGACTTATTTTTTTTTCATACTGCTTAAAATCCTTAGAACTTACTTTTTTCTCGCGAACTAAAACAGTTAACATTACTGCTACTTCTTTTTGCTTGTTATTATGCTCTTCAATGTATTTTTTAACCCTTTCTAAAACAGACACTTTAACTATTGTATTAACAAATACTTTCAGTTCTTTTTTTTGTGTTTCAGAAAACTCTTCATTTTTTTTAAAAAAAGACTCTACAACACACATAACTCCTTCTTCATACAACTTACTATTCGATTGTTGTTCTTGAAAAATTAATAATTCTAAAACTAATTTTATAAAAGATGTAGTGTTTAACTTTTGATTACTTATAAGTACTCTTGATGCTTTAATTAGTAGTTCTTTTTTTATACTTTTTAAACTTTTAAGCAATGCCTGATTACTACTTACAACCTCATCGATACTGAGTTCTAACCTTTTTAATATTCGATATTGTTTAGGGAATACATTTTTTAATACTGGAATAACAACCCTTGTGTCACTGAGTAATTCAAAAAGTAATTCTTTAATAAATTTTTGATTTTTATAAGTTGTAAACACTTTCCAAACAGCTTTTGATTTTTCTCTAAGCCACTCATGAAGAATTGCATAATATTGTTCTGTAAATCTTGATTGCTTCCCTTTTGTTGAGGTCTTTTCTAACTCGTTTAGAATCTTTACTAGTTGTTTTTTTGAAAAAGTGGGTATTTCTTTTGAAAGCTCTAATGTATAGAGCTGTTTTAACCCTTTAAAAACATCTAGGTTTTCTGTATTTTTATGTGTTGTTAAAAGTGGTGTGTTTAATATTCTTTCAAAGATTTTTATTTTTGGTGTTTTTTGAGTTTTATTTACTTCATTTATTATGTAATTAGAAAACTCTTTACTCGAAAAACTTCCTTTTTTTTCTTTTAAATATAGAATCCCTTTACCAAACAACCACTTTTTAGAAAGCTTAAAATGTTTTTCTAACTCCAATTTACCTAAAAACGTTATCTGACTTATTAACTTTACTCCATTAGTAGGAGACAATGCTTTACATAATATACTTAAAGACTCCTCAGATATATTTTCACTTAACGCCAGTGTATTAAAAGAGTGATTATCTAAAAAAGATATTGTTTCTTTAAACCTAAATGAGTTTATAGTTGATAAATAGTGTATGAGTTCTTCTAATCTTTTTTTCTGATATACTGTACTACAATTATTAGGTGATTGTAAAAAATACTCTAATAACTGCCATTGCTTTTCTATTTGTCTTTCAGTTGAAGGGTACTTGTAAAAAGTATTTTGTTGTTTTTGAGAGAGGATAGACAGAATTAAAATAAAATTATTTTTAACATACGATTGTTCATGTACATTATCTACAGCATCTTCAATCAAAGCAAAAAGTTCATAATACTCCATATTAAAGTGCCTTGCCATTTGTTGAATATTGCTTTGTACAAACTCTATCTTATTAAACATTGTACCTCTTTCAGCAAACAAATAATTAAGAATCCAAAACAGTAAATTCTTTTTAAAATCTTGAAGATTAGTTTTAACAATTGATTCTTGTTCTTGAATTTTTACAAACTCTTCAGAAAACTCAATAATGTAATTATCATTACTTCTCTCTATGTTTTTAATAATTTCTTTTATATGCTCCTCTTTTAGTTGCCATGCAATACGTTTACGTACATATTCTTTAACTCCAACCTCCTCAATCATAAGCATCATCTCTTGTTTATTATGTTGTAATTGATGTTCAAAAATCTCGTTAACTGAGCCTTTTATTTTTTGATAATTCCATGGCATCACCCCTTTTAATAAAAAATATTTTAACGTAGTTAAATGAGTGTTTTCTTCCGTTACAACCTCAATACTTTGTGAGTATTTACTTGGATACATTAAAATATCATTAAGCTTCAATAACAATTGAGCTTTTAATTTTAGGTATAAACTTTCTTCTAAGTTTTCATAATTTATAATGCCTAAATTGAGTTCTAAACTTTTAATTTTAAGTGTTTGTTCCTCTGGACATACAACATCAAAAACACTGCTTATCTCTCTAGGCATATGATGCTCACTCCAATAACTAATTGTATTTTGTAGTTCTGTTCCCTTATCTTTATTATCAAAAGAAGTATTCCAATGGCAACGTGCTACGATATGATTGTTGTTTTTAAGCATCACTTAATCGGTTTAATTCAAAAAGTATCTTAACCAACTCTTTCGCACTACTTCTCAAACCTACTCCATGCATAGCACCATTCTCTTGATTAAAGCGTAAACTATTATACCAATTAGCATACGCCAAAATTAACTCTTTCAAGAAGTCATCTTTTATAAAAAGACTTTTTGCCATTACTTGTACTGGTAGTTCACTTTCTAAAAAATAAGACAATCTGTTTTTAAAATCTGAGATTTTAAAACTTGAAGTGCCTTCAAAAAATTCAGGAAAAACCAAAAGAAGTTCGTTCTCAAAAAATAAATCTATTACCGACAAAGCTCCCTCTTGTAAAGGTATTTTAACTGACCATTTATATGAAGAGTTTTCTATACTATTAAAATCACTCTCTTCATAAATTTTATCTTCCTCTTTTACTAGTAAATATTTGCTGCGTAATTCTATAAAATCAACTTGCCTTCTTAACAAACACTCTAACTCTATGAGTTCATTATAAGTTAGTTTTCGTGGTAGTTTCCAATATAATTCACCCTTAAAACCTTCAGTAATTACTATTTCATAATCCACCGATTCTTTTAATAAATTAGTTTCAATACATAAAAAACCTTTTCGCTGAGTAATTAACCAATATGCAAAGGCATCATTATTATTTACTAAATAATCTTGATAATATATATTTAAAGCAAAGAGTAGGTTTAATTTTAATTCTACTCCTGAAAAATCTGTAAAATCTAGATTGGTTATTTTTTGCTCCTCATCTACCTTAAGTGTATCAAAAATGAAGTTTTTCTGATTTCCTTGAATTAGTTTTTTTTGCAACTCTTGATATTCTTTTTCTGGTAATTTACTAGAGCTTTCAATATGTTTAGTTGTTAATTTGGTAGCTCCAATAAAATTATATGCTTTGGCTCTATAGTATGATAAAAGCCCTAAGTTTTGTAAATACAAACTTTTAATAATCACTTTATCTTTTTGTGAGTTTCCTGAATACACAGTTCCTTCAATAATAATATCAAGAAGCATTGGGGATTCACCATGTCTCGCTAATAAATGGTTGAGTATTTTGTTTCTCCTTTCTAAGTTTATGTCTTCATCTTCCATAAAAGCCATCAATCCCCACATATAAGAATTGTATGGGTCTGTTTGATACTTTTTCCAGCTATTGTTTACCGCTTGTGCAATAGGTTGAATTTCATAACTGAACTCATGCTTTTTAAAGTTACGCAGTAGGGGGCGTATGTGTGGTACTTCTTTATATAGTGATTGATAGTAATATGTTGGTGAAAAACAAACATAGGGAGATGGATATTCTGGATGTTCATTTTCAAAAGCGGTTTGAACACTATAAAACTGTTCTTGGTCTGATGGAGCTCCTGTTACTGAGTTTTCAAAAGATAAAAGTTTATCAAGACTTGCCAATTGCATAAACTGATTAGTTAGCACTTGATCAAATAGTGTTAAATATCCTTTTAACTGTCTAGATTGTGCTATCTGAAAAGCGGTTGCATTAGCACTTACCCCTTCACTACCTACTGTATATGCGTCTGGAAATGTATTTTGAATAGAGTAATAACTACTAATATCTCTATAAGTTCCTTCAGGCAATTCTGGAGCCATTCTTACTGTTGAAACTTTACTTATTTGACTATTAGTGTCATCTAAACCTGATAGTTCTTTTATAACTGAAGTATTTATACTAGTACTTATATCTTTTCCTTTTGTAAAAACTTGTAGACCATTACTATTTTCCTCTGACAAATCAATAAAGTTAAATACTAGTATTTCATCTTCAGATGAGAATACTTCGTACATTTCTTCAACATTACCAAATGATACGTTTGAAATTGATAACACCCCTTTTATCGATTGAATAATCTCTGTTAATTCATAAGCTTGAATTTTATTTTTTTTGGGAGCCATATTACTTTCTGCAACCCACCCATTTGCTAATTTTGGCCCATTAAAAATTGTATTCGTCGTCTCTTCTTCCTTTAACTCATTATATCCAGCTTGGGTTAACTTAGGAAAAACATAATTATTTATTGCTGTCTCTATTTCTATTAAAACAGTGTTTATATTGTATCCGCTTTCTATTTCTAACTGTCCATATACTCGGTACTTTTTAGCTACAAGAGAAGTTGGATATAAAAACAATTCTCCCAGGTTTCTACAAGAATTCAGAACAAAAAAAGTATTTTCTAAAATCATTTCTTCTTGACTCTTTACAGTTACTTTTTTTTCTTGATTATTAAACGTAACTGTTTCAACAAGCTTCTTTTTATCTATTCTTCTGTTTAATAACACTTCTACCTTGTAAACATTAGCCTGACTTTTTACAGCTGTTATTTGTAAATTGATTACTTCTTTTACTTTATCAACTACATACTTTCTAAAATCGTTAATTGTAATAGGAGAAGTTGTTAATATATCTTCAGGAAGGTAAAACTGATTTTTAACTATTAATTTTCCTTGCTTATTGGTTAAAATATCTTTTATCAAAAAGTTATTACAATATCCTAACTCTGTAAAAGCGAAACACAATTGGTCTAAAATAGTAACTCCAGGATCGCTAGGGTTTAAGTTCGTCCAAGTATTATCATTATTTTTTTGAATATAAGCAAGTCCTAGTTCTTTGAGTTCATCAAAGTTAAGCTCTATAGGTAATATGGTATTTTCTATGTGATTTAATTCTTCCATTACATATAGATTATTTCGGCATTATTTAATGATGGCACTAACAAATCTGACGACTTTATATCTAAGAGACTTATTGTATGATAGGGTTGTTTTTTATATATAGTTTTTCCTGAACTTTGTTCTTTTTTTCCTAAATACAATTCGAGAAATACGATACTTTCAACTTCTTTAAAACTCTTAATAAACTCAGAGACTTGTGCAACACTTACTCCTTTATTAATGGTAATTTGTTTTTGTGAAGTCGTTATCCAAGGAGATAAAAAAACGTTAATTTTTTTATTTATTTTTCGAGCTACTCCTTTAGGTTCGTAGCCAGAAACTATTTTTACTTTCCCCTTTATTTTGATATAAATAAGCTCAAAATTGTTCACCTGAATATTAGCAAACCTTGAAGCTCTTTTTTCTAAATACTTCCCAATTTTTTCTTGATAGCATTGATTTACTAAAGGTTTAAACGCCATTGAGCTTGTACATTTCTGAACCTTTTTAACCACATATACTACTGTTTTTTTTATTTTTTTATCATATGTTGCTTTTACATAATAAATTTCTGGGAATACTTCTATGACTTCTCTGTAATAATCTTGACTTGTTACTATTCTATCTTTTGTTTTTAAGCGTACACTCACTCGCTTATTCATTTGTTCTTCTGTTTCAGACATTTTTCCTCCAAAGGAAGAAAATGGTTGTGTAACAGCTGCAATTTCTGGAATGGCAGTATGTGGTCCTTCTATTGCATTTGGTTTTATTACTGGTTTTTTCGAAGTGTTTTTATATTGACTTCCTGTTCTTTGTAATTCAAACCCATTTGTTTTTAAAAAAGTCGTTTCACCATAAGCATCAGGATCACTCTTTACACCAATACACAACCAATACTCACCATTAGGCATCGTGTTATGTATAGTTGTTATCCTTGACGGAATATTACAAGTAATAATACCTGAACAACCTAATTTATCTGTTGTATCTGAAAATAAAGGCAACTCTTTCCAGCTACTTTTCGCCAAGTACTTGTAGTTAATTTCTTGTTTCTCTTGATTTAAAGCAGAATAATCTTGTGCCAATTCAAAGTAAAAACTTACTGCCGAAGGAGCTATTACTTTTTCTAGTGCTAAAAACAAATTCCCTTTGTTTTCAACTTTTGGTAACAATTCAGGAAAACCATTTTGTATCACTGTATTTTTTTTCTTCGTTAAGCTTGTATCATATACTTTGTAATTTTTAAATACATCATAATAAAAACACTGTATAGGATATTGATTCTCTTCACCTAAAAAATTATATGTTATGCTACTTGTATACTTTCCTTTAAATAAACCTACAATAGGTGTATAAGGCTCATTGGCTGGTTTTGCTAAGGGATATTCAACCTTCTTTTCATTAAAATTTAAAGCAATCCCATCAGCATTATATAAGGCAATAGCACTTACTATTTTTGAATACAATGATGTTCCAAATCCATAGTTTGGTTCTACTAATTGCATACGAATAAACCCTGTAGAAGTTTCCTCTGTAAATTCTAAAAGTGTGTTTTGAATAGCTGGATTTATATTTTTTTGAACTTCTGAAATTTTTGTAGATCCAAAAACACTATCTTTTTTAAGTTTATTAATTTGAATTGTAGCATTTTTTTCAATTACCTGAGTATTTATACTAACTATTTCTAGAAAAGACAGCTCTTCTTGAATCTTTATTATACTCTCTAGACTAATATCTTCTTCAAATTGCAACTTTCCATAAATACTCAAACTAGTACTATTTTTCAGTTCGTCTTTTAAAACTAAACTTCCTTCACAATTTATTAATGTACTTGAGTCTCCTAAATATAGGTTTAATAAATTATTTAAGGTTACGTCGTTTTTTAACTTTATAACTTCATTTCCTCTAGCTGTTAGCAAATCATTAACCACTAAGTCTTTGTTGATTTCAAAAATATCTTCAATCTTTAAAGAAGTGTTTATAGAGAATTGATTTTTAACTTCTAAGTCTAATGATATAACTCTATGATTTTTATATAACGTTATTCCTGTATTATTTAGATGTTCTTTAATCGTTAATGTATTATCTACACTTACTTTTTCATTTAACAAAAAAACATCACTTACTTTTAAGTCTTGATTTAACTCAAAAAGCTCAATTACTTTAACTTTTTCTTGATTTTTTGTTAAGTAATTAATGCTTAGTTCATCTTTTACTTTTAAAATATCACTTATAACTAATCGTTCTTCTATACTTAATAATCCTTTTATTTTTAGTTTATCTACTAGAGTTAGTTCTTCATTTATATTTAAACTTGCTGTAATTTTAAAAACATCTTTAATTGTAAATAACTCACTAACTTCATGCTGTTTTTTTATGGTTAATACGTCGCTAACTTTTATACTAGCATTAGTATAAAGTACCTTTTGGAAAAGTTCTCTTTTGTAGGCACCTTTCAACTCTTCACTAAGTAAACTATCTAAAAAAGAATAACTTACATCCATTTCAACAGGAAGCCATTGCTTATTTTGTAGTAATTGAAAAATTACCTTAAAACACTCATCACTATAAGGTTTATCATAAACTGGTACTACTTTTATTTCTTTCTTTTTACTAAAAGGCCATATTCTACTAAAAAAAGAAGTCTTCTTTTTTTCTCTAGCTTTAATAACACTAGGCAGCATATTATAATAGCCAGCCAAATACTTATTATACTGTTGATAGTAACTTGTAAAATTACTAGGTAAATTATTCCAATTTAATTGAACAGAAAAAGTTTTTACTGGTTTACTAAAAATTTCAGAACTACCAATCATAAAACTTTGATCTTTTTCTGGTGTAGGTCCTAAAGGTTGAAAAGGTTTTTCTGTTTCTAACAATCCATAATCATTATATAACTGAAATGAATTTATTCCTTTTACAGCCACTTTTATTTCTAATGATTTTATTTTAGGTGGGTTCGTTATATCTACGAACTCATCATAACTCATCTTAAACATTGGCCATGTACTAGTAACACCGTCTGGTTTTTTTTGAAAAGAAACTATTGCTGGAGCTGTTTTATCTAGAATTATTTTAAAATGAATCTTATGCTTGTTTTTGGCATTTCTAGTTATTTCAATATTCTCTTTTGAAAGCATGTACCACCCTTCTTCCGTACTTAAAAAATATTGTCCTTTTTTAAAAAAACTTAGATTTTTAATTTTGGTTAAAAAAGTAAATTTTAAATTCAACTCTCTACTACCTTCTTTTAGTTGTAGCATTGGGGAAGCTATTGCAAATCCTAATGGTACTTCTTTCCCTTCTGGTTTATTCTGCGAACCAAAAGTTTTCCAGCTTTGAATGTTTCCTTCTTCATTTGTTTTTACTATTCCTACATCTTCAATTTGTTTTTTATGTAGTTTAGAAAAACCATTCTTTTTTATTTTTTGAGTAACTGTGTATGCTTTTGTAATACTCGCTGGACTCAATGAAACATTATTTGTTGTTTTAAATAAAATAGTTGATTCATCAGCATACTGTCCTGCATTAAACAGTGTATTTTTTTTTAATAAGAAAGGAGTATTAATTTCAGATAAATTTGCGCAAGCAAACACGGAATCAGCTTTGGCTAATTGTTTTTTTTGACGTAAGATGTCTTTATAATAGAATCTTAAATGTTTTTCTGTTAGTCCGTTCAACTGACTTTTATAAATCTTCATCAATTCAGTGAATGTTTGAAGTAGTAAAGTATCAGGAAATAAACTTTTCTCCTTTTTTATATTTTTAAATTCTACAAATGAATATTCTATAATACTGTTGAAGAATGAGAAAATAGTTTCTCCAGTTGTTTTTAATGAATTGAAAAAATCACATTCTGTATTTTCTTTTAATGGATATTTTAGTTCTAATAATTCCAAATAAGAAAGCTTTACATCACTTTGTTTCCATATTTTTGGATTAAATGATTTATAAAAATACTTATTTACTGAATTTATTCCTTTTATTTGTTTACCAACATGCAATTGTTCCTTCAACCAAAGAAGTGCCCATAAAAATTGACTATACTTCTCTTTTACTTGATTAATTGTATAGTCTTTTAAATTATAAGCAAGAGGTGATTCTAGCATAAAATGAATCCACCTTTCCACTAAATGAAATATGCCTATTAATTGATTAAATAGCTGATTAAAACAATTTGTAATGCTTTTACCCTCTTTATTTACTTCTGAAGTATTTTTTTTACACGCTAATAACTCCTCAAGAGTTATGCAAGTTTGCACAAACAAAGAATGTATTTTTGTATACGGTGTTTTTGCTATTGAAGCGATTAAGAAAACTGGATCTTTCAATAAAAAGGGACTCCAATCTCCATTTATTGAATTTGTTTTGTCATAAAAGTTAAGTAACGATGCAAAATTAACCAAAAAATTCAAATCATCTTTCTCTGTTCGACTATCAATCAAACGAGTGTGATTCTCTAGCGCTAATTCTAGCGAGTTAAGCATTTTATTTTGATCAATTACATTCATTTATTACAAATTGGTTCCTTCTTTTAAATAGAAAGGATATACATAGTTATGTCTTGTGTTTGTTTGATTGTATTCGTAGTCAATCGTAACTTCTACTAAGCCTTCTAAAACATCAGCATAATCTACCTCAACATTTAAAACACTTATTCTAGGCTCGTTGTTTAACAAGCTATTTGTTACAGTGTCTTTTATTTCAGCTTTAAGCGTTTCATTCATTTCTTGAAAAAAATATTGTTGAAGTCCTGATCCAAATTGTGGACTCATAGGTCGCTCACCAAAGTTGGTTTGCATTATTATGTCTATAGAATCTTTGATATTATTCTCGTACCTAGTGACTTCAAGTTGATAATTTCCAACCGAAAATGTTATAGGAAAAGACCAACCCGCGCCTAAAAATTCTTTTTTTCTATTTATATTAACACTACCCACCTATCATTACATTAAAAGCTCCTAATACTATTTTTCCTCCATGTGCTGTTGCATCTCCCATTCTAGCCGCTGGCATTCCTCCTATTTTTACAGTTGCAGACCCTTTTACTATTGTATCTGGTGGTCCTACACATACTAACATATCTCCAACTTTCGCTGCTGGTAATCCTCCTATTAATACATTAGGTTGCCCTGGACCTATTATAGGACCTCCAACATGTGGTATAGGTGAAGGCACTGCCGGTGTTTGCATAGGACATTGATGAAAATCTGTTAATCTTGCTGCTGGTGGCATATTTTTTAGTTTTTAGTTTATCATAACCATAGCTCCCTTGATAGTAGTTTGAGCTCCTGCTTGTAATTCAGCTTGTGCATTTCCTTTTGCTGAAAATTTAACATTGGCTGTTTGTTTAATATTGGTTCCTTTTACAGTAACATCTCCAGGAGAACTATCTACGGTTACTCCTTGTTTTCCTTTAATTGTTACTTTTTGGTTTGCTTCTATTGAAATATTTTTCGCACTTTTAATAGCTATCCCGCTAGAAGACATTACAATACTGTTACTGTTTTGATCTTTTATGGTAATTTCTTTTGTTTTATCGTTAAAAACAGCCGTATTCTTACTTGGGGTTTCTATGGTAAACACCTTATTTTCATCATCAAACTCAATAAAAATTCCTTGTTTAGAAACAATTGCCTTTTTAGTATTTTTCTGATTAGGAGTTAAGCCTTTAAAAGGTTTGTTTTTAGCACTACTGTATAAGCTTCCTAAAATTATTGGGTATCGAGGATCTTCATTTAAAAACCCAACCACTACCTCATCTCCTACTTCAGGCATAAAGAATACTCCTGCCCCTGATGTTGCATAAAAATTAGCTAAACGAGCCCATATACCTTGACCTTTTGAGTCAAATAATGGTATATCGATCAATATTCTATATTGATTATCTGGATCTTCGTACATCTTTTTTATAGTTGCATTGAAAAGCCCTTGAACACCTGGTAATAGTCCTGAAGCAGGAGGAGCCATTACATCTGGTTCTTCTGTAAACCAAATAGGCGATAACCCTACTGTTACCTCCGTTATCCAGTTTCCATCTGCAACAGTGTGTGTTACATTAGATATAAAATGATCTCCGTTAAATCGATCTCCTAAACCATCTAACGTTATATATTTTCCTGGATTTACTTTGTTACTTCCTTGAAACTTAACTTCTCCTCTAATTTTTGAAAACTCACTTTTAATCAATGTTGCTTTTGACCAGTTTGTTAAATCTGTCGTTTCCAAAGGCGCAGTGGTTTGCACTTTAAACTCTTTTAACCCCACTACTTCTGATAACTTTTTGCTAGATAAGTTTCCTGCTCCTGCATAACTATTACTTGCTGAACTTGACGTTACTTTTTGATTAGGAAACCCCCATGACTCCCCTTTTACAGAACCTAGCTGAGTAACTGCATCTAAATCTGCATTAAACTCTAACAAGTTATCTCCATATTCTATTTCAAGTACTGATTTTTTGTCTTCATCTGGTGGAAAAACAGCTACTTTACCATTAAGAGTTGTCACTACCATTCCATTCACTTCTGCTCTAGCCATTATAAAATCCCAATCTGTAGTGTAATACTGTACTTGTTCTGGCCATTTTGTTTTTGTTGCTGTTACATCAGCTGATAAGCCTGAATATGTTCCTATAATCGATGAGATTATTTCACTGTCTTTTTTCTTTGTGAAGGTGAGACTTTTACGTCCTACAATCATACGAATGGCTTCATCTCTACACTCAACTTCTAATGTAGGACCAGAATTTCCCTGTACTCTTATATTTTGTTTTGTTATTATTCCTTCAAAGATGGTTTCGTTTACAGAATCATATCCTGCTGCTATTTGTACTTTATTTCCAGGGATAAAAGTTTTAGAAGAGCTTACTGAAAAACCTTCAGTAGCTGGGTTACCATCTAGAATTACTATAGTGGCTCTTGCTATTCTGTTTACAGATTTCTCAACAATAATACGTTCTATCTCAACAACATCTGGAATTACCTTACCGTCAACTTTTATATCAAAAGTTACTAATCCTCCACTTTTTATGTCTGTTGTTCCACTCATGATATTATAGGTTTAATAATTGGAGGAAAAATTAATTCTTGTCCTCCTTTTAATTTCCTAAACTTATTTAAACCATTATACTGTGCTACTTGTATATAATGATTAGGAGAATTCCATACTTTGTTACATAATTGTGGTAAACTTTCTCCTTCAATTACTTCTACTAAATGCGTAACATCTGGTGATTCTTTTTTTTCTTTCTTTTTTTTCTTTTTTTCAGATACATATTCTCCAAAACTCAATGAAATTTTTGCCCTAAGCGGGCTTCCATCTGGTCTAAATAATGTGTATGTAGTATTAAATTTTTTTAAGACACTATTAAACGATAAGTTTGCTCCCCATTGAATTTTAACATAATTAGGGCGATGAATTTTACCGTTATAGGTGTACACAATGTCTTCTAAGGCTTTAATTTCTTTCGCCATATCTATTCTTTTTGAAAATACAACTCCTGTACAGTCAATTACTATTTCAAAACTTAGTTCATCACTTGGTGTGTTTTTGTATTTCTGAGAAGGTTTACTAGAATCTATCGGTTGCTGCTCATTGTATTGAATCCTTCTGTTCCATTTTATAGAATTTGGATTAATCATTACTTTATAAGGCTCTCCTGGAACAGGTGTGCTAAAGTTTTCATCAGTATACCCTGTTATTTTCAAAAATTCTAGTCCCATAAATTATCGTCTATAATTTGTTTTTTTTATTCCTTCAGAAAGCATACGCTTACATATGTTTATTAACTCCTCTTTCAATACATTAAAATCTTGTTCTTCAAAAGATGTCGATTTTTCAGTTTCGGTTCTGATTTCTGTTTTTATAACTAACTCTCTAATTTCTACAGGCATTTTTTTAGTTTTTAATACTACTTCTATGATGTCGTAAAGTGAATGTAGGCTAACTCAATCGTATCTATCAAAACTTCACTTTCTTGTGATTTTAGATCTGAAATAGAGTACTTAATTGGATAAGCTTTATAAAAGTTCCATTTCATGGATACTTGGCCTTCATTATTCAATAGGTTTACTGAAACTGTTTTTGTTTGTATTGGTTTTGCTAATCCACCATCTATAGTTTCTTTACACCATTTGGTCAATGCATCACCTTTAGGTACCAGTGCTCTTTTAAGTACCAAATTCTTACTAATCGAAACAGCGGGGAGGCGGTATTTAAACCTATTCTCTCCGCCTCCTACTACTTCTTCTACAGTTTGTTCTTTGGTTAAGCCTGATACTTGTTGAAAAGGTAACCCTTCACTATTATCAAATGAAACAGAGAAATAAAAGCCTACAGGAAACTTACCTACTTTATCTTCTGTCTTAGCCTTGTTCTTATTAGCCATTTGTTATAATAAGTTCTTCATGTGCTATCTCAATAGTATCAACAGCAACTTCATTTCCATCAGATTTTAAGTCGGTACTTGATATTTTAGTTGGCCATGCATTATTTAATTGCCATTGCATGGTTACATTACCTCCTTCATCTAATAATTTTATAAGTACTGTTCTACGTTTAATTGTGTTCATTTTTATTTCTGCATGCCAATCCCAAAAAGTATTATCATTTACGAACACACCACGTTTCATAGTTACATTACCGTATTTAACAATTCCTGGCATTTTCTCAGTAGAGAATAAAGGACTGTTACTTTTACGATACTCTATAATTTGGTTCTCTACATCCATTCCAGATACTTCCTGAAATGCTACTCCTGTTAATTCAGTTCCTAAGTCTACTTCGAATCGGAACTTAGGCATGGGCCATGTTCCGCCTTCTACACTACCGTCATCTGTTGCCATAATTTTCTTTTTTAATTTAAATTAGTTTGTTTAGTTATTTCTTTGATTAAAGGTTTTAATATTTTCTTTTAGCTAGAAGTAGCCATTTGTTGTTGAAAGGTTAATACAATAAATTCTGCAGGACGTACGATTGCTACTTTTACTGTTACATTCATAAAACCATTTAAAATATCTTCAGAAGTCATTGTGGTTCCTAACCCACACTCTACAGAAAAAGCATCAGAAGCACTCGCTCCTTGTAAACCTCCTTGTTTCCATATTCCATTTAAAAAACTTCCAATCATTGCTTTTACCGCTTCCCATGTATTTTTATCATTAGGAGCAAATACATACGCGTTTGCAGCTAGCTTACAAGATTGTTCCAAAAAAATCATTGTTCTTCTTACTGATAAATACCTCCAATCTTTACTATTTCCATCTAACGTTCTTGCTCCCCATATTAAGATCCCCAATCCATTAAAAAATCGAATAGCATTGATAGATTTTCCTGAAATTGCATCTACATTTAAATCAGCTTGTTGTGTCTCTGATAAGCTAATTGGTAAGTTTACCGCATCAACCATTGAAGTATTTGCTGGTGATTGCCATGGACCAACTTGATTATCTACTGTTGTTATTACTCCCGCCATACCTCCACTAGGTGGCAATAAGTTTGCGTCTTGTAATACTTTAGCTATAATAGTACTATAGGTCGGACTCGCTACTAATAATGAGTTATTATATTGACTAACTGTTAGTGCTTTTCCTCCTGGTGGATTTTGAATATTTGCTATAATAGCATCAACCGTTGCATTAGGGTTATCTGCTGGACTTAAAATATCTTTTAATTGTGATACATCTCCTCCAAAAAGATTTGTGTAATCAATATCTGTAGATTGCATTACCGTTGTTCCTACAAAAGGATAATAAGCTGTACCATAATCTAACCCATTAGACCCTGTACTATTTCGGAATGCTTCAATATCATCCATATACATTAATGGGTCTGGATTATCTCCTCCAATAATATCAAAAATACATACCGCTGTTTGCATTTCTGTTGATTGTAACAGCATAGCTTGCATTAAAGAAGCATTATTTTCTACTGATAATAATGTTGCCTCTGGACATATATACATCGTTGGTTCTTGCTCTTGCTTAAGTAATGCTAAACCATCTGTTAATTGATTAATTTGAACGTTAGGGTTTACTACTTGTTCACCTATAGTGGCTGGACCTCCTGATGGTTCTCCATAAGGTCCTACCGAAACAATATATGCATCTCCTCCTCCATTATCATAAAACAACTTTATGCTATTATACAGATAGTAAACTGTATTAGGGTCTGGTAGAATTGAATAAAAAGTATTCCCAATCATCATATAGTCTCCTTGTGTAGGTTGACTATCTTGTTGTACTAAATAATATTCTGGTTCATATTGTTTTGCTGGGTCTGCTGGTGCTGGTGGATTAGGCAAACAAAAAATGGCCTGAAAGTCTGCGAATGACGTTATTTTAGTAGGTACATTCGTGTACGATGTCCCTTCGTACATAGCTTGTGGAGTATATCCAATAAATGCGGGAACTGCAGTAGCAACAGGTACTACTGAATTTCCAAAAGCATTTACTTCATTGATATAAACCCCTGGAGATTTAATGGTTGATAAATTCATAAAACGTTTGGTTATTGTTATTTTTATTTACTCTATATATATACATACATTAAAGAAGCAACTACTGAATTTAATTCGCTTCCCATTATTTTAATAGTATTAGGATTTGGTGTTGGTAACCCTTTACAGACTATCTTTTTCCTATCTACACCGTTTTTCTTGGTAACACTTACCAAGTTAAACTGGTGTTTTGGAACTTCAGATAGCGGTAGCAATTGTTCTTCTAGTGAAAACTCTTGAGCTTTTTGTCCATTTTGAAGTACTACATCAAAAGGTCCACTAAATTGTTCATCTGATTTTCCTTTTATTGATAGACTTCCTAGATTTTGCTTATTATTATTTACTACAAAATACTTCCACTGTGTTTCTCTAGCTTCAAATTGAATTTTATAGTTAACTAACTCTTTTTTTTGATCTAACTTCACCAAATCTTCAAATTTTATAGCTACTTTAAAAAGTATATTTACCTCTTGTTTTTTTTTAAAACTTGGAGTCAATAACTTTTCTTTATTGATAGTTACCCCTGATGAGCTACTAAACTCAATAACTCCTATTTCATTTACTGGTAAGTTTGTGTAATGATAAAATTGTTGATTTGTGACAGTGATATTGAAATTAAAAGAATCCTCTCCTGTTACTAGAGTTATATAATTTAAAAGATTTTCTATTGTATTTTTAGCATCCATATAAAACTCGAAGCCTGTATCTGTGACTTTTAACCTTAAAGAGAATCTTTTAATAATATCCTCTGTTTCTTTTGATGCTACATACAGTAAACCTCTACATATATTATTTTCAAAATAAGTATGCATTACATCTAAACTGAACATTTTATTAAAGCTACTACTATACATCCTTTGAAGTATTAGAGGTTGTTGTAATCTCTGGTGTAAAGCCTTTAACTTCATCTGAAGTAATACTAATCAATTTCATTTTATAGATAACACTTGGCTGATATTTAGCTCCTAATGCACTCCATAAATTATGCATTTGCTGATATCCATCTCCTTTTTCAAACTCAAACTCTAAACGTAAGATACCTTTAGGAATGTTAGATGAAGTATTAGCATCTAATGCTGTATTAATTTGAAAAAATTGTATTGATGTGTTCAAAAACTTTAACACCTCATTATAGTCTTCAAAGTTTGGAGCTATTAATATGTATAAATTATATCGCTCCTCTAATGGTTTACTTACATAATTACCATTACTAGTTCGTTTATTTCGACTGTAGAAAGATTTGACTGTTTCTTGACCTATGTGAATTAATGTTATCACTACCTTATTCTGATTTTCAATAGGTACTGTTCCATTTTGGTCTATAATATTATTAGTTACGACGACATCATCACTTAATCCGAATTTATTTTTTAAAAACTGATTAAGCATATTACTCGTAAACTGTAACGACTTAAAAATCATTGCTTTTCAGGGGACTTTAGTTTGGTTTCTCAAAGTTAAACACAAGAAATAAAGCAACCTAAAAGCTACTATATACAAATCATAGACATCTTTTTAACTTTCTATTTTTACGTAGACAAAACGTAGACATCTAATCTTTAACCAAAAAAAGTGACTCTTTTTTAGAGTCACTTTTATAAAGTAATCAGATTATTTTTTTCTAAAAAGAACTAATAAAACTTTTTAAATCTTGTTGTTTTTCTAAAATCATTTTTTTCTTTAAACGGTATTTATGAGTTCGGACACTTTCTCTACTTATTCCTAAAATATATCTTATATCTTCATTAGACATATTCATTTTTAAATAACAGCAATATTTTATATCCTTTACAGTTAAACAAGGAAACTTATTTGATAACTCTTTTATAAAACCAGGATTAATATTTTCAAAATAAACTTTAAAATCATCCCAATGATTTGTTCTAGTATTTAACTTTATATTGTTTATAATAGAATTTAACCTACCTCTTGTTGTATGATCCACTGACGAGCTCAATTCTTTTATCCGTTCCATCATACTTTTTAACAATGCCTTTTTTTGATCTAACTCTAAAACATAACGAGCCAAGTTTTTATTTTCAATTAAAAAACTTGAATCTTCTCTTATGTTGGTATCTAATCTAGGACTATGATGCATACAACTAAGAGACAAAATACTTTTCACATTACATAACAAATGCTTATTTCCTAAACTGTTTTCAAGAGTTTGAATCATTATGGGTGTTTTTTCAGATGAAAAATCAACAACCTCATACTGATTAGTCAAACAAAGCACTGGGGCAATAATTTTTGAGCACGAGTTAAAAAAATACTTAATTTCTATATTATTGTTCTTAAAATTAAGAATGATAAGTTTTGGTGTAATTGTATGTAAAAACTCTTTTAATAATTTAATTGAATTCACTGTAACAGTACTATATCCTCGTAAATCAACTAACTCACTTACTATTTTAGAAACAGTATGCGGGGTATCAGAAGCAACTATTATGTAGTTATCTTTTTTCAAAAGCTAATAAAGTATAGATGTATCCTTTTTAAAGTCAACATCATTTAAGTTTGGTTAAAGACTATTTAAGAGTTTTTTTTTTGCTTTAATCTCATATTCAAAGACTTACTCTTTAAAAATAGTTTATTTCCTAAAATATTTACTATTTTTTTCTTTCAGTGTTAAAAAAAAAGGCAAGAACGTTAAGTAATTGACAACAAAAATTATTTGCTTAATTTTGAACAAAACAAAGTCCTTCTTTTTTGAAAATTTCTGAAACTCACAACGTAAAAAATATAGCAACTCCTATTCGACTACAAGAATATGCTGTTGGAATTTTCAAAACTATTCCTACAAAATCTGGCATAAAAAAAGCCATTAAAAAAGGATTAGTAAACGTTAATGGTAAAACAGCTACAACAGCTTTATATATTAAAGGAGGAGAAACTATTGACTTATTTCAAACAGAAGAAATTCTTAAGAAAAAACAATTTAACTTTCCTTTAGAAGTTCTTTACGAAGATGACTATTTAGCTATTATTTATAAACCTTCAGGAATCTTAGTAAGTGGGAATTCTTTTGCTACAATTGACAATGCTCTTACACAAAACCTGCAAAAAAGTACATTAGCTGATGCTACTCGTCCTCGACCAGTTCATCGATTGGACTATCCAACAAGTGGATTATTACTCATTGGAAAAACAACCTCCAGTATTATTACGTTAAACCGACTATTTGAAAAGAAACAAATTCAAAAAACATACTTTGCAATTAGTATTGGAGAAATGCAGAAAAACGGAGAAATTAACCTTCCTATTGAAGACAAAAATGCTTTTACTTCGTTTAAAGTTATTGAAACTATTAAATCACCTAGATTTGATTACTTGAACTTAGTTAAATTAACTCCTAAAACAGGAAGAAAGCATCAATTACGCAAGCATCTTTTTAGTATTGGTAATCCGATTTTAGGTGATAAAGAATACTTTTTAGAAGATTTGATTTTAAACGGAAAAGGATTGTTTTTACATGCATCTACCCTATCCTTTATACACCCTTTTTCTAAAGAAAAAATAACGATTACAAAAGAACTTCCTAAGAAATTCAAAAAAATATTCTCACAGTAAAATATCTTTCAAAAGATATATCTTTGCCGCATGCGAATAGATATTATCACAGTAGAACCAGACTTAATTAAAAGCCCATTTGAAAATTCGATGATGAAAAGGGCTATAGATAAAGGACTCGCTGAAGTTCATTTTCATAACCTACGAGAATATGGTTTTGGAAACTATCGTCAAATAGACGATTACCAATTTGGTGGGGGTGCTGGAATGGTTTTAATGATTGAGCCCATTGCAAAATGTATTGAAAAACTTCAATCAGAAAGAGCATATGATGAAATCATATATATGACTCCTGATGCTAAAACCCTAAATCAGACTACAGCAAACACTCTTTCATTAAAGGAAAATATTATCATTTTAACAGGTCACTACAAAGGTGTAGATCAACGCGTACGTGATAAGTTTGTAACCAAAGAAATTTCTATTGGAGATTATGTATTAACTGGAGGAGAATTGGCAGCAGCAGTTTTATGTGATGCTATTATCCGTTTAATTCCTGGGGTTTTAGGTGATGAAACTTCAGCTTTAACAGATAGTTTTCAAGATAACTTGCTATCACCTCCTGTATATACAAGACCTTCTGAGTATGAAGGGATGAAAGTACCTGAAGTATTATTATCGGGTAATTTTCCTAAAATTGAAGAGTGGCGCTCGGAACAAGCATATAAAAGGACAAAAGAAATACGTCCAGATTTGTTAGATTAACTAATAATCAACGATTTATTTATTTTTTTTATCAAAAGAAAAGTTCTAAATTTGCACCCACAAAATCAACCTCTGACGAAAATCGTGAATGTTGCTTTTATACAACCATAAATAACAAAGAAATGGATTTAGTAAAATTTGTTCAAGACGAATTTGTAACAAAAAACGAATTACCAGAATTCGCAGCTGGAGATACTATTACAGTATACTACGAAATTAAAGAAGGAAACAAAACTCGTACTCAGTTTTTTAGAGGAGTTGTTATCCAAAAAAGAGGAAGCGGAGCTTCTGAAACATTTACTATTAGAAAAATGTCTGGTACTGTAGGTGTTGAGCGTATCTTCCCTATTAACTTACCATCTATCCAAAAGATTGAAATAAACAAAAGAGGTAAAGTACGTAGAGCTCGTATTTACTACTTTAGAGGTCTTACTGGTAAGAAAGCAAGAATTAAAGAAAGAAGACACTAAAAACTTCTTCTCAAAAGAAATTAAAAACACCATGATTTTCATGGTGTTTTTTTATTCACATTTGTTAATAAAGCACCACTCCTAACTTGTTAACAACAAAACACTTAAGACACTCAAAAAGAGATATTTATTTCTTATATTTGGAGAAGAGTTTACAAAGTAAGTGACGTCAGAATTATAGTTGACTATATTAATCACCAAAAAGTAAACCTTTTAAAGTAACGTTCTTTATATATTTTGTTTTTAAACATAATTAAGGCTAAATTCAATCATCATAATTTTTGATTAATTGTAAGTTATTAATAATTTATAGTTTTCTAGTTATAAGTTTATAAGTATTATTGGTTTATATTTAGCTTAACTAACCTGTTTAAAAACACCGAAGCTTTTGTTTTATAAATGATATAATTTATGGAGCGAAGTTTCTTTTGAGGTAGTAACGTAGTTTTTTCTAAGGGAAAAACATAAACACAGTTTTATTTGATAATGTAGCAATACAATTCAGTACCTCTTACTATTTCAAGAAAGCCATGTCAATTACAAGAAATTGTTTGACATGGCTTTTATTTTTAATAACAAAATCTCCATTCCTCTTCTCTAAATTATCATATTCATAATAAAACCCCCTAATTAATAACAATTTACCATCAAAAAACTCACCCGTAATTCTTAAATTTGCATCACTTCAAAATATAATTTAATTTATTACTTATAAATATGAATAAGACTGCTAAAATTATGTACACAAAAACGGATGAAGCTCCAGCGTTAGCTACTCGTTCGTTTTTACCAATCGTAAAAGCTTTTACAAAATCATCTAACATAGAAGTAGAAACCAAAGATATTTCTCTTGCTGGTCGTATTCTTGCTAATTTTTCAGACTTTTTACCTAAAGAGCAACAAGTAGAAGATGCTTTAGCTTTTTTAGGAGATTTAGCAAAAAAACCAGAAGCCAACATTATTAAGCTTCCAAATATTTCAGCTTCTGTTCCTCAATTAAAAGCAGCTATAAAAGAACTGCAAGCTTTAGGATATGCTTTACCTGATTATCCAGAAGAAGCTAGTACTGATGAAGAAAAAGCGATTTTAGCACGTTATAATAAAGTAAAAGGTTCTGCAGTAAACCCTGTTTTACGTGAAGGTAACTCTGACCGTAGAGCTCCAAAAGCTGTAAAAAACTACGCAAAAAAGAATCCTCATTCAATGGGGGCTTGGAGTGCTGACTCTAAAACTCATGTTTCAACAATGACAGAAGGTGATTTTGCTCATAGCGAAAAATCAGTTACTGTACCAAATGCAACTAATGTACAAATTGTACATACAGATGCTAACGGAAACAAAACTATATTAAAAGACAACTTATCATTATTAGCGAAAGAAGTTATTGATGCTTCTGTAATGAGTAAAAAAGCATTATTAACTTTCTTAGAAGAACAAGTTAAAGACGCTAACGATAAAGGAATATTATTCTCTTTACATATGAAAGCAACCATGATGAAGGTTTCAGACCCTATTATTTTTGGTCATGCTGTTCGTGTTTTCTTTAAAGATTTATTTGCTAAACATGGCGATACCTTTAAAGAAATAGGTGTAGATGTAAATAACGGTTTTGGTAACTTACTAAGTAACCTTGAAGAGTTATCTGCTGATAAAAAAGCAGAAATTCTAGCAGATATTGAAGCTATTTACACTAGTAACCCTGATGTTGCAATGGTAAATTCTGACAAAGGAATCACCAATTTACACGTTCCTTCTGACGTAATTATAGATGCTTCTATGCCGGCAATGATTCGTACTTCAGGTCAAATGTGGAATAAAGAAGGAAAGCCTCAAGATGCTAAAGCTGTAATTCCTGATAGTTCTTATGCTGGTTTATACCAAGAAACTATTGATTTCTGTAAAAAGAATGGCGCTTTTGATCCTACTACAATGGGTACAGTTCCTAACGTAGGCTTAATGGCTCAAAAAGCTGAAGAATACGGTTCTCATGATAAAACATTTGAAATTACTTCTAATGGAAAAGTTGAAGTGATTGATGCCAACGGAACTACTTTATTAGAGCATACTGTTGAAGCTGGTGATATTTGGAGAATGTGTCAAACAAAAGACGCACCTATTCAAGATTGGGTAAAATTAGCTGTTACTCGTGCAAGAGCTACAGGAGCACCTGCAGTTTTTTGGCTAGGTGAAGAAAGAGCTCATGATAGAGAGATTATTAAAAAAGTAGAAAAGTACTTACAAGATCACGATACTACAGGATTAGAAATTAAAATCTTATCTCCAGTAGAAGCTACTAAATATACTTTAGAGAGAGTTAAAGCAGGTAAAGAAACTATTTCAGTAACAGGAAATGTATTACGTGACTACTTAACTGACTTATTCCCTATTTTAGAATTAGGAACTTCAGCAAAAATGTTATCTATCGTACCATTAATGAATGGTGGTGGATTGTTTGAAACGGGTGCTGGAGGGTCTGCCCCAAAGCATGTTCAACAATTAGTTGAAGAAAACCACTTACGCTGGGATTCTTTAGGTGAATTTTTAGCTTTAGCTGTTTCTTTAGAGCACTTAGGTGAAACAAATGATAATAGTAAAGCAAAAGTATTAGCTGAAACTTTAGATGATGCTACAGATAAGTTATTAGACAACAAAAAAGGACCTTCAAGAAAAACTGGAGAATTGGACAATAGAGGTTCTCATTTTTATTTAGCTATGTATTGGGCACAAGCTTTAGCTTCTCAAGATAAAGATGCTGATTTAAAAGCTCAATTCGCTCCTATCGCGGAAAAAATGACTGCGAATGAGACTACTATTGTTGAAGAATTAAACTCTGTACAAGGTAAAGCTGTAAACATTGGTGGATATTATGAACCTAATGATACTTTAGCTAATGAGGTAATGCAACCAAGCAACACTCTTAACAATATATTACAAAGCATATAATTAAGTAATTATATAAAATTCAAAAGCAGGTGATAAAATCACCTGCTTTTTTGTTTAAACAATTAAACCAAACAAATTATTAAACAATAATGTCCCCCGAATTACTATTTAATTCCCCATAACATTGTTTGGCACATAATTATGACACGACAAAATTATAATTGTCACATTCTAATTTCTTGAAACTTTTAATTAGTAAATTTGAAGCATGAAGTTTACAAAAACAACTGAACAAGACTCTAACTACAATAATTTAGAGAAAATGAGTATTTCTGAATTATTATTTAACATAAATAAAGAAGACAAAACAGTTCCTTTAGCTGTAGAAAAAGCACTTCCCCAAATTGAAAAGCTTACAGAACAAATTGTTCTGAGACTAAAAAAAGGTGGAAGATTATTTTACATTGGTGCTGGTACCAGTGGCCGATTAGGTATTGTTGATGCTAGTGAGTGCCCCCCTACTTTTGGTGTTCCACACGAATTAGTTGTTGGACTTATTGCAGGTGGCGATTATGCTATTAGAAAAGCTGTTGAATTTGCTGAAGATTCAACAAATCAAGGATGGAATGATTTACAAGAGCATAAAATATCATCAAAAGATGTTGTTGTAGGAATTGCTGCATCAGGTACTACCCCTTATGTTATATCTGCCTTAGAAAAATGCAATGATAATAATATTGTAACAGGCTGTATAACTTGTAATCAAGGAAGCCCCTTGGCATTAACTGCTCAGTTCCCTATCGAAGTAGTTGTAGGTCCTGAATTTGTAACAGGGAGTTCCCGAATGAAAGCAGGAACAGCTCAAAAGCTAGTATTAAATATGCTTTCTACAACTAGTATGATTCAATTAGGAAGAGTTAAAGGAAATAAAATGGTTGACATGCAATTGTCTAACAACAAGTTAGTAGATAGAGGAGAAAAAATGTTAGCTTCTGAATTAAATATCGACCAAAAAACCGCTAGCGATTTATTAAAAAAATACGGAAGTGTTCGTGAAGCTATAAAAAACTTTACTAATGAATAAACCTACTACTTTTGAAACTGGTATAAAAAAGCTTTTAGTTTTTCTAGGCCTACTTATTATTTCTCCATTGGTATTAAGCGTTGCCTTTAAGGCAATGCGAGCTTTTAAAGAAGCTCCTAAGGTTTTTATTGCTTATGGCTTACTAGTAATTGGTATTTTGTTAATACTTTTTACCGTATATTATGGCTTTAAAACATTTAAAACCATATTGGATCACCTTTTCAGCAAATAACTTTTGATTAGAAGCAATTCCATAAAAAAAATAACAGATTGGGAACACTGGCCATCCGCTATGTTTTATCTCCCTAATATTCCATATGCTTTTTATTTAGCTTATAAAGCAAAACATTTGGCCTTTTTTAGTGCTGCTAACCCATGTATAAAAAGCTCAGGAAATGGTACTGAAAGCAAATACGAAACCATATTATTAGTTCCTGAAAAACACCGCCCAAAATCAGTTTTAATTAAACCAAATACTGATTTCGAAATCGTTTGTAAAAATATTCAAGAACAAAAAATCAACTTTCCTTTAATTGCAAAACCTGATATAGGCTTTCGTGGGTTGCTAGTTGAAAAAATAGCATCTAAAGACGCCTTAAAAAACTATCTTGAAAAATATGCTATTGATATTATTATTCAAGAGTTTTTAGATTACGAAAATGAATGTGGTATATTTTATCATAGAAATCCCAAAAATGATTCTGGCAAAATTTCTTCATTAACTTTAAAACGCTTTTTATCTGTTACAGGAGACGGAACTTCTACATTAAAAGAACTTATTCTAGCTGATGAAAGAGCTAAATTGTACATAGAATTATTTTCTAAAATTCACCAAGATAAACTTACAGAAATCCCTATTAAAAATAAAGTTATTAAACTTACAGCTGTAGGTAATCACTCCAAAGGAACGCAGTTTATTAACGGTAACCATTTAATAAGTGATAAACTAACTACGACCTTTGATAAATTAAGTAAATCAATACCTGGTTGGTACTATGGACGAGTTGATTTAAAATACAACACTTTTGAAGAATTAGAGGAGGGAATCGACTTTAAAATACTAGAAATAAACGGAATAATAGCAGAACCTACTCACATTTACGATTCACAAAATTACACCTACTTAAAAGCCTTAAAAGCTATAAGAACACATTGGAAGTCACTCTTTACTATTGCTATTACAAACCACAGAAACTTTAACACTCCATACAAAGATTCTATGAGCTTTCTTAATGAGATTATATTATTAAAAAAGTACACAAAAAAAATTAAACACCTCTCTAAATAGAAAATCTTTTCTATCTTTGTCAGCGAATACATGTTCATGTATTATAAGAATCCCCCCGAGTCTTAAAACCAATTAACTACTCAACTGAATGGAAAGAAGATTACTTTTTTCATTGGTTCTTTTTTGTGCAATAATTCCAACTTTTTCTCAAGTTAAAGTTGGAGAGAATCCCTCTTCTATACATTCAAGCTCTATTTTAGAACTGGAAAGTTCAGACAAGGTGTTAGTTATTAGTAGAATGACAGATACTCAAATGAACGCTATCCAACCTTTACGAGGTGCCTTAGTTTTCAATACTGATCAAAACTGTGTTTTTATGTATGATGGAACTTCGTGGATAAGCTTATGTAATGGTGATTCTGGAAACACACGAGAATCAATTAAAGTTACAACCTCTTCTACTCCTCCATCTGACAATAACGTAGGTGATTTTTGGATTAACGATACTTTAAACAATACCACTAGTATTTGGGATGGAACCAATTGGATTTCTATAGATAACAACCCAAGAAAAGGTAACGGAGCTCCTAATGCTAGTACAGCTCCTAACCCAATACCTGGCGATGTTTATGTAGATACAACTACAGGTATAATTTATGCCTACGACGGTACAACATGGGTAACATCAAACTCAACACCATCTGCTAATAATGGGCTTTTGATAAACGCAAGTAATACTATTCAATTAGGTGGTGTATTAATTCAACCTACCACTATTGAAACTAATACTACAAATACATTAGCTATTAGTGGTTTAGAAAATGGAAATACTACAACTGACGATATAGTTACAGTAGACAGATCCACTGGGGTTTTGAGAAAAGTAACCAGTTCTAATTTACTAAGAGAGGAAGTTACAAAAATTACAGCTACAGATGGACAAGTAACATTTACTGGTCTTACATTATATACAACTGATAAAATTAATGTATACAGAAACGGAGTACGAATAGATTTTACAGTTAATAACGCTACAACAATTACTATAGAACCTGATGCCGTATGCTATGCAGGTGATGAAATACGAATAGTTCAATTATATTAATACATAACAGAAAATTAAAAAGATTAATAACGCAATCAATTCTTAAATTATGAAAACAATTACAAACAAATTAAAAGTCGCTTTAGTAGCTGTAGGTTTATTAGCTGTAGGTACTGTTAGTGCTCAGAGAACTGACACTTCTACGAATGCAGGTACAGACTTCACTAAACAAGCTAACACTGTATTAGGTGAAGATGGTGGTTCTGTTAAAGTTGTAGACAACAAAGGAACAATTAAGTATTTACAAGCAAGTAATGGTTTAACTGTATTTACAGATACGGCTCCTAACGGAGGGGTAATTACTACCTGGCAATTAGGAGGTACGTTAACTGACAATACGTACATTACAGCTAGTGCAACTGGAGGTCCAGGTGGTAATCCAGCTGAGTTTGCTCTAAATGGCTTAGAATTAGTAACTGCAGGTACTGCTTCTACAAATGCAGTTGATCGTGGTGCTCATGATGATGGTGCAGGTGCAACTGGTTTTACCGTATTAATTAGAGATGAAGCTACTGGTGCTATCCAGAAAATCGAATTAGCTGACTTGTTTCAAGTTACTGCAATAAGAAGAGAGGCTACTCCTCCAACTAACACTAATAATGGTACTACTGAAACTATAGCTGTTGCTGGTTTACCTGTTATTGACGCTACAAATGAAGCTAAGTTATTTGTCTTCAGAAATGGAGTGAAATTACGTTGGAATACTGATTTCACTGCAACTACAGCTGGATCTATTGATATAAATATCTCCGCTGACTTACCTATTTATGCTGGTGATGTTATTGAAGTTCACTATATTAATTAATTATATTAATGTATAAAAACATTAAACATATTAAAGTATTTATACTAACTTTTGCATTGGTGCTACTAAGCTTTAGCGCCAATGCACAAGAAGTTAGGGTTATTGATAATAAAGGTACTATACAAACAGTTAATAACAATACTGTAACCACCTCTACAACTGCACCAACCCTTCCTCTTGAAAATGATGTTTGGTTTGATACAACCAATAGTCAAATAAAAATATATGATACTGTAGACGGTTGGAAATTAATCACCTCTACATTAGCATCTCAAAACATCTATACATCCGACGGGACTTTGACGAGTAGTCGTATTTTAAATGGTAATACCAACAACTTAACTTTTAATAACATCAACTACTTACAATTATTTAGTACTCTAGGTACGCAAATAAGTTCCACTGGTGGTACAATGCAAATATCTTCGGGAACTTCTTCTCAAATATCAGCAGGTACAACAATGCAACTTTCTGCTCCTAGTAACATTATGTTACAAAGCCCTACTGAGTTTAATAATACACTATTAGATGTTAATAATTCTGCTGGAACTTCTGGTCAAATATTAACCTCTACAAGTACAGGTGTAGAATGGGTTAATAACCAACAAAATACTGTAACAAAAACATCAAACTCTTCAACAAGCACACCTGCTACATATTCTTTCCCTGTAGGTTACACCCCTGTAGAAAATGATTTTTTTATTTATGAATTAACCTCAGGTGAACACAATACTATATACATATACAATAACGGAGCTTGGGAACAAATAGCCCCAACTAAAGCTTCTAGAATATTCTACCCTCCATCAATTGCAATAGATGCTAGTACAACTGGTTCGGGTAGAACTATCAATTTATACACACAATATACAGCTCAATTTAATAGTCCTGCTATTGGTAGCACTAGTGCACCTGCTACAATACCTACCTATAATGCTGATGAATTATACTACTACGTTACCGATTACGACACATCTATTTTAACTGTTAATAGTATAGATGACAATGGGGTAATGACCTATAGCGTAGACAATATCCCTACAAACGACAACACTATTATCAATGTTGTTTTTGTAGTTAAGTAAACCTAAAGAGGCAGATATGTTAAAAAATAAACTCTTACTGTTTTTCTTCTTCCTAGGGATACTTACCAATATATCTGCACAAAGTATTAATGATTTTAGAAGTGTTAATTCAGGAAACTGGACAACAGCTACAAACTGGGAGCGATTTGATGGTACCAATTGGGTAACCGCCACTTACTATCCTGGGGATGGTCCTACAAACGACGTTAATATAATTAATGGTAATACTATCACTATTAATTCATCTATTTCTATCTCTGTAAACTCAATAACTATTGGAGATAATAACGACACCAATATTGAAACTTTAGAGATTAATTCAAATGCTACCATTTTTACCAATACTTTTTTAATCAAACTAGATGGACTTTTAAAATGGATTAGCTTTGTTACACTAACCTTATCTAATGATGATACTGAACTAATTGTTGAAAACACACTACCTGATGATCCTTCTTTAGGTTCAACACACGGGATTTACATAAACCCTCCTCCTTGTAGTAAAAATCAAACATTAGAGATAGGAACTGCAAGAAAAAACATTTATGCTACTTGTAACGGTGGTGGCGGTAGTGGTGTAGAATCTTTTGATGAAGTTAATAATTCTGGGGGTAACCAATCATTAACCGTAACAATAGTACCTAGTGTTACAGAGTTATGCTCTGGAGAAAGTATTTCATTTACAGTTTACCCATCTGGGACAGCTTACAATTCTGGAAATACTACTACTTACAATTGGACTTCAGCACCTACGACTGGTAATATAATTAACGTAAATTCTGATACAACATCTGCGTCACCATCAACTGATGGTAATATAACTTATCAAATAAGTATTACAAACTCTGGCTATAATGCTTCAAACTCAGTAATAATAACTGTTAATGACTGCAATCAACCCTCTGGAAAAATCATTACCAACCGTCGTATAACTTACAGAGTAAATAAATGATATTATATAAAAAACACATATCGTTTATTTTTTTTATGAGTAGTATTACTCTAACTATAGCACAAAATGCATTTCAAAATTCGGGTAATGTACAGTTACACGATGGTGCTCAAATTGGTTTCCATACCAACCTGGTAAACAACGGTACCTTAAACAATTATATTGGTTTTGCTGGTTTTTATGCTGATAACGAAGCTAGAACTATTTCTGGCACTAACAAAATCACCTTTTTTAATGTAGAAATTGATGCGCTACAAGACCTAGAGCTATACAATTCTTTAGGTGTACGCAATCAGTTAAGCTTCATCAACGGACAAGTAATTACACCAAGGAATAATACGGATATTTCATTCGATTTCATTGATTATGATTTCTACGCAGGTGAAGATAATGAACGACATATAAACGGCTACACCTCTTTAAAGCAAGGAAATAAAAATACATCAAACTTTACCTTTCCTATAGGAGATGGAGTAATGTTACGTCCTATGAGTTTACCTCATACCAATAAATACTACTTTTTTAAAGGAGCTTATTTTTATGAGGATCCGAATTTCCCTACTAATTTTACTGCTAATTTTTTAACAGACCAGAAGCAAGCTATAATTGAAAATATTAGCAATATTGAGTTTTGGGATTTAGACGGAAAAAATGAAACCCAAATTACATTAACATGGAATAGCCGTAGCGATATTTCTTCCTTAGCCAATCAAATTTCACAATTAATTGTAGTAGGTTGGAGTAAAACTGAAAATCAATGGATAAATTTAGATGTACTAGAAGTTACTGGAGATTTATATGAAGGGACAATTACATCAGCTGCATTCGTCCCCAATGAATACGAAGTAATTACAATTGGATCATTATTAGATGATGAAATTAACACAGATAATAACAATATTTTAATCTCTCCAAACGGAGATAACCTAAACGATTATTTAGTTTTTGATGAAGTAAATGAATATGCTCACAATAAACTAGTAATTTATAATCGTTGGGGAAATATTGTTTATCAAACTGAAGATTATAAAAACGATTGGGATGGTACTTCTAACGGAAGATCAACTATTAACAGAGAAGATAAACTTCCTGCTGCTACTTACTTTTACTACCTAGAATTAGGTGACGAACCAAACGCGTATCAGAAACTAAAAAAAGGTTGGGTATACATTAACCGATAATTATTTTACTAGCTCTTTTTTTGGGGTAGTAGGATTGTAACCAAAATCTGCATCTGGTAATTCTATCCCTAACTGATTTATGATAAAACCTATACTAGCAAAATGATGTATTGCATGGCTATGTGCTTGTATTAAGGCACTACCCAAAGTATAATTTGCTGTTACTTTTCCTGTACCTAAATCATCTGTAACAGAAATAATTGTATCAAAATCTTCTGCTTCTAAACAATATAATTGCTCAATAACTTCATTAAAATATGCTATTCCAGACTCAGTTTTTTGCTCTGCTAATTGATTACGCTCTCTATCAGAAAAGTCAACACACTTTTTATTCAATCCATTAAAAATACAGGCAAAAACATCTAGAATATGCCTCATATTTGCTCCTATACTCGAATAATAAGGTGGAATTGATGTATCACTGTATTGTTCATCACTAATCGCTTCTAATAGTTTAATTCCTCTTTGTAAGTTTTTATCAATAGCTGCTATCATTCGTAAGTATAAGTTTTCAAGTAAGTCGTATAAATATAGAACTTTTTACTTGGAGAAATAAATTATTTTTCCAACCCAAACTAAAACACTGAAAACCAAAAACATAAACTAAATCAAAGAATTAAAGTTCAACTTAAAATTAATCTTAAAGTATTTTTTGGCACGCTCTTTGAAAATTATACATCAACTGCGGAAGCCGAAAAGCATATAGAGTAAGCATAACCCTAAAATTAGCAATTATGAGAACAGGGATACTATTATTATTAGCAATGATGTCATTAACAACTGCAAATGCCGACAACATTGAAAAATCAACTAGCAAAATTGGGGTTACAAACCGTTATAATGACGCTGTTGCCTTTGTAGAAAGAGGAATTCAATTTCACGTATTTTTAAACGGAGATTTCGACTTCAATACCCACTACGATAGATACTCAGATTATGGCGTTCGTATTAAACGTGATAGAAGAGGTCGTGTTAGAAGTGTAGGAAACGTTTATATAAACTACGATGCCAGAGGAAATGTAAAAAGAATTGGTAGTGTATTTATGAGGTATAAGTTTGGAAACTTATTTAAAGTAGGAAACTTACATATTCAATACGATAGATGGGGTAATCCTAGGTTCAGAGGATTTGTAAAACCAGGACACCGCCATCACCATGATGATGATCACTACTATTACGATGATGGATTTGATGTAAATATCGATATAAACATAGGTGATATTTTTGATTATGATGACGTTTATTTTTACAGAAAAGATTTTGGAAGAAACTATCGTCAATTTAGAGAAGATAATAACTTTTACTACTACAGAGCGTTACCAAATGCTAAAATTGGAAAGCGTAGTAAAATTATAAAAAGACGTAAACACAAAGCTTTCAAAAACAAAAAATATAAAAACAAATACAGAAAAGGGAAGCCTGAACAAAAAGGTAAATCAAGAAGAAACCATGATTAAACAAAAAATCCCTCATCAAATTTGATGAGGGATTTTTTTATTCTATAATTAAATAATTATTTCGCTACGTTTACTGCTCTTGTCTCTCTAATTACAGTAACTTTTACCTGTCCTGGATAGGTCATATCATTCTGAATTTTTTGAGAAATATTAAATGATAATTCAGCTGCTTTAGTATCGTTTACTTTAGCACTCTCTACCATAACTCTTAATTCACGTCCTGCTTGAATAGCATAAGCTTTTTGTACTCCATTAAATCCAAAAGCAATATCTTCTAAATCTTTTAAACGTTGAATATAAGAATCTAATACTTGACGACGTGCACCTGGTCTTGCTCCTGAAATCGCATCACAAACTTGAACAATAGGAGCTATTAAACTCTTCATTTCAATTTCATCGTGGTGAGCTCCAATTGCATTACATACATCTGGTTTTTCACCATACTTTTCAGCCCATTGCATTCCTAATAATGCGTGTGGTAATTCACTTTCTGTTTCAGGTACTTTACCTATATCATGTAATAAACCTGCACGTTTAGCAGCTTTTGCATTTAGCCCCATTTCAGCAGCCATAATACCACAAAGGTTTGCTACTTCACGTGAGTGTTGTAATAAATTTTGACCGTAAGAAGAACGATACTTCATACGTCCAACTGTTTTAATCAGTTCAGGGTGTAAACCGTGAATTCCTAAATCAATTACAGTACGTTTACCTACTTCAATAATTTCTTGAGTAATTTGCTTTTCCGTCTTTTTTACAATCTCTTCAATTCTTGCTGGGTGAATTCTTCCGTCTGTTACTAATTTATGCATTGATAAACGAGCAATTTCACGACGAACAGGATCGAAACACGATAAGATAATTGCTTCAGGTGTATCATCTACAATAATTTCAACTCCAGTTGCTGATTCTAAAGCACGGATGTTTCTTCCTTCTCTACCAATAATTCTACCCTTAACGTCATCTGACTCTAAGTTAAATACAGATACACAATTTTCTACAGCTTGCTCTACTCCTACCCTTTGAATAGTATTTAAAACTACCTTACGAGCTTCTTGTTGCGCTGTCATTTTTGCTTCTTCAATAGTATCTTGAATGAAAGACATAGCATCAGATTTTGCTTCGTCTTTTAATGATGCTACTAATTCGGTTTTAGCCTCATCTGCAGATAGTCCAGAAATTTGCTCAAGCATATCTACATGGCGCTTGTGCATCTTTTCTAATTCTGATTCTTTCTTTTCTAAGAATTCTAATTTATAATCAAAATCAGCTTCTTTTTTTTCTAACTGTTTATTAAGTTTTTTGCTTTTATCTAACTCTGATGATACTTGACTTTCTTTATCTCTTACTCTTTTTTCTACATCAGAAACTTTCTTTTCTCTTGATAGGATTACTTTTTCATGCTCAGACTTAAGTTCTATAAACTTTTCTTTTGCTTGTAAAATCTTATCCTTCTTTATTGCTTCGGCTTCTACTTTAGCTTCTTTTAGTATGCTATTTGCCTCTTTCTTTGTTTCTTGTATTAATTTATTTGCATTAGATTTTTCTAACATTTTAGCAATAAAAAAACCTACTGCTACACCTATAATTCCTGCTAAAACAGGAAATAATATTCCCTCCATAATTTTGATTTGATTGTATAAAAAAAGCCTACATCAATAGGGTTTTAAAAACTCCAAAATAACAAGTTTAGGATTAACTGATTGATCAAGGATCCGAGGTAAAATCGGCTTGCTTTACTAACCACGACTCATCCTTTATAATTGAATAACGTTGAGTTTAACAAACAATGTACTAATGTAGGCAGTATATTAAATAATATATTTTAAAGAACGTTTTATAAATGATCTTCTAGCAAGTTAGTCAATTCATTTATCTTTTGCAATACTTCGGCTTTTTCTTTAGTATTTTTTAACGATACTATTTCTGCTTTTGACGCAAACTGTAAAGCACTCATTGCTAAAACATCTTGCTTATCAGCTACCGCATAACTTTGTTCAAAATTGGCTATCAATTCATTAATACTTTTTGCTGCCTTTCGTAACCCTTCCTCTTCATCGGTACTATTTACACTTAACGGATACGTTCTACCAGCAATTACTACATTAACTTTTATTTTTGCCATGCAAAGAACTTTGTATTATGTGTTCAAAAGAGTAATACATTTATCAATCTCTCGAACTAAAGCATTTATTTTGAGTTTTGTTTCTCTTGTATTTTCGTTACTGCCCTCAATAGTTTTTGCAACTTTAAGCAAATTAAATTGTTTTTGCTGTTCTTCTAATTGCCTCTCTTTTTCTTGTAATAAAACTTGTAACTCAGCGTTATTTTGAAGTAAAACTTTATTTTCTTCTTTCAAAAACTCATAGTTAGAAAGTAAGTTCTTTAACCTATCTTCCAGTAAATGAATTGCTTTTAAAGGGTTACTCATTTATTTTAGAGAATAAAACTATATTCACAAAGTTATTAATATAACTTATAATTAGCAACTCTTTTAGTGTTTTTTACCAAAACACTGATTCTAAGCCCTTAAGGTTTTTGTTAGAATTTTACTAGTTTTGCTTTAAAACTGTTGCATTTTGAAATTTTATTTTTCTGTTATTTTATTAGTCTTTTTTATTAGTGGTAATGCTCAAAATAAGTATCCACGAAATTACTTCTCAAACCCTTTAAAAATACCTGTAGTACTATCTGGTACCTTTGGAGAACTAAGAAGTAATCATTTTCATTCTGGTATAGATATTAAAACCCAAGGAAAAGAAGGTATTCCTATTTACGCTCCTGCAAATGGATATGTTTCTCGTATAAAAGTACAGCAATATGGTTTTGGAAAAGCATTGTATATAACACACCCTAATGGTTACACTACCGTATATGCTCATTTAAAACGATTTGAACCAAGCATTCAACAATATGTAAAAAGCATTCAGTATAAGAAAGAAAAATATAGCACAGGAAACCTTTTTTTAAAACCCGATAAATTCCCAGTAAAAAAAGGACAACTTGTTGGTTATACTGGGGATACTGGTAGCTCTGGAGGTCCTCATTTACATTACGAAATTAGAAACACGCAAACTGAACATATTATCAACCCTATGCATTTTGGTTTAACAGCTAAAGATGATAAAACACCTACTGTTCAAAAATTAATAGCATATCCATTAAGTGACGATGCAAGAATTAATAATTCTGCATTAGAATCTGTTATTTCTTTTAAAAACAACGGTAATGGTAATTATGTAGCTGAAAAAATTACTGCTAGTGGTACTATTGGTTTTGGTATTAGTGTGTTTGACCGATTGAATGGAGCATTGAATAAAAATGGAATTTATAGTTTAGAAATGAAGGTTAATGGCAAGCGTATGTATTATCATGATGTTGAAACCTTTTCCTTTGCTGAAAGTAAATATATTAATCTATTAATAGACTATAAACACTACAAAAAATACAGAAATAGAGTACAAAGAACACATAAAGTAAAAGCAAACAGGCTTAGCTTGTACGAAGATTTAGTAAACAACGGAAAGATTCATATAGAAAACGGAGCTAATTACAATATTGAAATCATAGCTAAAGACTTTAAGCACAATACATCAAAAGTAAGAATACCAGTTAGAGGAACTTCTAGTAATTTAGTGTTTAAACAAAAAGACACTACTAACTACAAAATTACAGCAACTGAATTTAATAAATTCCATCAAAAAAACGTAACTGTTGCTTTTCCTAAAAACACCTTTTATGAAGATTGTTTTATTGATTTTAAGGTTGAAAATGGTACTGCTAAGGTTCACGACCCTACAATTCCTTTAGATAAACGTTATACACTAACTTTTGAAACTTCTTTCTTAACAGAAGATCAAAAACAACATGTATATATCGCTAATGTTACAAATCCTAGGTATTCTAGATATACATCTACTAAAAAGAAAATAGACAAAGTATATACTACTACTAAACTTTTAGGTAGTTATGCCTTACGTTTTGACACTGAAAAACCAACAATTCAATTGTATAATTTTAGTAATAACCAATGGATTTCTAAAAACAAAACTCTTAAAGTTAAAATAGGTGATAAAGAAACTGGCATTAAAAATTACCGCGCTACTATTGATGGTGAATGGATTTTAATGGAATATAACCATAAAAAAAGAATCCTTACATACGATTTTAATGATAAAAAGTTGGTAGGTAGCAAACATATTTTTAAACTTGTAGTCTCTGATAATGTGGGTAATACTGAAACGGTTTCAGCTACATTTTTCAGAAAAGTAAACTAAACAAGCTTGAAAAAATTTATTCTTTTATTACTGTTCCCTTCACTAGTTTTTGCACAAAAAACAGCTACAGTAAAAGGAATCATTACCAATAAATTCAATACACCAATTGAAGGAGTTGCGATTTCTTATTTATCAAAAGGAACTACTACCGATGCTAACGGGATGTATCAATTTACCATTCCTATTCGAAAAACAGTTACCGTTACATTTACACATGTTTCTTATAAAACTTTAGTGAAAAAATTCACCTCTAGAGGAAAAAGAAATTTTAACTTCTCTCCTACTTTACAAATTAAGAGTGAAGAATTAGAAGAAGTTATTGTTAAAAACCAACAAAAAGAAGCCCAAGGAATTACCAAAATAAAAACTAAAAAAGTAAAAAACATACTTGGTGCCAATGCTGGTGTTGAAAATATATTGATGACACTACCTGGAGTTAGTAATAACAATGAGTTGAGTACTCAGTATAATGTTCGTGGTGGTAACTTTGATGAAAACCTGGTATATGTTAATGGAATTGAAGTATATCGTCCATTCTTAATTCGTTCTGGTCAACAAGAAGGATTGAGTTTTACCAATCCTCATATGATTCAGAATATTAATTTTTCTGCGGGTGGATTTCAAGCCAAATATGGTGATAAACTGTCTTCTGTACTAGATATTACCTATAGAAAACCAAACAACTTTGGCGTTCAACTAGATTTAAGTTTATTAGGAGGAAGTTTTACTATTGAGGATACTTTTGCTAATAATAAACTAAGTGCAATTGTTGGTGTTCGTTATCGTGATAATAGCTTATTTGTAAATAGTAAACAAACTGAAATAAACTTTAGACCTCAATTTACAGATGTCCAATCATTTTTAAGCTACCAAGCAACTAGTAAACTTACATTAAATTTCTTAGGAAATTTTTCTCTTAACAACTATAATTACAAACCATTAACTCGCAAAACCCGATTTGGAACTTTAACGAATCCGCTAGAGTTAATTATTTTTTATCAAGGACAAGAAAAAGATCGTTTTCAAACCTTATTTGGAGCTTTTTCTGCTGACTATCAAGTTAACGACAATCTGGAACTTACTGGTACTGTTTCATCTTTTAACACACAAGAAGAAGAGTACTTTGATATTGCTGCTGCCTATGCAATAGGAGAAGTAAATAGTAATATTGGTTCTGAAGATTTTGGTGAAGTTGAATTTTCTCAAGGTATTGGTTCACAAATTAATCATGCACGTAACGACTTGGATGCTTTAATCAGCAATATTCAACTAAAAGCTACTTTAAAAGACGGTAACAATGAATGGAAAGCCGGTATTAAATACCAAAAAGAAAATATTAAAGACCGTATTCGTGAATGGGAAATGATAGATTCTTTAGGTTTTTCTGTTCGTCCACCGCACCACACCACAAATAATCAACCATACGAACCTTTTACAGGTCCTATTGAGCCTTACAGAAATGTGAGGGCAGAAAATGAAACAGACATTAACCGTATTACTAGTTTTTTACAATTTAGTAGAAAAGCAATGTGGAACGATCACCAAGTTTGGATGAATATTGGAGTTCGTTCTCATTATTGGTCTATAAAAACAGCTTCTACCAATAATTATTCTCAAACAATCTTTAGCCCTAGAGCGCAATTTGCTATAAAACCTGATTGGGAGAGCGATATGCTATTTAGAATATCTGGTGGATGGTATTCACAGCCTCCTTTTTATAAAGAATTACGTGATTATGACGGACAAGTACATCCCGAAGTAAAAGCACAAAAATCAATTCACTTAGTTGCTGGGAATGAATATAGTTTCAACTTATGGGAACGTCCTTTTAAATTAGTTACTGAACTTTATTATAAAGACTTATCTAATGTAAATGCTTACTCTGTAGATAATGTACGCATTCGTTATCGCGCAGATAATGTTACCGATGCCTATGCTTATGGTTTAGACATTCGCTTAAATGGTGAGTTTGTTCCGGGTAACGATAGTTGGGTGAGCTTTGGATATTTAAAAACTGAAGAAAATATTAACAATAGAGGTTACATTGCTAGACCAACCGATCAACGTTTAAAATTTGGTGTGCTATTTCAAGATTATGTACCCAACTTACCCGATTTAAAAGCCTACTTAAACTTAGTTTACAATACAGGTTTACCAGGTGGAGCTCCTGCATATTCAGATGTATATGAATTTCAAAACCGTTTAAATGATTATAAACGTGCTGATGTAGGAATTTCTTATGTTTTTGCAGATGCAAACAAACAACATAAAACAGGCTTTTTAAGAAGTTTTAAAGAGCTTACTGCTGGTTTAGAACTTTTTAACATTTTTGATATTCGTAACTCCAATACCAACACATGGGTACGTGATGCTTACAGTAAAAACCAATACGGTATTCCTAATTACATGACTGGAAGGGTGTTAAACTTTAAACTAGGAATGCAGTTTTAGTCTCCTCTACTCTTTTTAACGAAAAATTAGCGAAAAAACTTCCTTTAGCATTTTCCACACATAGTACTTTAGCTTGAAAATTTCAAAGATGCTATGAAAAAACCTATCTGTTTTTTACACAAAGAGTTTAGCTGGCATCAATATTACGCAACAAAAAAATAATTAAAATGAAAAACCAAAAAATTGAAATTGAAAACTTATGGAACAGATTTAAAAATTGGATCACTTCAAACGCTCCTCATTTATCAAAAGAACTTCAACCTTCAATTCAACCAGAAGAAATAAAACAATTACAACAAACTATACAAACAGAATTACCTGAAGACTTTATTGCCTTTTTAAGTATACACAATGGTCAAAATAGAAATGCTGACGGTTTTATAGATGCTGAAGAGTTACTTTCTTCTGACCGAATAATGGACGAATGGAAAATTTGGTATGATTTATATCAAAATGGAGACTTTGATGATAGTGAAGCTGAGCCTGATGAAGAAATTAAAAACTTTTGGTGGAACCCTAAATGGATACCAATTACCTATGATGGATCAGGAAATCATCTTTGTATAGACATGGACCCTACTGAAAATGGAACCAAAGGCCAAATAATAAGAATGTGGCATGACGACAGTGTAAGAGAGTTCATAGCTCCGTCTTTTAAGTTTTTTTTCGAAAATTACTGTATTAACCTTGAAAATGACATATATGCTTATTCAGACGAATGGGGAGGAATAATTAACAAAGAAGATATTTAAATCATTTTTTAATACGCTGTAAAAACTATAAATAACACGCAACATTATGAATTACGAACAACACTTTAAACGTTCAACAGAAATTAGAAATGAGTATTGGCAACAAACAGGAACTCCTTTTTCTGATGTTATAGGAAGCATGATTAATCCTACTTTTTTAGGAGGACCTAAATGGCCATCTTTACGACAAGCCCACATAGGAATTAAAACGGAAGATGGTACCATTATAGCTACAGACGGATTGAGTGACCCGTATGACGACTATGATACAAATACAGAAAATCAAGCTTATAATGGTATAGGTATAGAACTTTATACCATTTGTGATAACAAATACGAAGATATTCAGCACATAATAGACTCTTGGGAGTTTAAAGTTACTCGAAGAGCAAGCAACATTGCTGCTGCTAACCCTAATATTTCATATACTTTAAATGATTACACCTACATTTCAACAACTATTGATGGTAGTGGTTTACCAGAATGCTTTGTAAACGAAGATGAAGAAGCTGGTATATTATTAGGTTTAAAAAACAATAATATTAACAACTCATTAAAATTAAGTATTGAAGAAATAGTATTAGTTAACGTAACCCTTTTAACCCCAAAAGAGTTAGCCTATATATTAGAAAATGGTGCTGAAGGAAGAAATAAAATAGCCGAGTTATTAACTAAGAAAAATTTTCATAAATTAACATCTCAAAGAGAATCTGTTATATAAAATAACTAAGTTAATAGTAAATTTTAATAAAATGAATTGAGTTTTATTAATTATAGCTTTTAAAAGAAGTTGCTACATTTTGGCGATTCATTTTTATCACCTTCTTAATTGTTTCAATCTTAGAACTCAAAATAGTTTCTCATAAACTTAAAATATGAAAACAACACCAAAACACGACGAAAGAATTGCAAACATGACTTTTGCTTCTGTTTATCCACACTATATTACGAAAGTTGAGAAAAAAGGTAGAACTAAAGAGTAATTACATCAAGTAATTGAATGGTTAACTGGTTTTGATAACGAGATGTTAAACAACTTAATTGATCAAAAAGTAACTTTTGAAATCTTCTTCAAAGAAGCTAAATTAAACCCAAACGCTCATTTAATTACAGGAGTTATTTGTGGTTATCGAATAGAAGAAATCGAAACTCCCTTAACAAAGCAAGTTCGTTATTTAGACAAGCTTGTAGATGAATTAGCTAAAGGTCGTAAAATGGAAAAAATTTTACGCTAATCACACTTAACTCTCATCTAGAAATTATATTCTATAAGTTTTAGAGACTTAAAAAGTCTCTAAAACTATTTAACCTCACTTATTTCCTTGCTATCTTATAAATTACTATAATTTCAATTATTATAGTAGGTATTAATAAGAACAATCCTAAACTAGCCAAGACTACAGTAGACAATAAAACTCCTGTTATTATTTCTAAAACACCACATACTTGCACTAAAGTTCCTAACCTACTCTTTAACTGTAATAAGCCAATACCAAAAATTATTTGAACGACTCCAAAAACAAGTAGCTCTACTACAAGAGATACTCCAACAGTCTCTTCACTAAAGTTTATTAAAAATATATCATATAACTCAAATAGTACATAAGCTATCATAAAGACATAAACTATTATCTCTAATAATTTATGAGCATAAATTTTAGCTACTCTTAAAAACCCCATAAAGAATAATACAAAAGCCACAGAAGAAATCACTTTAATACTAGTATATAGCAATCCATTAAAAATTGATTCATCCTTTGTAAACTGATATACATCAGCAATAGTTTCAACAAAACCAAAAACAAAATAGATAACTCCAAAAATCCAAGCTAAGTTTAATTTCTTTTTATCTTGATTTGTAAGTACAACCTCGTTTGTAAATTCTTCTAAATTAATAGTTGCATCCAATGCTTCTAATATAGTTTTAATCGTAAAACTCCTTGGCATAGTTTCCCCTGCCTCTATACGTTGTATTGTACGAACATTAATGTTACATTTTTCAACAAGCTCTTCTTGAGTTAATCCCTTTTGTTTTCTTAATTCAAGAATCTTTTTTCCTAAATCTGGTTGTTTCATGGTAAGTAAATTTTTATTTCTCATACAATATTACTTTTGATTCTAAATTTGATAAAACTATTTAATGGTTTTTAACCCGACTTTTACACGACATCTCTTTATTTACAATACTTTCAAGACGAATTCATTTTTTATAAAAAATAAAAACACCAGCAAAGATGATAAAAATTGAATACATTTGCTTTTGTTAATTTTCAACACATGAAACTAGTTTTTGCTACCAATAATCTAAATAAACTTGCTGAAGTACAAAAAATGCTACCTAGCTCTATTGAGCTACTTTCTTTAAAAGATATCAACTGTTTTGATGATATTGAAGAGACTGCAACAACTTTAGAAGGAAACGCTAAAATTAAAGCAAATTACATTACCGAAAAGTTTGGATACAATTGTTTTGCTGATGATACAGGTTTAGAAGTTGAAGCTTTAAATGGAGAGCCAGGTGTATATTCAGCTCGCTATGCAGGTGAACCTGCTAATGCAGAAAACAACATGCAAAAACTATTAACAGAATTAAATCATAAAATCAATAGAACTGCTCAGTTTAGGACTTCTATTTGTTTAAATTTAGACGAAAAACAATTTTTGTTTGATGGAGTTTGTAAAGGAACCATTTTAACATCTAAACAAGGAGAAAAAGGTTTTGGATATGATCCTATTTTTCAGCCTGAAGGATACAATAAATCATTTGCAGAAATGACTTCTGAAGAAAAAAACAAAATAAGTCATAGAGGATTAGCGATTCAACAATTAGTAGCATTTTTAAAATCAATTAGCTAGTTGAATTTATCAAAAACATACACAGTTCACTTTTTACTTTTATCGGTTTTACTGATAGTTTTTTTACTACTAAACATTAGTTTTGGTTCTGTATCAATTCCTCTAAAAGAAATTTTTAACTCCTTATTTGGTAACCCTGTAGCAAAAGATAGTTGGGAAACCATTATTATAAATTACCGATTACCAAAAGCTATTACTGCTATTTTAGTAGGATCAGGTTTAGCTATAAGTGGATTGTTAATGCAAACATTATTTAGAAATCCGCTTGCTGGTCCTTTTGTGTTAGGAATATCTTCTGGTGCAAGCCTTGGTGTAGCATTGCTCATTTTAGGCTCTAGTGTTTTTGGAGGATTTTTTCTTGTAGCTATTTACTCTAATTGGGCATTAGCCATTGCTGCAAGTGCAGGATCTTTCTTAGTATTATCAGCGGTTATTATAGCTGCTAACAGAGTTCGTAATACGATGTCTATTTTAATTATCGGATTAATGTTTGGCTCGTTAACATCAGCAGTTATTAGTGTTTTAGCTTTTTTTAGTGAAGCTGAACAAATACAACAATATTTATTTTGGAGCTTTGGAAGTTTAGGTAATCTAACTTGGGCTGAACTTTCTGTTTTTGGAATTATTTACCTAGTAGGAATTCTTGGGACATTTTCTGTTATTAAACCTCTAAACAGCTTTTTATTGGGAGAAAACTATGCAAAAAGTTTAGGAATCAATATCAAAAAAAGTAGAAATATCATTTTACTAATCACAAGCATTCTTACAGGTGTAATTACTGCTTTTTCAGGCCCTATTGCTTTTGTTGGACTAGCTGTTCCACATATTGCTAAAATGATTTTTTCTACATCAAACCATAAAGTATTATTGCCTGCGGTTGCTTTAATTGGAGCAATTATTCTGTTAATTTGTGACAGTATAGCGCAATTACCTACAAGCGAATTCACCTTACCTATTAACGCAATAACATCATTATTTGGAGCACCTGTAGTTATTTGGCTATTAATTAGGAAGAAGAAAATATATGTATAAGAATATAAACAGTTAAACATCAAGCAACAACAAAAACATATCGTCTTACAAACAGAAAACCTTTCAATAGGTTACAAATCAAAAAAACAAGAAACTCTCATAGCTTCAAATATTGATTTAACTATTGAAAAAGGGAAATTTGTTGCTTTATTAGGTAAAAATGGAATAGGAAAATCAACCTTACTTCGTACTATTTCTAAAGTTCAAAAACCTTTAAAAGGTGTTGTAAAAATCAAACAAAAAGAACTTTCATCTTACACTAATCAAGAATTATCTACCACACTAAGTTTAGTGTTAACAGAACGTTTACCTTTAAGTCAGTTAACTGTTTTTGAACTGGTTGCTTTAGGACGTCAACCCTACACAAACTGGATTGACAAACTCACACAAGACCACTTAAAGAAAATTCTCTGGGCAATTGAACAAACAGAAATTACACATTTAAAAGACAAGCGGTTTTATGAATTAAGCGATGGTCAATTACAACGTGTACTTATTGCCCGTGCTTTAGCCCAAGATACCGAAATCATTATTTTAGATGAACCTACAGCACATCTAGATATACATCACACATTTAAAGTATTTTCTTTATTAAAAAAACTTGTAGAAAATACAGGTAAAACTATTATTATTTCCACTCACGAAGTAAATATTGCAATTCAACTAGCTGATGAATTCATATTACTTTCTGAAAAACAATTTTATACTGGCACCTCACAAGAATTAATTGCTAAAAATGCTTTTGATGAACTTTTTCCTAAAGAATTAATAAGTTTTAACAAAACATTAGAACAATTCGTTATCAAGAAAAATTAAATTTGAACGATTGTAACATTTTGTTACTTTTGAGACTAATCAAACTAAACAAACCTTAATTATTGATGAGAAAATTACTTTATATGGCTAGTGCAGTTGCACTGGTAGCTTGTGGTTCAAGCAAAGAAACTACAAATACAGATAATGATGTAACCACAGACCTATCTGCAAAATATGCCAAAACCATTACTGCAAAAGATTTAGGAAAACATCTATTTATCTATGCTTCTGATGAATTTGAAGGAAGAAATACAGGTGAACCTGGACAAAAGAAAGCAGTAAAGTATTTAAAAGATTTTTATGTTAGTCAAGGAATAGCGTCTCCTTTGGGAGGAAATGATTACTTTCAAGAAGTACCTTCAGAATACTTAAGTAACAATCGTAGAGGAATGACTTTAAAAGATTCTGAAAACGTTGTTGCTTTTATCAAGGGAACAGAAAAACCAGATGAAATAGTGGTTATTTCTGCTCACTTAGATCACGAAGGTGTTAAAAACGGGGAGATTTATAACGGTGCAGATGATGACGGATCAGGAACTGTAGCTATTTTAGAAATTGCTGAAGCTTTTAAACAAGCTGCTGATGCTGGCAAAGGTCCTAAGCGTTCTATTTTATTCTTACACGTTACTGGTGAAGAAAAAGGTTTATTAGGATCTAAGTATTATACAGAAAACCCTATTTTCCCATTAACTAATACTGTTGCTGATTTGAATATTGATATGATTGGTAGAGTTGACGACCGTCATAAAGGAAATCCAAATTACGTATACTTAATTGGTTCTGATAAATTAAGTACTGAATTACACAATATCTCTGAAGCGATGAATAAAAAATATACAAACATCGATTTAGACTATAAATACAACGATGATAACGACCCTAACCGTTTTTATTATCGTTCTGACCATTATAATTTTGCTAAGCACAACATTCCTATTATTTTTTATTTTAATGGAACACATGCCGACTATCACCGACCAACTGATACTCCTGACAAAATCAATTACGAAATGTTAGAAAATAGAGCCCGTTTGGTTTTCCATACTGCTTGGGAAGTTGCGAATCGTGAGAATCGTATTGTGGTTGATAAAGCCGCAGAATAAGGTCTAATCAAATTTAAATTATAAAGTTTAAAAGCTCATCTAAATTAGATGGGCTTTTTATTTGCTTTTAACTTAAATACCATTCCTAAAATATATCCCCTTTTCTTACCATAACGAACCTTAAATAGATTATTTATCTACCAAAATAATTAAATAAGAAAAATAATCTAAAAACTAAACTAATACCTGATAAATAACATTGCTTCGTTTACATTTGCCCGCTTAAATTTTAATACTATGGTTAACGAAGGGAAATTATCATTAGAAAATCAACAAAAACTAGATAAGTTACAGGAAGAATTGGCTTCTGCTCGCGATACTTTTTTAGGGTACCCTGTATCAAAAGATTTTGATTATTCAGAATTAAATAAGTTTTTTCAATATCCAATTAACAACCTTGGTGATCCTTTTGAACAAGGCACTTATCGTGTACGAACCCATGAAATGGAACGTGAGGTTATTGCCTTTTTTGCAAAACTATTTAGAGCTAACCCAAAAGATTTTTGGGGATATGTAACCAATGGTGGCTCAGAAAGCAACCTATATGGTTTATATATAGCTCGTGAGTTGTTTCCTAAAGCTATGGTATATTATTCTGAATCTACTCATTACAGTGTACGTAAAAACATCCATTTATTAAATATTCCAAGTATTGTAATTAAATCGCAAGAAAATGGTGAAATGGATTATGAAGATTTTGAAAATACTGTTCGTATGAATCGTCATAAACCTGTAATTGTATTAGCTACTTTTGGTACAACTATGAAAGAAGCTAAAGACGACATAGGTAAAATTAAAGGCATCTTACACAACCTAGCTATTCAAGATCATTATATTCACTGCGATGCTGCTTTAGCAGGATCATTTGGACCATTTATGCAACCTCGTCTTCCTTTCGATTTTATGGATGGTGCTGATAGTATTTCTATAAGTGGACATAAATTTATTGGTTCACCAATACCGACAGGAGTATTAATGGCTAAAAGATCGAACAGAGACAGAATTGCTAAAGGAATTTCGTACATCGGTTCTTTTGATACTACTATTACAGGCTCTCGTAACGGACATTCTCCTTTATTCTTGTGGTACGCCTTAAAACAATTAGGTGCTGAGGGTTTACAACAACGTTACCTACATAGCTTAGCTGTGGCTGAATATTGCGAAGCTGAATTACAAAAAATTGGAGTAAATGCTTGGAGAAACCCAAATGCAATTACTGTGGTATTACCAAAAACTCCACAAAGTATTAAAGATAAATGGCAGTTAGCTACTGAAGGGAACATTTCTCATGTTATTTGTATGCCTAACGTAACAAAGACTCAAATTGATGAATTTATAAACGATTTAAAAAATTGTACAGAACAGATTATTGAAGAGGAATTTTCCTATGATTTTTCATTAAGCTAACCTTTTATTAATCTAAGACAAGTACTTTTGATTGCTTTAAAAGAAAATTTAATTATGAAGAAATTATTATTAAGTACAATGCTACTTGCATTGTCATTTGCTTATGGACAAGAAAAAAAAGAAAAATTAACTATTGAAAAAGGTACATGGTATACTAGTGCAAATTTTTCCATAGGACATAATAGTAATGAATTTGAAGGTTCTCCTGAAACTTCTAAATATTTTAACTTTAATTTCTCTCCTAAGGTAGGATATACTATTAACGACAACTTAATTATAGGTTTAGGTGTAGGATATGGATATTCAAAAAGTGAATCAGGGAGTCAAATTGGAAAAGGTAATTCCTACCAAATCTTTCCTTATGTAAAAAAACACTTTCCACTTGGAAAGAAATTAACTATTTCGTTGCAAGGAGAATTTAGTTATAGTTATGCTGATTATTCAAGCAATATTAATTCTACTCCATACGAAAGAAGCACCAACCAATATTTTGTAGGGATAAGACCTGGACTTACTTATTTTTTAAATAAAAACATTGCTTTAGAAGCTAATATAGGTAGCTTAGGTTATTCTAAAACAGACCAAGATGAAAGTAGTTTTCCTGACAGAGAATCTGATTCATTTCAGTTTAATATAAACTCAACTGATTTAATGTTCGGTTTATCATATTATTGGTAGTATTAAAGTTTACAAATCAAACAAAAAAACGCTAAGAAAATTCTTAGCGTTTTTTTATACATTCTATTATTTGAAACTTTTTATTTTGTTGTAACACACTTACTGAAGTAAAAAGTTTTGTTAAGTGCGTACTATAATTCAAATGTGAATTAGCAACTAACAAAAATCTTCCGTTGTTTTTCAAACAATTTTCTATTCCTTTAAAAAGATTTAGTGCTATCTCAATATTATTCTCATGTTCAAAGTGAAAAGGTGGGTTTGATACTACTAAGTCAAAAGAATTTTCTTTTAACTCCTCTAGGGTATCATCACATAAAAATTCTGCTTTTTTTCCTTCTAAGTTAATTTTAGATGACTCAATAGCTAAATTAAAATCATCTAACAAAGTTACTTCAGCTTGTGGATTTTGCTCGGTAACTTCATAAGCTATAACTCCATTACCAGAAGCTACATCTAACACTTTTAACTCCTCTGTTTTAACTTCTAAATTTTCTAAAAAAAATTGCGTTCCTATATCTACACTTCCAGAGGAAAACACACCATAATATTGCTGTAAGACTTTGCTTTTCCACTGAATGGTATTAATTAGATTCTTCTTTTGAGCTTCTTTTTTAGGTGCTTTTAAAATTAACAAACGTGCCTTTTTCCATGCTTTTGACTGAGTAACTTCTTCAAAATATTGTTCAGCAACCTTTATGTAAGAAGGAGAAAAATACTTAGTCATAAACCCACAAATAACCTCAGTTTTTTCTTGTGAAGCTTTATTGATTTGTTGTAAAAATAACTCAAATAACTCTAAAGACTTTGGAATTTTAATCAAGGCCACTTCTACGTGCTGCAAATCATCAATTGGAGTTTTAAAATCAACTTCCGTAGAAAAATTATTCAATTTCAAATTTTGATAAATTGCTTTTTGCTGACTAGCGTACGTCCAAACAGCGGTTACTTTTTTATTCTGTAAAGCACAGTTCCACACCCCAAAACGATCATTAAAAAGGTGCAAATACTCTATATTCTTTTCAGCTATATAATCTAATACTAACAGTTCTGCATTACTCCAAGCTCGTAAACTTTTGTCGCAAGTCTTGGGATAGCGCTCTAATTGATATGTTTTTGAATGTATTTTTACTGTAGTATCCAATTAATATCCTACGTTTAATTTACTAAAGTCTTTTCTTTAGCGTAGTAGATTTCATCTAACGAAGTTATTTCCCCTGCTCTATTTCTTCTAAAAATATGTTTTGGCTCCACATCTTCTATTGACTCTTTACCCATAGCCGCAACCATTTCTTTAATTGCACTAATTGTTTTGTTATGGTAATTCTTTACACGGATATTTTTATACTTAACCACCAACGCCTTAACCAAATCTTTTTCTTGTGTTGCAACACCTACAGGACAGGTATCTAAGTTACATTCACGTGCCTGAATACATCCTAAACTTAACATAAAACTACGAGCCATACCAATTGCATCGGCTCCTAAGGCTAAGTATTTAATCACATCAAAAGCATCAATAGCTTTTCCACTTGCAATGATTTTAATTTGATCTTTTAGTCCGTATTTTTTCAACATTTTATTCACAAAAGACAATCCTTCTAGCAACGGTGTACCAATGTAGTTTGAAAACTCTAAAGGTGCTGAACCTGTGCCTCCTTCTCCTCCATCAACAGCTATATAATCAGGATAATTATTAGCATCAGCAAAAGCTTTAATCATCGCTTCAATTTCATCATTGTCTCCAACACAAAACTTAATTCCTATTGGCTTTCCTCCAGATAAATCTCTTACTTGTTGAATAAACGCAACCATTTCATCAAAATTAGAAAAAGCATCATGTGCCGGTGGTGAATCTACTCTTGTAAAAGGCTCTACAGAACGGATTTCAGCAATTTCTTTTGTATTCTTTTTTGCAGGAAGAATTCCACCGTGACCTGGTTTAGCTCCTTGTGAAAGCTTTATTTCAACCATCTTCACCTCTTCTCTGTTTGCATTCTTCTTAAAAACCTCAGCATCAAAAGTACGTTTTCCGTTTACGCTTTTTCCCGCTCCAAAATACCCTGTACCAACCTGAAAAATTAAATCTCCACCTTGCAAATGATAAGGAGAAATACCTCCTTCACCTGTATTATGTGCGAAGCCTCCCATTTTTGCCCCTTGATTCAATGCCATTATTGCATTTTTACTCAACGAACCAAAAGACATAGCTGAAATATTGATTATAGAAGAATTATATTTTTGTGTACACTTATCTGAACCTATAAGTACTCTTTCACCATTAATATGATAATGATCTTTAGGAAACAACGAATGTTTTACAAACTCATATCCTTTTGCATATACATTGTGTTGTGTACCGAAAGGAACTGTTTCTATTTCTTTTTTCGATCGCTGATAAACAATACTTCTTTTCTCACGGTTAATAGGTTTCCCGCTTAAATCATCTTCAATAAAATATTGCTGAATTTTTTCTCGTTCTTCTTCAAATACCCAACGCAAACGAGCAATTACAGGAAAAGCACGCATTAGTGAGTGTTTTTTTTGAATAAAGGCATCATATATTGCTAATAATGTTACCGCTGAAGCAACAGTTAACAAAATATAATTTCCCATATCTGGCATGAAATAAACCAACACACCACATAATATATTAATTACAATAATAACAGATAAAATGGTATCTCTCATCTCTTTTGTTTTTCTGGCAAAAATACAATTTTAGCATAAAAAAAGCTCTGACATATAGCCAGAGCTTTCTTTTATATTTAAAATACTTAAAATTACTTTTTGAATTTCGCGTATTTATTTTTGAACTTATCAATACGCCCTGCAGTATCTACTAACTTAGACTTACCAGTGTAGAAAGGATGTGAAGTTCTTGAAATTTCTAATTTGATTAATGGATACTCAACTCCTTCTACTTCTAAAGTTTCTTTTGTATTAGCAGTTGAACGTGTTAAAAAAACATCTCCGTTAGACATGTCTTTAAACGCTACCATTCTATAATTTTCTGGATGTATACCTTTTTTCATCTCTTGTAAATTTAAAATCTTTTATTTTTGTTGAAAAAATTATAAAGTTGGTAAAGCTTTATAGTTGTTTCATATATCAAAAACCTGCAATGGCTATTTGAGGGTGCAAATTTAACCCTTTTTTTTAATTTGCAAACAAATAATTTGCTTTAATTTGTACAACATCTTTATAAACTACAGAAAATAACATTTTATATATGCGTTTTTATAAACTTTTAACTTTAGGATTAACTACTTTACTTATAACTTCTTGTAGCGAAACTAATTACAAATTTAAATTAGACACTACTAAAAAAACTACCCTAGGTAAAAAAGCTTCTATTAAGTTTGAACAATTAAAAGGTGAACAGATAGATTCTGTACAACTTTATGTAAACAACAAGCGTGTAAATACTAACGAAACAAGTGTTACTATTAACACTGCTGATTTTGGTGTAGGAAAACATGCTGTTACTGCTTTAGCTTTTTACCCTAACAAATCAAAAAAGCTAAACAACTCTATTGAGGTATTGGCTAAAGAAGCTCCTGCTGTATATTCTTATAAAATTGCAAATATTTATCCGCACGATAAAGGAGCATATACTCAAGGGTTAGAATACAAAAACGGTTATTTGTATGAAAGTACAGGTCGTAATGGTGAATCTACTTTAAGAAAAGTTGAATTAGAAACTGGAAAAGTTTTACAAAAAACTGATTTGGATGAAAAGTACTTTGGTGAAGGAATGACCATTTTTAACAATAAGATTTATTGGTTAACATGGCATGCTCGAAAAGGATTTATCTACGATTTTGAAACATTTAAACAGCTTGGTAGCTTTAACTATACAAATAGTAATCAAGGATGGGGTTTAACGCACAACGGTTCTGAACTTATTAAAACAGATGGTAGTAACAAGGTTTGGTTTTTAGATGCAAACACCCAAGAAGAAAAAAGAAGTGTACAAGTATACACTAACAAATACCCTGTTGATAATTTAAATGAAATCGAACTTATCAACGGAAAAATTTACGCAAATAAATGGCAACAAAACTCAATAGTTATTATCAATCCAGAAACAGGTGTTGTTGAAGGTGTAGCTAACTTAAATGGGTTAAGAGATATTGTTGCTAAAGATCAAACTTTAGAACCTCAAGATGATGTATTAAACGGAATTGCGTATGATGCTGAAAACAACCGTTTATTTGTTACAGGAAAACATTGGGGAAAATTATTTGAAATAGAATTAATCAAACAATAATCTACTACCTAAAATCATGAAAAATACCCTTCCCATACTAGCGCTTATTTTATCTATTATTGTAATGTCTTGTAGAAAAGACTTCACTACAGTACCTAGTTATGGGAAGCTACAATTTTCAAAAGACACAGTATTTCTAGATACTATTTTTAGTAATATAGGCTCTGCAACCTATAACTTAAAAGTATATAATAAGAGTAACAAAACCATTACTATTCCAGAAATTAAACTAGAGAATGGAAGTACTTCAAATTACCGATTAAACGTAGATGGTTTAACTGGTGATAACTTTAATAACATCGATATTTTAGCAAATGATAGTATCTATGTATTTATAGAAACTACTATTGATGTTAACACCGTTACCGATCCTTTATATACCGATAAAATATTGTTTGATAATGGAGAAAATCAACAAGATGTAGATTTAGTTACTTTAGTACAAGACGCACATTTTATTTTTCCTTCTAAAAACAGTTCGGGTATTGAAACATTAACTATTGACGGTAAAGAGACCGAGATTCAAGGTCGCTTTTTAACTGATGAAGAACTCACTTTTAGCAATGAAAAGCCCTATGTTATTTACGGTTATGCAGCAGTACCTTCTAGTAAAACACTAACAATTGAAGCTGGAGCTAAAATTCACTTTCACAACAATTCTGGATTAATTATTGATAAAGGCTCAAGCTTAAAAACCAATGGAACTTTAGATGAAAAAGTGGTTTTTGAAGGAGACCGATTAGAACATCAGTTTAGCGAAATCCCAGGACAATGGGGAGCTATTTGGATACGTGAAGGTAGTTATAACAACGAGCTAAATCATACTCAAATTAAAAATGGAACTGTTGGAGTTCTTGTTGACGGACAAGATACCTCCTCTCCTACGCTAACTATAAAAAACACTGAGATATATAACAGCTCAAATTATGGTGTTTTAGGTAGAAATACTCATATTGAAGGAGAGAACTTAGTAATAGGTAGTGCAGGACAATCTGCATTAGCTTGTACTTTTGGAGGAAAGTATAATTTTACCCATGCCACTTTTGCAAATTTTTGGAATAATAGTATCCGTCAATTACCTTCAGTTTTAGTAAATAATCATATCACTTATATCAATGATAGTAACCAAGAAGTTACTGAAGTTAATGATTTAGTTAGCGCTAATTTTACAAACTGTATTATTGAAGGAAATAACAATATAGAGTTTATACTTGATAGAATTGATGGAACAACTTTTAACTACATGGTTGAAAATTGCCTAATCAAATTTGATGATTTTAATAATTCATTTGTAGATAATAATGAATTAAATTTTGACGACACTTCACATTATCTAAACAACATTTTAAACGGAGAACCTAATTTTAAAGATGTTACTGAAAATGAATTTGTCATTGGTAAAAACAGTGATGCTATTAATAAAGCAAAACCTTCCGCTGTTTCTGAAGATATTTTAGGTACTCCTCGAAACTCTATGCCAGATATTGGTGCTTATCAACACACTGAATTTTAAGCCAATAAGGTTTATCTACAAAAACACTTCCATTTAACGATTAAAACAATCCATTCATCGAATTATAACTAATTATACTACTAAGTAAATATATATTTGTAGTGTATTTGTTTCATTCATAGTAATAAAATAAATAGATTAATTAGTTTGGTTAGTTGAGAGCTATTCTTCTTAACCGTAATGAATAGCTCTTTTTTTTAGAAGAAATTAATAAAAAATACATATAAAAATATTTGTCGGGGGGCAATACTAATAGATTGAGGAATCTATACAGGGTAAAAGAAGGAATACGTAGGTATTCCTTTTTTACTTATTATTATAAGCTGTAAGCTTTAAAACACTACTTAACTTTTTTAAATACTTTTCCGTTTTTCATCACAAATACTACATTTTCCATCGTATGTATATTTTGGGTAGGGTCTTCATCTACTGCGACGATGTCTGCTAAAAAACCTTTTTTAACCTGACCTAGCTCATTTTTCATATCTAACAATGCTGCATTAGTTACTGTAGCAGATTGAATGGTTTCCATAGCTGGCATTCCTGCTTCTACCATATAGCCAAATTCTTTTCCATTCTTACCGTGTTTAAATACTCCAGCATCAGTCCCAAATGCTATTTTTACTCCTCTTTTGTAGGCTCTACTAAAAGTTCCTTGTATTTGTGGACCAACAGCCAAAGCTTTAGGCACTACAATTTCTGGGTAAAACCCTTTTACTTTCGCTTTCTCCTCAACCTCTTTTCCTGCAGTAATAGTTGGCACTAAGTACGCATCATGTTTTTTCATCAACTCCATGGTAATATCACTCATATAGGTTCCATGCTCTATAGTTTTTACACCTCCAATAATAGCTCGCTGCATTCCTTCATCTCCATGAGCATGAGCTGCCACATGCATTCCGTAGTCTTTTGCAGTTTCACAAATCGCTTTTATTTCATCAATATTAAATTGTGGGTTATCGCCACTTTTAGCCACACTTAACACACCTCCTGTTGCTGTAATTTTTATGCAATCAGCTCCATTTTTATAACGTTGACGTACTGCTTTTTTAGCATCTTCAACCGAATTCACAACACCTTCTTTCGGACCTGGATTACCTATTAATTCTCTACTACTACCGTTTGTTGGATCTGCATGCCCACCCGTAGTAGCTAAAGATTTCCCAGCTGTAAACACTCGTGGACCAGTTATTTTTCCAGCTTTTATTGCCTTTGCTAATGAAATATTCACTCCTGTTCCCCCCAAGTCTCTCACCGTGGTAAAACCATTTAGTAAGGTTGTTTCTGCAAACTTTACAGAGTTATACGCTCTATCAGCTTCATTCAAAATATATTTTTCCAATCTTGATTTCGGACTGTGTTCACTTTCAATATGCACGTGCATATCAATTAACCCTGGCATTACTACCTTATCTTTTAAGTCTATAACAACATCTTCTGAATTTTCAGGACTCACATATCCTTTTAATACATCAATAATTTTATTTCCATTTACTACAATGGTTTGCTCTTTATTTATTTTACCCTTTTCCGTATCAATTAACTTTCCGCAGAATATATAGGTATTCTGAGCAAATGAAACAATCGACATCGTTAAAAACAGTGCTAAAAAAAATCTTTTTTTCATGATAATTTAAGAATGATTAAGCAATAAATGTAGTGATTTTTATGTAGCTTGCCTTTTTAAATTTTAACAGTTACATGAAGAACGTTGTTATTACAGGAACCAGTAGAGGTATTGGTTTTGAATTAGCACAGCAGTTTGCTAATCAAGGACATCAGGTATTAGCATTATCTAGAAACACAAAACCTTTAGAGCAAATAAATCATTCAAACATCACAACTATTTCTGTTGATTTATCTAACGAAATAGATATAGAAAAAGCGGTTAGTTTTGTTACTACCGAATGGAAAAAGGTAGATATTCTTATCAATAACGCAGGAAAACTGATTAATAAACCTTTTGAACAATTAACTACACAAGATTTTGAAGAGGTATATAGAGTAAATGTTTTTGCAGTTGCTGAATTAACTAGAAACCTTTTACCGTTTATGCAAAAAGGAAGTCATGTAATAACTGTAAGTAGCATGGGCGGAATTCAAGGAAGTATGAAGTTCCCTGGATTAGCTGCCTATAGCTCTGCCAAAGGAGCAGTAATTACTTTATCTGAATTACTAGCTGAAGAATATAAAGAGCAACAAATAGCTTTTAACGTCTTAGCCTTAGGTGCTGTACAAACAGAAATGTTAGAAGAAGCTTTCCCTGGTTATGAAGCTCCTTTATCGGCTAAAGAAATGGCTAACTACATTTTTGATTTTGCTTTAACAGGTAATAAGTATTACAACGGTAAAGTTTTACAAGTTTCTAGTTCTACTCCGTAGAGAAATAACGATTGTCACTTCGAGTGATTTTCGTTCAACATAATTGAAAAGAAAATTGTATCGAGAAGTATTAGCTAGTTCTCGATGCAATTTTTATTTTTCCATTTTATTTCAAAATAAAAACCACTCGAACTGACATTTGAAAAAAACATTGATTAAATACATCCCTGAAGAAGCTATTCCATTAGTTGAATATTTAATTATTGAGCATAAAATCAATTTAAAAATAGTAAGCGAACGTCAAACCAAACACGGTGATTTTCGTCGCTTACCTAATGGTCACATGCAAATTACAGTGAATAACAACTTAAACCCTTATCAGTTTTTGTTAACGTTAATTCATGAAATTGCACATCATGTTACCTATCAAAAATTTGGAAGAGTACAACCCCACGGTAAAGAATGGAAAACAGTATTTCAGCATTTAATGCTTCCTTTTTTACAACCAGAAATTTATCCAAAAAACATTCTACCATATTTAGCCAACTACTTAAAAAATCCGAAAGCCAGTACCGATGCTGATGTAAATTTATCACTGGCATTACGTGGAGGAAAATCAGAAGACGGAAAGAACTTTATCTTTGAAATACCAAACGGGAGCGTTTTTCAATTCAAGGAAAAACTATATAAAAGAGGTGATAAACGAAGAACGCGCTATGAATGTTTAAATTTAGAAAACAAGCGTGTATATTTATTCAACCAAAACGCAGAAGTGAAACTAGTAGCTTTAAACAAATAATACTTGTATGAATACTAATTATTACGCAGTAATTATGGCGGGTGGCGTAGGTTCTCGCCTTTGGCCTGTAAGTACTGAAAAGTACCCTAAGCAATTTCATGATTTATTAGGAACTGGAGAGTCTTTGTTACAAAAAACCTTCAACAGAATTAATCAATTAATTCCAGCAGAAAATATTTTAATTGCTACGAATAAACGCTACGAAGAGTTAGTATTAGAACAACTTCCTGAAATTAGCAACAAACAGCTACTACTCGAACCTACAATGCGCAACACTGCTCCTTGTATTTTATATGCTGCGTTAAAAATTCATCAGCAAAATAAAAATGCAGTGATGTTAGTTGCTCCATCGGATCATTGGATAGAAAACGAAACTGAATTTATTAAGAATATTGAGACTTCTTTTAACGCTTGTGCTAAAGAAGACATGTTAATGACTTTAGGAATTCAACCAAATCATCCTAATACAGGGTATGGTTATATTCAGTTTGAAGAAAATTCTTCTGAAATAAAAAAAGTAAAAACCTTTACTGAAAAACCTAACCTAGAAAAAGCTACGCAATTTTTAGCAAGTGGTGATTATCTGTGGAATGCTGGTATTTTTGTTTGGTCAGTTTCAAGTATTTTGGATGCTTTTAAAAAGCATCTTCCAAAAATGGTTGACATTTTAGATAATGGAAACAATGTATACAACACCGATCTTGAAGGCGATTTTATAAAGAATAACTATGAAAAGTGTGAAAACATTTCTATTGACTTCGGAATTATGGAACGCTCAGAAAAAGTACATGTACTTCCTGTAGATTTTGGTTGGGACGATTTAGGCACTTGGGGATCTTTATACAATAAATTAAGTAAAGACAATCATCAGAATGCAACAGTCGGAGCTAATACTATTTTTAAAGATGCTAACGGAAATATGGTTAGTACTAAAAATGGGAAAAAAATAGTAATTCAAGGGTTACAAGATTTTATTGTGGTTGAAAAAGACGATGTTTTGGTTATTTGTCCACGTAAAGACGAGCAAGATATAAAGCAATTACAAGCAGAAGCTAAAAATCAATTTTAATAAACACTTCTATTTACATCTTATATTGATTTATGGAATATTCTAACATTCTTAACATAGGTATTTTAGCACATGTTGATGCAGGTAAAACTACCTTAACAGAACATTTACTATATCATACGGGCGCTATAAGAAATATAGGAAGTGTAGATAAAGGTTCTACTGTTACTGACAGTTTAGCTTTGGAAAAAGAACGTGGAATTTCCATAAAAGCTGCAACTACTTCTTTTATCTGGAATAACACCAAAGTTAACCTCATAGATACCCCTGGGCACGTAGATTTTTCGAGTGAAGTTGCAAGAACATTATGTGTTGTAGATGCAGTTGTTTTAGTTATCTCGGCAGTTGAAGGTGTTCAAGCACATACTTTAACTATTACAGATGCTTTACAAAAGTTAGAAATTCCTACGATAATTTTCATCAATAAAATTGATCGACAGGGAGCCGATACTGAGAATGTTTTAGATCAAATAAAAAATGAGCTTCAATTTAAAATTGCTCCCATTTACACTGCTCATGATGAAGGATTAGATACTACATCCATCAGTCCTGTTTTTAATAACAGTTCAGTAACCAAAGAACAAAAAGAAACCTTTTTAGAAGAGTTAATTGAAACCAATGAAAGTTTGTTAGAGCAATACTTAAATGGCAATACTATTACTGATGAAACTTACATCAAAGCTATTATAAAAAACACCTCAAATGCTTCAATATCACCTGTGTTTACAGGATTTGCTAAAAACAACATCGGTGTAAAAGAGTTACTAGACGGATTAACAAGTTTTATCAAACCAGACAAAAACAATAATTCTCAAGAAGCCTCTGCTTATGTATACAAAATAGAGCATCATAAAACTCAAGGTGTTATGGCACATATAAAAGTATTTTCTGGTGAGCTATCCTCTAAATCGGTTATTTACAACCACACCCAAGCTTTAGAAACTAAAATAAACCAATCAAAAGTTTTCCATCATACAAAACATATTGACGCTACCATTAAAACTGGTGATATTGGAATTATTACTGGGGTCGTTGATACAAAAACTGGAGATATTTTAGGCAATCCCGAAGGAATTCCAAAATTACCCGAATTAAACACACCTGTTTTAAGTGTTCAAGTACTACCTGATAATGATAAAGATTATAATGCCTTAGCACAAGCATTACAGATCATTGACAAAGAAGATCCTACCCTTCAATTCAAATGGCATAAACCTGAAAAGGAACTCTTATTATTACTAATGGGCGATATGCAAATAGAGGTACTAACCCATGTATTACTGGAACGATTTTCAATTCCTGTTCGTTTTACCGAACCTCAAATTGTATACAAAGAAACCATAAGCAAAGCTGCAGAAGGTTATATTCGCTACTGGATGCCTAAACCTTGTTGGGCTATTATGACTTTTTTAATTGAGCCAGCTCCCTTAAACTCTGGTGTTAGTTATCAATCTATTGTATCTAAAAATGACATCCATAACAAGTATCAAAACGAAATAGCTAGAACAATTCCTAAAGCTTTAGAACAAGGTTTGCTTGGTTGGGAAGTTACCGATGTAAAGATAACGTTGATTAAAGGTGAAGACCATAATGTACACTCAAGACCTGGTGATTTTAACTTAGCTACTCCTATGGGAATTATGAAAGGTTTACAAACTGGTGGAACACATTTATTAGAACCTTTAGTTCGCTTTGAAATAAAAACCAATGAAGAATTTTTAAGTAAAATTATTTCTGAACTTACGACTAGAAGAGCTACTATCGACTCTCCTACTTTTCAAAATGAAATGATGCATCTTACAGGAACAATTCCAGTAGCTACTTCTTTAGATTTAAGTATTAAGTTAAATACTATTTGTAGTGGTCGCATACGTTTGCGAATGGTTTTTCATGGCTATGACACATGTCCTGAAGGAGAAGGTAAATCGAGAGATTTTAAAGGAGTGAACCCATTAGACGAAGCCCAATGGATATTGCACCGTCGTGGTGCTTATAAAGCTGACGAAAGAGTAATTTAACTCCTCTTTTTTATTTCTTCTAATACCAAAGAATCAAAAATTTCATCTTCACTTAAAAACTTACTTTTTATAGAAATATAATTTAGTCCGTCAATTTTACCTTCTAAACGCATATAATCCTTTTCAGTAGTTAAAATTATTTTTTGTTCAGATGGTAACTCTTCAAAAGATTTCTTAATATTCTCTATATCTTGCTGAGTAAAATTGTGGTGGTCTGGGAAGTTTAGGTGTTTAAAACCTACTTTCTTTTCCTTTAAAAAGTTTAATAATGAGGTCGGATTCGCAATTCCCGTCACTAACAATACCTCTTTATGCTGCAAATCAGCAATTGCTAATTTATCATCTGTTCCTTTTAAATTTTCATCGTAAGCAATCGTTGTAAAAAATACTTTTTGATACGACTTCGGATTTATCTTTCGCACTATCTTTTCTTGTGCAGTTTTCGGTAAATTCTCAGGACATTTAGTAACTACAATCACCTTTGCTCTTTTAGCTCCTCTCCTACTTTCACGTAAATTCCCTGTTGGCAATACAAAATCTTCAACATATAAGTCATTATACTTAGTCAGTAAAATATAACTACTTGCAGTTACTTTTCTGTGTTGATAAGCATCATCTAACAATACTACTTGTGGTGGATTATCATTCTGTAACAACTGCTGAATTCCGTTTGTTCTATCAGCATCCACAGCCACTATAATATCATTTTTAAATTTCTTGTAAAACTGTAGTGGTTCATCACCAACATCTTCTGCGGTATGCATATCATTTACCAGTTGAAATCCTTCTGTTTTACGTTTATAACCACGACTTAACACCGCTATTTTATAATTATCCTTCAACAAACGTATCAAATATTCAATCTGCGGAGATTTTCCTGTTCCACCAACACTTAAATTTCCAACAGCAATCACTGGGATATCAAAAGAAGTTGATTTTAAAACACCTAGATTAAAAAACCAATTACGAATCCTCGTAATTACATCATACAAAACAGCAAACGGAAATAATAAAAATCGAAGTAGCTTCATTACACCAAAAGTAATAATTTAAGTATTAATGTACAGGATACTTTTATTTTCATTTTTCTACTTTGTAACTTTGCTATAGTAATATTTTGAAAACGTACCCAAATGCAAATAAAAGACGTCACCAACTATATTGAACAATTAGCACCGCTTTCGTATGCCGAAGATTTTGATAACGTTGGTTTATTAATAGGTAATTACAGTACTGAGGTTACAGGAGTTTTAGTTACGCTAGACACCCTTGAAGAAACTGTAGATGAAGCAATTGCTAAAAACTGTAATCTTATTGTAAGTTTTCATCCCATTGTATTTAGCGGATTGAAAAAGATTAACGGCAACAATTATGTAGAACGCGTTGTATTAAAAGCTATTCAAAATAACATTGCTATTTATGCTACACATACAGCTTTAGACAATGTAAATAATGGTGTTTCAGCAAAAATGGGAGAAGTTTTAGGTTTAGAAAACATGAAAACCTTAATTCCTAAAAAAGGAATCATTAAAAAACTAACAACGTATGTTCCTTCTCAAAATGCTAACAACCTTCGTAACAAATTATTTGAAGCAGGTGCAGGAAACATTGGTAATTACGACAACTGTTCTTTTAATACAGAAGGAAAAGGAAGCTATAAAGGAAACGAAAACTCTAACCCTACTATAGGTAAAAAAGGAGAACTCATGTTTGAAGAAGAAACCTGTATTACGGTAACTTTCGACTCTTTTTTAGAAGGAAAAATACTCTCAGCATTGTTTAAGAATCATCCGTATGAAGAAGTTGCCTATGAAGTTATAACCTTAGACAATCAAAATCAACATGTGGGTATGGGTATGATTGGAGAACTTCCATCAGCCATGAATGAAAAAGATTTTTTATTATTTGTAAAAAAAACATTTAAAACTGGCTGTGTTAGACATTCTGAATTACTCGACAAACCTATTAAAAAGGTAGCTGTATTAGGAGGTTCAGGAAGTTTCGCTATTAAAAATGCGATGCGAGCTGGAGCAGATGCTTACATTAGTGCTGATTTTAAATATCATGAGTTTTTTAAAGCAGAAAAAAGAATATTGCTTGCAGATGTAGGACATTATGAAAGCGAGCAATTTACAAAAAACCTTTTAGTTGATTATCTTAGCAAAAAATTTAGTATTTTTGCAATTATTTTAAGCGAAAAAAGTACAAATCCAATACACTATATTTAACAGATGGCAAAAAAAGAAGTAACGGTAGAAGAAAAATTAAGAGCGTTATACGATTTACAGTTAATCGATTCTAGAATTGACGAGATTAGAAACGTTCGCGGTGAATTACCTTTAGAAGTTGAAGATTTAGAAGATGAAGTTGCCGGATTAAACAAAAGACTTTCTAATTTAGCTGAGGATGTTAAAAATTTAGAAACTGATATTAGTAACAAAAAGTTAGCTATTGAAGAATCTAAAAACTTAATTACTAAGTACGAAGAACAACAAAAAAATGTTCGTAATAACCGTGAATTCGACTCTTTATCTAAAGAAATTGAGTATCAAGAATTAGAAATTCAATTATCTGAAAAGAGAATTAAAGAATACAAAGCTAAAATTGCTCAAAAGAAAGAGGTTATTGATAATACCAAAGAAAAATTAGCTCAACAAGAAGCACATTTAGCTCACAAAAAAGGTGAATTAGACGCTATCTTAAAAGAGACTGAGAAAGAAGAGCAATTATTAAAAGAAAAGTCTGAAGAGTTTTCTCAATCTATTGACAAACACTTGTTAACAGCATACAAAAGAATTAGAACTAAAGTAAGAAACGGATTAGCAGTTGTTGCTATTGAGCGTGGAGCTGCTGGAGGTTCTTTCTTTACTATTCCACCACAGGTGCAATTAGAAATTGCAAACCGTAAGAAAATTACAATTGATGAGCACAGTGGTCGTATTTTAGTAGATCCAGCTTTAGCACAAGAAGAAAAAGAAAAAATTGACAGCTTATTTGCTTAATATTTTTCTTAAAACATATACAAAGCCTCCAATTTGGAGGCTTTTTTGTTGCTATAAGTTTTTAATTATAAAATTGGTGACTGTTAAAAATCAAAGCCTCTCGCTTTTCACCTAACGTTACATTTTCGTATCTTGCATTCTGCTTATGATACAATTTATATTAAATAATCAGGTAATAAAAACTACAGCAAACGCTGGTATTACCTTACTCGACTTTATTCGAGAACATCAACAATTAAAAGGCACAAAAATAGGATGTCGTGAAGGCGATTGTGGAGCTTGTACTGTTTTAATTGGTGAATTAAAAGATAATAAACTTAGTTACCAAAGTATAACTTCTTGTATTTCTCCCTTAGGAAATGCTAACGGGAAGCATATTGTTACGGTAGAAGGAATTAATTTACCTAAAGAACTAAACACTGTTCAAAAAGCAATGGCCGATAATTATGCGACACAATGTGGTTTTTGTACACCAGGATTTGTAGTTTCTATGACTGGTTATGCTCTTGACAGCAAACAAACAACCTCATGTAACGATGCTATTAGTGGAAATATTTGTCGTTGTACAGGTTATAAATCGATTGAAAAAGCAGGTTTTGAAATAGAACAAAAACTGCAACAGAAAGATAACAACCAGCAAATCGACTGGTTAATCAAGGAAGGTTTTATTCCTAATTATTTTGTAACTATTCCAGAAAAATTAACTCAATTACAACCAAAAACCTTTGAAAAAACAGGTGTAAAAGTAGCCAATGGAACTGATATATATGTACAGCATGCAGATAAAATGGCTGAAGAAGATGTACATTTATTAACCGATAAAAACGCTTTAAAAGAAATATCTTTTACTGAAGGATTTTGTACACTGGGTGCTAATACAACCGTTACCGAAATTGCAGAAAGTAAACAACTGCAAACCCTTTTCCCTAAACTCAAGCAATTTTTAAAACTTGTTTCTTCTGAGCAAATCAGAAATATGGGAACTATTGGAGGTAACTTTGTAAATGCCTCACCTATTGGTGATATGTCTATTTTCTTTTTAGCATTAAACTCAACGTTAACCATTCAAAAAGAAGATGGAAACACGCGACAAATTCCGTTTCAAGAGTTTCATCAAGACTACAAAACATACGATTTACAAGAAGGCGAAATCTTACAGTCGATAACTTTTAAAGTTCCGCAGACAGAAGACAATTTTAATTTCGAAAAAGTAAGCAAACGAACACATTTAGACATTGCTAGTGTAAATTCCGCAGGAAGAATTACACTAAAAAATAATACAATTACAGATGCACATTTTTCTTTAGGAGGTGTAGCTGCAATTCCGAAGTATTTATACCAAACCAATGCCTTTTTAGCAGGAAAAGCAATCAGTTCTGAAATCATCAAAGAAGCAGAAGCTATTTTACAATCAGAAATTTCTCCTATCAGCGACGTTCGTGGAGCTGCTGACTATAAGCGATTGTTAGCAAGACAGTTATTTTTTGCTCACTTTTTAGAGCTATTCCCTAATCAAGTTGAACTTAAAAAACTAATTGCCTAATGAAAACGATGAAAAACATAGACAGTTTTACACATGTTAGAGGAGAATCGTTATTTGTTGACGATTTAATGCTACGCCAAGACACCTTATTCGGATTGGTTTTTGATTCGCCAAAAGCACACGGAAAAATAAAATCGGTAGACTATTCCAAAGCCGAAGCGCTAGACGGCGTTGTAAAAATATTTACCTATAAAGATGTTTTAGGAGAAAATCAAATTGGTGGTATTATTCCTGATGAACCTTTATGGACAGAAGATGAAGTACATTTTTGGGGACAACCTATTGCTTTTATCGTAGCTAAAAGTGAAGCGATTGCTAAAAAAGCGAGAACTTTAATTACCATAGATATTGAAGAACTTCCCGTAATTACAACAGCCAAAGAAGCCAAAGAAAAAGGTAGTTTTATCAATGCTTCTCGCTCATTTAACTTAGGGAATACTCAAAACGCATTTAGCGAATGTGAATATGTGTTTGAGGGCGAAACTTTTTCTAACGGACAAGAACATTTATACCTAGAAACACAAGGTTGTTATGCAGTACCACAAGAAAACGGAAATATAAAAATTACTTCCTCTACGCAAGGACCTACTGCTGTACAAAAAACAGCAGCAAAAGTGTTGGGTATCCCAATGCATAAAATTGAGGTAGATGTAATTCGTTTAGGTGGTGGTTTTGGAGGAAAAGAAGACCAAGCTACCCCATGGGCTGTAATGGCTGCCGTTGCTGTACAACATTTGAATCGTCCAGTAAAATATATGCTGAATCGACATGATGATTTACGCATGACAGGAAAACGCCATCCATATTCATCATTCTATAAAATAGGGTTAACAAAAGACCTAAAAATAAAAGCTTTTGAGGCGGAGTTCTTGCAAAACTCTGGCGCTGCAGCTGATTTATCTCCTGCAATTGCCGAGAGAACTTTGTTTCATGCTACCAATAGTTACTTTGTTCCCAACGTGCATACCACAGTGTATAGCTGTAAAACCAATTTACCGCCTAACACGGCTTTTCGTGGATTTGGTGGTCCGCAAGGTATGTTTGTCATTGAAAGTGCTATTGCCGATGCCGCTGATAAAATAGGCATTAACAAAAGAGAAATACAAGAAGCAAATTTATTGGCTGAAAATGATGAGTTTTCTTACGGACAAATAGCTACCGAAGTACAAGCACAAAACTCATGGTTTAGTGCAAAAGAACAATATCAACTTGAAAAATTAGAGCAAGAAGTTGCCGACTTTAACAGTAAGAATGACCGTTACAAAAAAGGTATCTCATTAATGCCCATCGCTTTTGGTATTTCGTTTACCAATACCCCAATGAATCATGCACGTGCATTGATACATATTTATCAAGATGGAAGTGTTGGCGTCTCTACAGCTGCTGTGGAAATGGGACAAAGTGTAAACACCAAAATGCTACAAGTAGCACAAAGTGTTTTAGGAATTTCGGCAGATAAGGTTAAACTGGAAACGACTAACACTACGCGTGTTGCCAACACCTCACCTTCTGCTGCGAGTTCTACTGCCGACCTCAACGGAAAAGCAGTTGAAATGGCTTGTAATTCGTTAGTTGAACGACTAACAAAAGTTGCCGCTGACATGCTTTCTTCCGAAGAAAAAAACATCTCCTTCAAAGAGAATTTTATTTTTACAAATAATCATAAATCAGAGTTAACATGGGAAGCTTTAATTGCTCAAGCGATGCTGCGTCGTGTAGCATTGTCTGAAAATGCCCATTATGCTACTCCTGTAATTCATTTTGACAAGACCAAAGAAAAAGGACATCCGTTTGCCTACCATGTATATGGTACTGCCATCACAACGGTTACTGTAGATTGTGTCCGTGGCAATTATGAAATTGACAGCGTAAAAATTGTACACGACTTTGGTAAAAGTATGAATATGGGAATTGATTTAGGGCAAGTTGAAGGTGCTTTAGCACAAGGAATCGGCTGGATGACCTTAGAGGAAATTGCCTATAATAATGATGGACGCTTGCTTTCGAATGCGTTATCTACTTACAAGGTTCCTGATATTTTTTCAGCTCCCAAAACAGTAGAAACCATTCCGTTAAAAACGGAAGGAAATCAAATGGCTATTAAAAAATCGAAAGCAGTTGGTGAGCCTCCATTAATGTATGGAATTGGGGCTTATTTTGCCATTCAGCAAGCAGTAAAAGCCTTTAACCCTAATTATAAATTAAAATTCCACGCTCCTTTTACACCTGAAAAAGTATTAATGGGATTATATGAAAAATAAAAGCTTATCAAACTACAATACACCAAACAAAATATATTTAGGGGTGCGTTAATTTATAGCATTGGAGATACCATTGCATCCCTATTACTAAACGAGTTTTCAATATACAGACTTCTCGGAATGGTAGTTATTGGTGCCACCGTTTATGCTTTTGAAATCCCTAATTATTTTAATTGGATAGAAAAAAAGACAGCCAACAATAACGGACTCAAAAGAACTATAGCGAAAACAATATTAGCCATTGCTTACTTTAATCCGCTTTGGATTTTTAGACATTTACTGTTTATCAAGTTATTTTCTGGAAATTTTGACCAAATAACCAGTAATTTATTCATAGTTGCTTGTTGGTCGTTTTTAGTGAACATCCCTATTTCCTTTATCGCTAATTTTATCATTCAAAACAAAGTAAAACTCGATTGGCGTTTTTTAGCAAGTGCTATATTCTCAGCTCTTATGGCTATTTACTATGCACTAAGCGAAACCATTTTTAATTAGACGTTTATGGAATTTTGGCAACAGTTATATACAAAACTTCAAAATAAACAGAAGGTATACCTCCTAACAGTAATTGAAAACCTTGGTAGTTCTCCTGGTCGAAAAGGTTTTAAAATGTTAATTACTGAAGATGGTTTTATTTACGGTTCTGTAGGTGGTGGTGTTATGGAGTTTGCGCTTGTTGAAGAAGCCAAACAACTACTACAACAAGAGAATCCACCAACGTTTAGTAAAAAACAAATTCATAAAGGAAATATCAAAGATGGCTCGGGTATGATTTGTTCGGGTGAACAAACAGTTGCTTTTCATTGCTTAGACACTAGGCATCGTTCAATAGTATCAACCATTATTTCTTCTTTACAGCACGGTAAAAAAGGAACTTTACACTTATCTCCTATCCTATTTGATTTTACTCCTGATATTCTAGAAAGTCAGTTTGAGTATGACATCAACTCAAAAGAAGATTGGTATTTTAAAGAACATATCGGTTTTAAAGAAACCTTGTACATTGTTGGTGGTGGACATGTAGGCGTTGCTGTTTCTGAACTTTTTGTAAAGCTAGGTTTCTATGTTATTGTTTTTGACAATAGAGAAAACCTCAACACATTGGAAAACAACCAAACTGCTCATAAAAAACAGGTTATTGATTATAAAGACATTGAAAACTACATAGAAGAATCTTCTTCAAGCTATGTAGCTATTATGACCAATAAATATACTGATGACAAGTTGGTATTGAGTAAGCTCCTTAAAAACAACTATCAATTTTTAGGTGTTTTAGGTAGCAAAGCAAAACTACAAACGATGTGGGAAGTTCTGCAAAACGAAGGATTCACTCAAAAAGAATTGAGTAAAGTACAAGCACCTATTGGACTTTCTATAAAAAGTGAAACGCCTGAGGAAATAGCAGTAAGTATTGCGGCACAAATCATACAAATAAAAAACACTTAAACCGTATAAAGAGTAATGGATCAACCTAATGAATATAAAGCCTTTTTAGCAAGTGTTTTTAATCGTTATGCTACGGTGAGTGACGAGGCGATTTCTTCTTTGTTTTCAGCTGCAAAAATTCACGATTTAAAAAAGGGAGCTACTTTATTACCCTTCGGAAAGGTGTCAAAACACATACACGTGCTATACAAAGGCGCAGTAGTTTCTTGTTTTTTACATAAAAACGGTACGGTATATCATAAAAACATCTTTTTATCAGGTAGTTTTATAGGTTCTGTAGTATCATCACTTACCAACACACCTTCTCAGTTTTCTCTAGAAGTTATAGAGGATTCTACAGTTATTAGCTTTCCGTATGATGTATACAGGCAACTTATTAGAGAAAACCAAGACTTGCAAAACTTCTATATTGCTTATCTTGAAAAAAACTGGGTAATTGACAAAGAGAAACGAGAAATTGACATTGTTTTAAAAGAAGCTAAAGAACGGTATCTCGATTTTGTAAACACTAACCCTAACATAGAAAATAGAATACCATTACACTATATCGCCTCACACTTAGGCATTACTCCCACTCAGTTAAGCCGAATTCGTAAAAGCATTAAAAAAAGTGTGTAGCAATCAACATATGTAAAGAAAAAAGTTTTATTTCCTTTCCATCTTTGCAGTATGAAAATATTCTTTTTATACTTTTTGGCCTTTATTGGTGGAGTATCACTAGCTGTTCAAGCAGGATTTAATACGCAACTAGGTACTATTGTAAAACAACCTGTTATTGCTGTTATAGCCACTTCTATAGCCAGCGCTATTTTTGGATGCTTATTCATATACCTGTTCAAAGAAGAAAGTATTCAACTAACTATAGCGCAACAAGTACCTTGGTATTTATGGTTTATTGGCGGACTTTTTAGCATGATTGGTATTTCTCTTTATTTTTACACCATACCAAAGCTAGGTATTTCAAAAATGATTGCTTTTGGTCTATGTGGTCAGTTGGTTTTTTCGTTATTCGCAGGAAAATTTGGTTGGTTAAACTTGCCTGTTGAACCTATAACTACCAAAAAGTGTATTGGAATTGTTTTCATGGCAATTAGTATTATTTTAATCAACTCAAAATGAAAAAAGTAGTATCAAACATAAACAACTTAACCTCTTTATGGAAGTCTGCTGCGGCTCCATACCAAGGTTACCATAAAGAAACATTTTTTGAAAGCGCTTATATACAAAACGCTCAGTGGCCTAATAGAATTTGGACTAACCTATCTCCTTCTGAGAATCAGCTAAAGGAGATACAACAGCAAATGATTAGTAAAGACAATCATTTTACATTTTCTTTATTTACACTTCCCAGTCAAGAAAACAATATGGAGCTTGACGGTAAAATCCAGTTAAAGTCAACTCAATACGGAATGAGTTTAGAACTAAAAGAAAAGTTTGAAACTCAAAGACACATTGATTTTAAAAGAGTAGAAAATAAAGAAGATGCTGATGTTTGGAGCAATGCCTTTTTTAAAGCCTTTAATTACGAAATAAGTACAGCAACCATTTTAAAAACTAAAGAAACCATACCCTACTATCTTGTTTATTTTGAACAAGAACTTGTTGGAACCGTAATTTTATACACCACAAATACGATTGCTGGTTTGCACAGCTTAGGTATTATACCAGAAAAAAGAAAACAAGGTTTTGCTACTGAAATTATGCGTCACACATTGAATAAAGCTATTGACAACAACTTATCCTTAGCTACATTACAAGCCTCAGAAATGGCAAAAGAAATGTATTTAAAATTAGGGTTTTCTTTAGACTTTTTAATGAAAAATTATGGTATTGTCAATCCCTCTTAAAAGTACAGCATATTAACACACATAACTTTTGAACTTAGTAAAAAAATAGTAGGTTTGAAGCTACTAATGAGAGAGGATGAATTATAAAGAAGTCTTTAAAACAATTGAGGAAACTTACACTCCGCTATCTACTGAGTGTCAACAAGAATTAATTGCCAGTTCAAAAGTTTGTGTATATAAAAAAGGAGACATTGTTGTACGAGAAGGGCAATTCTCTAAAAAAGTCTTTTTCATTGTACAAGGATGTTCAAGAGCATATTACTTAAAAGATGGTAAAGACATTTCTGATTGGTTTACTTTCGAAAATCAGTTTATGGCTTCCATCGTTAGCTTTTTTAGCAATGAACCAAGTCCGCATTATGTTGAATTTATTGAAGATTCAACCGTTTTGGAATTTTCAAAAGATACGGTTGATAAGCTTTCTCAAAAGCATCACGACTTTGAACGCTTAATTAGTAAGATAGTCACTGAAACCATGTTAGGGCTTTGCGAACGATTATACACCATTCAATTCAACAAAGCAGAAGAAAGGTATAAACACCTGCTAAGTATTTATCCTTTTATAACCAACAGAATTCCCCTTACACATATTGCCTCTTATTTAGGAATAACTCTTGAAACGTTGAGCAGGATAAGAAACCCCAAAAAACGAATTTGATTTATATCAAATGATAAACCTTCCATTTACAGCAATTTTGCTAACAAATACAATAACAATGGAAGATAACAACAAACAACAACTAAAGTCAATCTGGGGAAAATGGTGGGAACCTATTAGAAAGTGGTTTTACCCCGCTTGGTTAATCTACGAAACTTCAGTTCGGTTTTATGAGTATGCCTTATCGGTTCATATTTACTTTAATAATCCGCAAAACAATATCGCTTCTTATATAGGAGAAGCTAGCACCCAAATTTTAGGTATATTTTGTAGCCTCAGCACTTTTGTAATTTGTACTGCCTTTTTAACAATACCTACCTGTTTTATACTGTATAAGTTTTTTAAAACAGAAAACTTAACAGGTTCTCAATTTGAAGCAACATTAAAACCTATTTTTTAAGATAAATGAAGAAAATACTCATTATAAACGGACACCCAGACAAGGAAAGTTTTAATTATGCCCTTTCTGAAGCTTATAAAACAGGCGCTAAGAAATCGACTGCTGAAATACAGGAAATCAACATCCGAGAATTAAACTTTAACCCTAACCTTCAATTTGGCTATCGAAAACGAACAGAACTTGAACCTGACTTATTAGAGGCACAAGAAAAACTAAAGTGGGCAGATCATTTGGTGTTAGTGTATCCTATTTGGTGGGGCTCTGTACCTGCAATTATGAAAGGTTTTTTAGATCGAGTTTTACTCCCTGGCTTTGCTTTTAATAAAAAAGAAAACTCTTTATGGTGGGATAAATGTTTTACAGGAAAAACAGCCAGAATAATTTGTACGTTAGATCAACCTGCTTGGTACTATAAGTGGATATATAGAAGCCCGAGTCATAATGCGATTAAAAAACTAACATTAAACTATATAGGAATAAAAAAAGTGCGAATTACTACTATTGGTCCTATAAGACTCTCAAAAGAAAAGTTTAGAGGTAAATGGTTGAAAAAAGTAGCAACTCTTGGAACAATGAACAAATAATAATGCCCTATTATTCATTCAATATGCTAACTAACATTTTTCTACACAATACGATATTTTATCTTTTTATTGTTTGGTATCACTCCCTTTAGACGGGGAGTATCGTTCCCCTTAGGTGTATGGTATCACTTTCCTTAGGCTTCGTGTGTTGACCCGATTAGGCTTCGTGTGTTGACCCGATTAGGCTTCGTGTGTTGACCCGATTAGGCTTCGTGTGTTGACCCGATTAGGCTTCGTGTGTTGACCCGATTAGGCTTCGTGTGTTGACCCGATTAGGCTTCGTGTGTTGACCCGATTAGGCTTCGTGTGTTGACCCGATTAGGCTTCGTGTGTTGACCCGATTAGGCTTCGTGTGTTGACCCGATAAAAAAGTTACACTTTTTTATCTTCCTTTTTTTATATTTGGAAAAAAATTGCTAAAACTTCTCCTTACTCTACCATTATAGGAATGTAATAGTGATTTTATTATGTATATAAACTAGTAAAAGCTTTAATAATCAAAAAATGGAAAAGTCAGAATCAGGAGCACCAATTTATAAGTACAATGAAAAAGATAAAAGAAACTTTGAAATAGCATCGGGTGAGCCTTCAATTGAAGAAATTTCTAATCATATTGAGAAACATATAGGTAAAATCGACCTAGTTTTTCACGAAATAATCTCTGATCAAGTTCACATTGATATTCACTGGGTAAAACCAACTGAAGAAAAACCTTTTCATACCTTTGTTACGTCGGGAATGAGTGATAAACCCATGCAAACACCAGAAGGTATTGAAGACTGCGACTTTTGTGAACTAAGTATTTGTTTACCTAAAGAATGGAAGGTTTCTGAAGAAGATTTTAACGATGAAAATAATTATTGGCCTATACGTTCGTTAAAATTTCTAGCCAGATTTCCGCATGAATACAATACTTGGTTAAGCTATGGACACACCATACCTAATGGACATCCAGCAGAGCCTTTTGCAGAAAACACAAAGCTGAACACGATGGCCTTATTACCTTCAGTAATTTTTGGAGAAGAATTTCATACTTTAAAACTTAAAAATAAATCAATAGATTTTTACACTTTAGTTCCTCTATATACCGAAGAAGTAGAGCTTAAACTAAAAAAAGGTGTGGAAGCCTTATTTGATGGATTTGATAAGTTTGGTGTTAATGATGTCTTGGACTTAAATAGACCAAATACAGTAAAAAAGAAAAAGTTTTTTGGGTTGTTTTAAACTAAGTAATATAAAACATTACTTACACATTTCCTTATATAGACAACCTCTCTAAAATTAGAATTCAACATGAACACCTCATAACCAAAAATTTAACTACAATTAAAAAATGGAGCAAATAATTGATGAATACCTAAAAGAACTCACCGATCTTCAATTAAATAAACTACCAACCAAAATAGTTACAGAAATGGCTGACCCAAATCAAGATGAAAACGAAGAGTGGAGAATTTGGAATCCAGTTAAAAGCCAAGTAACTGACATTGAAATTGAAGAGTTTGAATCAAGACTTGGGCATAAGCTTCCAAAGTCATATATAAAATTTCTAAAGTATAAACACTTTTATGAGCTTCAAATTAGTGAGTGTTCCTTCTGTGAACATCCCTTAGGTATTTGGAGAGCTTCTTTATCTGAAATGATTTTTAATGGATATCCTCGTGAACTTTTGTTAGATAAAGGAAAAATACCTTTTGCTAATTGGAGTGATTGGGGCTTATTATGTTTTGATACAAATAATAAACACACAAATAATGAATACCCCATAGTTTTGTGGGATCATGAAATGTTTGATGAGTTTGAACCAAAGTATATTAATTTTGAAGCGATGATTAATGAATTGAATAGTGACGCAAAAAGAAAATGCTAGCTAACAGTGTAGTTACCTCATTAAATATCTAAAAAACAAAACCTTGAACACTACAGAAAAAACCAAGTCGTATTTCTTACTATTAGGTTTAATCATAATCATTGGTTTTCCATTATATATAATTATTAAAAATAATCTTGTAGCTAATAATGGAATTGAATCTACAGGAACCATTATTAATAAAGAAAAAGTATTAAGTGGTAAACCTATAAGCTATAGATATTATTTCACAGTTGAATATAAAGTAAAAAACAAAATAAACATAAGTAAATTGAGTGTGGATAAAAACATCTACAAAAAGTATAAAGTAAAGGATATTATCTACTTGCTTTATGACAAAAAAGACATTAACTATATTATACTCAATCAAAACAAGTGAAAATAGACACCGATACACTACCTAAATGCTCATTAGAAGAGAAGAAGTTTTCTTGGGGAGAGCCATATTTAGTTGTAACCCCAATATTTGATATGGTAATACCACAAGAATTATCTGATCTTGAATTTTCTGTTGAAATATTTATAAAAAATAACTTCCGAAATCAACTATTAGAATTTTACAATGTTTTGATTAATTATGAAGAAAGCAATCGGATTGAAAATTTCGAGGATACCATACCAGAACAACTTCGTAAAGAAGTGTTAGCAAAAATTAAAAGCTTTCTTGACTCTGAAAAAAAATTAACCCCTTGGGAGAAATACGATGAATATGGAAAAGAACTAGATTTTTTGTATAAGTTTGAAGAAGAGTTTAACCGAAAAATATTATTTATCAACCCGAAATAGAGCCACAGTAATTATTATAAGTAATTACTTGTTCTCAACTACTTTTCACCCTCTTGAACAATAATATACTGAAAAACTCTTCTCTAAATAGAAAACACCTTAAATGACACAAGAACTATATCAAAAAGCAATAAAATTTGCTGGAGAAAAGCACAAAGATCAAAAAGTTCCTGGAACAAACTCTAACTATTTACTACACATCTCTAACGTTGCTATGGAAATAATCTTAGCACATAATGCAGCTAACAATTTCGATTTGAATTATGCTGTTCAATTAGCGTTACTCCACGATACATTAGAAGATACTGATACTGACTTTTCGGAGTTATTGAACATGTTTGGAGAAAAAGTTGCTATTGGTGTTCAAGCATTGACTAAAAATAAAAATCTTGATTCTAAAAAAGAGAAAATGACAGACAGCTTGAACCGAATAAACAAACTTGAAAAAGAAGTTGGAATGGTAAAATTAGCAGACAGAATTACAAACCTTCAAGAACCACCAAAACATTGGAAAAAAGATAAAATTCAAAACTATTTATCTGAAGCTATCGTAATTAATGAAACACTAAATAACAAGAATGAATATTTAAATAAAAGATTAGACAATAAAATTACTGAATACAAAAAGTATATTAAATAAAAACATTCCACGTTACCAACCCTTAGTATAAGTAGCCAATCCCCCCTATTCTGAAAAATTACTACCATATCTTTAAACTACATTTCTTTACTAACATTTTTCTACACGGTAGCATATACCACTGTTTAAAATAGCTCCCCTTACTATGGGAGAGTCACTCCCCTTAGGCAAGGAGTATCATTCCTCTTACCGTGGGAGAGACATTCCCCTTAGGCAGGGAGTATCGCTCCCCTTACCATTGGGGTGTCATCCCGATTAGGCTTGGGGTGTTGTTTCCATTACCGTTGGGGTGTCATCCCAATTAGGCTTGGGGTGTCGCCCCGATAAAAACTACACTTTTTTTTCACCCTATAAAACAACCAGCAAAGCCTAGTCTTTCCATCTAAAAAAGACTCTAAAAGAGCATATTACAAACACTATCTTAATCAAACCACGCTTAAAAAGTGTAATTTTTTTCATATCTTCTCATGGTCTAACCACTTAATAATAAGCCTTAAACGCAAAAGTCATGAGGAACAAACTAAAAAAAGACTTAGGATTATTTGATGTTTTTGCCATAAGTACTGGAGCTATGTTTAGTTCTGGTTTCTTTTTACTACCAGGAATCGCTTCACATTACACAGGGCCTTCTGTATTTTTAGCCTACTTACTTGCAGGTGTATTAATACTGCCCACCATGTTTAGCATTGCTGAAATATCAACAGCCTTACCACGATCAGGTGGAGCATACTTTTTTTTAGACAGAAGTTTAGGACCACTCATGGGAACCATTGGCGGACTGGGTACCTATTTTGCTTTAATGCTTAAAACAGCCTTTGCTATTATTGGTATTGGTGCTTATGCCGCTATATTTTGGGAAGTACCTACCAAAATAGTTGCCATTGTGGCTACTCTCTTTTTTATGGCGTTAAACTTAGTAGGCGCAAAAAAAACCTCCGCCTTTCAAAAAGTATTTGTCATATTCCTATTAGTCATTTTGGTTGGTTTTATTGCAGATGGTCTTTTCTCCATCTTCACTTCAGATACTATCACCGATGAATCTATTAACAAACAATTTACTCCTTTCTTTTCAAACGGATTTGGAGGTATGTTTACCACCATAGGTTTTGTTTTTGTGTCCTATTTAGGACTCACTCAAATAGTAAGTGTTGCAGAAGAAATTAAAAACCCTGAAAGAAACATTCCTTTGGGTATGATACTTTCATTAGTCGTTACAGGATTAATTTATGGTTTGGGTGTTTTTATTATGGTTACACTTATTGAGCCTACTGCCTTTGCTAACGAACTAGCACCAGCAGCTACAGCCGCAGAACAACTTTTTAAATGGTTACCCGATAATGTAGGAGTATTATTAATGTCGGTAGCAGCCCTTGCCGCTTTTGCCTCAACAGGAAATGCAGGACTATTATCTGCATCGCGATATCCGTTTGCCATGGGACGCGATAAACTGTTTCCTGCTATTTTAGCTAGAATTGGTAAAAAGGGAAGTCCTATAGTCGCTATATTTTTAACCACAGCATTAATTATTGTATTCATTCTACTACTATCAGAAGAAGGTATTGTAAAGCTTGCGAGTACCTTCCAACTGTTAATTTTTATCTTTATTAACTTCTCTGTTATTGTTTTTAGAAAAAGTAAAATAGAATCGTACGACCCTGGCTATTTATCTCCATTATACCCATTTATGCAGGTTATTGGAATTGTTATTTCATTCATCCTTATTATTTATTTAGGATGGATGCCTATACTTTTTACCTCAGGTATTATTGTTATTGGCTTACTTTGGTATCACTTCTATTCCAAAGGAAAAGTAAAACGAGAAGGTGCTATTTTTCATTGGTTTGCGCTTTTAGGGAGGCATCAGTACGACGAGTTGGAAAATGAATTAATGACTATTTTAAAAGAAAAAGGACTTCGTGAAGGGGATCCTTTTGATGAAACCGTAATTAAGTCGAAAATAAAAATAATTAAGGATACTACTAACTTTGACAAGGTCTTAAATATCGCTTCCGATTATTTTTGTAGGGAGTTAGACCTCAACAAAGAAGGAGTACTACACAAATTTTTCCAATCGATACCCGATGAATCTGTAATAGCGTTACCTGGTATTTTAGTTTTTCATGCCAAGTTTAAGAGTGTTACACATCCTTCCATGAAAATTGTGATTTCTAAAAACCCAATTGAAGGAACACTTCCTTCGGGTGATTATGAATTTAAAAAGCCCATACAAATCTGTGCTTTTCTAATTAATTCTGATGAAAACCCAAAACAGCAACTACGTATGCTATCGAGACTTCTTGATATTTTAGAACGAGAAAAAATCGTAAAAACCTTGCTTAAAATGGATAGTCACAGAGAAATTAAGGAGTTTTTACTACAAAACGAGCGATTTGTAAGCATCAAACTACTTGAGGGAACTCCGCAAGACACTATGATTGGAAAACAGCTAAAGGATATTCAGTTACCAAAAGATGTTTTAGTGGCTTTGGTTGAAAGAAACGATAAAACGTTTACTCCTAACGGTTCAACTGTTTTAGTAACAGATGATGTACTCACCATACTTGGGGAAACCAAGTCTATCGCAAAACTGTATAAAGAATATATGAGTTATGAAATAGATAAACTGGATACGGAGGAGACTAGTTAATTTTTGGTTTGGTTCTAAAGCTATTTGAACAACTAGTTATCAGTAAATATTTAACATTAAAGTGAGCTTATAAGCTTAATTAATTACATTAAGTAACATTTGATTAAAATGAAAAAACAAAATTCAATCGATTTAATAGTTGAAAACCTTTTAAAAGAGTTCTCTAAAATTAAGAATTTTGATTTAACCCAAAATGATCCAATGGGTAATAAATTCTTCAATTTTGTTGTTAGGCTTGTTTCAGAGTTTAATGCTTATCAAAACCTATTCATTCAATGTTACCTTCCCGCTTCTCGCAATTCTATAATTGAGGCAAAAAGAGAAATAAAACATTCAAAATACAAAGACTTTTTTCATATTAATGAAGAGGAACTCAAAGAGAATTACTATGAAACTATACGTCTTGGATACGTTGGTGCTTATCACAAATATGAAGGGTATATCAAACGACTTTTACCTTTAATGGATGAATTCTTCAAAGGCTTGGATTTCGAAAATGAATTTATTCCTCTTGAAAATTATCTGAGAAATGAATTTGATATTGTTTTAAAAAAAACAGTAAATAACTTTTATATAACTAGAAAAATTAACTGGATAAGTAACTGTGTAAAACATTATGATGGGTTTCCGGTAAAGGAACCAATACCAAAAGGATTTGAATATTTAAACAAAGAAAAAAAAATCCAAATAGAATCCAAGGAATTCAAGTCTGATATGGAGTACCTGATTACTCACAATAATTTAATGCTATCAACTTTCTTCTTGATAGGGTTTCATCAGTTTTTTGGGTACGAGTTTAGCTCTATTAAGAATCAATTAAAACCAGAAAATCAAGAAGAAGAAAAAGTTATAAAAATGCAAAAAGGTTTGAAGTTGGTAATTGAAAGAACCTTTGAAAAGAAAGGCATCATTCAATAATAAACTATAATCCATTATTTTTCTTACTATAAGAAAACGATAACGAAACAAAACTCTCAACTCTTTCCAAAAAAATCTAATTAACGTATCTTGCAGTCTTATTAAAAGACACCTATAATGCAAGACAAAAACTTACATACATATATAAAAAATGTTGTAGAAAATATGCCAGCAGATTGGTTAAACCTAACCACGCACCGTCTGGATATTTATGTAGAAAAGCTAGCCAAAACTCAGTTTTTAGAGCAGTTTGATGATTTGTATAAAAAAAACGATGCTACTGCTTCAGCTTTAAGCGAGTTGCCAACTGCATACGATTATATTCGTTTAGGGCATCCGTTATCGTCTGTATTAGAGTGGACGATAGCCAAACTATACAACACAAAAGCAGCAAATGTAATTAGTTTTTCGTCACAAACAGTTCCTGTGTTGGCTGTGCTAAGAGCGAATTTATTTGCAAATAAAAACACGCAAATAGTGTATACCAATGAAATCCCTAGCTTTTTTGATGCTGAAGTAATTAAAAATGTATACGGATATCAGTTTGAATTAAAAAAGGTGGATAATGTTGAAGCTATTCCTGAGTTTGATGGTAGCACCGTATTGATTGTTGAACAAGAAACTATTGGCAACTTTACCATTGTACCAAACGTTGATTTTTACATCAATACACACCCTGAATTAGGAAGCTTTTTATTAGTTAACGGTGAGCAAAACGACTCTTATATTTCAGACATTCAACATGTAAGAAGAAGAGAAACTATTGCCATGACTCCATCTAATTCGTTAAAAGCGTTAAAAAGCCTTATCGATGAGCCGTATGAGGTTACAGTAACTGACGTAGCACAAAACAAAGCAAAGGTTGAGAGACTCATCAATGAAATTACCAACACCAGCACAAAAGCGTTAGTAGCTTCAAGTGGACTTTCAATACAATATGCTATTTTAATGGGATTGATTGATGATGCTCTTGAAAACCATAAAGGGAAAGCTATTAAAATTGTAGTGCCTCCAAACTGTTATGGTGGTACAAACGACCAAGCAAGACGTGTTGCTGCTTGTTTAAACAACGTAGATATTGTTGATTTACCTGTTGATGGAGACAATGATATGGTAGAAAGTATCGATACCGTGTTAACCAACATTGCAGCACAAGATGCGATTCCGTATATCATTGCAGAAATTCCGACCAACCCAAGAGTAGAAGTACCAAATCTTACCGATTTAAGAGATGTTTTGAGTAAAAAACGTACGACTCCTACTGGTGAAACAGCGGTTGATCCTGTGTTTATTCTAGATCAAACTTTCTGTCCGAATGTTCACTTTTTAGGAGATACAGACATGTTAGCCAATATTAGAACTATTTCGTTTGCAAGTGGTTCTAAATTCCCTAGTGGTGGAAAATGTACTGCTGGATACTGTGTTGGAAATAAAACAACCAACGCGTTAATAGAAAAAATAGAAAAGCACTTACATATTTGCGATAACGAGGCTACACCGCTTCAATATGAAATATTAGCTGCACAAATGCCTTCGATGACGCAACGAATTAGTGACGCTTATAAGAATACGCGTGAGTTTGTAAACTTTATTCATGAAGTGTTACCTGATGCTAAAATCAATTTTGTTTCAGAAGAACTAGCAGCACAAGGATTTACACCATCGGTATTTTCGTTAGATCTTCCTACCAAAGGAAATACTGCGGAAGAAAAAGAAGCGTATAAAAGAGCCTTAAACTTAAAGCTTATCAATTTAATGATTACTGAAATTCCGAATGAAAGTAAGTATTGTGTAAGCTACGGACAGTTAAAAGGTTGTTACTGGACGATTCCTGCAACCTCAACACAAGGAACTACCAAAGAAGGGGATAAAGATTATATTGCTCGTGTAGCACTTTCTCCTAATATGGATTTAGAGCTTCATAAAAAAGTTTTCTTAGACTTTGTAAAAGGTATTTAAGAACTACAAAACGTCATAGCGAGGAGTGATAACTACGTGGCTATCTTACTCTCTACATAAAGATTACTTCGTTATCACTCGTAATGACAAAACAAAACGTTGTTTCGACTATATGAGTGACTCCTTTTTTAAAGATTTCTCCTTTCGTTACACTTCAGTTCGAAATAACAAAACAAAACGTCATTTCGAAGGAGGCTACGACTGAGAAATCTCAATAATCAGAGTAACCAACCTTAGTAAGATTTCTCCCTTCGGTCGAAATGACGTTTATTTATTATTTTAGAAAGTTTCTTTCCTTTTCTAAAACCTCCAACACACTATACGCGTTACCTTGTTTCCTTGGTGCATAGGAATTACTTTAAATTCTTTAACTCCTAATTTCTTACCTGAGTTCTGTAAACTTTCTACGTTTTCTTTTTTAGAAACCAAACTTGTAAACCATTTACTTACTTTCGGATATTTAGAACTCTCATATAAATAGGTATGCAAAAAAGCTTTTTCTCCACCTATATACCATAGCTCGTTTGAGTTCCCTGCAAAGTTACGTACTGCATTATTCCCTAAGTTTCTCGATTTTCTTCGGTTGGCTCCTCTCGCCTCTTCTGCCGATTTATAAAATGGCGGATTACACATCGTTACCGTAAATGCATCATCTGCTTCTATAATTCCTTCTAAGATATGTTCTTCTTTAAACTGTTGTCTTAATTCAACCTTATCAGTAAAATCATTATCATCTATAATATCTTGAGAATAATCTAACGAATCTAAATCGATATCGGTTGCTACAAAATTCCAATCGTATACTGCAATTCCCAACAAAGGATAAATACAACTTGCCCCTGTACCAATATCTAACACCGTTACATTTTCCTCACCTGCAACTAAATCAGCTAAATGATGAATATAGTCCACTCTTCCTGGTATTGGTGGACATAAATTCTCATCAGAAAAATTCCAATGTTTAATATTATAATGAGCTGTTAATAATGACTTATTAAACTCTTTTACTGCTATTGGATCAGAAAAATCGATGGTTTCCTTCTCAAATTTTTCAATGATAAATTCAGAAAGTTTCGGGTACTTTTCTACTAATAGCGTGAAGTCGTATCCTTGGTTGTGTATGTTTTTAGGATGTAATCCTTTTTTTGTGCTCATTAAAGTGTAATAAGGGTAAACTCTAGTTGTAACGGATGTAAGTTTTCTTTTAGAATTGTTATGAAGTCTGCTCCATACTCTAAATAGAACTCAGAAAAATTACGTTGACGCTCTTCTAAACTTTGATTAGGTAATAATTCGTTTTGCAAAGCTACGATTCTTTCAACCATTTCTTTTTGACGTCGTTTTTCTGCTCGTAACCATCTTTTTTCAAGGTTTTCTAACCCTTTAACCTGCTTTCTTTCTTGTGCATTTACAGCCCCTAAGAAAGAAACATCGGTTTTTTTAGCTAGCTCACGTAAATCATCAAATTGTTGTTGTAAAAACTGTTTTTGCTTGGTAAAATCTACCTTAGTATCGCCGTTAGCCAACACTTTTCTTGCTAGTAAGTCGTCTTGTTTTAAAAAGAGTTCTTCTTCTGAAACGTTTAGTTTTTCTAACTTACCTAACTGCTTTTCTGAAAGTATTTGAGCTGAGTTTCTTAATAACAAAATAGGAAACGGAACATTTACTTTATCAAAATATGCCTTTAACTCTAACCAGTAGGCTAACTCTCCTCCTCCACCTATGTAACATAGGTTCGGTAAAATTACCTCTTGGTATAGTGGACGCATAATTACGTTTGGAGAAAAGCATTCTGGTTGACTATGTAAATGGTCTAGAATTTCATCCTTTGTCCAAGAAATATCTGTATTATTTACTTTGTAAATTCCGTTTTCAAGAACAATACGTTCGCGAATCCTATCAGTGATATAAAACAAGTTTATCTCACGCGGATTTACTTGTATTTTATATGATTTCTCTAGTTCTGTAATTGTTTTCGATACTTCTTTATAAGAGGTTTCGTGCAACAAATCGTATTCTACATACGGTGTTAGTGCTCTTTTTAATTCTCTTTCATCAGCATCTAAAATTACCAAACCATACTTTCCAAAAAGTTTATCGGCTATATATCTAATTGCATCTGCTAATGTTTTGTGTTGCAAGTATCCTTTTTCAAATATCTCTTTTATTTGAACAGCATTTTTTGAACTTCCTAAATGTTCTGCAAACACTTCAAAAACATCTTGTAACCCTTCGGTTGTAAAACGCCCTACTGGTCCTGTTTGGTCAGAGTTCCACTGTACTTTTATCCCTTTAAAATTAAAGAAGTTAATTTCTTCAAAATCGTGATCTTCAGTTGCCATCCAATATACGGGCACAAAATTCTCATTCGGAAATTGCATTGACAAATGCTCACACATATTTATAGTTGATATAATCTTATATAAAAAGTATAACGGCCCTGTAAATAAGTTCAGCTGATGTCCTGTTGTAACAGTAAATGTATTCTCTTCTAGTAAGCTTTCTATATTTTTTTGCGTGTCGAACGACAAATCAATGTCTTTGTATTGTTTTCTCAATACTTCAACCAATCTTTTTCTTTGAGTACTTGAAATAGGATTTGCTTTCTTTTCTTCTAGTTGCTTTTCAAAGTTTCGTAAACTCGGATAACGGTTATAAAAAGGTTGAATATTTTCATCAGCCTTTAAATAATCCTCCATTGTTTTAGAAAAGAATCCTGTGTTTTTATAAGGTATATTGGTTACGTTCATTACTTGTGCGTTCTTTGAAATAAGGTGTAAACATACGGACGTTCTCCTCCGTACGGATTTACAAATGTGTGATTAAAACTATTAACTAAAACAAAATCGTTTCCTAATTTTTCTTGTAGCATTTCCGTATTGTAACGTTGTAATTGCAGTCCACAACATTTTTCTGCTCCGTCTAAAGCAAAAACAGCAATAATTACAAATCCATCAACTTTTACAAGCTTCTTTAATAAATTAAAATAGGCGTTCTGTTCTTCGGTTTTTAAAAAGAAGTGTAGTACCGCTCTATCATTCCATACATCAACTTCATCAAACTCATATAACTTGGTTGGAGTCACTAAATCATCAGCTATAAAATTAACTTTTGATGCATCTTTTCCTAATCGATTTTGTATATCGGTTAAAGCTTTTTCAGATAAATCATTTGCTATTAAACCTGAATATCCATCAGCTACTAGCTCGTCAATTAACATGGATGAACCAACGCCTACATTTAAGATTTTAGCGTCTTTAGATACTTTGGATTCTTTTAGTAATTGAATAGTTTCTTTCGAACTTTCTTCGAACCAGCCTAGTTTTTCTGTTGGATTTTTTACATAGGCAGCATTCCAGTGTTTTTTATAATTAATTTCTTCCGGAATGTTACACTCACTCTCTTTTGTAGTCATAGTCCAAAAATAGGAAAATTTAATCCTTTGTCGAAAACTTACCAGACTTCTAACAGATTTTTAACTACATTCTTTTTTTAACCATCTATTTAGGTATTTTTACAGTTAGTAAATTACAATTATGCAGTTTAAACATCCTGAGATTTTATATTTCTTAGCTTTTTTACTCATTCCTATTTTGGTACACCTGTTCCAACTACAGCGATTTGTAAAAGTTCCGTTTACCAATGTAGCTTTTTTACAAAAGTTAGTGTTGCAAACACGTAAAAGTTCTCGTATAAAAAAATGGCTAATTTTAGCCACTCGCTTACTGTTACTTACTGCCCTAATTTTTGCCTTTTCCCAACCTTACTTTAGTAATCATAAATTAGATGAAGAGCAGCATTTCTTTATATATCTAGATAATTCTTTAAGTACTAATGCTGTTGGAGAAAAGGGTAATTTACTACAAATTGCTACACAAGAAATTATTGAAAACTCTACTGAGAAAACAAGTTATTCTTTACTTACAAACAATCATTTTTATGCAAATAAAACAGCTTCTGAACTAAAAGAAGAATTGTTAAAAACAACAAATACCGCAAAAAGTAGAGACCTTGATGATATTTTTCTAAAAATGACTAGCGAACATAAGTCTATAACTTCTCCTACCAAAAACATTGTAGTTTCTGATTTTCAAAACATTAAAAAAGAGGAAATTGACAATGCTCCTAAAAATACTTCTTTTGTAAAGTTAGTACCTGAACAAAAAAATAACATTTCTATTGATAGTATTTTTGTTGACGATAATGGTGGGTCTAATTTTAACGTCCATATTGTTGTTAAAAATCAAGGAAATGCCAAAAATGATATTCCTATTGCTATATACAATAATGACAAATTGTTGAATAAACAAACCTTTAGTATTGAGGAAAACAAGACTACAGAGGTTACTTTTTCTGTTGTAAAAGCACCTGTGTTTTTAGGTAAAGTAGCTATTAATTTTAACGATACCTACGGGTTTGATAATTCATTTTATTTCACCATTAATGCTAACGAAAAAATTAATGTACTAGCTATTGGAGAATCAAACAACTTCTTACAACGAATTTATACTAAAGAGGAGTTTAACTTTACTTCTTCTTCGCTACAAAATGTAAATTATAACTTAATAGATAAGCAACATCTTATTGTCTTAAATGAGTTAGAAAATATTCCTGAAACACTTATAAATAGCTTAGCAAGCTATACAACAAAGGGTGGAAATATAGTTGTAATTCCAAGTAATAAAGTAACTCTTTCTTCTTATAACAACTTTTTTAATAAACTAAATACAGGAAAGTTATTTTCACTAAAAAGTGATAGCTTAAAGGTTACTTCGATTAATTATAATCATCCTCTTTTAAAAAATGTTTTTGAAAAGAAGGTAGCCAACTTTCAATATCCATTTGTAAAAACCTCATTTAATACTGAGTTTAAAAATGCTAGCAATATTGTTTCTTTTGAGAACAAACAAGGTTTTATTAAACAGATTAGTTTACCAAATGCTTCTATGTATTGGGTAGCTGCTCCTCTAAATAAAGACAATAGTAATTTTACAAACTCTCCTTTAATTGTTCCTGTTTTTTATAACATAGGAAAACAGAGTTTACAACTTTCTGAATTGTATTATACAATAAACAAACAAAATACTATTGATATTGATAAGCAACTAGGTAAAGATGAAGTTTTAAGTATTGTTAATAGTAAAGGTTCTTTTATTCCTTTACAGCAAACTTTTCAAAACAAAACACGTATCACAACCAAAGACCAGCCTTTAACTGCTGGGTTTTATCAAGTACAACAACAAAATAATGTACTTAGAAATATTGCTTTTAATTACAATAAAGATGAAAGTGTCTTAGACTTTTTAATATTTTCTGAAGCTAATGACATGACCATATCTACTTCAGTTAAAAACACCTTAGAAAATATTAATAATGAAAACAAAATTCAATGGCTTTGGAAATGGTTTTTGGGCTTAGCTATTGTATCTTTGCTTTTAGAAATTTTGATTTTAAAATTCTTTAAACCATGACAACGCTGCTTAAATCGGCAACAATAATAGATGCTTCTAGTCCTTACCACCAACAAACTAAAGATATTTTAATTACTGACGGTATTATTACCAAAATAGACAACAACATTACTAGTGAAGAAAACTATACTGTTGTAGCGCTTGATAACCTTCACGTATCTCCGGGTTGGTTTGATACTAGTGTTTCTTTTGGTGAACCTGGTTATGAAGAGCGAGAAACCTTGCAACATGGTGTACAGGTAGCTGCTAAAAGTGGTTTTACACATGTAGCTATTAATCCAAACACACACCCTATAGTTGATAATAAATCGGCTATTGAGTTTTTAATTAATAAAGTAAACGGAGCTGCAACTAGTATTCATCCTATTGGAGCTTTAACACAGCAAAGTAAAGGAGTGGAAATGTCTGAAATGTTTGACATGCAACAATCGGGTGCTATTGCTTTTGGTGATTATAACAAACCTGTTAGCAATGATAATTTGTTAAAGATAGCTTTGTTGTATGCTCAAAACTTTGACGGATTGGTACTAAGCTTCCCTAAAAACAACTTAATAGCAGGTGAAGGTGTTGCTAATGAAGGTAAAAATAGTACTCTTTTAGGGTTGAAAGGAATTCCTGCTCTTGCAGAAGAAATTCAAATTTCTCGCGATTTATTTTTATTAGAATATACAAGAGGAAAATTACACATTCCTACTATCTCAACAGCTAAATCTGTTCAACTTATTAAAGAAGCGAAAGAAAAAGGCTTAGATGTAACGTGTAGTGTCGCTGTACACAATTTAATATTAACAGATGATGAACTACATGGCTTTGAAGCTAATAAAAAGGTAAATCCTCCTCTACGTACAGAAGAAGATAGAAAAGCTTTAGTACAAGGATTAAAAGAGGGTGTTATTGATATAATTACTTCAGACCATAATCCTATTGACATTGAACATAAAAAAGTAGAGTTTTCTACCGCAAAAGACGGAACTATTGGTTTAGAAAGTGCTTTTGGTGCTTTAAATACTGTATTAGATTTAGAAACTATTATTAACTGCTTAACAAGCAACCCGAGAAAGCGTTTTAATGTTGAATTGGCTTCCATAAAAGAAGATGAAAAAGCTAGTTTGTCTATTTTTAATCCTGATGAAGCGTATACTTTCTCTAAGGAAAATATTGTTTCTACCTCGAAAAACAGTATCTTTCTAGGGAAAAATCTAGAAGGAAAAGTATACGGTATTTACAATAATAGTCAACTAATTTTAAACTCATAAAATCATGGAAAATTTAACAGTAAACGAAGGAAAAACCGAAGCAATCATTAGTCATTTTACAGTTATAGGACTTATTATAGCTTTTGTTTTAAACATGAACAAAAAAAACGCTTTTGCTAGCTTTTATATTAGGCAAATGCTTGGTTTAAATGTTCTTCAGCTTTTAAACGGATGGGTAGTTTATAAGTATTTAGGTAGTAATGCTGGATGGATTGTTGGGGTACTACTATTTGTACTTTGGCTAATTAGCCTTTTAGCTGTTTTAAAAGGAGAAAAAAAGCTTGTACCGGTTGTTGGTGAGCAATTTCAAAACCTATTTAAAGGAATTTAATACATGAGTTTACAATATATTGTAAGAGAACCTAAAACCTCAAATGCTAACCCTCCTTTATTAATTTTATTACACGGATATGGTAGCAACGAACAAGATTTATTTTCATTTGCTGAAGAATTACCAGACGATTTATTAATTGTAAGTGCCAGAGCTCCTCATGATATGGGGTATGGTGGTTATGCTTGGTATGCTATAAATTTTGATTCAGTTAACGGTAAGTTTTCTGATTTAAAACAAGCAGCTGAATCGGTTGATAAGATTGCGTCTTTTATAGATGAAATCAAAGAGAAATACGATACAAACCCTGATAAAACATTTTTATTAGGATTTAGCCAAGGAGCTATTTTAAGTTATGCGTTAAGTTTTAAATACCCTAACAAGGTAAAACACGTAGTAGCTTTAAGCGGTTATATTAATGAAGAATTGTTACCAGCCGAAATAGACAACTCAATTGCTACAGATTATTATATCTCTCACGGAACTGTAGATCAAGTTCTTCCTATAGATTGGGCACGTAAAGCTCCTATTATACTGAAAGACTTTAAGTTGAATAACGAATATTCAGAATACCCTGTTGGACATGGTGTAGCTCCTCAAAACTTTTATAGTTTTAAAAGCTGGATTGAGGAAAGACTATAAACTTTAACAGTTAAATTGAGTAAAATTAAATATTTTTGCAACTAAAAAAATAGCATGAGCAACATATTTAATCAAGATATATTATACTACTGGAGTGCTCCGTTTTTCATTTCTGTAATCTTACTCGAAATGTTCTTTAGCTATAGAGCTAAAGCCAAAAACTACGAATTTAAAGATACAGCTACTAATGTTTACTTTGCCCTAGTAAATTTTAGCCTAGACTTGTTAATGAAGGTTACTTCATTTGCTATTATGGGCTTTTGTTATCAATACAGAATTATTGATTGGGAAGGTAATATGTCGTGGGCATATTGGTTATTGGCTTTTATAGGTCAAGACTTTTTGTACTACATTCACCATTATGTAGATCATCATTCAAGATTTTTCTGGGCTGTACACGTAACACATCACAACTCTGAATTTTACAATATTTCGACTGGTTTTAGATCTCCAGTTTTACAGCCTTTATTTAGGTATATGTTCTTTTTACCCTTAGCTTTTCTAGGTGTTATGCCTTTGCACATTATGTTTGCATACGCCATGAATCAAAACTACGGAACTTTATGCCATACTAACTTTATTAAAAGTAAATTAGGTTGGTGGGGATATATTTTTGTTACTCCATCTCACCATAGAGTTCACCATGCTTCTAACACTAAGTATTTAGATAAAAATATGGGAATGGTGTTGATTATTTGGGATCGTATTTTTGGAACTTTTCAGGCTGAAGAAGATGAGACTGAATACGAAAAATTACGTTATGGTTTAACTAAACCTTTAGAAGATAAAGGACCGATTAATATTATTTTTCACGAGTGGAAAGAAATTTTCAAAGACTTTTTTAACCGAAAAAAGGATTTACCATTAACAACACGTTTAAAATATGTGTTTATGCCTCCTGGGTGGAGTCATGATGGTAGTACTAAAACAAGTAGAGAATTACAAAAAGAACTTGCTACCACTACAGAAGTAATAACAACTCCTAAAGAATTAAGAGTAAGTCCACAAAAAATAAAAGTCGAGTAAATACTCGACTTTTTTCTTTTATTAGATATACTATTACTTTAATATCTGATTTGCGTGTTCTTTTGTTTTTACTTTCGTAATAACATCTTCAATTACTCCATTCTCATCAATTACAAAAGTAGTACGATGAATTCCATCATATTCTCTTCCCATAAACTTTTTAGGTCCCCAAACACCAAAAGCATTGATTACATCTTTACTTTCATCTGCTAACAAAGGAAAAGGTAATTCATTTTTATTAATAAAGTTTTGTTGACGTCTTGCTGAATCTGCACTCACCCCCAAAACATCATACCCTTTTGCTAAAAAAGTTTTGTAATTATCTCGTAAGTCACAAGCTTCTGCTGTACAACCAGGCGTACTTGCTTTTGGATAAAAGAATAATACTAGTTTTTTCCCTGCATAATCAGAAAGCTTTACTGCATTTCCTTTTTCGTCTACCGATTCAAAATTTGGTGCCTTATCTCCTATTTTTAGTGTTGTCATATTATTTTGCTTCAAAGTTATAAAGTCAAAGTTACAAAGTTGATTTTGATTATCCATAAAACATACGAAGCTTCTTTGTACCTTTGATTTTTTCAAATTTTATAAAGCAATGACGAAAGCAGAAAAAGTTCAATTTGTTATAGATACTTTAGAAGAGTTATATCCTGAAACTCCAATTCCTTTAGACCATAAAGATCCTTACACATTATTAATTGCTGTATTAATGTCTGCTCAAAGTACTGATGCTCGTGTAAATACCATTACACCATTATTATTTGAAAAAGCTGATAATCCGTATGATATGGTAAAGCTTACTGTTGATGAAATTAGAGAGATTATCAAACCTGTTGGTTTATCACCAATGAAATCAAAAGGAATTCACGGTTTATCTAAAATCTTAATTGAAAAGCATAATGGTGAAGTTCCTGTTGATATGGAAGCCTTGGAGGAATTACCTGCGGTGGGGCATAAAACTGCTAGTGTGGTGATGTCTCAAGCCTTTAACATTCCTGCTTTTCCTGTAGACACACATATTCATAGATTGATGTTTCGATGGAATTTATCTAACGGCAAAAGTGTTGCTCAAACAGAAAAAGATGCAAAACGCCTATTTCCAAAAGAATTATGGAATAAACTGCATTTACAAATTATTTATTACGGACGAGAATACTCTCCTGCTCGTGGTTGGAAGTTAGAAAATGATATTATTACAAAAACGGTTGGAAGAAAATCGGTAATAGACGATTATAATAAAAAGAAAGCATAAAAAAAGCCCCAACCTTTGTTGAAGCTTTTTCCACTCTTAATTCAAATTCAATTCAATGAGATAGTTTGATTTCGTTTTAACTACTGTTAGCGATTTAGAAAAATTAATCAAATATTGAATTGTTTCTTGTTTAGGTTTCATTTTAAAGTCAGGAGACTTCTTTGAGTAAATTTGCATCATATATAATTCCCTTATTATTACTTATAATCAATGATTTAACGATGCATTTTTTCAAATATTGTTTAACTGACCAAAATAATTTTATTTTTTTCAATTATTTTTCTCAAATTAATTAAAGCGTAGCGCATTCTACCCAATGCTGTGTTGATACTAACACCTGTATTTTCTGATATTTCATTAAAGCTCATATCGTTATAAATACGCATTTTTAAAACTTCTTTTTGTTCTTCTGGTAGCTCTTCAACTAACTCTTTAACATCATTTAAAATTTGTTCTTTTATTATTTTACTTTCTGCATTTAAAGTTCCATCACTTAATACTGAAAAAATATCAAACTCTTCTGTATTATTAAATGTAGGCATGCGATTATTCTTTCTAAAGAAGTCAATAATTAAATTATGAGCAATACGCATAACCCAAGGCAAAAACTTACCTTCTTCGTTATAATTTCCTTTTTTTAGCGTTCTTATTACCTTTATAAAGGTGTCTTGAAAAATGTCTTCTGTAGTATCTCTATTCTGTACTTTACTGTAAATAAAGCTATAAAGACGTTGTTGGTGGCGCTTAATCAATAATTCTATGGCGTATTCATTACCATTAATGTAGTTTTTTACTAAAACACTGTCATCTACTATGTTTTGCATAATAATTACTTTTTTAAAAGAGCAACTAGCTAGTTCTCTTTTGGTTAGGGGATATTAAGTTATAAAAGTAATTATCTTGCTATAGGCTATTATTTATTGATTAATAACGAGTTACAAATATTAAATTTTTTATTAATAAATACAAAAAAAACTAAAAAAAAAGAGAAAAACACTATAGTTTATTCATTAAAACCACTTGAAATTGGTATTTTTATCGCTTATTTTTTTGAGTATATGAAGACTGATATTTCAACTGTTAATCCAAAGGAAAATATTATAATTAAAGGGGCTAAACTGCACAATTTAAAAAACATTGATGTAGTAATTCCTCGTAATAAATTAGTAGTAATTACTGGACTTTCTGGTTCAGGTAAGTCTTCTTTGGCTTTTGATACTTTATATGCGGAAGGACAACGTCGTTATGTAGAAAGTTTAAGTTCGTACGCACGTCAGTTTTTAGGAAAACTACATAAACCTAAAGTAGATTATATCAAAGGAATTGCGCCTGCCATTGCTATTGAACAAAAAGTAAACTCTACTAACCCACGTTCAACAGTTGGTACTTCTACTGAAATTTACGATTATATCAAGTTACTCTTTGCTCGTATTGGTAAGACCTTCTCTCCTATCTCTGGGAATGAAGTGAAAAAACATACTGTTTCTGATGTTATCAATCATGTAAAAACTTTTGAGGAACGCACAAAATTGTTATTACTTGCTCCTATACATATTAATAAAGACAGAGATATAAAAACTGTTTTACAAGTACTAACACAGCAAGGATATGCTCGTTTAAAATATCAAGATACCGTATACAGAATTGATGAATTTCCTATAAAAGATTTTAAAGGAAATGAATTACAGCTAGTCGTAGATAGAATTGTTGTAAAAGACGAAGAAGATTTTTACAACCGTTTGGGAGATGCAATACAAACAGCTTTTTTTGAAGGAAAAGGTATTTGTTATATCGAAAACCTATCAGATAATAATACTGTTGAATTCAGTAATAAATTTGAGTTAGATGGAATTTCTTTCTTAGAACCTAACACTCATTTATTCAGCTTTAACAATCCTTACGGAGCTTGCCCTACTTGTGAAGGTTATGGAAACGTGATTGGTATTGATGAAGATTTAGTAATTCCAAACACTGGACTTTCTATTTACGAAAATGCTATTTTCCCTTTTAAAACAGATAGCTACAAAAAATATAAAAATGATTTAATTCTAAACGCAGAAGAATTCGGAATTTCTATTCACAAGCCATGGTTTGAACTTACAGATGAACAAAAAGATTTGGTTTGGAATGGAACTAAAAAATTTAAAGGAATTAATCATCTATTCAAAAAACTTGAAGAGAAAAGTTACAAAATTCAAAACCGTGTAATGCTTTCTCGTTACCGCGGAAAAACAAAATGTACTGAATGTAACGGGAAACGTTTGCGTAAAGAAGCCAACTACGTTCAAGTTTACGGTAAAACTATTGATGAATTAGTAACCTTGCCTTTAGATGAGTTGGCAGTATTTTTCAATAATATTCAATTAAACAAATACGAAGAAAAAATTGGTAAACGTTTACTTACCGAAATTAATAACCGTTTACAGTTTTTAACAGATGTTGGTTTAAGCTATCTAACTTTAAATAGAACGTCTAACACGCTATCTGGTGGTGAAAGTCAACGAATTAATTTAGCCACTTCATTAGGTAGTTCGTTAGTAGGTTCTATGTATATTTTAGATGAGCCTAGTATTGGTTTACACCCAAAAGATACAGAAAGATTAATTGGAGTCTTAAAAAATCTACGTGATTTAGGTAATACCGTAATTGTAGTTGAACATGATGAAGATATCATGAAAGAGGCAGATTACATTATTGATATTGGTCCTGAAGCAGGAACCTATGGCGGAAATGTGGTTGCAGAAGGAGCTTTTGAAGATATCCTACAATCTGAATCGCTAACAGCTAAATATCTATCAGAAGAATTAAAAATTGAAATCCCTACAAGTAGAAGAGCATCAAAAAATTCTATTGATATTATTGGTGCTCGTGAAAATAACTTGAAGAACATTGATGTTTCTTTCCCTCTTAATAATTTAACCGTAATTACTGGAGTTTCAGGTAGTGGTAAAAGTACCTTGGTTAAAAAAATCTTGTATCCTGCGATGCAAAAAAAGCTAGTTGGATATGGTGAAAAACTAGGACAACATACAGATGTTACGGGAAGCTTTGACTTATTAAAACATGTAGAGTTTATCGATCAAAATCCTATTGGTCGTTCTTCACGTTCTAACCCTGTAACGTACATAAAAGCATATGATGATATTCGTAAATTACTTTCAACTCAAAAACTATCTAAAATTAGAAACTACCAACCAAAACATTTTTCTTTTAATGTAGATGGTGGTCGTTGTGAGGTTTGTAAAGGTGAAGGAGAAGTTACTATTGAAATGCAGTTTATGGCAGATGTGCATTTAGAATGTGAAACCTGCGGTGGTAAACGCTTTAAAAAAGAAGTACTAGAAGTAACTTTTGAAGGAAAATCAATCGATGATATTTTGAATATGACCATTGATGATGCTGTTGCTTTTTTTACAGAACATCAGCAAACCAAAATAGCTCGTAAATTAAAGCCTTTACAAGATGTTGGATTAGGTTATGTACAGTTAGGACAATCGTCTTCTACCCTATCTGGTGGTGAGGCACAACGTATAAAACTAGCTTCATTTTTAGTAAAAGGAAACACTAAAGACAAAGCTTTGTTTATTTTTGATGAGCCTACTACTGGATTACACTTTCACGATATTAAAAAGTTATTAGCTTCTTTTAATGCTTTAATTGAAAGAGGGCATTCTATTATTGTTATTGAACACAATATTGAATTGATTAAGTGTGCTGATTATATTATTGACCTTGGTTTAGAAGGTGGAAAAAAAGGTGGAAATTTAATCTTTGCTGGTACACCTGAAGAGTTAGCTAAAAACAAAAAATCATATACCTCTAAGTATTTAAAAGAGAAGTTACATTTTTAAAGAGAAAAGCCACCCAACCTCTCAGTCGGACAGCCTTTCACAACAAAAATTAACAAAATTTAATAACTAAAGATTACTAAAACTTCGTGTCTCCAATATTTGGATTGTATACGTAATTAAAGGTGTAATATTTTGAACCTTCTAGCGATGGTGTGCTATCCTTGTAATAACTTAAAATCTCCATTTTAGCGTAATTTCCATCAATTGTTTTTACTACAATAACTTTTCCTGCAATAGGTGCTATTGTATGATTTTCTTGATTATAAGTATACCAACCTTGGTTGCTTCCTGTTTTTATAACTAATTCTTCCTCTGAATCCTGTTTTAACTCTGTTTCAGCTGGTGCAGTGGCAACTCCTTGTAAACTTGTACTTGAAAGTAACATCATGCTTGCATTACCTGTTCTATCTATATCTTCTAAAAGAGCACCTTTTTTACCTCCGTTAACAATAATTTCTGTAGCTCTAAACGCAATATCCCAATTATCACCAGTTACCTGTTTCCCTTCTTTAAAACTAAACTTTGTAAACTCACCTGTGTAGTTACCTCTACCCTCTCCTGGTGCATATAAGTTCTCTATCTTTTTTGCTACTACATCATCTAAAACAACATCATCATTGTCACTACACGAAACAGCTACAAAAGCTAACATAGTCATTGCTAAAATTGATTTTAAAATTCTCATTTTTATTGATTTATATTTATATTAAAAATTAAATTGAATTCTTCCGTAATAAGTTCTACCTAAACGCAATACACTATCGTTATTTGTAAAACTGTCTTTATTTTCTAACCCTCTTTCATTAAAAAGGTTATCAACACCTATCTGAACATTCATTAACTTGAAAAGAGTTTTATCTACTGCCATGTTTACCTGTGTGTTATCAGAAACAAAATCATCAAACTCGTCTACGATACCTTGACTATCGTTCGTATCAAACAAAGCATATTTACTTCGGTATACCGCTCTAATATTTGCCGAAAAATCATATTGAAAATTCTCATAGAATAACTTTAGATTTCCCATATGTTTTGATCTATTTGGTAATCCGTAGTAATTAGATAACATCATTCTTTGAGCAGGTGAAGCAGGAGTTTTTCTAAAAAAAACAGTTCCAGATTTAATCTTCTCTTCCTGATTTTTGTCTCCAGTATCCAAAAACTGATATCCTCCTAAAATTCTAAAGTTGTCATTAATCTTATAATTAGCATCTATCTCTACTCCTTGAGTATATACCTCATCAACATTTCGATATGAAAACGTTCTTGTTCCAACTGGCAAGTTTAATTCAGAGGCTTCTAATTGTGTATCAAAAGTGTCTATCAAATCTTTAATATCATTTCTAAACAAGTTGATATTTAATTTTAAGTTTGATATTGGTTGTACTTGAAATCCGAAGTTATAACCAATAGAACTTTCTGGTTTTAACTCATTTTCTATTGTTTGTACTGCTGGCAAATTTCCATACAAGTCGTGCAAAGTTTGTGTACCCAACACAATATAGCCACTTGATGTATTTTTAAAATTGAAGTATAATTGACGGAAATCTGGAGCTTTAAATCCATAACCTACGGAACCTTTAACCATTAACCAATCATTTATTTTATAGCTAGAAGATATTTTAGGTGTAAATGCTGATTTATACTGATTACTATCTTCAAACCTAGCTCCTACAACTATATTTAAATTGCTAACTGGATTAAAATCAAACTGACCAAAAACATAAGGAGTATTAAACTCTTTCACTCCTTCAAACTCCGTTCTTTCTAAGCTTTCTAAATTAGCTCCAACTCCTAAAATTAAGGTACCCGTACTGAAGGCGTTTTTGGATTTTACTTCTGGCCTTAACAGCGTTTGGTTATAATTTGTTTTTTCATTATTGAAAATACTCTCAGCATTATACTTAGTTGCATAAAAAGTATAATCTACATCCCATTTATTTGTTATTTCATGTGATAGTTTTGTAGTAACATTCCAATCTTCTTGACTATTCTCTTCAGAGTTATCACCTTGGTTTTGGAAGAAGTAACGTTGAGAAACTATTCCTTTTAACTTATCAGAAAAATCATACATTACCTTTAGGTTTCCTGTAAAATTTTGATGTGGTGCTGTTGTTCTTGAAGCTGTTTCCGGCGATAAATCAAATCCTTCGCTAGAATTTAAGTTAACTCCAGCCACAATCCCTAGTCTTTTCTTTTTCCAAACAACATTGGTATTTATATCCAACTCGTTTTTTGATCCGCCTCTTGCAAAATAACTTAATGAACCTTTAAACTGTTCATACTTTGGTTTTTCAGTAATTATATTAATAACCCCACCAATAGCTTCAGAGCCATATAAAGAAGATGAAGGCCCTTTTACTATTTCAATTTGTTTGATATTATTTACCGTTAATCTATTTAGGTCAATATTTCCTGAAGTTCTTCCAACAATTGGTACACCATCAATTAAAATTAATGTGTAATCAGCAGCAACTCCCTGTAACTGTACTCCTTCTGAATTTCCAAAATCAGAAACTATCGTAATTCCAGTTTGCTCTAATAAAATATCTTTCAACCTAACTGACCCAGATTTTTGTAATTGCTCTTTTGTTATTAAAGTAACTGGCATTGGAACTGAAGACAATTGACGCGATGTTCTTGTGGCAGTTACAATCACTTCATCTAAATCATAGCTAGAAGTTACATTCTTCTCAACACTAGTGTATTCTTGAGAAAAAGCCATAAAACTAATCAGCATAAAACTTAGTAGCATTTCTTTATTTAGAAACATTCTTAATAATTTTCTTGCAAATATATTCTTTATTTTTAATCAGTCTAAATAAAAGTTATATTTTTGTCGAAAAATAAATTCAAACAAATCTTACGATGAAAAAAATACTATTTGGTAGTATCTTAATACTATCTGCACTTACAATTAACGCCCAAAACAAGAAGAAAAAAGATAGAGAAGCTATTAAAAAAATGTGTGGTTGCTATGAAGTAACTTTTAATTTCGCGGAAACTTTTAACAACAGTAAAGACTCACTTTACAAACCTTCAAAAACAAAAAAAGATAAAGCTTTAGAATGGGCAGGATTAGTTGTTGACGAAAGCAACAAAATTTCAATTCAACATTTATTACAAGTGGGTAATCCTTCAAATCCACATATAGTTAAACACTGGAGGCAAGACTGGTTATATGAAAACACTGATTTTTACATGTATAATGGTGATAACAATTGGTTATTTCAAACCAAACCAAAATCAGAAGTTAAAAAACAATGGACACAAAAAGTATATCAAGTAGATGATAGTCCGAGGTATGAAGGTTCAGGAACTTGGATTCATGTAGACGGAAAAAGCTATTGGGAAAACACTACTGATGCCCCATTACCGAGGAGAGAATACACAAAAAGAAGTGATTACAATGTAACCGAAAGAGGAAATCGTCATGAAATTACAAGCTACGGTTGGCTACACGATCAAGACAATAAGAAAATTGTACGAGAAGCAGGTAAAGAAGATGTTGTAATTGCACACGAAAAGGGTTACAACACTTACGTAAAAGTAGCTGATAGCAAATGTAAAGCTGCACAAGATTGGTGGAAAAAGAACACTAATAAATGGCAACTGGTTAGAAATAAGTGGTCTGAGGTTTATGGTAGAAATACCAACCTATCATTAGAACAAAAAGTAGATAACAAGCCTTTATACAAACACTTGTTTTCTGAAAACACTTCTGAAGAAGAACAAATTAACAAAGCAATAGAGTCTTTTATAAAAAAGTAATCCAAAAAAATAAAAACCTCTCAAATAAAAAGAAATGAGAATTATAGTGTCTCTACTACTAATATGTAGTTGTATCCAAACAATATACAGTCAAGCAACCATAAAAGGTATTGTAAAATCAGAAAATAATGAATCTATTCCGTATGCTAATGTTTTTATCAAAGGAAGTAAAATAGGTACTGAAACTAATGAAAATGGTAATTTCACTATCAAAAATGTACCATACTCAAACTACAAGCTTGTTGTAAGCGCTGTAGGTTTTATTCAAGTATCACGAAAAACAACGGTTAAAGAGGATATAAATAACTTAGTAATCATTTTAAAATCAGATACTCAATTAGATGAAGTTGAACTTTTTGGAGCAAGAGATAAAAGAGCTGAAAAACTAGAAACACTTACTAGGTTACCTTTAGCTCCTAATGAGCAATTACAAAGTATCTCAGTATTATCTCATAAACTAATCGACCAACAAAATGCTTTAAGTCTTAGTGATGTTACCAAAAATGTAGCAGGTGTTTATACGTTTGCTACTTATGGTAATACTAAAGAAAGTATGTCACTAAGAGGTTTTAGAGGTATTCCTTTATTAAAAAATGGCGTTCGTATTAACTCTGACTTCAGAGGTACTGGGATTATCACTGATATGGCAGGTGTCGATAACATTCAAGTACTAAAGGGAGTTTCAGCCATTAGTCAAGGATTAGGTGGTGACTTAGGTTCTGCTGGTGGAGTCATCAACGTTGTTACTAAAACACCAAAATTTTACACAGGTGGTGAAATTACATTTAGGGCAGGTAGTTTTGGTAAACTACGTCCTACTTTTGATGTCTACGGACCAATAGATACTAACAAAAAACATGCTTTTAGAATTGCTGGTTCTTACGACAAGGCTGATAGTTTTAGAGACCACGTTAGTTCTGAACGTTTTTATGTAAATCCATCTTATGCCTGGAGACCAAATGATAAAACGACCATTACCTTAGAAATGGATTATATGCATGACATTAGAACTCCAGATCAAGGAACCATTAATTTAGGGGCTTATGATGTAAATAACATATATAAGTTGCCTAGCAATAACTTTATAGGCTTTGATTCAGATAATGTTGCTACTAAAAACCTAACTTATGCTATTAGAGCAGACAGAAAGTTAAATGATAAATTAAGTTTAAAAGCAGGATATTTTGTTTCTGATTTAGATATTGATACTAAGTCCTCATACGCTTTTCAAGGAGGTTCTAGAAATGGTTTACCTGTTTTGTCAGACTCTCAACGTTATAGAGAATATACTGCATCTGGTAGAAAAGACAATAACAGTGTATTACAACTAGACTTAGTAGGTAAAGATGTTAAAACAGGATTTTTAAAACATACTTTCCAAATTGGGGCTGATTTTAGAACTTCAGAGTTTGATAATATAAGATATACAACAAACTATAATACAGGTAACGATTATGTAGATATTATAGATGTACTACAGCCTGTAAATAACACCCTAACTAATGATATTAGCGTTACAAGAAATTCTAGTGGAGATACAGGGTCTAAAACAGAGTCTTACGGAATTACGATACAAGATAAAATTAGCCTAACCAATTGGGCAGATGTTTTCTTGGGGTTACGCTATACCTCTATGAAGAGAACCAAAGGTAACTTTATTGGGAGACCTTTAGACGAATCTAAAAGCGATGACGCTTTTAACCCATTAGTAGGTTTTAATCTAAAACCAAATGAAAATATTATTGTTTTTGGTTCGTATGCCAGTAGCTCAGACCCTAGGACTTCTTTTTATATGGATGTTGACGGTAACGAATTAGGTACAGAGCGTTGGGATCAAATTGAAACCGGTATTAAGTCTACTTGGTTAAACAATGCTTTACGTTTTAATATTACTACGTTCTACACGTCAAGTAAAAACTTAAACCTACCAGTTTACGACAATGCTGGTAATGATTTAGGTTATTATACACAGGGAGGTGATGATGTTAGAAATGGTGTAGAAATTGAATTAGTTGGTCGTATCCTTCCTAATTTAGAAGTTATTGGTGGGTATTCATATTTAGATGCTAAATATAAAGACCATGTTTCTTATTATTACAACTCTCGTCCAATGAATACACCAAAACATACAGCAAACTTCTGGGCTCGTTATGCATTTAGAAAATCTTTAGATGGTTTATCAATTGGTGCAGGAGCTTATTATTTAGGAGAGCGACCTCATAATGTATGGTCTAGAAACTATACACATACAGGTGTGGTTCCTGGTGTTAAACCTTTCGATTTAAAGGCTTACACTACTGTTAATGCACAAGCATCTTATAAATTCAATGAAAAATTAAGTATTGATGTATTTGGAAATAATATCTTTGGCGAAGTTGGCTACAACGCTTACCGCACAAGCTATATTAATAGAATTGAACCTGCTAATTTTGGTTCTACATTACGCTATAAATTTTAAAAAACATAAACATGAAAAAACAACATATAACATTTGCTCTTGTACTCTTTATTAGTACAATTCAAGCACAAACAAAAAACATCTTTTTTGAAAGGTCTTTTTGGCAAACTAACCCTACAATAAAAACTGTTGAACAAAAAATAAAAGAAGGGAATGACGCTACTGCCTTAAATCCGAATGGATTTGATGCTGTTACTTATGCTATTCTTGCAAGTGCACCTAATAAAACAATCAAACATTTACTTACTAAAAAAGGAAATGGTGTTAACAAAATTACACACGATAAAAGAACCTATGTTTTTTGGGCTGCTTATAAGAACAATGTTGAAATAATGAAGCATTTAATAGCTAATAATGCTCGTATGGATCTAAAAGATTCTCATCAGTTATCTCCATTAACTTTTGCAGCAAATGCAGGACAAACTAATAAAGAAATTTATGAATTGTGTATTCAAAACGGAATTGACATCAAAACAGATGTTGACGAACACGGGGCTAATGCTTTGCTATTAGTTTTACCTAGTTTAAAAGACCTATCTTTTGTTGAATATCTTTCTTCTAAAGGTTTGAGTTTACATAGTGTTGATAGTGATGGTAATGGTACTTTTAACTATGTTGCTAAAAAAGGAAATAAAAAAATGTTAGAGCTTCTTATAAAAAAAGGATTGCCTTATAAAAACCTAAATAAAAAAGGAGGAAATACAATGCTATTAGCTACGCAAGGTTCTCGAAGTGGCTACAACTCTTTAAAGTTTTTTAAATATTTAGAGAGTTTAGGTATCAAGCCTAACATTACTAACAAAGAAGGAAAAACACCGCTTCATAATTTAGCACGTGGAAACAAAGATGTAAATACATTTAACTATTTTCTTAATAAAGGTGTAAATCCTAATCAATCTGATGACAATGGTAACACTCCTTTAATTATCGCAGCTAGTAGAAACTCTATAGAAATTGTTCAGCTTTTATCAGAAAAAACAAAGAATATTAATCACACTAATAAAAAAGGACATTCAGCACTTACGTATGCAGTTGAATACAACTCAGAAGCTGTTGTAGATTATTTGGTAAAAAACGAGTCTAATATTGAAGTAAAAGACAACAAGGGAAATTCTTTAGCTTATTATTTAATCAAAAGCTATCATCCTAAAAAGGTGAACGATTTTACTGAAAAAATGAGTCTTTTAGTCAATAACGGATTAAACTTAACAAAACTCCAAGCTAATAAAAATACGTTATTCCATATAGCAATAGAAAAAAACAACATCGATTTACTTAAAAAAATCAACACTTTAAAAATTGATGTAAACGCTAAAAATAGCGAAGGTTTAACTCCATTACACTTAGCAGTTATGCAGGCTAACAACACTGATGTAATCAAATATTTATTAAGTATTGGAGCTAAAAAATCAATTACTACTGATTTTGATGAAACTGTACACGATTTAGCTAAGGAAAATGAAATCTTAAATAAGAAAAATATAGATATTAACTTTTTAAAATAAACTTATGTACCAAGTCGTGTGTAAATACAATTACACACAATTTGGTATTAAATAAACCAATAAAAAATGAAAAAAATCATAGCTCTTTTTATTACTGTCTTCACAATAATGGCTTTTAACACAAATGATAGTGCCACGTACAAATGTATGATTCAAATGAAAAATTATACTGGTGAAGGTGCTTACATCGCTATTTCTTTATTAAACCCAACTGGAGAATACGAAAAAACATTGTACGTTCAAGGTGATGATGATGAATGGTATTCTGACATAACCGAATGGTGGAAGTTCCAAGGAAAAGTTCGCACAGATATTGACGCTATCACAGGAGCGACCATTAGCGGAGGTAATCGAGCTATTACCGTATTAAAAATTGACGATGATAAAATTGACAATGGGTATAAAATTAGATTTGAATCAGCTGTAGAAGATCAAGAATACTACAAAAATGACGTAGAATTTGAACTCACTACCGAAAACCTTAAAGGTAAATTTGAAGGAAATGGGTTTATTCGTTACATCCGCTTAATGCCTCAATAATTTTACTAAATAGAAATAGCTAACAAAAATGACCACTTCTATATGGAGATATAGCCACTTAACTTTGGCTATATCTTCTTTCCTTTTCGTACTCGTTGCTGCCGTTACAGGTATTGTTTTATCTTTTGAACCTATTTCAAAACAGCTTTCAGACTACAGTATTTCTAATACTGAAGAAATTACACTTGCTCAAACAATTTCTGAACTACAAAAACAATACGACGAAATAATTTCTATCACTATTGATGAGAATGATTTTGTAACAGCTTCGGTAGTTACCAAAGAAGGAAAAAGTGACACATTTTATGTAAATCCAACTACAGGAGAAAAATTAGGTAGTATTGAAAAAAAGAAACCTATTTTTCAGTTTGCTACTAGCTTACACAGATCTTTATTTTTAAAATCTACAGGAAGATTTATCGTTGGCTTTATTTCATTTTTACTTTGTTTAATTGCGGTAACTGGACTCGTACTAATTGCTAAACGACAAGGTGGATTCAAACAACTTTTTTCTAAAATTGTAAAAGAAAATTTTGAACAGTATTATCATATTATAATTGGTAGGTATACACTTATTCCTATCATCATCATCACGCTAACGGGGGTGTATTTATCGCTAGATAGATTTTCAGTTTTACCTAAAGAAAAAATTAATCACTCTTATAATTTTTCTTCAGCTTCTTCTAACAAAAAAATAGCAGTTGCTGATTTCCCTACATTTAAAAACACCTCTCTAAACGAAGTAAAAAGTGTAGAATTCCCTTTTTCTGAAGATGAAGAAGATTACTTTTTTATGAAACTTAATGATAGTGAAGTACTAATTCACCAATATACAGGGAACATAATCAGTAAAGAGAATCTTTCGTTAACAAGTATGCTTTTAAACTGGAGCTTGTTATTACACACAGGAAATGGAACAATCATTTGGTCAATAGTATTGTTACTTTCTTCAATATCTATCCTGTTTTTTATCTATTCAGGGTTTGCAATGACCTTAAAAAGAACACAGAAAAGTTCACTGCCTAAAAATAAAACTAGTAAAGACAAGGCTGAAATTATCATTTTAATAGGTTCAGAAACAAACAACACCTACCCTTTTGCTTCTTCTTTACTAAATGCTTTAATTAAAAACGGGAAAACTGTTTTCATTGACATCTTAAACAATTACACTTCTTATAAAAGTGCAAAACATCTAATCATATTAACCTCAACTTACGGAGAAGGTGAAGCCCCTTCTAATGCTACTAAATTTATACAACTTGTTCAGCAAACAACTACTACAAATCCAATAAGCTATTCAATAGTTGGTTTTGGCTCTAGAGCATATCCTCATTTTTGTCAATTTGCTATTGATATAAACAACAAACTACAACAACTTCCAGCGTTTACACCTCTTTTACCTGTTTATAAAATTAACAACCAGTCTTTTCAAGATTTTAAAACTTGGGGACATTCATGGAGTAAAAAAACTGAAATTAATTTTGAATTGATACAAGAGATTAAAAAGCCTAAAAAACAACAAGCTTTTACAACTGTTTCTAAAACTGAATTAAACAACGACGATTCTTTTTTAGTTCGTTTACAACCAACCAAAAAGCTACGCTTTAACTCAGGTGATTTACTCGCTATTACTCCCAAAAAAGATAATATTGAACGTTTATATTCTGTCGGAAAAATAGATAACGACATTATACTAAGCATAAAAAAACATGAACTCGGTGTGTGCTCTAATCTACTTTATCAATTAGAAGAAAACGAACCGCTTCAAGCAAATATCAAACAAAATAAAGATTTCTATTTTCCAAAAAAGAACAAAGAAGTAATCTTAATTGCTAATGGAACAGGTATCGCTCCATTTTTAGGAATGTTACAACATAAAAATGGCACAAAAGCGCATTTATTCTGGGGAGGAAGAACTAAAGAATCATTAAAAATATATACTCCTTTGTTAAAAAACATAGAACAAAACGATATTCATATTGCATACTCTCAAGAGCAACATAAAGAATATGTTCAGGACTTGTTATTAAAGAAAGAAACTACTGTTTCTTCTGTTCTGCAAAATGGTGGAACTATAATGATTTGTGGCTCTATTAAAATGCTAAAAGGTGTTGAGAATGCATTAGAACAAATCACTTCAAAAAGACTAAATACTTCTTTAAATCACTTCAAAAAGAATAATCAAATTAAAACAGATTGTTATTAATAAGATAAAAGAACCACCTTATTATTACAAAGGAATTAAGATATAAATGTTCTTTGATTAATAAATTGTTAGATAGATCTGTTTCACTCAAACCACCTTTCTCTTTTACCCTATATACTTTTCTCTGACGGCTAAATATTAAAATCCGAAGACAAAACAACGAATTCTAATTTATCCACTACGAATTCTAATTTACTCCAAATTTGCCTGTACATCTGTGGTAATTTTGATCATATAAAAACAACAATTATGTGGTCAAACAACAATTATTCATCAGTATTAAAAATGTATTTGGAAAAATACACTAGCTTAAAATTACAAATAAACACAAGCGGATTAATCGCTTCTGTTGAAAAACAAGAAAACGGTCAGTGGATTAACGACCGAAACCTTCCTAACATTTTAAATAAACTATCATCTAGTATGAATTTAGGGAAGGATGTAACCATCATTTTACAACAATAACAGTAACTATAATAACCTTAAAACAAAAAACTATGAAACAAAACATTTTAAAAGTAGGTACAGTAATGGGATTACTACTACTAATCGGAGTATTTTCAAATTGTGATAACACAAAGAGTGACAACAAAAACCAAGAACAGGGAAACATTGCTACCATTGAGGAAACTATTGAAAAACCAGCTGTGAAATACAGAAAACCTGTGGTGTTTATTACAGGAAACGACAAAAGAAACAGTCATTTTTACGATAGTGCCAGAGTATATTTCAAAGAAAAAAACTATGAAATAATAAACGGTAAATATTCAGTAGAAGAAATTATTTCTTGGATGAACAACAATGCTACTGAAAACCCTTACGGAGAAGTTCATATTGTAAACAACAACAATCCGTTCAAAGCAATGAATTTAGAAACAGTAATTAAAGGAGATAAAGTAACTGCTGAAACTTTGCAAAAAACAATAAATAGAGGCTCATTACCTTCAGTAAAAAGTGAAGCAATTACAGATGATACTAGAATTATTTTTCATAGCAATCAATTGGCTGAAAACACTGATTTAGTAAACACATTAAAAAGTGCTTTTATAACTGAAGAAAAAATTCCACAAGTAGTTGCTTCACCTTACTACAATGTTTTTGGAGGTGAGTTTTCTAATCATTATTTAGCACAACCATACTATGTGTTTTACCCAACAGCAAATTCACCTGGTAAAGTAGATTTATCAAAAGAAATTGCTAAAAAATATCCAGAAGAAAAAGAAATTTCTTGGTACGATGCTTTAAATAATGAAAAAGAACGTTATGTGGGAGAACCGTATACAATTCAGTATACTATTCCTGTAAATCTGGAATTGGATTACCATAACTCTGATAATGAAATTCCTCAATTTGTAATGCAAGAAGAAATTATGGATTTTATTGCCAGTGAGGAAGCATTAATGAAAGAGGTAGAAAAAACAAATATTCCTGTAGAAAAATTTAGATGGACCTACACTGTAAAAAACAGTCAGTTAATTATAAAAGGTAAAGCTTCTGCTCTATGTGTTTTAAAACCTTTAACTAAACCATACGGAGAATTAGAACATGTTAAACCAGATACCAATAATAAACGTTTATACGCTATGAAATAACTAATAATTGTTGAACAAACGTCATTACAAACTTAGGAGAACCTCATAATAAAAGTAATTGCTTCAACCATTCCCCTTTCGTAATGACGTTTTATTTAAGTATTTTTGTTATGATGAAAATGCAACACTATACTACAAAAACAGCTATGAGAAACAGTTTTGTATTGAGTATTAAAAAATACTCAATACAAAACTTTGTTTTTTTATTACTCTGCTGTTTTTTTTATGGATTCATAAATGTTTCTGCTCAAAATCAACCTTTAAAAACTTATACTAAAAATAACGGATTACCTAGTTTACATATAAATAATGGTTCTCAAGACGAAACTGGCTATATATGGCTTGCTTCTAATAACGGATTAATTCGGTTCAACGGAAATAAGTTTACGACTTTTACTACTAAAAACGGGCTTCTATCAAACAACATTAATACCATTGCTACAAAAGGAAATACTGTTTTTATTGGTACTGATAAAGGTTTAAGTATAAAAAGCCATCGCGGATTCACTAATTTAGAACGTAACAATGTTAACTGTATTCTAACCGCTAAAAACCATACTTTTTTAGGCACTGACAAAGGAATTTTTAGAGTTCGTGAAGATTACCTCTCTCCTCTTCGTACCAACTTTCAAATTGACCTAAATCAGATAAATGATATGTTATTTGATGGAAAGTTTTACTGGATAGCCACAAATAAATCTTTATGGAAACTAGACAAGCTTATCAATCCTGAAATTTTAAAAAGAATTGATGTAAACAATTACACTTCCATTTTAATTAATGGAAAAACAATCATTGCAACCACCTATAATAATGGCATTAAATTTATTAAGGATAATGAAATAGAAACACAAACCATCTCAGCACAAAATGTAACCGAGATAAAAAAAATTAATAATCAATTTTGGATTGTTTCAGAAAGTGAAGGTATTGAAGTACTCGATGCTAATTTTAATTTTGTTAAAAGCATTAATAAATACAATACCTTAACAACTAATAAAATCACCAGTGTTTTTCAAGACGATAAAAATAACACATGGATTTCTACAAAAGATAAAGGGGTTTACTTTATTAAGAGTGATAAAATCATACAAAAAAAGCCAACCATTTCTTTTGAAAGTATTGAAGTTGTTTTTACTCCATTAGATAGTATCAACATAAATAACTACAACAAAACTTTACAGTTACCTGCTGATAAAAACCATATTTCTTTTTATTATAAAACAATTGACATTAATAACTCAAATAATTTAGAATATCGCTACACTCTTAATGGCAAAAAAAGCCCTTGGAGTACTAAAAGTGCTATTGATTTGGCTTATTTATCGCCAGGAAACTATACCTTTTCTGCTCAATCAAGAATAGGAAAAACAGAAAGCACTCCTATTGAGTTTAATTTTTTTATCGATACACCTATCTATAAGAAAAATTGGTTCATTTGGTCTGTTGTTGGATTAGTCTGTTTAATTTTAGCACTTATTATTTGGTCTTACATTCGAAGAATTCAGGCTAAAAACAAAGCAAAAGTTGCAAAATTAGAGTTAGAGAACCATTTGATTTCTTTAGAACAAAAAGCCTTGCAGCTACAAATGAATCCGCATTTTATTTTTAATGTTTTAAACGGGATTAAAGCTTTAGGAAACTCAGGGAAGTCAGCTGAATTAAATACTACCATTAATAAGTTTGCTACACTTTTACGTGGTGTTTTACATAACTCTAGACAAGAAGAAATTAGCTTAGCTGAAGAAATTACTACGCTTAAAAACTATATTGAATTAGAACAACAGATAAACTCTAATACATTTGAATATTCTATAACTACAAATCTTACCATAGATTCTGAAGAAATTTTAATTCCACCAATGCTCATACAGCCTTTTGTTGAAAACAGTATAAAACATGGAATCTCATCTGTTGAAAATGGAAAAATTATGATTAATTTTTCTATAAAAAGCAACCTTTTACATTGTGAAATAGTAGACAATGGTATAGGAATTCATCAATCAAAAGAACTCAAAAAAACAAGCTCACATAAATCAGTAGCATTAAAAGTTACACAAGAGCGAATTCAAAATTTATCAAACAAAAGTACTTTTTCTATTAGTGAAATACGCGAAAAAGGCAAAGTAACAGGAACTAAAGTACTATTTAAAATTCCTTTAAAAACTGATTTTTAAAACATGAAAAAACTTTCTGCAATTTTAGTAGATGATATGCCTACAGCATTGGAAATGCTAAAAAACGATCTTACTCAATTTCATCCTGAAATTGAAATCATTGGCACTGCTAAAAGTGTGGTTGAAGCATCAAAAGCTTTACGAAAACAACAACCAGATATTTTATTTTTAGATATTATGTTAGGAGATGGTACAGGTTTCGATGTTTTAGAAATTCACCCAAATCTATCTTCAAAAATTATTTTTGTTACAGCAAGCGACGAGTATGCTATTAAAGCTTTTAAATTTGCTGCTATTGATTATGTGCTAAAACCATATTCTAATGAAGATTTAGCAAATGCTATTAATAAGGCTAAAGATCAAATTAAACCCGATAAAGAGCAATTAACAGTACTACAACAATCTATTACAAAACCAAATCAACGTCCTAAAAAGATATCTTTAAACACTTCTGACAAGATAATGGTGGTAAATTTAGATGATATTGTTCGTTGTCAATCCGATAATAATTACACGGAGTTTTTTATGAATGATGGTCAAAAAATATTGGTTGGAAAAACTTTAAAACACTTTGCTGACATGTTAAAGGAATATGATTTCTTACGGGTACACCAAAGCCATCTTATTAATATTCAATTTATTAAAGAATTCATAAAATCTGATGGAGGATACTTAGTTTTAAAAAACAAAACAACGGTTCCTGTTTCAGTTCGTAAAAAAAATGAAGTTATTAACGTTTTAGAAAAAATGTAACCACAGTTTTTTCCCTATTTCCTCTGGTTTTTTAACACTTTTGTTAAAGTTTTATTAATATTTTATTTATCTTAGTGTTTATAAACTAAAAAAATTATGGTTGCATTTAAACCGGAAAAAGGTAGGTTATTAATTGCTGAACCAGCAATTTTAAATGATAGTTCTTTTAAACGAACTATTGTTTTACTTACTGAACATAATGAAAAAAGTTCGGTAGGTTTTATTTTAAACAGACCTTTAAACCATGTACTCAGCGATTTAGTTCCTGAGATAGACTGTGATTTTACAGTATATCAGGGCGGACCCGTAGAACAGGATAATTTATATTTTATCCATAAAGTTCCACATTTACTTCCTAACAGTATTGAAGTTGCAAACGGTATTTACTGGGGTGGAAATTTTGATCTTTTAAAAGAGTTATTAAACAATAAACAGTTAAAAGCTAGTGATATTCGCTTCTTTTTAGGCTATTCTGGCTGGGGGACAAACCAACTAGAAGAAGAACTGTTAATGAACTCTTGGTTTATAGCAGAGAATGACTACGAAAATATTTTAACTACCAATGACCAAAGCTTTTGGAAAGACAAGTTATTGGAACGAGGTGGTAAGTATAAAATTTGGGCTAACGCTCCTAGCGATATTCAAATGAACTAGTTCTAACTAGTAACTATTGCAAGCTTTAGGCTACTTTTTATTTTATGAGTTATATCTGTTGAAAATTCTTTTTTACGATAATTAGTAACTGGTTGAATTCCTACAATTGCATTCGTTATAAAAACTTCGTCTGCTTTTTGGATTTCAAAAGGGGAGATAGTTGTTTCTTCTATTGTATATTCTGGGTGTTTTTCTATAATTTCAATTACTTTTTTTCTGATAATTCCCTTAATACATCCTTCTGTTAAAGCTGGAGTTTTTATTGTATTTCCTTTTACTATAAAAATATTTCCATTAATAGCCTCAACAACTCCTTTGCGTTCATTTAGTAAAATACAGTTATCTAAATCGTTTTCTTCAGCAAAAACAGCTGCTAAAGTATTCAGCATTCTGTTGGTTGTTTTTATTGTTGAAAGCAAACCTGAATAATTATAAAAATCTTTAAAAACATCCATTCTATAGGTCTCTTTTTCTACATTTTCTAAAGGAGTTCCTTCAATAATATAATCTATCTCGTTTGTAACAGGCGCATACAAACCTCCGTCTTTTCTAAAAACAGTTAATCGCACTCTGTAAGTAGAAGATTCTGGTAACTCTTTAGTTACCTTAAGAATTTCCTCTTGTAAAAATTCAAGAGTAAACTTCATTGGTATTTTCATACGAAGCATTCGCATTGATGCCATTAACCTAAAATAATGGTCTTCTACAAAAACAACTTTACCATTTAATACTTTAATTGTTTCAAAAATAGCATCGCCATACTTAAAAGCTCTATTCTTTGTTGAAATTTGTACTTCGCTATCAGAAATTAAAGTTCCATTAAAGTTTACCATTTCTTAAAATTTTAATTGCAAACTTACAATTTAGGTGAGTATTAGCCACAAAAAAACTCGACAAAATTGTCGAGTTTATCTTTTAGTTCTTTTCTCCTTGTTTGTTAAGCTCCTATTGTATGTTTTAATTCTTCTATTTGGTTTTGCCAAAGCATTTTTGCTTCTTCAGCATCATCTTCATCATCAGCAAAATCTGTAACAATTACAGCAACGTCTTTTGTTAACGGATCTACCTGTATTTTAAATTCAAAATAACTATCATCACCTTCACTTTCAGTCCATTTAAACTTAATACGCTCATCTGCCTTTTTTGTAATAATCTTTGCCTCTTCTTCAGAGTCATCCCACATAAAAGTAATAATCTTTCCTCGTGAATTTACTCTATCAGCAAACCACTCTTCTAAACCTGCTGGTGTTGCAAAATATTGATATAACATGCTTGGAGATGCATGAATAGGAAACTCTAATTCAAATTTAACTTTGCTCATTTATTTTTTTGTTTAAGTGCCAATATAGATAATTATTTTTTAAAAAAAAATTTAAATGTTTATTGCCTAAAACCAAAAAGTAATTATATTTGCACCCGCAATCAGGCGAGGTAGCTCAGTTGGTTAGAGCGCAGGATTCATAACCCTGAGGTCGGCAGTTCAAATCTGCTCCTCGCTACAAAACCCAAATCATTAGATTTGGGTTTTTATTTTTACTTCATTTTCAAACTTTTATAAATCGCTTCTTTTATTTTTTCTTCTGTAATCCAACCATTATAACTTTTATATTTTTCTGTTATTGAAGAATTACTTTTTACTTCTTCTAGGCTTCTTCCTTTTTTTATTTCTGACGATATAGTACTTTTTAAGTTTTTCAACATACTTAAATATACCTTCAATTCTTTTTCTGATGATACATTTCCATGTCCAGGAATTATTTTAGTATCATCATCTGCTATCATTATCATATTTTCAACACCTTTTATATATCCATCTATTGTACCTCCTGAATCTATATCTATGTACGGAAATCTTCCTTAAAAATAAGCATCTCCTACGTGCAATACATTACTATTTCCAAAATACACTAATGCATCTCCATCAGTATGTGCATTATGAACATGGGTAATCAAAATTGGTTCTTCATTAATATAAAACTGTATATCTTCTGAAAAAGTAATCACTGGTAACGCTTCTTTTGGCGACGCTACCTTTTTCTTACCTCTAACAACTTGATCAATACTCATCCGTTTACGTACATTTTCATGAGATACAATCACTGCTCCTTCTTTTTGAAAATTAGCATTACCTCCTGTATGATCACCATGCCAGTGTGTATTAATTAAATAAGTTATTGGGTTATCCGTAATTGTTTTAATAGCTGCTAATATTTTTTTACTTAAAGGAGCAAATTGATCGTCAATCATAAATACACCTTTTTCTCCCACAAAAATTCCAATATTACCTCCTTGTCCTTTTAAAACATATATATTCTCTGTTAATTTTTCAGGAATAATTTTTACTTCTTTTTGTTGTGAAAAAATATTAAATGATAGTAACGAACATAAAGTTAACTGTAATAATGTTTTCATACTAAAGTGTTTTAATTTTTGAGTAATGGTCGCTAAACAAACCTCTAGTTTACAATATAATACATTTTAAAATGAGGTCCTACTTTTTGCACCCCGAACTCCTCACCTATTGTTACGAAATTTAAACTTTTATAAAACCCAACTGCCTCTTTTCTTGCATTACACCATAAAACATCAATTCCCTTAACTTTTAAAATTCTTTTTGCTTCTTCTATTAATAATCTTCCTGCTCCCATCCCTCTTACTTCTGGTAACGTTGCCATTCCTCTTAATTGATATTGTTCTCCATTAACAACATCTATTCTATTTTGCATAAAAGATGCTATACCTACCAATTTATTGTTGTAAAAAGCTCCTAAGTGAAACGTATTTTCAAGTTCATCTTCCTTAAACTTATAAGGCAAATCAATATTTTTTCGTAAAACAGCTAATCGAATTTCATAGGTATCTTGAGCTGATATATTTTTTATTTTTATCATCTTAAATTTCTTTAATCCAAAAATACAGAATGAAGATAAGTTTTAACCTAATTAATAAAGAAGATATCCTTACAATTCTTCCTCTTTTACGTAAAGCCAATACTACCACACCTCATGATGTTTTAAAAACTAGAGTTTTAGAAATGGCTCAATATCAAAACTATGAATGTATTGGTGTTTTTGATGATAATAAACTTATAGGTATTTGTGGACTTTGGTACAGTATGAGACACTATATTGGAAAAAGCGTGGAGCCTGATCATGTCATTATTGACGAAGCATACAGAGGCAACAGTATAGGCAAAAAACTTTTTAAATGGGTGTATAACTATACCAAAGCTAAAGGTTGTGAAGCTGTTGAATTAAACACCTATACTGCCAATAGAAAATCTCATAAGTTTTACTACAATGAAGGTTTTGAAATCTATGGTTTTCATTTTCTTAAAATTATAAGGGATGAAAAATCTTTTTTCTAGGAGGCTCAAAGAAAGTCTAAAACAAATAATATAAAACCTTACTTTTTTTACGGTTTTATTTCTAATATTATATTTTAAACAACCTAATTTTGAGAAACTTAAAACTTTTATTATGATAAAGAGTATTTCAAACTTAGGAACTAGTTTAAACAAAAAAGAACAACAATCGATTAATGGTGGTAAAGCACAATGTTTATTACCTGACAATACTTGTTCTCGAATTTGGTTTGGTTGTGCTGAACCGCAATGCCAACCTCAACCATTTTAAAATACTAAGCGGGTTTTCCCGCTTTTTTTATCTTCATTAATACTTTAACCATAAAATCTGTACTTTTTATTAGAATGATGAAAGTTACAATTCAAAAGTTTTTATGGTTTAACCTTACCTTTTTTACGTTTTTTTTACTCTTTTATTTATTAAATTCTAAGTACCTTTGCAGTACTTAAGAGACGTCTTAAGTTCTTTTTCATAGCAATTTTCCCACTCAATATTTTTGAGTGGGTTCTTTTTTATCCTTAATACTAGAATTTCGTATACTATACAGATATAATAAAACTTATTTTTAATGTTCTTTTTTATTATAGAATAATAGAATTTACATTTACAGTCATAAAACACTCTTACCTTTTCTAAAATCTTTTAAAAACCTATCTTATTCACTTTCTGAAAACTACCTATTAAAGAAATAGTTTTTGTTATTTTTTTTAAAAATATATTTGTAGATATTAGAAACAGTCTTATATTTGCAACCGCTTTACTGCGGGAGTAGCTCAGTTGGTAGAGCGTCAGCCTTCCAAGCTGAATGTCGCCAGTTCGAACCTGGTCTCCCGCTCTAATTTTTACATAATTGTAAGAAATTACAAAAGTCTTTACCGCGGGAGTAGCTCAGTTGGTAGAGCGTCAGCCTTCCAAGCTGAATGTCGCCAGTTCGAACCTGGTCTCCCGCTCTAATTAAAACATAGCAAGTAATTGCGAAAACTTTACCAATGCGAGAGTAGCTCAGTTGGTAGAGCGTCAGCCTTCCAAGCTGAATGTCGCCAGTTCGAACCTGGTCTCTCGCTCAAAAAAACCGAAACATTAGTTTCGGTTTTTTTATTTATTAAACTTTAGTTTATCTCCAAAGAAAAACAACCCAGCAATAATTAATGCCATTACACCAATCATTATCGTGTGATTCGTTATTACACTTGGTCTCAACAATAACGTTATTAAATACCCTCCTATCGCTCCACCTAAATGTGCTGAATGACCTACATTTCCAACCTGATTTTTCATTCCGTAAATAGAATACAACAAATACCCAACACCAAATACATAACCAGGAATTGGTATTGGAATCGGCAGCATAATCAACTCCATACCTGGGTACAACATTATAGAAGAAAATATTACACCAGACACTGCTCCCGATGCTCCAACTGCACTATAATAAGGTACTCTTTTGTGTTGATACAACGAATACATACTTCCAGCTATCAAACTCACAAAATAAATTAAAACAAAATTTAATGTCCCAAAACTTGAATCAACCACTTTTCCAAACAAATACAAAGCATACATATTAAACCCTAAGTGCAACCAATCTACATGTAAAAAACCAGAAGTTAACATTCTTACTTTCTCTCCTCCTAATATTTTTTGAACCTGAAATTTATAGCGATCAAAAAAAGCAGCATCACTAAACCCTTTAAGAGACACTAATACATTAGCTACAATTAGTATAATAATAATTTGACTCATAATTTTGTATATACCCACAAACATAAACAAAAGTTAATAAAGTAAATCATTCATTAATTAATACGATATTTGCCTAAAATTAAAACTCAATGAAACTACTCATATTTATAATTGTCTATCCGCTAATATGGATATTATCAATTTTACCCATGAGATTATTGTATATAATTTCTGATTTTTTCCGATTTATTGTTTTTGGTCTTGTTGGCTACCGTAAAAAGGTGGTTGTAGAAAACCTAAAAATGGCTTTTCCTGATAAAAGCGACAAGGAAATAAAAAAAATTGCAAGAAAATTCTATAAACACTTTGTTGACTTAATTTTTGAAAGTATTAAAGCTTTTACAATTAGTGAAAAAGAAGTACTAAAACGCTACAAGTATAAAAACCCTGAACTCGTAAACAACCTCACCAAAGAAGGTAAAAGTATTATCCTACTAGGAGCCCATCAAGCTAACTGGGAATGGTCTTTTAGTCTTCCTCTAGTTTTAGATACACAAGTTTTCGGAGCTTACACTAGGCTTACAAATAAGTATTTTGAAAAGGCTGTGAAAAATTCAAGAACTAAATTTGGAATTGAAGGTTTCAAAACTTCAGAAACTATAAAAGGAATTCATAAGAACTATCTTAAAAAAATACAAGGCGCCTATATTCTATTGAGTGATCAATCTCCTCAGGTACATAAAACTCACTACTGGACTGAGTTCTTTGGTATTAAAGTCCCAATACATACTGGAGCTGAAATACTTGCTAAAAGATATGATTTTACTGTAATTAATTACACTGTTAAAAAAATAAAAAGAGGTTATTTTGAAACTGAATTTGAATTAATTACAGATTCACCAAAAGATTTTGAAAACTATCAGATTACCGATAAATACCTAGAAATAACCGAAAGAAACATAAAAGAACAGCCAGAGTGTTATTTATGGACACATAAACGTTTTAAGCACAAAGACAAATATGAACAATGGCTAGAAAACAGAAAAGCTTCTCAAAAATAACTGAGAAGCTTTTTTTTTATTCAATACTAATTTTAAAACACAAAAAAACCTTCTCGTTTTGAGAAGGTTTTGGGTGAAAGACCGGGTTCGAACCGGCGACCTCCGGAACCACAATCCGGCGCTCTAACCAGCTGAGCTACAATCACCATGTAACTTGCGGGTGCAAATATACAAGCTTTTAGTATTTTGGCAAAACTTTTTTTTAAATTAATTTACTTAAATTTTCCACTGCCACGTAACGTTCTGATGTAAAGCCCTCTGCAAAACCAACTCCTATTAATCTTCCTAAGTCTCTTGCTCTATATTCTATACTATCAGTAAAATTTTTGCTGGTTATAGGCGTTTCTGGCTCATTGCTTTTCGGATCAAAAAACTGTGATGAATACGCCATAACTGAGCTTATCTTTTTATCCATGAATCCAGTAACATCTACTACAAAATCAGGTTCAATGTTTTTCCATTGTATGTAATGGTATACTTGTTTTGGCCTCCACTTTTCTTGCTGAACTCCTTCTAACTCTGTTGCTATTTTAAGCAAACCGCTTAAAAAGCAAGCATCTGACACTAACTGACTTCCTTTAGGGTGATCAATGTGGCGATCGTCTATAGCATTACACAATACTATTTCTGGCTGATACTTACGTATCATTTTTATGATTTCTAGTTGATGTTCTTTATCATTTTTAAAAAAGCCATCTGCAAAACCTAAGTTTTCACGTATTGAAACTCCTAAAATTTCGCCTGCAATTGCAGCTTCTTCATCACGTAATTCAGCAGACCCTCTTGTTCCTAGTTCTCCACGAGTTAAATCAACTATCCCTACTCTTTTTCCTTGTGAAATTTCTTTGGCTATGGTAGCTGCACATCCTAATTCTACATCATCTGGATGTGCTCCAAAAGCTAATATATCTAGTTTCATTTATTGTATTGTTTTTTGTAATGCTTGTTCTATATCTTTAATTAAATCTTTTGTTTCTTCTATTCCTATCGAAAAACGAATAAGTCCATCTTTTATTCCTTGCTTTGCTCTTTCTTCAGGCGAAAGTAATGCATGTGACGTTTGTGTGGGACTCAGCATAGTACTTTCAACTCCTGCTAAACTCATAGACGGTTTTATTAATGCTAAATTACGTTGAAAATCCATCGCATTAATTTCTTCTTGTAACTCAAAAGACAACATGCCTCCAAAATACTTCATTTGAGATTTAGCTAACTCATAATCTGTATGCGATTTTAACCCTGGGTAGTACACCTTAGCTATGTGTTCATGCTTCTCTAAATATTTTGCCATTTTTAGAGCATTTTTACTTTGGCGCTTTACGCGTAAATTCATCGTTTTTAAACTACGTTCTAACAACCACACTGTAAAATCACTTAAACTCCCTCCTAGGTTCTTTGCTAAATTCCATATTCGTTGTATATGTTCTTCTGAAGCAGCTACTGCTCCTGCCAAAATATCTGAATGACCTCCCATATATTTAGTCGCAGAATGTATCATAATATCAATTCCAAAATCAACTGGTGTTTGATTAATTGGAGAGGCAAATGTATTATCTATCATTGTTACAATACCATGTTCCTTTGCCAAATTAGCAACAGCCTGTATATCCACCACTTTTAATAAAGGGTTGGATGGAGTTTCAATAAAAATCACACGCGTATTATGCTGAATTTCTTTTTCAAAGTCTTCAATAGCTAAACTATCCGTAAACGAATATTCTATTCCGAATTTGTCAAACTCTTCTACTACAAAATTATAGGTTCCTCCATACAAGGTTTCTTGTAACACTACATGATCTCCTTTTTGTAAAAATGCTAATAACGAAGTACTAATAGCAGCCATACCTGAACCAAATAGCAAACCTGCTTCTGTTTTTTCTAAAGCCGCTATCTTTTTAGACAAAGCTTCCTGATTAGGCGTATTGAAATAACGTGGGTATCTTTTTACGTCAACATTATCAAATTGATAAGAGGTTGACATATAAATTGGTGAAATAGCTCCTTTAAATTGTTCATCTTTTATTTCGCCAACATGCATACATATAGTATTAATGCCTAATTTAGGTTTAGTATTCATAGTTATAAGAGGTTTTAAAATCTTAGACTTTAGATTTCTTTACAGAACTTTAATAGCTAAGTTACAAAAACTACCTTATACCTTAACAGATTTCCATTTTCCTTTTTTAAACAACCAAATACCTACAACAGCTATTAAAATTTCTGCTAATGTTATTGCTAAAAAGACTCCAATAGGGCCAAAATCTAATGTAATTGCCATTAGGTATGCAAATGGTAATTGAAATAGCCAAAAACATACAAAATTGATATAGGTTGGTGTTTTTGTATCTCCTGAACCATTAAAAGATTGAATTACCACCATTCCGTAGGCATAAGCTATATATCCTGCTGCCATTATTTGCAAACACAATGCTCCATTTTCAACAACTTCAGTATTTTCAGAAAACCATCCTAAAAAGGTTGGAGCAAAAACTATATAAATCAATGAGACTGCTCCCATAAAAATTGCACAGTACTTACTAGTTATCCAAACAGATTTCTCAGCCCTTTCTGGTTGTTCAGCTCCTAAGTTTTGACCTACTAATGTTGCTGCAGCATTACTCATTCCCCAAGCAGGCATTAAGGTAAACATCATTATTCGAATAGCAATTGTATATCCAGCAAGTACTTCACTTCCAAATTCAGACATAATTCGCATTAAAAATACCCAGCTTGAAGTTCCGATAATAAATTGTCCTATTCCACCTAATGACACTTTAATTAAGTTTATCATTACAGAAACTCTCACTACTAAATCTTTAATAGCCAATTTAACTTTACCTGCTCCAAAAAATAAAACTGCTAATTGAGTTACTACTGCCGTACCTCTACCAATTGTCGTTGCTATAGCTGCCCCTTCTACTCCGTATGCCGGTACAGGACCTAAACCGAAGATAAAAATAGGGTCGAGAATAATATTTAATCCATTCGACAAGATCAACGTCCACATTGCAATAGATGCATTTCCTGCTCCTCTAAAAATTGCATTGATTAAAAAGAGTAGCATTACAGTAATGTTTCCTCCTAACAATACTTGGGTATACCCAAAGCCTTCAGCTATTAAGTCTGGCTCACCTCCCATTAATCCTAATATTTCTTTCGGATATAAAATTCCAACAACACTAATAAGAATTGAAATAAATACTCCTAAAAAAATAACTTGTACTGCTGTTTGGTTTGCTCCTTCTGAATCTTTTTCTCCTGTTCTTCTGGCCACTAAAGCAGTTGCCGCCATACTTAACCCTATCGCTACTGCGTATACTAAGGTTAGTACCGATTCAGTTAATCCTACAGTAGCTACTGCGTTTACACTTACTCTCGACACATAAATAATATCTACCAGAGCAAAAATAGATTCCATTAGCATTTCTAAAATCATCGGAATTGCTAATAAAAAAATAGCTTTACGAATACTTCCTGTCGTAAAATCTTGCTGTCTTCCTAAAACAGCATCTTTAAAAAGTGAAAATATGGTTTGTTTTGATGTTTGATTGTTATCAGTCATTATAAAGTTTTATAAATACATAAAATTGTCTTAAAAAGAGTAAGACATAACTATTTGTTGCTCAGGCAACACTTCTATTTTAGACGACTCATACAATCATAATGGAGCAAATATGCGAAAATATTTTTAATTAATTTCAATATCTTCGTGCTATGATTAAAGTTACCATTATAGGAGGCGGTAATGTAGCTACACATTTAGCCAATGCTTTTAGTAAAACAAACGAAGTATCGTTGGTTCAAGTATATGCTAGAAATATAGAGCAAGTTGAGCATTTAAAAGAGGTTACTTCTATTACAAATAGCATAGAGCTTTTAACAAAAGCTGATGTATATATCATTGCTGTTTCTGATGATGCTATTGGTGATGTTTCTCGTAAAATTGAACAAAAAAATGGCTTGGTGGTACACACTTCTGGTAGTGTAGCTATGCAGTCGTTACAAAACACTGGACGTAAAGGTATTTTTTACTTATTACAAAGCTTTTCTAAAGACAAAAAGGTTGACTTCAATAAAATTCCATTTTGTTTAGAAGCTGAAAATGAAGAAGATTTACAATTATTGGAAACGCTTGCTAAAACTATTGGAAAAAAGATATACCGTATTAACTCAGAACAACGTAAACGATTACACGTGGCTGCCGTTTTTGTAAACAATTTTACCAATCACATGTATAAAATTGGTGCTGATATTTGCAACGAACACCAAGTTCCTTTTGAAGTATTACTACCATTAATTCAAGAAACAGCTCAAAAAATAACCGAGTTGAGTCCTGATGCAGCACAAACAGGTCCTGCTAAAAGAAACGATCAAAAAACTATTCAAGATCATTTAGCATTGTTAAATGCCGAACAACAAGAAATTTATAAACTTATTACAAAATCAATCCAACAAAATGGAAAAGAGTTATAAAGAATACTTACCTCAAATAGACACTTTTATTTTTGATGTAGACGGAGTATTAACTAACGGAATTGTAACCGTTTTTCCTGACGGACAATTGGTACGTCAAATGAATATTAAAGATGGATATGCCTTAAAATCTGCTGTAAAAGCTGGTTACAGGGTTTGTATTATCTCTGGTGGAAAAAACGAAGGTGTACGAACACGTTTAGAAGGTTTAGGTATTACCGATATTTATTTAGGTGCTCACGATAAAATTCAACAGTTTAATGAATTGGTTGAAAAATACAAACTGAATCCTGAAAATGTAGTGTATATGGGAGATGATATTCCTGATTACCCCGTGATGAAACTTGTAGGTATGCCATCTTGCCCTAACGATGCGGCTCGTGAAATACAACAAATTTCAAAATACATTTCTGATAAAACTGGTGGTAACGGTTGTGCTCGTGATATTATAGAACAAGTATTACGTGTGCAAGGAAAGTGGGATAGCAACTTTGACGCACAATACGATTAATTGGAATACTTTTTGAAAACGATATACTATTAAAACTTTTAAATTATGAAAAAAATACTTTTTGCTTTATTATTCACAACCGTTAGCTTATCTATGAGCGCACAAACTATTTTCGGAAAATGGGAAAACCGAGATGAAGAAACCAATAAGGTTGATTCTGTGATTGAAGTATATAAAAAAGACGGAAAGGCATACGCCAAAATTGTAGAAATTACTGACAAGAACCGTCAAGAAGCTGTTTGTGATAAATGTAGCGGAAAGCGTAAAAACAACCCTATTTTAGGTATGAATATTTTAACAGGATTAAAAAAAGATGGTGACGAATGGAGTGGCGGAAAAATTTTAGATCCAAAAAACGGAAAAGAATACAAGTGTTATATTAAACTTGAAAATAACAACAAGTTAAAAATTAGAGGTTATATAGGTTTTGCTGCCTTTGGTAGAACAGCTTATTGGCACCGAAAAAACTAAACACAAAACAAAATTCAAAAGCATCATTTTTTAATGGTGCTTTTTTTATAAAAAAATAAAAGACTCTAGTGTCTTTTTTAAAGAAAACTAATATCTTTGTAGCATATTATTTTTATATGTTTTCAAAATCTTGTGAATACGGTTTAAGAGCAACTATTTTTGTTGCAGAGCAATCTAGCTTAGATAATAAAGTTGGTGTTAAAGCCATCGCTGCTGCTATTGATTCTCCAGAAGCTTTTACAGGAAAAATATTACAAATTTTAACGAAAAATAATATTATCGACTCTATTAAAGGACCTTATGGTGGGTTTGTAATTAACAAAGCCGACCTTAAAAAAATCCGTTTAAGCGATGTGGTTCGTGTATTAGATGGCGATAGTATTTATACAGGTTGCGGATTGGGTTTAAAGCAATGCGATGATAGCTCTCCCTGCCCTCTCCACTTTAAGTTTGTAGAAATTAGAGATAATTTGAGAAAAATGTTAGAAGAAAATACACTCCACGATGTATTATACACACAAGATAAAAGAAATACTTTCTGGTTAAAACGGGAATAAAAAAATTTACAACAATAAAAGATAAAAAGGTCTTTTTATAATTTATATACAATAAACAGAAACAAAATGGAAATAAATAACAACACAACAGTGGCAGATATAGTTGCAAACAACTATAAAACAGCTACAATTTTTAAACTATATGGAATTGATTTTTGTTGTAATGGTAACAGAACTATTCAAGAAGTTTCAACAAAGAAAAATATTGTTCCAGATACATTAATCAATAAACTCATCCGAATTGATAGAGGCTCAAAATCTACTAACGATTATCAAAACTGGTCGTTAGATTTTTTGTGTGATTACATCTATCAAAATCATCATACCTATGTAGAAAAACAAATTCCTGAAATTTTAGAGTATTTAACTAAAATAGCTAAAGTACATGGTAACAATCACCCTGAGCTACACGAGGTTTTGCAACTCTTTAAAGAAAGTGCCGGAGAACTTACTACACATATGAAAAAAGAGGAACTTATTTTATTCCCTTTTATAAAAAAGTTAGTTGAGGCAAGTAACTCAAAAACTCCCCTTACTCCTCCTCCCTTTGGTACGGTAGAAAACCCTATAAACATGATGCATACTGAACATGATAATGAAGGTAGTAGATTTAGAACAATTGCAAAACTAACTAACAATTATACTTCACCAGAAGATGCCTGTAACACTTACAAAGTTGCTTTAGCTATGCTACAAGAGTTTGAAGAAGACTTACACAAACACATTCATTTAGAAAACAATATTCTATTTAAAAAAGCAATCAAATTAGAAAATCAATTAAATTAAATAATTAATAATGAGAAAAATTTGGACTGGATTTATTGCAGTAGTGGTATTATCATTTATTGCATTAATATGGGTAGGTACAGAAATTTATCAAACCCAACCCCCTATACCTGAAACAGTAAAAGTTAACGGAAGTAATGAAACTATATATACAAAAAAAGACATACAAGATGGACAAAATGTTTGGGAGTCTATTGGAGGAATGGAAGTGGGTTCTATTTGGGGGCACGGAAGTTATGTAGCTCCTGACTGGACCGCCGATTGGATTCATAAAGAAGCTGTTTATTTATTAGACTATTGGGCTAAAAAAGATTTTAATATTAATTATGATGCTTTAGATGAAGAAAACAAAGCAGCTTTAAAAGCTCGACTGGTAAAAGATATTAGAACCAATACGTTTAATGAAAAAGACCAATCAATAACAATTTCAAAAGAACGAAAAGAAGCCATTGAAGCGAACGCTGCGTACTATGCAAATATCTTTTCAAAAGGTCATGAAAAATATGCCATTCCAGAAGGAGCATTAACAGATACTGAAAAACTAGCTAAGCTTAATGCCTTTTTATTTTGGACTTCTTGGGCTGCCAGTACAGAAAGACCAGATCAAGAATATACCTATACTTCAAACTGGCCTCACGAACCATTAATTAATAATACAATTACTCCCGATTCACAACTGTGGTCAGGCTTCTCAATAATTTTATTACTACTGTTTATAGGTGTGTTAACCTATTACTACATCAGAAATCATGAAAAAGGAGAAGCAGTAACAAACCCAAACAATGATCCTTTATTAGACTTAAAATTATTCAAATCTCAAAAAGCGGTATTAAAGTACTTTTTAGTCATTTCACTCTTGATTGTATTACAAGTTGTTCTGGGTATTGTTACTGTACACTATACAGTAGAAGGTCAAGCATTCTTTGGTTTTAACTTATCTGAATACCTTCCGTATTCAATCTCTAGAACCTGGCATACACAACTTGCTGTATTTTGGATTGCCGCTACATGGTTAGCAACAGGATTATTCTTAGCTCCAATTATTAGCGGTAAAGAAATGAAGTACCAAGTTTTTGGTATCAATTTCTTGTTTATCGCCTTATTAATTATTGTTTTGGGCTCTATGTTAGGTGAATGGTTAGGTGTACACCAATTTTTAGACTTAACCACCAACTTCTTCTTTGGTCACCAAGGATACGAATACATGGATTTAGGTAGATTCTGGCAAATATTCTTAGGTATTGGTTTAATTTTATGGGTAATTATGGTTGGTAGACACGTGCTCTATGGTATCCGCAAAAAAGACGACTCAAAACATTTACTTTCTATCCTATTAATAGCTGTAGTTGCTATTGGTATGTTCTTTTTCTCTGGATTAATGTATGGAGAAAACAGTTCATTACCTGTAATTAATTATTGGAGATGGTGGCTCGTACATCTATGGGTAGAAGGATTCTTTGAGGTATTTGCTACGGTAATTATCGCCTATATTTTCTCTCGTATGAAAATTATTTCAACCAAAACAGCAGGAAAAACAGCTATCGCTTCAGCAACTATTTTCTTGGCAGGAGGTATTATTGGAACCTTACACCATTTGTATTATTCAGGAACACCTGTACAAGCTATTGCTTTAGGAGCTACATTTAGTGCCTTAGAAGTGGTACCATTAACCTTAATGGGATTTGAAATTAGAGAAAACTGGAATTTATTGAAAAAGAATGCTTGGATTCAACGTTATAAATGGCCTATTTTCTTCTTTATTGCAGTTGCCTTTTGGAACATGGTAGGTGCTGGTGTATTCGGGTTCTTAATCAACCCTCCTATTGCATTGTACTACATCCAAGGATTAAACACAACTGCTGTACACGCACATACTGCACTATTTGGAGTATATGGAATGTTAGGTATGGGCTTCATCTTAATTTGCTTACGTTTATATTCAAATATTTCTTGGAACGAAAAACTCGTAAAAAATGCGTTTTGGTTTTTAAATGGCGGATTGGTTTTAATGGTCGTCTTAAGCTTACTTCCAGTAGGTATCATTCAGGCATATACTTCAATTACCAAAGGATATTCTTTTGCTAGGAACCCTGAATTATTATACAACCCTACAGTGCAAACCTTAAAATGGATGCGAATGATAGGAGATATTGTATTCTCTCTTGGTATTGTGTGTTTCTGTTGGTTTGTAGTTAAGACAACGATTAACGCTATAAAACAAAAATCTTAACCCTCTTTACTTTATTAAAAGTCTGTGTAGGCCTCATCTATACAGACTTTTTTTATTACCCTATTTTTAAGGAAGTCATACTTAAAGAGCCCGCTAATAACTTGTCATTAAAAAGCTGAATTTTTTCATTTTTTTGCTGTAGTCCTAAACTGTAAATTAACGGTAAATAATGGTCTGGTGTTGGAATTGCTAACTGAAATGCTTTTGACTGTTTTGTATAGTCTATCAATGGTTTAAAATTCCCTTCTAGCAAATGTTTATTAACCGTTTCTCTTGTTTCAATAGCCCAATCATATCCATAATCATCCTTATCAAAATTCTTCCAATCAACTAATCTTAGGTTATGAACAATATTTCCGCTTCCAATAATTAATACGCCTTTTTGCCTTAAAGAAGTTAGTTGTTTAGCCAATTCAAAATGATAATTGGCATCTTTTGTATAATCAATACTCAATTGAATTACAGGCACATCAGCCTTCGGAAATAAATGCTTTAATACAGTCCAAGCACCATGATCTAATCCCCAATGTTCATCTAGCTCTACAAAATTAGGATGCAATAATTGTTTTGTTTCTTTAGCTAATTCAGGACTTCCATTAGCAGGATATTGTTGTTCAAATAATTCTTGTGGGAAACCTCCAAAATCGTGAATTGTCTTAGGCATTTCCATCGCAGTTACTTTTGTTCCTTTAGTAAACCAGTGTGCCGAAACACAAATAATAGCCTTGGGTTTTGGTAGTGTCTTTGAAATATTTTGAAAACCTCTCGTAAACTCGTTTTCCTCAATAGCATTCATAGGACTCCCATGTCCCAAGAACAATACTGGCATTGTTTGAGAAGCTGGTAAACTATCTGATAACCTTTTTAAACCGCTTAATGTTCCCATACTCAAATTTACTGATGCTAACCCTAATAACTGTAAAAACGTTGTTCGTTTCATAAGGGATTCTTGTTTAACTCTATTTTAAAAACATACCCCAAACCAATGTTTGAGGCATGCATACAATCTTAGTTGGGTTTTAAAAAACCAAATCAACTACCAAATCAAACTCGTCGTAAATTGCTTTATCTTTTAAACCATCAAAAAAGCTAGTAGAACCATATTTTACATTATACTTTGTTCTATCAATTTTTAATGAAGCTGTTGCTTTTCCTCCATACACAGAAATTTCAAAAGCTACAGGGTTAGTTTTATTCTTAACAGTCAAATCTGCTGTTACTTTGTATGAGTTCTTTCCTTTAGCTTTCACCTTGGTAAAAACCAATTTTGCTGTTGGATGATTATTTATACCAAAAAAATCGTCTGATTTTAAATGTCCTTCTAATTTCTTTTGGTAATCTCCTGATAAATCTGTTACCGCAATAGATGTCATATCTATTACAAACTCCCCTCCTACTAATTTGTCTTCATCAAAGTGTAAGTCTCCTGATTGTAAACTAACTGTTCCTTCATGAGAGCCAGTTACTTTATAACCTTTCCATACCACTTTACTCTCTTTGGTATTTACTTTCTTTACTTCTTTTATAATAGTGGTAAACGATAGTGTAGCAAATGCTATTAATACTAACACTAAAGGATTTTTAAAATTTTTCATTGTTATATAGGTTTTAATTAATTTAAGATTAAATCTGCGTATTGTTTTGAGTTTACTTTAATATCTTCATGCTTTGGGTTGTCATTTGCTCCATAAAACACATGCGATGGTAAAACTTCTGTTCCACAAAACTCAAACGAAACAGTTACCGATTTTAATAAGTCTTCTAAAGATACAAAACTATTATAGGTTTGCTCTGTACCCCCTGTTGATACGGATAGACGAAACTTTTTCCCTTTTAATTTATCTCCTCCTGGACCAAAAGCCCAACCATATGTTAGTACCTCATCCATCCATTTTTTTAATAAAAAAGGAGTGTTAAACCAATGCAACGGAAATTGAATAACGATACTATCATGATTCAATAACAACTCTTGCTCTTTTGCTACATCAATATTTAAATCTGGATATTCTTTATATAGTTGATGAATTCTTACTTTATCATCGTGCTGTTGCAACTCATCTATCCAGGACTTATTTACGTTTGACTCCTCAATATTTGGGTGTGTTACAATTACTAAGTGTTTCATTCTTTTATTTTTACTTGTTTTTTATATCACAAAAGTATGTATATTTGCTATACAAAAGTAACTACTATACTTTAGTATACCAGTATACAAAAGTATACCAACCCAATAAACATGGAAACAATTGTTCAAATAGAAGAGCTAAAAAGATGCTCTGTTCAATATGTATTAGCATTAAGAGATACTTTAAATGTAATAAGCGGAAAGTGGAAACTATCTATTATTGGTAGCTTGTTATACGGAAAAATGCGCTTTAAAGAACTACAACGAAACATTGGTAAAATTTCTCCAAGAATGCTATCTAAAGAATTAAAAGATTTGGAAGCTAACGGAATCATTAAACGTACTATTTACGATACTAATCCTGTTACTGTTGAATATGAATTAACAGAATCTGGAATGCGATTACATACTACCCTAGATGTTATGGTTAAGTGGGGAATTGAGCATAGAGAACTAACCTTAAAATAGTACTTCTATATTCTTCTACCTAACATTACATAATGTCATTACGAATAAAATGTAGTTAAGTGACGTAATCTTATGAATGTGAACTACTCATAACCTTAAGATTTAGCTCCGCTGAACCTCATGAATAATAGTTACTCATAAACATATACTTTCATGTTGTCTTGATACAAAACGAAACAAAATATCCATTCGAAGTGATGGTTATCGAGAAAAAGATTGCTTCGTTCCTCGCAATGACGGAAACCAACAATAACGTCATTACGAACGAAACGTAGTGAAGTGACGTAATCTCATGAATAGGAGTTACCCATAACTTTAAGACCTCACACATATATTCGAAGTGACAGTAACCGATAAACAGATTGCTTCGTCCTATCTCCTCGCTATTACGATAATAAAACGTCCTTAGAAAGCAAGCCGAAAATTACACCGTAAGAAACGTTAAAAATGAAAAGCTGTTTGAGCGATAGCGAGTTCTTTTCATTTAGTTTTGAGGATGATAATTTTCGAGTGAAGATTTCGAAAGACTAGATTTTTTGGTTCTTTTTCATCAATGGAAAAAGAACAATACTACAATAAACAAAATATCTTTATTAATACAATGGAGTGACGTAATCTCAAGAATGTAAATTACTCTCAACTTAAAGATTTCTCAGTCGCATACTCCTTCGAAATGACAATAATCGAGAAAAAGATTGCTTCGTTCCTCGCAATGACGGAAACCAACAATAACGTCATTACGAACGAAACGTAGTGAAGTGAGGTAATCTCATGAATAGGAGTTACTCATAACTTTGAGACCTCTCAACTTACTTCGTAGGCTATCTTCTTCCAAAATATATTTTGAACTCGATAATATTCGAGGTGACGATAGTCTAAAAACAGGTTACTCCCTCCCCACTCTTCACAACAACGATAAAAACACTTCGGAAATCCGCATTTTTTTCTGCATATATCACCTTTTAAACCTTTATTCAAATAGATAGTTTTGTATACATAAAATCATGAATTATGGAAGAAGTAGTTTTTAAAGCCTTGTTAACTAACACCAAGTTTAATAGAATTGATAATTTTATTCAAGAAGTAATTAACAATAATAAAAATAACGGAGCTACCTACGAGTCAGTAAGAGAGTCTCTTATAAAATTAGTTTTATATCGATTTATTAAAATAGACACTAATGCTTCTAACGATTGTATTCTACGAGAAAATAATTTTTATCAAGCACGCGAATTAGGTAGTGTGAGCTCTTGGTTAGAAAAACGACGTACTTACGAATACTCTTAATAAGATTTCTTACTCTTTAAAATAAAGACAATACCAAACTATCACTCCGAGTGAAATTTACAAAATGTAGTGAAGGGAATTTTGTATCGAGAATTATTGGATTGTAACAAGGTTCTCGATACTATTTTGTTCCACTACGTTGCACAAAATCACTCGAACTGACATTTAAAACGTCATTACGAACGAAACGCAGTGAAGTGACGTAATCTTATGATAAGGAGTTATTCATAAACGCATACTTTCATTTGTCTTGATACAAAACGAAACAAAAAATCAAGACTTCTTTTTCTTTTTTTGAATTCTACGTTGTATTTCGTATTCGAATCCAGACCGTAAACTCTTTGGATTCTCTTGTACTCCATAACCTTGAATTCTAGCAAAATAAAAATAGGTCGGTGTTTTCCCATACTCTTCTCTGACTCCTCTCTAAGACGGAAACCAACAATAACGTCATTACGAACGGACACTGAGCGTAGTCGAAGTGGAAAATGACGTAATCTTATAAATATATGCTTTCATTTTGTCTTAATACAAAACGAAACAAAAAATCAAGACTTATTTTTCCTTTTTTGAATTCTACGTTGTATTCCGTATTCGAATCCAGACCGTAAACTCTTTGGATTCTCTTATACTCCATAACCTTGAATTCTACTAAAATAAAAATAGGTCGATTTTTTCCATACTCTTCTCTACTCCTCGCTATTACGATAATAAAACGTCCTCAGAAAGCAAGCCGAAAATCACACCGCAAGAAACGTTAAAAATGCAAGGATGTTAATTTTCGAGTGAAGGTTTCAAAAGACTAGATTTTTTGGTTCTTTTTCATCAATGGAAAAAGAATAATATCATACAAACGAATAATGAGCCTAGTCGAAATGACAGTAGTAGAGAAAAAGATTGCTTCGTTCCTCGCAATGACGGAAACCAACAATAACGTCATTACGAACGGACACTGAGCGTAGTCGAAGTGGAAAGTGACGTAATCTTATAAACATATACTTTCATTTTGTCTTGATACAAAACGAAACAAAAAATCAAGACTTCTTTTTCTTCTTTTGAATTCTACGTTGTATTTCGTATTCGAATCCAGACCGTAAACTCTTTGGATTCTCTTGTACTCCATAACCTTGAATTCTACTAAAATAAAAATAGGTCGGTGTTTTTCCATACTCTTCTCTACTCCTCACAATTACGATAATAAAATGTCATTTCGAACCGAGCGCTAGCGAAGTGTAAGAAATCTAATTATTAAGAGTTACTCATAACTTTGAGACCTCTCACATCGGTTAGAGGTAACAGGAATAGACCTTCTTAGAAAACACAATTACATACTTTTCAACCTTTCAATTTCCTCTAACACCTTATCAAAAGTAGTTTGTAACCCCGCCACTTCACTTTGTAACTTAACCTCTTTTACATAATCATTTTCTAGTAATACCAACTCCAGATGTCTTTTTCGTTGAGTAATCCATTTTGTATCTTTTACTGTTAGATTATTTTGATGTAATAACGCTGTACACGCATGTAACCCTCGTAATACTATTGCTCTTTTCTTTTGTAATCCCTCTAAAGCTTCTTGTCTATTTCGTAAACTTTTAGCCACTTTTTTCTGTAATCGCTCTAATTCAGGTATGGCTTTTTGTTGTTCTTCCTCTATAAAGGCAGTAGCATGTGTTAATTCAGTAACAGATGTTTTTAATTCCAGTGCTTTATATAGCGGAATCAGTTTATCTAACTGTTGTAAGTTATAATTTCTCCGTTTTAACGATAGTGACTTTACTGTATCGGTTGATACTTCTAAATAATTAGCTACTGCACTAATAGAACAATAAAAAAAGAGTCTTATTTTCTCTAACATAGCTTGTACACTTTTTAAAGTAACATCTTTTTGGGTGTACACCTCTTGTACACTTTTTTAGTTCGCAATTATTTTAGTGTACACCAGTTGTACACTTTTCAAAATCATAACTTTTTTGGTGTACAAAAAACACCCAAAAAAGTCCAATACTATGATTGGACTTTAAAAGAAGCTTAGGCAGCCAACGTTGTTTTGTGAGTTTCAATTTGTGCAATTGCATCTGTTAATACCGTTACTTGCGCCTCTAGTTGTTGATGATCTATTTGATCTTCTAACACATTTACAGAACTGTAATTGGCATTTCGATTTTCTAACGATTTTAACTTCGTTTCTTCACGCTCAATTTTTAGTTCCAAACTACGCTTTTCCTTTTCGTCGGTAATAACACTTAATGCCGATTCAAAACCAGCAATAATAGCTTTTACACTCACAATCCCCTCTTTAACGGTGGTGGTTCTTTCTGCCTTGTCTTCTAACGATTCCCCTAAATTTCGAAGTCTTCTTTCTAATAAGGTTTTCTCTGCTGTAGTGATTTCAATAGCGGTATCACATTCTGCTTTTGTGGTTAATAATCCTAAATTCAATTCCATAATATATAAATTTTAAAGGTTACAATTTTTTTGGGGAGAATTTCTTTTGAATAGTAAATCGTAGATTTTTTAGACTTATTGTAGCGTTAACGTTTCGTTATGAGCTTTTTAACAAAAACCTTTATTTTTTAACATAGCAACATCATTATAAACAATATACAGTAGAGATTTTTTTCCAATTCCCCCAACTATCACTTCGAGTGAAATTCATAAAACATAATAAAAGGAGTTTTGTATCGAGAAGTATTCGGTACTAATAAGGTTTTCGATACTATTTTGTTCCACTACGTTACACAAAATCACTCGAACTGACATTTAAAACGTTATTATGAATGAAACCTAGTGGAATGATGTAATCTCATGAATAGGAGTTATTCATAAACGCATACTTTCATTTTGTCTTGATACAAAACGAAACAAAAAATCAAGACTTCTTTTTCTTTTTTTGAATTCTACGTTGTATTTCGTATTCGAATCCAGACCGTAAACTCTTTGGATTCTCTTGTACTCCATAACCTTGAATTCTAGCAAAATAAAAATAGGTCGGTTATTCATACTCTTCTCTGACTCCTATAACGTCATTACGAACGAAACGTAGTGAAGTGACGTAATCTTATGAATGTGGGCTACTCATAACCTTAAGATCTCACACATATATTCGAAGTGACAGTAACCGATAAACAGATTGCTTCGTCCTACCTCCTCGCAATGACGGTAATAAAACGTCCTCAGAAAACAAACCGAAAATTACACCGCAAGAAACGTTAAAAATGAAAAGCTGTTTGAGCGATAGCGAGTTCTTTTCATTTAGTTTCGAGGATGTTAATTTTCGAGTGAAGGTTTCGAAAGACTAGATTTTTTGATTCTTTTTCATCAATGGAAAAAGAATAATACTACAATAAACAAAACATCCTTATTATCAGAATACAGTGAGTAACGTAATCTCATAAATTGGAGTTATTCATAAACGCATACTTTCATTTTGTCTTGATACAAAACGAAGCAAAAAATCAAAACTTCTTTTTCTTCTTTTGAATTCTACGTTGTATTCCGTATTCGAATCCAGACCGTAAACTCTTTGGATTCTCTTGTACTCCATAACCTTGAATTCTAGCAAAATAAAAATAGGTCGGTTATTCATACTCTCCTCTGCCTCCTGCAATGACGGAAACCAATAATAACGTCCTAACAAACGGACACTGAGCGTAGTCGAAGTGGAAAGTGACGTAATCTCTTGAATGAAAGTTACTCATAACATTAAGATTTCTCCCGCTGGTCGAAATGACGAGAAACGAGAAAAAGATTGCTTCGTCCTACCTCCTCGTAATGATGACAATAACTAATTAATTACTTATAATTCCTTTCTTTTTATTGTATTTATCAGCAATATCTGTCCAATCATTTCTACGGGTGTGTCCAAAAATAATTTCTACTTTGCTATAATCACTTTGTTGGTCTTGCCTCCATTCTGTCCATTCTTCTTCACCCCATTCGGTTCTTTCATCATCAATATAAAATCGATCATTTTTGTATTCTTCAATGAGGAAATCTACAAAATCATCAAAACTATCAGCAATAACCGAAACAGGTTCTGGCTCTGCACATGGTAAGTAAATAATTTGTCCGTAAGTCCCTTTTTCTGCCGGATCATAATCAATACACAGGTATTGACCAGAGCCATCGGTAGCAAAGGGTAACCTCTTGGTACTGTACAAAATGTTTTTCACCAAATCTTTTTCATAAACACTATCTGGATAAGCTTCGTTTTCGTGTTCTCTAAAAAAGTTATAGGTATCAATAATACGATTACAACTATATAAAAAATAGCTAAAAAATCCGTGTGGGCTTTCACCCCACTTCTCGTCTCCATTGGTTATTTTTAATAAGTCTTTTAACGATTGCGGTACTGGTAAGTTAGTTTCTTTTTCTATACGCGCTATTGCTGTATCACTAGCTCCTGGTGGTAATGTTTCTCTTATTTCTGGAAACTTTGTTGAAATTACCACTAACAATTCTTCTATCTTATTTTTCATAGTATGTATGTTTTTATGTAAGCCGCAATCTACCAAAATTCTATATTTTATATAACTTCTCCTTGTCTTTTGCTTCATTTTTAAATAACACTACTAACAACTAACAAAATTCTAAAAACAAACATTTTTCTATTACGGTTTGTATACTTTTAAACCGTTTACCATTACACTACATCTTATTTTAAAACACTTATAGCTTTTTCATGTTTTCTTATGGTTTTCCGTAGGGTAATTGTACGGGTTTTGTTATTTTAGATTTCTTATTAAAAAGAAACCTCCAAATAAACAAAGAGTGAAATATAATAGAACAACTACGGCTTTATATAATAAATCATTTTATTACTTTTAATCCCTAGTATAATTACGCTATGATTATATCAAATAATACGCTTACTAATTACTATACATATTAATGCCTAAGAAACAACCAAAAGCAGATATTAACTTTGAAAAAGAGTTATGGAAAGCAGCAAATGAACTTAGAGGTGCTGTCGCTGAGAATCAATATAAAGACTATGTATTACCTTTAATATTTTTAAAACACATCTCTGAACGGTATGAGTTACGTAGAGATACGTTAAAAACTTATTACAAGATAAAGCTTCAGACTATTATACTTTAGACGAAGAAGAACAAAAGTACGTTTTAGAAGACCCAGACGAATACCTATCTAAAAACACCTATATCATTCCAGAAAAAGCTACTTGGCAATTTCTACAAGACAATGCCGAGCAAGACAATATTAAGGTACTGGTAGATGATGCTTTTGATTTGCTAGACCAAACCTTAGCCACCTATAGACCCGATTTAAAAGGTATTTTACCACGTATTTTCGTTAAAAGTCAATTGACAGCTAAACAAGTAGCAGGTTTAATTAACCTATTGGCAAACCCTAAATTATCAGAAAAAGAAAATCCAGATAGTGATATTTTGGGACGTGTATATGAATATTACATTGGTAAGTTTGCCATTGCAGAAGGTTCTGGTGCAGGACAGTTCTTTACGCCTGGTAGTATTGTACGTTTGTTAGTGGAAATGATAGAACCTTACGAAGGTAAAATCTTTGATGCAGCTTGTGGTTCTGGGGGTATGTTTGTACAATCTTTAAAGTTTTTACAAGCCCATGATGGAGACAAGAAAAACATTTCTATTTACGGTCAAGAGCGTTACGATGGTACCTTACGCTTATGTAAAATGAATTTAGCTTTACGCGATTTATCTTTTGATGTCCGTTTAGGTGATTCTTTATTACAAGATAAATTCCCAGACTTAAAAGCAGATTTCATTATTGTAAACCCGCCTTTTAATGTTAGCCAATGGCACCCTGAAGACTTACCAGAAAACGACCCTCGATTGTTTGGTCCTAAAGATGAATTTACTACCGATGGTAATGCCAATTACATGTGGATGCAAACCTTCTGGAGTCATTTAAGCAATACGGGTACGGCAAGTGTAGTGATGGCAAATGGAGCGATGACCTCTAATAATAAAGGAGAGAAAAATGTACGCCAATATATGGTTGATAATAGTATGGTAGATTGTATTGTACGTTTACCAGACAAATTATTTTTAACTACAGGAATACCTGCTTGTATTTTTATACTGAGTAAAAATAGAGATGGTAAAGACGGAAAACATAGAGAACGTACGAATGAAATCCTGTTTATAGATACCTCAAAAATGGGAACTATGGAAAGCAGAAAGTTACGTGTATTTACAGATGATGACATCAACAAGGTAACTGAAACCTATCATAATTGGCGAAACGTTATTGCGAGCGAAGCGAAGCAATCAACCCAATATGAAAACGAAGCTGGTTATTGTTACAGCGCAACCCTAGAAGAGGTACAAAAACAAGACTACAAACTAACCCCAGGTATATATGTAGGTACCGAAGCGGTTGAAGACGATGGTATTCCTTTTGAAGAAAAAATGACTTCTTTAAAAGCTCAATTACAAGCCCAATTTATTAAAGGGAATGAATTGCAACAACAGATTTTAGATAATTTTGATAAATTCTAAATATGAATAGTAGTTATACAGATTTAAAAATAGAAATTGGTAATAATCCTATTGATTTTGATGTAGCTATTGTTTCAGTCAATCAATATGGCACATTAGGTCAGTTAAATAGTAGTGTCTTAACGAGATATGGTTATGACCTTACAAAAGTTGACAATATTGATGTTACAAAAGGGTATAATTTTTTTAAATCTGAATCTCTAAAACCTGTACTATTTGTAGTTACAGTTGGGGACGTTGACACAAGGATTAACTTAGAAAACAATCTAAAAAAAGGAATAGAGAACAATTCAAAATTTCTAGAAGGTAAAAAAATCTGGCTGCCTTTAATGGGTACCGGAGCTGGTGGGCTTGATTTTCAAACAAGTTATGAAATAACAAAAAGAGTTGTCAGTAAATATCTGAATTATATACAATTTGTCATTTCTATTCCCAAGCATAAAAAAGGGCTTGAGTTTTATGATAGTCTTAATAAAATAGAACCTGATTCTGATAAAGCTGAAAGGTCAGATATTACTAGTTATTTAAAAGACAACGTAAAACCAGTAACTTCAGTTTATGAAGATGTTATAAAAGAAGAAAATCTAAGAAATAAATTAGGTAATATCAGTTACTTTGTTGCAGGTCATTTATGGGACGATGTAGATCAAATGCCTCGATTTATTAAAGGTAGTAACTGGGAAAATGGGAACGAAACCATTGATACTAACACTGTAAATAAAGCTAAAAAAGGTGATATTATTTTCTTGAAATCAGCCTTTGCTAAGGGGAAAATTGGTATTCTCAGATTAAAGGCAATAGGTATTATTATTAACAACAAAAAAGATGGTCATAATCTAGATGTTAATTGGTATGTATTTGAATCCTATATAGATATTGAAGGTTTAAGCAAGTATAGAAGAACATTTGCTAGAGTCATGAATGATGACATTTCTGTTATATTAGAGAATGTTATAAAAAATGTTCCAAACGTTGAAAGTATATTTGATAATTTAAAGCAAAAGAAAAAAACAAAAGAAAATTTAAAATCTGATAAAGAACAAGAGGTAATTACTTCTACAACTACCATAGCCGGTTTATTAAGCGATGCAGATTCTGGAAGAGATTATCTTGATATTTCAAAAGATGTAAACGCCTTTGCCAAAGTAATCGCTGCTAAAAGCTTTAAACCACCTCTAGCAATTGCTCTTTTAGGTAAATGGGGGTCTGGAAAAAGTTTTTTTATGCGCAAGTTAAAAGAACGTATTCAAGTACTTTCAAAAAACGATAATAAAAATGCGTATTGTAATGGTATTGCCCATGTACACTTCAATGCATGGTCGTACATGGATGCTAATTTATGGGCAAGTATAATCACTAAAATATTTGAAGGTTTACATGACTATATAAAAAATGATACCGCTGCTAGCCTCATTAAAGATGATGTTGTAAAAAAAATCACAAAAAAATTAAATCTAGTACAGGAAGAAATAGTTGATTTAGAACATCAAAGAGATAGTATTGATGGTCAAATTAAAACTTTAGAACTTCAAAAAGGAGAGGCTGCAAAAACACTTCAGGGAAAAATTAATGAGATAAAAAATAAATCATTAAAAAAAGCACTAAATCAATTAGATAAATCTTTTAATATTTCAGAAAAAGTAAAAGATACTTTAGCTTCAAATAATTCTTTCAATAAATCCACCGAACAATTTAGTAAAATAGTACCTGAAGAGTATTGGCAAAACCCAACAGAATTATACAAAAAAGTAAAATCTAAATATACTTTTGTTAAAACTTTCTTCAAAGGAACTGGCTGGAAAGGTAATTTAGCTTGGTTTTTTCTTATACTAATATTAGTAATAATAATAAAAGGGATAGTCTTTTTGACTAACCATTTTTTAGGTAAAACAGATTTTACTTTTCCTACTAAAGCATGGTACTTTATTACTATAATTGGTGGTTTTATTATCAGAAATATTCAAACTTTTAAACAGCTACAACCACTAGTTTCAACTTTCTGGAAAATTAAAGAAGATTATGAACTTCAAAAGAAGGACGCAATTTTTAAAGTGAACCAAGAAGAAAAAGCCTTAAAGTTTGAAATTGAAAATTATAAAACCGAAATACAAAGAATTAATACACAAATTAATCAAGCAGAACAATCTAAACTAGAAATTGAATACAGGCTAGAAAATACAGTAACTACGGAAGCTCTTTTTAATTTTATAGAAAAACGATCTATAAGCAACGATTATAAAAAGCACCTAGGTATTGTTTCTATAATTAGAAAAGATTTTGAAATATTAAGCGAGTTATTTAGTGGACATCATGATGAAGTAAATAATTCTGGAGAATCGGAGGCTTTTCAAAAACAGTTTGAAAAGCCTTTAGAACGTATTGTTTTATATATTGATGATTTAGATCGTTGTTCAGATGATCGTGTTGTACAGGTGCTTGAAGCTGTTAATTTATTAATGGCATATCCATTATTTGTGGTAGTCGTTGGTGTAGATCCACGTTGGGTAAAAAATGCCTTAACAAAAAAACATAAATTACAATTCAGTAATAAAAGCGAAATAGAAAACTCAGAGACTATTGAGCCTTCTGGCTATTTAGAAAAAATATTTCAAGTACCGTTTCAACTAAAAGCCGCAAAAGATAAAAGCGTGAAACACATGTTAAAGACCTTAGCCGAATCGCAACCAGAAATAGTAGTGGCTAAAGATGAATCGCAAAAAAAAGAAGATAGAGAAGAAGGTGAAACTGGAATTGGATCAAATAATAAAGAAGATAAAAAAGAAAAAAAGACCTCAAAAAGCGACACAAAACCAGCTCCAATACCGCTAGAAACAATTACTAAAGTAACTATTGAGTCTTTAAAGTTTTCAGATAAAGAAATAGAACTTTTACAAAGTATGTCTGATATTTTAGGTACCAACCCTAGAGCTTTAAAACGGTTTGTAAATATTTATAGGGTTATAAAAGCACATGAAGATTTTAAGTATACTAACGAAACAGAAGAAGGTGAATTATTAGCGGTTATGTTTTTAATTGCATTACCATTGGGTAAATATAAAAAACTGGTAAAACCATTTGAAAATTGCTTAAATATAATTAGTAACGAAGATACGAATTTGCATTCTTTTCTTAATATAAATGATAAAAATGGTAAATTAAAGGATAAACTTATGGAAATACTAAAGCTTAATAACACTGTTCTTATATATCAGAAGATACATGTATTTCAAAAACACTATTCTTTTATTAAACGTTTTACCTTTAACAATCTTTAATCAATGCCAAATAACTGGAACACATATAACCTTTTTGACTTCATAGATATAAACCCTAGAATGAAGTTTAATTCTAGTGAGGAATATCCTTTTGTGGAGATGAAAGACTTGAACCCCAATAGTAGAAAAGTTTTACCTTCAGCTACTAAAAAATTAAAAGGTGGTGCAAAGTTTCAAAATGGTGATACATTATTTGCTAGAATAACGCCTTGTTTACAAAATGGTAAAATATGCCAAGTTAAAGGATTAAAAAACAACAAAGGCTTTGGTTCAACTGAATTTCTTGTTTTTAGAGGTAAAGAAAATATTTCTGATAATGATTTTGTTTACTATCTATCAAGAGAACCTTTTGTTAGACAATTTGCGGAGTCGAATATGATTGGTACTTCTGGAAGACAAAGAATTGCTAAAGAAGCGTTTCAAAATTTAAAACTAGAATTACCCCCGCTCCCAGAACAAAAAGCTATAGCAAACATTTTATCAGCCATAGACGATAAAATAGAAAACAACCTAGCCATTAACAAAACCTTAGAAGACATGGCAATGGCACTATACAAACATTGGTTTGTAGATTTTGGTCCTTTCCAAGATGGTGAGTTTGTTGAAAGCGAATTGGGACGAATTCCTAAAGGTTGGGAAGAAAAAAGGTTAGATGATTTAGCACACATATTAAATTCCAAAAGAATTCCATTAAGTACACGAGAAAGGAATAAAAGAAAAGGTGAATATCCATATTATGGAGCATCTGGTATAATTGATAACATTGATAGTTTTATTTTTGATGGAGAATATGTGATTATATCTGAAGATGGAGAAAATTTGCGTTCACGAAAAACTCCAATTAGCTTTAGTGCTGTTGGGAAATTCTGGGTTAATAATCATGCACATATTTTAAAAGGAAAACAAAATGGAATTAATAAATTGATTATTTGCCATATTTCCAAAATAGATATGAACCCTTATTTAACGGGAGCCGTACAACCAAAGTTGAATAAAAGCAACTTACTCTCAATTGGTATTGCAATGCCAAAAGAAGATTCAATTATTCAAGAGGTTTTAAACGAGTTTTATTCAATTTCCAGGTTGATTTTTTCAAATGAAGATGAAAATCAAACCCTAACAAAACTTCGCAACACCCTATTACCAAAATTAATTAGTGGAGAAGTCCGTTTAAAAAAGTTTAGAGAGCAGGTAGAAAATATTATTGGGTAGAGTGATATAATCTTATGAAAAACGGTACGATAAAAAGATTGCCACGCTCCGCTCTCAATGACAAATAAGAAACAGATTGCTTCGTACCTCGCAATGACGGTTTAAAAACAATAACGAACAGTAAAAAATTTGCATTGAATAGAAAAAGTAATGATAAAATAAAGAAAGAGAAAGATTACCACGTCGTTTCTCCTCACAATAACATACTATGACAACAGAAGCAACCATAGAGCAAGCCACCATCGATTGGTTATCCGATTTAGGATATACACACCAATTAGGTACTACCCTACCCCAAAACCATACTAAAGAAGTTGTTTTAAAAGATCAATTACTTCAGTTTATACAGCAACAATATCCAGATATTCCAAAAGAAATTCAAAAGCTTGCAGTTGCGGAATTCACGAATAATGTTGGTGCAGATGTAGCACATCGTAACCGTACGTTTCATTTAAAACTCACCAAAGGCTTAGAGTTTGCTTATGAAGATGCTTCTGGCAAAGAAAAAGCAGTACATATATACCCTATAGATTTTACTAACCAAAAAAATAACAACTTTTGGGCGGTGAATCAGTTTAGCATTACAGGAAAAAACAAACGTCGCCCAGACATTATTATTTACATTAACGGATTACCCTTAATTGTATTTGAACTGAAAAATTGGTACGACCAAAACACCAATATAAAAGAGGCTCACAACCAAATACAACATTATAAAAAAGACATTCCGTTGTTATTTGAATACAATGCCATAACCATTATTAGCGATGGTAACGAGGCGCAACATGGTATGTTTAGTTCGGGTATGGAGTGGTTTGCTGCTTGGAAAAGCATTAATGGTACAGATACCGTTCAAGAAGATGATTTTCAAATGCATACTTTACTATTTGGCCTATTTCCAAAAGACAGAATCTTAAACTATATTAAAAACTTCATTTTTCATGAAGACCATAATGGTACACTCATAAAAAAAGGAGCTAAATACCATCAGTTTTTCGGTGTTAACTTTGCGGTAGCAGCAGCTAAGAAATCAGTACGCCCACTTGGTGATGGTCGTATTGGGGTTATTTGGCATACTCAAGGTTCTGGTAAAAGTATTTCTATGGCCATTTACACAGGTATTTTACGCAGTTTACCAGCTTTGAAAAATCCAACCATTGTAGTTCAAGTAGATCGTAGTGATTTAGACAGACAATTGTATGAAAACTTTGTACTCGCAAAAGATTTGGTGGGCGATGTACAGCATGCCGACACCACCAACGATTTAAGGAACTTGTTAAGTGCAGGTGCAGGAGGTGTTATTTTCACTACCATTGAAAAGTTCAGGCTAAAACAAACCACAGACAATGCTTTAGGTGAATTGGAACATCCTATTTTGTCGGAACGAGAAAACATTATAGTGATGGCAGACGAAGCCCACAGAACACAATATGGGTTATTAGATGGTTTTGCCTCCAACTTACGTAAAGCATTACCAAATGCATCGTTTATTGGTTTTACAGGAACACCTATTGATAGTAAAGATGCCGATACACAAGAAGTCTTTGGAAATGTAATTCATACCTACGATATAAAACAAGCCGTTGCAGACAACGCTACCGTAAACATTTTTTACGAACCCCGTTTGGCTAAACTGCATTTATGGAATGAAAATATTGATGCCGAAGTTGATGTGATAACCGAAGATATTGAAGACAACAGTAACTTAAAATGGGCTGCTGTTGAAGATGCAGCGGGTAGTAAAGACCGTGTAGATAAAATAGCCAAAGACATACTAAATCATTATACCAATAGAACCAACACTTTAGCAGGAAAAGCCATGGTAGTTTGCATGAGCAGGCGTAACTGCGTAAAAATGTACAATGCCCTAACGGCTTTAGAGAATTGCCCAGAAGTAGCCGTGGTTATGACAGGGAATATTTCTAAAGACCCCGTAGCATGGAATCCACACATAAGAACTAAAGAGGCTACCGAAAGCATAAAAGCAAGATTTAAAAAGGAAGACGATCCTTTAAAAATTGTCATTGTTAGAGATATGTGGTTAACGGGTTTTGATGCTCCTTGTGTTCATACCATGTATATTGATAAAATTATGAAAGGTCATAATTTAATGCAGGCCATTACCCGAACCAACAGGGTTTTAAAAGATAAGAAAAACGGTGTTATTGTAGATTATATAGGTATTGGTGATAATTTAAAATCAGCCACTGGTAAATACACAGGAAACGGAGGAAAAGGGAAACCGACCATAGATATACAACAAGCTTTAGAGTTGTTTATGAATCAAGTTGAAATATGCAAAGCATTTATACCTGCGACCATTGATTATACTGATTGGAAACGTTTACGTGATGCTGATAAAGTTTTATTGGTGAAGAAGGCCGTAAATCATATAATTAAATACGATGAAGACGCTAACAATTATATGAAAGCAGAAAAAACGTTGTCTAGTTTATTGTCTATCGTAAAAAGTCAACCCGAAATACAAGAATATACAGCAGCTGTATTATTTGCGCAACACGTATCTAAAGCAATTCGCAATGCAAGATCAATACCAGGTAATAGAGGTGAACAAAAAGAAAAAATAAAAGAACTTATTAGCCAAAGTATCGATTCTGAGAATATTGTAGATGTGTTTGCCATGGCAGGAATTGAAAAACCTGATATTTCAATCTTGGATGAAACCTTTTTATTAGGTGCTAAACAAGAAAAAGACGGACATGCATTAAAAATAGAATTGATAAAAAATATTCTTAAAGATGAAATCAAACTTCGTCTTCATAAAAACATAAAAAAATACACTTCTTTAAAGGAAGAATTAGAAAAAGTTATAGATAAATACCATACCAATGCATTAGATAGTTACGCTACAATTGTAGAAATGATAGAGCGTGCTAAAGAGCTACAAAATGACGATAAAAGAATTAAAGAATTAGGTTTAAGTGAAGAAGAATTAGCATTTTATGACATACTTGCTGCCAAACAAGATATTATAAAAGAAGAAGGAATCATTCAAGATATCGTACATGCTGTTGTAAAAGCTGTAAAGGATAATCTTCAGTTTGATTGGACAAAAAAAGAAAATGCAAAAGCAGCCATACGGTTAGCCGTAAAGAAAGAATTGAGAAAGAAAGTAAGTTTATCGAAACTTAATGAAATTTTAGAAGAAATTATGCAACAAGCCGAAGGGCAGTTTAGCGAATGGACAGCTTAAAAGAATGTTTATAGCTAAGCCTTTTTTATTTATAGTCATTATGACTGGCCTTTTGAACTTGTAAAAGAAAAAAAATAATTATGAATGAAAAATTACATCAATTAAAACAAGATTTTTTAAGCTATTGGCCTTTAGAAAAATTAGAAAAAATGACTCTAGAGGAATATACAGATACTAAAAGAGAAAACTCTTTTTGTTATTGGGTTGAGCATATTACCCGAGATTTAGGAAGTGTGGTTGGAGGTAGTTCATATAAGTTTGGGATATTCAAAAAAGGCTCTGATACACCAACAGAAAAAACAAGCTATCGTGATTCTGATGGAGAATATGCATGGTATACCAAATATGGAACAACAACTCAAGAAGCATTTGAAAAAATCAAACAAATCATTATTACTATAGCAACTAGTGCCCAAGAAGACAATTTAAAAGCCATAGATACTATTGATTTGGGTACTGCTTATAAATGGAAGATTGCTTTTTTATATGGCGACTTTAATGTGTTAAATATTTTTAAATTAGAAGCTTTACGCTTTGTGGCTAAAAATTTACAAATTCCTTTTAAAAAGAAGACTCCTGTATCAGTATATCATAGAGAAATTTTAAAAAGAAAAGGTTGGGAAAACTTTTTTGATTTTTCACATCATTTATGGGATCAGTATTACAGGGGACTTATAGATGTGAAGAAAGAGTTTGCTAGTTGGTTAAATAATCAAACACATGATTCGTATAGAAATTATCTTGGGTATACTTTAAATAGTATTCAAGAAAGGTTAAATGAAATTGATACTTTTTTCGATGAAATTGATTTCTTCTTGGTAAACCCTGAAAATGTAGAGGAACATATAAATGCAATAGAACTCATACTAAGCAAAATAGAGCGAGAAAAAAAAGCGGATTTCGTTGAGTATGACCTTAAAAATAGTAACGGAATCCCCAAAGCATTATTAGGAAAAAACAATTATCTACAATTTCTTAATGAAAAGTTTTTTGATAAAAAGAACATAGACATTAGTTTTATAGATAAAATTGAAAAAATAGAGCAAGACCTGTTCAATTTATATGAAATCTATTTAAGAGAATATAGAAGTGAAGATTTAAAAGAAAGAACTATTGAAAGTTATGTTGAAACAGCCTCTTTTCAAATTCCTAAAAGATGGAACGAACTCTATTCGAATAGTTTTGATTCTTTTAAATTAAACTATGAAAATATTAAAAAGGTAGAAAATTTATTAGACAAAGGATTTTCAGGATACGCCTCATTCTATCCATTTATATCTAGTTTATTAAATAAGTACAAAAAAATTACGACTATGAATAAAATACTATTTGGTCCTCCTGGTACAGGAAAAACCTATGCTACCAAAAAATTAGCAGTAGAATCAATAGATAAAATAAAGTATACAGAAGAAAGTAGAGAGTTTATTATTCAAAGATATGATGAACTCTATGAAAAAAACCAAATTACGTTTACTACTTTTCATCAATCTATGAGCTACGAAGATTTTGTAGAAGGTATAAAACCTAAAACTGAAGATAATCAGGTTATATATGAGGTAGAAGATGGAATTTTTAAGAAGATAGCTAATAAAGCCAAAGGAATTAAAGGAGAAATTACTTCTAATAACTCCTCTGCTATTGATTTTAAAAAAGTGAACTACTTTAAGATGAGTGTTGGAGGAAAAACACGTAAAGATATTCACGATTGGTGTATTGAAAATAATTATATAGCTTTAGGATATGGAACAACGAATGATTTGAGTGATATTATTCATAACTCCGACCAAAGAAGTTTTAGAGAAGCTTATGAAAAAGAATATTTTGTAAAAGGTGAACATTCTTCATACAGTATTACTGCTATAGCTGCATTTAATTATTGGATGCAAAAAGAAGATATTGTATTAGTTTCTTTAGGAAATCATATTATAGATGCTATTGGTGTAGTAAAAGGAGATTATGAATACAAAAATATTGACGGAATTCCTTACCATCATTTTAGAAAAGTAGAATGGTTAGCTACTAATTTAGATGCCGACCCCAGTTTATTTGTAGATAAAAACATATCACAGCAAACTATTTATCAATTTGATAACAGTGATATTAAAGTTGATTACTTGGAACAAACTTTTTCTAAGCAAACAACAACAGAGGAAATTAAAAAAGATCATGTTTTAATTATTGATGAAATTAACAGAGGGAATGTATCTGCTATTTTTGGGGAATTAATTACGCTTTTAGAACCAGACAAACGATTAGGCCAACCTGAAGCCATTACTGTAAAACTCCCCTATTCTAAAACTGAATTTGGCGTACCTCATAATTTACATATTATAGGTACTATGAACACTGCTGATCGTTCTGTAGAAGCTTTAGACACTGCTTTGCGTAGGCGTTTTGAGTTTACGGAAGTGATGCCTAAACCTGAACTATTAGAGAAAATTATCTTTATTGAAGACGAATTAATTTTCAATCTAAAAGAGGTATTAGAAACTATTAATAACCGTGTAGAGGTATTGATAGATAGAGATCATACCATAGGGCATTCTTATTTTATCAATATTGAAAGTGGAGATACAGAAGCTCTCGCTAATACTTTTAACAATAAAGTTATTCCGTTATTGCAAGAGTGTTTCTATGGTGATTATGGTAAAATAGGTCTCGTTTTAGGAAATGGTTTTGTTGAACAAAAAAATAATGGAAAAATAAAGTTTGCTAAGTTTTCTTATCAAAATCAAGAAGATTTAAAAACACCTAGCTTTTTGCTTAAAAAAATTACTCCAGAGAATATCATAAAAGCCATATCAGAAACACTTGGGCTACCTAAAGAGAAAAAAGAAAACGAACAAAAAGAAGTGTTAACTGAAGCTATGGAAACCCTATAAGATGAAAGTATACGAACATCAACGTTTATATGTTGGTCAACAAGGCTTTCAGCAAAAACATTTAGACGCTCTTTTAAAACTAAACGAATACCATGAGTGGAAATATTTTCAACCTATTGCCAAAGGTATTCAGTTTAATCAATATGTAGGTATTATTCAGGTTAATGGCTTATCTATAGAAATTCACCCAAAAGCAGATAAGTATGATTCTGATACTAAATGGCAAAAAGTATTATTACAAATGTTGCAAGCCTGTGGAAGGTTAAAAGCCGATACTGCAGGAGCTGCAAATGTAAAGCGTACCAACTTGAACTTACTAGAGGTATATTTTGATTTATTTTTATCAGAAGTACAAAATTTACAAAGAAAGGGGCTCGTAAAACAATATAGGAAACAAACACAAAACACGAAAGCTCTAAAAGGTAAGCTTGAATTTGCTGGACATATACATAAAAACATTGTACGCAAAGAACAATTTTATACAACTCATCAAGTATATGACACCGATCATGTATTACATCAAGTTTTGCACGAAGCACTAAGCATAGTATCTCAATATACAAGAGGCACATACTTATATGATTCATACAAACGTGTTGCACTTAACTTTCCTGATTTTAGTAAAAAACAAATAAACCAACAACTATTAAACTCTATAAAACTCAACAGAAAATCAAGAGATTATGAGTATGCTATAGAACTTGCAAGGTTGATTATTTTAAACTATTCCCCTAATATATCTGGGGGTCGAGAAAAAATGTTATCTCTTTTGTTTGATATGAATGTATTATGGGAAGAGTATATATTAACAGAGTTATACAAAACAACTAGAGATAAAAATATAGAAGTAATAGGGCAAGATTCAAAACTTTTTTGGAACAATAATAATTTACGCCCTGATATTATAGTAAGAAAAGGAAATGAAACATTTATAATAGATACCAAGTGGAAATGTCCTACTAATGATCGTGCTTCTGTGGAAGATTTAAGGCAAATGTATACCTATTGTCGTTTTTGGAATGCTAAAAGAGCACTGTTACTGTATCCTGGAGAAAATAAGGATAATCAGTTTCTTAACTTTCATACAGAAGAATATTTAGTAAATGGTAACGCTATGAAACATCAATGTAAAATGGGTTTTATCTCTGTATTAGACAGTAACAACAACCTATCTAAAACTGTTGGAGAAGACATTATGAATCTGTTAGCAATAAATCACTAAATTTCTGTACACTTTTTTTTCTTACAACTTTTTTGGTGTACACCACTTGTACACTTTTTAAAATAAAAAACTTTTTAGTGTACAGATACTGTACACTTTTTTGTTTGGTTATTTTTTTTGTGTACAGGTTTTAACATTAAGTTAAACGGAGCTAAAGCTCATGAATGGGAGTTACTCATAATCTTAAGACATCACACATATATTCTAAGTGACAGTAATCGAGAAAAAGATTGCTTCGTTCCTCGCAATGACAGTAATAAAACGTCCTCAGAAAGCAAGCCGAAAATTACACCACAAGAAACGTTATAAATGAAAAGCTGTTTGAACAATAGCGAGTTCTTTTCATTTAGTTTCGAGGATGTTAATTTTCGAGTGAAGGTTTCGAAAGACTAGATTTTTTGGTTCTTTTTCATCAATGGAAAAAGAATAATACTACAATAAACTAAATATCATTATGAATAGAATATAATGGAGTCACGTAATCTCAAGAATATAAGTTACTCTTAACTTAAAGATTTCTCAGTCGCATACTCCTTCGAAATGACAATAGTCGAGAAACAGATTGCTTCGTCATACCTCCTCGCAATGACGGTAATAAAACGTCCTTAGAAAGCAAGCCGAAAATTACACCGCAAGAAACGTCAAAAATGAAAAGCTGTTTGAGCCATAGCGAGTTCTTTTCATTTAGTTTCGAGGATGTTAATTTTCGAGTGAAGATTTCGAAAGACTAGATTTTTTGGTTCTTTTTCATCAATGGAAAAAGAATAATACTACAATAAACTAAATATCATTATGAATAGAATATAATGGAGTCACGTAATCTCAAGAATATAAATTACTCTCAACTTAAAGATTTAGCTTTGCTGAACCTTACGGTTTCTCAGTCGCATACTCCTTCGAAATGACAATAGTCGAAAAACAGATTGCTTCGTCCTACTCTCCTCGCAATGACAGAAATTAAGAAACAGATTGCCCTCTCCCACTCTTGTATTAAAAGTATGAGAACACCTTACTTTTTTTATGGTTATTTAAACAGTTCCCTATTATGAACTTTTTATTTTTAAACTCTAAAAACTAAAGTTATGATTAAAAACATTTTGAACTTAGGTTCTATCTTAAACAAAAATGAACAACAACTTATTAATGGAGGTGGTGATGACCCTGTAACAGACTTATGTGTTCCTATCCCTAGAGAAGTTGCTACTTGTCTTATGCCTATTAGTGGTGAATGTTGTGGTTTATGGGATTAAAACTAAAAAACATAAAAGCTGTTTAAAAACAGCTTTTATGTTTTTATAATTTAGAAAAACCTTGGTTGTTTATAAGTATTTTCTCCTGTTTTAAAATCGAATAATAATAAGAATTCATGCGACCCTGAACTAAATTCTCCTAGATTAGATACTGTATAATCATACGCATAACCTAATCGCAAGTCTTTTCCTATTCTAAAATTAACTATTCCACTCCACGAGTCATCCAGACGATGAGATACTCCAAATTCCACTTTATTATTCCATAATAAATTTAACGATAAGTCTAATGACAAAGGTGCTGAATCGGCATACTTAACTAATGTTGAAGGTTTTAATTGAAAATTATTTTTTAAATCTATTACATACCCTGCTGTCAAAAATCCATGCATTTTTTCTGATGCTTTGGTTATTTTTCCGTTTGATCTTTCAAAATGTAATGTTTCTAATAAGTTTGGTACTGAAGCTCCTACATAAAAGTTTTCCTTGTAATAGAATGCTCCTACACCAAAATTTGGGTATGTTTTGTTACTATTCTGATTAAATTTTGGATCATTAGATTCTACTTGATTTAATGTTAACAAACCTATTTGTTGAAAAGTTGCTCCTGCCTTTAACCCAAAAGCTAGTTTAGCTTTTTCTGAAGTATTAATTGTAAAAGAAAAATCGGCATAAGCATGTGTTTCACTTACTGGACCTATTTTATCGTGAATTAAAGATAAACCTAATCCTACTTTTCTACTTACTGGACTATGTATAAATCCACTAAATGTTTTTGGCGCTCCGCTAACACCTACCCATTGTGATCGTGCTAATAAACCTAAACTTATACCTTCTTTACTACCTGCATAAGCTGGATTAATAACCTCCATATTATAAATATATTGAGTATATTGAGTGTCTTGTTGAGCGAATATTTTACTACTTATACTTACTAGTAGTAGTATATATATTTTCTTTTTCATATAGCTATTTATTTAAATATAACCAGCCTTGGTATGGTTTCGTTTTTCCGTCATTAAAATCCACTACATACCAATAAGTAGCCGCTGGCATTGCTTTTTGGTCTCCTGTTAATGTTAACCTACCATGCGACTTTCCATCCCACCAGGTTGGATTCAACTCATTATTATTACTGTAGTCATAAACTACATTACCATACCTATTGTATATTTTTATTTTAAATTTAGGATATGCTTCTGACAAACCTGGTATTACAAATTCATCATTAACACCATCACCATCTGGAGAAAAAGAATTTGAGGCAGAAAAGTCTATAACAGGGTCAATTGTTCCTCTTTTTCTTTCGCATGCTAATGTAAAAATACCATATCCTGAAGCTTTTGCTGTTATACTTTTACTACGAGTGTCTATGTATACATTTTCTCTTTCTTTAACCCACTCTTCACCACTCCATCGTACTATCATTAGTTTACTTGGGTCTGAATAAAAAATTTCAGGTGTCGTTACACTGCTCCATGTTAAAGTTAACTCCACCAACTCTTCATTAGATTTATTTTGAATTTCCCAGAACTCATTCATATTTATTAAACCAATATCTTCTTCTTTTTTATCGAAATCAATATTTGCCTTTTCCCAATTAAAACAGACATAAAAATTTGTGTTAGGATCTGAAGGAGGTGATATAGTTAGAGTCCTAGGAACAAAAGTTTGCGATTTATAATCTCCTACAGGAAAAGTAAAACCTTCATTTCCTTTTTTTTGAGCTTTATTATTAACATAACTTTTATTACTAATACCAGTACTTGTAGCTCCATTTAAATAAGTTACGATACCTTTTTCTTCAGCTTTTAAAATTCCATTTTCAAAAAATGTAGTTCCTACAATCTCTATTTCCTTATCTAAACTAAAAGCTAAACTTGTTGACTCATTATCAAACTCAACAAACATGAAACTAGATGTTCCTTCACCTGTTATAGTCTGTTCATTATTACCTACAAAACTTGTGTAACCTGTTACTTTATTATTAGAAAACTTGAATTTTCCATTATTTGTGAAGTTTTTAAATACATACAAATCACCATCGTTTGTTATTGCTCCAAATTCTTTTATTAATAAATCTTCATGAACGCTTACTAGTGTGTTTTCAGAAATATAAAAAGATCCAATGTTTGTCGTTTGAGCTTTAACAGCTATGACCAAACACATTATTATTGATGAGAATATCTTTTCTTTCATAATTATCAGCTTATTATAGAGAGGTACCATCAATTTTATACCAATAATAGTCTGCTCCATCAAAACCACATTGTATTGTTATAGAAGAATTCATTCCTAAAGTAGACAGCCCTGTAATTATCCCTGATCCTTTTATAGTACCTCCACCTGTAATATTTAAGTTTAATGCTACCGAAAGACCAAGTAAAGTTCCGTTACCTGCTTTATTTACAATTATTAACTTATTTCCTAAATTACTACTATTAGGGGTCGGTATTGTTATATCAGCACCTAAGCCTAAACTTATCAATCCAGTTTGTTCAATTATTACTGTACCATCTGTATTGTCTATGGTTGTGCCTGAAGTTGGATTTTTAACAATTCTTATATTATTCAACCTAGTTAAAAAGGTATTAATCGTTGCTATATCTGTCTCATTTGTTGTAGATAAAGAAGTGTTCCCAGCAACATCTCCCGCTAAGGTAGAAGTTCCTATATCAACAGCAGACCCTCCATCAATTAAACTAATTGTATTACCGCTCAAACTTAAATCTTTTGTATCTGAATCTACTTCATTCCATATTGTTCCATCGCTAGTCTTATATAATATTCCTGAAGCTGTATCGGTATAAACTTGACCTGCAACGCCTGTAACAGCTCCATTAGGATCTCCTGTTCCAGACAAAGTAGCATCTTGTCCCGCTGCTCCCGTGTCTCCTTTTAAAGAGGTGATAAAATCAGCTTCGGTTCCGGTGTTTCCTGCATCTAACCATATTTGATAGGCAGATTTCCCGTCTACTCCATCTGCCCCGTTAGTTCCTGTCGCTCCAGTATCTCCTTTTAAAGAAGTAATAAAATCGGCTTCGGTTCCGGTATTTCCGGCATCTAACCATGTTTGATACGCAGATTTCCCGTCTACTCCATCTGTTCCATTAGCTCCTGTGGCTCCTGTATCTCCTTTTAAAGAAGTAATAAAATCGGCTTCGGTTCCTGTGTTTCCTGCATCTAACCATGCTTGATAGGCAGATTTCCCATCTACTCCATCAGTACCGTTTGCTCCTGTGGCTCCGGTATCTCCTTTTAAAGAAGTAATAAAATCGGCTTCGGTTCCGGTATTTCCAGCATCCAACCATGTTTGATACGCAGATTTTCCATCTACTCCATCTGCCCCGTTAGCTCCTGTTGCTCCAGTGTCTCCTTTTAAAGAAGTGATAAAGTCGGCTTCGGTTCCGGTGTTTCCAGCATCTAACCATGTTTGATATGCTGATTTTCCGTCTACTCCATCTACTCCATCTGCCCCGTTAGCTCCTGTTGCTCCGGTGTCTCCTTTTAAAGAAGTGATAAAATCAGCTTCGGTTCCAGTATTTCCTGCATCCAACCATGTTTGATATGCTGATTTTCCGTCTACTCCATCTGCCCCGTTAGCTCCTGTTGCTCCAGTGTCTCCTTTTAAAGAAGTGATAAAGTCTGCTTCGGTTCCGGTATTTCCAGCATCCAACCATGTTTGATACGCAGATTTTCCGTCTACTCCATCTGCTCCATCTGCCCCGTTAGACCCTGTTGCTCCGGTGTCTCCTTTTAAAGAAGTGATAAAGTCGGCTTCGGTTCCGGTATTTCCAGCATCTAACCATGTTTGATATGCTGATTTTCCGTCTACTCCATCTGCTCCGTTAGCTCCTGTTGCTCCGGTGTCTCCTTTTAAAGAAGTGATAAAGTCGGCTTCGGTTCCGGTGTTTCCAGCATCTAACCATGTTTGATATGCTGATTTTCCGTCTACTCCATCTGCCCCGTTAGCTCCTGTTGCTCCAGTGTCTCCTTTTAAAGAAGTGATAAAGTCGGCTTCGGTTCCGGTATTTCCAGCATCTAACCATGTTTGATATGCTGATTTTCCGTCTACTCCATCTGCTCCGTTAGCTCCTGTTGCTCCGGTGTCTCCTTTTAAAGAAGTGATAAAATCGGCTTCGGTTCCGGTATTTCCAGCATCCAACCATGTTTGATACGCAGATTTTCCGTCTACTCCATCTGCTCCATCTGCCCCGTTAGACCCTGTTGCTCCGGTGTCTCCTTTTAAAGAGGTGATAAAATCAGCTTCGGTTCCAGTGTTTCCAGCATCCAACCATGTTTGATAGGCAGACTTCCCGTCTACTCCATCTGTTCCGTTAGCTCCTGTGGCTCCGGTATCTCCTTTTAAGGAAGTGATAAAATCTGCTTCAGTTCCTGTGTTTCCTGCATCCAACCATGTTTGATAGGCAGACTTCCCATCTACTCCATCTGTTCCGTTTGCTCCTGTATCTCCTTTTAAGGAAGTGATAAAATCTGCTTCGGTTCCAGTATTTCCTGCATCTAACCATGTTTGATAGGCAGACTTCCCATCTACTCCATCTGTTCCGTTTGCTCCTGTGGCTCCAGTATCTCCTTTTAAAGAAGTGATAAAATCAGCCTCAGTTCCGGTGTTTCCAGCATCTAACCATGTTTGATAGGCAGACTTCCCATCTACTCCATCTGTTCCGTTTGCTCCTGTCGCTCCCGTGTCTCCTTTTAAAGAGGTGATAAAATCAGCCTCAGTTCCGGTGTTTCCGGCATCTAACCATGTTTGATATGCTGACTTCCCGTCTACTCCATCTGTTCCGTTTGCTCCTGTGGCTCCGGTATCTCCTTTTAAGGAAGTGATAAAGTCTGCTTCGGTTCCGGTATTTCCGGCATCTAACCATGTTTGATACGCAGATTTTCCGTCAGCTCCATCAGTACCGTTTGCTCCTGTGGCTCCAGTATCTCCTTTTAAAGAGGTGATAAAATCAGCCTCAGTTCCTGTGTTTCCGGCATCTAACCATGTTTGATACGCAGATTTTCCGTCAGCTCCATCAGTACCGTTTGCTCCTGTGGCTCCAGTATCTCCTTTTAAAGAGGTGATAAAATCAGCCTTAGTTCCTGTGTTTCCGGCATCCAACCATGTTTGATAGGCAGATTTTCCATCTACTCCATCTGTTCCGTTTGCCCCTGTGGCTCCGGTATCTCCTTTTAAAGAAGTGATAAAGTCTGCTTCGGTTCCGGTATTTCCGGCATCTAACCATGTTTGATAGGCAGATTTTCCATCTACTCCATCTGTTCCGTTTGCCCCTGTGGCTCCGGTATCTCCTTTTAAAGAAGTGATAAAGTCTGCTTCGGTTCCGGTATTTCCGGCATCTAACCATGTTTGATACGCAGACTTCCCGTCTACTCCATCAGTACCGTTTGCTCCTGTAGCCCCGGTGTCGCCTTTTAAAGAAGTGATAAAATCAGCTTCTGTTCCGGTATTTCCAGCATCTAACCATGTTTGATAGGCGGATTTTCCGTCTACTCCATCAGCTCCATCAGCACCGTTTACTCCTGTTGCTCCGGTATCTCCTTTTAAAGAAGTAATAAAGTCTGCTTCGGTTCCGGTATTTCCAGCATCTAGCCACGTTTGATAGGCGGATTTTCCGTCTACTCCATCTGCTCCGTTTGCTCCTGTGGCTCCAGTATCTCCTTTTAAAGAGGTGATAAAATCAGCCTCAGTTCCGGTATTTCCAGCATCTAGCCACGTTTGATAGGCGGATTTTCCGTCTACTCCATCTGCTCCATCAGCACCGTTTACTCCTGTTGCTCCGGTATCTCCTTTTAAAGAAGTAATGAAATCTGCTTCGGTTCCTGTATTTCCGGCATCTAACCATATTTGATAGGCAGATTTTCCGTCAGCTCCTGTTGACACTATTGGACTCCAAGAATTTCCATCTGAACTATAAATTTCTCCAGAATTGGTATCTACATATAAAACTCCTGTAGCTGGATCAATAGAGTTACTAATCGGTGACCCTCCACCTATAAGTAATTCACTCTCTCCTAATAGAGATGATAAATCAACAGACTTTGAAATTGCATTTTCTAACTCAAGAGTAAGAATATTAGAACTATTTAAGAAGAAATTTTTAATTTGTTGATTATCTGCTTGTGTAGCAATAAGGTTCGACACTGTAGTTATGTCTACTAACTTTTCCCAAAGCACTCCATTCCAATAATAAAATCCTTTTCCAGAAGTATTATTAGTATTATATACTAACAAGCTTTCGTTAATTGTCGTACTGCTTACTGGTGAAGCTGTACTTAAATTATCAATATTCAATCTGGGAATTAATAAGCCTTTGGTTTCTGACTTAATATCTAACTGAGCAGATACATTAGGTGTTAAGGTTCCTATTCCTACTTGTGCAGTAATAGTTACACTTAAAATTAAGAGTACGAGGGTTGTTACTTTTTTCATTAGTTTTTTTGTTTTGGTGGGACTTCTTAGTAATCATATATTACATTTAATTAAATTTTATTAATAAATTAAATTTTGATGTTCTATCGAGTAAGTAAAGGCATTATATCAGCATTGTCTTCATAGCTAAAAGGCGAAAGATTTGAAGAAACACCTAAACAAACTGATTTACAACATACTAACCTTTTACAATTTAATGAAAAAAAATTGATTTTGGTAAATACCTCTTTTATTCTTCTTAATTATCAGGCAAAGTCCCCCTAAAAAACAATTCTTTTACACATGAAAATAATTAGGGCTTTTAAATAGTTTGATACTTATAATACAAGGAAATTTTAGACAACAAAAAAGCCTTACTAAAACTAGTAAGGCTTATTGTGATCGCGACAGGAACATATCCTAATCGCTGTATACCTTATAAACTCTATGATTTTTGATAACTAAAATTTAAGTGTAACCGAATTACGCACTTAAACATTGGTGGTAAATAGTGATTTTTATTTGTCTAATTACCTAGTAAATTTAAGAATTATACTATTCAAAAGCAACTAAATAGAGCTTAATAATATTACCTTAATCGGTAATGTATTCTACTATTAACTCCTCTTCTATCCCACTATATTCTGCAAATTCTTTTATCGTTACAAACTGGTAAGATTTTTTTCCAAAGTAATTTCTTATGTCATTTAAAAGCTTACGCCCGTAGCGTTCACTACGTCCTGTGATACGTTGAATATCTTTTGGGTATATGCACACTCTTTTTAGATTCATACTGCTTTATATATGCTTTATCCATACTTAAACTATACCTCATCTATTTATGATGGTGATGATAATCCGTTGTTAAAATGTTGGTAACACGCACGTGTTATCAATATTTTAATGACGTTTTTGGTTGTATCGGTATCGATGACCAAAAACGGCATCCTGTTTTTTTCTGGGAAACATAAAGTTACGTGATTTGAATTAGTAATCAAAAAACGAATTATTATGGCAAGACAAACAGGAATTATTAAACTAAAAGGAACTATCGGAGGTATTTCTTTTTACAAAACAAGTGACGGATACCTAGCACGTGAAAAAGGTGGTGTTGACGCCAATCGTATTGCTAATGATCCTGCGTTTCAAAGAACGCGTGAAAATGGGTCTGAATTTGGACGTGCTGGTAAAGGTGGTAAGCTGTTGCGAAATGCTATTCGTATTCTTTTGCAAAACGCAAAGGACAAGCGTGTGGTTTCTCGTTTAACTAAAAACCTTGTTGCTGTTACCAAAACCGATTCAACAAATGAAAGAGGTTTACGAACAGTTCAAGATGGGGATTTAAGCTTATTAGAAAGCTTTGAATTTAACTTGAACGGAAAGTTAGGAACTACTCTTTTTGCTGCTTTTGCAAATGCTTTTGACCGTGTATCTGGAGAAGCAACGTTAACTATCGATGCTTTTTCTCCGACTGTTAGAATTGCAGCTCCTACTGGAGCAACGCATTTTAAAGTAGTAATGGGAGCTTCTGAATTGGATTTTGAGAATGAAACCTCAATTTTTGAGCATGATGAAACTACTATTTTACCTTACACAGCAGCTGATACTGCAGCAATCGCTTTAACAGCTTCTTTGACTGCAAACTCTACCTTACCTGTTGTACAGGTTCTTGGTATTGAGTTTTATCAGGAAGTAAACAGTCAAATGTATGCTTTAAAGAACGGAGCTTACAATGCTTTGGCTGTTGTGATTGTTGACACTCCTTAATTATGGAGTTAGTACTGTATAGAGCCTATTATAAAGAGGGTACCAACGGTACTCTCTTCATTTGGACTACGCTCAATAAACGTGCTCAAAATAGATTTCTTTGCTATACTATTGAATTGCCCTGGAACAATAACAAACGAAATATTTCTTGTATTCCTGAAGGGAAGTACGAGATTGAACCTCGTTTTTCAAAACGTTTCAAACATCACCTAATCTTAAAGGATGTTATAGGAAGAAGTTTGATTCTATTTCATCCCGCTAATGATGCTTTAAAAGATTTAGAGGGTTGTATTGCTCCGGTTACTTATCTCACTGGTATTGGAAAAGGACTCTACTCAAAAGGTGCTATGCAGCAATTATTGTCTTTAGTATATCAAGCTAAAGAAAGAAATGAAACTGTTTTATTAACTATTAAATCTCAAAATTATGAACATTGTAGAACGTTATAAAAAACCGACTCCTAAGTTTTTCAAGACTTTACGTAATATAGGTATTGCTTTGGCTACAGCTGGCGGTGCCATTATCGCTGCTCCAATTGCTATGCCCGCTGTGATTGTAACTATTGCGACTTACATGACGGTTGCAGGAACTGTTGCTACTGCAGTAAGTCAAGCCGTTGTAAAAGATGCGGAAAACCCTAAAGAAGATGCTGAGCATGGACCATAATACAAAAGCGGGTATTATTGGAGGCACTCTTTTATCTTCTATTGTAAACATTGGTGTAGAAGATATTATTACAACTGTAATTTTAGCCATTATTGGAGCTGTTGTCAGTTTTAGTGTATCCGCTTTTCTTAGGTGGTTATCTAAACAACTCAAATTTTAATTTAAACCGAAAAAGGAAAGAGAAAGCGAAGAACATCAAGCACGATAGTGCTTACTTTTGCTTCCTCTTTCCTTTTTTACTTTAATAAACACCCTTATTACTGGAAACAGTTCTTCACTATTATATGTAAAAACATATAATTCTATCGAAAAACATAAAATTATATCTAAATACATATAATCACCGTATTAATACATTTTGTAAAAACCCCATTATGGATTCTTTCTTTTGGAATACTTTTTTGTTATATTTAGATTCAAAATCTATCAAATATTATGGCAAAATTCGAAGTTTATCAAGATTCAAAATCTGAATATCGTTTTAGATTAAAAGCAAGCAATGGTCAAAAAATTCTAGCAAGTGAAGGATATACTGCTAAAGCAAGTTGTATGAATGGTATAGAATCCGTTAAAACCAATTCGCAAGATGATAGCAAATTTGATCAAAAAGTATCTAGTAACGGTAAGCATTATTTTAATTTAAAAGCTAGTAATGGTCAAGTTATTGGTACTAGTGAAATGTACGAGAGCTCTTCAGGTATGAAAAACGGAATTGAATCTGTAAAAACAAATGCTCCTAAAGCACCCGTTGAAGAAGTATAATTAAGAGTATATTTTCAGGGGCTGAATGACGTAAGTGTACGTAATTTTTAAAGTTCAGCTAGGAGAAATAAATAAAGGACGTTTGTAACGTTCTTTTTTTATGCGCGGTGTTGAGGTGTATAGAGCGTCTGCCTTCTAAGCAGATGCTCTATATACCGCAGACACATGGAGGACTTTAAAAATTGCTGGAACTTACACCGCTAAAAGGGCGGCGGGGAATTGTGGCTCCCTTGTTTGTTAGTGAAATGAAACCAACAAAGACTTGAGGTAAGGAATACTTGGACTTAACGAAAGTTTTGTACAGCTTGAATGAGATAAGAAATATTAAAAATTTTAAATTACAACACCTTCATATTTTACTTCATCAAGTATGGACATTATATCAGAATTAACCTTAGGACTAAATAAATCACGACTAACTGTATAAACACTTAAACCTTCTTCTTTGTAATTAAGATTGATTAATTCAATAATTTCATTTTGGGTTAAATTGTCTTTTAACCAATCTTGCTCAAAATCTTCATTAAGTAATACAGGTTGTCTATTTTTTTTATTATGAACTTTAGTAAATAAAGTTGAAGCCTTTTTAGTTAAAATGGTAAAAGTAACTACATCGTCAATGATTGTATATAAACCAGCTAATGAGAGTACTCTATTATCTTGATGTTTTATATGAAAAGGGTATTTTTTACTTTTATATTCGTGGGGTTCAAAGAAACCTGTAACAGGAACAATACATCGTCTTGTAAATGCTGATTTCTTATAAATGAAGTGCTCGAATAACTTCTCTGATTGTGCATTTAAACCACCTCCATATCTTACTGCTTCTTTGTAATATTCTCTAATTTGTTTTGGCTTTTTATTATTTGGGACTATACCCCATAATGAAGGTACTAAAGCTGAAGGTTCTTCTTGAGGAATTATTAACATATCTGGATGGGTAAATCCATTCATATGATACCGTGGTATATCGTATACATCTCTTACATCATCAATTGTTAGAGATACATTATACCTATTTTCAAGTTCAACAACTTTTTTTGTTTGGGAAGTATGAAAACACATAACCGAGAATTATCAACGATTAAATATAATCATTTATACCTTAATCTCTATGATTTCGTTTATGTTAGTCGAGTACCTAGGTGACAATCGTTCTTGTTTCATCTTCCATTGACGACCTAAAGATTGACTACCTAATTTGATTTTGTTATTACCATATGATTTATTAAGTGTATCAATAATTTTCATTAAGGGTTCGTGCTTTGGGTTTTCATCATTGAATAATGTAAATTGCTTTTGGTCATTTGGAGTAAGCCCCATGACCATAACACCGGCTTTTTTATAATGATACCCTTCTTTGAAAATAGCTTTTAAACCTGCTTTGGCATACCTTACTAAATCTATACTTGAATTGGTTGGATATTGAGTCTTAACAACAACATTTCTACCATATTGAGGTAAGTCTTTACGGAATCCATTTGTATGCGCAAATACCATGAGCATATTACAATGAGAGTTTTGTTTTCTTAATTTTTCAGCACAAGAAACAGCAAAAGTGCTAACACGTTCTTTTATATCATCGTAATTAGATAACATATGTTCAAAAGAACGAGTTGTTGCTATCATTTTTTTGTTTGCAACTTTCTCCAGGTCAAGTGTTGGTTTACTTTCTAGATCATGCTTTAGACGTAAACCTACAACAGACATATTTTTACGCACCCATTCGTCGGATAACTGAGTGAACTTAAAAGCTGTATTTACATTTATAGCATTTAACCTTTTTGCATGTTTACGACCAATACCCCAAACATCTTCAATTGACAACCATTTTAATGCCTTAATACGCTTCTCTTCAGAATCTATTACATAGACTCCGTTAGTTTCATTTGGAAATTTTTTTGCTATTCTGTTTGCCACTTTTGATAAAGCTTTAGTAGGTGCAAAACCAATACTAATAGGTATACCTGTACCTTTTGTTACTCTAACTTTCATAGCTGCACCTATTTCATTGAAATTGAATAATTCAAAACCTTGAAATTTCAAAAAAGCTTCATCAATACTATAAATTTCAACATCAGGAGTGAACTCAGAAAGTAAGTTCATAACTCTACTACTCATATCACCATATAAAGCGTAATTTGAAGAAAAAACATTTACATTATTAGCTTCAAAGAGTTTTTTATATTCGAATGCAGGTGCACCCATTGGAACTCCCAATGCCTTAGCTTCATTAGATCTCGCAATGACACAACCATCATTGTTTGATAGAACAACAATAGGCTTATGATTTAATCTTGGGTTGAATACACGCTCACATGAAGCATAAAAGTTATTACAATCTACAAGGGCAAACATTACTTATGCATATTTTTTCTCACATAATTATTAAACCAAATTCCTACTAACCAAACCACTATAAAAATTGGCACATGCCACCATATAAAATCATACATTTTATAGTTGTTTTATCACATTAGTTACAATACCCCAAATAATAAAATCATTTTCTTGTGTAACCTTGATAGGTTTATAATTTTCATTTTCCGCTATCAACCAAACTATATTATTTTCTATTTTAATACGTTTGACCGTGAACTCTCCATCTACAAAGCAAACCGCTATCTTATCATTTTTAGGTTCTAAACTTTTATCTATTATTAATAAATCACCATCATGCATACCAGCATTAATCATAGAATCACCTCTTACTCTACCGTAAAAAGTAGTACTTGGATTTTTGATTAGATATTTGTTTAAGTCAATATTGATATCTAAAAAATCATCTGCTGGTGATGGAAAACCTGCGCTAATCCCATTTACGACAAAAGGTAACTCAAGCTCAGATGTTAAATCAGCTTTATAAAATGTTATGTTTTCTGTATTATGTAATTTCCTCAATTGCATTTTACAAAGTTATTGAAGAAACAATTGTGATTTTATGAGTTGGGCTAAATTTTATTCACTAATTATAGCAAAGGTGAAGCGGCTATTTTACATAATGGAGTTATGGCTACCTGGAGTTTACGGAAAAGTACCATAACTACCCGTTATGTAACTTAGCTTTGGGGAGTTTAGTGTTTTTATGATAAAATAAAACGGAATAGCTTGTTGCAGTTTGGTTTGATTTTATGAAAACCAAAGCTGTAATGTGCTATTACCTTAAAGACCAAAAAAACGCTAAACTTGTTAGGTAAGCGGAACAACACAAAAGATATTTCGACTACGCTCAATACAGGCTATGGGTTATTGCTTTTTTTGCAAAAAACTGGGTTTTGTGTTGTGGGGGATTAAAAGAATATAGTTTAAATGCCACTACGCCAACTGGCCTTTTTGCTAAATCTATACACTGGATAGATTCTACACGCTCGATCCGGGTTTTGGGTTGTGGGGAAATTAATAACCGTTATTTATTCTGGTTTACTAAAATCCCGAATAAACCTATTAAATAAATATAGCCTTTATCGATTGCAGTGTAGTTAATTTTTATGCCATCGATCAAAAACACGATTTTGTATCTTCTCTAAAGAATATAAATCAACTACTTTTCCAATATCATAGTCGTCTTCTATAAAAGAAATGCCAATTACTCTTTTTTGATTTAAGTCGAATTTTAATTTTGTTGAAAAGCCAGTATTTACACATCCCATGAAATCACATACTATTGATTCACTTTTTAACAATTCTTCCTTATCTAAAACTAAAATATATTCATGATCACCATAAAACTGGTGTGCACTAATTTTTCCGTGTAGTTTTTCTGTAAATGACTGTTTTGTATGACCATATAGGTTTATATTTTCATTCAAAAGAAGATAAAACTCAAAAGTGCTAAATGATAATACTGCGTACCAAAATTTTTGTAATTCAGATAAGGATTTAACATTTTTGAAATCTGCTATTTCTAACTGTATTTTATCATTCAACATAATATATAATGCTTATTTTTTAATCTTTTTTATTCAATGAGTTGTTTTAAACATAATTATCACAAATTTTTGAGAAATGTTACCTCACAAGCTTTACAAATACGTTGCTCTTGAACATACTCGCTTATATCATACCAACCACCCGTTTTTTGCCAAATGTCTAAACCTCTACCCAAAATTATTTTCCAACCATTATCAGATATGATAGACCTATCATGAATAAAATCATCAAATTCATAAGAAAATATAATGCCCATAGACTCTAAAGAATATGTCATTTGATTAAATGCTTCTTTAACATTTTCTATATAGTCTTCATTATTACTTGTAACTAGATGTAATTTGACTTCTGCATCCGTTTCTTTCTTTTCTGCTATTAATTTTGCAAACTCCATTAAATTCCGCAATTGATAAGGTAATCTTATGTATGGATCTACAAGTGTAATATTTGAGCTGTTTAGCAGGTACGCACCAAATAAATTATCATATGATATACCTGTTTGGTTATCCCTAATGATTTTTTGACCAGGATTTAAATGTATACCTTCTTGTGTTTTATTATTACTTTCATTTGAAACCATTTCAGGCTCATTTTCTTCAGAAACAACGGGCTTTGGTTTGTATTGAATTTCTTCTAAAGTTTCTATGTCAAATGATTCACCTGAAGATTTGCTCACATAACTAAAATCAACTTCTTCAAAAGTTTCATCCATTTTACGTAATTGGTCTTTAACACGTTTCCTATTTTCAATTGCAAAATCTAAAATTTCTTTTGCTTCCATTTCTGAATATACATCATCTGGATAAATGACTTTAATTAAACCTGCATAGGTTTTTGCTATTGATGTTTTATCTCTAGTAGTAATAGAACTGGATAATTCGAAAAACTTGGTATAGTCATGAGTTCGATCTTCTTTACGCAAGTTTTTTAATATTTCAGCGAGATAATCTACAATGAAACCGTATTCAGCAGTAAACATTTCATTTCGTAGTTTTTGCACTTCCCAACCCGGTAAATACCCATGCATTCGGTCTAAAAAAGCGGTGTCGTAGTAATCTTTCGGTAGTGCATCAAATAAATCACAATGTTTTAGCATATAAGCTACAGAATGATCTGTATTGCCCACAAAAACCATAGAAGCAGATGCCCCATATACTTGTGTTCCTCTTGAAAATGACTTGTTTGCCATATAGTTTTTCATGATGTCTACTAAACCACGATCGACTCTTTTTGTTTTACCTGCAAATTCATCATAAGCAACTACATCCCAATACCCTACTAAACCAATTTCACCAGAACTGTTGTTAACAAATAACTTTGCTTTCGATACTTCACCGCCAGATATTAAAATTCCATGTGGTGACATTTCTGAATAGATATGAGATTTACCAGTTCCTTTTGGCCCTAATTCAATCAGGTTATAATTGTTTTCTACGAAAGGTACTAAACGCGTTAGTTGCAAAAGTTTTGATCTAAACGTAAATTCACTCGGATTTAAACCAATAGATTGCATTAGCATATCTATCCATTCTTCTTTTGAAAACTCTTTTCGTGTACTTTTATATTCCTCAATATCTACATTGGATACCTGAATTGGTTTTAAGTTTTCAACAAACCAAGGAATATGATCTCTTTCGTCAGAAGGTGAGTACCCTAAAGTAAGGATGCACCAAACACCGCTTGATAACAATTTTTGATTTTCTTTTATGATGCTGTCTGAAATTGGAATTCTCGTCAGTCCTAAATTAGCGAATGACGCCTCGTATCTGTCTTGACGATCATTTAATTGCACAGCCACTTTATCAATAATTCTATGTGACCCTTTTTCTCGAATAATAGATTTTATAATTTGGGATTCCTCGCGATGTACAAAGTGTTTAGCTATAATAGTTTTGACTGTTTCAACCCCTTGAATAATCGTTTCTTCATCATCAGTCGCACAATATTGACCTAATAGATATTCTAAAACGTAAGTGGGTACAATAGCATTACCTTTAACTAGTTTTGTTAAATCTTTACGGACTACTTTACCTGCGAAGTGAGTGTTTATTTTTTCATTTAATGTTTTCATATCCATTAGCTATTAGTTACTAGCGACTAGTTACTAGTTAAAATCCGTCAAAATCAGTTGTAAATGATATGTTAAGAGTATAGTAATATTCTTTATATACTTTCCATTTATTAGAGCGTTCCATGGGTTCTTCGAGGACTAATTTTACGCGTTGATTTTTATATTTACCGCTTGCCAATGCTGTTAATTGAAATCTGTGTTTCACTTCACGTTGCCTTTGGTTTTCATCTTCGCTATTAAATACGTATTTAAACTGGTCACTTAATAGCGTATTATCTTCAGCGAATAAGGCTGCTCGTATGGTTCTGCCTAAACTGTTTTTAGTTACTGCATTCATTTGGATAAATGAAACAGGTAATAAATTGGTTGTTATTTTATCTGTTGATTTAATAATATCTATTTCTACAGATGCTGTGGTGTCTTGTCTTTTTTTGTTGACCTTTATTACCGGAATAACAATTTCTTGTAGCGAGGTGCCTCCATGAACGAATTTAGAACCTGCTCCTTTTACTCGCAGTCTGTTTACAGATTTTGGAATTAATACATCACCCGTACTTGAAAGCCCTAATTGTTTTTGTGTAAACTGTTTTACAGTGTCGTTAGCGGTTATATCATTGCCTAAAACAAAGCGTCTATTGTATTTTACGACATCACCTTTTACTTCTAATTTTATATAATCACTTTCAGCAATATTTTGATACTGATATAAGAAACCATGATCTGAAGTGATAAGCATGTTGTTACCATTCATGTTGGCTATTTTCTTTAGCATTTCCATAAAGAAGTCCAGTTCATCTTCAACCGCATCAAACACTTTATCTTCTGTTGTTTTATCATCTCCAGTTTTATCAATTCGATTATGATAGATGTAAATAACATCATATTGTTTTACGAACTCCCTTCCATCTGTATTGGCATTTAATTGCATGAAATCTTCCGCTTTTATTGCCGTAGCTCTTGCTTCTGAATTGTTTTGTAAAATTTTTGCTCTTCCAGTAACCCCAGAAGCAGAGATGCCATCCACACTTACTGTATCACTACCTTCATCAATACTGATGTCTTTATTAGGCAGTAAAGACGCCATACCTAATTGCGTATAGGAAGGTATTGAAGCTACCATACCTTGTATTGAGGCATCATAGCGATTTTCTTTTACTAAAAGACTATTTAATTCTGCCCCACATTCGTAACGAAGCGCATCTGAAATAATCACAAAAACGCGTTGGTTTTTATCAACAAATGGTTTTACGTGCTGCTTATAAAATTGGCGTTGGGCATAACTTTCGTTAATTGGCCAAGTATTAACATTATTAACGACTTCTTGCCATTGGTTGTTAGATTTTAACAACCAGGTATTAGTATATAGTTTTTCTATAGTATTTGCTAATCTTCCTAAAATACTATCGTGGTTCGATTTTCTATACCATAGTATAAATTTACGATACAAATAGTCTATTTCATAATAGGTATTAGTATAGTTTTGCAGACCATCAGTAATGGATTTAAAATTACTTTGTGTGGTTTTTATTTTATCCTGTAATTGTGAAGCAAACGCTATGCATTGGTAATAGGATTCAAATGTGGTGTACCAAAATTTATTTTCTCTAGACTTAATGCTTGTTTGAATACTCTCATTTGATATACTTTCATCAATTAATCGATGAACCAATTCGTGAATTATTTTTTTATCTATTAATTTGAATAGATCTTCATCTAGAATTGTTTCAAGGTTTATGGTATTTAATTGGTCTTCTATGTTTAAATCTGCAGCAATTTTTTCAGAAATGGTATTGAAACCAGTTCTGTAAGTGATGGTGTCTTTCCAAAGCGATAACAATAATTTGGCTTCTTTTGATAATTTAGATGTTTCACTCGTAATCACGCTATTGCTAAAGGCTTCTATTAAGAAATCGTATATTTTAGGTGTTTTATTTTGGTACTTAAATTTATCTTTAATTTCTTTCCAATAGAAATCCACTAAACTGTAACGCTCCAGATCACGATCCGGTTTTTCGTTGCCATTGGCAAATGCGGTTCCATGTGCGTGAATAAAGGTATTTAGGTTAACATGTTCTGTATTAAACACTACTGCCAGCATTTTATAGCGAATATCATTATGGCTATCGCCATCACCTAATAGGCTTTTTAAATTGTCTAAACGCTCTTTGGATTTAAAGAATAATAAATGCTTCGCCACTAATTCTTTAAAATTGAAGTCTAACCCTAATTCTTGTAATATAATGGCTTCTTGATCGGTATGGAATTGGTGATATGCCAACTCTAAATCCAATAACCAGTTTTCGTTGTTTTTTGGTTTTTTGGTATTAAAGTACAGTAAGTATTTTTCTTCAGATTTTTTAGTTGTTACGCGGTGTTTTACTTCAAATTCGTTGCCGTTTACATGTACTTTTTCAATATTGTTAAATACTAAATTTTCAAAATCCTCTTTGAGTTCACTGTTCTCATCATACCAAAATATGACATCGTGCGATTTAAATTTATGTTCTAATGCTTCTTGTATTTTTTGGCTCATTTTTTATAGTTCAATTTTAAAAACACGTATTACTTTTGACCACCCATTAATCCATGCTCCCTTCGTTTTTGTTTCTTCTAACAATACCATGCCTTTATTGAGTATTAATTTGGATACAAAAAGATTTATTCTTTCCGTTTTAGCAACATCAATATATGGACTACTTAATATTATATATTGAATTCCTGTAAAGCTTTGCTCAATCTTATTGATGAGAGACGATAAATTAAAGAAATCCATATCAATAACATTAGAAAATAAATGCACGTTTACAACATTTGGTATTGATTCTTCTTTTAAATCAGATACCTCTAACTCATCAAACCCTTTATTTATAGTTTTAATGTTTTCAACATCGTTGCTAACATGAAGTGACGCCCTTTTTAAAGCACACTCTGAAGGCTCTATTAGTGTTACAGAATTTACTACGCTTGCGCCAAAAGTATCTATGAACATTTTAGAAGCAATACCTTGACCACAACCCCAATCAATTAGTTTAACTTTTTTAAAATCAGCAGTGTTAATTATTTTAAAGGCATCTTTGAGTTTAGCAATATGCTTTTTACCGTGCGCATACATATAAGCTAATAATTGTTTTTCAGATGCTAAAATAGCTGTACCACGACCTAATGAATAAAATATTTCATTAGACTGAATTGGCATATAAAGTCTTTTATTTAATTCCTGTATCTCAGAAATATTTAAGTTGTTACCGTTTAATTTTAATGCATAATCTGTGTTTTGCTCTAAAAGGAAACCCGTGACGTAAGATGAAGGGATCTCGTGTCTTTCGAGAAACCTATCCAGTAAATTCTGAATGTTGGTGTAGGGATCTGTTTTATAATCTAAATCAACTGCAAAAATATCCTCAATAAACTTATCATTTAAAAACGCATATGTTATAGAGTTGTAGCTTGTCTTTATTTTTTCTTTAAGAATTAATACATCTTCCCGAGCAAATTCAGCAAAGTATTTCACAAAAAGGGCATAAAAATATACTAATATCGCGATAGGTTCTTTATTGCTATCTGTGTCATTTTTATAGGTTTCTTCGAGTAAATTAAGCATTGCATCGTAAGCATTTATAAAATCATGCGATGAGCGTGATAACATAAACAATGCACTAGCTTTTATTAGATTTGATTGGTTTAAGTTTTTTTCAACTAATAATCTATAAAACTGCTGGAATACAAATAAGTCACCCAATCTAACCGATGTATTTAAAACGAGGTTTACATAGGCTTCATTTTTTTTAGCATTAAAATCTAACGCTCTTATCGTATTTATGCGTAATGCGAGCCTGCTAAATTCTTCTCTGTTTTTTGAAATATTTTCGTGATTTGACAAGCTATAATTGTCATATATTTTATCAAAATTAGAATTGATGAATTCGTGTAAACTATCTGGGTTGCTTAAAGCATTATTATAAGATTGTATAAAACTCATGTAATTACTCTTGGTTTGAAAGTATGTATTGAATGATTTCTTTTTTTAGAGTAATATTTTTAGGTATTTCTATATTTAACTCATTTGCTAACTTTTTCAATTTTTCTATGGTAAAGCTTCTTTTACTTAACTCATCAGCATTATAAACTCTATTTTTTGATTTGGATTCTTCATTTAAATTTGAGTTAATTTCAACTTCTGAATTTTTGGTATTTGTACCACTAAATAAATCAGGCTTGTCATTTATAGGCTCTTCTTTGTGTTCTTCATTTGTTCTGCTTTTTTCTTTAACAGGTTCAACAACATTTGTACTTAAAACTATTTCTTTCGATTTGGTTTCATCCTTTACCTCATCAGTTATGACTGTTGGGGTGCTAAATTTTTCATCGTCCTTTATTTGATAAAGTGCTTCGCTGTCTGACCTAACATTTTCGATTAAACTATTTAGTTTAGGATTTATAAGTGTGTTTAACTTATCTGACAACTTATTATTATCTATAGTAAATAATTCAGTTGGAAACCATTTTGAAACTTCTTTTATTAAGGCATCAATAATGTTAGTTTTTTGAAGTTTATAATCCACTTTTTTGTAAGGATAGTAATCGCTTAAAACCTTTATATACTTATATTTCGGGTTTCTTTTAGATATAGCTTGACTTGAGAGAAAATTAACACTCAAATATTCGAAATCATTACTAATTGTTTTGTTATGAAATGCGTATTGATATATAGACTCAATTGTGTAAAAATCTATTTTTGAGTTTAAATCAAATTTCACCTGTATTTTCTCATTGTTAATTTTATAATAATTCCTCAATGTGTCATATCCAACATACAACCCATAAATCAAAGCTATTTCTTCACTTATATCTTCATCAAGATTTGAAAGCAAGCTATTAATTAAGTCTTCTACACTTTTAGAACTGTCTTTACCAAAAGAATCTAAAATGGCTAATTTAAAGGTTAGAGAATTTTTAGGTAGGTTATTTAAATCTATAACTCCAAATTTAGACTTTAATTGAATGCCTTCCTGTTTAGATACGTCCTCAATTAGAGGCATGTTAATTTGCTTTGCTAGGTAATTAAAAATCCTTGAATCACCTTTAAAAATATCATGGAACCGATCATCTACGGTACTATTATTCTTTTGAATGTCTGATGCAATTCTCTTGTTAAAATATGCTAATGTTGAGAGGTAACTTTCGGAAAAATTTATCTGATTTTTAGAATTAATAGCCGCACTAACTTTTAGAAATGCCAAACCACCTAATAAACGATCAAAGCGTTTTAGCATAACTTCTAATTCTTTAGTTTGATCCTTTTTAGCGTTATGTGTAAACGGAAACTCTTCTGCTATATCAGACCTTTCTTTATCTGTATAGTTTATTGCCCATTTAGGCACAAATGCTACAGTACTGTTAATATTCCAGATTACCGTATCGGCTTTTTCCTTGTCTTCAAAATAGATCGCTTTTATACGAGATATTGGTATCGCTGTATGACATAAAAAAAAGTCTGTTGACATTTGTTCTAAAGCTTTGTCTTCATTATTGTTTAGAACTATTTCAATAGAACAATCACTCTTCTTATTCCATTTTTTTAAGGATAAAATAATTTGATTACCACTATTACTCTGGAAATCATGTTCTCTATTTTTTATCAAGTTTGCCGGACGCATAATACCATCTACTAAATAATGAGGTAGTGTATTGGTATTTATATGTATATAATACTTGTTTTCCATTTTTTATTTTTTAAAAAGGAAGATCGTCATCGTCTTCTATTATTCTTCTGGTTGGTGCTGCAGTTCTTAAATAACTTTTATCTACCTCAACAATACCATCACGTATTTGATTTTGAATAAAAGGAATGCTCGAATTACCGTTTACAGTTGGTCTGTGATCTATTAAGATTAAATTTCTTCTCGTTCTTGTAAATACTACATAGTAGTCATTTTCTGTAACCACATGTAAACCATTAATAAAATCCTGGTATTTATTAAAATTAGGTATTATAACGGTATCAAACTCGAGTCCTTTACAAGACTTATAAGTGGTTACGTGAATATTTTCTATAGTATTCATTTCTTCTTCTGTATTTACATACATACTGCATGTATAACCACTGTTTTGTAATTCACTATGCCAATAACGCACATGACCTTCTAATGGTACTAAAACTGCGATATTATGTGTGTTACTTTGAAATGTATCGATAACATCTTTAATAATTTGTGTTTGGTTGCCATTAATGCCGTCACTACAAATTAATTGCGGTTTTGGACCATTAGACTGACCGTTTGAAATTATAGTTTGTGGGAATAATGACCGTACAAAACGTACCACTTCATTAGTGTTTCTATAATTTGCATGTAAAGTGAATCTAGGGTTATTAAAGAGCTCTTGTAATTGTGCCTCTGTAGTGGCTCTATTTGGATATAATATTTGGTTATCATCTGCAGTGTAAGAGACCATATTGGTTAAACTATCTATTTGCTCGTAACGGTATCTGCTTACATCTTGGGCTTCATCAATAATTATTTCGTCGTATTCGTCTGTAGCTTCATTGGTTGTCCACCAATACGTTCTATTTACATTGGAACCAGCTGCAGGATTTTCAGAGCTAGCAGATGACGCCAAATAGCTTTCTAAAGACACGGTGTAGGTTAATAGCAAACTATGTCTTCTGCCCATACCATGGTTTTGAATGTGACGCCACAACGAGACTACACTTTTTCCTGTACCAGGACCACCAGAAACGGCAATAGCATTAGGTTCGTTTAAAACCGCTTGTTGCTCTATGGTTAAGTCTGTTAATACCGGAAGTCTAAAATAATATGCCATATTTAATCCTTTTAATTACCAACTATGGTATCTGCAAATTGGTTTTCTTTATGTTTTTTGTAATTTTTTAATGCTAACTCTTTAGAGGTATTTGCATAGCAATACACACACTCATGCGGACAGGTATTGTATTGTCCAATATCTTTACTCATAATACAACCACAAGCTTCGCGTTGCCCTTTGTCTTTAAGCACTTTTGTTTTTTGCACTTTATTTGAAGGTTCAAACAAGGTCGCTTCTTCAAATTTAACCCCTAAAAAATCCATTAATACCTCATCGTCGCTAAATAGTTCAATCATTAAGTCGTCGTCAACACATTTATTGTGTTTTACGCCATACTGCTCTAATGGTATTTTTTCGGCACAGGTTGCTATTTCTAGATTCCAGTTTTTATTTAATTCTTGAAGGCCTTTTGCAAATTGATGCATGGTGGCTTCTGTGAATTCTATATGATTGATATTTTCTTTATTCAGGTTATGGGCTACTTTTTTATAAATAGCAATATCTGCAAAACTGAATACTAATTTTTTGGTATGGTCTTTTAGTTGATCGCCAATATTTTTTACCCTGCTCAATAATTCATCAACGGTAATGTTTTGGGTTAATATTAGTGGATCGAAACGCCAAACCACACGCTCTTTCCCGATATGTTCTGAAAGTGCTTTAAAGGTTTTTATTCTACTTTCTAATCTTGGTACTTTCCCTTCAAAACCTTCTTTGTCGTAATCGTTCAACGAAAACTGGAAATAGTAATTTTTAACGTGTTCCTCTAAAAAATCTAAATGTTTTATCATAGGTTTTGGGTTCTTTGTCCAAAACACCACACATCTTGTGTTTTTAAAAGCGACATACGAAGTTACACCGTTAAACGGATTCATCCATTTTACGTAACCTTTTTTCCAACGTTCTATAAACCAATCGGCATAAAAGGTTGGAATATCGGATGAGCGACTTGCCGAAATAATGACTGGTGCTTGCGCACTCACTAAATCGCCATCATCATTTTGTATGTCTACTTTTTTCCACATTATTTTATCACTCTAAAAGTTAAATTAACACGCTCTTGTGTTATGGTTTTGCTTTTTGGTATCTGGTGTTTCCAGAAATGCTGCAATTCGCCTTGCATAATAAGTAAACTACCGTGTTTTAACAAAATATCTATACGCTCGTTGGTGTCTTTATGTTTTAATTGAAACTTGCGTTCTGCACCAAAATTTACGGATGCAATTACTGGGTTTTCGCCTAGTTCCTTTTCGGCATCGGTATGCCATGAAATGGAATCGTTGCCATCGCGATAACGATTTAATAACACACTATTAAATACAACACCAGCTTTAGGTTCTATATCTGCTTTTATTTTAGCTAAACCTGGACTCCAAGGATGTGGTTGTAATGTAATGCCCGAAAAACTATAAGGTTTATCATTATCACCATACCATGCTGTTAAGCGTGGAAAAGGAATTTCTTTTCCATACATTTTCATAGACTCTTGTTTCCATTTAATATCGCTTATTAAACGGTTTAAATATTTATCTGCAGTGGCTTTATCGTAAAAATTAGGAATATAAATGTATTCCCCATTATTTATTTTTACAGGTTCGCCATAAGCAGGTTCTTTTGAAAACATATCTAGCTGATCCATAGTTTAACTAATCTTTTTATTTAAATAACTTCCTGTATTGTACAACACACTAAACAAAAGCGTTGAGCCTACAACTACATTAACAACAGGTACCATCATTAGTGCTGCTATTAATGTAAATTTTGCTATTTTAACTCATGTTAGTTTTATAAATTTTACTTTAAAAGTTGACCAAGAAATAGCTCCCTTTTTATATTCTAAAAATAAAACATAACCTGCAATTGCAATTGAAACTGCTGGTAACTCTGGCATTAAATCCCAAAGGGAATTATCATGATCTAAATTTATTAATTTGTCTATAAACTCATTAACATCCGCTGTAATTTCATCATTAGATATTTCAGTAGATTCTAAATTCATTTTTTCGGCAAGTTCTTCTGTCACCAAAATTTCACCTTCATCGTGATTAGATATCCAGTCGTTTACGTAAGATTCACTATCTGTTGCTTTTAATTGTACTTCAATTGTTTCCCCTGTTGTTTCATTTGTTAATATAACATCAGTATCTTGATGATTTGTATCTGTAAATAAGGCTGCTGTAATATCATCTCCGTCTTCATTTTCAATTTTAACAAACTGAATTTCGTGCAATATACCTTTAACATTATTTGCTAAACCTACTAATTGATTTTCGTCTAAAGCTTGCAAATAATCTTGAATTTCATCTAGGTTTTTGTCTTGTAAATCGGGCACTGCACGTTTAAGCGATTGTAGTACTAATTGTTCATTTTCATTTAAACTATTTATATCACCAAAAGCGAGTTTGGCTAGACCAGAAAGTATTAAGGTATTATCAATATTTTTTTTTATGTATTGAACACTATTCATTACAATTCATTTTTTTTCTTATTGATTTCCTCTTTATTTTCTTTAGCTTTTTGCTTTCCTTCTTGTCTCGCTTGTTTAAATATTTTTTGCAATGCTTCTTTATCTATTTTTTCACCTTTAGATTTTTTAACAAAATAATAATCCATTACTCTACCCATTCCAAAGGTTAATCCAAACACTAAAGGAATCGTTGTTATAGCTCCTAAAAAAGGTAATACTGTTTTATAGGCTCCAATTGCCAATTGTTGCGCTAAAAAACCAAGACCTACTAAACCTGCTAATTCTTTAAAAATTTCAGTAGCCTTCGCTTCAGAAAGTGGAAACCCTCTAATATCAGCAATTTTTTTGCCCATATACCCTTGTATAGGCGTTAATACAAAAATATCTGCAAATGGAATTGGTTGTACTGCTATAGCTGCACAGAATGTACTAAATACTTTAACAATTTGATCTACTTTTTGCTGATCCGTTAAATCGGTACGATTTTCAATATCCGAGACCTCCTTTTTTAATTTCTCTTTTGCTTTTGCAATTGTTTCTGATGCGCTTTTTGCTATACTCATTGTATCTTTTTTAAATCGTTACCTTATTTCCGTTACATCAATCCAATCAAATTTTCTCACTTTGTCTTTGGCTTTTTTGTCGTTAAGACCTTTTACTTCTTTAATAATCTTACCAAACTTGTTGTAGTTAACCAATACGCCATCATCTAAATCGATGCTGATGCGTTCTGTGGCTAGTTTGTAAAGTTCGCGTTCGTATTCTTGTAATTCTAGCAATACTTTGTGTATGCGGTCTTCTTCTTTGGCGGCTAGGGTTTGCTCTCTGGCGGTACCTACATTTTTAATATGCGCTTGCCGGTCTAACTCTGCCGTTAGTTTTTCGCGGTAGTCTTTTAGGTAACCGTTAAGTATTTGGTTGAGCGTGTCTGGTGTGTAACGGTGCATGTAAATGAGTACATTAAACGCACCAGAAGGCGATGAGAACATCCAATAAATGGGGCGTTTTTTATAGCGTTTTACATGGTCTGTATAAAAGTCTTTTAAAAAGTATTTACGGATGTCTTTACCCAAACATTCCTCCACAAACGCTAGGTTTTTCTCGAAGTTGGGTTTACCAAAAGTGACTTTTAAAAACTCGTAAAAACGACCTACAATGTCGTCTTCAAACCACTCGTTGTCTAGGATGGGAATAATATTATCATCATCTGGTAAAAAAGACACTTCGACTGCGCTCAGTGTGACAGCTTTAAGGTAATCTTCTAAAGTTTCGCCTTGGTTGGCGAGGATGAGACCAGGTTGGTCTAGGCTGTAACGCCCAAACATACAACCTACCGCATAACTTACAAACTGTTGCAACACCTCTTTGGCATTAAACACCAATTGGTTGTTGACTATGCTGGTTTCTTCTTTTAAAATGGTAATGTCTTCTAACGGTACGTCTGGGGTAAGCTCGTCTTGTAAGCCGTAAATGTCTATAAACTGTTTGTTAAGGGCTTCCTCGTTTTTATGTAGCTCCATAAACTTGTTTTGCCAATAGTGACAATAACTATCATAGGCTTCTTCTATATCTTGACCATTGATACGGATGAGTTCGTTTTGTTGGAAATCCCATGAAAGTTCTTTAGTGTTCCACTCTTTATTAGAAACTTCAATAGAACCTTTAACATAGGAAATTAAATTTCGTTGTTGCACTATTGGCAAATTTGAAATATCACCAATGTTAAATGTCAAAGTAGGATTAAAAATCTTAAGTATTGAAGTAGCTACTTTTGAATTTAAAAAACCTAGAATTATTTCAAGTGAAGATTTTTCACTGTCATTAAATATAGAAGAACCAGCTGCATCAAAAATAAATCCTCTCGGTGAATATCTAACTGCAAAAAAAGCCGAACTGATTCTAGTCCAAGTTAACCCTTCTTTAAAATAATATTTTTCAGCTCTTATATTTGAGCCTGGGAATAGTTTTACTTCCTCACCTAGATTAGACCAGTTAATTACATAATCTTGGTTTCCATACCACCTTCTAAACGAACCGCCTTTGTTATAAGGGTACCATTTTTTATTTTCTATATACCCTTGTAAACCTAATGCTTCATTTTTTATTTCATGCCAAAATTTTAAAAACCTATCATTTCTTCCTGTATCCATTCCCTTCTTTGGAAGGCAATGGTTTTTTAATAAATCTTCCTTTTCAAAAATCTCTAGTAATTTATCTGTTGCCCAATAACCAATTTTACAATCTGGTATTTTCTTGAAATCATTTTGATTTTTATTGTAAAACCATCCACAGTTGGTATTTCGAATAGCTTCTAAAGTTTTAGGTGCTTGGTTTGCAGATCCTTTAAAATCACTTAAGCGTATGTAACTCCCTTTGGCATTATCTATAGTTAAACGTCTTAGGGTAAATGTACAAATAGGTACCGTAGCACCATCAAAACCAGAGTATTCTAATTGAATTAAATTATTTATGTAATAATCATTTATTATTTCTTTTCTTAATTCCGTATAACTTGGATTAAACATCCAAACAAATGGGGTCATATAACCCGTTAAGCCATCGCCATCGCACAACTCTAAACAACGTAATATAAAGGTTGCAAACAAGTCAGATTTGGTTTCAGGATAATTGGCTTCAACAAATTGTTTTAAACTACCTTCCATACGTGACGAACTTATGTATGGTGGGTTGGTTACCACACAATCGTAACGTTGCCCTAATAATTTATAAAGTTTAAATACTTCTTTTTGGCGTTCGGCAAATAGTGAGTTGTTATCTATTTTAAAATCGGTGACTTCTTTTGGGTCTACTTGTATTAACGAGCCTAAAGCTGTGGCATTTTTAAATTTGTTATCGAACTCAAAATCTTGGTAGTAGGAAATATTGGGTTCTATATGGTCTTTTGCAACGGTACGTAAAAAACGACGTTGTTTTTGGCGTCCTTTCATTAACAACACAAAAGATGCTATTTGTGCTGCACGTTGGTCTATATCTACACCATATAAATTTTTAGTGATAATGAGTGTTGGGATTTCAGAAGGATTATAGCCTTCTTCTTCATAGATTTTATAAAACACATCAAACGCATATGACAAAATATGCCCAGAACCCACACAAGGTTCAAAGAACTTAATGTCTTCAATACTTTTAGTGTCGCGCTTGTTTAATTTATCGGTATAGGTGGGTTTAATGTAAAACTCCAACGATTCCATGACTTTAGAATCTGGTCGTATTTCTGACCAAATTTGCCCCAAGGTATTATCTACCATATACTGCACAATCCATTTAGGTGTAAATAGTTGTGAAGCAGGTGCTAATTCATTTTTGGCATATTTCTTTTTAGAGCTAATTAATTTTTCATTTAACGCCGAAATATAAAACTGATACAACCAGCCCAAAATTTCTACTTCTTGGCAGTCTTCTGGCAGCATACCTTGTTTGATGTCTTCTATAATAGAAAAACTAGAGATGAGGTCGTCTGGTAAGAGCAGCTCCGAGTAATCGTTAATACGTTCAAACAAAAACGGAAATACGGTGTGTAAATGGTTACAAGCACCAACCAATAACTCTCTATAAGCTTCGTTTTGGGCATTGGTACTGGGTATGGTGCCATCTAAAATTTGGTAAATGCGTTGGTGGTTTACGGGTAACTCTTGCGGTATGTTTCCTGCTTTGGCTTCTTGCAACAACTCTGGCAAGGTGGCATTAGTGGCTGGTGATACGACTTTTATGCCTATGGGTTCGTAACCGTTAACATCCATAAACCGTAAGGCTACCAAACGGTTAAACCAGGTGTAAGCAACCGTATCTATAACCTGTTGCTTATTACTTTTATTAATGGCTTCTTGCAACTGCTTTATTTGGTTGGCTTTTTCGCGTAACTCTGCCGAGTCGGTAGTGAGTACCTTTTCTAATTTGGCACCAATTTGGTCCAATAGTTTTAAGCGTGCTGCTTGTGCGAAGCGTTTTAGTTGGTTTGTATTCATTAATACGTTCTTTAAATTGATGGTAATGGCTAAACAGTTTCTAAGATTTCTTCTTCCTCTTCAATATCTTCTATCTCTTTAGGTACTTTATAATGTTGGTCTATTCCCCATCTATCTATAATCCATTTATTAAGTGTATCTTTTCTTTGTTTACAGCTTTCTGGTGTCCAATCTGCAAACTCTGCAATTTTACGTTCTTGTCGTATGTCTGAATTGGCATAGCAATGTCCTATTCCTGCTTCTCCCTTCTTTCTGGAAAACTCGAAATTTAAATAATGAGAATTGTCTTTGGTTAAGACAATGTTTGAGATGTCGTGTAGATAGGTTTCAATATCTTCATCTGTCCATTGTTGTTTCCATATTGATTCCTCTTTTGGTGTTTGTGGTAAAATATGCTCAAAAGTAGCATCGGTTAAATCATCCCAAGCTAGTTTAGGTTTAGCGCCTTTTCCCTCTTCTGTGAGTAAATCCAGTTCGTATTCATACAATGTATATCGTAATAATCGTCTCCAATGATACCAATCGTAAAAATCTTCTTTAAGTTCTTTTCTAAAGCTATTTTCATTAGAATACCAATTGATGGTACCTAGAATCCATTCAGTTACTGCTTCAATATCATGCTTTTTAGAAAAGATATCATCTGCCCATCTGTAAAATTTAGAGAGTCCTGCATTACTACGTTTCCCTTGCCATAAAAACACGCGATACGAAAATAGTTCTAATGCTTTTAGTAAGTTAATATATTTGTCATGAGTAATTTCATCTGCAACAACACCTAAACGAGTAGCTACCATAAGTGGTAAAAAATTTGCTATGTTACCCGCATTTTTAATTTTAGTTAACCATTTATACTCATCTGTTATTTGAGAGGTTTCTGAAGGATTAATAATACAAGCATAATGCATTGAGATTTCTGCTAATCCAGAAGTGAACTGGTTTATAAACTGTTGGGTATCTTCTTTAGTTTTTATTGAAAAGTCTCTTAACGGAATAACATCATTGTCCTTAAAGCCTTTATAACCCTTCCAGTTTTTTGGTGTGTGCGAATGATATAATGTCCACGCTATTCTTAAACATTGATTTTCGCTACCGTTACATTTTGCAATATTGGTATATACTTCTTTCCAAGATTTATTAATCGTATTGGTAACATCCTCTTTTTCGTTTTCTTGAGTGATATTTCTATATACCCAATGCATCAGGTAGTTTTTTAATAATTCTAATGCTGAAAGTCCTTTCCCTCTGGAATTCATTAGTTCAAATGTCATCCCAATTTCACTCTCAACTTCAATAGGATAAAACGAAAAATTAAGTTTGCGTATAATAGCATCAAATACATCTTTTAGATAAGTAACGCCTTCAGTTCCTTTTGAATCTAATTGCTGTTGAATATGTGATTTAAGGTAATTGTGAGCCTCTAAAAGTCTTTTTTGATGTACCGTTATTGCAGCAACGTTTGTTGTACCTTTTGAGATAAGGTCAAAAAAGAAATCTGAAGTATCGTTATTTAAAATAAGACGACTTTTAGTTCCTGAAAACAAAAGTGGTAATTTAGTGTCATAATCTTTTTCTCCTTGCTTTATTAATTCTTTCAATATAATAGATAAATAAAGACTTGACGTTGTTAATCTTTGTTGGCCATCTACAACATCAACTAGTTCCAGTCTATCAATTCCATAATATTCTGTAGGCTTTTCTTTAGGTTGATAAATAACAATGGTGCCTGTATAATGATTTACAATTTTATCATCAATTAAAGCATCTATATCTTGAACAAAGTCTTTCCATTGTTGTTCTTCCCAAGCATAACCTCTTTGATAGTCTGGTATTTTGAGTATTTTTCCCTCTAAAATATTTGATAATGTTTTTTTTTCCATTGAAAGCGGTTTCGTTGATTGATTATAGTGTTATCCTAATATTGTCTTTTATTCTTTTTAAATAGGCTTCTTTTACGGCTTCTATATAGGCTAACACATCGGCTTCGGTATGCAGTTCTTTTTTATCAAAATCGATATGTACGTTAGATCTACGAATGTATTTTGTAGTAGGTTCTGCTGCCTTACCATCTTCTTGAGGTTTCGCTAAATAAGTCGCCATGAGGTTTAAGGCGGCTGTATGCAACTCGGATAACTGATTGTAACTTTGGCGGATGTTAGCGATAAATCGCTCGTCTTTTAAGGCTTTTTTACGTTGCTCTAAACCTGTAATGGTTTGCTGTTGTTGTGTAGTCTCTAACGCCTTGTATTCTTTACGTGAAGTAATATCTGTAATTAAGTCTTCTGCCTTTTTTGTAGCCTTTTCTTTTTCTTCCTCAATTAGCGTTAATACTTTAGTTGCTAATTGGTCTTTGGCTGCTTTAGCTAACTGTACGCCATTGCCTTTATAAGGTGTGTTACTCGTTAAAAGAGTTTTTAAAATATCTAGTTCATCGCCTTGAATGTAATCGAAATTAGCCGTGTTACCATCGAGCAATTTTTTAACCTGATCGTAAATATTACGTTGCTCACCATTCATAAATCTCTTGATAGGATCTAGCAAATCTTCTTTAGTATCTAGTAAAACATCTTCAAAATCGTTAGTATTAATTAAGAAATAGGCGTACTCCTTTTTAGACCACTTTGTCAATTGGTCTGCAAAGGTTTCTAAACTGCCTAAAAATGGATAATCTCGTTTACTAGCTAATAGTTGATTGACTTGTATAGACATGTCCTTTAGTTTTTCTTTGAATGCAGTCGCAACATCTTTTGCTTCGCGGAAGGTGCAGCTTTCATCAAACGCATCTTTATAGATGTCTTTTAATTTTTTTACAGTCGCATCATTAAAGGTTGCTTGTGGTTCTAATAAAGTATTGCCATGGTTTGAGCTGTTTAATAGGGCATTTAACACCTCATCATTTTCTAATAAATTGGCATTTTGTGTTAATTCTATTTTACCACGTTTGTACAATTTAGCAATGGTAGTCCACACCACATTAGGGTACCAACCATACGGTTTTTTTATAAACTCATTTTTTACATCGTTTAACGATGTGCGGTCGCTTTGTTTTTTACGCCTGTTGATGAGGCTTAATATTTCTGTTTCAGCTTCGGACATGGTGGCATCGTCACCAGAAAATAAATCGTCTTGTTTGGTATGTATGGTTGTTTTAATGGTATCTTCTGTAAACGCCACGCCTTTAAGCATGCGTAAATTAGGATATACGGCAGCCACTAAATTTTGAAATACGTTAATGACTTTGGTTTTACCATCGGCTGTAGAAGACGCTTCTAATTTGCTACCATTTACAAAAGCATTAGATTCTGCCAATGCTTTGTTGGCCAATGTGATTAAGTTCTTTTTACGTGTGACGTTCTGAATGGATTTTTCCTGTAAAATACGTGCTACTTGAGGACTGGTACTGTTACCTCGATTTTGCCTTTCGTACTTTGCCGTTTTTATGTACATGCGTATATCTCGCATAAAGGTTGGACTGGGTGACAACAACAATTTCATAGCAGTACTACCCATAGTTTGTGATTGGATATAGGTTTCGTTGTTTTCGAAATCGTCTGTTATGATTTCAATTTCCAGTTCTTTTTCACGGCCTAATATGGTTCCGTTTATTTTACTAGTAAAATCATAAGCTTGTTTGTTGTTTAGGTATGTAATACGATTGTCTTTGATAATCTCATCAAACAGAATTTCCTTTAGTAAGGTGGTTACTGCCTGATCATCAATCTCTGTATTTTTAATTTCTTCTTCAATATCCTTTTCATCATCGGTTAGAAACTCATAGATGTCGCCATTACGTTGCACATAACTTTGGTTTTCTAAAACGGTTAGTGCTTTTTCAATTTTTTCTTCGTGGGCTTTTAAATCGACATTGATATCATCTATCAATAACACCGAAATATTGCGTTTGGTGGTTTTAAAACTATTGAAGTATTTTACTAAAAAGAGTGTTTTTAAAACTTTAATTTCGAATGGATCGTTTAGTTGTCGCTCTCCTAATTGTAACGATTGTTGAATGTCTCCACGTAATTCGTTACGAATCCCTTGAAACATTAAGTCGAAACTTACTAAAGCGTTTTCATCTCTCTTTTCTATGGCTTGAATAACTTGCTGAAACACACCAAGCATAGAACGCTCTCCTACGGAAGCATGTTTTCCTTGAAAAGCATTGTGGTTGGATAAAGCAATACGACATTGTTGAAACAAATCGAATTGATACGGTGCAAAGGGAAATTTATTTGCGAAATCCTTATCGCTTTTAAAACCTTTAAACTGCACACCAGCTTCTGAAAAAGACAAGAGCGATTGTAAATGAGCCGCATTGGTTTTATGCGCGTTTTCTAATTGCTTTTGATAGGTATCTTTTTTGTGAAGCAATCGTTTTTCTATCACCTCATCAACATTGGCAGAGGTTAATGGTATTTTTATTTTAAAACGTGCTTGGATACGCGAAAAGTCGTTTTGCTGGCTTTTGTTCATATCACCAACAACCGTTTCCATATCTTCTTGCGAGGTCACTAATATCCAAGAGTTTCCTTTAGTTTTGGTTGCTAAAGTTTCTGCGATGGTTTGCAAGTTTAGCATGAGCTTTGTGTTGTCACTTATATACTGGCCAACTTCATCTACAAAGAAATTTAAACGGAAGCCTTTGGGTTTCGTGTCAATGTAGCTTTTTACACGATTACAAAAATCTTCAATAGACTGTTTGTTCCTGTCTTCTAATTCATCAAGGATGTTTTCATATTTATCAGGACTTTCATTAAAAATTGTTGCCAAAATATCTTTCACCTCAACAACAAAATATTCTAATCGATCTACTTCCCAAGTAATACCGTTTACTTTTTCATACTCTGTTTTAAATGCTTCGTATTTACCTTTGCTATCTAACCACATTTCAAACTCTGCTACATGCGGTTGAAATCCGTAATAGCCCAAATGGTCATAGAATACTTTATAAAATACAGCAAGAATAGCATTGGCATCTTCTTTACTGGTAATTTGTGCTTGTTGATCTATGTTGAATAGTACAGACTCTGACGGAATACGTGTTGCGTTTAAAATATCGGCTTTTAACATGGCATCGTCGTCTACCTTTTCAGCAAACAATTCGCCAGAATGATATCCATCGTATTGTTTGTTTTCTAGTACATAGGAAATCATTTTTAATAAATGTGATTTACCACTACCGAAGAAACCAGAAATCCAAACACCATTGGCACCAGCATAATCATTGTAAGCTTGAAAAAAATCTCTTATTTTTTTAGCAATTTCGTCTGTAATAACGTATTCGGTAACTTCTGTTGCTATATGGTCTCGATCATCTGCTTTGATAACCGTTTCGATAGGTCTATTTATGTCTTTTTCAAAAAAATCTTTGATCATATTTTTGCTTCTATTTTAAAAATATTAAATGCTCTGTAGTAATTGTCGTCTTTTAGTTTGCCAAACAGATTTAACGAATGCCCATTATATTCACCTGGAAAAAAAGCGACAGTTGGTGCTTCTTTTGCAATGTTTTGTAAATTATTTAATACGTTGTGAGACCGTATAAAAGGAAACACCAAACCAATACCAGTTAAGAAATATACTTTGGCATTACTCGCATCGATTTTCTCTTTAATTAAAGGCATTAATACTTGATGGATGTTTAAAGACGATTGTAAGGCTCTTAAAAACTTGTCTTTACTTTTTGCTTTTTCAATTTTAAACATGCGCTCCATACCGCCTTTTGCTTCAAGGATTTCGCATGTAAGGTCATATAAGTTTAATTCTAATATTTCTATACCAGAATTTTCTAGTTTTCTTTTTAGTAGTTTTATTTCTTCTCTGCAGTCCAATTCTTGTTCAGCCTCGTAAGCTGCAATAAAGAAAGGTATTTCGCCACCTAAAGATTCCTTATTTAGAAAATTAGAGGATGAAATAACACTATATAAGTGTTCAAATTTTTTATTTAGGCTATTCATAGGCTTCTTGTAATCTTTGTATGTCTATATCTGAATACAGAAACACTTTTAATAATTCTGGATTATCTTTTACTATTGCTTTTTTCGTATCTGACTCTAACAATTGAGGTTGAATGATTCTAGACTTCACATTATTAATAATACCAGCTTGTTCCAACATTTTAAAGGTTACTTGTTTAATTTTCTTTTGTGTTATCTCGGTTAAATTCTCCATTTCTGGATGAAACTCTGCTTTTCTTCTAAAGAAAGAAAGATAATCGCCATCGGTAAGTTCATAATCAAAAACTATATATTTTTCTCTTATGACTTCTATTACGAAATCACGTATAAAGTCAAAGTATTTACATACTGCTAAAAAGGCAATTTCGTTTTGTGATTTAAAACTGCCATTTTGCAGCACATTTATTTGATGTTTGGTTAATGTACTTATCCAATTGTTTAGTTCTAATAATAACCGTTTACCGGTTGCAGATTTCCCATTGCCTAAAGTTAATTCAAGATCATGAGTATTATTTGAGGTTTCCGATAAAACGACTGTCACTAAATCTTTAGTTCTTAAAGACGCTGCTGTAAAAGAGAATTTATATTTTTTTTCCACCACCATTAATTCATTAAATCTTTTAGAGGAATATTTAAAGCTTCACTAATTTTTTGATAATTTTTATCACTTGGAATTGACTTCTCTTTTACCCAATTGCTTACGGTTACTTCACTAACACCAATTTTGTTAGCGAGCCATTTTTGTTTTACCCCTTTTAATTTTAAAAGTTCTTTTAGCATATTAAGTTTAATAAAAATTAAAGTTTGCCTTCATTTCAAATTTATGGAATTGGTTTTATATAAAATAGTATTTGTCTCTCATATTTTTAAAATATAGTGAGTTTAAGAATCATAAGAAATAAGTACTTTGAAGTTTAAAAAGGTAACATGCCGTTTAACCAGTCTGAATGTTCTGAACATCTGAATATATCTGTTATTTCACCTTGAGTGAATTGAATATAAATGGCATATTTATGACCAGACTTATTACCAGTGAGCACAAAAACGGGTTCGGTACATAAACAACCAGCACATATATTTGTAGAAAGATTTAGATGTGTATCTCCATTTTTTCGAAGCTCTTTAAAGATTTGCATTTGCTTATAGATGAACGCTGTTTTTTTTCATGTCTTCGTAATAGGCTTCGTCATCTAACAACTCATTTAGCTTATGGTAGTCCAAATTCTGAAAGGCTTCGAGCACTTGTATAAGGTGTGATTTGACTTTTTCTGAAGTTTCGATATTTTGAACTAGTCCTTGTACTTGCATGGTGTTTGTAATTTATTAGCTTTAAAATTTAGTGTTTAATTCTAATTGTTTCGCTCTGTTTTCTATTAGTGCTATTAAAGTGCTTTTGTTTTCATCACTTAACAAGCTACAGGCAATTAATTCTTGCCATTGCAGCATCCCTTTTTCTATACGATTCCATAGGTTTTCAATCGCTTTTGCAGGAATTTGTGCTTTTGCCATAGCTTCGTTAAAATCTAAACGTTTAATTTTTCGCTTTTTTCCGTTGAGGTTTAGCGCTAATTCTTCTTGATCTTCTGGAATCAATAATTTAACTGCTACCATATCATAGGCTGGAGCCAATTTATAGTTTTTACTGTCGTTAGCTATGAGTGAAAAGTTTTTTAAATGCATATCGTTATTTCCAATGAGGAAAGAAACAATAACTTGCTCATAAAATTTTACGGCATCCAGTAATGGGTTTTGGGCATAGTTTATAATGCCTTTTGCAATTTGCTCGTAAGAACCACGGTATTTATGCTCTGTGAGTCGCTCTGTGAATTGACAAGCATCTTCCATTGGGTATTTTTCGTTATTGGCAGTTCGATCTATACGTTTGGTTAAATAGGCTAAAGCACCATCCTTAAGAGGTATTAATAAAAAGGGTACTGTTGCTATTCCACAAGCTTGTGTTAATAACATAGATAACGCTTCAATTTCCGGCATTTGTGGATACATTTGAAATGGTGGTTTTAAAATATACCTGCCATTTAATGCGCCTACAATGGTTAGCCTATTTTGAGCATTTTCTTGTGTGAAACCTAATGATAATTTTGGTTGTACGCCTGTAACAATAATACGTTGTGCTACGTTTTCTTTTGCGAGTGCTTCGATTTGAGATAGCTCATAGTCTAATTTTAGCACAGGTGTGTCTTCTTGCCAAAATGTAATTAGGCAGTTTTGATGGTAGTTTGTTTCGCCATCTTCTAGTTTTTTATGACATGCTAAACAGTAGTTCATACTTTCTCTATAATGCTAATATTACCAATACAATCTCTACAGGTGGTTAGTAATAAGCCCATGCGATCTCTTGGATTTATTTTCCAATTTTTATGTGCAATGTCTAATAACCAACCTTCCGGAATTAAACCATCGAAGAAAGGGAATAGGTATTCGGCACTAAACGGTTCTTCTTGTAATGGTAAGGTTAAACTGACTGCTAATCTGTTTTCATTTTCTAGATATGCTTTTTCATATTGGAAAAGATAGCCGTTATCGTCCTCGGTTAATATACCAGCTAACGTTTTATTTACCCATATTTCTCCTTGTCTCATTGCTTATAGGTGTTGGTGTTAGTGTGTGTCCAAAAAATAACAGAACCTGATTTACTTTATCGGTCATTACATTTGGTTTTCCCTGTTCGAGTTCGCGTACAAAACGCAAGCCAACACCAGTGAAGTCTGATAACTCTACCTGTGTTAGATTTGCTTTTTTACGTCTATCCCTTACAAATTGGGCTATGGTGTTTTCTCTATCCCATTCCATTTTATTATACCTTTATGGGTACAATATAGGAAATTATTTTATAATTATACCTTAAAGGGTGTAAACTTTATAATTATATTGTGTTTATACCTTTAAGGGTGTAGTTATGTAAGGAATCACTTGTTCACTGCTTTAACGTGTTCATTGACAATGAACATCAAAGAATAATGAACACCGACATCAATTATGTTTGAAAAGATTAAATAATTACCTTCGTTTGTCTTTTGATTTATTGCTAAAGGCGATTAGATTAAACGATTCTCTTAATCTGGTTCTTACTCGATTGCCATAAAAATATTCTAGTTCTGATGCAGACAGGTTGGTGGTGAGATGTGTCTTGACTTTTTTACTAATAAATAGATCGTAGCGACTTAAAAGAATTTCTCCCATCACATTACATTCGTTGCCGAAGTATTTTAAATTATTTTCAGTACCAAGATCGTCAAAGCAGATGATGCCTACTTTGGATTGATGCAAACTTGGTTTGCTATATCTGTTAATTACTTGGTAACCTTCATTAATGAATTCGAAACTCACTTCTCTACCGGATTTTACATAGTATTTATTTTGAGGAGTTGCCAAATATTTCATCAGAGTCACTAAGGTTGTTTTACCGCAACCAATAGGACCAGAAAGCAGAATCCCTTTTTCTAAATTGATGTTGAGTTGACGTGCTATTTCTTCATCACCTGTGCAATACGCCATGAGTTTATGAATGATGGTTATGTCTTCATCATAAATTTTGATGTGAATGCCAAATAGTTCTTGTCCTTTAGATTCTAGCCATTTGGTTGCTTTATGATAATTAAAATATGAATTCATTCTTGTGGTTTTATAAATAATTCATTCTTTTTTGCATTGCCCAAAAAAGAAACAAAAAACGCTAGTCTTAAATCTTCGGCGGTCAATTACGTTTTCTACGCCTAAAAGAAAAATAACTCACTTCGCTCAAACAACTTTTCTTTTTTAACGGCGTTTTTAAACTATTGACGCTCGCCTGCCAGATTCTATGACGGGTTTAGATTCTGACTTATTTTATGAGATTGCTTCGGTGTACCTTCTCGCAAAGACGGTAAATGAGAGTGAATTATTGGTTATTTTACACTCGTTTAATAAACATGGGTAAAATTTACCTTCGTTTATCTACATTTTCTATATCAAAAGCAATCAAATTAAATAGTTAGCGCATTCTTGATCGGACACGGTTTCCGTATCGTTCTTCTAGTTTTTGTACGTTGAGTTTGGTAGTGCAATGTGTTTTAACCCTTCGACTAAACTCAGGATGATAAAAGAGGTCGTAACAAGATAAAAGGATTTCTCATCCCGAAGTGTCGGGATTCGAAATGACGTATTGGTTACATTGGTAAGATTTAGCTTCGCTGAACCTTGCGATTTCTCACCCTGAAGTGTCGGGATCGAAATGACAGGTTTGTGATTTTACATGATGAGATACTGAAGTCTTCCGAAATTTCGGAACAGCATGACGTATTCGAGAAGTTATGAGGTGTGTTAAATTATTTTAGGGGGTCTAATTCATTTACTTGGTAATAGACCCATTTGATGTATTTTTCGTAATACTTTTTATAAAAAAGTTAGAAACTCCTTTTTAATACTATTTCTCACTTTTTCCGGTATTTCTAATTCTTTAGTAATGCTTCCCCAACTTTTCTTTACATTTTGAACTTCTTTTATAATTCCTTTAGGATTTTTTATTGCATAGGTTTCGGCAATCGTCATGATATCTTCTAAAGTGATCTCTGCTCTTTTATTATTGATCGATAATGCTCTAGCTATATTATTATAATTGAAATTGATATTCAATGGGTATGTTAAATCGTACGCAGGGGCTAAACTCCATGAATTTGTTTCCTTGTTATATATAAAACTGTGATTCTTTAAGTGGTCATCGATATTAGCAAAAACCAAATTAAACACCATACGCCTGAACAATTCTTGTATGTCTTTATAAGGCACTTTAAGGTCTAACGCTAATTTGAATACATTTTCATAACTTCCATCCTCTGGTTTTTTAAAATCCCATCCCGTTAAACCTGTTGCTGTAAGCACATGTTGTTTTTCTCCCTTTTGTCTGTCGTAACGCAGCGTAGCAAAATGTTTATTTTCTATTAGTTTTGAAGGCATCATTTGAATACCTGTTTCTTCTGCCATTAGGTAATACGCATATTCAACTTTTTCTCTGTTATACCCCCATTCTTCATTCATACATAACTTTACTAAATAGTGGTTATAATCATCTCCATACTCAATATCTCCAGGAATTATTTTACCTGTTTCTTTATGTTCTGAAATTAAAATTTTGGGTCTAGCTCCTCCAGCTGAAGTTCCTATTTTAAAAACGTTTAACAGCGCTGCATCATTTAATGTCTCTGCTGTTGTTTCATTTTTTAAATCTAACACTTTATTTAAAACTTCAACAATTTCGTCAATATTAATTGTTGATGATTTCGGTATTTTAGCAGTAGGTTTATATTCTAAGGCTCCCATACCTCTATTCGAAACATAGGTTAACTGTTCTAATGGTGTAATTTTTTTAAACTCTTTATTTTTAGCCTCAAACCACTCTTTAAAAATAATATTTCCGAACATATCTGGTAAAGAATCGGCAATCATTGGCGGTAGTCCCCTAAATGTTTCTCCTTCAAATTTATTAAATACCTGTACTGGTTTTATTCTTTTAAATACGTAGGGAAAAATATTGGTGTATTGGTTGGATTCTAAAAAATCGGGGTTGTATTGAAAATAAGAATTCCTTTTATCTACATCATAGCCTAGTTTTCCTATCTCTTGACCAAATAACATAACTTCTATAATCTTATTTTTAGCCATCTTAGTACATTGAATTTATATCATTAGACTTTTCAATATCTTTTAAAGCTTGATATAGACTATTTAATAAATCAAAATGATTTGCTATTTTTAAGACGGTATCTAATGTCGCATTTTTACCATTTTCAAATTTTTGAATGGTATATCTAGAGATTCCTAATGCTTCTGCTAGGTCTTGTTGAGACATCTCGTAATTTTGTCTCTTCTGCTTACAAAGTTCTCCTAATTGTAACTTAACGTCTTTAATTGTAACAACATCAATCATTATATAGTTTATTATAATACACAAATATAGCAAAAAACAACATAATTGTTTATTATAATACACATTTATTATATTCTTTTATCTGATGAATTTTGGTTAAAAGCAATTAAATTAAAGAGTTGCCGCATTCTTGATCGGACACGGTTTCCGTATCGTTCTTCTAGTTCTTGGCGATTTATTTAAACATTAAAAGCCTTGCTCATTATTTGTTGTTCTCTTTTTGAAATTCCAATCTTGTCCGCCACTTCTTTCCAAGTTCCTACTACTTCTACTACTTCTTGAATGATTTTATCCATTTGTTTGTTATCTAAACGGAAAAACTCTCCTACACTTTTTACTAAATCATAGTCAAGCGCATTATTATCCATATCGATATTAAGTGCCAATCCATCTTTGTCTATAGAGGGATTCAAATCATAGGCTGGTGACAATACCCAACCTTGATTGGTTAATATAAAGCCATGGTTGCGTAAATGGTCATCGGTATTTGAAATGGCAATATTAAATACTACTCTACGCCATAACTGTTCTAAATTATCGTTAACCATTGCTCCGTAGTTTTGGATAAATTCCGCCAAATCTAAATAACTTGCGGGGTTATCTCTTATGGTATCTTCGTTATTACCTGTCATGGTCATAGCCGAAGCGAAATGAAGTCTAGCTCCATCTTCACGATCAAATCTTTTGGTAAAAAATGTATTGAACTTACCACTAATCTTTTCAATTTTTGATGGCGCCATAGGAATTCCTGCCTTGGTCGCTAACTGATACGCTAAGTATTCCCAAGCAGCTTTGTCTATCGTATCGTTTTTTGAGGGAAATTTTGCAATTAATAACTCCTTATTTTCATCTAGTATGTTAGCCTTTGGTCTTGCACCTCCTAAAGAAGATCCTGGTGCCATTAATACCGCTAGCCATTTTCTTACCTCATCATTATCATCGTCGTTTTCAAAATTCTTTGCTGCTTCTTGTAGTTCTCGAATAGATGACCACGGCGGTGTTGGGTTTAGTTCGTTGTCGTCTAAAAACTGTCCTTCAGGGTCTAGTTTAAAACGTAAAGCTCCCATTCTGCTTTCATCATAAACCCCTAACAAGTAATCAATTTCGTATAATGTCTTTGCCTTCTCTCCTTTTTCAATTGCTTGCTGCGCTGCTCTTCGTTTCATTAAGGTTCGTCCCCAAGTATCTGGCATACTGTCTAAAAACACTCCGAAATTTTCTTTTTTATTGGGATATTGTGGTCCGCTATAGAACTGTATGTCTGGATCTAACAGCATCTGTTCTTTAGATTTTAACCAATCTTTATCATACTCGAAACTGAATGCTTTTTTTCCTTTAGCGTACAATGCAGAAAGTATTCCCATTAATTGAGGTTCTTCCAATCCTTTCCAATGTGCGTAGATGAATATGTCTTGTTTACCCTTTGCCATTTTTTTTGTACTTAAAGTATACTACTGTTTTTATTTTATGTTGTTCATTTTTTTAGTTCACAAATCTTTTATCTGTTCATGGTGTTCATGAATCAACAAAGTTGATTTCATTGATGAAAAAACGAACCAAAAAAATCTAGACTTGGATTTTCAGCGGTCAATCTGATTTTTAATAGCTAAAAGAAAAGAACTCGCTTCACTCAAACAGCTTTTCTTTTTTGCGCTATTTTCAAATGTTTGACACTCGCTTGCAACTCTTAGGTCACTGGTTTAACTTTAACCTCAGTGTTATGAATCCTGAGCTCTGATTCATAAAATTGCCACATCACTATGTTCCTCGCAATGACGGATTTTATTTTTAGTTCTCTTTTCATTTTTTTCTAGCGGTGTAATCATCCTTTTTAATTCTTTTCATTTTGCCTTGATGCAAAACGAAACAAAAAATCAAGACAAACTTTTCCTTTTTTTGAATTCTACGTTGTATTTCGTATTCGAATCCAGACCGTAAACTCTTTGGATTCTCTTATACTCAATAACCTTGAATTCTACTAAAATGAAAATAGGTCGGCTACTAAAATTTTATTTTACTGTCTTTAAAACTCAGGGTTATGAATCCTGAGCTCTGATTTATAAAATTGCCACGTCACTAAGTTCTTCGCAATGACGGATTTTATTTTTAGATCTCTTTTCATTTTTTTCTAGCGGTGTAATCATCCTTTTTAATTCTTTTCATTTTGCCTTGATGCAAAACGAAACAAAAAATCAAGACAAACTTTTCCTTTTTTTGAATTCTACGTTGTATTTCGTATTCGAATCCAGACCGTAAACTCTTTGGATTCTCTTATACTCAATAACCTTGAATTCTACTAAAACGAAAATAGGTCGGCTACTAAAATTTTATTTTACTGTCTTTAAAACTCAGGGTTATGAATCCTGAGCTCTGATTTATAAAATTGCCACGTCACTAAGTTCTTCGTAATGACGAGTTTTATTTTTAGATCTCTTTTCATTTTTTTCTAGCGGTGTAATCATCCTTTTTAATTCTTTTCATTTTGCCTTGATGCAAAACGAAACAAAAAATCAAGACAAACTTTTCCTTTTTTTGAATTCTACGTTGTATTTCGTATTCGAATCCAGACCGTAAACTCTTTGGACTCTCTTATACTCAATAACCTTGAATTCTACTAAAACAAAAATAGGTCGGCTACTAAAATTTTATTTTACTGTCTTTAAAACTCAGGGTTATGAATCCTGAGCTCTGATTCATAAAATTGCCACATCACTATGTTCCTCGCAATGACGGATTTTATTTTTAGATCTCTTTTCATTTTTTTCTAGCGGTGTAATCATCCTTTTTAATTCTTTTCATTTTGCCTTGATGCAAAACGAAACAAAAAATCAAGACAAACTTTTCCTTTTTTTGAATTCTACGTTGTATTTCGTATTCGAATCCAGACCGTAAACTCTTTGGATTCTCTTATACTCAATAACCTTGAATTCTACTAAAACAAAAATAAGTCGGTTTTAATAATTTTATTTTACTGTCTTTAAAACTCAGGGTTATGAATCCTGAGCTCTGATTTATAAAATTGCCACGTCACTAAGTTCTTCGTAATGACGAGTTTTATTTTTAGGTCTCTTTTCATTTTTTTCTAACGGTGTAATCATCCTTTTTAATTCTTTTCATTTTGCCTTGATACAAAACGAAACAAAAAATCAAGACAAACTTTTCCTTTTTTTGAATTCTACGTTGTATTTCGTATTCGAATCCAGACCGTAAACTCTTTGGATTCTCTTATACTCAATAACCTTGAATTCTACTAAAACAAAAATAGGTCGGTTTTAATAATTTTATTTTTTATGCGTTGCTACTCTTACTCTCTGGTTTTCTTCGCTACCACTTCGTCTTTAGTTTATATTAAATCAAGGTCTTGCAACTTTCTTCCAAATTCATCATCGGCTGCAAGCTTAAGGAAATCGTCTTGTAATCCAAGTACCCGAAGTACATTAAAATAAGCCCCTATGGTTACACTTGAGTTTCCTTTTTCGATTTTATACAGAGTCGTTCTATCTATACCTGCTCTTTCTGAAACCTGAACAGTTGTTAGTTTTCTTCTTTTACGTGCCAGTTTGATATTTTCACCCAAACGCTCCATAATTTCCTGATGCTTGGGAAAAATTATATTTCTCTTCGAACTCATTATTGTTGCTTATTTTCAACAAAAATACACATTATGTTGATAATACGCAACAACGTAGTGTTGTGTTGTTTTTTAAAACCAAAATTAATAGGTCTTATTTTATATTCTCTTATCTATACTTTCCTTATCAAAAGCTATTAAATTGAAAAGTTGGCGCATTCTTGATCGAACACGGTTTCCGTATCGTTCTTCTAGCTCTTGTGCGTTGAGGTTGGTGGTACAATGTGTTTTGACCCTTCGACTAAGCTCAGGGTGACAAAAGAGGTCGTAACGAGATAAGAGGATTTCTCCCATTACATTACAATCTTTTCCGTAATGTCTGCCAGATGGTTCTATTCCTAAATCGTCAAAGCAATAAAACCCATCATTACCGTAATCGTCTATTGTTTTAAATCCTAAATGGTTGAAACTAAATACTGTGTTACGACATGGAATGATTTTGTATTTCTTTTGATGCGGTACCATATAACGTAATAGTTTCATCAACGAAGTTTTTCCGCATCCTACAGGACCCGTTAACAATAATCCTTTATGAATATCTATGTTCATTTTTTTACACGCTTCCTCATCCTGTATAAAGTAACAGCATAGCTTGTAAATAATCTGCATGTCTTCTTCATAGATTTTAAATGATTCGCCAAATAATAATTTTCCTTTTATATTGAGATAGACAAGTATTTTAGTAAAGTCGTAGTGTATGTGATTGTCACTTAAACTTCCTAATTGGTACTCTACTCCGTTTTCGTAAATGATATGTGGCGTTTTGGTTTTCATTTTTTTTAAAAGAGGTTTTCGTCTATACTTAAAATTTCTAGTAGATTTTACTCATAAGATTAACACGTAAATGACATTCATCGTAATGACGGATTTTATTTTTAGATCTCTTTTCTTCTTTTACTAGTGGTGTAATCATCCTTTTTTAATTCTTTTCATTTTGCCTTGATGCAAAACGAAACAAAAAATCAAGACTTGGATTTTCAGCGGTCAATCTGATTTTTAATAGCTAAAAAGAAAAGAACTCGCTTCACTCAAACAGCTTTTCTTTTTTGCGCTATTTTCAAATGTTTGACACTCGCCTGCAAATCTTAGGTCGCTATTCTAACTTTAACCTCAGGGTTATGAATCCTGCGCTCCGATTAATAAGATTGCAACATCACTAAGTTCCTCGCAATGACGGTTTACTTTTAATTGCTTAATTCTCGTAATGAGATTAAAGTGGTTCATTGTAATTCTTATCGTTACTTATTTTTAGGTTGTCCTTATTTGGGATACTTCGACTTCGCTCAGTACAAGCGTTTCTGTTTTGTTTGTCGTAACCTGTATGTGCTTCATTATCTGATTGAAAACCTTTTTCTCGATTTTTTTCATTTTCACCGTTTATATTGTTTTCTATAGTTTGTATATGTTTATATATAGGTACCAATGCTTGTTTAGTACTTATACCATTTTTGGTACTATTGTGTCCTTCTACTTGTTTAGAGGTTGTACTGAATTTGAGCATCTTTATTTTACTACCTCGATATGGATTATGTGAAGGGAAATACACAACGTAACCCCAATGATTCAACTCCTTCAAACATCTATGATACGTTGATTTTGAACCTATTTTTGACAGTTGCATTACTTCTTCCCTATTGATAAAAAAATCTTCTGGGAATCGGTTTATATTCCATAATTGAAACAAGGCCATATACAAACTGATATGAGTTGGATTTAATCGCTTGTCTTTTGAGAATTGAAAGAAAACAGTATTTAAGTGTTTTATGTAATTGACTTCTGACATATGTGTTTTTATATGTTCTTTTTCTTGCCTTGGTGTATTAGAGTTGTATCCATGTTTCCATTTTCCCATTTTCATTTTTTACTTATCCAATAAACAAATTACACATCGTGTTTTATTTATGTTGTTCATTTTTTCCATTAATGAAAAAACGAACCAAAAAAATCTAGACGTATTTTCCTTTTTTTGAATTCTACGTTGTATTTCGTATCCGAATCCAGACCGTAAACTCTTTGGATTCTCTTATACTCAATAACCTTGAATTCTACTGAAAGTAAAATAGGTCGGTTATGTTTTTTATTAATGAGCTTTTTCGCCTGTACCTTGGAATACCAAACAAATTCTATTCATAAGATTACCATGTCACTGTTGCCCTACGCAATGACACCTCTAAAATTTGTTATGGATTTTGTTTTCTTCGATTACTTTTAGGATTTCTTCGTAATCGTAATAAATTACTCCACCTACTTTAGAATATGGTAAAATTCCATTTATCCTGAGGTTTTGTAATGTTCCTGGTGAGATGCTTAATAACTCCCTTACTTCTTGTGATTTTAACCACTTTTTAGGTTTTGAGGTAGATCGTGAATTCAATAGTTCTTTGATATCTCCTAATAACTCAAGTTTAAACTCTCTTAAATCGTCTGTTGTAATGATTGATGTTGGCATTTGTAAAATTCATTTTAATTAAAGAAGCTGCAGAATGCCCCCACAATTCATACAGCCTCTTCTTGTTGATTTAACTCACGAACTTTACTATTTTGATAAACAAGTGTTCGTGAATCGTTGATTTGATTTTTGTATTGCAAATGTGAGTGTGTTTTTTTGATCTATTTCGATATGTACTAGGTAGTAACGAAAAATATTTTTTCCATACTTCAAGAGTATTAATGTAGTTTTTAGGATAAAACAAGTATTATAAAGCCAACTCTAGCACTATAATTTCATCTAAAAACTACTATCGTAGTTACGTATGTATTACGAATAGTTATAAACTATCATCATAATCGAGTTTTGCTTGTAAACTCTGGACTAATTTGTTGAGAAATTTAGTTCTGTCTTTACTTCGATTCTTGATTTCTGAATAGGTTTTATAAAAATTACCCAATTCTACATTAAATAATTCTGAAAGTACTTTAGAGATTTGATTGATATTTCCTACTCCGCCATCTATAGCTCCAGAAACTTTTAACGCATAAATTAATTCTATTAAATCGGTTTTAGATGCTGTCCAATTGATATTCCAATCTATAGATGATTCTACTGAGGTATTGAAATGACCGCTTTCAATTTTCTTAAAGTTTAAAAGCTCTTTTTTGTAAAATTCTGTCAATAAATCATAACTCAACACCTGAGATGCTAAAAGACAATGACTCGTAAAAAACTCAGGATCTAAGGATGGGATTAGACTCACATTGAATAATTCTAGCTGCTCGTTTCCTCTTAGAAAATAAATATGATCTAACACCGTCCCTTTTTGCTTGTAGTATTTATAGAAGGCTATATTTTTCCTTTTATGATATTCCAGCTTTTTCAATACAGACTTTACATATTGCTTTTGAACACTTATTGATGAATTCGGTTTTAAAACCTCATACTCTAGTTGCTCTGAATAAAAAGTTAAATCTGCACAAATCTTTGGTTTTACATTTTTGAAAAAATGAATTTCATCTTTATCAGATTCAAAATGATTTTCACGTATAAAAAGCCTAAGTTCATACAGAAAAACCTTTGCTTTATGTATGTGCTTTTTAAGTATTTCTACTTTAGAACCTACCTCTTGGGCAGTTCTCTTTTGTTGAGACTCATAGTTCTCAATTGAAGGGGACATCATTTCATAGTTTTTAGCACCTCAATTTTGTAAAAAAAATCGAAACACCAAACATAACACATTAAAAATGAACATATTATTTTAAAAAAACATAGAGTTAACACTTACTTTTTTATGAAATCCGTGTTTTTAACTCTCTCATATCTTCACTCACCTTCTTATCTAAGATTCTAGCGTAAATCTGTGTCGTAGCAATCTTCGTATGCCCTAACAGTTTTGAAACAGTTTCAATTGGCACTCCATTACTTAGTGTTATTGTCGTTGCAAACGTATGACGAGCCATATGAAATGTTAAGTTCTTCTTTATAGAACATATATCTGCTATCTCTTTCAAATAGCTATTTACTTTTTGGTTTGAGACTACCGGAAATAATGTATTGGAAAAAGCTGTTCTTTGATGATCACGATATTTCTCTATTAAATATTTGGGAATATCAAACAATGGAACCTTGATAGAAGTATTTGTTTTTTGTCTTTTTGTAACTATCCAATCTTCTCCATCAATACCTTTCATTATATTATCACTAGTCAGCTGCATAATATCAATATACGATACTCCTGTATAACAACTAAAAACAAACAAATCTTTAACAATATTCAATCGATTAATTGAACTATTAAATTCCACCAATCTTTTTAATTCTTCTTCTGTTAAATACTCTCGTTCTCTTTTTTCAAACGATGATTTGAATTTTACAAATGGATCTCTATCAATCCATTCATTATGAAAAGCCATCGTCACCATTTTACGAAGTCTTTGAAGGTGTTTCATAGCGGTATTATTACTTATCTTTCGTTGATGATCGTTTGGAGTATGCGCTTTTAAAAAGTGTTCAAAATCTACGATAAAAGCATAGTTAAGGTTTCTTAGGTAGTCATCATTTTTTTTATATTTTTTTGCTAGAAAAAGCTTGATATACTTTTGAGTTGTTTTGTAATGCTTCATTGTATACTTGTTAAGTTTATGCTCTGAAACAGTATTGTGATATTCAAACAGCTCTTTAATTGTATAATGTTTTGTGTCTTCGCCAAAGTACCTAGCTTTAATGGATGCTGAAGTAATTAGCTTACCTTCTTGTAGCAACTCGTTATAAGCCATATTTATTTGGCCTTTTACGTGCTCTAAGTAGTTGTTAATGACTCTGGAATTTTCTTTGCTTCCTTTTACTCTCCCCTTTTTTGAATCCCACTCTGATTTAAGAATATTCTTAGACAAACTAAATTCTATCCTTTTACCGTTTACTGTTATTCTCGCATAAATTGAAGCATTTAAAGCACTATCTTTTGAAGTTCTAGCCCAAAATAGCAGGCTAAATGATTGGTTTGTTTTCATAGTTACTGTCTTAAAAATTAATAATCACCTAAGACAAAAATCAAATCAACTATTTAAAAACCAGTTTTTTACATCTAATTCGGTGACACTCAATTAAATTTAATTAGGTGTCACCGAAAGTGTCACCGAATTGTATCAAATTATACCATTTAATATGATGGCCTAAAAACTAGAAAACCTTGCAAATCATATAGTTTGCAAGGTTTTGACACATTTTAATTGTGCTTCCAGTGATCGCGACAGGATTCGAACCTGTGACCGTCTGCTTAGAAGGCAGATGCTCTATCCAGCTGAGCTACGCGACCATTGTGTCGGGGTGGCAGGATTCGAACCTGCGACCTCCTGCTCCCAAAGCAGGCGCGATGACCGGGCTACGCTACACCCCGATTGGTGTCATCTACAACTTTTTTGCGGAGAGACCGGGATTCGAACCCGGGCATCCCGAAGGATGACAGCTTAGCAGGCTGCTGCATTACCACTCTGCCACCTCTCCTTAATTCTTGCCGAAGCGTGAACTAAAAATTGCGAGTGCAAATGTATAACTATATATACGTTTCTACAAACTTTTTTGATAAAAAAATCATCTATTCTGGATACTCAACTCGTAAGTGATAGATATTCATCAACTTATTCTTAATAATTTTTTTAATTTTTTCTATTTCTCTAAAAGTAATATCTGAATTTATGAACTGATTATCGTTTTTTTGCTTGTCTACAATTCTATCAATTAATATATCTATCGATTGTGCTGTTGGGTTTTTTAAACTTTTAGAAGCTGCTTCTGCTGCATCGCACATCATTAAAATTGCTGTTTCTTTTGAAAATGGAATTGGCCCTGGGTATTGAAACTTCTGAATATCAACATCTGGATTATTTTCTTCTTCTTTCTTATAAAAATAATAAGTAACACTTGTTCCGTGGTGTGTACGAATAAAGTCTATTATTCTATCTGGCAGCTTGTGCTTTTTTGCTATTTCGATACCGTTAATTACGTGATCTAAAATAATACGTGCACTATCTACTGGTAATAAATCATTGTGTGGGTTTACTCCCGTAGATTGATTTTCGGTAAAGTACATTGGATTTGCCATTTTACCTATATCATGATACAATGCTCCTGTTCTCACCAACATCGAGTTTGCTCCTATTTCATTAGCCGCTGCTTCAGCCAAATTAGCTACCTGCATAGAGTGTTGAAACGTTCCTGGTGCTTTTTCATTCAAATCTCTTAACAACTTTGAATTTGTATTAGAAAGTTCTAATAATGTTACATCAGAAACCAACCCAAATAGTTTTTCATAAAAATAGATAAAAAACACTGCTAAGAACGATAACAACCCATTGGCAGCAAATAGACCAAAGTACATCCAATTTATTTTATCAGCATTTCCTTCCTTTAAAATGGAAAAGGCAAAATAGGTAACCATATAAATTAATGTAATTTGCCCTATAGACATAAATAGACTTGCTCGTTTATATAGTTCAGAAACCGTTAATATGGTTACTATTCCTGCAATAATGTGTAAGTAAATAAACTCAAAACTATTTGGCACAATAAACCCTAATAGTAACACTGTTAGTACATGGGTAAACAAACCTAATCGAGCATCAAAAAAAGCTTTAAGTACAATTGGCAAAATACTTAACGGAACAACATATAGGTAATCTGAATTGTATTTTACCACCATAGTTTGCACAAAAATCATTAAAAATATATTGAAGAAAATAAAGGTTACTTTATTATTATCATTAAAAGTATCAAACCTATATCTTTCAAGAAACAATAATAACATTAGTAATGCCAAGGCTACTAAAATTGTATACCCAAATACAATCCAATAATAATTTGATTTTGTCCAGATTCTGGAACTTGAGGCTACTTCGTATGATTTTAAAACATTATACTTTCTTCCTTCAACAATGTCTCCTTTTAAAATAATTAATTCTCCTTTTGAGACTTTTCCTTTTGCGTAAGAAATACTTTGTAAACGTTCATTTAACTCCTTTTCACTATACTTATAATCGTACGTTACATTAGGACGCAGGTTGCTTGACAAGTAATTAACAAGCAAGCGTTGTTTATAATACTGAAGTCCTTCTGTATTGGTTCTTAAAAAACTTAAAATATCTTTTGATTGTACTAATCTTGAAAATGGAACATCATCTATAGAATTTCCTTTTCGCAACACTACCGCATCTCCTACACTAGCTTTATCAATACTTGCATCATCTAAAAAACCGTACAGATATATTCTATTAATAAGCTTCTCTCCTTCTTTTATTAAGTCTCTGGCTGCGCTAGTTGATAAAGAATCTAGGTTGATAACTTGATTAGTAAATGAACGTAGTACCTCTGTTTTTATTGATGTATCTACTACAAAATATTTTTTTGACCCGCTTTCAAGTTCCTTTTTCTCCTCAGCTATTTCTTCTGGGGTTTTTTGAATGGCAAAATCAAAAGGAGCATATAAATTATCATATTGCCAAGGTTTTCCTTGTGGAAAATCATACTTAAACTGTCCTCCCTTGGGAAACAAGTATACAATAGCAATTACTGTTATTAAGAACAACAATACTTTGTAAATTATCGTGTTATTCTTGTACAGTCTGTTGATTAAATCGTTCATTTTTGATGTTTATAAAATGTAAATATAACCTTTCTCTATTATTTGAGTACTTGTTATAAAATGGTTATTTTCGCAAAACAAATCTTAATACAATTCACCCAATACATGAAATCAATAGTAGGAAAATAATTATTAAGCACTTAACAGCTTTATTATTTTAGTCGTTTTTGGTTATTGGGATAAATAAAAATTAACAAATAGTAGCACATGAAAGAAGTAGTAATAGTATCGGTTGCAAGAACTCCAATTGGTAGTTTTTTAGGAACATTATCAACTACACCTGCACCAAAATTAGGTGCTGTAGCCATTAAAGGAGCTTTAGATAAAATTAACTTAAAACCAGAAATGGTTGAGGAAGTTTTTATGGGTAATGTAGTTTCAGCAGGTTTAGGACAAGCACCAGCTCGTCAGGCTGCAATCTTTGCAGGAATTCCTGATACTGTACCTTGTACTACTGTTAACAAAGTTTGTTCTTCAGGAATGAAATCTATCATGTTAGCTGCGCAAACTATTGCTTTAGGTGATGCTGAAATTGTTATAGCTGGAGGTATGGAAAACATGAGTATGATTCCACATTATCAACACGCTAGAACAGGTTCTAAATTTGGGCCTATTAAAATGGAAGATGGAATGCAAAAAGACGGATTAGTTGATGCTTACGAGCAAGTAGCTATGGGAGTTTGTGCTGATGAATGTGCTGTTGAATATGAATTCTCAAGAGAAGATCAAGATGCATTTGCTGTTGAATCATATAACCGTTCTGCTAAAGCTTGGAGTGAAGGTAAGTTTGCTGATGAAGTTGTTCCAGTAGAAATACCTCAACGTCGCGGTGAACCTATTATTTTTTCTGAAGATGAAGAATATAAAAACGTAAAAATGGATAAAATTCCTGCTTTACGTCCTGCTTTTACAAAAGAAGGTACAGTAACTGCTGCAAATGCTTCTACTATTAATGATGGTGGTGCTGCATTAGTATTAATGTCTGCTGAAAAAGCTGCTGAATTAGGGTTAACTCCATTAGCAAAAATTAAAGGTTATGCTGATGCTGCTCACGAACCAAAATGGTTTACAACTGCTCCTGCAAAGGCATTACCAAAAGCCTTAGCTAAAGCTGGAGTTTCTATTGATGATGTTGATTATTTCGAATTAAACGAAGCTTTTTCTGTAGTTGGATTAGCTAACATGAAAATTTTAGGTTTATCAGCTGACAAAGTAAATGTAAATGGTGGTGCGGTTTCGTTAGGACACCCGTTAGGAGTTTCTGGAGCTAGAATTATTATTGCCTTAACTTCTATTTTAAAACAAAACAATGCTAAAATTGGTGCTGCTGGAATTTGTAACGGTGGTGGTGGTGCTAGTGCAATGGTTATTGAAAGAGTTTAATTGTTTTAAAAGCCCCTATTAGTAGATGTCTTTCGGTATTTGTAATTTGAGTATTGTTCCTCTTCGATTAGAACCTTCTGATGCTTCAGAAATGGTGAATCAAGTTGTTTTTGGTGAACATTTTGAAGTCTTAGAAAAATCTAAAAAGTGGAGTAAAATCCGTTTAGTTTTCGATAATTATGAGGGATACATCGACAATAAACAATACGAAGAAATTTCAGAAGAAACACATACTCTTTTATCTAAAGAGAAAAAGCACTATGCTGGTGAATTAATTGATTTTATTACTGATAATAATAGCAACTTAACGACTATTCCTATGGGAGCTCGTCTTCCGTTATTTAAAAATAATAAAATAAACATTAACAACACTTCCTTTTTATATGAGGGCAAAGTATGTAATAGTAAACTGGCTAAATCTGCAATTGTAGAAACTGCTTTTTTATTCTTAAATGTTCCTTATTTGTGGGGAGGAAAATCACCTTTTGGAATTGATTGTTCAGGTTTTACCCAAACTGTATATAAATTATGTGGGTATAACTTACTTCGTGACGCTAAACAACAAGCAACTCAAGGAGAAGTATTGAGCTTTATTGAAGAGAGCGAACCTGGTGATTTAGCTTTTTTTGATAATGAAGAAGGTATAATTACTCATGTAGGGATTATTATGAATGATTACAATATTATACATGCTCATGGAAAAGTTCGTATTGACAAGTTAGACCATAGCGGTATTTATAATGTTGACACACAACAACACACTCACAAACTTAGAGTTATAAAACGTTTAGTTGATTAAAAACTAATTCTAAAACATAAAAAAACCGAAACTTTTTAAAGTTTCGGTTTTTTAATTATCTGAATAATTTCTTATTTCATTGATTTATATAACTCTCTGTATTCAGAAGCTTTATCACTCATTTCTAAAACTTCATATAAATTCATTAAAGTTTTTACAGTTTCTACATTTCTATTTAAACTGTCAGCTTTTTCTAAGAATGGTATAGCTTCTTTATAAACCTCTTTTTGTTTTGCTGCTAACTCATCATACTTTTTAAAATTTGATAAGTTTTTATTCATTTCTTCAACAATAGCTTTTTCTTTATCTAAAACTACTACTGCTAAATTCATATAAGCATCAGCATAATCTGGTTTTAACTCAACTGCTTTAGTGTAATACTTCTTAGCATCATCAATTCTTCCTTCATTGAAGTTTACAACACCTAAGTTATAATATAAAGTTGGATTTTCTGGATCTAAAGCCACTGCTTCATTCATCAACTCTCCAAACTTATCCATTTTACCCATATCAACATAAAGTTGAGCTTCATTTAAAATTAAATTTAAATCCTTTGGATTAGAAGCACGAGCATCTTTAAAAGCAGCAATAGCCTCATCAGTTTTTCCTTGCTCTTTTAATATTAAAGCTACATTTTTAACAATTGTTGCTGATTTTGACTCTGAAGATTTAATTTCTGGTTTCACATAACTTCCTGACTTCACCATTAAATCTCTTCTAGCTTTATCATTACCGAAGCTTTCAACTTTTCCTGTTGCCTTATCAGTAGCTACATATTGTTTTTCAACACCTGTATAACCTATTTTTTGCAACTCTCTATAATACTCAATTGCTTTATCATAGTCTTTAGCTTGAGTAGCAGAAACTGCAGCATTATAAGCAAAAGAGGTATCTGTAGGACTTAATACATATGTCAAATAGAAGTCTTCAGCTGCAGCCTTATAATCTTTTTTATTGTTATATAAGTCTACTGCTTTTTTTGATACTTCTTGAATCATTTGATTTAAGATAGGCTTAGCTTCATCTGTATACTTATTTTCTTTCATTGCTATTAAAGCATTCAAAGCTTCTCCTGCCTTTTTGTAATCTTTTTTTGCAGCTAATGCTTTTCCTTTTAAGAAATAGAATTTAGACTTATATTTATCTTCACCGTTCATCATTAAAGAACCCTCAATAGCGTTAAGGGTAGTTAATGCTGTAGTAAAATCTTGTTTTTTTATAGCCTTCTCAGCAGCTTTAAGTTCTGATTTTTGAGCAATCGCCCCTAACGACATTAATCCTAAAGAAAGGGCTAAAATTTGATTTTTCATTTTTAGTTATGATTTATTTATTGTTGTTCTTGACTTTCGTTTGTTTCATTTTCAATTTCCGTGCCATCTTCTTCTTCGTCTTTTTCATGCATAACTTTTGCTACTGCAGCAATATCATCATTATCTTTAATATTGATTAACTTAACTCCTTGAGTTGCTCTACCCATAACACGTAAATCTTCTACAGCCATTCTGATAGTTAACCCAGATTTATTGATAATCATTAAGTCATTAGAGTCATCAACATTCTTGATAGCGACTAAATTACCTGTTTTTTCTGATATATTCAATGTTTTAACTCCTTTACCTCCACGGTTCGTTATACGGTAATCTTCTAAATTAGAACGTTTTCCATATCCTTTTTCTGAAACTACTAAGATATTACTTTCCATATCATTTACAGCAACCATACCAATTACCTCATCATTATCATGTGACAATGTAATACCACGAACACCTGAAGCTGTTCTTCCCATAGGACGTGTTTTAGCTTCTTCGAAACGAATTGCCTTTCCAGATTTAAGTGCTAACATTACTTGGCTATCTCCAGTAGTTAACTTCGCTTCTAATAACTCATCTCCTTCTTTGATAGTAATTGCATTAATACCATTAGCTCTTGGACGAGAATATTGCTCTAGAGGTGTTTTCTTAACCTGACCACGTTTGGTAGCCATAATAACGTAATGATTGTTGATGTAATCTTCATCTTTTAAATCACCTGTTACCAAGAATGCTTTTACCTTATCGTCTTGCTCAATATTTATTAAGTTCTGAATAGCTCTACCTTTCGTATTCTTTCCTCCTTCTGGAACTTCGTACACACGCATCCAGAATACTTTTCCTTTCTGAGTAAAGAACAACATATATTGGTGGTTAGTACCTACAAATAAGTGTTCTAAGAAATCTTCATTACGAGTAGTTGCTCCTTTTTGTCCACGCCCTCCTCTATTCTGAACTTTATATTCATCTAAGTTTGTACGCTTCACATAACCAGCATGCGAAATAGTTACTACTACTTTAGAGTTAGGAATCATGTCTTCGATTCTCATATCTCCTCCTGCATATTCAATTACCGAACGACGATCATCACCATACTTTTCTTTGATATGTAGTAATTCATCTTTAATAATTTGGTAACGTCTTGGTTCATTAGCTAGAATATCTTTTAAATCAGCAATTGTTTTGATGATTTCATCATATTCTGCACGTAATTTATCTTGTTCTAGTCCTGTTAACTGACGTAAACGCATTTCAACAATAGCACGCGCTTGAATTTCTGTTAATTCAAAACGTTCAATTAACTTCTCACGAGCTTCATCAGCATTAGAAGAACCTCTAATAATAGCAATTACTTCATCAATATTATCCGAAGCAATGATTAATCCTTCTAAAATATGAGCACGAGCTTCAGCTTTCTTTAATTCAAATTCTGTTCTACGAACAATTACTTCATGTCTATGCTCTACAAAGTAGTGAATTAATTCTTTTAAATTTAATTGCTCTGGGCGACCATTAACTAAAGCAATATTGTTTACGCTAAAAGAAGTTTGTAACTGTGTATACTTAAATAGCTTATTTAAAACAATGTTAGGAATTGCGTCACGTTTTAAAACATAAACAATACGCATTCCTTTACGGTCAGATTCATCACGAATACTTGCAATACCTTCTAACTTCTTATCATTAACCAAGTCTGCAGTTTTCTTAATCATTTCTGCTTTATTCACTTGGTAAGGAATCTCAGTTACGACAATACACTCACGTCCTTTTACCTCTTCAATAGTAGCTTTAGCACGCATTACAATACGTCCGCGACCGGTATGAAAAGCATCTCTTACACCATCATAACCATAAATAATTCCACCTGTAGGAAAATCAGGCGCTTTGATGTGTTGCATTAACTCATCAATCTCAATATCTCTATTATCAATATAGGCAATAGTACCATTAATAACTTCAGTTAAGTTATGCGGCGCCATGTTTGTTGCCATACCTACTGCAATACCTGATGCTCCATTAACTAATAAGTTAGGAATACGTGTTGGTAGTACCGTAGGTTCTTGTAACGTATCATCGAAGTTTAACTTGTGATCAACAGTATCTTTTTCAATATCAGACAACATTTCTTCTGATATTTTCTGCATACGTACCTCGGTATAACGCATTGCTGCAGGGCTATCACCATCAACCGAACCAAAGTTCCCTTGCCCATCAACCATCATATAACGCACACTCCAGTCTTGTGCCATACGTACCATTGAGTCGTATACCGAAGTATCTCCGTGTGGGTGATACTTACCTAATACTTCCCCTACAACTCTTGCAGATTTTTTATATGCTCCTGTAGATTTAATTCCTAATTCATGCATACCAAATAACACTCTTCTATGCACTGGTTTCAAACCATCTCTTACATCTGGTAATGCTCTCGATACTATCACCGACATAGAATAGTCGATGTATGCTGACTTCATTTGCTCTTCAATGTTGATAGGTATCAACTTTTCGCCATCTGCCATATATTTTCTTTTAAAATATTAGTATTTATTTTCGTCAAAAAAGTGAATTTTACACTCGATAAAACTCACTTTTGAAATGCTTTCTAGTTCTCTGCATTTTCTAAAACATTGCAAGATACTATAACCCTCAGTTTTACACAAAAAATATATAGACTGTTTTACGGTTATTTATTAACAATTTTATAAGGTTATTAAACATTAAAACACCTTATTTTACTCGTCAGAATGTCAGTTGAAAACTATTGGCACCTTTTTTGTAATTTTTAAGAAAAAAACTTACTAACTTTACAGAGATAGAAAATAAATATATGGACGATAATTTTTCACCACAGGTTAGAGATGTGATTACTTTCAGTAAAGAGGAAGCCTTACGACTAGGACATGACTTTATTGGAACAGAGCATCTTTTGTTAGGTTTGATTAGGAAAGGTGACGGAAAAGCCATTGAAATATTAACAACTTTTGATGTTGATTTAGATTTAGTACGTAATAAACTAGAAAAACTAAATCCTACAACCCCATCTTTTTCAAGCCCTCAAAGGAAGAGTTTACATCTTACCAGACAAGCAGAAAAAGCTATAAAAACAACGTTTTTAGAAGCTAAATTATATCAAAGTAACGCTATAGACACTGCACATTTATTACTGTGTATCTTACGTAACGAGAACGACCCTACTACTAAACTACTTCAAAAGTATGATGTAGATTATGAGCAGGCTAAAAACTTGTATAAAGAACTACACGTAGATGACGACACGTTTATTTCACCAATTGGAGAAACTCCTTCAGATGATGAGTTTGCTGACGAAAAGTCAAATCCTTATGGACAACAATCGCAAAAAGGAAAGCAAGTTAAAAAGTCTAAAACCCCTGTTTTAGATAACTTTGGACGTGATTTAACAGCCTTAGCAGTTGCAGGAAAATTAGACCCTGTTGTAGGTCGTTTAAAAGAAATTGAACGTGTTTCTCAGATTTTGAGTAGACGAAAAAAGAACAATCCAATGCTTATTGGTGAGCCAGGTGTTGGTAAATCTGCTATCGCAGAAGGATTAGCTTTACGTATTGTAGACAGAAAAGTATCTCGAATTCTATTCGATAAGCGCATTGTTTCTCTTGACTTAGCTAGCTTAGTTGCTGGTACAAAATATAGAGGTCAGTTTGAAGAACGTATGAAAGCGTTGATGAATGAACTAGAAAAGAATGATGATATCATTTTATTCATTGATGAAATTCATACAATTGTTGGTGCTGGAGGAGCTACAGGTTCGTTAGATGCTTCTAACATGTTAAAACCTGCTTTAGCAAGAGGAGAAATTCAATGTATTGGTGCAACTACTTTAGATGAATACAGAACCAACATTGAAAAAGACGGTGCATTAGAGCGTCGTTTTCAAAAAGTAATTGTAGATCCTACCACAGTTGAAGAAACTATACAAATTTTACACAATATTAAAGGTAAATATGAATCTCATCATCATGTTACTTTTACAGATGAAGCTATTGAAGCTTGTGTAAAATTAACCAATCGTTATATGACTGATCGCTTTTTACCAGACAAAGCTATTGATGCTTTAGATGAAGCTGGATCAAGAATTCATATTACAAATATTGTAGTTCCGCAACAAATTTTAGAATTAGAGGCGAAACTAGAAGAAATTAGAGGACGCAAAACCAAAGCGGTAAGCGGACAAAAGTATGAAGAGGCTGCTAAGCTTCGTGATGACGAAAAGAATATAGAAACAGCCTTAGAGTCTGCACAACACCAATGGGAAGAAGATTCTAAACTACACAGAGAAACTGTTACTGAAGATAATGTTGCTGAAGTAGTATCGATGATGACAGGAATTCCTGTAAATCGTGTTGCCGAAGCAGAAAGTAGCCGTTTAGCAGAATTACCTCAATTAATAAAAGGTAAAGTAATTGGTCAAGATGAGGCTGTTACTAAAGTTGTTAAAGCTATACAACGTAACCGTGTTGGATTAAAAGATCCTAACAAACCAATTGGTTCTTTTATTTTCTTAGGTTCTACTGGAGTTGGTAAAACACAATTAGCTAAAGTATTAGCACGTGAGTTGTTTGACTCTGACGATTCTTTAATTAGAATTGACATGAGTGAATACATGGAAAAGTTTGCCATTTCTCGTTTAATTGGTGCACCTCCAGGATATGTTGGTTATGAAGAAGGTGGACAATTAACTGAAAAAGTACGTCGTAAACCTTATTCTGTAATCTTGTTAGATGAGATTGAAAAAGCACATCCTGATGTATTTAACATGCTATTACAAGTCTTAGATGACGGACACATAACTGATAGTTTAGGTCGTAAAATAGATTTTAGAAACACCATTATTATTATGACTTCAAACATTGGAGTTCGTAAACTTAAAGATTTTGGTGGTGGTGTTGGTTTTGGAACTGCTTCTAAAAAAGAGCAGGAAGATGCACATGCTAAAAGTATTATTGAAGGTGCTTTAAAGAAATCGTTTGCTCCTGAATTCTTAAACCGTATTGACGATGTTGTAATCTTTAACTCATTAGAGCGTGAAGACATTCATAAGATTATTGATATTGAATTAGACAAGTTACTAAGACGTATTGATGATTTAGGTTACAAACTTACGTTAAGTGATAAAGCCAAAGACTATATTGCCGATAAAGGTTTTGATAAACAATATGGAGCTCGCCCATTAAAAAGAGCTATTCAGAAATACATTGAAGATGCATTAGCTGAAGAAATTGTAAACTCAAAACTTGATGAAGGTGATGCTATCTTTATGGATTTAGATGAGAAAGACAAAAAACTCATCATAAAAATAGAAAAAGGTGAAAAACCCAAAGAGTCTAGAACAGAAATAGACGAAGACAATTAAAAAATAAAAATCCCAAGTGTTACTTACTTGGGATTTTTTTTACCCTCATAATTTTACTCCTGCTCATAAACTAGTTTCATTTATCCCTAATAATTGAACTTAATAACACTAAAAAGATTAATTATTAACTATAACAACTAAACTATGAACTCAACAAATGAAAACCAAATTACCCCTTCAAGAATTATGGAAGTAGGCATGGGTTTTTGGGCTTCAAAAACCTTACTTACTGCAGTTAAAATGGGGTTATTCACGCATTTAGCTAATGAAGGATTAACAGGAAAAGAAATTCAAGACAAACTCAAACTTCATGACAGATCTCTTTACGACTTTCTTGACACATTAGTTGCTTTAGGTTTCTTAGAGCGTTCTGGATTAAAAGAAAGTGCTATATATAGTAATTCTGAAGACACCAACTTATTCTTAGATAAAAACAAACCAAGTTATATGGGAGGCATATTGGAAATGTCTAACAACAGATTGTATCCTTTTTGGAACTATTTAGAAGAAGCCTTAATAACTGGAAAACCTCAAAATGAGACAAAAAATGGTGGCAAGCCAATATTTGAAGCTATTTATGCAGATGAAAATAAGCTCCGAGAATTTATACACGGAATGTCAGGTGTTCAGGCTGGAAACTTCATAAAATTAGCTCGTGATATTGATTTTTCTAAATACAATACGCTATGTGATGTTGGTGGCTCTGGAGCAGACTTATCAATACAAATTGCAAAAAATAATCCACATATAAAATGTATTTCTTTTGACCTTCCTGCTGTTGAACCAATAGCTAAAGAAAATGTAACTCGTTTTGGTTTAAACGACAGAATAGAAATTCACTCAGGTGATTTCTTTACTAATGAATTACCAAAAGCAGACGTTATTACTATGGGAAACATTCTTCATGATTGGGGTACAAAAGATAAGTTAACACTTATAAAAAAAGCCTATAACGCCCTACCTAAAGAAGGATCTTTAATTATTATTGAAAATATAATTGATAATGAAAGAAATAAAAATGCTTTTGGTTTAATGATGTCGCTAAACATGATTATTGAAACTGATGAAGGTTACGATTTTACCCTTTCAGATTTTAATAACTGGGCAAAAGAAGCAGGTTTTAGTAATACTAGAATGATGCATTTAACTGGTCCTGCAAGTGCCATTATTGCTGTTAAATAATTCTAAAAACTCTCGTATGAAATAAACAAAGGCCATGAAATAAAAGTTCCAAGTAAATAACACTTGGTTTTTTTTCATACTATACCTATCATTATATAAAGAGTAATAAATTTCCCCTCTTCTTTCTAGTATTAAAATTTGTACTTTTAACTGATAATTAAAACACATTATTACCAACAAGCTATAATTATGAATAAATACTGTATTCTTTTCATTACTCTCTTTATCCTTTCATGTGCTGGTAATAAATCTTCAGAAAAAACATTCAAAACAAATACAAGCAATACCTCTATTGTTATTTTAGGAACTATTCAAGATGCAGGCTCTCCACAAATTGCATGTAAAAAAGAATGTTGCACTAACCTTTTTAAGAATCCTGATAAAAAAAGACAGGTAACTTCATTAGGAATAATTGACAAACAACATCAAAAAACCTACTTATTTGAAGCAACTCCAGATATTACGTCACAAATGAAAACACTTACCAAACTAGAAGATAGTGCTGACAAAGAAATTGCAGATGGAATCTTTTTAACACATGCTCACATAGGGCACTATACTGGTTTAATGTATTTAGGTAAAGAAGCTATGGATGCTGACAACACACCTGTATATACTATGCCTAGAATGAAAGAGTTCTTATCTAAAAATGGTCCTTGGGATCAATTGATTACTCGAAAAAACATAGAGCTTCATCCAATAGAAAATGAAAAACCAATTGAGCTATCCAAAAACATTAAGGTTACTCCACTTATTGTCCCCCATAGAGACGAATACTCTGAAACCGTAGGCTACCGAATAACGGGCCCTAATAAAAGTGCTTTGTTTATTCCTGATATTGACAAGTGGGAAAAATGGGACAAAAACATTATTGATGAAATTAAAAAAGTAAACTATGCTTTTTTAGATGCTACTTTTTATAGTGGAAAAGAAATAAATAGTAGAGATATTAGCCAGATACCACACCCTTTTATTGTTGAAAGTTTAGATAAGTTTAAAGACTTAAGTAAACAAGAAAAGAACAAAATTATCTTTATTCACTTCAACCATACAAACCCTGTAATCAACCCTACCAGCGGAGAACGTGAGTTTGTAATATCACAAGGGTATAGAATTGCAGAAATTGAAACCGTTTTTGATTTATAACAATCACTTCTTTTTATCTTTGTAAACCTAACAAACTATACTAAAAACACTATGACGCTCACAATCAAAAACATGGTTTGCAATCGCTGTATTATGGTAATTCAAAATGAATTAGACAAGCTAGGTGTGGGTGTAAAGAATATTAAATTAGGTGAAGTTACACTTGAAAAAGAGCTTACTTCTGATGAAAAAAAACGTTTGGACAAGGTCTTACTTAGCTTAGGGTTTGAGATTATTGACGATAAAAAAAGTCGCATTATTGAAAAGATTAAAAACCTAATCATCAATTTAGTGCATCATCAAGACAGTGAAACAAAAATCAATTTATCTGAATTATTAAGCAACGAACTACATCACGATTATAATTACTTATCCAACCTTTTTTCTGAAGTAGAAGGCACTACTATTGAGAAGTATTTTATTGCTCAAAAAATAGAAAAGGTAAAAGAATTACTCGTTTACGATGAATTATCGTTGAGTGAAATTGCCTTTCGTTTACACTATTCAAGCGTAGCATACTTAAGCAATCAGTTTAAAAAAGTAACAGGATTAACCCCGAGCCACTTCAAAAAAATCCGTAAAGACAAACGTACACCATTAGACGAGGTGTAAATCTTATAAATCAATTACAAAATTCCACAATAAATTTTCTTTAACTTATAGCCAACTTTGTAGTATACAAATTCATACAAGAAAAAATGGCAACAAATAATAAAGATATCATTTACCTACCCTTAGAAGGTGTAGAAAGTGAACACTGTGCTTTAATCGTTGAAAAAGGCTTAGCACATGTTGAAGGAATTGAAACCCATAAAGTAGAACTAAACAACCAAAGAGCTGCTATTACAGTTACCAACGAAGAAGTTCTTGCGAATGCCGTTACTGCTATAAAAGACCTTGGTTACGGTGTAACCACTGTTAAAAAAGTTTTTCCAGTATTGGGTATGACTTGCGCTTCTTGTGCAGGAAGTGCTGAAAGTATTGTTAGCTTTGAACCAGGTGTAGTAAATGCCTCAGTAAATTTTGCTAGCGGAAACTTAACGGTAGAATACCTTCCAAACATGACCAATGCTACAAAACTGCAAAAAGCAGTACAAAGTGCGGGTTATGATTTGTTAATTGAAGACGAAACCAAACAGCAAGAAACACTCGAAGCTATTCATGAAAAGAAATTCAAGCAACTAAAAACCAAAACCATTTGGTCGGTAATACTCTCGTTACCTGTAGTTGTTATTGGTATGTTTTTTATGAATATGCCTTATGCAAACCCTATTATGTGGGCCTTCTCTACCCCAGTTTTGCTATGGTTTGGTAAAGACTTTTTTATCAATGCATGGAAACAAGCCAAACATCGTTCTGCAAATATGGATACCCTAGTAGCCTTAAGTACGGGTATTGCTTATATATTTAGTGTATTTAACATGTTATTTCCTAAGTTTTGGGAATCTAGAGGATTAGAAGCACATGTATATTTTGAGGCAGCTTCAGTTATTATTGCATTTATTCTTTTAGGAAAATTATTAGAAGAAAAGGCCAAAGGAAACACCTCATCTGCCATTAAGAAATTGATGGGGTTACAGCCTAAAACTGTAGTTGTGATACAACCTGACGGAACGGAAAAGCAAACTGCTATTGAAGAAGTGAACGTAGGTGATACTATTCTTGTAAAACCAGGAGAAAAAATTGCAGTAGATGGTATGGTTACTACAGGAAGCTCGTATGTAGATGAAAGCATGTTAAGTGGTGAACCTGTTCCGGTATTAAAAGAAGAAAATGAAAAAGTATTTGCAGGAACCATTAACCAGAAAGGAAGTTTTCAATTTAAAGCTGTTAAAGTTGGAAAAGAAACCATGCTTGCCCAGATTATTAAAATGGTGCAAGATGCACAAGGTAGTAAAGCTCCTGTACAGAAATTGGTTGATAAAATTGCAGGTATTTTCGTACCTGTAGTAATGAGTATTGCTGTTATTACATTTATTATATGGTTTATTTTAGGTGGAGATAACGGAGTAGTTCAAGGATTATTAGCTGCTATCACCGTATTGGTTATTGCATGTCCTTGTGCTTTAGGGCTGGCTACTCCTACTGCTATTATGGTGGGTGTGGGTAAAGGTGCCGAAAACGGTATTTTAATTAAAGATGCTGAAAGCCTTGAATCTGCTAAAAAAGTAAACGCTATTATTTTAGACAAAACAGGAACTATTACCGAAGGAAAGCCAGAAGTTACTGGTATATCTTGGTTACAGAATAATGATACTGCCAAGAACATTCTTTTAAGTATTGAGAAAAAATCTGAACATCCATTAGCAGAAGCTGTTGTAAAGTTTTTAGGAGATACTTCCACTACCCCACTAACAAATTTCGACAGTATTACAGGTAAGGGTGCTAAGGCTGATTATAACGGAGAAACCTTTTTTGTTGGTAATAAGAAATTATTAGCTGAAAACAACATTTCTATAGCTGACGAACTTATAGAACAAGCTAACGAATGGAGCAAACAAGCCAAAACAGTTATTTGGTTTGCTAATAATAAGGAAGCACTTTCTGTACTTGCTATTTCAGACAAAATAAAAGAAACTTCTGTACAAGCTATTAAGGAGCTACAGGCTATGGATATTGAATTATACATGCTTACAGGTGATAACGAAGCTACCGCAAAATCTATTGCTGAAGAAACAGGTATTCAACATTATAAAGCTGAAGTATTACCACAACATAAAGCCAACTTTGTAAAAGAATTACAGCAACAAGGAAAAACCGTTGCTATGGTAGGTGATGGTATTAACGATAGTACTGCGTTGGCTACTGCTGATGTTAGTATTGCCATGGGAAAAGGTAGTGATATTGCAATGGATGTTGCTAAAATGACCATTATATCATCTGACCTAAGTAAAATACCGCAAGCTATAAAACTATCAAAACAAACGGTAGCTACCATTAAACAAAACCTATTTTGGGCATTTATTTATAACCTTATTGGTATTCCTATTGCAGCTGGTATTTTATACCCAATTAATGGTTTCTTATTAAATCCTATGATTGCTGGTGCAGCTATGGCTATGAGTAGTGTTAGTGTGGTTACCAATAGCTTACGATTAAAATGGAAAAAATAACAAGTGTTTCGGCACTAGCAAGTGTCGGAACATTTTAAACCTCACTTAGCAAGTAAATCTGTAAATCTCACAAATCAATCTTAAAATTGTACAACAACAAACATCCCTGTTGTGCTGAAATTTGCAGTATTCAATAACAAATAAATTTTTAATATAATGGAAAATAATAAAGAGTTAAAATTCAAAACTAACCTTAACTGCGGAGGGTGTGTATCAAAAGTTCAAGCTGATTTAGACAATGCTGAAGGTATTTGCCATTGGAATGTAGACACTAATTTTGATGATAAAATTCTTACCGTAAGTTCTAAAGGAATCACAGCCGACGAAGTAATTGCTATCGTAAAAAGTAAAGGTTTTAAAGCAGAGCCTTTAGTATAAAAAGCAAGTACACAATTCTCACTTACGGTACAAATTGAAACAAACGAGAATACTTGTGCTTTTGTAAACTGTTAAGTTAACTGTTTATAAAACTTTACACTTAAATACACTCCTCTTTGGGGTGTATTTATTTTTTAAAATGATTTCTTTATACTTCACAGCACCTAACAAACATTTTTCTACACAATACGAATATTTTACCTTTTTTGTTGTTTGAAGTTGCTCCCCTTAGGCAGTGAATGACACTCCCCTTAGGCGGGGAGCATCGTTCCCCTTACCGAGGGAGTGTCACTCCCCTTAGGCAAGGAGTGGCGACCCGATTAGGCTTGGGGTGGCGACCCGATTAGGCTTGGGGTGGCGACCCGATTAGGCTTGGGGTGGCGACCCGATTAGGCTTGGGGTGGCGACCCGATTAGGCTTGGGGTGGCGACCCGATAAAAAAGTTACACTTTTTTATCTTACTTTTTTTATATTTGAGAGTGTTAATAAAATTGCTATATCTTCCATTTATTCTACTGTGTAAAATGCGTATTGGTAATTTTATTATGGGAATAAATAAGTTGTATGGCATTAAACTAAATGAAAATGAGAGACAGTAACACCGAAAGAATAGGAATTTATAAAACTGGATTCATTTTTACAAAGGAAATAAAATGGATTTTTCGCGAGCAACCAATTGTTGATGTCGGAATAGATGCCTTAATAGAGCAATCTAAAAACGGAAATCCAACTGGTCAATTCATTGCAGCTCAAATTAAAACAGGAGAAGCAAATTTCCATATTAATGAAAACTATTTAACCCATTATGTATCAAAAATACATTATAATTATTGGCTTAATTTTAATGTTCCTGTAATTCTAGTTGGACATCTACCTGATGAGGACAAAACATACTGGGAAAACATCACAAAAACAACTCTTCAAAAAACCAAAACACAATGGAAAATTTTAGTTTCCAAAAAAAAAGAATTAGATACCAATTCAATTAATGAGCTTACTGATATTATTGAGGGATCCGAGACTAATAATTTCTTAACAGATATAGAAAATGGTTCGATTACAGATTTAGAACTTCAAAAAATTATTGAAGAATCAGAGTCCTCGAAATTTTTTAGAGAAGCAACATCTAATATTGTTGAATTGGTAACTCGTCTTGGAGAAAAAACAACCGAAAACAACAACTTAATTGATAATTACGGAAAACAAGGGTTAACTGAGTTTGATAAACGTGTTTTGAGAACAGTAAAAAAATACGCTGAATTTATGAATTCCATTACTTTAAAATTAAATAAAGAAATTAATGATTTTGCCTATCATTATGCCCGTGGAATTTACGCTTATGAAAAAGCCACATTAATGAGTTTTCATATTACCAAAAATTATAAAAAACTTAATGACACTTCTAATAGTTTAAGACCAATAATACCTGCAATGGAAAATGCTATTAATGGGGTAAAGATTATGCGAAATTCAGTATCGAACTTGCCGACTAAATATTCACATTTAAAAAAAGCTAAAATTAAATTTACCGATACTACAAATCAAATTATTGATGAATTCAAAATTGCAATATCTGTCACCAATAAGTTAATTGAAAATATCGAAATAATATTGAAATAAGCGTCATATAACACCGTATATAATTTATCACTTGCTCTCATCAACTTACAAAACATATTGGAAAAAAACGAATACATAGAATTTGAGATGAACAATAAGGATAAGTTTAATGACTTAACTAAACTTCTTGACATCATTTCAACATCAAAAAAAAGTGGAGATTATAAAACTGATGAATATTGGTTAGATAAGTTCCCAAATTACACACTTAAACATTACTACTTTAGTGAGTCCGATTTAAAACCTGAATTTAAAACTAATGAATTAAAAGACGGTGTCTGGCACTTTTATTCTATGACACAACATTTAGTTGAAAACATAGATATTGAGTTCTTAAAATGTGAAAAAATTGGAGATGGAAAAGCTAGACTTGAATTCTATGCTTGTGGATATCCTTATGGAGGAATTACAGGTTTAACCCTTTTCCTAAAATCGTTTGACTTTAAAGCAGTTGAAATAGATGAAGGCGGAGGAATATATAAAGTGGAATGGAAAAACGAAACAGAATTTGAACTAAATGAAATAAAAACGGTAGCTAATTCATTATGGCAAAAAATAAAAGTAAAACTTAATTTATAAGTTTAAACACCTAACTCTCTTAATCTTAAACCACATTTATTTCTCGATAACAAAATCATAGTAAAACATTTATTACAAATGAAAAAACTTACAATAGTTTTAATTCTAGCTTTTATTGTATTTACTTCCTGTAAGCAGAGCAAACAAGAGAAACAACAAGTAACTCTTGAAAAGTTTGAGTTTACCGAGCTTATAAAAAAAGATTACGAACTTTATAAACCAACTAAAAACATTAAGGCGGTTTTAATTTTGTTTGGAGGTTACCCAGAAGTTGCTAAAGACATTAAAAGAGAGTTTAAAATCCTTGATATCGCTAGAAAAAATAATATTGCAGTTATACTTTCTAATCTTAATCAGAAATTATGGCTTGAAGAAAACGAACAACAACAACTTGCCAAAAGTTTACAAACTATAATTACAGAAAACCAATTACCAACTGACAATATCTTTATTGGAGGCTTTTCTAGCGGTGGAGTAGTTAGTCTTCTAATTAGTAATTATATTGTTGGGATGAAACAGTTCAATATCGACCCAAAAGGAGTATTTATTGTGGATTCTCCTATAGACTTGGTTGCTTTGTATAAATCTTCAGAAAAAAATATAGAACGAAACTTTTCAGAACCTTCAATTTTAGAAAGTACTTGGCTATTGGAAACATTAGGTAATAACTTTGGCAACCCTAAAAATAGTATTAAAAAATACGAGGAAAAAGCTGTATTTACCTCTAGTACTGACAATATTTCTAATATAAAGAAACTAAAAAACACTAAAATTAGACTTTATACAGAACCTGATACTTTATGGTGGAAAAAGAATAGAATGGCTGATTATGACCAAATGAATGCTTTCTATATCAAAAAACTATATGAGAGTTTAAAAGCTAAAGATTTTAATAATGTTGAGTATATACCAACAACTAACAAAGGATATAGAGCAAATGGTGAACGACACCCTCACAGTTGGGCTATTGTAGACAAAAAAGACCTAATAAACTGGATATTGACAAAATAAATACTGGCTACAGCAACTGTTATAAGCAATTACATGTTCTCATTTTGTTTCAAACACTTTCATCTGTTAATTTCTTACAAATAAGGTTTTACCTTACTTTTATTATGGTTTTTTCTACTTCTTAATTTTGATTTATTTATAAGTTTGATAAATTTTAAAACAACTTAAATTATGTTAACAAACATTTCAAACTTAGGTACTGTCCTAAACAAATCTGAACAGAAATCTATTAATGGTAAAGGTGATGATTGTTACTCTACAGATGGTCATGACTGTGAACCATTTAATAACCCGAACTATTTCAACTGTTTAAGAACATGTGCTGGGTCTTGTTCAGGAAGCGGTCAATGCTTTACAATGATTAAGTAAAAAATAAGCGAACTTCGGTTCGCTTTTCTATTTCTCCACATCCTATGAATAGTTGTTTGTTAACTTCTGTTAAATAAGGTTTTATCGTACTCTTATTACGGTTTATTTTGTTTTTTTATTTTTATTTATTCATAAGTTTGATAAATTTAAAACTCAAAATTATGTTAAAGAACATTTCAAACTTAGGTGCTGTTTTAAACAAACAGGAACAACAATCAATTAATGGTAAAGGAGAAACATCTTGTCCTTCAGGATATTGCTTAAATTGGAGTGGCGGTTGCACACATTTGGCTAGCGCTATCTTTGATGATTGCGTTCATTAATATTATTTGTCCTCGTCCACCGAGGACTTTTTTTATTATATACACTATTATTCATAAAAAATATAGTAAGCTCTTTTCAACAACAACTAATTGTTAAATTTAGTTAAGTAAGGAATTACCCTACTTTTATTACGGTTTTAAAGATTCCTTCATTTTTATTTATACCTAGTTTTGATAAAATTTTAAATTAAAAATTATGTTAAAGAACATTTCAAACTTAGGTTCTGTTTTAAATAAACAAGAACAACAATCTATTAACGGAGGAACAACTGAATGTCGTTATCTTCCTCTTCCTTGTGATGAAGATCATGAATTTGACGAAAACTGTAGATGTGTTCCAAAAAAAATATAACTAAAGTTAAATAGCGAACTTCGGTTCGCTATTTTCTTTTTAAAACTGTTCTTGTTTTAAATACAATTAAGCTTAGTAATCAACTAAATATAAAACAGTCATCTTAACTTGATAAAATGACTGTTTTTTGTTAACCCTAATTAATACTAACTAGTACAACACAAAATCAATATTATCAATATCTGATCCTCTAAAAGCTCCAGTAATACTACCTTCTAATTTTTGAGGCAAAATTACTTTTCTTAACTTCTTGCTATCCTTAAAGGAATCGCTCCCTAGAGTTGTTATATGCTCTGGAATTGTAAGTTCTTCAAAATCATTCTCCGCAAAACAATCGTTATATAATGTAGTTACTGACTCTGGTAAATCTATACCCCTAAGCGCATTACCCACAAAACAAAACATATGAATCGTTGTAACTGGTGCTTCAATAACTAGTTTTTCAATCTTATTTCTCCCAAAAGCTCCTCCTCTAATTTCTGTAACTTTTGAAGGAATTACCAGCTCTTTAATTTCATTTTCATAAAAAGCATCTTCATCTATATACTCTAGAAACTTTGGTAAAACCACTGCTTTGAGTCCTTTATTATCAAAAGCTTCCCTAAGTATATATTTTACAGGTTTATCGTTAATATTATCGGGGATCACAATATCAGTAGACTTTCCTGTATAATCTAAAATTGCAATACCTCCGTTAAGTTCTCTAAAAGAATAATCTTCATTTTTTAAAATAGCAACTTGTTCTTCCATTTTGTTTGATATAATGTTTTATTATTAATTACAAGTATCAAATGTATACGGTAGATAGTAGCCTATAAAAAGTAGTTTGTTTTCGTAGCAATTGTTTTTATATTCGTAATTATACTGGTTAACCCTGTTTACTGATCAGATATACAAAATTGCGATAATTAGATTTTTTAAAATTTTTAATCAAATTGCTATTATTCTGAAAACAACTCATAAAAATATTGCATGAAAATAATACTAACAAAATTTACAGAATCTGACTTTACCGATTATTTCAAACTCGTAAATAATGAAAAAGTCATGGAAATGATTACCGAAAGAGCTATTGAATTAGAGGAAGCTAAAAAAGACTTTGAAAAATTAATAAAAAACAACAGGCTTACACCAAGTTTCGGTAACTTCAAAATTATTGATGAAAATACAAATGAGTTTTTAGGATTAGCTAAACTAAAAATAACAGAGGTTAACACTACTGAAGCTGAACTAGGATATATGCTTTTGCCTGAACACTGGGGAAAAGGAATTGCTAGTACTGTTGGAAGAAGATTAATTGAAATAGGTAAAAAACAAAACTTTTTAAAAAGAATTTTTGCAATAATAGACCCTAAAAATATTCCCTCAAGAAAAGTTTTAACAAATAATGGGTTCTACTCAAAAGAGTTTAAAGATTTTGACGGATTACCTGGAGAAATACTTGAATTAAATTTATAAATGTGTTTTGCATATATAAATCCTAAAAAGAATATTAATTCATTAATACTAAAAACTAACATTCAACTATTTTTTGAGCGAAGATTAAAACCTTACCTTTAGAAAGACTGTATACGTAACCTTAAATAAACCTAGAACTAATGAATAAAAGTGAAATAGCTAAAAAATACCTAGAACACCTAGAAAACGGAAATATAGAAAAGGTTATTAATCTATTTAGCAATAACGGAATTGTTGAGTCTCCTATCTATGGAATTAAAAAAGCTGACAAATTTTATCGTGAATTAAATAATGACACTTCTAATTCTGAACTTTTCCTAAAAGGGATTTTTGAACAAAATGATTCTAACAATTTAGCTCTTTACTTCACCTATAAATGGACTTTAAAAAACAATGAAAAAGTAGAGTTTGATGTTGTTGATATTATTGAACTTGATTCTGAAAACAAAATAACCAAGCTAAAAATAATTTACGACACAGTTATTTCTAGAAAGTTAGTCAATGACTTAAATGAGTAAAACTCAACCAATCAAAAATGCTGAAGTTTTTAAAGAAAATATTTAGTAAAAAAGGAACCTTTTTTGGGGCTACGAATTATAAAATAGATAATATAATTTGTGGCATTGGAAAAGCTAAAATTCTAGAAGCTGAGATCGAAATTTCAGAATACCCTTTTAAGCCATCAGCTGTATTCCCTAATAAAACAATTAAAGCTAGTAAAATAATTGCTATTTGCCATCAATCTTATCCCCCATTAATTAAAATGGGTAATGAAGTTATATTTATCTCTCGAGAACATGTCGAGTTACTTAAAGAGTTTACAGAAAGAAACAACATAGCTACTTTTAGAGAAACAAAAAACTGGAACTGGTTATTAGAGCCATACCTTGACACAGAAAACACTCCAGAAGAAAATATTAAAACAACTCAATTACTAAACAAACACGGTATTCCTAACTCTGAGATAACAAAAATAAGAGACGAAGTAGGTAAACAAATGTATAAATACAATTTTGACACCATGCTTTGGGATTGGTTTAGTTTAGGGTTACCTGATGTATTAGCTGCAATGAGAGTTAAATATGATGAAAAAGAATTTGCTGATTTTTATAAAAGAGCAATGGAAATTGAGCTTAGAAATAAAAACAAATAACCCCCTAGTTCTCCTCTACTATTTTAAGTAAACATACTAAGAATTGTTATTTACAACTACAAAAATAACAATGACTTAACAGACTATTTACGCTCTCTTCACTTATAAAAAATACTAACTTATAAATTTGACAACTAATCAATTAACTATTTCTGTAGTCTAGATTCAATAAGAATTTATACAACATCAAACTAATTTAACCCCCATGAGAAAAACTATTTTTTTTGCTTGCTTCTTATTAATAGGAAGCCTTATCAAATTACACGCACAAAGTGTAATCCCTTCAAAAACCACTTATGTTCCTAACGAAGCTATCACTGTCAATTTTTCTAACGGTCAAGGAAATTCAAAAGATTGGATTGGCATCTACAATCAAGGAGATATACCTGGGCTTGTAAGCTCTATTGATTGGTTATATGTAAATGGAAAACAAAGTGCTACCAAAAAACTTAAAAATGGTAGTGTTACCTTTTCTTCTGGTTTACAAAATACTGGAACTTATAAAGTATATTTTTTTCAGAATGACGGTTATACCGTGCTAGCTTCTTCAAGTTTTACGGTGGGTACAGAAACTCCAACCTGCTCTCCTATTTCACAATCTGGATGGACTTTACAATATGTAGACAGTCAAGAAACATCAGGTGAAAACGGAGTAGCTACTAATGCTTTTGATGGTGACTCATCAACTATTTGGCATACCGAATGGAGTGCTAATCAACCAACGCACCCACATGAAATTCAGATTAACTTAAACGGTATTTATGATGTTTGCGAGCTAAAATACTTACCTCGCCAAACAGGGACTAACGGTACCATAGCCGATTATCAAATTTATGTAAGTGACAATCCTTCTAATTGGGGGACTGCGGTAGCCACCGGAACTTTTGCTTCCAATCAAACAGAAAAAACTGTTAGTTTTCCTAAAAAACAAGGACAATATGTACGCTTAGTAGCTACTTCTGATATCAACGGAGGAAATTATACCTCTGCTGCTGAAATTAATATTGGAGGAACTTTAATTCAAGCAGGAGCTCCAGTAGCTAACTTTACGTCAAACACCTCTTCTATTATCGCAGGACAACAAATTTCTTTTACAGATAGTTCTACCAACAATCCTACTTCTTGGAATTGGACATTTGAAGGAGGAACACCTGCTACCAGTACCGCACAAAATCCAGTAGTAACCTATACTACCGAAGGAACTTACAATGTAACCTTAACCGCTAGTAATACTACGGGCAGTAATACCACTACTAAAACAGGCTATGTTACTGTTCGTAACACCAATAGCCTCAAAGTATTGCAATTTAATATTTGGCAAGAAGGAACTTCAGTACCTAACGGAATGACCTATATTAGAGATGTAATTGCTGAAGTAAATCCTGATATTGTATGTTTTAGCGAAGTAAGAAACTATACGGGGGATTGGACTACTAAAATTGTAAACAACCTTGCTACCATTGGCTTAAATTATAATAGAGGTTATGCCTATGGTGATGTTTCTATCATTAGTAAATACCCAATTACCTCATCGGGTACCAACCTTGGTGCGATTTCTGTTTTTGATGTAGATGTAAACGGACAAAGTGTTGTGGTAGCAACCGCACACTTAGATTATACTTACTATGCTACCTATCTTCCAAGAGGATACAACTGTGGAGGTTCTTCACCTTACACCGGATGGAGTAAAATAGGAGCTACAAACCAAGATCCGCAACCTGTTACCGATCCTGCTATTATCTCAGAACAAAATTTAGGTTCACGAAGAGATGAGCAAATTGCTGCGTTTATCAATTATATAAAAAATGAAACTCGTCCAGTAATTTTAGTGGGAGATTTTAACGAACCTTCGCACTTAGACTGGACCTCAAGACAAGCCAATATGTTTGACCACCACGGAGTAGTATTCCCTTGGCATACGACCAAAACTTTAGAAAACAATGGTTTTGTAGATGCTTTTAGAGAAGTATATCCTGATGAAGTTGCCAATCCTGGTATCACATGGCCTTCTGTTGCTACAGGGGTTGGAAGCACTAGCTGGACACCTGAAGCTGACGAAAGAGACCGTATTGACTATATTTTTTACCGAGGCGCTACACTTTCTGCTACGAGTGCTGCTATTGTAGGTCCAAAAGCTTCGTATGTTAACAATGTATCGAGTACTGCTAATACCCAAAACGACACGTTTGAAGCAGATCAATTGCCTTGGCCTTCTGACCATAAAGGCGTAAGTGCGGTAATCAATCTATCAGCAAATAGTGCAGCTAGAATGTTTGAAACAACCGATAACACTACACTAACCGAAAATACCTTTAGCGTATATCCAAATCCAACAAAAGGTATAGTTAATATTAATTGTGAAGACTGTGCTCCGTTTACCTATATAGTACGAAACTTTTTAGGGCAAACAATTTTACAGCAAACTGCTACACAAAACAATGTGAACATTAATTTAAAATCAGCCCCTAAAGGAATGTATTTTATTGATGTAAAAACCAAGAAAAAAATGCTTACCTATAAAATTATAAAAGAATAAAACGCTTACAAGAAGCTACTACAGAAATAGATAATTATTGATACCACAAAATCCCAAGCCAACAACTTGGGATTTTTTACTATATTTAGTTCGTAAAAATGAAAAAAGAATAATTATCTTTCACCTATAAAGAAAAAGAACTCGCGTTTTTTTCCTGCAAAAAAATCATACAAAATACGTTGTGTAGCATTTGAAAAACTATGTGTCGCCGAACAGAAAAATTAGAATTATGCGCTTGTTCAGATATGAACACTAACAAAATTCAAGAGCTTTATTCTGACGAAATAAAACGTTTAGACAAGAAAGAATTCTTGAAGGTTATCAAGTGGAAATTAAACCGATTTTTAGGAACAGAATGGAGCGGAATGGATGGTTTAATGATTATGCCTTCTCAAGACCTGACTAACGAATTAACAGAAAATCTTATACTGGATGAATTAAACAAACAGAATTGTTTTGATTTCGAGTACCAGCCAACCGAAGGAGATAATCTGATTTTTGAAATCGGTTGGTTATTTAACAAAAGAGGGAAAAAAATTAACCGTGAATTGGAATATAAATACTCTTCTTATATCTTTAGAAATGGAGAATGGAAACCTGATTCTTACAATTCATTTTATGAAAAGACTGAAATAATAAACGAAGGAATATTAAAAAAAACGCTACATAACAATGACCATAAGTAATTGCTTGTTCTCTCCTACTTCTGAAAATCCTAGCGCATTTTCTATTCCGTTTGTATTTGCTAAATTGGTTGCTTAAATCTGGCAAAAAAAGTTAGTATAACCAAAAAATCAATCATGAAAAAAATAATACTTCTTCTTTCATTAGTAATTAACATTCCACTAGCTAATCTTGCTCATGCCCAAGAAATTAGTTCGTCTGAAATTGACGCTCTTGTAAATAGAGCGTTAGCATCAACTCCTTCTGTAGGAATTGCAGTCGCTGTAGTAAAAGATGGAAAAGTTATTCACTCTAAAGGATACGGAGTTAAATCTATTAAAAATAAAGAAAAGGTAGACGAAAACACCTTGTTTGCCATTGCTTCAAATTCAAAAGCATTTACTGCCGCTACCCTAGCAATATTGGTTGATGAAGGAAAACTAAAATGGGAAGATAAAGTAATTACTCACATTCCTGAGTTTAAAATGTACAACGATTATGTGACCGCTAATTTCACCATTCTTGACCTTTTAACCCATAGAAGCGGTTTAGGACTTGGGGCAGGCGATTTAATGTTTTTCCCTGATGGATCTAATTTCACCATCAAAGATGTAGTGAGTAGTTTTCAATATCAAAAACCAGTTTCAGCTTTTCGTACCAAATACGATTATGACAATCTTCTGTACATCGTAGCAGGAGAAATCGTAACTCGAGTTAGTGGTATGTCTTGGGCTGATTTTGTACAATCCAGAATATTTAACCCACTAGGAATGAAAAATTCTGCTCCTATAAGTTCTAAATTAGCTAAAAAAGCAAACCTAGCATTACCTCATGATTCTGAAGGAGAAAAAATAAAACAATTAACTACTTACGATAACGATTTGATTGCAGCTGCTGGTGGTATTTATGCAAGTGTACACGATTTAAGTAAATGGATGCTAATGCAACTAAATAATGGAAAATATGGCAAAGAGTTATCTAATCAATTATTTTCTGAGAAACAGCAAAGACAAATGTGGAGGCCTCATACTAACTTAAGATTCACCACAAAACCCAACCCTAGAACTCAACAACATTTTTACGCTTACGGTTTAGGTTGGTTTATCACAGATAAACAAGGAAAAATTGTGATTAGCCATACAGGTGGTTTACCAGGCATGCTATCAAAAACGGTTTTAGTTCCTGAACTTAACTTAGGGATTGTAGTTTTAACAAACTCCTTACCTGGCGGAAAAGCTTATAGTTCTATTCCAGAAACAATATTGGATTCGTACTTAAAAATTCAAGCAAAAGATTGGGTAAAAATATTAGCGAATCAAGCAAAAGCTACTGGACAAGAATCAGATTCAGTAACTACCAAAGTTTGGAAAACTGTTAAGCAAAACAAATCCGTAAACATCAATTTAAACAACTACCTAGGAGCTTATAAAGATAACTGGTTTGGTGAAGTAGAAATATCCTTAAAGGATGGAAAGCTTTGGTTTACTTCTAAACGTTCCCCTAAGTTGAATGGGCAAATGTTCTACTACAAAGCGACTACTTTTGCTGTAAAATGGGAATATAAAGACATGAATGCCGATGCTTTTGCTACATTTAATTTAGATGAAGAAGGCAAAGCTATTGGTATAAAAATGAAGGGAATATCTCCCAATATAGATTTCAGTTTTGATTTTCATGATTTAAATTTAAAACGAATTGAAAATTAAAATTACTACTTAAAAGATGAATAAGTATTTAAACTTAGTTATGTATAATTCGAAAAGAAAAATAACCTTATTTATAATACTTATAAGCTGTACTTCATTTTCCCAATCTAAAAATATTCCTGACCGAATTTTAACTTACGGATTATCCAATTATAACAAACAAAAGGCGATGGAATTTGTTGGAAAAAAATGGAACATTGAAGTTTACCCTGTTGCGGGATGTATGGTTTCTCAAGAATTAATTGATAGTGTAAAAACTGTTCACTCAAAACTATGGAAAAAAATGGACAGTATCCACGGCATGGATTCTAAAAAAAGGTTTAGGAAAGAAACCATTGCCGAAATGAAAAGAATAGAAGCTGTTCAAAAAATATTTAATTCAGATAGAGAAATCAAAAGACGAATCAGGAAAATAAAAAGAAGGAAAGGTAAAGCTACTTTTAATCTAGAAAATATTTCTAATAACGGAAAAATATACTATTGGACTATATATAGCTTTGAGGATAAAAACAATCCAGAGTATAAATGGAAACCTGAATTTAAAGTTGGAGTAAATTTAGTTAAAAAAAATACTACTATAATTGAGTTAAAATAAAAAGCTACTTAAGAAATGCTCAACTCCTTTTATCATCAATAAAAACAACTTAATTAACATTCTTAAAATAATTTTCACATAATTTTACAATAATTAAATTGTACACAATTTAATTGCGCGATATATTTGTACTCCATTTATAAGTCAATTATGTCAGAACAATTAAAATTAACCAATCAAGTATGCTTTCCGGTTTATACGCTAGCGAAAGAAGTAATTAGTTTATACCGCCCCATACTAAAAAAGCTAGATTTAACATATCCTCAATATTTAGTAATGTTAGTTTTATGGGAAGAAGGTGGTCAAAGTGTCTCAGAAATAGGTTATAAACTTAATTTGGACAGTGGTACCCTTACTCCTTTACTTAAAAGGTTAGAACAGAAAAAACTTGTAGAGAGAAAAAGAGAGATAGCGGACGAACGTGTTGTGAAAATTAATTTGACAGAACTAGGAAAGAATATCCAAGAAAAAGCAGAATGCGTCCCTGGTCAGATTATGACTTCGTTAAATATTTCTGTTGACAAATTAACAGAGCTCAAAAATATAATAGAACATATCTTAAATCAGATTAATAAAAATAATGAAACCAATTTATAATATCAGCGCCAAAGCAACTGGTGGAAGAAACGGACATGTAAAAAGTGAAAACGGAGTTTTAGAACTTGATGTTAGACATCCTAAAGCGCTGGGAGGAGCTAATGACGATTATCCAAATCCTGAAATGCTTTTTGCAGCAGGATATTCAGCTTGTTTTGATAGTGCATTAAACTTAGTCATCAAAAAATCTAAAATTAATACTGGTACAACTACTGTCAAAGCAACAGTAAGTATTGGTCAGATAGAAAATGGTGGTTTTGGACTTGCAGTAGCATTAGATCTAAATATTCCTGATGTTTCTTTAGAAGAAGCAAAAGCCTTAACTGAAAAAGCACATCAAGTTTGTCCTTACTCAAATGCTACAAGAGGAAATATTGAAGTAAAATTAAATACAACAAATAATTAAATATTAATATAATGTCATTAATAGAAAATCTTAACTGGCGACATGCTGTAAAAGCTTTTGACCCAAATAAAAAGGTAAGTGAAGAAAATATTGAAAAAATTATTGAAGCTGCTAGATTAGCACCAACCTCATCGGGGTTACAACAATTTAGAGTTATTTCGATATCAAATCAGGAGGTTAAAGAAAAGTTAGTACAAGGAGCTTTAAACCCTGATTCTATGAAAGACTGTTCGCATGTGTTAGTTTTTGCTGCTTGGGATAACTATACAGCAGAAAGAATAGATAAAGTGTTCGACTATACTACAGACGAAAGAGGATTACCTAGAGGTAGATTTAGTAGCTATACGGATATGCTTAAAAAAGTGTATTTAGATCTTCCTGACGAAGTTAATTTTGCACACACATCAAGACAAACTTATATCGCTTTAGGGTTAGCTTTAGCACAAGCTGCAGAGTTAAAAGTAGACACTTGTCCTGCTGAAGGGTTTGACAATAAAGTAGTTGATGAAGTTTTAGAATTAGATAAAATGGGCTTAAAAAGTGTATCATTGATGTACATTGGTTATGCCGACGATGAAAAGGACTGGATTAAACCAATGAAAAAAGTTAGAATTCCTAGAGAGGAATTCGTTATTGATGTAAAATAGTACAGCAATAAACACCGTTTTATCTAAAAGTAAAACACTTAACTAAATGCTTTTCTTACAGCTTTGTCTGTTTATAGAAAAGCATTTGTTTTTTAATTAACATAAAATCCATACTTCATTTTAAAATGAAGTAGAATATAAAAGCGTCATGTACTTTTACACTCTAACAACAATAAGGTAACTATGAACGCTATAGAAAATATACTATTAAACTTTTCAGAAACAAGAAGACGAAGCATAAAACTGTGGAAAGGGATTCCTAATGAATTTTTAAACTGGAAACCTGATGCAGAAGCCTTCTCAATTATCGAAATGGTAAGACACACTCTAGAAGGTGAACATTTATTTCATACAATTATTAAAAACAGAGGTGATTTAGGCGACTATAAATCTCCTTGGGAAAATTTAGCATACTCAGATTTAAAAAATGAGCTTAGCTTTGCTGAAAAATATCATAACAGTTTTATAGAAATGATAAAAACACTTAATGAAGCTGATTTAGAGAATATACGCATTGAACGAAAAGAAGTTAATCAAAGTAAACCATTAGGAGATTATTTAAACAGAATGGTATATCATGAAGCTGTTCATACTGGTCAACTATTAGGTTATTTAAGAACACTTGATGTTGAACGACCTTTAATATGGGATTAAAACAATATAAAATTTACTACTATCGAAGAGTTAGAACATCAGTTTAGTAAAATCGCTGCTATTTTAGGAGATAAGTCTCGTGCTATCATGTTGTGGAATTTACTAGACGGTAGAGCCTACACTGCTACAGAATTAGCAACAAGTGCAAATATATCGTTGCAATCGGCAAGTAATCATTTAAAAAAATTGGTTTCAGCAAACATCTTATCAGTTGAAAAACAAGGAAGGCATCGCTACTTTAAATTTGCTAACGAAGAAGTTGCAGGGGTTATAGAATCAATGGCAAGTTTAATCTCTATAGATAACGATTACAAGAAAATTAAAACTCCTAAATTAAATAACTTCACATACGCTAGAACTTGCTACGATCATTTAGCAGGCAGCCTTGGTGTAAAAATGACAACTTCTTTATTAAACAATAAAATCATTAAAATTTCTGATAAAAATTATATTGTTACTCAATATGGAAAAGAATGGTTTAATGAAGTTGGCGTAGATATTAACGTTATTCAACTTAAAAAACGTTCTTTTGCTCATCAATGTTTAGATTGGAGTGAAAGAAAGCATCATATTGCAGGAGCATTGGGAGCTTCTCTTCTCGAAGCAATGATTAAAAAAGATTGGTTACGTAAAAAACCAAACTCTAGAGAAGTTATTATTACCTCTATTGGTAGAATAGAATTAAAAAATAGGCTAAATTTAGAGGTGTAAAAATATCATTACCCTTGAAGAAGCTACTCTACATACTACTCTTTTTTCAACTTTCAGTTCAAGCACAACAAATATTATTTGTTGGAAATAGTTTAACTTATACGAACAACATGCCTAAAATGTTAGAGTATATTGGAAAACAACAAGGAATTACTATTAAAACCAAAAGCTTATGTTTTCCTAACTATGCTATTATTGATCATATTAACGACGGAAAACTTCAAAAGCTATTAGCAAAAAAACAATTCGATTATCTAGTTATTCAACAAGGTCCTTCCTCACAAGCAGAAGGAAGAAGAATGCTAATACAAAACGGAGCTACTATACAAGCACTTTGTGAGAAATACAACACCAAACTTGGTTACTTTATGGTATGGCCATCTGTTAGATATTACCATACTTTTGATAAAGTAATAGAGAATCACAAATCTGCCGCCAAACAGAACGATGCTTTTTTGTTTCCTGTGGGAAATATATGGAAAGATTATAACACTTATAAAGGTAAAGAGTCTTTATACAGTCTAGATAACTTCCATCCTTCTACTGCTGGAAGTTTTGTAGCTGCTCTTACTATTTTTCATCAATTATATCCAACAAAAAACCTTCAACAACTCCCTTTTAAAAAATATAAAAAATGGGTAGCTGATGAAGATTCTTTTAACTTATTAATTCAGTTAGCACAAAAATATTAGGACTTCATACATTTTTTCAATACCTGTTTTGCTCTTTGTACATTAAACTTAGGATAAAATTTTTCTTTTATTTTTTCTTCCTTTCCTAACTCAATAGCTCTTTTTACATTATTACAAAAAGGTTCTGTAGATTGTCCAAAAAAACGAGCTGCTCCCATATCCGATTCAGCTTTACTTAAAATAACTCTCGGATTATTAGGAGCTATTTTCAATGCTTTTTCATACAACGCTGCATTTTTCATCGACATAGTCATCCCGTACTTCTGTCCATCAAAAGCCATATATGAAACATGTAATAATGCCTGTGTAATTAATATTTCCGGATTTTCTGGTGAAATAGATTTTGCAGTATCTAAAAACTCTTGTGCCTTATTTAATTTGGCAATTAACGATGCTTCTTCTTTTATTTGAAAACTCTCTAAGATGTTAATCATCCCTGCATAATAAGACGGTAACCAGTTGTCTTTTTCAGCTTTAGAAATTCGCTCGAATAATTGAGCTGCCTCCGTTGTTTTATTCCCTTTCCAAAGCTCAAAGGCTTTTGCCATTCCTTTTTCGTATTTATTTTGTGCTGATATACTTACTGTAAATACTAATACTAAAACTGTAATAATTTTCTTCATGTTAATTGATTTTAATTAATGCTTCAAATATCTTTTTATTGTTATTATTTATATAAAATACTATACTGAACTGTTGCTTTTTATAACTGAATTGTCATTGTTTAAAGGTTATTTAACTGGTTATCTTTTTTATTATCACTAATCGTCCAAAAGAATCCAACAAAAAAGAAACTATCAGCCGATGGTATTATAACTTGTCGATTGTAAGTACCTGCTGAGTTTGGTGTGTTTTTATAATTATATCCAAATACGTTCTGCGTACCTAAAACATTATTTACCGAGAAATACAGTATTTTTTGCTGACTAATTAAGTATGCCCAATTCAAGCTTACAGAATTATAATTCTTTGTTTTTTGATTTAAAAACCCACCTTTATTAGGGTTTGTATAACTTCTACCTGAAGCAAAATTATAACTCATCCCAATTTGACTTTTCCAATCTTCTACCCAATGCTTTGCTACAACTGATACGTTATGCTTTGATGCAAAATTTGGTGTAGCTTTTGTTGAGTAATTTCTATAATCTCTTTCTGTATCTAAAAACGAATAAGAAACCCAATAATCTGTGTTTTTTATGTTTTTATTATCTCTCCAAAAGACATCTATTCCTTTAGAGAATCCTTCTCCTAAGTTTGAGTAATTAGAATATGGCAACGCCCTATCAGTATCATATTTTACTAAATCTCGATACTTTTTATAATACCCTTCTATTCTTAAAATCTGTTTGTTTTTTACATACTGATAATTTGCTATGAAATGAGATGTGTTTTCTGCTTTAAATTGTGTGTTGAATTTTAAGTATTCATTTTTAGGATTTTGATAAAAACGTCCGTAAGCAAATGAAAACTGTGCATTTTCTCCTGATTTATATGCTATGGAAGCTCTTGGTGAAAAGGTTAATTCATTCAACAGCTCAGAGTTTTCTATACGTACTCCTACTTTTGTTGCTAGTTTCTTAGAAAAGAAGATATCTGCTTCAACAAAACTTCCAAAGATATTATTATCAAATCCGTAAGTCGTATTTCCATTCGTTTCACTGTTGTAATCTTCAGAAAAATCAGTTGTAAAATATTCTGCACCAAAACTTAATTTAAATCGGTTTGAAAATCTCTTTTTTAATGTTGCTTTAACATGAGCTGAGTTTTCATTATCTACAACCTTATCATCTAGTATATTCATTTTTGAATTATCGTTAGTAAACGATGCTCCACCTGAGACTGTCCAATTATTAGCTAGATGTTGTTTATAGGAACCATTGAAGTACAAGTTTCTATTTTTCAATCCAAAACGAAATCCATCTTCATAATTAATATCCTCTTGAATCATATCTAAATCAGTATAACTATAAGCTCCGTACAACTTCAACAAAGACTCATTTTTAAATCTAAAACGATATACAGCTTCACCATTTAATGATTGTACTGGTTTGTTCCAAGTATTCCTATCGGGAAATAATTTTTGATAAGGTGCTAAATTGATATACGAAGCATTTACACTTAGTGAGTTTTTTCCAAATACCTGAGTATTTCCTACTCCTAAACCAACCGTCATTAATGAGATATCAGTTTTTTCTTTGATGGCTTCGTCATTTGTGTTCAGTAATAAAACACTCGATAGCGCTTGACCGTATTCTGCTGAATAGCCTCCTGTAGAAAATGTAATTCCTTTAAACAAAAAAGGAGAATATCGTCCGCGAGTAGGGATGTTACGCGCAGAAGGACTATAAGGTGTAAACACTCGAATTCCATCAATAAAAATTTGTGTCTCGTCTGCCTCTCCTCCACGAACAAATAAACGCCCATCTTCACTAACCGAAGAAGTACCTGGCAAGGTTTGTAGCGCACCAACAAAATCTCCCAGAGCACTTGCTGTTGTTACTACATCTAAAGGTTTTAACGCTGTTACTTTTGCATTATCTCCTGCTTCAAAAGTTCCTGCATTTATATTTACTGCATCCAAAGTATTAACATCTTCTCGAAGTACTATTTTTAAGTTTTTGAACATTGAAACATTCGCTGTTTTTATATATGTTTCAAATGAAATAAAAGACACCGTTAATGTTTGTTGTCCTTTCTCTGAAGTTGTAAATGAAAAATTTCCTTTTTCGTCAGATGAAGTTCCGTCGTAAGTTCCCTCTAAATATACATTTGCCCCTTCAATAGGATGACCTTTAGTATCGGTTACTTTTCCTGAAATAGTTGTTTGTGCAATTAATAGTGTATGCGTTAAAAAGCATATAGCAAGTAATAAATGTTTCATTCTGTTTGTTTTTGACACCACAAAACTGCTTTCTTTTTAAACTTCAACACAAAAAGAAATACTCAACTGTATAATTTTACGGATGAATTGTTTTACGCATCAAAACTAAAACTACTTAACTATCTTCATTTTACCTTTCTTGCTTTTAATTATTCAAATCTTGCTAAATTTTAATACCCAACACCTACAATACTTTTGATAATGTTGTACTTTTACATAGTATAAATTAAGAAGAATGGCACACGATTTAAGTGACTATAGAAAATCTTACGAAAAAAGAGAGTTACTAGAGAATAACTGTCCTGAAAATCCTATTGAATTATTTAGGGATTGGTTTTTTACTGCAGATGAATCTGAAATGGTAGATGAAGCAAATGCTATGACAATTGCATCTATTGGATTAGATGGTTTTCCAAAAAGTAGAGTTGTTTTATTAAAGAAATATACATGGGAAGGCTTTATTTTTTATACCAACTATAATTCAGAAAAAGGAAAGGCTATTTTAAACAACAATCATGTGTGTTTGTCATTTTTCTGGTCTGGTTTAGAGCAACAAATTATTATTAAAGGGAAAGCTGAAAAACTTGCTGAGAATTTATCTGATGGTTATTTCGAATCGAGACCAGACGGAAGTAAATTGGGAGCTTGGGCTTCTAACCAAAGTGAAGTAGTGACTTCTCGTAATGAGCTAGATAACAATCTTGCTTCCTTTGAAAGAAAGTTTGAAAATCAAGATATACCTAGACCCAAACATTGGGGTGGTTTTCTAGTTAAACCTGTTTCTATTGAGTTTTGGCAAGGAAGACCTAACCGTATGCACGATCGCATTCGATACACATTACAAAAAGATTTTTCTTGGAAACTTGAACGTTTAGCTCCTTAGTTTTATATTTACATAGCATTTTATAATTAAATGAAAACACTTTATATCGTTCGTCACGCGAAATCATCTTGGAAATATGAGAGCGTTAAAGATATTGACAGACCATTAAAAGAACGTGGTATTAATGATGCCCATCTTTTATCTAAGTACCTAGCGGGAGAAATACAAAGACCCGATGTATTTCTTTCTAGTAGTGCCAATAGAGCACTTCATACGGCTGTTATTTTTTGTGAGAACTTCGGATATCCTTTATCCAACCTTAAAATAAAGCGCCAGCTGTATAGCTTTAGTGATGGGTATTTGGTAAAAACTGTAAAGGCTCTTGATGATAGTTTTAACAGTGCTATTGTATTTAGTCACGATCACGGTATTAATAGTTTTGTTAATAAATTTGGAAATAAACCTATTGCCCATGTAGCTACTTGTGGTGTTGTTGGAATAGAGTTTGATACAAAACATTGGAAAGATATTAAGAAAGGAAATACAATTTTAGTAGAATTTCCTAAAAACCATAGATAAATCAATACATTTTGAAGATAAAGAAGTACGGCGCTATTGATATTGGATCTAATGCAGTAAGGTTATTAGTAGCCAACGTTATTGAAGAAAAAAACAAAGAACCACAGTTTAAAAAATCATCCTTAGTTCGTGTACCTATTCGTTTAGGAGCTGACGCTTTTGTTTCTGGGAAAATTTCAGAGGCTAATACTCAAAGAATGCTTGATGCAATGCAAGCCTTTAAGTTAATCATGAAAATTCATGGTGTTGAAAAATACAAGGCCTGTGCAACATCGGCTATGCGAGAAGCAGAAAACGGGGAGGAAGTTGCTGCTACTATTTTAAAAAATACTGAAGTTAAAATTGATATTATTGATGGTAAAAAAGAAGCTGCAATAATCTCTTCAACTGATTTAAATCAATTAATAAAATCTGAATCTACCTATTTATATGTAGATGTTGGTGGTGGTAGTACAGAGTTTACCTTATTTTCTAAAGGAAAAATTATAAACTCTAAATCCTTTAAAATAGGTACAGTTCGTGTACTTAACAACACCAAACCTGAAAATAAAGCACTTTTTAAAAAGGTTCAAAAATGGATTGAAGAAAATACAAGCGAATACAAACGTATTTCTTTAATTGGTTCTGGTGGAAACATCAACAAGCTATTTAAAATGTCTGGTAGAGATGCTGGTAAACCTATCTCTTATATTTATCTTAACGCTCAATATCAGTTCTTAAAAAAGATGAGTTATCAAGAACGAATTTCAGAGTTAAGTTTAAATCCTGATAGAGCTGATGTAATTATTCCTGCTACAAAAATATACTTATCTGCCATGAAATGGAGCGGAGCAAGAAAAATATATGTTCCTAAAATTGGACTTTCAGACGGAATCATAAAAAGTTTATATTTCAATAAGCTTTAACTTTTTTGTGACTCTTTTAATATTATAGTGTCATATAATAAGTAATTAGAGTTTTCTCTTATTTACTATGAATACTCTAACAAGTAATCAAAAAATAAAACCGAGCTGAATAGCTCGGTTTTTTATTTTATATAAGAATTTAAATTTTCTGTACTCATCATTGGCGAAAATTCAGTTAAACTATATTCAGCTAACCCTTTAACTATTAAAGGATCCTTACTTAATATTTCAATCACCTCTTCTTCTGTACATGAATTGGACAATACTATTCCTCCTTCACGTGGTACTTTTGGTCCGCCTATAACAAACTTCCCTTTTTCATATTGTTCGGCTATATAGTTTCTATGTGATTTTGTGTATTTGTTAACCTCTTCTATAGGTTTAATAAAATTAAAATTGATTATAAACATATTTATTTAATATTAAATTTTTCTGACCATTTTGACGACCATTCTCTTAAAGGCTCAAACAGAACAAATAATTCTTCTCCTATATCTGTTAGCTTATAGCCTTCAACAACTTTTTCTATGATAAAGGTTTTCTGAAGCTCTTTTAACCTTGTATTCAAAGTTGTAGGTGAAATATCATTACATAGTTTTTCTAAATCACTAAATGATTTTGGAGCATCATTTAAATGCCAAATGATACTCATTGTCCAATTACGTCCTAACAAATCAAAAAGTGCCATAATAGGTTTTCCTGATTTAGAACCTCTTACTGATTTTCCTGGTTTGGGTATATTCATATTGCTTTCAAAACTACAATTTTTGTAGTTAACTACAAAAATTGTAGTAATTATTTTTAAAATAAAGCCAAATAAATAATTCATTCGGCTTTGTTTAATAGTCAGAAGACTATTTATTTTCTTCTTAGTTGAATTTTATCTGTCTTTAACTCTTTTTGTATCCAGCTTCTTAATTCATTTTCATTTTTTACAATGACAGAGTCTTTTAATTTTGCACTCCATTTTACAGAAACTACGGTAGTTGTATCTACTTTTATAAAATCACTTGATGATAATACTTTTGCCAAACTCATTTCTTTAATATCGTTAAATCTAATTTTAGCTTCTGTACTAATTTTACTAAAAGGAATTGAGTTTTTATCTCTGTATAAAGCATCTTGTTCAATGGTTTGATTTAAATTAGAAATTATTCTTTTTAAATCATCAATCTCCTTATGTAGACCTTTTATAACATTATCTTTTTGATCTAACTCTTTTACTGCCCTATCATACGCATCTACTACCCTATCAACACTTTTTGCTTTGTTTTCATTTATTACCAGAGAATAAGAGTCTATTTTAGGGAAGGTTTTTAATTCATTTCTCAAAAAAGATTCTGTTGCATCACTTACATCACCGTTAAAAAATAACTTTATCGTTTTTTCTTTAACTTCTAGCTTTTCACGCTGTAACCATAAGTTAGGATTATCATACACTTTCGCTTTTAAAAACCTTTTATAGCTAGCATCAATTACACTTTCATTATATACTCCTACGAAAGTAAACACAGCAGGAACCATTACCAAAAAGGCAATAAAAGATGCTATTTGCGCTATTCTTTTACGTTTAGCAGAATTTACATAACGAATCATTGTAAACCCTAATAACTTCAACACTAGGAAGGTTGCTAAAGCAATAAAAATAGTGTTGATTGTAAACAAATACATCGCACCAAGAAAGTAGTCAAAATTACCTATTGCTAAACCATACCCTGCTGTACACAATGGCGGCATTAAGGCTGTAGCAATTGCTACACCAAATATTACAGAAGCAATCGTTCCTTTTTTAGTTCGTGCAATAATTAATGCTAAACCACCAAAGAAAGCAATTAACACATCTCGAATATCGGGTCTTACCCTACCTAATAGCTCTGAGGTTTCTTCACGAAGTGGAAATATAAAAAAGAATAAAAACGCCGTTAATAAACTTAACACAATCATTGTAGCTAGGTTTGTTAACGATTTGCGTAATGTATCAATATCGTTAATAGCAATAGACATTCCTACTCCTAAAATAGGTCCCATTAAAGGAGATATTAACATGGCTCCAATTACTACTGCTGTTGAATTTGCATTTAATCCAATAGACGCCACAAAAATAGAACATATTAAAATCCACGCTGTGGCTCCTTTGAAAGAAATATCGCTTTTTATTGCTTCTATTGTTGCCTCTTGGTCTGTATCATCTCTAAAATCAAGAAGCTCTAATATAAACTTCTTTATCTTTTCCCATAAACCTTTTGCATCCTGCTGTATCTCCTGCTTTGACTGCTCTGCAGCTTCTTCTTGTTTATTTTCTTCCATAAATTTTGATTTTTGTTAACTTTGGAAAGATACGAAATTCCCAAATTAGAAAAGATATAAAAAACGCTTGAAGATTCTGAACCTCCAAGCGTTTTATATACTCTTAAAAAGTTTTTTCTTATTTAATATCTAGTTTACTTTTCAATTTTGGTGAAATTCCATCTTTATGTAATAAAACAGATATTGTTTTTAATTTAAAGTAAGGAACTGACATATACACATACCCCTGATTTCCTTGATTTTTACCCCAAGAATTCTTTACTTTAAAATAGGTGTTTCCTTTTTGGTCTTTTACCAAACCTACAATATGCATTAAGTGATCATCGGTTGTGTTAAAATTTTCAAATTCTGTTTGACGTAAACTTGGTGTAATTGTTTTTTCTTCTACAATTTCTGTCAACGCTTTTTTATTTTCTGTACTACTCGCAGGAATTACAGCAACTCCACTTTTTGATGAAAATGTTTTTTCTGAAACATCACAGTCTAACTCTACTGTATATCCTTTTTTAATAGCTTCTTCTGTTACAGCTACTAATTCATCTAAAGAAACATTATAAAATGCTCCATTTGAAAAATTATCAGGAATGTTTAAAATGAACTGATCGTATTTTTTTGCATGCTCAAAAGAACTAATCGTTACATAGTTTGAAGGATCTATTTTTACATATTCTGCAAACGATTTAGGAGTATATTTTTTTCCTTCGAAAGTAAACTCTTCTTTATTTTTTCCTAAATACACATCTAAAACACTTTCTACCGATTGCTTCCATTTTGGACTTAATTCTCCTGCTGGGTTTTTAATGTAAGCATCTAACATCGATTTTAACACCGCAATCATTTCAGCGTGATTATGTCTGTCTTGCCCAAGATCTAAACCAGTAAAAACTTGCTCAGGTACTAATCCGTATTTTTCTACTGAATTAATTACATCATGTGCTAAACCTCCTTCGCTAAATTGTGCTTTTCCTTGGCGGTATAAGTAATTATTTGCTTTATCTGAATAGGTATTACGAACCGTATACATTTCTGATAAATCAATGTTTTTACCTGTTAATCGGATAATTTCTGATTCTAAAAAAGAGGTTGTAGAAAAACTCCAACATGTTCCTGTTCTTCCTTGACTTTTAACTTCTGTATCTTCAATATCTTTTACTGTTGAAAACTGATACTTTTGTGCTGAAGTTGAAGTTATACTTAAAAAAGTGAATGCCGCTCCTAATAGAATTTTTTTCATGTTTAAAAATCTTATGATAATTTAAGCAAGCAATTTACTCTTTTTAAAAGATTATTAAACTTCAAAAGTGTTAAAAATCTACTATAACGCCAATACGTGGTAAAGCTCTTCCTGTTGTACTTTCTATTTCTTCTAACAAATACCTTGAACTATCATTAGGATCAGTTACTCTTCCATTCCCTTCTTCAATAGGCAATAAAAATGGTTGCTGTTTAGAGCTACTAGCATATATATTTTGAACATCTAAATATAAGTTTATAGCCGCTTTTTTTAAGAACCAAGTTTTATCTACACGTATATCTAGTTGTGTATACGTATCTAATCTTTCTGTGTTAAGTTTGGTATAATCTAAAATTCCGCCGTTTTGCACATCATAATTATCTTTTAAAGAAGAAGCATCTAAATCGTATGGTGTATAAGGTTTACCACCAACTAATCGAAACTTAGTTCCTATTTCCCAGTTTCTGTTTAATTTTTTTCCTGCTGTAATTGTTAACAAGTGTTTATTATCCCATGTTGAAGGAATATATCCACCTTGTGCATCTTTAAACTCACTTCTTACAAAAGTATACGATGCTATTCCATACAGTCCGCTATATGATTTTTTCTGTGCCAATAACTCAAATCCATACGCTCGACCTTCAGATGTTGAACTCACTGCTTCATTTCCTATAATGCCAAAATCAGCACCTAGGTTTGCTAAGCTTATTTGATTTCTTAGCGAAAACGGATAGTCTTTATATCCTTTATAAAACCCTTCAAAAGTTATTTTTGAGCTTGTATTAGGCTTGTAACTTAATCCACTTACAAAATGATCTGATTGTATATACTTCAATCCATTTTTGTTCTCAAATTCGCCTATATCGTTTTTATATCCTAATACTGTATAAGACGGTAATTGATAATAGCGTCCTACGGAAGAGCTTATCATCCATTTTTCAGACAAATCATAGCTCAACGACAATCTTGGTGAAAATTGATTGAACGGGTTTTTCATTTCTGAGTTGTAGTCAATTCCGTCGATTCTAAAGCCAAAAGAAAATCCTAACTTTTCATCTAAATATCTTTTTGAAACTTGTCCAAAAACTCCATATTTAACAAAATCAATCGCTGAATTAAAATCGTAGATGGTTACTCCATCTGAATTGGCATTTTTCTGATAATTACTATTCGTATATCTTGCAGTTTCCAAATTAAAACCTAGATTAAAATCAATCTTATTGTCACTTTCAAAACTGTTTTCATATCGTAACTTATTCTCTATTTCTTTTGATGAATAATCTAACAGTAAGTTTGCTGGTATTTCTTCATTTAAAAAGTACTTTACTGCCTTGTTTTTCCACTCATTTCGACTAAGCACAACTAAATGTGTTGAGTTTGGTGCAAAATACTTATAACTGGCACCTACCGTATAATTCCATTGACTATTTACAGGAACAGAGTTTAAAATAACTTTATTTCTCTTTATCGTTTCTAAATCTGTTTCACCATCATTTACCTCTTTATTTATTTCAAAATCATCAATAGCTCCCAAAGCAACTATTGATAATTCACTGTTTTTTGATAATTGTGATTTAACATTTACTTGAAAATCGCTGTATGTTGGTAAAAAAGGAAGTTTTATCAACTTAAATAAAAACTGTAAATACGATTGACGTGCAGAAAACATAAAAGTCGTATTCTTTCCTAATGGACCATCTAAGGTTATTCCTGCATCTGAAGTTCCAATAGTTGCTCTTGTGTTTAGTGAATTTGGATTTCCTCTTTTTTGAGTAAACTCTATAACAGAACTCAAAGAGTTACCTCTGTTTGCTGGAAAAGCACTTGAATAAAAATCTACCTTACGAATTAAATCTGCATTCATAATTCCTACTGGTCCACCAGTTGCTCCTTGGGTTTGAAAGTGATTTATTACAGGAACTTCAATTCCATCTAAATAAAACTTATTCTCAGAAGTTGCTCCTCCTCTAATAATAATATCATTTCTAAATCCAGGATTGGAGGCTACTCCAGGAAAAGATTGAATAACCTTTAAGACATCTCTATTCCCTCCTGGGTTCTTTTCTATTTCAGCTATTCCTAAACTTTGAAGTGATAATGGGCTATCTACAGATTCTTTAAATAATGGTGCTTGTATTTGAACTTCTTTTAACTGTGTTGCATCTTCAATCAACTCTAAGGTTATATATGGCGAATTATCTTTAGTAACTAAATACTCATCAGAAATCAACGTCTTATAGCCGACAAACGAAGCCTGTATTTTATTATACCCCAAAGGAACATTTTTCAATACAAACTCTCCTTTTTCACTTGAAACTGCTCCTATTTTTGTTCCATATACCAAAACATTAACAAAAGGAAGTACTTCTCTTGTTTTAGAATCAACAACTTTTCCTGAAATTACTCCTTCATTTTGAGACATTCCAGTAAACGACTGAAGTAAAACAAAGAGTATCAACACTTTTCTCATATCAAAATATTTAGTATCTAACAAAAATACATATTTTGTTTAATTAAAAACAAAAAACATTAAACAAAATTATTATAATAACAAAAAAACTCAATCGTTATGATTGAGTTTTCGTGGGGAGAGCAGGATTCGAACCTGCGAAGTCGTAAGACAACGGAGTTACAGTCCGTCCCATTTGGCCGCTCTGGAATCTCCCCAAAGCTTTTAAAAAAAGCTTCTCAGTAAAATCGAGAAGCTTTACTAGTGACCGGGCTGGGGCTCGAACCCAGGACCCTCTCCTTAAAAGGGAGATGCTCTACCAACTGAGCTACCCGGTCATTTTTTTGCTTTTGCTTTTCTGCGTTTGCGGGTGCAAATATAGAAGCTTTTATTGTTCCCACAAACATTTTTTAGAAGTTTTTTTGAAAAATTTTTAATGTTTTTTGTTACCTATTAATTAACAGAAAGTTACCTAAAGATCATTTAAGTATGCTTTTCTAACTTTTTTAAATAAATTAGATGAATACACAAAATCTACCACTGCTTCGTTATCTGTTTTGAAGATTTCTTTGTGAGATCCCTCCCATGCTTTTACTCCATTTTTAAGAAAAACAATTTTATCTCCTATTTCCATCACCGAATTCATATCGTGTGTATTTATTACTGTGGTAATTTTATATTCATCCGTAATTTCTTGAATTAGGTTATCTATAACAATAGATGTTTGAGGGTCTAATCCAGAATTTGGTTCATCACAAAATAAATATTTAGGGTTCATTACAATCGCACGCGCAATTGCTACACGTTTTTGCATCCCTCCTGATAATTCTGCTGGAAACTTTTTATTCGAGTTCTCTAAGTTTACACGGTTCAACACAAAGTTTACTCTATCTAACATTTCACTTTCAGGTTGCTTTGTAAACATCTTTAAAGGAAACATTACATTTTCTTCCACTGTTTGCGAATCGAACAAAGCACTTCCTTGGAATACCATTCCTAATTCTTGACGAAATTGACGTTTATCCTCTAAGGTCATATCAACATTAGCTAATCCATCATAAACAATCGTTCCTTCTTCTGGTGTATGTAAACCAATTAACGATTTTAAAAACACTGTTTTTCCAGAACCACTCTGACCAATTATCAAACTTGTTTCTCCTGGTTTAAATGAGGTTGTAATTCCTTTTAAAATCTCAACACCATTAAATCCTTTATGTAAATTATTTACTTCTATCATTAGGTTAATAACATTTGAGTTAAGAAATAGTTGGCGATTACTATAAGTACTGTTGTCCAAACAACCGATTGTGTACTTGCTTTTCCAACCTCTAATGAGCCTCCTTTAACATAGTACCCATGATATGATGGTACTGTAGCAATTAAAAAGGCAAAAACTACTGTTTTTATCAACGCATAGGTTATAAGGAACGGATCAAAATCTAATTGAACTCCTGCAATATAATCTGCTCCTGAAAACAAACCAGATAAAACTCCTGCTACCCATCCGCCAAAAATTCCTAAAAACATTCCTAAGATTATTAAAAAAGGATAAAAGAAAACAGTTGCTATTATTTTTGGCAATACCAAATAATTTAGTGAGTTAATCCCCATTACTTCTAGGGCATCTATTTGCTCAGTTACACGCATTGTTCCTATACTTGAAGTAATATAAGACCCTACTTTACCTGCTAAGATAATAGAACAAAATGTAGGTGCAAACTCTAAAATTACTGATCGTTTTGCTGCAAAACCAATCAACGATTTTGGTATAAACGGACTTTCTAAATTCAACGCAGTTTGTAGAGCGATTACTCCTCCAATAAAAAATGAGATAAAAGCTATAATTCCAATGGATTTATGCCCTAACTCATCTATTTCTCTAAACAAAGCTTCACGAAATACTCTTGCCCTCTGAGGTTTTGAAAAAACCTGTTTTAGCATTGAAAAGTATTTACCTATATGCTCAATGTAATTCATTAAATGAAATATATTTTCTTTTTTGCTAAAGTATTAAAAAACCATTAACTCATCGCCTTATTTACAAGTTTTAGCTTGCTTTTTGTGTACCTTTGAGTTTTAATTTTCAAAAAACAAAATGAGAAAAATAGCTTTTTTAGCAGCTATAATATGTTTAACAAGCTGCTCTGTTAACAAAAAAACAAATACTCAAAAACCAAAACTTGTAGTTGGTGTTGTTATTGACCAAATGCGTTACGATTACCTTACTCGTTTTGCTGATAGATATGGAAATGAAGGTTTTAAACGTTTGCTTAGAGAGGGGTACTCTTTAGAAAACGCACACTACAATTACATTCCTACCTATACAGCTGTAGGACATACTTCTATATATACAGGAACAACTCCTACTAACCACGGTATTATTAGCAATCATTGGTACGATAAGTATTTAAAGAAAACTATTTATTGTGTTGATGATAATAACTACAACACAGTTGGTAACGATGGTGAAGGAGGTAAAAAATCTCCTTACAGAATGTTTACTACAACTATGACTGATCAATTAAAGTTAGCTCAAAACATGAATGGTAAAACTATTGGTGTTGCTATAAAAGATCGTTCTGCTATTTTACCTGCAGGACATACAGCTAATGCTGCATATTGGTTTGATGGTGGTGATAAAGGACAGTGGATTTCTTCTTCTTTTTATTTAAATGAATTACCTAATTGGGTACAAGAATTTAATGCTTCTGGAAAAGCAGACGAATACTTAAGTAAGCCTTGGGAAACTTTATATGATATTACTACCTACAAACAAAGTATAGAAGATGATAATAATTTTGAAGCTACTTTTAAAGGGGAAGAAAAGCCAGTTTTTCCACACGACATTCCAACGTTAAGAAAGAGTAATAACAACTATAGCATTATAAAAGGGATTCCTGCTGGTAACTCTATCACAACCGATTTTGCTAAAGCAGCTATTGTTGGTGAAAACTTAGGAAAATCAGCATATACCGACTTTTTAGCGGTTAGCTATTCTTCAACTGATTATGTTGGACATCAATTTGGAGTTGCTTCTAAAGAAATTGAAGACACTTATTTACGTTTAGATCAAGATTTAGCAGAATTATTTAAGTTTTTAGACACAAAGGTTGGAAAAGGGAATTATACCTTATTCCTAACAGCTGATCATGCTGCTGTACAAGTTCCTTCATACTTAGAATCTTTAAAAATACCTGCTGGTTATGTAAAGCCTGTTGCTTTTAAAAACTTTTTAAATGAAATTACCTTAAAGCATTTTAAATCTGACGAAATCATTGAAAATGTTTCTAACTTCCAAGTTTTCTTAAATAAAGATAAGATTAGAGAGTTAAACCTTAACTATGAAAACGTAGCACAAACCATAGCGGATGAAGCTATTAATCATAAAAAGATTTATAAATCGGTAACTGCTAGAACCATGCAGACTACTACTTTTACAAACGGAGTTTTACATGTATTACAAAAAGGTTATAATCAAAAGCTTTCTGGTGATGTTATTTTAGTGCCTAATCCATCAACTATTGCAAGTAGCTCTAGAAAAGGAACCACTCACGGTTCTGGGTACTCATACGACACGCATATTCCTATGATTTTCTATGGAAACGGAATTAAACACGGTGTTTCTAAAAAGAAATATGAAATTGTAGATATAGCTCCTACCATCTCTAATTTATTACAGATAGAATTCCCTAACGGATGTTCTGGAAAAATTATTGAAGAGGTTCTTGAATAGAAAAACTTAGAAGATAAAAAATAGAAAACGCCATTTTGATAAACTCAAAATGGCGTTTTTAATTAATTCATATTCTCAAATCAACACATCGTTTAATTTGGATTGTTTAATATAATTAGTGCAGCAATTACTCCAGGAACCCATCCGCAAAGTGTTAATAAAAACACTATTAAAATAGACCCACAACCTTTACCTATCACTGCTAAGGGTGGAAAAAAAATTGCTAATAAAACTCTTAATAAACTCATAGTACTTTTTTAGTTAATATACTTTAAAGACGAGTTAATTAGAATTTTGTTACACTTAAGCTTCTTTCTACATCAACTTTCCAAAGAAAATAGCATTCATCAATAGTTTATTGGTTCCAAACCAAAAACCTCTGAAATTGGTATTGTCTGTAAAAACGATTACCCTTCCACTACCTAGGCGTCCTGCTTTAAACGGAACGGTGTTTTTCAACTCTTTTAAGTTCTCTTTTGAAATATAACCACTCAATAAAGGATTCTTGGTGTACTGAATTGGGTTGTTATAACTCTTCGCATCCGCTTGTATAAATTGCTTTGTATTTCTAAACAAAGCTATCTTATCGTTTTTATATCCAAAATTGATAGGATGTGAACGATCAATCTTTGCTTCAAAAATTGCTCCTCCAATTACCTGTGCTCCTGATTGTAATGAACGATTTTCAAACGACACATCTTTTATAGAATCTATTTTAGTTTTATTAAACTTTACATTAACAAATCCTCTGCTAGATAACCAATTTACTGCATTTCTATATCCGATTAGCACTCCTCCATTACGCACCCATACTTTTAGTTTCTCTACTAAATTTTTATCAATAGAGCGACTATTTGGAACAATAATCGTTGTATACTTATCAAGGTTTACTCTTGTAGCGTACTGTGTATCTAACTTTGTTAACTTCATATCGTAGCGTTGATCTAACAAATGCCAAATTTCTCCTGCATCGTAACTTGTTACTCCATTTCCTACCAACATCGCTACTTTTTGTTTTTTTACAGCTTCAAAATTTCTACTTCCTAAATCAATTCCTTCATTCAACCCTGTAGATACCCCTTTAATTTCAAGATGATTTTCATTGGCTATTTTTCCTAAGAAATCGAACAACTCATTTCCGTTTAACTCTTGATTTTGAGCAGAGATAAAAATGGTTCCATAATCGTATGAATTACCATCATTTGTAAATTTTTTCATCGCTACTTTCGCTCGTAATCCTTTTTCTAAAATCGCATTTAAAGCTTTAGGAGTGTTATATTCATTCCAAGGAAATAAATATCCCACACTACTTTTTTGTTGAATTGTTCCTTGTTTTGGTTGCAATTTAGTCACCTCAACTCCTGCTTTCGACAATGATACATTATCTGCAAAATCGACTCCAAATGCATGATTGAACGTCCAAGCGGATACGTCATAAAACAAGCTATCTTTAAATGTAGTTCGCACATCAAACATTGCTTTTACCAATCGATGATTTTTTTGGTTCATAGGCACGACATAGCTATACCCATTTTTGAAGCGTTTTCCATTCGATGTAAAATCTTCTTTTAACTCATGAAATTTAATTTGATGACGTTGTAAAACCTCAGCTAAGTGATTTGTTTTCGTTGCGTCTTTTTCATCACCAAATACTATCGCTTTGTTTGTTTCTGAGCTTCTTGAATTTTTATAAAAATCTTGTTGATACTGTAAGATTTTACTTCGCATATTTTTAGCAGCTTCCAAAGTTGACAATGCTGCTGTAAACTGATTTCGAATTGTAAATGGAAAGGTTAATATTCCGTTTTCACTTTCTTGTGCATGTCCACGAGAGCTTCCTTGTTCAAACAAAATTCCGATACCTCCATTAATATCTGGGAAAGTTGATCCTTTTCCGTAGTAAAAATCATCAAAACTTTCTTCTGAATAATATGTTGACCCTATTTTATCGAATGCTTTTGCATGATACGTAGCAATTTCTTTTGTTAATTCTTGATTCATTTTTGGAGTTAACGGATTTGTTCTGCTCGGAATTCCTGGTTGGAAAAAGAAGGTTGAATTCGTTCCCATTTCATGATGGTCAGTTAGAATATTCGGTAACCACTTGTGAAAAGTTTTAATTCGTGCTCTACTCTCAGGTAACTGCACAGGTAACCAATCACGGTTCATATCAAACCAATAGTGATTTGTTCTTCCTCCGGGCCAAACTTCGTGATATTCTCTATCATTCGGATCAGGATTGATATTATTTGCCTTGTTTGTATTTGTCCAATATGCAAAACGTTGTAACCCGTCAGGATTCATTGCAGGATCAAAAAGAATAACTGAATTATTTAGTAGCTCCTCTATTTTCTGTCCTTCTGCTGCTGCTAAATAATAGGCTGCTGCCAACGCTGCATTTGAACCACTTGCTTCGTTTCCATGAATTGAAAAACCTTGATACACCACAATAGGTCTATTAGAAACATCTATAGAAGCATTGTTTGTTGCTTTTATATGATTTTCTCTTATTACTTCTAAATTTTGATGATTTTTAGAGGACGTAATTGTTAGCAATACTAAAGGTCTTCCTTCATAAGTTGTTCCTCTATTTTCAAGCATCACTCTATCAGAAGCTTTGGCTAACGCCTTCATATACTCTACCAACTTATCATGTGTTACATGCCACTCTCCTACTTCATGTCCTAAAACTGATTTTGGAGTCGGAATATTTTGGTTATATGAAATACCTTTTGGTAAATAATAACTCAAATCTACAGTTTGAGCTGTTAATGTAGCACTGATAAATAGTAGTGATAGTAATAATTTCTTCATTATTTTCTTGGTTTCATTTTACGATTGATTATAAAATTAGGCAGTAAATAGCACTAATAAACAAAATCCCGCATAAACCGCGGGATTTATCATTTTTTAATCTTTATCTATTTAATTATCTGTTTCTTTTATCCTTAATAGAGCAACCTATTGCTCTGGTATCAGTTTTTGTTGGCTTTTCTCCTTTCAACAAAGCATCAACCGCATTTTCAACAAAACGTTCTTTTACATTATTTTCATCACGAGAATTATCGTCAATAGCTCCTATATATTCTACAATTAATTTGTCTTTCTTTTTATTTAAAATATATACATGAGGTGTTCTTGTTGCTCCATATTTAGGATACACTTTCTGCCCTTCATCAAACAAATAAGGGAATGTAAACCCTTTTTCTTTAGCACGTACTTTCATTGCCTCAAAACTATCTCCTTTTGACACTTCTGGATCGTTAGGGTTAATGGCTATTACAGGAAATCCTTTTTGTTTATACTTTTTATCTAAAGCAATTAATCTATCTTCATTAGCTACAGAATACGGACACATATTACATGTAAACACAACAATAAATCCTTTTGCATCTTTATAATCTGCCAAAGAAACCATGGTATCATCAATATTTTTTAATGTAAAGTCTGAAGCTTCATCCCCTATTTTATAGCCTCTAGAAGTATCATTAGTAAATGCTGAAATTGTAGCAACTACCAATAACATTAGTATTATTTTAAATGTCTTCATAATTATTTAGTTTAAAAAGGTTTGTAATTCGTTTTGTAACTCTTTATAGCTAAAAGTTCGTTCGTAAAATTTTCTTTTATTGGAATTGTAAATTAACGTAGCTGGTATTGAACCTGACCAGTTTTCTGCAATATCTGGTATCCAAAATTGCTCATTTGAATCTTCAAAATGAAGTATTTTAGATTGTAGTTTTTTTCTTTTTATAAATGGTATAAGGTTCGTTTCTATTTGTTTAGAAAAATCTAGACTCACCAAAACAACCTCAACATCTTTATCTTTATATTTCTTATAAAGTTTTTCAAAAGCAGGTAACTCTTTTACACAAGGCATACACCATGTAGCCCAAAAATTAACTACATATGTTTTATTATTATTCTTATGTAAAAACGGTTTTAACTCTTCGTAATTTAACGTGGCTATGTTAATTGTTTTAGGTGTGGTTTTAACTTGAGCTTTAGTTATTTTTCCACTAAAAAGAGCAATTACTATAACTATTAGTAAGAATTTACTTCTAAACATTTTTAAAACGATTTCTCTCAAAATTAACTGTTTATCACATTAAAAAGATAGAATTAACTAAATATTAACAAGAAAAAAGCTCGGAAACACAATTTCCGAGCTCTTCTTATTATCGTTTATTTGTTCTACTAACAAAAAATTTCATTCAGTAATTTAGCTAAACGTAAACCTCCTTTTTGTAACTGTTCTCTAACTACAGGAAAATAAACATACGAATAACGGTAACGTAAGTTTTCTCCTACTTCAGCAGACTTGTACACCTCTTTAGTAATCTTGTGTGTATCATGTAACCAATCTACAACAGTTCCTTTTTGAATTACTTTGATTTGCTCTTTAGATAAATCTCTTGCATTATCAGCTAACTCAACATAACTCATATCCCACTTATTAATCAAGTTTTCATCCCAAACTCTATGTAAGTTAGATCCTTTTCCATGCCATTGAACCTGAATTTTATTACCTCCTAAATCTTCTTTTTGTCCAACATGCATAGGTTGATGTAAATCACCTACTAAGTGTACTAACATTTTTAAGTAAAAACGTTTGTCTTCAATTGAACTATTTTCATCCTTTAACACTTTTACACATTGCTCTATACCAGTAATCATATCTCCTTTCGGATTTTTCTCTGTTTCTTCGTAACGAGCATCTAATGGCATATTTACATAGTGCCAAGTATAAAACTTACCATACTTCTTTCTATCAGACTTTATTTCATCTGCATAAGTAGATACAAACGCTAAGCTCTCTCCTTGTAGTAATTTTTCAATTTTCTTTCTAGCTTTTTTTGTCAAATATTTTTCTGCAATTTTTCCAGTAGCTCTATGACCTGTTGGTCCCCAAACATCTTCATTGTTAGCTATTGACGAAACACTCACTAACAATGCAGCTAGTACTATTAAAAATTTTGTCTTCATGAATGGTTTAAATTATAATCGGAAGCTAAATTATAAAATATAATCATCAAAAATTTGGATTTAACAAAATTTAATTCATATCTTTATGATATCATTTTAATATCACTTTAAATAAAACAAACATGAAAGCAGAAAAAATCATCAAACCAGCAAATGGGTACGTAATGTTTTTTATTGTACTTATTCTTTTTATTGGCGGAATCGCATTAGCAGTAAAAAGCGAAAACCCAATATTTATATTAATGTCTGTATTAGCATTTATTTTGGCTTTAGGTTTCATTTTAGTGAATCCTAACTCTTCAAAAGTTCTATTATTCTTTGGTAAATATGTAGGCACTGTAAAACAAAATGGTTTATACTGGGCTAATCCTTTATATAAAAAGAAAACTGTTTCGTTAAGGGCTAGTAATTTTGATAGTGAGCGTTTAAAGGTTAATGACAAACTAGGAAACCCAGTAATGATAAGCACCATTCTGGTTTGGAGAGTTACTGAAACCTATAAGGCTGCTTTTGATGTTGATAATTATGAGAATTTTGTTCGTGTACAAACAGATGCTGCTGTACGAAAACTAGCTAGTATGTATCCATACGACAATTTTGCTGATGAGGGACACGAAGAAGATATTACACTACGCTCTAGTGTAAACGAAGTAAGTGAAGCATTAGAAAAAGAGTTAGAAGAACGATTAGCTATTGCTGGAATTGAGGTTTTAGAAGCACGAATTGGTTATTTAGCCTATGCACAAGAAATTGCAAGTGCTATGTTAAAACGTCAACAAGCTACAGCCATCGTTGCAGCTCGTCATAAAATTGTACAAGGTGCTGTTGACATGGTTGATATGGCTTTGGAGGAATTAAACAAAAAAGAGATTGTTGATTTAGATGAAGAACGCAAAGCTGCTATGGTTAGTAATTTATTGGTTATTTTATGTGGAGATAAAGAAGCTTCTCCAGTAGTAAATGCAGGAACTTTAAATCATTAAAAACGATTACTTACTAATGAAAGAATATAAAATTATACATAGAAAGTTTAGTTGGTCAAATGGAAGACAAAAGTTTGAAGATGAAATTAACAATTATGCGAAACAAGGTTGGCGAGTTGCTAGTACATACCAAGTAAGTGACGGTAATATTGAAGTTATTTTAGAAAGAGATAAAAACCGATAACATGAAAGTTTTTAAAGAAGAACAACGGTTTACACAATCATGGTTAATTATTCTTATGACAATAAGTATAATTCTTCCTATAACTCTTATTATAAAAGAGTACATGAAAGAAAATTCAACTATGAGCTCAACCGAGTTTATATTAACGTTACTTGGTATCACCTTATCTATTACGTTTATATTCTTCTTTAAATTAACAACTAGAATAGATGAAATTGGAATTCATTATCAGTTTTTCCCATTTCATCTTTCAATGAGAAAAATTACTTGGACAGAAATTAATAAAATACATGTTAGAAAATACGAGCCAATTAGCGAATATGGCGGCTGGGGATTAAAAGGTGGTTTTCTTTGGAACAAAGGAAAAGGAACAGCTATTAATATTTCTGGAAACATTGGCATTCAAATAGAATTGAAAAACAACAAAAAACTATTGATAGGAACTAAAAAAGAACAAGAAGCTAAACATGTATTAGAAAACTATCAATACAAAATCAACTAATAATGATACTAGTAATAACTATTACAATAATATATATTTTAACCTTTATAATGTCTTTACTGTAAATTAAAAGAAATTTGAAATTGTATTTTTGCAACCATTTTAGCGTTTCAAAAAAACACTATTATAAAACACAACATGGCAAAAAAGAAAGCTTTTGCACTCCGCATTAATGAAGATATGTTAAAAGCCATTGAAAAATGGGCTTCAGATGAGTTTCGATCTACCAATGGGCAGATTGAATGGATGCTTATGCAAGCACTTAAAGAAGCTAAAAGAGAGCCTAAAAAGAAAGAAGAAGAATAACAAATCTTAAGAACTTGTTAAAAAAAACGTCCAATTTTATTGGGCGTTTTCTATTTTGTACATTGTACAAACTTAAATTACAAGCAACTAACTATTATGAAAAAACTTTTTTATCTCCTATTTATAACCTTCTCTTGTGCTGCTTTTTCTCAAGAATTTTCAATGGATTTAGTCAAAAACATGAAACCAAGAAATATTGGTCCAGGCGGAATGAGCGGACGTGTAACAGCCATTGATGTTGTAGAATCCAACCCTGATATTATGTTTGTTGGGACAGCTTCTGGAGGTATTTGGAAATCTACTTCAGGAGGTATTAAATGGGAACCTATTTTTGATAAAGAAGTAACTGCTTCTATTGGTGCTTTAGCCATACAACAATCCAATCCTAGTGTAATTTGGGCAGGAACTGGTGAAGGAAATCCTCGTAATAGTTTAAATGGTGGTTACGGAATTTTCAAGTCTCTTGATGGTGGTAGATCATGGAAGTCAATGGGATTAGAAAAAACACGTCACATACATCGTGTAGTTATACACCCAAACAATCCGGATGTTGTTTACGTAGGCGCTATCGGATCTCCTTGGGGAGAACATAAAGAACGTGGTGTATATAAAACTACCGACGGTGGTAAAACTTGGAAACAAATTTTATTCAACAATAACAAAACTGGTGCTGCTGATTTAATTATGGATCCATCCAATCCTAATAAACTAATAGCAGCTATGTGGGAACACAAAAGAGATCCTTGGTTTTTTAAATCTGGAGGTGAAGGAAGTGGTTTATACATTACTCATGACGGTGGCGATAACTGGAAGAAAATTACCGAAAAAGAAGGCTTCCCTAAAGGCGAACTAGGTAGAATTGGCGTAGCAATCGCTCCTTCGAACCCAAATACTGTGTATGCTCTTGTTGAAGCAAAGAAAAATGCTTTATATAAAAGTGAAGATGGTGGTTTTTCTTGGAAAAAAATTAATGATAAAAAAGGCATTGGAAATAGACCTTTTTACTATTCAGAAATTTATGTAGATCCTCAAAACGAACATAAGTTATATACTGTTTTTACGTACGTAAATGTTTCTATTGATGGTGGGAAGAACTTTAAACAACTTATGCCTGCGTATGGAGTTGATAACGGTATTCACCCAGACCATCACGCTTGGTGGATTCACCCTAAAAACGGAAAATTTATGATTGATGGAAATGATGGAGGAATGAATGTTACCAAAGACGGTGGTAAAACTTGGCGTTTTATTGGTAATTTACCTGTAGCTCAATTTTATCATATTAATGTAGATAATGAGTTTCCATATAATGTGTATGGCGGTATGCAAGATAACGGTTCTTGGAAAGGACCCGCTTATGTATGGAAAGCACAAGGAATACGAAATTCGTATTGGCAAGAGATTAGTTTTGGAGATGGTTTTGATGTTATTCCTGATAAGGACGACTCGCGTTATGGCTGGTCTATGAGTCAACAAGGATATGTATCTCGCTACGATTACAAAACAGGTAACAACTATACCGTTCGTCCAACACATCCTGATGCTAAAGTAAAGCTACGCTTCAATTGGAATGCTGCTATTAATATTGATCCTTTTGATAATTCTACACTATATTTTGGAAGCCAGTTTGTACACAAATCAACCGATAAAGGGCTAACATGGAAGGTAATTTCTCCAGACTTAACTACAAATGATAAAAGTAAACTCAAACAATCTGAAAGTGGTGGATTAACTATGGATGCTACTGGTGCAGAAAACCACTGTACTGTTTTAGTAATTGAGCCATCTCCTATTGAAAAAGATATGTTGTGGGCTGCTACTGATGATGGACAAGTACATATTACTAAAAATGGAGGTACAACTTGGACAAATGTTGCCAAAAACCTAAAAGGATTACCAGAAAACAGTTGGATTACGCAAATAAAAGCATCTAACAAAAATAAAGGAGAAGCTTTACTAGTTGCTAACGATTATCGTCGTTTTAACTATAAACCTTATGCTTACAGAACTAAAGATTATGGAACAACTTGGGAACGTATTGTTGATGAAAATGATGTAAAAAGCTATACACAGTGTATTATTGAAGACCCTATTGAATCAAATTTACTTTTCTTAGGAACTGACGATGGTTTATATATTTCTTTAAACGCAGGAAAAAAATGGACTAAGTGGACTGAGGGCTTCCCTACTGTTCCTGTAAAAGATTTAGTAATTCACCCAAGAGAACACGATTTAGTTATTGGTACTTTTGGTAGAGCAGCTTGGGTATTAGATGATATTCGTCCATTAAGAGCTTTAGCTAAAGACAAAAATATTCTTACCAAAAATATTGAGTTATTCACACCACCAACAGCATATCAAGCAGCATATCAACAACCCACTGGTAGCCGATTTGGTGCTGATGCTATGTTTAATGGAACTAATAGAGGTCGTGGTGCTTTGGTTCAGTTTTATGTGAATAAACCAAAACCAGTAAAAAAGTCTGATGAAAAAAATAAGAAACCACTAAAAAAGGAGGATGAAAATACTGTGAAATGGGACTCTATCAAATTTGAAGTTTTTGATGGTAACAGACTTATTCGAACTATTAAAAGAAAAACTCCTAAAGAAAATGGAATTCACAAAGGTGTTTGGTTTATGAGTGAAAAAGGTGTTACTCGACCTTCAAGAACAATCAGAAAACAAAAAAGAGAACCTAGAGGTGTACAAGTAAAACCTGGTACTTACAGAATAAAAGCTACGTTTGGTAACCAAACATCAGAAAAAAATATTACTGTAAAGTTTGATCCTAGACTTCGTATTTCTCAAAACGCAATCGATCAAAAATATGCAACAGCCAAAGACTTAGAGTCTCAACAAAAAATTATAGCTGATGTGGTAAAACAGTTAGTTGAGAGTAAAAATATTGCAAATAATTTCAATCAAAAACTATCTAAAAAAGACAAAAAACTTTACAAAGAATCAATTAAAAACTCTAAAAATATTGTTCAGAAAATAGATACACTTTTAGCTGTTTATTTAGGAAAATTAGACAAAAGACAGGGTATTACACGAAATCCAGAAATGAATGTTACGCAACGTTTAGGAATAGCTAGCAGATATGTAAATAGTAGGTTTGGCGAACAAACTTCTACAGAAAAACAATTAATTATTCAATTTAAAGAAGCATTAAAACCAGCACTAGAAAAAACCAATGCTTTCTTTAATAAAGATTGGAAAGAATATAAAATTGAAGTTGAAAAAATAGACTTGTCTCCTTTTAAAGAAACCAAGCAATTTAGTTTAGAATAAAAAAGCTTACTAAAAACAAAAATTAATAATCCAAACATACACTTATGAAAAAACATTTCTTACTACTTGCCATTGCCCTTTCGGTAGTTGCCTGTAAAATGGATAAAAAAGATTCTGACAAAGCCATTATAACACTCAAAAAATACTCTATTGAGCAAATGATGGATAACGAAAATGTTTTTGGAGGAAGTTTTTCTCCTGACAACTCTAAATTACTAGTAACTAGTAATCGTTCAGGAATTTATAATATGTACACTGTTTCAACTTCTGGTGGTGAGTTAGAGCCTATTACAAAATCAGATAGCTCTTCAGTTTTTGCAACCTCTTATTTTCCAAAAGATGAAAGAATGCTGTTTAGAATGGATAATAATGGTGATGAAATTTACCACATCTTTTTAAGAGAACTTAATGGTTACATTAAAGATTTAACACCAACTAAAGGAGCTAGAGCTAGCTTTTTTGGATGGGCTAAAGATGAAAAAAGTTTCTTTTTTACTTCAAACAAAAGAGACAATCGCTTTATGGATCTCTACGAAATGGATATTGAAACTTTTACTCCTAAAATGATTTATGAGAACAAAGAAGGTTATAACGTTTCGGCTATATCAAACAACAAAAATATATTAGCATTAAGTAAAACGGTTAATACTAACGATAGTGATTTATTTTTGTTTGATAGAACCACCAAAGTAATTACAAAAATTAACCTAAGATTAAGTGGTAATTCAGCAGCTGATTTTTCTATCGATGATACTGAGTTTTACTACACAACAGATGCGGAAGGAGAATTTGCTACCTTAATGAAATATACTATTAGTACCAATGAAACAGAAAAAGTATTAGCTAAAGACTGGGATATTTCTGGAAGTTACTTTACCAATAATGGTAGCTACAGAGTAACATATATTAATGAAGATGCTAAGAATGTAATTGAAGTTTATGATGTTAAAGCTGGTAAAAACATAGAACTACCTAATGTTAATGGAAAAAGCATTACTAGTGTTGGTTTTTCTAGAGATGAAAGCATGATGCGTTTTTATGCTGGTGGCTCTAACACTCCTTCTAACTTATATGTGTATGACTTAAAAACAAAAAAGCAAACACAACTAACTGACGTATTAAATAAAGAAATTAACCCCGAAGATTTAGTAAAAGCGAAAGTAATCCGTTACCCTTCTTTTGATGGAGTAACTATTCCTGCAATCTACTACTTACCACATCAAGCTTCAAAAGATACTAAAGTTCCTGCTTTAGTTTGGGTTCATGGAGGTCCTGGAGGGCAATCACGTCAAAATTTTAGTTCTAGAATTCAATATTTAGTAAACCACGGATACGCTGTTTTGGCTGTTAACAATCGTGGTAGTAGCGGATATGGTAAAACCTTTTTTACTATGGATGATTTAAATCACGGAGAAAAAGATTTACAAGATTGTGTAGAAGGTAAAAATTGGTTAGCAAAACAACCAGAAATAGACGCTGAAAAAATAGGAATCATAGGAGGTTCTTACGGTGGTTATATGACAATGGCTGCTTTAACATATACACCTGAAGAATTTGCTGTTGGAGTAAACATTTACGGAGTTACGAACTGGATGCGTACATTAAAAAGTATCCCTTCTTGGTGGGAGTCTTTTAGAGAAGCTTTATACAAAGAGTTAGGCGATCCACACTCTGCAGACTCGGTAAGATTGAAAAGAATTTCTCCTTTATTTCATACAGATAAAGTAACAAAACCATTAATGGTACTACAAGGAGCTAAAGACCCAAGAGTTTTGCAAGTGGAGTCTGATGAAATTGTAGCTGGAGTTAAGAAAAATGGAGTTCCAGTAGAATATGTTCTTTTTGATGATGAAGGACATGGTTTTGTTAAAAAGGAAAATCAAATAGAAGCTAATAGTAGAATTTTACAATTTTTAGATACTTATCTAAAAAAAGAAGAGCCTATTAAAAATGATGAATTATAAACAAGTTGGCGCAATTTTAACATCCTAATTTTTCGTAAGAAAACTCTGGTTTTTATTTTTGCTTACATAACAATTAAATCTCCTACATATACCGGATATGTAGGGGATTTTTAATATAACAAACAACCACTTTAACAATTATGAAAAAGTTAACTTTATTAATTATCACTTTATTTTCATTAAATAATTTCGCTCAACAATCAGCAGCCCCAGACCCAACAAAAGAATTAGGTGTATGGTATATGTACAACGGATCTCATCAAATTTCTGATAAGTTTAGTTTAAAAAGCATGGCGCATTTCCGTTTTTTTGAAATTGGAGACGATATGCAGCAATTCATTGGACGTTTAGGTGGTAATTATAAATTCAACAAAACTTTAAGCGCTACTGTAGGATACGCTTTCTTAAATACTGATAGAACTTTTGATATTAATGCAGGAGATTTTAACGAGCATCGAATTTATGAAGACCTAAATGTAAAGCATAAAATAGCTAGCTTAAATTTAGCACATCGTTTTAGAGGAGAACAACGTTTTTTTGAATCAACAACTGGTAATTTTTTCCGATACCAATTGGCCTTAGGGCATCCTATCAATGAAAAATGGTCTACATATTTATATAATGAAACTTTTTTAGACTTTAAGGGTGAAGCCTATAATCAAAACTGGTTTGGAGCTGGTTTTAAATACAAAGTATCTGACATAGTTAAGCTTCAAGCAGGGTATCAACTGATAAATCTAAATGAGGTTGGTAACTTTAATAGAATTCAATTAGGAGTTGCAATCAGCACAGATCATAGAAAATAGAACTAACTAATATTTCATACTTTAGCGGCAAATTATTTTTTAAATGGAAGCACCTCTTTTTACAAACGATGCAATCGTATTTGGTATTTTAATGATTTCGTTAGGTTTTGTATTTTATACAGAATCTAAAACTACAGGGTTTTGGCCTAAGTTTTACAAAATAGTCCCAGGATTATTTATGGCTTATTTTATCCCTGCAATATTCACAACACTTGGTATTATCTCCCCAGAATGGGAAACTACTAGTGCTGCTGGTGAAGTCGTAAAAAACAAATCACAACTATACTATGTTTCTAGCCGATTTCTATTGCCTGCCGCCTTAGTTTTAATGACTTTAAGTATCGATTTAAAAGCTATTTTTAACTTAGGTTCAAAAGCATTAATCATGTTTTTTACAGGTACTATAGGAATTGTAATTGGAGGGCCAATAGCCATTTTATTAATTTCTTCTGTTTCACCAGAAACAGTTGGCGGTGCAGGTTTTGATGCTGTTTGGAGAGGACTTTCTACCTTAGCTGGTAGCTGGATTGGTGGTGGAGCTAACCAAACTGCTATGTTGGAAATTTACCAATACAATCCTGCTAAATATGGAGGAATGGTATTTGTTGATATTGTAGTAGCTAATATTTGGATGGCAATCATTTTAATTGGAATTGGTAAAAAAGATAAAATAGACAAATGGTTAAAAGCTGATACCTCAGCTATTGAAGATTTAAAACAAAGAGTTTCTAACTTTACTCAGAGTGTTAAAAGAAACCCAACTTTAACCGATTTTATAATTATGCTTGCTATTGCCTTTGGAACTGTTGGTTTCGGCCATTTTGCCGGAGCATATTTAAGTGATGTTTTTGCTTCTTTAACAGCGAGTATGGAGTCTCAAACTATGAGAAACATTTTCTCTTTCTTAGGTTCAAATTTCTTCTGGTTAATTAGTATATCAACAATTGCTGCTGTTGTTTTATCTTTTACTAAAGCTAAAAATTACGAAGGTGCTGGTGCTAGTAAAATAGGAAGTATTTTTATTTATGTATTAGTAGCAACTATTGGTATGAAAATGGACTTAACGCTAATTTTTGATAATTTCAATTTAATTTTTATTGGTTTAGTATGGATGGCTATTCATGCTGGGTTATTAATATTAGTAGCTAAATTAATTCGTGCTCCATATTTCTTCCTAGCTGTAGGAAGTCAAGCAAATGTAGGAGGAGCTGCTTCTGCTCCAATTGTAGCACAAGCTTTTCACCCTTCTTTAGCTACTGTAGGTGTTTTATTAGCCGTTTTTGGATACGCTATCGGTACTGTAGGTGCAATCCTATGTACAATTTTAATGGAAATAGCCTCAAAAGTTTAGGAGAAATCTGCATATTTGCAACAGACAAATTTTGAATTCAATGAAGAAAATTATTGCTCTTTTCGCAATTGCACTTGTTGCTTTTGCTTGTTCCTCTAAAAAAGAAGGGAACATGGTTGTTAAAGGTCAAATTAAAGGATTAAAAAAAGGTACTTTATACCTTCAAAAAATGAAGGATACATTATTAGTATCTGTTGATTCTATGGCGTTGTTAGGTGATGATAAATTTATACTAACAGATAGTGTTGAATCTCCTGTAATATATTACTTAACTTTTGATGGTAATACCACAGACAAACACATAATGTTTTTTGGTGAAGAAGGTGAAATTACTATAAACGATAAAATTGAAGAATTTGGTTTTAAGCCTGAAATTAAAGGTTCTAAAAACCAAGAGGTAATGGATGAATACCGTAAAATAAACCAACGATTTATAGATCAACGTTTAGACTTTGTTAAAAAAGAAGTTGAAGCTCGTCAAGCTCAGGATGAAGTACAATTAGAGCAGGTAGAAGCTGATTACAAAAAAATGATCCGTCGTCGTTACTTATTCTCTACAAACTTTGCCATTGCAAATGCTGATAGTGAAGCTGCACCATATATTGCATTATCTGAATTATACGACGCTAACATTCAACTTTTAGATACTATTAATAACAGTTTAACAGATAAAGTTAAAAGCTCTGAATATGGTAAACGTTTACAAAAATTTGTAGATGATATAAAAGCTAAAGAAGAAAAGTAAAATTTTCCTCTTGTAAAGATAAAAAAAGCTCATTCAAATTGAATGAGCTTTTTTTATTTTCTGTGTATTAAATTTTAAAAGACAACACTGGCAATTTACTATGGTTAGCAATATCTTCTGAAATGCTACCTTCAAAAAAGTGTGCTATTCCTTTTCTTCCATGAGTCGCTACCACTAAAGCATCTGAATTTATTTTATTTGCATGGTAAAACACTCCTTTTTCTACTGTGTAATCAGAAATTATTTTTACTTTATGAACGCCTTCATCATAACTTTCATTAGTTTGATTGAAAAAACGCTTCATTCTTTCTTCTAACTCTTTTGTACTTTTAAATTTAGAAGTTGGAGTACTCACATACACTAGTTCCATATCTGCATTAAACTTCTTAAGAAACTCTTTTGCTTCCTTGTATGGCTTCACGTCATCATCAGAAAAATCGCAAGCAAATAATACCTTTTCTATTTGTTTTACTACTGGCTCTTCTTTAATAACTAATACAGGTATATGTGCATAACGAATTACTTTTTCTGTATTAGAACCTATAAACATTTCTTTTAAACCACTAGCTCCTTTAGACCCCATAACTATCAAATCTGCTCCTTCGTTTCTTGCTAAAAGGTCTATTTCACTAAATATTTTAAAATGTTTTATAACTGGTGTTACTTTTATTCCTGATAAATAATCTTTCTTTAAAAATTCTGCTAACTTTTTTTCAGACATTTGTAGGTAAAATAACATTTCTTGTTGTAAATAGCTTTCTGAGCGACTTAAGACAGCGTTAGACAACTCAAGCATATGTACTACCAATACCTCAGCGCCTGATCTTTTTGCTAAAAAAGCTGCTGTTTGTAAAGCATTTTCAGAATATTCAGAAAAATCAACTGGGACTATAATTTTTTTCATGATTAATTACTTTTAGGTTTAATGTCTCCTATAAAGTTACCTAAATTTTATTAGTAAAACTATGATTTTTGTCACTTTATAAACCACTATATATTCTATACATTTGCTTTCTTAAATTTTACATTTGTTATGAATAAAAACTCTTCTAAATCTGTGGGCGTTGGTGTACGTGCCTTTATTTCTTTAATGATCGTTTCTATTTTAGGTATTTTATTAAAGTTTTTTATTACCATACCCAATCGTCTTTTTTTTAATAGACCTATAGCATATACTAGTACACATTATTCATATAAACCAGGACAAAATGGATGGACTTTTGATTTTTTTGTATTAAATAATGATGGTTTATATGTAGCCTTACCCTTACTTTTAGTGATTTTTATTGCTTTAATTTTTTACTTTGGAGTATTTTCTGCTATTGCAACATTTTTAAATTTTAAAGCACAAAACACGCAATTAGCCAAAAGAGATTTTATTTTAACACTACTTGTTGTTAGCTTCTACTTTATGCCCAAATACATAAATATTGATTCTTTTTTAAACATCAATGAAAGAGGTGCTTATGTACTTAAAGAGCGTATATATAATCCTAATAATGAAATTTGGGAAATAGGTATACAAAAAATAAAAGGTAACTATATTAAAGAACACAAAACCGTAAGCAATGACTCTTCATTTTTAGTCGTAAGAAAATTTAACACTACCAAAGTAGATACTGTTTTATTTGAAAAGTTAGTTATTCCAGGCAATAATGTTTACACTTTTAGTGCTAAAGATACCTTATGGTTATTTGAAGCTTCTAATAATTATATAAAAGCTTTTAGCATGGTTAACAGCAACATGGTTATAAAAAACAAGGAAGATTTAAACCGTATGATGCCTAAAAAACATCAAAAAAGTGGTATTGCCGAATTAAGTTACTCTCCTGCTCAAAAAAGTAGTATTTATATAAAAACTAATTATGGTGAGGTATTATACTTGCATACTGATGATAATTTAATTACTGATAAATACAAATACACTAACAGCACATACTATTTAAGACGCATAAACGAACATAGGTATAAATTATTTGCAAAAAAGAAACAGCTAGCTACTACTTTACAAGAAACTGTGTTTTTAAATGCTAAAATTATTTCTTACACAAATAATGTTGTTATTATTAGACACAAAGTCAACATAAAAAAAGAAACTCCTTATACCATTTCAGCATATGATACTATAACAGGAAATAAACTATGGGATTTTAATGAAGAAAACAATCCTTTTTTAAATGATGCTTATGGTAAAGTTACTGTGGATGCTACTTTTTTACCAAACAAAACAATTCTTAGTTTTTATGATGCTTTTACATTAAAAGGAAATGTAATAATCGATAATCAAGGAAACCGTATAACACAAGGTATTGGTATAACTAATAAACAAAAGAACTAACTAGTAAATAAGTATTATTTAGGCTGTTTTAAATTATGATTAATGACAGCCTTCAACTGAATTATGAATATCTGTTACAGGAAGTGGTGAAACATAAGGTATTCCTAACCCTAATCCTCTAAGAATAAACAATACGCCTATAAAAACTACAACATAAGGTATTGCTTGTTGAATTCTTTTTCGCACCAAGCCATTTGCAAAATTACCTACATAAACTACTGCTGTCATTAACGGTATAGTTCCTAACCCGAATAGAAACATATATAGGCTTCCTGACAACATATTTGTTGTAGTTAGTGCTCCAAAAACTGCCATATATACTAAGCCACAAGGTAAAAAACCGTTTAAAAAGCCAATTGTAAAAAAGGTATCGTTTCCTTTTTTCTTTAACTCTTTTCCCAGAGAAGATTTTACCTTCATTACCAATTTATTTATTGGATTTGAGAAGTTGTATTTTTGAAAGGTTTTGGGAACAAGGATTGCCAAAATCATTAATACGCCAACAATGATAGAAAGTTGTTGCTGAAATCCGAAGAAATAAAACCCTTTTCCTAATAAACCAAACAAAAAACCTATTAAACTATAAGTAAATAAGCGTCCAAAATGATAACTGGTAATTTGAAAAAACTGCTTTACTTTATTCGTTCTATCTACAGGTAACATAAAGGCTATAGGACCACACATACCAATACAGTGGAAGCTTCCTAATAAACCAAATATAATTGCTGAGAGAAACATTAATACACCAACTCTTTCTGAAATAAATAATCTTTATTTTTGTAGTTCCAGGAAACTGTTATGTTCCAACGACCACCCAACAAACGTTTCTCAGGCACGAGCAAATATGTTTCGGAAATCGAAATAGGCATTTCGAAATCCAGTTGTTTATCAGATGGTCTGTATAGGAACACTTTTCCTTTTATATCTTTAGGATTAAAGTCTGTTGGAAAATGGACTTTAATTCCTTCAGTAACTTTTTCTATCTTAATATTGTCTTTTAATGCTTTCGCATTTTTAGTAGCGTCTAATTTGTTCTGAAATTCTAATTCTTGTTGATAGTATTTTTCAGTTACCAAATCATGGTTATAATTTTTACCTGTACTCATAGTGATTACAAAATACATGATAAAGCCTATAAACCCTATAATTGCTATTACTATACCCGTGCCCCAGTTTAGTTTCATTTTATTTAATTTTTAGCCTTTAGTTCTTAGTCATACTTACGAAAACTAATAACCTTTAGACTGATTTATCTATAACTTCTTGGTCCTAAAAAGTTGGTTGTAGTTGTTTCAATAAGTTTATCGCCACTATACACTCCTATTTTTAGTTTTTCTTTTTCGTCTTTCATTTCAGATTGATGTAACTCTATGAACAAAGTTCCTTCTGCCAATCCTTGTTTTGGAACTTCAAAATCTTGATGTGTTACCGTTTCTATTTTTCCTTTATGAGACAACAATTTATAACTCACGTTATCAATCTGTTTTGTTGTCTTATTTACCACTTTAAAAGTGTAAATATTACTAATAACCCCGTTTTCTTTATGTTGATATAACTGACCTGGTAATCGTAAAATTGTTGCTTCTACATCATTTCTTAAAAATAGCATTCCTACTAAAATCCCTATTAAAATAAACAATACTGCTGAGTACCCTTTCATTCTTGCAGTGAACTTAAAAGGCGCTTTCTTAACAATATTTTCTTCACTTGCATAACGGATTAACCCTTTTGGTAAACCTACTTTTTCCATCATGTGATCACACTCATCAATACAAGCGGTGCAGTTTACACATTCTAGCTGTGTACCATTACGAATATCAATTCCTGTAGGACATACATTCACACACTGAAAACAATCTATACAATCTCCTTTTCCTGTCGCTGCTCTATCTTCTTTTTTATTAAATTTCCCTCTTCCTGTTTTACCTTCTCCTCTTACATGATCATAAGCAACATTAATAGTTTTATTATCTAACAGTACTCCTTGCAACCTACCATAAGGACAAGCTATAATACACACCTGTTCTCTAAACCATGCAAAAACAAAATAGAAAACCCCTGTAAAAATTAGCAATGATATTAAAGTACTAATATGGTCTAATGGGTTACCTGTTATGTAACTTATTAATTTATCACTTCCTATTAGATACGCTAAGAAAACGTTTGCTATAATAAAAGAAATGATAAAAAAGGCTATCCATTTTAAAACTCTTTTTCTTATTTTTTCAGCATTCCATGCTTGTTTAGCTAAACGAATTTGTTTTCCTCTATCTCCTTCTATTAAATATTCAATTTTTCTGAAAACCATTTCTAAAAAAATGGTTTGTGGGCAAATCCATCCACAGAAAATTCGACCAAATACAACAGTGAATAGGATGATAAATACTACTCCTATTATCATTGAAATCACCATTAAATGAAAATCTTGAGGCCAAAAAGGAAATCCGAAAATGTTGAACTTACGTTCTAAAACATTAAATAGTAAAAACTGATTTCCGTTGATTTTAACAAACGGTGCTAGTAATAAAAATGCTAATAAAAAGTAGCTTACATAGCTTCGGTATTTATAAAACTTACCACTTGGTTTTTTTGGAAACACCCAAGCCCTTTTTCCTTCATCATTTATAGTACCAATACTATCTCTGAATTGTTCGTTTTTGGGTGTTTCCATAATCAACTATTAAAAACTAATTTGTAACTACTATTTTTATTGAATACTGTCTTTTACTTGCTCTTCTACAGGTTCAGCAACAGTTAGCGCTTGACCTTCTTCTTTATATAACTCTCCTTGAGGCTCTTTTGGTTTTGCTGGTGTAGTTCCTTGTAAAGAAATAATATAACTTGCTACTTTTTGAATATCTTTTGGCTTCAACGTTTTGTTCCAAGCTACCATACCTTTACCATCTCTACCTCCATTAGAAATAGTATTAAAGATATTTTTTATACCTCCTCCTAAAATCCAATATTCATCGGTTAAGTTTGGTCCAATACCTCCACCACCATCTGCAATATGACATGCAGCACAGTTTAAGTTGTATACAGCTTTACCTCTACTTAAATCACCAGCATCTGTTAAAACTGTTACTGTCTCTGCATCGATAACTGCTTCTTTAGAATTTGATTTAAATGCTGCTAACTCTCTTTTAGCTTCTGCTACAGCTTGAGCGTATTCCATCTCTTGGTTATCTGCTCCCAGTACATGATATCTTACTAAGTATACGGCTGCAAAAACTATTGTTGCGTAGAACATATATAGCCACCATGGTGGTAAGTTATTATCTAACTCTTTAATTCCATCATAGTTATGATCTAATATAATTTCATCCTCTTCTTCTATCGCTTTAGCTTCCGTCCATTTATTTATAATTTTCTTCGCCCAAGCCCAGTTATCAACTTCTTCTGGCTGAATACCATCTTTTTCCATTTGAAGTTGCTCTGCTTTTTGTTGTGCTACGATGTTTAAAGCTTCTTTTAACACAACTGCTGTTACCAGTCCTACAATTGCTATCCATACTAACGGATGTTCATACAGGCTAAATGGGTTTTCGTATGATTTAATTGCAGTTGTTATAGCAAAAAAGGTAACTGCAACAAAAATGATATATACTATAGATTGAAAATATTTTTTCATCTTGTTTAATTTTACTAATTATCTAAAGGTAATTTACTTACATTACTTATATATTCTCTTTTGGCCGTAAACACCCACCAAAACAACACTACAAAAAATGTAAAGAATATGGTTAGCGAAATAATTGGGTATATTTCAATACCTGCAATAGTTTCCATATGGTTTTTTACAAACTTTAACATGATTTCTAGTTTTTAGCGCTTAATTGATCTTCAACATCTTTAATCTTAATATCGGTACCTAGTCGTTGTAAATAAGCAATTAGGGCTACGATTTCTCTATCTTTCATTTCAATGAAAGTTTGTCCGTTTTCTTGAGCGTACTTCTTATCTGCTTCATAATTTGTTGCAAAATCTGGATCAGCATATAAGTTCTCTTGAATTTTAGCTCCTTGTTCTTCCATACTTGCTTGCGCATTGGCTATATCTTCTTCAGTATAAGGAACACCTAGGCTAACCATTGCTTTCATTTTGCTTTCGGTATCACTCTTATCTAGTTTATCTCTTACTAACCATTGGTATGAAGGCATGATAGAACCAGGTGAAGTACTTTGCGGATCGTACATGTGATTTAAGTGCCAGCTGTCGTTATATTTTCCTCCAACTCTTAATAAATCTGGTCCTGTACGTTTAGAACCCCATAAGAATGGATGGTCATATACAAACTCTCCTGCTTTTGCAAATTCTCCATAACGCTCTACTTCTGACCTGAATGGACGAACCATTTGTGAGTGACATCCTACACACCCTTCACGGATATAAATATCTCTACCTTCTAACTCTAAAGGTGTATATGGTTGTACGCTTGTTATCGTTGGAATATTTGACTTCACTAATAAAGTTGGTATAATTTGAACAACCCCTCCAATTAAAATTGCTACTGTAGCATAGATTGTTAATTTTACTGGTCTTCTTTCTAACCAAGTGTGCCATCCTTCTTTAGAAGTTCTATATTTAGATACTTTTGTTAATGCTGCCGCTTCTGCTAATTCATCTGTTACTCCACTACCTGATCTTACAGTTTTAACAATGTTGTATAACATTACGAATGCTCCTAGTATAAATAAACTTCCTCCAATAGCACGCATCCAGTACATTGGAATAATTTCATTTACTGTTTCTAAGAAGTTACCATATGTTAAGGTTCCATCAGGGTTGAATTGTTTCCACATTGATGCTTGTACAAATCCTGCTACATACATTGGTAATGCATACATGATAATACCTAAGGTACCTATCCAGAAGTGGAAGTTTGCTAATGCTGTAGAATATAATTTTGTTTTAAACATTCTTGGTACTAACCAGTACAACATACCGAAAGTTAAGAATCCGTTCCATGCTAAGGCTCCTACGTGTACGTGAGCAATAATCCAATCACTAAAGTGTGCAATTGCGTTTACATTCTTTAATGATAACATAGGTCCTTCAAACGTTGCCATACCATACCCTGTAATTGCAACTACCATGAATTTTAATACTGGGTCTACTCTTACTTTATCCCAAGCTCCACGAAGTGTTAGTAATCCGTTAATCATACCTCCCCAAGATGGTGCAATTAACATTACAGAGAATGCTACTCCTAAGTTTTGAGCCCAATCTGGTAATGATGTATATAATAAGTGGTGAGGTCCAGCCCAGATGTAGATAAAAATTAACGACCAGAAGTGTACAATAGATAATCTATATGAATATACCGGACGGTTAGCCGCTTTAGGAACAAAGTAGTACATTAACCCTAAGAACGGAGTCGTTAAGAAGAACGCTACCGCATTATGTCCGTACCACCATTGTACTAATGCATCTTGAACACCTGCGTATACTGAATAACTTTTCATAAAGCTTACAGGTAATTCTAAACTATTAAAAATATGTAATACCGCTACGGTTACAAAAGTTCCTAAGTAGAACCAAATTGCTACATATAAATGGCGTTGTCTTCTTTGTAAGATTGTCCAAATCATGTTAGCACCAAAAGCTACCCAAACTAATGCTATGGCTATATCAATTGGCCATTCTAATTCGGCATATTCTTTTGAAGTTGTATACCCTAACGGAAGTGTTATGGCTGCTGCAACAATTATTAACTGCCATCCCCAAAAGTTAAAGTTACTTAAAAAATCACTTGCCATACGCGCTTTCAGTAATCGTTGCAATGAGTAGTAAACTCCTGCAAAAATGGCATTTCCTACGAATGCAAAAATTACTGCATTTGTATGTAATGGTCTTAAACGCCCAAAACTCAACCATGAAATTCCATCAGTTAAATTTGGGAATAAAAACATAAAAGCCAATAACAATCCTACTGAAAAACCTACTATTCCCCATAGTAAGGTTGCGTAGATGAATTTTTTTACGATCTTATTATCGTAATAAAATTGTTGCATTTCCATAATCTATTTGAATTTAATATCTATTGTTAATTGTTAGTTCTTTGTTTCTTCTTTTACCAGTTCATCATCAAACAACATGCGAACTGATGGCGTGTACGAATCATCGTACTGCCCTTTTTTTACTGAAACAATAAATGCTATAAAGAAAATAATAGCCACTAAAATACTTAGTGATAGTAGTAAGTAAATAACGCTCATATCTTGCCTGATAATTATAGTTCAAAGGTAACTGTGAAGGTTTTCTTAAAATATGACTTTTGTCATGTTTGAGTTTTTTTTTCAAAAAAATAAAGAGAACTTGCGTTCTCTTTATTTAAGTAATCTTTGTAAACCCATTAGAAGGTTTTTCTCTAAAATAGCATAGCTACCATCTGATAGAAATAATTCTTTTATTTCTTCGAATAGCTGATTTATTTCTTCTTTACCGTAGTTTAATTTTTTGAGTGATTCATTAATTTTTTGAATGCTAGCATAGTCATTATCTTTTTCAAACTCTTCATGCATCTTTTTGTACGTTTCTTGGTTCGTTCTTAAAGAAATGGCTTCGAGTTCTTCTTTTGTTTCTTTATAATCTGCATTAATACAATAGATAAAAACATAGGTTTGTAGCTCTTCCTTTGACCAATTTACTTCAAATGATTTCATGACGTCTGGTTTTTAGGTTTACTCAAATTTAATCATTTTTTTAGTAAAAACACAACAAAAACCACCACAAAACACTAATTACCAACTAATTAAATAGTCATTGAAAACAATTTTGTTTCTGGTTGTTTTTCATGTAATTTCTTGTCAAATGCCATACAAATATTACGTACATAGGGTCTTGCCTTTTCAGGAACTGTTAACTTTTTCCCTTCAATAGAAACCAAACCATCATCTATCATTTCTTCTAACTTTCCTATATGTGTTTCTACATTTTTTATTTGTAATTGCTCTTCTTCCCACGAAGTGGAGAAATGACACATAATATTTAAAATATGTTTTCTTATTATTAAGTCTTCTTCCGATAATATATGCCCTCTAAACACAGGTATTTCTCCTTCGTTTACAATTCTTTCATACTCTTTTACAGTTTTTACATTTTGTGCAAATCCATACCAAGAATCAGAGATTGACGACATTCCTAAACCTACCATTAACTGTGTTTTGTTTGCAGTGTATCCCATAAAATTGCGGTGCAATGTTTTTTCTTGGGTGGCTTTGTATAAACTATCGGTAGCTAAGGCGAAATGATCCATTCCAATTTCTACATAACCCATTTCGGCAAATAATTCTTTACCTATTTCATACAACTCGCGTTTTTCTTCATTTTTTGGCAAATCATCTTCATTAAATCCACGTTGCCCTACTCCTTTTACCCATGGAACATGCGCGTAACTATAAAATGAAATTCTATCGGGTTCTAATTCTTTTGTTTTATTAATAGTATGAATTACGTTTTCTTTTGTTTGGAATGGAAGTCCAAATACTAAGTCATGACTAATAGACGTATAACCTATTTCTTTTGCCCAATTGTGTACTTTTTCTACGTTTTCAAAAGGTTGTACTCTATGAATAGCTTCTTGTACTTTTGGATTATAATCTTGTACTCCAAAACTTACTCTTGTAAAACCTAAATTGTACAATGTTTGCAAGTGTTCTTTTGTAGTATTGTTTGGATGCCCTTCAAAACTAAACTCGTGGTCTGGATGTTTTTCAGCATTGATAAAAATTCCATCAATTAACCTTTTTAATTGTTTTTCTGAAAAGAACGTTGGTGTTCCTCCACCTAAATGAATTTCTTTTATTACAGGGGTTTCGTCAACTAAATCAACATATAACTGCCACTCTTTTAAAACGGTTTTTATATACGGATCTTCCATTTCATGACGTTTTGTAATATGCTTATGACAAGCACAAAACGTACATAAACTCTCACAAAATGGTAAATGAATATATAAGCTAATTCCTTCTGAGGAATTGCTTTCTATAAACGAACGCTTAAAAGTTTCTATCCATTTTTCTTTTGAAAATGTTTCGTTATCCCAATATGGAACTGTTGGATAACTTGTATATCTAGGTCCTGGAATGTTATATTTTTGAATAAGTGAATTCATGTTCTTAATACTATTTTGTTTCATTCTTCAATAAAATCACTCTAACTGACATTACGCCAACTCTAGAGCAATTTCAATCATTTCTTTAAAGGTTTGTTCTCTTTCATCAGCTGTGGTTCTTTCTCCTGTAACCAAACTATCTGAAATGGTTAAAATTGATAATGCGTTTACTTTATGCTTTGCTGCAACTGTATACAATCCGTTGGTTTCCATTTCAACACACAATACACCATAGTCTGCCCATTTTTTATAGCTTTCAAATTCATCTGCATAAAATTCATCTGAGCTTAAAATGTTTCCAGCCTTTAATGGAATTCCTTTTTCTTTTGCTGCATCTACAGCTTTTTGAAACAACTCAAAACTTGCTGTTGGCGCAAAATCAGCTCCGTTAAAACGGATGGTATTTAATCCTGAATTTGTAGAAGCTGCCATAGCAATAACAATATCTCGAATTTTTACTTCTTTTTGATACGACCCCGCAGAACCTACTCTTATTAAGTTTTTAACCCCATATTCATTAATTAATTCATGAGCATAAATTAAAGCAGAAGGAATTCCCATTCCTGTTCCTTGTACGGAAATTCGTTTTCCTTTATAGGTTCCTGTGAATCCTAACATACCTCGAACATCGTTATAACAAACTGGATTTTCCAAAAATGTCTCTGCAATCCATTTTGCACGCATAGGATCACCTGGTAATAAAACAGTTTCTGCTATTTCTCCTTTTTTTGCTTCTATATGTATGCTCATTCTTTACTTTTTTTAGGTTTTGAACTATTAAGATTCGGTTTTTAATATTGGTTTTTATCAGAAACACCGCTAGTTACTAAAGCTACTCCTGAAGAGGTTCCTAAACGAGTTACTCCATTTTCTATATATTTCCTAGCCGTTTCTATATCTCTAATACCTCCAGCTGCTTTAATTTGCGCTTTTCCATCTACAACGCTATCCATTATTGCAACGTCTTCAAAGGTTGCTCCTCCAGTACCAAAACCTGTAGACGTTTTCACAAAATCAGCCCCAGCTTCAACAGCTAATTGACTTGCTACTTTAATTTGCTCTTTTGATAAATAACAGTTTTCAAAAATTACCTTTAAGGTATTTTCTCCTATCGCTTCTTTAATTAATCGAATTTCGTTTTCTACATAATCTTCATCTCCTTCTAACAACTTGCCTATATTAATAACCATATCTATTTCTGAAGCTCCATTTTTTATACAGTTTTTAGCTTCAAAAACTTTAGTTTCTGTAGTCATTGCTCCTAATGGAAAACCTATTACTGCTGCTACTTTTACATCTGAACCTTTTAATTCTTTGGCTGCTAACTCTACATTACATCCATTTACACAAACTGCATAAAAGTCATACTCTTTAGCTTCATTGCATAGTTTTATAATATCAGTTTTTGTAGCTGTGGCTTTTAGTAACGTATGATCTATATATTTATTAATCTGCATCTTTTTATTTTATTTTTCTTCCTAAAATATTGGTAGCTATAGTTGTAAACACTACCACACTAATTGAACTCAACGGCATTAAAATTGCAGCTATTACTGGCATTAGTTGACCAGTTACTGCAAAATAAAGCCCTACAATATTGTACATTAAAGATAATAAAAAGCAATATTTAATAATTTTTATTGCTTTTTGCGATGCTTTAATATAATTGCCTATCTCACTAAATTTTGTAGCATCTAAAATAGCATCACAAGCAGGAGAAAATACATTTATATTTTCTGATAACGCTACCCCTACATTACTTTGCGCTAGCGCTCCTGCATCGTTTAATCCATCACCTATCATCAATACACTTTTCTTTTTCTCTTGTAATTCTTCTACGTAGTGTAATTTATCTTGAGGTTTTTGATTGAATAAAAATGTAGTTTCCTTTGGCAATAACTTTTCTAAAAATTTCTTTTCTCCTTCATTATCTCCTGAAACTACTGATAGACTATATTTTTTAGTTAAGTTAGAAAACAACTCTTTAACTCCTTTTCTATAAGCATTCTTAAATACATACTTTCCTTTGTACTCATTATTTACACTAATATTAACAGAAGTATCAAGATTTGCTTGTTCTTTTGCGTTTTTCACAAATGATGATGAGCCTATTTTTAAAGTTGTGTGCTTATAGCTTGCTTCAATTCCTTTTCCAACATGTTCTTGATAGTCTTCAACTGGTAATATTTCTTCTTCTAAGGAAGTGTATAGCATTCTACTCAGTGGATGATTTGAAGATCTTAATGCACTTTTTAATATCGCTTTTTGAGTTTTATCTAAGTCTTCTCCTTCATATGTTATTGTATTCTCTTTATTAGTAGTAAGTGTACCTGTTTTATCAAAAATAACTGAATTTACAGCAGCTAACTGCTCTACGACTGTAGCATTTTTTAAATAGAACTTCTTTCTTCCAAAAATTCGTAAAATATTCCCTAAAGTAAACGGTGCTGCTAATGCTATTGCACATGGACACGCTATAATTAATACTGATGTAAATACGTTTAATGCTACACTTGAATCGTAATACAACCAAAAAGCTGTAGATAAAAACGCTATAGACAGTACAATTATGGTAAAGTTTTTACTGATTTTATCTGTTAAGGTTTTAAATGATGAGTTTTTATCTTTTTGAAATACATCGTTACTCCATAACTGTGTTAAATAACTCTGTGAAACTGAAGCTAGCACTTCCATTTCTATACTTCCTGACAGTTGTTTTCCTCCTGCAAATAATTTATCTCCTGACTTTTTATTTACAGGAATGGCTTCACCTGTAACAAAACTGTAATCAATTTTTGCTTCTCCGTTAATTAAAATTCCATCAACAGGAATTAATTCCTGATTTCTAATTAATAACCTATCTCCTTTTTTTACCTCATAAATTTGAGTATTCTCTTCTTTTTTATCGGTAGTTATCTTTGTTACTGCAATTGGGAAGTATGACTTATAATCGCGTTCAAATGAAAGAAAGTTATAGGTCTTTTGCTGAAAAAATTTCCCTAGCAATAAAAAGAACACCAATCCTGTTAAACTATCAAAAAAACCTGTCCCTAAATCAAGAACTATTTCTGCTGTACTTCGTACGAATAATACTAAGATTCCTAAAGCAATAGGAACGTCGATATTTAAAATTTTTGACCGAACTCCTTTATAAGCTGAAATAAAATAATCCTGTCCTGCATAAAAAACTACTGGGAGGGAAAATATAAACATTAACCAACGGAAGATTCCTTTGTATTGTTCTAACCAATATTCTGATACCTCAAAGTACTCTGGAAACGACAAGAACATCACATTTCCAAAGGCAAAACCTGCTATTCCTAATTTATAAATTAAACTATGGTCTACTTTCTTTTTACCTACCTCGTAATCCTCAAGACTTATATAAGGCTCATATCCTATAGAACTTAGTAACAATACTATTTCTTTAAGTGATGTTTTTTCTGAATTAAAAGTAATTCGTACTGTTTTCTTAGGAAAATTAACTTGAGATGAAGACACATACTCTTGTAGTTTGTGTAAATTTTCTAATACCCAAATACATGAACTACAATGTATATGTGGAATATATAAATTTACTACTTGTACATTACCATCGTTAAACTCTAATAGTTTATCTACAATAGACTCATTGTCCAAGAAATCGTATTTTCCTTGTATCTCTTCAGGTATTGCTCCTGGGTTGTTTTGAAAATCGTAATAACAAGTTAAATCGTTCTCTGAAAAAATTTCATAAACTGTTTTACATCCATTACAACAGAAAAATTTTTCTTCTATTGTAATTGTTTTTGTATCGCACTCGTTACCACAATGAAAACATGTTGTGCTTTCCATATTTACTCTTTTGCCTAGTACAAATGTCCGATAAGATATCAATTTAAAACATGATAATTGTCAGGTTTTCCGTATATTTGAGTAATAAAAAAAGGGCATATCTATGAGCAAGTGTGAGCAATGTATCATTCGAGAATTTAATTCTTTGAAAGCTTTAACAAAAGATGAATTGATAAGAATTACTGGCTGTAAAACGTCTAAAAAAATTAAAAAAGGAGAAGTCCTTTTTGATGAAGGCGAATATATTAATGGTGTTTTTTGTGTTAAAGATGGTGTTTGTAAAGTGTCTAAAATGAGTGATAATGGTAGAGACCAAATTATTCACTTAATAAGAAAAGGTGATATTTTAGGTGAGCGTAGTTTAATAAACAATGAGGCTTCAAACTTAAAAGCTATTGCTGTGAATGACATGGAGGTTTGCTTTATTCCTAAAGACGAAATTCTTAGAGATTTAGAAAATAACTCTAACTTTTCTATGGACGTTTTAAAGAAAATGGCCAATTCTTTAAAGAAAGCTGATGATGTTATTGTAGATATGGCTCAAAAGACCGTTAAACAACGTTTGGCTGCTACTCTATTATTACTAGACTCAAAGTTTGATAAAAACGAAAATGGCTCTATAAATATTAATTTATCAAGAGAAGATATAGCTAATATTATAGGTACAGCAACTGAAAGTGCTATTCGTTTACTTTCTGAATTTAAAAAGAAAAAACTAATTGATTTAAAAGGTAAAGAAATCTTTATAACTGATGTGAAAGCTCTAAAAGAACTTTCTGAAGGTTTTTAAACCTTATTAATATTATTATTACAAACAAAAAATCGTCTAAATAGACGATTTTTTATTGCTTTTAAGCTTCTCCTGTAGTACCTCCAAAATTCATTGGAATTGGTGGTTGCTCATAATCTTTTATTTCTCCATGAGCTTGTTCAAACTTACGAATATTGTCTGCTAAAGCTTTTGACAAACGTTTTGCATGCTGTGGAGTTAAAATAATTCTTGATTTTACTTTTGCTTTTGGAACTCCTGGCATAATATTTATAAAATCAACAATAAATTCTGATACAGAATGGTTTATAATAGCTAAATTACTATAAGTTCCTTCTGCTATTTCTTGATCTAACTCTATATTTAATTGTGGTTCTTTCTTATTATCTTCCATAATTAAGTCTCTTAATATTATTTAATTAAAAAATAAGGGTTTAGAGTTCTAAGAACTCTAAACCCTTGATATTATTTATAAACTTAAGTTTTTATAAACTTTGTTCAATCTCATCCTTAGGTCCAACTACGATATCTTCGTAAGCTCTCATTCCTGTACCTGCTGGTATACGTTTACCAACAATTACATTTTCTTTTAATCCTTCTAAGGTATCAATTTTACCATTTACAGCGGCTTCATTTAATACTTTAGTTGTTTCCTGGAATGATGCAGCTGAGATAAATGACTTCGTTTGTAACGATGCTCTTGTAATACCTTGTAATACTTGCTCAGCTGTTGCTGGTTGAGCATCACGTGCTACTACTAAGTTTTTATCTTCTCTACGCAATAAAGAGTTTTCATCTCTTAATTGACGAGCTGAAACTATTTGTCCTGGTTTTAAGTTTGCAGAATCTCCAGCATCTTCAACAACTTTCATTCCGTAAATAGCGTCATTTTCTTTGATGAAATCAGTTTTATGAACTAATTGATTTTCTAAGAATAAAGTATCTCCTGAATCAATAATTCTAACTTTACGCATCATTTGACGTACTACTACTTCGAAATGCTTGTCATTAATTTTTACCCCTTGTAAACGATATACTTCTTGAATTTCGTTAACTAAGTATTCTTGAACTGCTGAAGGTCCTTTGATATTTAAAATATCAATAGGAGTAATTGCTCCATCAGATAAAGGCATTCCTGCTTTGATAAAGTCGTTTTCTTGAACTAAGATTTGATTAGATAACTTAATTAAGTATTTCTTAATCTCTCCTGTTTTAGATTCGATAATAATTTCACGGTTACCACGCTTAATTTTACCAAATGATACAACCCCATCAATTTGTGCTACTACAGCTGGATTAGAAGGGTTACGTGCTTCGAATAACTCTGTTACACGTGGTAAACCTCCTGTAATATCTCCTGCTTTACCAGACTTACGAGGAATCTTAACTAATGTTTTACCTGACTCTACTTTATCTCCATCACTTACCATTAAGTGTGCTCCTACTGGTAAACTGTACGAACGTAAAGCATTACCATCTGCATCTTCAATAATTAATGAAGGAATAATTTTCTTGTTCTTAGAATCAGTAATTACTTTTTCTTGGAAACCTGTTTGTTCATCTATTTCAACAGAGTAGTTAATTCCTTGTTCTAAGTTGTCAAACTTAACTTTTCCTCCAAACTCAGAAACAATAACTCCGTTAAATGGATCCCATTGACATACTGCATCTCCTTTCTTAATTGTCTTTCTATCTTTATCAAAGATGATAGAACCGTAAGGAATAATGTTAGTACTTAATACAATTCCTGTTTTCTTATCAGTAATTTTAATTTCTGCAGTACGAGAAATAACGATATCTACTTCTTCTCCTGCTGAATCTTTACCTTTTACAGTACGTAAATCATCAATTGTTACAGATCCATCGAATTTAGAGATTAACTTGTTATCTTCTGAGATGTTTCCTGCTACCCCTCCAACGTGGAATGTACGTAATGTTAACTGTGTACCAGGCTCTCCAATAGACTGTGCTGCAATTACACCAACTGCCTCACCTCTTTGAACTTTTTGACCTGTTGATAAACTTTGTCCGTAACATTTTTCACAAATTCCTCTTTCAGATTCACATGTTAATGCTGAACGAACTTCTACTTTATCTACTCCCGCAGCTTCAATTTTGTCAGCTAAGATTGGTGTTATTAACTCACCTGCTTCAACTAATAATTCATCTGATGCTGGTGCATAAACATCATATAATGCTGTACGCCCTGAAATTCTTTCACTTAAAGGTTCAACGATTTCATCGTTTTTCTTTAATGGAGAAACTTCTAATCCTCTTAATGTACCACAATCTTCTTCGTTAACGATTACATCTTGAGACACATCTACTAAACGACGTGTTAAATATCCTGCATCGGCTGTTTTTAATGCGGTATCGGCAAGACCTTTACGTGCACCGTGCGTTGAGATAAAGTACTCTAAAATTGATAAACCTTCTTTAAAGTTCGATAAAATTGGGTTTTCAATAATTTCTCCACCTCCTGCAGTCGATTTTTTAGGTTTCGCCATTAATCCACGCATACCTGTTAACTGACGAATCTGCTCTTTCGATCCACGTGCTCCAGAATCTAACATCATAAATACAGAGTTAAATCCTTGTTGATCTTCACGTAAACGTTTCATTGATAATTCGGTCAATCTATTATTAGTAGATCCCCAAACATCAATTACCTGATTATAACGCTCTTTTTGCGTTAACATACCCATGTTATAGTTCATAACGATTCCATCCACTTCTTTATTAGCTTCAGCAATCATGCTATGTTTTTCTTCTGGGATAATGATATCTCCTAATGAGAAAGATAATCCACCTTGGAAGGCGAACTTATATCCCATTCCTTTAATATCATCTAAGAACTTACCTATTGATGGAATATCTGTTACTTTTAAGATATTACCAATAATTCCACGTAATGATTTCTTTGTTAATACCTCATTAATATATCCTGCCTGTTCTGGTACAACTTCATTAAATAATACTCTACCAACAGTTGTTTCAATTATTTGAGTTACTAACTCTCCGTTTTCATTAAAATCTTTAGTTCTTACTTTTATTCCAGCATTTAAGTCTACTCTGTCTTCGTTATAAGCAATAGTAACTTCTTCTGGAGAATAGAAAGTTAATCCTTCACCTTTAATAGGCACTTCTGGAGTTGACTTTCTTTCTTTTGTCATATAGTATAACCCTAAAACCATATCCTGAGACGGTACCGTAATTGGTGCTCCGTTTGCAGGGTTTAAAACGTTATGAGAAGCTAACATTAATAACTGCGCTTCTAAAATAGCTTCTGGTCCTAATGGTAAGTGAACCGCCATTTGATCCCCATCAAAATCGGCGTTAAATGCCGTACATACTAATGGGTGTAAACGAATTGCTTTTCCTTCAATTAATTTTGGTTGGAAAGCTTGAATACCTAAACGGTGTAAGGTAGGAGCACGGTTTAATAAAACTGGATGTCCTTTAATTACATTTTCTAAGATATCCCAAACAACTGGTTCTTTTCTATCAATTATTTTCTTTGCAGATTTTACTGTTTTTACAATACCTCTTTCGATTAACTTACGAATAACGAAAGGTTTGTATAATTCAGCTGCCATATCTTTTGGCAATCCACATTCGTATAATTTTAATTCTGGTCCAACAACAATTACAGAACGTGCAGAGTAATCAACACGTTTACCTAATAAGTTTTGACGGAAACGACCTTGCTTACCTTTTAAACTATCAGATAATGATTTTAATGGTCTGTTAGACTCTGTTTTTACTGCTGATGATTTACGTGTGTTATCAAATAATGAATCTACTGATTCTTGTAACATACGTTTTTCGTTACGTAAAATTACTTCTGGTGCTTTAATTTCCATTAATCGCTTTAAACGATTGTTACGGATAATTACACGACGATATAAATCATTTAAATCAGAAGTAGCAAAACGACCACCATCTAATGGAACTAACGGACGTAACTCTGGTGGAATTACCGGAACTACCTTCATTATCATCCATTCTGGGTTATTCTCTCTATTTTTTTGAGAATCTCTAAATGCTTCAACAACATTTAAACGCTTTAATGCTTCATTTTTACGCTGCTTAGAAGTTTCAGTATTTGCTTTATGACGTAACTGGTATGATAATTCGTCTAAATCGATTCTTTCTAATAAATCAATTAAACACTCTGCTCCCATTTTAGCAATAAACTTGTTAGGGTCAGAATCTTCTAAGTACATATTTTCTTGAGGAAGTTCATCTACGATATCTAAATACTCTTCCTCAGTTAAGAAGTCCATTTTTTGTAATGGTTCTCCTTCGGCATTTTTAGCAATACCTGGTTGAATTACTACGTAACGTTCGTAGTAAATAATCATATCTAACTTCTTAGATGGTAAACCTAAAAGGTATCCCATTTTGTTAGGTAATGATCTAAAGTACCAAATGTGTGCTACTGGTACTACTAAGTTAATATGACCTACTCTATCTCTACGTACTTTTTTCTCAGTAACTTCAACACCACAACGGTCACAAACGATACCTTTATATCGAATTCTTTTATATTTACCACACGCACACTCATAGTCTTTTACAGGACCAAAGATACGCTCACAAAATAACCCATCTCTTTCTGGTTTGTGTGTACGGTAGTTTATAGTTTCTGGTTTTAACACCTCTCCTTTAGAAGCCTCTAAAATAGACTCAGGTGATGCTAAACCTATTGAAATTTTGTTAAACTTCTTAACAGTGTATTTTTCGTTTTTTCTTGCCATGATAATGGATTCGAATTAAAAATAAATGTCTTGTAATAAGACTGATATTGAAAAAATGATTTGCCTCAGAGCTATTGCTCTGAGACATTTCACTGTGATTATTCTTCTAACTTAACGTCTAATCCTAAACCTTTAAGTTCGTGCATTAATACGTTAAATGATTCTGGTAAACCTGGTTCTGGCATTGCTTCTCCTTTAACGATAGACTCGTAAGTTTTTGCTCTACCTAATACGTCATCAGACTTAACAGTTAAGATTTCTCGTAAGATACTTGATGCACCATATGCTTCAAGTGCCCAAACTTCCATCTCACCAAAACGCTGACCTCCAAACTGAGCTTTACCTCCTAGTGGTTGTTGTGTAATTAATGAGTAAGGTCCAATAGAACGCGCGTGCATTTTATCTTCAATCATGTGACCTAACTTAATCATATAAATTACTCCTACTGTTGCTGGTTGATCAAAACGTTTACCTGTACCTCCATCATATAAATATGTATGTCCGTAACGTGGTATTCCTGCTTCATCAGTTAAAGCATTAATTTGATCTATTTTAGCACCATCAAAAATAGGTGTCGCATATTTTTGACCTAATTTTTGACCTGCCCATCCAAGAACAGTTTCATAAATCTGACCAATGTTCATACGAGATGGTACCCCTAATGGGTTTAATACGATATCTACTGGTGTTCCGTCTTCTAAGAAAGGCATATCTTCTTGACGTACAATACGTGCAACAATACCTTTGTTTCCGTGACGTCCTGCCATCTTATCTCCTACTTTTAACTTACGTTTTTTAGCTACGTAAATTTTAGCAAGTTTTAAGATTCCTGCTGGTAACTCGTCTCCTACAGAAATTGTAAATTTCTCACGACGTAAAACTCCTTGTAAGTCGTTTACTTTAATTTTATAGTTGTGAACTAATTCTACAACTAATTGATTTAAATCTTTATCAGTAGTCCATGTTCCACTTAAATGTGTAAAATCTTCAACAGAGTTTAACATTTTTTGTGTAAACTTTTTACCTTTTGGTAAAACTTCTTCTCCTAAGTCATTATAAACTCCTTGAGAAGTCTTTCCTGATACTAAGTTGAATAATTTCTCAACTAAAACTTCTTTTAACCCTTCAAACTTAGACACGTAAGACGCTTCTAAAGCTGAAATAGCTTCTTTATCACGAGCACGCTTATTTTTATCTTTTACTGCGCGTTTGAATAGTTTTTTATTAATTACTACACCTCTTAACGATGGAGAAGCTTTTAATGATGCATCTTTTACATCACCCGCTTTATCACCAAAAATAGCACGTAATAATTTTTCTTCTGGAGTTGGATCAGATTCTCCTTTTGGTGTAATCTTACCTATTAAGATATCACCAGGATTAACTTCTGCTCCGATACGAATCATTCCGTTTTCATCTAAGTCTTTTGTAGCCTCTTCTGAAACGTTAGGAATGTCATTTGTTAACTCTTCTGCTCCTAATTTTGTATCACGAACGTCTAATGAGTATTCATCAATGTGGATAGAAGTAAAAATATCTTCACGAACTACTTTTTCAGAAATCACAATCGCATCCTCAAAGTTATACCCTTTCCAAGGCATAAAGGCTACTTTCATGTTTCTACCTAAAGCTAATTCTCCTTTTTGTGTTGCATATCCTTCACAAAGTACTTGTCCTTCTTCAACTCTGTCTCCTACTTTTACAATTGGTTTCAAGTTGATGTTCGTACCTTGGTTGGTTTTTCTAAACTTAATTAAGTCATAAGATTTTTCATCAGAATCAAAGCTTACCATTCGCTCTTCTTCTGTTCTATCGTACTTAATTGTAATTTTGTTGGCATCTACATACTCAACAACTCCTGCTCCTTCAGCATTAATTAAGATACGAGAGTCTTTTGCTACTCTACGTTCTAAACCTGTACCTACGATTGGAGATTCTGGACGTAATAATGGAACTGCTTGACGCATCATGTTTGATCCCATCAATGCACGGTTCGCATCATCATGTTCTAAGAAAGGAATTAACGATGCTGAAATCGAAGCTATTTGGTTTGGAGCAACGTCCATATAATTAATTGCTTCTGGGCTTTCAACAGGGAAATCACCTTCTTCACGTGCAATTACTCTATCTCTCTCTATCTTACCATCTTCTGCTATTGGTAAGTTGGATTGAGCAATCTTCATTCCTTCTTCCTCCTCAGCACTTAAATAAATAGGCTCTTCTCCTAAAACACTTCCTTCTTCTACTTTCTTATATGGTGTTTCAATGAATCCCATATTATTTACTTTAGCATAAACAGCTAAAGAAGAAATAAGTCCAATGTTTGGTCCTTCAGGTGTTTCAATAGGACATAAACGACCGTAGTGTGTATAGTGAACGTCACGAACCTCGAAACCTGCTCTTTCACGTGATAAACCTCCAGGCCCTAATGCCGATAAACGACGCTTATGAGTAATCTCTGCTAATGGGTTGGTTTGATCCATGAACTGAGATAACTGGTTAGTACCAAAGAAAGAGTTAATTACTGAAGATAACGTCTTAGCGTTAATTAAGTCGATTGGAGTAAATACTTCGTTATCACGAACATTCATTCTTTCACGAATTGTACGTGCCATACGAGCTAAACCTACACCAAACTGACCTGCTAATTGTTCACCAACAGTTCTAACACGACGGTTAGATAAGTGATCGATATCATCTACTTCAGCTTTTGAATTGATTAACTCAATTAAATACTTAATAATTGTAATGATATCGTTCTTAGTTAATACTTTTTGATCTAGATCTTCATCTAAACCAAGTTTAGTATTCATTCTAAAACGTCCTACCTCACCTAAACTATAACGTTGCTCTGAGAAGAATAATTTTTCAATAATTCCTCTTGCAGTTTCCTCGTCTGGCGGTTCAGCATTACGTAATTGTCTATATACATGCTCTACAGCCTCTTTTTCTGAGTTTGTAGGGTCTTTTTGTAATGTATTATGAATGATGGCATAATCTGCTTGCTGGTTATCTTCTTTATGTAATAATACAGTTTTAGCTCCAGATTCGATTATTTCATCAATATGTTCTTTTTCTATAATAGTATCACGGTCGAAAATAATTTCGTTACGCTCAATAGATACAACTTCTCCTGTATCTTCATCTACGAAATCTTCGTGCCAAGTTTTTAATACTCTTGCTGCTAATTTACGCCCTAATACTTTCTTTAATCCAGCTTTAGAAACTTTTACTTCTTCAGCTAAATCAAAGATTTCTAAAATATCTTTATCTCTTTCAAAACCTATGGCTCTGAATAACGTTGTTACTGGTAATTTTTTCTTTCTATCAATATAAGCATACATTACTTGATTGATATCTGTAGCAAATTCAATCCAAGAACCTTTAAATGGAATTACTCTTGCTGAGTATAATTTGGTTCCGTTAGCGTGAAAAGATTGCCCAAAGAATACACCTGGTGAACGGTGTAATTGTGACACTACAACTCTTTCTGCACCATTTATAATAAAGGTACCAGAGTTTGTCATATAAGGAATTGTACCTAAATAAACATCTTGAACAATTGTTTCGAAATCTTCGTGTTCTGGGTCGGTACAATATAATTTTAAACGTGCTTTTAGAGGTACACTGTGAGTTAATCCACGTTCTATACATTCTTGGATGCTATATCTTGGTGGATCTACAAAGTAGTCTAAAAATTCTAATACAAATTGATTACGTGTATCTGTAATCGGGAAGTTATCCATGAAAGTTTTATACAAACCTTCTTCTCCTCGCTCTTCAGCTTTAGTTTGCAATTGGAAGAAATCTTGGAAAGATTTTACCTGAATATCTAAAAAATCTGGATAATCAGCTCCTAACTGCGATGACGCGAAGTTAATTCTTTCAGTAGTATTTATCGTTGCCAAAAGAGATGCTATTTTTAATTAAAAATATTATTTTTGAAACTTAACAGTTTCAATACTGCAATTTTAATTGCTGTTACTGATTAAAAATCAGCACTTTATAATCGTAAATTCACAATTCTGCAAATTGTGAAAAATAAAGAACGAATATATACACAAAATGGTTTAGGCCTAAAAACATAAGTTTTTAGTACCTAAACCTTTATTGTTTTTTCCCGTTTTTTTATAATTCGGGAGTATAGCTTACTTAAGCTCTACCTCAGCTCCTGCTTCTTCTAAAGACTTCTTAAGACCTTCTGCCTCATCTTTAGATACTGCTTCTTTAATTGGTGCTGGTGCGCTATCTACAATACCTTTAGCTTCTTTTAATCCTAATCCAGTTAATTCTTTAACTAATTTTACAACTGCTAATTTAGAACCTCCTGCTGCTTTTAAGATTACATCAAACTCAGTTTTTTCTTCAGCTGCATCTCCACCACCTGCTGCTGGTCCTGCTACTGCTACTGCAGCTGCTGCTGGCTCAATACCATACTCTTCTTTTAAAATATCAGCTAATTCATTAACTTCTTTTACTGTTAAGTTAACTAATTGTTCTGCGAAATCTTTTAAATCTGCCATTTTAATTGTTTTTTAAAAATTTTATTTATTTAGTTTATTAGTGCGCGAAATTATTTTTCTGATAATGTCTTTAAGATACCTGATAACTTACCACCACCTGATTGTAATGCTGAAACAACATTTTTAGCAGGAGATTGTAATAATGTAATGATATCTCCAATAAGTTCTTCTTTAGATTTGATGTTAACAAGAGCATCTAATTGTTCATCTCCAATATAAACTGCTTCTTCAACATACGCTCCTTTTAATAAAGGACGATCTTTTGATTTTTTTCTGAACTCTTTGATAACTTTTGCTGGCGCATTAGCTGCCTCAGCAATTAACATTGAAGTGTTTCCTTTTAATACATCTGGTAACTCTCCAAAATCTTTATCAGAAGCTTCCATTGCTTTTGAAAGCAATGTGTTTTTTACAACAGCCAATTGTACGTTTGCTTTAAAACAAGCTCTACGTAAGTTAGATGTAGTTGCTGCATCTAAACCAGAAATATCTGCTAAATAGATGGTACTTGTATCTGCTAATTGTGCTGTTAAATCTTGTATTACCTGTGATTTTTCCTCTCTAGTCATAATTAAAAAGTTTTAACTGCCTTACGATACAGATTTTACATCTATAGCAACACTAGGACTCATTGTAGAAGACATGAAAATGCTCTTAATATATGTTCCTTTTGCTGCTGTTGGCTTTAATTTAATTAATGTTTGTAATAACTCATTTGCATTTTCTTCAATCTTCGTAGCATCGAAAGATGCTTTTCCGATTGCAGCGTGTACAATACCTGTTTTATCTACTTTAAAGTCGATTTTACCAGCTTTTACTTCTTGTACTGCTTTTGCAACATCCATAGTTACTGTACCAGTTTTTGGGTTAGGCATTAAACCACGAGGACCTAATACACGTCCTAAAGGACCTAATTTACCCATTACACTTGGCATAGTAATAATAACGTCAACATCAGTCCAACCTCCTTTAATTTTTTGAAGGTATTCATCTAATCCAACATAATCAGCTCCTGCTTCTTTAGCTTCTGCTTCTTTATCTGGAGTAACTAATGCTAAAACTTTTACATCTTTACCTGTTCCGTGAGGTAATGTTACAACACCACGAACCATTTGATTAGCTTTACGAGGATCTACTCCTAAACGTACTGCTAAGTCTACAGATGCGTCAAATTTTACGTTTGTAATCTCTTTAACTAATGCTGATGCATCTTGTAAGCTATAAACTTTAGAGCTATCTACCTTAGCACGAGCTTCTTTTTGCTTTCTAGTAATTGCCATTTCTAAATATCTTTTAAAGTTTAAGCAGGTGCATCACCTGTTACTGTTAATCCCATAGAACGAGCTGTTCCAGCGATCATTCTCATTGCAGACTCAACTTCAAAGGCATTCATATCTACCATTTTGTCTTCTGCAATTCCACGAATTTGATCCCAAGAAACGCTTGCTACTTTTTTCCTATTAGGCTCTCCTGAACCTTTCTTAATTTTGGCCGCTTCTAATAATTGTACTGCGGCTGGTGGAGTTTTTACAACAAACTCAAATGATTTGTCTGTATAAACTGTAATAACAACTGGTAATACTTTACCTTGTTTGTCCTGTGTACGAGCATTAAACTGCTTACAGAACTCCATGATGTTAACACCGGCAGCACCTAAAGCGGGTCCAACTGGTGGCGACGGATTCGCTGCACCTCCCCTAACTTGTAGTTTAACTAATTTACTTACTTCTTTTGCCATTGTTTAAGATTTAACGATGTGTTTAAATTGGAAGCTTAAACACTATCTAAATATAGGTGTAACTATTATATTTTCTCTACTTGCATATAGTTTAACTCTAATGGTGTTTTTCTTCCAAAAATCTTAACCATTACTTCTAACTTACGCTTTTCTTCATTTACCTTTTCAACAGTTCCATCGAATCCATTGAAAGGACCATCAATTACTTTTACAGTTTCTCCTACTGTATAAGGTATTGCGATATTTTCATCTTTAACAGAAAGTTCATCTACTTTACCTAACATTCTGTTTACTTCTGATTTACGCATTGGTACTGGATCTCCTCCTTTTGTTTCACCTAAGAAACCAATAACTCCTGTTACTGATTTAATTACGTGAGGAACCTCTCCTGCTAAGTTAGCTTCTACCATTACATAACCTGGAAAGTAAACTCTTTCTCTGTTAATTTTCTTTCCGTTTCTTACTTGAATAACTTTTTCTGTAGGAACAATTACTTGGTTCACAAAATCAGACAACCCATGACGAGCAATCTCAGTCTCGATATAAGTTTTCACCTTATTCTCTTGACCTCCAATAGCTCTAACCACATACCACTTCATCACCGAATCAGCCATCATTAAAACATTTTAAAGAAGTTATCTAACCCTGTTTGAAAAACCTTATCTATAGCTGCTACAGCTAAAGCAAATACAATTGTAAATGCTGCAACTACTACAGTAGACTTTTGAGCTTCTTCACGAGAAATCCAAGTCATGTTGGTATTTAATTCTTCAAAAGAATCTTTAATGTATTGTACAAAGTTACTCATATTTTATCCTTTTAACGAGTTGCAGTTTTCACCACAACTCGTTTTAGTTTTTGCACGGGTTGAGAGGCTCGAACTCCCGACACCTGGTTTTGGAGACCAGTGCTCTACCAACTGAGCTAAACCCGTATTTTAAAGGAGTCTCTCTCTAAAAAGAGACTCCTTATACTTTATTATTAAACTATAATTAGTCTAAGATTTCAGTTACCTGACCAGCTCCTACTGTTCTACCTCCTTCACGGATAGCGAACTGTAAACCTGTGTTTAATGCGATAGGTTGGATTAAGTCAACTGTAATAGTTAAGTTATCACCTGGCATTACCATTTCAACACCTTCTGGTAAGTTAATGTTACCTGTTACGTCAGTTGTACGCACGTAGAACTGTGGACGGTAGTTGTTATGGAATGGAGTGTGACGTCCACCTTCTTCTTTCTTTAAGATATACACCTCAGCTTTAAACTTAGCGTGTGGAGTGATAGAACCTGGCTTACAGATTACCATTCCTCTCTTAATTTGAGTTTTTTCAATACCTCTTAATAAGATACCTGCGTTATCTCCTGCCTCACCTCTATCTAAGATTTGACGGAACATTTCGATACCAGTTACAGTAGATGTTAATTTTTCATCTCCCATACCAATAATCTCAACAGGATCTCCAGTATTTACGATACCAGTTTCGATACGTCCAGTTGCTACTGTACCACGACCAGTAATAGAGAATACATCCTCGATAGGCATTAAGAAATCTTTTTCAGTATCTCTTGGTGGCTCTTCGATCCAGTTATCAACAGCTTCCATTAATTCTAAAACTGTATCAACCCACTTTTGCTCTCCGTTTAATGCACCTAAAGCAGAACCAGCGATTACAGGACCATTATCTCCATCATACTCATAGAAAGATAATAAATCTCTTACTTCCATTTCTACTAATTCTAATAACTCCTCGTCATCAACCATATCAACTTTGTTTAAGAAAACAACGATACGTGGAATACCTACCTGACGACCTAATAAGATGTGCTCACGAGTTTGAGGCATAGGACCATCTGTAGCAGCTACTACTAAGATAGCTCCATCCATTTGTGCAGCACCAGTTACCATGTTCTTTACGTAATCGGCGTGACCTGGACAGTCAACGTGTGCGTAGTGACGGTTAGCTGTTGCATACTCTACGTGAGAAGAGTTAATTGTGATACCTCTTTCTTTTTCTTCTGGAGCGTTATCGATTTGATCAAAAGCTCTCTGCTCAGAAAATCCAGCATCTGCTAATACTTTAGTAATTGCAGCAGTTAAAGTAGTTTTACCGTGATCTACGTGACCAATAGTACCTACGTTTAAGTGCGGTTTCGAACGATCATAAGTTCCTTTTGCCATGATTATTAATTTTAATTCTTAGTTAAATATATTTAGTGTTATTTTTAAACTCTTGTCAAATAAACTCTAAAATAGAGCCAACAACGGGATTTGAACCCGTGACCTCATCCCTACCAAGGATGCGCTCTACCAACTGAGCTATGTCGGCAACGAATTTAGAGCGGGAGACCAGGTTCGAACTGGCGACATTCAGCTTGGAAGGCTGACGCTCTACCAACTGAGCTACTCCCGCAAATTTGTTATTAAGTTTTTTGTGGGGAGAGCAGGATTCGAACCTGCGAAGTCGTAAGACAACGGAGTTACAGTCCGTCCCATTTGGCCGCTCTGGAATCTCCCCAAAAATCTTAATTCAAAATTTTAATGAACTTTTGTCCTTTTAGAGCCGATGGAGGGACTCGAACCCACGACCTGCTGATTACAAATCAGCTGCTCTAGCCAGCTGAGCTACATCGGCTTTTGTTATAAAAAAACAATCCGCTATTTCTAACGGACTGCAAATGTAAAAAGTAATTTTTAATTTTTAAAACTTTTTTAATTATTTTTTATCGTTTTTACGACACTAAGGCATCCTTTGATTTTTCTTTTGATTTTTGTAACTGTCTTTTTAAAGATTCAACAGATACACTAATTCCTTCTTCAAAGGTTTTAGTTTGTTTTTTTACGATTAATTCATTTCCAGGTATATTAATTTTTACTTCAGTTATTTTGTTTTCCTTTTCACTCGTTTTTTGCACTTTCAAAAACACTTCTGCATCAACGATCTTATCATGAAACTTTTCTAATCCTCCTACTTTTTTCTCAATGAAGTCTATTAGTTTTTGGTCTGCTGAGAAATTTACTGATTGCGTGAATACCTTCATAATTCTTCGATCTTTTAAGTTGACTCTCTAGGATGAGCCTTATTATACACTTTTTTTATTTGCTCCAAGCTATTATGCGTATAGACTTGGGTTGAGGCTAAACTTGAATGCCCTAGTAATTCTTTAACCGAATTTAACGACGCACCGTTATTAAGTAAATGTGTCGCAAAAGCATGCCTTAATATATGAGGGCTTTTTTTTGCTTTTGTAGACACCCTACTAAAGTACAAATTTATTATTCGGTAAACAAGGGTTTCATAAATTTTAACTCCTTTTTTAGTTACAAAAAGCACCTCCAAATCCACCTCTTTAATTTCTCTTTTTTGCCTTAAATATTCTTGTAAAGTTTTATATACTGACGGCAAGATTGTTACATACCTTTCTTTATTTCTCTTTCCTAACACTTTTATTATTTTACCAGTATGATCTATATCTTGTTCTTTAATACTTATTAATTCAATTCTTCTCATTCCAGTTGAATACAACATTTCTATAATCAACCGATCTCTTACTGATTCAAAATCGACACCTTCTCTTATTAGTTCTAAAACTTCTTTTACTTCATTTTGATCAAAAGGTGTTTGTATTTTCTTTTGAACTTTTAACGCTTTGTGACTTGATAACGGGTTTGTTTCTACCTCTCCTATTTTTTGTAAAAACTTATAGAAGGTTTTTAACGAACTTACCTTCCTATTCACACTTCTATTCGATACATTAGCATTAACCAAACTAACAATCCATGTTCTAATTTGATTGTAATGAACACTCTCTAAATCCACTTGATCAAACTCAACCTCGCAAAAATCTTTAAATGCAATTAAATCTGTTTTATATGCTTGAATTGTATTTTTTGAATATTTTTTCTCAAATTCTAAATATTCCAAGAAAGCTTCTATCAGCATCATTAACTTTTTTTATTAATTGAAGGTACAAAAAAAACCTGTATTGACATCAATACAGGTTTTTATACTTTTTAGGACTATTACTATCCTACTTCTTCTTGAGTTCTTAATCTCTGAACGTAAGATGCTTTAATCATTTGAGCACGTTTTGCTACAGATGGCTTAGTAAACTGCTTTCTGTTACGTAACTGCTTCATCGTTTTTGTACGATCAAATTTACGCTTATAACGTTTTAACGCTCTATCGATATTCTCTCCTTCTTTAACTGGAATGATTAACATATTTTTGCACCTCCTTTCATCGTAGTATATATATTTTAAAAAACCGACAACAAACAGTATATCAGTTAATTATATTGTTTTATTAGATTTTGGACGGCAAAGATACAAAGTATTCTTTAAATTAAAATTATTTTTTTCTGTTTTCAGTAAAAAAATAAAAAATCCTGCATACGCAGGATCCTTCTTTTAATATATTTATCAATAATCATTGTTACAAAACAGAAACCATTAAGTAGCTGGTCTATACTCCTTCTTATCAATCACCATTTTTGCAATGATTTCTTTCAAGATCTCTGAAGTACCTCCTCCTATTGGTCCTAATCGACTATCGCGTAATAAACGTGCCATCGGATACTCTTCCATATAACCATAACCTCCTAGTAACTGTAAAGCGTCATATATAACCTCATCTGCCATTTTAGTAGACAATAGTTTACTCATACTTGCTTCTTTTACAACGTAAATACCATCATTTAAACGTTTTGCTATAGAATAATTGTACTCTCTACACATATCTACTCTACTTGCCATTTCCGCTACTTTATGACGTAAAGCTTGAAACTTATCTAATGTTTTTCCAAAAGCTTCACGTTCACTCATATATTGTACTACATAATCTATAGCATATTCAGCACGGGCATGAGCGTTAATTCCCATAATCAAACGTTCTAATGCAAAATGCTGCATAATATAAGGAAATCCTTTCCCTTCTTCTCCCATCAGGTTTTCAGCAGGTATCACTACATTATCAAACGCTATTTCAGCAGTATCTGAAGCTCTCCATCCTAACTTATCCAATTTAGTTGATGATATTCCTGGAGTATCTCTATCAATAATAAAAATACTCATTCCTTTATGTTTATCTTCTGAGTTTGTTTTGGCTGCCACTACTAAGTAATCAGAATACACTCCATTTGTAATAAAGGTTTTTGATCCGTTAACTACATAAGTGTCTCCTTTTTTTATTGCGGTAGTACGCATTCCTGCCACATCACTTCCTCCAAAAGGTTCTGTAATACATAAACACCCTATCTTATCTCCTTCAATGCTTGGTGTTAAGTATTCTCTTTTAATTCGATCGTCTCCTTCTTTGTTAACATGGGTCATCGCTAAATATGCATGTGCCCACATGTTCGCTGCAAAACCTCCTGAATTAATTTTCTGCAACTCTTCTAAAAAGATAACAGTGTAAAAAAGGTCTAATCCTAATCCTCCATATTCTTCTGGTTGATTTAAACCAAAGTACCCCATTTCACCGAATTTCTTCCAGATAAAACGCTCTACCGTACCTTCTTTCTCCCATTTATCTATATGAGGAACTACCTCTTTTTGTAAAAAATCTCTAAAACTCTGACGAAAGGCTTCATGCTCTTCGGTAAAGTACATACTATTCATAGTGGTTTGTTTATTAAATTTTGTTGTTTGCTTATTTTGCTTCCAAATATAAGATTATTCTATCGTATTTATTTAACGGAAAATCTTTAATATTTCTTAATTCTGATATATCTTGTAATTCTGCTACTTCGTCTCTGTATTCTAAAATCTCTTTACACAATTCATAGTTTATATATGGATTTTTCAACACCTCTTTAAATTTAGCTGTATTTATATTAACTTTTTTAATAGTTGGTTTTTCTATTACAATAAAGGTTCGCATAACCCTATCTGCTGTAACTTTATCTAAACCCCAAACTTCATACAGTTGTTTAGATAACGAATATCCTTGTAGTTTATTTCTATACTTTACAATTCGAGAAGATAACACTTCCCCTACTCCACTAATAGTTTCAAAATCTTGTTGAGTAGCTTTATTAATATCATTTGTAGAAACCTTATACTCCTCATTATATGTATTCTTCTTAACTGAGTTTGCTTTTGTTATACTTCTCTTCTTTTTATTTTCTTTTTTTACAACCCAATCTGGAAATTTAAAATACGGAGCTATTTTACTCAATAAACTGTCAGATATTTTTGTTACTTGTTTAAAGTCTTTAGCAGAATTAATCCATTTGTTTTGCTTTCTATAATTATGTAACCTATCAATTTCCTCTATTGACATTCCTAATTGATAGCCTTTAAAATCTGTTATATAATTTGGGTTGAATGGATACAGTTTAGGTTTTCTTTTATTCTGCTCTATTCTTTTCAAACTATCAATAGTATTCTGAAAAGCTATCAACTCATTTTTATTTAAAGCTTGTACTTTTTCTGAAGAAAAATCTACATAAGCATACACAATTTGCAAGAAAACTATCGCAAACAATAAAAAGAAAACCCCATTTCGTTGGCGTTTGTTATACCAGAAATGGGGTTTAAATATTTTCATTGACTCAGTGTTTTACATATGTTCTGTAACATCAACTGCACCATCTTCTATTGCTTCTTCTTTCTTATTGATTGCATTCATGTATTTAGACAGTTCTTTTTTAATTACTGGTGACAGCATTACCACACCAATAATATTTGGAACTACCATTGCAAAAATCATTGCATCTGAAAAATTAATTACAGCTCCTAGACTAATAGACGCTCCAACAACTACAAAGAATAAAAATAAAATTTTATATACTAAATCTGTAATTTTTCCTTTACCAAATAAAAACTTCCAACCTTGCATACCATAATAAGACCATGATATCATAGTTGAAAAAGCAAAAAGGATTACTGCAATTGTTAAAATAACTGAAAAATGAGGAATTACCGAATCGAAAGCTACTGCGGTTATCTCTACCCCTTCCTTAATTTCAACTCCGTATTGCATAAACTGACCATCGAAATTGGTAATAATAATTACCAATGCTGTCATGGTACAAATAACAACGGTATCTACAAAAGGTTCTAACAAAGCAACAATACCTTCACTCGCTGGATACTTGGTACGAACTGCTGAGTGTGCAATTGCTGCTGAACCTACACCTGCTTCATTAGAGAACGCTCCTCTTCGAATACCTTGAATCATAACCCCAATTAAACCTCCCGCGATTCCTAATCCAGAAAACGCTCCTTCAAAAATTAACCCAAAGGCATCATCTATCAATGTAAAGTTTGCAAATAAAATGATCATAGCTGCTAAAACATAAATACCAGCCATAAAAGGAACTACTTTTTCAGTTACCGAAGCAATTCTTTTAATACCTCCAATAATTACTACTGCTACTAAAACAGCCATTACTAATCCAAAATATAACCCTGCATTAGAACCTGTTAAATCAAAAAGCTTAGTGAATTGAGCTGCAGCTTGATTAGCTTGAAACATATTTCCTCCCCCAAAAGAGCCTCCTATAACAAAAACAGCAAATAAGACTGCTAAAACCTTACCTAACTTGCCAGCTCCCTTTTCTTTAAGACCTTTTGTTAAATAATACATTGGACCTCCATATACTACTCCATCTTCATCTACATCTCTATACTTAACCCCTAAAGTACATTCGGCAAACTTAGAGGCCATCCCTAACAACCCTGCTAATATCATCCAAAATGTAGCCCCTGGACCTCCTATTGATAAAGCTACTGCCACTCCTGCAATATTCCCTAAACCTACTGTGGCAGATAATGCTGCTGTTAAAGCCTGAAAGTGAGACACCTCACCTTCTGCTGAATCATCTCGAATGGTTTCAAAAATATCTCCTCCAGGAGTTTGATCTCCATATAGAGTATCTACCCCATGCTTTTCAATATCTTCATATTTCCCTCTTACAACTTGAATTGCAGTCTTAAAACCTACAAAATTGATAAATTTAAAATACAACGTAAAATATACCGCACCACCTACTAAAACGATTAACACCCAAGGTATTTTAAAGTTTTCTGAAAAAGGAATCTCATAAAATATCGCATCAACAAACCACCCTGTATAATCTTTAAAGATTGAGTCTATTTTTTCTGTTGTACTTTCGGATGCAAAAGTGAACATTGGTGCTAAAGTAAGAAGCAACGTCAGTATTCTTTTATTCATGATTTGTATGATTAGATTTTTGAATTAGTAGCCCGCAATATCATAAAAAAATGTACTTACAACAAGTTTTCGTTGTTAAATATAGTTTTTACGTTAGCTTTTCTTTAAATTTTTGTAAATCTTCTTGAAATGATTTTGGGTTTAAACCTAGATATTCCCTTGTTTTTATTAAATCAAAGCCAGTTATTGCTGGGCGTTTAGCTCTTTGACATAGAGTAGCTGTAGTAATTGGCTTTATTAGGTTTTTATTTAACTTAAAAACTTCTGCTATTTGCTGTGCTATTTCATAAATACTCAGCAAAGTATTCGACGACACATTAAAAACTCCAAGTGCTCGCTTATCAATTGAAAGCTTGCATGCTAGTGCCAAATCTTCGACATAAGTTGGCATACGAAACTGATCATTTACTATCGTTATTTCTTTTTCTTCTTCTAACATTTGTTTTACCCATAATACTATATTATTACGAGACATATCATATACTTTTCCATATACTAGTATCGTACGTAAAATAGTGTAATCTATTGTAGATTTTGTTAAAACCTCTTCTGATTTTAGTTTTGAAATCCCATAATGACTTAACGGATTTGGAACGTCTGTTTCTTTATATGGACCGTTTTTACCATCAAAAATAAAGTCAGTAGAAATATGAATTAAATGGGTATTATTTTCTTCTGCATAGTTTTTTAGGTACTGAACGACACCTATATTCAATTCATCACAAGCATCTTGATTTATTTCACAAGCATCAACATTTGTCATTGCAGCTGTATTTACAATAACATCTGGCTTGTATTCAGTTAATTTTTCACGAAGTAACAATTCATCTGTAATATCTATCGAAACATAATCAAAATCACTTCTTCCATTCCTATTCTCTCCTCTAGAAAAACCTATTACTTGATATTTTTCTTTCTCTTCTAATAAAAGGCTTACTAAAGTTTGCCCAAGCAAACCATTGCTTCCAGTTACAACAACTTTCTTCATTAAAAAATTCTTCTAAGCGTTTCTATTTGTTCTGGTCGACCTAAAACGATTAAATTCCCTCCTGCTTCTAATTTTACAGATGCTTCTGGATTAATGATATAGTCTTTATCAGGTGTACGATATCCAATCACTGTGCATCCTGTTTTTTTTCTTAAATCTAAGTCTAAAATTGTCTTGTCAATATATTTTTCAGGTAAACCATTAATAGCTACTTCCTCTAAATTTGCAGTAGTTTCTCCTTCTATAGTTAGCCTATCAACAAACTCTATAACATCTGGAGTTACCACTAAAGACGCCATGTGTGAACCTCCCAACTTATCAGGCATAATTACATTATCTGCTCCTGCAATTTTCAACTTACTATACGAAGTTTCTTTTGATGCTCTACTTATTATTTTACAATCTTTATTTAATTGTTTTGCTGTTAACACTACAAACAAGTTATCGGCATCAGAAGGTAAAGCAATTATTAAATTTTTAGCATTCATAATACCAGCTCTTAACAATGTTTCGTCAAGCGTTGCGTCTCCTTGAATAGTTAACACTCCTTTTTCATCCAGTTGTCTAGCTATTCCCTCAAACTTTTCAACTACAACTATTTGCTTCTTGTAATTTTTTAATTTTGAAATAGCTTGTTTACCATTTCTTCCGTAACCACACACAATTGTGTGACCTCGTAATTGTTCTATTTGTTTTTGCACTTTTTTTACTTTTAGTTGATGAAAAAATTGCCCACTAATTAAATATTCTGAAAATGAAGAAACCGCGTAACCAAAAATAAATAAACTAGATATTATTAGCCCTATAGTAAATAACTTTTCACCTGTACCAAAAGGGTGTACTTCACCAAAACCAATAGTACTTATGGTTATAATTGTCATATATAAGGCATCTATTAAAGAGTACCCAAAAAACACTATATAACCCAACATTCCTACTGAAACAATTAGTACAGAATAAGTTATAGCTTTATATAATCTTGACTTAAATACGGTGTTTATCATAAATCGAAAACAGAAGTTCTTTTAGTGTAAATCATATCCTTTAAACGCAGTAAAAATGCCATAGTTAAATACAAACCGAAAGACAAACCTACTGTTACAAATGATATGTATATAAAAAACAGACGTACATTGGTAGCTCGCATACCTAAACGGTCTGCAAACCTAGAAGACACGTTAAAACCATGTCGTTCAAAAAAATGCCGTACAGAATGGATAAATTTCATTACACTATTTTTTTCAAGATATAAAAATTCTCATTTAAAATTAAATCTTTTTCTAACTTCACTTCATTATTATATTTTTCTGAGAGACTAAAATAATCTTGATGATTTAACAAATCATAACTTTTGTTCTCAACATAAAAATCATCTTCGATTGTTTGCCAATCTGATGCTTCAGTTTTCACCATTTCCTTATTACAAAAGTCGAGTAATTTTTTAAACCCTTTAGATTTTTTTAAATCTTTTTGAAATGAAGCACTTCCTATATAATCTCCTTTTCTTTGTAACATCAAGAAAAAATCAAAAAGTTTATCGGTATCTTTTCTTGACAGAAAAAACAATACTCCCTCTATTAAAACAAATGAAGTTTTGTTTTTTACAATAGGTTTTATTCTTTCTAGTAAATCCTCAACATAATCTTCACTAAAATCAACTCCTACATAATAAATTGTTCTATTTGGTAGTTCTCCTTTTTTTTGAAATTCTTTTATTCTCTCTTCCTTATAATCAATAATTTCTTTTTTATCAATTTCAATATTGATTATACTTTTATCCAACAAAAACGGATACATACTAAAACCTGATCCAAAATTAACAACTACGGCTGGTTTTAACCTTTCAATCTCCTCTAGAAAAAACCTATTTCTTAAACAATGAGCTGAAACTTCTTCTTCACAAACGTTATTAAGATATTTTTCCACTAACTCGTCAGTCCGAGAATTATTCCAAAGCTTTGCATACATATCTCTACTTAACTCAGCATTTAAAGATCTAAATGTTGATGTAACAAACGCTGTTTCATGTATTTCTATTCCTAGGCCACTCATTAATACGCAAGATACTATTTTCAACTTATTTGTTAACAATGGTTACTTTAAAATAAATTTGGTTTTGGTAACTTTGCTGTTTTTGGTAAAATCCTCACTTTGAAAGAACAAGAATACATAGAAGTTTACGGAGCACGCGCTCATAATTTAAAAAACATTGATATTAAAATTCCTCGTGAAAAACTAGTTGTAATTACTGGTTTGAGTGGAAGTGGAAAGTCTTCTTTGGCTTTTGACACCATTTATGCTGAGGGACAACGTCGTTATATTGAAACGTTTTCTGCTTATGCTCGTCAATTTTTAGGTGGATTGGAGCGTCCTGATGTTGATAAAATCGACGGACTTTCTCCTGTAATTTCTATTGAACAAAAAACTACTAATAAAAGTCCACGTTCTACAGTAGGTACTATTACTGAAATTTATGATTTTCTCCGTTTATTATTTTCTCGAGCAGCAGATGCATACTCATACAACACAGGCGAGAAAATGGTTAGCTATTCTGATGAACAAATTAGAAATTTAATCTTAAAAGATTTTGACGGAAAGCGCATTGCTATTCTTGCACCTTTAATTAAATCAAGAAAAGGACATTACCGTGAATTATTCGAACAAATTTCTAAACAAGGTTTTGTTCGTGTTCGTGTGGATGGTGAAATTCGTGAGATTGAAAAAGGCATGAAACTCGATCGTTATAAAACACACGATATAGAAGTGGTTATTGATCGTTTAGTTGTAAATGACACCGCAGAAAAACGTCTAGAAGAAACTATAAAAACTGCTTTATACACTGGCGACAATATCTTAATGGTGATTGATGTTGATGATGAAAAACCACGTTATTTTAGTCGTGAACTTATGTGTCCTACCACGGGAATCGCTTACCCTAACCCAGAACCTAACACTTTTTCGTTCAATTCACCAAAAGGAGCTTGTTCTAAGTGTAATGGACTAGGAATTACAAATGAAATAAATCATCAAAAAGTAATTCCAGACAGTAGTATTTCTATTAAAAATGGAGGAATAGCTCCCCTAGGCGAACAAAAAAATAGTTGGATTTTCAAACAACTTCAAACTATTGCTGAACGTTATAATTTTAAGTTAACCGACCCTATAAAAAGTATTCCAAAAGAAGCTATGGAGATTATTCTTCATGGCGGAAAAGAAAAGTTTGAAATACAGTCAAAAACTGCTGGTGTTACCAGAAATTATGAAATTGATTTTGAAGGAATCATTGCCTTTATTGAAAATCAATACAAAAACTCAGAAAGCACTTCCATAAAACGTTGGGCTAAAGGTTTTATGGATGAAGTTTCTTGTTCTTCCTGTGATGGAAAGCGCTTAAAAAAAGAAGCACTTCATTTTAAAATTACCGATAAAAATATTAGTGACTTAGCGCAAATGGATGTGCTAGAATTAGCCAGCTGGTTCAAGAATGTAGATAAAAAACTATCAGAAAAACAATTAACTATTGCTGCTGAAATTTTAAAAGAAATACGCACTCGAATTCAGTTTTTGTTAGATGTAGGACTAGATTATTTAACATTAGACCGTACATCAAAATCACTTTCTGGTGGAGAAGCACAACGTATTCGACTTGCAACACAGATAGGCTCACAACTAGTTGGTGTTTTATATATTTTAGATGAACCTAGTATTGGTTTACATCAACGTGACAATCAAAAATTAATTGATTCTCTTATCAAACTTCGTGATGTTGGTAATTCTGTTTTAGTTGTTGAACATGATGAAGATATGATCAAAAACGCTGATTTTGTATTAGATATTGGCCCTGGTGCTGGTCGCCATGGTGGAGAAATTGTTAGTGAAGGTAATTTTGACGATTTAAAAAGTCATGACACACTTACTGCTGATTATTTATCTGGAAGAAAAGTAATTGAAGTTCCTAAAAAACGTCGCGAAGGAAACGGAAAAACGATCTCTTTAAAAGGAGCTTCTGGAAATAATTTAAAAAATGTTTCTGTTGAGTTTCCTTTAGGTAAAATGATTTGTGTTACAGGTGTTTCAGGTAGTGGTAAATCTACTTTAATTAATGAAACCCTTTACCCTATTTTAAATGCTCATATTTATCGAGCAGTTAAAAAACCGATGCCTTATAAAAAAATTGAAGGTTTAGAACATATTGATAAGGTAATTGATATCGATCAGTCTCCTATTGGTAGAACTCCTCGTTCAAACCCCGCTACTTATACTGGAGTGTTTAGCGAAATACGAAGTTTATTCGCAAAAACTCCAGAAGCTTCAATTAGAGGCTATAAACCCGGTCGTTTTAGTTTTAATGTAAAAGGTGGTCGTTGTGAAACTTGTCAAGGAGGTGGTGTTCGTGTTATTGAAATGAATTTCTTACCAGATGTTCATGTAGAGTGCGAAACCTGTCAAGGAAAACGTTTTAATCGAGAAACATTAGAAATTCGCTATAAAGGAAAGTCTATTTCTGATATTTTAGAAATGACAATTAATGAAGCTACAGCATTTTTTGAGCATATTCCTAAGATATACAGAAAACTAAAAACAATTAAAGATGTTGGTTTAGGTTACATTACACTCGGACAACAGTCTACTACTCTCTCCGGTGGTGAAGCGCAACGTATTAAATTAGCTTCAGAACTTTCAAAAAGAGATACTGGAAATACTTTTTACATTTTAGACGAACCAACTACCGGGCTTCATTTTGAAGACATTCGTGTATTAATGGATGTTTTAAATAAATTAGCAGACAAAGGAAATACTGTATTAATAATTGAGCATAATTTAGATGTTATCAAACTAGCCGATTATATTATAGATATAGGTATGGAAGGTGGTAAAAAAGGCGGTAAAGTACTGACTTTTGGGACTCCTGAAGAGGTTTCTGAACACAAAAAAAGCTACACTGCGAAATTCCTAAAAAAAGAGTTAAAAAAATAAAATTACAATATTTCTCATTAATAGATAGTTTATTTTATACATATTTTTTTTGATTTTAAATTAGTTTATATAAATTTATGAGCTGATTTTTTGAATAAAAGAATCAATTAAATAGTATTCCCCCCGAAATTATTTAAACATGAGAAAAGAAAAACAATCTGCCTTATTAGCGGATAATTGCCCGCTTATTTGCGAAACGTATAAGAACATAATATCTAAAATAGCTAGATTAAACCCAAATTTTAATTTTAACACGGACATTACCTATAATTGTAATGGAGCTTACGATATTATAAAAAAGACAATTGAAAAAGAAACCTCTCTAAACTTTGTTGTTTTAGATTTAAAACTTTCACCTGCTAAGAACAGAAAAATTTTATCTGGTGAAGATTTAGGCCTTTTAATCAGGAAACTACTACCAAGTACAAAACTTATTGTTTCAACTGATTGTAATGACAACTATAGAATTCACAATATATTTAAAAGCTTAAACCCTGAAGGTTTTCTTGTTAAAAGTGATCTAACTTCAAAAGAGTTAAAAAACGCTATAAAAAATGTAACAAACAACATTCCTTATTATAGTAAAACTGTTTTAAGCCTTTTGAGAAAAGAAGTTTCTAATAACTTCTCTATTGATTCAATAGACCGACAAATTCTATACGAACTTTCATTGGGTTCTAAAATGAAAGACATGCCTAATTACATACCACTTTCTGCAGCTAGTATTGAAAAGCGAAAACGACATTTAAAGAAAATATTTAACGTTAAAGCTAAAGGAGACAGAGAGTTAATATTAGTAGCCAAAGAAAAAGGATTCATTTAAAAAAATAAAAACTACGGTTTTTCCATACTTTTTTTATGTTTTTTTTTACAAAAAAATAATTATCAACATATAGCTTTGGGAAGATTTAAAATAGCTATCCTTAAAAACTTATTTACTTTTGAAAGACACATTAATCAATTTAGTACAAAAATTACTTAAGAAAAATAGTATTTCTTTTGACAAAGAAGAATTAGCTTTTCAAATTCAAAGCCATCCTTCTTACCCTAGTTTACATGCAATTACAGGAGTTTTAGATCATTTTAATATTGAAAATGTTGCTGCTGATGTTCCTGTTAACTCAGAAACTCTTTCTCAACTACCCGATTGTTTTATTGCTCAAATAAACAGTGAACATGGTCAAGATTTAATTGTAGTAGAAAGAAAAAAGTTAGATTACATAATTTACGATTCTGAAAACAAAAAAACAAAACTAACAGAAAGTGAGTTTCTAAATAAGTTTACAGGAATTATTGTTGCTGTTGAAGAAACTGAGGATTATCAAGCTTCTAAAAACAACTCCAAACTGGTAAAAACTATTGGTTTTTCTCTACTTGCTGTTTTTGCTTTATTTTTTGTTTTTAACAATTCAACTTCGTGGTATAACACTTTTTATTTCTTATTATCGATAACAGGAATTGTTATTAGCATTGCGATCATAAAACAAGAACTTGGATTAAAAACCTCTATTGGTGATGCTTTTTGTTCTGGAGCTGATGATAAAAAAGATTGTGACGCTGTATTAACTTCAAAAGGAGCGGAAATTTTAAAAGGATATAAATTAAGTGACTTTAGCATGCTTTATTTTATAGGATTATCTCTTTTAACTTTTACTCAAATTTCTAACCCTGTAATTTCATATACTATTAGTTTACTTGCTATACCTATTACTCTATACTCGCTATATTATCAATATGCAGTAGTAAAAAAGTGGTGTCTTTTATGTTTAAGTATTGTTGGAGTGCTTTGGTTACAAGCATTAGCTCCTGTATTAACAAGTAATTACATTAATACTTTTATACTTAGTGATTTTGTTACCTTAGGCCTCGTTGCTTCTTTTACTTTGTTAGCTTGGAGTTATATAAAGCCTTTGTTTACTGAGGTACAAGAGCTTAAAAAAGAAAAAATAGCAAGTGTTAAATTTAAAAGAAACTACGCTCTATTTGATAGCCTTTTACAGAAGTCGCCTCAACTTGATACTCAATTGACCGATAGCAAAGAAATCGTTTTTGGTAACCCAAACTCTAATCTTGAGATAACAATAGTTACCAATCCTTTTTGTGGGCACTGTAAACCTGTTCATGCTCACGTTGATGAAATCATCAAAAGGTATCATAACAATGTAAAAATTAAAGTAAGGTTTAATATAAGTGTAGAAAATAAGGATAGTGATGTTGTTAAAATTACTAGTAGGCTCATAGAAATATACAATACCAAAGGAGATAAGGAATGCCTCATAGCTATGGATGCCATTTATGAGGGACAAAAGCCTGCTGTTTGGTTAAAAAAATGGGATGAGTGTACTGACAAAGAAGCCTATATTTCAGAACTCGAAAAAGAAAAAAATTGGTGTACAAAAAATGCGATCAACTTTACTCCGGAAATTCTAATAAACGGGAAATCATTCCCTAAAGAATATAACAGAACTGATTTAATATTATTTATTGAAGATTTAGAAGAGAACTCGCAAACTTCTAATATTTCATTAAAAACAGCATAAAAAAAGACAAAGCCCTAAAAAGGGCTTTGCATTTTGAACAAAATTCTCTCGCGAAGAATAGACACATTGGTGAGTGTCTTTAAATGTTCGCCGCAAAAGTAACCTTAATATTTTAATTATGAAAAAACAAATTCTAAATTTAGGTAAAGCTTTAAAAAAAGCGGAACAAGCTCAAATTAACGGAGGTAGGATGCAGTGTGATACTAATGGAGATCGCATATGTGAAGACTTTGGATGGAAATGTGCTGAAACTTACTGTCGTCTATTAATGCCTTTATAGTTATGAAAAAACAAATTTTAAACTTAGGAAAGCTTTTAAATAAAGTAGAACAAAAGCAAATTCAAGGAGGAGCTCTTAGGTTTTGCCGATGTGATCGCGAATGTGGCAGTGGGTATCATTGTTGTAGCTACAGATGTTATGCTATTGATGCTCCTAACTACCCCACAGGAAACTGCCCTCCTCTTATGTGTCCTATTCTAGAATAAATTATTAATAAGGGTACTGATTAAAAAGATTATTAACTAAATAGTAACTCAATTATGAAAAAATCAATTTTAAACTTAGGAAAAACTTTAAATAAGGCTCAACAAACCCAAATTAATGGTGGTAGAAAAATGTGTGATACAAACAAAGACCGGGTATGTGAAGATTATGGAGACCACTGTGCTGAATTATATTGTGTCTTCGGACCTTTTTAGATAAAAAATTTCAAAATGAAAAAATCAATTTTAAATCTAGGTAAACATTTAGATACAAGAAGTCAAAAGGCAATTAATGGTGGTCGCCTAAAACCTACTAAATGTTGTGATCCTGCATTACAGTGTTGTACTACAAGTTATGCAGCTATTAACAATCCTAGCTGTGGAGGCAATTATATTTCAGGCTGTCAATATCATCCGGCTACAAATTGTTGTATTTAAATTTTAAATTTATGAAAAAACAAATTCTAAATTTAGGTAAAGCTTTAAGAAAAGTGGAACAAACTCAAATTAACGGAGGTAAAGTGCAATGTGACAATCATTACCAATGTGGAAATGGGTATTGCTGTAATACTGCTGGATGGTGTCAGTTATTTGGTGATCAAGGAAACACAGGATTTTTATGTGATGGTAGTATAATTTAACTAAATTAATTATGAAAAAATCGATATTAAACTTAGGTAAACCTCTAAATAAAACAGAACAAAAAGTTATTCTTGGAGGTTTAGACAAATTCAAGTGTTTAGTTAACTATGGAGATCCTAGATGTTGTACTGCTGAAGAATGTGGGAATACTGGAGGGATTTGGTGCCCTAGTTGTGGAGGTTATGGTACCTCTAATAATTGTGCTTGTTTTTAATAAAAACTAAAATTATGAAAAAAACAATTTTAAATTTAGGAAAGTCTCTAAATAAAATAGAACAAAAATTAATCAATGGTGGAGGAGCTGTAGGTTTTTGTGACGGTCAAGGTAATTGTCCATCAGGTCAATATTGTGAAGGCATATATTGTTATATAGATGATGGAGGTAGTAATGACCCTGGCGGCAACAACTGCACAGGTCCTTGGGAATTTTGCCCTAATGGAGGAATAAGCTGTACAGGGTGTTAATTAACCAATATAAAAAGCTAATATCATGAAAAAATCAATTTTAAACTTAGGTATTGTTTTAAATAAAACAGCACAGAAACAGATTAACGGAGGAGCTATACTTTGTGAAAATCATCAAGATTGTCCAGGTGGTTATGGTTGTTGTTACTCTCAAATGTTATGTAGAACAGATGACTACTTCAATAACGGTTGGTGTCGTGGTCAATAGGTTTTTAACTCTAAAAAACTTAATTACTTATAAACAAATAATTATGAAAAAAACAATTTTAAGTTTAGGAAAGACTCTAAGCAAAAGCAATCAAAAACAGATTAATGGAGGGTCAGACCCAGGAAACTGTAGGTATGACAAAGGGTATTATTGGCATCCAATTGAAAGATGCTGTTGGACAGATCAATATAATTGTTGCTATGGCACTCCTGAATGCCCTGCCCCTTACCTATAACTTAATAATTAATAAACTCATAACCTTAAATTAAGGCAAGGATAAAAAAAGAATAATATTAAATCACTGAGCTATATTTTACCATACTACCCTTCTTGAGGATGGGAAAAAAGATAATTATTATTTCAGTAAAACATGTATAATACAAGTGCTTTTTTAATTATATTATTCTTAATAATTTTTAATAACTAGGTTGGAAAGTGTATATTTCTAACCTAGTTATATCATATATCAAAATTGAACTTGAAGAAATTCCCAAATTACAAACAAACTGAAGCAAAAGATTGCGGACCTACTTGTATAAAAATCATAGCTAAACACTATGGTAAAACCATCAATACTCAACAATTACGAAAATTAAGTGAAACAACCAGAGAAGGAAGTAGCTTACTCGGCTTAAGTGAAGCTGTCGAGTCTATAGGTTTTAAGTCTTTAGGTATAAAATTAGCTTTTAGCAAACTTAAAGAAGCTCCTTTTCCTTGTATAGTTCACTGGAATAAAAACCACTATGTAGTTCTTTATAAAATAAAAAAGGACACGGTTTATATTTCTGACCCTGCTCATGGCCTAATCACTTTTACAAAAGAAGAGTTTATTCAACATTGGATTGGTAACAACGCTGACGAAAACACAGAGGAAGGAATCGCTTTGTTAGTTGAGCCAACACCTAAGTTTTATCAAGAAGAGTTTGAAGAAGATGAAAAATTTGGATTCTCATTTATTTTTAAATACTTATACAAATACAAGAAGTTTATAGTTCAATTAATAATAGGACTTCTTGCTGGTAGCTTATTACAATTAATCTTACCTTTTTTAACTCAAAGTGTGGTTGATGTAGGTATTAAAAATCAGGATCTAAATTTTGTATACCTTATCTTATTTGCTCAACTATTTCTTTTTATAGGAAAAGCTTCTCTAGAAATCATTCGAAGTTGGATTCTACTACACCTTAGTACACGTATTAACATCTCCTTAATTTCTGACTTTTTTATCAAACTAATGAAACTACCTATTTCTTACTTTGATGTAAGAATGACTGGAGATTTATTACAAAGAATAAATGACCATAAACGTATTGAACGGATTTTAACCACATCTTCTTTAACTGTGTTATTTTCTTTTTTTAATCTTATAATTTTCAGTTTAGTTTTAGGTTACTACAGTTTACAAATATTTGGAGTTTTTGTATTAGGAAGTGTACTTTATTTTGGTTGGGTATTGTTCTTTTTTAAAAAACGAAAAGAACTAGATTATAAGCGTTTTTCTCAAGTAAGCCAAGAACAAAGCAAGGTTATTGAGCTTATTAATGGAATGCAAGAAATTAAACTCCACAATGCTGAAAGACGCATGCGTTGGAATTGGGAATATGTACAAGCTCGTTTATTTAAAGTGGCCACCAAAAGTCTTGCTTTAGAACAAACCCAAAGCGTGGGATCTAACTTTATTAATGAGCTTAAAAACATGTTCATTACCATACTTTCAGCAAAACTAGTTATAGATGGGCAAATTACTTTAGGTATGATGATGGCTATTAGCTATATAGTAGGTCAATTAAATGGACCTATTACACAGCTAATAAATTTTATGAGAGATATACAAGATGCACAAATTTCTTTAGATAGACTAGGTGAAATACATAACATGGAAGATGAAGAAAAGCCTAGTGATGAAAAAGTAACTACCATCCCTGAAAATGCTTCTATAAAATTAAATAACATTTCATTTAGATACACAGGTGGTTTAGAACCTGTTTTAAAAGATTTATCTCTTGAAATTCCAGCCAATAAAACAACGGCAATAGTAGGTGTTAGTGGTAGTGGTAAAACCACTTTAATGAAGTTGCTACTTGGTTTCTATCAAGTAGACCAAGGAGACATTATGATAAACAACTTCAATTTGAAAAATGTATCGCAAAAAGAATGGAGGAGAAATTGCGGAGTTGTGATGCAAGAAGGTTACATCTTTAATGATTCTATAGCTAAAAACATAGCTGTAGGTGAAGATTATATTGATAAAGAAAAATTAGCTCATGCAATCGATGTAGCAAACATTGGTGATTATATTGAAGGCTTGCCTTTAGGCTACAACACAAAAATAGGTAGTGAAGGAAACGGATTAAGTACAGGTCAAAAACAACGATTATTAATTGCAAGATCTGTTTACAAAAATCCGAAATTCTTATTCTTTGATGAAGCAACTAGTGCTTTAGATGCCAATAACGAAAAAGTTATCATGGGTAAACTTAATGAATTTTTTGCCGACAAAACAGCTGTAGTAATTGCACACCGATTAAGTACTGTAAAAAATGCCCACCAAATAGTTGTACTTGAAAAAGGAAAAATTATAGAAAAAGGAAGTCACGAAGAACTAATTAATTTAAAAGGAAGTTACTACCATCTAGTTAAAAACCAACTAGACTTAGGTAAATAAAATATTCTCTCGCTAAGGATCGACACAAACCTTGAGTGTCTTTAAATGGTCAAGGATTTTTATCAAATTTTAAATTATTAAAATGAAAAAATCAATTTTAAACCTAGGTAAAAACCTAAACAAAGCAGAACAGAAAAATATATTAGGAGGTAATGCAGATGATGGTGAGTTATGTAGCGATAACTGTATAGTTGGAAGCTATTGTTCTCAAGGAGGAATTTGTGTACCATCAAAATGCCCAGGACCTTATGGAGACTGTTTAGTTTATTAAAAACTATGGTAAGCATTATCAAGATTTAAAAACATTAATCATCAAAAATTAATTTTAAACTTAGATAAAACTTTAAACCAGACTGAACAAAAAATAATTACTGGGGGTTATTCTTCTCCTAAAGAATACTCCAAGTACTACGACTCTTGTAAAACTATTCTGGTAAATGGAATTTTAGAGTTCGTTTCTGCTTAATATTAAAAAATTAAAAATCATGAAAAAATCAATCTTAAACTTAGGTAAAACTTTAACCAAAACTGAACAACAAAAAATCAATGGAAAATTTGGTCAAACTTGTGATGGTTTTGAAATGTATTACGTAAACAATTGTAGTGAATGTATTAATACTATGTTACCTGGAGCCCCTACTCTTTGCCACAATAATTGTTGTGTAATGGCTTACTAACTGTAGTATATAAATAAAAATATTCTCTCGCGAAGAATAGACATAAACCTTGAGTGTCTTTAAATTGTTCAAGGATTTTTATCAAACTTAAATTATTTTAAAATGAAAAAATCAATATCAAAATTAGGAAAAACTCTTAAGAAGAGCGAACAACAACTTATTAAAGGAGGAAAAACAATTAGTTTTCCTTGCTCTAACTACTTCTTTTGCGCTTTAGATTGTGAAGAAGGAGATGCTTGTGCTGTACCAAATGGTATGGGAGGTGCCAATAGAGGTGTTATAAAAAACGGACAATGTTGCCCCGCTTAACCTAAATAAATAATTATGAAAAAATCAATTTTAAACTTAGGTGAAAACTTAAGTAAAATAAAGCAAAAATCAATCAATGGTGGAGGAACTCAATCATGCCCTCCTACTAACTGTTACTATGGTAATAGTGACACAGAGTTATTTGGTGGAGCTGTCTATTGTGGTAGTTGTAGTGACTACAACAACCTTCCTTCTAGTTGTCAAAATAGAGTTAGAGTTGGGTATTATTGTTTCGGTGTATAATTAAAAAAATGATAAATGAAAAAATCAATTTTAAACTTAGGTGAAAGTTTAAGCAAAATAGAACAACAGAATATAAATGGTGGATCTACCAATAATGGTTGCTATATAGTAGATGATGGACCTTATGGTATTTTATGTTCAGGTTGTTGTAAACTACAAGGAGACACCTGTGTTCCAGATTACACACAAATCTGTCAACAATCCCAATAGTCGTTTTTTATCTCACAACTAAAATTAGTATAAAAATAATTTAATTATGAAAAAATCAATATTAAACTTGGGTAAAAACTTAAGTAAAATAGAGCAAAAACTTATTAATGGTGGTTACCCTTGTAAAACAGAAAAAGATTGTTACGATCAAGATGGTCCTGGAGACCCTTTAACACCTTGGGAATGCTATAACGGAACTTGTATCATGTCCTAATTAATAATTTATTTCATTGGTACTCCTACCATTAATACAGGAGTACCTTTACTTTCTCTAATATGCCAAACAATACTCAAGATATAGAAATTCGAAGTGAAGAAGTTCAAGAAATTTTAACTCATGTTCCTAACTGGATGATTCGTTGGGGAAACACCTTGCTTCTTGGACTAATTCTGATGCTATTATTCATCTCATGGTTTGTAAAATATCCTGACGTTATATCTACAGAGGTAATGGTTACTACCTCCACTCCGCCTGAAAAAATTTATGCTAAATCAACAGGTCAATTCGAAACTTTTCTAACTAGTGAAGGTAAAACTGTTTTTGAAGGTGATGTTTTAGCTGTAATTGAAAACAGTGCTTCTTATAAAGATGTTTTACTTTTAAAGAGTATTGTTGATACTATTGAAATGAATCAACAAAAATTCTTTTTCCCTGTTGACAAAGTCCCTCCACTAATTTTAGGCGACATAACATCTAGCTACTCTCAATTTGAAAATGACTACTCTGAATATGTTTTAAATGAAAAGTTAACTCCATTTAAATCTGAAAATTTCGCAAACCGAATGTCTGTTATAGAAGCAAGAGGTAGGTTGCAAATTTTATTATCACAAAAGGAACTTAACTTAAAAGAGTTGGAGTTTAAAGAAAAGGACTTAGAACGTAGTAGAAAAATGTTTGGTCAAGGCGTTATTTCTGCCAAAGAAAAAGACCAAAAAGAAATAGAGTATTTACAAGCTAAACGATCATACAAAACTTTAGAGTCTTCAATTTCACAAATAAGAGAATTAATCAATAACTCTGCAAAAAACTTAGAAGGAACCTCCATAAAAAAAACACAACAAGATACACGCCTTAAAAAGAAAGCTATACAATCTTTCTTGTACTTAAAAAAAGCTATTAAAGATTGGGAAAAGCAATATGCTTTAACTTCTTCAATAGATGGTAAAGTATCCTTCTTATCATTTTGGAATAAAAATCAAACTGTTAATACGGGTGATTTAATATTCACTATTATTCCTAACAAAGGAAATTCATTTATCGGAAAAATAGAAGCACCTGCTGCTAACTCTGGAAAAATAAAAAAAGGTCAAAAAGTTCAGATTAAGCTATTAAACTATCCTTCTGATGAATTCGGAGAATTAAATGGAAAAGTCAAATCAATTTCATTAACCCCTAATGAAGGAGGTAATTACTTAGTTAATGTAGAATTACCCCAAAATTTAGAAACTACATACAATAAAACAATTCCTTTTAGACAAGAAATGAAAGGAGCTGCAGATATCGTAACTGAAGACTTACGCTTGATAGAACGTTTTTTCTATCAGCTTAAAAATATTCTTAAATAAGAAATTCTTTCGCGGAGAATAGACACAAACCTTGAGTGTCTTTAAATAGTTCAAGGATTTTTATCAAATTTAAATTATTTTAAAATGAAAAAATCAATTTTAAACTTAGGTAAAGCTTTAAATAAAGCTGATCAAAAACAAGTTAATGGTGGAATCGGATCTGGTTCTTGTACTGGAAGTGGAAGTAGATGCTGTGTACAAACTCAATGGGGACAATTCTGTGATGCAGGAAGATGTACACAATATGGTTGCATTTGGTATTAATATCTAAAAAATAAATTATGAAAAAATCAATTTTGAGCCTTGGTAAGGCTTTAAATAAAACTGACCAAAAACAAATTAATGGAGGTATCGCTCGTGGCTGTACACAAGATGGAATAATGTGTTGTGAATCTACTTCATGGGGTAACTTATGTGCTCCAGGAAGATGTGACCGTTTTGGGTGCTTTTGGTATTAAACTTAAAATTTTTAAAATTATGAAAAAATCAATATTAAATTTAGGCGAAAAATTAAATAAAAATATTCAGAAACAAATTAATGGAGGATTCTACGACACTAAAGAAGAATGTGACGCTGCAGGTTGCTTTTGGGGGTTAGATGCTTTCACTAATAAATGGAGATGTACCTGTCTTTAAGCTATGATGATGGGGGTAGCTTTTATGCTTACCCCTTGCATACAAGATGGAAGTTACACAAACCTTGAATTCATCTAAGTATTCGAGTATTAATAATTTTATTTTAAAAATCATGAAAAAATCAATCTTAAATATCGGAAAGGCTCTAAATAAAGCAGAGCAAGTAAAAATTAATGGGGGAAAACCCATTAACTGTTATTCTAATCCTATTTGTCCTCCTTATGGATGCTGTGTTGTAATAGGAGGAACAATATGTGAAGTTGTAGACGAAAACAATGAATGTTTTTAAACTTATATCCCTATAAACATTAAGCTACCTTGGTGCCAAGGTAGCTTTTTTTATTTTATCTTTTTCTATCATTAAAAAACTACTAAATTAGCAGGCTTGCTAAAAATCAAATTTTGGCAGTTTAATTTGTTATTTAATATAAAAGTAGAAGAATTATGAGTCCGAATGATGACAGAAAAATTAGAGAAAAACTACAGCAAAAAACTTGGAACGAGATAAAAACAAATGATTCTTGGGCAATATTTAAAATTATGTCTGAGTTTGTAGAAGGTTATGAAAAACTAAGTAAAATAGGTCCTTGTGTATCTATTTTTGGATCAGCACGTACAAAAACCGATGATCCTCACTATAAATTAGCAGAAGAAGTAGCTTTTAAATTAACACAAAGTGGTTTTGGAGTAATTACTGGAGGTGGTCCTGGTATTATGGAAGCTGGTAATAAAGGAGCTCATAGAGGAAAAGGCACCTCAGTAGGTTTAAATATTGATCTTCCTTTTGAACAACATGATAATCCATGGATTGATAGTGATAAAAACTTGAACTTTGATTATTTCTTTGTTCGTAAAGTAATGTTTGTAAAATACTCTCAAGGGTTTGTTGTAATGCCTGGTGGTTTTGGTACAATGGATGAACTATTTGAAGCAATTACTTTAATTCAAACTAATAAGATTGGTCGATTCCCTATTGTTCTAATTGGTAGAAAGTTTTGGGCTGGTTTATTAGACTGGATTAAGAACACCTTAATTGAGGAAGGTAACATTAGCGAAAAAGATTTAAACTTATTTAGAGTTGTTGATACTGCAGATGAAGCTGTTGAACATTTTAATAAATTCTATGCTAAATATCAGCTGAAGCCAAACTTCTAAAAATATTTATCTTTAAAGCTCATTGAAAATTCAATGAGCTTTTTTATTTTCACAAGGTTTATTAAATATTTTTATAACCCTTCTTAAAACAGACCCTATATAATATTGAAACAGAAAACACTCCTCTTATTATGTGCTATCATCTTGTATTACTTTAAAGTAGTAGCACAAGAAAATTCTGTTGAAATAAAAGCTAAATTAGATATAGACAACGATGTAATTCATATTCTACAAAAAACAACACTTTATAATCGTTCTTCTTCTAATCTAAATTATATTTTTTTACATAACTGGGCTAATAGTTATAAAAATGACGACACTCCTTTAGCTAAACGTTTTATTGAAGATTATAGAAAAACTTTTCATTTTTCAAAAGATAAAGACCGAGGCTATAGCATAGTAAGAAACTTAACAGTTAACTTTAAACAAGTTTCATTTAAAGAGATAAAGAATCAACAAGACATTATTAAAGTATCTCTTAATAAGCCCTTAAATCCAAAAGATAGTTTAATACTCCGTACCTCATATTCTGTAAAAATACCAAATGCAAAATATACAGGATATGGAAAAACAAAAACAGGATATCATTTACGGTTTTGGTACATAACTCCTGCTGTATATGATAAAGAGTGGCAATTAATGAGCAACTTAAATTTAGATGATTTATACGAAGAACTCTCTAATTACTCTATTTCTATAGATATTCCTAAAAACTATCATATAGAAAGTAACTTATACCAATATAGAACTGAAAATGATAATTACACCAATTTCTATTTAGTTGGTGCAAAAAAAAAGGATATCATCCTTCATATTGATACAGTAAGAACTTTTAAATCTTTTAAGTTAAAAGATAAAGAAATAAAAACAGATGCTTACCTAAAACAAATCCCTAATGAAGAAACTACCAAAATTATAAATAGACAAATACAGTTTATAGAAGACTTCATTGGCAAACACCCACACCCTGAAATCCTTGTAGATTCACGTACCATAAACAAAAACTCTCTACATGAAATTTATGGTCTTCCTAGTCGGCTAAAACCTTTTCCTAAGAACTTTAGATGGGAAACAGGATTTTTTAAAGCACTTACTCAAAAGTATTTCGATGATGTAATAATTCAAAAACCGAGAAAAGATTATTGGTTAACTGATGGTTTACAAACTTATTTAATGATGGAGTATGTAAAAAAATACTATCCAGAAGTTACTTTTTTAGGTAAATACTCCAAGTATTGGCCCGTAAAAACCTATAACATTGCCAAATTAAAACAGAACGATAAATATCCTCTTGTTTATCAATTTAGTTCTCGTAAGTTTTATGATCAACCTTTAACAATCTCTAGTGACTCTCTTTCTAACTTTAACAGAAAAGTAGTAAGTAAGTATAAAGCTGGTTTAGGAATTAAATATTTACATGACTTTGTTGGTGACAGTATTTTAAAAGAAACTGTAAAAGAATTTTATATTAAAAATCAATTAACGCCTTCAAGTAGTAAATCCTTTGCTGAGATTCTTCAAAAGAAAACCTCAAAAGATTTACAATGGTTTTTTGGTGATTATCTTACTACCGATAAAAAAATTGACTACAAAATAAAAAAGGTATCCTACTCTAAAAATAAAGATTCTCTATTTGTAACTATCAAAAACAAAAGAGATTTTACAGCTCCCGTAGCACTTTATGGTATTCAAAAGAAAAAAATAAAACTCAAAACCTGGGTTACCAATGTAGATTCTACCAAAACAGTAAAAATTAAAAGAGGCGATTTTAACAAGCTTGCTTTGAATTATGAAAATAATTATCCTGAATTTAATTCCCTTAACAATTTTAGAAATGTAAATAATAGCATTATAAGTAAACCTATTCAGTTTCGTTTTTTTAAAGATTTTGAAAACCCATACTATAATCAACTGTTCTATTATCCTGATATTAAATACAATTTATATGATGGATTAATACTTGGGGTAAACATAAATAACAGATCACTCGTCAGTCATAACTTTCAATTCAGTTTAACTCCTAACTATGGTCTTAAAAGTAGAAACTTAACCGGATCATTCTCTGTAGGATACAATCATTTTTTAAGAGACTCTAAAGTTTATAAAATACGATATGGAATTTCAGGAAGTAACTTTCATTACGCACCTGAATTAGGATACAATACTTTAAGCCCATTTATTAATTTTCAATTCAGAAGAAATACACTACGTGATATTGGTTCTAAGTTCTTAATAGCCCGTATGGTTAGTGTTGATAAAGAAGTTGCCCCTAACAATATTCAAGGAGACCAAGACAAGTATAATATTTTTAACCTACGCTATATAAATAACAAATTTGATGCTATACACAGAATTAGATATGCTGCTAACCTTGAGATAAACTCTAATTTTAGTAAAATATCTACTGATTTTCGTTATAGAAAGTTTTTTACCGCTAATGAAAGTTTTGAAGTTCGTTTTTTTGGTGGACTCTTTTTATCTAATAAAACAGAAGGAAATTACTTTAGCTTTGGATTAAACCGTGGTAACGATTATTTATTTGAGCAAAACCTATTTGGGCGTTCTGAAAATGAAGGTTTTTTTAGTCAGCAATTTGTTGTAGGACAAGGAGGTTTCAAATCTAATTTTAAAGAACCTTATTTTGCTAATCAACTTATAACATCTATTAATACTAGCGTAAGTTTATGGAAGTGGGCTGAAATTTATAATGATGTTGCTATGTTGAAAAACAAAAACACTTCTCCTAAATTTTTCTATGAAAATGGTATTCGATTAAACTTCCTTCCTGAAATATTTGAATTTTACTTGCCTATATACACCAACGAAGGTTTTGAAATTAATAAGAGAGCCTATCCTTCAAAAATTAGATTCATCATTACAACGGATATTGATAGAATTTATAACTTTATAAGAAGAGGCATATTATAGATACTTCAATAATATCTTGTTTTTTCTCTTTTTTTTGAAAAATATTCAATGAAAATAGAAATTTTTAAATTTCAACTAAAAAACCTATCTTTGTAACCATACCTAAATTAGATGATTATGACGCAAAATACCGAAATAGCTAATACTCAACAGCTTTCTTTTCAAGATTTTAAAGATGAAGTTTTAAAGGACTATAGAATTGCTCGTATTAGTCGAGAATGTAGTTTATTAGGGAGAAGAGAAGTTTTAACAGGTAAAGCTAAATTTGGAATTTTTGGAGATGGTAAAGAAGTACCACAGTTAGCTATGGCTAAAGCTTTTCAAAATGGAGACTTCAGATCAGGTTATTATCGTGATCAAACATTTATGATGGCTATTGGAGAATTAACTCCACAACAATTTTTTGCAGGTTTATATGCTCATACTGATATTGATGTTGAGCCTATGTCTGCTGGTCGTCAAATGGGAGGACATTTTGCAACGCATTCTATAGATGAAAATGGAAACTGGAAAAACTTAACAGCTCAAAAAAATTCATCAGCAGATATTTCTCCTACAGCAGGTCAAATGCCTCGTTTATTAGGATTAGCACAAGCATCTAAAATTTACAGAAATGTTGAAGGTTTAGAAAATCACACGAACTTCTCAATCAACGGTAACGAAGTTGCTTGGGGTACTATTGGTAATGCTAGTACTAGTGAGGGGTTATTCTTTGAAACAATTAATGCTGCTGGTGTTCTACAAGTTCCAATGATAATGAATGTTTGGGATGATGAGTACGGAATTTCAGTACATGCACGCCACCAAACAACTAAAGAAAGTATTTCTGAAATCTTAAAAGGATTCCAACGTGAAAATGAAAGTAACGGATATGAGATTTTCGTAGTAAATGGTTGGGATTATGTTCAGTTAATTGACACTTACAATAAAGCTTCTCAAATTGCAAGAGAACAACATATTCCTGTATTAATTCACGTAAAAGAATTAACACAACCTCAAGGGCATTCAACTTCAGGTTCACATGAACGTTATAAATCAAAAGAACGCTTACAATGGGAACAAGACTTTGATTGTATTGCCCAAATGCGTAAGTGGATTTTAGAATTTGAATTAGAAAATGAAGATGGAGAAACTTTAAAGTTTATTGATTCTGAAGAAGACTTAATCAACATTGAAAAAGAAGCTAAAAAAGAAGTAAGTAAGGCAAAACGTGATGCTTGGAGTGCTTATACAAATGAAATAAAAGCAGAAGTAGCTGAAGCTATTTCTTTATTAGAAACCATTGCTCAAAAAAGCAATAATGGTTCTTTCATTACAAAATATAAAAATGATTTAGCCGCTATTTCTGAACCTATCAGAAAAGATATTTTAGTAGCTGCTCGTAAAGCTTTACGTTATTTAAGAGATGAAGATTTTGCTGAAAAAACAGCACTTAAAAACTTCATCAAAGCTTCAATTAACAAAGCTGCTGTAAAATATTCTGCACATTTATTAAGTGAAACTGAATTAGCAACTGAAAATATTGCTGCAGAAGCTCCAACTTATGCTGAAGAAAAAAATATTGTAGATGCACGTATTATTATGCGTGATAATTTTGATGCTATTTTAGCAAAACACCCAGAAGTATTAATTTTTGGTGAAGATGCAGGGTATATTGGTGATGTAAATCAAGGATTGGAAGGCTTGCAAGAAAAATTTGGTGAGTTACGTGTTTCTGACACAGGAATTCGAGAAGCTACCATTTTAGGTCAAGGTATTGGAATGGCAATGCGTGGATTACGTCCTATTGCTGAAATTCAATATTTAGATTATTTATTATATGCTTTACAAATTATGAGTGACGATTTAGCAACGCTACGTTACCGTACTTTTGGAAAGCAAAAAGCTCCATTAATTATTCGTACTCGTGGACATCGTTTAGAAGGAATTTGGCATTCAGGTTCACCAATGGGCGGAATAATAAACAACGTAAGAGGAATTCATGTATTAGTTCCTCGTAACATGACAAAAGCTGCTGGTTTCTATAACACTTTATTAGAAGGTGACGATCCTGCTTTAGTAGTAGAATGTTTAAATGGATACCGTTTAAAAGAAGAATTACCAACAAACTTAGGAGACTTTAAAACTCCAATTGGTGTTGTTGAAACAATCAAAGAAGGAACTGACATTACAATTGTTTCTTACGGTTCTACCTTACGAATTGTTGAAGAAGCTGCTAAAGATTTAGCACAAGTAGGTATAGATGTAGAAATTGTAGATGCACAAAGTTTATTACCTTTTGACTTGAATCATGATACTGTAAAATCGGTTGCAAAAACAAATCGTTTGTTAGTTGTTGACGAAGATGTACCTGGTGGAGCTTCAGCATATTTATTACAAGAAATTGTTGAAAATCAAAATGGTTACAGACATCTAGATAGCAAACCACAAACCTTAACTGCAAAAGCACATAGACCTGCTTATGGTACCGATGGAGATTATTTCTCTAAACCATCTGCAGAAGATATTTTTGAAAAAGTATACGAAATTATGAACGAAGCAAATCCTGCTAAGTTTAAGAGTTTATATTAATAACTATTTTTCAAAATAAATTAAAATAAAAAAACGATTTTAGAATATTCTAAAATCGTTTTTTTATTCGTGCTTTTATGTGATTATTCGGCAGGTTTTTCTGCAACTTCCTCAGTAGCTACTTCTGCTTCCTGAGCATCTAAAGGCTGATTTTTTGACTCGTAATCTTCTATTTTATTCTCTATAACTGTAATAAACTTAGAAGAAGATAAGTCTGAATTATTTATAACATCTTTCAATGCTTTTATTCTTTCTGTCATTGTTGGTTGAGTATTTGCTATTCCTGCAAATTTAGCCGTTGCTATATCAACTTGATCATTTGTAATGTTAGAAGTTTTCACCCAACCTTCTTCAATATACTTTCCTTCAGACCTTTTTCCTTTAACCTTAATCCAGTCTCCTTGAGTTTCAGTTACAGCAATGATATCCATAATGCTGTATTTTTTTTCTGTTTTAGTAAGTAAATCTGGTCTTTTATAAACTACTGCTTCTTCTAACATAGCTCCCACCTTACCATTAACAGCTAAAAAGGTAGATCTAGTCCATCCTTCTTTTCCGTCAATCAACTTTACCTTATAATACTCCTTCTTCGAAACAGAATCTATAGTTTCTTCTCCTGTTAAGGTTACTTTTTCACCTAAACTAATAGAGGTAATCCATTTCCCTTTGGCAGAAGCACTTTCTCTAATAGATAGTTTATCTAATAAACAAATTGCTGAAGCTGATTTTTCTTCTTTTTCACTAATAGATTCTTCAATTGTTGAAGTTCCTCCATTGTTTTTTGAATTTTTGTTGTCTTTACAACCTACACAAATAGTAGATACTAATGTAATAGCAATTAATACTTTTTTCATTTTTATAAATTTTTGTCGCAAATATATCATTTTATTAATCAAATAGTTTTATGACATCCATTTTTTTGATTTTTACATCATCTATTCATAATAAAACTTCCTATCTTACAGTTTAAACATCTTTTCTCTACACAATAATTATTTTTAAGCTCCAATAAAGCTTGAGATTCAAATGCATTATTTGCTTTAATTTTTAACTCCAAAAACTTATTTATAATCGAGTTATTTTCTGGTTTCAACTGTTTTATTAATTGTAACAAACCTTCTTGATCAACCTCTCCTCTAGCCTGTTCATAAACAAACTTTAAAGGAATAATCGTATTAATAATTAACAAGTCAACAAATGATTTTGTAAGCCTTTTATCTGATTTCTTTGATTCTGATTCAAATGTATAATGTGTTTTCCAAAAATCATTCACCTCACCTGTAAATAAGTCATAAAAGTCCTCTACTTTATTTATATCTATTAATCTTGAAAACAAATTTTGATACTTGTTATATAAAGCTATCAATTGAGCTATTCTAATCGTAGGAAAGTTATTCGGGCGCATTCTAAAAAACTGAAATCTATGCTTAGCTATTGGTTTTAACCTATATTTATGCCGTATGTAAGTATATTCTTTTTGTAGTTGTAGATAATAAGTTCCCTCTAGTTCTTGCTCTAAGAATCCAGCTTGCCCAAACAATAAAGCTGATAATTGTTCTTCACTGAATCGAACTTTACGTAACACTGAAAAATTAAACGATTGTGCTAGTTCTAAAAAAACCGCTCCATTAACTTTCAATCCAAAATTCTTAGCTAATAACTGAAACAACACCGCTTCATAATCATTATTTGATTTTTGTAACAGCTCTTTTATTACTACCGATTTATTCTCTAATCGTTCAAAGTACAAACGTTCTAACCAGTTATTTAATAAAAAAGAATTAATTTCTGCTATTTGCTTTTCACAAGGAATCCATCGTTGTTCTTTTAAAAACAATTTTCTATAATTTACCAATACATCTTCTTGAACAAATCTTTGTAATTCTACCGTTGGTAATGGATGGTTATTTTTCATAAACACATCAGTATCATACTCCCATACAACATGTAAAATAACCGCATCGTAATTCACATCTTTTTCATGATGATGCGCATACCAATCTGATGATTTTATGTGAATTTCAACGTTTCCTGCCCATAACTGGCCATCAATCTTCAATTTTGAGTTTAAAAAATCTGGTCCTGAATTCGTATTATAACTTCCTGAATCTAGAACTTCAACTACTCCTCCTTTTACTGATATTAAGTTTGTACTGTTAAATAATTTGTATTGCCACAAAAAGTGTAAAAATTCTTCTTTCATATGCTTTCTTTTTCATTCTCAATGTACAAAATATTTCTATGACACTATCAATATTAATTATTCGAAGTATTTTTAGGCAACTTTTTATTCCTCTATTTTTGCTAAATAAGTTACTCTAGGGAAATCTACAAAGTAATTAAGTGAAGGAATATATTAATTTCAAGACAAATCTTGAAGTATTATAACTCTCAAATATTTGAGAACAAAAATTAAAACCACATGAATAGTATAGAAAATTTACAATGGCGATACGCTGTTAAAAAATTTGACGAACATAAATTTCTTTCAGAAGAACAAATCAATATTTTAAAAGAAGCATTTAATTTAACTGCTACTTCTTATGGATTACAACCTGTAAAAATGGTTGTGGTTAAAAACAAAGATTTACAACAACAATTGGTGGCACATTCTTGGAATCAACACCAAGTTGCACAGGCTTCTCATTTATTAGTATTATGTACCCCAAAAGAACTTACTACTAAAGATGTTGAGAGCTATTTTAAATTAGTAAAAGACATAAGAAACACACCCGATGAAATTTTAAATCCGTTCAAAGAGTTTTTAACTAACGATATAGAGAATAAATCTCCTGAAGTATTATTCCATTGGATGAAAAACCAAGCATATATTGCTTTAGGAAATCTAATGACTGTTGCTGCTAATGAAAAAATTGATAGCTGCCCTATGGAAGGTTTTGTTCCTGAAAAATATGATGAGATTTTAGAACTAGATAAATACAACTTACAATCGGTTTTAGTATTACCTGTTGGTTTTAGAGCAGAAGATGACTACATGAAAGACTTAAAAAAAGTTCGTAGAAAGACCGAAGATGTCGTTATAGAACTTTCTTAGACAATACTAATTATGAATTACGAATGATAATTTTAGTACATTCGTAATTCATAATTTAACTATATGCAACCGTTACATATACTACTCCTTATTTTAGCCTATTTTGGTGTATTAATTCTTATCTCATACATCACAGGTAAATCGGCAAACAATCAAACATTTTTTAAAGCAAACAACTCATCTCCATGGTATTTAGTTGCCTTTGGTATGATTGGAGCATCATTATCTGGAGTTACTTTTATTTCGGTTCCTGGCTGGGTTGAAGGTGACAAAATGAGTTATATGCAAATGGTGCTAGGGTACGTATTAGGTTATGCCGTTATTGGATTGGTATTACTTCCACTCTATTACCGATTAAATTTAACTTCAATTTATACCTATTTAGAAGGACGTTTTGGTAGATATTCGTACAAAACTGGGGCTTCTTTTTTCTTACTTTCAAGAACTGTTGGTGCTGCCTTTCGCTTGTTTTTAGTGGCAAATGTATTACAGTTAATTTTGTTTGATGCTTATGGAATTCCGTTTTGGGTAACGGTAACCATTACCATTTTACTTATATGGCTATATACTTTTAAAGGAGGTATAAAAACTATTGTATGGACAGACACTTTACAAACGTTGTTTATGCTAATTGCTGTTGGAGTTTGTATTGTAATGATAAAAGATGAAATGCAAATTGATAATTTGTTTTCGTATGTAACAGACAATAGCTTATCTAAAACTTTCTTTTTTGACGATGTAAAGGCTGGTAATTATTTTTGGAAACAATTCTTTTCAGGAGCTTTTATTTCAATTGTGATGACAGGTTTAGATCAAGACATGATGCAAAAAAACTTGACCTGCCGCAATTTAAAAGATGCTCAAAAAAACATGTTTTGGTTTACCATTGTGCTAGTCATTGTTAACTTCTTCTTCTTAGCTTTAGGAATCCTGTTAACTGATTATGCTACAGCAAATGAACTAAACGCTCATAAAGACAATTTATTCCCTACTATAGCAATGAGTGGTGATTTAGGATTGGCTACTTCTCTATTCTTTTTACTTGGTTTAATTGCAGCTGCTTATTCTAGTGCAGATAGTGCTTTAACTTCGTTAACTACGTCCTTTAGTATTGATATTCTAGAAATTGACAAGAAAGATAGCGAAGAAGAAAAAGAGAAAATACGAAAGAAAATCCATGTACTATTCTCTTTTATTTTAGTCGCTACCATCTTAATTTTTAAATATTTTATTGCTAACGAGAGTGTAATTGCTAAAATATTCCAATTTGCTGGTTATACTTACGGGCCGTTACTAGGTTTATATGCTTTCGGACTATTTACTAAATTAAACATAAAAGACAAGTTAGTTCCTATCATTTGCTTAATAGCTCCAGTGTTAACCTATGCAATTAGTTTTTACAGCAAGGAAAAGTTTGGATTTGATTTTGGATTCTTTGTATTGATATTAAACGGATTCTTAACTTTCTTGGGGTTATTAGCTATTAAAACATCAAAAAATGCCTAAAAAAGGAAAAGCAAAAAACACGGTAAACAAAGCGAAACATACTCGCTTAATGAAACAAAAAGAAAACAAACTTCGTTTGGAAAAACAACGTACTAAAGAACGTTTAAAAGCCATTATTAAAAAAGTTAACGAACAAAAAGAAAATGACAGCACAACAGATAGTTAAAAAATTCAATTTAACAGAGCATCCCGAAGGTGGTTTTTACAAAGAAACTTACAGAAGCAACGGAGTTATTAAAAACGAACACTTAAATTCTAACTTCTTAGGTGATAGAAACTACAGCACTTGTATTTATTTTTTATTGACTTCTGAAAAATTTTCTGCCTTTCATAAAATCAATCAAGATGAAATTTGGCATTTTTATAAAGGAAGTACTTTAAAACTACATATGATATCTCCCGAAGGAAACTACTCTTTTATATTGATTGGAAATAACATAGAAAATGATGAGCAGCCACAATTTGTAGTTCCGGCTGGTTACTGGTTTGCTGCGGAAGTTAGTAAAGAAAACTCATATGCTTTTACAGGTTGTACCGTTGCTCCTGGGTTTGACTTTAACGATTTTGTATTACCTAGAAGAGAAGAACTCATACAATTGTTTCCACAACATAAAGAAATCATAAGTAAGCTGACACACTCTTAGTAATTTCAACTTTATTATCTATAAATTAAATTAGTTAGTGATTACAAAATTCTGAAAAACTAATACAAACCGATAGCAAAGTTTTCAATCACTATCGGTTTTTATTTTTACATAAACGCTATCTGTAAGCCCATCAATACAAATATTGCACCTGATACTTTGTTTAGTCTAACTCCTATTTTTTCGTTCTCTTTAATTTTAGTTGAAAATGATCCTGCAAATGATGTTAAAACTAAATACCAAACAGTAGTCATCGTTGCATAAATTACTCCCAAAACAATAAAAGGAACTGGATTTTCTATTTCTGTTGGACTTATAAACTGCGGAAAAAAAGCTATAAAGAATAATGCAACTTTCGGGTTTAATATATTTGTAACAAATCCTGATGTAAAACTACTTTTTGCTGAATCTTTCTTTTGTTCTTCATTTGTATCAGCTATCAATCCTTTTTTAGACATCACTTTTGCTACTCCTAAATAAATTAAATAAGCCGCTCCTAAATACTTAATCAATGCAAAAAATATCGCTGACTTCGCTACCATAATAGACAAGCCTAATGCTCCAAACAAAGTATGCACTAAAGCCCCAGTATTTAAGCCAAAACTGGTATACACACCAGACCTTCGTCCTTGACTAATTGACTTGTTTATTAAGAAAACGGTTTCTATTCCTGGTGTTAACACAAAAAGAACAGTTGCTACTAAAAATGCGATAAAATTCTCAATTCCCATTTCTTTACTTTTTAAAAATGATTACAAAGTTTTTTTTATGCAAAGCAACTGCGGTTCTCTTTATTAAAAAATACTTATTTTTGACTGATTAATGCAAAAAACGCATTAAAATGACATTTCAACAGATTCGATATTTTTTAACGCTAGCTGAAGAGCTACATTTTTGGAAAACAGCAGAGAAAGTTTACACCTCTCAATCGTCATTGAGTAGGCAAATTCAGTCTTTAGAAGAAGAGTTAGGTGTTACTTTATTTGAGCGAGATAAAAGAAATGTAAAACTTACTGAGGCTGGTGTATTCCTTAAGAAAAAGTGGGACGTTTTATTAGACGAGTTTGATCGCACACATCAGCATGCTAAAAAAATTGATGAAGGTTCTTCTGGTCTTGTTAGTATTGCCTACCCTGGTTCTATCTCTTACAACTATTTACCTGAATTACTCAAAATATTTTCAGAAGAGAAACCTGATTTAAAAGTAGAACTTATGGAACCTACTGACATTACACTTGAAAAACTACTTTCTAGTTATCAAATAGATTTTGCTTTTAGTAGAAATGAGGTTTTAAATGCTTCTATTTTATCTGAAAGACTGTATGCTGAACCTGTTTGTCTTGTAGTTCCGAAAGATCATTGGGTAACGGAAGATTCATTTATAGATTTAAGGGATGTAAAAGATGAAAAGTTTATTCTTTCAGGTTTACATCATACAACTTATTTTTCTTCATTACTACGCAATATTTTTAACACCTATGGTTTTGAACCCCAAACTCATATTGAATCTGATTTTGGAAGCATGATTCTAAATTTAATTGGTAGAGGTTTAGGTATTTCTATTTTACCTTACTCGTATCAATTTTCTTTAAATACTAATCTTCGTTTTATCACACTACCAGAAAACACTGAACTATATATTAATTGGCGTAAAAACGACAATAGAAAAATTATTAAAAATGTGATTGAATACTCTGTTAAATTGGGTAAAAACTACAACCGAAAATTTATTTAAATTCATTGAGTCATACTTTCTACCTAAACCTTAAATCATAAGATATTCCTAAGGTGTATAGTAAAAAATATTCGCCGCGATCAAAACTTTTTTCTTCTCGTAAAATATTTACTGATGCTTTCCAAGCATGCTTTTTACTTTTAGATGTAAATGCATATTCACCAGTAATTTTTTGTGTTTTTAAATCAAAAATAACCGTTTGCTCTGTATTTACAGGAAATCTATCAATTTCCGGGGAGAATCCTGCCCCTACTGCAATGCCAAAATAGTTATCAGCGTCACTATAATATCTACGATAGGTTAGTGTAACAGATTTACTTGTACCATTATCATTAGGTGTAAAATAAGGTCTTAATGACCAGTAACTATTTCCTGTATACCAACCTACAGATCCTGTATAAATAGTTGTTGTTTCAGAAAACTTTAGCCCTCTAAAGCCTAAAGAAACTTCTAAGCTAAATGGTAATGACTTATACAATTCTGCTCCATAACGAACCTTGGGAAACAAACTAGAATTTGAAAAACCTGCACTCACATATGCATATAAACCATCTGTTATTCTTGGGTATAAGTCTACTTCATATTGTAAATTATCTGTATCAAAACGTCTTGAGTAGTTTATTTTAGCTATAATACTCCCATATTTTGTTTGTCTTGTATAATTAAGTGTGCTGTAGTGAGATGCATCTCTTTCATTTTTATTATATAAAACTGTTGAATAACTCAGTCCAACGCTATTAAAACGCAATGTATTGATTAAGCTTTCTTTGTAAGAAATTGCTTTAGAATTGTTTGCATCAATACTAATTATTTTATCTAGCGTTATTAAAGCTTCTTCTGGGTTTTGTAGTTTTTCTTCTGACTTTGCTTTTAGGTATAATAAATCTGTGTCATCTGGAAAATATGATAATGCTTTTTTCACCAAGTCATTTGCTTTATATGGCAGTGAAGTGTACAACTCGTTTTTAATTGTTGCTATCCAATCATTTTTCCTTTTTGGATCTTTTTTCAACACATATTCAAACTCTTTTCTAGCTTCTTTATAGTTTCCATCCCAAGAATAAGTACTTGCCAAAAAGGAACGTACATCTAAATAATTTGGATATTTTGTTAAAATAAATCGTAAGGTATCTTGAGCTTCCTTTCGTTGTTTATTAAAAGCCATTTTTCTCGCTTTTTCAAAAGCTACATCAGGGTCACCTTGAAATACTTTCTGTTGTGAAAAAACAGAGCACACAAACAAAGTTAACAGTATACAAAGGTGATACTTTATACTTTTTAGAATCATTCTTTTAATGCTTTTTCTAATTCTACATACTCTTTATTGTCTGGATATATTGTTAAGAGACTATCCATAATTTTTAATGCCAATTTTTTTTGTTTCAATCGTTGGTGTGCTTTTGCTAGCTTAAAACTTATGTCTGGGTTTTTGACTTCATTTGCATAAGCTTCTTTAGCTACAGCTATACTTTTACTTTCTTGACCAGACCACCAGTATAAATCTAACAAAGCAACATACGTATCATCATAAAACGGATGCCTTTCAACGGCATTTAACAAGAGTTTTTCTGCTTCTTTATATTCTCCATCCCAAGACAAGATTCTAGCCTTTAAAATTCTTGCATCCGCATGATTTGGCATATTATTTAAAATGAAATCGCATAATAGTCTCGCTCCCACTCTATCTCCATCAAAAGCCTTTGATCTTGCTATTAAAAACACCTCATCAAACGTTTTTCCTTCTGTTATTTCTCTTATACTTTTTTGTTCTTCTTGTGTAAATTGAATTTTGGATTGTTTTTTTTCATAAATAACATCTGGGTAAATTTTATCTTGTTGAGTTACATATTTATTGATTGCTTTAAACTCTTCAAAAGATTTTTTTATCTCACTAAGTATTTTTCCATCGCTAATTTTATGGGTATCGAAAGCTTCATCTATTTTATATAAATCTCCATCAGAAAGTAAATATTCTCTATCAATAAAATCTTTCAAACCTCCTTTGTAACGCATTAAGCCTATTTGATGAATATTTCTAAACCTTTTTGTAGTATCTAAACCTATTCCTACCCACGCAGTTTCTTTTAATGGTTCTAGCATATAGTTATTCGTTAAAAAGGAATAGAGACTCGGAACTACATCTAAATGAGAAGAAACAGATTTAAAGCGTTCCGCTTTTTTTAACATGGAACTATATATTAGCAACGGTACATGAAATCTACACAGTTTATCTTTTTGTTCTATCGGAATTAATCTGTGATCACCCGTAATCACAAAAATTGTATTATCAAAATCTGCTCTTTCTTTATAACTCTCCATAAAGTTTTTTAGAGAGTTGTCACTGTAAAGTAGTGTTGCATAAATATCTTTTTTATTTTCTATTTCTCTTTTAGACACCCCAAAAACTCGTGATGTATTTAATATACTGTCTACTTTCTTTTTATAGGTCTCTTTCTCTGGAAACACAAAAGGTTCGTGATTACTAAGTGTTGCTATTACATCTAATCTAGGTTGCTTTTTATTTTTTATAGTACTTAGTACTTTTTTAAACATTTCTGCATCTGGATAGCCCCAAGAAAAACCATCTACTCCACCTGTTTTTACATATGACGGTCCATATTTATTTTCGTCAACAATAAAATCAACGCTATTATATTCTAAAAAGTTAATGATTTTATCAAAGCTAGATTGGGTTCCTGTATAATACGAAGTTGTATACCCGTTTGCTTTTAATATATTAAATAGCGATAGGTGTGATGGTGTTTTGGGTATTTCTAAAAAACCTGTGTCTCCAAAAGGTAACGATCCAAGTAGTGAAGGTAGTACCCCAAAGGTTCGACCGGTGTTACTAACAAAATTCTCCCAATATAACGATTGTGTTATTAGGTTATCTAAATATGGAGTAAATCCGCTATATGAATTGCCATCTACAAACTCACTTCCTACTCCTTCCATTATAATTATAACTATATTAGGTTTTTGCAACTTTGTATTAAAAAAAGCTCCTAACACATCTTTTGCTTCTTCTGATGGTTTTAAAAGGGGATACTCTTTTATTTCTCCTGGTTGATAGCTGTATGTTTGTACTTCATCTAATTTAAATTTTAAAATATCTGTTGCTAAAAAACTTATTTTATTTTGATATTTAGCTTCATTAAACTCTAAACTAAAGAGCCTTAATAGTGCTGCCACTATTAGCAATCCTAGAGCTATTTTTAGAAAAATCTTTTCTGGTATTTTCTTTTTGAATAGGTATACAACTACTAAAAATAATAACGGAATTACTAGGAAAAGTAGATAGTTGAAAACAGAAAACGATTCTGAAGATTCAATAGTTTTATAAATATCGTCATACGAATAACCTAAAAGATCTGCTCCTAAATTTAACAAAGTGGTTGTACTGTATTTTACTAAAGAAAACTCTCCTATAACAAGAAATACTCCTAGGGCTATGGCTGTTATTTCCGCTATTTTTTTATTTCCTAGCCCTACTAAATAATATATTGGCAAAAACAACACTCCTATTGTTACAACTGTTATAAAAGCATGTAATAGCTTATACATAACAAGTTTTACAACATAAATTATTGTATGTGTTTCTTTAAAACTAACAAAAACCTCTACTACACTCAGTAACCAAAACATTACTAATAATGCTGCAAGTACTTTTAAATATATTGATAGGCTTTTTTTCATAATTTATTACTTGTTACTCAATCCTTTTCTAGTCATTTTTCCCCATTTAAGCTTTTTATTAAAATAGTAGTCTTTATTTCCTTTTAGCGCTGCATATAAGACTACTGGATGCAAAAGAAATGGTTCTATAAATGCTGACTTTATTAACTGAAAGCCTACTCCCTTTTTTTTATATTGATGAAAGCTAAATTCTTCTGAAAAAATTGCTAATAAGGTGTAAATTACTGAAGAAAAATAGGCTACCAAGAAAAATCCAAGTACGTAATTCCAGTGAACACTTCCTATAAAAAGTAAAACTGTAAAATATATAATTCCTAATACTTCAATTATAGGCGCTAGTCGCTCAAAAAGAAACCAATAAGGAAAACTTAACATTCCTAAAACTCTATATTTTGGGTTGAATCCTATTACTCTGTGTGTTTTTAATGTTTCAATTGTTCCTCTTGTCCATCTATTTCGTTGTGATATAAATGTTCTATAACTTTCTGGAGCTTCCGTCCAACATAAAGGGTCTGGAATATATGCTACTTTATATTTTTTGTTTTGCTCTTCCATGTACCTACGCATTCGAACAACAATTTCCATATCTTCTCCAACTGTTTCTGTACTATATCCGCCTACTTTAATGGCTATGTTTTTATCAAACATTCCAAACGCTCCTGAAATTACCAACAATCCATTTAATTTACTCCATGCCATTCTACCCAATAAAAAAGATCGTAAGTATTCTAGTATCTGTAATCTAACCAAAGTTACTTTTGGGTAGTTAATATCTATTAATTTCCCATTTTTTATAATACATGAGTTAGCTATTCTTATAACTCCTCCAGATGCAATTACTTTTCTATCTGTATATTCTAAAAAAGGCTTAATCATTTTTTGTAGCGAGTCTTCCATCAGCAGGCAATCTACATCAATACAAGCCACATAATCATTTTTACTAATGTTTAGCCCTACATTAAGGGCATCTGCTTTTCCTCCATTTTCTTTATCTACTACAATAAGTCTTTCAAAGGCTGGGTTTTTTGATTTAAAAACTCCTGCCCTTATTTGTTTTGTTTTGATACGTTCATTAATTAGGTATTCTACCTTCTCTAAATTGTAAGCTTTAATTAACTTTTCTAAACTATCGTCTGTACTTCCATCGTTAACTATAATTACATCATAATCTGCATAGTGAGTAGAAAGCAATGATCTTACATTTTCTACAATATTTAAACTTTCATTATAGGCTGGAGCAATTATTGAAATCCCTGGTGCTAACCTTGATGATAAGATTTCTTTGTAATTAACAAAGCTATTTTTTCGTAAATATGAAATTGTTTCTTTTCTAGAGTAAACAGCCAGTATTCCATAGGATATTAAAACCAAAAACGAGTATCCTAAAAATAAAAAGTGAATGATTAACAATATGTAATATGCAACACTTGAAGTATCCATAGTTTTCTTTTTTTACTGAGTATTTTCTAAAAAATCAATAACCTTAAAATTCCCTAGCCTACTTATTTCATTTTTAATACCTATAAATTTAGGGGAGTCTATTTGTTTTAAAATTTTTAGGGCTAAAACTTTAATTTCAAAAACGTTACTGGTAACATATTTTAAAACAAAAGGCTCTTCTTCTTTTGCTCCCATATTTTCCAACAACTTAAATACAGCTATTTGTTCTTTTACCGATAAAGTTTCATAAGTATTAATTAGCAATTCTTTTGCTTCTGTTATATACAAGTAGTTTAAAACATTTATTGTTTTAAGACGAATCTCACTATTTTTATGCTGTATTAGCTGTAGTAGTTCTTCTTTTGTTCCCCTTAAATTATAAACTCTTACTAATTCAAGAGCTAATAATACAACATAATCATTTTTAGAGTTTAACCACTTACCAGCATCGGGGGTTTCTTGAGATTTTATTCCTTGTAATGCGTCTAAAATTCCTATTCGATCCCAAACGGAAATTGATGACTTTAAGTTATCTAAAAAATCAAGTCCTTTAAAACCAAATAAATTTATAAAGTATAAATAGGCTTGTCTACGAACCTCCATTTTAGAATGATTAATACACTTCGCTACTTCATTTTGAGCTTCTAATACTTTAAACCTTCTTAAATCTCTAATTCCTATTGCTATTATATGCCATTTACTACTTTTTAGCTTAGATAAGGCTCTTGTGTCTAGCTCTAATTTTTTATACAACTGATTAATTATATCAATCATATTACCAGAAACTTCTCCTTTTAATTTTAAAAGTGTATTAACAAATGTTTTTCTGTTTATACTGGTTGTTAAACTGAGTTTTATTTGTGAGACAATCTTTTCCTGAGTACTGTTTACTTCTTTACTATCTTCACATGCATATAGGTAATCTACAATATAAATTTCATATTGCTCACTTTGATTTTTAACAAATGCTTCTTTTTTTCTCAAACGAAATCTTACCACTTTTAAAAATAGGACAAGACTTAGTAAAATAAAAAAGAAGACTGTAGCAAGTATCCAGATTATTTTGGCAATAGACGGAAGGTCTTTTAAAAAAGAATCGATAAATTGAGGGGGGACCATAAAGTTGAGGGATAAGTTTATTTTACATAAGCATTCGTTTTACCCTTATCACTAACTCATTAGGCATTAATGGTTTTACCATAAAATCATTAGCACCTAAATTAAACGCTTGCGTTACCATTTCTTCTTGACCTGAAGCCGAAAAAACAAGAATAGGGACATCCATTTTTAATACATTTCTAACATGACTTATAACTTCCAAACCAGAAAGGTAATCCATCATTATATCTGTTAAAATCAAATCAGGTTGATGAGCTTCTATGAGTTCAATTGCCTTTTTTCCATCTTCAGCAACAAACAACTCATAACCTTCCTTTTCTAATTTCAATTTAATTAATAATAAAAACACTGAGTTATCCTCAGCTATAACAATTTTCTTTTCCTTGCTCATTAAATTATTATTTACATACTTTTTTTACTAATTTTATAGAAAAATCACACTTAATACTCAAATATAACAAAAATATGCTAGTTTAACTACTTAATTATCTGTAATAAAACTGTGTTTAAAAAACTGTCCCCCATGTTAAAAAACAATTGTTTTCATAGCGAAATTGTTGATTTAGATTTTCTAAATAGGAATCTTTCTGATGATATTGACTTGTATGTTGAAATGATTTCTGTCTTCTTAACAGAAAGTAAAAAGAAAATTGCTACTTTAAAAAAAGCTAGTGATGAAGAAGATTTTACTTTAATTAAAGAAGTTGCTCATTTTTTAAAGTCTTCCTTTACCATTATGGGGCTAAAATCTAAAAATTTACTTATTGAAATTGAAGAATTAAGCTCACAATCAAAAGATATTAAACGAATAAAACTGCTTATAAATTCAGTTATAGATAATTATCACGAAAGCATTATTGAGTATGAGAGAATGCTATCTTGCTTTTCTAAAAACAATAATTAACCTACTTACAGAGTCCCTCACTACATGAAATCACAAAAACTTAAGTACATAAGTTACTTGTTCACATATTTAGTTTTATTTTTTAGTCTTTTGACTATGCTCGAGTGGTTTTTTCATAAACAACTCGTATTTACAATTAATAAAAATGGGGCTACAACTAAGTTTAATACTGCCTTATTATTTTTTCTATCTATAATAAGTTTAATTATTTGTAGAATAAAACAACGCGAATACAGAAAACCTTTCTTTATTCTAACATACACCATACTATTTATTAGTACTTTAACTCTTATAGAATATATTTTTAGGATTAACTTACATATAGACAACCTATTTGTAAAAGATACTTTTACAGCAGTTAACCCAGGAAGAATGTCTGAAGCTACAGCAGTATGTTTTATTTTCTTTTCTATTGGACTTACAGGTCTAAAATCAACCAATAGAGCTTATATAGCCACTACTCAACATGTTGCCCTTGTAACCTCTGTTGTTTCGTTAATTAGTATCCTTTATTTTATTTTAGGAATCCCTATGGAATCAAAAATTGGTTTCTTCAGAACCATGTCTATCCAAACAGCAGTATCTTTTATTTTTATTTCATTCTTATTAGTATTTAAATCGTATAACATTGGATTTAAAGAAACTATTTTAGGAAACAGCGATGGTAGCAAATCTCTTCAAAGACTACTACCTTTTATTATTCTTATTCCTTTTTTCTTGAGCTTTTTAATGTTAACCCTAATAAATGAAAATATTATTGGAGCACAGTCTGGTATCATTGTATACACTTTAGTACTTATTCTTTCTGGTTTTTTATATACTTACATTATATCTATAGGGTTAAATAAATCTGACTATCTAAGAAGGGTATTAGAAAAGAGTCTAATTCATAAAAACTCAGAATTATTACAGTTTAAAGAAGCTTTAGATAAAATAGCTATTGTTGCTATTACAGATGAAAACACATTTATTAAATATGTAAACGATAAGTTTTGTGAAATTTCTAAATATTCTAGAGAAGAAATCCTAGGGCACACAAATGAAATTGTTCGTTCAGATTACCATCCAGACTCATTTTTTACAGAAGCTTGGTTAACAGTGTCCTCAGGAAAACCATGGTTTGGAGAAGTAAAAAATAGAGCTAAAGACGGTTCGTTGTATTGGACAGAAACTGCCATTGTTCCTTTGAAGAAAAGAACTGACTATATTAGAGAGTATATGGCTATTCAATTAGATATTACAAAGCGTAAAGAAGCCGAAGAATTACTTGCTTCTAAATATGTAAAAACCTTAGAGCAAAAAAATCAAGAGTTAGAGCAATTTAGCTATATTACTTCTCATGATTTACAAGAACCTTTAAGAACTATTGCTGCTTTTTCTGACATACTTTATGAAGAATACAACAATCAATTAGACGACAATGCTAAACAACTTTTTCTTTTTATAAAAAAAGCAACTAGTAGAATGAGTAGTTTAATTAAAAACTTATTAGATTATTCTAGGTTAGGTCGTCAAAGAGAAATATCTAAAGTAAACTGTAATCTTCTGGTTAGTGATATTATAGAAGACTTAAACAGTAGCATTAAACAAAACAAAGCAACTGTAGAATATAGTGATTTACCCATTATTGACGCTTATCCAACAGAACTTAGGTTATTATTTCAGAACCTTATTAGTAATGCTATAAAATTTTCTAAAAAAGATATTCCTCCTGAAGTTTCAATTAGAGCAAAAAAGAAAGACCATGCATGGAAATTCTATGTAAAAGACAATGGTATTGGAATACCTGAGCAATTTCAAAAAAAGATTTTTTCAATCTTTCAACGCCTACATTCAGAAAATGAATATGAAGGTACCGGAATTGGTCTTGCACATTGCCATAAGATAGTAGGAATGCATGGAGGAGAAATCGGAGTTAAGTCTAAACTAGGAAAAGGTAGTACCTTTTTCTTTACAATACCAAACCAATAATTATGAAAAAACTACACACTATTTTATTAATCGATGACGATCCTGCAACCAACTTTCTTCATAAGTTAATTATAGAAAAAGAAAACTGTACTGAACATGTTGTATGTAAACAAAGTGCTGAAGAAGCTCTTGTATATTTAAAATCTAAAATTGAAGACAACTCCCCTCATCCAGAACTTATCTTTTTAGATATTAATATGCCTAAAATGAATGGGTGGGATTTCTTGGAAGAGTATAAAAAGTTTGATAAAAATCGACAAGCTAAAAAGATTGTTATTATGCTTACTACATCTTTAGATCCTAATGACAGAGAAAAAGCTAAATCTATTAATCAAATAAATGAGTTTCAATCAAAACCTTTAACTTCAGATAAACTAAAAAGTATTTTAGCTTCAAATTTTCCAACAAAATTTAATCACTCTTAAAAATAAAAAATCCCAGTTAACAGTTAACTGGGATCCTATAAAATGTCTTTCTAAAAACTATTGGTCAATTGAACCTAAAACGCGTTTCATAAAGTTATTTAACGCTTCTTTTTTAGGTGTTCCGTCTTTTATCATTTTATCAACTTCAATTGCTCCGTACATATTAGAGATCAACTCTCCTATTACGTCTAATTCTTCGTCTTTTAACGATGGAACCTCAGTTAAAGCTTCAAGAGTTTCAATAGTTTCTAGTACGTAGTCTTGATCGTTTTCTTCAATAAATGAAGTTAAGTGTTTAATTACAGGTAATTTCATAATTAAGCTACTTCGTTTACTAAATCTTTCAACACATCAAACTTGTTAGTTTGAGTTTGATTTACAAATTTACCATCAATAAAAGTAGCAAAAGTAGGTAAGTTACTTACATCTGCAAGTTTTCTACTTTCTGGAAACTTCTCTGCGTCAGCTATTACAAAAACCATATCTTCATTTTCAGAAGATAATTTTTTAAATTTAGGTTTCATAATACGACAGTTACCACACCAAGTAGCTGAAAACTGTACTACTACTTTTTTATTACCTGCAACAACCTCTGATAAATTGTCTTGACTCAATTCTTGTACCATAGTTTCTTAATATTATCAATTTCGAAAGGAGCTCGTGCTCGACCCCTTCACTTATCTCACACGAACTTGTTTCCTTTCTTAAATTATATTTTAGATTGCTGCTAAGTACTCTGCAGTAGCTTTAGCATTTGCTTGCATTGCTTCTTTACCTTCTTCCCAGTTTGCTGGACAAACCTCACCTTTTTCTTGTACGTGAGTGTAAGCATCAACTAAACGTAAATATTCGTTTACGTTACGACCTACTGGCATGTGGTTGATTCCTTCATGGAATACAGTTCCTTCTTCATCAATTAAATATGTAGCTCTATACGTTACGTTATCACCTTCAACTTGTACAGTTCCTGTAGCTTCATCGTAAGTTTCGTTAGAGATGTCTAAGATACCTAAAATAGATGACAAATTACGATTACTATCAGCTAATAATGGATAAGTAACACCTTCAATACCTCCGTTGTCTTTTGATTGGCTTAACCAAGCAAAGTGTACTTCAGGAGTATCACAAGAAGCTCCAATTACAATAGTATTTCTTTTTTCAAATTCTGGTAATGCAGCTTGAAAAGCGTGTAACTCAGTTGGACAAACGAAAGTAAAGTCTTTCGGATACCAAAATAACAACACTTTTTTCTTGTTTTTAACTGCTTCTTCTAATACATTTAATTTAAACGTATCACCCATTTCATTCATTGCATCTACGTTTAAACTTGGGAATTTTTTTCCTACTGCTGTAGCCATTTTATAATTTTTTATTGATTAATAATTTTTTACGAGCACAAATGTATTTCGTTTCTTATCATTAAAAGAGTGAATCTAAAAATATTTTTTTATTACATTATAAGAATTATCAATACTTTCTAATTAACAAAATCAATAAAGCAAATACCATTTTAAAAGCCAACAACTTACAGAACAAAAAAAACACACAATAAAAATATATTATACCAAAATAAAAAATATAGATAAAAATTATCCATGGTTTTATTGTAAATTTGAACGTATTCTAACCTGAAAAAAATATAAATATGAAAGATTTACACTCACACTCTTCTAGTAAAAATGGAAAGTGTCCTTTTTCTCAAGGCGCTAATACTGAAATACATGACAACGTTATGGAGTGGTGGCCTAAATCATTGAATTTAGACATCCTACATCAACATGACACTAAAACCAATCCTTTAGGAGAAAGTTTTAATTATGCTGAAGAATTTAAAAAATTAGATTTAGAAGCTGTTAAAAACGACCTAAAAGACTTAATGACTGATAGCCAAGATTGGTGGCCTGCCGACTGGGGACATTATGGTGGTTTAATGATTCGTATGGCATGGCATGCTGCAGGTACTTATAGAGTTGCAGACGGTAGAGGTGGTAGTAATACAGGAAACCAACGTTTCGCTCCATTAAATAGCTGGCCAGATAATGGTAACTTAGACAAAGCTAGACGACTATTATGGCCTATCAAGAAAAAATACGGAAACAAACTATCTTGGGCAGACCTTATTATTTTAGCAGGTAATATGGCTTATGAGTCTATGGGATTCAAAACATTTGGTTTTGCAGGAGGACGCGAAGATATTTGGCACCCTGAAAAAGATATTTATTGGGGTACTGAAAAAGAATGGTTGGCTCCTACCAAAAATAGATACGGAAGTGACAATGACCGTGAGTCACTTGAAAACCCTCTTGCTGCCGTTCAAATGGGATTAATTTATGTAAACCCTGAAGGTGTAGACGGAAAACCTGATCCGTTAAGAACTGCACAAGATGTTAGAGAGACTTTTAAGCGAATGGCAATGAACGATGAAGAAACTGTTGCTTTAACTGCTGGTGGACATACCGTAGGAAAGGCTCACGGTAACGGTGATGCTGATGCTTTAGGTCAAAGTCCTGAAGGAGCAGAAATTCACAACCAAGGTTTTGGTTGGATGAATCCTAAAGGAAGTGGAAATGCTGAACATACAGTAACTAGTGGTTTAGAAGGTGCATGGACAACAACACCTGATAGATGGAATAACACATACTTCCATTTATTACTGAATCATGAATGGGAATCAAAAAAGAGTCCTGCAGGAGCATGGCAATGGGAGCCTGTTAGTATGGATGAAACTGACAAGCCTGTAGATGCTCACAACCCGAACATCAAAAGAAACCCTATCATGACTGATGCGGATATGGCGATGAAAATGGATCCTGAATACAGAAAAATATCTGAAAAATTCTATAAAGACCCTGAGTATTTTGCTGATACATTTGCTCGTGCTTGGTTTAAATTAACACATCGTGATTTAGGACCTAATACACGTTATTTAGGTGCTGATGCTCCAGCAGAAACACTTATCTGGCAAGATCCTGTTCCTACTGTTGACTATACTTTAAATGACAGTGAAATTGAAGAATTGAAAGAAAAACTATTAAATAGTGGACTTTCTCGTACTGAACTTATAAATACTGCTTGGGATAGTGCTAGAACTTATAGAGAATCTGACTTTAGAGGTGGTGCTAATGGAGCTCGTATTCGTTTAGCTCCTCAAAAAGACTGGGAAGGAAACGAACCAACAAGATTAAAGAAGGTACTAGATAAGCTTACTGAGATTCAATCAGGACTAAGTAAAAAAGTAAGTATTGCTGACTTAATTGTGTTAGGAGGTAGTGCTGCTATTGAAAAAGCTGCTCAAGAAGGTGGTGTCAACATTAAAGTTCCTTTTACTCCTGGAAGAGGTGATGCAACCACTGAAATGACAGATGCTGAATCTTTTGATGTTTTAGAGCCTTTACATGACGGATACAGAAACTGGCAAAAGAAAGATTATGTAGTAAAACCTGAAGAGTTATTATTAGATAGAACACAGCTTATGGGTTTAACCGCTCCTGAAATGACTGTTTTAGTTGGAGGAATGCGTGTACTAGGAACCAACCATGGAGGTACCAAACATGGTGTATTTACAGATAATGAAGGTATATTGAGTAATGACTTCTTTGTAAACCTTACTGATATGAAATACTCATGGAAGCCTGCTGGTGAAAACTTATACAATATTGTTGACCGTAAAACTGGAAGTACTAAATGGACGGCTACAAGAGCTGATTTAATATTTGGCTCAAATTCAATTTTACGTTCGTATGCTGAAGTATATGCACAAGATGATAACAAAGAAAAATTTGTAAAAGATTTTGTAGCCGCTTGGACTAAAGTAATGAATGCTGACAGGTATGATTTAGCATAATTTAAAAACTAAATCATAAAAAAAGAAGAGCAAAATGCTCTTCTTTTTTATTTATTACCTAGTAATGTTATTTACTCGCAAATAGTTTCACGTCATTTTTAGAAACTTCTTTTTCTCCTAAAATAAGTAATCGCTCAACTACATTTCGTAACTCACGAATATTCCCTGTCCAATCATATTCTTGTAATAACTTAATAGCATCTTCTGAGAAGCCTTTCTTTGACATTCCTTGTTCTTCAGAAATTTTCTTCGCGAAGAAATCTACTAATAACGGAATATCTTCTCTTCTATCGTTTAAAGCAGGGACTTTAATTAAAATCACTGCTAAACGGTGATATAAATCTTCACGGAAACGTCCTTCTTCAATCTCCTTCTTTAAATCTTTATTTGTTGCAGCAACTACACGTACATTTACTTTTATATCTTTATCAGACCCTACTCTTTGAATACGGTTTTCTTGTAATGCTCGTAATACTTTTGCTTGTGCCGACAAACTCATATCTCCTATTTCATCTAAGAAAATAGTTCCTCCATTTGCTGCTTCAAACTTCCCTGCTCTATCTTTATTAGCCCCTGTAAAACTTCCTTTTACATGTCCAAAAAGCTCACTTTCTATTAACTCAGAAGGAATAGCTGCACAATTCACCTCAACCATTGAAGCCTTAGATCGTTCAGATTTTTCGTGTAACCAATGCGCTACTAATTCTTTTCCTGTTCCATTTGGGCCAGTAATTAAAACTCTAGCATCTGTAGCAGATACTTTTTCAATAATATCTTTAATATGAGTAATGGCATCACTTTCTCCAATCATTTCATAATTCTTACTCACTTTCTTTTTCAAACGCTTATTTTCTACTACCAACTCCTTTTTATCTAAAGCGTTTCTTACTGTGTTAAGTAAACGATTTAAATCTGGCGGTTTAGAAATATAATCAAAGGCTCCTAAACGCATAGTATTTACTGCCGTATCTAAATCACCATGACCAGAAATCATTACCATTGGTATTTCTGGTTTTAATTTTCTGGCTTTTTCCAATACCTCAACACCATCCATTTTAGGCATCTTAATATCACATAAAACTAAATCATAATCAGTTTTCTTTATCATTTCAATTCCTTGTAAACCATCTTCAGCTTCTTCTACTTCATAGGAATCATTCTCTTCAGAAATAATTTTTTTTAATACCCTGCGAATTGCAGCTTCATCTTCTATTATTAATATTTTACTCATATTTTAGACTTTTAGATGTAAGACCAAAAGAAAAAAGACTAGTTTAATGAATTCTTAAATCCCGAAATCATTTTTTGAAGTTCTTCTATTTCGTCTTCTAAACCTATTAACGTTACTTTATTGATGTATTCTTTATAATAAGAAAGAACTATTTGTGTTTGCAATTCAAAAAGCGAGCCAAGTGCAATTTCTAAAAACCTTTTAAACTCTTTATTTGAACTTCTACTTGACCCTTCTGCAATATTCGACGGGATAGAAATTACTGATCTATTTATCTGAGATGTTAAAGAATATACTTCTTCTTTTGGAAACTCTTTTGTAATCTTAAAAACCTTATCACAAAGCTTCATTGAATAAACCCAAATTTTGGGTTTTTTAAAATTATGCTTTCCCACCGTCTTAATTCTTTTTTCTTTTCGTCTTTACTCTTTAATAATATGTATATCTCTTTGAGGAAATGGGATACTAATATTGTGTTCTCTAAACAGTTCGTCTATTCTAAATCGTATGTCACTTTTAGGTATAGCTGCTTGAAAACTATCGTTTAATGTAAAAATCAATTTAAAGTCCAATGAGCTATCTCCAAAATTTTCAAAAAGCACTAAAGGAGCAGGATGTTGATACACTTTTGAATGTTCACTAGCCGCTTGCATTAACAACTTTTTTACCAAAGCTACATCACTTCCGTATGCCACTCCTACTGTAACACTTTCTCTTGTTGTAGTACCATTTTGCGTCCAGTTATATAAACTGTTTGATAAATATTTATGATTAGGTATTACCAATACTTTGTTATCAATAGTAACAGCTCTAGTGGTTCTTAGTTTTATTTCCTCTACTCTACCAACTTTGTCATCTAACTCTATAATATCACCAACATGAACACTTTTATCAAGAATAATGAAAATTCCAGAAATTATGTCTTGAAAAAAGGTCTGTAATGCTAAACCAATACCAATTAATAAAGCTGAAGACGCTACTAAAATTGCACTCAAATTAACTCCTGCTGAACTTAAAGCTATTGAAAAGACAACTACATAAGCTAACCAGCTGGTAAAAGAGAAAATAGTATCAAACTTATTCTTGTCCTCTTGTTCCAGTTTACTTTTAGCTAGTTTTTTTAAGTACTTCAGTAAAATTTTCACAAGAATTAAACCTAGTATCAAGAACAAAACTGTCTTTATTGTGATATCTATTTCTTTACCCCCTAGAGGAATTCTAAGGTTTAGAAAATCGGTAACTTCTTTTATTAATTCTTTCATCTACTAGTTCTTATTGTTTTTATTCATCAGATTCGTTTCACTATTAAACTCTTTAAAATAAAATTTATTAAGTCAATTTCATAAAGATTTAATTATCCATTATAACGAATCCACTTCCATAAGTCTTTATACGTTGGCTTTTTACCATACATTAAAATACCCACGCGATAAATTTTAGCAGCAATCCATACAATAACCATAAAAGTAAGAATTAATAGTAACATAGAGATTGCTATTTCCCACCAAGCTACTCCAAATGGAATTCTCATTAACATAACGATTGGCGACGTAAATGGTATATATGAGAATATTACTGATACTGGTCCGTGAGGATCATTAATTACCGTTGCAAAACCTACATATACTGCTAAAATTAGCGGTAACATAATAGGCATCATAAATTGTTGCGTATCCGTTTCGTTATCTACTGCTGCACCTACAGCCGCAAACAACGAACTATAGAGCATATACCCTCCTAAGAAATAGAAAATAAATAAGAAGAACATTTTTACTAAAGGCAACCTAAAAATTTCTTGCACAATCATTTCACCTTTATTGGTTGCTGTTTGCTGAATAGCTTCCATTTGTTCTGGTGATACTTTTGCCGACTGCATTTCCATCATATCAACTCCAAAGAAAGAAGATGCTACTAGGCTAAACACTAAAAACAAAATTCCCCAAATAAAGAATTGTAACAATCCAGCTGATGCATTTCCAATAATCTTTCCTAACATTAATTGGAAAGGTTTTACTGAAGAAACAATTACCTCAATAATTCTACTTGTTTTTTCTTCAATTACGCTACGCATTACCGATGTACCATAAATCATTACAAACATCATTAACAAATATCCTGCAATAGCTCCCATACCAATTTTTAACCCGTTGATTAACTTTGATGATTTCTCACCAGAGAAGTTCAACATTTTTATTTCTGATGAAATTTTAGACTCTTCAATGTGTGCAATATCAATTCCGAAGCTTGTTAGTTTTTTATGACGCAACTCCTTATCAATTTTATCTTCTAAACTTTCCATGATAGACATACTTGGTGAATCTTTTGAGAAAAACTCAATCGATTTTGCCAACACTTCTAAACTATCTTGTTTTGGTATATATAAAGCCCCGTAATAATCACCTTCTTCAACTTTCTTTTTAGAATCTTCTATTCCTAAAGAAGTAAAATCCTCGTACTTTACTGTTTTTGAATCTTTAAAAACATCTTTAGAGAACATTCCAGACTCATCAACATATACTATCTTCTTAACCTTTTCATCGTTCTTCTTCATTAAGAAAAATACTAAAGCCCCCATACCAATCATTAACAGTGGACTTAAAAAAGTCATAACGATAAACGACTTATTTCTAACCTTAGCAATAAACTCGCGTTCTATAATTAATCGTAATCTTTTCATTGCTTAACTGTTTTTATGGATTGCTTGAATAAAAATATCATTAGCACTTGGCACTAACTCTACAAAATGCTGTACTTGACCTTGGTTGGTTAAATACGATAGTAAATCGTTTGGAGAGCTTCCGTTAGTAAGTTTTACATTTAACTTTAACCCTTCATTTAACAATTTAAAATCTGCTGGTAAAACCTCAAAGTTTTCTTTTAGCTTTTGCTCCACTTCTTTTGAATTAGAAGTAGCTAATCCAACCTGAAAAGTATTTGTTCTAAACTCCTTTTTAATATCTTCTAACTTACCATCTAAAATTTTATTCGACTTGTTAATCAACGCTATATAATCACACATTTCCTCAACAGACTCCATTCTATGGGTAGAAAAAATAATGGTAGCTCCTTCATCTCTCAACTTTAAAATTTCCTTTGCTATTAATTGCGCATTAATAGGATCGAAACCAGAAAAAGGCTCATCAAAAATTAATAATTTAGGCTGATGCAGTACCGTTACTATAAACTGTACCTTCTGCGCCATTCCTTTAGATAACTCTTCAATCTTTTTATTCCACCAAGCACCAATATCAAATTTATCAAACCAATATTTTAATCGTTTTTTTGCTTCCGATTTACTCAACCCTTTTAATTGAGCAAGGTATAATGCCTGCTCTCCTACCTTCATACTCTTATACAACCCTCTTTCTTCTGGTAAGTAACCTATATGCTCTATATGGTTTGGAGCTAACTTTTCTCCATCTAATATAATTTCACCTGCATCAGGCATTGTAATTTGATTGATAATTCTAATAAGCGAGGTTTTTCCTGCGCCATTAGGACCTAACAAACCAAAAACACTTCCTTTAGGTATGTGCATTGACACATTATTTAACGCAGTATAATCGCCATAACGCTTTACCACATTGTTAATTTCTAATAAATTGTTCATAGATTTTATAGTTGATTAATTACCGCTTATTGAAAAACAGCAGTGACAAACTTACATATTTTTATACTCAATTAGTATACGGTTCTCTCCAAACGTTACAAGATTAATTTTTTGTTAATTTTATTATGCATGCATAACTTTTTTGCAAAATACTATGCATGCATAATAAAATTTTATATATTTGGCATCCATGGACAAGGATAAATCAATAGATCACCAATTAAGAGCCACGTGGCAAGCCGTTGCAAAAATGTACAACGAGCAAGCTGCAAAGCACGATAGCACAATGGCCACGGCTTTTGCTTTGTTGAATATCGATTCTGAAAACGGTACCCCTTCAACTGCATTGGGTCCGTTAATGGGAATGGAACCTACAAGTCTTTCTCGTTTATTAAAAACTATGGAAGATAAGGGAGTTATATGTCGCGAGAAAAATCCAAATGATGGTAGAAGCGTTATTTTAAAACTTACCGAATACGGTAAAGAAATGCGCGAAGTTTCAAAAGGACACGTATACCAATTCAATAATAAGGTAAGAGAACATATTACTGAAGAAGAGCTAGATAGCTTTTTTAAAGTAACAACAACAATAAACAAACTAATTACAGATAAGTTAATATACGAAGACGATATTGACAATAAAGCTGTATAAAACAAACCAACAAACAAATGGCAAGAAGAATTAAAAAAGTAGCAATTATCGGTTCTGGTATCATGGGATCAGGTATTGCATGTCATTTTGCTAACATTGGCGTTGAAGTATTGCTTTTGGACATCGTTCCAAGAGAGCTTAACGACAAAGAAAAGGCAAAAGGATTAACCTTAGAAGACAAAGTAGTTCGTAACCGTTTGGTAAATGATGCTTTGACTGCTTCGTTAAAATCGAAACCATCACCTATCTACAATAAAAAATTTGCAGATAGAATTACTACTGGAAACCTTGAAGACGATTTACACAAAGTAAAAGATGTAGATTGGATTATGGAAGTAGTTGTTGAACGCTTAGACATTAAACAAAGTGTTTTTGAACAAGTTGAAAAATACCGTACACCTGGTACAATTATTTCTACCAACACTTCGGGTATTCCTATTAAGTTTATGAACGAAGGACGTAGTGAAGATTTTCGTAAGCACTTTGCGGTAACTCACTTTTTTAACCCTCCTCGTTATTTAAAATTATTTGAAGTTGTTCCAGGACCAGACTGTAAACAAGAAGTTACTGACTTCTTAATGGATTATGGTTCTAAATTCTTAGGAAAAACTTCAGTACTAGCAAAAGATACACCAGCATTTATTGGTAACCGTATTGGTATCTTCGGAATCCAATCTTTATTTCACCAAGTAAAAGAATTAGGATTAACAGTTGAAGAAGTTGATAAATTAACTGGTCCTGTTATTGGACGACCAAAATCAGCTACTTTCCGTACTGTTGATGTTGTTGGATTAGATACTTTAGTACACGTTGCTAACGGAATCTACGAAAACTGCCCTAACGACGAAGCTCACGATTTATTTAAGTTACCAGATTTCATCAACACAATGATGGAAAATAAGTGGTTAGGTAACAAAACCAAGCAAGGTTTTTACAAAAAAACAACCAATGCTGAAGGAAAGCGTGAAATTTTAGCATTAGATTTAGATACGATGGAATACCGTCCGTCTAAAAAAGCAAAATTCGCTACGTTAGAATTAACAAAAACAATCGATAAGCCAATTGACCGATTCAAAGTATTAGTTGGCGGAAAAGATAAAGCGGGAGAATTTTACCGTAAGAACTTCGCAGCAATGTTTGTGTACGTTCAAAATAGAATTCCAGAAATTTCTGACGAATTATATAGAATTGACGATGCCATGAAAGCAGGTTTCGGATGGGAAAATGGTCCTTTCGAAATTTGGGATGCGGTAGGAGTTGAAAAAGGTATCGAATTAATGAAAGCTGAAGGAAAAGAACCAGCTGCTTGGGTAACAGAAATGTTAGCTAAAGGAGAGAAATCTTTCTATACAGTTAAAGACGGTGCAACATATTACTACGATGTACCTGCAAAAGCACAAGTTAAAAAACCAGGACAAGATTCATTTATCATCTTAGATAACATTCGTAAAACTACTGAGGTATTCAAAAACTCTGGAGTTGTTATTGAAGATTTAGGAGACGGTATCTTAAACTGTGAATTCCAGTCTAAAATGAACACTATTGGTGGTGATGTTTTAGCAGGATTAAATAAAGCAGTTGATTTAGCTGAAAAAGACTTCCAAGGATTAGTTATTGGTAACCAAGCTGCAAACTTCTCAGTAGGTGCCAACATTGGAATGATTTTTATGATGGCTGTTGAGCAAGAGTATGATGAATTAAACATGGCTATCAAGTATTTCCAAGATACAATGATGCGTATGCGTTACTCTGCAATTCCAACTATTGCTGCTCCTCACGGAATGGCGTTAGGTGGTGGATGTGAGTTATCATTACACGCTGATAAAGTAGTTGCTGCTGCTGAAACCTACATCGGATTAGTAGAGTTTGGAGTTGGAGTAATTCCTGGTGGTGGTGGATCTAAAGAAATGGCTTTAAGAGCTCAGGACCTATTCCACACTGGCGATGTTCAATTAAACGTATTACAAGAGCACTTCTTAACTATTGGTATGGCAAAAGTTGCTACTTCAGCTTATGAAGCATACGACTTAAACTTACTACAAAAAGGAAAAGACGTTGTGGTTGTAAACAAAGACCGCCAGATAGCAGAAGCTAAAAAACACGCTGTGTTGTTAGCAGAAGCAGGTTATACACAACCAGCAAAACGTAAAGATGTTTTAGTATTAGGTAAGCAAGCCTTAGGTATGTTCTTAGTAGGAACAGATTCTATGGAAGCATCTAAATATATTTCTGAACACGATCAGAAAATTGCAAACAAACTAGCCTATGTAATGGCTGGAGGAGATTTATCAGAACCAACAAAAGTTACTGAGCAGTATTTATTAGACCTTGAACGTGAAGCTTTCTTAAGTTTAACTACAGAACGTAAAACGTTAGAGCGTATTCAGCATATGTTAAAAACTGGTAAACCACTTCGCAACTAGTTGCGAATAGTATTGAGATATTAGTATTAAGTAGTTAGAAATGCATAAAGTAGAAGATTTAAAAATATGGCAAAAATCAATAAAGTTAGCAAAAGCTACCTATCTACTTATTTCAGAATTACCATCGGATGAAAAATTCGGACTAACATCTCAAATAAAGAGAAGTGCTATTTCGATTCCTTCAAATATAGCAGAAGGAACTGGTAGAAATTCACAAAAAGAATTCAAACACTTTTTGAGTATTGCAAATGGTTCTACATACGAACTTCAAACGCAATTACTATTAGTTATTGAATTGAACCTAATACATAAAGATAAAGTACAACCCATTATTGAGTTGTGTATTGAAATTCAGAAAATGAATTATGTTTTTCAGCAAAAATTAAACGCCTAAACATTCACTCAATACTAAAACCTCAATACTCAATACTAAAAATAAAATGAAAACAGCATATATAGTAAAAGGATATAGAACCGCCGTAGGGAAATCTAAAAAAGGCGTGTTCAGATTTAAAAGAGCTGACGAATTAGCCGCTGAAACCATCAAATATATGATGGGTAAGTTGCCAGAATTCGATGTAAAGCGTATCGACGATGTTATTGTTGGTAACGCAATGCCAGAAGGTTCTCAAGGGTTAAACATGGCAAGAATTATTTCGTTAATCGGATTAGATTCTGTGGATGTTCCTGGAGTTACCGTAAACCGTTTCTGTTCATCAGGATTAGAAACTATTGGTATGGCTGTAGCAAAAATTCAATCTGGAATGGCAGAATGTATTATTGCTGGTGGAGCAGAAAGTATGAGTTCTGTACCAATGACAGGTTTTAAACCAGAATTAAACTACGATATCGTAAATGCAGGTCACGAAGATTACTATTGGGGAATGGGTAATACTGCAGAAGCAGTAGCTCAACAATACAATGTATCTCGTGCAGATCAAGATCAATTTGCATACGAATCGCACATGAAAGCTTTAAAAGCGTTAGATAGTGATCGTTTTCAAGATCAAATAGCTCCAATCGATGTAGAAGAGACTTACATTGATGAAAACGGAAAACGTGCTACAAGAAATTATACAGTTACTAAAGACGAAGGTCCACGTCGTGGAACTAGCGTAGAAGCCTTAGCAAAATTACGTCCAGTATTTGCAGCTAATGGTTCTGTTACCGCTGGTAACTCATCACAAACAAGTGATGGAGCTGCTTTCGTAATGGTAATGAGTGAAGATATGGTAAAAGAGTTAGGTATTGAACCAGAAGCTCGTTTAGTAAGTTATGCAGCAGCAGGAGTACCACCTCGTATTATGGGAATTGGTCCTGTAGCAGCAATTCCAAAAGCATTAAAACAAGCAGGTTTACAACAAAGTGATATTGAATTAATTGAACTAAATGAAGCGTTTGCTTCACAATCGTTAGCTGTTATTCGCGAATTAGGTTTAAATCCGGATATCGTTAACGTAAATGGTGGAGCAATTGCTTTAGGTCACCCATTAGGATGTACTGGTGGTAAACTATCTGTTCAGTTATTTGATGAAATGCGTAAGCGTAACATGAATAACAAATACGGAATGGTAACCATGTGTGTAGGTACTGGTCAAGGTGCTGCTGGTATTTTTGAATTCTTAAATTAAAATTAAGATATAAGTATTGAGTATTGAGAATTTTCTCATCTCTTTTAAAAAATAAGTAACAAAATTATAAAAGTAGTTAGTATCTCAATACTCACTACTAAATACTAAAATCTAATATACTATGTCAGAATTAAATAAAGATCTTTTACGCGGAGGGCAGTTCTTAGTAAAAGAAACAAAATGCGAAGATATATTTACTCCTGAAGATTTTTCAGAAGAGCAAACAATGATGCGTGATGCGGTTAAAGAATTTAACGACCGTGAAATCATTCCTCATAAAGAACGTTTCGAAAAGAAAGATTATGCACTTACCGAAGAAACTATGCGTAAAGCTGGTGAATTAGGATTTTTAGGTGTGGCTGTTCCTGAAGCTTATGGTGGATTAGGAATGGGATTCGTTTCTACCATGTTAACATGTGATTACATTTCAAGCGGAACTGGATCTTTTAGTACAGCTTTTGGTGCGCACACAGGTATTGGTACCATGCCAATTACTTTATACGGTACTGAAGAGCAAAAGCAAAAATATGTTCCTGCTTTAGCAATGGGAGAGCGTTTTGGAGCTTACTGTTTAACAGAACCAGGAGCAGGATCGGATGCTAACTCAGGTAAAACTACTGCTGAGTTAACTGAAGACGGAAAGCACTACAAAATTAACGGACAAAAAATGTGGATTTCGAATGCAGGTTTTGCTGAAATCTTCATCGTTTTTGCTCGTATCGAAGACGATAAAAACATTACTGGTTTTATCTTAGAATATGATAAAAACAATCCTAACGGAGTAACTTTAGGAGAAGAAGAACACAAATTAGGTATTCGTGCCTCTTCAACTCGTCAGGTATTTTTCAACGATACCTTAGTTCCTGTTGAAAACATGTTATCTGTTCGTGGTGGTGGATTCAAAATCGCAATGAACGCCTTAAACGTTGGTCGTATTAAGTTAGCTGCTGCTTGTTTAGATTCTCAAAGAAGAATTGTAACTCATGCTGTAAACTATGCAAACGAGCGTAAGCAATTTAAAACTCCTATTGCTGAGTTTGGAGCTATTAAAATGAAATTAGCTGAAATGGCTACTAACGCTTATGTTGGTGAGTCTGCATCATATAGAGCAGCTAAAAATATTGAAGACAGAATCGCTATTCGTGAATCTGAAGGAAACACGCATCAAGAAGCAGAATTAAAAGGTGTTGAAGAATACGCTATTGAATGTTCTATCTTAAAAGTAGCAGTTTCAGAAGACGTACAAAATTGTGCTGATGAAGGAATCCAAATTTTTGGAGGTATGGGATTCTCTGAAGAAACTCCAATGGAGTCTGCTTGGAGAGATGCTCGTATTGCACGTATCTACGAAGGAACTAACGAAATTAACCGTTTATTATCGGTAGGAATGTTAGTTAAAAAAGCAATGAAAGGTCATGTAGATTTATTAAATCCTGCAATGGCAGTTCAAAACGAATTAATGGGAATTCCTTCTTTCGATACTCCAGATTATTCTGAATTATTCTCAGAAGAAAAAGAAATTCTTGCTAAACTTAAGAAAGTATTCTTAATGGTTGCAGGAGCTGCGTTACAAAAATTTGGACCAGAGTTAGAGCAACACCAACAGTTATTAACTGCTGCTTCAAATATTTTAATTGAAATATATATGGCAGAATCTGGAATTTTAAGAACAGAAAAGAACGCGAAGCGTTTTGGTGAAGAGGCTCAAAAAGAACAGATTGCAATGGCTAAGTTATACTTACACAATGCTGTTGAAATTATTACCAAAAGTGCAAGAGAAGGAATTATTTCTTTCGCTGAAGGTGATGAGCAACGTATGATGTTAATGGGACTTAAGCGTTTTACAAAGTATGCAAACTACCCTAACGTAGTTGAATTACGTAATACAATCGCAGAAAAATTAAAAGCAGAAAATAAATACTGCTTCTAAACATATTAAAACTACCTAATGTTGCTAACAAGCATAGGTAGTTTTTTAAAACTTTCTTCAACTTTTATAGGTTTTAGAATTTAGTTGTTTGTTTAAAAGATCGTCAAATTAGGTTTTGGCGGTCTTTTTTTATGCCCTCAAAAAACGTTATTAAACCTATACGCTACAATATCAACCTACTAAAAAACAAGAATCTTAAGGTTTTCTTAAAACGTTTTTTCATATCTTTAATGGTATATTTATTGTTATTTAGAAGCAAAAAACATAAAATAGCATGATAAAACTTACCAATTCAGCACTACTAGTAATAGCATTTTTAGCCATCGTTAGCTGTAAAAACGAAGCAAAAAAAACAGATACACAAGAAACCACAAAACAAGAAACTGTAGCTACAATTACTGATGTTACAGGAAACTACGTTTCTTCAGAATATGAAAAAAGAAACGAAGGGTACGATTGGGTTTCAGTTGCTGTAAAACCTGCCGCAAATGACAATATAAAAATTGCTGTTCGCTCACGTGCTGACAAGAAAAAACCTACTTGTACTTTTGACGCTCTTGCTAAAAAAGCAAATGACAGCACGTATACAACTGACATAAATGGTAAGACTGTAGTATTTTCTTTTAAAAACAAACAAATTTCTATTGCAACGGCAAACAAAGAAGATAACGGTTTATTAAACTTTTACTGTTCAGGTGGAGGAAGTCTTGCAGGTTCTTATCATAAAATTGAAGGAAACCTTGACCAAACACAGATAGACAAAACCATTTTTAGAAAAAATGTAACCTTACAAGGAATTAGTTTTAGCATTGCTACTCAAAAAAATGGAATGGAAACTGAATTAACAGTTACTCCTTACGGATTAGAAATTGACAATTCTGCCGTTACTCAAACAATTGATGGTAGTGTTGTTGATGCTGAAATTGAAGATTTAAACTCTGATGGTTCTCCAGAAATATTAATCTATACAAAATCTGACGGAAGTGGAAGCTACGGAAATGTAATAGGATTTTCAGTAAACAATAAAAAATCGATGAGTCAAATATACTTCCCTCCTATTACCGATAATAAAGAATTAAGTAAGGGATATATGGGGCACGATGAATTTACCATTATTGAAACAACCTTAGCGCAACGTTTTCCTATTTATAAAGAAGAAGATTCTAATGCTAACCCAACAGGAGGTACCAGACAAATTACATACAAATTGGTAGATGGTGAAGCATCAAGAAAATTTGTAGTAAAAAACTCAACTGAATTTAATACTAATAACTAAACTTACATATTATGAAAAAACTATCATTTGTATTCGCAGTAATTCTATTAATTACAGTGTCTTGTGCTAAAAAAGATACTGCTGAACAATTATACGGAACCGCTTGGGAACTAGAATACATCTCTGGACCTAGAATTGCTTTTGAAGGATTGTTTCCTGATAAAAAGCCACAACTTACGTTTGATAAAGAAACAAAGAAAGCTACAGGAAATAATGGTTGTAACGGTTATGCTGCTGAATTTACGTTAGGAGAAGAAAATGCGATTTCTTTTGGAGAACCAGGACCAACAACTATGATGTACTGCGGACAAGGAGAACAAGAGTTTTTAAAAACCATTAAAAAAGTAAACAAGTATAGTTTTGACTTAGAAGGAAAACTAAACTTATTAATGGACGATGTAACCATGATGCGCTTTAAAAAAGTAACTACTGAAAAATAATTCACGATAGTTGTTACTTTAAACGAATTAATAACTTAGGGGAAACCTCATACTATACAGCCTTTTTTTGGTTTGTTGGTATGAGGTTTATTTTTTACTGCCAAAGGCAACGTCCGCTAATAAGTATACAGTGAATGTTGGGTTGAATCTGTACTGATGTAAAAGCAGAGAGCATGCCGTGATATTAGCGACCCATGCCGCGGTGTCTGCGGAGCACGCCGTAATATCAGCGACCCGTGCCGCGGTGTCTGCGGAGCATGCCGTGATATTAGCGACCCGTGCCGTGGTGTCAACGGAGTACGCCGTGATATTAGCGACCCATGCCGTAGTGTCTTCGGAGCATGCCGTGATATCAGCGACCCGTGCCGTGGTGTCTGCGGAGCACGCCGTGATATCAGCGACCCATGCCGCGGTGTCAACGGAGCACGCCGTGATATCAGCGACCCGTGCCGTGGTATCTTCGGAGCATGCCGTGATATTAGCGACCCATGCCGCGGTGTCTGCGGAGCACGCCGTGATATCAGCGACCCATGCCGTGGTGTCTTCGGAGCATGCCGTGATATTAGCGCCCGATTAACGGGGAGTATTCAATAAAGTGTGTCAACTTGTTTAAAGTTGCTCCTATTACTGAAGAAGGAAGACAACCGATTAGGCTTCGTTTGTAGTCCCGATAAAAAAGTTGCACTTTTTTATCTTATTTCTTTATATTTGAAAGTGTTAATAAAATTGCTAAAAGTTCCGCATATCTTACCGTAAAAGGAATATATAAGTAATTTTATTACGTATATAAACTAGTTGTGCATAATGCAAAAAACCGTGCTAAAATTGAACATTTGAACTAAAAAAGCCAACCGCACAAACAGCACATTTATTTTTTTCCAACCGCAAAAAGCCACCGCTGAAAAAAATAAAAGAGCTGTTTTTCGCCAACGCTCGAAAAAAATGATACATTAGGAAAATGCAAACCGAAGAAGAAATCCTAAAAATAAAAAAAGTGAAAAACACCGCAGTCAGAACTGTGGTTTTACGTCATCTTTTGAGCCAAGAAAAAGCCCAATCTTTAAAAGATATTGAAAACGCATTGGCATACATGGACAGAAGTTCGATTTTCAGAACACTCAAAACATTTGAGGAAAACAAAGTCATCCACAGCATTGAAGATGGTTCTGGAATGACCAAATATGCGGTTTGTGCCAAAGGCTGTAACTGCGACCCAAAGGATTTGCACTATCATTTTTATTGCACAAACTGCGATAAAACATTCTGCCTTTTTGATGTTCCTATTCCAAAAATTCAACTTCCCGAAAACTTTAAGTTACAACAAGCAAATATGGTCGTAAAAGGCTTGTGCGACAACTGCAACAAGTAATCTTTGCAATCGAGTTGCAGTAAATCCTAAATACATTTGCATTATTCTTTTAAACCAGAATAAGCAGATGAAAAACATATTTTTAAACACATTATTTCTATTCGTATCAATTATATCTTTCGCACAGACGAGCGATATTTCCATTTCTGTTAGCGATGCAGAAACCAACGAACCATTATTGGGTGCTACGGTCTATTTTGAAGAATTAGAAAAAGGAGCAGTAACAGATTTTGACGGAATTGCCACATTTACAGAAATCCCAAATGGAAACCATATTATAAAAATTTCATACATAGGCTTCAAAACCATAGAAACTACTATTGATGTTGGAACAAAAAAGGAGTTCGCTTTCAAGCTCGAATCTGGAGGTAATGAACTTGACGAAGTTGTCATACAATCTTCAAGAAGTACACGAACTGTTAGAAAAATTCCAACTCGAATTGAATTTATTGGAGCGGAAGAATTAGGCGAAAAAGCGGTAATGAACCCAACCAATATTTCAATGGTACTTCGGGAAAGTACAGGAATACAGATGCAACAAACTTCTTTAAGTAGTGCGAATACCAACATTAGAATTCAAGGTCTTGATGGACGTTACACACAACTTTTACGAGATGGATTTCCACTTTATGGCGGATTTTCAAGCGGTTTGAGTATTCTGCAAATTCCGCCATTGGACTTAAAACAATTTGAAATCATTAAAGGAAGTTCATCAACACTTTATGGTGGTGGAGCAATTGGAGGTTTGATAAATATGGTATCAAAAACACCTGACGAAGAGCCAACTTTGGATATTATGTTGACACAAACACAAGCATTAGGAAGTACAGCTAATGTATTTTATAGCAAACGAAATGAAAAATTTGGAGTTTCATTATACGGTTCAGGTCATTATCAAAAGGCTTACGACCCAGAAGATGATGGCTTTAGTAATTTACCACAAACAACATCTATTTCTTTCAACCCAAAATTCTTTTATTATCCATCAGAAAAAACAACATTTTGGTTTAGCTTAAACGGAACGTATGACGACAGAATTGGTGGCGACATCACAAAAATTGAAAGTGGCGCAAATGGCATCCATCAATATACCGAAGAAAATCTATCAAAAAGGTTGAGCAGTCAAGCGGTTTACGAAACTCAATTAGATTCGGTTAGTTCATTAAATATTAAAAACAGCATCTCATTCTTTGATAGAAAACTAACCATTCCCGATTTTGTTTTTGATGGTAAACAAACCAATACATTCACGGAAATAAACTATCAAAAGTCCGCCAATAAAACAGATTGGATTTTTGGTGCAAATCTCTATACTTCTGCTTTTGATGAAAATAATAATGTGACTTTGCAACGTGACCAAACAGACATAACATTCGGAGCATTTGTAAATAATATTTATGACATTTCGGATAATTGGATTTTGGAAACAGGATTACGAGCAGATTACAATACTGATTTTGGATTCTTTCCGCTTCCAAGAGTTTCATTGCTATACAAAAACGATAGTGGATTTTCGAGCAGAATTGGTGGTGGATTAGGTTACAAAATTCCAGATATTTTTACAGAAGAGGCGGAATTTATCAATTTTAGAAATGTACTTGGTATTGATAAATCTTCACTAAATGCGGAACGTTCTTATGGTGTAAATCTTGATTTCAACTATCAAACACGTTTATTTGAAACTGTTGGTTTTTCTATTAATCAACTGTTTTATGTAACTGCGATTAATGATGCATTACTGTTAAATTCAACTGATAATGGATTTTTCCAATTTGAGAATGCAACAGATGAAATTTTGAGCAAAGGTGCTGAAACAAACATCAAGTTTACCTATAAAGATTTTAGGTGGTTCCTAAATTATGCACTCATTGACACAAGGTTGAACTATTTAGCTGGCAATCCTCAAAAACCTTTGACAGCAAAACATAACGCAGGAAGTGTTTTGATGTACGAATCTGAAAAATGGCGAATCGGTTATGAAACGTTTTACACAGGAAAGCAATTTTTGTCTAATGGAACAGAAACAACCGACTTCATAACAATGGGTTTTGTGGCAATGCGAAATTTTAAATGGGGAACAACTTTTGTGAATTTTGAAAACTTTACCGATAGAAGACAAAGCAGGTTCTCGCCTTTGGTTTTGCCACCACACGACAATCCAGAATTTCCCGAAATATATGCACCAACAGACGGTTTTATATTTAGCGTTGGAGTAATTATCAAACCTTTTGGAAACGAAGATGACGACTAAAATGAACAAAACGATATTTGAAATCAGTAAGATGGATTGTCCTTCAGAGGAAAATCTAATCCGAATGAAACTGGACGGAATTCAAGAAATCAAAAATCTTGATTTTGACATTCCAAACCGAAAATTGACCGTTTTTCACGATGGTCATAACGACCAAATTGAAAAGTCAATTATCGAATTAAAATTAGGCGGAAAGAAAATCTCGACCGAAGAAACCAACGAAAAAGATTTTGTAGAAAACACCAACCAAAAAAAGCTACTTTGGATTGTACTGGCGATAAATTTTGTCTTTTTTATTATCGAAATGACAACAGGAATAATCTCAAAATCAATGGGACTTGTTGCCGACAGCCTGGATATGCTTGCCGACAGTTTCGTTTACGGAATTAGCTTGTTTGCAGTTGGCGGAACGTTGATTAAGAAAAAGCGGATTGCAAAACTTGCTGGATATTTTCAAATCACACTTGCGATTATTGGATTTGTGGAAGTTTTAAGAAGATTTTTCGGAGACGAGAAACTTCCCGATTTTTCGACAATGATTATCGTTTCGATTTTTGCACTTATCGCAAACGGAATTTGTCTTTACATTTTGCAAAAGTCAAAAAGCAAAGAAGAGGCACATATGAAAGCGAGTATGATTTTTACCTCGAATGACGTGATTATCAATTTAGGAGTTATAATCGCTGGACTTTTGGTAAATTGGTTAAGTTCGAGCAAACCTGATTTGATTATTGGAACCATTGTTTTTGTTTTAGTAATTCAAGGAGCTTTTCGAATTTTAAAACTAAGTAAGTAAAGACAAGGCTACATTTATAGAATTAGATAACTCTTTGTTAGTAGGATCTACTTTAGAAACAACTCGAATACCATTATAAAGTGTGTAAAGAAGAGAAGCAATAGCTCTTAAATTTTCACTATTTTTTAATTGTCCCTTTTCCTTACCCTCCTTCAAATATTCATAAAATAAGTTTTCAAAATCTCGCTTATTTTCTATCAAGACTTTTTGTAAACTTTCATCATTTGGAATAAGTTCTGTCGTGGCATTTACCACAAAACACCCTTTTTTATCAGTATCTGCAATAGCTTCTTGTATTGCTTTATTAAAAAGCTCAGCAAAGCCTTCTTTAACATTTGGATGACTTTGAAAAAATTCTATTAGCCCTTTTTTGGTAGTAGCTCTATAAAGCTCGAAAGACTTTTTAAATAGTTGTTCTTTATCTCCAAAGGTATCATATAAACTTGCTCTGTTTATTCCTAAGTGACTTACCAAATCTTGTACGGAGGTAGCAGAATACCCTTGTTTCCAAAACAAACACATTGCTTTGGTTAGTACTTCTTTTTCATTAAATGATTTAACTCTTGGCATATAAAAATGTGGAAGCGATTAACACTTCCACAAAATTACCATACTGGAACTATCATTCCAAATATATTCAAAAAAATTTAACTCATTAATGGATTGATGTTTATCCCTCCATCAATATTATACTCACTTCCTGTAATAAAAGAAGCATTGTCAGATGCTAAAAAAGACACCAACTTTGCCACCTCTTCTGGTCGTCCGAATCGTTTTAAAGGAACACGATTTTCAATGGTTTGCGCAAAACCTTGCAATTGTTCTTCTTCCATTCCTGTTTTTCCAAAAATTGGAGTAGCTACTGGACCAGGATTAACTGAGTTAATTCGTATTCTTCTCGAAGCTAATTCAGTAGCTGCCGTTCGTGTATATGAGTTTAACGCTGCTTTTGATGCTGCATATACAGCTGTATTTGGCATTCCGGTATAAGCATTTATAGATGATAAATTTATAATTGATGCTCCCTCATTTAAAATGGGTAAGAATTTTTCTGTAGTAAATACAGCTCCTTTAAAGTTAATAGCCATTTGATGATCAAACATTTCTTCACTTATACTTCCAACAGGTGCTGGTTGAAAAATACCCGCATTTACAAATAGTATATCAACTTTATTGAAGTCTCTCTTAACCTGTTCTACTAAGTTTTCAATAGCTGAAAGACTTTTTACATCAGCAACAATTCCTTTTACTCCTAGTTTTTGTGATGCCTCTTCTACTTTTTCAGAATTTCTTCCTGTAATAATTACTGTTGCTCCTTGATTTTTTAATTCTTTAGCAGATGCAAACCCAATACCACTGTTTCCGCCAGTTACAACTGCTATTTTTCCTTTTAATGTACTCATTGTTTTTATTTTTAGTTAATAATTAATTATAGAACAATCATTCCATTTACAAACATACGTATATTAGAACGATTGTTCCAAATTAAATTTGCTCTTATTTCATTCGCTAAAATGTTAAAACACCGAACAGACTTGTCTGTTCTTTTTAAACTCTGTAACTTTGACATAAATTAAGAGATATGAGTAGTCCCAGAGAACGAATATTAGAAACAGTTGCACATTTATTTCATCAACAAGGTTATAACAGTACAGGTATTAATCAAGTTATAAAAGAGGCTAAAGTTGCTAAAGCAAGTTTTTATCAGCACTTTAAATCAAAGGATGCTTTGTGTATTGATTTCTTAAATAACAGGCACGAGCTTTGGTTTAAAGAACTCTTTAAGTATACTTCAAAAAGTAAAAATTTAAAAGATAGAGTATTGCTAGCATTCGATTTTATAGCTTATATGAATACAAAAGAAAATTTTAGAGGTTGTAGCTTTCTAAATATTCTATCAGAAATATCTAAAGAACAAGAGGGTATATTAACCGTAATTCAATTACATAAAAAAGAATTGAACAACTTTTTTCAAGAGTTAATAGATAATGAATTACTTGCTACACATATTTATCTGCTTTTTGAAAGTGCTATTATTGAAAGTCAACTCTTCAAATCAAATGAAATAGTATATAAATCAAAAAAAATCATACAAAACTTACTATAATTATTATGGAACAGAAACATCCACTACCTCCTTTTACCCTCGAAACTGCTAAACAAAAAATTCAACTCGCAGAAGATGCTTGGAATTCTCAAAATCCTGAAAAGATAGCATTAGCTTACACTGTTGATAGTGAATGGAGAAATAGAGACACCTTTGTTAATGGTAGAGAAGAAATTATTAACTTCTTGAGTAAAAAATGGCAAAATGAGCTTAATTATAAACTGAAAAAAGAGTATTGGGCACATAGTGAAAACAGAATTGCTGTGCGTTTTGAATATGAATATCAAAACAAAGAAGGCAAATGGTTTAGGGCTTATGGTAATGAAAACTGGGAGTTTGATGATAACGGACAAATGAAAAAAAGATATGCTAGTATTAATGATCTTGAAATAGAGGAAGTTGATAGGTCTCTATAACACTTACATCTGTTATACATCTTAAACTTATAATATTCTATATTTTTTTACTCTTTTAAACTTATTTACTTCTTTTTCAAATCTTTTTTTGAGATCAATAAAACTTATCCTATTTTTATCCCAACTTCTTTTTTGCTATGAAGAATATACTTTTTGCCTTTGTGCAGAACTTTTACAAGTTAAAAAAGAACACACACACGTAAATTAATTGCTATGAATAAAATGATCAAAACCATTAACCTAAAAGCTTTACTTATATTAATAATACTTCACATCTCGTGTAATAATGACGTTGAAGTAACCCCAGATACCACACCGCCAACTATTGACTTTATTATTAAAGGCATAACTCAAGATGACAATGAAGAACCTCCTATTGTAGGAAACATTATTGAAATAGAAATTGATGCAAAAGATGCAAAAGGGGTAAGTAAAGTTGAAGCTTTTTTAGACAATACAAAAGTAGGAGAAGATACAAATTCCCCTTTTAAAATAAGCGTAGACTTAAACCAGTATGCTAAAAAATTAAATAAAGGAATTCGTTTAAATAAAACACAAACTAAATATATCTTAAAAGTAACTGCTACAGATTTATCTGATAATACTAGCTCAATAGAAAAAGAGATAATTGTTGATAATGAAAAGCCTACAATTACAGAAGTTACTCTTGAGACTAATACAGTTATTAAAGGGAATGATAACCTATTTACTTTTAAAGCAAATGACGACAAAGAAATCATTTCTTTAAAAGTTAAAGTTAATGACACTGAAATAGAGACTACTGCTATAGATAGTATTACTTATGCTATTAATATTGATAGTTCAATTTTAGAAGATGGTCAGAACAGTTTAAATATTACAGCTTCTGATCAAGCCACAAACACTACTACCCATAATACATTATTTTTAGTTGATAATACTGGGCCTGAAATTAATATAGATGGGCCTTCTATACAAAATAATATAATTGATGAAGTTACCTTATTTTCTATAACTACAAATGATGTTTATTCTAATGTTGACTCTCTTAAAGTTTTTGTGAACGACTCTTTAATAATAAAGGCTGAAAATAATAATTTAAATTTAGACTTTAACCCTGATAACTATGAAACTGGTAATACCACTATTAAAGTTACTGCTATAGATAAATTAGGCAACCAATCAGTACAAGAGCTCGATTTTATCATTAAAAGATTGTTACTAAAAATAAATGTCCCTAATAACTTTGTTAACCCATCTATTTCGGAGTTTTACGTATTCACCTCTAAAAAAACAGGTGAGTTACTAGCTTTAAAGTCTCTAAAAAATAATACTTCTTCTCAGATTAAAATTAACACTCTCACTGATATTCTTCCTGACGAAGAATACTCTCTTAATTTTGCTTACCTATACAGGGGCGTAGGAGAAACATCCATTATTAAAACTATACAAAACATTAAACGTTCCTCTCTAGATAAAATTGACCTTAAGGTTCCTGAAAGTAGGAATGTTTCATCACAGAATACTTATCAAACATCTGAAATGCCTATTGGAACATCTATTATAGGAGAAGGTTCTGACTATAGTTCTTCATATGACCCTGAAAATGGATTTTATATTGAAGATTATAATCTTAATTACACAGATGTTGTATCAAGTCAGTACTACATATATGATTACAATACTATTAATAATAACTATACTTATCAATTTATTAATAAGCCTTTAAATTCAGATTTCTATCTAGACTTCAATAACTTCAGTACTAATGGAGTTGAAACACGTTACTTTAATAGTTCATCTATTCAAGACCCTAACAAATCTTCTTATTTAACTCTGTACGGGTATCTTAATGCCTCCGATTTAGAAAATGACATAAAACATCGCATATGGGCAAATGGTAATCAAAACTCTACAATTATGAATAGTTCTGGTTACAGTTACGCTTTCAACACAAACTTTTATAATTACAGTTATAAAGCTACAATGGAAAATTATCATGTTGAGGCTATAGGAGAACCCTTAGAAAATTATAATGCTCCAAATTGGAGTATTGATTATACATACTCTAATACTAATAGAACATTCTACCTAAACAAAACAGGTACAACTCATAATATTGGAAAAATAACTATGGATCTTGTTGATAATGATTCATTTTATACTTGGGATGTTCTCTTTGATAGTCAAGAGACTAGTGAGATTATGTTACCTCAATTACCTGATGAATTAAAGTCATGGAATATTACCAATTATTATAATACAGGTGATCTAAACATAGAACAAATTGAAGTAAAAAAATATAATGGTATAGATACCTATGATAGTTTTTTGAACACTGTTATTAAAAACAACATATATCAACAGTATAAAGCAACCAATAAAGTTGAATCTGTTTTCAAAACTAATACAGGTACTTATATATCTAAGCCTGACCTTTCTTTTACATACTAAACTATAGTTTCTTTATAAGTTTACTCGAAATTAAAAGACAAACATATATCACTTTAAAGTATTACCTCTTTTAGCAAAAAAAAAGCGACTCTGATAGATCATCAAAGTCGCTTTTTGTATTTTTATAGCTTGAGTAAAAATTGAAAAAGTGAATTATAAAATAGATACTATAAACAAAACTGAATATCAAGAAGTAGTTGATGTATGGGAAGCTTCCGTTAGAGCTACACATCATTTTTTAAAAGAAGAAGACATCGCTTATTTTAAACCTCTTATTTTGAATACGTATTTGGATGCAGTAGAATTAAAGTGTATTAAAATCAATAATAAAATAGTAGGTTTTTTAGGTGTTGCTGAACAAAATTTAGAAATGCTTTTTATCCACCCTGAATATAGAGGTAAAAAGGTAGGTAAAGCCTTATTAGAATACTCAATTGACAAATTGAATGTAGATAAGGTAGATGTAAATGAACAAAATGAGCAGGCTGTTGGTTTCTACCAACATTTTGGTTTTAAAACTATCAACCGTTCAGGGCTAGACACTACAGGAAAACCTTATCCTATTTTACACATGCAGTTAAATAATACTCTCTAAAAGAGCTTAAGAGTTACTACTAATAACTTTAGTTCCTAAAATTAAAACAGAAGAATTAACTTTATCAAAATGTAACACTTGTGAAGAAAGTTTAACTTTTTGTAGTTTTACAATATACTAACCTAAACTTTTATAAACATACGTCTATGGAAACAGTTACTACTAAAACAAGTAATACTTTTAGTGATCGTATTAAGCTGCCTTTTAACTTTGATACAACCAAAATGCTTGAAGAAGCTAAAGCTTTACAATTGGATAATTTTGAATATTATAATGTAATTGCTTTACGCTCGCCTGCACACCTAGTTGATACATCATTACCTTTCCCTCCTCCTGCAGAAGATTATGCTGATGGTTCGTGGACAGATTGGTTAGATACTAATGCTTTAAAAAAGTCTCCATATTTGACTAGTGTTATTGATTTTTTTAAAGAAAATACTACAGTAACTTTAGTACGATTACTTCGATTAGCTCCACATTCAACAGTTAAAGAACATACGGACCCTACCTTAGGTTTAGAGGTTGAAAGATCAGTAATTCGGCTTACAATACCTATTCTTAACAATGAAAATGTAACTTTTTATTTAAATAACACTCCCGTAATTATGAAACCGGGAGAATGTTGGTATATGAGACTTACCGATCCTCATAAAGTTATTAATAATGGTGATGAAGAACGTATAAACCTTACCATAGACATGATTCCTAACGATTGGATTAGAAGGGTTATTAAAGAAAGTGGACAAAATTCTAAATAAAATAAAAAGGGTACGCTAATACGTACCCTTTTTTGTTTTATATAACTTTATAGTCTATTCTAAAGCTCCTAAATAACGTTCTGCGTCTAAAGCAGCCATACAACCTGTACCTGCTGCTGTTACTGCTTGACGGTATTCTTTATCTTGAATATCACCAGCGGCAAAAACTCCTGGTAAGTTTGTTTTGGTAGATTTACCTTTTGTTATTAAATATCCTGTTTCATCCATATCTAATAAACCTTTGAATAAATCAGAGTTTGGTTTGTGACCTATCGCAATAAATACACCTGTTACAGGAATTTCTGTTTTTTCACCAGTTTGGTTATTAACAGCACGAACTCCTTCAACAACATTTTCTCCTAATACCTCATCAATTTCAGTATTATACATAACAGTAATATTTTCTGTTTTGTTAACACGGTGTTGCATTGCTTTAGAAGCACGCATATAATCTTTACGTACTAACATAGTAACTTTACTACAAATATTTGCTAAGTATGTTGCTTCTTCTGCTGCAGTATCTCCTGCTCCAACAACAACAACATCTTGTCCTTTATAAAAGAAACCATCACAAGTAGCACAAGCTGAAACTCCACCACCAATTAAACGTTGCTCGCTTTCTAATCCTAAATATTTTGCAGTTGCTCCTGTAGATATAATTATAGTTTGCGCTTCTATTTCTGTCGATTCATCTACAGTTACTTTATGAGTTCCTCCTTCTTCTTTAGAAAGCTCTACTTTAGTAACCATTCCAAAACGAACATCTGTTCCGAAACGCTCTGCTTGACTTTTTAAATCTTCCATCATTGCTGTACCATCAGTACCTTTTGGATATCCTGGGAAATTATCTACCTCAGTTGTCGTAGTTAATTGTCCTCCCATTTGCATTCCTGTATACATAACTGGTTTCATGTCTGCTCTCGCTGCATAAATAGCTGCTGTGTAACCTGCTGGACCAGACCCAATAATCAAACATTTAATTTTTTCTGCCATTATCTTGAATTTTTGAAGTTACAAATGTAATTTTTTTTTATTTCTAGTTATCTGCTTTTAAATATATTTTAACTATCGTCTTATAAAATCAAATTATTTAATAAATATTTCATTTTTTTATTTGTTGTTTGCTTTTTTTTTCTACATTTGCAGTCCCAATTATTCGGGGTGTAGCCTCTCATTTTTATCGAGATAAACTACACTACGAATTTTACACTTTTCGGGGTGTAGCGTAGCCCGGTCATCGCGCCTGCTTTGGGAGCAGGAGGTCGCAGGTTCGAATCCTGCCACCCCGACTAAAAAGTCCTAAAAATCAAATGATTTGTAGGACTTTTTTATTTTTTAGAATTACTTATTATTCCTTGCTCTTTTTCTACTTAAATTTGTGTTGCTTTAGTTTCATTCTAATATCATGAAAACCATCCCCGTAAGACATTTAAAGACTTCTCAAAAAGAACCTAACCTATCTGGTGATTTTATGATTAAGGATCTTCAGGAACTTCTTAACGGAAAAGATATGGTTCACGAGCTTCACAGGCACGATTTTTACTTCTTTTTAGCATTAAAAAAGGGGATAGGAAACCATGAAATAGATTTTATTAGTTATGATGTTACAGATTATACTGTTTTTATAGTCCGCCCTGGTCAAGTGCACGAATTAGAATTAAAAAGTAACAGCGAAGGTTTTATGATTCAGTTTAATACTGATTTTTACTATCCTTTTGATAAAAGAATGAATTCTCTATTACAAAAAGTAAGTACTTCAAATTACTATCAACTAGAAGAAGACTTTTTTTTAAGAATTAACCTTTTATTGACCTCTATTTTTTCAGAATATAAAGATAAAGCTGAAGCATATAAAGAAGTTATAAAGTCTAATCTTCATATTCTTTTTATAGAACTACTAAGGTTAAAAAGCACCAACAATAAAGATTCTAACACTAAGGATCTATATATTCAAGAATCTCTTGAAAAATTTCTACATTTATTAGAAACAAATATTACTAGTATAAAACAAGTTTCTAAATATGCTAGTATGTTAAATCTATCTAACTACCAGTTAAATACTATAACTAAACAGACTTTAGATAAAACAGCTTCAGAAATTATTAATGAACAAATTATACTAGAATCTAAAAGGTATCTTTTAGCATCTTCCAATCAAATAAATCAAATAGCATATCATTTAGGCTATGAAGATGTTTCTTATTTTATACGTTTTTTTAAGAAACATACTGGTTACTCTCCTGAAGCTTTCAGAAAAAAACTAACATAAGTACAATACTACTTTACAATTATCCTATCCTAGAGGCTTAGACTAAATATACTTTTACATCATATAAATCAAATTAAAATATGATGACAAAAGGTGATTTAAAGTATAAAGAGTTTTGGAATGAAAAATATCAAAACACCACCTTTGCCTATGGCAAAGAACCCAACTTATTTTTTAAAGAAGAGCTTCAAAAAATAAGAACTGGAAAAATCTTATTACCTGCTGACGGAGAGGGTAGAAATGGTGTATACGCTTCAAAATTAGGTTGGGATGTTACTGCTACCGATTTGAGCATAGAAGGAAAAAGTAAAGCTCTAAAATTAGCCAACGAATTCGGTATAGATCTACAGTATATTGTAGGCGATATACAAAACCTTGAATTTCCAAAAGAATCTTTTGATGCTATTGGTTTAATCTACGCTCATTTTACAGCTTGGAAAATTTCTGCAATTCATCAAAAATTAGTTACACTTCTTAAATCTGGAGGATACATAATATTCGAAGCGTTCAGTAAAAATCATTTAAAATATCAGAATGATAATCCAAAAATAGGTGGGCCAAAAGATATAGATATGCTTTTTTCAGTAGAACAAATACAACAAGATTTTACTGGTTTTGAAACTCAAGTTTTAGAAGAAGAGGAAGTTTTTTTGAATGAAGGAAACTCCCACAATGGCAAAGGAAGTGTGATTCGCTTTATAGGTAAAAAACTCTAGGCAATGATGAAAAAGTTGCTAGCTGTAGTATTTCTATTTATAGTTTTTAAGAGTAATGCCCAAAAATCCGACCAGTTTAATTCATGGTGGTACTATTCTGGCAAGTATCAATTAACTGAAAAATTCAATCTTGAAACCTTATACTCTTGGAGTAGACATAATTTTGTTAAGGACTGGCAGCAGTCAAAATTAAGACTTGGTACAAGTTATGATCACTTAAAAAATATAAGTTTTGGTGCTGGGTATGAATGGGTAGTTCTCTTTCCTTATGGAGCACACCCTGTTCCTAAGAAAAGAATAGAGCATCGTATTTATGAGTACTTTACCATAAAAAATAAAATTAAAAAAGTTTCCGTTAATTATGGAATGCTATTAGAACAGCGTATCATGAAAGACAAAACAAGACACCGATTACGATTAGTATTTAGTACAAAAACACCAATCATATGTTCTAAAGAAGGTAAAACAATAATAGGTTTATCATTCTCTAATCAAGTATTTTTAGATGTTGACAAGTACGCAAACAATAAAAACTTTAGTCAGAACAGAATTTATGGTGCTGTTGATATTCCTTTAAATAGTGCTTTGGCATTAAGTATAGGATATATGAATCAATACATAATTATAAAAGAAAACCGTATTGAAAACAACCATACTTTAATGATAAAACTATCTCACAAAATTGATTTCAGAAAGAAAAAGAATCAGTTTAGTTTACTATAATTTTTAGAAAAATAAACACAAACACCTTACATTTGTGTTTATTTTTTTATTACAATGACTCACTAGAAATAGTGCTGATAAGAATACTTAATTAGTATGATAATTAATTCCCCTATCTCAAAGCTAAAAACTATACATTACTTTGTTTTTTGTGTATTATTACTTTCTTCTTTTATTATCCAAGCCCAAGAGAGTCAGCCTTCACATAACAACACCATAGCTAATATTGATTTAGCTAAAAAAAAGTGTAACTACTACCTAAACCTCTCTCGAGAAGCCTATAATAAAGCTAATGTTGAAAATTTTAAAAAGTATAACGATTCTATTTTATTAATTACTCAAAATTTTAAAGAGTTAAAAGACGTAGAAATAAAATCTATTATAAATCATGGTATCTACTATAATGTTACTGATTCCTATGAAAAAGCTCTTGTAGAGTTCCATAAAGCTCTTGATTTTAATAAAGCTAACCTCAATAACGAAGTAACAGAAGTTAACATATTAGTTAATCTTGCTAATGTTTACAGTCAAATAGACAAGCCTGATAAAGTAATTACTTACATGGAAAAAGTACTTGCTTTGACTGAAAAAAATAATGTATCTGATATTATTAAACTAGCGGCATACAACGGACTAGGCAACAGCTATACTAAAAAAGAAAATTACGAGAAAGCATTAGCCTATTTACATAAAATGAAAACCTTAGCTGAAAGCATAAACAATGTTCAAGCTGTTAATGCTGCTCTTGATAATATTGGGTATTCTTATTTTCAACAAGAAGAGTGGGACAAGGTTATAAAAACAGCTAAAGAATCATTAGCATACTCTAAAAAAAACGGATTACCTAAAAGACCTGTTGCTCTCCTTAATTTAGGAATGTCTTACGTTAAAAAACAAGAAGCTAACAAAGCTATACCTTTATTAAATGAAGTTTTAGTAATAGCTACTAATAGAAAAGATCTTGAGCTAGAAAAGGAAGCTCACTTACACTTAGCTAAAGCTTATAAGTTATTAGGTGATTTTAAAAACTCTCATAAAGAACAAGAAAATTATGCTGAAATAATGAAGGTTTTATTAAAGGAACAGTCAAATGCTGCTCTTCTTGATTTAAAACATGATTCCGATACTGAAAAACAGAATATAGAATCAAAATTAAATTCTTTAGCTTCTATTGAGAATAAAAAAAGTAATTTGCTTATTAGTGGCGGAGTTTCAATTCTTTTTTTAGGAGGGTTACTCTTTTTTTATATCCGCAAAAAGAAAACTATTGAAGCTGACCGTGAGCTATTTAAAAAAACAAATTCCTTACTTCAAAACGAAAATAAAGCTTTAAAAGCCAAAATACTAGAGTTTGCCACTGTAAAAAAAGAACAATCTCCAAAAACTGTTCAGTACAAAAATTCTTCTTTAACAGAAAAAGATAAAGATTACTACATGAAATTGATTCTTGATTACATGGAGACAAAAAAGCCTTATCTTGATTTTGAAATTAATCAATCAGAATTAGCTTCTAAACTCTCTATGAGCAAGCACCACCTATCTGAAGTTTTAAACCTTTGTTTCGATCAAAATTTTTATCAGTTCATCAACCTGTATAGAGTAAACGAAGCACAAAAGATAATGAAAGATCCTGATTATAAAGATTATAAAATTTTAGCAATTGCCTACGAAGCTGGTTTTAAAAGTAAAACCTCCTTTAACCGTGTTTTTAAAAATCATACTGGGTTTACACCTTCTGATTTCCGAAAACAACAATTAAGTGAACTGGCTGTTTAAGTTTTCCTGCTTACCCCTATTTTAGAATCTTAAACACTGTTTATCAACCCTATACCTTCTAGAACATGTTTAAAAACTATATCCTAAAAAAGTTAAAAAATCAAAATTTAAATCTTTATTAAAATTAAGAAGTGCTGTTCCTACACCTATAATTCCATGTGACATAGACAACTGAGCATTTATATCAAACTTATTAAATGTTGTGTCAAACCCAGCCCATTCATTATCATGCCTTTTATGTTCTTTTGTTTTTGTATACCAGTAGTCTATTGAATCATTAAGAAAATCTTCTTCTAATTCTTTTCTAAACTTTTTTAATAAAGAAGCTATCCCTAATGAACCATAAAATAAATTAGCATCGGTAAGATACTTATTTTCATCATCTTTAAATTTTGATGCATTCTTTAAAGTCTCAACTACAAGCTCTTTGCTTTCTTCTAAACCAGATATTTTTGCAGCCTTATGCAAACTATAAGCTACTCCTAAATCTCCATAATTTAAACCAAAAGAAAAAGACTTTGCATCTTTTACATCATCTGTACAGAAAGGAAAAATAAATGTTCTTTTTTCTAATTTTGAATTAACAACATATTTTACTGCCTTTTTAATTAACTTTTTTACTCTTTTTTTCTCTACTCCTAACTCATGCAATTCAACTAAAAAATCTATAATTCCAGCAACACCATGTTTTATTCCTAACTCTACCAAAAACCTTCCTTCTCTTTCTATGTTGGAAACCCAAAAAATACTATCTGTTTTTTTATCTTCTTTTGCTAATTTTTCTATTTTTTCAAGAATTAACACAAATAATTCGTCATAATTTCTACCAGAATATTTAGCTCTATTTACAAAGTAATTTCCATATTTTAAAATTCCAGTAACAGGGTTAAGATTATCTTCTTTCAACTTGTCTATTAACAAATCTTGAAGAGTTGGGTCATAACCTTCAAAATAAAACTCTACATCTTCTCTATTTATTACGTTTTCTTTCACATAATAATCTAATAAAACTCCTATCTCTATTATATCTGCTATAATATCACTACCCTTATAATCTTCGTTTAAACCACTAATAGCTTTTTCAAGAAAAAACATATTTTTTTCATAATCACCTTTACAATGATAAAAAAGAGAAACTCCTGCTACTCCGTTGACAACTCCCATAGAAGTCAATATCTTATAATTATTATTAATTGAATCTTCTATTTCTAAAACTATATTATTTGTATCCATGTTAACTTCCTAATTCTAATTGATTTTTTACTAAACTGAAGTAATCTCCTTTTATACCTACTAGCTCATCATGACTTCCTACTTCGCTAACTTTACCTTTTTTTAATACTACAATCTGATCTGCATGTTTTACTGTACTTAACCTGTGAGCAATAATTACAACTGTTCTACCTTTAAAAAAGTTAAAAAGATTATCGTGAATAACTTTTTCATTTTCAGCATCTAATGCGGAAGTAGCTTCATCAAAAAACATATAATGAGGGTTTTTATAAACTGCTCTAGCTATTAAGATTCTTTGTTTCTGTCCTCCAGACAAACCACTACCTGAAGCTCCTATCTTTGTATCATAGCCTTGTGCTAATGAATCAATATACTCATCAATATTGGCTATTTTCGCAGCCTCTTTTAATCTTTTATAATCTATTTCTTCATCTGCAGTTGCTATATTTCTTTTTATTGTATCTGAAAAAATAAAACCATCTTGCATAACCACACCGCAATGTTTTCTTAAACTTTTTGGCGAAATATTTAAAATATTCTGGTCATTATAGCTTATATGTCCACCAATGGAATTATAAAACCTTAATAATAGTTTCATTAGTGTCGTTTTTCCACTTCCACTCGCTCCTACAATAGCTGTCACTTTTCCATCAGGAACATACAAGTCAATATTATTGAGAACGAAAGGAGACCTTGGTCCTTCATATTGAAAAGAAACATTACTTAACTTTATTCCTCTGTTTGAATCTTCTTGAGATAGTTTTAACTCTGAATAAGATTCTTTTTCTTCAGGGTCTTCATTTTGTACTTCATTTAATCTTGACAAACTTAACTTTGCATCTTGTAATGATCTTAAAAAATTAATTAACTGATCAACAGGAGAGTTCATCATACCTATTATATAAGAAATACTTAATAAAACCCCTAGGGTCATTTCTCCATTTACAACCAAAATTGCGGTATAAAAAGAGACTAAAATGTTTTTTACATGGTTTATAAATGTAAATCCTGATGTTTGAATTTGATCTAGTCTTAATATTTTTAAATTTATATTAAACAACCTATCTTGAACAGTTTTCCATTGATTACACTTATACTCTTCAAAAGAGTTTAACTTCATTTCTGTTACCCCATTTAATATCTCATAAATTGTTTCTTGATTATTACTATTTTCAATAAACCTGTTATAATCTAATATTTTTCTTTTCTTCAAAAAATAATGAGACCATAGCACAGACAAAACTGTTAACGAAGTATAAATTATCAAGATTGTCAAATTATAATATGCTAGCACTCCAAAGAATACTGAAAAAGTAATCATTGAAAAAAATGTAGTTATTGATTGTGATGTTAAAAAATATTCTATCCTGTCATTATCCTGTATCCTTTGTTGAAAATCACCTATAAGTTTTGAATCAAAGAATTTTAATGGTAAATCTAGCGTCTTTAATAAAAACTCAGATATTATTTTAATACTTATTTTAGTTCCCACAACCAGTAAAGACCAGTTCCTAAAAATCTCGATAACAATTACTCCTAGATATAAACTTAACTGAGAAAATAAAATGTATTGAATATAGTTTACATCTTTTTTATCGATTCCTTTATCTATTAAGTATTGTGTCAAGAAAGGAAAAATCATATTTACCAAGCTTCCCAAAAGCATTAACACAAAAACAAATACTAGCTTTTTTCTATGGCTCTTAAAAAAGTCTAAGAAATATTTTAATGATATTTTTTCTGGTTTTTTAAACTCAGTGTTTACAAACTTATTTTGTGGTTTTAAAAACAATGCTACTCCTTTACCATTTTCTCCAAGCCATGACTTTGAAAATTTCTCATCATTCAAATTCACAAAACCATGAGCTGGATCTGCTATTTGCCATTTCTTTTTACCTCCTAATAGGTTTGTTTTTTTATGATTTTTAAGAACTACAAAATGGTTGTTGTTCCAATGTAGAATACACGGATAGTTTAAGTTATCTATATCCTTGAGTTCTTCTAAGCCTAGTGTTGCTGAAAAAGTTTCAAATCCTATTTTTTTGGCAGCCTCATCTATTCCCAATAACGAAACTCCTTCTTTAGTGATATAACATTTTTCTCTTAAAAAGTTTAATGAAATATCTTTTCCGTAATGATTGGCAACCATTCCTAAACAAGATGGTCCACAATCCATTTTATCATATTGTCTAATAAGCTTCATTTTCAACTTGTTTTTGGTTATACTTCCTCATACCGATTGCCTGGTTATAATACCTTTCTAAAATTCCATACATTATAAGTTCATGAAATCTTGGATTCGCTTGAACAAACCTATTTACATGCATATGGATATAACTCCACAATAAATCATCTAAATTTTCTTTAACTTCTGAACTAAGCTGAATTTTTTCTAACTCTTTAAATCTTTTCTCATAAATTTCATTTAATTCTCCGTCTGAGATGTTTAGAATGTTACTTACTTCTTTTCTGAATTTCCTAAACTTGTTATTCACATCTTTTTTTATCGTTTTTACTCTTCCATATTCTACCCAAAAACTATTAAACATTCTATCTATTATTCTATGTCTTTCTTCTAAGTCAATATTAAAAGCATTAAAAAAGTCGTCTATAGACTTCAGTACAAAAAGCCACCTCTTACTCTCTCCTTTTTCTTTCAAAAATTTTAGCATATCTATGGTGTATTCGGAATCTATATGAAATATTGTTTCAGAGTTTTCAATATTTTTCCAATGATATCTTTCTAGCTCTCTGTTGTAAGTTGATAGATCTAACTTCCAAATTTTGTGCTCTTTTAATAAATCGGAAAGCTCGTTATAAACTACTTTTGATACTTCAGAGTAATTTTTCTCATCTTTTAAATGAAACCTTAATCTTAAATGAAAATCAGGATCTGTGAAACGAATGAAAAACCACTTATCTATAATTCCTTTTGCCTTTAATTTAGATGCTACTCTTGAGATATTCTCTGTTAAAAGCTGATCTGATGTTATCCTTCCTGTATATAACTTAAAATAAACCCACTCATCTCCATAGATGAAAGTTCGTTTTACATCATTAAATTCTTTTTCTTTATTAGCATTTATTTTAGATATGTTTTTCAGTACTCCAAGTTCTTTTTGAGACTTAACTACCCCTATATATTCATTTGCGAAAGTGTTTGTTGTATCACACATATTATAAACACACTCTGCAACTCTAACTATTTTGCTTTTTACTATTTCTTTATATAAGATTTCTAGTGTATTAATATTTTCTATATCAATAATCATCTTTTCTTCTCCTCCACTTATAATATAAATGTGTTTAGGTATCTCTTTCTTTAAAAGATCTACCTTTAGATCTTCTATTGTTTTATAATTTTCTTTTTTTAGTAACCAAGTTGCTTTTCTTAACACTAAATCACTTCCATAAGTTATTCTTGGACAATAATCTAGATCCCCTATATTAAATCCTCCAAAATTTATTGAATAATCATTCTGTCTATCTTGAGATTGTAAATCACATAAAAAATGATAAATTGGTAGTGAGTTGTAATGATAGTTTTGTGCTGAACTTAAAAAAGGAACCACTTCTTTATTTTCTTTTTTAGATCTTAAAACTATTCTATTCCTTTTTAAGCTAATATATAAGTCATTTACATCAATAACTTTAGTATTGTCTGAAGCTTTAGAGATTATACTTACTTCTGCATCTCTATTTACTTTTCTAATTAGTATATTCCCTGCTCTATTGTTAGGTAGGTGAATTACTTCTGCTACAATTTTATTTTTAAGTAATGATTTTTCAAAGTCAGTAACCTTATTTATCATCTCTTGGACTTCCGTATCGCTATTACTAAATCTTCCTATTAAATTTGTTCCTGTAGTTCCTCCAACATGTTTAAGATATACTTTATCGTTAGCATAAGAATAAGATATTGAAAAGGCTCCATTTTTTATCTCATTAGATTGCTCAAACACTCCTAAATCTTCTCGAGCGATGTCTATTTCTTTTTTTTCTGGGTTTTTAAACAATAAGTTAAGCCAAAAATTATGCACTTTAGTTTCTACTTTTCTTTCTGATGTTATTTTTCGAACCTGAGGCATAGTTACATCATCTATCAAATCTGAAAACACCACCTCATCTTTCAAATGAGGTAAATATCCTATTCCCAATTCATTATCTAGAGCCTCTACTAAAGCAACTTCCTTATCTTCATATCTATTATAAAAATTTCTTTTAAACACAGTTAAATTGGAGTCTCCTTTTATATTTTTTTTAGACACTTTAGATAAAACTCCCATTAATTTATTTAACTTAAAGTCTACCTCTTTTAAGTTAGTCGTATTGTTTTCTACCTTCTTAAAGTTAGAGTTTATAACATATTTTTCTTTGAAGTTCACTCCTACCTTTCTTAATTCTTCAAAAACGCTTTTATAAACATCTATAGGATTAAAAACATTATTATCTAGCTCAATTAATTTTTCTTTAACTTTTTTTAATGATAAAAAAATCATTTTTAAATCCTGATCTCTATCTATTATTAAGGCATTTTCCTTATAAAAATCAACTACCTGACTCAAGAGGTCTTCTTCATTCAATTGAGCTTCAAAAGAGCTTATATAAATTTTAGAGTTTATTAAATCTAGTAAATAAGCATTCACCTCCTCTTCTTCAACACCATTAACTAAATCTAAAATCATCTTTTTTAACTCTCCAAAAGTCATCATATCATTTTCATATGATAATAAGTAATCAATTAAATCATCACTATCAATAGAAGAGAGTGTGTAGCTTATATTTCCGTTAGAGAATTTTGGTTCTATATATCTATATTTATCTCCTACTTTGTATACCGTATTATTTCTTCTATATTTTACCGTCTGTATAATTAATGGGTGTTGGTTAAGGTGGTTTAATAAATTTAACAAGTACTCTAAATCTATGCTTGAATATCTTTTATACTCTTTTTCATTTCTTTTATTACTTTCTGCTGTCAAGGTACTATAGGAAGTAAAAAGCCCAAAAGGCACTGTATTAGAAACCGACCTTAAAAAATACTTAAGTATTGCCTCATTAATTTTACCTCTCTCTTTATTTTTTTCTACAACTTTACCCCATTCTTCATATAAACTAGGAGAAGATAAATAAACAGCTTCTGAAAACTTTTCATTATAATATAATGAGTCTATAAAATCGTTTAGTTCTTCTTTCTTTTGCGGAATTTTATTGTAGTTATTTAAAGAAAATAATGGTTCTCTAACTATTCTAGTGGGTAGTAAACTTATATTTTTCATCTTAATACGTTTTAAGCACTTCTAGTGATGTTAATTCTTTTATTAATTCTAAGTTTTCTAACTTAGCTTCTATATCTTTTTCGGTATCGCATATTATGATTTCATTTACTCCATATGCCTTTTGAATTTGCTCTAGTTTTTCTAAGAAATTATATTTGTTTACCGAAATAATTTTTAATCCTTCTCTTCTATTTTTGTATTTCTTCTCCTCTTGCTCTACTTCTTCTTGTGTTTTTGAAAAAGTAACTGCAATTGCTATTGATGCTTCAGGAATTTCTCTATTTACTCGGTAATACTCTTCTTTATATTGTAGTAACCCTTTTAAATCTTCATCATATTCAAACACATCTAAACCATGCATTAGAGACCTACATATATTTAATTTATTTTTTATTGCTAGATCTTTTCTTTTATAGCTGTTAGATAGATACCACAATGAGGGTGTAGTTCCTTTAAATGGAGGGAGTATAATCTTGCTTTCGTTGTAATTCTTTTCTTCTTCGTGTAGTAATTCGCATATCGCTTGAAGATTTTTATCGTACATCGTATTTTCAAATGTGCTATTATTTAAATTGAAAAAATTATGTTGATGTGCATTTTCTGGGCGCCCTTTAGACAAACCAAAATCAATTCTATCATTGTAAATATTATTGAGTAATTTGTAGTTTTGAACTAAAGAGTATGGAGAATAATAACCTATTAAAGATCCAGCTGATCCAACTCTAATATTTTCTGTCATACCAGCTATTAATGTTATTAAAATTTCTGGATTGTTATATGGATGTATAGCACTTGCTCTATGGTGTTCTGTAAGCCAAAACCTTGAGAAGCTTAACTCATCTGCTCTACATGCGTAAGTAAAAATATCTTCTATAGCATGCATTGAATTCTGTTTATTACTAGCAGCAAATTCTAGTATTCCTATTTTTAATGTATCATCAATCATAATAGTAGTATTTTTGACCAATTGAACTCTTCTTCTCTTTCAAACTCTAAAAGAGATAAAGTAGTTGCTGGCAGGTTATTTAAAAAGTTAAGAGGGTGTTCTTTAATTGTGTTCTCTGTAAGAAAACTCAATGTTTTTTTATACCAAAAGTGGGATGCTTCTTTATATTTTGAGTTTCCTGTTTTATTATACAGGTACTTATACATTCCTAAAACTCCAGAGCTTCCAAAGTAAAATCGGTGATCCCATACCCTAGTGTGTTTTTCTTCTTTTTTTTCTATGCTCTCTAAAGCTATTTTATCTGCAATAGCTAGTAATTCTTTTGTTTTAAATTTTTCTTTTAAGGAGTAAATTAATGTTGAAAAGTTTACATCGCTATTTGACCAAGCTAAAACAGCTCTATAGTTTAAACCTTTTTCAAACTCATTTCCTTTATGAACACTCCTAGGCAAGTAATATTTTTTGCCTTTTATAATATGGTATTCATTATTTTTTATAATAACTAGTATTTTATCTAGTAAATATTTTACAATGTTTTCTGCTCTTTTATCATCAACATCATTTAACACTTTAATTATAGCACAAATACCGTGTGCGTACCCCATATGAACCCCTTCTATATAGCTATATTCATTGTAAAAGAAAAAGTCATTTTCTTTTTCAAGTTCTTTCTCTAAAGTTTCTAAGATTTTATCTATTTGCTCACTTGCATTCACTGAGTTTAAATAAAATAAGATTCCAAATGGTCCTCTAACAAAATCAAAATTCTTCTCCTGGATTAATTTTATAGCATCATCTACAACAATTTTATTAATCTCTTCTATTTGAGACCAATACTCTTGATCCAATACTTTCTCATTTATCAGTTCTTTCAAAGCATAGCCTAAGCCACTTAACCCGTTTTCAAAAGTTGAATCGTACATTAAACTAGATGTTCCTTCTTCTATATTGGTAAAAATGTTTTCTAAATATTCTTCTACTTTCTTTAAATACTCTTCTTTATTAAAGATTTTAAATAGATTTAGATAATAATAAACCAACCCTAACTTCCCGTTTAATAAACTATCTGAAGTAAAGTTTTTCAAATTAGCATCATCTATACTTTTTATTAATTGATTTGTTATTCTCATTTGTTCTTATTTTTAAAATACAGCAGCATTAAAACTGCTGTATTATTCTTCTTAATAAGCTATACTTATACACTTAATGATTTGATTATCGTAACTCTTCTGCCGTCCCGTTACAGGTTCCTGTATCACAGGAAGCATTACAAGTAAAGTTTAAGCAAGAGATACTATCTGCCCCTCTAACCCCTCCTTTTACTTGAGACATTTGTGATTCCTGAAGCTTTGTAATTGCTTCTTTATTTAACCTTAATCCTTTGTTTAATGTGATTTTTTTCATGTTTCTTATATATTTAAATTAGTAGAATTAAGGTGGAACATTTATCACTACTTAAATAGCTCCACCTTCTTTACTTTTATCTATTAATAAATTTCGTTTTCTTTACACGAATTTTTATTACACGACTTGATACATGATCCATTTAAGCAAGTAAGATCTTCTGCTTGGTTAATTCCTCCTTTAAAAGAAGTCATTTGAGAATCTTGAAGTTTTGTTATAGACTCTTTATTTAACTTCAATCCTTTGTTTAATGTGATTTTTTTCATTTTATTTGTATTTGATAATTAGTAGAATTAAGGTGGAACATTTATCACTACTTAAAATGGCTCCACCTTTTTTTTAGTTTTAACTCTTAGTAGATTTCGTTTTCTTTACAAGAGTTTTTGTTACATGATTTTATACATGAACCATTTAAACAGGTAAGCCCATCGGCTTCTCTTATACCTCCTTTAAAAGTTGACATTTGAGAGTCTTGAAGTTTTGTTATAGACTCTTTATTTAACTTCAATCCTTTGTTTAATGTGATTTTTTTCATCTTTTAAAGTTTATTAGTAAATAACTTGATCTCCACCTTTACAAGAGTTTTTATTACAAGATTCAATACATGAACCATTTGCACAGGTAGCTCCTGCTGCCTCTCTCACACCTCCTTTAAAGGAAGACATTTGAGAGTCTTGAAGTTTTGTTATTGATTCTTTATTTAATCTTAATCCTTTGTTTAATGTGATTTTTTTCATCTTTTTAAAATTTATTATTGTATTTGGTTAGCATTACATGAGTCCTCATTACAAGACTTGATACAAGATCCATTTGCACAAGTAAGTCCATCAGCCTCTCTTATACCTCCTTTAAAAGTTGACATTTGAGAATCTTGAAGTTTTGTTATAGACTCTTTATTTAATTTTAACCCTTTGTTTAATGTGATTTTTTTCATCTTTTTAAAATTTATATTTAATTAATAAATTACTTGATCACCACCTTTACAAGAATCTTCGTTACAAGACTTAATACAAGATCCGTTTGCGCAAGTAACACCTGCTGCCTCTCTTATACCTCCTTTAAAAGTCGACATTTGAGAATCTTGAAGTTTTGTAATTGATTCTTTGTTTAATTTTAATCCTTTGTTTAATGTGATTTTTTTCATCTTTTTAAAAAATTTATATTTAATTAATTATCAATCATATTTTTAAGACTTTAACTGTTTTCGGTCTATAAAACCTTGGCCTTGGTTGTTTTGTTTGCTCAATTTTTATTGAGCTCTATTTTGTATATCTCTATTACCAGATCTATCTCTTTTTGTTCTAATTTTTTTATTTCCAAAAGTGTATCTTACTATAAAGCTTAATGATCTTGAATCGTAATAATTATTATAAGTTGTTTTAACATTATTATAATAACCTGTTACAGTGGTTACACTTGTTTTTAAAATATCATTGGCATACATCACTAAATTTAAATCTCCTTTTAATAATTTTAATCTTAGAGACAAATCTAAAGGACCGTAACCTCCATGTCTTGAAACATTTTGCTTCGCTGCAAAAACATGGTAATAATTAACTCCTAGTGATAGTGTTTTTTTAGAATTTAATTTGATGTAGTTCTGAGTTTGTACAAAGGCATTAAATCCTTCTTGTTCTCCAATAGTTTCAGGTATTGATGAAGACATTTTAGAATACCCTACATCTATTGTATTATATGAAGTCAACCAGTTTAACTTATCATATATATATGTATCTGTTATTCCGAAATTTTCTACATTTAAATGATTATAATACGTATAGTTTACTACTTTACTTACAGGGTCTAATTCTGAAACCTGTTCATACCTATCAGTAATCTTTTGACCATAAACCTTTAATTCATTCTTTTTAGAATTAAATATCAACTCTAGATTAGTAATAAATGAAGGTTGTAAAAACGGGTTACCTTGTATTGTTTTAAAGGGGTTTACAACAATCTTAAAAGGATCTAAACTTTCAAATCTAGGTCTATTCAATCTCCTACTTACATTAAGCGATAGTGATTGCCCCCCCTTCAAACTGTAAGTAAGATATAGTGTAGGAAAAAACTTAGTGTATTTATTTTCGTTCGATTGGTTATTTGATTTAGAATATGATTTAGTTACTGTACTTTCTACTCTAAGCCCAGCTTTTGCGCTAAACTTTTCTGAAACCTTCTTAGTTCCTGAAACATATGCTGCATAAATATGCTCATCATAATTAAAGATATTAGACTGATTCTCATCTAAAATTGGTGCTCCATTAAAACTATCGTAAAACTTAAAGTCATTATTAGTCTGAGAAAAAGACACCTTACCTCCTAACTTTATATCTATTGAGTTATAGGGTAACGATACGTCTATCTTTCCTGAAATATTTTCAAAATCATAATCTATACTTGTATTATTTGAAAAAGTAGGGGTTGTAGTATTTTGCTCTCTTCTTTCTCCTTTATTTTCGCCTTCTTTAAACGAAGTAGATTTATAATAATCCACATCTAACGAAACCTTTTTTCCTAAACTATCTAGTTTAATTGTATTGTAAAAATTTAGAGCATGAGTCTTGGCATCTTTGTTAGAAACCCCATCTGACAATAAAGAATACTTCAACTCATTATTTAAATTGTAAATTAAATCTTTATTATCTGTCGAATAGATTACGTCTGAGTTTGTTCCTGAGTATCCTAACCCTAATTCCCATTTTTTAGTTAGAGTTTGAGTAAACGATAATCTATAATTTAAATACTCATCTTCATACTCTGAAGGTCCTCTACCTCTCCATGTTTCATTTAAAAAAAAGTTATTATTTCTAAAAATGTTTCTTTTAAGGTAAAGTCCATTAGAAATGTTTACAGTTAAATATGTATTCTTTTTTTTATAATTTAAAGCGAAGCTTCTTCCGTACGAGAACAATGTTCTCTGAGTGCTTGATAATCTAGCTATTGCGCTCCAAAAATCTTTCTTTTCTTTCTTTAAGACTATATTGATTATCCCTCCATTCCCCTCTGCCTCAAATTCTGAAGGAGGTACTGTTATTACTTCTACTTTAACAATGTCAGAACTATTAATACTAGCTAAATACCCTCTTAAATCGTCTCCTCTCAATGGCAACATTTTACTATTAACCATTACTCTTACAAAACTTTTACCCAACATTGTTAGTTGATCATCTCTAACAACTACATTGGGCGTTACTCTTAATACTTCTATGGCGGAACCTAGCTCTTGAGCAACTGTTTTATCTATATTAAAAACTAACCGATCATTTTTCCTAACTAATGTTTGTTTTTTACTTGTTATTAACACTTCATCAAGCAAACTTGCATCTTCTTCTAAAACAATATCTCCTAAATCATTAGTTATTACATCAATTTTCTTGGTTTTAAAACCTAAAAAGCTTACTTTAATAAAAAATGAAGTTTTTTCTTTTACTTTTAATCTAAACCCCCCTCTATCGTCGGTAGTTACTCCACCTATGAACTTCTCATTTGTAGAATCATATGCTATCACATTGGCTAGAGAAATTGGTTGCTTTCCTGCATCAACAACCATCCCTTCATATGTTATTTGAGAGAGAATATTTGTACACATTAAAAGCAAAATCATATTTAGAATCTGTTTCTTCATTTTTTAATTTATTTTATTATACTTCAAATTTAAATGATCATTACAGCTGTCTTATTACACTAAAGTGTAGTTAGTTGACTGATTACCAACAACTACACTTTCGGGTAGCTTTGATTTTTTTACCGAACTCTCGTCCATCGATTTAAATATTAAATGCTTATTTTTTCTATAGAACTCTATTAAACCTGAATAAGTCATACACACAGGTATAGTCTCTGACCCTAAGTAATTTACTGACTCTCCGACCACAGTAGCTTCTATTCCTAATATTCTTAAAACCCTCAATAATTTACTATCACACTCTGCAAAAGCTACGGAATTTTCTTTTTCACATATTGGTGTTATGGCACAGATCATGAGTTTTTTGAAAAGGTTTATATCACTCACTTCTTTTTTTATTGCGAATCTACCTATATGCCAAATTGTTTTCAAAGGAGACATCCCTGCAATCTCTATTGGGTTTATCCCAAATATTTTTTGAATTGGTAACTTTTTTGAGTAATCCCATCTTAATACTCTTATTGCTCCTTCAATTTCTCCTTTATCTCCTTTTGAAACAAAAACTTTCGAACTCTTCAAAAAACCTAACTCTTCCTTATAAATAGATTTAACACTTGAATAATAATTACTAGGTAAGTTTCCTTTTGTATGATGTTTAAAGTTCTCTTTAACTATAAATTCAGCTAAATTTATTATTTCACTTGATGATAATATTTCTAAGGATGTGTTTTTAAAAGTCATAACATTGTGTTTTATACTTCCAAAACTATCTATAGACCTAAGCTTTTAAATTACACTAAAGTGTAGTTAAGTGTTTGATTATCAAAAAACTACACAAAAGTGTAGTTTTATTAGACCTAATAATATACTTTTTAGTAGATTTGTTGAGACTCTTCAATATTTTTAATTATGAAAAACAACATCAATGATTTTTTCTCGATGAAAAACACTGTTGATAATATTTCTGAAAGTGAACTACTTAAAACATCTGATTATTTAGCTCCTATCAAAGCTTTTGCTCGAACTACTTATAAAAGCATTTATATTATTGACTATCAAAAAAAAGGATTTGAATATGTTTCTGACAACCCCTTATTCTTATGTGGTCATACAGCTGAAGAAGTAAAAGAAATGGGGTATGCTTTTTATTTTAAATATGTTACACCACCCGATTTAGATTTACTTTTAAAAATAAATACAGTAGGGTTTGATTTTTTTGAAAAACTACCTATTGAAGAAAGGTTACTTTACACAATTTCTTATGATTTTAGTATTAAAAACCAAGAGAAAAAAAACATTTTAATAAACCAAAAATTAACTCCTTTATTTTTAAGTAATGATGGTAAAGTTTGGAAGGCTATATGTATTATCTCTTTATCTACAGAGCAACACTCTGGAAATATTAAAATATACAAACAAGGAGACAACAAAATGTTTACTTATAATCTGGAAGGTGAATATTGGAAAACAGAAGAAAAAATAACCCTTACAAATAGAGAAAAAGAAATCTTACAATATTCTGCAAGGGGTTTTAAAATTAATGAAATAGCCGAATCTATTTTTGTTTCTCCTGATACTGTTAAATTTCATAGAAAAAAATTATTTGACAAATTAGAAGTCGCCAACATAACAGAAGCTATTTCTTTTGCTACTAATAATAGACTTATTTAGCTATTGATAGATGACAAGTAAAATTCAGGAAATTTTTTTACCGATTTCCCTGTAGAAATATTAAATAGCAAGTGCGTACAAATAGACGCCACTAACCATGACGCAACAGATAATTGAGGAGGAGGTAATATTTTTTTTTCTTTTTTATACTCCTCTATAACATCCTCTATCCATTTTTGAGGTTTTCCCCAAAACTTCATATAACTTACTGCATATTCTACCATTTTCACTTCATTAAACTTTTCTTCTTCCTTAGCTATTGATTCTAGTGATAAACTATCAGGAGTAATTACAGAAACTAAAGCTCCCCAACCTAAATTATATGGATGAATAATTGGAATCCCTTTATCCCTACAAATCTTATCAAATATTAACGGTATGTCAGATGTAAAATCTAAAGCGTTTATCGCTACTTTGTGTCCTTCAATTATTGAGTGTATATTTTCTTTTGTAATAAAACAATTATAAACTGTAATGTCTGCTTTAGGATTAATAGACAACAACCTTTGAGAAAGAGCTTCCACCTTATCAGTTTTAATATCTTTTTCAGTATAATTCTGCCTATTTAAGTTTGATAGCTCAACCTCATCTCCATCAACAATAGTAATTTTTTCAAAACCTAACCTTAAAGCACACTCAGCAATATTACTACCTATACCACTACCACCTAATAAGATTGGATAATCCTTTATCAACTCTTGTTCTTCTGGTTTAATATATATTCTATTTCTACTATACATTGATTCTTTCTAAGATTTATTTAAACAAAAATAACTAAACATACCTAATCAAACCTTACACTAAAGTGTAGTTATTAAAACATTAATACACCTCTTAAGAGCTCTTAATATTTTTAAAAATAAAAAACCTTGGAACTACATGATCCCAAGGTTTTACAACTAACTCTACAAATCTAACATACTTGCTTTACAAGAATGCTATTCTTTTAGTAAAACTTCCTCAAAAAACTTGTCTTTAAGTTTTTGGTAAGCTTCCAAATTATTGTGATAATTCTCACGTAACCTATCGTACTCTCCTAAATAAGCCATGTCACACTGAATATCATCACACTCCGCTACGTTAACATAGGTGTTTGAGTATGACAAAACAGTTTTATAAAGCTCATTGTTTATTTTTTTTCTCTCAGAAAAAAGCTTCAATGTTTCTTCAGAAATGGCTTTATTTAAAAAGTGTTCATGTAAGCTTAAAAGATTGTCAATTTCTTTATTAATATATTGCAATTGATCTACCCATCCTTTTAATTCTACATGGTTGTATTTATGTACTACATCTATATCGCTACCGTGATTATTAAGTGTCATTTTTTTGTCTTTAAATTAAGGTGCTAAAACTCTCTTCCCCCTCTTTTTGAGTTACTTTTAAAATTTCAACTTCTTTCCTTCCTCCTGGTAAATCCCAGTGAACTACATCGTTTAAAGCATAACCAAATAAAGCTATGCCTATTGGTGTTAAAATAGAAATCTTGTTGTTTTTTAAATCCTTTTCAGTTGGTTTTACAATCTGAATAGTTTTTTTCCAATCATCTCCAGAAGTTATAGTCACAACAGTATTCAATCGTACCACATCATCTAGCATTTCTTCTTCATCTAAAATTTTAGCCGATTTTAATTCTTCAGCAAACTTATCTAGTGATGTTTGTACTTTACCTTCTTCAGTATGCTCTGAAATATTTAGCAAACTCTTAATGTACACATACTCTTTTTTCTCTAAAACTAAACTTCCGTGTTTCATTTTACTTCTTTTTATGGAAAAATACCTCGTTGAACATAAGCCTTTTCAATACGCTGTATAGCTATACAATAAGCTGCTTTTCGCATATCTACACCTTCTAATTTTGCATAGTCTGAAACTCTGGTATATGAATCTTTTAGTTTCTTATCTAATCGTACAATAACCTCTTCCATATTCCATAACTCACCATTACGGTTTTGAAGCCATTCAAAGTAACTAGTAATTACACCACCTGAATTACATAATATATCAGGAATTATTGTTACTCCTTTTTCTAAAAGGATTTTTTCTCCTTCTACATTTATAGGTCCATTTGCTCCTTCTGCTATTAAACTAGCCTTAATTAGGTGTGCGTTATCTTCAGTTATTTGGTTCCCTAAAGCGGCAGGAATACAAATATCACAGTCAATAGCAAAGAAGTCTTTCTTTTCTATCTCTGTTGACTCTGGGTACCCAACTAAACTTCCGTTATTAGCTTTTGTATAGTTGAAAAGGTCTTCTACCTTAATTCCACTTGTATTTTGAATACTTCCGTAAGCATCTTGAACTCCTGTCATTTTAGCTCCTTCTTTTTCTAAGAAATAAGCAGCCCAATACCCTACATTCCCAAAACCTTGAACGATAAAGGTTTTACCTTCTAAGGTTTGGTTATTTTCTTCTATCCAAAACTTAATTGTTAGGAACACTCCGTAACCTGTAGCTCTGTCTCTTCCTTCTAAACCTCCACTACCAATTGGTTTTCCTGTAACTACATGTTGATTCATTGAACGTTCTGCAGGAGCCTTAGTACTCATATACGTATCTGCCATCCACGCCATAGTTTGAGCGTTTGTGTTTACATCTGGAGCAGGAATATCATGTTCTGGCCCAATATTATCACCTAAAGCAAACGTAAAACGTCTTGTAATTCGTTCTAATTCATCTTTTGAATATTTAGTAGGATCAATTTGTATACCTCCTTTACCTCCACCGTATGGTAAACCTGCCAAAGATGTTTTCCATGTCATCCACATAGCCAGAGCTCTTGCAGCATCTATATCTACCGTTGGATGATAACGTAAACCTCCTTTATATGGTCCCAAAGCATTGTTGTGCTGTACACGATATCCTTGAAAAATTTCAACATCACCATTATCCATCTTCACAGGAAAATTAACAATGATTTCGTTATTCGTAATACTTAATATTTTACGAATATTTGGGTGTAAACCAATTTGATCAGATGCACTATTAAACTGCTCTAATACATTATCAACCATCCCTCTAGCATTCTTTCGCTTCGCTGGTTTTTTTAATTCTTTGGTTAATGTCATCTCACTTATGTTTGAATTTATTTTACTTTCTGATACTTCTCTTTTTGTATTATTCATACTTTATTTATTAGTAAGCTTTTCTTGTCTTAAGCAGTTTGAATTTGCATTTCTGGGCTTACAACTGCCTCTTCTTTCTTCTCTTTCTCTACTACTTCATTTACCTCATTATACTCACTACACGACCATACCTTTTCTTTAGATTTGGTTAACACACATGTATTTACTTCTATACATGATGGACAAATATTAAAAGGATTCGTATTCATAAATTACATTTATTTTATTTTCATCTATAAAGGCAAATGGCATGCCGACGAACATACCAAAAAAGTAAAAAACCTCTGAATCCCTTTATTTACAAAGGACTCAGAAGTTTATTTGAAATTTGATTTTAAAGTTGAAGTGGGGAGTTTCTCCTCATGTGGAGAAAAAACTCTCAAAAAAGATGTTTTATTCTTTCAGCTTTTCTCGCAGTGTCTTACGATCTATTTGGAGAATTTTTGCCGCTTTTGTTTTATTATTATTAGTAGCATTTAATACATGTTGTATGTGACGCTTTTCCATTTCTTTTAAAGATATCAATCCTTCTTCAGAAAAATCGACATTATATTTTAATGAATCAGGTAAGTGTTCTACCTCTACTATACGATCACACATAATTACCGCACGTTGTATTATATTTTCTAACTCCCTTATATTTCCAGGCCAATTGTATCGTTGAAGTATATCTGTAGCTTTGGGACTTATTTTTATAAATCTATCTTTGTACTCTACTCCATATTTAAATAGAAACTTTTCCACCAACATAGAAATATCCTCTTTTCTTTCTCTTAAAGGTGGCACCTCTATTTCAACAACTGTTAATCTATAGAACAAATCTTCTCGAAACGTTCCTTTTTGAATCAATTCCTTTAGATTATTGTTTGTTGCTGCAATAATTCTAACATCAACTTTTTCTGCTTTTTGGGCTCCAACCTTTACTACTTCCTTTTCCTGTAAAACTCTTAATAATTTAGATTGTACATTTAAAGAAGCGTTACCTATTTCATCTAAAAAAATAGTTCCTCCATTTGCTGCTTGAAAAAAACCATTCCTATTACTTTCTGCTCCTGTAAAAGCACCTTTTACATAACCAAATAATTCAGATTCTAATAAATTTTCAGGAATTGCCCCACAGTTTACAGCTATATATGGCCCTTTAGCAAACTTACCTTCATAGTGTATTGCTCTTGCTACTAATTCTTTACCTGTACCGCTTTCACCTTTAATAGAAACTGTAGCTTTATTATTTTTAACTCGATCTATTATTTGGAAAATTTCATTAATCTTTTCTGAAGCCCCTATCATGTCTCCATAAAAGTCTTTCTTCTCTTTTTTTTGAGCAGCACTTTTCTTACTTATTCCTGATTTTGCTAATGCATCATCCATTGCCGTTTTCAACTCATTTTTAGTAAACGGCTTCGTTAGGTATGCTACTACACCTGACTTAATTGCCTCTAGTGAATCTTGAACAGATGGATACCCTGTTACAATAAGTTTTGGTAGCTTTGGATAATGCTCTGAGACAAATTTAACTAACTCGAAACCATCAACTTCAGGCATTTTTAAATCTGTAATTAACAAATCAATTGGTGTATCTCTTAAAATTGTAACTGCTTCTTTAACCGATACCGCCTTGTAGGTATGATAATTCCAAGACTGTAAATGTCGATGTAACAATTCTAAAATATGAACATCATCATCTACTATTAATATATTTTCTTTTTTTAACGGCATTTCTTTTATTTTGGTAACCTAACCTCAAAGATAGCACCTTTTTCAATGCCATTTTTAGCAGTTATTGTTCCTTTATGACTCGATACAATACCATGTACAACACTTAATCCTAGCCCTGTTCCTTCTCCTGTTGGTTTCGTTGTGAAGAAAGGTTGAAACACTTTTTCAAGAGCTTCGTTACTTAAGCCTATTCCTTCATCAGAAATCCTTAAAATAACTTCTTTATCTGTTTGGAATGTTTCTATGGTTACAAGCCCGTTTTTAGGTGAAAAATAAATAGCGTTTATAATAAGATTAAAAATAATTTGAGTAAGTTGAACTGTGTCTGCTCGCAACCATAATTCCGACTCCTCAACTTTCACTAAATATTTTACAGACTGTCTTCTAAAAGTAGCGTCTAGTAAATTTATAGCATCTTTTATACTCGGAATTATGTTTACTTTTTTCATTTCTTGTGGCATTTCACAAGCAAAATACATGAGTTTTTTTACTACTTCTCTTGAAAAAATTGCACTTTGAATAATTTTATCTACATCTGCCAAAGCCTTTTCATTACTAGACATATCTGCTTTCAATAGTTCTGAATAACCTAATATATTAGCTAAAGGAGTATTTAATTCATGGGCAATACCAGCGGTTAATTCTCCTAAGATTGATAAACGGTCGGCATGCTCCATTTTACGTCTCATCGACAACTCATTGTTCTTTATTTCAATACGCTCTAAAAGTCCTCCTATTTTTATAGCAACGGTATCAAATAATTCTTTTTCTTCCTTTAGATATAAATTGTCCTTAAGTTCCTTTCCTTTTATAAATGCTGATATTTTCCCTTTAGGAATATTAAATACTGAAATAGGACTTGAAATAATACAAAGCTCTTCCTCGGTTTTACTGTCCTCTTCAGAATATTTTTCCGTATCAATAAAAACTCGCGTATTTTTTGGAAACTGTAATGCTTTTTTTAAACTTTTAGCTATAGCTTTTAAAGCTACATCAACTTGATCTAGGTTTGCATTTATTATTAAAGAGGTTACTTCATATAAACAAGTTAGCTCTTTTATACGTTCTTTTAGTTCTTTTTCTGTTGCGCTTGCTGATCCCATTAAGTAGTTGTTTTACTCTGATAAACTCTTTTACTTTCTGAGAATAAAAATACAAAATAACTTTCCTCCACTTACTACATTTATAAAAACCACTACAATATATATTCTCTTTTATGCTTTACCTATTTTATGTAAATTCGTAACTATGGAATTACTTTTTATAGGTTTGGCAGGAGGTGCCATTATATCCTATTACATTTTTAAAAAATTCACCTCAGCAAAAAGAAAAAATTTAACCGAAAAACAATCGGTAGTTCTGCTAGATAAGATTAAAAAAGTATCTAAATTAATTACTGTTGAAGGAGAATTTGCCGAAATATATCATCATGAAAATACCAAAGAGAAGTTTTTAGGACTTGTTACGAGTAAGAAAAAAGCTATTATTTTAATTAATGCTAAAGTTCATATTGGTTTTGATTTTAGAAAAATAAAAATGCATACCGACACGAAGAAAAAGGTATTGGTTTTATCTGAATTCCCACAGCCAGAAGTATTTTCAATAGAACCAAACTTACGTTTCTATGACATACAAAACGGATTGCTTAACAAATTTAGTTCTGAAGATTTAACTGAAGTAAATAAAGAAGCTAAAGATCACATACTTCAAAAAATACCTGAAAGTAATTTAATGCAAACAGCAAATAAAGAAGCCTTAGAAGCTGTTACCTTAATGCAGAATTTAGTGGAGACTATTGGATGGAAATTAGACTACACAGCTTTAAAGATTCCTGAATCAACTCAAAACTTAATTGAATAATGAATATTGAAGAATTTCGTAACTATTGCATTACCAAAAAAGGAGTAACTGAACATTTTCCTTTCGATGATAATGTTTTAGTATTTAAAGTAATGAATAAAATGTTTGCTTTATCGGGTTTAGATAGCTGGGAGCAACATGAGCCTAAGGTTAATTTAAAATGTGAACCTGAGCGTGCTTTAGAATTAAGAACTGAGTACGAAAGTATTAATCCAGGTTTTCATATGAGTAAGAAACATTGGAACACGGTTACTTTAAACAATGATGTTTCTGATACTTTTGCTTTTGAGTTGATTGACCATTCATATGAACTTATTGTAAAAGGGTTAACAAAAAAACTTAAAGAAGAATTAAAATCGCTATAACCCAATGCTTAAATCTGACCTTAGAAAACTATACAAACAAAAAAGAAATGCCCTTACTCTAACTGAAAAAGAAAAATTACAAGGGAGCATTTACCAACAAATATTCGAGTTAAAAACTGATGATATTTATACTGTACATTTGTTTTTATCCATGCGAAAATTTAATGAAATAGACACTCAACCTATCATCGATTTTTTTAGAGATAAAAGAAAAAGAATTATTGTTAGTCGTTGTAATTTTGAAGATGACTCACTAACTCATTTCTATTTTGAAAAAGACACCAAACTAGAACTCAACAAATTTGGAGTTCCAGAACCTATAAAAGCAGAAGAAGCTGATGTAAAAGACATCGACTTGGTTTTTGTACCTATGTTAATTTCTGACGAACAAAACTATAGAGTTGGTTACGGAAAAGGGTTTTATGATCGGTTTTTATCAGAATGTAGAGAAGACACTCAAACTATCGGACTCAACTTCTTTTCTCCTATCAAAAAGATAGAAGATACCCATGAATTTGATGTCCCATTAAATTCTGTGATATACCCAAAATAAAAAATCCCGCTCTTAGCGGGACTTTTTATTTTATATAACTAACGGATTATCCATTCATTGAAATCAGGAACTCCTCGTTATTTAATGATCTTTTAATTCTATCTTGAATAAACTCCATTGCTTCAATAGGGTTCATATCTGCCAAATATTTGCGTAATACCCACATACGTTGTACTGTCTTTTCATCTAATAATAAATCATCACGACGTGTACTCGATTTAATTAAATCAATTGCAGGATAAATTCTACGGTTAGCAATGTTACGTTCCAATTGTAACTCCATATTACCTGTTCCTTTGAATTCTTCAAAGATAACCTCATCCATTTTCGAACCAGTTTCGGTAAGTGCAGTAGCAATAATAGTTAACGAACCACCATTTTCAATATTACGAGCTGCTCCAAAGAAACGTTTTGGTTTATGTAATGCATTGGCATCAATACCTCCTGATAAGATTTTACCAGACGCTGGTGCTACTGTATTGTATGCTCTTGCTAAACGTGTTATAGAGTCTAATAAAATTACAACATCATGCCCACATTCAACTAATCGTTTTGCTTTTTCTAAGACTATATTAGCAACACGTACATGTTTATCAGCTGGTTCATCAAAAGTAGAAGCAACTACTTCACCACGTACACTACGTTGCATATCAGTAACCTCTTCTGGACGTTCATCAATTAATAAAACTATTTGATATACCTCTGGGTGATTAGCTGCAATTGCCTTTGCTACATCTTTTAGTAATACCGTTTTACCAGTTTTAGGCTGCGCTACAATCATACCACGTTGTCCTTTTCCTATTGGAGAAAACAAATCGATAATTCTAGTTGATAATGAGCTTCCTTTTTCTGCTAAATTGAACTTTTCATCAGCAAATAACGGAGTTAAGTGTTCAAAAGAAACACGGTCACGAACAATGTTCGGGTTTAATCCATTAATTTTTGAAACCCTAATTAATGGGAAGTACTTCTCTCCTTCTTTTGGAGGACGTACATTACCTCTAACTGTATCACCTGTTTTTAATCCAAATAATTTTATTTGAGACTGTGATACGTAAATATCGTCAGGTGATGATAAGTAGTTATAATCAGAAGAACGCAAGAATCCATATCCATCAGGCATCATTTCTAATACACCTTCACTTTCAATAATTCCATCAAATTCAAAATCTGGGTCACGGTATTTGTTACCACTCTTATGATGTTGTTTATTACTATTCTGATTTTTATTATGCTTATTACCTCTGTTATGGTTTTTATTATGCTGCTGCTTTTGCTGTTGAGGTTGTTGCTGTTTTTTATTATCGTCTGAAGCTTGAGTTTGCTTCTTCTCTTCTTGCCTTTTCTTAGGCTTACTAACAACTTCCTTTTTTTCTGGAGCTTTATTTACTTCTGGTTCTTTAACAACTTTACTTTCTGGCTTTTCTGTAGTAGTTTTAGCTTCAGTCTTAGTTATTCTTTTCCTTTTTGGCTTATCTGCCTTAGGTGCTGGTTTTGGTTTTGCCTCATTAGCACTTGCTTCTGCTTGCGCATCTAAAATTTTGTACACCAAGTCTAATTTTTTAAGTTGACTAATCTTGGTTAATCCTATTGATTTGGCAATAACTTGTAAATCAGCTAATTTTTTAGTTTTTAATTCCGAAATATCGAACATTCGTTAAATAATTAAGTTACTAAAATTCCTTATATATAAAGAATTATTTTGTATTAAGTTTTGTTTTGAGTGCTAATTATATAGGGGCTATATAATAATTTTGTGCGGTTACATACAAGGCAAATATATACAAATATTTTAACTTCTAATATTTCTTTTTAAAAAAAGAAGTATTACATTTGCTACCCGATAAAAAATTATGATACAAAGAATACAATCTATTTACCTATTAGTGGCAGGAATTATCTCTGGAGGATTGACTTTTCTATTTAGTCTTTGGAGTAACTCTCAAACTAACACTATATATATATTAGATTTGTTTTCTGGAAACTCAATTCTAGAAAAAAGTATTCCTGTTTTATTTTTTATCTCGGCTTTAGTAGCTATTGCAACAATATTTTTATTTAAAAATCGTCAGTTACAATTTGTTCTAAACCGCTTAAACATATTGATAAATCTTTTTTTATTAGGAGTATTGATATATTTATCACAAACATTATCTGGAGAAGCTTCGGTTTCTGAGAAAGGTATTGGGATGTTCTTTCCTATCATTGTTATTTTGCTGTTAGTTTTAGCAAATAGAGCCATTAAGAAGGATGAAGATCTTGTAAAATCTGTAGATAGATTACGATAAACCTAACATCTTAGTATATTTAGTGCGAAAAAAACCGAGGATTAAACCTCGGTTTTTTTATTTTTGTTCTTAGCATATTCAAGGCCTACAGCTTTAAATGTTAAAGAAATGTTAAAAAAAACTCAGGGTTAACCCTGAGTCATTAATGAAACGATTAGGGATATTGTGTATTGTACACACTGTTTTAACCTCATAAATTTGTAACTGTAATAACAACCATGAATTACAACAAGATAAAAGTTCACATAGCAGATGACCATAAGATCTTAATAGACGGAGTCATTGCTTTATTAAATACTGAAGACGACATTGAAATTGAGGGTTTTTCTTTAACTGGAAGGCAAGTAGTAAACTGGTCTTCTAAAAATACAGCAGATGTATTAGTTTTAGATATTAACATGCCTGAAATGGATGGTATAGAAGTTTTAAAAGCGTTTAAAAAACGTAACACAACAATTAAAACAATAATACTATCTAGTTTAAGCGACCCAAAACTTGTTCAAGAAATGATTGCGTTAGGCGCTAATGGTTTTGTAGATAAAAGTCGAGCTAATGAGCAAATAATTGATGCTATTAAAGTTGTACACAACGGTATACAATATATTAGTGAAGATATTAAAGTAAAATTATTAGACCTATATGCTTCAGATGTAAAAGACGAAGATGAAACAGAGTTTTTGCATGGAGATTTAACTGAGAGGGAAATTGCTGTATTAAAGTTAATTGCTAAAGAGAAAAGCTCCAACGAAATTGCAGATCAGCTCAATGTCAGTATAAAAACAGTAGAAACATACAGAAGTAATTTATATAAAAAATTAAAAGTAAAAAATGTAGTAGGTTTAGCGATGTATGCAGTGAGAAACAAAATAGTGTAAAGACATAATCAACCCTTCAAATTTTCTTTAGTCCCCCAGATTAAGAAGAAGCCCCCCGAGTCTATACACTTTATGCATCGCTAATCAACTACTGCTAATAACAATAAACCCAATAGCGATGTACGCGTTATTTAACATAGTATAGAAAACCCCTTCATTTTGTTTTCTTTTATCCCCTAAGAGATATCGTTCCCCGTCTCTTAACATCTATCCTAAGTACATCGCTATTTTTTTTAAAAAAAGAAGTCTAATCTCAATAAACACCAATAAGTCATGAAAAAATTTACTCCTTATTTCCTAGCTTTGAGCCTTAGTGTTATTTTCGCTTCTTGTTCTTCTAACGAAGCGGAAGTTATAGAGAATAATCCTGAAAGCTTATTACAATCATATACACTTAAAAGAGATGCTACTGGTGCTTATTCTATTGATTTTAATACAACAGATAACACAGATGTGACTACAGTAACTAATGTAGACAACTCAAAAGAAATAATTTTAGCTGAAACCCCACAAAAAACAGCTACAAAACACTCAAATGATTTTTCTATTGAAAACGATCATTTAAAAATTGGTTTTTTAGAAGCTTCTAATGGCAAACAAAAGAATATATATATAGAAGATGAAAATATTACCTTTGCTAAAGGTGTTACTGAGTTTTTAAACTCTTATAGTATTACATCCAATGGTGACGGTACATACAAATTGGATTTTACTGTTAATGATAATGTTGCTACTGATTTTAAATATAATGAAGATTTAGAAGTATATGAAGTTCATTTATCTGAAGGTAACTCTGACGAAAAACAATTCTCAAGAGATTTAAGAATAGATTCAAATGAGCTTCTAAAAATTAATTTTATTAACTATAAGAATGTTTCTGCAAAAGGAGCAGTATTAGAATCTATTAGTGAAAAACCTAAAGTAGTTATAGGTGATGGTAGTACTTTTGTGTAGAAAAGAGTTATTTTTATCCAATGATGAGCTTTTTTAGAATTTCTTTTTTACTGGTTTTATTTATTCTGTGTAGTATACACAATTCTCTTGGAAAAGAGACAGGTAGTTATTTTGCATTTTATAAAAAAAATGTGCTTTTAAAAAAACATAATCAAGATTCTCTGTATGTAAAAAAATATGAGGTCGCCCTAAATAAATACAAAAAAGGAAAATATGCTGAAGCTTTAAAAGAATGTTTACCTATTTATGAAAAAAGCAAAAAAGATAAAGAACAAAAAATTTTCCGCCAAGTATCCAATCTTTTGGGAGACATATATATTAATACAAACAACTATGATAAGTCACTTTTCTATTACCAAGAACTGTTGACATCTTTGAAAAATGATTCAAATTTAACTTTTGATAAAATTAATAAAGACTCTCTCAGCAATCAACTTCTTAGTAAAACTTATTTACAACTTGGTAGTTTATACCAAAAAAAACATAGAAACAGTATTATTAATAAGGATATTAAAAACTCAATTAACTTCAAAGATTCTGCTATCGCTTACTATAGAACCTTAGAAAATATGAGTTCATTTTCCCATGGTGTTAATAAATTCAAAGCTATTTCCTATTATAACCTATCTGGTATTTATTTAAAAGATACTCTTTATGATAAAGCTATAGAATATGCTATAAAAGCTGTAAACATTCATAAAAGCAATAATGATAATATAAACTTATCTGGTGCTCTTAACAACCTAGGTAACGTTTATCTTTCTTTAAAAAATTTTGAAAAAGCAAAAGAATATTATTCTAGTGGGATAGAATTTATTGAAGACAACAATAGTCAAAAAGCCGTAAAAATAAAAGCTAATTTATACTATAATTTAGCTTGGGCAATGAGAAACCTTAAAGACTATAAAGCATATGATTATCAGGAGTTATCCTATGAAATAGAAGACAGTCAAAGAGAAAAAGAAATACGAAAAATAATAGAAGAGATTACCTTAAATCATAAAGAAAACTTAGAAAAAGAAAAGGTTAATTTAGTTAAAGAACAACGAAAACTAGAAGAAGCACAAGAAGCCAAAACCTCTATGCTTTTTGGTGCTTTAAGTTTTTTAGTCTTAATTATTTCGGGAGTAATCATATATAACTATAAACTTCGTCAGAAAAATCTACGCCTTAAATTATCTGAAAGTAAACTTATACAACAACAAAATCTTGAAAAAGTTAAATCAGAAGCACAAGTTAAAATTCTTAACGCTACAATAGACGGAAAAGAAACTGAACGAAAACTCATTGCAGAAATATTACATGATAATGTTAGTGCATTGCTTTCATCTGCTAATATGCATTTAACAGCTACAAAAAAACAATTTGACGGAGATACTCCTCAAGAAATAGAAAAAACACAAGCTATAATTTCTGAAGCTTCGCAAAAAGTTAGAGATTTATCTCATAACTTGGTTTCCTCAATTCTATTAAAATTCGGACTTGAATACGCTATTAAAGACGTCGTTAAAAAGTATTCTAACAGTCAATTAAAACTAGATGTTTCTGCAAAAAACATCAACAGATATAATCAAGAGTTTGAAATAAAAATATTTAACGTGATTCAAGAGTTAATCAATAACATATTGAAACACAGTAAAGCCAAACATGCACAAATAGATTTAAAAGAAGAGAATAATCAACTAACCGTTCTCGTTAAGGATGATGGGGTAGGATTTTCTACCTCGTCTTCTTCTTTTTCTGATGGTATTGGCCTTAATCAAGTTGAAGCTAGAATTCACATGATGGATGGTAAATTAACCATAAAATCTGAAGTAAATGTAGGCACTTCTATACACATCAAGGTTCCTATACTTAAAAAAGAAAAAAAACTTAGCAAGCTAACCTCTGTTAGCTAGTTCAATAACTTCCATATTCTTTATACTTCCATTATCTATTTCAAAACGCAACATGGTTCTAACTTTATGAAATCCATGATTTCCAGCTGCACCAGGATTTAAGTGAAGTAAATTTAGTTTTTTATCGTATTGAACTTTTAAAATATGTGAATGCCCACAAATAAATAATTGTGGTGTGTTCTTTTTCAGTTCTTCTCTAACTCTTTGATTATACTTATTTGGGTAACCTCCTATATGAGTTATCCAAACTGAAACACCATCAACAACAAATTTATTATCTAACGGAAATTCTGCTCTAGCGTCTTTATCATCAATATTCCCATAAACAGCTCTAAGTGGTTTAAGCTTTTTTATTGCATCAGTAACTTTTAAATCACCTATATCTCCTGCATGCCAAACCTCATCAGCTTGCTTTACAAACTTTAAAATTTGTTCATCAATAAAACTATGTGTATCAGAAAGGAGTAAAATCTTCTTCATTAAAGCAAAACTAATGAATTAAAAAGTAAAAATCCACGACATTACATCATGGATTTCTTTATACTAAGGGGATATTAATGAAAGGGGAATTCACTATCATTTTCTATAAAGGTGACAAAAATAACACAAACATTACAGTTAATCTGTTAACATATGTTAATAAAACTCAAAAACATTATTTTACACTTCTCTCTAGCACTTTTCAAATTAGAATTTTATAATTTAGCTCTTTAAAAATTTACACTTCTTGAGGTATTTTATTGAATTAGCATACAACGGAAAAAACTATCATGGATGGCAGGTACAGCCACATGCAATTTCAGTTCAAGAAAAAATAAATAAGGCAATCAGTACAATTTTAAGAAAAGAAGTAAACATTGTAGGTGCAGGGAGAACAGATTCTGGAGTACATGCTTCACAAATGTTTGCTCATTTTGATGTAGATACTCCAGTAAACGAAAACTTTTCTTATAAATTAAATGCTATTTTGCCCGATGACATAGTCATATTTAGAACACAATTAGTACATGACGATGCCCACACTCGTTTTGATGCTCTTAGCAGAAGTTATGAGTACAAAATTTGGTTAGGTAGAAACCCTTTTTTACTAGATACTACTTGGCAATTACATCATCAGCAATTAAATATAGAGTTAATGAATAAAGCCGCTGCAACCCTATACGACTATGAAGATTTTGAATGCTTTTCAAAAGTAAAGACTGATGTACATACATTTAACTGTACAGTAACTAATGCTGAATGGATTAAAAACGGGAATGAATTAACGTTTCATATCAGTGCCAATCGTTTTCTAAGAAACATGGTTCGTGCTATTGTAGGAACATTAATTGATGTTGGTTTAGAAAAAATAACTGTAAATGATTTCAAAAAAATTATAGAAAGTAAAAATCGTAGTAATGCAGGTGTATCAGTTCCTGCAAAAGGTTTATTTTTAACAAAAGTAAAATACGAATATATATAGTGAGTAAAACAACAGGAAAAGCATTCGATATTAAAATTTTTGCACGACTAATGAGTTTTGCAAAAAAATACCGTGTACGATTTATAATTGCAGCACTATCTACCATTTTACTAGCTGGTTTTGCTGTACTAACCCCTGTCATTTTAATGACAGCTATAGACGATTTCACTGTAACTAAAGATATTTCAAGGCTATTATATTTTACAATTGCTATGATAGCTGTGTTACTTATTCAAGTCTTTTTTCAATTTAGCTTTATTTATTACGCCAACTGGGTGGGTCAACACATTATTAGAGACATAAGAGCCAAAACTTTTAGAAAAATACTTCAATTTAAAATGGGGTATTTTGATAATTCTTCAGTTGGAAAATTGGTAACTCGCGTTGTTTCAGATATAGAAACTATTGCTAACTTTTTTACACAAGGTGTTTTTATGATTGTTAGTGATGTATTAAAAATGATTGTAGTAATCATTGTAATGTTTTATACAAACTGGAAGTTAGCTTTAATTGCTTTAGCAACCCTACCTGTATTAATTTACGCTACCAAATTATTCCAAATAGCTATAAAATCCACCTTTCAAGATGTTCGTAACCAAGTAGCAAACCTTAATAGTTTTGTACAAGAGAGAGTTACTGGAATGAAAATTGTTCAACTCTTTAATAGAGAAAAAATTGAGTATAAAAACTTTATTGAAATTAACAACAAGCACAAAAAAGCTCATGTTAAAACTGTATGGTACTACTCTATCTTCTTCCCTATTGCTGAAATTCTTTCTTCTATTGCAATAGGACTTATTGTATGGTATGGCGGGTTACAAGTTGTTGAAGATAAAACTGTAAGTGTTGGTGCTATTATTGGTTTTATAAAAATGGCTCAAATGCTTTTTAGACCTTTAAGACAAATAGCAGATAAATTTAATCAATTACAAATGGGTATTGTTGCTGGAGAACGTGTGTTTAATGTAATTGATACTGAGAGCTCAATAGATAAAAGCGGAACAATTACTGCTAATAATATACAAGGAACTATTAATTTTAAAGATGTACGATTTAGCTATATTAAAGGAGAAGAAATTTTAAAAGGAATTAGTTTTAGTGTTGAGAAAGGACAAACCGTTGCAATTGTAGGTGCTACAGGAGCTGGTAAATCTACCATTATTAATTTGATAAATCGCTTTTATGAAATAGATAGCGGTGAAATATCTATCGATAATATCCCTGTTCAAGACTATAAAATAGCTTCTTTACGTCAAAAAGTAGCCGTAGTACTTCAAGATGTATTTTTATTTTCTGATAGTATTTTAAACAACATCACTCTTAACAATGAAAGTATTTCTCTTGAAGAAGTTAAAATTGCTGCCAAACAAATTGGAATCCACGATTTTATAATGAGCCTTCCTAATAATTATCATTACAACGTAAAAGAACGCGGAGGTATGTTATCTTCAGGTCAACGTCAATTAATTGCCTTTTTACGTGCCTATGTTAGCAAACCTAGTATTTTGATTTTAGATGAAGCTACTTCTTCTGTTGACGCACATTCAGAACAAATGATCCAATACGCAACTGACGAAATCACAAAAAACAGAACTTCTATTGTAATTGCACACCGCTTAGCAACCATTAAAAAAGCTGATATGATTATTGTTATGGACAAGGGTTGTATAGTTGAAAAAGGAAATCATACAGAATTGTTAAAAAAACATGAGGGCTATTATAAGAATTTGTACGAAAAACAGTTTAATAGTGAAACGGTGGTGTAAATAAATTTGTTTACATCAATCAAAATAGTACATTTGTTATTCAATCTTAAAAACTAAAAATCAATAAACGATGAAAAAAGTAATTTTATCAGTATTTGTAGTTGGTGCTTTATTAGCAACATCATGTAAGAACACTAAAGAAGAAGCTAAAGACGCTACAACAGAAGCTGTTGAAACTGTAGAAAAAGCTACTGAAGAAGCTAAAGAAGCTGCTGCTGAAGCAACTGAAGAAGCTAAAGAGGCTACTGAAGAAGCTGTTGAAGCTGTAGAATCTGCAATCGAAGGTATCGAAATTCCTGAATTTGAAGACCCAAAAGTAGGAGAATACTTACAGTCTTATTCTCAATATGCTAAAGATTATATCGAAGCAAAAGGAGACGTAGTAAAGAACTCTGAATTAGCTAAAAAAGGTGTTGAATTAGCTACACAAGCTAAAGACATCGTTGCTAACTTAGACGAAGAAGCTGCTAAAAAATTCAATAGCGTTATGACTGCTATTCAATCTAAAATGGCTCCTGCTCAATAATCTTTTTTGAACAGAAAATAAAAAAGCTCGCAAGTTGCGAGCTTTTTTTATGCCATTACATCTTTTTCTAATTTCCTATGGAGTTCTTCTAACGATTTATATAACACAAACTCTCCATCTTTTATATACGAAATCTCTCCTGTTTCTTCTGAAACCAACAAACAAATTGCATCCGTTTTCTCACTAACACCAATAGCTGCTCTATGGCGTAATCCAAACCTAGAAGGTATCTTAGCACTATTAGAAACAGGTAATATTACTCGAGTTGCTACAATATAATTATCACGAATAACAGTTGCTCCATCGTGCAACGGACTATTTTTATAAAAAATACTTTCAATAATTGCTTCATTTACCAAAGCATTCATTTTATCACCAGTATTAATTAAAAAATCAAGATTATTTGTTTTCTCTATCACTAACAATGCACCCGTTTTGGTTTTTGATAAATTAACACAAGCTGTCAAAATAGTTTCAACATCTGTTTCTGTATGAATTTCAGTTTTTAGAAACTTCAACTGATTTAAAAACCCTTTTTTAGTAGAGAAATTAGTCGTCCCTATCATTAATAAAAACTTACGAATTTCTTGTTGAAATACAATAATCAATGCTATAACACCACCAGAAAGTAAGTAACCCAAAATTCCACTCAACATTTCCATGTGTAAAGCCTGAGTAACTTTCCATATTAAAAATATAAATGCAATTCCAATTACAATGTTAATAGCTACAGTTCCTTTTAGTAATTTATATATATAGAAAAGCAACACTGCTACTAAAAAAATATCTAACACATCAAGAAACGAAAAGTCGATAAAATCTAAATTCATTAATTTTTTGAAGTTTTTTAACTTTAAAAACAAGTTTTTAGGCATTATAAATTGCCTGATAAGTAAATGTAAGGATTTTATTACAACTGCCCCACAATTTTAACCGCCTCAACTGCCTCCTTTACATCATGCACCCTTAAAATATGTGTACCATTTAACAAAGCAATTGTATTAGCTACGGTAGTAGCATTTAAAGCTTCTTTTGGTGTAACACCTAACAACTTATACAACATTGATTTTCTTGAAACACCAGTTAAAATCGGAACATCTAAACTTTTGAATAGTGATAATTTTTTAAGCAACTCATAGTTTTGATCGAGCGTTTTACCAAAACCAAAACCAACATCAATAATTACATCATTCACCTTTAGTTCACGCAATTTAAAAAGCTGCTCAGCAAAAAAGGAAATCACTTCTGTAACCACATTTTCATATTGTGGATTTTGTTGCATGTTTTGCGGCGTTCCCTTCATATGCATCATAATATATGGAACTTGAAGTTTAGCCACTGTTTTAAACATCTTCTCATCCATCTTTCCTCCAGAAATATCATTAATAATTGCTGCCCCTGCATTAATCGACTCTTCTACCACTCTACTTCTAAAAGAATCTATCGATATAATAATTTCAGGAAAGTTTTTAATCAGCAATTCCACAACAGGAAGCATTCTTTGTAGCTCCTCTTCTTCCGAAATATGTTTTGCTCCTGGTCTTGAAGAATACGCTCCAACATCTATAAACGTAGCTCCTTCACTCAACATCTTTTCTGCTTGCTCAAGAATATCTCGTTCATTTTTATACTTTCCACCATCAAAAAAAGAATCAGGAGTAACATTTAAAATCCCCATAACCTTAGGCTTAGTTAAATCTACTAAGGTTCCTTTACAATTAATTGTCATCATGCTAAATTTCCAAGTAAAAATAAATGAAAAGCTTGTAATATTTACTATTTTTGGTCGAATACTTTTAAATAAGAAAGATGCAGAACACCTCTAAACAGTATGATACTGTAGTTGAAGAATGTAGAAATTTGTTTGTAAAAAAAATGAGTGATTATGGTAGTGCTTGGAGAATATTAAGACTTCCTTCATTAACCGATCAAATATTTATAAAAGCTCAACGCATACGTCAATTACAAGAAAATACTGAACGAAAAGTTGATGAAGGAGAAAAATCAGAATTTATTGGCATTATCAACTACTCAATAATGGCATTAATTCAAATTGAGCTTGGCGTTGTTGAGCAACCTGATTTAACTACTGAAGAGGCTACTAATTTATATGACAAGCACATAAAGATTACCAAAGAATTAATGGAAAACAAAAACCATGATTATGGTGAAGCCTGGAGAGATATGAGAGTTTCTTCGTTAACCGATTTAATTCTACAAAAACTACTTCGTGTAAAACAAATAGAAAACAATCAAGGTAAAACCTTAGTTTCTGAAGGAATTGACGCTAATTATCAAGATATGATTAATTATGCTATTTTTGCCATGATTCACCTTTCTGAATCAGATAATTAACCTAAAAACATCCCTATATGATTTTAAAAATGTTAACTCATATTTCAAGAGTACTTGTAGGACTTCTTTTTATTTACTCTGGATTTGTAAAATTAGTAGACCCTATTGGATCTCAATATAAATTTGAGGAGTACTTTAGTGCCGGTGTACTAAACTTAGAATTCTTAATTCCTTTTGCTTTACCTTTTTCAATTCTTTTAATTGTTACCGAATTGGTTTTAGGTATTATGCTTTTAGTTGGTTATAAACCAAAACTTACCGTTTGGAGCTTATTTGGTTTAAACCTTGTATTCTTATTTTTAACATGGTATTCATACACTTACAATAAAGTTACAGATTGTGGATGTTTTGGTGACGCTTTAAAACTTACCCCTAAAGAAACATTTTACAAGAATGTTGTTTTTATGATCTTTATTGTTATTCTTATTTTAGGTGTTAAACACATTAAGCCTTTAATTTCAAATAAGTTTTCTTCAATAACAACCTTTTCTTCTGTTTTTTTAGCGCTCATTATTAGTTACTATGTTTTACAACATTTACCAATTATTGATTTTAGAGCTTATTCTATAGGAACAGATATTGCTAAAGGAATGGAATACCCAGAAGATAGCGATGAGCTTCCTCCTATACACGATTTCATGATTGAAACAGATGAAGGAGATAAGTTAGAAGAAATGCTTGCTAAAGAAAAAGCTATGCTTATTATCATGTCTAACTTCAAGAAAACAGAAAAAGAAGGTATTACTGGTGTTTCTGAAGTTGCTAAACAAGCTAGTGAACAAGGTTATGAAATTTATGTACTAACTGCTTCTTATATTGAAGATTTAGCTGCAACTCAAAAAGAATATGGACTCCCTTATACTTTTGGGTTTTGTGATGAAACTGCTTTAAAAACAGTAATTAGAGCTAACCCTGGTATTGTTACAGTAAAAAGCGGAGTCATTGTTGGAAAATGGAATTGGACCGATGCCGATGATGTAGAACTATAAACAGTTATACTATTTATATATAAAGAAAACCTCACAAATTTGTGAGGTTTTCTTATTTTCGCAATAACATGAAAAAGCTCTTGTAGAGATTCTTACAATATCTCTTTCAACATGAGAGCAAAACCAAACTATTAACTTAGAAATTTTTTTTGTGAAACAATTATTATTAGTTTTTATTGGTGGCGGAGCAGGAAGCGTATTACGATACATCATTGGAAAAGCCTTAAACAGTTCGCAAACAGGAATTCCTTACGGAACTTTTGCAGCTAATATTCTTGGAAGTTTACTTATTGGAATTATTTTAGGACTTGCTGCTAAAAACGAAACAATAACTCAAAACCACACTTTATTATTAGCTACTGGATTCTGTGGTGGATTCACAACTTTTTCTACCTTTGCTTATGAAAATCATATCTTTTTAAAGTCTGGCGATTTTACCTCTTTTGCTTTATACACTATAGCAAGCTTTATCATCGGATTTTTAGCTGTTTTCGCAGGAATCTACATTGTTAATTACTTTTGGACGAACGCACAATCAATTTAAATAATACTTTACCCCTAAAACAAACCTCACTTTGTGAGTAAATTTATATAACAAATGAGTGAACTTATACAATACAATTCAGAAGAAAATCACATAATTATTACTATTACTAACGGAAAAGCTAACGCTATTTCTCATGAAGTGATTGATGCTTTAAACACCTCTTTTGACAAAGCTGAAAAAGAAGAAAAACCTGTAATATTAACAGGACAACCAGGAATATTCTCAGCAGGTTATGATTTAAAAAGCATGACACAGTCTCCTGAATCAGCCTTAGAACTAGTAACTAAAGGATCGCAATTATCACATAGAATGCTTTCTTTTCCTTACCCAATAATTGCAGCCTGTTCAGGACACGCAGTGGCTAAGGGCGCTTTTCTTCTCCTATCTACTGACTATAGGTTAGGTATTGAAGGTGATTTTAAAATTGGGCTAAATGAAGTTTTAATAGGTATGACTATGCACAATGCTGGAATTGAAATAGCAAAAGCGCGCTTATCTCCTATTTATTTTGAAAGAAGCGTTAGCTGCTCTGAAATATATAACCCTAAAGATGCTATTACTGCTGGATTTTTAGATAAAGTTGTTCCTCAAGAACACTTACTACCAACAGCTGTAAAGGTTGCAGAAATGTTTTCTAAACTAAACAAGAAAGCACATAAAGAGACCAAGTTAAAAGTAAGAGAATCGTATTTAGAATCTTTAACTAGAGCTATCAAACAAGACAGTGAAGAAGGTCTAACACCTCCTTCTAAATAAATAAAAAGTCCTGCAATTTGCAGGACTTTTTATTTATTTAGGCTTCTTATAAGCCATTACCCCTGCTTTAATTTCTGTATCTAAATAATTATCGCTTGGTGTAATTGGACAAGAATATCTATCACTATAAGCACAATATGGATTGTAAGCTTTATTAAAATCAATCTCCACAGTCCCATCCTTCTGGATATCTGTTATATAAATATCTATAAAACGACCTCCTTTATAAGACGTTTTACCATTCGTATTATCTAAAAAAGGTAAAAACAAATGATTTGCATATTCGGGCTTAGGATTTACATCTTGATAAATAACTAGTTTAAAATCTTCTCCATCAATAGGAAAAGATAAAACACCATATTTTTTATACATCACCACCCTATCGGTCGTCGTTGGAAAATCAAAAATAGGCGCATCTGGTGTTTTTACTAATTCTGCTTTTACAGTATACTTTTTATCAATAGGAAAAAAATCTAATCCTTTAAACTTCTTTAATCCTTTTTTGGTAAGTGGTGACCTAGAAGCGTCTTTGAACTTAGTATTCATTTCTTTTTGAAAATCAGACTCTCCCAAGACAGCTCTTTTTCCTTGACTGTTACAAGACAATATTGAAACAGTAAAAATTAACAATAATAGTTTTTTCATATTGGTATTTATATATCTCTTAACACAAAAATACTGTATTACAACCAAAACACCATCATTCCTTAAAAAATCGCTAAATAAAGAGGTGAAAACTGTTAATTTTCTATTAATAATTTGAAATAACAAAATAAAATCGTTACATTTATAGATAATACTTATGACTGATATAAGATAGTGTAAAAAAAGATTTTTTCACCTTATAAGAAAAACTTATTAAATAATAAAACAAATTGATGAGCTTGTTTCTTTGCAAACAGAAAGTTTCCCATATATTTGCCGCCCCAGTTATTTTAGGCATATATCTTTTATCAGACAAAACCTAATAAAGAAATTTTAAATTAAATTGGTAAATTTATGAATTCAGAATTAATCAATAAGGCAGAAGAATTTGAAAACAGAAAATTCAAATTTGTTACTACTAGTGATAGAATACTAGCCTCTAGAGAAGCAAAAGCTCTGATTCTAGAGATTAATGAGGTATATAAACAAACAAAAGACAGCACGTTAATGGACTTAATGAAGCGTTTAACAGCTGTAAAACAACGTATTGAAAAACGTTTAAAAGGAAAACCTTTAACAGCTTAAACAATAAACAACCTTTAAGCTCGTTTATGATATATACATAAGAATAGTAGTTTCATCAACTACCACTCTCATTATAATATTTATTCTTGATAAAGTTCTAAGTAAATTTACTTAGAACTTTTCTTTTTTAAATATATTTGTGAAATCGGGATGTAGCTTAGTCCGGTTAAAGTGCTGGTCTGGGGGACCAGAGATCGGTGGTTCGAATCCACTCATCCCGACTTCTTTTATTTTTTTTTAAAAAAAACCACCTCACTAAAAAAGTTAAAACAAACTCTAATTCAACAACTTAAAAAACCATCTAAACGATTGCAAAAAACAAGCATTAAAAATTTTTAAAAAAAGTTTTTTCAGTTTCAAAAAACATTATATATTTGCCACGCTTTTAAAGCAAACGCCGATGTAGCTCAGCTGGCTAGAGCAGCTGATTTGTAATCAGCAGGTCGTGGGTTCGAGTCCCTCCATCGGCTCAAAAACTAAAAGCGCTAACAAAAAGTTAGCGCTTTTTTTATGCGCTTAATTTGCTAAATTTGTCATAACTCTATTTTTACAAAAACTTAATGAAAAATATATTTGTTATTGGTATTGCTGGAGGTACAGGGAGTGGAAAAACCACTGTAGTAAACCAAATTATTAACGAACTTCCTGCCGATGAAGTATGCGTTATCTCTCAAGACTCTTACTACAAACAAACAGATAATCTAACCTACGAAGAACGTACTAAGATAAACTTTGATCACCCTAGAGCAATCGACTTTGATTTAATGGTAGATCACCTATCTGAATTAAAAAACGGATGCATTATTGAACAACCGGTATATTCATTCGTTGCTCACAACAGAACCAAAGACACTATAAAAACACACCCTAGAAAAGTTATTATTATTGAAGGTATTTTGATTTTTAATAGCAAAGAACTTCGTAACTTGTGTGACATTAAAGTTTTTGTTCATGCTGATGCTGACGAACGCTTGATTAGACGTGTAAGAAGAGACATTAAAGAACGAGGTAGAGATGTTGATGAAGTTTTAAACCGCTACCAAAGCACCTTAAAACCAATGCACCAACAATTTATTGAGCCTACTAAAAATTATGCTGACATTATTATACCTAACGACAGATATAATACTGTTGCTATAGACATTGTAAGAACTGTAATTAACGACCGTTTATAACATGAGTTTTAAATCAATAAAAAACAAACCTTCCTTTAAAATAGCCACTAATATTTATGTGATTATACTTACTGTATTTGTGGTATGGATGCTTTTTTTTGATGAAAATTCTTACCTTACACATAGAGAGTTTAATAAAGAAATTAATGAGTTAAAAAGCTGGATTGATTATCATGAAAAAAAAATCAAGAAAGACAAAAAAACCATACAACAACTACAAGACTCTCTTCAACTAGAACGCTATGCTAGAGAAAAGTACTTAATGAAGAAAGAAGATGAAGATATTTATATTATTGAATTTGATACCATAAAAAAGTAATGAGTAACTATTTATTTGACGAATTTCAAGGTGTTACCCCTGCAGAATGGAAACAAAAAATACAAGTAGACCTTAAAGGTGCCGATTATAACGACACTCTTTTATGGAAAACTGAAGAGAGTATTACTGTAAAACCTTTTTACACTAAAGAAGATAGAACTAATATTAGAGTAAAAACTTCCAAGCAAGGTTTTACCATTTGCCAATCTATCAATATTGAAGATGAAGAAAAAGCAAATGCGTTTGCTATCGACTCTCTTAAAAGAGGAGCTAGTGCTATTGAATTCATTGCTAAAAAAGAGTTTGACTACAATGCCTTATTAAAAGGAATTGACACTCAAAAAACTACACTTTACTTTACTTTTGATTTTTTATCATCAGAATTCGTTAAAGAACTAGCTGATTATACAAACTCAGACAATTGCTTTTTTAACATTGATATTATAGGACACTTAGCTAGCTCAGGAAATTGGTATTCTAATCTTAAAAATGACCATACCCAATTAGAAGAAATAGCAAAAGTAACTCAAAATTCCATTTGTGTTAACGCTTCTACTTATCAAAATGCAGGAGCCTCGATTGTTCAACAATTAGCATACACACTTGCACATGCAAATGAATATTTGAATCATTTCGGAAGTTCAATTGCTAACAATATTCACTTTAATTTTTCAGTAGGTAGCAATTACTTTTTTGAAATCGCCAAACTAAGAGCTTTTAGGATTTTATGGGATTCTTTATTAAACGAATACAACACCAAAGCTACTGCTCATATTTTTGCTCAACCTAGTTTACGTAACAAAACCTTATATGACTATAATGTAAATATGCTTCGTACAACTTCAGAGTGTATGAGTACTATTTTAGGAGGAGCAAATACAGTAGCCAATAGCTCTTATGATAAAATTTTTCATCACTCAAATGAATTTGGAGAACGTATTTCAAGAAATCAGCTATTAATTTTACAACAAGAAAGTGAGTTAGCAGAAGCTCAAAATATTGCTGACGGTGCATACTACATCGAAACAATCACTCAACAACTTGCTCAAAAAGCACTAGAAGTTTTTAAGTTAATAGAGAAAGGTGGTGGTTTTTTAAAACAACTAAAAGAAGGAGTTATCCAAAGAAAAATAAAAGAAACTGCGGATAAAGAACAACAATTATTCGATTCAGGAGAGTTAGTATTACTTGGCACAAACAAAATTCAAAACGAAGAAGATAAAATGAAAAACGATTTAGAAGTTTCTCCTTTCTTGAAAATTCGTAATGAAAAAACCCTAATTCAACCTATTATACAAAAACGATTAGCCGAAAAGCTAGAACAAGAACGTTTAGAAAATGAGTAGAAAAGATATATCAAACATACAAATAGACAAAAGCCAAGAACAGCAAAACAAAAGCTTTAAACACGAAGATTTTGTTGCAGGTATCGCTCCTAACTTACGTGGACCATACTCCACTATGTATGTTCGTAGACCCTGGACAATTCGTCAATATGCAGGTTTTTCTACTGCAGAAGAAAGTAATGCTTTTTACCGTAGAAATTTAGCTGCAGGTCAAAAAGGATTATCGGTCGCTTTTGATTTAGCTACACACCGAGGGTACGACTCAGACCATGAACGTGTACAAGGTGATGTTGGAAAAGCTGGAGTTGCTATTGATTCTGTTGAAGACATGAAGGTCTTGTTCGATCAGATTCCGCTAGATAAAATGTCGGTTTCTATGACTATGAACGGAGCCGTTTTACCAATTTTGGCATTTTATATTGTAGCAGCCGAAGAACAAGGTGTAGCTCCTGAATTATTATCAGGAACTATTCAAAACGATATATTAAAAGAGTTTATGGTGCGTAACACTTACATTTACCCACCTACTCCCTCAATGAAAATTATTGCTGATATTTTTAGATATACTTCTGAAAATATGCCTAGGTTTAATTCAATTTCTATTTCTGGGTACCACATGCAAGAAGCAGGTGCTACAGCAGAAATTGAATTAGCATACACTTTAGCTGACGGATTAGAATACATAAAAAAAGGATTGGAAGCAGGAATGGATATCGACACCTTTGCTCCTCGCCTATCTTTTTTCTGGGCTATAGGAATGAATCATTTTATGGAAATTGCCAAAATGCGTGCAGGTAGAATGTTATGGGCTAAATTGGTAAAACAATTTAACCCTAAAAATCCAAAGTCGTTAGCATTAAGAACTCACTGCCAAACTAGTGGATGGAGTTTAACTGAGCAAGATCCTTTTAACAATGTGGCTCGTACTGCAATTGAAGCTATGGCTGCTGCTTTTGGAGGAACACAAAGTTTACACACCAACGCTTTAGACGAAGCAATTGCCTTACCTACTGATTTTTCAGCGCGCATTGCTCGTAACACACAAATATATTTACAACAAGAAACCCATATTACAAAAACGGTTGATCCTTGGGCAGGTAGTTATCATGTAGAAAAACTTACCGAAGAAATCGCCAACAAAGCTTGGGAATTAATTCAAGAAGTTGAAGAATTAGGAGGAATGACCAAGGCTATTGAAAAAGGGATTCCTAAAATGCGTATTGAAGAAGCTGCTGCTATAAAACAAGCCAAAATTGATAGTAGTCAAGATGTTATTGTTGGTGTTAATAAATATCAGCTAGAACAAGAAGACCCTTTACATATTTTAGAAGTTGATAACGAAGCCGTTCGTCAATCTCAAATTGATAGACTAAACGATTTAAAATCAAAAAGAAATCAAGCTGAAGTTGATAAAACATTGAGCGATTTAACTGAATCCGCTAAAACAGGTGAAGGAAATTTACTAGATTTAGCTGTAAAAGCTGCTCGAAATAGAGCCACTTTAGGTGAAATTTCTGACGCCCTTGAAACTATTTTCGGACGTCATAAAGCAGTACATAAAACCATATCTGGCGTGTATAGTAAAGAAATAAAAGATGACGAATTATTTAAAAAGGCTACTGAACTAGCTGATAAATTTGCTGAGTTAGAAGGACGTCGTCCACGTATTATGATAGCTAAACTAGGACAAGACGGTCACGATCGTGGGGCTAAAGTAGTAGCTACAGGATATGCAGACTTAGGTTTTGATGTAGATATAGGCCCTTTATTCCAAACCCCGCAAGAAGCTACCAAACAAGCTATAGAAAACGATGTACATATTTTAGGTATCTCATCATTAGCTGCAGGACACAAAACCTTAGTTCCTCAGGTTGTTGCTGAACTTAAAAAATATGGCCGTGAAGATATTATGGTTATTGTTGGTGGTGTAATTCCTGCACAAGACTACCAATTCTTGTTTGATGCTGGTGCCGTAGGTGTTTTTGGTCCTGGAACTAAAATTGCACAAGCTGCTATTGACATGTTAACTATTTTAATTGATAGTACCGAAGAATAAAATAAATTCAATGAGGAAGCAAGTCTTTTTAATAATATTAAACCTAGTAAGCTTTATCTTTTCTTGTAGTCAAAACGAAACCGAAATAAAGGTTCCTTCAGTTTTATCATATACTCCAGAAACTGGATATATTGGTGATACAATTACTATTTATGGAGAAAATTTCCCTTCTAGTATAAAAGTAACCTTACTTGACATTGAAGCAAAGCTCGTTCAAAAATCAGCTACTAAGATAAAAGCTATCGTACATGAAAAAGTACAAAAAGGAGGGAACCCTATCAAATTAACATACAATAAAGAAACCCCTATTGAAATTGGTTACTTCAACGCTATTATAGACGATTATGAGTATTTGATATATAACAACAGTAACGCCAAACTATTTAAAATAGGTAACAATACTGGCACTATCAACTTTATTAGTCAACTACCCATAAAGAACCCTTCACAAAATAGTATGTATGGCTTTGTAAAAAGAGATGACTTTATTTACTTAATTGACTTCTCAAACAATCCTGAACATAGCCTTTTAGCTTATAACTTAAATACACAAACTTCAAACCTAACTCCTTTAACTTTGCCATCAACTATTACAGGAGGAATAACTGCTATTAATTGGAATCCCACAAATAATACTCTAATTGGTCTAGTTAGTGAAAATACAAACAACACTAACACTTCCAAACACCACTTAATAGAAATAAACCCTATTAATGGCCAAATAAAAGACTTAAACACATCTTTTAACCATTCTTTTATTTCTTCCCATATAATAAAAGATAATTACCTTTTCATATTCTCTTCTACAGCTCCTTACGATTTATCAAAAGTTAGTTTAACAGATTATTCAATCGAAAAACTATCCACTAAGAATGAAGAATTCTCAATCACAAAACCAAGCTTAAACTCTTCTAATGATATAATTTGTTTAAAAGATTATGGAAACTCTTTAGGTCAACTAGTCAAATTTGATGAAGAAACAGTTAAGATTACACAATTATCTGAAAATAAACTTTACTACTCTAATCGCTTGGGGTATGGCTTTTTTGACAAAAAAAATGATGAATATATTGGGGTTTACAAAGACTTCTCAATAGATAATAGTTCAGGAAATCAATCAACTTATAATAGTTTATATAAATTCAGCAGCCCAACTTTTGAAGAAGATAAAATATTTTTTAGACCTTTAAAAACTAGCTTTTCTTCTCCAACAATTATTGATATAATGGAGTTATGAAAATAAAATTCATTGATAGAAAAACAGGTAAAATAATTACCGAAAACCCTCCTGGTGAAGGGTACTTAAAATTGCTATACAACAATCCGTTTGGTAAAATGGCTTTATTGCCATTGGTTAAACGTAAATTTTTATCATCGTGGTACGGTAAACTCATGAACAAACCCAACTCTATTAACAAAATAAACAGTTTTGTTAGAGAGCTTCAAATTGACATGAGCGAAGCTGAAAGACCTTCAGAAGATTATATTTCTTTTAATGATTTTTTCTATCGAAAGTTAAAATCTGACGCTCGCCCTATTGAAGAAGGTTTTGTTTCTCCTGGTGACGGAAAAATGTTAGCCTTTAAAAATATTTCAGATATTCAAAACTTCTTTGTTAAAGGGAGAAAATTCACCTTAGAAGAATTTTTAGACAACAAAGAACTAGCCACAAAGCATAAAGACGATTCTTTAATTATACTTCGATTGGCTCCTAATGATTATCATCGTTACCATTTCCCTTACGACGGAATTCCTTCTAATGTAACAAAAATTAAAGGACGTTATTTTTCAGTATCACCTTATGCCCTAGCTGCTAACTTCACCAGAGTATTCTGTGAAAACAAAAGAGAATTCTGCACTTTAAAAACACACAACAAAGGAGATATTATCATTGCCCCTGTGGGCGCTACGATGGTTGGAAGCATCATAGAAACCTACACCCCAAATACGGAGGTTAAAAAAGGTGATGAGATGGGATATTTTGCTTTTGGAGGGTCTACTATTGTATTATTGGTTGATAGCTCAAAAATCACTATTGACGAAGATATTTTAGCTAACACTAAAAACAGAATGGAAACCTTTGTTAAAATGGGAGAACGTATTGGAAATTAACCTTCATAAATTTAACATTTTACCTTTTAAAAATGATTGATTTCATAAGGCGATTAAAGCTTTAATCCGTAAATTTGCGTCGTTTTATACTTAGCAGATTTACTGATGAAAAAAATCTTAGACACCCTCTACTCTACCCGTTTAATGGCCGTTTTATTTTTTGCTTTTGCCATTGCCATGGGAGTTGCAACTTTTATTGAAAACGATTACGGAACACAAACTTCTAAAGCACTAATCTACAACACTTGGTGGTTTGAGTTAATAATGGTGTTTTTTGTTATCAATTTTTTCGGAAACATTTTTAGGTACAGGTTATATAAAAAAGAAAAATGGTCAGTATTGTTATTTCACGTTTCTTTTCTTTTAATCTTAATTGGAGCTGGTATTACTCGTTATATTAGTTATGAAGGTTTAATGGTTATTGACGAAGGAGAAACAACCAACCAATTTTATTCAGAACACACATATTTAAATGTAATAATTGATAATAGCGAGTTTCAAAAAACCACTGCTAACAAGTTACTTTTATCTGCTTGGGGAGATAACTCGGTAAACTTTAAAGAAAACTTCCAACCTGAAAAAGGAGGAAAAAAACATGAAGTTATTTTTAATTTAGTGGACTATATTCCTTGGTCTGAAACAAAAATGGTTTTAGATGAAAACGGAACTGAACACTTGTTTTTTGTAGAAAGTTCTGACGGAAGTAGACATGAACACTACATTAAAAAAGGAACTATAGAGAACATTCATAACATTTTAGTAGGTTTTGAAGCTCCTAATAAAGAAGCGGCTTCAATTAACTTCTTTTATGAAGATGGTAGCTTAAAAATGCTTTCTAAAAATGATGGTGATTGGTTTAGAATGGCTGACCAGAAAAAAGGTTTAATAGTTAAAGATAGTGCGCAACACTTTCAACTGCTAACACTTCATAATGTAAATGGTCTACAATTTGTAGTTCCTAAATCTCCAGAGAAAGGAGAAATAAAAACTGTAAGAGGTAAAAAAGACGATAAAAAATATGACACTGTAATTTTTGATGTTACTGCTAACGGAGAAACTAAGCGTGTTGAGTTTTACGGTGGAAAGTTTAATGTTGATAACCAACAACAATTTAGTATTGGTGAATTAAACTTTAGAGCTTGGTATGGTTCTAAATTACTACAAACTCCTTTTAGTATAAAACTAAATGACTTTCAGTTAGAAAAGTATCCTGGTTCGGAAAGTGCTGCTGCTTATGCTAGTGAAATTACCGTAATAGCACCTAATGAAACTTTCGATTATAGAATTTTTATGAATCATATTTTAGATTACGGAGGTTATAAGTTCTTCCAATCGAGTTATAAAATTGAGGGAGAGCACGAACAAACACATTTATCGGTAAACCACGATTTCTGGGGTACATGGATTACCTATATCGGATACTTTTTATTATTCTTCGGGTTGGTAGCTTCGTTGTTTGTCAAAAACACTCGCTTTGATGATTTAAAACAATCATTAGTAAAAATCCGAAATAAAAAAGCTAAACTATCTGTTATTGCTTTGTTATTTTCTTTAGTTAGTTTTGGTCAACACCAAACACATGAGCCAAAACAAATTACTGAAGCTCAAATTGATTCTATTTTAACAACTAATAAAGTAGATGACAAACACGCTGCTTTGTTTAGTTCTTTAGTTATTCAAGATGCTGGTGGACGCATGAAACCTGCTCATACTTTTGCATCGGAATTAGTTAGAAAAGTAGCGCATGTAGATAAATTCAAAGATTTAGACCCGAGTCAAATTTTACTTTCTATTACAGAAAACCCTATGCTTTGGCTAAATGTTCCTTTTGTATATTTAGAAGATGGAAACACCCAAGTTAGAGAAATTTTAGGTGTACCTGAAGATGCTGAATATGCTCGTTTTATTGATTTCTACAATAAAGATGGATCTTCCAAAATTAGCAAATTAGTAATTGAAGCTGAAAAGAAGAAAATTCAAAATAAGTTTGAAAAAGATATTATAAAGATTGAACGAAGAGTTTGGTTATTATCTCAAGCTTTAGGAGGTGGTATGTTGCGCATCTACCCTATCCCAAATGATGAAAACAACAAATGGGTATCTCAACCAGAAACACTACAAGCTAATTTCAAAGGAACAGACTCTGTTTTTGTACGTCAATCATTACCTGTATACTTACAGTTATTACAAGCTTCAAAAAAATCAGGAAATTACACAGAAACCAACAAAGTTTTAGACGGAATTAAAAAGTTCCAACGAAAATTCGGTTCAGAAGTTATTCCTGCAAAAGACAAAATTGATTTAGAAATAGCATATAACAAACTAAATATTTTTGTTAAGCTTTCTAAGTATTACGGGTATGTAAGTTTGCTTTTAATAGTATTTGTTTTCTTACAGATCTTCAACAACAAACCGTGGGTTAACAATATTGTAAAAGTCTTAATAGGAATTGTAATTTTCATATTTGTCTTTCATGTCCTTGGGCTAACTGCTCGTTGGTATATCAGTGGAAATGCTCCTTGGAGTAACGCTTATGAGTCTATTATTTTTGTTGGCTTAGCTACCATGTTGTTTGGATTAATTCTAGGAAAAAAATCTTCATTAACTATTGCTGCTACCACATTTTTAGTTTCAGTTATTTTAATGTTTGCGCATCAAAACTGGTTAGACCCTGAGATTGCCAACCTTCAACCTGTATTAAACTCTTGGTGGCTATATGTTCACGTTTCTGTAATTGTAGCTAGTTATGGTCCATTTGCTATGGGAATGATTTTAGGAATCTTTTCTTTATTCTTAATCATTTTCACTAATGAAAAGAATAAAAAGAAAATGGATCTACATATTAAAGAACTAACTGTTATTAATGAAATGGCATTAACCGTAGGTTTGGTAATGCTTACTATTGGTAACTTTTTAGGAGGTATGTGGGCTAACGAAAGTTGGGGACGCTACTGGGGGTGGGATCCTAAGGAAACTTGGGCTTTAATTTCAATTATGGTATATGCCTTTGTTTTACACATGAGGTTAATTCCAGGTTTACGAGGAAGATATACCTTCAACTTATGGTCAATTATAGCTTTTGCTTCTATTATGATGACTTACTTTGGGGTAAACTTCTATTTATCAGGACTACATTCGTATGCTAGTGGTGATAAAGTAATCACCCCAACTTCAGTATATTACTCTATAGCTTTTGTTAGTATCTTAGGAGTTCTAGCTTGGGTAAAGAATAAAAAGTATTACAAGAAGTAACTTGGCAGTTTTTCTGTTAAAAAAATGTATTTTTGCAAACCGACAAAAAGAAAAACAATTATGTTCAATAAAAATATAAAATTAGTATTAGCTACCTTAATAACTGTATGGTCAGTGTATGAATTTACACAAGGGCACATCATGAACGGTATATCTATACTTCTACTTGCTGGGCTGTTTATTTTATTTTATTTTAAAAACGAATTTATTCTTTTGGCCTTTTTACAGCTACGTAAACAAAACTTTGCTGGAGCTCAAAAATGGTTAGGATATATTAAAAATCCTTCTGCTGCTTTAACGAAAAAGCAAGAAGGTTACTATAACTACTTACACGGAATTATGTTGTCTCAAACGAACATAACTCAAGCTGAAAAGTATTTAAAAAAAGCTGTTAAATTAGGTTTAGCTATGGATCATGATTTAGCTATGGCTAAATTACAGTTAGCTGGTATAGCAATGACTAAACGCAGAAAGAGAGAAGCTACGAACTTAATGGCAGAAGCTAAAAAGCTAGATAAGCATGGAATGCTTAAAGAGCAAATGCAAATGATGAAACAACAAATGAAGAAGATTTAACATTTTTTTAAGTTTTTATTATATATTTCGTAATTTTACTTACTAACAAAAATCATCAATGATTAGAGGTTTGTTTTTAAAAGCTTTTGATAAGTACGCTTCAAGATGGCTTGTTTTAATTATAGATATCGTCTTAGTTTGTATATCATTCATTTTAGCCTACACTGTCCGTTTCAATGCTAGTTTAAACTTTGATGTTAACAACTTATACAAACAACTTCCATTTATAGCTACTATAGCCCTTATTAGCTTTCTAATTGTTGGTTCATATAAAGGTATAGTTAGACACACAGGAACAAGAGATGCTTTTAATGTATTTGTAGGTGTTACTTTACTTTCATTTATTATTACATGTATTGTTTTATTTAACAGTGCTTTAAATATATTTCCTAATTTTACAATTCCTAAATCAATAATTATTATTCATTATTTGATTTCTGTACTTGTTCTAGTAATTAGTCGTTTTATTTTTAAGGCTTTTTATGAAATTGTTTCTACAGAACTTAAGTCTATTACGAATGTTTTAATATATGGTGCTGGAGACTCTGGCTTGATTACTTATGGTGCTTTAAATAGAGACACAAAAAACAAGTATGAAGTTGTAGGCTTCATTGATGATGACCACAAAAAGGTAGGCAAAAAGTTAGATCGAATTAAGATTTATGATGGAAAAAGAATAGACAAGAACTTTGTTAAAGAAAAAAAAATTGACGAAGTAATTATTTCTATTCAAAATATTAAATCAGAAAAACTATTATACCTTACTGATAACTTATTAGCTTTAGGTGTTGACGTAAAAATTGTTCCTCCATTATCAAAATGGATTGATGGTGATTTAGAAGCGAATCAAATTAAACAAATTAAAATTGAGGATTTACTAGATAGAAAACCTATTTCTATTGACAACCCTATTGTTAAAAGGGAAGTCAACAATAAAATTATTTTAGTCACAGGTGCTGCTGGTTCAATTGGCTCTGAAATTTCTCGTCAATTAAGTATTTATAATCACAAACATTTAGTACTAATAGATCAAGCTGAATCTCCTCTCTATGATCTTCAACAAGAACTAATTCAAAAAGGGCGTAAAAATTTCACTTCTATAGTTGCTGACGTAAGAGATAAAAAAAGAATGAACGAGATATTTGAAGAGTTTAAACCTCAAAAAGTATTTCATGCAGCTGCTTATAAGCACGTTCCTTTAATGGAAATGAGTCCTTATGAAGCTGTAAAAATAAATATCGGGGGAACAAAAAACATTGCCGATTTATCAACAAAATACAATGTTGATCGTTTTGTAATGGTTTCTACCGATAAAGCTGTAAACCCGACAAATGTTATGGGAGCTACAAAACGTGTTGCTGAAATGTATATAAGCTGTTTAAGTAACTCTGATAACCATACAACAAAATTTACAACTACTCGTTTTGGTAACGTATTAGGTTCTAATGGATCGGTTATACCTCTTTTTAAACGTCAAATAGAAAATGGAGGGCCATTAACTGTTACTCATAAAGACATTACCCGGTATTTTATGACTATCCCTGAAGCCTGTAGATTAGTTTTAGAAGCTGGAACAATGGGAAATGGTGGTGAGATTTATATTTTTGACATGGGGAAATCTGTAAAGATATATGATATTGCTAAAAGAATGATTCATTTATCAGGCTTAAACTTTCCTGATGATATAGATATAAAAATTACCGGTTTACGACCTGGAGAAAAGCTGTATGAAGAACTCTTAGCTGATGGTGAAAATACTAGTCCTACATATCATGAAAAGATTATGATAGCAAAGAATCAATTAATCGATTATACCATTGTTGAAACAAAAATTAAAGAACTTTGTTTATCAAACAAAAATCACAACAATTATCAAACGGTCCAACTAATAAAAGAAATCGTTCCTGAGTATAAATCAAATAATTCAGTTTACGAAAAGTTAGACACTGCCGCTAAAAATTAAATTCTAACGTTTGAAAAAAATAATTACTCAAGCTTTTAAGAATTGTTTTAACGATACTAATACTATAATAAGATTTTTCTTGTATTCTACAAAGAATGAATTATATAACGATACGGAACGCAAAACTTATCTAATTGCATTTAAATTAATTAATAACTACATATGATTTTAATTGCTGATGGTGGTTCTACTAAAGCTGATTGGATTGCTCTTGACGATACTAAAAAAGAAGTTTTTAGGACAACTACTCTAGGCTTAAATCCGTCGGTTCTCACAGAGGATGAAATGCTTAGTACAATCAATAGTACTGATGATCTCTTAAAAGTACAAAATAACGCTTTACAGATTCATTTTTACGGAGCTGGTTGTGGAAGCCCTAAAGCTGCTAAAAGTTTACAAGATGTTCTAAAATCTATTTTCAAAAAAGCTACAGTATTTGTTTCAGAAGATACTTTAGCTGCTGTTTATGCTAGTACAGGTGACAAACCTGGAATTGTTTGCATTTTAGGAACTGGATCAAATAGTTGTTATTACGATGGCAAAAACATAACTACTACAGCTCCTTCATTAGGTTATACTATTATGGATGAAGCTAGTGGAAATTATTTTGGCAAACAATTATTACGTGATTTCTATTACGATAAAATGCCTAAAAAAATTGCTTCGGCTTTCAAAACTTCTTTCGAACTTGATACAGATACCGTAAAAATGAATCTTTATAGAAAGCCTTACCCAAATATGTACTTGGCTTCTTTTGCTAAATTTATGCTAGAATATAAAGATGAAAAGTATATCAGAAAAATGATTAAAAAAGGGGTTCAAGAATTTTTTAAGTATCGTATTCTTCCGTTTGAAAAAGACAAACATACCCCAATTTACTTTATCGGATCAATAGCCTATTACTTTCAGGATATATTAGAGAAAGTTGCTTTTAAAAATAACTTAATCGTTACGGATATTATTCAACGCCCAATTGATAATTTAGTTGACTTTCATCGAAATCATTCATTTTAAAAGGACTCTACAATTCTTTCAAGAGCCATCCCTCTTGACCCCTTAACTAAAATTGTACTATTTTCTATTGGGTTATTCTTTATATAATCTTCAAACTCATAAAAGTTCTTAAACTTTTTACACTCAGTAATTGTCTCATAAAAATTGTCCCCTATAAGAAAAGCTTTTTTTAAATCTAGTTTTTCAATCATATCTACTATGTTCTGATGCTCTTTTGAACTATATTCTCCAAGCTCAAACATATCTCCTAAAATTATTGTTTTATTATTACCATGTAGTTTACTAAAACTTTCTAAAGCAGCTTTCATACTTGTAGGGTTAGCATTATATGCATCTAGAATTACTTTATTAGTATCAGTATTTATTATCTGAGATCTATTATTAGAAGGAACGTAACTCTCAATAGCATTTTTTATTTGTTCTAATGACACGTTAAAGTAGTTTCCTATAGTTATTGCTGCTGATATATTAGCAAAATTATATGCTCCTATTAAATTACTTAAAACATCAGTATCTTTATAAGATAGCCTTACAAATGGATTTGCTTCAGTAAATTTTATACTTTTTTCAAAAGTAATTGCCTCTATACCTTCTGTTCTTTCTACTTGCTTTTCATCTGTAGGATTGACAAAAACTTTTTTATTATGAGCTCTTAAAAAATCATACAATTCAGATTTAGCTTTTACCACACCATCTAAAGAACCAAAACCTTCTAAATGCGCACTCCCGAAGTTTGTTATATAACCATAATCAGGGTTCGCTATTCTTGATAAAAAATCAATTTCTTTTGCATGATTAGCTCCCATTTCAACAATACCTATCTCTGTATCTTTATTCATTGACAATAAGGTTAATGGTACACCAATATGATTGTTTAAGTTACCTAAAGTAGCTGTTGTTTTATACTTTGTTGAAAGAACTGCATTTATTAGTTCTTTTGTAGTTGTTTTTCCATTACTCCCTGTTAAAGCAATTATAGGAATACTCAATTGATTTCTATGATAATTTGCTAGTTCTTGAAGTGTTTCTAGAACATTTTTAACCAAAATTAGTTTTTCTGAAGTTTTATACTCAACTTCATCAATTACTGCATAACTAGCACCTTTGTTAATAGCTTCTTCTGCAAACTTATTTCCATTAAAGTTTTCTCCTTTTAAAGCAAAAAAAAGTGTGTTTTTTCTAATACTTCTAGTATCTGTATCTACTAAACCATGAGCGATATACAGCTTGTATAAATCTTCTATCTTCATATTGTAAAAATAAAAAACCTCATTGAGATTCAATGAGGTTCTTATATAATTTTAGGTTCAACTATTATTTCACTTTATCTGGTGTAGCGGTTTTTCTTTTGTTTAAAACCATTGGTCCCATTTTATCAGTAGCACATCTAAACCCTATATAGTTCGTTGCCATATATTCTGGGAAATATCTTCTTTGAGCAGGATCTAACCAGTACTCTCTATCTGCCCAAGAACCACCTTTGTAAACTCTAGACTTATCACTAATTAATGTAGTTCTTCTCTTGTCGTCATACTTATAATTATTAACAACATTTCCTAAAGTATCAACTTCTGCTTCTGGCTTTTGTGGAGAATTATACATTCTTGTAGTACGATCTAATTGATCTTTGTCTAATCCGTAGAACTTAGAAGAAGCTTGGTCACCATCACCTAAACTAGAGTTATTAGCTAAGTTATAGTTTCTTCTCATGTAAGTATCTTCTTTAGTAATTGGAATATACTTAACACTTCCTGGTAAATCTTTAGGTACAATTCTACCGTTTTCTAGAGTATCATATTCTACTTCTCCATCACCAACAATAACAACTTTACCATCTTCGTTAATTAATTTTTTAGTAAAAATATTACCTCTAAAGTAATTGAAATCATTTGCTTCTGAATCAATAATTGGTCGATATACATCTTGTACCCATTCAGATACGTTACCTGACATATCATATAAACCAAAGGCGTTAGGAGGGTAACTTTTAACAGCGTTAGGAATATCTGATCCATCACTACTCCAACCAGCAATACCACTATAGTCTCCTTTACCTTGCTTAAAGTTAGCTAACTGATCTCCTCTTCTTCTTTTATCTCTATCACGAGTATATTTTCCACTCCAAGCATACTTCTTTCTACCTCTAATATTATTATACTCACGGTTTTCAAAAATAGACTTTGCTGCATATTCCCACTCTACCTCTGTTGGTAATCTAAATTTCTGAGATAATATACCATCAGAAGAAGTTACTTGTCTTCCTGTAAAAGCTCCTTTTTCTGGTTTAGGCTCACCTTTAGATCTTGGTACTGGGATACCTTTTTTATAGATTGTAGAATCTCCATCAAAAATGGCATAAGGATCTGTTAAATATGTATCTGTATCAAAGTTATTTTCTCCTTTAAAGCTTATTGAATCTTCCTTAAAGATGTTTTTTATAACTCCTTTATCCATTAATATCTTTAAGTTAACAGCATTAGTACGCCACTTACAATATTTATTGGCTTGTATCCAGCTAACCCCAACAACAGGATATTCTGCATACGAAGGATGTCTTAAATAACTTTCAGATAATAAGTTTGTATTACCTAAACCTTTTCTCCATACTAATGTATCTGGTAATATTGATGGATAAATATCTTTAAACTGCGGATCTTCAGGAGGGAATACATCTTTAGTGTATTGCATAAACAATCCATATTCTGCATTGGTCACCTCTGTTTCATCCATATAGAAAGTACGAACGTGCATTTTTTGAGGAGTTGTATTCCAATCAAACATAACATCATCTTGAACTAATCCCATAGTAAAGGTACCTCCTTCAATATGAACCATCCCTGGCGGCACATTTTTACCTTCTTTGTACTCTCCCTTCAAATAACCTCCATAATTAGGATCATTAAAGTTCCAACCAGTTAATGAAGACTTACCCGATCTAGCTCCATTACTCTTACAAGAAGTAATTAATAAACCAGTGATCGCTAATAAACTAAATAATTTCAACGTACTTTTCATGTATTTTTAACTGTTTTTTAAGGGTGTCGCAATTTACAATATTTCTAATTTCTTACAACTAATTTATCTATAAATTCACATTTAGTAACCTTGTCTATGCAAGATTACAAACGACAGTTTTTATACTTTAGTATTACGAATCTAAGAAAAAGATTAAAATATAGGCTGTTAAAGTTTAATATTTTTAACGGTAAAAAATAATTTTTCTCTTAAATCTAACAACACATATAATATTACGTTAGTAATCACGTTACGTTATTAAACTAATAAATAAACTTTTAAGCTAAGTATTACAAGAAGTCCAAAAAAAGTTATTAGTTGTATACTCCCCCAAGAAAAATTATATATTTGCTAAACAATTAATCAAATTTTACATGAAAAAATTATCAATCGTATTATTTTTTGTGTGCTTTACCCTTCAAAATAAAGCGCAAGCCCAAACATCAATAAATACAACGGCAATGCCTTTTTTATTGATTACACCTGATGCTCGTGCTGGTGGTATGGGGGATATTGGAGTTGCTACATCTTCAGATGCCTTTTCTATCTTTCATAACCCTGCAAAAACTGCATTTAATCAAAACAAAATAAGCATAGGACTTAACTATACTCCTTGGCTTAGAAACTTAACTGATGATATTTTTGTTGGTGGAGGTTCTTATGTTAATAGGTATAGCGAAAAATCAGCTTGGGGAGTTGATTTAAAGTATTTTTCTCTTGGAGAAGTAGCTTTAACAAATGACAGTGGTACTTCTAATGGGATAGAAAATCCTAATGAATTAGCCATTACAGGAATTTATTCTTTAAAGTTAAGTGAAACTTTTTCTATGGGAATTGGTTTAAAGTACATCCACTCAAACTACAAAATAAGAAGTAACGACTCTAATTTAGATGCCGTTAATTCTTTTGCAGTTGATGTTTCTGGTTATTATCAATCTAAAGAAGATAACTATGGAAGCTTTAACGGACGCTACAGGTTAGGTTTTAACATATCTAACATAGGTCCAAAAGTTGAATACAGCCCTGGTGTTCCTAACTTTATTCCTACAAACGCTAAAGTTGGTGGTGGTTTTGACTTCATTTTTGATGACAAAAATATTTTAGGGCTTAACTTAGAGTTCACAAAATTATTAGTTCCATCTAGCCCTAACTCTGAAAGAGGTTGGTTTGAAGGAATGTTTACTTCTTTAGGAGACAGAAGCTTTAGTGAAGAATTACAAGAAACTACTTGGGCTTTAGGAGCTGAATATTTATACAACAACGCCTTTGCTCTTAGAGCTGGTTATTTTCATGAGAGTGAAGAAAAAGGACAACGCCAGTACTTTACTTTAGGTACCGGGTTTACTGCAAGAGCTTTTACTCTAGATTTATCATATTTAGTAAACACAGCAGCAGTTAATAATCCTTTAGAAAATACTTTACGTTTTTCTTTATCTTTTGATTTAGGAGAACTGTATGAAGTTTATTAAAAAACAGATTTTTTTTTTATAAATTCGTATCAGAATACAAAAGCAGTCTTACCGACTGCTTTTTTTGACTAATTTATTTACGATGGAAAAAATTGATGTAACCACTACTGCTACTTTATTTGATAATATTTCACAATTATCAACCGAAGATGCCTTTTTAATGGAAAAAGCTATTGAAGCAAGACAGAAAGCTTATGCCCCTTATTCAAAGTTTAATGTTGGTGCTGCTATATTACTTGATAATGGTGAAATTGTTTTAGGTAATAATCAAGAGAGCGCTGCATACCCTTCTGGTATGTGTGCAGAACGTGTTGCTATTTGGAAAGCTGGTTCTGAATTTCCTGATATGAAGGTCAAAAAAATAGCTATAACTGCAGCCTCTGAAAACTCAACAGTAGATAAACCTGTTGGGCCTTGCGGTGCATGCCGTCAAACATTATCAGAGTATGAAATAAATCAACAACAACCTATAGAGATTATTTTTATGGGAGAAGTTGGTAAAATTGTGAAAACTGAGTCGTTACTATCTTTACTGCCTTTTTCTTTTGATAGCTCCTATTTATAACACCTATAGCATTAAAATCTTAAAAAAGCCTATTTGTTTTTTATAAAAAAACAAAACACACTTCATTTTTTAAGAATATCATAATTCTAAAAAATTGACTGTATATAAAGTGGTTATCGTCAATAAAAATGCTTTATTTGTAACTACTCAATATTTAAAAATTAGTATCTCGAATGAAATTATCCGTAATTACAGGAACAGGAGCCTTTATTCCATCAATAAAAAAAGAAAATAGTAAGTTTAATGACAGTTTCTTTTTAAATGCTGATGGAACTTCCTTTGACAATTCTAACCCTGTGATTATTGAAAAGTTTAAATCGATAACCGGTATTGAAGAGCGTAGATACGCTAAACCAGAATATAAAGCTTCAGATCTTGGTTTTTTTGCGGCAAAAAAGGCAATTGAAGATGCTAATATTAATCCAGAAGAATTAGATTATATCATTTTTGCTCATAATTTTGGAGATGTAAAAAAAGACACTATTCAAAGTGACATTCTTCCAAGTTTAGCAACTCGTGTAAAACATTTACTACAAATTGAAAACCCTAATTGTGTAGCATATGATATTCTATTTGGCTGTCCTGGTTGGATTGAAGGTGTTATTCAAGCACAGGCTTTTATAAAGGCTGGCATTGCAAAGAAATGTTTAGTTATTGGAGGTGAAACACTATCAAGAGTTATAGATATGAACGATCGTGACTCCATGATTTATAGTGATGGTGCTGGCGCTTGTATCGTGGAAGCTACAGACAAAAACGATAGTGGTATTCTTAGCCATGCTTCGCAAACTTTTACTAAAGATGAAGCCTATTATTTATTTTTTGGCAACTCAAATGACAAGAGTAAAGACAAAGATGTTCGTTACATTAAAATGCACGGCCGAAAAATTTATGAGTTTGCATTAACTAATGTACCTAAAGCAATGCAAACTGCTTTAGATAAAAGTGGCGTAAGCATTGATGATGTAAAAAAAATATTTATCCATCAGGCCAATGAAAAAATGGATGAAGCTATTATTAAACGCTTTTATCGATTATACAAAAAGCCTGTTCCTGAAGGTATAATGCCAATGAGTATCCACAAATTAGGAAATAGTTCAGTAGCAACCGTACCTACCCTACTCGATTTAGTTTTAAAAGGAAATATTGAAAACCAAGAAGTAAAAAAAGGAGATGTTATTATTTTAGCATCAGTAGGTGCTGGCATGAATATTAATGCCATAGTTTACAAGATTTAATAGTTTAAAAAACTCTTTAATTTCTTACTAAATATTCTCGCAAATATAAAATCTAAGTACTATTTTTGCGCATGCAACAACACAACGTACTTATATTAGATTTCGGATCGCAATACACACAGTTAATTGCGCGCCGTGTAAGAGAATTAAATATTTATTGTGAAATTCACCCTTACAACAAAATACCACAAAATTTAAACGATTTTAAAGCTGTAATCCTTTCAGGAAGCCCATCTTCAGTTCGTTCAGAAGAAGCTCCACACCCTGATTTATCTGAAATTAGAGGTAAAAAACCTTTATTAGCTGTATGTTATGGAGCTCAATATTTAGCTCATTTTTCAGGTGGTTTAGTAGCTCCTTCTAATACTCGTGAGTATGGTAGAGCTAACTTATCTTTTATTAAAGAAGGAGAAGAATTCTTTAAAGATATTTCTGAAGGAAGTCAAGTTTGGATGAGTCATTCAGACACTATTAAAGAGTTACCAACTGGAGGAACATTATTAGCAAGTACTCATGATGTACAAAATGCAGCATACAAAATTGATGGAGAGACTACTTATGCTATCCAATTTCATCCAGAAGTATATCATTCTACAGATGGTAAACAATTATTACAAAACTTTTTAGTTAATATAGCTGGGGTAGCTCAAACATGGACACCAGATTCTTTTGTTGACGAAACTGTAGCTGAATTAAAAGCTAAGATTGGTAATGACAAAGTTGTTTTAGGTTTATCTGGAGGAGTAGATTCTACCGTAGCTGCAGTTTTACTACACAAAGCAATTGGAAGTAATTTACACTGTATTTTCGTAAACAACGGATTATTACGTAAAAATGAGTTTACCGATGTATTAAAGCAATACGAAGGTATGGGGTTAAACGTTAAAGGAGTGGATGCTTCGGCACGTTTTTTGGACGAACTAGCTGGATTAAGTGACCCAGAAGCAAAACGTAAAGCTATTGGTAAGGTTTTTATTGATGTTTTTGATGATGAAGCACACCAAATAGAAGATGCTAAATGGTTAGCACAAGGAACTATATATCCTGATGTAATAGAATCAGTTTCAGTTAACGGAGGTCCTTCAGCTACTATTAAAAGTCATCACAATGTAGGTGGTTTACCTGATTTCATGAAATTGAAAGTTGTTGAGCCTTTACGTATGATTTTTAAAGATGAAGTACGTCGAGTTGGTGCTTCTATGGGAATTGATAAAGAATTATTAGGTCGTCATCCATTTCCAGGGCCTGGTTTAGCTATCCGAATCTTGGGGGATATTACCGCTGAAAAAGTTCGTATTTTGCAAGAAGTAGATGCTGTATTCATCAACGGGTTAAAAGAAAGCGGATTGTACGATAAAGTATGGCAAGCAGGTGCTATTTTATTACCAGTAAACTCTGTTGGAGTTATGGGAGATGAAAGGACCTACGAAAAGGTAGTTGCTTTAAGAGCTGTAGAAAGTACAGATGGTATGACAGCAGATTGGGTTAATTTACCTTATGAGTTTTTACAAAAAACATCAAATAAAATAATAAATAATGTAAAAGGTGTAAATAGAGTTGTATATGATATTAGCTCTAAACCACCAGCAACAATTGAATGGGAATAAAAATCCATTATTAATTTCAAAAAAAGAGTAGATGAAGAAATTACAGTTTTTACTATTAGTTTGTATTTTAACTATTACCGTTTCATGCGGGCAGCAAAAGCGTTACGTATCTTACAAAATCCAAGAAGGAGAAACGATGCGAGACGTTGCAGATCGCTTGGACATGAAAACAAAAGATTTATTACGTTTAAACCCAGATGTTGGAAGACGTCCAGATGCTAACACGGTAATTGTAATACCTAATCCTAAAATTAAAAAGAATACTTCTTCATCTACTTCTTCTTCTCCTGAAGAAGAAACTGTAGATACTACCGATACTAATGATGTTGAGGATACAACTCCTGAAACTAATGAAGATGATACTGTTTTTAAACAAACAATTGTTGAATATGAGACTCACGAAGTTCAAAAAGGAGAAACTGTGTATCGCATTACAAAACAGTACGGTATTACCAAAGATGACTTAATTAAATTTAATCCTGAATACACTAATATTCAAAGTAATAATTTAAGTATAGGTCAGGTATTAAAGGTTAAGGAAATCAAGAAAACTATTACTATTGATAAAGAAAAAGTTTTAGAAAAGTTCTTAACGCATACTGTAAAGAGTAAAGAAACTATGTATAGTTTAACTCGTTTCTACAATGTATCCAAAGAAGATTTATTACGTTTAAACCCTGAATATCCAGGTTTAGTTGATAATAAATTATCAATAGGTCAATTATTAAAAATTAAACCTATTGAAGAAGTAAATAAAAAAGAGAATTATACTTTTTATAAAGATTCTGTTCAAACAGATACTTCTATAAACCTTGCCATTTTACTTCCATTTAAAGCTGACGAGTATAACTCTCAATCAAGTAAAGATATTTTTGAAGGAAACCAATTAGCAAATATGGTTACTGACTTTTATCTTGGGGCAGAGATAGCTATTGACTCTATTAAAAAGCAAGGAGTACAAGTAAAAGTTAATGTTTTCGATACAGGAAACAGAGGAAAAAATATAGCAACTATATTAAAAGACAAAAAACTAGAAAATACCGATGTAGTTATTGGTCCTTTTTACTCTGATAAAGCTGAAGTTGTTGCTCGCGATGTAAATGCTCCTGTAGTTTTTCCTCATTACTCTAGTAAACAAAGTAAATTCTCTTCTTCTAAATTAGTTAAAACTTCACCTGAAAAAGATAATTATGTGAGTTATTTAGCTTCTTATTTAAAAGACAGCTATAAAGATCAAGAAATTTTTATTGTTAGTGATGATCAAAAAGAAACAAACACGAGGGTTTCTAAAATTATTTCTGAGCTAAAAAAACATGATAGTATTAATAATATACATGTTTTAAAACCAGAAAAAGGTTATATAAAAAGAGAGCGCTTTACAAGTAAGATGTCTTCTAAAAGACATAACTGGGTAATCTTTGCTTCAGAAGATAATGTAGTTGTTGCTGATGCTTTAAATAGTATGATTAGCTTACCTGATGAAACTAAAGTTCAAGTATTTGCTACCAGCAAAGGTAACGCTTATGATAAGATTGATAATAATAAGCTTTCCAGCATCAATTTTACTTACGTTTCTAACACTTATTCAGACGAAGACGCCTTAGAAACGAAAGATTTCAATAACAAATATTTACAAAAAAATAATACTATTCCTTCAGACTATGCTATTAAAGGGTTTGATATTACATATGATGTTTTAATGCGTTTGGCTTCAGGAAATGAGCTTACAGAAACCTTTAAAAAAGGAGTTTCTTTACGTGTTGAAAATAAATTTGACTATCATAAAAAAATGTTTGGAAGTAGCGGAAATCAAGGATTATTTATTGTTAAATACAATAATGATTTAAGCTTAAGTAGACTTAGATAAATCTCTATCTCATAAATAAAAAAGCCGAAACTAAAAGTTTTGGCTTTTTTATTATTCATACATTTCTTTATAATATTTTTGGTACTCTCCACTTGTTACACGGTCAATCCATTCATTATTTTCCAAATACCATTTTACTGTTTTTTCTATGCCTTCCTCAAATTGTAAAGACGGTTCCCAGCCTAATTCATTTTTGAGTTTTGATGAATCTATAGCATACCTATAATCATGTATAGCTCTATTAGTTACATATGTTCCTCATAAAAATTTACTATATAAACTTTTCAAAGCTACTAATAAATAAATGGAGTTTCTAGCTCTTTAAAAGTTAAAAGTTGTTGGTCTTTTGGAGAAAGTATTACCTCTTCTGAATTAATTTCCCAATCAATATTCAAAGTAGGATCATTCCAAATAATTCCAGAGTCGTATTCTGGTGCATACCAATTATCCACTTTATATGCAAAAATAGCTTCTTTAGATAAAGTTACAAATCCATGTGCAAATCCCCTCGGTATAAATAATTGTTTTTTATTTTCTTCGGATAACTCTACTGAAAAACATCCCCCATAAGTAGGTGAGTTCTTTCGAATATCAACCGTAATATCTAATATCTTACCCTGAATACATCTCACTAACTTAGCTTGTGCAAATGGAGGCTTCTGAAAATGTAATCCTCTTAATGCTCCAAAAACTGATTTGGATTCGTTATCCTGAACAAAATTTATTCGTCCAATATTTTCTTCAAACTCTTTTTGATTAAAAGACTCAAAAAAATACCCTCTTTGATCTCCAAAAACCTTGGGCTCAATAACTACAACTTCAGGAATATCTGTTTGTTTAAAAATCATGATAGCTTTTTTGATATTATACTAATGTATTGAAAAATTAAGGCTCAGGAAAACCTGAATTCAGAATTATAAGTTTATTAGTTTTTGAATCGCTCCTTTTATTCGTACTCTATCTTCGTCTATGAGATTGGAACCTGATGGTAAACATAATCCTTCTTCAAACAATTTTTCTGAGATGTTAGCTCCGTAATATTTGCAATCTTTAAAAACAGGTTGTAAATGCATTGGTTTCCATAAGGGACGAGATTCAATATTCTCTTTTTCTAAAGCTAAACGTAGCTCTTCTCTTGAAAAACCCGTTATACTTTCCTCTATAACTACAGCACTTAACCAGTGATTAGAGAAATATTCTGATGTTGGTTCTGTTAAAACTCTTATTCCATCTACATTTTTGAATACTTCTTGATAAAACTGATTATTAGCTCTTCTAAAACCAATGTGTTTATCTAACACCTCCATTTGACCACGACCTATACCTGCCACAATATTACTCATACGATAGTTATATCCTATGTGTGAATGTTGGTAATGAGGGGCATTATCACGTGCTTGGGTTGCTAAAAAAATGGCTTTTTGTTTATCTTCTTCATTCTTACATACCAGAGCACCTCCACCAGAAGTTGTGATTATTTTATTTCCGTTAAATGATAAAATTCCGAAATCACCAAACGTACCACATTTTTGTCCTTTGTAGGTTGAACCTAATGCTTCCGCCGCATCTTCTATTAAGGTTATACCGTATTTTTTAGAAATCGCTACAATTTCATCCATTTTAGCAGGCATCCCATATAAATGTACCACTATGATTGCTTTTGGTTTTTTCCCCTTAGCCATACCTTCTTTGATAGCTTCCTCTAACGCTTTTGGACACATATTCCAAGTTTCTTCTTCACTATCTACAAAGACAGGAATAGCCCCTTGGTACGTTATTGGGTTTGCAGAAGCGGAAAAGGTCATACTTTGACACAAAACCTCATCTCCATTGCTTACTCCCGCTAAAATCAATGCTAAATGTAGGGCTGAAGTTCCAGAAGCTAAACAAGCAACTTTTGAATTCTCTCCAACATACTCCTCTAAATCTTGTTCAAAACCATTTACGTTACGTCCTAAAGGCGCTACCCAATTGGTATCAAACGCTTCTTGTACATATTTTTGTTCGCTACCTCCCATGTGTGGAGAGGAAAGCCATATTTTTTCTTTCATTTTTATACTTTTCTTTGTCGGAATAATTTTTATATTAAAAGTTATTTTTTCTACTTCTTATAAGAATTAATTCACTTTTAATAATCTATCACACTTGGAAAACATTTCTCCAGATCTGTAATTTGAAAATGAACTTATATTATTATTCCCTTTTAACCATTCAATAAAAATTGCCGCTGTATTATTTCCTGCTTCATGTGAAAATGGGTATCCCCCTCCGAAACGTGGATTTAACTCTAAAACATACAACTCTCCTTCATGTTCAAAAATATCACAGTCTAGATTTCCAATATGTTTAAGTTTTTCTCCTATTACTTTTCCTGCTTGCTCAAATCTGGTTTCTATTACAGACATCGCTTTGTCTGTTTCTCCTGATCGCATTTGTATTTTCTCTCGAACAAAAGTCCCTACATAAGCTTTATTAAAGTCATTTAATACATCCATTCCGTACTCTGTTCCCGGAATTTTTTCCTGAATCAAAATGGCATGGCCTATATCTTCTTTACTGGCTTCAGCAAGAATTGTTCTTTTTAAACGTATGCTTTGCAGCTTATAGACAAGCTCCAGCTCCTCTAAACCTTCAGGAAAATCGATTCCTATAGAAGCACTTCCCCAACGCGGTTTTACAACCAATGGAAATTTCAGTTCTCCTGACTCAAGAGCTTTTTTAGCCTTATTGATATCAATAAAGGTTTTTGGTGACTTTAACCCTATGTTTTCTAAAAATTTTACTGTCTCCCATTTATCAAAAGCAATCTTAATCACATTTTTATCAGATACAATAACTCTAGCTCCTAAGTTTTCTATTTTAGTTTTAGCCTCACTTAAAATAGGCAACTCCAAATCATTTAAAGAAATAACACAATTTATTTGATTTTCTTTCACTATTTTTAAAAGTGATGGTATATAGTCATCATTATAGATTGCTGGAACTTTAATGGCTACATCTGCATCTACTAATGCCGGAGCTGTGAGTTGCATATCAGTCGCAAAGACTTTCCCTTCTCCTCCTAGTGCTTCTTTAAAGTAATTGATTAGATAATTACGCCTACCTGCGCAAGTAAAAAGTATATTCATATTATTCTTCGGCTAAAAAATTAAATATTCCTCCCGTATGCCAAAACAGAATATTTTTATCGTTAATTTTATTTTTATCTATATAATCTAACATTCCGTAAAAGGCTTTTCCCGAATAACAAGTATCTAAAGTAAAACCGTATTTTCTTATAGAATTAAGACTTAGCTTTTTTAGTTCTTCATTGAAATGCCCATAGCCTCCCATCAAATAATCATCTAAAACAATAACTTCTCTTTTTAAACAATTAATATGATAATTTACACAAAGCTTTTTATAAAAATCATCGACAATTTTTGTTGCCAATTCAGACTTTCTACCCACAGAAACCCCTATAACCTTCGTGTTTTCAAAACCAAACTTATCTAAGCCAGCCATGATACCCGATTGTGTTGATCCTGTACCTGATGCATGAAAAATATAATCTGGTATCCAACTATTTTTATTACTATATGTTTTTAGTTCCTGCACAGCTTCAATATAAGCCAACCCTCCTTCAAGAGTATGTCCTCCTCCCCAAATATAATACGGTTTAAAACCTGTATTTTTATACAGCTCCATTGCTTTGTCCATAGCATTACTAATTTGGCTTGCATTATCTACAAACACAATCTCTGCTCCCGAAAGACGCATTATTTTAGCATTTCCTGACTCTTTTAAAAAATCTTCTCTTGAACCATGTAAAACCAGAGTACATTTGATTTTTTTCTGGGCAGAAAAAACAGCGACAGCTCTACAATGATTGGACTGAAAACCTCCAGTGGTTACTAAAGCATTGGCTTTCTTCAAAAAAACATCCTTAGCAATGGCATCCATTTTTCGACCTTTATTCCCTCCTCCCAAAAATGGATAAAGATCATCACGAAAAACTCTAATATCTTTATTTATTATTTCAATCATTAACTGTCTTTTCGCTTTTCGATCTAGTCTTAATTAGAGATGGTATCTGAGGGGTTATTGCAATATCTTTCCTAGAAATTACATATTGAATAGTTTTTAAAAGAATTTTAATATCTAACATCATGGATAAGTTTTCCACATAATACACATCCATCTCAAGCCTATTATTCCAATCTAACGAATTTCTTCCATTGACTTGTGCTAAACCACTAATTCCAGGCTTAACATTATGTCTTTTTAATTCCCTTTTGCTATAAAAGGGTAAATTTTTTATCGATAATGGTCTTGGACCTAGAAAAGACATTTCTCCTCTTAAAATATTAAAAACCTGAGGAATCTCATCCAAAGATAACTTTCTAATTAAAGCCCCTTGTCTTGTTATTCTCATTTTATCTGGTAAAGGGTTTCCTTCTTCATCAAAAACATCCTTCATTGTTTTTAACTTAAATATATAAAACTCTTGATTTTTGTACCCTAACCTTTTCTGCTTAAAAATAGGATTAGATTTAAAATGTATTTTCAGGTAAATTAATAACACTAAGATGATAGGTAAAAAAATTAGAGCTAAAACAAAAGAAAATAAAATATCAAAAACTCTTTTTATATATATATACATTACATTGTAATTTTATCATTTACACTTTTGTGAAACTTAGCAGGAGTTCCAACCCATAGTTCATTTTCTGGTACATCTTTGGTTACAATACTACCTATTCCTAATGCTGAATACTTTCCAATACTTTGTTTTCCCCTAATAGTTGCATTCATACCAACCCAAACACCTTCACCTATTTCCAAATAAGAACCTAAACATGAACTGGCTGTAAAAAAACAATGCTCTTCTATTTTATTATCATGTCCAATTGTAACATTGCTCATTATTAAGCTGCACTTCCCTATTCTTGTTCCACAAGAAATACTTGCATTAGGCATGACAACAACACCAGGCTCTAACATTACTGAAGGCGATACAAAAGCTAGAGGGTGAATAAAAGTAAACAAACTATCATTAGGTATATTTAAACTTTTAAAAAGCTTAATTCTTTCTGGTTGCCCTCCCATCTTATAAATTGTAAACAGAAATTTATACCCTTCTTTAACAAGCTTTTTTGCTTCTTCTGTTTTTCCTAAAACCGGAACTCCATTAATCTCTGTAACATCAGCATCATTTAACAACCCCACAAACTCTGCTTTCAAACCAAACTTATTTTTTGCATGATTGATTGCTTCTCCAATAACAATTGCCGCTCCTGAACCTCCAATAATAATTATTCTATCCATTGTTTCTACCTATTATTCTTTTATATTTCTCTATCGTTTTATTTGCTTTTAACACAAAAGGAGGTCCTATAAATTTACCATTCATAATAGCAACTCCTTGATTGTTTTCTCTTGCTTCTTTATCTAATTTTAAAATCTCTTTGGCTTCTTTAACATCTTGTTCTGAGGGAGAAAAATACCTATGAACCAAAGGAAGTTCTATTGGATTTAAACAAAGCATCCCTTCATACCCTAATTTTTTGGATAGAATAAGATTTTTCTCTAAATCTTCTAAATCTTTAACTCTTACATGAACTGTATCAATAGGTATTACTTTACAAGCTCTTGCTGCCATTGCAATCATATTTCTAGGCACAAATAGACTTTCATGATTCAAATCATGCTGCCCTTCTAAATCAGCAATAAAGTCTTCTGAACCGTAGGCTATAGCAATTACTCTTGAAGAAGCATTGCAGATATCTTGTGCATTCAAAACAGCTGAAGCTGTTTCTATTAAAGGGATTATTTTAAACGTTCCTACTGGTATTCCTTTTTCGTATTCTATTGTTTCAAGCAGTTTATCAAAAAAATAGATATCTTCTCCTTTTTTTGCTTTTGGATACATAAATCCAGATATTCCATCAATAGTTAATTGATTTACATCTTTTAGCAACTGTCCGCTTTCTCTATCATTTATTCTTGGGAATATTACTTTTTCTTTAAAAGCACCTTCACTAACCATTTTCCTTACCAAATCACGTGCCTTTTGTTTGTTTTCCATAGGCTGTACTGAATCTTCTATATCAAAAAGTAAAATATCTGTATTAATTTTTGTAGCACTATCCATTAACTTTTTGTTATGAGCAGGAACAAACAACAAACTTCTCATTAAATAGTCACTCATTTTATTTTTTTTTAGGAATTAATACTTTTCTTCTAAAACTTAAAACAGGTTTATTATACTGGTTATATGCTATTGTTTCAACATATACAATACCTCTGTCGTTTTTGGACTTAGACTCACGTTTATCTAATACCGTTGTTTTTGCGCTAATCGTATCGTTAACAAAAACAGGTCCTATATGATTTACACTTTCATATTCTAAGTTAGCTACTGCTTTACCGCTAATATCTGGGACTGTTATCCCCACTACTAAACTAAAAACTAAAGTTCCTACTACCAAAATTTTTCCATGCTGGTGATCTTTCACATGTTCCAAACTTAAATGAACAGGATGATGATTCATTGTTAATAGACTAAATAAATTATTGTCACTTTCAAATATTGTTTTAGTTAGTGAATGCTTTATTGTTTCCCCAACAACAAAAGCATCGTAAAAATTTCCTAAATTACTTGGTTTCATAATGATTAATTATTTTTTTAGCCTTATTCAAATGAGGGCGTTCTATTATTTGATTATCTATTATTATTGGATTGAACTCCTCTTTATCTTCAACTTTTCCTAAGGCAGTTATTACTTTTTTTGCCCATACTAAATCAGCATCAGAGTATAATTTCATTTTTCTTTTACATTCTAACTGCCATGGGTGAATATAAAATTTAGCATCATACCCCTTATGAAAACCATCTGTAATTTCTTTTCTTAGTAGGTTTTCATCTTTCAGTTCCATAGAAGCTATATCTATGGCCTCAATATTTATCATTCGTGCCAAGTATAACAACTGTAGGCGAGGATATTCCAAATTTTTTAACGTATGATTTCCTCCTATTTCACTCATAAAATCGTGACTCCCTAGTGCTAACCCTTTTATCAATCCCTGACTAGTTAAAAGTATCTGTTGTAACTCCAAGAAAAAACGAGCGGTTTCAACTAGCAATATAAGTTTTAAATCAATTTTATCTATTGCTTTTATAATAAACTCAAAATCTAAAGCACTCTGTAATTTTGGAAATATAAAATTGCTATAACCAGCATCTATAAGCTTCTGTAAAGCCTGTATATTTACCTGTAAATTTACATCATACAAAGGTATACGCAAGTAATGTTTTTTATATTTTAATGGATTCTCACATAGTTCATCTATAATAGCTACTCTGTCTGAAGCTTTTACCGCATCTTCAAGGTCTATAATAACATAAACTCCTAAAGCTTCAATAGTGGCTAATTTGTGTAACCTATTTCCTGGAACAAAAAAATAATCTTTCATAATTAATTAACCTCATATAGTACCTCTATATAATCTTTAAAATATTGTTATTTATAAACCAAATATTTTATTTCACCAACTTAGTTCATAAATCAGAGGCTATCAAATTTACATATTTATCACACAAGATGCTTTTATCATAAGTAGTTTCTTCTAATTTACGAGCATTTTTTTATTTTGCTTTTTAATGTGTCGTCTGTCCGGAGTTTTGTTCTATTTTTCGTTTTATTTTATTAAATATTTTCAAATAATTTTGTGTAGCAACTTCTAAAGAATATTTCTCTTTCGCTAAAGTTAAAGAAGCTTCACTTTGTTTATTAATTAATAAACTATCTTTTGTGTATTTCACAAAATTTTCAGCAACTTTTTCTGTTATATCAAAAGGTAATACATAACCAACATTTTGCTTCTTTATGGTTTCAGCCTGCCAACCTTCATGATTAATTAACACTGGCTTTGCTGCTGCTAAAGTATCAAAGAATTTATTTGCACTATTTGCCCAAAGTTCAGGTATATCTATTACAAAAGAGGACCCCATAGATACTGCATTATACCATAAAGGTAATTCGTTTTTTGAAATTGGGTCTAGGATAAAAACATTTTTTTTAAAAACGCCTATGTCTTTTGCTAGTTGTGTTATATTTTCTTTTTCGGCACCTGAACCGATGAGTATAAACACTAATCCTTTATCTAACTTCAACCCTTTTTCTGCAAGTTTAATCACTTTATGTATTCCATTTACCTTTCCAAAAGTACCAGCATATAACACCGAAAACCTTGGCTGAAACCCGACAATTTCCTCTAAATTTATTTGATTTACATTATCTTGAAAACGATTAACTTCTGCTATATTTTCAATAACAATTTCCGTTTTATCTTTAAATTGAGGATAACGAGAGACTATCGACTTTTGCATATCGGTAGAAAGAGGGACTATAGCCTGTGCTTTTTTATAAATTAATTTTTCTAATCCAAAAAGTAGTTTTTGTAATATTTTATTTTTAATAGCCCCGATTGCAATAACTGCTTCTGGCCAAACATCACGCACTTCAAAAACAAAAGGCGTTTTTCCTAACCACTTTTTTATTAAAGCAGGAATACCTATTGTTAATGGCGTAGAAGTAGCTAATACTATATCTCCATTTAATTTTAATAAACGAAAAGAAGAAAACCATAAGAATTTAAAAAAAACTAAACTTCTTTGTAGGTAAGACATATGATTCCCGTATGGTAAGTAAATATAATTCACTTTTATTCCTTCTCTTTCTATTTCGAACCAACGCTTCTCACTTTTATATCCTTCGTCAGATGTTGCTGTAATCATAGTTACATCATATCCTTTTTTAACAAAAGAAGAAGCTAAATCATAAGAGCGTGTCCCTCCTGTTTCATCGGGAAATTTAAAGTATTGGTGGAGATATATTATTTTCATTTTCTCTAATTTATCTTTTTATATTATAGTAAATATCTTTATAAACCTTTGCTATATTACACCAATTGTGGTTCTCTTTTAATTTATTTATAGGTAAAACATATAAACTATGATTTTTTATTAACTTCTCTAGGGCTTCTTTTATTTCTTCTACCTCACTTGATATAACTTTTTCCCCAATTTTTTCATCATAAAAACCATCTATCCCTTCGTTTTTTGTATATAAAATAGGTAAACCTTGTAACATTGCTTCTACATATACCAATCCAAAAGTTTCGTGCTTTGAGGGCATGGTAAAAAAGTGACAATCTCTATAGATTTTAATCAATTCTTCTTTTTGTTCAATTTTACCATGATACTTAAATAAGTCTGGAAATGATTTAATGTTTTCCATAATCACTTCTGTTTGCTCTCCTTCTTTTCCTACAATATGTAATTCACAATTTACACCCTCTCTTGTAGCAAGTATTTTAACCGCTTCTTGCAACTCAACCAATTTTTTCCGCTTAATAAAAGTACCTACATATAAAAACTTAAATTTAACAATCTCTTTTGATGGTTTAAACTCGTTATGGTTTTGAATCCAAAAAAAATCTACCCCATTAGGAATAACTTCTATTTTTTTTATTGGTATCGCATCAGCCTTTTTATAACTATCGAAAAATGTTTCTTGATATTTTCCTATTAAAAATATTCTTTTTGCTTTATTAAGAATTTTGAAGCCAAACCCACGATGTTGAACAAAATATCTATAATGTACATTTAAATCAGTATTTCTAACAGCAATAACATATGGAATATTATATTTTTTTGATAATAAATAAGCCACCCCTCCATCACTATACCAGGTATGTGCATGAATAACATCTATCCCTGAAAGATCAACCTTACTTTCAATATTTTTTAAAACCTTTTTTATCTTTTTCTTATAAAAAGCACGGTCGGTAGTTTTGTTTAAGATATGAGAGTAAATAATCTCAGAATCTTTAACATTAAACTCTATTTTATTTTTACCAATTTTATTTTCTTCTTTAATCGGGTTATAGACAACCTGGGTTAAACCTAATTTATCTAATTCTCCTACCAAGTTTTTATAAACCTTAGATCCAGAATAATCATTCGTTATATGTAAAACAGTTTGTTTTTTCATTTTAATAAACATTCCTTAAAATGTATATTCATCTATATTTTTCAATACACATTATTTGTTAATATTTCAATAGGCATAAGACCAACATTTTTGTCTTTAACACTATCTTTGTAACCTCGGATATTAGACCTCAATAAGACTCTCTGAACTTGTCTTGATGAGGGGGACTTTCCTCCAAAACTCCATTTCTTATCAGCTTTAGCGTAGGGTATTAACCATTGATAGGTTTTTTCGATACTTCCTCCTTTTTCATTTTCATAATAATATAAATTGTCTCCTAACTTTTCTGAAAATTGTACCAAATAGTCAAAAGCACTTAATGTATACTTCACATATTCCCATGGTTTAACTCTGTTTAATTCTGTTCCTAAGCTTCCATCTGCTTCTATTTGATTTTCTACAATAATCTTACCTTTGGTCTTTAATATTTTTTTAGCTTTTGTTTTATTGCCTATAAATAAATTAAAAGCAACAATTTGTGCCGTGTAATATACACCTATATTGTTTTTTGCCTTGCTCTCTACGCTTGGGGCTTTATTGTTTTCCATCCAACTGGTAAAATCGGTAAACCAATTTTTTAACAACTTATATCTTTGTTTATCAAAAGTCTTAGAATCTTTAACTAACTGTACTCCTTCTATTAAACGAATAAATGAAACAGAGCCAATGGTTATACTTCCTCCTTCAGACCTACTCTTTCCTTTAACTAACTGAGAAAAGTTAAAGTTTGGGTTCATTTTGGTGTCTTCATTTATAAAGAAAACATCAATTAATTGATTTATCCACTTAACATATTCTTCATCTTCTGTATAAGAATAAACTAGACCAAGCTTATATATATCGGCACTTAAATTACCTACCATATAACTATCGGTAATTTCTCGGCTTTCTGGGTTTACTTTACCATCTTTTCTTAAATATGGTATACCTTTTGACTGCTTTTCATCTGGCCACCAATAAGGTGCTATACTATAATAGTCATGTTTAGATTGGCTAGGTGGAATTTGTTTTTTATAAGTTACAGAATATAATTCTCTCTTTTCTAATATTTCATTTGCATCTTTTATCAATTCTATTTTGGCAGCACTAAGCTTCATATTACCTCTTTCTATCTCTGATTTATTATGTTGCAAAATCTTATAACTAGTTACAGGAACATTAAAGTTAATCCTTGCACAACTTATGAAAAAGGATATTGTTAGCATCGACAAGAATGTCTTTTCAGTCATAGTCAATTTATTTTTTATATAGCTCGATATACTTAGGTACAATTTTATCCCATGTATATTGCTCTGCATAAATTTTGGCATTATCACTCATCTTTTTATAAGATACTTTTAATGAAATAAGACCATTTAAAATTTCATGTAATTCTTCAGTAAACTTTTGCTCCTCATATGGCTCTAATAAAAACCCTTCTTTCCTCTCTGTAATTAAACCGTCAATACCCGTGTTTTTAGCAGCTATAACTGGTAGTCCACATGCCATAGCTTCAAAATAAACCCTTCCTAAAGTTTCAGGATAACTTGGCATAATGAATAAATCATATTTTAATAAAACCGAAGGCAAATCTTGATTATTAATAAACCCTTTAAGAGTAACTTTACCTCCTAAATTATGCTGTTTTATTAATTGACTTAAATTGTGCTTCTCTGCCCCATCACCGTAAATATCAAAAATAAAATCGTATTCAAAATAACTTAAACTTTTTATAACTAAATCTATATTCTTTAGCTTCAATAATCTTGATACTGTAACTAACCGAATTGGCTGGTTTATCTTTTTATTTTCTTTATTTTTAAAAAAATGTTGACCTACTCCATGTGGGATAAAATTAACTTTTTTGTTGACCAACATTTCACTCTCAACTATTTGACGAGAGCTAATTGCTATTAAGTCTCTTGCTCCTTCTAAGTTTTTTTTAACCTTTTCATCTTTATTTCTATTTAAACCACGTAACGTGACTATATAAGGGATATTATATTTTTTACTCAGCAAGCGTACTATATATGCACTAGTAGCTACATTATGTGCATGAAGAACTGTTGGCTGATAATTATTAATTATTTTCTCTATTCTTTTTCTATATAAAAAAAGACTTAACCTTATTAAGGTATTTCTAAAAAATACTTTTTTGGGGAGTAAAAAAACAGGAAATAAGAATAATTTTCTTCCTTTTAACTCAAACTCTTTCTCTTGTTTTAACTGATAATATGAATTCCATTTTGATGAGGCTTTAGCTAATATCCTATTAGCATACGGAAAAGTAAAAATATATTTAAATGAGATATCTTTATTTCTCGAGTTGATCTCATCCTCCGTTACTAATAATATATCATTTTCCGTTTTTTTATACTCTATAGCTGAAACAGGAAGAATCCCAGTAACAACTAACACTTTAATCTCTTTCATACATCTCTTATTTATAGAAAGTCATTCTTAAAACTATTTGAAGTATATATAAAAATTAAGCTTATATATGTTATGGGAGTCGTAATCATTGGGCTTATAAAGTTTGATAAAATAAAAAGAAAAACACCTATAAAACATGCTATATCAATTGAACTTTTAAATCTAAAGTGTGAAAATCTGTTCTTTATTCGGATAAACAAAAAAACAAGTAAGGGTAAAAAACCTAAAAGACCAAAATTTGCTAAAAAATCAACCCAAGGCATATGCTCTCCAACTTTATCATACGACTGCCATGGAGGAATACCTATTCCGAAAAACGGATTATCATAAAAAGTTTCTAATGAAACATTTGCTAATTTATCTCTTCCTGTAACATCTCCTCCTTGTTTTGAAAATCTCTCTATTTTACTCAAAATTGGACCTAATAACCTAGTATCTGATAAATATTGATTAAAAATATAAACTGATATAGATAAAACCACTATTCCTACTACTATAGCCTTAAAACTAAATAACTTTTTAAACCTAAAAAAAAACAACAATAGGACACCTAGAACAAACATAAATATAGAAGCAAAAAAAGTAGATATAAAAATTGAAAATATCATACTAAAAATTGCTATAAACATTATTATTCTTGCAAAAGAGCTTTGTAAATAACTTTGAATTACCAATCCAAACAAACACAATCCGCTCAAGGAGGTGTATAAAGCATTTGTTCCTACTCCATTTTTCAATGCTTCTTTTGCTAAATCATCAGATAACTGACCTGAGGCCAACAGCCTTACTAACAGAAACTTAGAGTCTAAAATATAAGGAATAGAAATACTTGCTTGTACTCCTAAGGCTATAAAAATCAAAAATATAATTGTGACTCTTTTTCTTATATCATATTCGTAAATAGCATCTATAACGTACAATATTGCAAAAAAGAAAAATATCAAAAAGTATTGTTTCGATTTAGAATTAAAATCTACCAATACAAAATTAAAAAAAACAACAAGAATAAACCCTATAAGAAATAAAAAATCAATTTTTATACTTGCTTTACGTAAAGGGATTTTTTTGTACTTAACCAGTAAGTAAACAAAATAAACAAGAATTAAACTCCATGAAGTTATAAAACCTTTGAATAAGATATTCAAATATCCTATCATCGGGATAATAAATGCAAAAGCAGTTAAAAATACATCAATTGAAAAAATTAATGTTATTTTATTTTTATTCCCCATTTAACCTTTTATTAATTTATAAAAATTTAACTGTACCTTAAAGCTTGCCTGAAAATATTCCTTAAAACTTGCTCCTGTTAAATTATTTACTAATAGCCTCCAACTAGGATAATATAATAGTATCATTACTAATACTAGACTAATTGTAACTCCCAAAATACCGTATAGACTTCCAAAATATATAAATACGGGTACAATAAATAAGGTTATAAAATTCCATAAGAACTCCAAATCAGTCCTTCCTGTTGCTACTACAAGGCTCCCTACTGGATTTCCTATAGACCTAAACATCATATAAACAGAAAGAACTCTAACTAAAACAACGATCTCATCAAAACCTCCTCCATACATTATTTTCACTACCCATGGTGCTAATAATATTAACCCAAAATAAACAGGGATGTTAATTGATGCTACAATATTTACTAGTCTTAAATATCCACTTTTTAATTCTTGTATATTTTTCTGCATCAAAGCTAACGCAGGTGCAGCTACTTTGACAACTACCGGATTAATTACTTGCACAGGACGAAAAACTAACTGTTTAGCCAAACTATAACCTCCCAAAATATCTGTAGAAAAAAACTTTCCGATAATTAATATATCTAAATCTCGATTAAAATAATTAATTACCTGACCTCCTACCTGATACATCCCTATTTTTAAAAACTCTTTTGTCTCTTTGAATTTAAAATGAAATAAAAGCCCGTATTTTCTTACACCTATTATAAAATAACATACATTAGAAAATAAAGCTTGAAATATAACAGAGTAAACCAGTGCAAAAACCCCATAATCAAAAACAGCAAGTACTACAGAAAGTCCTAAAGATAATAAAGCACCTATTATATCTATAAGGCTTATGATATTGAACAAAAGATGTTTTCGTTCTATTGTCTTATACTGTCTCCCCAAGCCTGATATCAATAAATTAAGACCTATTAAAGGTATTAACGTATTCAACAAAGGTTGTTTATAAAAAGATGTAACTAACGGAGTAATGAGAAGTAATATTACATACATAACTATACTTACCATCCAATTTATCCAATATAAACTAGCATATTGATTTTTAGTAATGCCTTGCTTATGTAAAATAGCTGAGGTCACTCCCATATCATTAAACAGATTCATAAATCCCATGACAAAAGTAACCAGCGCCATCAATCCAAAATCAGATTTATCTAAAAATCGAGTAAGGATGGAAACCTTTAATATAGCAACTACAGCCAATACAATTGTACTTATAGTTGTCCATTTTACTCCTGTCTTAACTTGTTTATTTATCGACACCTATTAATTTATTTACTAATTCCAAATACTGTGATTGTAAAACATTTTCTGTAAATAGCTTATCTAGAATTTTTCGATTAATTTCTTGCTTATCCTTTTCCAAAATGGTATTTGAGTATAATGAAAAATCAATATCAAAATCAAATACATAAATTCCTAACCTCTTAAAGTAGTAGTATATTGGGTTTTTAGAAGACAAATAAACACGAACTCCCATATAAAGCAAGGCTAATATATTACCCATTGCTTGTTGCCTGTAATGATAAAAAACAGCTATACTACAACTAGATAATAAATTGAAATATTTATCTCTTTCCATAAAATCCAAAATAGGGCAAAAATTTTCTCCTAACAATTCTTTACCTCTATTTAAAACAACTGACTTATATTTTTGATTATTCCCATAACTTAAAGGAACAAATACTCTTTCTTTAAAACCTGATTTATTAATTATTTCGAGAGCATCTAAGTGATTATTTTCTACTGAGTTTGAATTACCTAAAATAATATTTTGAGCATCCAAATTAATTCTCAAATTTGATTGTCCTGCCAAATACTGATTAATAGTAGAATATCCTATTTCTTGATACGCTAATCTATTTGGATAAAAACCTACAAAAAAATCGTAATCTTCTTTTATATATGTACAGAAATAATCAACACGCTTATGTGCTAATTCATAAACATTATAAAAATCGTCTGTTTTTTTAATATGCTTATAATATAAAGACCGAAGAACTTTATGCTTTTTAATACTATTTATAAGTGTATATTTCCGATTATTACTTTTTAAATATGATAAGGTTTCAGGAGCATATAATGTATTTCTAATTTTTGGTAGGTTATACACATCAAACCCCCATGCAAACCATGCTGTTTTCACATTAACATCTAACTCTACTAACAACTTAGCAAATACATAATTCAACCCATGAACAACAACTGCAACAACATCTTGCTCTATGTTATCTTTCGAAAATAAACTAAAACCTCCAAAAACTACATTATCTCTTTCTGTCTTACAGTGCCTACGATTAACACTATCTCCTAACACAAAAAAAATATTATTTTTAAAAACTTTTTCAAAATTTCCAATAACATCATCTGTGATTTTCTCATCAGGTATTAAATGTAAAATTTTACTCATTAATAATGCTATCTATTATGTACTGTACATTTTCCTTGGTTAATTCATAATACATAGGTAAGCGCACTAAGCAATCTGAATAATCATCAGCTTTTTCTAGCTTACCGCCTTCATATTGTTTAGCGTAAAAAGGACTTTTATGCAAACTTAAATAATGAAATACAGAATGAATGTTCTTTGCTTTAAGTTTTTTAATCAATGTTTTTCTTTGTGCAGCATTTTCACACACCATATAAAACATGTGTGCATTATTCATTGCAAAGTCTGGTATAAAGGGTAACCTTACATTGTTTTCTTCTGCCCATTTATTTAAACCTGTATAATATTGTACCCAAATTTCCTTTCTTTTATTTTGAATTTCCTTTAGGTTCTCTAATTGAGCCCATAAAAAAGCAGCTATAATGTCTGAAGGTAAAAATGAAGAACCTACATCTACCCAACCATATTTATCTACTTCTCCTCTAAAAAATGCAGAACGATTTGTTCCCTTTTCCCGTATAATCTCTGCTCTTTTTATAAATTGTTCATCATTGATTGCCAACAAGCCCCCTTCTCCAGAAATAATATTTTTTGTTTCGTGGAAAGAAAACGCAGCTAAATGCCCTATACTACCTAAAGGCTTACCTTTATAATATGAATCTATTGCTTGGGCAGCATCTTCAATTACGTACAAATTATACTTACGTGCTAAGTCCATTATTATATCCATATCACAAGCAACTCCTGCATAATGTACAGGAACAATTGCTTTTGTTTTTGGAGTAATTAACCGTTCTATACTTCTTTCATCTATTCCTGGGTGGTCTATTTTACTATCGGCAAAAATTATTTTTGCCCCTCTAAGTACAAAAGCATTTGAGGTAGATACAAAAGTGTAAGAAGGCATAATAACCTCATCTCCTGGTTGTATATCTATCAATATTGCTGCCATTTCTAAAGCATCTGTACAAGAAGTTGTAAGTAGTGCTTTTTTAAAACCGTAGTTTTCTTCAAAAAAAGTATGACATTTTTTGGTAAAAATCCCGTCTCCTGATATTTTCCCTATTTTTACAGCTTCTTCAATATATAAAGTTTCTTTCCCTGTAAAATAGGGTTTATTAAATGGTATCATCATTATTCTAATCTCATTCTTAATTTCTTAAATTCATAAATTTGAGAATTTACCTCTGCTTTATTTATTATAATCGCACCAGAGCCACAGATAACTACAGGTTTTTCTTTTTTATACATTATTATTTTCCCTGGATGAATTAATTCAAAGTTTAAGTCTTTTATAACATCTACATCTATTATCGTAATAACTTTATCTTTTACATATGTTTTAGCTCCTGAATATGGGTAACCAACGGCATCAACAAACCTCTTAATACTATCTGCACTTTTATTCCAATCTATGAAGTAATCCGTGTTATCTCTCCAAACGCTATATGTAGCAATTTCTTCATTTTGTTGGTATGATTTTATAGTATGACCATTATGTATTTTTTCCACCAAATTAATAAAAACCTCTCGATAACCTGCAGAAATAATATCAATGGCTTTTTTTATTTTTATAGGATAACTTATTCTTACTTTATACTGATCAATAATAGCTCCTTTATCCATTTCATCTGTAGCATACAGAGCTGTCACGCCAATTTCTTCTTCTCCATTTATCAACATATTTACAAGAGGAGAAAAACCTCTATACCTTGGTAAAATTGAGTCGTGTAATACTATTAATTTTTCTACATTATAAATCAGCCTCCTCCACCCAATCGCTATTCCATAATCAACATCTATCTCTTTAAACTCTATTCTTTTAAAAACAGGTATTTTACGTTTAACACATATTTCCTTCATTTCTTCATAATAATCCTCTGCATTTCCTTCATCTCTATCAAGAATTACGAAAAAATTTATATGTCGAAAATATACTTTTGAGTCTATAATTAACTTTAAACACTCATAACCTTTTTTATTTAATAAAAACAGTGCTAATTTCATAACGTTAATTCAAAAGTGACTTCAAGTACTCAAAGTAATCACCTTTCATGCCTTCTACTTGTTGTTGTAATTGTATTCTTGTAATCCATTTGTAGTGTAATGCTATCTCCTCTAAACAAGCTATTTTAAGTCCTGTACGCTTTTCTACCGCTTTTACAAACTCGGTAGCTTCGGTTAAGGCTTCATGAGTTCCGGTATCTAACCATGCAAATCCCCTACTTAAAATTTGCATTTTAAGTTCTTCTTGTCCTAAATAGGCTTGATTTACTGAAGTAATTTCTAATTCCCCTCGATGAGAAGGTTTTACTTCCTTTGCGATATTAATTACAGAGTTTGGATAAAAGTACAAACCAACCACCGCAAAATTCGATTTTGGTTCTTTTGGCTTTTCTTCTATACTTATCACATTTTTATCGGCATCAAATTCAGCTACTCCATAACGCTCTGGATCATTTACATAATTACCAAAAACAACTGCTTTTTGCTCACCTTTAACCGTCTGTACAGCTTCACTTAATAGTTTTTGTAAACCTGCTCCGTAAAAAATATTATCTCCCAATACTAAACAAACATCTTCATCTCCAATAAAATCTTCCCCTATAATAAAAGCTTGTGCCAAACCATCAGGACTTGGTTGCTCTGCATAACTCAACGCAATTCCTAACTGGGAACCATCTCCTAATAAACGTCTAAAATTAGGCAAATCATGAGGCGTCGAAATAATTAAAATTTCTTTTATCCCCGCTAGCATTAATACCGACAAAGGGTAATAAATCATTGGTTTATCGTAAATAGGTAGTAGTTGCTTACTTACAGACAGGGTTAATGGGTGTAACCTTGTTCCTGAACCTCCTGCTAATATTATTCCTTTCATGCTTTTTTATTTATATTGTTTTTGATAATACTCTTGGTATACTCCACTTGTTACATTTTCCATCCATTCTTTGTTCTCTAAAAACCAATCAATTGTTTTTGCTAAACCTTCTTCAAATGTAACTGTTGGAGACCACCCCAATTCTTCGTTTATTTTAGATGCATCAATTGCATATCGCAAATCGTGTCCTGGACGGTCTTTAACATAGGTAATTAGTTTTTCACTTTCTCCCTCTAACCTTCCCAGTTTCTCATCCATTTGTTTGCAAAGTAGTTTTACTAAATCGATATTTTTCCACTCATTAAAACCGCCAATATTATAGGTTTCATGATTTATACCTTTGTGGAATACCAAATCAATCGCTATCGCATGATCTATAACATACAACCAATCTCTTGTGTAATTTCCATCGCCATACACAGGCAATGACTTCTTATTAATAATGTTATTGATAAATAGAGGAATTAATTTCTCCGGAAAATGATTGGGTCCATAATTATTAGAACAATTAGAAATGACAAATGGCATACCATAGGTTTCCCCATATGCTCTTACAAAATGGTCTGAACTTGCTTTAGAAGCTGAATAAGGAGAATTAGGATCGTATGAAGTACTTTCTTTAAACAAACCTGTTTCTCCTAATGAGCCATACACTTCATCTGTACTTATATGGTAAAAACGTTTATCCTCCCAATTATTTTGCCATAAGTTTTTAAATGCATTTAGCAAAATCATTGTTCCTAAAATATTCGTTTTCGCAAAAGCTAATGGGTCAGTAATTGAACGATCTACATGTGATTCTGCTGCTAAGTGAATAACTCCATCAAACTTGTAAGTTGTAAAAATCTTGTTAATAAAAGTTTCATCTGTAATATCACCATGTAAAAAAGTATAGTTTGGAGATTCCTCTATATCTCTTAAATTCTCTAAATTACCTGCATAAGTTAAAGCATCCAAATTATAAATATGATAATTTGGGTATTGTTTTACAAAACGTCTTACAACATGACTCCCTATAAAACCTGCTCCTCCAGTAATTAATAAATGCTTCATTTCTTTTTGCTTCTTAATTTATATGAACTGTTAACTTACTTTTATAACATAAAAACTATTAGTCTTTTTATTAACTCGATATTACGTATGTTTACTACAACTTCAATTGACTCTCTTACTTATCACAAGCCAAATCTAATTGCTTTTTTGGTTTCTTTGAAAACTTTTCGTTTGTAATGCATTAAATCTAGTTTCTTCTCTATTTATTATAATAAAACGATAGATACGCGGTCTGTGAGGTCGTTTCATCAATTGATAAAAATTAATGAATTCACATACTTTAAATTATAATTAATCTGAAATTTTGTGTTTTCTCTAAGATACACCTTACTTTTCTATACTACAAAATACAAGATAATGTATCAGTTTTCTCAAAAAACAATTACCCCTATCTTATATCCTATGAATATAAAATTTTTCGTTTATAACCTCCAATTTGGATTCTTTACAATTCCTTTTATATCCATAATAACAGGGCTCTCTTTTGATATTTTTTTATAATCATCTTCGGTTAACTCCTTAAACTGTTTATGAGCAACTGCAACAATTATAGAATCATATTTTTTTATTGACTTAAAAGGACTTTCAATTACCTCGTAATTATAATTACTATTATTTCCATTAGGTTCTACCCAAGGATCATACACGTCTACATTACATCCATAAGTCTGTAATTCCTTTATAATATCTACAACCTTTGTGTTTCTCATATCTGGACAATCTTCCTTAAAGGTTAGTCCTAAAACCAAAACATCTGATTTATTAATCTTCTTATCATTGGCTATCATTACTTTTACCGTATTCTCAGCAATGTACTTTCCCATTCCATTATTAATTTGTCGAGCATCTAAAATAAGGTTTGGTTTGTATCCTAATTCTTCTGCTTTAAATGTTAAATAATAAGGATCTACACCTATGCAATGTCCCCCCACAAGACCTGGTGATAGTTTTATAAAGTTCCATTTTGTTGCTGCAGCTTCTAAAACTTCATTTGTATCAATTTTCATTGCATCAAAAATCAATGCAAGTTCATTAATTAAAGCTATATTAACATCTCTTTGGGTATTTTCGATAACTTTACTTGCCTCTGCTACTTTAATACTTGACGCTTTGTGAGTCCCAGCTACAATTATTGACTTGTATAGTTCATCAACTTCAGTAGCCACTTCTGGCGTTGACCCCGAAGTTACTTTAAGTATTTTTGTTACTGTATGCTCTTTATCTCCTGGGTTTATCCTTTCAGGGCTATAGCCACAGAAAAAATCTTTATTAAACTTTAACTTTGAATGCTTTTCAAGTTCTGGTACACATACTTCTTCAGTTACTCCAGGATAAACAGTTGATTCATAAATTACAATATCTCCTTTCTTTAAAACACTTGCAACTAGTCCAGAAGAGTTTATCAAAGGAGTTAAATCAGGACGATTGTTACTATCAATCGGCGTAGGAACTGTTACTATAAAAATTGAACAATCTATGGTTTCCTTTATGTTCGATGTATATTTTATACATTCTTTAACATTATCTAACTGATTTTTTTCTAACTCTAAGGTTCTATCATAACCTGTTTGCAATTCTTTGATTCTTCTCTCATTAATATCAAAACCTACAACTTTAAACTTCTTTGCTGCAAATGCGTTTGCTAAAGGTAGCCCTACATAACCAAGCCCAACTACACATATTTTTTTACTCATTTTAATTATTTGATAAGTTATATACTATCTTTTTCATCGGTATTCAAATTACTAATCCATTTTTTACCTAAAATAAAAACCAAACCTAAAACACCTCCCAAAAACACCCAAACAAGAATAATTAAAGCTTTTTTGGGCTTTGATTTATCAACAGGTACACTTACTGGTTCTATCACAGTAAACACTGGTGTGTTTTCTTTTATTTGAATTTTTTGAGTCTCTAATTGCTTTGCCAATTCGGAATACAAACTGAACGCTAAATTATACTCTGATTCTATTCTTTTTAAATATGATTGAGAACGTGAAGTAATTAACCCTTGATTTCTATCTCTATAACTAGCCAATGTGGCTTGTTTTTTTTCAAAATCTAATTTTACTTCATCATAGCGCTGCTGTATAAAATTCAATTCTTGCTGTGCTTTTTCTATCTTAAAACTTGTGATAGCTTCTTGCAATATCGTTTGCGCTTTTTTTGTCATTTGAGCAGCTGCCAAGGCTTCTGGCATAGAAAACGATATTTCAACAAAACCATCCCTTGTATTGTTCTCTATTACTAATTGTTTTTGTATTTTCTTAAATAGCTTATATTCATTTTTAGTAATTCGGTAGATTGAATCGTTACTTATCTCTATAACAATAGCCTCTTTATCACTTTTTAAAAGCTTGATAATCTTTCCTGGTAAACCTATGGTATATTCTTTAATAGCAGTAAGTAAATTAAATTTTGTGTATTTTTCATAATACTCTTGATAAGTCACCTCCTTTTCAACATTGGAAAATTTTAATGATGCTTGCAATAGTTCTCTCTGAAAAGGTACACTTTGTGCTATTTTTGGATATAAAGTAGGAGGGATACTTTCAGTAGCTGCTCCTCCACCTAAATTAATTCCTGCCATGGCTGCTAACCCCCCTAAATTCCCTCCGAATTTTGAACCACTTGTTTGCGGCACTACTATTGTAGAGGCTGTATATTCTTTAACCGAAAAAACTGCTATGAACAACCCTATTAATCCAAAAACAACAAGGAATTTGACAACTGTTTTTCTAGCCTCCCATATGGTATTAAATAACTCTAATAAATCTATATCCTCTTGAGAACCTTGTTTAACTTTATTTTTCATATCTTCTATAAAGTTATTTATCTGTTAATGATTTTACCAACACTCCCAATGTTGCTAATCCTGTTGTGATAGCTATTACTTGTTGCGTCGTCACTTTATTTCTTACCTCTGGTTTTTTTGGTACTAGAATAACTGCTCCAGGTTTAACATCTGGATACGATTTAAAAAATAAAAACTTTTTGGTTGTTCTAATATCTCCATTTGCATACACTACATATGCTCTACTCTTTTTTGCATTTGCAGAAAACCCTCCTGAGCTTTCTATGTAATGCTTAAATGATTTACCTTTTTCGTATCTCACCAATGATGGTGATAATACCTCTCCTTCAACCTTCACCGTTTGTCTTTCAGAAGGGATAAATAGCTCGTCTCCTTCCTCTAAAATTATATCATACTTTGATTTTTTTTCTCCTGAGGCTAATATTTTTTGTAACTCTATTCCAATCTTAAAATCTTTCTTCTTCTTTAAACGCTCTTCAACATTACTAGATAATGAATCTCTTTGGGCAAAGTCAGCTATAAAGTCTGATTGCTTTTCATCTTCCTCTTCGTTATTCTTTCTAGTTAAAAAGGCTCCTTCTACGTATGCATATTTTGTTAAACCTCCAGCTTGTTCTATTAAATCAGAAATTCTTTGATTTTTTTGACCAATTGAATATTCTCCTTCAAAATTAACTTCTCCAGTAATAGTTACTGTTTTTTGTTCTGTATAACCTTTTAAATACCTTACAGAAACAATATCAAATGGTTTTAACACAAAATCATTTAAATGATCAGTACCTAAATTCTTACTTGTACTTAAATCAAAGTTTTCACTAACAGTTTCAAAACTTCCATCTTTCAATCTTCTAGATACATCAATCATACTTGCATCCGCTCCATCTTTCAATCCTCCTGCCAACACTATTAAATCCTCAACACGCATTCCTTTCATGAAATCAAACTCTCCTTCTTTATTCACTGCTCCATTAATAGTAATAAACTCTTTCTCTTTTAATTCTTCTTTTGTAAAAATATAAATACTATCACTTTCTTTTAATAGTATATGCTCTCTATTTTCCATTGCTTTTCTCGGAGAGAAAGATAATGTTTCCTTATCACTTTTATCGTGTGTTCTTACAATAATCCCTCTATCTAAAAAAGCTTCTTTAGTCACCCCTTCAGCTTTTAACAACAAATTAGAAGCCGTCATTCCTTCTTTATATTCGTAGTTACCGGGTTGAAAAACAGCCCCTCCAACACTTACTCTATTCAAGAACTCATCTACTATTTCGTTTACTTTGATATAATCTCCATCTTTTATTTTCACTGAATCAAAATTATCTTGTGAAACCTCCACAATCTCTTTTTGAACCCCTTTAATTCTCTCTATGACAATTTTTTGTCTATACGCATTTGAGGTGAAGCCACTACAATAATTTAATAAATCTTTTACACTTTCTTCTGTTTTCATCTCAAAAATACCCGGTCTTTTAATAGCTCCTTCAATAGTAATTTTACTTTCATATGGTCTTACTATTATGACATCTTGATCTTGAACCGTTATATTTCCTTCTTCTGAACCATTAACTAGAAACTGATAAAAATCAAAATCAGCTTCCTTCACCCCTCTTCTAAAAAGTTGAATTCTTCTAAAAGTACCATTCTTTGTTGGTCCTCCTGCTGCATACAAGGCATTTAATACTGTGGATAAAGCACTAACTGAATATGATCCAGGAACCTTTACTTCTCCTACAATATTTACTTGTACATTTCTTACTTCTTTTATAGAAATAGCAATATTAACCTTATTATAACTATTTGAAGAAGCTCCTATTCCCGCATAGATTCTTTTTAAATAATTTTTAATTTTAGATTTTGCAGCACTAACTGGTAATCCAATTAATTGAATATAACCAACACCTTCCACATTTATTGCTCCCTGTTTGTTTACTTTTTTCTCATAATTTACCTCTGCGGCTCCCCAAAGATCAATTGAAATAACATCTCCCGTACCTATTATGTAGTTTTCTGGGGTAGCTATATTTAAATTTGGTGTAAACGAAATATTTGGATTATTAAAAAAAACATACCCAAAGAGTTCTTCCTCTTTTTCTTCTTTTTTTTCTTCTCCTGTTAATCCAAAAAGAAGTTGGGTACTATCACCTTCTTCTAAACTATCATCTTGACTTTCCTCCTCTTTATTTAATGGTTTATTTTTAAGCGTCTCTATTCTTTCTCTAAGCTTTTGAGCTTGTAATTCGGACATTCCTCTAGTTTTTGCTATTGCTAAAGCTTGATCTAAAGTGTATCCTTCTTGTTTTATTTTTTCCCAATATTTAGCTACTTGCTCATCAGATAAATCATCAACTTCAATTTGACTCATTTGATTCTGAATATTTTGGGCTTGTCCCTCAGTACTAGCTAACACCAAAAAAGTAGCTAGAAATATTTGCAGTAAAACTCTTTTAAATAACATTTTAACTTTCAATGTAAAAATCTTTAAACCAATTAATAAACTCTTTTATTCCTGTACTTAAACTTGTATTAGGACTATAATTATAATCTTTAATTAATCCCTCAACATTTGCCCAAGTTTTTTTCACATCTCCCATCTGCATGGGTAACATTTCTTTGGTAGCTTCTTTTTCTATACTCATTTCAATCTGAGTAATAAAATCTAGCAACTTTATAGAATCATTATTCCCTATGTTGTAGATTTTATACAAGTCTCTTTCTTCAACAGGCTTCTCAATTACTCTTTTTACTCCTTCTACAATATCATCTATATAAGTAAAATCGCGCTCCATATCTCCATTATTAAACACTTTGATTGGACGATCATTTGAAATGGCATCGGCAAATAGTATCGGTGCCATATCTGGTCTTCCCCATGGTCCGTATACTGTAAAAAAACGTAATCCTGTTGTTGGTATTTTATATAAATGACTGTAAGTATGTGCCATCAATTCGTTACTCTTTTTTGTTGCAGCATACAAACTTACAGGGTTATCAACTATATCTTCTTCTGAAAAAGGCACATCTTTATTTATTCCATAAACGCTTGAACTACTTGCATATACTAAATGTTTAATCTCATGATGTCTACAACATTCTAAAATATTCAGGAAACCAACAATGTTACTTTGAATATATGCATCAGGGTTTTCAATACTATAACGAACCCCAGCTTGTGCTGCTAGATTACATACAACATCAAAGCTCTCAATAGTAAATAACTGAAACAATTCTTTTTTATCTTCTAAGTTTAGTCTGATAAACTTGAATTTTTCATTAGTACTACTAATTATTTCTTTGTAGTATACCTCAACGCTTTTTCTTTCAACTCCTAACTCTTTTAATCGAGCATATTTTAAATTGACATCATAATAATCGTTGATATTATCTATTCCTACAACTACGTGTCCTAATTCTAATAGTTTTTGACTTAAATGAAATCCAATAAAGCCTGCTGCTCCTGTAACTAAAATTTTCATTAGTTTTTTCCTATTTGATAATATTCAAATCCTTTTTCTTCCAATCCATAGGTAGTATATTGATTTCTTCCATCAAAAATAACTGGTGTTTTCAGTTGTTTTTCAATCTCAGAGAAATCTGGAGAACGGAACTCTTTCCATTCCGTCAGTAAGATCAACGCATCCGCATTATCTAGCACCTCGTATTTTGCATTTTTATAATCAATATTCTCTACATCTTTTAAATAAAAGTGCTGTGCCTCTTCCATAGCCTTAGGATCATATGCTTGTACTTTAGCCCCTCTTTTTACTAGTTCTTTTACTACATAAATTGCTGGTGCTTCACGCATATCATCTGTCCCTGGTTTGAATGCCAATCCCCATAAACCAAAAGTCTTCCCTGATAAATCTTCTCCATATTTATTGATGATTTTTTCAGAAATCACATACTTCTGACGGTTGTTAACGTCTTCTACCGACTTAATTAACTGTGCATCATACCCGTTTTCTTCCGCTATTTTCTTCAGTGCTTTTACATCCTTAGGGAAACAAGACCCTCCATATCCTGCTCCAGGGTAAATAAAACTATAACCAATTCTTGAATCTGAGCCAATTCCTGCTCTAACATTATTTACATCAGCTCCTACTCGCTCACAAATATTTGCCATTTCATTCATGAATGATATTTTTGTTGCTAGCATTGCATTTGCTGCATACTTAGTCATTTCCGCTGAGCGAACATCCATAGCAATAAAACGTTCATGCGACATCGTAAAAGGCGTATACAATTCACGCATTTTGTCAAAAGCGTAATCAGATTCTGCTCCTATTACCACTCTATCAGGTTTCATAAAATCATTGATTGCATCTCCTTCTTTTAAAAATTCAGGATTCGACACTACATCAAATTTAATCGTTGCGTTTCTTTTATCTAATTCTCCTTGTATTGTCGCTTTTACTTTATCCGCTGTTCCTATTGGTACAGTAGATTTATCAACAACAATCAATCTGTCATTCATCTTCTGACCAATCTCTTTAGCTACTGCTAACACATATTGTAAATCAGCTGATCCATCTTCACCCATTGGAGTTCCAACTGCTATAAAAACAATTTCAGATTCTTCGATTGCTTCTTCTAATTTAGTAGTAAAGAATAGATTCTGCTTTTCTACATTTTTTAACACCATTTTTTCTAAACCTGGTTCGTAGATAGGAATAATTCCTTGATGAAGTTTATTTATTTTTTCTTGATTAATATCAACACAAGTTACCTTATTCCCCATTTCTGAAAAACAAGTTCCCGACACTAACCCTACATATCCTGTTCCAATAACAGTTACCTTCATTTCTTTTTACTGTTTTATTTTTATGCAAATATATATATTACAAAAGATAATGCTTCTCTCCCGTATTTATTAACTCAGAATTACGAATGTCATGGACTATTTCTATTGATTGTCTTGCTTCTTGCAAACCAAAACCATTACCTTTTAATATCTCTTGATAACTTATAGTATGAAGATCCGTAAAACCTGAACTAAATTCAATCTCTTCTCCGTTTACTGTAATAGAACGATAAGTTCGTTGCCCTTTTTCTTGAATCTGTTTCGGCAAGGTGGTCTCATCAATTGATAAAAACCAACGTACACGTGCTTTCTCAAACTCTAAATAGCCTGACGCTTTATGTTTTTCTCTTAGATGAACTATATTCTCTTGAACACTTCCAAAAATCCAAGAAAGCATATCAAAAAAGTGAACTCCAATGTTAGTCGCTATTCCTCCTGACTTACTTTCGTCTCCTTTCCAAGAAATATCGTACCAATTTCCTCGTGAAGTGATATAGGTTAAATCCACCTCATATTTCTCCTTCTTTTTTTCTTTATCTATTTTATTTTTAAGCGCAATAATACTTGGGTGTAATCGCAACTGAAGTATTGTATGAATTTGGTTTCCTGATTCTTTCTCTATTGCTTCTAAAGCGTCTACATTCCATGGGTTCAACACCAAAGGTTTTTCGCAAATCGCATCAGCTTTTCTTCGGAGCGCCATTCGAATATGAGAATCATGTAGATAATTTGGAGTACATATACTCACATAATCTAGTTGAATATTTTGTTGTCTTTTTAGTTTCTCTATATGACGATCGAAACGTTCAAATTCCACAAAAAAATCAGCTTTAGGAAAGTAACTATCCATAATACCGACGCTATCGTTTTTATCCAACGCAGCAATCAGGACATTATTTGTATCCCTAATCGCTTTTAAATGACGTGGAGCTATATAACCCGCTGCTCCTATGAGTGCAAAATTCTTCACTATAAACTTTTATCTACTATTTTTTTTAACAATACTCCTTTCACATCATACACCACAGACTCTTTCTTTTTTAAAGAAACAATATCTAACTCTTTATATTCATTATGTGCTACTGTTAACACAATAGCATCATACTTTTCTGTTGGTAATTCCTTTGTTGATTGCAATCCATATTCTTTTTCAACTTCATCAATATTTGCCCATGGATCATAAATTATCACATTTGCTCCATACTCTTTTAATGAACGAACGACATCCACCACTTTGGTATTGCGAACATCTGGGCAATTCTCTTTAAATGTAATACCTAAAACTAAGACATCAGCATTTTTTATTTTGATATCACGACTTATCATTAACTTGATTACTTGAGAAGCCACATACTCTCCCATTCCATCATTCATTCTTCTACCTGCAAGAATAATCCCTGGATGATACCCTAATTCTTCCGCTCTCTGTACCAAATAATATGGATCTACTCCTATACAATGCCCTCCTACTAGTCCTGGTTTAAATGGCAAAAAGTTCCATTTGGTTCCTGCCGCCTCTAATACTTCTTGAGTATTGATATTCATAAACCCAAAAATCTTCGCTAATTCATTCACAAAAGCTATATTAATATCTCGTTGCGAATTTTCAATTACTTTTGAAGCTTCTGCTACTTTTATACTAGAAACCAAATGAGTCCCTGCTGTAACAACTGAACTATATAATTCATCAACAAAATTAGCTACTTCAGGAGTTGAACCTGACGTTACCTTTAAAATATTCTCTATAGTATTCTTTTTATCTCCTGGATTTATTCGCTCTGGAGAATAGCCTGCAAAAAAGTCTTTATTAAATTTTAGTCTAGATGTTTTTTCTAAAACAGGTACACAAACTTCTTCTGTAACTCCAGGATATACTGTTGATTCATAAATAACAACATCACTCTTCTTCAAAGCCCTCCCTACAGTTTCACTTGCATGTATTAAAGGTATCAGTACTACTCTATTATTTTTATCTACAGGTGTAGGGACTGTTACTATGAAAACAGTACAATCTTTAATATCATCAACTTCAGATGTACAAAACAGCCCATTTTTTTTAGTCTCTTTGCTTCGTATGACAGACAACAATACTTCGGAATCTACCTCATTAGTAACATCTATGCTTTTATTTAGCTCTTGTACTCTTTTTTTGTTTATATCAAATCCAACTACAGAATATTTTGTAGCAAACAACCTCGCTAATGGCAACCCTACATACCCTAACCCTATTATTGCTATTTTCTTATCCAATACGTAGTCCTTTAAAGATTTTTCAAGTTCACAAAACTACAAAAAATAGCACGAACAAAAGCTTATAAAACAAAAAAGTCTCATCTAAAAAGATGAGACTTAACAGTGGGCGCGAAGGGATTCGAACCCCTGACCCCTTGGGTGTAAACCAAGTGCTCTGAACCAACTGAGCTACGCGCCCGTTTGCAATTAAACCTTTGTAAGAGTTGTGGGCGCGAAGGGATTCGAACCCCTGACCCCTTGGGTGTAAACCAAGTGCTCTGAACCAACTGAGCTACGCGCCCTTACTTGTTAATTGCGGGTGCAAATATATAACAGTTTTATAAATTAACAATAACTTTTTTTATTTTTTTCTATAAAATTTCTGCAACCACAAATGTACTTCCACCTACATAAATCACATCTTCTTTTGAAGCATTTACCTTTGATTTTTCAAAAGCTTGATTTACAGAACTAAACATCTCTCCTTTTAAACTAAACACACTTGCTTCCTCTAGTAATTCGCTTGCAGATAATCCGCGAGAAATATTTGGTTTACAGAAATAATATTTTGCTTTTTGAGGAAACATTGGTAAAATTTCACTTAAATTCTTATCTGAAACAACTCCTAAAACAATATGCAACTGCTTATATTTTTCCTTTTTTAACTGTTGTAATGTATAAAACAATCCTTCTTTATTATGTGCGGTATCAAAAATTATTTTCGGATGTTCTTGTAACACCTGCCAACGCCCTTTCAAATTAGTGTTTTTTACCACCTTCGATAATCCGTTTTTTATATTTTCTTCAGAGATAGCAAACCCTTTTAGTTGCTGAATGGCTTTTACTGCTGTTTTTACATTATTTTTTTGATAATCACCCAATAAATCAGTTCTATAATATTGCTCTTCATCCGAAGCAAAAATAATTGAAGAGCTACATTTTTCTACTTTAGCAATAAAAACGTTTTCTATTTCTTTTTGACGTTCACCAATAACCACAGGAATACCTTTTTTAATAATCCCTGCTTTTTCAAAAGCTATTTCTGTTAAAGTCTCTCCTAAAAACTGTGTATGATCTAACCCTATATTAGTTATTACCGAAACTTCTGGTGTAATTATATTGGTTGAATCTAATCTTCCCCCTAAACCGACCTCTATAACGGCCACATCTACTTTTTTATTTGCAAATTCTTCAAACGCCATACCAACAGTCATTTCAAAAAAAGACAATCCTTGTTTTTCTAGAAAGTTTTTATTTTTTTCTATAAACTCGATTACAGCTTCTCTTGAAATTTCTTTTCCATTAATTCGGATACGCTCTGTAAAGTTTTTTAAATGTGGTGAAGTATACAATCCAACTTTATAACCTGCTTCTTGCAATATAGAAGCTATCATGTGACTCGTAGACCCTTTCCCATTAGTTCCTCCAACATGAATCGTCTTAATTTTTTTTTGTGGATTATCAAGCTCTTCACATAGTGCAACGATATTGGTTAAATCTTTTTTTAATGCTGTTTGCCCTTGACGTTGATACATTGGTAACTGGGCAAACATCCAATCTAATACTTGTTGATAAGTCATCTTCATGTCTTAGTGTAAAAAATAGATATATTTACTTTGAAAGAGAAAACTTGTAGATAATTGTTCCTCGTTGTTTTGATGGTGCATTTCCATCTGCATTCCATTTTGTTTTCAATGCTGCCTTTTTTGCCGCATCGTATAAACATGATGCTGAATTTGTAGTTCCTCGAGCTCCTGGAGTTGCTTTAGTTACTTGTCCAATTTGATTTACTTCAATACTTACCACTACCGTACCTTCTTCTTGACAGTCAGGTTTTTGAATAGGTTTTGACAAAGCTTTTCTTCCTGCAAGGTTATAATTACCTCCTGAACCACTTCCTGAATTCCCATAATATTTATCTGAATTTGGGTCTCCATTTTCATTTCCTTTAACTCCCGATTGTTTATCATCTCCTTCACCAGAGTTTGCTCCATCTTTTGATGTTCCATTTAACAAACTATTTAAAGCATCAGTTGTTTCTTTTGATGGTTTTGGCTTTGGCTTCTCTTTAGGCTTTACTTCTTTTGGAGTCTCTTTTACAGCTTCTTTCTTTTCTACTTTTTTTTCAACCACTGGAACCTCTTCCGCTGTGTCATCTGTAATAATTTCTTCTTTTATTGTTTCTTCCGGAGTTTCTTCTACCAGCTCTTCAACAATTTCTTCTTGCTTTGGAGTAGCTTGCGATTTTGTTTTTTCAACAGGCTCACCACTCCCCACTTCAGAAGTACCAAAATTAATCGCTAAACCATATTCAATAGGCGGGTCGAGATATTTCATTCCGTAATTGAATATCCCGATTATTAATAATATCAGAATAATTGCTGTTATCACAGCTGATTTACGTTTATGTTGTGTATCTAAAACTGTCATTTATTTACCTTTAACAGCCAAAATCATTTTTAACTTGTTTCTATTAGCAATATCAATTACCTGCATTACATTTTTATACTGCACATTTTGATCACCACGAATAACTACTGTTTTCTTTTTATCAACACCTACTTTAGTTAACAGCTCCCTTTCTAAATTTACCTTGCTTACTTTTGTTTTATCTATATAAAATGACGCATCATTTGTTATGGTTACTGCTACTGATGTATTGTTTTCTGTTTTACCTCCAGCTTTTGGCAACAAAACATCAATTGCACTCACTGTTACAAGTGTAGATGTTAACATAAAAAATATCAATAACAAAAAAACAATATCAGTCATTGACGACATATTGAAATTTGGATTGACTTTATTTCTTCCTCGTAAATTCATTATACTGGCTCGTTTAATAAGTCTAAAAACTCAACAGACTTTGCTTCCATTTGATAAACTACCTTATCTGTACGAACTACTAAATGGTTGTAAGCGATATATGCTATAATTCCAACTATTAATCCTGCTACAGTAGTTGTCATAGCTGTATACAAACCGTCTGATAACATCTTAATATCAATTTGTCCTCCTGAATTTGCTATTTCATGAATCGCAACAATCATTCCAATTACAGTCCCTAAAAAACCTATCATTGGAGCGGCACCAGCAATTGTTGCTAAAACTGAAACATTTCTTTCTAACTTATACACTTCAAGTTTCCCTGCATTTTCTATTGCTGTATTAATATCTTCTAAAGGTTTTCCTATTCTAGAAATCCCTTTTCCAATTAACCTTGCCGTTGGTGTAACTGTATTATCACAAAGCGATTGAGCACTATCTATTCTTCCGTTAGTTACATGATCTCTAATTTGGTCCATGAAATTAACATCAACTTTTGATGCTTCTTTAATAGCAAAAAAACGTTCAAAATAAATATAAAGAGCTACGGCTAATAAAACGAATAACAAAGCAATAATGATTTGACCGCCTACACCTCCATCCATAATTAAATTATAGATTGATAAAGTTTTTTCTTGAGGTACCTCCTCTACCAACTCCTGAGTTTCTTGAAATAATAGCATGAATACTAAATTAGGATTTATATTATGTTTTCGCTATTTAACTAACGATTTCTTTTATTTAAAATTGTTTGATATAAAAAGTCTTCCTTACTTTTAACAATGAAGGAAGACTTTTACTTTTATTATACTTGATTAATCAAAAACAGCACTTTTGTAATCATAAAAACTAATAGGTTTATACTAGTTCTTTTAATGCAATTTCAAAAGCTGTTTCACTTATTTGAGTTTTTGCCGCACTTTTAGCATGTGTTCTTTGTAAAGCTTTTTTAATAGTATTTGAAGTATCTTCAAAAATAGCTTGATCTGTCATTTCTACTCTACGCTCCATAAAGTAAGCAAATACCCTTGCCATACCACAGTTTGAAATAAAGTCTGGAATTAAACTTACTTTCTTATCCGTGTCCTCCATAATAGAACCAAAGAAAATTTCTTTATCTGCAAACGGAACATTTGCTCCACATGAGATAACTTCTAACCCTGAGTTAATCATGCTATTAATTTGGTCTTGAGTAACTAGCCTTGAAGCTGCACATGGTGCAAAAATTTCACATGGCAAGTCCCAAATACGTTCGTTAATTTCTTCAAAAGGAATCATGTTTTCAGAAACTAAAGTATTACCGTCTTTGTTTAAGAACATTTCTTGAATTTCTTCAAAAGAGAATCCTTCTTCTTTAATGACTCCCCCAACACGATCAATTATACCCACAACTTTAGCCCCCATTTGCGCTAAATAATAAGCTGCTGCTGAACCTACATTACCAAAACCTTGTACTACTGCTCGCTTTCCTTCTACTGTTCCTCCATAAATATCATAGTAATGACGAACTGCTTCAGCAACACCATATCCTGTAATCATATCAGCTACGGTATATTTTCTAGCAATATTTGGCGATAAGTTTTCGTCTTCTAAGACCTTGATAACCCCGTGACGCAATTGACCAATACGATTAATTTTGTCTGCTTCAGTAGGCTTAAAATGTCCATTAAAAACACCTTCTTGCGGGTGCCAAACACCACTATCTTCTGTGATTGGAATTACTTCATGTATTTCATCAACATTTAAGTCTCCTCCTGTTCCATAATAGTTTTTTAATAATGGAGCGACAGCTTTATACCAACGTTCTAAAACTCCTTTCTTACGAGGGTCTTGTGGATCAAAATTAATTCCTGATTTTGCTCCTCCAATTGCAGGTCCAGATACTGTAAACTTCACTTCCATCGTTTTAGCAAGTGACATTACTTCATATTTATCTAATCCTTTACGCATACGTGTACCACCTCCAGCAGCACCTCCTCTTAATGAGTTTATTACAGTCCAACCTTCAGCTTCTGTTTCAGAGTCTTTCCAATTAAATACTATTTCTGGTTGTTTTGCTTCGTATTGCTTTAATAATTCTTTCATTGTTTAATGTTATAATAGATGATTTTCAACTTTACCTGTTTCTTTTTCATATTCAAAAAATTCGTTGTAATTATTCCCCTAAGGGGAGCTAAAGTTGATTCATTATAATATAGGTTTTAGTGTGTAGTTGTTACCGAACAAATTTATTATAAAAAACAACATTACTCAAATACTTTAAATTATTTCTGCGGATAAAAAAAATTACCTGAAGAATGGTCTTTTTTTGCTCCAGTTACTGATTGTAAACAATTTACTTTTTCTTGTTTTTTCAACAACCCTAAAAACGCAAAAACTAATGCTTCTTTGTAGTTGATTAACCCATCATCAACCATTGGTACTGTTTTTTTTATATAAAACTCTATTCTATTTATAAGAAAACTATTGAAAGCTCCTCCTCCAGTTACTAAAACCGTTGCTTCATTTTTATCACCTATTACTTTACCTATTTGTATTGCTGAATGTTCTACAAAAGTTCTTAAAATAGTAGGTATTTCTGTTTCTTCTTCATCTATTAAAGGAAAAATAGTTGATTGTACCCATTCTAAACCTAAAGATTTTGGTGGTAATTGAGTATAAAAAGGAAGACTATTTAGATTTTCTAATAATTTTATATTTATTTCTCCTTTTGAAGCTACAATTCCTTTATCGTCAAAATCAAGTCCCAATTTTCTAGTATAATGATTCAATACAATATTTACAGGGCAAATATCAAAAGCTATTCTTTCTTTATTTTTTTCATAGGAAATATTTGCAAACCCACCTAGGTTTAGACAATAGTCATAATCTACAAACAATAACTTATCTCCTATAGGCACCAAAGGAGCTCCTTGTCCTCCAAGTTCTACATCTTGAGTTCTGAAGTCACAAATAACTTCTTTTTTAGTAATATTTGCTATTTCTTGGCCATTACCTATTTGTAAAGTTATTCCTACTTCTGGTTTATGTAAAATAGTATGTCCGTGAGAAGCTATAAAATCTAATTTTAAAATGTGATGTTCAACTATAAAATTACTTAATACCTTTCCTAGGAGTTTACCATATTCAACGTCTAAAACCTGTAAATATTTCTCATCATAATTAATTGCCTCTTGCAGTTTACTTTTCCATTCATTAGAGTATGATATTGTATCTGCTTTTAAAATTTTAAAATCCTTGTATAATTTTTTGTGTATTTTAATGTATGCTAAATCTATTCCATCTAAAGAAGTTCCAGACATTAACCCAATACAATAAATATAGTTGTCTTGCATAAAGTAAAAATAGTAAGTCTATTGAAAAATTGCTATTAAAAAAGTATCTTTGAGCACATTTTTTACGAATTTAACAAAATATAAAAATAGATAATGGATTTTAACCTTACAGAAGAGCATTTAATGATTCGTGATGCTGCACGTGATTTTGCTAAAACCGAATTATTACCTGGAGTTATAGAAAGAGATGAAAAACAAGAGTTTCCTAATGAACTGGTTCGCAAAATGGGTGAATTAGGGTTTATGGGAGTAATGGTAGATCCTAAATACGGAGGGAGTGGAATGGATGCCGTTTCTTACGTATTAATTATGGAAGAATTATCTAAAATTGATGCTTCTGCTTCAGTAATGGTTTCTGTAAACAATTCATTAGTATGTTATGGTTTAGAAGCTTATGGTACCGAGGAACAAAAACAAAAATATTTAACAAAATTAGCTACTGGTGAACAAATAGGAGCTTTTTGTTTAAGTGAACCAGAAGCGGGGTCTGATGCTACCTCACAGGCAACTACTGCAGAAGACAAAGGTGATTACTACTTATTAAATGGTACTAAAAACTGGATTACTAATGGTGGTCGTGCAGATACTTATTTAGTAATTGCACAAACTGACAGAAGTAAGGGACATAGAGGAATCAATGCTTTTATTGTTGAAAAAGGTATGGAAGGTTTCCACGTTGGACCTAAAGAAGATAAATTAGGAATCCGTGGTTCTGACACACATACATTACAGTTTAACGACGTAAAAGTTCCTAAAGAAAACCGCATTGGTGAAGATGGTTTCGGATTTAAGTTTGCAATGAAAACGTTATCTGGTGGACGTATTGGTATTGCTGCTCAAGCTTTAGGTATTGCTTCTGGAGCATACGAATTAGCTTTAAAGTATTCTAAAGAACGTAAAGCTTTTGGTACTGAAATTTGTAACCACCAAGCAATTGCTTTCAAATTAGCTGATATGTATACAGAGATTACTGCTGCTCGTCATTTAGTAATGGCTGCTGCTTGCAAGAAAGATGCTGGTGAAAACTACGATCGTGAAGGAGCTATGGCTAAATTATATGCTTCTAAAGTAGCAATGGAACAAACTGTTGAAGCAGTTCAAATTCATGGAGGTAATGGATTCGTTAAAGAATACCATGTTGAGCGTTTAATGCGTGATGCTAAAATTACTCAAATTTATGAAGGAACTTCAGAAATTCAGAAGATTGTAATCTCAAGAAGTTTAATTAGAGATTAATTCTAATTAAACATATATTAAAAAATAAAGCATGTCAATTGACATGCTTTATTTTTTGAATTCTACTTTATACAAGTGTAATCCTGAGGCTGGTGCGATAGTTTTCATAAAGTCTATATCGCTATTTTCAGGACTCAGACTTTTTTTGATAAACTCCAAATCATAATTTCCTTTACCTAATTCAGCCAAAGCTCCCATAATCAAACGAATTTGATTACGTAAAAACCCGCTCCCTCTAATGATTAAAACATAGCTTTTCTCAGGAAAAAAAGAGGCTGACAATTCTGTATTCTCTTCAATTCTACAAACATCAATCGTACGTTCTAGTTTCGTTTCTGGTGAAGGTTTTGTACAATAATGCTTAAAATTATGAAAACCTTCAAAAAGTTGTGCGCCTTCTTTAATTAACTCTATATTTAATTTATCTAAATACCCTGTTAAAAAAGGAGCACAATAAGGATGGTTTTTCTCTCCAAAAGAAAAGTAATAACGATATTCCTTAACTTTCGGATGTTGAATAATATTAAACTCTTCATCATGAAGTTGCTCCATAGCTAACACTCGAATGTCTGAAGGTGAATTCCTATTAAAATCTTCAATAAAGAAAGGTTCTTCTAATTTTTCGTCAATAAACAACTGAAAGTAATAATCGGTAGATGATACTTTTGCATCTGTTCTCCCAACTCCTACTGATTTACAACGAATTCCTTTACACACGAACTTTAATGTTTTATCAACAAAAAAATGAACTGTTTTTAAATTTGGTTGTTTTTGCCAACCGTGTAAACGAAATCCTAAATATTGAAATCGAACTAAATAAGCATATTTATAATTCATACTACAATAACTCGTACGATTGTTTTGCGATTTCTAACTCTTCATTTGTTGGAATTACCAATACTTTTACTTTAGAAGTTTCTTTGTGAATCTCAGTTAACTTTTTCGCTCTAATAGTATTCTTTTCATTATCCAATTCAATCCCCAAATATTCCATATCTGTACAAACTAATTTTCTAATCACGTCAGAATTTTCACCAATTCCAGCCGTAAACACAATCGCATCTAAACCATTCATCGCCGCAACGTACGAACCTATGTATTTTTTTATTCTATAAGCATTCATATCCAGTGCTAACTGACAATTTTCATCTTCTTTTGCTGCCGCTGCTTCGATATCTCGTAAATCACTAAACCCAGTTAAGCCTAACATTCCGCTTTCTTTTTGTAACATGTTGTTTACATAATCAGCATCATATCCTAAGTTGTTTATCAAATAGAAAATCAAAGAATGATCAATATCTCCAGAACGCGTTCCCATGATTAAACCTGTAACTGGACCAAACCCTAAACTATGATCAATACTTTCCCCATTTTTTATTGCAGTCATACTACACCCATTTCCTAAATGAATGGTAATAATTTTTGAATTTTCTTTTTTAAGATATTCATTTGTTTTTTCCGACACATATTTATGACTAGTTCCATGAAAACCATATAAACGAATTCTATGATCATCTAAAAATTTATTAGGAATCGCATATTTGTAAGCTTCAACAGGTATGGTTTGATGAAATGCTGTATCAAAAACAGCCACTTGTTGTGCATTTTTAAAAATGGATTCAGATACTATAATCCCCTCTAAGTTTGCCGGGTTATGTAGGGGAGCTAACGAAAATAACGATTCTATTTTCTTTTTAACTTCATCAGTAACTATAGCTGTTTTTGTAAATGTGCTTCCACCATGTACGACTCTATGTCCTACAACTTTAATTTCATTGGTAGAAGAAATTACTCCTACTTTTTCATCCAATAATAAATCAACTACTTTCTCTAAACCTGATTTATGATCTTTAATTACTACTTCTTCTTCAATTTTATCATTGTTTGATTTATAGTGAACTTTTCCTATTTCTAAACCGATTCTTTCTATCATACCTGAACAAAGTACTTC
>NZ_CP141806.1:1572500-1877500 GCF_056815515.1 Tenacibaculum sp. DPLXC6
ATAATCTTTAATATTATAAATGTTAAGTTCCAAAAGAATTTCTAACTTCGTAAAGTTATGGTTATTCTACTCTTTGTTTTACGCTGTCAATTTCAATATTTTCAATGAACTTGGTAGATCTCTAACGATAAGCGTTAACTCATCTTTTCAATCCAACCTTTTGTAGAAATACTAGACTCGAACTAGTGACTTACTGTCTTCCAAAATTTCTGTGATCGTGTCGCTCTGTGAAAGCGGATGCAAAACTACAAACTCTTTTTAATCTGACAAAACTTTTTTTGAAGTTTTTTTTCGTTTGCTTGCTACACTATTTTAATGAACTGTTTCCCTAAAAATCGGACTGCAAAGATACTCACTTTATTTCTTATTAAACAAGAAAAATTTAAACTATTTTTTAACCTTTTCTTTAAATATCTTAAACCCTATTTTAATGAACTCTCGCTAACTTCTTAACTTACCGCTTTTCCGTTTGCGGGTGCAAATATAGATACCTTTTTCCATTCAACAAGTACTTTCTTAACCTTTTTTTGAAACTATTTTTTAATACTTTAAAATCTAATTAGTTACATACAAAAGTTTTTTTCAATACACCCCTCTCATACCTTTGTTTATTATACTTATTACTATTTTGGTACTTCTAATATGGAGAAACTTCCCTTTTTTATACTTCTATATATAATGTAATTGTTCGCGTTAGGGATTGAAGCGGCATCCTTTTACTTAGGCTGCCCTTAGCAGACTAAGCAAAAGATATAGCGGAAAGCCCGACACTTTGTTCTGTTATAGCGCAGCGAAAACAAACAATAAAGTGAAACGCCCTAAAAATTAAACTCTTTCTTGAAATACATTTACTTATGTATTGTAGGAAAAATGCTTTTACAATATCTTTGCATTTCAAAATTTCCACTTGTAAGGAAATTATACAAAACATAATATATATAATGATTAAGATTACACTACCCGACGGGAGCGTCAAAGATTTTGAAATGAACAGCACTCCAATGGATGTTGCTAAAAGTATTAGTGAAGGTTTAGCTAGAAATGTTATTTCTGCAAGTTTCAATGGAACTACTGTTGAAACCTCTACTCCTTTAACCACAGATGGCTCGTTGGTTTTATATACATTTAATGATACTGCGGGTAAAAAAGCTTTTTGGCATTCTTCTGCTCACGTATTAGCACAAGCTATTCAAGATTTTTATCCTAACGCTAAATTAACCATAGGTCCTGCTATTGAAAATGGATTTTATTATGATGTTGATTTTGGTGAGGACACTATTTCTGAGAAAGATTTTGACAAAATAGAGAAGAAGTTTTTGGAACGTGCTCGTGAAAAAGCTGAATTTAAGATGCGCTCTATTTCTAAAGCTGATGCATTAGCTTATTATAAAGCTCAAGACAATCAATATAAGATAGAACTTATTGAAGGCTTAGAGGATGGTGATATCACTTTTTGTGATCATAGTGACTTTACTGATTTATGTCGTGGTGGACATATTCCTAATACTGGGATAATCAAAGCTGTAAAGATTATGAATGTTGCTGGTGCTTATTGGCGTGGTGACGAAAAGAATAATCAGCTTACTCGTGTGTATGGAATCTCTTTTCCTAAACAAAAAGAATTAAAGCAATATTTAGAACTACTTGAAGAAGCTAAAAAGCGTGACCATAGAAAACTTGGTAAAGAATTAGAACTTTTTACTTTTTCTCAAAAAGTAGGTCAAGGTTTACCTTTATGGTTACCTAAAGGTGCTGCTTTGCGTGGTCGTTTAGAAGACTTCTTAAAAGCTGCTCAAAAGAAAGCTGGTTATGAAATGGTAATGACTCCTCATATTGGTCAGAAAGAATTATATGTTACTTCTGGTCACTATGCGAAGTATGGTGAAGATAGTTTTCAGCCGATTACTACTCCGAAAGCTGACGAAGAGTTTTTATTAAAACCTATGAACTGCCCACATCACTGTGAGGTATACAATCATAAACCTTATTCATATAAAGATTTACCTAAGCGTTTTGCTGAATTTGGTACCGTATATAGATATGAACAAAGTGGCGAGTTACATGGTTTAACTCGAGTTCGTGGTTTTACTCAGGATGACGCACACATTTTCTGTACTCCAGAACAATTAGATGAAGAGTTTAAAAATGTAATTGATTTAGTACTATACGTATTTGGGTCTTTAGGTTTTGAAGATTTTACTGCTCAGGTATCCATTAGAGATATGGAGAATCTTGATAAATATATAGGTTCGGTTGAAAATTGGGAAAAAGCAGAACAAGCAATTATCAATGCAGCTAAAGATAAAGGTTTAGATTATGTAGTTGAAGAAGGTGAAGCAGCTTTTTATGGACCTAAGTTAGACTTTATGGTAAAAGATGCTTTAGGTAGAAGTTGGCAATTAGGAACTATTCAAGTAGATTATAACTTACCAGAGCGTTTTGATTTACACTATAAAGGTGCAGACAACCAACTACATCGTCCAGTAATGATTCACCGTGCACCGTTTGGTTCTATGGAGCGTTTCATAGCTGTTCTACTGGAGCATACTGGTGGTAATTTCCCTCTTTGGTTAACTCCTGAGCAAGTTATTGTACTGCCAATCAGCGAGAAATATCAAAAATATACCGAAAAAGTTTTAACTTTGTTAGAAAATTCCGAAATTCGCGCCCTCGTTGATAACCGTAACGAGAAGACAGGAAGAAAGATACGTGATGCCGAAGTTAGCAAAATACCTTTTATGGTTATTGTTGGTGAACAGGAAGAAAAAGATGGTACAGTATCTGTAAGAAAACATGGTGAAGGTGATTTAGGAACATTTACTATAGAAGAGTTCATTTCTCTAATACAGAAAGAAGTTAGTAAAACATTAGTTCCTTTTGGAAGTTAAAAATAAGATAGTAATTTAAAATTTATAAGTCATAGCAATTAGAAGAAAAGGCGGTAGAAGACCCGCGAGAGTAATTAAAGAAGATCAACATAGAATTAATGAAAAAATTAGACATGTTGATGAAGTTCGTCTTGTAGGCGATAACGTGGAAGTTGGTGTATATCCATTAGCTAAAGCTAAAGAGATTGCACGAGAGTTAGAATTAGATTTAGTTGAAATTTCACCTAAAGCTGTTCCTCCTGTTTGTAAAGTTATTGATTACAAAAAGTTCTTATATGAGCAAAAGAAACGTGAAAAGGCTTTAAAAGCTAAAGCTACTAAAGTTACCGTTAAGGAAATTCGTTTTGGACCTCAAACTGACGAACATGATTACGAATTCAAAAAGAAGCATGCAATTAAGTTCTTACAAGATGGGGCTAAATTAAAAGCTTTTGTATTCTTCAAAGGGCGTTCTATTGTATTTAAAGAACAAGGACAAATTTTACTATTAAAATTAGCTCAAGAATTAGAAGAATATGGTAAGGTAGAACAAATGCCAAAACTAGAAGGAAAACGTATGATTATGTTTATTGCTCCCAAAAAGAGTAAATAATACATATAACAATAATATAAGCAAGATAAAACTAAAGAACAAAGATGCCTAAAATTAAAACAAAATCTAGTGCTAAGAAACGTTTCAAGTTAACTGGTACTGGAAAAATCAAAAGAAAGCACGCGTTTAAAAGCCACATTTTAACAAAGAAGTCTAAAAAACGTAAGCTTGCATTAACTCACGCTACATTAGTACATAAATCTGATGAAGCAAGTATTAAGCAACAATTAGTTTTAAAATAATTGTTAGCACAGGGAATTTAATTATTAACCATGGAGTTGGGCTCGTTTAAGAACTTTTAAATAAGTCGCCTACTACAAAAACACATTTGAATTATGCCAAGATCAGTAAATTCAGTAGCTTCAAGAAATAGAAGAAAAAAAATCTTGAAGCAAGCAAAAGGTTACTTTGGACGTCGTAAAAACGTTTACACAGTAGCAAAGAATGCGGTTGAAAAAGGAATGTTATATGCATACCGTGACCGTAAAAACAATAAGAGAAACTTCCGTTCATTATGGATTCAACGTATTAACGCTGGAGCTCGTCAGTTCGGAATGTCTTACTCACAGTTTATGGGTAAAGTAAAAGCTAATAATATCGAGTTAAACCGTAAGGTTTTAGCTGATTTAGCTATGAACAACCCAGAAGCTTTTAAGGCCATTGTAGAAAAAGTAAAATAAGTTTCATAACCTTGCTTATACTAAAAACCCAAACCTTAACGTTTGGGTTTTTTTAAACCATCCACATTCATCAATTGAACTAAAATATCAATCCTATGAAATTTTTTAAAATAGTATTCATCTTTATCTTTACTCAAAGTATTATTGCTCAAGATAGCGCTCCTGACCAACCTAATACAGTTGAAAATCAATTTAAAGAGCTTTATAAAAAATCAAACAACTATCAAATTTACAAGGTTGTAAAAAAGAATGAATATTTAAGACTACAGAATAGTATTTTAGATAGTATAAAAGTTATTAAAACAGATGCTGCTGCAAAACAGGTAAAAATAGATGAGCAGCAAAAAAACATTACTGAGTTACAAACTAAAATAGATACATTGAATAAAGATTTAGCTACTTCTATTGATAAAGAGGATGCTATTGCCTTTATTGGTATTCCTTTAAACAAATCTACCTATAACTCTATAGTCTGGGGAATTATTTTTGTTTTACTTGCTGGATTAGCTTTCTTCATCTACAGGTTTAAAAACAGTAATGTGGTTACAAAAGAAACCAAAAGTTTGCTAACTGATACTGAAGAGGAATTTGAGCAATATAAAAGAAAATCTATTGAAAAAGAGCAAAAACTTCGTAGACAGTTACAAGACGAAATTAATAAACAACGTGGTGTAAATTAACACACCTCGTAGTTTTACATAAAAAAGCAACCCTCATCTGGCTACTTTAGTAACCAAAGGGTTGCTTTTTGTATTTACTTCTTTTATTTTTAGGTATTAATTTACCATTATAAAAAGCTATTTAAAATTATTACACCTAACAAATTAATTAATGAAAAAGAATATAACACTATTATTAATTTTTACTTTTCTACACGCATTTGCCCAATCCAAATATGAGATTAAAGGTTTTTCAGACAGGTACAAAGGCTTGTTGAATATTGATAACGGTTATGAAAATGAAATTTTTAAAAAAGGAAGTATTGCTGTTTTTGAATCTAAAACAAATACAAAAATTATAGAAATCCATTCCGACGAATTAACTTTTGAACTAGATGCTATCGGAGTTGTTAAGACTAATACTTTAGAGCTTCCTTACGGAGAACAAAGTATTTTAATTTATAAAGATTTTAATTTTGATGGCATTAAAGATTTAGCCATCATGGACGGACAATTCAGCTGTTATCATGGACCTTCTTTTAGAATATATCTTGAAATTAACAACAAACTAACATTTAACCCAGAATTTACCCGATTAGCTCAAGAATATTGCGGTATGTTTCAAACAAATGATAAAACAAAAACCATTCACACAATCACAAAAAGTGGTTGCTGTTGGCATCAATATTCAACTTTTAAAATAGTTAACAATATACCAACCCCTACTCTAATTATAGAAGAAAGCGCTGGAAATGCTCCTTTTTATTCAACTACTACAACAGAATGGAACAGAAATAAAAAGAGCAAAAAAACTACTAAAACACTAGATCTAAAATATGATGGTCTTTCTAAAATACTATCATTTAACCTTATTAAAAACCAAAAACAAGTAGTTCTATTTAGCATGAATGGTCTAGTACTTAATTATGCTTTAATTAAACCTAATGGCACTGTAGAGTTTTCATTCCCTGTTGAAATGACGGGAGTAGATTCTAATTTCAAGTTCAATAAAACAAAAAATACACTAACCTTTAAAAACAAAAATGCTACATATCAAATCTATCAAACTAGCAAAGAAGGTAAAGTTAGTAAAATTGGTATACTTGTTACGATAAATGGCAGAAATTACGATTTAAAAGGAATCTTAAACTCTATAGAAGGAAACTTAGAAATTCTAAAAGACTTAAAACTAAACAATCTTATCAGCAAATAAATTTTAGCTTCTAATAGTTTTAACAAAAAATCCCGAGTGATAAGCTCGGGATTTTTTTATTAAAACTGCTGTAATCCATCAGTATAATTCTTTATTTTTTAAACAGGTTTTATTTCCTTATAAGAGTTACTAGCATCCTATTACTTAGGACAATCCTGAAATTACTCCGTTATTGTCAATCGTCATATTTTCAGATGCAGGTGTTGCAGGTAACCCTGGCATACGCATCATTTTTCCTAAAATTGGAATTATAAATTGTGCTCCTGCAGCTATTTCTATTTCTCTAACATTTACTGTAAACTCTTCTGGTCTTCCAATTAACTTATCATTATCTGAAAATGATTTTTGAGTTTTTGCCATACATACAGCAAAGTCATTAAAACCTAAACGATCAATTCTTCGCAAGTTTAACTCAGCTTTTTTATCATAAGTTACAGCATCAGCTCCGTAAATTTCTTTAGCAATTTTTTCTATTTTCTCTTTTACAGGACTTTTCCAGTCATACAAAGGCTTGTATTGTGTAGCTTTATTTTCAACTACATCAACCACAGCTTCGGCTAAATTTTTAGTTCCTTCTCCTCCTTTAGCCCATCCTTCAGAAACGACAGCTTGTACACCTAATTTAGCACAAGCGTCAATTACAAACTTCACTTCTTCTTCTGTATCAGAAATAAAAGAATTGATAGCCACTACTGGTTCAATATTAAACTTTCTAATATTTTCTATATGCTTTTCTAAGTTTTTAAATCCGTTTTGTACACGCTCTAAACTTGGTGTATTGTATTCTTCTTTTGGAGCCCCCCCATGGTGACGTAATGCTCGGATTGTTGCTACTAACACCACGCATTTAGGATTTAACCCTGCATATTGTGATTTTATGTTCAAGAATTTTTCGGCTCCTAAATCAGCTCCAAAACCAGCTTCTGTTACTACGTAATTTGATAACGATAATCCCATTTTAGTTGCAATAATTGTATTGGTACCTTGCGCAATATTTGCAAAAGGTCCACCATGAATAATTGCTGGGTTTTCCTCTAACGTTTGTACCAAGTTTGGTTTTACCGCATCTTTAAGCAAAATAGCCATAGCATCTTGTGCTTTTAAATCACGAGCAAAAACTGGCTTTTTATCAAAAGTAAATCCTATAAAAATATTACCTAAACGTTCTTTTAAATCATCAAAAGAAGTTGCCATACAAAGAATAGCCATTACTTCTGATGCTGGTGTAATATTGAATCCATCTTCACGTGGTATTCCGTTTGCTGTTCCTCCTAAACCAATTGTGATTTGACGTAACGAACGATCGTTCATATCAATTACACGTTTCCATAAAATGGTACGCGGATCGATATTTAAATTATTAGTCCTGCTTTGTAAGTTGTTATCTATTAATGCTGATAATAAATTGTTAGCTTTCTCAATTGCATTAAAGTCTCCTGTGAAATGTAGGTTAATCTCTTCCATAGGAACAACTTGCGAGTATCCACCACCAGCAGCTCCTCCTTTAATTCCAAAAACAGGTCCTAATGATGGTTCTCTCAACACTACTGTAGCCTGCTTCCCTACCTTATTTAACCCTTCAGTTAACCCTATAGAAACAGTGGTTTTCCCTTCTCCTGCAGGTGTTGGAGTTAATGCTGTTACCAACACTAGGTTATTTTGCTTTATTTTTTTTTCATCTATTAAGTTTAAAGGTAATTTAGCTTTATATTTTCCATACATTTCTAAATCATCTTCTTTTACTTGTAACTTACTAGCTATATGTTTAATATGTTGTAATTCTTTTGCTTGAGCAATCTCGATATCGGTTAAATGCGCCATGGCAAATTATTTAATTTTTTAAGTTATTTGTTGTACTAAAAAAGCAGGTAAATATACGTAATATAATCCCTATGAAAACTGACATTTGTTAGCAAATATTCCTTAATTATTATCTAAAGACATAAATATGGTAAAAGAATTGGCTTTTCTTTTAATGAAACGCTATATTTGCACGTTTTTAAAATAAAGTCGATTTAAATTATTTACAATGCAAAACAAAGGATTAATTAAATTATTTGCTATACTTTTTGGTTTAGTAAGTATTTATCAATTATCGTTTACATTCTTTGCCAATAAGGTAGAGGATAGTGCGAAACAGTATGCTAAGGCTAATGTTAGTGACAACAATGGTAGAGCTTTAGCTAGATATGAAAGAAAATACTTAGATAGCGTAGCTAACAAAGAGGTAGTAAACTTAGGATTTGCAAAGTACTCTTACAACGATATTAAGAACAAGGAAATGAACCTTGGTCTTGATTTAAAAGGGGGTATCAATGCAATTTTACAGGTATCGGTAAAAGATATCTTAACCGGATTATCTAACGATTCTCAAAACACAACTTTTAAGCAAGCTTTAGCAAACGCTGATGAAGCTCAAAAGAATAGTCAAGAGAACTACTTAGATTTATTCTACAGCGAGTTCGAAAAATTAAGCAACGGTAGTGTTAAATTAAGCGATCCAAGTATTTTTGGAACTAAAGCTTTACGTGATAAAATAGACTTCAACAAAACAAATGAGCAGGTTAAATCGACTTTACAAGAAGAAATCAACACTTCTATCAACACTGCTTTTGAAGTATTACGTAGCCGTATTGATAAGTTTGGTGTTGTACAACCAAACATTCAACGTATTGGAAACTCTGGTAGAATTCAAGTAGAATTACCAGGGGCTAAAGACATTGATCGTGTTGAGAAATTATTACAGAGTACTGCTGAATTACAGTTCTGGGAAGTTCACACGAATGCAGATGTCCAAAACTTTTTCTTTGCTGCAAATGCAAAGGTTGCTGAAATGTTAAAAGATGATTCAGCTACTGAGCAAGTGAAAGATACTGCTAAGGCAGACAATGATATTGATGATTTATTAGGTGAATCAGCTGATTCAACAAAAGTTGAAACTCAAAAGAATTTATTTTCTTATTTATACCCTAATGTAGCTCAAAGCCAACAACAAATAAGTTCTTTAGTTGCACAAGCTAGAGTTCAAGATACTGCGAAAGTAAATAGCTTCTTACACAACAAGGAGATAAGAGCTTTATTACCTAACAATTTAAAGTACACTAAGTTTTTATGGGACTATAAGTCTCAAGCTGGTGCTGATGGAACTAAGCTTATTGGTTTATATGCTATAAAATCTAACAGAAAAGATCAAGCTCCTATTGAAGGAGATGTGATTGCTGATGCAAAACAAGAATACGACCAAGTTAGTAAGCCAATAGTTTCTATGATGATGAACGCAGTAGGAACCAAGAAATGGTCTAAGCTAACAGGAGAAAACATTGGTAAATTCGTTGCCATTGTGTTAGATGACTATGTTTATACTGCACCAGTTATTAATCAACAATTAGGTAGTAGCTCTTCTATTTCTGGAGGTTCTATGACAGTTAACGAAGCACAAGATATTGCAACCATTTTAAAAGCTGGTAAACTACCTGCTCCTGCTCGTATTATCCAAGCACAGGTTGTTGGTCCATCTTTAGGTAAAGAATCTATTGATGCAAGTATGTGGTCATTCGGATTAGCTATTATCTTAGTATTAGTTTGGATGTTCTTATACTACGGTAGAGCAGGTATTTATGCCAACATCGCTTTAGTTGTTAACATCTTATTCATTTTTGGAATTTTAGCTTCATTCAATTCTGTATTAACCCTACCTGGTATTGCTGGTATTATCTTAACTATAGGTATGTCGGTAGATGCAAACGTGATTATTTTCGAAAGAATCAAAGAAGCATTATATGGAGGGAAAAACTTAGCTGAATCAGTAGATGAAGGATTTAGTATTAAAGGAGCGTTATCTGCAATTATTGATGCTAACATTACTACTTTATTAACTGGTATTATTTTATACACTTTCGGTACAGGACCAATTAAAGGTTTTGCTTTAACTTTAATGATTGGTATTGCTACTTCTTTATTTACAGCAGTATTTATTACTCGTTTATTTATTGACGGTGCTGTTGAAAGAGGAACTAAATTACCTTTCAATACAGGTTTCTCTAAAAACTGGTTTAGAAATATTAGTGTTGAATTCTTACAAAAACGTAAGGTTGCTTATATTATCTCAGGATTCTTTATCGTAGTTGGTTTAGTTTCTATTTTTACTGTAGGTTTAAAACAGGGAGTAGATTTTAAAGGAGGTCGTTCTTATGTAGTACGTTTTGATGAAGCTATGAAAGGAAACGAAGTAGCTGAACAATTAAAAGATGTATTTGGTACAGCTCCAGAAGTAAAAACTTATGGTTCTGATCACCAATTAAAAATTACTACTGCCTTCAAAATTGATGAAGAGGGTACTGATGTTGATGAAACTGTACAAAATGCACTATACAATGGTTTAAAACCATATTTAGGTGATACTTCATATGAAAACTTTAAACCTGGTTTTGAAAAAGCAGGAAATGGAATTATGAGCTATATGAAAGTAGAACCAACTATTGCAGATGATATTAAGCAATCAGCTTTATGGGCAGTTTTAGGTTCATTAATTGTAGTTTTCTTATACATCTTATTACGTTTTAGAAAAATGGCATACTCTATCGGTGCGGTAGTAGCTGTTTTCCATGATGTATTAGTTGTATTGGGTGTATTCTCTTTACTATACAAGTTCATGCCATTTGATATGGAAATTGGCCAATCATTTATCGCTGCAATATTAACAGTAGTAGGATATTCATTAAACGATACCGTGGTAATTTTTGATAGAATTAGAGAGTTTACAGAAGGTAAAAACTCAGTTACTGCTAGCTTAGTAAACAAAGCATTAAACAGTACATTAGGAAGAACTATCAACACATCTTTAACTACATTATTAGTAATGTTAGCTATCTTCTTCTTTGGAGGAGACAGTATTAAAGGATTTATGTTCGCATTAATCGTAGGTGTGGTAGTAGGTACTTACTCTTCTCTATTTGTTGCAACGCCAATTATGTTTGACGTTTCTAAAAAAGAAGAAAACAAGTAACTCATATAAAAACATACATAAAACCGTTTTGAAGTTTATTCAAAACGGTTTTTTCATTTAATATCAAGCAACTATCTTTGCAGTCTGATGAAAATTACAAAACTCCACGATTTATACTTTAAAGAATTTATTTCAGCTGATGAAATTTCTAAAATTGTTAACTCATTAGCTGAGCAAGTAAGAAAAGATTTACCTTCTGATGAAGTTCCTATTTTTATAGGGATTTTAAACGGATGCTTTGTTTTTACTGCCGATTTTTTACGTGAATATAAAGGAAACTGTGAAATTAGTTTTGTTAAATTGTCTTCCTACCAAGGCACTTCCTCAACAGAAAATGTAAAGAATTTAATTGGTCTTAATGAAGATTTAACTGGTCGTACCGTTATTATTTTAGAAGATATTATTGATACAGGTACAACACTTCAAGAGATTTATGAAATCTTTAAAACAAAAAATTTAAAAGAACTAAAAATAGTAACGCTTTTTTACAAACCTGATGTTTACCGTAAAGAACTACATATAGATTATATCGGAAAAGGTATTGAAGATAAGTTTATTGTAGGCTACGGATTAGATTACAAAGGGTATGGTAGAAACTTGCCTGCTATTTATCAATTAACAACACAACCCAAAATGAAAAACGTCGTATTATTCGGCCCTCCTGGAGCAGGGAAAGGTACTCAAGCACAAGTTTTAAAAGAAAAATATAATTTAGTACACATTTCAACAGGAGATGTATTTCGATTTAATATTAAAAATGAAACTGAATTAGGTGTATTAGCAAAAAAATATATTGATGCTGGTGATTTAGTTCCTGATGAAGTTACCATTAATATGTTAAAAGAAGAGGTTAACAAAAATGCTGATTCAGCAGGATTCATTTTTGATGGTTTTCCTCGTACAGAATCGCAAGCAGAAGCTTTAGATGCTTTTTTAGCTGAAAAAGGTGAACGTATTAACGGTATGGTTGCTTTAGAAGTTCCTGAAGACTTATTAGTTGAACGTATCTTAGAAAGAGGAAAAACTAGTGGTCGTTCTGACGATATGGATGAAAGTAAAATCCGTAATCGTTTTAATGAATACAACACTAAAACTGCTGTTTTAAAAGACTATTATCAATCGCAAAACAACTATTACGGAGTAAACGGAGTTGGTTCTATTGAAGAAATTACACAACGTTTATCAGACGTATTTGATACACTATAACAAACGATTGTTTAATCGTTAAAACAATAACAATTATCATTTTTTAACGATTCTACAAATAAACAACAAACAATGACTGAAGGAAATTTTGTCGACTATATTAAAATCTACGCATCATCTGGTAAAGGTGGTCGTGGATCTGCACACTTACATCGCGAAAAATATATTGCGAAAGGTGGACCTGATGGTGGTGACGGAGGTCGAGGTGGTCACATAATATTACGTGGCGATAAAAATATGTGGACACTTTTCCATTTAAAATTTAAACGTCATTTTAGAGCTGAACACGGTGGCGATGGAAGTAGCAGTAGAAGTACTGGGCATGATGGTGCAGATGTTATAATCCCTGTTCCATTAGGAACGATTATCCGTGATGCCGATACTGACGAAATTTTATATGAAGTTATTGAAGACGAACAAGAAATCATCCTTCTAGAAGGTGGTAAAGGTGGGCGTGGTAACTGGCATTTTAAATCTCCTACCAATCAAACTCCTCGTTATGCTCAACCTGGTATTGACGGACAAGAAGGTTGGTATCGTATTGAGTTAAAAATTTTAGCCGATGTTGGTTTAGTTGGTTTCCCAAATGCAGGAAAGTCTACTTTATTATCAGTAATTACAGCTGCTAAGCCTAAAATTGCTGATTATGCTTTTACAACTTTAAAACCTAACTTAGGTATTGTAGAGTATCGTAATCATCAAAGTTTTGTAATGGCTGATATTCCTGGAATTATTGAAGGGGCTGCTGAAGGAAAAGGTTTAGGACACCACTTTTTACGTCATATTGAACGTAACTCTACCCTACTCTTTTTAATTCCTGCAGATAGCGAGGATATAAAAAAGGAATATGAAATCTTGTTAAATGAACTTCGTAAACACAATCCTGAATTATTAGATAAAGATCGTTTGTTAGCTATCTCAAAATCGGATATGTTAGATGATGAATTAAAAGAAGAAATCAAACAAGATTTACCAGAAGGTATTGAAGCGTTATTTATTTCTTCTGTAACTCAACAGGGCTTGATGGAGTTGAAAGACAAACTGTGGCAAATGTTGAATTAATTATTCAGCTTAAATAATATTGGAAAAAGCAATCTCATTTGAGGTTGCTTTTTTATTTTAATTCATGTTCCAAACTTTTTCAAAAATTTCTTTAAAAACTATGCTAGAATTTTTTTTAGAACTTTTTTGAATATACAAGTTCATTAGTGCTACTCTATCTACAGCACTTGGATGTGTAAATATTTCTGGACCTAATAAAGATTGAACTACTTCTAAATTCTGTTTTAATTCTTCTCCTAAAGCTTTCTCTTTAGTTAGCATTAAATGTATAGCAATTAAATCTGCTAAATACTCTGCTTTTTTATAAGCGTTTGTATGAGTTCCAGAGTGTATCTCTGCGCCTAAATTAAACTGTTCTGCCTGTTTTAATGTTACAAGGTGACCTAGCTCATGGGCTAATACAAAAACTTTTATATAATCTTTATCGTAATCTATTAAACCTTGACTTACCTCAACATAATTCATTGCTGCTCCTGCATTCACAGAAGTATCGTGTTTATCTATTCTAAACTTATCTGGAATATCAACATCTGCAAACTCTTTAAACAGCGGTTTTACTGTTTTTAAATATAGTTCCTTTAATTTTTCTTCTTTTGTTAAGTTTTCTACTACCTCTTCTTTTTTAGTTTCACTTGTCTTACAGCTTACTACTAAAAAAGCTGTGATAAGTATTATTATTTTTTTCATAAATTTTAGAATAAAAAAACACCCTCAGAAATAAATTCTAAGAGTGCTTTACTGGGGAATAAACATTAATTAATAATATGTATATGTAATACTAGTATTAATAAAACCGAATACAACATACGAAGCTGTTACAGGGTATCCATCTGTATTATATACATAGGTTACTGGAGTATCGCTTGAAAAACTTCCTTGTGCTGGGTTATTAATATTTACTCCATCTAACCCTGTTCCTACATTAATTTTAGCAAAAGCTGAAGGATATACTCCTTTAAAAGGATTGCTTTTATCATCATAAGTATTCTCTAATGCTTCGGTACCTACTGTTTCTGTTTTAACATTTCCTTCTTCATTATATACATAACTTGTATTGGTTACTTTATCATTCTCTTTATTCACTCTCTCTTTTTTTTCTAATTTATTTTCAGCATCATACGTATATGTATAAGTGTAAGATTCTATACCGTCTTCCTTCTCTATTGCACTTACAATTAAACCTTCTTCATTATACGTGTATACAGTACTTTTTGTATCTGACTTTACTTCTATTACTTGGTTTTTATCATTAAATACAAATGTATACGTTGTAGTAGCTCCTCCTTCTTCTATAGTATATGAACTTATAAAATTAGAGTTGTCATCATACGTATATGTAGTAATACTCTCACTATAATCATCTTTAAAATGATATGTTTTTATTTGAGAACCACTACCTATTTCACCACGAATGTTAATAGTAACATTGTATATTTTTTCATCACCATTTTCTGCAGTAACAGTAAAAGGCATTGCTTCACCGTCAACAAAATTTACCGCTTCTCCTGAGGCTGGTGAAATGGTAGCTTTATCTGATATGGTAATATTAGGAACTAAACCTATAATATCTGTTTTAAAAGGAACACTTATTGTAATGTTATTTCCTAAATCATATATAACATCCTCTTCGCTTAAGCCTTCAAAATTTATTTTGAAACTTGTAATACTGTTTAAAGATGATTGTACTACTTTATCGCTATCATCACTAGAGCAGCTTACTATTACAAGTGCAATAATTAAAGACAAAAAAGGGAAAACTTTTTTCATAATGTAAATATTTAAATAATTAGTAATTAAGTATCAATTTTATTTTTATCCGTTTGATACTTACCGGATATATTTATCTTAAAAATTTGGGTTATTTATCTTAGCATCGTTTGGAAATTGTACTACATACCTACTATCATTTTTATTCAAGGTATAATTTTTTCCTTCATACCACTTTATTATTTCAGGTTGTGTAGTTCTTTTTAAATCGTTCCAACGTTGACCTTCAATGGCAAATTCGCGTGCGCGCTCGTCTAATATTTCTTCATATAACTGTTGTTTTGTTAATGGATTAATATAGGTGTTATAAGTTGTAACTTTAACTGGTGTATATCTGTTCTTTACAAATACTAACAATTGGTCTTTTGCTAATGTTAATTCGTTTAATTGTGTATATGCTTCTGCTAAAATTAAGTACAATTCTGCTACTCTAAAGGTTGATTTGTATTTGATATCAGCTGTTTTAGCTGCCCTGTATACCGTTCCATCTTTCTTAAAATATAAGTTAAACCTTAAGTCATTTGTTCGATCATATTTATTTAAAAATTGATCAGAAACCGCAGCATTACTTGTTATATCAAAAGACGACACTTGATCTAATGCTAAAATAGATTCTACAGAACTAAATTCTGAAGTCATTATTGAGCTATCTGAATTTAAGTCTTGTATTGTATTTTTTATAGCTAAAGCTTCTTTACTTGCGTCAATAGCTTTTTGCCACTCTTTTTTATACAAATACACTCTAGCTTTTAAACTTTTTAAGGCAATTTTTGAAAATCTATAGTTAAAACCAGAAGCTTGCTGTTCTATATTTAAACGTACTTCGGCATTAGAAAGATCACTTAATATTTGTGTATATACTTCTTCTACTGATTGAATGTCATACTTTTGGTCTAAGTTATATTCAGTAACTATAGGGACTCCATTATCATTACTTGCTGTTGTTGTATCATATGCCTTTGCATACAAATTAATTAACTGAAAATATTGTAGTGCTCTTAAAGCGTAAGCTTCTCCTACTAATTGGGTAATTGCTGTTGCGTCTCCAGTAATTTCAGTTTCTTTTTCTATAACATGGTTTGTATGAAAAATTATTTTATAGAAACTAGCATACGAAAAAGGCGTTGTTAGTGGTGACGCACTAGCATCATTCCATAAATAAATATCTTCATACTGCTCTGAACCTACAGAGCTTTTGCTTAACTGTAGCTCATCTGCTCTATAAGTAGTTAATATGTGGTTATTTTTTTCTGTTGCATAAGCTGTTGTTAAAAAGCTTCGGTAATCTTCAACCGATTTTGGTATTACTTGTCCTACCGGTTCTATATCTAAGTAATCATCACAAGAAACAATGCTTACTATGCTAATTAATAATATGTATATATGTTTTTTCATTTCTATATTTTTTAAAAAGAAAGATTAAATCCGAAAGAAATAATTTTTGGTATTGGTTGTGAATACGGGCTACCAAAGGTTTCAGGATCAAAATATCCGTCATAATCTGTTCCGAAAACAAATAAATTTCTTCCTTCTAGGTTAAAGCTTAACCTTGAAACATTCATACTTTCTAGATATTTGCTTGGTACATTATACCCAAACTTTATGCTATTAACTCTTATGTATGAAATTTTATCTACCCAAATATCTAAATCTCTGAACGTATTACCAGTATCGTAAGTGTGATACCAATTGTATACTAAATCTGTTTCAAAACCAGGTGTTGTACTTCCTATAAAAGCTGGATAATGTCCTGTACCTGCCTTTAAAACTTCTTTATTATAGTTATATGTTGGGCTTATTTGAGTTGGATGATATGAAGGTGTTCGTTTTATAGTTTGGTTTATGTTGAAATTAGTTGCAATACTTAAACTAAAATCTTTATACTGAAATTTATTTATAAAACCTCCGCTAAACTCTGGATCTCCGTTACCTACATAAGTATATAGATTTCTATGCTCTTCTTCTGTTAACTGACTTCCATCAACCCCTTCTGATAAATTATAAAAATCTACCGCTGTTACTTTTTTCCCATCTTTCCAAAAAAGAGGTAAACCATTACTATCTAAACCTGCTGTTTTTATTGCAAAAACTGCGTTAACTCCATATCCTAATAAAGAAGGTTTTAATTCATTATCTCTAATTTGAATCTTTTCTACTTTATTTTTATTGTGTGATATGTTAAAGCTAGTTGTCCATGTAAAATCATCTTTTACAATATTTCTCGTATTTATAGCTAATTCAATACCTTTATTACTTAATGTTGCCCAGTTAGTATTAATAAAATTAAAACCAGATTCTAGTGGTATTGCTTGTAAGCCAATTAAATCTGAGCTTTTACGGTAATAATAATCCGCTGATACGTATAATCTGTTATTGAATAAACCTAAGTCGAACCCTACATTTAATGAAATTGTTTTTTCCCAACGTAAATCTTTGTTCGGAGCAGATATTACATTAATTCCTTGTTCTGAATTTCCTGGTAAAATAATTTCATCTTTATAATTTCCTACTACAAAAGGGGATGTTGATTTATCTATGTTTCCTTGTACACCATATGAACCTCTTATTTTAAACTCATTAATAGCATCTACATCAAAAAAGCTTTCTCTCACTACATTCCAAGAACCTGCAACTGACCATAAAGGTAAATATCTAAACTCTGGATTTACTCCAAATAAGTTTGAGCCATCATATCGTAAGCTTCCAAAGATTGTATATTTTCTATCGTAAGTATACGAAGCTGTTCCGAAGAAAGATGCATATGCATTTTCGTTAATTGTTTTTTTGTAAGGATTAAACAATTCATTTCCTAAAGCTCTTTCATCTGTTATTGGTATGGTTCTTAAAGTATTGCTATTAAAACCAAATCCTTTTGTATGAATTTCTGTACGCTTGTCTTCTCTAAACTCAGTACCTAACATCACATCAAGTTCATGAATATTATTAATAGAAGTGTTGTAATTTAAAGTTGTTTTCCAATTGTATTGAAAAGCATCACTATTCCAGTTTTGATTTATACCTCCTTCTGGCATAAAAAAAGCATCATTCCCATCTTCATCTTGATATCTAGACCCAAATCTATATTTCCTAGTATAGTAACTATTTTTATCTCCAAATTTTTCAGTTTGATCAAAATCGAACTGCATACCTAATTGAGTGTATAATTTTAAAGTATTATCAAACTCATATGTAAGATCAATTATTGGTTTAATAGAATACGATGTAAGTTTTTGATTTGTGTTCTGTCTTTCTTCTAATGGGTTATAGCTTAAGTTTAATTCTGATCTTTCAATTAAATCCGGATCATAATTATAACTTCCATCTGCATTATATGGCGTGAAATATGGATTTACTCTTCTTGAATAATTAGCTGGGTTAGTGTAAGCATCTGCACCTGTAATGTAAGAGTTACTTTTGTTTCTACTAGCAAAAACCGATACTCCAATATTTAATTTATCGTTTAGATCATAGTCATTTTTAAAAGTAAGATTATACCTGTTTAAACCTGTTCCTTTTGTAGTTCCTTCTTCATCAAAATACCCTAAAGAGAAGTAATACCTTGATTTTTCACTTCCGCCAGAAAGTGTTAATCCGTATTGTTGATTTATTGCTGCTTGGTATAACTCATTACCCCAATTAGCATTTTGATTTCTTAAATTATTGATTGCGTTTTGTGCTAATGGATTTATACTTGAAAAACCATTGTTTTGAAAGTTATCATATTCTCCATAAGCTTGTAAAATACGAGATACTCCTCCTCTTTCGTTTTGGTAGGTTAAATCTGACCTACTAGCTAAACCTAATTCAAAATCTACTTTCTCTGAAGCATTCATTAAATTTAACTTATCAAAATCTGGTCGTAAAGTTAAGAAAGTACTTGCATTAAAGTTAACTCTCATTGTTCCTTCTTTACCTTTTTTAGTCGTAATTACAATTACTCCATTAGCAGCTCTTGCTCCATAAATAGAAGTTGCTGAAGCATCTTTTAATACCGTAATTTCTTCAATATCTTCTGGATTAATTCCTGCAATAGGAAAAGATTTTAAATTATCAATATTATCTTTATCTCTAAAGTCTTTTGGAATATCGTTTCCTTGTAAAGGAATTCCATCTAGAACCCATAAAGGATCTGAAGAACCATTTAAAGTTGAAGTACCTCTAATTTGAATTTTTGCTGGCGCTCCTGGTGCTCCACTAGTTGGTTGAACAAGTACTCCTGAAATTTCACCTGAAAGCATTTGATCTATATTAGCAGTTCCTGCTCGTTTAACATCATCTGTTTTTATTTTGGCAAACGACGATGTAATTTTTCTCTTTTCTATTTTTTGATATCCCATAACAATAACTTCTCCTAAAAGCTCTTCTTTCTCTTTTAGGGTTATAATCATGTTAGTACTTCTATTTTCTACGTTTACCTTTTCTGTTTCAAAGCCTATATATGAGATTATAATATATTTTGTTTCCGCTGGTGCTTTGAATGAAAAATTTCCATCAAAATCAGTAGTTGTACCAATCATAGAAGCTTGTATGATACCATCAATATTGGTTTTATTTCCAATCATTTTTGTTGAAGCATAAATACTAACTCCTGGCAAGGTTTCGTTTCTGGCTTCATCGATAACTGTTCCACTTATTGTCTTTGTATTCTGCGCAAAAACTGAAAATGGTATAAGAAGCAGTAGGTAAATTATTTTTTTATTCATCATCTTAATTATTCAAATTATACTCTATTCTAGCTATTAAATCATTGTAGTGATTTTGAGTAGCCTTATCCCCTTTCTTTCTTTTCTTTTTCAATAATTTTAAGATTCTTTCTAATTCTGCTCTTTTATTTGAACCAGCATCTGATACTCTAGGTATGTAAGTAAAATGTACATTTTTAAACCCCTTCTGTTGGCTTGTTAATGTTGTTTGTTTTGTTTTCTTTAATAATATGTTTCTATCTACAGTTAATACGTCTACATAGTTTTTTTGAGTCATACGATCAAACATGTCTAAAACTTTATTATTAATTGTTTTCTTAAAAACTGCTTTAAAAAGTTCATCGAATAAGTACTCTTCTGTAAAAGCTTTTTTATCATCAGACATTAACACTTTGTTTTCTGTAATTCGCATTAATCTATCTGTCTCAACAAGACGGAAAATCATGTTTGTCTGATAGGCTCGATGCATAGAGACCGGAGAGTAAAACCGTTCTCCATCTGGTGCATCTCTTACAGGATATACTTTATGAATTAAATCAGGAGTAAACAGCCATTTTTGTGGTAAAATTGCTTTACTTATTATATACTCTAATGATTTTTTTTGAACTTCTACAGGGACTGGTACAAAGGTATTTTTATTATCACCGTAAATAGTATTGTTAATATAAATCCCTCCAATATTTGCCATAACATGATTATTGTATAGCACCCATTGATCTATAACTGCTTTATATAACTTAGACGCTCTATAATAATCTTTCCCTTCCTCTTTTGTCCATCTTAAAATGTTTGGTACAATTCTTTGTAAATTTTTCAGCCCGTACTCACTTGCTTTTACAGCATCATTACCTAAATCTTCACTTTGAGACCTTGGGTCTATAACTTTTCTTTGCTGTGGACCATAAAAAAATAATGGATCATTTTCATGTTTTCTTATCCACTGGTTTAAAATTGGTAACTCTTCATGAGGTGTTTTCCCATCTAACCAACGGTACCCCCAGTTAATAGCATACTTATCGTAAACTCCTATTTTCGGGCTAACTTCTGTTACTTTATCTCCAGGTTGTGCAACGTAATTGTATCGTGCATAATCCATTATAGATGGCGCCGTTCCCCCCATTTTTTCAGTAAAACTGGCTGATCTCAACGAATCTACCGGATAACTAAATGATGCTCCCATATTATGCTTTAACCCAAAGGTATGACCTACTTCATGAGAGGATACAAACCTAATAGATTCTCCCATAATTTCATCTGAAAAAACATTAGCTCTTGCTTCAGGGTTTATAGGTCCTGTTTGAACACGAATCCATTGATGTAAACCTTTCATTAAATTATGCCACCAAATGATATCTGACTCTAAAATTTCTCCACTTCTAGGATCTACTATTGAAGGTCCCATAGCGTTCTGTCTTTCTGAAGCCACGTAGGTAATTACCGAATAACGAACATCATCAATATCAAAATTTTCATCTTCTTTGTTAACTTGTTTTACAACTACTGCTTTTTTAAACCCTGCTTGTTCAAAAGCTTTATTCCAATCATAAACTCCATTTTCAATATATGGTATCCATCTTTTTGGTGTTGCAGGGTCTATATAATACACTATTTGTTTTTTGGGAATTACTAATTCACCTTTTTTATATCTTTCGATATCTTCTTTTTTGGGTTCAAGCCTCCAACGTGTAATTAATTCTCTATGTTCTACTTCATGCTGACTATCAGAATAATAATCCATTGGCTTACTAAAGTACCCTATTCTTTTATCTCCAAAACGAGGCTTCATTATATTAGTTGGTAACAAAACGATATTAGTCGTAACTCCAATAGATAAAGGTAGTGCTGCACTTTTCCCTTCAGATACAGAAGTTGTTAAAAGAGATTTTACTACTATGTTTTTAGAAAAAGTTTTTACTTTCTCAACCTTAGATAATTTTGTTTTAATACTACCACCTAAACCAATATTTGACAATAAATCATTAAAACTTTTATCTTTTCCATTAAAAACTCTGTTTACTTTGATTAATGCTGATGTTTTCTTTTCATTTTCTGACTCAATTTTAAACTCCTCTATAATAGATTCCCCAAAATTATCATGTACCGAAAGTGTAATTGCATTATTTTTTGGCGAAGTTACTCTTGGGTTAATTGTTTTTACCCAAACCTTATTTAATACTGTGTCTTTATAAAATCTAATTAATTTAGTTTCATAAGCCATCCCTTTATTTAGTCCGTGTCCGTTTAGTGCATAAGGAACTTGAGAAACTTTATTGACAATTAAAAAGTCTTTTGAGAATAATGAATCTGGTATTTCAAAATAGATATCTTCTTTTAATCTATAAATATTAAACAATCCCTCTTTTTTACTTCCTTCTTTTTTTAATTTGGAATAAGATACACCACCACTATCTTTTATAGAATCTTTCTTTTCTTCTTTTTTTTGTGCAAAAACAGAAGTCGTAAAAATTACAAAAAGTAAACTAAGCGTTTTTAAATTAACATACTTCATTTGAGAATAACCCTTCTTAAATTATTTTGATTAACAAGAAACCAAATGTAGAACTGAAGATGCGTTTTAAAAATTAAATAAGAGTGAAGTAGTTTTTTTAAGGAGTGAATTTTATTATTTTGATAATAAAGGAAGATAACATTTAAATTCACCTTCAATTATTTCTGCCTTAAATGAATTTACACTATAAAATTCATAAAAATTATTCAAATAATTCAAACCCACACTATAGCTTGCTTCTTTTTCACCTTTTCTTGGATTATAATTGTTACTAACTACAATTACACCCTTTTCAATTAAAATTTTAACGAAAAGGGGAGTCTTTTTTGTTATTTCATTATGCTTAATAGCATTTTCCACTAATGTTTCTAATGCTAAAAAAGGAATCTTCTTCAACAGTGCTTTATCTTCACTATTATCTATAATACTTAAGTTTATACTATTATTAAATCTGATTTTTTGCAAAAAGAAATATTGTTCTAAAAAGTATAATTCTTCTTTAACAGTAGCAAAATTAGCTTCTCTGTCTTTTAATAAGTATCTATAAACTTCAGAAAGCTTTAGAACAAACTGTTGAGACATTGTTTTATCTAACCCTATTAAAACATGTAAAGAATTTAATGTGTTGAATAAAAAATGAGGGTTTAACTTTTTTCGTAACTGACTTAACTGTAATCGTGCGTTTTTTTGTTGATATTGTTCATTACTTATAGCTAATCGTTTTCTTTCTTGCTCATACTGAAGTGTTTTTAAGTGCTGACTTCTTAATTGACTTCGGGAAAAAGTCAATATTAACATAAAGGTTAATAATGCCAATAAACTCATCCAAAGTAAATACTGCTTTATATTATTTACTGACTCTTTAATAAAAATATTTAAAGGAAAGCTTGTTATTAAAATTAATTCAGAATTACCCACCTGTATAACATCATAATAGCGCATCACCTCCAATTTCAAATATTCAGAAATTGCAGCTACTTTAACTTGTTTTTTATTTTTGTAATCTTCCCGTTCAAAGTTTTTCATAACCTGATTCAACGAGACTTTATCAAAAAAAGAAGTCTCACGCTTTCCTATATACCCTATTTCAGGATGTAGCATACAAACACCTTCATTATTCGTTAAAGTAACATACCCTCCTTTTCCACTATATTTTTGTGAAAAATAATTCCAGTATTTTAACAAGTTAATATCATAACCAAAAACAACAAAAGCGCCATCTTGCAATTGATATTTGATAATCTTTCGGTAATATGTTTTACCTCCTAAATTTAAAACTGTATCAAAAACTTGATTTTTATCTTCAAGAGATTTTATTTTTTCTAATACATTTTTACTAACATTGATGCTACCAAAAAAGTAAGAATCTAAGACCTCTTTATCCTCCAAAAAATAAACAAAGCTTACATCTATGTTTTCTTCAGAAAAAGCTAATTCACTATTAAAAAGCAATCTATTTTTAAGCTCACTTTTATCTAAGTCTCCACTACTCTCAATAATTCTCTGAGTGTCAATAATAAAATTATTAAATTCATTAAAGTCAAATTGTAAAATACTTTCCTTTTCCTTTGCATACTGCTTTATAACAACCTCCATCAAACCTTCTGCTTCTAAAGTTATTTTATTAGTTATTAATCTATACCCAATAAAAAACAGTACTATTAATGATACACTTACTAAAAGGTAATATTGGTGCTTTCTTTTTTTTAACGGAAACTTCATGAAATTTAATTATCCAGCCATTTTTTAAACTCTTTAATTCTTTGAGCACTCACTAAAAGCATCTCTTCTATATTTAAATTTGGTTGTAATTCTATTTTTACACGATTATTGCTATATTTTGATATGTTATTAATCGCTGAATGTTGAATAATGTATTTTCTATTAATTTTAAAAAAGTATTTTTCAGATAACTCTTCTTCTAAACTAGAAATTGTCCCGTCATAAAGATAACTTTCATTATCAAAAGTAAATAGGAATAAATATTTTCCTTGCGCCATAAAATAAGCTACATCTTCTCTTTTTATAGAAATAGATAAGCTTCCTTTTGACACTAAAAAACGTTCTTTTTCTTTTTGATGCTGTATTCTACTATTCATTTGTAACAGTAATTGTTCTAACTTATTGGTATATCCTTTATTTTCATGAAGGTTTATGTATTTTTCTATAGCTTTATTAAGTAACTCTTCACTATAGGGCTTTAATAAATAATCTATTGCAAAAAACTGAAAAGACTTAATTGCATACTCATCAAAAGCTGTTGTAAAAACAATAGGAATTGAAGTTTTCAAACTCTCAAAAATTTCGAAACTATAACCATCGCCAAGGTGAATATCACTTAAAATTAAGTCACAAGTGTTTTTTTGAAGCCATAGAATTGAATCTTCAACACTTTCCAACCGCTTTTTTACAGAAATTGGATATGGACTTTTAAGTAATAAATTCTCTAGAGAAGATGCCGCTAAATCTTCATCTTCTATAATAACTACATCCAATGTCTTCATTTCTAAATTAAGTTTTAAGAGGTATGCTCAAAAGTATTAAATTATTTTCATCTTTAATTAAAAGTTATATTTATGCTAACTTATAAACAGTTACTTTTTAGCTGAAAGACAAATAACACCCAATAAAGAAATCCACTTTAGTGTTAATTATAGAAGTTAAAACTTGGCTTAACGATTATTACAGCACCCTCTTCGCTTTAATAAAAGCGCGTTTCCAGTAATTTTCATGAAGTGAGGTTACAATCACCCCTCGTGAAGTGGTTGAGTGAATAAAACGGATATCTCCATTATCTACAGAAGTTACTAACCCAACATGATTTACTCTCCCCCTTTTTCTTGAAGTTTTAAAAAATAGTAAATCTCCTCTTTGAACCTCTCGTAATGAAATGTTTTCTCCTTGTACGTACATTTGGTGCGATGTTCTTGCTATGGGTACATTTCGTTGTTTAAACGATGTGAAAATTAATCCAGAACAATCCATTCCTCTTTTAGTCATTCCTCCAAAACGATATGGCACTCCTTTATAAGTTACTGCCGTCCATACAATTTTATCTGCAACGGTTACATCCTCTTTTTTTGTTAATGTTTCACTGGTTTTAGTATCTGTAACTTCTACTTTTTTAGGGTTAACTGTTGAAGCTCTTTTTTGATAAGTCGTGTTAACATTTTTTGATGATCCACAAGAAATCATTAAAAATGATACCATACATATAAAGAAGACTTTTTTTATCATGCTATTTTTACTTTTTTAATCCAGCAACAATCAACTTTGCTGTTTTTGCAGAGGCTCCTTTTCCTCCTAATTTTTGTTCCAAATCAAAGTATGACAAAAACAATTGCTGACGATGCTCTGGTTCTAAAATACGTGTTAATTCGTATTGCAAATTTTCTTTGGTAAAATCATTTTGTATCAATTCTTTTACCACTTCTCTATCCATTATTAAATTAACTAACGATATGTATTTTAATGTTATTATTCGTTTGGCTATTTGATATGAAATGTTGCTTCCTTTATAGCACACTACTTGAGGCACTTTAAACAAAGCTGTTTCTAAAGTTGCTGTTCCTGACGCTACCAAAGCTGCATGTGAAATACTTAATAAATCATAAGTTTTATTATTAATGAATTTCACATTTGTGTCTCCAATTATTTCTTTATAAAACTCGTACGATTGACTTGGTGCTCCAGCCACTACAAACTGATATTGTGGAAAATTCTTTACCAACGAAAGCATTACTGATAACATTTTTGTTATTTCTTGCTTTCTACTTCCTGGTAACAATGCTATAACCTCTTTATGTCCCAAATTATGTTCTTTCCTGAACTTTTCTATAGAAACTTGTTCCCTTCCTGCAATTCCATCAATTAAAGGATGCCCTACAAAACGAACATCATAACCATGCTTATTATAAAACTCTTTTTCAAACGGAAGAATTACAAACATTTGGTCAATATCTCGTTTAATATCTTTAACTCTACCAGCTCTACTTGCCCAAACTTGAGGTGAAATATAATAATTAGTTCTAAAACCTTGCTTTTTTGCCCATTTAGCAATACGAAGATTAAAACCTGAGTTATCAATAAAAATAATTACATCAGGATTGAATTGAGCAATGTCTTTTTTACAAAAAGAAATCATTCCTAAAATCTTACGTAAGTTCATCAACACCTCAACAAACCCCATAAAAGCACGCTCTTTATAATGCTTAACAAGAGTACCTCCAACTTCTTGCATTAGGTCTCCTCCCCAAAAACGAATATCAGCTTTTGGGTCTTCCTTAAACAAGGCCTTCATTAAATTGGCTCCGTGTAAATCACCCGAAGCTTCACCTACAAGAATGTAATATTTCATGTATTAAAATTAGAAAAACTTTAAAAATGCTGTTAATAAAGCTACAGCAATTGTAGTTATTAACACTCCTCTTGCTCTATAATCTTGTTTCTTTTTTAGAAACCCCCAAAAAACAAATAAATTAGGTATCGCTGCTAAAGCTATTACAGATCCCAATACTCCTCCTTCTTTTATTGTAGTAATAGTTTCAGAAATACTAAGTTCTGAGATATACTCTAAATAAATAAAAAATCCACAAGTTGTTGCCAACAATGAGACTATAATTCCAATCAATATCTCTTTTTTTATATGTCCCATGTGTGTAATTTTTGAATTGCGTGATGTGCTGTCATATCAAATTGAACAGGTACTACAGATATAAAACCATTTTCTAATGCCCAAATATCAGTATCTTGTCCTTTATCTCTATTAATAAACTCTCCAGAGAGCCAATAATACTCTTTCCCAAAAGGACTTTTACGTTTATCAAACGTTTCTTTCCAGTAACCATTCGCTTGTCTACATATACGAACTCCTTTAATTTCGTCTTCTTTTAACTTTGGAATGTTTACGTTTAAAATTACACCGTCTGGTAATCCATTTAATAAAACATTTAACGCTATTTTTTCGATAAACTTACGTGCTGCTCTAAAATCGGCATGCCAATCGAAATCTAATAAAGAAAAACCTATTGCAGGAATCCCTTCAATACCAGCCTCAACAGCAGCGCTCATAGTTCCTGAATAAATTACATTAATTGATGAGTTTGCTCCATGATTAATTCCTGAAACACATAAATCTGGTGTACGATTTAAAATTTCATTTTTTGCCATTTTAACGCAATCAGCAGGAGTACCCGAACAACTGTACTCTATTTGTGGACCTTCATCAATAGTAATTGGGTTACAGTGTAACACGTTATTCACAGTAATAGCATGCCCCATTCCACTTTGCGGACTATCAGGTGCAACTACAACTACATCTCCAATTTTATTCATAATTTCAATTAACATACGAATACCAGGAGCAGTAATTCCGTCATCATTCGTAACTAAAATCAAAGGTCTATCTTGCATAGTAAGTAAGTTTTACAACAAATGTAACATAAAAAAAGGATTCTATTTTTAACATTTTGTAAAGACAGATTGGTTCATTTTATGTGTAAAATTGTGGTAATCAAACTCAAGCGTTATGGTACGGATTATTGTTTATGTTACAATTTTTGTTATTTCTTCTTTTTTTTCAATTATTTCTGCTCAAAATCCCCCCACAAAACCTTGCAGTGAAATAAACTATACCCAGTTTGATTTTTGGATCGGAAATTGGAATGTTTATAATACACAAGGAAAATTAATTGGTCATAACAACATTATAAAAACGCCTAATGCTTGTGCTATTCAAGAAAATTGGAGTTCTAAAACATCAAAAAGTCAAGGAACCAGTTACAACTATTATAACAAAGCAGATAATACTTGGAACCAAGTTTGGATTGATAACACTGGTTTTTCACTAGTTTTAAAAGGTTATTTTAAAGATAATGCTATGACTTTAAAAAGTGATCTTGTAAAAAATGAAAAAGGCAATTATTACAATCAAATTACTTGGACAAAGAACAAAGATGGTTCTGTAACTCAAGTTTGGAATTTTCTTAATGAAGACCTTAAAAAGACTAAAGAAGTTTTTAGAGGCATTTATAAAAAGCAATAAATCTAAAAAATTGGCATTATTTTAGTAGCTTAGCAACACAACGACTCAACACAAATTAAAAAGACAGAAGGTTTTATGAAGACGAAGTTTATTATACCATTTTTAGCAATCACCCTTTTATTTTCTAACTCTGTTAGTTCGAATACGCTTCCAAATAACGATCCTGAAAAAGACCGTGTTATTGTTTATGTTTTAAAAAATATTTTAAGTAGATACCATTACGTTCAAAAAAAGTTAAATGACGATTTTTCTGAACATGTGTATACTACATTTATTGATGGTTTAGATCCTAGTAAGCGTTATTTTACTCAAGAAGATTTAAAAGAGTTTTCTCAATACAAGTATCAAATAGACAATCAACTAAGAGAATCGAATATTGATTTTTACAAATTAGTATATAAACGTTTTTTAGAAAAGATGGAGTCAGGTAAAAAGACCTATCGTTCTTTATTAAAGCAACCTTTTAACTATAAGAAAAAGGAGGTTATTGATATTGATTACGACAAAGTTCCGTATGCTAAAAACGAAACTGAGTTAATTGATTATTGGAGGAAGCAATTAAAATTATCGATTTTAAGCAATATTGAAGACGCTGAAAATCAACAAAACGAGAAGACTAAAAAAGATAAGAGCTTTAAAAAGAAAAGTTTTAAAGTTTTAGAGGCTGAAGCACGAAAAAAAGTCTTAAAAAATATGGACGACTTATACATGCGTATAGGTGAACTTGAAAACTCTGACTGGTATTCTACGTTTTTAAATAGCGTAGTAAGCGGTTTTGATCCGCATACAACTTATATGTCTCCTCGAATTAAAACACGTTTCGACCAAGAGATGTCTGGTAAATTAGAAGGTATTGGAGCTCGTTTACAGAAAAAAGGTATTTACACTCATATTGTTGAATTAATTTCTGGAGGACCTGCATGGAAACAAGGTGAGTTAGAGGCTGACGATATTATTTTAAAAGTTGCTCAAGGAGATGAAGAGCCTTTAGATATTGTTGGAATGCGTTTGGATGATGCTATAAAGTTTATCAAAGGAAAAAAAGGAACAGAAGTTCGTTTAACTGTAAAGAAAAAAATTGACGGTTCTATTAAAGTTATTCCAATTATTAGAGATGTAGTTGAGCTTGAAGAAACTTTTGTAAAGTCAAGTATAGTTGAAAAAAATGGTAAAAAATATGGAGTCATTAACCTTCCTAGGTTTTATATAGATTTTAATGACTTAAGCCGTAGAGATGCAGCAAAAGACATGGAAAAAGAAATTGAACGTTTAAAAGAGGAAAATGTTCGAGGTTTAATTGTTGATTTACGTGATAACGGAGGTGGTTCTTTAAAAACAGCTATTGAAATTGGTGGTTTATTTATCAACAAAGGACCAATTGTTCAAGTTAAATATCGTGGTGAAGATCCTTTAGTAAAGGTTGACACTGATCCAAAAATTCAATGGGAAGGACCATTAGTAGTAATGGTAAATGAATTTTCTGCCTCTGCTTCTGAAATTTTTGCTGCAGCAATGCAAGATTATAAACGAGGTGTTATTATTGGTGGTAAGCAAACTTACGGTAAAGGAACTGTACAAAATGTGTTACCTATAAACCGTTTTTATGAGCAATATCCTAATGATTTAGGAGCTTTAAAAATGACCATTCAAAAATTCTATAGAATCAATGGTGGTTCTACTCAAATTGAAGGAGTTTATTCTGATATTTCTTTACCTACCAGATATAGTTATATGGATTTTGGAGAACGTGATTTAGATGGTGCTTTACCTTGGGATAAGGTACAACAAGCTAAATATACCACTACCAACTCATATAGTAATTTTGCCGATGTTGTTTACAATAGTAAGCAACGTGTAATGAACAACGAAAAGTTTAATAAAATAAATGACTATGCTAAGTGGTTAAAGAAAAACCAAGACGAAAGAGTCTATTCTTTAAACTATGATGCTTTTAAAAAGGAAAGCGAGGCTAAAACTAAAGAAGGAGAACAATTTAAAGATATTTTTAAATTTGATTCACACTTAACATTTGTTTCTCCTAAGTACGAGTTAAACCTATTTAAAAAGGATACTGTTTTAGAAGAAAAACGTGTTGCATGGCATAAAAATCTTCAGAAAGATATTTACATAAATGAAGCGCTAAACGTACTAAGCGAATTAAAAATGAACAACAACCATGTTGCTGTAAAACATTAAAAAAAGGGTTCAAATGAACCCTTTTTCTTTTTTACTCATTTTATGCTAAAAAATACTTTTTTAAACCTGTTAGCTACTTACTCAAACGATAACAACCTTAACATCCTGTTATGGCAAGAAGTTGTTGAGAGTTATTCTGATAAAAAGAGATACTACCATACATTGGAACATCTTGAGAGTTTACTTTTTCAACTTACTCCAATAAAAACTGAAGTAAACCATTGGAACACAATTTTATTCACGTTGTTTTATCATGATATTATCTACAACTCTTTAAAAAGTAATAATGAAGAAAAAAGCGCTGAATTAGCTATTAAAAGAATGAAACAACTTTCAGTACCAAACGAAATTATAGAAAATTGTTATTCTCAAATATTAGCTACTAAATCTCATAAAACCTCTGAAGATTCAGATACTAACTTTTTTACTGATGCTGATTTATCTATTTTAGGGCAAGACTGGGAAGTATATACTCAGTATTATAAAAATGTACGAAAAGAATACGCCATTTATCCTAGTGGGATTTATAACTCAGGGAGAAAAAAAGCATTACAGCATTTTTTAACGATGGAAAATATATTTAAAACAGAATATTTTTATCTAAAGTTTGAAGAAACTGCTCGTATAAATATTCAAAGAGAAATTGAGCTGTTATAAAAACTCAATTTTAACTACTAATCCTTCATTAGAACGAACATTAAACACTGTTTCATCCTCAAATATTAAGTATTGTCCTTTAATACCTACCAGTTTACCAGTGTATGTTTCTTCCTTTTCTAAATTTAAACTTTTAGGTTTTTTAGGAAACTTTTCAACTGGAAACTGAATATTCGTTTCAGTATTATTAGCTATGTAGTATTCTTTAGCTTCATCAGGTATAAACTCTTGTAACTTTTCTCTCCATTCTACTAAGTTTTCATCCTTAATATCATTCTTTAGCATGGTTCTCCAATTTGTCTTATCAGCAACATGCTCTTTTAAGGCGACTTCGGTAATTCCTGCTAAATAACGATTCGGCACCTCAACAATTTCAATGGCTTCATGTGCCCCTTGATCTATCCAACGAGTTGGTACTTGTTGTTTTCTTGTTACTCCCACTTTTACGTTACTTGAATTTGCTAAATACACAATATGTGGTTGCAACTGTACCTTTTTTTCGTACTCCAAATCTCTATCCTCTTCTCCTAAATGCGCTTTACTTAATTCAGGACGCATTATCCAATCACCAGCTGTTGGAGTTTCAAAAAAGCATTTTTTACAAAAACCTTGACGGTAGATTTTTTTTTCTAAATGGCAGTTTAAACACTCGTAAGTAACAAAACTTAAGGTTAGCTCCTTATTCAATAACTGATTCATATTCAAAAAATCACCTCTCATATCTAAATAGTATTGAACTGTACTTAAATTTTCAGTAGGCATTTTTTTTAAAACTCCTTGGTATTGCATGTCTTAAATTTTGTTACATTTAGCTTCACAAAATTACAGTAAAAAAATTGAATTAAGAGTTAATCTATGACGTTTCCATTTATAAATTCCATCATTTCTTGGTTCTTAAAAAAGCGTAAACATCAAGTAGAATTGTTTTTAAAATATCCTATTGATGTTCAGAATGAGCTATTACTAAAGCTTGTAAGCGCTGCTAAGAATACCGAATTTGGAAAACAACAAGATTTCTCTTCAATTAAAAGTTATGCTGACTTTGCTAACAATGTTCCTATTCAACGTTATGAAAGTATTGAACCACTTATTGAACGTTGTCGAAAAGGAGAACAAAATTTATTTTGGCCTACGCCTATACGTTGGTTTGCAAAATCAAGTGGTACTACTAATGCAAAAAGCAAATTTATTCCTGTAAGTGATGAAGCTATTGAATATTGTCATTTTAAAGCAGGAAAAGACATGTTATGTTTATATATAAACAATAACGAAAACGCAAAGCTTTTTACTGGTAAGGGACTACGTTTAGGTGGAAGTTCAGCAGTATATGAAGACAACAACACTTATTTTGGTGATTTATCTGCAATCATTATTGAAAATATGCCTTTTTGGGCAGACTTTAGCTCAGCTCCAAGGCAAGAAACTGCTTTAATGAGTGAGTGGGAAACAAAAATGGAAGCTATTATTAATGAAACTATTCATGAAAATATTACAAGCTTAGTTGGTGTTCCTTCTTGGATGTTAGTTTTATTAAATAGAGTACTTGAAAAAACAGGAAAGGATAATATTTTAGAGGTTTGGCCTAACCTAGAGGTTTATTTTCACGGAGGAATAAACTTCAATCCATACAGAGAACAGTATAAGAAACTCATTCCAAGAAACGATTTTAAATATTATGAAACCTATAATGCATCGGAAGGTTTTTTTGCTATTCAAGACCGAAATGATTCTGATGAAATGCTATTAATGCTAGACTACGGAATTTTTTATGAGTTTATTCCAATGAGTGAATACAATGGAGAAAACTCTAAAGCTATTCCTCTTTCTGATGTAAAAAAAGATGTTAATTACGCCATTATTATTACCACAAATGGTGGTTTATGGCGTTACTTGATAGGAGATACTGTTAAGTTTACCTCAACTGATCCCTATCGCATAAAAATTACTGGACGTACTAAGCATCATATTAATGTTTTTGGCGAAGAGTTAATTATTGAAAATGCCGAAGATGCTTTAAAAGTAGCGAGTGATAAAACTAACTGTGAAATTAAAGAGTATACCGTTGGTCCTATTTTTATGAATGGTAAAGAGAATGGTGCACATGAGTGGATTATTGAGTTTAAAAAAGCTCCTGAAAACCTTACCTTTTTTACTGAAGAGTTAGATAATGCTTTAAAAAATTGTAATTCTGACTATGAAGCTAAACGTTATAATAATATGACTTTAGCAATGCCTAAGATACATCAAGCCCGTAAAGGTTTGTTTTATGATTGGATGAAGGAAAAAGGAAAATTAGGTGGACAACATAAAATTCCTCGTTTATCAAATAGTCGTGATTTTGTTGAGGAACTTTTGAAATTATAAACGTACTACTCTGTTTTAATTTTAATAGGCAATTGATATTTTGTTACTACTGGAATCCCTCTTTTAATAGCAGGACTTATTCTTGGGAGTTTTTCTATTGCTAACTTTACAATACTATCTAATTCTGGTAATTGATTGGTAACAATATCAGATGTAGTTAATTCAACTAAAACAAACTCCCCTTCCTTATTAATCAGAATATCAATTAAAATTTCTTCATCTAAGTTGTTTTTAGTAACAAAATTATATTGTTTTAAATCCGTTGTTATTCTTTTATGAATTTCTTTTCTAAAACAATTTTCATCAAGTAAATCTTTACACCTATTAAAAGAGGGATATACATCTACTTTTGTAAAATCTACAATCGTATCTAAAGCTTGCGCACTATTCTTTTTTGGGTATGAAAAGAAGTCGCAAGAAGAACATAGCAAGGCACAAATTAAAAAAGCCACATAGCGAAAACTCATCTTGTTGATTTTAAGATGAATATACAAAATTAAATACTATTGTAAAATCTCTCCTTGTAAGAAATAGTACTTTTTAATTTCTTTTAACCTTTCTTTAGCGTGCTTAGTTAATACAGAATCTTTTCTTTCAAAACGGTTTACATAATTTTTATAATGTTTGTAAGCTATTCGTTTATCCTTGTAATAGTCTTCACTAGTTTTTGCTAGTTGGTACAATGCTTTATAATTTTTCCTATTCTCTTCAAAAGATTTTTTATATGATTTAAGTTCTTCTTTAGGGTTTCCTAATTCTTTATAAACTCTTGCTAATTGATAATATTCAACATCTCTGGGTTCTTTACCAGCAAAAGTTGCCACCATATAATCTAACTGAGCTTTGTAAAATTTTTTCTTTTCAAAATTAATATCACCTAGATAGGTATAGGCTTTAAAATCTGATTTATCTATTCTTATGGCTTTATTAAAATACTTTTTTGCCTCTTCGTATTTCTTTAGATTAAAATAACTACGCCCTAGCATTTTTTGCGTGTAATGTTCGTTGGGTTCTATAGTATCTATCCTTTTTAAAAATTGAATAGCCTCAGTAAACTTTTCTTCTCTATATAAACTATTAATTTTTAGCTTATTTAAATTAATATGGTTAGGGTTTACTACCAAGCCTCTATTTATAAATATGTTTGCTGAATCTTTATCGTGTAATAAAGTATAAGCTAATGCTAAGTGGTGAATAGATTTAATGTGGGTTGTATCATTTTTATACGCCTCTAAAAAACTGTTTATTTTTAGATTTCGCTTTTTCAACATTCCATAAGCAATTCCCAATCGGTAATGATAATTTGCATTCGTGCTATCTTGCTTAATAATATTTTTAAAAGTATCAATCGCTTTTGCTGGTTGCTTGGTTTGTGCATACAATTTTCCTAACTGATACTTTATAAGTAAGTTTTCAGCATCTTTACTTATAATACCTTCATAAACATCAATAGCTTTTTGTAGCTTTTTCTCTTTTTTATACGCTTTTGCCAACCTTATTTTTACTGAATAATCATCTTTTAACTCCAATGCCTTTTCATAATATAAAGAGGCTTTTTTATAATTATCAATTGAAGCGTAAATAGATGCTACTTTTGAAGTTGATTGAAAAGTAGTATCTAACTCATGCAACTTTGTTAATGCTGTTTGGTAACGTCCTATATTTACTAAACTATCAATAGTTTTAAAAGTCGAAACTTGTGCCTCGACTTTTAGAAATGCTATTACAAAAACAATAAGTAAAATTTTATTTCTCACGTTTCTATTTTTGGTGTTGTTCATTGGTTATTTGTGACCAATATAATTAATTTATTCTACGTTAAATCTGATTGGTAATACAAACCCAGTCGCCACAATCTTTCCATCTTTTTCTCCTGGCTTCATTTGAGGCAACTTCTGTGCCAATTCTTCTGCATGCTGTTTTAATGTAGGGTGCGGTGCTCTTGCCATTATGTCTGTCACATTACCTTTTTTATCTATTTTAAATTTAATATAAAGTCTTTTTTTACCTGAATCTAAACCTAATTCATTAGCTATAGATGGATTAAAATTCTCTTTTACAAATTTCTGTAAACTTCTATTAAAACAAACTTTATCTCCTTCAACACACCCAGGAAAAGTTGGTGCTTTATCTAGCATGGAAAAAGGAATGCTTTCTGAGTCTTGGTAATTAGTTTTTTCTTTATTTTCATTTTTCCCAACAAAGTCAAAAGCAACCATTTTTCTACCATTTTCAGCTTCAAAAACTCTAATGTTTAATTGAGGCATTCCTTCTTTATTAAACCCATTTAATAAAGCTAAATATTCTCCTTTCTCTTCTTCTGTCAATTCATCTATAGAGTATTCTTTAGTATTTGGAAGTTCTTTCCCTAAAAATAAATCAAGATATTTACTTTGGTAACCAGTAGAAGGCTTTTTTACAATTTTACCACCCTCACTTTTATATACTGTTACAGGCTGTTTTTCAACCTTATTCATTTTAACTTCTTCACTTGAGCAAGCTGTATACAAAATCATACTCCCTAAGAGAGGTATTAGTAATAAATACTTTAATTGTTTAACTTTTTTTGATTGTGTTTTCGTAATCATAATAATTCGTTTTTTGATTAATGAATGTTTGTAAAATTGATTAATGAATGAAATATGCTCGACCTGAAAAATATCAGCGAGTAAATGGTTTATATAATTTTCTTTTTTATCTGATTTGCTGGCTACAGCATCTGAAATATATTCATGAACCAGAGAAATGCGGTTTTGATACACATATACCATCGGATTAAACCACATAACTATTTTCAAAAACTCAAAAAACAACAGGTCTAATGTGTGTTTCTGTTTGCTATGTACCAACTCGTGCTGAATAATTTTCTCTCTTTTCGAAGAAGGAATTTCGTTTCCTAAAAAAATATAATTGAAGAATGAAAACGCCTTAGTTTCTTTTGGCAATAAAACCAACTTATAAGTTTCTTTTCTAGCAACACCATATTGTAAAACTAATCGAATAATACGTTCTAATTTTACTAAAAACACTACAAAAAATAATAAACATCCAATCCAAAATAGTACATCTAAATAATTAACAGATTGATACCAAGCAGCTTTTTCGATTACTTTTTGAGGTGATAACACTACCTCTGGTAATAAAGTGTAATATTCTTGAGGAACAGCTTTTTGAACTGTCGGAATTTTAAATAAAGGCAACATAAAAGAAAGTAATGCAGTGCTTAACAAGTACCATCTATTTTTATTGAAAAAAGTTTCTTTACTTAAAAAGAAATCATACACCGCTACAAAAAGTACTTGAAATAATATAACTTGGATAATATAGTTTATCATGACTTCTTATTTTTATTCACCTCTTTTAAAATACTTTCTAGCTCTTGAATGTCCATTTTGTTTTCTTTCATAAAAAATGACACCATACTTTTAAATGAACCTCCAAAATAACCATTCATTAACTTGTGTAAACTCTCATTGCTATACTCTGACTTTTCCACTAACGGATAATACACATACCCCCTACCTTTTGGCTCATGCCCTACAAACTCTTTCGTCTCCAAAATTCTTATAATAGTTGAAACTGTATTATATGCTGGTTTGGGTTCAGGTAATTCTGTTATTACTTCTTTTACTGAAGCTTTATTTAACCTCCATAACACCTGCATTATCTGCTCTTCTGCCTTCGTTAATTGTTTACTCATTATATATTTTTATGAAATGTTCTGAAACAAATATAACTAAAAAATTAGTTTAAACTAATTTTTTAGTTAACAAATGTGTAACAAAGCTTTCATATCTTCGTCTTATCTATAAAAAAGTTAATGGATATATTTTTAGTTATACTCGGTTTTGTATTTGCTTGTTTAGGAATTATTGGCTCATTTTTACCAGTATTACCAGGTCCTATTACTAGCTGGGTAGGTTTGTTATTATTACATTTAACAAAAGCAGTTCCTCAAAATTGGACATTTTTAGGAATCACTTTAGCTATTGCTGTCATTATATTTTTTCTTGATTACTTTATCCCAGCAATGGGAACTAAACGATTTGGAGGTACGAAATATGGAGTATACGGTACCACTATAGGTTTAATTATTGGATTACTCTCTCCTATTCCTTTCGGAATTTTAATTGGTGCTTTCGTAGGTGCTTTGGTTGGTGAGTTAATTTATGATAGTAAAGATACTAACAGAGCTATCAAAGCATCGTTTGGTGCATTCTTAGGCTTTTTAGCTTCTGCTACAATTAAATTTTCAATATCTATGGTATTCTTAGTACTGTTTTTTGTTAAGTTCTGGGAGTATAAAGCCGCTTTTTTTTAAGAAAAAGTTTTTTTTACATTTTAATTCTAACTAATAACTCTAAGATTTCTCTCTTCGGTCGAAATGACGATTAATTATTTAGCCCCGATTGAAGCATTTGTTTGAGCTCCTCGTAGAGAGCGAGTGCGGAAAGCGGGAAATAGCTTCATAATAAACGTAAATAAAAAGCAAAAAAAAAGCAACCCATCTAAGGGAAGCTTTCCATTGGTTAACAAAACCATGATACTATTTAAAGTATCTAACAACACAACTAAATGCTGTCCTTTTAAAATTAGACAGCCTGCAAATATACATCCTTTTTTAAAACCTACAAATAAAAATTACTTTTTTTATAAAATCTATATCATACTACCGTTGTCTAATTTTGTAATAGATTGTATCTTTGCACCTTTAAACAAAAATTACTTAAAAATTAAGTCAATGCAATTATCAGAACAAGAAGTTGTACGTAGAGAAAAACTATCAAAATTACGTGAATTGGGTATCAATCCATATCCAGCAGATTTATTTCCATTAGATACGAATTCCAAACAGATTAAACAGGAGTTTAAGGAAGGTAAGAAGGTAGTTATTGCTGGTAGATTAATGTCTCGTCGTATTCAAGGAAAAGCTTCTTTTGCTGAATTGCAAGATAGTGAAGGACGCATTCAAGTATACTTTAACAGAGATGAAATTTGTACAGGTGAAGACAAAGCTTTGTACAACGAAGTATACAAGAAATTATTAGATATCGGTGATTTTGTAGGTATTGAAGGGGAGTTATTTAAAACTCAAGTTGGAGAGATCACTGTAATGGTAAAAGATTTTAAATTATTAAGTAAATCTTTAAAACCACTACCATTGCCTAAAGTAGATTCGGAAGGAAATACTTTTGATGGTTTTACTGATCCTGAAATGCGTTACCGTCAGCGTTATGCTGATTTAGTGGTAAATCCGCAAGTAAAGGACGTGTTTGTAAAACGTACAAAATTATTCAACGCCATGCGTCAGTTTTTTAACGATGCGGGATATTTTGAAGTAGAAACACCTATTCTACAACCAATTCCTGGTGGTGCAGCAGCAAGACCATTTATTACACATCATAATGCATTAGACATTCCATTATACATGCGTATTGCGAATGAGTTATACTTAAAGCGTTTGATTGTTGGTGGTTTTGACGGTGTATATGAGTTTTCTAAAAACTTCCGTAATGAAGGAATGGACAGAACACATAATCCAGAATTTACCGCAATGGAAATTTATGTAGCTTACAAAGACTACAACTGGATGATGGAATTCACTGAAAAATTATTAGAGCACTGTGCTTTAGCTGTAAACGGAACTACTGAAGCTACTTTTGGAGAGCATAAAGTTGACTTTAAAGCTCCATATGCACGTGTTACTATGGCAGATTCTATCAAACACTTTACTGGTTTTGATATCAACGGAAAATCGGAAGATGAAATCCGTAAAGCTGCTCAAGACATGGGAATTGAAGTAGATGAAACAATGGGTAAAGGAAAGTTAATCGATGAGATTTTTGGTGAGAAATGTGAAGGAAACTACATTCAACCAACATTCATTACTGATTATCCAAAAGAAATGTCTCCTTTATGTAAAGAGCACCGTGATAATCCTGAATTAACTGAACGTTTTGAGTTAATGGTATGTGGTAAAGAAATTGCCAATGCATATTCTGAGTTAAACGACCCAATCGACCAACGTGAGCGTTTTGAAGCTCAGTTAAAGTTAGCTGCTCGTGGTGATGATGAAGCAGGAGAGTTTATCGATCAAGATTTCTTACGTGCGTTAGAATATGGTATGCCTCCTACTTCTGGATTAGGAATTGGAATGGATCGTTTAATTATGTATTTAACGAACAATCCATCAATTCAAGAAGTATTATTCTTTCCACAGATGAAACCTGAAAAGAAAGCTCCTACAGTTGAACTAAACGACGATGAAAAAGCTGTATTAGCTTTATTAGAAAAAGCTGAAAAAATAGGTTTAAATGAGTTAAAAACTCAAAGTGGTTTGTCTAATAAAAAGTGGGACAAAACTATTAAAGGACTAACTAAAAACAGTCTTGCTAAAGTTGAAAAAACAGAGGAAGGTTTATTTGTTGAAGTTGTATAAAGTATTTCAAAAAGCTATATAAAATTAAAAAGCAATCTCGTTTGAGATTGCTTTTTTGTTTGGTTTTTATGCTATTATAAATAACTTAAAAAACATTAATAGATACTGTTGTAGCAACTCCAACTTGTATTTTACAACTCATTTAATGCAAAAAAGTTTAACTGTTATGAATAGACTTTAAGTGAAATAAAGGGTTAGGAGGTTCTGTCCAAATTAGCTAATCAATGATATAAACAAAAGAAACAGAAGTTGAATTTTAAAACCAAGTCTGAATTAATGCACAGCTGAAATTACAGCTATCTAATAGATTAATTTATTGACTTAGGTCAAATAGTTTCGTTTAAAAGAAGATTAGTTTTGTTGCCATATAAAAATTAAAAAACAATATGGTAATCGCAGATTTAGATAAACTAAAGATATTTGGTAACAATAGCCAAGAGCGCCTTGAAAGAGCATTAAAAAATCTTCAGAATGGTAATGGAATTATATTAGTTGATGATGAAGATAGGGAAAATGAAGGTGATTTGATATTCTCTGCTCACAATATGACTATTAATCAAATGGCCTTGATGATCAGAAAATGTAGTGGCATAGTTTGTTTATGCATGACAAACGAAAAAGCTGATTTTCTTAACCTTCCATATATGATAAAAGAAAATACTAGTAACTTTCAAACACCTTTCACTATTTCAATTGAAGCAAAAGAAGGTGTTACTACTGGAGTTTCTGCTAAAGACAGATTGAAAACTATCCAAGTAGCTTGTAGTGAAAATACTAAAAGTAGTGATTTAGCTAAGCCTGGGCATATCTTTCCTTTAAGAGCGAATAATAATGGTGTACTAACAAGAAAAGGTCATACCGAAGGAAGTGTAGATTTAATGAAGCTAGCTGGTTTAAAACCTGAAGCTGTTTTATGTGAATTAATGAATGATGACGGAACGATGGCAAAAAATGATTCTATTTTGCACTTTGCAAAAGAGCATAATTTAATTGTACTATCAATTCAAGATATTATTCTATACCGTAAATTTGTAAGAGATTATAAATAGATGACTAATCATAAAGAACTTGCCAAGTTTATAAAAAGAAATATCAATATTGATAATGAAGATTTAAAAATCGTATTATCATATTTTAAAACAATTAAAAAAAACAAAAATCAAATTTTACTTCCAAGTGGAAAAAATAGTCAGGTTAGTTATTTTGTTATAAAAGGTTGTTTAAGGTTATTCTATATAGATGAAGAAGGGAAGGATATTACACGTTATATCGCATTTGAAAATCAATTTGCAACAGAGTTAGTTAGTTTTATAACAAATCAACCTGCTCAAGAATCTATTCAAGTCATTGAAAACAGTGAACTTTTATATATCACTCACAAGGACTTTAGATATCTCATGAAAATCATTCCAAAATGGAGAGATTTTTATAATATTTATTTAGAAAAAGCATATGTAAACAACTCTAAAAGATTAATTTCATTTACTACGCTAAATGCATCAGAGCGATATAAACAATTATTTAAAGTTAACCCAAATATTGTAAAACGCTTACCAAATAAGATTGTAGCATCTTATATTAATATATCACAGGAAACTTTAAGTAGAATCAAATCTAAATTCTTATCTCCATCACCAAATAAAACAAGTTAAAAAACAATATAAACCTATTATAAAAAGCACCAAAACTAACAAAATGTATCTTTAATTTCTAATTTAGTTCCGGGTTCCATCAACTAATCACAAACAAAAGATAACTGTTTTTTTCAAGTTCACTATTTTTTCATAACTTTAAAAGGCTATGAAAAAATTGTCAGAATACCCTCCTTTTCACTTTTTGGTGTGCCTTGTTATTGGCATAACATTCCAATTTCTCACACAAATTTGGCAGTATAGTTTTATATACTTGGCTTATTCTTTAATCGGTTTTTTAATTATTCTTTATTTTTTAAAAAGAACTCAGGTACGAAAAACATTTAGTATAGCCACACCGCTATTCTTTGTTTTTATCGGAATTAGTACCGCGTATATTCACAATCCGAGAAATTACGCGAATTATTATGAACATCAATTAACTAAGAATTCTACTTACATACTTGATGTACAAAAAGTATTAAAACCCGGGAATTATTATACAAAATATGTAACTAAAGTCTCTCAGGTTGATTCTACCAAAACCAGTGGATATATTCTTCTGAACATTCAAAAGGACAGTTTATCACCTGTATTAAAGGTAGGTAATCGTATTTGTATTAAAACTCCTTTTAAAGTGCTGATTCCACCTTTAAATCCGCATCAATTTGACTACAAACAGTATTTAGCCAAACAGTATATTTATCATCAAGTGTTTTTAAGCAAACATGAGTTTAAACAACTTAACAATGCTAGTTTTTCTTTAATCACTTTATCGGCTAATATTCGAGAAAGCGTACAAACCTCTTTAAAAAAATATCACTTTACCAATGATGAGTTCGCCGTAATAAATGCTTTATTACTAGGTCAACGACAAGAAATTTCAAAAGACTTGTTAGAAAGCTACACAAATGCTGGTGCTATTCATATTCTTGCCATTTCTGGGCTGCATATTGGTATTTTACTACTACTTTTTTCCTATTTACTTAAACCCATAGAAAAGCTTCCTAACGGAATACTCGTAAAAACCATCTGTATTGTATTACTCTTATGGTGTTTTGCCTTTATCGCTGGTTTATCAGCCTCAGTAGTTCGTGCAGTAACGATGTTTACTTTTGTTGCTATTGGACAATCATTCAAGCGGAAAAAGATTATTGAATATTCATTAGTCAGTTCGATGTTCTTCTTACTCTTAATAAAACCGATGTTTTTATTCGATGTTGGATTTCAATTAAGTTATTTAGCTGTTTTTGGTATTGTTTGGGTTCAACCATTACTCTACAATCTATGGAAACCTAAGTTTTGGTTACTAAATAAAGGTTGGAGTTTATTTACCGTTTCAATTGCTGCACAAGCAGGTATATTACCAATAAGTTTGTATTATTTTCATCAATTTCCAGGTTTATTTATTTTATCTAACTTAATCATCATTCCTTTTTTAGGCGTAATTTTACTCTTCGGAATTGTAATTATTTTATTAGCTACACTGAGCATACTACCTCAATTTATGGCTGATGGTTACGGATTTATAATCTCAATAATGAATTATTTTGTTGATTGGATTTCTCACCAAGAAGGTTTTTTATTGAAAGAACTCTCAATGTCTTTTGAAGCAATGCTAGCTTGGTATGTTTTTATTATTTTCTTGTATCTGGCTTGGATTCAAAAAACTTATAAACGTGTATTTTTACTTTTGGCTTCTACTCTCCTACTTCAGGGAATTTATTTTTATGAAAAGTTTCAAATTAACAGAAAAAGTGAATTTATTGTATTTCATAAAAGTAGACATTCTATTATAGGAAAAAGAAATGGTAACGAAATAAACATTTTTAGCTCTTTGAATGATTCTGTTCTTCGTCATCAAAAGCTACTACAATCTTATAGAGTTAATGAAGAGGTTTATTCTAAAAATACTGATTCAATTTTAAATATAACCTCCTATATGGACAAACATGTTTTGATTGTAGATAGTCTAAGTGTTTATCAAATAAAAGAACTTGAAAACCCAATAGTTATTCTGAAAGACAGCCCTAAAATTAATTTAGATAGACTTATTACTACCTTAAAACCTCAACAAATTATTGCTGATGGTAGTAATTATAAATCATATATTACTAGATGGAGAGAAACTTGCTATAAACAAAAAACACCATTTTGGTATACTGGTCAAAATGGTGCTTATATTTTTAAAGAATAGATTTTACATCGCGCTTTTAAAGTTTTTTTCAAACTCTTTCCATGGTGTATTCTTGTAATTATCCTTGTTAAAATATGCTAGTATTTTCTCAAACCTTTTTTCTTCTAAGTAACCAGGGACATTTTGTAACAACTGTCTTTCTGTATTAAAAAAAGCTGTTGAAGGATAACTTAACTGTCCTTTCATTATAGCAGCTGCCAATTGATGATACCCTCTTCTTCCTTGAGCTTGGTACTTAAACGTTTTTCCTTGAAACGTAATATCATCTTTTGTTTCCCCGTTTAACTTTACTGGATAATAATGTGTATTGATATACTCAATAATTACCTTATTTTTATAAGTCGTTTTATCCATTTTTTTACACCAACCACACCAATCAGTATAAATATCTACTAAAATTGGTTTTGGTTCTTTCTCACTCATTTCCATCGCTTGCTCAAAGCTTAACCAATTTACTTTATCTTGTGCCTTGACCCCTAATGAAATAAAGGTTAAAACTGCTACTAATATTATTTTTTTCATACTCCTTAAGTCTCAATAAGTGTTCCAAATTTACAAAAAAACCTGCCAACTTATAAAATTGACAGGCTGTAAAAGATTGTTTTAACGTTTATTTAGAGTTATTTAACTCCATGCATTAATTTTTTAATCACAGGATTTAATGCGATTACCAATAATCCAGCTAACGTTGGCACTATGGTAAAAATTAAAAAGAATGTTGATAAACTATACTCTTTTGTAATATTTTCTATCTGACCTCCAAATACTGCAGCTAACTTGTTTCCTATCGCAATAGCTAAGTACCACATACCAAACATAAATGCAATCATACGCGCTGGTACCAATTTAGATACATAAGAAAGCCCTACAGGAGATAAACATAATTCACCTAATGTATGGAATAAGTATGCTAAAATTAACCAAACCATACTTACTTTAACTCCATCAGTAATTCCGTATGCTCCAAAAGCTAATAAGCCGAAACCAACAGCCATGATAATTAAACCTAAACCGTATTTAACAGCTGCAGATGGATTGTATTTTGAATCCCACCATTTTGAGAATAAGTTAGCAAAAGCAATAATGAAGAATGAGTTTAAGATTGAGAACCATGATACTGTGATTTCTGAAGCCTCAGCTGAGAACTCAACATATAACATCCATCCTACTAATGCCCAAACACCAAGAAAACAAATTGCTAATACAATGTTTGATACTGGAATTCTTTTACCTGTTTCTTTTCCTAATAAATATAATACCCAAGTAATAATTATTAAAGGAATTACAGTTAATAGTGTATTTACTATATTAAATATTGTTTGAGCGTTACCTGTTAAAACTCTATCAACATTGTCTCGGGCAAAAAGTATTAATGACGTTGCTCCTTGCTCAAAACTCATCCAGAAGAAAACAGTAAAAAATGCAAAAATAATTACTGCTATCATTCTATCTCTAACAACTTTGGTGTATCGTGAAATACGAGAAATTGTTAAAAATAAGAATACTGCTAAACCAAACAATACAGCTACGTACTGTCCATCAAAATCTCCAACTTTTAATGCTCCAAAAATATCGATTCCTCCAATTTTTGATAACGGATCATTAATTGCATATCCTAAACCAATTACCGAAGAAATTACAATTAAAATTTTATCTAAACTTGTAAAAGGATTTTCTTTATCACTATCATTAGATGTTTCTGTAACCGACGTTTCGTTAGTTTCCTCTTCTTTATTTTTTGAAGGAACATCACCAATAGCACCGAATAATGGTTTAGCTAACCAGAATTGTAAGGTTCCTAATAACATAAAGATTCCAGCTAAACCGAATCCCCAAGACCAACCAACTTTTTCAGCTAAGTATCCACACAACATCATTCCAAAGAAAGCTCCTGCATTAACACCCATATAAAAAATGGTATAAGCACCGTCTTTCTTCTCTGGTAAATCTTTATACATTTCAGAAATAATAGAAGTCATATTAGGTTTAAAGAAACCTGTACCTATTACTAATAAAGCTAAACCTACATACAACCAAAATTCAGTTTCAATAGCCATAGCTGCATGCCCTAAAGTCATAACTATCGACCCTATAACCACAGCCCAACGGTAACCCGTTAATTTATCAGCTATAATACCTCCTAAAATTGGTGTTAAATACAACAACATTGCATAAGTACCAAATAGCGCTCCTGCATTTTCAGCTGACCACTCCCAACCTGGGTTAGCTCCAACTGCTGCTGCTGTTAAAAAGTTTATTAATAATACACGCATTCCGTAAAACGAAAAACGCTCCCACATTTCTGTAAAAAACAGTACAAATAACCCAGATGGGTGTCCTAATACCTTTGATTTAAAAAAATCATTTGATGTTTCACTCATGAATATCCTTATTTATAATAAATTAAAAAACCTAAGTAACAGTCTAATTATTACTTAGGCTTTTTGTCTGTTTTTCTTAATTATTATCTGCTAATTCGAATCCTTCAGCTTCTTCATGTGAAGTTCCATTTAGTTCTTCTGCTCCATGTGTTAATCTCTTCAAAGGTTTTAAAATAGCTAAGATTAACAATCCAAAAACTGTACAAAAAATAGCAATACCAGTAAACACTTGGAATTCTCCTGCTCCTTCTGAAAGTTCACCTACAAAACCAGCTACCTTATTTCCTAAACCTGTTGCTGCAAAATAGGCTCCCATCATAAATGAAGCATATTTAACTGGTGCCAATTTAGTAATAAATGATAATGCTACTGGTGAAGCACATAACTCTCCAACTGTATGGAATAAATATGCTAAGACTAACCATATCATTGCTGACTTTTCTACTATTTCATCTCCATCCATAACAACTTCCATACTAGCTTTACTCATAAAGAAAAAACCAAAAGCCATAATAATAACTCCTATAGCCATTTTAAATAAGGAAGATGATTCTTTACCTTTTTTCCCCCACTTGTACCAGAAGTTAGCCACTAAAGTTCCTAGTGTAATGATGAAAAATGCATTTATTGATTGAAAAACAGCTGCAGGAACTTCATTTCCTATAAGTGGTAATGAAAAAGAAAGTGCTCTATCTGTTTTCTGTTCTGTATATAAACTCATTAAACCTCCAGCTTGCTCAAACGCTCCCCAGAAAACAATGATAATTAAGAAAGATAAAAACATAACTAACATTCTATCTTTCTCTACTGCAGTAAGAGGTTTCTTCATTAAATCTTTATCTGGAGAATCTTGTTTTCCTAAAAAGTCACCTACTCCTTCTAAGTATTTTAGACCAAACATGTATACTACTTGCCCTAAAGCCATTCCTATACCTGCTAATCCAAAACCATAATGCCATCCCCATTTAGCTGCCACAGCTCCTACAATTAAAGCTCCTAAAAAAGCTCCTAGATTAATCCCTATATAAAAAATATAAAATCCTTTATCTCTTCTGTCATCTCCTTTTTTATAAAGTCCTCCAACCATTGTTGATATATTTGGTTTTAAAAAACCTACACCAATAACAATTAATATTAACCCTGTAAAAAACGCCCACTGAGCATCAATTGCCAAAATACCGTGCCCTAGACAAAGTAATACTCCGCCAAGCATAACGGCTTTTTTCTGACCAATAAATTTATCTGCAATCCAACCTCCAGGAATAGACATTAAATAAACAAACATTGTATATGTTCCGTAAAATGATAGCGTTTCTGCGTTAGACCAACCATAACCTGATTGTGGATTACCTAAAAGAACAGGTGCTGCTAAAAAAAGTGTTAGAATAGCTCTCATACCATAGTATGAAAAACGCTCCCACATTTCTACGAAGAATAAAACATAAAGGCCCTTGGGATGCCCCAAAAACTCACTTTGATTTGTTTGTTTAAGTGTACTCATAGTTGTCGAATTTTATAGGTTATTTTTAATAAAGTTAGTCATTTTGGTATACAAGTGTAAACGAGTGTTCCCTCCATAAATACCATGATTCTTATCTGGGTACATACCCCATTCAAATTGCTTATTAGCCTGAATTAAAGCTTCAGCCATTCTGTAAGCATTTTGAACATGCACATTATCATCTCCTGTACCGTGAATTAATAAATACTTTCCTTTTAATAATTCTGGATAATTTAAAGGTGAATTGTCATCATATCCTGCTGGGTTTTCCTCTGGAGTACGCATATAACGTTCTGTATAAATAGAGTCATAAAAACGCCATGTAGTAACTGGTGCAACTGCAATTGCAGCAGCAAACACATCATTTCCTTTTAATAAACAGTTAGTACTCATATGACCTCCAAAAGACCATCCCCAAATACCTATTCTATTTGCATCAACATATGGTAATTTTGCTAACTCTTTAGCTACAGAAATTTGGTCTTCGGTTTCATACTTCACCAAATTCATGTAAGTAACTTTCTTAAAATCACGACCTTTAAAACCAGTTCCTCTACCATCAACACAAACAACTATATAACCATTTTGTGCTAACATTTGATGCCAATAATCATTAGAACTATTCCAACTGTTTTTTACATTTTGAGAACCTGGTCCTGAATATTGATACATTAAAACTGGATACTTTTTATTTGCATCAAAGTTTGCAGGCTTGATAGTATACATATTTAAGTCGTTTCCGTTAACATTAATAGTAGAAAACTCTTTTTTACTTAAATTATATCCTGCAATAGTTTCTTTTAAAGCTGCGTTATCTTTTATAGTTTTTAATACCTTCCCTTCATCGTTTCTTAACGTATACACAGGAGGTGTATTAACATCTGAAAAAGTATTAATGAAGTAATGCATATTTTTACTAAAAGAAGCATTGTTTGTTCCTGAAGCATTACTTAATAATTTTTTATTATTTCCATCTAAAGAAATACTGTATACTCCTCTATTAATAGATCCATTTTCTACCGATTGATAGTAAATAGTTTTCTTGTTAGCATTGTATCCGTAGTAAGAAGTAACTTCCCAGTTTCCTTTAGTTACCTGATTCAATAACTTACCGTCTTTATCATAGTGATAAATGTGGTTGTACCCATCTTTTTCACTTGTCCAAATAAAACTATTATCGTCTAAAAAAGTTAAATCATCTGTAATATCTACATAAGCTTTGTCAGTTTCATTTAAAACTATAGAGCTATTAAAAGTAGTCGCATCAACAAAATACATTTTTAAATCATTTTGGTGACGGTTCAATGTTCTAACTGCTAAAATATTTGGATTGTTTGTCCAGTTAATTCTAGGAATGTATTCATAGTCTCCAACTCTAATTTCTGCAGTTTTGTTCGTTTCTAATGAAAATATACGTAATGCTACTTTTGCATTTTCTTCACCAGCCTTTGGATATTTGAACACATGCTGTGTTGGATATTTTCCTTTTCCATATACGTCCATTGAAAAAGTTTTTACTTTACTCTCATCAAAACGTAAATATGCTAAGTTTTTACTGTCTTTACTCCATTCAAATGCTTTTACGAAACCAAATTCCTCTTCATAAACCCAATCAGTAATACCGTTTATGATTTCATTCTTTTTACCACTATTAGTAATTTGAATTACCACATTGGCATCTGAATAATCTTTAATAAATAAATTGTTGTCTTTAGCGTATGCTATTTTTTTACTATCAGGAGAAAAAGTTGGTTCTTGAATATCTGTACCAATTAAGTCTAATGATTTTTTAGCAATATCATACACATAAAATGTACCTAAATATGAGTGACGGAAAATTTGTTTGAAGTTTGTTCCTAAAATTAATTTAGTTTCATCATTATTAAAACTATATGATTGAAAATATTTTAATCCAGCTAAATCTTTACTATCAACTATCGTTGCAACTTTTTCTAATGTTTCATAACTGTACTTATCTACAGTAGAACTTCCATTTTCATAATTCAATAGCGAATAAAAATCTCCATTCATAGAGTTTAAAGAGTTCATATAATCGGCTCTAAATGTGCCTTTTTTCCATATATCCTCTAAAGAAATATCTTTTTTTTGAGCTTGTACTAGCGAAGATATTCCTATAAACAATAATAATATTTTCTTCATCTTAAGTTGTTGTTTATCTAAAAAGTTTGCCAAGTTTACGGAAAAATAGCCAAAAATCCCCTCAAAAAAATCATAAAAACCAAATAACATAACCATTTTAACAGGATTCACGTATCTTTGAACCATCAAAAATGAATTGAGAATGTCTAAAACGATCTCTGGTTTTTCTAAACTTACCAAAGAAGAAAAAATAGACTGGTTGGCAAAAACTTACTTTAATAATCAACCAGAAATTATACAAACTATTACGCAATATTGGAATGTAGATGATAAGCTACAACAATTGCATGATGATTTTATTGAAAATACCATTTCTAACTTTTATATGCCTTACGGTATTGCTCCTAATTTTATTATTAATGGGCGTAGTTATGTAATACCAATGGTAGTTGAAGAAAGCTCTGTAGTTGCTGCTGCTTCGTTAGTTGCAAAGTTTTGGAGTACTCGTGGTGGATTTAAAACTGAAGTAATCTCTACCAACAAAATTGGCCAAGTACATTTTATGTATGCTGGTGATAAAAATGAGTTAGAAAACTATTTTAACCAACATAAAACTGAATTATATGCAGCCACGGCACCCATAACTAAGAACATGGAAAAGCGCGGTGGTGGAATTTTAGATATTCAATTAGTTGATAAAACTGATAAGCTTGCAAACTACTATCAATTACATGTTACGTTTGAAACAAAAGATAGTATGGGGGCTAACTTCATTAACTCTTGCTTAGAAGCTATTGCAAAGGCTTTTAGAAAGGACGATATTGAAATTGTAATGAGTATTCTTTCAAACTATGTTCCTGAATGTTTAGTTAGAGCTGAAGTAAGCTGTAAGGTAGAAGAGTTAGGCGGAAAGAACCCTGAGAAGTTTGCTCAAAAATTTGAACAAGCTGTTAAAATAGCTGAAATAGAACCTTACCGTGCAGTAACCCATAATAAAGGAATTATGAACGGAATTGATGCCGTTGTACTTGCTACTGGTAATGACTTTAGAGCAATTGAAGCTGGTGCGCACGCCTATGCTTCAAAAGACGGCCAATATAAAAGCCTAACACACTGTGAAGTAAAAGACGGTATTTTTAGATTTTGGATTGAAATCCCTTTAGCATTGGGAACTGTTGGTGGTTTAACTGCTTTACACCCGATGGCTAAATTATCGTTAGACATGATGCAAAAACCAAGTGCACGCACCTTAATGCAAATTATTGCTGCTGCTGGTTTAGCTCAAAATTTTGCTGCTTTACGTGCCTTAACAACCAAAGGAATTCAACATGGACATATGAAAATGCACTTGATGAATATCTTAAATCAGCACAAAGCAACCAATGAAGAAAAGGAAGCTGTGGTAGCTTATTTTGATGACAGAACTGCCTCACATAGTGCTGTGGTAGAAAAATTAAACGAATTACGTAAACCCAAAGTACAATGGGTAGATTTTTTAAATGAGGAAGAAGTACGTAGTACACTTGCTAATTTAAAAACTGATGCAAAACCTTTATTTGGAAAAATGAATGGACAGCAAATGGTGGAGCACGTAAGTGCAGTAACTCAAATAGCTAATGGAAACTGGAATGTCGACATTTATGTTTCTGATGAGAAGTCAGCTAGAAGAAAACCGTTTTTAAATTCAGACAGTGAATTACAAATCGGGTTTAAAGCTCCATTTTTATCAGAAGACCCTACTCCATTAAAGTTTAACTCTATGGAAGAAGCTATCGATGATTTGATTGAACAAGTACAATATTTTGAAACTGTTTTTAATGAAAACCCAAACAGAAAAGTAGTACACCCATTTTTTGGTGAGTTAGATTATGAATATTGGAAAAAATTCCAAGTAAAACATTTTACACACCACTTTAAACAATTTGGATTAGTATAATGCGACACTACTCTAACGGAAAATTATTACTCACTGGAGAATATGTTGTTTTGGATGGTGCAACCTCATTAGCAGTTCCTACTAAGTTTGGGCAAGATTTAATTGTTGAACCTATCAAGGAACCTCAACTTATCTGGGGAAGTTTTACACATACTGGAGAATGTTGGTTCGAGGCTTCTTTTGATTTACCCAAACTAAGATTAACTTCAGCAACGTTTAATTCAGACAAAGAAGGAAGTGCTGAGTTTATTGCTGAGACTTTACGAGATATTTTACAAGAAGTAAAACGTTTAAATCAAGAATTTTTAAATACTGAGCACGGTTTTATTGTAAAAACCAATTTAACTTTTCCACAAAACTGGGGATTAGGAAGTTCATCAACCTTAATTAACAATATTGCTACTTGGGCAAATGTGAATCCGTTTACCTTACTTTGGAATGCTTTTTCTGGTAGTGGTTACGATATTGCTTGTGCAAAACACAATACACCAATTCTATATAAACTAAAAGAAAAACAGCCTCTTGTTGAAGAAGTTAATTTTAAACCAAGTTTTTCTGAAGAATTGTTTTTTATTCATTTGAATCAAAAACAAAATAGTAGAGAAGGAATTGCTCATTATAAAAAACATAGAGTAGAAGCTAAAACATTAATTCCTGAAATTGACAACTTAACTCAAGAGTTTTTAAAAGCTAAAACTTCCAAAGACTTAGATAAAATTATCATTGAACATGAGCGAATCATTAGTTCTATTACAAAGCAAATCACTGTAAAAGAGAGATTGTTTTCTGATTATTTTGGTGAAGTAAAAAGTTTAGGAGCTTGGGGTGGTGATTTTGTTTTAGCTACTGGAAACGAAGACACAATAAGTTATTTTAAACAAAAAGGATTCGACACTGTTCTTTCGTATAAAGAAATGATTTTATAATGAAAAAAGTAGTTATTATAGGTGGTGGAGCAGCAGGTTATTTTACTGCAATAAATGCAAAAGAGCTCAATCCTGAATTAGACATTACCATTCTCGAAAAAGGAAAAGAGGTTTTACAAAAGGTGAAGATTTCTGGTGGAGGTCGCTGTAATGTTACTCATGCTTGTTTTGAACCCAAAGAACTAACAAAATTCTACCCAAGGGGTGAAAAAGAACTACTTGGCCCATTTCATAAATTTATGACTGGTGATACTTTTGAGTGGTTTGAAAATCGTGGAGTTCCTTTAAAAATTGAAGCAGATAATCGAGTATTTCCTGAAGCGAATACATCACAAGCAATTATAGATTGTTTTCAAAACGCTGTTGATAACCTCGGAATTACAGTGTTAAAAAACCATGGTGTGAATTCTATTTATCAACAAGGTGAGAAATGGATTATCAACACAAAAAACCAAGATTTTGAAGCTGATTTTGTGGTTGTTGCTGCAGGAAGCAGTAAAAAAGTTTGGGATTTATGTAAAACGCTAGACCATACGATTATTGAACCTGTTCCTTCTTTATTTACTTTCAACATAAAAGACAAACGAATTATTGATTTAGGCGGAATATCAGTTCCAAATGCAGAAGTTACACTTGTTGGAACTAATTTAGAAAACTCTGGCCCTTTATTAATTACGCACTGGGGTTTAAGTGGACCTGCTATATTAAAATTATCCGCTTTTGGTGCTCGTATTTTAGCTGACAAAAATTATCAATACAATGTACTGGTAAATTGGTTAGGACAAGATACAAATTCTGTTCTCGAAGAGTTACAAGGACTAAAGAAATCACAGGCTAAAAAACAGATATTTTTAAAACCACCTTTTAGTGATATTCCACGCCGATTATGGGAACGATTGGTTACAGCTTCAGAAATAAAAAACAATCAAAATTGGGCTGATATAAGTAATAAACAGCTTCAAAACTTAGCAAACGAACTTACCAAAGGGTTATTTAATGCTAATGGTCGTACTACTTTTAAAGAGGAGTTTGTTACTGCTGGCGGTGTAGATTTAAAGGAAATCAACTTTAAACGTCTTGAAAGTAAAAAACATCAAAACTTATTCTTTGTAGGTGAAGTATTAAATATTGACGCCGTCACTGGTGGTTTCAATTTTCAAAATGCTTGGACAGGTGGTTTTATTTGTGCTAATGCAATTGCTGAATAAAAAATCATTTCGAACAAAGTTTTAAGAGTTCTTTCTTCGTTCGAAATGACTTTACTTTTTTTAGTCTTCGTCTTCTCCTTCTTCTTCGTAGCAGTTAAAAATGATAGAGTACCCATACTCTACAGCTTCTTCATACAATTCTTTTTGCTCATCATCTTCTACATCATCAATTGAATCTAACGTAAAATATTCGTCTTCTATTTCTACTACTTTCCAATCTTCATTTTTGATGTAAAATTTTGCTAATCGCATAGCTCCTTCAATATCTTTATAATCGATATATAAGCTTACGTAAGCTCCGATAACTTCATCGTAATGTTCAGAAGATTTTTTAGGTTTTGCTAAGGCATTAATTAAAAACATAGATCTATTTTTTTTGTGTTATATTATGCTAATTCTCCTCTATGAGGTTTTAATGCATCTCTAAAGGTTTTCATGTATTCCTCATCAACCACAATAAAAGCAATGGTGTGCATTTCGTTTAAAGATACAAAATTTACTTCATGATATGGTAAACTATCAATCTGAGCAAATTCTTTTAAATGGATACAATGATGCTTTGCGGTTTCAAGACCATCTGGACCTTTAAAATCCCAAATCAGTTTAATTTTTCTCATAAAACAAAAATACCCATTTCTGAAATAGAAACGGGTATTTTATAGCTAGATTGACTGTTTTACTTTTGTTCTATATTCCAAGTATAATTAATCATTCTTTTTAAATATTCTTCTTCCTAAAGGCATCGCCTTTGTTTTCTTGTTAACCAAACAAGTTATATGGAAACATTATAAAATATATTACACTTTTTTCATAGTCATTATTTCTTTGCTTCTGATGAAAGATAGGTTTGTAATATTTGAATAGCTGTTGGGGTTGTAGGTACATTAGTTGCATTGAATGTAAAAGCTATTGATATTTTTTGCACAGGCAGATACAGTGCTAAAGATTGGAACCCATCAATTCCCCCATCATGTCCGTAAATAATCATATCTTGAAAGTTTACTACAGATATTCCTAACCCCCATTCATTCTCTGGTGTTGTCATTTTTTTTATCATTTCATCTGAAATAATTTTACCAGTAAACAAAGCATTAAAGAATTCATTTACTTCTTGAGCGGTAGAAGATATACCTCCAGCTCCCATAGTTGACTTTAAGTTTGTCTCCTGATAAATTGGAGTCCAAACATTTTTATTTGAATAATAAGAAAATGCTTCGTTTTTATTCGGGTTCAATTCAGCACCAAAAGAGGTTCTTTCTAAATTAAGAGGCTCAAAAATTCTTTCCTTCAAAACTCTTGCAAACGGTTTCTTTTCTATATCCTCTACAATATAAGACAGTAGTATGAAATTAGAATTTGAATACGCTGTTTGTGTTCCTACTTCAAATACCGTTCCTCCTTTTACAACTTTACCTATCATCTCTTTTCTATTTCTTGGTTTACGAATCCAAGTATCAAAGCCTTCTTCATCGGTAATGTTAAATAATCCACTTTGATGGTTTAACAAATGTTTTATTCTTATCTTATTTGAATTAGGAATTTCAGAAAAATATGTACTTAACCGTGTACTTAATTGCAACTTCTTTTCTTCTATAAGTTTTAGCACTATACTAGCTGTAAAAACTTTTGATATAGACCCTATTCTATATATAGTATTTTCATTAGCTATTTTATTTAAAGCTAAGTTTGCTTTACCAAACGACTTATTATATACCTCGGCTCCGTTTTTAAAAACAGAAACCGTACCCATTGCCTTATGCTCTGCTTCAAAAGAATGTAAAAGTTGATCTAAATTTACTTGTTGTCCGTAGGTAATAATAGAGCATACCAATCCTATAAAAACAATTAGTTGTTTCTTCATTTTGTTTATTTAATAAGTTATTTGATTATTTTAAGCTTCTTTTTTCTTGAGAGTTAACCCAATTATACCTAATCTAGCGATTAAAAAAACTAACATTCCAAAAGACGGGGCTAACAAACCTATTTTTAAACCTGCTGCTAAAACAGGAGTTGCTATATCTCCTTGCATTGAACTAATATTATCAAACGCACCAATTAACCCAAAAAACAACCCTAAAAACCCATAGACTAAAGCAAATAAACTTATATGTTTAAGTAAGTTAATTGTTTTACCATTACTATCTTCCTTTAAGAATAGTTTTAATATCAATGCTATACAAATTAATAGCATTAACAGTATTGGATACATAAACATTGATCCTCCTTCATTTAAAAGGTTTGAGAATAAGAATTTCATAATTTTAATTTTTAAAGTTATTTACAGCACAAACCTATGTTTATAATTCATTTGAGTTTTGTAATATCGACAGTACCTCTTTTCTGTTCCTCAAACTACATATTAAATTCCCTTTTCAACCAAATAACAGAAAACCGTTGTTCGTCTACAATTTCAGGGATTTTACCGCAAAAACCTATCTCTTTATTCAAAAAATAAGATATTGCAACTTAATGAAAAGATTTACATCAATAGCTAAACGCTTTATATTCTTCTTATTCAATATTATATTTTGGGTAGGTGTTTATTTCTTTTACACCTACTTCCTAGGCTATGGAAGTTCTAACACTACTTATGTAAACACTTTTTCAGCATACTTAATGCCTGTAACCATATGCTTAAGTTATTTCATTATTTTATATTTAATTCCAAAATACCTACTTAAGAAAAAGTATTTTCTTTTTATTTTATATAGCTGCTACACCTTCATTATATCATTTACAGCTATTTTGCTCTCTATTTTCTTTGGCTTGGTATTTTCCTCTTTTTTAGAAGGAACCAACACAAAGACCTTAACTAAATCTTTACCATTAGTCATAATTGGTGTGTACTTTATTGTTATTATAGCAACCTCTTTAGGTTTAATTATTTACAATTATCTATCTAGCATAAAAAACGAAAACTTAAAAAACAAATTCCTGCAAACCCAACTACAGCTAAAAGAACAAGAGCTGAAATTTTTAAAAATGCAGATTCATCCACATTTTTTATTTAATACCTTAAACACCTTATACGGATTTACTTTAAAAAAATCAGAAGAAGCTCCTGATATGATTTTAAAGCTCTCTAATTTGTTAGACTATATTTTATACCAAGTAGACAAACCTTCTGTTCTTTTAAAAAATGAAATACAACATATTGACGATTATATCTCTTTAGAAAAAGTGCGCTTTCAAGAGAGTTTACAAGTTGAATTCTCTAAGAATTTATATAACGAAACCACCCAAGTATCTCCCATGCTACTATTACCTTTTGTTGAAAATGCTTTTAAACATGGTGTTCAGATTGACGGTGTATTAAGTGTTAATATCAACTTAAAAACAACTAAAGATTCCTTGTTTTTCCGTATTAAAAACACTTCCCCAAAAAACAAAACAGATAAAAATGGAATTGGACTAGAAAACATTCAAAAAAGATTAAAAATGCTTTACAGCAATCAGTTTAAACTTCATTTAGCATTAGAAGAAAACCAATTTATTGTAGATTTAAAAATCCCTTTAACAAATGGCTAATAAAATAACCTGTGTAATTGTTGACGACGAACCTATAGCAAGGGAAATTCTTGAATCATTCATAGAAAAAACTCCTAAACTAAAATTAATTTCTAGTTGTAAAAATGCTATGGAAGCACTACAAGTTGCACAAACAGAAAATATCGATTTATTTTTTCTAGATATTAATATGCCTGAAATTACTGGATTAAGTTTAGCTAAAATTATCAATAACAAATCACAAATAATTTTTACTACTGCTTATAGAGATTATGCTGTTGATGGTTTCAATCTAAATGTAATAGACTACTTATTAAAGCCTATTAGTTTCGATCGATTTTTACAAGCAATTCAAAAGGTTACTAATAACAACATGAAAATTTCTATAGAAAATGATAACAAGAAGGATTTTATGTTTGTAAGAGCCGATAGAAAAATGGTTAAGATTAACTTTAAAGATATTTTATACATTGAAAGTTTAGGTGACTATGTTAAAGTTTTCACCAATAACGACACTGTAATAACTAGGGAAACCATTAGTAATTTTGAAGCCACATTACCAACTGATAGTTTTATAAGAGTTCATCGTTCTTATATTGTTTCAATATCTAAAATTTCCTCATATACTAACGAATATATTGAGATTGCTAAAAAAGCGGTATCAATAAGTAGGAGCTACAAAGAAAGCGTCTTACAAAAATTAGCACAAGTGTAAGCGAAATTCTATCTTTACAGCAAAATTTTTACACGTTGAATACATCAGATTTCTTATTTCTTTCTCAAGATAAAAAAGTAGATAACTTAACTGTTACATGGCAAACACCTAGTAATATTGCTTTGGTAAAATACTGGGGAAAAAGCGAACCTCAAATTCCTAAAAATGCCTCTATAAGCTTTACATTAAACAATTGTCACACAACTACAAAAATTGAGTTTACAAAGACATTACCAAAAAATCAAGCAGAATTTGAGTTGTTTTTTGAAGGAAAAAAGAAAGATGATTTTAAACCTAAAATAGCCAAGTTCTTTGAAAGAATTCAAAAATACTGTACATATATTTTAGAGTATAAGATGGTTATTTCTTCTGAAAACTCTTTTCCACATAGTAGTGGTATTGCTTCTTCTGCAAGCGGAATGAGTGCTATTGCCATGTGTTTAATGAATTTAGAAAAAGAGTTAAACTCAAATTTAACTGAGGAGTATATTAACAAAAAAGCTTCTTTTTTAGCTCGTTTAGGGTCAGGGAGCGCTAGTAGAAGTATAGAAGGTCCATTAGTAGTTTGGGGAAACCACCCTAATATTGTGGGAAGTTCAGATTTATTTGGTATAAAATTTCCTTATACAGTTCATCCTATTTTTGAAGATTATCAAGATGCTATTTTATTAGTTGACAAAGGAGAAAAACAAGTTTCAAGTACAGTTGGACATAATTTAATGCACGATCATCCGTATGCAGAAAATCGTTTTACACAAGCTAATCAAAACTTGGAAAAACTTTCAAAGATTTTTCAAAATGGAGACATCAAGGCTTTTGTTAACCTTGTTGAAAGTGAAGCTTTAACATTACATGCCATGATGTTAACTAGTAATCCGTATTTTATTTTAATGAAACCTAACACTTTAGAAATCATTAATAAAATATGGGAATACAGACAAGAAAACGATAGTAATGTTTGTTTTACATTAGATGCTGGTGCAAATGTACACGTATTATACCCTCATTCAGAAAAGTCTGAAATTGAAGTATTTATTAAGGATATTTTGGCTGCATACTGCCAAAAAAATCATTATATTTGTGATAGTGTGGGTTTTGGCGCGAGACCTATTTTAACCTAAATTCCCAACTATTATGAGAACTTCAACATTAATAATTGCCCTTTTTATTGGTTTTATAACCAATTCTGTTACTGCACAAGACACTATTTGGTTCGATAAAAATTGGCACGAAACAACAAAAGAAGAGCATGTGTTTTACAGACCTGCTCCTAAAAGAATGAATAACGGTTTTTGGATTGTAGACTACTACAAAAACGGACAAATTCAAATGGAAGGTTTTAGTACAGTAAACATTCCTAACGAGGAAGTCTTTGACGGTTTAGTACTATATTATCATGAAAATGGAAAACCTTTTCATAGAGCGAACTACAAAAGTGGAAAACTTCACGGAATCAGAAAAGTATATTATGAATCTGGTGAGTTGAAAGAAGAAGGAAAGTATGAAGAAGGTGAAAGAGAAGGTATATGGAAAACTTTTTATAAGAATGGTAAAATAGAAACAAAAGGTAAATATCGAGACAACGAAAAAGTTGGTGTTTGGAAAACTTTTTACAAAAACGTGTACTAGTTTGTAAACTAGTAGTTTTACCCGTATGTTTGCATTGTAATTAAAACACCTATGAAAGGACCCTTATTTTACGCAAAAATATTACTCTTCGGAGAATATGGAATCATTAAAGATTCCAAAGGATTAGCAATACCTTTTAGTTCTTATAAAGGAGCGTTAAAATCTGCAAAAAACTTAACTGGAGAAGCTGAAAAATCAAATCAAAGCTTAGCTAATTTTTATACATATTTAGCTAACTTAAACTCTGATATTGTTTCTTTCGATTTAGATTCTTTAAAAAGCGATGTTGATAGCGGAATGTATTTTGACTCTTCAATACCTCAAGGGTATGGAGTAGGAAGTTCAGGTGCTTTAGTAGCTTCTATCTACGACAAATATGCAAATAATAAAATTACAATTTTAGAAAACTTAACAAGAGATAAGCTTTTAACTTTGAAACAAATTTTTTCTTTGATGGAGTCTTTTTTCCACGGAAAAAGTTCTGGGTTAGATCCTTTAAACTCGTATTTAAGTTTACCTATATTAATCAATTCAAAAGAACATATTGAGCCAGCTGGAATTCCTTCTCAAAAAGAAGGAAAAGGTGCTGTTTTCTTATTAGATTCTGAACAAATTGGTGAAACTGAGCCTATGGTTAACATCTTTATGAATAAGATGAAGAACGAAGGTTTCAGAAAAATGATTAGTGAAGAGTTTGCAACACATACAGATGCGTGTATTGAAGACTTTTTACAAGGAAACGTTAAATCGTTGTTTGGTAATGTGAAGAAATTATCAAAAGTAGTTTTAGCTAACTTTAAACCAATGATTCCTACTGCTTTTCATAAAGTATGGGAAAAAGGTATACAAACCAACGATTACTATTTAAAGCTTTGTGGTTCTGGTGGTGGAGGTTACATCTTAGGGTTTACTGAAGATTATGAAAAAGCAAAAAACAGTTTAAAAGATTATAAATTAGAACTAGTGTATCGCTTTTAAAATGCTACTATGAGTACATTTAAAAACAATACATTTTTCTTAAAAATATTTAGCCTTTTATCTGTCATAAGAGGTTACAACATTTTAGTACTAATAGCAGCCCAATATTTGGCTGCTATTTTTATTTTCTCTGATACAAAATCAGTTAAACCTGTAGTTTTTGATTGGCATTTACTCTATTTAGTTATTGCTACCGTTTGTGTTGTTGCATCTGGTTACATCATCAATAATTTTTACGATAAAAAGGCTGATTTTATTAACAGACCTATAAAAACAGGGTTAGACTCTTACGTAAAACAGGAAACAAAACTAAGTTTATATTTTACGCTAAACTTTATTGGTTTTTTCTTTGGATGGTTAGTTTCATGGCGAGCAGCATTGTTTTTCTCTGTGTATATTTTTGGTATTTGGTTCTACTCTCATAAATTAAAAAAACATCCATTAATAGGGTTAATAACGGCTACTGTTTTAACCATACTACCCTTTTTTGTAATATTCGTACACTATAAAAACTTTTCAAAGGTAATTTTTATACACGCAATCTTTCTTTTTTTGGTTATCATGATTCGTGAACTCATGAAAGATTTAGAAAATATTAAAGGAGCTATTGCTAATAATTACAATACTTTTCCTGTAAAATATGGAGAGCGTAACACTAAGAAGTTAATTGTTTTATTAATGGTGTTAACCTTAGTACCCATTGGAGTATTATTTAACTATCCCGCTATTGAGTACATGAAGTACTATTTTTATTTAGCGGCTATTACCTTAATTTTTGTTGGTTTTTACACTTGGAAATCGACAAAAAACAATCAATACCGTTTGGCTCACAACATCTTAAAGATTTTATTATTAATAGGTGTCTTTAGCTTATTGTTTATTGATAAATCTTTAATTGTAGATAAAGTAGTAGAGGTTTTAGATTAAAAACGAAATAATTGCCGTAAATTTGCAAACTTTTAAAATTTAATTATGAATTCAAAAAACTCGTCGAGAGGACGACAAGCTGGGCGTAACAGCAATCCTCAAGGAAAAAATCAATTTAAAAAAGATTTCAGAAAACCAAAAAGCAACAAACCTGCTCAGAAAAAAACTGAGAATACAGGAATTCGCTTGAACAAATTCATCTCTAATTCTGGTATTTGTTCTCGCAGAGAAGCTGATACTTATATTGAGCATGGAAGTGTTTCTGTTAACGGAAAATTAGTTACAGAAATGGGTTATAAAGTTCAACCGACTGATGAAGTTCGTTTTGACGGAACTTTAATTTCTATGGAGCAGAAGCGTTATGTTTTATTAAACAAACCTAAAAACTACATTACTACCATGGAAGACGATCGCGGTCGTAAAACTGTGATGGAATTAGTAGGGAACGCCACTAAAGAGCGTATTTATCCTGTTGGAAGGTTGGACAGAAATACTACTGGTTTATTATTATTTACTAACGACGGTGAATTAGCAAAAAAATTAACTCACCCTAAGCATAACGTTCGTAAATTATACCATGCTTCTTTAGATAAGAAATTAAGCATTGCCGATTTAGAAAAGTTACGTGGTGATGTAATTATTGAAGGAAGAAAGGTATTTATTGACGCTGTTTCTTATGTAGAAGGGGAACGCAAAACAGAAGTAGGTATTGAAATTCACTCAGGGAGAAACCGTATTGTTCGTAAGATTTTTGAACATTTCGGATACACAGTTATTAAGCTTGACAGAGTAATTTTTGCTGGTTTAACTAAAAAGAATTTACCTCGTGGTAGATGGCGCGAATTAACGCAGCAAGAAATTAACACATTACAAATGTTATAAAATAAAAATCCCGAGTTATACTCGGGATTTTTTTTATTACTTCTTTACCTTTTTATGGTCTTCTTGTACTTCTTTATCACGATATTTACAACATTCATGTAAATTATCATACGCTTCTTTAGGTGCTTTAAAATCTTTCGTATCGTGACCTACACCTGCAATAGTTTTTTTAACTGCTTCTGTATTCGTCTTACGCTCATCAATAATTAAACTTAATTCATGTGTATTAACGTCCCATTTTGCATACTTTACACCTTTAGTTTTTAGTGCTGCTTTTTCAATACGCTGTTTACACATCATACAAACGCCATCTACTTCAAAAGAAACTTTAGCATTTTTTTTCTGAGCAAATGCTGATGTACTTACTAGTAAAACTACTGCTAATAAAAATATATTTTTCATCTATTCTTTATTTTTTATTTATTAATCTATTTTAAATCGTAATCCTGCATAGAAGTTACTCCCAAAAACTGGTGCGTATATAATTGTAGTATCAAAATTTGCTCTAAATGGATTGTCACTTCCCAATATAGGTTTTTTTTGCTTATAATTTGTGATGTTTTCAGCCCCAGCATACACTTCAAACTTTTTTGAAAACACTTTTGTTATTTGAGTATTTAACAAGTTATAACTATCCGAATGTGTCGGTAACTGGTTATTTGTATTGGGTAAACGTTGTTCTCCAATCCAATTATAAGTTACATCAAACTTCCAACTAGCATCACTTTCTTCTGTTTTTGTTTCATAAGATACATTCGCAAAAAAGCGGTGTTTTGCTTGTAAAGCCTTTGCTAAGTTTCCTGATTTATAATCTGTAGAAACATCATAAAACTTATACGAAAATCGGGTATTAAAGTATGGAATAATGTTTTGATTCATCTCTATCTGAAAGCTATTCGCTATACTTTTTCCTTCTAAATTATAGAAAGAAATTTCTTGTGGGTTTTCCCAATCGACTACCACCTGATTTGAGAAGTTTGTTTGATAAAAATCAAATGTTATATCTCCTTTTCTTCCAAATAACTTATAGCCTTGTAAAAAAGACACTCCGTAATTCCAAGCCACTTCTGAGTCTAAACCATAAATATTTCCACCTGTATTTTCAATAGTAATTACTCTTGATGAAGCAAAAAGCTGTTGATTTTCTGCAAAAATATTAGCACTTCGTTTTCCTCTTCCTACAGAAGCTCTTAACACGCCTCTTCCCCAAGGAACATAACGCATGTGTAACCTAGGGGTTACAAAAGTTCCTAATAAGTTATGGTAATCTAATCGAAGTCCTGCAGTAATACTTAAATTATCGGCATTATCATAAGCGTACTCAAAAAACGTTCCTACAGAGTTTTCCTTTCTATCAAAATTTGGATTCATCGCTGTACTAACAAATTCATCGTATTTATCATAGGTAAAGCTAACCCCTGTTTTAAATTTATTACGAGTATCTCCAATAATAGAACTAAACATGAAGTTGCTATAAAAGCTTTGATGCTGAATATTATAGTCTCTCAATCCAAAATACGAATCTTGTTTATGATTACTATAGGCTGCTTGAAACCCCATGTTTTGAAAAGGCATATCTGGAAAAACATATCCTATTTTTAACGATGTATCAAAACGCTTGGTTTTAATTTCACTTCCCCAAACAGTACTAGACCCTTTATCCACTTCTGGATTAAAGCTGACCTCTCCTACTTGCTTTGAATCGTCTAAATACCTAAAGTTGATAAAACTTACCCAACCTTTTTCAGCATCTGTATACTGCCAACGATTCATCACATTAATTTGTTCTGCTAACGGATTATCTAAGAAGTTATCATTATTCTTATCAAACTTTTCTCCTCTATAATTTCCATGAACATACAAACCTGTTTTCCATTTCTCACTTACTTTCTGATTAAAATGAGTGTTTAATTCTAACCTACCTCCTACTGTTCCATAAGCATTGAGATAGAATTTATGATTGGTTGATGGTTTTACTAACTCTGTATTTATTTGACCTGAAATACTTTCAAAACCATTTACAACACTACCTGCCCCTTTTGTTATTTGAATACTTTCTACCCAAGTTCCAGGTGTGAATGTTAATCCGAATGCTTGTGCTGCTCCTCTAATCGACGGGATGTTTTCTTGAGTAATCAACAAATACGGACTTGTTAAGCCTAACATTTGAATTTGTTTTGTACCCGTTAATGCATCAGAAAAATTAACATCAATAGATGGGTTAGTTTCAAAGCTTTCGGATAGGTTACAGCAAGCTGCTTTTAACAATTCATCACTATTAATAGTCACCAAATTCTGTGTTTGCAAATACGACCTTTGTGTTGAGCCTTTTTTGGCTGAAACAGCCACCTCATTTAACGTATTACTTTCTGTTAAATAGTGATTGATTGGTTTTGTACTGTTAACATTTATTGTATCTGTCTTATAACCAACAAAACTTATTATTAATTTTTTATACTCCTTTTTATACGGAATTTTAAACTCTCCTTTTTGGTCTGTTGTAGCTCCAACACCCGTATGTAACCAATATACATTGGCTCCGAAAATTCCTGAATTCTTTTTTTGATTATTTTTATCTTTAATAGTTCCTGTTAACACTTCTTGAGCAAATAACATGGATGGTACCAGTAAGCATATACTGATTAAAAATTTATTTTTCATTTTTTATCTATCACACTGTATTTTATAATTCTTATTTACTTGTAAATAGAGTTATAAAATCATATGATAAAAACTTCGTGAAGTACCTGTATGTCAGAAAACAGTTTGGGTGGTATATACAACCTGTGTGGAACAAACTGTTTTTCTAAATTTAGAAATAATTGTTTGTTATAAATATATGAAGTAACTGCTGTGGCAATCTTTGCAAAGATTACTTTTTCAACAGGTGATTTTTGAATTTGAGTTTGTCCTTTTAAAAGCTCTGTATCGTCTTTACAGCATGAAGGCTCTATTGTTTTACTCTCACAACTGTCTTTCTCTAAATCATTACAGCTATCTACATTACCTACATAAGAAATTGCCACTAAAGAATCTCCACAAAAGTGTTTTTCTACATTAAAAGAAAATGTAGATAGTAACACAACTAATGCTAAGAGTGTAGCTATTATTTTAGAAACGTATTTCTTCATGTTCTGCAAATGTACAAAATTTTAAAACTCTGTATTTTACTACTCTTAGGATATTACTCATTTTATAGTTTTATTAAAACCAACAACTTTCCTTAATTTGATCTTTTTACCACCCTCCAATACGTTTACGTTCTGCTTGTTGTTCTTTTGTAGCCTCTGGTGTTGATATTTTACTTGGGTATAAAGGTTTAGGGAAACCTGCTGCTTTTCTTCGTTCGAAATCCTGTTGACGATATGGATCAAAGGCATCTCCTGGAGGTAATGGGCGGTTTTTATCCATATACCACAATATAAAAGACAAATCTTGATAACAATTTTCTCCTCCTATAGAACAATCATACTTAGTATATAATTTATCAGGCCTTTCAATTAATAATCGAAATGCTCCTCCTCCTTGTAAGCTACCTGGACCTGACATTGTAAAAATAATTTTCTCTATGGGCATCGTAATATTTTCATACCACATAAAACCAGAAAAAGTTATTATACCATCTTCTCTATTAAATATATTCTCTTTTAAAGGCATGGTGAAATAATAGGCTACATAAAATAAAAACCCAAAAAGGGCAATTATAGATGGAATTATAAAAGAAACTGTAGTTATTTCATTTGGAAACTTAAAACCTCCAATAATAATGATAATAATAATCAATAAAAAAAAACCTCCCATTACAATAGGAGTAACCTTTTGAGGATCAACAACCTCTACAAACTTATCAGAAGCATATAAAAAAGTCTTTTTGCTTTCCAACCTTTTATTCGTTAATTTTATTGCATTATCTGTAATTACAGTATGCAACCTTCCTTTTAAACCTCCTTTTTTTACTTTTCTATCACCATGTTTATATTGAGTATGAGTAATTTTTCGTTGGTATATAAATTCTTCTTGCATAATTATGACACTCTACTTCCATCAACATATTTTACCATCCACCAATACGTTTACGTTCTGCTTGTTGTTCTTTAGTAGCCTCTGGCGTTGATATTTTACTTGAGTACAAAGGCTTAGGAAATCCCTCAGCTTTTCTACGCTCAAAATCTTGTTGACGATAGGGATCAAAAGCTTCTCCAGGAGGTAGCGGACGGTTTTTATCCATATACCAAGTAATAAAAGACATACTCTCATAACATTCTGCTCCCCCATACCCAAAAGAGTCAAAAGTTTGCCATTTATTTGGACGAATAACTTCTAACCTAAAAGCCCCCACCATATTTTCTTCCCCTGTACTATAAGCAAACTCTACTTTTTTAAATGGCATTGTGATGTTTTTTTGCCAAAAAAAACCAGTCATAGTAATCAATCCTTCTTTACGATTTAAAATATGTTCTTTTTTGGGTTTCGTTAGACCGTATACCAAGAAAAAAACAGTTAATAATACTGTTACTATCAAAAAAAGCCATTCAATTTCATCCCTTTGTTCTTCTAATGGAAACAGAAAAATTAATAGAAAAGCAAAAGATATTCCACCTCCTAATAAAGGTACTACTGTACCCTTCGTATGGTAATAAATAAAATTGTTGTCCTTATAATCATATTTTAATAATCTATGCGAATTACTATTTACAGAATTACTAGGCTTTACGTATATTTTCTTTTCTACCCTATGATAATACTTTTTTAGTTTTTCCGATTTTTTATAGTCTTGATGGGTTATTTTTCGGGTAAAATCTACCATCCACCTATACGTTTACGTTCTGCTTGTTGTTCTTTAGTAGCCTCTGGCGTTGATATTTTACTTGGGTACAAAGGCTTAGGAAAACCTGCTGCTTTTCTTCGTTCGAAATCTTGTTGACGATATGGATCAAAAGCTTCTCCAGGAGGTAGTGGACGGTTTTTATCCATATACCATGTGATAAATGACATGCTTTCATAACATTCTTTTCCACCATATCCAAAAGAATCAAAAGTCTGCCATTTATTTGGACGAATAACCTCTAATATAAAAGCTCCAACCATATTTTCTCCTCCTGTGCTGTATGCAAACTCTGCTTTTTTAAATGGCATTGTGATGTTTTTTTGCCAAAAAAAACCTGTCATCGTAATCAATCCATCTTTACGATTTAAAATTTGCTCTTTTTTAGGCTTAGTCAAGCCATAAATTAAAAAAAAACAGAAACCAGCGCAACAAAAAATATAAAATATAATACTCCCTAAACTCTGAAAAGCATCATTCGCAAAAGGCAAAAATGTAATCAATGACAAGAACACCCCTCCTCCCAAAAAAGGAACTACAGTACCTTTTGTATGATAAAACATAAAATTATCATCTTTATAGTCATATTTTAACAATCTATGCGAATCACTATTAACAGAATTTCTAGGCTTAACATATATCTTTTTTTCTACCCTATGGTAATATTTTTTGAGTTTTTCTGGGTTTTTATAGCTCTGGTGGGTTATATTTCGGGTAAAGTCTACCATCCACCAATACGTTTACGTTCTGCTTGTTGCTCTTTAGTAGCCTCTGGCGTTGATATTTTACTTGGGTACAGAGGCTTAGGAAATCCCTCAGCTTTTCTACGCTCAAAATCTTGTTGACGATATGGATCAAAAGCTTCTCCAGGAGGTAGCGGACGGTTTTTATCCATATACCAAGTAATAAAAGACATATCTTCATAACACTCGCTTCCTACATAACCAGTAATAGCAAATGTTTGCCATTTATTGGGACGTATGATTTGTAATTGAAAACCTCCAACTAAATCCTCTCCTCCTGTACTATAAGCAAATTCTGTTTTTTTAAACTCCATCGTTATATTAGGTTGCCATAAAAAACCAGTAAAAGTTACTAATCCGTCTCTACGATTTAAAATATTTTCTTTTTTAGGCATCGTCAATCCAAAAATGATAAAAAACATAGTAGAACAAACCGAAATAATTAAAAGAGACCAGTCGGCAGTATCTCTTGGTTCATTTAAAGGAAAAATAAGTAATAAAGATAAAATTAATGACGCTCCTCCAAAAATTACTGGTACTATAAAATAAGCAGTTTTAGTTACTAAAAATTTATCATTATAAATAATATAATCAGATCGTTTCCTTTCAATATAGCCTTTGTCAAGCTTACTTGGTTTAACATGAATTTTTTTTACAACTCGATGGTAATATTTTTTGAGTTTTTCTGGGTTTTTATAATCTTCATGGGTTATTTTTCGGGTAAAATCTTTTACCATGGTTTGTCTGTTTTTAATTCTTGTAAAGAAGCAATAGTAACATCTTTGTTTTGATCTAAGTCGGTAATGTACAATCCTGCACTTAAGGCTCTTAATCTTATTTTAGCTCCTAAATAACGTTCTTTTTTTTGTAATGAATATGGAAAATATAACTGCTGACTCTCATCTACCTTTAAACGTAGAGCAAATACTGCTTCAGACTGTGAGGTTATTTTATCTTCATGTGATTTTGGTACCCAAAATTTCACCTCTAAAGCCTCCCTGTTCTCTCCATCGTAAATTTTATCCACAGTACCAACATTCATAGTTATGGGGCTTCCATTTTTTACTCCTTTTGGGTAGAAGAATATATGAGTTTCTACCTGATTAGGATGATTAAAAAAACGACTAAACACCATTTTAGCACTAAAATACGAAGCTGTTTCTATGGAAGATGCCCCCCCTCCATATGGGCTATAACTAGTATAAATTTCTGTTTTAGAATTTACAGGTTTAAACCCTATTTGTTTACACACGATACAATCAAACAACTTAGCTTGGGCATCTATAGGATTCATAAGTGAATCATGATAATCATCATCTGTTAATAATTTTCTATTTTCTAAAATTCTACGGGCGTAGTCCATAGGTAATTCTTTTGAGCGCTTAGGAAAGCCTTCACCATATGAATCACTTAATAAGAAGTTTTTAAAAAAGGTTTCCAACTCACTATCGGTAAGTAATGATGCTATAATTAGTAGCCCTACCCCTATAGCCGCTGCTATCCACCCTACAGGACCTGTGGAAGCAAAAACAATTCCTAAAGACGCCATAGAAGATACCCCAAAAGCAACCCCTGCACCAATCATAGCAAGACCAGCATCCATATCTCCTTTATCCATTGCTTTATAACTATCATAAAAACACACACCCACAGTTATCACTCCTCCTAATGCAGTAAGAGAGTTTGAAATTGAGCGAACCAAAGAACCTTTTGCAAGCTTTTCACTTATTATAGTTACTTTAGCTAGACTCATACTTGCTTCACTTAATTTCACAATAGAACCAAAGGCATTCACTTTATCTTTTTTAGTACTTCCTTCACTGGTTACTTTGACTACTGCCATGCTAAAATTATACAATTCCAACAAGGCAAACATTCCGTTAAAAACCTTACCATTAACTATTTTACTAAGTTTATAGTTTTTAACAGCTTGGGCATCATTACTTACATTTTCTACTACTTTTACTTTTATTTCGTAGTTTGTACTTCTTCCTTTTTTACGAGTGCGATAGGTAAAACCATCTTTACCATGGCTTTCTTTTAAAATACGTAATACATCCGTACGTTTACCTGTGTATTTTCCTTTTTTAACATATTCTGGATCTAACTCTACTCCTAACTCTTGTAATCGTAATTGAATGTCACCATCAATTATTTCAAACATTTCTTCGCCAAAAACTTTTAGATTTTTGTTAAGCTTTTCAACAATAAATTTTTGACGTTCTTCTATAGACTTGAGTAATATTCCATCTACTTCCTTAAAACTTGATGCTTGACCAGCACGATATTTTAAATTCTTTGTATATATCCCAACTATTTTTTGGCTAAAGCTCTCGCCTTTACTAAGTACTTCTTTAATATTTAAAGGTGCCGCTAATAATGCCAATAGAGGGTCTAAACCTTCAAATCCTTTTGCTTTACTTTTAGTTTCTTTGTTTTTTACTCGCTCAGGATATTTATCGTCTATCACATCATACAACCAGTTTACCCATTTATCATTTTCTACATAATCTTTTTTTAGTAATAAATGTCTATCAAACTTATAAGGGTGATAACTTAAAGGATCAATAATATTTAACATAAAATCTCTCCCTTCTACAATACGTTCTGGGTGATTTCCTAAAAAATCGTCTAAATAGGTTCTTACATATGTAGAACTTAATAAAACACCTAAATCTTCTCTATAATTTAATAAGATTTTTCTTGCTTGCTTACGTTCCTCAACTCCTAAAATACCTTTTAGTTTTTCATGGTCTAAACCATAACCTATATGTCCACTATTTTTTCTATAGACCATTCCTTTTTCTGCCATGCTGTAATATTCAGAATACATGGGTCTAGGATCTAATGAATGTCTATCATCAAAATTAAACCAACCAGGTGAACCTCCATCAAATTTTAAGATCGCTTTATCATCGTTATACACCATCTGATAACAAGTGAGTGCCAATGTAAATAAATGCCCATACTCTTTATCTTTAGGCTCAGGTGCTTGTATTTCTTTTCTTTCTAATCTACCTAACGCCTCTTGTACTGATTCACCTGATTGTATTGCTTGAGTTAATGCTTGTAGCTTTAATGTTTTTTCACTTACAACCTCACTTATATCTGCTGCGCAACCTGCTGGGTCATGTAATGTGATAAACATATCTTCAAAAACCTCATTATCTCCTTTTTCATCTTGTTTCTTTTCATCTGATAATATTGAGTCTAGCATCTTTTCAAGTGCTCCTGCCCTTGGATGGTTACCAGGAAACGTTGCTCTTACGTTTGTAAATGGTATAACATTTTCATGTTTTTCTTCTTCTCCTTTTTTTATACCACTACAATCTATCAACTTCATACGTTCTTTACGCTTATTAGCATCCGTATTCAGCTCATTATGATAATCTCTACTCCATTGTACAGGAGAGTATGCTACCCAATATTTTTTTCCTGGTTCTATTATTAACTTATATTCGCTCTTGTCTCCAGATGGTTTTCGAATATCTTTATAATTTCCTTTTTCATCTTTGTTGTATGCCCATATAATATGCTGTAGCTGTCCACTTTCATCAACATATAGTTCGTGGTAATCGTTTTGATCTTCATCGTTAATTAGATAAATATATCCTTTATTTAGAGCAGTTCGGGCTACATAAAAATTATTAATTTGAGGCAACTCTTTTAGTGATAACACCTCTACTTCTTCTAACTCAAGCGTACTGTTTTCTGCTGCATTTGTATTCTGGGTATTAGAATTACAAGTAGCTACATTTTTACATACTGCTTTATCATCTTGTATTAAAACCCCTTTGGTTATTCTCGGATCGTTATATTTAGGCGCATCTACATCTTCTTCTGTTTGGTTTTCCGAATTCTTATCAAACAAACCATAACGTAAAAAATGTAAACGAATACCCGGTTTTAAAGCTTCTTTTTCTGGGCTTTTTACAGGTTCCATAACACCACCTCCAGTACACTCAAAAAAATACCTAGCAACTACTTCATTATATTCTGTTAGTTGGTTTTTTTCTAAAATATCGTTAGCCATTTTTTGTTTTTAGTTTTTAGTTTTTAGTTTTTAAAAAATACTTTAAGATACTTTCCTCTTTCAAAATATTTTATTCTGAAAATAAATTTGTTTTTGTATAAAACATCGTAATTGTAAATATTCGAAGTAAAGTGAGGTTTGCTATTTTTTGCCAGCTCTAAGCTCTTAGAAAATGAATTATAATTTAATAATGTATCTTCTAAATATATGTTAGATAAAGTATCATTTACTGATTCAATTTTATACTCATCTTTTTTTATCTCCGTATTCGTAAATCTTGATATAATACTTTCTATATCTCCTTTTTCTTCGTCTATTATAAATTTAAATATTAAGTTCTCTCTATCATTGGGGTTTGCATTTTCAACAGGTCTTAAAAACTCATAATCAAAAAAGCTTGCCTTTATTTCTTCTTCTGTTAATGACGTTTTTTCAATTAGCTCTTTTGCAGATTTATTTATTGCTACTTCCCCCTGTATGCTGTCCGCTTGAGGTTTCTTCTGTTGTTTTGTTTTTCTTTCTATTAGATCGTTATAAACATACTGAAATATACTTTTTATTTGTTGAGCGTTACCTTTAAAGTTAAACACATAGTCTGCTTCATAATCGTTTATGGTAAGCTGTTTTATTTCAAAAGCTTCGTTTTTATTTTCTACTTCTTTTTCTGCTAAAAGAAATGCCCAAAAAACAGCTAGAAGTGCTACAATAATTGTAATAATTTTTATGAATTTCTTTTTTGTTTTAAAAAAAAGAATGAACATAATAGTTATTACAACCAAAAGAATAAAAATTAGATTCATAATTATGAAGGTTTAATATCTACAAACACTGTAAAAGGTCTAAATTTATTAGGGCTTTTTAAATTCTTAAAATGTTGTAAACAAAACATTGCTACCAAACCTGGCACCCATTGTTTTGCCTTTCCATTGGCTCCACCATCTTCCCATCCTGCTCCAAAAGTATCTAAGAATAGTACTCGTTCTATTTCAACTTTGACTTCTTGTGTTTTTTCATTTTTTAAGACTTTGTACTTTGCTACACAACCTTGAATACCTCCTATAAATGTTGCTGACTCATTTACATTGGGGTTTAATGAAGATGATACACCATAATAAGGAAGTGAGGTTCTTATACTATATAAGTTAACTCCGGTTGATCCATTTATTGTTCCGTCTTTTTCATACTTTTTTTTGAGCTCTTCTTTTAAAGAAGACACGAACGACTTAAACCTTTCTGAGTCACGCATTTCTATAGAAGGGTTTGAACTTTGGTTAAATTCAAAGTCTTTTCCTCCTCCTGAAAAAAAGTGGTTTGCTAATCGTATTCCATTTTCTCCAAAGCCATCTTCTATATCAGAAAACAACCAAAGTGTGACTTTCATTTCTGCTTTTAGATACGCTTCAGGATAAGATTTTGTTAGCTTTACATTGAAAATATCATAATCTGACATTCCATTTTGCTTCATTTTAGCTTCATCAGGATTGTCTGCATATTCCCAATCATAAGCTCTTTGCCCATTTCTATTAACAATAACCGTATTTCCTTCTTCTGTAATCCAATTTCCTTTTTTTACTTCTCCTGTTTCTACCTCGACAAAACGATCTTCCTTCTCTTCTCCTGAAGCAGGAGTAGCTACTACATTATTGGATGGTGTTGTATTACTTTCTGCTTGCGTACTTACTATTGTATTGTTCTTTTTTTGTGTATTACTTGTACTCTCTCCTTCTTCTGAAACATCTTCAACCTCCCAAGTAACTTCTACTTTTTTATCTTGTACTGTTCCTGTTAATTCTACCACTTCTTCTTCATTTGTGGCTGTACTACCATTTTCATCGGTAGTTTCAACAGGTTTCTTTACTTTAAACGTAATACTTTCTCCTTCTGGTATATTATAAACATAAGCTCGTAGTGTTACTTCTTTTAACACTTTTGACTTCCGTATTATATTCTTTTCTTTTAGCCATTGTAAATTATAAATTCGCGGTTCTCCTTGCTCTTCTTCTTTTAATTTTTCTTGATTTTCTTCCGCTTCTTTTATTTTACTATTGTGAGCTAATCTATCTACAATACTAATTTTTGGAAATGGTATCTTGTTTACAGGCATATTAACTGAAGGAACTGGCGCAGCACTACCTACTATAATATTAGCTTCTCCTACTGTTATTGTTCCTCCGTGAGCTGTTAGGTCTCCCAAACATGCTACGGGTTTTCCGTTAATTAAAATGTTAGGAAATCCTTGTGCTATGGTATCTGGTGGTCCTACACAGGTACACATACTACCTATAGTGGCCACGGGTTTCCCGTTAGCTAATACATTTGCTTCTCCTTGTGCTATTGGTCCTCCAACATGAGGAGTTGTTCCACTACACATAGGACATACATGCATACTACCTACTGTTGCTACTGGTCCTGGCATATGTTATAGTTTTTTAAAAAGATTACATTATATCAAACTTACCGCTTGCTCCTTGTACTACAGTCATTTGTCCTTGTACTTTTGTTTGCTGTCCTTTTAATTCGGCTGCCGCTTGACCTTCAATAGTTGTATTTTGTCCTTTAATAGTAGCTTTACTACTTGCCTCAATAGCCACATTTGCACTACTTGTAATGCTAGCATCTTTATCTGCCTGAGCTTTAATTGCTCCTTGAGATAAAATTGAAGTGTCTTTTTCTGACGCTGTTTTTATTTCTCCTTTTGCTTGTAGTTCAATATTTTCTTCTGCAATTATTTTCACATTCTTAGCAGAAAACTCCATAGTTTCAGCAGACTGAACAAACAATGATTTTTCTTTAGTATCAAAAGTTATAATACTTCCGTCTTTGTCTTTTATGGTTATTTTCTCCTTATCTTTTGTATCATCTAACTCAATCGTATGTCCACCACGCGTAATAATGCTCTTTCTTACATTTTCTTCATCTCCTCCTGCTCCATTTTTACCTGTAAACATGCTTCCCATTACAAAAGGACGATTAGGGTCGTTATGTTCAAAACCTACCATTACTTGATCGCCTATTTCTGGAATAAATACAAACCCTCTATTGGTTTTAGTAAGGTCACTGCTTCCTGCATCTGGAGTCATTACACGAATAAAATCTGTTTTTGCTCCAATAGCTTCTTGCCAGTAAAACTGAACTTGTACACGTCCTTTACTTTCCGGATCTTTATTACTTACTACCTTAGCTACTTGATTATTAGCTATAGCTGGTGCTATATTTTCGTTTAATGGTAAACTTTTTGTGTTTGCAGGGACAGCTTCAAAGGTATTATGATATGCTCCTCCAACATCAGCATAGTGACTTATTTGAGTTATAATATATTCTCCATACTGTTTTACAGTATACTTTCCTTCATCATACTTTGCTGCGCTTACTTTTATTATAGTTCCTAAACAAAGTCCTTTTGTTACCCCACTTGCTTTAAGCACATTACCTCCTGCACTTAACCCTTGTAAACGCTTTTGTAAATACTCATCTAATGATGATTTATCTTGTAAAAACACATCACTTACCCCAAAGTCTTTTACTTCTTTATAAACTTGTTCTGATGCTTTTAGTGCTGTATTGGCTAAATCGTTTAGCCCTTCATTATTTGCTTTTAAGTCACCTTCAAAAAACTGATCATTTAACGAATCGTAACTATAAGTCGCTAAAGTAGGGTTATACGTTTTGGTTTTTATTTGTAGTTCTTTTAAATCTTTACTGTATTCTAGCTCTATTGGTTTTTGACCTTCAGATTCAGGCTTTCCAAAAATAACGTCTACTCCGTCAAAGTAAAACCATTCATTATATTGATACGCTAATCTTTGAAGGTATTTATAATCACTCTCTGCGTATTGACATTGATAAGGGATTACTGTAGTATATGTTGGACTTACCTTATTTTTGATGGTGGTAGCATCTAGGATTTCTGAAACAATACTTCCTAAGTCTTTTTCTAACCAAGATTTTTGCTGTTTTCCATTTTCTAACAAGACTGTTTGAGACAATCCTTTAAGTATTAATTCGCCGTGTAATCCTATTTCATTATGACGCATTGATACATCTAACACAACTCCTACAAAAGCTTTCCCAGAAACATTGGTGGTAAGTTGTTTCCCTAACCATTCTTTTGATTTATCTAGTGTGTAACTTCCCGCTTCTTCTACGGTTTCTATGTCTACCACTACTTCAAAAGTATGATGCTTATATAAAAATTGGTTAATTGTAATTGTTTTATAGCTCTTTACAAAATTACCATCAATGGTAATTTGCTTATCTAATGCTTCTTCTTTTATCTTATGCATGGGGGTATTTTTTCTTTGTTATAGTTAACTATCAACGCTTTTTTTTGACAAAAAAAAGACCTTCCTTTATAAAAAGAGAAGGTCTTTAATAAATAAATTATATAAAACTAAAAGTTATTTAGTCCTTCTCATTAAGCTACTGGCCAACGGTTATCTAAGTTAGCATTACCAATAAGTAATTCTTCAGCAGAGAAAGTAACTGTTAATTTCATTGGAATTTCATTGTTCACATCTAACTCTTCTTTGAAATAAACGATGTAAGCGTTTTTGAATTCCACTTCTTTCATTTTTGAATCTTCATCAGTTTTCTTGAAAACAATTTTTCCATCAACAGACTTAAATTGGCTATTTACCATTGCCTCAATAACAGAGGTATCTGATGTAGATTCGATAGTTAAAGTAACTCTTCCTCCATTTACACTTGAAGATGGTTTACCTTTTGTGTCTGTGTTTCTGTTTAAGCTGTATTCAGCTTCTAATACGTCGAATTCTTTTCCTGCGAATTCGAAACTTGCTCTAAATGATCCCATAGTTTCTTTTTTTTGGGTTAAATAATTAAATTAAAATACTTTTTAGAGCTTTCTCCATAAAAAAAGAGAAAGCTTTAAACAATATAAAACCTTCTCTTTTTTTATTTTTTGGCGCCATTCTATAAGAAGAAAGAAGATAACAAATATTGCCTTATGTGATGTAAATGTATGTTATAGTTTTCTTACTACCAAATTTTTATGTAAATAAATTGTTACTTTTTTTAAAAAAGCTTAGCCTTCTGTATTAAACAAAGACTATTGCTGATTAAATTGATTTTACGTTCTTTAAAACTATTGGGCTTTTGAAAAGTGTTTTATTTTAAACCCCATATTTTCATACAAAGTAATAAGCTCATCTTTATCATTATAATCTTTAATGTCTTTTACTTTCCAACTAACTTTTTCTTTTGTGGCTTCATCAACAAGGTTAAATAAATGCATCATTGCAACTTCTTCAAGTCCTTTTTCTTTTCCATTTCTATCTTGCAAAAAAACCTCTTTACTTCTAATTTTATCCCACATCTTTACCCATAATCCGGATTCTTTAACTGAAGGCGTGTTAATAGTATCAATATCAAAAACTTCTATTTCATTTTCTTTAGAGTTTATTGCTACTAACACAGCTACTCCTTTATTAGTTGTTTCTATTACACATTTTACTCCTTCACCTACTCGTTCATCTAATAAATACTTAATTTTTTTTAAACGGTTTCTTTCTAACTCTATTCCTTGTTCTCTCTTTTTTAACTCTTTTAATTTTTTTCTAAATATCAGTTTAAAAATCATATATATAAATTTAATTGAAAAACTGCTATTAAGACGTTTATAGGTTGTAAGAAGAAAGAATTGTATTATATAAATTGGCAGCTACCATACTATAATTTTGTAGTAGCCTTTTTCTTCTTCAAAATATAAGGTTAATCTTTTTTAGCAGTTTCACAAAAGTAGTAAGTTTTTTATATTGACTGACAGTAATTACTAATAATATATAGAATCAAAGATGTTAAGGTTTAGTTGCTAATTACAATGGTTCACCTTAGCAAAAACTAATCTTGCAGTATTGTTACCTCAGATTTTTTTTAGTGCCTAGAGGTTGAAAATTTATATCTAACTCAAAATTATAAATCGGAACTTCTTATTATAAATAATCTTATTTTTTTATTTTCTTAAAATAACCTTGGGTATCTATTTTATACTCATTTATATATGTTACTCTTTCAATTTCTTTTTCTTCTTCTATATCGTAACAAGATTGTTCATCAATAGTTGTTATTGTATAATCTTTATCAATTTCAAAACTTCTATCCCATCCACATTCATAATTCTTTCCTCCTACGACAATCAGTTTATCAACAGTTTTGTTATTACTGCTTATAGTTTGTAGCTCAAAATATGGCAAATAATAATCTTGTTCTTTATTTGAATAAATAAATAAAAGTACTTTATACTTATTTTTATCTGGAAACCTCTTATAAAAATATCCTTTTCCTTTATAAGGATAGCTATCTTCCTCTTTAGCGTATAACTCCTCTTTTAATTTAAACACAGTTTTATCAGAAAACAAAAAATTCAACTCAGATTTCTCTTCTATTTCTTTTTTCTGTTTTAGGCTATCTATAAGAGCAAATAAAAAATCATTATTATAATCATATGAATACTTATAAGGTAACTTTTTTATAGAAATTGTATCTAAACTTTTATTCCCTTCTACCTTACATTGAATTAAAACAATAGAAAAAACAAATAAAACAATTAATGTTTGTTTAAAGTACATTGTTAATTTTTCAGTATCTTATTTATTTCTCTCTTGATTACATCAATTTCTTCTTGCTTGACCAACAACTCGTCTTTAGACAAATGTCTATCTTTTATAAAAAGAATTTTATTTTCTTTTAAAAAAATAGTGTCTTTAACTAAAGTTACCTCAGACTCATCTTCGATATTATAATTAGTAATAGTATTAATTATTAAAAAAGCATTATCCAGAGTATCTAGATAAAAAGAATATGAATTCGACTCTCTTATATCTTTATTATCAGAACTAATTGTATACTCAATATTTTTATCTCCTGTTTCCATTTCTTCTAAAACTTCGACAAAAATAGTTTGATGTCCTTTCTCTAAATCCCCTCCTCCATTAGGCTCAAGGTTTTCAGACATCCTTATTCTCTCTGCTTTTTTTATACATTCTTCTGAAACTTTCTTTCTATCTATATTTATTATAGAGTCATTTTCAATAATGACATTTATATTATCAGGTGATTTTAAGTTTGTTCCTCCTCCTAATTTACAATTAATAAAAAAATGTAGTATTACTATAAAAAGCGTTATAAACTTATATTTTGACATAGTTTTCATTATTTAAAATTTGCTTTAAACTGTCTTGAATGTAAATGGTGATGATGTCCCGCTAAATGGTCACATTTTTTTAGACTCTGTTTTTCTTTTTGATCTTCTTTTAATTTAAATTTGAAACTATAAAACTTAGGCCATCCAAACTTCACAAAAGCATCAATCAATTTTTCTTGTCTTGTTATATCTAATTTATTGGCTCCTTCAACACTATCGATATGAAGACTAGCTCCTGTTTTATCCTTACGCAAATACCTAAAATCTCCATGCTTTCCATTCACATGTGTTTTACTTGGAAAGCCATGATTATCTTTGCTTGTAAAACCAATCATTGTAATATCTTTATAACCGACCCCAGCTATTGCTCCTAACACACAAGCAAAAGCATTTGGATGAATATAGGGTCTGGTACTATTAGACATTAACTTAAATTGAATAGGTATACTTTGACCTGTATAATTTTTACTATCTATTTTGATTAATGGTGTTTTATTACCTGTTTTTACATATTTTCGAATTTTTCCTTTTTCACCACCTTTTGTCCCTTTAACAACTATCTTATCAGCATAGGTATATTTTTTTCGACCGTTACTTATAACTTCTTCTTTAGTATAACCTTTTGGTACAGATTTTAAGGTTTTCCCATATCCATATTCTTCAACTTGAATCACATCGTAAACATCTTTTAAACTATGTTTTTTTCCCTCCTTATCATGATAAACATATTTTACTTTTTTTACTTCTTTGTAATCTACCTTGTCAAGGTACCCCGTATGATAAACCCCTATTTCTACCACATTTTCACTCTTCAACTCAAACCAATTTTTTTCTCCATAATACCATTGGTTTGGTGTTAAGTCAAATACCTCATCATAAAAAACTTCTTTCCAAGAAGCTCCTACTGGTTCTGCATCAACGACCATAAACAACTTTGTTTTTTTGTCAGTTGTTTTATTTAAAGCTTCTCTGTATTTTTTCTGATCTTTCTCTTCTTTAGGTGATAGTGTAACTGCATCTATTGCAAAGTTTCTAAAATCTTCAGCATTTGATATGTTCTTTTTATTTTGCTCTGTAAATCTGCTTACATACGTTTCTACAACACTAGTTTTTTTACCATCCTGTTGTAAAACTATAGAACTATCTTTTGCTACCAAACAATCTTTTTCGGCTTGTTTTAAACTTAACTTTATACGTTTATTAGCCATATTTTCAGTTTCAACCACCATATACACCTCATCTCCTAAATTAGCATTAGCTAGTTTTGTAAACTCTATTTTTGGCAGAGTTAAAGGAATATCAATACAATCTCCTTTAGTATATGAGTCTTTTTTAAGTACCTCTACTATGTGAGCAACTGTTGTCTGCTGTTGCTTTTTTTGTAAACCTCCCTTAATGTTTTTATAAATAATTGTTGCTATTTTTTCCTTACGAGTTTTGGTGCTTGTATTATTGCTCCCTTTAAAAGTATAACTTTCAGTTTCACCTGTTTTCTCTGTACCTTTAATTTCTTTTTTTGCTAAATAAGCTTTTTTTACTCGTTGGATTTTAATTCTTAGAGTATTACTTGGTTTTACGGTTAATGTTGGCATAGCTAATTAATTTTCTATTGTTTCTCTTTCTCCTTCTTGTTGAACAACTACACGTAACTTCAATTTATGTTCACTACTAGTTACCTTAAAATCTTTTATAATATCGTTTTCTATAACCTTATCATTATATACAAAATCTTTTGTGTGGTTACTTAAATCAATATCTATTGTTTGTCCTATAGCATTTTCTGTTTTCAATACTAAGTACACTTCTTCTCCTGTATGTGGTTCTGCCTGTTTATTACCTTGAAGGTCGGTATAATAACAAGTAAAGCGTGGTGTTGTATCTTCTTTAGCTTTGTATGGTGCGGCTTCTTTTATTGGTATAAAACTTTCTTGCCAGTGTTTTATATAGCGTGTAGTAGTTTTTTTACTCCAACTAGAGTTGTTAAAAAATCGGTAATCTTGCATGGCTGGAGATATGGTTAAAGTAACCTGCATACCTAATTGATTACAAAATTTTTCATGATAATTTATAAGGGTAGCATCTTTAAAGCTGTATTCAAAGATTTCTAATCCGTCAAAATCATCTTGATAAAAAACAACTTTTCCTTCTCTTAACTGATATAAGTTAAAGGGATATGATACTTTTTTGTTCTCGGTTCTGTCGGCAATAATCCATTCTAAAAAACTATCGTCATACATTTGTGATTCAAATGTAACCGAGATGGTTCCTCCCATTAAGGCAGAGGTAGGTTTTCCGTTCCAATCAATAAGTCGATCGTAATTTAAATTTGTTTTGAAAAGTTCTCGCTCTTCTCCACATACAAATAGCTTTGCTTTAACATTCATTTTTAGGCAATTTTCGGGGTTCTTCCTAACTATTAACTAGGGCAATAGTTCTAAAGGTATAAAGTACACTTCACTTTTATAACCTTCTTCTACTTTTTGCAACTTATTTTTTAAAAATAATTCCTCTAATTTATCTATTTTTTCATACTGTTGAAAATAAAATTTCTCAAAACCGTTTTTTTCTACTCTTTTTCTTGGTAGTTTATGTATTCGTAAACAATAATAACCTTCGTGATTTAGAGGGATTCCTGATTTAAAGTAAAATAGATCGGCAATTGTTGCTTTTCTACTTAAAACATATCTATAGGCTGCTTTGTTTAATATTTTTATTTGTTTTTGGTATAGGCGTTTTATTACTCTTCGTTTTTTTCTCGTAATTGGTTTTGCCATTTGAGGAAATGTACTACGGTAATTTTCTATCAACTCTATAATTTCATCCTTATCAAAAACATATCCTTTTTTAATAATACTATCGTTAAGTAATGATACTTTTTGATATAACACTTCGTGTAAGTTATTTCTACTTAACTGAAAGAGTCGTAAACTATCCGTGTTTAACTCTTTATACCTTGTTTTTATCGTAGCACTTGGTTCACTTCTTAAAACTCCTAATTTTTTGTTGAAGTAATTTAACGAGGATATAAGTTTATCATTGGTTAAAACAGACCTTTTTAAAACAGTATCTATCGTTTTTTCTAAAGACAAAGGAGTTAAGGAGCTTTCTATTCTTGGAAAAACAACTCCTCCATTAAACAAACTATTATCTGGTGCATCATACACATAGATATTATCTTCGTCTGCAGGTACTTTTTTAAGTATATTATTTTCTACAATAATTTCATTATCTACAATAAAATTCTTGATAAATTCATTATAAAACTTCCCTGTTTTATATAAAAACTCTTTACTTCCTAATATGTAATTTTGAGATCTTACACTTTTATTATTGTCTAATTGAGCAAAAATAATTTTAGGTGATTTTTTAGCTATTTTTTCAAAAAAAGCATCTTTTTGCCTTTTAATATCATTTGTACTCTCTTTACTTGAAGCTATGATAAAGAAGTTGTTTTCAAAACGCTTTTTTTCACCTGAAAAATTATCTATTGCATAATTAACTGCCTTTGGAATAGACATTGTTTTTTCTGTATATTCTAAAGCTAAATTATTTTGATTACTTTCTATAAAAGACTCAACAAAACTAATCCATTCAGAAAAGGAACTTGTTTTTTCTAATATAGCTGTTCCTTTTTTATCCACTAATATTGCTGAAAAACTGTATTTAGTTTCGGTAGGTTCTTGAAATAAGGTTATGTATAAACTTTGTAAAGAGTTTAGTATTTTTTTTAGGTGCTCGCTTTCTTCGTTTTTAGAAATAAAGTGGAAGTTTACTACTTTAGATTCCTCTTTCATAAACTTTATTTCTTTTGTGTAGAAACTGTTTCCTTTTACATTGATAAGTTTGTTTTTATCATGATTCCAAACATGTACTGGAGCTATTAGATCTTTAGTAACATCTATTTTCAAATTTTTATATCCTGTATATACATATTTTGACAATACATCTTCACCTGTAAGTTGAATTGTATCTTTATTACTAACTGCTAATAAACTATCAGTATTATTTACAACGTATACTTGATTTTGTCCTATGCGAGTAATTAAGTTTGATGGTATCCAGCCTACTGTTTGAGAAGTTGAATCTTTTAAAATAGGCTTATCTGAAACAAATACTGCTTTTCCTTTTTCATCATACTTATAAGGATATACTATTTGATTGGATACTAACTTCTTATTTGACTTTGTTCTAAAAAAAGGATCTTTAAATACATTTACAGAATCTACTTCCATATAAGGTTTTAAATCAAAAAGCCTTAACGTTTTATCAGTACCTACTTTGTATTTTATTGGCTTATTGTTACAGGTTTCTATAAAAGAGTGATTGTACTCTATAACATTATTTGCAGGTATCCAACCTAAATACTCTACTTGCTCTGCATCTTTAAAGTTAAACTTATCTCCATAAAACATCGAGAATAAGCCTTTTGGTTTCCCTATTTGATCTGGGTTAGCTATTACTACTTCATACGAATTCTCTTTTTCATCAATTACATATAAAGGAGTTAACAACCCTTTTTTCTTAAATTTTTCTTGAATGTATGGTCCTTTATAAAAAGAATTGTTTTCTCTATCTGAAAAAACCATTTTTAACGAGGCATCGTGCTTTGTTTTTACTTTTTTAAGATAGTTAAACCTATTTTCTTTTACTTCTTTTACTTTTTCATATTTTCCTATAGTTTGTGATATGATAGGAAAGGAATATAGTGACAGAAAAAAAATAAAAAGTGTTATTTTTTTTTGCATTATTATCTTAGTAAACTTTGTGTTACATTTAATCTTTTGAAACATTTAATTGTATCTATTTCAACTTTATTAATTATTATTTTGCTTCTTTTTTTATTTTCTAGATAGTGTAAACCTTGACAATAACTAAAGAAGTCATTATACCTTCCCCCATTAACAATTACAAGTATGTCTTCTGCTTGATTACATGTGTAATTGTTCTTTATATAATTTAAGTTCTTATAAAAAGTTCCCCGATCGGTAACCTTACTATCGGCTATTGCTTGAAGTCTTTTTCTAATATCATTTTGAACAACCCCTAAAGAATCAACTTTTTCTAATTCTTCAACTTTTTCAAATCTTGGTAAGATTCTTATGTTATGATATATGGGGTATTTTAATGTGTTTGTTTGAAGCTTTACCCTGTAATCCCCTGGTTTGCTGTACCTATAAATAACTTGTTCTTCATAAGCATCAACTGTTCCTGTTTCTCCAAACTCCCAATACCAAGTGTTTATTCCTTTTCCTTCGGTAAAAAACACTAATTCTTCACCTACATAACCTTCATCTACTCCATGTAAGGTCACCAAAGAATCTCTAGGTGACAGTTTTGGCAATGAAACTACTCCTATTTGTTTTGATACTGTGAACTTATCGTTTATTTTGATTGACACAAGATATTTACCTTCCTTATGGTATTTATAGTCAATATTACCTCGTTTCATGATAGAATCTCCATTCCCCATGTGCCACACTACTTTTCTCCCCTCAACTAAACTGGTATCGTTTAGAAGGAAAAACAATTTTTCTCCAACTTCAAATTGATAATTACTATTAGACTCAGACACATAAAAATCTAAGTTACTAAGTCTTGATTTATAAGGTGCAAATATTGCTAGTATAAGTACTAATAGCGCTATAAAAATTAAAGCCGACAATTTAAATTTATTAGACATACTCTTATATTTAAATGTTAGCTTTACATTCTTCTAAATTCTCTTTCAAAACTTTATTATTTCTTTTTAAAGCATTGTATTCTTCACTCAAATCGAAAAACATTTTAAGCGTTTTTGATGATTGAACTCCAAAAATGTATCGGTTATTCATATCGTTATCTCTATAGATTTTTTTGTATAGTTGAATTTCTTTATCTAATTCATCTAACACCTGAATTTGAATAACATCAAAAGGTATTTCCTGAATTTTTTTATGTGTTTTCTTTATTCTTTTTGTATAGTCTTCTTGAACATCAAAAATTTCTTCTGAAGCATCAATACTATTCAGTAACTCTTTACTCTCTACTACAGGTACTTTAAAAATAAATTTAGTTAGTATTATAAACACCACTGTAGAAATTATTATAAATAGAAGAGAGAACCTTATTTTTTCCCAAAAAACTTCGTGTTTATCCATAGCTTAATCTTTATTTAAATCTTTATTTAAGTCCTTATACTTTTCCCTGCATTTTTCTAATTGTTCTTTATTAGCTTCTCTTGTGTTGACTTCTTTATTGTAACTTTCAAGAAGTGACTGTATATTTCTTATTTCCGATAAAAACTCACCGTAAATTTTATAGTAGTTATTTTCTTTTTTTGTACTATCAATACTTTGTCTTATCTCAACCCTAGTATTGGTAATAATCTTTTGCATTTGCCTATACTCTCCTATATTTCTTCGTTTATTTTTTAAGCTGTATAAATTTTTAAAAAGTTCTTCCATTTTAAAATTTAACATTGCTTGCTTTTTAAAAACTTCATTATAGTGAGATTGTTTACTTTCAATTAAAACAACTCCTTTTTCTGCAATAATTAAAGTGACATATAAACAGAAAAATACAACTATTGCTGTTAAAGAAAATGACGCAAAAAATTTAAGAATTTGTTTTTTTCTTTCTTTGTGATTTAAAGCCTTCATAAGAAACTAGTGTTAATCAATTATACTCCAAGTGCTATTATTACCTCTATTTCTATTGAACTGTGAACCTGACTCTTCGTTAATTACAATATTATCTTTTCTTTGTCCTATATACTCTAGTTCACTCATCTTTTTAAACACACGCTCTAACATAGCCACAAACCTATTTAACACATCAAAAGTTTCTGCAATTTCTATATGATTATACTTAACATTTACAGCATCTACTATAGCATCTAGAAAATCTGAAGGTTTAATGTCTGTCCATTGATAGTAATATTGTAATAGTTGTTCTTTTTCTTTGTCATCCATTATACTTAGACAAATAGAAAGTTTGTTTGCTAATACAACTAGCCTATCTACTAAATACATAGGAGATCTACTAACCGAAATATTTTCTAGGTTAAAGATGTTATCACTATAATACTCTTGTAGTTTTGCACAGATTGAAAAAGTATTAGCCACTAATTTGTTACTGCTCTTTTGTCCATTATTCTTTTTAAATATTTTAATCGAATAATTTTTAGATTTAATAAGAACCTGTAGCAAACCTTTACTAAAACCTTCTAATCTTTCATTTGAAGATAAATTAACTACTGGAGGAACATATCCTTCGTCAATTGAAAACAACCCGTTAGTCCACAAAACTTTTCCTATAACTAAAAAATGTTCCTTTAAAAAGCTTGTATTAATTTTTGAAACAGGAAGTGTATGTAATTCTAATTTTGGTAAAACATTTGGATGGTGTAGTGGTATAACTTCAGGATCAGGAACACCCACTGGCAAATATTCAAAAGGAGACAAAGACAGCATTATATAAAACTCTTCACTTTCTGTCTTGTCAAAATCAGACGTTTTTAATGTTACAGAAGGTGAGTTCGCTCCATACAAATCATAATGATACATAATTCTATATCCTTTTTCTGTAATCGCATTACATGATTTAAGTTTTATTACTAAAGAATTATCCCCGTCACTTAAAACATCTAATTGTAAGTTTTCAAAACCAGCTCCACCTTCTATTAAACCATACTCATAATTTTTAAGAGAAACCGAATTATAATCCTTTATAGTTTCAATTGTATTATTATAATTTTTAAAAAAATGTTCCGCAGATATTTTTACTCCGTCAGTCCAGTTTATAGGTAAATAATTCATTTTATTATTTTTCTTATTCATCATCAATAGTATTTAATGCAGTTCTTCTTATGTATATAGTTTGTTTATTTCTAATTCTATTAAATTTCCCATCTTTTTCAGCATCCAAAACTTTTGTAAACAAAGGGAAGTTAAACCACTTATTGGTATAAAATATCCAGCCAATTGGTTCTCCGTCTAAATAAGTATCAATCATTCTATCAGGAAACCTAAAATTCTGGTCTTCAATAAAACGGTTAAACCACATACCTACAGACACCTCCATAGGTAACTTTACTGAAAAAGAGCTATAGTTTTTATCTTCAGGGTTTCTTTTAATCTTAACTGTGACTTGTATTAGTTTAAAAACATCTACATTATCCCAATACATATCAGTAGCTCCATTATCTGAAACATTCCAAGCTTTATAAAACGGTTTTGATATATTTAAAAAGTAACCTAAGGACATTGAGTATAATAATGGTAGTACAAACCAAATTATTGACAACATAGCCCAAAGTGCATAAGGGAGGGTACTTATTTTTTCAAAGATTAGATAATACAACCATGCAGATAGAACCATTACTATAAAAGCAAAAAATAGTGTATGGAATTTATTATCTAAGCCTATAGATTTATAAAACTTCGTATTCTGAAAGAGCATAAAAAACACGCCTATAAAAAGGTAACATAAAACCGTAAGTATTAATCCCACCCATACAAACTCATACTTTAACAAACTAATAAAAACAGGTGCTATTAAAATAAGGGTTAGTAATAAAACTAAAACAATTGCCTTTTTTATATTGAAAGATTTTTTAGCTTTTACTATATTATTTAACACCATTAAAGATATAATGGCTATTAGAGGTGCTAAAAGAAATTTTAAAAAATATACTATTATTATGTTCATAACTTTTTCTTTTCTTATTTAATTAAATATGAGTCATACCCTAAAAATCTTTCTGCCAAAACAAAAGATTGATCAGAATTCGTTTGATAAGTGATATGAATTTTTCTTGAGGAAATTAAGAAGAAGCTCAGTACTTCTTTTATTTGCAAAATACTTTTCTCTAAAACCTTAAAGTTTTCAACTTCTTTTTCTAACACTACTACTACCTTTACATCATCTATCTCACTGTAAAGCTTTCCACTTAAACCTAAATCAACTCCTAAAATGGCATTTCCTAAACTTAAAAAAGGAGATTCATTAATAACGCAAGGCACATAGCTTAGTTTTACTTTTAAGCCTAAAACTATTTGTATTAATTTTTCTAACTCTACTAAGTTCTCTTTAAAAAACTCCGACTTACATAAATTAAGGAATAGTTTATACAAAGATTGATCAGAAACTTGCAAATCAGAACCTATAATTTGCTTAAAAATATTTAATAGGTTTTGTTTTGATTTTTTATCTGAGAAAAAATTCAAGCTCCTATTATTAATTCTAACTCTTTCTTTAAAAATTTCAGTATCAAAAAGAGTAAAAAAGTTAATATCTCCTTTTTCTTTTTCTCTATTCCTACGAATCGTATCAACCACCTCTCTTTTGTTATCAGAATTAACCCCTAAAGAGAGAGGATAGAACAAAATTTCTGGTAATTGATGGTATATACTATTTCTACTTAAGTTAACAACTAAATTTTCTTCAAAGCCAGCATCTTTAGCTATAAAGTTTGAATCGACAGATAAAACATCTTTAGACTGAGCTCTACTATTCATACCGTGATTTTTTACGATTAGCGTCTCAGACACATCTTTATCCAATAAGAACTCTAGCTCTTCAACAAAAACTTCTCCAATAAAGTTAGATGCCATATTACGAACAAGATCGTCAACTACAACATCATTTTCTTTTACACTAGCTCCCATACAAGATTATTGTTTTTATAATCTAATAATACATGATCTCCTTTATTGACTTGTTCAGAAACTATCATTTTAGATATTACCTTTTTCACATATGTTCTTACAACTCCAGCAATAGGTCTAGCCCCATACTTTTGAGAAAAACCTTTTTTTGATAAAAACTCTAGAGCTTCATCAGAAATATCTAATACTATTTGTTTTTGTTGCTCTAACTGCTTTCTAAGTTTATTAAAGTGTATCACTAAAATATCTTGTGCTACTTTTTGATTAATTGGTGCAAAAGGTACTACCTCTGTTAACCTTCCTAAAAACTCAGGTCTGAAGTGTTGTGCCATTACTTCTATTAACTCATTTGAAGTAGGAATTTTCCCTTCTGTTATTTGTTCAGCAATCCATTGACTACCAATGTTAGATGTAAAAATGACAATAGCATTAGAGAAGTCTCCTTCTCTACCTAGTTTATCATGAATCACACCCTCATCCATTAATTGAAGAAAAACATCATATACAGAACTGTGAGCTTTTTCAATTTCATCAAATAAAACTACTGAATATGGACGCTGCCTTATTTTAGTTACCAACATCCCTCCTTCTTCATACCCAACATAACCTGGAGGTGCTCCATAAAGCAATGCTGCAGAATGTTCCTCTTTAAATTCAGACATATCAAAACGAATCATCGCCGTTTCATCGTCAAATAACAACTCAGCTAATGATTTAGTTAATTCAGTTTTCCCTGTTCCTGTAGGACCTAAAAAGAAGAAAGAACCAATTGGTTGTTTAGGATTACTAAGACCACTTCTCGACTCTATAATAGCATCTGATAATGTTTGAATAGCATTCGATTGACCTTTAACTCGCTCTTTTAATCTTTTATCTATATTGAGAAGACGTTCTTTTTCCTCTGTCTGAATTTTACCTAAAGGAATACCTGTTATTTCTGACACAACAGCTTCTATATCTATTTCACTTACAACATCTATAGATATCTTAGCTAGCTCTTTTAGCATAGATAAGAATTCATCAACCTTAGATATTTCTTCCTGTAAATCTGGATTATCAGATATTAAATTAAATGACTTGGTTACTTTTGAAGTTTGAATAACACTAACTTTTCTATAAATAGTATTATAGATTAATTGTAAATCAGAAAAATCAAATTTTTCTGAATCCTTAACTTCATTAAATTCTTTTTCTATTTTTCTAACTTCTCCTAATACCGTAGCATTACTCATCTTTACAGCTGCTACAGTTTTATCTATTAAATCTATTGCTCCATAGGGTAATTTTTTTTCTTTAAAATACCTTTTTGAAAGATGTATAGATTCCTCAATTGCTCTATCTGAAATTTTAATATCAAAATGTAGTTCTAGCCTTTTTTTGTGTCTATGTAAACATTTTAACATCTCTAAAGCCCCCAATTCTTCTAACTTCAATATTTCTAATTTACCATCTATAGGGTGTCTTTCAAGGTTTTTTCTGTATGAATCTGAATTAATAGTAAAAATCATATTAATTCGTCCTTCACTTAATTGAGCATTTAAAATATTTACAATGGCATTGGTTTTTCCTGAAGAGTTTTCTAGCAACACATGGAGGTCATCCACCACTAATATGGAAGGAGCATCAATAGACTCTAACTTCTCAAATAATTCTGAAATTTTCTTGTTTACATCATTTTCAGAACTTGCTCCTGCTAATAGTTTTGGAACATTAAGTTTAAATACCAAATGACTTTTTAAATACTCATCTGTACTATTACTCAACTCTCTTACAAAGTAATTTACCGTTGCTGTTTTCCCTATACCAGAATCTCCAACTAGAATAACACCTTTACTTTCTGACCTTTCAAAATTTTCTAAAATTAATCGTACTTCTTTCTCTCTACCTAAGATTAAGTTTCCCTTTTGAATTACCTCTTGTGTTTGAAGATCTTCAATATATGAACTTATTGCCGAAATATTTTCTTTTGCATTTGACTCTAAAAAAGTAGGAGTATTTGCATTGTAGTGTTTTAAAATATCTTGCTCGGTTATTCCTAAAGTTTCAATTTGTTGGCCAGAATATACAACACCTTCTCTCACTACTGCTGTAAAAATGCATAACGCATCAATATTTTCTGTTCCTAATTTTATTTTTGAACGCTCAGACTCTTCAAAAACTTTAGCGACTTCGTTATCTGGATTTACATCACTTGAAGCTTGTAGAGGACTCGACTTATACATTTCTTTCATTACCTCAAACCACTCAAGGACATAGCTAGCATCTTTACCCATACCATCAATAATCTCCTCTAAACCAGTAGGCTCATTAATTAATGATGTTATTAAATGGCTAACGCCATAGGTACTTTGATTTTCTCTGTAAGCAACACTTTTAGCTCTTTTTATGCTTGATAAAGCACTTGAACTGTAATCTTTTTCTATCATTTTTAAATAAAAAATACTTTATAAGTTATATTTGATATAGATCTCTTTTCCAGTTCCTTCTCAAGATAATAACTGAAAAGGGTTTGTTTTTCTGTAGAGATTAACTCTTTTTTTGTTTTAATATGTATATCAGTGGTTCTTATCAAACCTTTTTTCTTTTCTTTTGAAATTGCTACACCATCTTTTATTGAAATTTCTTCAACAAAACGCCCTATTTTACTATTAACAAAGCTTTTTACATCTTCTCTTGTTACAATTCTTTCTCTTGTAAGCAATCCATAGCGTAAACCGTTTATTTTGTCGTGTTCTTCCTTTCTAATATAACCTCCAATTGTATCAGTCTTTAACTTTATCTTACTATCGATAAACTTACCTGTTCTATATTGATTAAAAGTGTAACTTGTGTTAATTCCATTAGCCTGACTAGCATTTGTTAGCCAATATTGAAACTCGTAATTAAAAGCTTCTTTATGCGGATAAGTCAATAAAAAAGTTTTATCATTAGTTGCATTAACCTCTCCAAATTCTAAATGAATTTTTTTATCAATTTCATCTAGTTTTTCATGCAAGTCATCTAAATAGGCTTGTATAATATCATAACCTATTGAAGAAAAAGCACTCCCTTCTTCTCTTACTGTTTGTGAGGTTTTACTCAACATCATTTTAGCACTTCTAGTATCAAACCTTCCTATATCTCCAAAATATAACGAGTAACCACCTTCAAGACTTTCTGTAGAGTTTCCTATAACATTTGCATAACTATTTCCTTTATCATCATTTAAACTTTCAATATTTAAAAAATAGTCTACACCTTCACTAAGCACAGATAAAATTCTACCATTTTTTCTAAAATTATGTTGTTTATACTCAAGTTTTCTATTAACTACTGGAAAAGTGTTTAAACTTACATCTATTCCTTGCAGTTTATCTTTAGAAAAAACCTCTGGAAGCTTTACTTTAAACCACAACAACTTCTCATTTAAATCTTCTGGTTCAACGAAAAAATCATCCTGTTCACCAAACAACTCTGTAATTGTTCTTTTTGCCTTACAAGATTCATTTAAACTTAACGTATAAAAACAATCTTCATAAAACGAAACAACATCATCAAAATAATGAACTTCACTATTCTTGTTTATTAACTCTTCCTTATCTAGAAACATTTCATTACCATCCACATCATAAACCTTCATTGTTTTTAAAAAAGGTAAGAGTGAACTATCTTTTAAAATAAAACAGAGAGATAAATTGCTTGTTTCCTCTAACAATTCACTTGAAACATCCACTCCAAACCAAAGTTCATAATCTTTAATTTTATTCTCTTGAGATAAATAAAGAGCATCTTCTATATTTCCAAATTGATTTTCACTTATTTGCAATTTATCATCATACCCCAAATATTTAACAGAGGCATTTATAAGTTGTTTTGCGATAATAGGCGTAAAGAAAACATCTAATTTTTCTTCTCCAAATCTTCTTTTTGAGCAATAAAAATGATCTGAAACATAAAGCTGTGTAGTATCATCTTCTGGTTGTGCTTTTAGCAAAGCATGTGAAGGTGACGGTAAAGACCACTTGTTACTTACTAATATCCTAGACAATCTATCTAGTAATTCTTTGTCTGAAACATCTACTTGTTGATGTAATTTTGATATTTCATAAGCAAAAGTATGTAGTAATAAATCTAAAATAGGGTCGACACTTCTTTTGTCTTTAATTCCCCATAATTCCATCGAACGCAAAAGCATTCGATTTTTAATTTTCATAAAGTATTCGTCTCTCATTGCGTTTTTTTTCTTTTATTGAGATAAAGGGCTGATGTAAAAAAGTGTAGCGAAATTAAATGGAGCTTCGGTTTCAATAATTGTCCCGAAAACTTTTATTTCTGCTTTTCTTCTTACATGAACATCAGTAGTCTCAGCATCATCATCTATTTCAGATAATCTTACACTAACTCTAACATCCTTAAGCCTAGGTTCATATTCAATAAAGGCGTAATATAAAGAATCTTTAACTTTTTCTTCCCATTTATTGATTTTAACCAACTGATTAAACTCTAAGTCCCAAATATCGGAACCATAATTGGGTCTTCCAAAAACTTCGCCCTGTTTTGAAGTAGCAATTATCATGAGGTGCTGGGCTATTGATTCTTCAAGTGTACACCCCAATCTACTATTTTCTTTATTTCTTTTTGTTATACTGGAAAAGTCTAGGGGGATCTTCAAATAATTCATTTTTCCTTAATTTTTTTCTGTAAAAATAATTTTTTTTATCAAATATTTAATAGATTCGTAGCAGAATAAAAAAAATTATTATGGCAATGTACAATTACGGAATTGGAGGTAATGAAGTTAAAGTTGATGCTAATGAATCAATCGCAAACATTTCTTCCAACAAAACCCTATTAATCCAAAAACTTACCGACGAAGCTCCAGCAACCCCCGAAGCTACTTATGGTTTAGACACTATCGAAGCTGTTTTTGAAAAGTTTTCACCTTCTGTAAAACTTGAACACACTGATGAAAATGGCGCTGACGTTAAAGAATCTTTAAATTTCAATAATTTAAGTGATTTTAACGTTGAGAACATTAAGGCTAATAGCTCTTTTCTAAACAAACTTGATATAGAAAAAGATCAGTACTTAAGAATTTCAAGACAATTATCTTCTAACAGAGCACTAATGAAAGCTCTAAGCAACCCCGAAACTAAAGATACATTTATTAAGATTTTAGAAGAATCTATTAAAGAAATCGATCAAGCTGAACAATAAAAACAAAAAACATAATTAGCTATGTCTACAAAAGTAAAAACGCAACAGTCGGAAGAAGTAAAACAACAGTCCCCTAGTCAAGAAGTAGCTAACGCTATTGACGGTATTAAAGAATATGGAGGTTTCTCTTTTATTGAGAATATTGTTGATGGATACTCAAACTTAAACCCAAAAAGAAAAGCTAGAAAAAGTCTATTTTTAAACGACGAGCAATGGAAAGGAGAAAGAAAAAACTTAAAAAACAGACTTTCTGTTTGGTTAGAAATTCTAAAAAGTAGCGAAAACATCGAATCGATGTGTGATTCTGCAAAGGAAAAAGCTACTAGCATCGAAGGAGTTTTAAACTACAACTTAAAGAAAACCTTAGAAAAAACTAAGGAATTAGAAACCTCTTATAGATCTGTAGCTTTATTCTACAAAAATACAGAGAAAGATAAGGTTAAAAATATCACGATCTTAAACGCTGATTTAAGTCAATTAAAAGATTTAGAAAACCCTCTTTTTATAGACTATGTATCAAATGAGCTTAAGCAAAACTTTGATAGATTAGATTTAAAAGACAACTACTCTATACTAGTAGTACCTGGATATCTTGGCTCTAACGTAGTGTTGGACAAATGGTCTAAAATAGCATACGAAAATAAAGCTGTTTTATTAACCGATTTCCAAGACTTAGAAACTCCAGATGACATTATTGACATGTTCTCTAACGCGAATCATTCAGGAGGAGAAGTTCATAAGTCAAACACTTTAATGACTTGTAACTGGCTTTTAGGAAGAAAAAAAGAAGACTCTGTTGGTGAAGAAGATAACTTATACGTTCCAGCATCTTCTGCTTTAGCAGGTAAAATATACCACACTTTAATGTCGCAAGTAGTAGCAGGTAAAAAGTTTGGTGGTATTAACGAAGTAGAAAGTGTAAGATTCGATCTTAAGAAAAGTGAGATTTCAGAAATCGAAAAAATGGGATTAGTCCCTATGGTAAACGAATATAGTAAAGTAATGGCTTTTTCTGCTAAAACTTTATTCAACGGAGACAATTTAGGACTTCAAACCTATTCTGTTGTAAGAGTATTTGATCACATAACAAAAGTATTATTTGATTTCTTAAACAGACGTGCATTTGAAAATTGGAGTTCAAGAACTGAAGCTGATTTACGTCGTCAAATAGTTAAGTTCTTAGATGATATCCAAGGACCTACTAAATTAATCGAACGCTTTAAGGTTATAAAAATAGAACAAGATCAAAACCAAAAAGACCGTGTTTTATTAGACATTCATATCACTCCTTATTTCCCAGCTAAAAGTTTCGTTATTCAATTAGACGGACACAAAGGAGATGGACCTGAAGATGCTGTATGGCACAGTGAATACGTTCAACAGTAATCCAACTTTAAAATACACTCTTTTCCTTTTATAGAAAAGAACAGAAAAAGCAAAAGTTTAAAACTTTTGCTTTTTTTCGTTAAAGAATACTTTAACAGCAGTACAACTCTAAACTCATTCCTTTTGATATTGCACCCCTCTTTTCATAAAAAACTCTTAAAACACTCCTTTTTAAACTATAAAAATTTAAATTCAGTTTTTTATCACAATACATACAACTATTTTTGTAAGCTTTAAACACTCTTTACGAATAAGATAAAAAATACTTTTATGAATTTACAAGAACTTAAAAGCAATATAGACACAATAGTTGGCAATAAAACTTCAACAGAAGAAAAACTACAACAAATCTGCGATTATTTAGCTTCAGAAATCTCTTATTATGACTGGGTTGGATTTTACTTTAAAAATGGAGATAAAGAAGAATTAAAATTAGCACAGTTTAACGGAGAACCTACAGATCACACAATTATCCCTTTCGGAAAAGGTATTTGTGGTCAAGTTGCTGTTAGTAATGAAAATTTTGTAGTTCAAGATGTTAGCGAACAAGACAATTATATCTCTTGTGGATGGAAGGTAAAATCTGAGATTGTAATTCCTATTTTTGTCGATGGTGAAAATGTAGGGCAAATCGACATTGATTCTCATACAGTTAACCCATTTACCGAAAATGACGAGGTTTTATTGGAGTATATTTGTAAAAAAGTAGCTAATTTTATATAATTTTCACATAATCACTTGATTATTAAGTTTTTTTTTGTTTTATTTGATCTGATTTTTTAACAACCCCATTAATCCCCTTAAATATGAGCAGTAGAGAACATCCTTCTTATGCAGCATTAGGCAGTGCTAATGCTCGTTCAAAATCTCAACAATCTTTAGTAGAAAAATTCACAATCTGGTTTCGTAATTTTTTAGAAACTGCAGAGTAATTTTTCTTTTAAAATTTTGTTGTTGAAAAACACCACCAAAATTATTTTATTTTTGGTGGTGTTTTCAATCTTAAAAACTTAAAAAATTATTGTGTAACGCCTACTGTTTTACTAGCTTTGCAAGCTTAACAACACAACAATAATGAACAATACAAAAACTATTAAATCAGCATTAATTTCCGTTTTTCATAAAGACGGATTAGAGCCTATTGTTAAAAAACTTAACGAACTAGGTGTTACTATTTACTCTACAGGAGGTACTGAGAAATTTATTAAAGACTTAGGTATTGATGTAGTGCCAGTAGAAGATGTTACTTCGTACCCTTCTATTTTAGGAGGAAGAGTAAAAACTTTACACCCTAAAGTTTTTGGAGGGATTTTAAACAGACAAGATCACGAAGGTGATGTTACTGAAATGCAAGAATACAATATTCCTCAATTAGATTTAGTAATTGTAGATTTATATCCTTTTGAAAAAACTGTTGCTTCTGGAGCTTCAGAGCAAGACATTATTGAAAAAATTGATATTGGTGGAATTTCGTTAATTCGTGCAGCTGCTAAAAACTTTAAAGACACTGTTATTGTTTCTTCTATGGAACAATACGAAGACTTCTTAACTATTATCTCAGAAAATAACGGAGAAACTTCGTTGAACGATAGAAAAAAGTTTGCTGCTAAAGCTTTTAACATCTCTTCACATTATGACACTGCAATTTTCAATTATTTCAATGAAGATGAAGTTGTATATAAAGCCAGTGAAACTACATCTAAAGTATTACGTTATGGAGAAAACCCTCATCAAAAAGGTTTTTTCTTTGGCGATTTAGATGCTATGTTTGATAAACTACATGGAAAAGAATTAAGTTACAATAACTTATTAGATGTTGATGCTGCTGTTAATTTAATAGAAGAATTTAAAGGTGAAGACCCAACATTTGCGATTTTAAAACACAATAATGCGTGTGGTTTTGCTCAAAGAAAAACTATTCATCAAGCTTATGTTGATGCATTAGCTGGTGATCCTGTTTCTGCTTTTGGTGGTATTTTAATTTCTAACACAAAAATTGATAAAGCTACTGCTGAAGAAATTCATAAATTATTCTGCGAAGTGGTTATTGCTCCTGCTTATGATGCAGATGCCTTAGAAATTTTAAAAGGCAAAAAGAATAGAGTAATTTTAATTCAAAAAGAAGTTGAATTACCTAAACAAACAGTAAGAACAGCCTTAAACGGAGTATTAGTCCAAGATAAAGATTATATTACAGACAAATTAGATGATTTATCATACCCTACTAACAATAAACCTTCAGAAAGTGAGTTAGAGGACTTGTTATTTGCATCTAAGTTGTGTAAAAACACTAAGTCTAACACTATTATTTTAGTAAAAGACAAACAATTATTGGCAGGGGGAACAGGCCAAACAAGTAGAGTTGATGCTTTAAGACAAGCTATTGAAAAGGCTAACAGTTTTAACTTTGACTTAAATGGAGCTGTTATGGCTAGTGATGCTTTTTTCCCTTTTCCTGACTGTGTAGAAATAGCAGATAAAGCAGGTATAAAAAGTGTAATTCAACCAGGTGGATCTATTAAAGACCAATTAAGCATTGATTATTGTAACGATAATAATGTAGCTATGGTTTTTACTGGAACTAGACATTTTAAACATTAATTATACTGAATGTAAAATACCCACAGATTTTTATTAGATTTGTGAGAATACATTAAAATTAAATATAAATAACGAAATCTTTATGGGTTTTTTCGATTTCATGACAGAAGATATTGCAGTAGATTTAGGTACTGCAAATACACTTATAATCCACAATGGTAAGGTAGTTATTGACAACCCCTCTATTGTTGCTAGAAATAGGCTTACTGGTAAAATTATTGCTACAGGTCATGAAGCTAGTAGGATGCAAGGAAAAACCCATGAAAATATCAAAACCATACGTCCTTTAAAAGACGGTGTAATTGCTGACTTTCAAGCTTCAGAAGAAATGATAAAGGAATTTGTAAAACAAATTCCTGCCATAAAGAAAAGATTATTTCCACCATCATTACGTATGGTAATTTGTATTCCTTCAGGGATTACTGAAGTTGAAAAACGAGCAGTTATAGATTCTGGTCGTCATATGAACGCTAAAGAAATCTATTTGATTTATGAACCAATGGCAGCTGCTATTGGTGTAGGTGTTGATATTATGGAACCTAAAGGAAATATGATTATTGATATAGGTGGTGGTACAACTGAAATTGCTGTTATAGCATTAGCTGGTATTGTTTGTGATCAATCAGTTAAAGTTGCTGGAGATTTATTTACCAGTGACATTATGTATTATATGCGTACTCAACACAATTTATATGTTGGAGAAACTACTGCTGAAAAGATAAAGTTACAAATAGGTTCTGCTACTGAAGATTTAGACACACCTCCTGAAGACATGATGGTTCAAGGGCGTGATTTATTAAGTGGAAAACCTAAGCAAATACAGGTTTCTTATCGTGAAATTGCGAAAGCATTAGATAAATCAATTTTACGTATTGAAGATGCAGTAATGGAGACGCTATCAAAGACACCTCCTGAATTAGCTGCTGATATTTACAACACTGGTATTTATTTAGCTGGTGGTGGTTCTATGCTAAGAGGCTTAGATAAGCGTTTATCTAGAAAAACAGATTTGCCAGTATACGTTGCTGAAGATCCGTTACGTGCTGTAGTTCGTGGAACAGGTATTGCACTTAAAAATTTAGAAAAATACAAAACTGTATTAATCAAATAAATTTGAATGATTATTTATGCAACAGCTTATTTATTTCTTACAGAAGTATAAGTATTTCTTATTTTTTCTATTCTTAGAAGTTATAGCTGTTGCATTAATCATTAACAACCATTCTTTTCATAAAAGTAAATTTATTAGTTCTACCAATTTTATTACAGGAGGACTATATCAAAAATCATCAAATATTTCAGAGTATCTTGGCTTAAAAGAAAGAAACTCTATACTCGTTGAGGAAAACTTAGCCTTAAAAAATAAACTGGAGAAAATTACTACTTATCTTGATAGTATTTCTGCGAATCAAATAATAGACACAACACAGCTCAGTCAAAATTTTAATTATATCTCTGGAAAAATAATTAAAAACTCTTTTCATAAAACTGATAACTTTTTAACAATCAACAGAGGTAAAAGTTATAATGTTTTTAAAGAAATGGGAGTAATTAACAGTAAAGGTATTATTGGTATTACTGATAATGCGTCAAATAAATACGCAAGAGTACAATCTATTTTAAATTCAAAAAGCAATATCAACGCTAAATTTAAAAATAATAATCACTACGGTACGTTAACATGGGACGGTAAGGACTATAACATTGTACAACTAACCGACATTCCACGTCAAGCAACTTTTAAAAAAGGTGATACTGTAGTCACTGGAGGAAGGTCTACTATTTTTCCAAACGGGATACCTATTGGAACAGTCTTAGAAGTACCTGAAGAATTATCTGCGGTTAATAGTATAAACATTAAACTCTTTAACGATATGTCTAACTTAGGTCATGTTTATATAATAACCAACCTAAATAAAGAAGAAGTAAAAACTGTAGAAAATAATAATGAATAAAACAGTATACTTAATATTTTTATTCGTTTTCCTCTTGTTACTACAAGTGTTGGTTCTAAATAATATTTTATTTTTAGGTTATGTAAACCCCTACATTTATATCGTTTTTATTTTCTTGTTCCCTATTAAAGAAAACAGGTTTTTTCTTTTATTAGTTGCTTTTCTTTTAGGATTATGTGTAGATGCATTTTCTAACTCTGGTGGAATTCATGCTTTTTCAACTGTATTTATGGCCTATATACGTTTATTTGTTTTTAAAGCTGTTTTCAAAAAAACATCATCAGATTATCTACTTTTTAACCTAAGACATGAGTCTTTTGACAAAGTATTTAATTATACAGCAATTTTAACATTAACTCATCACTTCATTTTATTTAGTTTAACTAACTTTAGTTTTTATAACATATCAAATGTACTTGTCAATACACTATTTTCTAGTGTTTTTACGTTACTGTTGTATTTTTTAGGAAGTTTTATATTTAGGAAAAAGCTAGCATGAAACGAAGTTTCTTACTTATATTTTTAATTACTCTTATTGGAATTGTTTATATCTCTCGATTATTTCAGTTACAAGTAATAAATGGTGGCGAACAGAGCCTAAAGCATAGTGCTACAATAAAGATTGAGTACGATTATCCAGAGCGTGGTTATATATATGATCGTAATGGAAAATTATTGGTTGCAAACCAATTATCCTACGATGTAATGATTATTCCAAAAGAAGTAGAACCTTTAGATACTTTAGAATTCTGCTCTCTTTTAAAAATCGACAAAGAAGATTTTGTAAAACGTTTTAAAAAAGCAGAAAATTATGCTCGTTGGCTTCCTTCTGTATTTTTAAAGCAATTAGCTAAAGAGGATTATGCTTTTTTACAAGAGAAACTATCTAAGTACAAAGGTTTTTATATCCAAAAACGTATCATTAGAAATTACCCTGTAAAATCGGCTGCTAATGTATTAGGGTTTATTAGTGAAGTTAATGAATATGTAGCTAAGAATAGTGATTACTACGAACAAGGAGAATTAATAGGGAAGCTTGGTGTAGAAAAGCAGTATGAAAGAGAACTAAGAGGCGTTAAAGGGAAAAAATACTTCAAAAGAAACAACTTAAATAAGGTTACTGGCTCTTATAAAAATGGAAAATATGATACCCTTGCTGTGCCTGGTAAAGACTTAACATTAACCATTGATAGTGAATTACAACAATATGGAGAGTTATTAATGTCTGGGAAAAGAGGGGGAATTGTTGCTATAGAGCCTCAAACAGGTGAGATATTAGCATTGATTACCGCTCCTTCTTATGACCCTAACTTATTAGTCGGAAGACAACGCTCCCCTAATTCTGTAAGGCTTTTTAATGACAGCATTAACATGCCAACTTTTGACAGAGGTCTACAAGCAATGTATGCTCCTGGTTCTCCTTTCAAAATCCTAACTGGTTTAATTGGTTTACAAGAAGGTGTTATTGATGAAAATACTGGCTTTTACTGTCAACACGGATATCGTTATGGTAAACGACCTAACGCTTTTATGGGGTGTCACTGTAGAATTGTTGGACGCCCTGTTCGTTTAAAAACAGCCATTGCTAAATCTTGTAACACATATTTCGCTAACACCTATAGAAAAATTATAGACAATTACGAAAATCCAACCATAGGAACTGATGCTTGGAGTAAACATGCAAAAAGCTTTGGTCTAGGTAACTATTTAGGATATGATCTTCCTTCTGGTCAAAAAGGTAGAATTCCAAATGGAAGTTTTTACGACAGAAGTTATGACTTTAGATGGGGAGCTACCACAACTATTTCAAACTCCATTGGTCAAGGTGAAGTAGAGACAACACCTATTCAGTTGGCAAATATGACAGCAGCAATTGCTAATAAAGGCTATTTTTACACTCCTCATATTGTTAAGAAAATTGAAGACAAGCCCAGGCTTGACTCTACATATGTAACTCGTAGAAATACAACAGTTTCACCAGAACATTTTCCTATTGCTATTGAGGCAATGTATGAAACGTTTACCAGAGGTACAGCTAGATATAGTCAAGTTAAGGGAATAGATATTTGCGGAAAAACAGGAACCGTTGAAAATTTTATTAGAGTAAATAAAAAGAAAGTTCAGTTAACAGACCACTCTATTTTTATAGCTTTTGCTCCTAAAGATAATCCCCAAATAGCCATAGCTATTTTTGTAGAAAACGGAGGGTATGGGGCTACAATTGCTGCTCCTATTACTAGTTTACTGATTGAAAAATATTTAAACAAGTCTATTTCTAGAAAATATCTTGAAGATCGCATGATTAACCTAAGTCTTCAAGAAAGATATGACAATCAATTATTAATTCAAAAAAACGATACTATTGCGACAGGAACGAAATAATATTTTTGCAGGAATTGATTGGCTACTCGTTTTACTCTACGTAATATTAGTTGGTTTTGGTTGGGTTAATATATATGCTGCATCCTCTACTGAAGAGTCAAGAGAAATTTTTGACTTCTCAACAAAGTATGGCAAACAGTTAATTTTTATAGGGCTCAGTATACCTGTTATTATCTTTATCCTATTTTTCAACTCTAAGTTCTACGAGCAATTTTCCAGTGTTATGTACATTTTCTCTCTGGTTTTATTAGCTGGAGTACTTGTATTTGGTAAAAAAATTAATGGAGCAACTTCTTGGTATAACTTTGGTAGTATAGGATTACAGCCCTCTGAATTTGCAAAAGCTTTTACTGCTCTAGCTTTAGCAAAATTAATGAGTGACCGGCAATACAACCTTAAGTTAATAAAAAATCAAGCAAAAGCTTTTATAGTCATCTTTTTGCCTGCCTTTTTTATTGCCTTACAGCCAGATATGGGATCTGTACTAATATATTTCGCTTTCTTTTTTGTTTTAAACAGAGAAGGACTTACGCTAGCATATATATTATTTGGAACAATCTCTATCATTCTATTCTTGTTAACCGTTTATTTCGGAGCTAAATGGGTTCTGATTTCATGTTTACTTATAATAACACTTATTGTTTTTTATGGAGTTTACAGAGATAAGAGATTTTTTCGCTTTAACGTTATAAAAATAATTGGATCCTATCTTTTTTCTATTTTCTTTATCTTAGGAATTAGTTTCACTTATAATAACATATTAGGTCAACATCAAAAAGATCGATTCGATATTTTATTAGGAAAAATACAAGATAATAAAGGTATTGGCTACAATTCTTATCAATCTGAAAAAACGATTAGTTCAGGTGGTTTTTCTGGAAAAGGTTTTTTACAAGGAGATAGAACGCAAGGAAACTTTGTTCCTGAACAACATACAGATTATATATATAGTACTGTTGGTGAAGAATGGGGATTTTTAGGTAGTTCTCTTGTTATAATTTTATTTATGTTCTTGCTCTATAGAATTATCTACTTATCAGAAACACAAACCAATAAATTTGCAAGAATATATGGTTACAGTGTAGCCTCTATTTTCTTTTTCCACATTATTGTTAATATCGGTATGGTAATAGGGCTACTACCTACTGTAGGTATACCACTACCCTTTTTCAGTTATGGAGGTTCTTCTTTATGGGGTTTCACCTTGCTTCTATTTATTTTCATTCGTCTGGATGCCCATAAAAAGTACGATTGGTAAAGCAACTACTATACTTTATAATTTTCAGAAAAAAACACAACTGTAGTAACACTTACTTATACACACACTACAAGTTAAAAGTCAAAATAACCACACTTATTAGAGAGACCTGTAAATAATGAAATATTAAATAAGCTCTAATTTTAAACGAAGTATTTTTAGTTTTAAACCAAAATAAAAACGCTTCGATAAAAAATATCGAAGCGTTTAACTATTAACTAACCTTAAAACTCTTATAAAGCTGCAACGTGTTTAGCCAATTTAGACTTTAAATTTGCTGCTTTATTCTTATGAATAATGTTGTTCTTTGCTAATTTATCTAACATAGATACAACAGTCGAAAACATTCCTTCTGCTTCCTTCTTATCTTCTGTAGCTCTTAATTTTCTTACAGCATTACGAGTTGTTTTATGCTGATATTTATTTCTTAAGCGCTTTGCTTCGTTACTTCTAATTCTCTTTAATGCTGACTTATGATTTGCCATTGTACTAATGCGTTAATTGTTTATAAAAAACTTGTAGTCCGTACGGGAATCGAACCCGTGTTACCAGGATGAAAACCTGGCGTCCTAACCCCTAGACGAACGGACCAAAACAATCGTTCTGATTGCGGGTGCAAATATACAATTCTTTTTGTTATTTGCAATTAAAAATTATTTTTTTCTCTATTTATTTTTCTCTTAAAATAAAGAAAAAGAACTTGTAGTCCGTACGGGAATCGAACCCGTGTTACCAGGATGAAAACCTGGCGTCCTAACCCCTAGACGAACGGACCAAAACAATCTTTTTTGCGATTGCGGGTGCAAATATAAAAACTGTTTTTTATTACACAAAGCTTTTTTTTATTTTTTTAATAAGCCTTTGCAAAAAGTACTCTTTTTGTTGATGGTTTTCCTGTTAACACACATTCTCCATCCTCTTCTTTTGCATCATTAGGAATACATCTTATTGTAGCTTTTGTTAGCTCTTTTATCTTATCTTCTGTTTCAATTGTACCATCCCAATGCGCTGACACAAATCCTCCTTTGTTCTCAATTACATCTTTAAACTCTTCAAATGAATTTACTTCTGTAATATGGTCGTTTCTGTAAGTTAACGCTCTGTTGTATAAATTCTCTTGAATTTCTTCTAACAAGTTAGCCACAATGCTTACTACCTCATCTCTAGATACAGTTTGCTTCTCAAAAGTATCACGACGTGCAACTTCTACTGTACCATTTTCCAAATCACGTTTTCCCATTGCAATTCTTACTGGCACACCTTTTAACTCATACTCAGCAAACTTAGCTCCTGGCCTAAAAGTATCTCTATCATCAAACTTTACAGAAATTCCTTTAGATCGTAATTCTTTTACAATTACATCTACTTTTTCAGAAATAGCATTTAATTGTTCTTCTCCTTTATATATAGGTACAATTACAACTTGAATTGGCGCCAATTTTGGAGGTAATACTAAACCAGCATCATCAGAGTGTGTCATTATCAACCCTCCTATTAAACGTGTTGATACTCCCCAAGAAGTTGCCCATACATACTCTTGCTTTCCTTCTTTAGAAGTATATTTTACATCAAAAGCTTTTGCAAAATTCTGCCCTAAGAAGTGTGAAGTTCCTGCTTGTAATGCTTTTCCATCTTGCATCAAAGCTTCAATAGTTAAAGTATCATCTGCTCCAGCAAAACGTTCACTTTCACTTTTAGCTCCTTTAACAACAGGCATTGCCATAAACTCTTCAGCAAAAGTTGCATATACTTCTTGCATCTGTTTAGCTTCAGCTATTGCTTCTGCTTTTGTTGCATGTGCAGTATGACCTTCTTGCCATAAAAACTCTGCAGTACGTAAAAACAAACGCGTACGCATTTCCCATCTTACAACATTCGCCCATTGGTTTACTAACAATGGTAAATCTCTATGCGATTGAATCCACCCTTTATATGTATTCCAAATAATTGCTTCCGAAGTAGGACGAACAACTAACTCTTCTTCTAACTTAGCTTCAGGATCTACACGTAACTTACCTTCATTATCTGGATCATTTTGTAATCGATAATGTGTAACTACAGCACATTCTTTTGCAAATCCTTCAGCATTTTTTTCTTCTGCTTCAAACAAACTTTTAGGTACGAAAAGGGGGAAATAAGCATTTTGATGTCCTGTTTCTTTAAACATTCTATCTAATTCTTTTTGCATGTTCTCCCAAATTGCAAATCCGTATGGTTTAATTACCATACAACCTCTTACTGCTGAATTTTCAGCTAAATCGGCCTTTACAATCAATTCGTTATACCATTTCGAGTAATCTTCGGCTCTTTTTGTTAAATGTTTGCTCATAATCAAAAGTTTGGCATAAATATTGTTATTTTTTATGCGTAAATTGTGTCTGCAAAACTACATTAAAAAGGTAACAAGCCCAACAAAGAACTAATTTTTTGCAGCTAGTGGAAAAACAATTTGCTTTAACCTAAAAATAAAAAAGTCATGAAGCTACATTACACCAAAACCAAACTCCCTTTCTATATCCTATCATTTTTGATGGCAGCTACATTTATATCTTGTGGTTCTACACAAACGGTTACTGGTAGTGATGATGGTATTTATGCTGATGAAATAGAACAACCACAACGTAGAGTAATTGTTACTGATGATCGTGCATATGATGAATATCAGGAAAACTATTTTACCAAAGAAGTAGAACGCTTAGATGCTTTAAATGGTACTGATATTTTTACCGATATAGAAAATTATAAGTCTGAAAATGATGACTCATATGATGATGAAGACATTATATATGAAGAGGAGCCTGAAACAAGAATTACATACAATGGCAATGAGCCTTGGGGGTATGCTGACAACAGTGATGTAGTTATTAATATCAACACCTACCCAAGATGGGGCTACTATAATGATTGGTATTGGGATTACGGCTATGGGTATAATTATTACAGACCTTGGTGGAGATCTCGTTATTATAACTACTGGGGGTACAACAATTGGCACCCATACCACTGGAATTCTGGATTTTATGTTGGTCTAGGTGGACTTTATTACAACTCTTACTGGAATTCTCCATATTACGGATACAATTATTACAGACCATACAGATACTATAACAACCACTATTACAGACGCCCATACAGAGGTGCCAACTATTATAGAGGTCACAGAACTGCAACAACTTCTAGAAGAGGTTATACTACAGGTCGTAGAGGAACTACAACTTCAAGACGCTCTTCTGATGTTTACAGAAGAAGTAATAGTAGAACCTATCGAAGCAACAGAAACACTCGTTCAACAAGAAATACAAGAGGATACAATACAAGAAGAGGTAGCAATTCTAATAACAGAAGTATAAAACGATCAACTAGAACAAGAAGTTATAACTCAAATGGTAGCAGATCTACTCGTAGCTATAGAGGTACACCTCGTACTACAAGAAGCTCTAGAGGATATTCTACAAGAAACTACAGAGCCTCAAATAATAATGATGTTCGTAAATCTTCCTCAGTTAGAAACTCTAGAAGTTATACTAAGAGAGATCAAAATTCTAATAGATCTGTTAGAAAATCATACTCTCCTAGAAGCTCTAAAAGCTACTCAAAATCAACTAGAAATAACAGAAAGAACTATGCTTCACGTAATAGTAGCAATTCACGAAAATCTAGAAGTTACTCAAAACCTTCAAGAAGTTCTCGTAGTTACTCAGCTCCGTCAAGAAGCTCTAGAAGCAACTCTTCAGCCGGAAGTAGCTCAAGAGGGAGTAACAGAAGTTCATCTAGAAGCTCTAGAAGATAATCTTGCTGCCAGATTTCAAGACAAGTTTTTAACGAATTAATGAAAAAATGAAAAGAATTTTAACCTTCGCGATAATTATCGCTAGTACGTATACTGCCTACTCGCAATCTTTAGGCTACAATGATTTAGGAATTTTATTTTCAAAAGACGATAATTATGGAACCGCTCGTTTTGAAGCAATGAGTGGAGCCTTTGGAGCATTAGGTGGAGACATATCTTCTTTTGGAATTAACCCAGCTGGTAGTGCCGTTGCTATTAAAAGTACTTTTGGAGTAACTTTAGGCAATAGAAACACTACTTATACAGCTAATTATTACGGAAATACAACAGAAACGGAAGATGACTTTTTTAATATTACCCAAGCTGGTGGTATTTTATCTTTTGATTCTGCTCATAACTCTGACTGGAATCGTTTTGCATTAACCTTTAACTATAGGTTAAAAAGCGACTTTGAAGGTTTATTCTCTTCACAAGGTAATAGTGGTCAAGCATTATTCAATGAACACCCTGATGATATAACCAATCAATTTAATAACGGACAAGAGCAACGCTTTTTTAATTCTACCTACGGAGAGAGTAGTATTTTTGAAATGGGATTCTCTGCTGTACATCTAAACAAGTTATATGCAGGAGCTAGTATAAAATTTCATAATTTTAGCTTTGGTCAAGTTACCGAACTTAGAGAGGTTAATGAAGACGATAATGGAAACACCTTAACAGCTCTTAACGTTCAAGATAGCTACTTTGAAGGTAGCGGAGTTTCTTTTAGTGCTGGTTTTATTTATAAGGTTAATCAAAGCTTCCGTTTCGGATTAGCTTATGAAACCCCAACATGGTACAATGAAGTTTTTGAAGATAGTAACTTAGATGTTTTCGATCCAAATGACTCTAGATATGATGATTGGGTTGGTTACACTGAAATATCAGCCACAAACCAAGATACAGATGTTAATAGCGGGGAAGAATTTTATTCAAATATTTTCAGACTACGAACACCAAGTAAACTTACTGCTAGTGCGGCATTTGTTTTTGGTAAACAAGGTTTAATAAGTGCCGATTATACTTACAAAGACTACAGTGGTACAAAATATAGAGAAAACGACCCTTATTTTATAGAAACTAATCAAAACTTTGATAATGATTTTAAAGGTACCCACTCCTTAAATATTGGTACCGAGTGGCGTTTTGACAAAATGAGTGTTCGTGGTGGTTATCATTATGAGCAAAGTCCTTATAAAAATGCTTTAGACGATGATAATATTTCTGGGTTTTCATTAGGACTTGGTTATAATTTCGGAAACGTTAAGTTTGATTTATCATATACTAATTCAGAAAACAACAGTCCGTACTATATTTATAATTCACCTGCTGTAGATGTAGATCCTATCGAATTAACAACCGATACTTCTCGAATCTCTGGAACAATTACTTTCAGTTTATAATTCATAAAAAACATATAAGAAGAGTCCTGCTATATGCAGGACTTTTTATATATACATATCTCAGTTTTTTACCGTAATTTTGCTTCTTATTTACAACTTATGAGTTCAATAAAAATAAACATACAAGAAACTAATAACGAAACCATTCTAAAGTTTGTTAGCAACAAAATTTTAGTTAATGGTGGTAGTTATGAATACAATAATATAGACGAGGCTAAAAACTCTCCGTTAGCACAACAACTATTTTACCTTCCTTTTGTAAAAAAGGTATTAGTTACAGCTAACTTCATTGCTATTCAACGATATGATATTGTTGAGTGGAGCGATGTTGAAGAAGAGGTTCGCGAGCAAATAGAAGCTTACATCCAAGATGGTAATTCTGTAGTAAAAGAAGAAACTACCAAAAAAGATGCTGTTGAAGTATATGCTGAAGTTACTCCAAACCCTGCAGTAATGAAATTTGGAACCAACAAAGCTTTAACACAAACTGATGTTGAGTATACAAATATTGAAGAAGCCAGCAAATCTTCTCCTTTAGCACAAGCTTTATTTAGCTTTCCTTTCGTCAAAGAAATTTTTATTTCTGAAAACTATATATCAATCACCAAATACGATATGATTGAGTGGAATGAAGTATATCAAGAAGTGCGTACTTTTATTCGTAGTTACATTCAGGAAGGTAAAAAAATTATTTCTGAATTACCTAAACAACAAACTAAACAAAACGTTGAAGTTCCTAAAGAGAATTTAACTGATACTGAAGCTAAAATTGTTGATATTTTAGATGAATATATAAAGCCTGCTGTAGCTTCTGACGGTGGTAATATTGCTTTTCAGGCATACGATGCTGATAGCAAAAGAGTAAGTGTTATTTTACAAGGAGCTTGTAGTGGCTGCCCATCATCAACAGTAACATTAAAAAATGGTATTGAAACAATGCTTAAAGAAATGTTACCTAATCAAATTAATGAAGTAGTTGCCATTAACGGGTAATTCCAAACCAAATAAAATATATGTCTGAAAAGATTAAACCATATAAAGATTCTGAATTAGGAAAGAAAGAACAAGTTGCTCAGATGTTTGACAATATTTCTGAAGATTATGACGGGTTAAACCGTGTTATTTCTTTAGGAATAGATGTTAGCTGGCGTAAAAAAGTAGTAAAACTAGTAGGAGAAAATAACCCACAACAAATTTTAGATATTGCTACTGGTACAGGTGACTTAGCTTTAATGATGTCTGAATTAAACCCTGAGAAAATTGTAGGTTTAGATATTTCTGAAGGAATGCTACAAGTGGGAAGACAAAAAATAGCTAAAGCAAATTTGTCCAATAAGATTAAGATGATTGTTGGCGATAGCGAAAACATCCCTTTTCCTGATAATACTTTTGATGCAATTACTGTTTCTTTTGGAGTTAGAAACTTTGAAAACTTAGACAAAGGTTTAACCGAAATATTACGCGTGTTAAAACCTGGAGGTAAGTTTGTCGTATTAGAAACCTCTAACCCTACCAAATTTCCTTTTAAGCAAGGATACAAATTGTATACTAATTATATTTTACCTATTATTGGTAAACTCTTTTCAAAAGATAAAGTTGCCTACTCATATTTATCAGAAACAGCAAATACTTTTCCTTTTGGAAAGGCTTTCAACAATATTTTACAAAAAAATGGGTTTAAGAATGCAAAGAATATACCTGTAACATTTGGTGTTGCATCAATTTATACCGCTTTAAAATAGTATGTTAAAAAAGCTTTTACTTTTCGGAATTTTAGTAGCGTCCTTATCTACGCAAGCACAAAGAGAAAAAATATTAAAACTTCCTAGTTTTGATAAACCTCTTTTTCACTATGGTTTTTACCTTGGTGCTAATAATAATGGTTACAAAATTTCTTATGCTCCAAGTGATTTTGATAATGCTGAAATCGAAGTAGAATCATCTATTGGTTTTAACGTAGGTTTAATTGCTGATTTAAGATTGCATAACAATATTAACCTTCGTTTTGAACCTGGACTAATGTCCAACACAAAAACATTACGATTTAAACATATAGCTGGTGCAGATAACGTAAATACTCGAGAAGTAGGTGCTACATACTTACATTTACCACTACTTTTAAAATTTAGCACTAACAGACTCAACAATATGAGGCCTTATGTTATTGGAGGACTTTCATATGATCATAACTTTTCAAGTAACGAAAGAAATAGTGATGATAACTTTGCTGGTGAATTTAGAACTACAACCAACAACTTTATGTATGAAATAGGAATAGGTGTTGACTTTTATTTAAGTTACTTTAAATTTTCTCCTTCAATAAGAGGTGTTTTTGCCATTAATAACGAAGTTAAATACGACAATAAGTCTTCTCAATGGACTGATCCTATTGACTTCTTGGGAACCAGAGGAGTGTTTTTACACTTAGCTTTTGAATAAGATTTATAAAACAATTACAATAAAAAATAAAAGGCTTTCTAAATTAGAAAGCCTTTTTTAGTTTAAAAATAATATGAAGTCCCCCGAATTCTTATTACTCTATACTTGTTAGACACACTTTATTTTCTTAGGTCACATTTATTTTATCTTAAACAAAAAAAGACCGCAAAAATGCGGCCTTATTTCATAAAGATTTCTCTTTATTAGTTGGATAGAAGTCCCCCGAAATCTATCGTACTGTTAAAAACATTGTTTTTAGCGTTTTCAAAGATATAAAAAATTGTTAATTTTTATTATTTTTTTATAACTATTTTATTGTCAACTACATCTTTAATTGGTAAAATCACCTTACCTCCTTCTGTATTGATTGTAATACATATATTATCTATAGCAACTACTACACCTTCTACATCATCTATTACAACCTTTTCTCCTATTGAAATGTTTTTTCTTGAATAATAACCAAAAAGCAACCTAGAAACAGCATCTCTGGCACCAAAGCCAAAAGCTAAAGTAAAAGCCAATAATACAGAACCTATTAAAAGAGTTAAATTACTTTTAATTACCGATGTATCAACCCCTGCTTGGTCTAATGCCGTTATAGATAAGAACACTACAATTAGATAAAAAGCTATATTACCTACTAAATTACCTCCAGATACTTCAAGAGATTTAAACATAGATTGAATTGCTTTTTTTACCATAGTTCCTAGATAAGCCCCTCCTACAAAAATACCTACAGCTGTTAATAGCTTAGGTAAATACGCAAAAAAGCTTCTAATCCCCTCAGACACTACAGTTAAGCCAAACATTTCGGCTCCAACCATAACAAAAACAAAAATCAAAAACCATTTTAACACGGCCAAAATAACATTGGTTAGTACAATATTTATTGTGCTACTACCAAAAATTTCTGTTTTCCTAAGCTTTTTAGACCATTCATCTATTTTAGTTTTGGCTAATGCTTTTCTAACAAGGTATAAAAAGATTTTTATAACAAGCCAAGAAATAATTACAAAAGCTAAAAATCCTACTACAGTTGGTAATGAATCAATGATATCTTGAAAAATATCCTTAAAAGGGGTTAAAAAATCTATATTTAAAAAACTCATAACTTTTATGTATATATAGTATGTATTTGGTTAGTTTAAACTAGTTAGTATCATTTCTTTTTTCCGTTTGGTTCAGTAGTCCCTCCTATCAAATCAACAATAGCATTAGGATACTTAACCACGAATAAATCAGCCATATCTATTGATAGCTTAATCATTGCCACATCATTAAGTACTTTGTCTTTTAGTACTTCTGGCAATTCTTCGTTATGTAATATTTTTTTAAATGGATTATCCATAATTTATTACAATTCGTTATACGCTTTCACCACTTTTTCCTTAGCTCTTTTTAAACGCATTTTTACTGCGCTTTCCCCCAAATCTAACCCCGCTGAAATATCTTTAATACTCATTTCATCTTGGTACTTCATTAATAAAATCATTTTCTCTGAAGGAGAAATCATTTCGAGTGCTTTTGCCAATTTATCTGACTTTAACTCAAATAGTGTAGCGTCATCAATATCATCAATATTACTTTCTTCTCTTATTTCATCAGTTACTACTGTTACCTTTTCTTTTTTCTTCTCCTTATTTCTCTGTACATAATTAACACAAAAATTATAAGTAAAAGAATATAGCCAAGTAGAAAACTTAGATTTTCCTTTAAAAGTTCTCAATTTAACAAATAAACGAATAAATACATCATGTGTTAAATCTTGAGCCTCTTCTTTATTTTTGGAAAATCCGTAGCACTTGTTATACACCACGCCAGCATAACGATCGTATAAAACAGCAAATAAATGAGTATCATTTTTTTCTACTATTTTACGAACCAAATCTTCGTCGCTTATTTTCTTTACATCAATACTCTCCAATGGGCAGTATAGTTAGTTTCCTCCTTAGTTATACATCAATTTAGACACTTGGTCCGTTACGTGGTCACTTAATTATTGTTTTAATAACAAATTTTAATATTTATTTAACAAATAGACGAAAATTTTCAAAAAACACAAAAAACTTTGTAACATTATTCTAACTGCATACGTATAAGTTAATGTAGACTGATTGATAAATTAAAATATACTTGAAGTAGATGAGACAACTAAAAATTACAAAACAGGTTACCAATAGAGAAACCGCGTCTTTAGATAAATATTTGCAAGAAATAGGAAAGGTAGATTTAATTACTGCTGATGAAGAAGTTGAATTAGCACAAAGAATTAAAGCTGGTGACCAAAGAGCCCTTGAAAAACTAACTAAGGCTAACTTACGTTTTGTGGTATCGGTTGCTAAGCAATACCAAAACCAAGGATTAACATTACCTGATTTAATTAATGAAGGTAATTTAGGATTAATTAAAGCTGCTAAACGTTTTGATGAAACGCGTGGTTTTAAATTCATTTCATATGCTGTATGGTGGATTCGTCAGTCTATTTTACAAGCGTTGGCTGAACAATCACGTATTGTACGTTTGCCATTAAACAAAATTGGTTCTATTAACAAGATTAATAAAATGTATGCTTTCTTAGAGCAAGAAAATGAGCGCCCTCCAAGTGCTGAAGAAATTGCCAAGAAATTAGACATGACTGTTAATGATGTTAAGGAGTCAATGAAAAATTCTGGTCGTCACGTATCGATGGATGCTCCTTTAATTGAAGGTGAAGATTCAAATTTATACGACGTATTAAACTCAGGTGAATCACCAAACCCTGATAAAACTTTATTACACGAATCATTACGTATCGAAATTAATCGTGCGCTAGAAACATTAACTCCACGTGAAGCTGATGTTGTAAAACTATACTTTGGTTTAGGAGAGCACCAACCAATGACTTTAGAAGAAATTGGTGAAACTTTTGATTTAACTCGTGAACGTGTTCGTCAAATTAAAGAAAAAGCCATCAGAAGATTAAAACACACATCTCGTAGTAAGATTTTAATGACTTACTTAGGTTAATAATATAAACAACAACAAATAGTTATCGTAACTATTCGTTTTTTGATTAATGAATGAAAGCTCTCAAATTTGAGAGCTTTCTTTTTGGTTTTTATGCTCTTAGTTTTAACTATATTTGCAATTAATAACAACGCAACAACTTATATATTAATGGAAAAACTTGTAGCCCCATCAATTTTAGCGGCTGATTTTGGTAACCTACAACGTGATGTTGAAATGGTTAATGATAGTAAAGCAGATTGGTTTCATATTGACATTATGGACGGTGTTTTTGTACCAAATATTTCTTTTGGAATGCCTGTTTTAAAATCAATTGCAAAACACGCTAATAAAACTATTGATGTACACTTAATGATTGTAGATCCTGATCGTTACATTCAAACTTTTGCTGATTTAGGCGCCGATATTTTAACCGTACATTATGAAGCTTGTACTCATTTACATAGAACTGTACAGGCAATAAAAGCTGCTGGTATGAAAGCTGGTGTTGCATTAAACCCGCATACACCTATAGCCGTTTTAGAAGATATTATTACAGATTTAGATTTGGTTTGTATTATGAGTGTAAATCCTGGATTTGGAGGTCAATCATTCATTGAAAATACCTACAAAAAAACTCAACAGTTAAAAAACTTGATTGAATTTAGTGAAGCTTCAACTTTAATTGAAATTGACGGAGGTGTAACTGACCAAAACGCTAATAAACTTGTAGAAGTTGGTGCTAATGTGTTGGTTGCTGGTAGTTTTGTTTTCAAAAGCGATAATCCTACCGAAACAATTGAGAATTTAAAAACTATTATAAACTAAAAGTCAAAGCGTATTTAGAAAAATTTCTAAATACGCTTCTAGTTTAACAGCCCTATAATCCCTTAAAAGGGTTACTAAATATGAATAGTAAATATTAATGTAATCTTGTTTAGGATTAACTTATTCTCCACTACAAATAACATCATTCATACAAACATAGCCTCGAGGAAGTGGTTCACAGTTATGACACAAAACGTAAATCCATCCTCCATTAATTGATTTTTGTTCTGACTTATTCAAAACCGAACCTAAATTTGAAATGTTTTTTAACATGATAAAGTATTTTGAGTTTCTCAAAAATAAATTCTACAAAACAATTTAACTCAAAAAAAACCATAATAAAAGTATGGTTTTACCATAAATTTCAACTTTTCATATCCACTTATATTAAAGAAAGGACTAAAATTGCTCTAATAGGTAATAAATTAAATCAGTGGTAGTTACAATCCCTACTAATTCATTATTATCAACAACTGGCAAAGCATGAAACTCTTTTTTTGCTAAAATCTCAGCTACCTCTTTAATCGTTGTATCTGAGTTTACAGTTACCAAATTTTTCGCCATCACTTGGTCTATTGTAAACATATTATACACCACAGTATCAACGTCGGTTTCATTTTCATCAACTGCATCTGCAAAACTTATTCGTAATAAATCTGTATAACTTAACATTCCTTTTATTTCATTTCCACTAACTACTGGAATGTGTCGTATATGTTCTTTTTTAAATATTTTCTCTGCCGTCATTAAATCATCAGTACTACTTAATGTAATTACATCTTTAGTCATTATAACTGAAACTGGTGTTCTTTTTTTCATTTTTGTAAGGTTTTGTGTTATTATTTACTTCAAATTTCAGTAATAAAAACAAGTATAAACCTGATTAAAATCATAGATTATCATCTATTTTATTTCTATCTAAAATGTAATTATTTAACTATTTTTACAAAAACATTTTATCTTGATAGAAGATTTACAGAAATACTACGGTTATTTATTTGAGGAAGCGTTATTAAAAGAAATAGCTGATGTTGCTATAGCTAAAGAAGTAAAAGCTAATGAAGTTATTATTGATATTGGCAGTTATATTACTTCTATCCCTCTGTTATTAAGTGGTGCCATAAAAATTTTACGTGAGGATAAAGAAGGAGACGACTTAGTTTTATACTACATAGAAAAGGGAGACACATGCGCCATGACCCTTTCGTGCTGTATGGGACAAACTAAAAGTAAAATCAAAGCTGTGGCTGAAACCGATGTAAAGCTATTGATGATTCCTAAACAAAAAATGAGTGAATGGCTTAGCAAGTATAAAAGCTGGCAAGAATTTATTTTGCATAGCTACCATAGTAGATTACAAGAGTTTATTGATGCTATTGACACTATTGCTTTTTTAAATATGGATCAGCGTTTATTAAAATATCTAAAAGACAAAGCTTTAGTAAACCAAAACGAAACAATTAGCGTAACACACCAACAAATAGCTAATGACTTACATACTTCTAGAGTAGTTATTTCAAGACTTTTAAAAGCTTTAGAAAAAAAAGATAAAATAGAACTGAATAGAAATCAGATTAAAGTGTTAGAACTTTAACCTTGTAACCTAAGTTACATTTTTTACAAGAGAATCGTTCTACCTTTATGGTAAAAATTAGAACGATGTACAAGTTTATTATCTTAATTACTGTATTATTCTTTTTTAGTTGTAATCAATCTAAAAAAAGTGATTATTCAAAAAAGAACACTAAAGAAGTTACAGTTGAAAAAGCTACTCACCCTTCTGGCAAAAAATTATTAGAAACAAAATGTTTTGTATGCCATAACTCCTCTACTCCAAACAACGAGAGAGTTGCACCTCCAATAATCGCTATTAAAGCTCATTATATTGGTGAAAACACTTCAGAAGAGGAGTTCACTAATAACTTTCTCAATTTTGTATTAAACCCTACGAAAGAAAATGCAGTGATGAGAGGAGCTGTAAAACGATTTGGACTAATGCCTTATCAAAAATTTGAGGAAGAAGATCTTAAGAAGATAGCTAATTATCTATATAACTATAAAATTGAAGAGCCTAGTTGGTTTAAAGAGCATTGGGAGTCTAAGCAAGGTAAAAGCTATATTAATTCAGGGAGAAAAATAAGTCAAAAAAATACTAAAAAAACTCCTGAAGAAATTGGATTAACATATGCTATGGAAACAAAAAAAATATTAGGTAAAAACTTAATGGGAGCTATTCAAAAGAAAGGAACTTTACATGCTTTACAATTTTGTAACGAAAAAGCCTACAAGCTAACCGATAGTATGGCTACAAAATTTAATGCTTCCATTAAAAGAGTTTCAGACAAACCAAGAAACCTCAACAACACTGCAAACACTGAAGAATTAAACATTATTGAAGGATACAAAAGAGTTGTAAGTAACAAAGAAGAAATTAAACCTGTTACAAAACAAGTAGGTAACAAAACCAAATTCTATTATCCAATTATAACAAATAGTATGTGCCTACAATGTCATGGAACCCCTAACACACAAATAAAACCTGAAACTTTAAAAGGATTAACTCTCCTATACCCTACCGATAAAGCTCAAGGTTATGATGTAAATCAGGTACGAGGAATTTGGAGCATAACATTTAAAAATTAAAATTATGGGAAAATTTTCTGAAATAATTAAAGGAGACAAACCTGTTTTGGTTGATTTCTTTGCTGAATGGTGTGGTCCATGTAAAATGATGGCTCCTATATTAAAAGAAGTAAAAGAAGATTTAGGAGAAAGTGTTATTATTTTAAAAATAGACATTGATAAAAATCAACAAATAGCCAATACCTACCAAATTAGGGGTGTTCCTACCTTTATGCTTTTTAAAGAAGGCAAACTATTATGGAGACAATCAGGAATGTTATATAAGAACGATTTGGTTAGTATTATTAACAACCATGTGAAATAATATCATTATTTTTATTCCTCTTTATTGCTACTAAAAAAACGTTCTTATTTAATAACCTCATAAACAATCTTCGGTATGGAAGACATGCTCTTTTATGATAGAATGCAGTTTGCTTTCACTATTACTTTTCACTACTTATTTCCACAATTAACAATGGGACTGTCGTTAATGATAGTCTTCTTTAAATGGAAATTTTTAAGAACTAAACTTGAAAAATACAACGATGCTGCTAAGTTTTGGATGAAAATCTTTGCTTTAAACTTTGCCATGGGAGTAGTTACAGGAATTCCTATGGAGTTTCAATTCGGAACTAACTGGGCTAAGTTCTCCGAGCTAACTGGTGGTATTATAGGTCAAACATTAGCTATGGAGGGGATGTTTTCTTTCTTCCTAGAATCTTCCTTTTTAGGATTATTTTTATTTGGTGAAAAAAAGCTAGGACATAAACTTCATTTTTTAACTGGATTCCTTGTCTTTTTAGGTTCTTGGGCAAGTGGCTTTTTAATCATTGCTACACATTCTTGGATGCAAAATCCTGTAGGCTATGAAATACTAGCCAACGGTAAGTTTGTACTAAATAACTTTTCAGCTTTATTCTCAAACCCATGGTTATGGCCTTCTTATTTACATAATCAAGCAGCCTCCTTGGTTACCAGTTCTTTTGTAGTTGCTGGTATTGGAGCTCTTTATCTTTTAAACAAGAAGCACTTAGAATTTGGTAAATTATTTTTAAAAACTGGAGTTATTTTCGGAGTTGTAGCATCTATTTTAGTTGCTTTTCCTACAGGTGATTTAGCCGCTAAAAATGTAGTAAAATATCAACCTATAACCTTTGCCGCTATGGAAGGAATATTTGAAACAGAAAAAGGAGGTTCTGAAATAGTTCTAATTGGACAACCAAATATGCTGGAGAAAAAATTAGACAATAAAATTGCTGTTCCTAACATCTTAAGCTTTTTAACCTATCAAGAATGGAATGCAGAAATTAAAGGACTAAATGAATTTGATGAAAAAAGCTACCCAACAAACATACCGGGTTTATATTATGCATATCATATAATGGTGGGGTTAGGAACTATTTTTATTGCTTTAATGTTAGCTAGCATTGTTCAATTATTTAGAAAAAAATTATACCAAACAAAATGGATCTTGTGGTCTTTACTCTTCATGATTCCATTTCCTTATATTGCTAATACCACTGGCTGGTATACTGCTGAACTAGGACGTCAACCTTGGTTAGTTTATAATTTACTACGAACATCTGCTGGAGCATCTCCTACAGTATCATCAGGGAACACTTTATTTACTCTTTTAGGATTTGTCGGATTATATCTACTATTAGGAATGTTATTTTTAATTTTAGTTGGAAAAATCATTAACAAAGGACCTCAAACAACACGTTAAGTTATGGAACTATTTTGGTATGTAGTATTAGTTACAATGTTAGCCATTTATGTTATTTTAGATGGTTATGATTTTGGCGCAGGAATTATTCATTTATTCTTTGCTAAAAAAGAAGAAGACAAAAAAAAGGTTGTAAAAGCAATAGGTCCATTTTGGGATGCAAACGAAGTATGGTTGATTGCTGCTGGTGGTGTTTTATTTTTTGCTTTCCCTACTTTATACGCTTCATCATTTAGTGGTTTTTACCTCCCTTTAATGATGGTTTTATGGTTACTAATTTTTAGAGCTATTGGTTTAGAGCTTCGTGGACAAATACATAATAAAATATGGGAAAGTATTTGGGATAAAGCTTTTGGAATTGCCAGTTTACTTCTTGCCTTATTTTTTGGAGTTGCATTAGGAAATGTCGTACGTGGTGTTAATCTAGGAAATGTGGTAGGTGGTGTTTCAACTCATGAATCTCATTATTTCTTCCTTCCTTTATGGAATTCAGAATTCTCTCCTCATTCTGAAACACTTGGTGTTATTGATTGGTTTACTTTACTTCTAGGAATTATTGCAGTAGTATCACTAACAATTCATGGTGCCAATTGGGTAATTTTCAAAACCAATGCTAGTATTAATAACCAATTAAAAAAAGTTGTTTTTACTCTTTCTTTTGTTTTATTAGGCTTAGTAATTATTTCATTATTCGCTTGGCATATTATAGAACCCAAACCATTTCATAATTTTATAGAACATCCTTTCCTTTGGATATTTCCTTTACTAACGTTTGTAGGCTTGTTTGGTTTGTTCAACGTAAAAAAACATACAAAGCACATCACTGGTTTTTTATATTCTTCGTTGTTTTTATTAGGAGGCTTGGCAACTACAGTCGCTTCAATTTTCCCTAAAGTTTTGCCTTCAACTAATAATATAAATCCAGATTTAACAATTTACAATGTAGCTGCTGACGAATACGGTTTATCTGTTGGTGTAAATTGGTTTTTTATAGCTGCGATACTAGTAGTTGTTTATTTTGTTATTCAGTATAAAGTTTTTAAAGGAAAAATGGATGATGTAGACTATGGCGAACATTAGTCTAGTTCTTTTACTTAGCTAAATAAAAAACATTCTATTAAAACCTTACTCCTATGTAACTAAAGTTGCAGACTACAGCTTACACAATATTTAAATTAGTATATAATTTAAAAGCTGTTATTATGAAAACTTTAAATACAATAGGCTTGCTATTCTTATTACTTTTTTCAAGTATTAGTAGCTCTTGCCAGAATACAAACAATACCGATCTTACTCTTTCTCAACAAGAAAAAAACGAAATGCTTTTTATGTTAGAGGAAGAAAAATTAGCTTTTGATGTTTATAACTTCCTTAATGAAAAATGGAACCTACGTGTTTTTGAAAACATCAGTCAAAGTGAAGAACGACATATGAACGCCATGAAAGGTTTATTACAATACAATAATATTGCCTTTATCTTAAATAAAGAAAGAGGTGTTTTTAAAAATTCTGAACTTCAAAAGTTATATGATGAGTTAGTAAATAAAGGACAAAAATCTAAACTAGATGCACTTGAAGTAGGTAAGTTAATTGAAGAAAAAGATATTGAAGATCTACAGTTAGCTATTAAGAACACCAATGATGAATACAGTATAAATATATATACCAATTTATTAAACGCTTCATTCAACCACTTAAACGCATTTAACAGAAACATTTCCAAGTATTAGTTGATTTTTTAATTGTTAGTAAATAACGTCTAGACTTTTGTTTAGGCGTTTTTTCATTGTAACATTAGTTACTGACTACTATGCTTTATGCCACTAATTTTGCTATAACAAAACAGTAAAAATGAAAACAACATATATAAGTTTATTTATGGTAGCACTTTTTATATCTGCTACTACCCTATCTCAAACTAAAATTTCCATTTCAAAAGGTGAAGTTTTAAAAAGAGTTCAGGAAAATAACACCTCTTTAAAAATATCTGAACAAAACTATCAGCAAGCACGTGCCGATTATAAGCAAACCAATGCTGTATTCTTACCAAATATTACTGCCTCTCATACAGGAATTGTAACAACTAATCCATTAATGGCATTTGGTAGTAAGTTGAATCAGGAAATTTTGACACAGGCAGATTTCAATCCTGATTTATTAAACAATCCGAAACGAACACAAAACTTCGCTACTAAAATTGAAGTACAACAACCTTTAGTGAATTTAGACGGTATTTACCAACGTAAGGCTGCTAAAACTAAAATGGAAGCAACCAACTTGCAAACACAACGTACTCAAGAATATTTATTACTTGAAGTAGAAAAAGCATACATGCAATTACAATTGGCTCACAAGGGAGTTTCAGTATTAGAAAAAGCCTTAAAAGCTGCGGAAGCAAACCAACAAATGGCAGAAAACAGCTTTCAACAAGGGTATTTACAACGTGCAGATGTATTAGCCGTTGAAGTTCGAGTTACCGAAGTAAAAAATCAATTACAAACTGCAAAGAGTAATGTACTAAATGCCTCTAACTACTTGTCTTTTTTAATGAATGAAAAACAAAACAACATTTATGAACCTTCAGATAGTTTACAAGTACACTTAACGAATCAACTAGCTGATATTACCATTTCTGAAAACCGCTCAGATATTAAAGCGATGGAATTAGCTTCTGAGGCTTATCAAAAAATGCACAAAGCAGATAAAATGGATTTTCTTCCTCGCTTAAATGCTTTTGGTAGTTACGAACTATACGATGATAAAATTTTCAATGCAGATGCAAGTGGTTATGTAGTAGGAGCACAATTAACTTGGGATATTTTCAAAGGCTCTAAACGCTACGGAAAAGCACAAAAAAGCAAAGCGCAGTATGAAAAGTCTAGATTAGAATACGAACAGTACAAATCTAAAAGTCAATTAGAATTGAATAATACTAAACGATTGTTAACTGATGCTGAGGAACAATTAAAGTTAACCGAATTAGCCTTACAACAATCAGAAGAAGCTTTACGAATCAGAAAAAATAGATTCAAAGAAGGACTAGAGAAAACGTCCGATTTATTAATGGCTGAAACACAATACGCTCAAAAACAATTAGAATATTACCAAACCGTATATCAATACAACTATACCAAAGCTTACTTAGATTTTTTAACTAAAGAATAATCAACAAATGAAAACTATATATACAATCGCTCTTGCCGCATCACTTTTAGCATTAAGCTGTGGTAAAAAAGAAACAACAAACAATAACAACAAACCAACAGTAGCTGTAAAAGTTGTCAAAGTAACCGCTAATGATAACAATCCTTTTATAACAGCAAGCGGAAAAGTGGAAGCTACCAACAGTGCTGAATTAAGTACTCGTATGATGGGTTATGTAACTAACATACACGTAAAAGTTGGTGACAAAGTAAACAAAGGTCAATTATTATTATCTATCAATAACAGTGACTTACAAGCTAAGAAAGCACAAGTAGAGGCTAACATTATTAAAGCGAAAGCAGGATTTTCAAGTGCTGAAAAAGATTACAATCGCTTTAAAAACTTATTTGAACAAAATAGCGCTTCTCAAAAGGAGTTTGACGATATCACTGTTCATTACAATGTTGCCAAAGCGAATTTAGAAGCTGCAAAACAGATGAGAAATGAAATCAATTCTCAGTTTGCTTACACGAATATCAGAGCTCCATTTTCAGGAGTGGTAACTAACAAATTTATCGATAAAGGTGCAATGGCGAATCCTGGAATGCCTTTAATTTCTGTAGAAGGAAAAGGTGAATTTGAAGTAACTGCGTTAGTACCTGAAAGTGAAATTTCTCAAATTAAAAAAGACACAAAGGTTGATGTAACCATTAAATCAATCAATAAAACGGTTACAGGAAAAGTATCAGAAGTTAGTACCTCAGCAAAAAACACAGGAGGACAATACTTAGTTAAAATTAACCTAGATAAAACCGATGTGAAATTGTTATCAGGAATGTTTGCTACGGTTCAGTTTCCTGTTGAAAAAACACAAAAAAGTACTGACATGGTTTTAATTCCGTCAGAAGCTTTAGTACACAAAGGACAACTATCAGGAATTTATACGGTAAGTCAAAGTAATACAGCTGTGTTACGTTGGTTACGCTTAGGAAGAACTTTTGGAGATCAAGTAGAAGTTTTATCAGGTTTATCTGCCAATGAAAGCTATATCCTTTCTTCTGAAGGTAAACTTTACAACGGAGCTAATATTACAATTAAATAAGTAAAAAATTGCGTTAGGGATAGAAGCAAGCTACCATGTAGCGCGAATAGCCCGACCACGAAGTGGTAACGCCCAAAATAATAAAACATGAAAGAAGGTTTAGCAGGAAAAATAGCCAAAGGGTTTATAGGCTCTAAACTTACCATATTATTAATGGTAGTGTTTATGGTAATTGGTGTGTACAGTTCTTTTTTAATTCCGAGAGAAGAAGAACCACAGATTGATGTGCCTATGGCTGACATTTTTGTAGGGTATCCAGGAGCGAGCCCTACAGAGGTAGAATCGAGAGTTATCAAACCCTTAGAAAAAATAATTTCGAACATCAAAGGAATAGAGTACGTATACTCTACTTCGATGAAAGAACAAGGAATGGTCATTGTTCAGTTTTATGTTGGAGAAGACATCGAACGCTCTTTCGTAAAACTATACAACGAGATTAACAAACATATGGATCAAATGCCGAAAGGTGTTACGATGCCTTTGGTAAAAACACGTGCAATTGATGATGTACCTATGTTAGGGTTGACATTATGGAGTGAAAACTATGATGACTATCAATTAAAACAAATGGCACAAGAACTTACCAACGAAATCGAAAAGGTAAACGATGTAGCGATTACTCAAAAAATTGGAGGTAGAAATCGTGAAGTACGTGTGGTCGTAGATAAAGATAAATTAGCCGCTAGTGGGCTAGACTTTTTATCGGTTACTAAAATGCTAAAAGCTAGCAATCAGCAACTGAGTGCTGGAAGTTATGATAAAAATGATACCGAGTTTTTAGTAACTACAGGAAAGTTTTTACAATCTGCTGAAGATGTTAAAAACTTAGTCGTTGGTGTACAACAAAATCAACCGATTTATTTAAAACAAGTTGCGAACGTACTAGACGGTCCAGAAATTCCTAAAAACTATGTAAGTTTTGGGTACGGACAAGCGAGTAGTAATGCTTCGACATATCAATCAGAATATCCAGCGGTAACCATATCTGTAGCTAAACGAAAAGGTGCAGATGCAATGCAAATTGCCGATGTTATTTTAGCTAAGGTTGATCATTTACGCACCAACTTAATTCCTGATGATGTACATGTTGAAGTTACACGTAACTATGGTGAAACAGCCTCACAAAAAGTATCAGAATTATTATTACACTTAATCGGTGCCATTATAGCTGTAACCTTGGTAGTAATGTTAGCCATGGGATGGCGTGGTGGTTTAGTAGTGTTCTTATCAGTTCCCATCACCTTTGCGCTTACCTTGTTAAGTTACTACATGTTAGATTATACCTTAAACAGAATTACCTTATTTGCTTTGGTATTTGTAACAGGTATTGTGGTAGATGATTCCATTATTATTGCCGAAAACATGCACAGGCATTTTAAAATGAAACGATTACCGTTTAAGCAAGCTGCCTTATATGCTATTAACGAAGTAGGTAATCCAACTATATTAGCCACCTTTACCGTAATTGCTTCGGTATTACCAATGGCTTTTGTTTCTGGATTAATGGGACCTTATATGAGTCCGATGCCTATTGGAGCTTCTATCGCCATGATTTTGTCATTATTTGTTGCGTTAACGATTACTCCGTATTTAGGATATATTTTCTTACGCGAAAAAGACAAGCATGGTGCGGAGGAAAAGGCAGAAGAAGATGAAACCAAAGCTATGCAAAGCACGCTAATCTATAAATTGTATGAACGATTCGAGCGTCCGTTGATTGAAAATAAAACCAAGCGTTGGGCATTCTTAGGAATTACTATTGTTTTATTACTAGGTTCTATGTCGTTGTTTTTTACCAAATCGGTAGCTGTAAAAATGTTGCCTTTTGATAATAAAAACGAATTCCAGGTAGTAATTGATATGCCTGAAGGTACCACATTGGAGCGTACCGATGCTGTAACCAAAGAAATTGCACAGTATTTAGCTACACGACCAGAAGTAGTAAACTACCAAAGTTATGTGGGTACTTCTGCCCCAATTACCTTTAACGGATTGGTACGTCACTACGACTTACGTGGTGGTAGTAATATGGCGGATATTCAGGTAAACTTAGTTGACAAAAAAGATAGAAGTATACAAAGTCATGATATAGCTAAATTGATGCGTGGTGATATTCAAAACATTGCTAAAAAGTTCAAAGCAAATGTAAAATTAGTAGAAGTTCCACCAGGACCTCCTGTATTATCTACCATTGTTGCAGAAGTGTATGGACCAGATTATGAAAAGCAAATTGAAATTGCCAACGAGGTTCAAAACATCTTACATAATACAAATGACGTTGTAGATATCGATTGGATGGTAGAAGACAATCAAACTGAATATGAGTTTGTAATCGACAAGGAAAAAGCAATGTTGTATGGTGTGGCACCTCAGCAAATTGCTTACACATTGAATATGGCATTGTCTAACAGAGCGGTTTCAACCTTATATGATGAAGACGCTTCTAATCAAGTAGGAATTGTGTTTGCTTTGGATGAGAAAGAGAAGTCTTCTGTTCAAGATATTGCTCAGTTACAGATTAAATCGCAACACGGTACTATGGTTTCTATAAGTGATTTGGTTTCTATTGAAGAAAAGAACAGCGCAAAAAGTATTTACAGAAAGAATCAAAAACGTGTGGTATATGTGATGGCTGATATGGCAGGGGAATTGGAAAGTCCTGCTTATGCTATTTTAGGAATGGAAGAAAAATTAAAAGAGATTCCACTTCCAAAGGGATATGAATTAAATGAGCTATACATTAAACAACCCGATTTTGAAGATAATTATACCGTAAAATGGGATGGTGAATGGCAAATTACCTTAGAAGTGTTTAGAGATTTAGGTATCGCCTTTTTAGGAGTAATCATTATTATTTATATGTTGATTGTAGGGTGGTTTCAAAACTTTAAAGCTCCAATTGTAATGATGGTTGCAATTCCCTTATCTATGGTAGGAATTATTTTAGGACACTGGATGATGGGGGCTTATTTTACAGCTACTTCATTTATTGGAATGATTGCTCTAGCAGGAATTATGGTACGAAACTCCGTCTTACTTATTGACTTCGTTAATTTACGTTTAGCAGAAGGAGTTCCGTTAAAACAAGCTGTTATAGAAGCTGGTGCAGTACGTACCACTCCTATTCTACTAACTGCAGGTACGGTAGTTATTGGGGCATTTGTAATCTTATTTGACCCTATTTTCCAAGGATTGGCTATCTCTTTAATGGGCGGAACAATTACTGCAACTGTACTAACCTTATTGGTAGTACCATTAGTATACTATTTAATTGAACGTAAAAACTATAAATAAGATGAAGTTATTAATAATAACCGTAGTTGATGGGCTTCAAAATGAAGTAATGAAACTATTAAAAGAAGCAACTATAGATAATTTTAGTGCTTCTGATATTGAAGGTTTTCGAAATTCTTTTCCTGTAATTTCTGTAAATGATTGGTTTTCTGGAAATGAAAAAGCAACTGGTTCATATATGTATTTCTCATTTACTGAAACTGATAAAATAGATACACTGTTTAACTTAATTGAAACTTTTAATAAAAATTTAGAAACAAATAATCCAATACGAGCTGTTGTGGTTCCTATTGATAAATATATTTAATTATGAAGAATAGAATTGTACGTGGTATTGCTGGTAGTTTTATACTTATTAGTTTAATCTTAGCAATTAAAGTAAATATTAATTGGTTATGGTTTACTGCTTTTGTAGGTGCCAATTTATTACAATCATCATTAACCAAATGGTGTTTAATGGATGATATTTTAACCAAGGTTTTTAAAGTAAAAGATTAAAAAAGTGATCTTTAAAATTTAAAGCTAATAACTCTTATAAAACTTTAACTGCTTATGTAACTTAAGTTGCATAAGCAGTTATTTACGTTTTGTAATATTGCTCTCAGTTAAACAACTAATTCCCCAAATATTTCCTTAAATAAAAACAGCAGAAATATATATTCTGCTGTTTTCTTTTTTTTTTGCGACCCAGAGAGGACTCGAACCCCCAACCCTCAGAGCCGAAATCTGATGTTCTATCCAGTTGAACTACTGAGTCTATAAATTTTATTAAGCTAGTTTAGCTTTTACAATTGCTGAAATAGTTTTTCCGTCTGCTTGTCCAGCTAATTGTTTAGATACAATTCCCATTACTTTACCCATATCCTTCATACCATCTGCTCCAACATCTGTAATAGTTTTCTCTACAATATTTCCAATTTCTTCTTCGCTTAAGGCCTCTGGTAAAAATTGTTCTAAAACAGCTGCTTCTGCTAATTCTGGTTCTGCTAAATCATTACGACCTTGCTCTGTAAACACTTTAGCGCTATCTTTACGTTGCTTCACTTGTTTTTGAATAATCTTCAGTTCTTCTGCTTCGGATAATTCTCCTGCTCCTGCTTCAGTATTTGCCAACATAAATGCTGATTTCAATGCTCTTAAAGCTGTTAAAGCTACCGTGTCTTTAGACTTCATAGCTTCTTTCATTTTATCCATTACCTGTTTTTGCAAACTCATAATTTTATGTTTTTAAAGTATTAAAAAATCCCGATAAATCGGGATTTTAAAAATAAGTGTTATTCATTTATTAATCTACATTATCGTGTAAAAACGAGTTATTAGAACGTAATAAATCGTTATTATCTGTATTTAATGCTGTATCTGACTTACTAATATCAGAACCTGCATCAATATCAACTCCTAATCTTTTATAAGCTGGTTGACGCTCAATTTCGTCTATGTTTTTACTAACCTGATCGTTAAACTTATAGTTAAAACCTTTCATTTTTTCACGTCTTTCTTGTGCTCTTTTTTGCAATTCAGAAATTGTTAAGTCTAACGGAGAAACTTCTTCACTTGAAGTGTTTATGTCATTAATTTCTTCTTGCGTTTTAGATTTTACCTCAAATTGTAACTCTTCTTCTATCTCCTCCTTAATTGTTGGAGTAGAACTTTTACCAATTGTTGGTTGTGCACTAAAATCATCTAGTACATAACGTTTTTCAACTTTATGATACTTTACTTCTTCAGCTTTTACTTCAATATTTTTAATCTCGCTAGTTGTTTCAACTAAATGAGAAGCTGGTTTTATTTCTTCGTAAGAGTTTAATGGTAAATCAAACAACAAATCTTGCTGAGTTGGTTGCTCTTTTACTTCTCTTTCTTCTACTTTTGGTTCTGCTATATTTGTAATAATAAAATCGTCTTCAGAAACTGTTTCTATTTCAATCTCATCATATACTACATCAATATTTTTTATTGCTTCTGTTGTGGGAATAATCTCTGATTTAGGTTCAGGCTTTTCTTCCTCTAAAACATGAACAACTTTATTTGATGGTGTACTTTTTATAGGCTCATCAATTGTTGGAGATGTTTGTATATTCTGGTCTCCAAAGTTATAGGTTGCCTTTTGCTCATCTTCTAAAGTATGAACTATTTTTTTTACCTCTGTATTGGTAATATTACCTTGCTGATCGGCAGCGAAACCCGTAGCTACAACCGTAACAGCTATACCATCTTCTAACGATTCATCTTCTCCAATACCCATAATAATATTGGCATCATAACCTGCTTCATCTTGGATGTAGTCATTAATTTCACCTATTTCATCTAAGGTTACTTCATTACCTCCAGAAACGATTAATAACAATACATTTTTAGCTCCTGTAATTTTATTATCGTTCAACAATGGTGAATCTAATGCCTTTACAATAGCATTTTTAGCTCTGTTTGCTCCTGTTTCTTTTGCAGAACCCATAATTGCTGTACCACTATTTGATAATACCGTTTTTGCATCATGTAAATCGATATTTTGTTTGTAGTGATGTGTAATTACCTCTGCTATACCTTTTGCCGCTGTTGCTAATACTTCATCAGCTTTAGAGAATCCTGCTTTAAACCCTAAGTTACCATAAACTTCGCGCAGTTTATTATTATTGATAACAATTAATGAGTCTACATTATTACGTAGCTCATCAATTCCTTTTTGAGCTTGTTTTGAGCGCATTCTTCCTTCAAATTGAAACGGCATAGTAACGATACCTACCGTTAAAATGTCCATATCTTTAGCAATTTTAGCAATGATTGGAGCTGCTCCTGTACCGGTACCTCCTCCCATACCTGCGGTAATAAATACCATTTTGGTATGTGTACTCAACATTTGTTGAATTTCCTGCATACTTTCAGCCGCTGCTTGTGCTCCAATTTCTGGATTAGCACCTGCACCTAACCCAGAAGTTAAGTGTGCTCCTAATTGAACTTTATTAGGTATAGGACTGTTTTCTAATGCTTGTGCGTCTGTATTACAAATTACGAAATCTACTCCGTGAATTTGTTTACTATACATGTGGTTTACTGCGTTGCTTCCTCCCCCACCAACACCAATTACTTTAATGGCATTCGATTGTGTTTTTGGCATGTCGAATGAAATGTTATCAAATTCTGCGCTCATAATAACTTTTCTTTTTTATTAATTCTTATTCAATTTTACACTCCTTTTTAGGGGATTAATCAGGAGTATTCTTATATATACTAATTACTCTGCGTTATCTAAAAATTCTTTGAATCGTTCAGTAAACTTATCAAAAAACGATTTAGATTTTTTCGCTTTGTGTTCCTTCTCTTCTTGGATTTCTTCTGCTATTTCTTTTTCCTCTTCAATAGCTTCTTCTACTAACGCCTCTGGCGCTTCTTCTACAACTACTTTTTCTTCTACTTCTTTTTGTAAACCTTCCATTAATAACCCTACAGCAGTTGCAAATGCAGGACTTGACAATGCTTCATCAGAGTCTCCTGCTAGGTGTTCATTTGGATACCCAATACGAACGTCCATTCCAGTAATATATTCTACTAACTGGCGTAAATGTTTTAATTGAGCTCCACCTCCTGTTAGTACAATACCTGCTATTAATTTTCCTTTTTGAGTTTCATGCCCATAGTTCTTAATTTCTAGGTACACATGTTCAATAATTTCTTGAACTCTCGCATGAATTATTTTTGATAAATTTTTAAGCGTAATTTCTTTAGGTTCTCTTCCTCTTAACCCTGGAATTGAAACTATTTCCGTTTCTTTATTTTCTCCAGGCCATGCTGAACCAAACTTAATTTTTAATAACTCTGCTTGTTTTTCTATTATTGAACAGCCTTCTTTAATATCTTCAGTAATTACATTACCTCCAAAAGGAATGACTGCTGTATGACGAATAATTCCGTCTTTAAATATTGCTAAATCTGTTGTTCCACCACCTATATCAATCAATGCTACACCTGCTTCTTTTTCCTCTTGACTTAACACTGCTGATGCAGAAGCTAAAGGTTCTAGGGTAATATCAGAAAGGTTTAACCCTGCACTTTTGATACATCTGCCTACATTTCGAATAGAAGATACTTGCCCAACTACTACGTGAAAGTTGGCTTCTAATCTTCCACCATACATTCCGATAGGTTCTTTTATATCTGGCTGGCTATCTACTTTAAATTCTTGTGGTAATACATGAATAATTTCTTCACCAGGTAGCATAACCAATTTATGTACCTGACTTACTAAATTTTCTATATCTGTTGCATCTATTACCTCCTCTGACTTTTCTCTTGTTATATAGTCACTATGGTGAAGGCTGCGTATGTGTTGACCAGCAATACCTACTACAACATTCTCTATCTTATATCCTGAAATACTTTCTGCCTCTTCAGCTGCTTGCTGAATAGACTGAATGGTTTGCGTAATGTTATTAACTACCCCACGCTTTACACCTAAACTTTTCGCTTTACCAATACCTAAAACTTCAAGCTTACCGTATTCGTTTTTACGACCAATCATGGCAACAATCTTGGTTGTACCAATATCTAAACCAACTGCAATTTTATTGTTTTCCATCTTGATTTTGTTTTGTGCACACAACTTGGTTGTGGTATTTTACATTTATCGCTTTATAGTTATTAATGGTTTTGTCTTTAAATGCTTTGTTATAAAATGCTGTTAGCTTTTTAAACTTCATTGATGCATCTATTAACTCTCCAAAGATTATCTTATAATCACCACTACGAACTGTAAATATATATTCGTTTTGGGCGTCTCTTTGAATAGCAATAATTTCTTTAGCGAAAAAACTGTTGCTATTTATGGTCTTTATTAACGTTGTTAATTCTTTGATTTCTTCTGGCTCCCTTACTCCTAAAACTAATGGTACTCTTGCTGAAAAATTTGTTGATAACGGAATTTCTACACCATACTTATCAACATAAAAAGATTTATCTTTATCAACAATTCGAGCTATCGGTGTTCGTTGTTTTATAGTAGTTTTTAACACCCCATCTACGGTTAAAAACACAGCTGTTTTTTCAACATACGGGTTCGCCGAAACATTAGCCTCTAGAAAGTGTAAATCTACCAATCTTTTTGGTTGGTTTTTAACAAATTCATTATTTTGTATTAACAATTTATCAACCATACTGTGTGTCAAAAAGTTATTGTCTCCAGCAGCAAACTCTACTACCGTATTTTTTACCTTTTTTGCTCCATTTCTATTGGTTGTAAAACCATATAAAAACACCAAAAACATCAACAGCAAGAAAAAAGACAGATATGTTGCTAATTTTTTCATTCTATTTTTTGTGTTTTTCCTCTAATTTATTTTTTACTTCATCAACTAATAAACCAATATCTCCTGCACCCAACATTGCCACTATTTTTGACTCTGACTTTATGATTTCGTTGCTTAATTTTTCCTTCGATACTAACTTTTTAGTATCAATGGTTATTTTTTCCAATAACCAATTAGAAGTAACTCCTTTTATTGGCAATTCTCTAGCAGGATAAATATCTAATAATAGCACTTCGTCGAACAATGATAATGCTTCTGCAAAATCATCTACAAAATCTCTAGTCCTGCTAAACAAATGTGGTTGAAATACAGCCAAAACTTTTTCTTTTGGATACATTTCTCTAACAGATTGCGCTACTGCTTTTATTTCAGTAGGATGATGTGCATAATCATCAATCAACACAACATCTTCAGTTTTTATTTTATAAGAAAATCTACGCTGTACCCCTTTAAAAGTTCCTAACTGTTTTTTAATTTTTTCTAATGACACTCCATATACATCTGCAATAGCTAGTGCTGCTAAAGCATTCATCATGTTATGATTTCCTGGTAAATGAAATGCTATATTTTTAATTTCTGATGTTGGTGTTTTTACATCAAAAACATATTTACCTGCTTCTATTTTTACATTATAGGCTTTATAATCCGCTGCTTCTTCTACAGCATAAGTTAACCCTTCTAATGGTAATCCTTTTGCTACAATCAAAGTATCAGAAACTTTACCTGCAAAATCTCTAAATGATTGCTGTAACAATTCATTTTCTCCATAGATATCTAAATGATCTGCATCCATAGAGGTTACACAAGCTATATTTGGTGATAATTTTAAAAACGAACGATCAAACTCATCAGCCTCAACAACTGAAACTTCATCACCTCCTAAAATTAAGTTAGAGTTGTAATTTTCTGCAATTCCTCCTAAAAACGAAGTAGCTTTTTCAGGTTGCATAATGTGCCCTAAAATTGAAGAGGTTGTTGTTTTTCCATGTGTTCCCGCTACAGCCAAACAAAAAGTATTCTTAGTAATTTCTCCTAATACTTCTGCTCTTTTTAAGACTGTGTATCCGTTATCTTTAAAATAATTTAATTGTAAATGATTTTTAGGAACTGCTGGTGTATACACCACCAATGTTTTTTCTTTATTTAAAAATGAAATTGGAATGTTTTTTACAGCATCTTCAAAATGAACTTCTATTCCTATTTCTTCTAAACTTTTAGTGATAGGTGTTGGTGTTTTATCGTAGCCTACTACTACTTTTCCATTGACAGAAAAATAACGAGCTATGGCACTCATTCCTATTCCACCAATACCAATAAAATAAACGTTATGTATCGTTTTTAAATTCACTAACTGATTAATTTTTCTATTTCGTTAACGATATTACTTGTTGCATTTGGTAACGCTAACTCATTAATGTTTTCACTTAAACTTTCTTGTTTCCCTTTATCTTTTAACAAGGTTTCTAATACCACTGGGAAGGTATCGAGTTCACTTTCTTTCACTACTAAGGCTCCATGTTTATCTGCAATAGACTTAGCATTTTTTGTTTGATGATCTTCTGCCACATTTGGTGACGGTATAAAAATAGTAGGCTTACCTACTATACATAATTCTGACACTGAACTTGCTCCTGCTCTTGACACAATAAAGTCGGCAGCAGCATAAGCTAAATCCATCCTGTTCAAAAACTGATGTACTTGAACATTTTCTAGTTCATCATATTTCTTATACTCTTCAAAGTATAACTTACCGCATTGCCATATTAATTGAACTCCTTGTTTTTTAAAGAAGTCTAAATTGGCTTCCACTAACTGATTAATCTTACGAGCACCTAGACTTCCACCTAGTACTAAAATTGTTTTTTTAGATGTATCTAATTCAAAAAACTCTTTCCCTTCCTCTATTTTAGTATGAATAAATAGTAAATCTTGACGGACTGGATTTCCAGTTTTTATAATTTTTTCTTCAGAGAAAAAACGCTCTAAATTATCGTATGCTACACATATTTTTTGCGCTTTTTTACCTAACAATCTATTGGTTATTCCTGGATACGAATTTTGTTCTTGAATTAAGGTTGGAATTCCTTTTTTATTAGCAACCATTAATGTTGGTCCACTTGCAAAACCTCCAGTACCTACAGCTACATCTGGTTTAAATTTTCGTATAATTCTATATGCTTTCCATAAACTACTTAATAGTTTAAAAGGAAATATTAAGTTCTTTAAAGTTAGTTTTCTTTGGATTCCTGAAATCCACAATCCTTTGATTTCATATCCTGCTTGCGGTACTTTTTCCATTTCCATTTTATCTTTTGCTCCTACGAACAAAATGTTAGCTTCTGGGTAACGAACTTTTATTTCGTTAGCAATTGCTATTGCAGGATAAATATGACCTCCTGTACCTCCACCGCTTATTATGATATTAATCGATTGTTTCATGTAAAATATCTAAAGGGTTATCATCTAAAATTGTTTCTTCAGTTTCGTTTTTAGAAGCACTTACACTTAAAATCATTCCTAATGCGAAACATGTCATCCAAATAGAGGTCCCTCCACTACTAATTAGCGGAAGTGTTTGTCCTGTTACTGGTAAAATATTCACCGCTACTGCCATGTTAATCATTGCTTGAAAAACAATAGGAATTCCCACACCAACAACCAACAAGGTTGCAAATATGGTAGTAGCTTTTTTGGCGGTTATTAAAATTCTGAAAAGCAATAAGAAATAAATAAATATTACCACTATTGCTCCTGCAAAACCATATTCTTCAACAATAATTGCATAAATAAAATCGGATGAGGATTGTGGTAAAAAATTTTTCTGCACACTTTTTCCTGGTCCTTTCCCAACTACTCCTCCTGTTGCTATTGCAATTTTAGCTTTTTCTACTTGATAATCTTCTTCACCATCTGGCTGAGAAAAACTTTCAATTCTACTTTTCCATGTATTTACACGGTTAGGCATTGCATCTGGAAATGCCTTAGCTACTAAGATGAAAAATAGAAAAGCAAAAAGTCCTATTCCTAATATATATCCTATATATTTTAAAGGGTATCCTCCAATGAACGACACCATTAAAATCATAAAGAATACCATAGCTGTGGTTGAAAAGTTTGCTGGCAATATCAATACCAATACCAAACCTACTGGAAGCCACAATTGCAATAAACTTTCTTTGAAAGAAATTACCTTTTCTTTATTTTTTGCTAAGTAACGTGCTACATATACCATCAATACCAAACCTGCCAATGTGGAAGTTTGAAATCCGATACCTACAAATGGAATACGAATCCATCTACTTGCATTGGCTCCTCCAATAGTAGTTCCTTGTGCCAAGGTAAAAACCAACAGTAAAACAACCACAGGAAGCATTAAAACAGAGCCTCCACTGAAATATCTGTATGGAATTTTATGCACTCCATAAATTACCGCAAATCCGGTAATCAACAATACAATATGTTTTACCAAATGCCCTAAAGTAGAACCGTTACCAACTACATATACCAAATTGGTACTTGCACTATATATTGGCATAAATGAAAATATTGCCAATACTGCAACGATAGCCCAAATAGCTCGATCTCCTTTTATATGTCGAAAGATGTTTTTCATCAATCTTTAGTGTGCTTTATATATTTCTTACAGCTTCTTTGAATTTTCTTCCTCTATCTTCATAGCTATCAAATAAATCGAAACTAGCACATGCTGGAGACAACAACACTGTATCTCCTTTTTGCGCTATTTTATAAGCTACTTTAACTGCTTCTTCTGCTCCAGCAGTTTCCACCATCACATCTACTACATTTGCAAAAGTGTCTATGATTTTTTGATTATCTAATCCTAAACAAACTATTGCTTTTACTTTTTCTCTTACTAAAGGTAATAAATCTGTATAATCATTTCCTTTATCAACTCCTCCCACAATCCAAACTGTTGGGTTATCCATGCATTCTAATGCGTAAAAAGCTGCATTTACATTCGTAGCTTTACTATCGTTAATGAATTCAATTCCATTTACTTTTTGCACTTTTTCTAAACGGTGCTCTACACCTTCAAAATCAGATAGACTCTCTGCAATTGTTTCTTTTCTTACTTTTAACAACCTTGCAGCCATCGATGTAGCCATAGCATTTTTAGTGTTGTGCTTTCCTTGTAATGTTAGCTCAGAAACCTTCATTAATTTTTCTTCTGTATTAAATTTCATTATTATCGTGTCTTGTCTTAAAAAAGCTCCGTATTCCAATTCTTTTTCTATTGAAAAAGGCACTAGCGTTGCTTCTGTTTTGTTATTTTTTAGCCAAGTTTGAATTGCTTCGTCATCGGCATCGTATATTAAAAAATCGTCTTTTGTTTGATTTTTTGTTATTCTGAATTTTGAGTTTATATAGTTATCAAATTCATATTCATATCGATCTAAATGATCTGGTGTTATATTGGTAATTACAGCAATATGTGGTTTAAACTTTTCGATTCCATCTAACTGAAAACTACTCAATTCCAGCACATATTCGTCGTACTTATCATCAACTACTTGTTCTGCGAAACTATCTCCTATATTTCCTCCAACTCCTACATTTAAACCTGCTTTTTTTAATACATAATGTATCAACATGGTTGTAGTTGTTTTTCCGTTTGATCCTGTAACTCCCACAATGGTTGCATTGGTAAATTCCGAAGCGAATTCTATTTCTGAAATCACTTTAATTCCTTTTGAAACTAACTTTTGCACAAGTGCAACTTTTTCTGGAATTCCAGGACTTTTCATCACCACGTCAGCATTTAGAATTTTATCTTCTGTATGCTGATTTTCTTCAAAATCGATTGAATTATGTAAAAGAACTTTTTTATACCGTTCTGCTATACTTCCTTTATCTGAAACAAAAACTTCATATCCTTTTTGTTTTCCTAAAAGCGCTGTTCCCACACCACTTTCTCCTCCACCAAGCACAACTAATCTTTTCATTTTTAATTAATGATTTTAGATTTATTGATTGATGATTTACTTTTTAATGTTTTTATAGAAGCTACAACAATTGAGGTCAGCTCGTCCGCCTCTTTATGTAGTCTTTTCAATTCTTCTTGATTATTTTCATGAATCGACATAAAAACCTCTAAAAAAAACATGCTTTCATCTACTTCCTCTTCAACAATTTTTAATTTATGAATAAAGTCAGCTGAAGATTTTGCCCTACAAGCAGCTCTATAATTAGCTCCAACCGAACTAGAACATCTTATCAATTGTCTACAATATGCATCAAACTCTCTTGTTTTAGGATATTCTTTACATAACCTCCAACAATCGATAGCAAATTGTTTAGTTCTATTTTTAATCTGTTCTTTCATTCAATCTTATATCTTAAATCAAAACTCCAAAATCTCCTTTATCTTAACTTCAATGTTACTATGGCAAATACCGCTAACAAAATTCCTACAATCCAAAAGCGTACTACAATTTTACTTTCGTGATAGTTTAGTTTTTGATAGTGATGATGTAGAGGAGACATTTTAAATATTCGTCTTCCTTCTCCAAACTTCTTCTTTGTGTACTTAAACCACGAAACTTGTAGTATTACCGACAAATTCTCGACCACAAATATTCCAGCTAAAACCGGCAGTAATAATTCTTTTCTTATGGCAATTGCTATAACCGCTATGATACCTCCAATAGTTAAACTTCCAGTATCACCCATAAACACTTGTGCTGGATAGGTATTATACCATAAAAACCCGATTAATGCTCCTGCGAAAGCTAAAATAAAAACGGTCATTTCTCCAGATTTTGGGATGTACATTACATCTAGATAATCTGCAAAAATGATATTTCCTGATACCCAAGCAAAAATTGCAAGTGTTATCACCATAATTGCTGATGATCCTGCTGCTAAACCATCAATCCCATCAGTTAAATTTGCACCGTTTGAAACTCCCGTAACAATAAAAACGGTAACAAAAATGAAAATTATCCATCCATATTTTTCATATCCATCTCCTAAGAAACTTAATGCTTTTGCATAGTCTAACTCGTTATTCTTTAAAAAAGGGACTGTTGTTTTTGTAGATTTGTGCGCTTCTCCAAACACCTTCTTTTTACCATCTACTTGCACAACTTGTTCTGAAATAGGTAATTGTTCTTTTATGGTTACATCTTGGTGAAAATACAGCATAGACCCCACGATTACACCTAACCCTATTTGTCCTAAAACCTTAAACTTTCCTTTTAACCCAGCCTTATCCTTTTTAAATACTTTGATATAATCATCAGCAAAACCAATAAGTCCCATCCAAACAGTGGTTATTAATAGAATAATGATGTATATATTTTCTAGTTTTGCTAAGAACAGTACAGGAATTAATGTTGCAAGAATTATAATTACACCTCCCATAGTTGGTGTTCCTGCTTTTTGTACTTGTCCATCTAAACCTAAATCTCTTACTGTTTCACCTACTTGCTGTCTTCTTAAGTAATTGATAATTTTTTTACCAAAAATGGTTGATATCAACAAGGATAATATGAACGCCATTGCAGATCGAAATGTGATAAACTGAAACACACTTGCCCCTGTTAAGCTAAATTCACTTTCTAAATATTGAAATAAATAATACAGCATTCGTTAGTGTTTTTTTAGTTGATTAAAATAGTTGGTTACTTCTTCTAAATCATCAAAATGATGCCTAACACCATTTATTTCTTGGTAGGTTTCATGACCTTTTCCTGCAATAAGTAAAATATCTCCTGAAGTTGCTAGTTTACAAGCTGTTTTAATAGCTTGTCTTCGATCTACTATTGATAGTGTTTTTTTATAATTTTCTGCCGCAACTCCTGTTTCCATTTCATCAATTATTGATTGCGGATCTTCTGTTCTAGGGTTATCGGAAGTAAAAACAACTTGATCACTTAATTGAGATGCTATTAATGCCATTTTTGGGCGCTTCGTTGTATCTCTATCTCCGCCACATCCTACAACTGTAATTACGGTTTCATTTCCTGTTCGGATATCATTAATAGTTTGTAATACATTTTTTAATGCATCCGGTGTATGTGCATAATCTACTATTGCCGTAACTCCTTCATCTGAAACGGTGTACTGAAATCTTCCACTTACACTTTCTAGTTCACTTACAATTCGTAAAATTTCTATCTTTTCAAGCCCTAACAACTCTGCTACTCCATATATAGCTAACAAGTTATATGCATTGAATTCTCCTATTAACTTTGTCCAAACTTCTACTCCGTTAATTGTTAACAAAGTTCCTGAAAGACGTTTTTCTAACACTTTTGCTTTAAAATCTCCAATTGTTTTAAGTGCATAAGTTTGTTTGTTCGCCTTCGTGTTTTGCAGCATTATTTGCCCATTTTTATCATCTATATTCACCAAAGCAAATGCTGATTTTGGTAATGAATCAAAAAACGATTTTTTTACATCACGATATTCTGCAAATGTTTCGTGATAATCTAAATGATCGTGAGATAGATTCGTAAACACACCTCCTGCAAACTCTAATCCTTCCGTACGTTTTTGATGAATTCCATGAGAACTTACTTCCATAAAACAATAATCAACTCCTGCCTCAACCATTTTTGATAAATATTTATTTATCGCTACCGAGTTTGGTGTTGTGTGTGTTGCCTTATACTCTTCATTATCAACCATCACTCGCACAGTTGACAACAACCCTACTTTATACCCTGCTTTTTTAAATAACTGATACAATAAGCTTGCAATTGTAGTTTTACCATTTGTTCCTGTTACTCCTACTAATTGCAAGCTTTTTGACGGGTTGTTATAATAATTTGCTGCTATTATTGCTAATGCAGCATTAGAATCTTCTACTTTAATATAGGTAATCTCTTCATTTTTATCTTCTGGCAAAGACTCACAGATAACAGTCTTAGCACCCAACGACACTGCTTTTGTTATAAACTGATGCCCATCTACTGTTACTCCTTTTTGAGCAACAAAAACATCATCTTCCTGCACTTGTCTACTATCAAACTGAATATTCTTTATATCAATATCTGTATTTCCGTAAACTTCTTTTACAGCTACCTTGTATAATATGTCTTTTAATTTTTTCAACTATGATAATTTTAAATATATCGTTGCACCTTTTGAGACTTTAACCCCTCTTTCTACAGATTGCTCTGTTACTTTTCCTACTCCTGAAAACTTAACTTTCAATCCCATGTTCTCTAGTAATGCAACCGCATCCATTCCGCTCATACCAATTACTTTAGGCATAATTGTTTTATACTTCCTTAGTTTTTGATAGTATTCTTGATATTCTTTATCGAGGACTTCTTCTGAAATATCATCAGAAACAAACTGATTATTGATTGCTGTTGAAGTATAAATTTTTTGAGCTATTTCTTTAAATATGGGAGCAGCAACCGTAGCCCCGTAATATCCTTTTTCCTTTTTAGGACTATGGACCACCACAATACAAGAGTATTTTGGTTCATCAGCTGGGAAAAACCCCGCAAAAGAAGCCACATATTTTTGATTTGAATAATAACCACCTTCGTACTCTCCTTTGGCATTTTTTGTTCTTGGAATATATTTTTTTGCAGTCCCTGTTTTTCCTGCCATAGAAAAGTTTGATGAATAGATTCCTTTACCTGTTCCGTATTTTATAGTATTTTCCATCACTTTTCGGACCTTATCTAAGGTTTCTTGTGATGCTATTTTTTCTTTTACTACTTCTGTTCCAAAGCTTTCTTCTACTTTACCTCCTACTCTTAGCTCTTTAACAAAATATGGTTTCACCAACTTTCCGTCATTTGCTACTGCATTATAAAACGCTAGTGTTTGCAAAGGTGTGAGAGAAACTCCATATCCCCAAGCCATCCACTCTAACGAAATTGGACTCCAACTTTTTTCTGTTGGTTCTGGTATATAAGGTTTTCCTTCTCCTTTTATTTTTACACCTGTTAATTGATCTAAACCAAACGACTTAATTTTATCGGTAAACTTTTTCGGATTCTTATCGTAATGCTTTTGTATCGTTTTTACAATTCCTACGTTTGAAGAAACCTCAAACACTCTTCCTAAGGATATTTTTCCGTACCCTCCTCTTTTACTATCTTCTACTTTACGATTATTAATATAAATCCTTCCTTTTTCACAATCTACCACAGTTGAAGTATCTGCTACTTTATCTTCCAGCGCAACCATTAAACTAGCCAACTTAAAAGTTGACCCTGGTTCGTGACTCTCCCAAACAGCATAATTTCTTTTTTCGTAATATTTTCCTTTAGAAGTTCTTCCTAAGTTAGATATTGCCTTAATTTCTCCTGTTTCTACCTCCATCACCACAGCACATCCATGATCTGCTTCAAAATACTCCATTTCTCTTAACAAAGCATGATGCGTAATATCTTGAATATTCACATCTATTGTTGTTATTACATCACTACCATCTATTGGTTCTTTCTCATTTACATCATTAATTGGTTTCCACTGTCCTTTCGCTATTTTTTGCTTTAAACGCCAACCATTTTCTCCTTGCATGTAATCTGCAAAAGCACCTTCAATTCCTGCCCCTCCTCTGTAATCATCATATCCAATAGTACGCTCAGCTATTTTACCTATAGGGTGCACACGAACTGTTTTTTGCTCCGCTATAAAACCTCCTCGATATACCCCTCTATTAAAAATCGGGAAGCTTTTCATTTTCACATAGTCATTATACCCTACATTACGAGCTATTAACAAATAACGATTTCTACGTTTTTTTGCATTACGTAACTTCTTTTGGTAGTAACTAGCCGGCTTACCCAGTAAACCTGAGAGCGACTCTGAAAGTGCACGAATATTTTTCTCAAAAACTTCTGAATCTACCGCAACCACGTCCATACGAATGGTAAATTTTGACATTGATGTTGCTAGCAAATTTCCATCTGCTGCATACACATTACCTCTATTCGCAAAAATAGTGTCGTTTTTAACTGTTTTTTCTTCAGAAAGCTTTCTATACTTATCCCCTTCTACATATTGAAGTTTAAAAAGTCTAAAAATGATAACTACAAAGAAAAGCGTCATTAAAACAACAATCACATAGAGTTTGTTTAATATGCCTTTTTTTACTACCATTTTATATTACTCTTTATTATATGTTACTTTTATTTTTTGGGGCGGTTTTTTTGCAGGGAACAACCCCTTACTTTTTACTTTATCTCGAATACTACTTTCTAACTTCATCCTCATTAATTCAGTACTCGTATCTACATCTTCAGCCCGCAACTCTCTTTTCTTCTTATTAAGCTCTGCTATTTGTACCACTTTTGCATCTGCACTGTGCGAACTATATATCATTATTAACAACAGCACTACAACAAAAATTAAAATCCGCCAGTTTTTAAATGAGCTTTCATCCGTAAGAAAACTTCCTCTTAAAAGATCGTATATACTCTTTCTTACTTTAGACATTATTTTAATGTTGCTATTCTTAGTTTCGCACTTCGTGCTCTGTTATTCTCTTTAATCTCTTCTTTTGTTGGCACAATCATTTTACCAACCTTTTTAAGCGGCACATTGGTATTACCATAAAAATCTTTTTCTGGCTCACCGCTAAACAACCCCGTTCTTATAAATCGCTTCACCAACCTATCTTCTAACGAGTGATATGAAATCACACTCAATCGTCCATCCTCATTCAACAAATCTGGAATTTGCTGTAAAAACTCCTTCAACACTTCCAACTCTTGATTTACTTCTATTCGTATTGCTTGAAAAATTTGTGCTAGAATTTTATGCTCTTTGGCTTTTGGCAAAAATCTTTGCAACACCTCTTTTAACTCAAAACTTGTATTAATCTCTCTACCCTCTCTTGCTTCAACAATTGTTTTAGCTAAAGTTCTTGCATTTCGCAACTCTCCATACAAAAACAACACATCTGCTAAATCTTCTTCAGTATATGTATTGATGATTTTTTTTCCTGACAATTCAGACTTTTGATCCATTCGCATATCTAAATCTGCATCAAAACGAGTTGAAAAACCTCTTTCAGCTTCATCAAATTGATGCGACGACACACCTAAATCAGCCAACACCCCATCTACCTTCCTAACACCGTAAAAGCGTAAAAACCTAGATATGAATCGAAAATTCTCACCAATCAACACAAAACGCGGATCGTCAATTTTATTTTGTTGCGCATCCGGGTCTTGATCAAAAGCAAACAATTTTCCTTTTTCTCCTAATCGACTCAATATTTCTCTAGAATGTCCTCCTCCTCCAAAGGTGACATCCACATACACTCCATCTTCCTTTATATTAAGTGCATCTACACTTTCTTTCAACAAAACTGGACTATGATAACTCATCTGCTTCCGTATTACCCATTACTTCCTCTGCTAATTCAGCAAAATCAACAACAGCATCATCAATTACTTTTTCGTACTTATCCTTATCCCAAATCTCAATAATATTCACTGCAGAAGAAAGCACTACTTGCTTTTCTATTCCTGCAAATTGACATAAATCTTTCGGAATCAATATCCTTCCAGAAGCATCTACATCCACCATCTTTACACCAGCAGTAAACCTTCTGATAAAATCATTATTTTTCTTTACAAATCGATTTAGTTTATTGATTTTTGCCATCATTAAATTCCACTCTTGCATCGGATACAACTCTAAACAAGACTGAAACACAGAGCGTTTAATCACAAAACCTTCTTGTAACACAGAAGACAGTTGCTTCTTGAACGCTGACGACATCATCAACCTTCCTTTAGCATCTACCTTGCACTCATATGTTCCAATTAAATTTATCACGTAAAGAAACTATAGTTTGCATCAAAAATAAAAAATATTTACCACTTTTTACCACTTTTTACCACATTGTTGATAAGTTTTAGTTTTTGAGCTAAAAAACTGATACTAAAAGACTTCTATATCGCCATTGTACATGAAATAATAAAAATGAAAAAGTGATAAAAAAGAACTACATTTGTGGTTAAGTCAAATCAGAAACATAATGACTGAATTTTTAAAGAAAGAAGACAAATTTACATACGCTGAAGCAGGAGAAGGAAGCCCAATTATCATTCTTCATGGACTAATGGGTGCTTTAAGTAATTTTAACTCCACTTTTAATCATCTTTCAAAAAAAGGATATCAAGTTTTTATTCCAGAATTACCCCTATACACCTTACCTCTCCTTAAAACCAACGTGAAAAATTTAGCCAAATTTTTACATGATTTCATAGAGTACAAAGGACTTAAAAATGTTACTTTATTAGGAAATTCTTTAGGCGGACATATAGCTTTATACTACACAAAACATTACTCTGAAGATGTTAAAGCATTAGTTTTAACAGGTAGTTCAGGGCTATACGAAAACTCTATGGGAGATAGCTATCCTAAAAGAGGTGACAAAGAGTTTGTTAGAAAAAAAGCGCAAGATGTTTTTTATGATAAAGCTATTGCCACAGACGAACTTGTAGATCAAGTGTATGATGTTATCAACGATAGAAATACATTGATCAGAACATTAGCCATTGCTAAAAGTGCAATTCGTCATAATATGGCTAAAGATTTACCCAACATGAAACAACCTACTTGTTTAATTTGGGGAAAACAAGACAGCGTTACTCCACCAGAAGTTGCTGAAGACTTCAAAAAACTCTTACCTGATGCTGATTTATTTTGGATAGATAAATGTGGGCATGCAGCTATGATGGAAACTCCAGAAGAGTTTAATGAAATTTTAGAAAGCTGGCTTTCTAAACGCGAAATATAACAACAGCTAAACTAGCTTAATTATAGTATGAAAATAAAATCTGCTGAATTTGTAATGAGTAACAGTAATGTTACCAAAGCTCCTAAAGACAGAATACCTGAGTATGCTTTTATTGGCCGCTCAAACGTTGGTAAGTCTTCGTTAATCAACATGTTGATGGAGCGAAAAGATTTAGCAAAAACCTCTGGTAAGCCAGGAAAAACTCAACTTATTAACCATTTTAAAATTAATGATGAATGGTTTTTAGTAGATCTTCCAGGGTATGGTTATGCTCAAGTATCTAAAAAGAAGCGACAAATTTTTCAATTCTTTATTGAAAATTATTTTAAAGAGCGTGAACAACTGGTTTGTACCTTTGTTTTAATTGATTCTCGACATGATCCGCAGAAAATAGACTTAGAGTTTATGCAGTTTTTAGGTGAAAACCGTATTCCTTTCTGTATTGTTTTTACCAAAGCAGACAAATTAGGTAGTTCTAAACTTAACAAACAAATTACTGCTTATAAAAAGAAATTATTAAAATATTGGGAAGAATTACCAATGTCTTTTATAACTTCTTCTTCTACTGGAATGGGACGCGATGAGTTTTTAAGTTTTATCGATCAGGTAAATGAGGACGTAGCTGAGAACTTCAAATAGTTCTTCTAGTAACCTTAAGGTAACTCCTAATATGCACTCTACTAAAGAAAACTTACAGGTTTTACATGAAGACAACCATATTATTGTGGTTAATAAACGTGCTGGCGATATCGTACAAGGCGATAAAACAGGCGACAAACCTCTTTCTGATGTAGTTAAAGAATATATTAAGGAAAAATATAACAAACCTGGTAATGTTTATTTAGGAACTGTTCATCGTTTAGACAGACCTACTTCTGGCATTGTTATTTACGCACGCACATCTAAAGCTCTAGAACGCTTAAACAAAATGTTGCGTGACAAAACCATAAAAAAAACATACTGGGCAATTGTTCAACAACAACCTAAAAAAGCTGCTGACACTTTAACAAATTTTTTAAAAAAGAATCCAAAGAACAATAAGTCTACAGCATACAACAAAGAAGTTAACGGAAGTAAAAAAGCTACTTTACATTACACAACACTTAAAAAATTAGATAACTATTCGTTGCTTGAAGTTGACTTAGAAACAGGACGTCATCATCAAATTCGTGTACAACTTTCTAATATTGGTGCTATTATTAAAGGCGACTTAAAATACGGAGCAAAAAGAAGCAATAAAGATGGAAGTATTCATTTACATGCTCGAAAAATAGAATTTACGCATCCAGTTAGTAAAGAACTTATTAAAATCACTGCTCCAACTCCTTCTGACCCAGTTTGGGATGCTTGCTTGTAATTTGTATATTTAGACAAATTTCACGTAAGATGAAAGCTCTTAAATTTTTAACTATCTTAATACTCCCTATAACTGTATACATTTCGTTTACGAGTATGGGTTGGTTAACTTTATTACCTTTAGTTGTATTTTTTGGGTTTGTTCCTCTACTTGAACTGCTTTTTAACCCAGACAAACAAAACCTAGATAAAGAACAGGAAGAGCGAGAAAAAGAAAACAAGCTGTATACTTATATCTTATACGCAACAGTACCTATTCAATTACTTTTTTTAGGATGGTTTTTATGGATGATGAAAGATGCACATTTAACCACCATAGAATATATAGGAAGAATCTCTGCTATGGGATTAATGTGTGGTGTAATTGGTATTAATGTAGGACATGAATTAGGTCATCGGAACAACCGTTTTGATGAGTTTTTAGGTGAGATTTTATTATTAACATCTTTAGATACTCACTTTTTACCCTATCATAATGCCGGACATCATTTTAATGTAGCTACACCTAAAGATGCTGCAACCGCAAGAAAAAATGAAATAGTATATCTATTCTGGATCCGTTCTCATTTTCAAAGCTACTATCAAGCTTGGGAAACAGAAAACAGACGTCTAAAAAATTCTGGCAGAAATTGGTTTCATCTGCAAAACAGAATGCTTATCTATACGATTTGCAACATACTGTTATTAGTAGGTATTTTATTTCTCTTTGGATTAAATGCGCTACTTGCTTTTACTGCAGCAGCTGTTTTTGGAATTTTATTATTAGAAACTGTAAACTATATAGAACATTACGGACTACTACGTAAACAAAACGAAAAAGGTCGTTATGAACGTGTAAAAAGAACTCATTCATGGAATTCTGATCACAGAATTGGTATGTTAATGCTGTTTAATTTATCTCGCCATTCCGATCATCACTATAACGGAAGTAAACATTATCAACTCTTAAAATCATTACCAGAGAGCCCTCAAATGCCAACAGGATATCCAGGTATGATGCTCGTAGCTTTGGTGCCTCCATTATGGTTTTCAATAATGAATAAAAAAATACAAGATATATAACCTATGAATATTCCCGAATTGGTTCAGTCGCAAAAAAATTATTTTGCAACACAACAAACCAAAGATATCTCCTTTAGAAAAAGTACTTTAAAAAGACTACAAAAAGAGCTTATTACAAGAGAACAAGATATTATCAAAGCTTTACATGATGATTTTAAAAAATCAGAATACGAAGCTGTGATGACTGAAACTTCTATCGTACTGGCTGAGTTAAAAATGGCGATAAAAAATATATATTCTTGGAGCAAACCCAAGCGTGTATTGCCTTCTTTATTAAACTTTCCATCATCAGCTAAAATTTATAAAGAACCTTATGGTACTGTTTTAATTATTGCTCCTTGGAATTATCCGTATCAACTAGCATTTGCTCCTTTATTGGGAGCCATTGCAGCAGGAAATACTGTAATCTTAAAGCCTTCTGAACTAACATCTAACACAAGTAAAATCACCAAAGAAATCATTGAAGCTGTTTTTGATAAAAATCATGTAGCTGTTGTAGAAGGTGGTGTAACTATTTCTACAGAATTATTAGCACAACGTTGGGATTATATTTTCTTTACTGGAAGTGTACCTGTAGGAAAAATTGTTGCTAAGGCTGCGGCAAATCACCTAACTCCAGTTACTCTAGAATTGGGAGGAAAAAGCCCATCTATTATTGATGAAACTGCAAACATCAAACTAGCTGCAAAGCGTTTGGTTTGGGGGAAATTTATTAATGGTGGACAAACTTGTATTGCTCCTGATTATTTATTAATTCATAAGTCGGTAAAAGAACAGTTTATACAAGAGTTTAAGGAGGAAATTTTTAGAGCTTATGGCGAAAACCCTCAAAATTCCTTTGATTTTCCACGTATCGTAAACACTAAAAACTTTGATCGTTTAGCCATTATGCTAGAAAATGAAAAGTGTGTAATTGGTGGACAAACTGATAGAGATGATTGCTACATTGCCCCTACCTTAATTGATGAACCTAGTTTGGATAGTGAAGTAATGAAAGGCGAAATTTTTGGCCCTATCTTACCTCTAATTTCCTATGAAAATGAAGCTGATATTGAAAAAATAACAGCTAAATATGATAAGCCTCTTGCTTTATATGTTTTCACCAATAGAAATTCATTTGCTAAGAAAATGATTGAGCGTTTTTCGTTTGGTGGAGGTACGGTAAATGATACTACAGTACATTTTGCTAATCATAGGTTGCCTTTTGGTGGCGTGGGAGAAAGTGGCATAGGTAGTTATCACGGAAAAAAAACTTTTGATACTTTTTCTCATCATAAAGGAGTGGTTTCTCGCGGAACTTGGCTAGATGTACCTACTCGATATGCACCCTACAAAGGAAAACTTCAGCAATTAAAAACCTTAATGAAATTAGGATAGTTTTATTAGACAAAAGATTAGTAGACATAAGAATCAAGACACCCCAAATAAATGAGTGAAAAAACCGTATCAGAAGCTGTCAACTATCGTCGTTCGGTAAGAGTGTACGACCCTGAAAAACCGATAGACACTTCCATTGTAAAAAAATGTTTAGAACAGGCGAGTTTAGCTCCTACCAGTAGCAACATGCAACTGTGGGAGTTTTATCATATCACTGATAAGGAAATTATAAAAAAAATGGCTCCATTATGCTTTAATCAAAATGCAGCTAAAACTGCTCAGCAGCTAGTGGTTTTTATTACTCGTAAAGATTTGTGGCGTAAAAGATCTAAAGCTAATTTAGCTTTTATGGATACAGTTTTTGGTAAAAACAATCCGAAATCAGAACAACGAAGTAGAGAAAAAGTAGCACGTAACTACTACGGAAAGCTAATTCCTTTCACGTATTTTGATTTCTTAGGAATTTTTGGCTGGTTGAAGTATATACTATTTTCAATTGTTGGGGTATTTCGACCTATTTATAGAGAAGTTCGCAATAGTGATATGCGCATTGTAGCTCACAAAACTTGTGGATTAGCAGCACAAACATTCATGCTTTCAATGGCTGCTGAAGGTTACGACACCTGCCCTATGGAAGGTTCTGACACTTGGCGTGTAAAACGTTTGCTGGGGTTACCTTTTGGCGCAGAAATTAACATGGTTGTGTCATGTGGTATTCGCAAACCCGAAGGAGTGTATGGAGAACGTTTTAGAATTCCTTTTGAGAAGGTTTATAAGGAAGTTTAATTTCCTAAACAAACCAAAATTTCTTTACAAAATTCATTTACCCAAAACAATCCTGACTTGTCTTTTTCTGAGTATTATAACGAATTTTAATATTCTCTTTTATTAGATTAAACGTGTTTAAAAAGAAAATAGTTCAACAGTTTATACACAACAAAAAAATTGAAAAAGCTATACGTTTTTGACTTAGTTACTTTTCAAAAATAAAGTTTTAATTCTATTACGTCACAGAAAATCTTTTTTATTATATTAGTTGTTCTTTAAAAAAACATGAAAAAGCTATAAAAACTGACTATAACTAATCTATGATATTTCTTTTCTAAGTAAAAATCAGTTCTTCGATTTTTTTCACGCCTATTAAAATAAAAAAACAGACACAAACCTTGAGTGTCTATAAATGTTCAAGGAGTATATTAAATTTTAAATTATTTTGAAAATGAAAAAATCAATTTTAAAATTAGGAAGAGCTCTTAATAAGAAAGAGCAAAAAAACACATTTGGAGGAAATACATTCACCAGCCCAAACCCAGACTGTGACGGGGCTCATGATGGCAATGGTTATTTATATTGTCAATGTGGGGACGGAGGTAATTGTACAAGAAACGTCTGGACAGGTACAGGTTGGGTACCAAAAGCTGGAACATGTAGCGCAGGAAATTGTGTTGCAGCGTAATTTTCAGAGGAGGTAAGCCTCCTCTTTTAAAATTAAATATAGTAAAAAAGGACGAGACCATCTAAAGTTACTTTAAATCACCTTTTTGATATGTATATTTTAACTTTTTTACATTAAAATTAAAACAATAATTTTTATCAATATCACAATTCGTAACCCAATAGAAAGTTTTTTTTTAAAAGAATTCTGCTATCATTAAAAAAAGCACATATGTAGATAGAGTTTATCTCATTCCTCTAAATAACGTATTCAACTTACCATTACTTTTTCGGTAAAAACACCAATTTATTTTTACTCTTTTGTATAGTTGCCTCATTAAGGTTCATTTTTACAAACTCACCATCTACATATTTTTGTGCTTGGTCTTTGTAATAAGGACTAAACACATTTCCTGATTGTCCTGTAGGTAAAATCGCAATGCTATTTTCTACATCAGAAAAGTCAATCACTCTACGTGTTGAAGGCCCTCCGTGAATTTTATATACTCCTGTACTATCTAACTTAAAAATCTGGTTGTTAATCACCTCATTTCCTCCAATGGTTTCAAATGGACCTACATTGAAAAACTTACGCAACAAACCACCTGCTTTACCAATAGCGTGTTCGTATTCCACTGAAATTACGCGATTCCACGTCCAATTTTCTACATTCTCTCCTAATTGATTTTGTAAAAATGTGATTGCTTTTTGAAAAGCTGTGGTAATTATTTCATTTCTAGTTTCAACTTTATTTGTTGTTGAAATATCATCCCACCAAACTGATTGTTCTCTTTTAGCCTGCTCTGCTAACACTTGATCTTGTAATTGCGTATCAATAAACAACTGAAAACTATCCCCTAATTCATCTTTATAAGTAGCAGTTAAAAATTCATATAAAAATCGATTATAAATAGTCGGAGCTACATTAGTTTTTAAATATTCTCCATTCCACTTTTCTAACACCGAATATGCTTTTTTTGCAGAAGGAGATAGTGACGATTTATCCACACTACTCAATAATTCTCTTCCAATTTCTGGAACTACAGGCGAGGTTACATCGTAAATCATTTCAGCTACATCCTCTTTCGTAAAATCGTTTTTAGGTTCTAATAACTGAACAATTCTCTTCGCTCTATCTTCAGGCTGATAGTATCCAGGATACAATTTCCCCCTTACTGAATCAGGTTGATTATTTGCTGAATACACATAATTCCAACTAGGATTTTCTGCTTGCGGATTTTCTTCAAATTCTAAATACTCTACAATTTCATCGTTCCCAGAAGCTCCGTTTAAATACATTTTAGAAGATAAACTATCTCTTAACTCATATAGTTTTGCTGAGGAAAACCAACCTACATTTCCTTTGGCATCACCATACATTACATTTAGTCCTGGTGCATGTATTTTTGCAGTTCCTGTTTTAAAATCTTTCAACGAACTAGCATGCGACATTTTATATGAAGCCTCCAATAATTTATTTGGTAACTGCGTATAAATCCAGTTCATTGCCACGGGTCTATCATCAGTAATATGCTCAATTAACCCGTTCATAATTGGTCCGTGCTTACTTACTTTTACTTGATACATGGTGTCTTTTCCTCCTTTAATTTTTATATACTTATCCCACAACTCATATTTCTTATACCCTTGAGGAGTTTTATATTCCAACGGATTTTCAGGATTGTTTTCTTCCACATAAAAATTCAAATCATCATTTGCCAACATTGTTAATCCGTAAGCATACTCTTTATTATGTCCTAATAACGGAAATGGCATCAACGCTAGATTAAATCCGTAAATTTCAAAATCAGGAGTTTTTATATGGTTTTGATACCAAACCGATGGTTGAGAAAATGTAATATGCGGGTCATTAGCAAAAATTACTTTACCGTTTTTAGTTTTAGGTGGTGCGATTACCCAAGAATTACTTCCTATAAAAGGTGCAACTGGTAATTGCTCTATAATCTCATTAACCGCAACAGACATTTCTGCTTTAATAGCTTCTTTATTCGTTGTCTTATTCAGTGTTAAATTTTTATCGAAAGAATTCAACAACTCATTTACATAAGACTCACCTAACTTTTCTTTAACTTCAGTTAACAACGGATCGGTTTTATGTGCAATTGCAAAACTAAATGCCATGTAACCAAAAACATTATATACATCTTTAACTGTATAATTTTCTTTATCCAACCCTACTAAGTAAAATTCTAATGGCGTTACTCCTTCTTCAATAAACTGATTAACTCCATTTAAGTAAGCTTCCGTTAATTTATAAGTTTCTGAATTTTTATCTAATTCTTGAATCGTTTTTTCGGCAGCTTCTTCAATTCCTAATCCAGAAAAAAACTTATCTACTCTTACCAAATCTTTTCCAAAAACTTCTGCTAATCTTCCAGCTGCAATTCTTCTGATTAGTTCCATTTGCCACAACCTATCTTGAGCATGCACATACCCTAAAGCAGTATAAGCGTCTAGTTGATTTTGCGCATTGATATGCGGTACTCCAACCTCATCATAATACACCGTAACTTTATCTGAAATATTAGCTAATGCTAACTCTCCTTTATACGTAGGATGTAAGGTTTTTGTAAATAACCAAACTCCAACACTTACTAACACTAATAATAACAGAACAATTTTTAAAGACTTTTTAAATAACTTCATTAGGGATGATTTTCTTCAAAGATAACAGAAATATTTATTGTTTATCTTCTGAGTAAATCGTGTAACTTTTACACAGTATTAATTAATTGTTTACACACTTTTTACACATAAAAACATTACCTCTACAACCTTTACAAAACAACAAACAACTAACAATCAATATGTTGAATATTTTAAGAGTTTAATTGAAATTGATGGCATATTTCTTTCAATACAACAAGCAAATACGTAAATAACTTAAAAACTTAATATCATGAAAAATTTAATTTTAGCAGCGGCAATTTTAGCAGGAGCTTCAACTTACGCAACAACTAACAACACTATTTCTCCTATTACTCCAGTTCACACGGTTGTAGAAAAAGGTTTTAAAGAAGTTTCTTTAGATAAATTACCAGCAGCAGTAGTAAAATCTGTAAAAGAAAGTTTTCCTAAAGGTAAATTAAGCAAAGCTTTTGTAAACGAAAAAGAGCAATACAAATTAGAGATTAGCTTAGAAAATGAAAGCAAAACTCTTTTTGCAGACAAAAACGGAAACTGGTTAGATGCCAAAGAAGTAAAATAACACACATATTCCCCTTGTTGTATTACAACAATAAATAATTATAACTTAAAAACTTAATGTCATGAAAAAATTAATCTTAGCAGTAGCAATTTTAGCAGGAGTTTCAACTTACGCAACAGTAAATAACACTAATTCCCCTATTACCCCAGTTCATACGGTTGTAACGGATGGATTCCAAGAAATCTCTTTAGACAAGTTACCAGCAACATTAGTAAACTCTATTAAGGAAAGCTTCCCTAAGGCTACCTTAAGTAAAGCTTTTGTAAACGAAAAAGAGCAGTATAAATTAGAAATTAGTGTAAACAACACTAACAAAACTATTTATACTGACAAAGAAGGTAACTTATTAGACGAAAAAGAAGTTAGCAATTCAAAAAAGTAATTTTTTTATTTCCCTCCTCAATTTTATTGACGAAAGAGCGTTTTCATGTAAAACGCTCTTTTTGTTTTTTACAAAGAGCTTATATTTATACAAACAATTTAGAATAAACATTTTTTATGAAAAAGATTTTATTGGTAGAGGATGATGTTACTTTTTCTAATATGTTAAAACATTTCTTAGAGCGACATCAGTACACTGTAGAGGTTAGCTATACTATTAAAAACGCTTTCACTCTCTTAAAAAAACATTCCTATAATTTAATTTTTACTGATTTACGCCTTCCTGATGGAAATGGTATTGATTTATTGAAACAGAGTAAAAATACCGATAGTAATATTCCTGTTGTTTTAATGACTAGTTATGCAGAAGTTTCAACAGCAGTACAAGCAATGAAACAAGGAGCTTTTGATTATATTTCTAAGCCTTTTAACCCTGATGAAGTTTTAGAGGTGATTAGTAATGCTCTTGAGGTTAAAGCTGAAAAAATTACTGAGACCAAAAAAGAAGATAAAAAAGTTTCAAACTCAAATTCTAATATTGTTTCAGGCATAAGTTCAGCCTCTAAAAGTTTACACGAACATATTCACTTAGTAGCTCCAACCGACATGTCTGTTCTTATTACAGGTGAAAGTGGTACAGGTAAAGAGGTTGTTGCAAACACAATTCATACCCAAAGTTTACGTAAAGACAAACCATTTATTGCTGTAGATTGTGGAGCCATACCTAAAGAAATTGCTTCAAGCGAGTTCTTTGGGCATCAAAAAGGATCTTTTACTGGAGCTATAAATGATAAAATAGGACATTTTGAAGCTGCAAATGGAGGAACTCTTTTTTTAGACGAAGTTGGAAATTTGAACTATGAAAGTCAGGTACAGTTATTACGTGCTTTACAAGAAAGGAAGATTAAGCCTGTTGGAAGTAGTAAAGAAATTATGGTAGACATTCGTTTGATTACAGCTACTAATGAAGATTTATTGTTAGCTGTTGAAAAAGGTAATTTTAGAGAAGATTTATACCATCGCTTAAATGAGTTTTCTATCAAGGTTCCTAGTTTAAAAGATAGAAAAGATGATTTAATTCTATATGCTGATTTCTTCTTAGAAAAGGCTAACAAACAGCTCAACAAATCAATTGCTGGATTTTCTCAGGAAGTTCTAGCTTTATTTCAACAATATAATTGGCCTGGAAACTTACGAGAATTATCTAATGTTATTAAAAGAGCTACGCTTTTATCTCAAACTGAAATTATAGGAAAAGAAGTTTTACCTGAAGAATTAAAAAACACCGAAAGTCAATACAGTTTACCTAATGATTTTTCTACCAAAGAAAATGAAAAAAAACTTATCATTAGAGCTTTACATGAGGCTGGAAATAACAAAACTAAAGCTGCAAAGCTTTTAAACGTTACCAGAAAAACCTTATATAATAAATTGAAAGAGTATGATATTAGTTAAGGTACTCTTTTACTTCCTTTAAAAAGATTTTCAACTCTTTTTCAAAATTTCTCCATGAGGTTTTGTTTATCTCATCACTAACCTCAAATTCTTCCAAAAAAGCAATTAGTTTAGTCGCTTTTAGTTGCTTTGACATTCCTAACATTTTATGACTAACATTATTAAATCCCTGTAAGTCATTTTCTTTCACAAACTTCTTTAATAACAATAAGTTCTCTTCAGTATCTTTTAAAAAAGATTCTAAAGTTTTATTTATCTCTACCTCATCATTATTAAAAAATGTTTTCAAGGTAGTAATATCAAAACTATCTGTATTCTTGTTATCAATGTAACTATTGATTACATCATTATCTTGGATTTTAAAATCAAAAAACTGTTGTAAAATTTCTTTTAATCTTTTAGAGTGAAAAGGTTTAATTAATGCATCTGAAAAGCCGTTTTTAATATATTCACTTTCTGATAAATTCGCCCTTCCAGTCATTGCTACGATGGGCTGACCTTTATAGGAATTATGCTTCTTTAAAGTCTCCATAAAATGGATACCATTCATTTTAGGAAGCTGAATATCAGTCAAGACCAAATCATAAGCAACATTATCTATTTCATTCAGTGCTTCTTGTGCATTACTAAAAGAAGTTACTGTAACTCCAAATCCTTTTAAAACATTCTTTAACAATGATCTCAAAGAAGTATCATCTTCAACCACTACTGCATGAATGTTGAGCATCTCTTTTTGATAATTTGCTTCATATTCTTTTGTTTTTCCTTCAGCAAATGTAACTGGTACAAATAGTGAAAACCTGCTTCCTTTCCCCAAGCTACTTTGTAAAGTTAAAGAACCTCCCAAAAGTTCCGCTAGTCTTTTGGAAATAGTTAAACCTAATCCAAATCCATTTTGACCATTCTCTTTTTCGTGCACTTGTGTAAATTCTTTAAATACTTTTTCTTGTTTGTCTTTACCTATTCCTACTCCTGTATCGATTACCGCAATCTCTATATATTTTTTTTCCTTTACACTTCTTAATTTACTCTGTATTGTAATTGAACCTTCTTTTGTAAACTTACAGGCATTGGTTACTAAATTATATAGTATTTGTTTTATTCTAAAAGGGTCGCTAACAATTAGTGAGTTTATTTTTTCATCATGTTTTACATTCACTGAAACAGGCTTGTTTTGAACAAGATTTTTAGCGCTATTTGCCACCTCTTCTATATTTCTCTTTAAATCAAAAGGAATAGCCTCAATAGTTATTTTACCGTTTTCTAATTTGGAAAACTCTAAAAGGTCACCTACAAGCTGTCCCATGTAAACCGATGCATTTTGTATGTGCACTACATAGTTTTTCTCCTTAGTATTAGCTATAGATTTTTGCAACAACTCACTAAAGCCAGTAATTGTACTTAGCGGAGTCCTCAAATCGTGACTAACCATAGATATTAACTGCTCTCTACTTTTTAAAAGCGATGAGGTTATTGCATTCGCACTTTCTAATTCTTGTCTATAATGTTGACTTCTCCAAAAATCATTTAAAATTATTATTGAGAAAAGTACGATGATAACAAAACCAACTCCCGTAGCTAAAAGAATTATGTTCTTGCTACGCCCAAGCGTTTCTTCATGTTTTTTATGAGCTTGATTTGCATTGAAAATAACATCTCTTTCAAGCACACTTAAAACCTCTCGTAATTTTCTTGATATTGTGATATCGTTTTCTATTAACTCCCTTTCTTTTATTCGCAAAAACCTCCGCTTAATGGTTGTTTCTCTTTGAGCTTTTTGAAGTATTTCTTTAGAAGCTGAAACTAAAGAATCTATTTGTTTTTGCTCTTCAGCATTAACGGGTTTTTCTTCATCTTCTCTATCAAACAACTTTAAGTACCTTTCTAAACTTAGTCCTGTTTTTTTACTAAAAACATCAGGATTATCAACAAGATCTTTTACTGAACCCTTTCCAAGTAGTGAATCTATAGACCCTAGCTTATCTATAGCTTCGTTAATAGATTTCTCGGAAGCATTTCTTTGGTTTAACCTTCTTAAACTCGTTATGTTTTTTCGTTTTTTATTTAGAACTAACTTAACACTATCTAAAATTGATTTTTTAGATACATCTTTTGCTAAGAAATTAAGTGAATCAATCTTTTTTAATAATGATTTATTTTCTGTTACATACTCATTATATCGTTTATAAGAATTCAACTGAATAGCAGCTCTTCCTAGATTTTCATTTTCATATATATCAGCAATTAAACCTCCTGTTTGTATAATATTATTTCTATCAGAAACACCTTGCTTTTGGATTTCTATATATGTTTTAATTTCAGAAAATAACAAAATTCCTGAAACAACTGCTAAAACCGCCAAAGTGGCATAACCTATTAAAACCTTAAATGCTATTTTACGTTTAGATGTTTTCATTAAGTAACACGTAACCTTAGTTTCTCTTTTTACAAAACGACAATACTCAACCTTTGTTGCTTTATAATTCATATATTAAACATATTGTATAATACTGATACAAAACATACGCTTATTGCTCTTATTATTTTCTACAAAGACCCTTTAACAATGAAAGATAGTTTGTATTTTTGATGTCTATAAAATCATGTCAAAATGAGAAAAATTCAAATGGTTGACTTACAAAGTCAATATCAAAAAATAAAAGATACAGTTGATACTTCAATTCAAGAAATTCTAAATTCTTCAGCATATATTAACGGACCGTACGTTCATGAATTTCAAGCTGATTTAGAAAATTATCTAGGCGTTAAGCATGTAATTCCATGTGCTAATGGTACCGACGCTTTGCAAATAGCGATGATGGGCTTAGGTTTAGAACCAGGAGATGAAGTTATTACTGCAGATTTTACATTTGCCGCAACAGTTGAAGTAATTGGCTTATTAAAATTAACTCCTGTTTTAGTTGATGTTGAACCAGATACATTTAATATTGACATTGAAGCTTTAAAAAAGGCAATCACTCCTAAAACAAAAGCCATTGTTCCTGTACATTTATTTGGACAATGTGCTAATATGGAAGCTATTTTAGAAATTGCTAAAGAACACAACTTATTTGTAATTGAAGATAATGCCCAAGCCATTGGAGCAGATTACACTTTTTCTGACGGAACAAAGAAGAAAGCAGGAACTATTGGAAATGTAGGAACTACTTCTTTCTTCCCTTCTAAAAACTTAGGTTGCTATGGTGATGGTGGTGCTATTTTTACGAATGATGATGAATTAGCACATACACTTAGAGGAATGGTTAACCATGGAATGTACAAACGTTACTACCATGATGTAGTTGGAGTAAACTCTCGTTTAGATTCTATTCAAGCAGCTGTATTAAAAGCTAAATTGCCTTTATTAGACAGCTATTGTGATGCTCGTAGAAAAGCTGCAGAATATTATTCAAACGCCTTTGCTAGTAACTCAAATATTATTACACCAACTATTAGCGATTTTACTACGCATGTTTTCCATCAGTATACATTAAGAATTACCAACGGAAAACGCAATGAACTACACCAACATTTATTAGATAACGGTATTCCAAATGCTATTTATTATCCTGTTCCGTTACATGCTCAAAAAGCATATCAAGACGACCGATATAATGAAGGTGACTTTACAGTAACTAATCAATTAATTGATGAAGTTATTTCATTACCAATGCATACCGAATTAGATGAAGAACAATTAGCATTTATTACTAAAACTATAAATGATTTTATTCAATAATTTGGACTGAAACCTTATGGATCAAAAAATTAAAACTTTAAAAATTATCCACCTTGCTTTAGTTGCCGGCATTACTCTTGCTTTTACCATTTTAGGTAATTTTAAGATTATATTCGACATGGTGATTGATAACTCTTCTTTATTCTATGCTTTTATTCCTGCAATAGCTTATGTTGCTAGTAACTTCATGTTTAAAAACATGTTAAGCAAAATACAAAAAGATGCTAGTAATGAGGAGAAATTTGCGGTTTATCAAACTGCTTCTATAGTAAGATGGGCTATTATTGAAGGTGCTTGTTTTTTGATTTTAATTTTAAAACCAGACTTTTTGCTTTTAGGAGTAATCTTATTAATTTATTTAATTCTTTTAGCTCCTAAAAAAGCACAAATATTCCAAACCTTAGATATCAGAAACTAAAATTTCTTATACAAAAAGACAAAAAACCACTCATTTTTGATTATTTTCAATCAATTTTGAGTGATTTTTCATTCATTTTAATAAAAAACAGCTTTTTTACACCTCTAATTTGTGAATTGTTTCCACTTCCTATTATCATATTCTTAAAATAGTATACTCCTAATTCAAGAACACATATTTATTAGCTGATTTTTAATGTTTTAACGTTTATTAATTGACATCACGCTTTAAGCTTTTTAGTTTTGTATCCTAATTAAATGATACTAGAATAATGAAATTGATTAAAATTAAAAGAGAAACACGTTTAGAAAAACGATTTTCAAGAAAAATGGGTAAACTTCATACTAATGTTACCTACATTAAAAAAATGTTTTTAAATATTATACCGCTTGAAACGGTACACAAATACAGAGAAACCTATTATGGTGAAGTTAAAGATTGCGAAGACTGTGTCTTAGCTAAATAACAACTTTCTTTTTCACAAAAACAAAAATCCCGTTCTTTTGGAACGGGATTTTTCTATACTATATGCTTTTACTATTTATGCTAAAGAAGCTCCACTAGCAGCTACACTTCTATCAATTTTACGCATTAATCCTTGTAATACTTTACCAGGACCAACTTCAACAAACTCAGCACCACCATCAGCAATCATTGCTTGCACACATTGCGTCCATCTTACTGGCGCTGTTAATTGTGCTATCAAATTTTCTTTAATTTCAGCAGGATTTGTTACTGCTTTCGCTACCACATTTTGGTATACTGGGCAAATAGGTTCGTTAAATGTAGTTTCTTCAATAGCTGCAGCTAATTCTTCACGAGCTGGCTCCATCATTGGTGAATGAAATGCTCCTCCTACTGGTAAAAGTAACGCTCTTTTCGCGCCTTTTTCTTTCAATACTTCACAAGCTTTTTCTACTGCTTCAACTTCCCCAGAAATTACTAATTGTCCAGGACAGTTATAATTTGCTGCTACCACTACTCCATCAATCGAAGCACAAACTTCTTCAACTACAGCATCTTCTAATCCTAACACAGCTGCCATAGTAGATGGTTGAATTTCACATGCTTTTTGCATTGCTAAAGCACGTTTAGAAACTAATTTTAATCCGTCTTCAAAAGACAATACACCATTAGCTACTAATGCTGATAACTCTCCTAAAGAGTGACCTGCAACCATTTCTGGTTTGAAATCATCTCCTAAAACTTTTGCTAAAATTACTGAATGTAAAAAGATAGCAGGTTGTGTTACTTTAGTTTGTTTTAATTCTTCTGCAGTACCTTCAAACATTACGTCGGTAATACTAAAACCTAATATATTATTTGCTTTTTCAAAAAGTTCTTGAGCTAATGGAGAGTTTTCATATAAATCTAACCCCATTCCTGTAAATTGTGCTCCTTGACCTGGAAAAATATACGCTTTCATTTGTTTGTTTTGTTGTTTGTTTAACCTTGCAAACATACAACTTTTAAAATTACTATCTTCGTTTTATGACTGTACAACAAAAATCTCAAGCACAACTTATTTACCTAGTTTTAGCTTCGTTATTTATAGCCTCTCTTGTAACTTCAAACCTAATTTTTCAGAAGTTTTTTTATTGGGAACCTTTTAATTTATTTCGTTTTGAAGTGTCTGTTGGAATACTTCCTTATCCTATTACTTTTTTAATTACTGATATTCTTTCTGAAATTTATGGTAAGAAAAAAGCCAATCAAGTTGTTGTAGCAGGTATTTTTGCTTCCTTTTTTTCTATGTTAATTATTTTAGTAGCTGATTACGCTCCTGCAATTGACAACTCTCCTATAGGAAATGAAACCTTTACAAAGGTTTTTGGGCTTTCTCCTTTAGCAGTATTAGCGTCTATGTTAGCTTACTTGGCTGCTCAGTTTATAGATATTCGTATTTTTCATTTTTGGAAAAGGCTAACTAAAGGAAAACATTTATGGCTTCGTAATAATTTTTCTACCTTTTTGTCACAATTTATAGATACTTTTACCGTATTATTTTTATTGAGTTCTTTTAAAATACTTCCTTGGAGTATTTTTGGTAGCCTTTTACTTAGCGGTTTTTTATTTAAAGTCATTATAGCAGCTCTGGACACTCCTATTTTGTATGCTGTTGTATATTGGTTTAGAAAAAAGTTCGGCTTAAAAATGGGCGAAGAAATCACAGAATTTTAACTTAACTCTACTATGTTGAACAAGTTTTTTTACAGAATTTTTAAAGAGCATTTTTCACTCTCGGAAACGCTTGCCATTTATCTAAATTTATTTACAAACCTAATTATATTTGGAATTTTAGGTTATATCTTATTCAAAATATTTAGGTATGTTGGTAAAAGAACGGTGAATAAAATGGCTGCAAAAACATCAACTAGTTTTGATGACATGCTTATTAAAAACAAAGCTTTTTTAAACCTTTCTAGAATTGTTATTCTTACTATTGTTTTTAATTTTTTAAAAGATATTTTAGTTGATTTCCCTCACTTGTTTACTTATGCTGAACGTATTGCAACTATTGCCATTATTTTTGCTATTGTTTGGTTTATACGCAGTATCTTACTGAGTGTTAAAGATTTTCTTCGTACCACAAATGCTTTCAAAGACAAACCTTTAGAAAGCTATGTACAAATCTTTATGGTCATATTGTGGTTAATTGCTGCTATTTCATCTTTTTCAGTATTAACAGGTAAACCTTTAATTAGATTTTTAACTGCTTTAGGAGCTTTTTCAGCTGTATTATTATTAATTTTTAAGGACACCATTCTTGGTTTTGTATCAAGTATCCAAGTAGCAGTAAATGATACTGTTAGAATTGGAGATTGGATTACTATGGAAAAATATGGTGCCGATGGTGATGTGGTTGAAATTAATCTTACTTCGGTAATTATTAGAAATTTTGACAATACAATATCCAGTATTCCTACGTATTACTTAACATCCGATTCTTTTAAGAACTGGAGAACAATGAACACCTCAGGTGGTAGACGTATAAAGCGATCAATTTTAATTAAAATAAATAGCATCCACTTTCTTACCGATGAAGATATTGAACGTTTTAAAAAGATTGAATTAATTTCTGATTACATAGAAGAAAGTAGTAAAGAGGTTAAAAAATATAATGAAGAAAATAACGTAGATAAATCGGTTATTCTAAATGGTAGAAACCTTACCAATTTTGGATCTTTCAGAATTTATTTAGATAAATACATTGAGAATCACCCAAAAATTAATCAAGACATGTTATTAATGTCTCGTCAGTTAGAGCCAACTGCTAATGGAATTCCGCTAGAGATTTATGCGTTTAGTAGAGAGAAAAATTGGGTAGATTATGAACGTGTTATGGCGAACATTTTTGATCATATTTTAGCTTCTGTAAAATATTTTGATTTGGAAGTTTTTCAAAATCCATCAAGTATTGATGTCAATAACTTGAAAGAAATACAAAAGAGTGAATAATAATACAGGTACATCTTTATGGCAAATAGCCATCCAAAAATTTAAACGTAGTAAAACAGGTATGTTTAGTTTTTGGTATATTGTTTTATGCGGATTTATTGCTGTTTTTTGCTATGTTTTAGCTCCTGATAACAGTAACTCTGCCAATCAAATGCATTTAGAAATTCACTCGAAATCTCCTGGATTTTCTGTACAACTATTAAGTGTTCCTTCAGAAGTAAAAAATCAACAATCGTGGTTTTCTGTTTTTATGGAAGGAAAGCAAAATTCATCAACAGAAATACCTATTAAATCATTTTCTGTTAAAAATAATCAGTTAGAAGTTATTAAATACTCCGATGGTTTACCTAAAGAGTTTCCTGTTTCTTACGAAAAGTACATTCAGCAAAAAACGTTTTATTTAGGAACTGATAAATATGGTCGTGACTTATTAAGCAGGTTATTAATTGGTGCTAGAATTTCATTTTTTATTGGGTTTATAGCTGTGTTTATTTCACTTTTAATAGGAATTCCTATTGGTGCTATTGCTGGTTATTTTGGTGGAAAGATTGATGATTTTATTATGTGGATTATTAATATCACTTGGTCCATTCCAACACTTTTATTAGTAATCGCTATTACTTTAGCTTTAGGAAAAGGTTTTTGGCAGGTTTTTATTGCTGTAGGGCTAACCATGTGGGTAGAAGTTGCCCGTGTAGTTCGTGGTCAAGTAATTACTACCAAACAGCAGCAATATGTAGAAGCTGCCAAAGCTTTAGGTTTTTCTGATTTTAGAATTATTTTCAAACATATTTTACCTAATATTTTAGCTCCTATCATTGTAATTTCTGCCGCAAATTTTGCTGCTGCTATTTTAATTGAAAGCGGACTGAGTTTTTTAGGTATTGGAGCTCAACCTCCTACTCCTTCTTGGGGTGCTATGATTAAAAATCACTATAACTACATTATTCTTGGAAAACCTTATTTAGCATTGATTCCTGGAATTGCTATTATGAGTTTAGTAATGGCTTTTATGTTAATTGGAAATACACTTCGTGATGCTTTGGATGTGAAAGCATAAAATTTGTAAATTCGCTTTCTTAAATTTTTTTGATATGAGTTTTAGTGTTGAGTTTAAAACACGATGGGCAGATTTTGATGCCAATATACACATGCGTCATACCGCATATAATGACTATGCTGCTGAATTACGTTTACGTTTTTTTAAAGAGCATAATGTAACTGTTCAAGATTTCACAAAAGAAAACGTTGGCCCTATTTTATTTGAAGAAAACACCAAGTTTTTACGTGAAATACACATGGGAGAAGACATAACTGTTAACTTAAAGGTTACTGGTTTATCTGGAAAAGGTGAGCGTTGGAAAATTCAGCATGAAGTTTTTAATCAAGCAGGTAAGCTCTCTGCAGTTATAACTGTTTATGGTGCTTGGTTAGATTTGGTTAAGCGTAAATTAACAGTACCTCCTATTAAGTTTCAAGAAATTTTTAATGAAGTTGAAAAAACTGAAGATTTTAAAGAAATTTTGTTAGGTAATTAAATGAGTACTTCAAGGAAAATAAAGGTTGTTATTACCATTGTTGCTTTGCTTGTAGGTTATTGGTTACAACAAAAAGAAGAGGCTAATGGTTCTTCTCAATCTACAACAGAAACAACTAGTAATAAAACTAATAACTTCAATTACTTTCCTACCTCAACAACTGGTGTCATTATAAAACATAATGGCTACCAGTTATCATATAGCGAAAAACACGAGCAAGCCGAATGGGTTGCTTATCCTTTAGATAAAAGTGATATTGTTTATACCAATCGTAAACGTCCTTTTTTTATTGTAGACCCTAAGGTAAAGACAAAGTCTGCGGATTGGAGAAATTATAAAAAATCTGGTTATGACAAGGGACACTTATGTCCTGCTGGTGATAGACGTGCTTCTAAAAGTGCTCATGATGAAACTTTTTACACCTCTAACATTTCTCCTCAAAACCATGAATTTAACGCTGGTATTTGGAATAAACTAGAACAAAAAACTCGTTATTGGGCAAAAAAGTATAATCGTTTGTATGTTGTTACTGGTGGTATTTTAGAACCTAACTTAAAAACCATTGGAAAGGAAAAAGTAAGTGTTCCTAATTATTTTTATAAAGTTTTATTAGATTATACTCAGCCTGAAATTAAAGCTATTGCTTTTTTACTTCCTCATAAAGAAAGCAACAAACCTCTATCTGATTTTGTGGTTTCTATTGATGAATTAGAACAAAAAACAGGTATTGATTTCTTCCCTGAATTACCTGATACTATTGAAAATCAACTAGAGGCTTCTGCTAATTATAAAAATTGGAGTTTTAGGTAACAATTCTATAATACTCCTTTTAATACCTACGTTTTTTCTCAAAAACATACGATAGAACAACTCCATGGCTATTTCCTAACACTGAATTGCTAAACGCAGCATTGTAGAAATACACAAACTTTAAGTTTTTTAGAGCATAAATACCTGCCATAAAATTAATTGAAGAGCTACTTCGATAACCAGTACCTATTTCGAATTTGTTTTTATAGTTAACTGCAACATTTGCATCAATCTGCATAGGTGCTCCACCTTCATACTTTAAGAAAACACTAGGCTTAATCATTACTTCCTCAAATCTATTGGTAAAAAAACGATACCCAAAATAACCATAAACAGGATTTGATATATCTAAATCATCTCTTGATGCTAGTTTATCTCCTAAAAGGTTTGGTAGTGAAATTCCTGCATAAAAATCTGCATGATTGTACAAAAATCCAATCCCAACAGTTGGCACAGTTACATTTATATTTTCTGAAAACTCTATATCGTCAGTAATTCCTAGCTCTAACAGATTCTCATTAAACTGCTGTACTCCCGCTGTTAGTCCAAACGATATTACATGTTCATTATAATGCTGCCAATAAGGTCTATCAATCTCAGTATCAAAAAATATTTTATACGAATATGCAGCATATGCATTTGTATAAGTGCTCACACCTATTTTGTCTCTTACTATAGCTCCACCTATTCCCATTTTCTTCCTAGCTATAGGAGAATGAAAACTTAATGATAATGTTCTGGGACTTCCTTCAATACTATTTATATAACCGTAATTGCTAAGTGTAATTTCTGCTCCATCTGACATTCCTGTATAAGCCGAATTTATAATAAACGGATTATAATTATACTCTGGATACAAAGCCGTCTGTTGTCCCCAATTATTCTGAAATACCATTATAAAAATTAATGGTAAAATATAGTTTCTTATCTCTTTCATCTTATCTTTTTAAAACTAAAAACCCTTTCTTTTCTGTTGAATTTCCCCCTTTTGAAATTTTTATATTGAAAAAGTATGTTCCTGCTGGCAACTTATCACCTCCCATACTTGTTAGCTTATTGGCAACACCTCTAAAAACATTAAACTGGTTATCATATCCTTTTATCTGGAACACCATATCTCCCCACCTATTAAAAACAGTTACTGAATTGTTAGGATATTCTTCAATTCCTTTTATTTCCCAAAAGTCATTTACTCCATCACCATTCGGAGAAAAACCATATTTAGTTTCTCCTACTAAACCTTCTTCTGTTCTAAAACTAATTTCTGAACAACCTGTAGCACTTCCTATAGAATTATATGGAGTCACCGAGACATAAATTGTGGTCGTTTCTGGTAAATCACTTGCTAGTGTGTAACTCGTTCCTGTTACTACTTCATTATTTACAATATCAGTTCCGCCTGAAGTTATTCCAATTGACAGGTAATATCCACCTGCATCAGCTACTGCGTCCCAACTAATTCCGGTACTAACACTAACATCCGTTGCTCCACTGGTAGGAACTGTGATTGTTGTACAATTTGGGGCTGTTAGCAATGTTTCTGTAGTGAAACTAATTTCTGAACAACCTCTGGCACTTCCTACAGAATTATAAGGAGTTACCGAGACATAAATTGTGGTCGTTTCTGGTAAATCACTTGCTAGTGTGTAACTCGTTCCTGTTACTACTTCATTATTTATAATATCTGTTCCTCCTGAAGTTGTTCCGATTGATATATAATATCCATCTGAATTAGCTACTGTGTCCCAACTAATTCCTGTACTAACACTAACATTCATTGCTCCGTTACTTGGAACTGTAATCGTTGTACAATTCGGTACTGTTGGTAATACTTCGGTTGTAAAACTAATCTCTGAACATCCTGTAGCACTTCCTACAGAATTATAAGGAGTCACCGAGACATAAATTGTGGTCGTTTCTGGTAAATCACTTGCTAGTGTGTAACTCGTTCCTCTTATTGATTCATTATTTACAATATCAGTTCCGCCTGAAGTTGTTCCAATTGACAGATAATATCCATCTGCTTCAGCTACTGCATCCCAACTAATCCCTGTACTAACACTAACATCCGTTGCTCCGTTACTTGGAGCTGTGATTGTTGTACAATTTGGGGCTGTTGGCAATGTTTCCGTAGTGAAACTAATTTCTGAACATCCTGTAGCGCTTCCTACCGAATTGTACGGAATTACCGAAACATAAATTGTGGTCGTTTCTGGTAAATCACTTGCTAGTGTGTAACTCGTCCCTGTTACTACTTCATTATTTACAATATCAGTTCCACCTGAAGTTGTTCCGATTGACAGATAATATCCATCCGTATCAGCTATTGCATCCCAACTGATTCCAGTGTTAACACTAACATTCATTCCTCCGTTACTTGGAACTTTGATTGTGGTACAATTTGGGGCTGTTGGTAATGTTTCTGTAGTGAAACTAATTTCTGAACAACCTGTGGCACTTCCTATCGAATTATATGGAATTACCGACACGTAAATTGTTGTTGTCTCTGGTAAATCACTAGCTAGTGTGTAACTCGTTCCTGTTACTGATTCAGTATTTACAATATCAGTTCCGCCTGAAGTTGTTCCAATTAATAGGTAATATCCGTCAGCATCTGCTACTGTGTCCCAACTAATTCCGGTACTAACACTAACATTCGTTGCTCCGTTACTTGGAACTGTGATTGTTGTACAGTTCGGTGCTGTTGGCAATGTTTCCGTAGTAAAACTAATTTCTGAACAACCTGTAGCACTTCCTACAGAATTATAAGGAGTCACCGAGACATAAATTGTGGTCGTTTCTGGTAAATCACTTGCTAGTGTGTAACTCGTTCCTATTACTACTTCATTATTTACAATATCAGTTCCACCTGAAGTTGTTCCGATTGATAGGTAATATCCATCAGCATCAGCTACTGCGTCCCAACTAATTCCTGTACTAACACTAACATTCGGTGCTCCGTTACTTGGAACTGTGATTGTTGTACAATTTGGCACATTTACAACTGCATCTCCTGTAGTAAAACTTTCTTCTACACAACCTGTAGCGTCACCTACATCATTGTATGGAATTATACGAACATAATGTATTCTATTTTCTTGTAGATCTTGGGTAAAACTATACGAAGTAGTATTTCCTACATCAATACTATTCACAACTTCTATTCCTCCTTGAGTAGTTCCTACACTTACTAAATATCCTGTTGCTTCTGCAATTTCATTCCAAGAAATATCAGTATTCAACGGAACATTCGTTGAACCATTTATAGGATTCACTAAACTTGTACAACTAGGTGCTACTGGAATAAACTCTGTTTTAAAAGATTCTTCTCCACAACTTATTGCATCTCCTTCATCGTTATAAGGAGTTATAGTTACAAAAATATCGGTGTCTTCTGGTAAATCTACAGGTAAATCATATGTTGTACTGTTACCTACATCTATACTATTAAAAATATCTGATCCTCCAGAAGTAGTTCCTACTGTAAGCCTATACCCATCTGCATTACTTATAACATTCCATTCTAAATTTGTACTTACAGATATATCTGTACCACCAGCAAGTGGCAGGGTTAAATTAGTACAATTTGGTACTGTTGATGGAGTTGTAGATAGGGTAAAACTTTCTTCTGAACAAGGTCCTACCGCTTCTCCATTTTCGTTTGAAGGTACAATAGTAACATGAACTGTTTCTCCTCCTGAAAAATCTGTAGCAAATTCATAAGTGGTGGCATTTACAACAGTTTCATTTATTATGGTTCCAGATGGTTCAATTCTAATTGTTAAAGCATATTCACGTGCATACAAAACAGATTCCCAAGTTAAATTGGTATTTACAGGAACATCTGTTGCTCCATGTAAAGGAGCTATTAACTGTGTACATTCTGGAATAGGACAATCTAAGACATCACCTGTAAAAGACCATCCAAAATCATCAATCATTGATTGTCTTTCTTCTACAGCATCACAATATATAAGAGTGTTAGCTCCTAGATTTATTCCTGGTGTTAGTGTTTGTTCTGACCAAGCAATAAGCGTATTGTCATAATTTACTCTGGTAAGAGCTGTATTATCTAGCATATTTTGCATGTTAGTTACACCACTAATATTCCAATCACCTAAATCTTGATTAAAAACTGTAGCGTTATTAAACATAGCGTTCATAGATACCGTATTTAATAACCATTGGTTTAAAGATTGATTAAACAAACTTGCACCTTGAAACATTCTATCCATGTTTGTCACTGCTGTTGGTCTCCAATTATTAATAGGTTGATTAAAGTTTATTGCTCCATTAAACATATCTTGCATGGTGGTTACTCTCCTGATATTCCAACTTCCAATAGCACCATCAAAGACCTCTGCTGATTGAAACATACCTTGCATATTTGTTACTGATGCTACATTCCAAGAATCTAACGATCTATTAAAAGATGTTACTCCCCGAAACATTTCTTGCATGGTGGTTACAAAAGATACATTCCAGTTATTAATATCTTGATTAAATTTAGACGCTCCATAAAACATTTCAGCCATCGTTTGTGCTTCGCCTGTATTCCAATTCCCTAAAGGTTGGTTAAATATTTCTGCATCTTTAAACATTGCTTCAAAGTTTGTAACTACTGAAACATTCCAGTTTTCCAACGGGTTATCAAAAGCAATAGCTTCTTCAAACATTGAAGGCATTAACGTTACTGAGCTTACATTCCAAGAATTTAATGGTTGATTGAAAACTGTGGCTTGTTGAAACATTTGGCTCATATTAGCAACAGCACTTACATCCCAATTATTTAATGGTTGATTAAACACCTCTGCTCTTCGGAACATCCCTGACATATTAACTACTGAGTCTACATCCCAAGAATTTAACGGTTGGTTATACATTTGAGCATTGTAAAACATTAAACTCATGTTCGTTACATTTGTTACATTCCAACTATTTATATTTTGATTAAAATCACCAGCGCTTTGAAACATACTCTCCATGCTAGTAACCTTAGATACATTCCAACTATCTAGTGGTTGATCGAATACAGATGCGCTTTCAAACATTGAAGTCATATTTGTAACAGAACCTACATTCCAAGAATTTAAAGGTTGATTAAAATCAACACATCTCTGAAACATTTCAGACATATCTGTAACATTACTTACATCCCAATTATCTATATTTTGATTAAAAGCCATACTTGAAATAAATCCTTTAAACATTTCAGACATATTGGTAACATTACTTACATCCCAATTATTAAGTGGTTGGTTAAATGCTTCTGCTCTTTCAAACATGCTACTCATATCTGTAACACTGCTTACATTCCAGTTATTAAGATTCTGATCAAATATTTCTGCATTCTGAAACATACCTCCCATATTTGTAACATTTCCGGTATTCCAATTCCCTATGTCTTGATTAAACTCTACAGCACTACCAAACATATAGTTCATATTAGTAACATTACTTACATCCCAGTTATTAAGTGGTTGGTTGTAAATTGAAGTTCCACTAAGCATACTTCGCATGTTGGTTACATTGCTAACATTCCAATTATTTATGTTTCCATTAAATTTTCTACATGAACTAAACATTCTTTCCATATCCATTACATTGCTTAGATTAGGAATATCTGTAGTATTGTACTCCATATTTGCGCAACTATAAAAAGCTTCGTACATACTTTCCCAGACTTGTGTTCCCCATTGATCTATAGATAATAACTTGTCAGAGTCTCCAAAAGTTTCATGCTTTGGAGAAGGAAAGACACCAATAATACTTACTGTATAAATCCCTGGAGTAAGGTATGTGTGTGTAATATCACCTGTAACATTATGGTTGTATTGTCCATCTCCCCAGTCTATAGAATAGTTGTACGTAAGATATTTTGGATAACCTGAATTTGTTTCTATTCTTAACTGATTTGTTGGTGTAGTGCGTGAAGATTGAATACTTGTATCATAGGTAAGTTTAAATGCATCTGGACTATTTACCCAACTTTCTATTACTGTAAAACTAATTTCCTGGCAACCTGTAGCTGGTCCTTCATCATTATAAGGAACAACTGTTACATATACAGTATCTCCTGCTATAAATTCATTGGTAAAGTCTACTCCTACTACATTTCCTACATCTTCATTATTATATATAACCTGTGAAGTCGCTCCGTTTTCTCTTCTTACACTAATTCTATACCCTGTAGCATTAGGTGCTGGATTCCAACGAATATCACTGTTTGCAGGTACTTGTGTGTCACCTGCTTGCGGCATTGTTATTTGAGTACATAATACATAAGAACAGTTTACAATATCTCCTGATATAGTCCAACCATTATTATCAATTAGACTTTGTCTTTGGTTTAATGCATCACAGTAATTAAGGTTCGTCGCTCCTAAGTTAATGTTGTTTTGAACTGTTTGAGCACTCCAGGCTATAAGAATATTATCATAATTTTCTTGAGAAATACCACTACTTGACAACATATTTGTCATGTTTGTAACACTAGATATGTTCCAGACTCCTATATTTTGATTAAATGAAGTAGCCTGATTGAACATATAAGACATGTTTCTAACATTTCCGGTTTCCCAACCGGTTATATCTTGATTAAAGGATATAGCTCTATCAAACATATATTGAAAGCTCGTAATATTACTTACATCCCAGCTATTCAAAGGTTGATTAAAAGCTTCTGCTTGTTGAAACATGTTACGCATATTAGTAATATTGCTTACGTCCCAAGTATTCAATGGCTGATTGAAAGCTTCTGTTCTTTCAAACATACTTTCTACATCGGTAACCTTACTGGTATTCCACAAGCTTATATCCCGATTAAAAGCAATAGCTCCTTCAAACATTCCACTCATAGTAATTACATTACTCACATCCCAATTACCTATGAGCTGATTAAAACCAGAGTTATCTCGAAACATGTAACTCATATCAGTAACATTACTTACATTCCAATTACCTATAGGTTGATTAAAAACAGTTCTTCCATGCCATCCATCAAACATACCTGACATATTAGTAACATTACTTACATTCCAACTATCTAAAGGTTGGTTAAAAGTTCTATTACTGAAAAACATCTGCGACATATTAACGACACTACTTACATCCCAAGTACTTAAAGGCTGATTGAATCTAGATTGACTAAACATACCTTTCATCGTTGTAACTTTACTTACATCCCAACTATCTATTTGACTGTTGAAGCTAGATCTTTTAAATGTATCAATCATATTAGTAACGTTACTAACGTTCCAGTTATTCATTGGTTGATTATATGCACTCGTATAATAAAAAGCTCCTTCCATATTAACAACATTAGCTACATTCCAGCTATTAATATTTTGATTGAATTTACGAGCCCTATATAAAAAGTTTTCTAAAGTAGTTACCGCTGATGTATTCCAATTATCTAATGGTTCATTGAAATTGCTTGCATCGTAAAAAGTGTAAGACATATCTGTTACATTAGATGTATCCCACTGATCTAAAGGTCTATTGAAAATTTCACAATCCATAAATAATCCTGATATATTAGTTATGGTGCTCATATTCCAATTATTCATAATACCATTAAATAATGAACAATCTCTAAAAGCATTTTGTAAACTAGTAACTTGACTTAAATCTGGTGGAGCAATGGCATCAAAATTTAGGTTTGAACATCCGTAGAATGCATTTTCCATACTTTGCCATTGAATTGTACCCCAAGACAATATTTCAATAATTTTGTCAACGTCTCCAGCATTGTTAAAATAGATTGCAGGAAACGTACCATCTATCTTAATTGTGTAAGTTCCTTGTGTAGCATAGGTATGTGTAATATCTCCCGTTACATTTGAGTCTATATTTCCGTCACCCCAGTCAATGGTATAAGAATAAGTATAAGCTGAATTGGTTGGTATGGATATTTCATTATCTGCTGAAGAATCAGTACTAACATTTGTAGTATTCCATAAAGATGTAAATGACTGTGAAAACAATTGACTGCTTACAATAAAAAAAAGTACTGTAAAACTATTCTTTAAAAACTTACTAATAAATTTCCTCATTCTTTTTAATCTAATTTTAAACTTCTTCTTAACTAACCATTTTAATTTTACAACATAACACATGATGTAAAACCACCTAAATAATCATAGATGTTTTTTGTTTGATTGTACTATTAAATAATAAGGCGCAAGATATAACCGCTGGTTGTTATAGAAGTATCATTCTATAGAGTGGAACCTATTTTATTAGTTTTTTTCGGTACTCTGTAGGTGTATAACCTGTTTGTTCTTTAAACACACGGTTGAATGTTGTTTTACTTTTAAAACCAGCATCGTAGGCTACAGCAATTATTTTGTAATCTTTATTAGTAGGTTGTTCTAATATTTTTTTAGCTTCTTTTATTCGATATGAATTGATAAGTTGGTAGAAGTTTTTATCAAATTCAAACGAAAATACTTCAGATAAATGATGACTACTTAACGATAGTTTTTTTGCAAAGTTTGCTTGAGTTAAATCGTGATTTAAGTATATCTTTTCTTCTTCTATTGCTTTTAATATTTTTTGCTGGTAAGAAACTCTATCTTCTTTTGACAATGAGGAGTTTTTATACTTTTCAGAAGCTTCTTTTATCTTTTCCGTTATTCCATTTGTTTCTTTTATAACACTTTTCTCTTCATTCTTTTTTATGTAAATCCAAAACACACCTCCTAAACCAATTACACAAAACACACCAAACCACAACAAACTTTTTTGTTGTTCTGAAAGTAGCGCTTTTGTGTTTTCTTGTGCTAAAACTGTTTCTTCTCTTGCTCCAATTTCTGCTTTTAACTCTTCTGTAATAGCTTTCTTTTGATTCTTCAGAAAACTTATTCGGCTTTTGTTATGTTTCTTTTCTGCATTTAAATAAGCTGTTGTTTTGTTTAGCTTTTGATATATTATAGCTAGATTTTTATAACATATCATTTCTATTTCTTCTATATTCTTTTCAGAAGCTATACTTAATGCTTGTTTTAAATTTTCTTCCGCTTTATTGTAATGTTCTAATTTTAAATTTGCGACTCCTAAATTGACAAAAATCCATGCTTTTACTCTAGTATTTTTTTCAAAAGCCTTATACTTTCTAGCTCTATTAGCTATTTCAACTGATTTTTCATATTCTCCTAACTTATAATACGAACTACTGATATGGTTTAATGATGTTAAAACAATACTTTCATTTCCTGTTTCTTCTCCTATTTTTTTTACTTGCTGCGCATAAAACAGTGATTTTTCCTCATTATTTAAAGCTGAATAGCTTGTTGATAAACCATTCAACGCAGCCATTTTTATTAAGTTAGGTTTCTTCACATAGGTAGTTTGCTTTAAAACCTTCTTCATGGTTTCTATACTTTTTTCATAAAGCTCAACATTATTATATGTGTTTCCTAAATTAACCAGCACTACAGTTTCAGCTTGTTTACTTTCTTGTATTGTTTTTGCTACGACTAATGCTTCTTTATACAATGCTATACCTTCTACATACTTTGTTTGCATGTTCAAGCTTATTGCTTGATTAACCATTGCTTTTACTTGTAGATCTTTTAGGTTATTCTCTTTAGAAATATTATAAAGAGAATCACTATAAATCTTATGAAGTTTGTAGTTTCCTTCCTTATAGTTTTCTTGTAGTTTTTCTAAATAACTCTCTGCTTTTTTCTGAACTTCAGCAAACTGTGAATCTACTTTATTCTGACTATACAACTGGGTTACAAGACTAAGTAATAGATATATGGTTATTTTTTTTAGCAAATTTTATTTATTTCCCACAAAAATACATCAAAATACTTTCCCTTAATCCTTTTTAATAACTACCTGATCTTCAAACACAAAAAAAGTGTCTTGCAGATATGATAACATACTACATGACACTTCTTATCAAAAACCACAAAAACTTGTGTACTTATTTAGCGGGTTTTAGAGAGTTTAAGTTATTAATAATCATATACTCTAATAGTACTTCTTTTGAGTAATCGTCAAACAAATTATCTGCATCAAACAAACGACTCTCAAGCCCGCTTAAATATAACTTACTAAATAACTCAAGATCTACATCAGATCTTATTTCTCCCTGTGTTTTGGCTTCTTCTAGTAAATTCATTATATCTGTTGAAACAACATCTGTAGTAATCTCTTTATAAGCATCGTAAGCATTAGGGTAGTATTTTTTTAACCCAAAAATAAATGAAGGTTTAAACTTTTCTACGTACTTAAAAATTACTTTATATATCTCTATTACTTTACTTAATGCTGTTTTATCAGATTTTAAAATAGGTTCAGTATCAATTTTGAATTCATTTATTAATTCTTTAATACTTTCAATTATCAATTCCTCTTTTGAAGAAAAGCAAGCATAAATAGTTTTTTTTGAAATTCCGAGTAGCTCAGCTATTTCATCCATTGTGGTATGCTTACTGCCAAATGCTATAAACTTTTCTTTGGCTACCTTAATAAGTTTTGACCTATTACCCATTATAACCTATTTACTTCCAACCGCCTCCAAGTGCTTCATATAAATTAACAACACTTAATAACTGATTTAACTTGTTATTGATAACATTTAACTCAGCATTTAAAGCTCTTTCTCTTGCTGTTAATAAATCTAAATAATTAGCATATCCATTTTTTAACAACTCTTCAGAATTTACTTCTGCTCTTCGTAAAGCTTCAACTTCATTTTTTCTGTAATCAAACTTTTCGGTTTCTGATTTATAATCAAAAAGTGCATTTGAAACCTCATTTCCAGCAGTTAACAAAGTCTTTTTAAAAGTTAACAATGCTTGTTCTTGTTGTGCTTTAGCTACCTCATGTTGTGTTTTAATCTTTCTTTGATTAAAAATAGGCTGTGTTAAACCTCCTATAATATTTGCAAACAAAGAGTTTGTGCTTAATAATTCATCTAACTCTAAACTTTGAAATCCTCCACTTGCCGTTACTGTTAACGATGGGTAAAAATTACTTTTGGCAACATTAGTCATTTCAAAAGCGTTTATTAAACCATATTCAGCTGCCATAACATCTGGTCTATTTCTTAATAAAGTTGCTGGAACACCTACTTTAATAGCGGCATTTAGTTGTTGCTCTGAAAGTTTACTTCTTTCAATAACTACAGATGTTCTTCCTAGTAATAGATTTAGTGTATTCTCAATTTTAAAGATAGATGCTTCTAAATCTACTTTTAGTGCTTTTGCATTGTTATACTGTGCAATATTTTGATCTACTGCTACCTGATTTACCTGACCTGCATCTTTAAGAGCTTTGATAGTATTTACACTACTCTCTCTCGTTTCAATAGTTTGTTCAGTAATTTCTAACTGAGCATCTAAAGCTACTAACTGATAATAGGTAGTTGCTATTGCTGAAACTAATTGAGTTTTTACTGCTTGATGAGCTGCTACACTTTGTAAATAACCTGCTTTTCCTGCTCGTTTATTACTTCGTATTTTACCCCAGATATCGGCTTCCCATGAAAGATTTCCTGTTATATCATACTGGTCGATACTACCGTTAAAAAAAGATCCAAACTGACTGTTTTTTGCTAATTCTTGGTGAGTAGCTTTTGCTCCTACACTTAAAGTAGGAAAATATCCTGCCTTGCCTTGTTTCATATAAGCCTCAGCAGCTGCCATTTGTTGTATTGCTACACGGATATCTAAGTTATTTTGAAGCCCTTCATCAATATATTGCTTCAAGTGGGCATCAGTAAACATATCTTTCCATGATACATCTGCCATTGAGATACTATCTTTTGGTAAATTATCTGTTCTATACAAATGTTCTGTTTCTTTTAACTCAGGACGTGCATAATCCCTAGCAACAAAACAACTTTGTAAGGTTGTAGCCATTACGGCTACAACCAAGGTTTTATTTAGTATACGTTTCATAATTAATCTTCTTTAGTTTCAATAACAACTGGTTTGCTTGATACTTTTTCTTGTAACCATTGAAATACCACAAATAATACAGGAATAACGAATACCCCTATTAAAGTACCTATTAACAATCCTCCTGCAGCACCAGTTCCGATAGAGTTATTTCCTGCAGCCCCTACTCCTTTTGCTAATACTAACGGCATTAATCCAAGGATAAATGCAAATGAGGTCATTAAAATAGGTCTTAAACGCACTTTTGCTCCTTCAATAGCCGCATCGTATAAGCTTTTTCCTTGTTTACGACGTTGTATTGCAAATTCTACAATAAGAATCGCATTTTTAGCTAACAGACCTAATAACATAATTAAGGCTATTTGGAAATAGATGTTATTTTCTAACCCAGCTAAATATGTTGTGTAATATGCTCCTGCTACCCCAATTGGTAATGAGAAAATTACTGATAATGGTAATAGGTAACTCTCGTATTGTGCTGCTAATAAGAAATAAACAAACAAAATACTAATCATAAAAATAATGGTAGATTGTCCTGATGATGCTATTTCTTCTCTAGTAATTCCTGAATAAGCAACACTATATCCTTCTGGTAAATTATTTTCTGCTAATGTGTTTATTTTAGTAATTGCATCTCCTGTACTAAATCCTGGTGTTACACCTCCGTTTACTGTTACAGAGTTAAACAAGTTGAAACGATTTACCGTTTGAGGACCATATACACGTTTTAAGCTTACAAATTGAGATATTGGTGTCATTTCTCCACTTGGAGTTTTTATAAACATACTATTTAAGCTTTCTTCATTTACTCTGTCTTCAGGTAATGATTGTACAAAAACTCTAAACTGTTTTCCAAATCTACTAAAGTCAGCTGCATAATTACCTCCAATATATCCTTGTAAAGCTGAAAGGATAGCGCTTGTTGACACTCCTGCCTCTTTAGCTCTTTCTACATTGATATCTAATTCCAACTGAGGGAAACCAGTATCAAAAGAGTTAGAAGCAAATGCTATTTCTGGTTGTTGATTTAAAAGACCTACAAATTCTTTTGCTGTTGCATCCATTTCTGTTAATGGTTTTGCAGCACGATCTAATAACCTCATTTCAAAACCATCTGCACTACCAAAACCTGGTACACTTGGCGGCGTAAAGAAAATAATATTTGCATCTGGTATCATCGCTGCTTTACCAAACAATTGACCTACTATGCTTTGAACTGATTCCGCATCACTTTCTCTTTCACTCCAATCTTCTAAAATGATAAAGCCCATAGCATACGAACTTCCTTCTCCAGAGAAAAAGTTTCTTCCACTAATAAATGATGCTCCTTTTATTCCTTCAATTCCTTTAATACTTTCATATAGCTTTTCTGTTACTTTATATGATCTATCTAATGAGGAACCTGCTGGTAATTCAGCATTCATAAATACTACCCCTCTATCTTCTGATGGTACGAAACCTGTAGGTATTGTATTACTTGCCCATACAATAGCTAAAACACTTAACCCTAAAATACCTGCTGTTACCCATTTATGCTTAACTAAAAAGCCTAAAGACTTGGTATATTTATTTGTTACCGCGTTGAATCCTGCGTTAAAAGCATCATAAAATCGCTGTAACAATCCTTTTTTCTTATGATCGTCGTTATGCGGTTTTAACAACAACGCACTTAAGGCTGGTGTTAATGTTAATGCATTTACTGCTGAAATTAAGATGGCAACCATTAATGTTACACCAAATTGCTCATAAAATACTCCTGATGGTCCTTGTATAAAAGTAATTGGCACAAATACTGCCATCATTACTAAAGTAATAGACACAATAGCTCCACTAATTTCGCTCATGGCAGAAATTGATGCTTTTTTCGCACTTTCTGCTCCATCTTCCAGTTTAGCGTGTACTGCTTCTACTACTACAATGGCATCATCTACCACAATTCCGATTGCTAAGATTAAAGCGAATAATGTTAGCAGGTTGATCGAATATCCAAACAGGTTTAAGAAAAAGAACGTACCAATAATTGATACTGGAACTGCTATGGCTGGTATTAAGGTAGATTTAAAATCTTGCAAGAAAATGAACACTACAATAAATACTAATAAAAAGGCTTCAATCAAGGTACTTTTTACTTTGTCTACAGACGCTGTTAAGAATTTGTTTGTGTCGTAGTTAATGATATAATCTAATCCTTCTGGGAAATCTTTCTTTAAATCTTCCAGCTTTACATAAATATTCTCAATAATTTCCTGTGCATTAGATCCTGGTGTTTGAAAAACTCCAAAGTTAAGTGCTGGATTTCCATTTGTACGTGAAAGTGATGAATAAGAAAATGCATCTAACTCTACTTTTGCTACGTCTTTAACACGTAAAAACTGTCCATTCCCCAAAGCTTTTACAACAACATTTTCATATTCTTTTGCCGTTTTATATCGTCCTTTATATTTGATTACATATTCAAAAGATTCTCCTGTGTTTTGCCCTAAAGATCCAGCTGCTGCTTCTAAACTTTGTTCATTAATTGCAGCTATTACTTCTCTAGGTTCTAACTTATATGATGCCATTTTTGCTGGATCTAACCATACACGCATCGAATAATCTTTTGCTCCAAATACATTTACAGCCCCTACTCCAGAAACACGTTGCAATTCTGGTTTCACATTTATATTCAGATAATTTTGAATAAAAACATCATCATATTCAGGGTTTGTTGAAAATATAGCGGCATACAAAAGTGCCGAGTTTTGTTGTTTTGCTGTAATAACCCCTGCTCTTGTAACCTCAGAAGGTAATAAAGCATTAGCTCTAGCAACTCTGTTCTGTACGTTCACCGCAGCAATATCAGGATCGTAACCTTGTTCAAAGAAAACTTGAATACTTGCTGTACCTGTATTACTTGCTGTAGAAGTCATGTAAGTCATTCCTTCTACCCCGTTTATTTGTTCTTCTATAGGAACAATAACACTTTCTAAAATTGTTTCGGCACTCGCTCCTGGGTAAGAAGCAGTAACCTGCACCGTTGGTGGCGCTATATCAGGATATTGCGTTACCGGTAATTGTGTTAATGACAGCACTCCTAATATTACTATGATAATAGAAATTACTGTAGAGAGTACCGGACGCTCTATAAATTTTTGTAACATGATTTTCTTTATTATTTAAATACCGTATCGAATGAGTTAACTATACTGTCTAAAGGTGTTGGAACAGGTTTAATTTTTGCTCCAGAACGAACTTTATTTAAGCCTTTAGCTAAAATGGTTTGTTCTATTGTTAATCCTGACTTTACCACATAAAGCTTTCCTACTTGTGCTTCTACTTCAATAGTTTTTTCAGCTAAAGAGTCATTATTTACTGTATAAACATATACCTTACCTTGACGTTCAAATGTAGATTCTGAAGGTATAATTAATGCATCGTTATGTACTTTAGGTATTAAGATTGTACCACTACTTCCGTTACGTAACAAGCCTGCTTTATTATCAAACTTTGCTCTAAAGCTAATAGTTCCTGTTTGCTGGTTAATATCTCCTGCAATGGTTTCAATAATTCCAGTTTGCTCATACTCTTTTCCGTTAGCTAACAATAACTTTACTGGTGGTAATTTTTTAATTTTTTCATTCATTGTATCACCCTCTGCTGAAGCAATGAAATTTAAAAACTCTTTTTCATTCATAGAAAAGTATGCATATACATTTTTTATAGAAGCTACTTTTGTTAGTGGCATTGCACTTTGTGCACTTACTAAAGCTCCTTTTCTATAATTAATTGAACCTACAAACCCGTTCACAGGACTTTTTATATTAGCGTAATTAATATTAGCTACAATACTGTTATAACTACTTTTAGCTTGTGCTAAACTTGCTTTTGCTGTTTCTAATTGAACTGGGCTAATAATGTTCTTTTCTACTAATGGTTTTAATTTATTTACTTCAACCTGTGCTGTATTTACAGCTGCTTTTGCTGCCTCAGCATCTTGACTTAATGATTGGGTTTCTAACTTAAACAATAGTTGCCCTTGTTTAACTTTCTGTCCTTCTTTTACCAAAACGTTCTTTACGTATCCAGAAACTTTTGGTCTTATTTCACTATTTACTTCTCCTTCAATAGTTACAGGATAACTTTGGTAATCTGTTATTGTTTTTTTTGCTACTTTAACTACTGGAAAAGGCAGCGCTGTTGGCTTCTGTTGGTTTTGTTGTTGTTGTTTTCCACAGCTTGTAAAAAATAATGCAACAATGCTAAGAATAGCAATACCGTATATATGTTGATATTTCATTTTATGTATATAATAATTAGTGTTTGTGGTTTATAATTTTTCTTTCAGTTTAGTAATAGATTCTATAGCTCCATTTAAAAACTCAATAAAACTATCATGAAAATCAAGATCAAACTTATCTTCTTCTTTCAATGTTTTATTAATACCTTCTTTATATTCTTTAACTTCTATATGTAGCTCCTTTTCACCTTCCCACTCTTCTACCATATTGCTTATTCCTTGTAGCATAGTATCACTATTTAGGATAAAGTATTTTTTCCTATCACCTGTTTTTGTAAAATAACTTACCTTCTTTAATCCTTGTAGGTGATTAAGGTGTGTTGAAATCGTACTCTTACTAGCACACAGACCAGACACCAAATCTTCAAAAGTTGTTCCTTGCTTTCCTGTTAAAATAATGTGTGAAAATATCCTTGCCGCCACTGGAGCTAACTGTTCTTTTTTTTCCAAAAAAATACCTAGCTTCTCAACTAATTCACATTTTCTCTTTTCTGCTTGATTCATCATCATTAAAAATTTACATTGCAAAAATAAGTTTAGTTCGGAACAAACCGAACTAAACGAAGTTAAAAAATTGTTAATACATTCTTAACAAACGATATTAAATAACTATCCTTTAACCCCTCAACTCAAATTATAATCTAAAATCAACCCTAACTAAAAGCACCAATCAACACAGACAAAAACACAATAAAAATCAAATTCCATTAATTAATATGTTTTATTTTAGATTTTTTTTTATTATATTCACAAAGAATTAATGATTTAAATATTGATTTTATCGCGGCGAATCAATGTTTTTTTTAAAAAAAAAGTACCCTTAAAGTTAAAATACTATTTACTGTCAATATTTATTGACTGTTGGAAACTAAGTAATTCCTTATTTGGTTTTACTGGAACACATTTTAAGTTTTTTTAATTTAAGCTCTATCATTATGATTACTTATCTCTTACCTTACCAAAAAGGTTAGCTGTAATTAACTATTATTTCTCACGAAAATTTTAAATCGACCTACTGCTACTTCAACAACAATGCTGTTGCTTTTTAAACTCCCATTTTTTGGAAGTTTTATAACTTATATCTAATACTCAGTAACTAATTATACCCCCGTAAAATGAACTCTGAATTATTGCTTTGTTAAAAAATTAGCTATTACATCTTACTATTTAGAAGCTATTTTCAACATTATTAAACTAATGTAATGACTGTCTGTGTCCGTAAAACACTATCTAGGACTTGACGGGTTCTTTACAATGTCTAACCAATCAACTATTATGAAAAGAATTACCCAAACGTACTTAACGTTGCAAAAAACTTGCATACAGTTCAAATTCACTTCATTATTTTTCTTGTTCTTGATTCTTACATCCTTTTCTGAAAAAAGAAATTTAAATGACAATATTAATTTCTCTCCGCCAATAACTGTGCCCTGTAATACCGATTCTCCTGTTGCTATTATTTCATCTAGCTTCACTGATTTAACTGTAAATGAAGACACTGACGGTCTTTGTTTGTTAGGGTGTGGAATTTCTAATCTCAACAATTTAACAGATTCTGATCTTACAAACTACGCTACTGTATCCACATTATTAGGATTGGGAGTAACCCATACAATTACAGTAACCGATGAAACAACCGATGAATATTTTGAAGCTGGAAGTTATGCTGGTTTTTTAATAGAAAACGGTTCTGTAGCTCAAATAGATTTACTAGGCTCAATCACCATAAGAACTTATCTAAATGGTACCGAACAAGAAACAAATTCTGGAAATTCATTAATAACATTAGACAGCTCTCTACTGAATAATGATCAGTTTTATGTGGGTTTTTATACGACTTTAGATTATGATAGTATTGAAATTTCCGCTACTAGTTTAGCTGGTATTGCATCAAGCACTAAAATTTATTATCCTGTTACTAACAGTTTTTGCGTTGGCCCTACTTTAGAGTCCAATACCCCTACTATACTAAACAAACCTGATTTTCCTGCTCGTATTGTTGATGAACGTACTGGAATGGGAGGTCTTTTAAATGTTGGTACTGTTACAAACACCAATTCAGCAATTGATTCAAACAGTAACACATACGCTAGTATTGATTTTACCCTAGGAGTTATAGCTACTGGTAGTATTTCAATAAAAGATGAATTAACAAATTATCCTGCACAAACTTATGTAGGTTTTGATATTGAAAATGCATCTGTTTTAAATCTAGAACTACTTGATGGGATTACCATAACAACTTATTTAGATGGTGTTCAACAAGAAGTTAAAACAGGAAGCTCTGAACTACTATCCGTAGACAGCGGTTTGTTATTTACAGGAACCGAACGCTCTCAAATAGGTTTTGTTACTTCATTACCTTTTGATGAAGTTCAATTATCCATTCAACAGACTCTTTCTTTAGATTTAGGAAGCACTAGAGTTTATGGTCTCATATTAGAAGCTTTTAGTGAGGGTGATTTAAACTGTGACACAGCTACGTTATTAAACAATCCTTCTCAACCTGTAATAATTAATAACACAAACACTGGTGTAAATGGAGTAGCTTGTGTGGCTTGTGAAGTAGATAACGCAACAAATGTTATTAGCGAAAGTGAATCTGACTTTGCTATGATAAATGTAACTGCTGGTGTTGCAAGTACAGCTTCTATTTCAGTTGAAAATGTTCTAAGTAATTTTCCTTCTGGAAGCTCTGCTGGTTTTGTTATTAGGGATACAAATGATCTTTTACAATTAGATTTATTAAATTCTCTAACTATAACAACGTATTTAGATGGTTCAGTACAAGAAACACAATCTGGAAATAATTTACTAGCTCTTGAAGCTTTAGGTCTAATAAATATAACTCCATCTACAACTAATGGTTTTTATTTAGTGGGGTTTTCTACTTCACTTCAATACGATGAAATTCAGCTTACTGTCAGCTCACTCGCTGCTACTATTAATAGTATTGAGGTTTATGGCAGCTACGTAGACAATTCGATTGAAATATCTGGAAGTAAAATAAAAGAAACCTCTATAGGAGCTTCAGATGGAAGCATTTCTTTATCTGTATCTGGAGGAACACCTCCCTACACCTATCTATGGAGTCCTGGAGGTCAAACATCTTCTTCTATTTCTGGTTTAACCCAAGGAAGCTACAACGTAACAGTAACAGATGCTAACGGATGTCAATCTACAGCAGAATATATTATTTTTACTGATGGTGTACAATATCCTATTCCTTGTAATACAGAAAATCCTGTAGCTATAACAAATGATAATTTTACAGATTTAACAGTAGGTGAAAATACTTCTGGACTCTGTGTAGTAGGCTGTGGAATTTCAGACGCTAATAATATTATAGATACCGACCCTTCTAGCTTTGCTTCTGTATCAACGCTTGTTGGTCTTGGAGTAACACATACTTTAACAGTAACAGATAATACAGCTAGTGAGTTTATCGAATCAGGTGGTTATACAGGTTTTTTGATAGAGAATACTTCCGTGCTTCAAGCCGATCTTTTAAATGCTATTACAATAACAACTTATCTTGATGGAACACAACAAGAAACGAATACAAGTACTTCCTTACTAACTTTAGATAGTCCTATTTTAGGAGACGATCAATTTTACGTTGGCTTTTACACCTCAATGAATTATGATGCCGTTGAAATCTCAATTTCAAGTTTAGCTGGAGTAGCATCAACAACAAACATTTATGCAGCTGTAACAAATAGATTTTGTGAAGGACCTGAATTAACTTGTAACACGGCTACTCAACTTACCAAACCAAACTTTCCTGTTAGAGCTGTAGAGGAGCATACAGGAAATGGAGGGCTTTTAACACTGGGAAGCGTTAACAACATTAACAATGCTATCGATTCTGACACTTCAAACTATGCTTCTATAAACTTATTAGCTGGGGTAGCATAGCAGGTACAGCATCTATAGCTTATAAAAACGAAATTACCGATTATGCCGCTGATACTTTTGCTGGTTTTGATATTGAAAACACCACTCTTCTAAACACTCAATTGTTTGACGCCATTACTATTTCAACTTATCTAGATGGAGTACTTGTTGAATCAAAAACAGGTGCAACCGAGTTACTTCCTGTATATTCTGGATTATTATTAACAGGAAGTGAATCTGTACGATTAGGATTCATAACCACAGCACCTTTTGACGAAGTACAACTTTCTATAACACAAACTCTTTCTTTAAATTTAGGTAGTACCCGAATTTACGGAATGGTACTTCAATCTTTCTGCCCAGGAATAATTAATTGTGATGAACCTTACGTAATATCAAATCCTAGTAGTTCGGTTATTATTAACAACGAAAATACAGGAACCGACGGTGTTGCTTGTATCGCTTGCGAAGTTGACAATGCCGTAAATGTTATATCTGAGGACAATTCTGATTATGCTCTTATAAACATTGTAGCTGGTGTAGCAGGAAGTGCTTCAATTTCAGTTCAAGACGTACTTGTTGATTACCCTGCTGGTACCCAAGCTGGTTTTGTAATTAGAGATACAAATGATTTACTGCAAGCAGACTTATTAAATACACTCACCATCACAACTTACCTTGATGGCGTTCAACAAGAGCAACAAACAGCAAACAACCTACTCGCTCTTGAAGCTCTAGGTTTAGTAAATATTACTCCAACTAGCACAGATAGTTTTTATGTTATAGCTTTTGATACTAGCACTAGTTTTGATGAAATTCAATTAACTGTAAACTCTTTAGTTGCAGCAGTAAACTCAATTGAAGTTTATGGTGGATATATAGATGCTACTAACTCAACTTTTTGTCAACAAGCTGGTATTGCTTTATTAAAAGAAGGCATTTTTAATGACATAGACAGTGATGGATGTGCAAATCCAGACGAAACAATTACATATACTTATACCGTGACCAATACAGGGAATGTTAGTATTACAAACGTTGAATTAACAGACCCTATTTCTCCTTCTCCTTTAACATTAAACTCTGGTGATACTGATGGTGATAATGAACTAGATGTTGACGAAACATGGATATATTCGCTAGACTATATTATTACTCAAGACGATATTGACAATGGTTCTGTTACTGGTCAAGCTACTGTTACAGGAGTGAGTACAGGAGGAACCAATGTGAGTGATTTATCTGATGACAACAGCACACTAGAAGACGATCCAACTGTAGTTAGTTTATGTCAAACCGAAGATATAGCACTGATTAAACAAGGAACAATTAATGATGAAAATGGTGATGGATGTAGCGATGATGGAGAAACTATAACTTTCATTCTTTCTGTAATAAACACAGGAAACACAACACTAAATTCTGTAGTCGTAATCGATCCCTTAATATCGGTTTCTTACAGTTCGGGAGACACTGACTCAGATAATGAATTAGATGTTGATGAAGTATGGATATACACAGGATCTTACATTATTACTCCACCTGATATAGCAAATACATCTGTCGAAAACCAAGCTACCGTACAAGCAAATACTGTTTCAGGAGGTACAGTAACTGATGTATCAGACGATAATAGTGTTCTAGAGGATGACATAACATCTATTGATTTATGTCAAGCACCAGGCATCGCCATTGTTAAGACAGCTACTTTTAACGATGAAAATTTAGATGGATGTAGTAATGTTGGCGAAACTATAACATATACAATGACAGTTACCAACCAAGGTAATACCGGTTTAGTAAATGTAACTGTAAATGACCCTCTACTAGGCGGAGCTATTGCTCTAGATTCAGGAGATTTAAACACCAACAATACACTTGATGTAGGTGAAATTTGGATTTATACTGCTGATTACACCTTAACACAAGTAAATATTGATACTGGGTCAATTACTAATCAAGCTACAGCTAGAGGAGAATCATCACTAGGTGTAATTGTTACAGATTTATCTGATGACAATAGTGTACTTGAAGACGACCAAACACTAACCACACTATGCCAATCCGATAGTATTGCACTTATTAAAACTGCTACTTTTAATGACGAAAATACAGATGGTTGTAGTAACATAGGAGAAACAATAACTTACAATTTTACCCTTACAAACACTGGTAATACCACTATTACGAATGTCGTTCTTACTGACCCAATGCTTGGCGGTACAATTACTCTTGCATATGGTGACACTGACAATGACAATCAACTTGATATTAATGAAACTTGGATTTATTCTGCTAGTTATACTATTACACAATCTAATATTGATAATGGTTCTGTAAACAACCAAGCAACTGTTACAGGTACAAGTATTAGCGGGAATAATGTAAGTGATTTATCTGATAATGATAGTATACTTGAAGACGATCAAACACAAACTACATTGTGTCAATCCGATAATATTGCACTTATTAAAACTGCTACTTTCAATGACGAAAACACAGATGGTTGTAGTAACATAGGAGAAACAATAACTTACAATTTCACCCTTACAAACACTGGTAACACCACTATTACCAATGTTGTTCTTACTGATCCAATGCTAAGTGGTACAATTGTTCTTGCATCTGGTGACACTGACAATGACAATCAACTTGATATTAATGAAACTTGGAATTATTCTGCTAGTTACACCATTACTCAATCTAATATTGATAATGGTTCTGTAAACAACCAAGCAACTGCTACAGGTACAAGTATTAGCGGTAATAATGTAAGTGATTTATCTGATAATGATAGTATACTTGAAGACGATCAAACCCAAACTACATTGTGCCAATCAGATGGTATTGCTCTTATTAAAACAGCTACTTTCAATGATGAAGATACCGATGGTTGTAGTGACGTAGGAGAAACAATAACTTACAATTTTACGCTTACAAACACTGGTAATACCACTATTACGAATGTTGTTCTTACTGATCCAATGCTAGGTGGTACAGTTACTCTTGCATCTGGTGACACTAACAATGACAATCAACTTGATATTAATGAAACTTGGAATTATTCTGCTAGTTACACCATTACTCAAGCTAACATTGATAATGGTTCAGTTAATAATCAAGCAACTGTTACAGGTACAAGTATTAGCGGTAATAATGTAAGTGATTTATCTGACGACAACAGTATTCTTGAAGATGATCAAACCCAAACTACGTTGTGTCAACCTAATAATAGTATTTCCCTTGAAAAAGTAAGCACCTTTAATGATGCTAATGGAAATGGATATGCTAATGTTGGAGAAACCATAACATATAGTTTTATCATATACAATACCGGAGATTCAGTTTTATATAATATTACTTTACAAGATAACTTACCTGGAATTACAATTAACGGTAGCACCATCTCTCAACTATTGCCTGGTGAAGTAGATAACACAACCTTTACTGCCATTTATGTTATAACTGAGCAAGACTTGACAAACGAATCCGTTACTAATCAAGCGTTGGTTACAGCAGAAGATTCTTCAGGAGGTTCTGTAACTGATACTTCTGACGACCCAAATAATTTAGATGATATTGATATTGACAATGATGGTGATCCTGATGACCCTACAATAACGGATTTACCTGTTGAAGAAATTGCTTTTGAAATTTTTAATGCTGTTTCTCCTGATGATGACGGAGCCAATGATTTCTTCCGTATTAATGGTATTGAAAATTACCCTAACAACAACCTGAAGGTTTTTAATAGATGGGGGGTTTTAGTTTATCAAACTGATGCTTATGGAATTAACGGAAACTTATTTAGAGGAATTTCTGAAGGGCGTGCAACAGTTAGTAAAGACCAAAAACTACCTACAGGTACGTATTTCTATATACTAACACGATGGAACTCTGACCAAGAAGCTATGACTAACAAAGGATATTTATATCTAAAAAGAAACTAAAAACCACTAAACCTAATGAAACATTATTCTATATTACTATTAATAATTATTAGTGTAAATGTGTGTTTTTCTCAACAAGACCCACAGTATACACAATACATGTATAACACTCAAGTTGTAAACCCAGGTTATATTGGTTCAAAAAATGCTCTTGGTTTAGGTTTACTATACAGAACACAATGGGCTGGATTTGAAGGTGCTCCAAATACAGGGACTTTTACTTTTAATATGCCTTTAGGTACCTTAAAACGAAACGCAATAGGACTTTCTATTATTAATGATGAAATAGGTCCTTCTAACGAAACAGGTATTACAATAGATTATGCCTACTCCTTAATTTTATCAGGCCGCTCAAGAATATCTTTCGGGATTAAGGGAGGACTAAGTATACTTGATGTAGACTACTCTAAACTAAACATATATGATGATAACGATTGGCAATTTGCAGAAAATATTGATAAAAAAGTGCAACCTCAAATAGGCGCAGGTATTTACTATAATAATGACAGGCTCTACCTAGGATTATCAGTACCTAACTTTTTCAATTCCAAACATTATAATTCAGACAGTGCTAATAACAGTAATGAAGATGCTATAGCTATAGAGCGTTTACACTACTTTTTAATAGCTGGTTATGTTTTTGATATTAGTGAAAACCTAAAACTTAAACCTGCAACTATGTTTAAATGGGTTAATGGATCCCCTTTACAAGCTGATTTATCTGCAAATTTTCTATTCAATAATAAATTTACCCTTGGAGCCTCTTATCGATGGGACGCTGCAATTAGCGCCATGGCAGGATTTCAAATAACTAATCAGTTATTCTTAGGAATGGGTTATGACTTTCAAACTACCGATATTGAAGATCACAGTAATGGTTCATACGAATTCTTCTTAACGTTTGATATTTTCAATAATCCTGAACGCATACTAACACCAAGATTCTTCTAAAATTTTAATATCATGAAAAAGCATTATTTAATTTTTTACTTTTTATTTGCCTTTATAAGCTCTGCTACTTTTGCTCAAATAGCACTAGTTGAAAAGGCAAACACTAAGTATAACACCTACGACTTTATAGACGCTCGAAAAATCTATTTAAAAGTTGTTGAAAAAAACTACGGATCAGCCGAAATTTACAGAAAGCTGGGAAACACATACTATTTTAACAGTGATTATTCAAAAGCTGCAAAATGGTATTACAATTTAATAGACAGGTTTCCAAACGAAGCCCTTACTATTGATTATTTTAGAGCTGCACAATGTTTAAAAAGTATTAACCAACCTGAAGAAGCTGAGAAACTCATGGAAATATATAGATTTAAAGGAGGCAAAATTACTTCTTTAGATTCTTATAAAAATGTTGCTGACACTTTATTTAAAAAAGGGGTACATGACAAACTTTTTGAAATAGAAAAAATTCCTGTTAATACAGAATATTCTGATTTTGGACCAGCTTTTTATGGTGACAATATTGTCTTTGCTTCAAGTAGAAAAAATCCATCTTTATCAAAAGAACAGACAGATGATCTTGCTGGGTGGAATGAACAACCTTTCTTAAATTTATATCAGGTATCATTAGATAAAGACATGAATTTTGGAAAAGTAAAAGCTTTTAACAAAAATGTTAACTCTCCTTATCATGAGTCTACTGCTGTTTTTACAAAAGACGGAAATACAATGTATTTTACTAGAAACAACTACTTAAATGGTAAAAAGAAGAGAGATAGAGATCATGTAGTTAGACTCAAAATATACAAAGCTACCAGAAATGGAAATTCTTGGGAAAACATACAAGAACTTCCTTTTAATAGTGATAACTATTCTGTTGGACACCCAACTCTTAGTCCTGACGAAGATAAACTCTACTTTTCTTCTGACATGCCCGGTAGCTTGGGAATGTCTGATATTTGGTATGTAAAAATCTTAGGTGAAGATATTTATACAAGTCCTGTAAATCTTGGGAATAAAATTAATACAGCTGAAAGAGAAACATTCCCTTTTGTAAGTGATGAAAACAACCTATATTTCTCAAGTGATGGGCATTCTGGTATGGGAGGTTTAGACATTTTTGTAACAAACCTAGAAGAAAACTCTCATGGAGAAGTTTCTACTTTTGGAGACCCTATAAACAGTCCAAAAGACGATTTCGGCTTCATAATAAAAGAAGATAGAATAGGGTATTTTACATCTAATCGTGATGGCAAAGAAGGAAGCAAGAGCGACGATATTTATCAAATTTGGGAACGTTGTGAAATTACAATTCAAGGACCAGTAATGGATAAAAATACTGGCGAATTAATTCCAAATGCAGAAGTTACTTTAATTGACAGTAACAATAAAGAAGTAAAAACAGTTACTGTTGGTAATGATGCTACTTTTACTTTTCTATTAGACTGTCAAGAACAGTATACTTTGAGAGCAAAGAAAGAAAAGTATCATCCAAAAGAAAAGGTTATAGAAACTCCTAACAATCCTAAAACTATAAAAATGCCTATTAAGTTAAACATGCCTTTAGCTTTAGAACTCTCTGACCCGTGTCCTCCAAATGATTTAGGTTGTAGATTAACGTTACAACCTATCTATTTTGATTATGACAAATCTAATATTCGTCCTGATGCAGAAATTGAATTAGCTAAAATTCTGGCCGCATTAAAAGAGTATCCTACTTTAAAAATTCATATTGAATCACATACCGATTCTAGAGGTAATGATTTATACAATTCAAGATTATCTGAAAATAGAGCACAAGCTACATTAGATTGGTTTCTTAAAAAAGGAATTGATATAAACAGGTTAACTGCAAAAGGATATGGAGAATCGGAACTTATTAACAAATGTAATAACCAAACTACGTGTAGTGAAGATGAACATCAGCTAAATCGCAGATCCATGTTTATAATTAAAGAATAAAATAATTTAAGAAAGCTCTTTTTGTTGGATATACAGCAGTAAAACTTCTTATCCTTGAGAAGTTTTACTGCTATTTTTATTAAATTTCACTATAAAATAGGAGCTAACAATCGAGCTACTCTTTCTGTAAAACGTATTAAAACAGGTCTATTATTCCATTGATGCAGCTCTATTTTTTCGCTATCTTTTAAGTCTTCTAAGAAAGCTTTTTTCAACTGACTTGCAAAATCTTTATCATAAACCAACGCATTAATTTCAAAATTTAAATCAAAACTACGTTCATCTAAATTAGCTGTTCCTACGGAACAAACTAATTCATCAAATACCATTGTTTTTGCATGCACAAATCCCTTTTTATATCTATACACCTCTACTCCTATCTCTAAAACTTCTTTATAAAAAGAATTTGATACTCCGTTTACTAATTTCGAATCTGAAACACTTGGCACCAATAACTTGATAGAAACCCCACTCAAACTGGCTATTTTAAGAGCATCTAAAAAAGATGTTCTGGGCACAAAGTACGGAGTAGTAATTAATATTTCTTTTTTTGATAACAGTATTGCTTGAATAAGTGCATACATAATATCTGGGTGATCAGAATCAGGTCCGCTTGAAATTACCTGTACCAATTGTTTATCCTCACTTTCTTTTTCTTGGTTTCCTACAGGAAAAAGTTCTTCTTCAACAATAACGTTTTGATCAGCACAAAAATTCCAATCTGCTAAAAAAACTCGTTGTAAGTTTAAAACAGCAAGCCCTTCAATTTTTATATGTGTATCTCTCCAGTAACAATTAAATTTATTAGGATTGATATATCTTTCAGAAACATTAACACCTCCTACAAAACCAACTTTACCATCTATAACAATAATTTTTCTATGATTTCGGTAATTAATTCTATTAGCTAACAACAACCATTTAATTTTGTAAAAAGGATATGCCTCCACTCCACTATCAATCAATGATTTTACAAACGATTTTCGAATATCCTTACTTCCAAAATCGTCGTAAATAAAACGCACTTTAACTCCTTGTTTAGCCTTCTCTTTTAATACCTCTCCAATTTCATTTCCTATAGTATCATTTTGAAAAATATAATATTCTATATGTATATGATTTTTTGCTTCTTTTAAAGCTTCAATAACTTCAGGAAATTTACGTTCTCCATTTAAAAGTAAACTAACTTTATTATTATTTGTTAAAACATTTTCTTTGTGTATAAACTTAGTTAGGTTATAAAAATGCCCTAAATGACTTTTGGAAGTTGATAACGTTGTTTCAGTATAGTTTTTGAGTTTTTCTTTAAGCTCAAAGAAAATACTCTTATCTACTTCAAGCTTTTTATTGTAAAGTTTATAAGTTCTATGATTTATTCCTACTGTTAAATAAATGATAATTCCCCCTACAGGAAACAGAATCAGCAAAAACAAATAAGCTATCGCTTTAGGTGGTGTTGAAGTATTAATAATAATAACAGCAACTGTAGCAATAATAGCTACATATAAAATTATAAGTAGTGTAGTTATCAAAATAAAAGTATCTTTTTTATGCTAAAGATATTTAAAATATTAACATCCAAATACTCAACCATAAAAAAACTCAACTAATACAATTGCATAACTAAATGTTATAAATAAAACCGAAATAGTTAGTTTTTACAGCATTAAAAACAAAAAACCTTAATTCGCAATGAATTAAGGTTTTGTTTTTTTAGTACGGGCGGAGAGACTCGAACTCTCACACATTGCTGCACTAGATCCTAAGTTTTACCCCTTAATTTTTAAAAGAAATAAAAACATGCAAATCAATACTTTATATTTTCAATTTTCTTTAATTATTACTTATTTCGGGTTCTTTTACTGGTTCTTTTGCGCATTTTAAGACACAAAAAAATCTATTGAAACTGCTTGTTAATTAAACTTATATACAAATAAACTCTACCTCTTAAGTATTAAACGCTAGTATATGAATTATTCATTTTATTAAACTTTTAATAATTAAAATTAATCCAAATACATTGCGGGTTTATATTAACAGGTGTATCCAAATTTAACCCTTCAAAATCATATAATAAAAAAACTCCTTAAAAGGAGTTTTTTATTTTGATTCTTAATTTATTACAATGCTGATATTATAACTTTTTTCACAAAATCATTAGCATTAATAAACGAAATCTTGTTTTTAAAAACCTCCATAGATATTCCATCCTTAAGTTTTCCGAAACATTCATTAGCAAATGAATTTGTTATAACATCAACATCTTTTAAGTCTATATATATTTTATCACTTATACTAGCTTCGATTTTAATATCCTCTCTTATTTTTGCCCCAAGATTTCTAGTACCTAAACTAGTACCAATCTCAGAGAACACTATAGTTTTTTCCATTATTTCAATCTATTAAGTTAGTAGCGATTTTACTGCAAAGGTAATTTTTTTTATTTAAAATCAATATAAATAGTAAATTAATCGAAAAGATCACCAAAAACAGTTTCTTTATGATCATAATTACTTCCTGTAAATTTCATATAATCAACATCAATATCCGTATTCACCCTTAAATATACACAAGTTCCTTGCCATTCAGGTATTTTTCCAATAAATTTCCCTCCATTTTCAATATCTAATTTATAATTTCCCGAAATTAAACTTAAACTACCTTCATTTTCATGTGCAAATAAAGATGAAGCATACAAACCATGTCCTTGACCAAATCCATTAGTAACTCCTTTATCAATACACCTATTTATAGACTCCATTTCAGTAAAACCATAAACATCCTTAAGTGCGTTATGAATACCTATTCCTGTATCACAAACCATTAACCTAATCTTCTTTTGGGTTTTAAAATATTGTGCCACAACCCAGCCATTTTCTTTTTTTGAATGATTAAGAACATTGTCTAATATTTCATTTAAACAATAATCTAAAGCCGTAATCACATTTTCATTAATACATGAATTATATTTTATGACGTCTATTATCTTATTTAATACCTCTATTTGATTATCCTCATTATATTCCTGAATTTCTACTAGTGACATAGAATTATACCTTGTAAAATCTTCAGGTAGCTCTATATTCAAACCTTTAAAAAAATTCATTCTTGTTAAATATGTAATAACATTTGGGTTATTATAAGATAAAGTCCCTCTTACTTCATGCCCTTGAAAATTTAACTCTCTTATTGTACTCAACAGCATCAGTGCATAATCAGGAAATATAAAGACACAATCTTTAAAGTTTAAATTTAATAAAACCTCATTATTATCATTATTATTATAAATTTCTCTCAATTTATAACATAAATCTAACATACTTTCATGACTAATAATATATTGTTTTATATAAATATCACACGAAAAAACCTGTAAAGAACTGGACATCAATAGCTATCTTTTTTTTACAAAAATAAAAAATTATCTCATTTTCTAAATAGAAACTTTTCAACATAAAGTTTTAATAAATTATTCCTCTTCAAACACCTTCATCAACTATAGATGTTTTTAGTCTTTATTTTATAAAAACTTCTTATGAAAGTTGAATCTATATCATTTTGATTTAAAGATAACAACATCAATTAAAAACCAATACACAAACCACATAAACAACTCAAAACAAACACATTACACAACAAAAAACACTAGGTTTTGAATCTAGCGTGTGCTTAAAGCAAGCGAAAACAACATAAAACACTAGTAATTAACAAGTTAAACAATAATAAAAACTAAGAGAAACTCACCTTTTATTTGTTTTCGGGTTCTTTTACGGGTTCTTTTAGATATTTGACGCTAGACCAAAAAAAAACACCTTAGCTGTAGCTAAGATGTTCATTGTCAATGTACGGGCGGAGAGACTCGAACTCTCACACCTCACGGCACTAGATCCTAAGTCTAGCGTGTCTACCAATTCCACCACGCCCGCGTACTTTTGAAATTGTGGATGCAAATATAAACAATACTTGTAAACTACAAAGAAGAAGTATACTATTTTTCTTATTTTTGATGCTAATTAATATACAACACATGCAAAACGTAAAAGATTACATAGCTCAACATAAAGATCGTTTTATTAATGAGCTTATCGATTTATTAAAAATTCCGTCAGTAAGTGCTGATCCAGCATACAATCAAGATGTATTAAATACTGCTGATACTGTTAAAGAAAGTTTAGAAAAAGCTGGGTGTGATAAAGTAGAGATTTGCGAAACTCCTGGATACCCTATCGTATATGGAGAAAAAATAATAGACCCAAACTTACCTACCGTATTAGTTTATGGTCATTATGATGTACAACCTGCAGACCCCATCGATTTATGGACTTCTCCTCCTTTCGAACCAGTTATTAAAAAAACAGATATTCACCCAGAGGGAGCTATTTTTGCTCGTGGTGCTTGTGATGACAAAGGTCAAATGTACATGCATGTAAAAGCATTAGAATACATGACACACACTGGCAACTTACCTTGTAATGTGAAGTTTATGATTGAAGGTGAAGAAGAAGTAGGTTCTGAAAGTTTAGCGTGGTTTGTTCCTAGAAACAAAGAAAAACTTGCCAACGATGTAATTTTAATTTCAGATACAGGAATGATTGCTAATGACATTCCTTCTATTACCACTGGTTTACGTGGTTTAAGCTATGTAGAAGTTGAAGTAACTGGACCTAATAGAGATTTACACTCTGGTTTATATGGAGGTGCTGTAGCAAACCCTATTAACATTCTAACACAAATGATTGCTTCATTACACGATGAAAACAATCATATTACCATTCCTGGATTTTATGATAAAGTTGAGGAATTATCTCGTGAAGAGCGTGATGAAATGGCGAAAGCACCTTTCTCATTAGAAGACTATAAAGCTGCTTTAGATATTGATGATGTTCACGGAGAAGCTGGTTATACTACTAACGAACGCAACTCTATCCGTCCTACCTTAGATGTAAACGGAATTTGGGGTGGATACACTGGTGAAGGAGCAAAAACTGTAATTGCTTCTAAAGCATACGCAAAAATTTCAATGCGTTTAGTACCTGGGCAAGAATGGGAAGAAATTACTGAATTGTTCAAAAAACATTTCGAAAGCATTGCTCCAAAATCAGTTAAGGTAGAAGTAAAACCACATCATGGAGGGCAAGGATATGTAACTCCGATTGATAATATTGGATATCAAGCAGCAAGTAAAGCCTACCAAGAAACGTTTGGAGTTACTCCAATTCCACAACGAAGTGGTGGAAGTATTCCTATCGTTGCTTTATTTGAACAAGAATTAAAAAGTAAAACCATTTTAATGGGATTCGGATTAAATTCTGATGCAATTCACTCACCAAACGAGCATTTTGGAGTATGGAATTACCTTAAAGGAATTGAAACCATTCCATATTTCTATCAATATTTTACTGAGTTATCAAAATAATTCAATCTCAATAATATCAACAAAATAGCCTTGAAACTCATTCAAGGTTATTTTTTTGCTTTATTTTTCAACTCTACATTTGTAGAGTTAATTTTAATTTTGTAGAAATGCAATTATCAAAAACCGAAGAACAAGTAATGCAGTATTTATGGAAATTGAAAAAAGCTTTTATGAAAGATATTTTAGCTGAATTTCCCGAACCGAAACCTGCAACAACTACTGTAGCTACACTGTTGAAAAGAATGAAAGACAAGGGATTTGTAGATTATAAGCTTGATGGAAAAGCAAGAGAGTATTTTCCTTTGGTTAAAAAGTCAGATTACTTTTCGAAACATGTAAACGGATTGATTAAAAACTTCTTTAACAACTCTGCGAGTCAATTTGCTTCTTTCTTTACTGAAAAAACAGATTTATCAGTTTCTGAACTAGAAGATTTAAAAAAGATTATCGATCAGCAAATAAAAAAGCAACAATAATGGTTACGTATTTAATAAAATCAGGACTGTGTTTGGCTTTATTACTTGCCTTTCATCATTTGATACTAGAGCGAGAAAAAATGCATCAATTCAACCGATTTTATTTACTAGGCAGTGTATTGTTTTCGTTTGTAGCTCCTTTTTATAAAATATATATAGAAACTGTTTCGAATACTGTAAGAGCGACAGCTTCCTTAATTACAGATTCAACTATGAATGCAAATACAGTTGAAGAAATTAACTACACACCATATCTATTTGTTGGATATACAATCGTAGCAATCATTTTATTAATCCGTTTTACAAAAAACTTGTTTGACATCTTTTTGAAAATAAAACGACATCAAAAAATTAAAAAGGGAAAAACTACGCTTGTTTTAGTAGATGATGCTATAAGTCCACACACTTTTTGGAATTATATTTTTATTAATAAAGAAGAATACAATTCAAACAAAATTGAAACCGAACTCTATACACACGAATTAACACATGCATTGCAAAAGCACACGTTTGATATCTTATTAATTGAACTTTTACAAATTATTTTTTGGATTAATCCAACATTTATATTCCTCAAAAAAGCTATCAAATTAAATCATGAGTTTTTAGCAGACAACAAAGTGATTATTACACATAAAAACACTACTGAGTATCAATATTTACTATTAAATAGAGCTACTTGGAACAACGAATATTACTTGGCCAGTAATTTGAATTATTTATTAACTAAAAAAAGATTATTAATGATGACAAAACAAAGTTCTCGTACCAAAATTTTGCTTAAAAAGCTGGCAGTAATACCAGTACTAGCAGGATTCACTTTTCTATTTGCCGAAAGAGTTGAAGCACAAAAAAAAGATACTAACAAAGCACCTGTATCTATACAAGTAAAAAATAGTGAGAAAAACTTAGAAGGAGAGTCTTCTAAAAAAACATTAGTAGTTTACACTTATGAAGATGGAAGCGTAGTCCAAAAAAAATATGATGACCTTACCTTAGAAGAAAGAAAACAACTTCCCCCACCTCCTCCACCTAAGAAAAGAGTTTATAGGAGAACTCCACCAACTCCAAATTCTCCAGTAGTTAGGATGGGAGAAGAATCAAACATACCACCCCCTCCTACTAGAGTAAAAAAAGGTGATGTTTCACGTATTCCTCCTCCACCTCCTCATATTAGAGTTAAAAAAGGAATGAGAACACCTCCAGAGCCAATCTCTCCTTTGGAATATATCAAAAAACATAAAGACAATAACTCTGAATATTACTACAACGGTAAGAAAATAAGTTACAAAAAAGCTATAAAACTTTTAGAATCTGACAACTCAATAAATTTACATAATTGGAATAAAAATGGTAAAGCTGTTTTTAAACTTTCAGACAAACCGATAACTATAAAAAACTAATTTTGTTAAAAGCCTCTTAAATGAGGCTTTTTTTTGTAACAAAACCCTAAATCACTCGTTACTAAACTATAAGCTTATTTTATGTTAAAACGTTTTTTCCTTCTTTGTTCTGGAGCTGATTTAGATTTGCTAGAAAAATGTGCTAATGGAGAGCAAAATAAATATGCGGGTATTGGTGCTACAGTTTTCTTTACCGCTTTAATGGCTACCATTGCTGCTGCATATGCCTTATTTACAGTTTTTGACAATATATATACATCTATTTTCTTCGGAATCATTTGGGGACTACTCATTTTTAATTTAGATCGATTTATTGTTTCAACCATAAAAAAAAGAGAGTCAAAACGAAAAGAAATTATACAAGCACTTCCTAGATTATTACTTGCAATGATTATCGCTGTGGTAATTTCTAAACCTTTAGAGTTAAAGATTTTTGAAAAGGAAATCAACCAAGTATTGTTGACTGAGAAAAATCAGATGACACTAGATAACAAAACACAAATTGCACAACAATTCACTCCTGAAATAGAGAAAATTAATAGTGAAATTACTGCTTTAAAAAACGAAGTAACTACTAAAGAAAAAGAAGTTAATACTTTATATGAAACCTACATTGCCGAAGCTGAAGGAAGAAAAGGCACCAAACTCATCGGTAAAGGTCCTGTTTATAAAGAAAAGAGAGACAAGCATGATAAAGCTTTACAGGAATTAACTCAATTAAAAGCTAATAATTCTGTGAAGATAAAAGCCAAAGAAGAGGCTATTAGTAATTTAACTCAGCTACAAAAAGAAACTGAAAGTGAAACACAACCTATTATTTCCAATTTTGATGGGTTAATGGCTCGTGTTAATGCTTTAAACAAATTGCCTTGGCTACCTTCTTTCTTTATCTTCCTATTATTTTTAGCTATAGAAACAGCTCCTATTTTTGCGAAACTCATCAGTTCAAAAAGTGAATACGATTATAAATTCGAAAATCATGAATCATTAGTTAAAACTTGGATTCAACAACAAGTACATCAACGAGAAGCTATTTTACAAACCGATAAAGACCTTAACAATAAAATATATTCCGATTTAAAAACGGAAGAAGAGTTATACAACTACAAACAAAAAATGGCTCGTAATTTAATGAAACTTCAAGCTGATACTTTTTATAAAAATCAACAGGATATACTATAACGCAATAGCTATTGAATTTTTAACTTCACCAATCGTAAAAACACTTCGAGTATTCCCAACATGTTTTAACGCAGTAAGTTTATTTACTATAAAATCTCGATAAGCATCCATATCCTTCACATAAACCTTTAAAATATAATCGTAGTCTCCACTTACATGAAAACATTCTGTTACTTCTTCTAACCTATTAACTTCCTTTTCAAAAACTGCTATATGATCTTTATTATGTTTCTCTAACTGAACATGACAAAAAACTAAAAATGACTTTTCAATTTTGTTTTTATTCACCAAAGCAACATATTGCTTAATAACCTTTTCTTTTTCTAACTTTTTTATGCGCTCATAAACCGCAGTTACAGACAACCCTAACTGTAAAGACAGTTGTTTTGTCGTTTGCTTACTATCTGTTTGAAGTAACCCTAGTAACTTCTTATCTATCTTATCTAATTTCATCTGAAAAAAAATCTACATTTATTACACCTTTCACTACCATTACCAAATAAAAAACCAATTATAGACACAAAACTAGCATAATAATCTATAAAACACACCTCTTATTGATTTTTAAACAATTAAAACTGAATTTAGTAGTCTACTAATAATTAACCTTAATCAATTATGAAATTTAAACCTGCAAGCAACATACAAGACCTACAATATTTTGGAGAATTTGGTGGTGTTAACCCATCTATATCAGACTCTTCAACCTACACTTTTTTATCAGCAAAAACTATGTTTGATACTTTTGAAGGAAATACAGATGGTTGTTATTTATACTCTCGTCACTCATCTCCTTCAAACCTATACTTATCCGAAGCTTTAGCAGCTATGGAAGGAACTGAGACAGCCAATGTTTCTGCAACAGGTATGGGAGCCATTACTCCCACCATCTTACAAATATGCGAAGCTGGAGATCATATTGTTTCAAGCAGAACTATTTACGGAGGAACTTATGCTTTTTTAAAGAACTTCACACCTCGAATGGGCATAGAGACTTCTTTTGTTGATATTACAAAAATAAATGTGGTAGAAGCTGCCATTACACTAAAAACTAAAATGATATACTGTGAAACAGTAAGTAACCCCTTATTAGAGGTTGCTGACATTAAAGCGCTATCAACCTTAGCTAAAAAACATAATTTACAATTAGTTGTTGATAACACATTTTCTCCATTATCAATTTCCCCTGCTCAGTTGGGAGCTGATATTGTTATTCACAGCTTAACAAAGTTCATCAACGGTTCTTCAGACACTATGGGAGGAGTTATTTGCGGAACTACTGATTTTATCAACTCTCAAAAAAGTGTAATTGATGGCGCAAGCATGTTATTAGGTGCCTCTATGGATTCAATGAGAGCTGCCTCTATCTTAAAAAACCTGAGAACTTTACATATTCGTGTAAAACAACACAGCAAGAATGCTAATTATTTAGCTAAAAAATTTGAAGCTGACGGATTAAAAACTGTATACCCTGGATTAAAATCGCATCCTTCTCATGAAGTTTTCAAATCGATGATGAATGAAGAATACGGTTTTGGAGGAATGTTAACTATAGATACAGGTTCTTTAGAGAAAGCTAACGCTTTAATGGAGCTAATGCAAGAAAGAAACTTAGGGTATTTAGCTGTAAGTTTAGGCTTTTACAAAACCTTATTCTCCGCTCCTGGTACTTCAACATCTTCAGAAATTCCTTTAGAAGAGCAAAAAGAAATGGGATTAACTGATGGTTTGATTCGTTTTTCTATTGGATTAGACAACGATATAGAGCGCACTTATCAAATGATGAATGCTTGTATGAAAGAAATAGGCATATTATAAAGTATACTTACTTTTAATTTCAGTTTGTCATTTCTAAAAAGTCAGAAATCATATCCTATCTTTTACTTTTTAGAAATGACATTTTTGCTTTTCAAGCGCTTCTATTCAATTTTTTCTAAAGAATGCAGCAAACTAATTCGATTTGTGTAATTCTCAACAAAGTCGTAACATTACAAGCCGAAAAAAACCACACATGCAAGACGACAAAAACCTATCTGAAATTGAAATAGAAAATCAAAAAATAATTCAAAATAAAGAATTAAGCATATGGGAAGCTTTGATTCCTGTTTTCGCTCTAATTGGTATGCTTGCATATAATGTATTCGTATTTGGAGACGACGCTTTAAGTGGAAGCAATCAATTTATTTTATTATTAGGAGGAGCTGTTGCAGCTATTGTAGGTTTTAAAAATAAAGTATCCTATGAAAGAATGATTGAAGAGGTAGCCGAAAACATTAAGTCTACCGCTGGTGCTATTTTAATACTTTTAATGGTAGGATCTTTAGCAGGAACTTGGCTTATAAGCGGTATTATACCTTCAATGATTTATTATGGTTTGCAAATCTTAAACCCTACCATATTTTTAGTTGCTTGCTTAATAATTTGCGCTGTAATTTCAATCGCCACTGGTAGTTCTTGGACCACTGCAGCAACTGTTGGTATTGCCTTAATAGGAATTGGTGAAGCATTAGGTATTTCTTTAGGAATGACAGCTGGTGCAGTTTTATCAGGAGCATACTTTGGAGATAAAATGTCTCCAATGTCTGACACCACAAACTTAGCTCCTGCTATGGCTGGTACAGATTTATTTACACATATAAGATACATGGCTTATACTACAGTACCTACTTTTGTTGTAACTATTATATTTTTCATTATTCTTGGTTTTACACAAACAACTACTGGTGAAGCTAACACACAATTAATGTTAAACGATATTAACAAAGCATTTAACATTACTCCTTGGTTATTTGCAGTTCCTATACTTGTAATTATACTTATCATAAAAAAAACACCTCCTTTAATAGCTCTATTGGCAGGGACCATTTTAGGTGGTGCTTTTGCTTTAATCTTTCAACCTCATGTAGTAGCTCAAATTGCAGGAGTCGAAAGATTAAATTTTGAATCTGCTTATAAAGGGATAATGCAAGCGATAACTGTTGAAACTTCAGTAGCTACAGATAATGAAGTATTAAAAGATTTATTCACCGCTGGAGGAATGAAAAAAATGCTTGGAACAGTTTGGTTAATTTTATTGGCAATGGTTTTTGGTGGAGTAATGGATGCTATAGGAGCTTTAGCTAAGATTAGTAGCTTTATGTTAAGCTTATTTGATTCAGTTTTCGGGTTATTTGCTAGTACAGTTGCAACTTGTATTGGTTTAAACTTTACTGCTTCTGATCAATACTTAGCAATTGTAGTACCAGGGAAAATGTACGCGCAAGCTTATAGAGACAAAGGTTTAGCTCCTGAAAACTTAAGTAGAACTTTAGAGGACTCAGGTACTGTTACTTCTGTTTTAATCCCTTGGAATACTTGCGGAGCTTATCATTCAGGAGTTTTAGGTGTTCCTGTAATAGATTACGCTTTTTATGCTATGTTTAACTGGTTAAGCCCGTTTACTACATTACTTTTTGCTGCATTTAGAATTAAAATAAAACAACTAGCTTCTAAATAATAACATTTATACCTCACTATTTGTGAGGTTCTTTTTATGATTGTAAAGGCTCAAATACAAGACGCTAACTTATTAACTGAAATTGCTATAAGTTCAAAAGCATACTGGGGGTACTCCAAAGAACAAATGGAACTTTGGAAAGACGACCTAACAGTCACCCCTAAAACTTTTGCCGATTGTAATATTTATAAATTTCAAGTTAACGATATTACAGCTGGTTTTTACGTTTTATATAGAGCTAATATTAGAACAAGTTTTTTAGATTTTTTATTTGTTACTCCTAAGTTTATAAACCAAGGTATAGGTTCTAAACTACTAGAACATGCAAAAAAATCTTGTATAAGTGGTTCTTGCGCTGTTTTAAATGTTTTATCAGATCCAAATTCAGATACTTTTTATTTAAAACATGGTTTTGAAGTAATTGGTAAACGAGAGAGTAGTATTAAAGGACGTTTTTTATCTGAAATGGAACTATATTTTCCTGAAAACATGTAAAAAAATTGATACAATTAAAAGTATCCAAGGAGTTCCGTGCAAAAACACATCAAACCAATCCATAAATTGCATAGCATGTTCTCCTGAAAAAGCATTTCCTCCTGCTATCCATTTTAGTTTACCTACAATATGTGGTGGTCTAAAAGGTGCCAAACCTAAAGTTAAACTTGCTATTAAAAACAACTTCCAGTTTTGTCGTAATTTCTCTTTCATATTATATAAACCAGTTCCACACTACCCCAAAACGAATTACAAAATCTCTATACGGATAGTTCGGTGCTGAAAAATAATTCTTTTTAAGCACAAAAGAACTAATGTTATCTGCTTTAAAGTAAATTCGAGTTCTACGAACCCTTGCATTAAAAAACAAATCAACTGTTGGGTATCCTATTTCCGTATCGTTTTGTAAAGTAAACTCAGCTAACAAAGGGTTATACGCATTCGCTTTATATTCTGAAAAATACTTAAATGTAGCTCCTATTTGTACTAACAAAGGTTTTCCTTTAAACCATTCATCTGTATAATAAAGTGTGTTACGAGTAACAAATTCTGGAACTCTAAACACACTATTTCCACTTGCTACTTTTTGATACATTATAGTGTTATCTAAAGCAAACTTTCCGAAAGTAAACTCTTTAGAGGCTTTTGCTTTTAAATAATTAACATCTCCAGAAAATTGTTCCGGTTTGCTCTCTTTATTAAAATATGTATAATTACTAATATTCGTAATATCTAGCGAGACATTTCCCCATTTAGACTCAATAACTCCTCCCAATGTACGTGTTCCTATTTGAGAAAAATCATTCTCCCAATTATAATCATCATAACTACTTTGATGCAATAAAAAATTAAAGTTGGGCGATTTGTTACTTATTCCTACCCTACCTTTTACAGTAAGTACACTATCTTTCTTATAAAAAGCTTCTCCAGATAGACTATTTCCAGATAAACGTCCACTTCCTGGTGTAAGACTTCCAGAAGCATTTACATGGAAGTTTCCAATTCTTCCATTCCAATCAGCTCCAAAAGAAATTGCATCTCCCTTCAGCTTATTCTTTGTAATTCCAACCGTATTATTCTGTAAATTTTCATATCCATATGTATAATTTGATAATTCCGTTTTTACACGAAATTTACCTAATACATATTTTGAGTTAAAATCTATAAAGAACTGATTGTTGTATAACAAATAAATAGTCTTGTTATTTATGTTGCTTGAAATGTTTGCACTTCCAAACATACCTGAAGCTGTACCTTCATTAAATCGATAAAACTTAGAATCTCTAGTAAATGAATGCCCCAATTTTAAATTAGAAAAATCTTTTTGACTCACACTATCTTTTGAAGATAATAATTTAAAAGTATGTTCAAAATACAATCTTTTAGCATCTAAAGTACTTTCGGCACTATTCAAATTCACATCCATCCTACCTCTATTTCCGCTAAAGTTAGGATCATCTGCTAAAAATGCCTCTAAAGAAGTTTCTGTCAACCCTCCACTTTCTTGATTAAAAAAATCTTGATTTACAGCATGTCCTCTAATTGCATATTGCCCTTTAGGAGTTTCATAACTAAAACTTACTCTAAAATTACCCGTACTTGACAAGGAGCGTCTATAAGTACCTAATGAACGGAGCCCTTTATATGCTATTGCTAGGTTAAATCGTTTGGAAAAGTTTGTTGTAAAAAGCGCATCTAGTACTTGTCCTTGCTCCAAACCAGTTCGGTACATAATTTCTGTTGTTGGTGTGGGTACATGATAATAATTAACATCTTCAATATCAAAACAATTGAACATTTTTGCTCTAAAACCTATATCTGGAAATTGTGAAATATTAGTAAAATCGTATCCTAAGTTATTAAACGTTTGTCCTTGATTATGGAAAGCCAATAACTCAAAATTATCCTTTCTTAAAAAGTTAAACTTATACTCTTTTTGAATTGTTAATGTGGTATCTACTATTGTAGTATCATTTTTATGCGAAATAATTTTATAATCGGTATACTTAGTTTTTCCACTAAGCTTTACATTAATTTCATTATCAGGTAACGAGTCAACTCCCCTTCTTGGAATTTTACCAAAACCTCCATCAACTGTTCTTATTTGGGCAAAAATTACCTGAACACTTATCAAACAAAAAAATACTAAGAATTTTTTCTTCATAGCAACAAAAGTAAAATAATTTAACGACAAAAATCACGATTAATTTCTTTGAAATCTGTTAATTTGTAGCATGTTGCAATTAAATTATAGCGGTTGTAAATTGGAAGCGGGAACAGATGAGGCTGGTAGAGGCTGTTTATCAGGACCTGTTGTAGCTGCTGCGGTTATTTTACCTCATGATTTTCAACATGAACTATTAAACGACTCTAAGCAAATTTCAGAAAAAAAACGTCAAAAGCTTAGACCTTATATTGAAGAGCATGCACTTGCATTTGGGGTCTCTTTCATCCATCAAGAAGAAGTTGATGAGCTTAATGTTTTACAAGCTTCTATAACCGGAATGCATCGTTCAATAGAACAATTATCTATTAAACCTGAATTTATTATTGTTGATGGAAACAAGTTTAACCCTTTTGAAAAAACACCTCATCAAACCATTGTAAAAGGCGATGCTAAATTTATGAGTATAGCAGCTGCATCTGTACTTGCTAAAACCTATCGCGATGAGTATATGGAGAAAATTCATCAAGAATTTCCTCAATATAATTGGCAAAAAAACAAAGGATATCCTACTAAAGAACACCGCGAAGCTATTCGTCAATTTGGCGCAACTCCTTACCACCGAAAATCATTTAAATTGTTACCTGAACAATTAAAATTGAAACTTTAATTTTTCTATTTTTGTCTTCCAATTTTTTAGAAGATGATTAAAAGAACTCGTACCGAAATTAATAAGTGTATTATTCACAAAGTAGCTAACAAATATAATAGCGGACAAAATGCTTTTTCAGAAAGTTTAGTTCGTTTTGATGAAGAAAGCTATGAATTATTACTTCCTTTTTTATTAAAACCTTTCGGGACTGTTACGCAAAGTTACCGTTTTAGTCATCATGCGGATGTACGCCTAAACGAAATCAATAAATATTGTTCTGATATTTTTGAAGATGATAGTAATGAGGTTTTTATTGAACATTCTAAAAACATTGTTAACCACCTTTACGAACAATCAAATTCAGCAAATATTAAAACTGGTGATGTAATTGTTGCCTATTTTGAAGGTATTGAGTATAAAGATGTTTTAACTGAAGCTGTTGGGGTTTTTAAAATTGAAAGTAAAGTAGATTTCTTTCAGACCTATTTAGATGATGATAGTTTTGATGTAGTAGTTCAAAAAGGAATTTCAACAAAAAGATTGGATAAGGGTTGTTTAATTTTAAACTCTACCGATGCTGAAGGAACTGTGGTTTTATCAGTAGACAATAATCAATACGATGCGCAATACTGGATAAAAAATTTTTTAAGTGTAAAGTATGCTGATGATCGTAATTTACACACTCAAAACTACCTAGAAATGTGTAAAGAGTTTTCTGAAGAAGTTTTAAAACCTGAATTAGGAAAACAAGAGCAAAGTAACTTCTTAGCTAACACTGTTGATTATTTTAAAGAACATGAAAGCGTAGACTATCACGGTTTCAAAGATGAAGTTTTTGAAGAAGACAAGCATAAAGATCTTTTTGAAGATTATAAACAACACTTTGAGAAGTTGAACGATGTATTAATTCGTAATAACTTTGAAGTATCTGATGTTGTTTTAAAGAAGGAAAAAAGTAAGTTTAAAACAGAAATTAAATTAGACACCAATATTCAAATTAAAATTGATGTTGATGCTCCTGATGCTTCTGCTGAATACTTAGAACAAGGGTATGATGAAAATAAGAAAATGAAGTTTTATAAAGTGTATTATAATACAGAGAAATAAAAAAGCTGAGTTTAATTCAGCTTTTTTATTAAAATCTTATTCCTGCTCCCATTTTTAGGAGGTTTACATTTGTATTGTAATCTATATCTGGTGAATTTCCAGAATTTAATTTGGAAAAATCATATTGAACTTGTAAAAAAACTCTTGGCAAAATATCATAACTAACACCTAAACCAGCATTTATTCCTCTCAAAGTATCAGAAAGTTTAGAAAAATCTACCGGGCCTGAATTATTAGTATTAGTTAGTTTCATTTTCATAAACGAGTATCCTATATTTACAAAAAGATGCAATTTTGTTAATTGACTCAAGTTTAATTCTGAGAAAATTTTAGGTTGTATAGCATATATTGTTCTCTCAAAATCTTGTGGATAATTACTCTTATCTATATCATCAACTAGAAGTCCACCATTTATACCTATACCTAAATTAACTATTTTAAAATCCTTTATCCTATATTTAAATCCAAAATCAACAACTCCTTCAGACCTACCCCCAATAAAATTATTATCTATTGTTAAAGGATAACTTACTTCTAAGCTAATTTTTTTATTCTGAGAGAATGAACCCATTCCACACAATAATAAAATTAATATAAGTTTATACTTCATAACTATTCCTTTTCTGCCATTTTCTTTACATAATCGGTAATAATCACAATAGTTTGTGCTCCTACTTTACCTTCAATATATTTAGCATTTTCAGGATCTAACGAAATTCTACGCACAGCAGTCCCTTGCTTTGCTACCATACTAGAACCCTTTACCTTTAAGTCTTTAATCAATACTACATTATCACCTGCCTGCAAAATAGCTCCGTTTACATCTCTATGAATTATTTTTTCACTTTCATCTAAATGTTCACCTGTAGCTTCTGCAAAACGTAATTCTTCATCTTCTAAATACATCATATCTAACAAATCTTGTGACCACCCATCTTTTTTAACACGGTGTAACATTCTCCAAGCCACAACTTTTACTGCTCTAAACTCACTCCACATACTATCATTTAAACAACGCCAGTGATTAGCATCTGTTTTATCAACATCTTCAATCTGCTCAATACAAGTAGCACAAGCCAATAAACTACCGTCAACTCCTCCTGTTGAAATTGGTGGCACTTCATAAATTGACAAATCGCTTTTTGATGCACATAATTCACATTGATTTCCGCTTCTATCTTGTAATTCTTGTAATAAACTCATTTTATTCTTTTTTTGCTTCGCAAAAGTACATTTTTAATTTATATTTAGGCTATGTTATTAGAAAGCGAACGATTAATTATTAAAGAAGCTCTAGTTAGTGATGCCCCTTTTTATTTTCAATTATTTAACGATCCAGACTGGATTCAATTTATAGGTGATAAAAACTTAAAATCTATTGAAGAAACTCGCGTTTACTTAAAAGATATTTTATTCAAAAACTCGAAATTAGGTGGTTTGGGATTTTTTACTGTAATTCTAAAGGAAACCAATAAACCTATTGGAGCCTCAACTGCGCTACAAAGAGACAGGTTAGATTTTATTGATATTGGGTACGCTTTTTTACCTGAAGGAAGAGGTAAAGGGTATGCTACAGAAGCCACAAAACTAATTATTGAATACGTCCGTACTAAATTCAAACAAGAGAAAGTATTAGCTTTAACTATGCCTAAAAATGAAAAATCTCAAAAACTATTAAAAAATCTAGGTTTTGAGTTTATTGGAATGCAGCAAGTTTTTGAAAATGGAGAAGATTGTGTATTTGAGTATGTGTTTTAACTCAAATACAAATCAATTAATCCTTCTGGGGTTTCAACTTCTATAGTTTTATTATCCCTATCTACTTTTTTAATAAAATCGTCAATCATAGGAATAAAAACTTCTTTTCCCTCTCTATCAATTTCAAATAAAGGTTGCGCAGAAGAGTCATTAATACTTACTATATTCCCTACCTCTCCAAAAGAAGTATCAACAACCTTAAAACCTATTACTTCATGATAATAGAATTTATCTCCTGATAATTTAGGAAGTAAATCTAATGGTAAATAGACTTCAGAACGTAAAATAGCTTCAGCATCTGCTTCAGTATCAACATCCTCAAATTTCACTCTAAACATAGTTCCTTTACTTAGGGAAGATTTTTCAATAAAAAAAGGAATCAGATTATTGCCTAAATCGACAAAAACTGATTCCAAATTTTCGTAAAGATCGGGTTCATCAGTATCTAACTTAATAATTACCTCCCCCTTAAAACTATGTTTTTTAACGATTTTGCCAAGATAAAAGCAATCTTCTTTTTGCATCATCGTAGTACAGTTTTTATTCTTCGCTATCAGCACCTGATTCAGCAGCAGCATCCTCGCTATCTTCTACAGCAGGAGTTGCAGCAGCTATACGCGCTTCGTTTACAGCTTTCTCAGCTTCTAAAGCTTTTGCTTTAGCTTCTGCTTCAGCTTTTGCTAAACCTTCTGTTTTACCAGCAACTTTAGCCGCTTTTTCTTCTAACCAAGCAGTAAATTTAGCTTCTGCTTGCTCTTCAGTTAAAGCACCTTTCTTTACTCCTCCAGCTAAGTGATTCTTTAATAAAGCTCCTTTATAAGATAAGATTGCTCTAGCAGTATCAGTTGGCTGAGCACCGTTTTGTAACCACTTTACAGCTCCGTCAACATCTAAATCGATAGTTGCTGGGTTAGTGTTAGGGTTGTAAGTTCCGATTTTTTCTAAGAAACGACCGTCTCTTTTAGCTCTTGAATCAGCAGCTACTACCCAATAAAATGGTTTTCCTTTTTTACCGTGTCTTTGTAATCTAATTTTTACAGGCATAATTTTAATTTTTAAGGTTCGCGACCTTGGTTATTAATAAATCTTACCATCTCGTGATAAGTGGCCGCAAAATTATAAAATATTTTTCAAATAACATCTAAAAAACATCCTTTATTAAAATAAAAAAGAGCCTGTTAAACAGGCTCTTAAGAAAAATAAATTGTGAGGTATATTATAATACTCTAACGCTAACTGCGTTTAATCCTTTTTTTCCTTCTTTAAGTTCAAACTCAACAGTATCACCTTCTCTAATCTCATCGATTAAACCTGATACGTGTACAAAATGTTCTGTGTTTGATCCTGACTCTGTAATAAATCCAAAACCTTTAGATTCATTGAAGAACTTTACTGTTCCTTCTTTCATTGTAAAAAATATTATATTAAAGTACAAATGTAATCTTATTAATTGATTATCAATCACTTTTTTTCATTTTTATTTTAAAATTAACCTACACTTAACATCTCTTTACTGATTACAATCAGCTATTCAAGCCTTTACATTAAGTAAAAACACTCGTTAATAACTTCTCTTAATAACAATGTAAATTCTTCGTATTTTTACACTTTGTTTTCATCCAAAACACTTCAATAAGTAATTTTTGCCCATGTATTTAATTTTCGATACCGAAACTACTGGATTACCTAAAAGCTGGAATGCTCCAATAACCGATACCGATAACTGGCCTAGAGCCATACAAATTGCATGGCAATTACATGATGAATTAGGAAAATTAATTGAACATAACGACTTCTTAATACAACCTGACGGGTTCAATATTCCGTACGATGCAGAACGTATTCACGGAATTTCTACCGATTTAGCTATCGAACAAGGAATTCAGTTAAGTGAAGGGCTAGAACTATTCAACAACGCATTACAAAAAACGAAGTTTATTGTCGGTCAAAATGTTGGATTTGATGTCAATATTATGGGATGTGAGTTTCATCGTTTAGGTGTTGAAAACAATTTAACAGAATTACCTGTTTTGGATACTTGTACCGAGCATACGGCACAATTATGTCAAATTCCTGGTGGTCGTGGAGGTAAATTTAAACTTCCAACCCTTACCGAATTACACAACCACCTTTTCGGAACTGGTTTTGGAGAAGCACACAATGCAACCGCTGATGTGGAAGCTACCACTCGATGTTTCTTGGAGTTAATTCGTTTACGCCAATACACAGAAGAACAATTAGATGCTTCTTCAGATTATTTTCAGCGTTATACAGAAGCTAATCCAAATCCAATACAAGTAATTGGACTTAAACACTTAAACCTTAAAAAGGAAAGTGAAAAAATTCGCAAGAGAAAGTCTTCTGAAACTGATGAAGCGAATACAATTTCTACCGCTGAAGGATTAGCAGAACTTGAAGGCGTTAAATTTGCTCATTTACACAACCATACTCAATACTCAGTTTTACAATCTACCATTCAAATTGGTAATATTGTAAATGCTGCTGCCAAAGACAATATGTCTGCAGTTGCTATGACTGACACTGGTAACATGATGGCTGCTTTTCATTTCGTACAAGCAGTTATTGGACATAACAAAGCTGCTGAAGCAGCCAATAAAGAAGCTTTAGAAAAAGGAGAAGAACCTACTGAGAGTATTTTAAAGCCTATTGTAGGTTGTGAATTCAATGTTTGTGAAGACCACACCAATAAAAGTCAAAAAGACAATGGGTATCAAGTTGTGTTACTTGCTAAAAATAAAAAAGGATATCACAACCTAGCAAAAATGTCTTCCATTGCTTTTGTAGATGGCTTTTACTACGTTCCGAGAATTGATAAGAAAGTTATCGAACAATACAAAGAAGATGTTATTGTTTTAACAGGAAATTTATATGGTGAAGTTCCTAGTAAAATATTAAATGTTGGTGAAACTCAAGCTGAAGAAGCTCTACTTTGGTGGAAAGAACAATTCGGAGATGATTTGTATATCGAATTAATGCGTCACGGACAAGAAGACGAAAGAGTTGTTAACGAAACTCTCTTAGAATTTTCAAAAAAGCACGACGTTAAAATTGTCGCTACTAACAATACTTTTTACTTAGGCAAAGAAGATGCCAATGCTCATGATATTTTATTATGCGTAAAAGATGGTGAAAAGCAAGCAACCCCTAAAGGAAGAGGTAGGGGTTATCGCTATGGATTACCTAATGACGAATATTATTTTAAATCTACCGAAGAGATGAAAAAGCTCTTCGCTGATTTACCAGAAGCTATTATTAACATTCAAGAAATCGTAGATAAAATAGAACCTTTTGGGTTAGCTCGTGATGTACTATTACCTGCCTTTGATATTCCAGAAGAGTTTAGAGATGAAAAAGATCTAGAAGATGGTGGAAAAAGAGGTGAAAATAATTTCTTACGTCACTTAACTTATGAAGGTGCCAAAAAACGTTATGGAGAGATTACTGATAAAATTCGAGAACGTTTAGATTTTGAGCTTGATGTAATTGCCAAAACAGGATATCCAGGATATTTCTTGATTGTAGAAGACTTTATTAGAGAAGCCCGTAATATGGATGTATCAGTAGGTCCAGGGCGTGGTTCTGCAGCTGGTTCAGTAGTTGCTTATTGCTTATGGATTACTAATATTGATCCTATTCAATATGATTTACTTTTTGAGCGTTTCTTAAATCCTGAACGTGTATCGATGCCCGATATTGATATTGACTTTGATGATGAAGGTCGAAGTCGTGTAATGGATTACGTAATTGAAAAATATGGAGCTAATCAAGTAGCACAAATTATTACCTATGGTACCATGGCAGCTAAATCATCTGTCCGTGATACCGCTCGTGTACTTGACTTACCTTTATTTGAAGCAGATAGGATTGCTAAGTTAATTCCTGGAATGAAGTTAAAAAAGATCTTTTCTCTAGATGAGAAAGGATTAAAAGAAAAACTTCGTTCTGAAGAAATTGAAATGGTTAATGAGCTAAAAGCTATTGCCAATGGTAATGGACTTGAAGCTGAAACCATTAACAAAGCTCGAATTTTAGAAGGTTCTGTTCGTAATACTGGAATTCATGCCTGTGGAGTAATTATTACTCCTGATGATATTACCAAATTCGTACCCGTATCAGTTGCGAAAGATTCTGACATGTATGTTACCCAATTTGATAACTCAGTAGTAGAAAGTGCAGGGTTATTAAAAATGGATTTCTTGGGGTTAAAGACGTTAACCCTAATTAAGGATACGGTAAAAATTGTAAAAGCACGTCATGGTGTAGAGCTCGATCCTGAAAATTTCCCCATTGATGATGAAGAAACTTATGCACTGTTCCAACGTGGTGAAACCGTAGGGATATTCCAATACGAATCTCCCGGAATGCAAAAATACATGCGTGAGTTAAAACCTACGGTTTTTGCTGACTTAATTGCAATGAACGCCTTGTATCGTCCAGGTCCTTTAGAATATATTCCTTCTTTTATTAGAAGAAAACATGGTGATGAAGAAATTCAATATGACCTTCCTGCCATGGAAGAATACTTAGCCGAAACCTATGGAATTACAGTATATCAGGAGCAAGTAATGTTACTTTCGCAAAAGCTAGCTGATTTTACCAAAGGTGAAGCCGATGTACTTCGTAAAGCAATGGGTAAAAAGCAAGCTGCAGTGCTTGCTAAAATGAAACCTAAGTTTGTAAATCAAGCTAAGGATAATGGTCATGATGAAAAAGCACTAGAAAAGATTTGGAAAGACTGGGAAGCTTTCGCATCCTATGCCTTTAACAAATCTCACTCTACTTGCTATGCTTGGATTGCCTATCAAACTGCTTATTTAAAAGCCCACTACCCTGCCGAATACATGGCGGCAGTACTTTCTAACAACATGAACGATATTAAAACGGTTTCGTTTTTTATGGAAGAATGTAAACGAATGGGGTTAGAAGTATTAGGTCCAGATGTAAATGAATCGTATGCTAAATTCTCTGTAAATAAAGATGGCGCCGTTCGTTTTGGTATGGCGGCTATTAAAGGTGTAGGTGGTTCTGCTGTTAAGGCAATTATTGATGAACGTAAAGAAAATGGACATTTTTCTTCAATTTTTGATGTGGCGAAACGTGTTGATTTACGTGTTGCTAACAAAAAAGCTTTTGAAGGTTTAGTATTAGCTGGTGGATTTGATTCCTTTAACAATACTCACAGAGCTCAGTATTATGTAAAGGATGAGAAAGGGCAAACTTTTTTAGAAAAAGCTATCCGCTTTGGTAACAAGTTTCAAGAAAATCAGAATTCATCTCAGGTATCTTTATTTGGAGAAGCTTCGGATGTTGATTTACCTGAACCTTTAATTCCAGAATGTGAAACTTGGGGAACTATGGAATTGTTAGCTCGCGAAAAGGAAGTAGTAGGAATGTATATTTCTGCACATCCTCTTGATGATTTTAAAAACGAACTAAAGTTTTGCAACGCTTCACTTGCACATTTTAAAAACATTGCTCAATATGAAGGCTTGGGACTTTCTTTTGCTGGTATTGTCACTGATGTACAACATCGAGTTTCAAAAGCAGGTAAAGGGTGGGCCGCATTTACTATGGAAGACTATAATGATAGTTTTGAATTCCGAATTTTTGGTGAAGATTACTTAAAATTTAAACACTTTTTAGTTCCTAATTCATTCTTATTTATCAAAACTACTATCAAACCTGGCTGGACTAATAAAGAAGGTGTAAAAGGTGATCCTAGGGTTGGTTTTAATGAGTTTTTACTATTGCATGATATTATGGATAAAATGTGTAAGAAACTTACTATAAAAATTCCGTTAAAAGAAGTAAAAGATAATACTATAAAGGAGTTACAACACTTATTTGCCACCAACAAAGGCTCACAAAGTTTATATTTTACCATTTGGGATGCAGAAGAAAAAATAGAATTAAGCTTACCGAGTAGAACGACTAAGATTAAAGTATCTAGTGAATTTTTAAAGGCTTTAGACGAACAGTTTATTAATTACAAGTTGAATTAAAATGCTGCCTAGTTATCAAAATAGTATCGATCTATTAACAAATGTAGCCAATCAAAAGTTATATAAACAGCTCGTAGTTCAACTTAACAAAGATTTTAGTTTAACTGGAATTGATTTAACTTTTTCTGAAAATAACACTCCTTTAGAGTTAAAAGAAGAACTCCAGAAATCAATTAAAGAACTTGTTTTACATGACTTTAGTCCGTACACTAACCTTTTATATCGTATTGATGTTTCTGAAAAAGACTCACAAATTACTGAATCTAACGATATTGATAAGTATACCGAAAATGTTACATTCTTAATTCTAAAAAGAATCTGGAAAAAGGTCTGGTTTAAAAATCAGTTTTCCGAATAAAAACTTTAAGCTATTACTTCTTCAATAATAGTATTTAAGTTATGGCTCTCTTCAAAGTCTCCCAACCAATTTACTGTTTCTTCATGATCTAAAAAGCTATTTAATGCCTCTCGCACAGTGATTCTATTTTGTTGTGGTAAACCTTCAATTACTTCTGTTAAATTACTTAATAAGTGTTTTGGAGAAGTATTTTCTTCATATAGTTTAAATGCTATTTTACCTGTTATATCTAAAAACTTTATATAATTTGCTTTCGTTGTTATGGGGGTATTTATTCCTAATCTTTCAAAAACTTCTTTTACTACTCCTGAAGTTTGCCTTCCCCATATACCATCAACCAAAATTTCTTCTTTATAAATATGTTTTAAGACTAATTGTAAATACAATGTTTCCGATTTAGATGTTTCATTATAATCAACAGGAACACTTGTATCAACATGCCAATGATCTTTATGGTTTGGATAATAATAATTTAATACAATACCAAAGTGTTTTCTTAAAAAAGATTCCATTCCTAAATACAATTCTTTTTGATGAATAAAATTAGTTGTAACTAGGGTTTCATCACTCCAAAAAACAGCATCCAAATCAAATGCTTTCCCATGACCATGCTGTCCTGGTTTGTCTACAAAAATTCCTGCTGTTGTAATTACCTCAGGAACTCCTAAAGGACAATGTTCAAAAACTTCTTGAAGTGCTTTTTCTAAAATACTTAAAAAACCTTCATCAACTGAAAAATTACGCTGTTCTCCCCTAGTTCCATAAGGGTGATTTGTTAACCTAGCATAATGTAAGGGTATACTATTTATTTGATTGATTGTTTTCATTACTGCTCTTTTTAAAGTTTAATATTAATTGTTTTTCCTTCTTTTGTATACTCTCTTTTTACTCCTTCTAATAAGTATTGTCTTAAAATTTTATTCTCTTTACCCCCAATAGTCTTTAAACACGCATATTGAATTACATTCACGATGTTAGCTCCTGTAAGGTTGAATTTTTTCGCCAATTCTTCTACAGTAATTAATTCTTCAACCTCAACCTTATTAGGTAAGTTATTTTTCCATAAAGCTAACCTCTCATCATAGTTTGGTGTTTCAAATTCTATAATATTATTAAAGCGACGTGTAAATGCTGTATCAATATTATTCTTAAAATTAGACGCTAAAATTATAAGACCTGGATGTGCTTCTATACGTTGTAGTAAATATGACACCTCTTGGTTCGCATATTTATCGTGTGCATCACGAACGTTTGTTCGTTTTCCGAAAATAGAATCGGCTTCATCAAAAAATAAAATCCAATCTTTATTAATAGATTTATCAAAGAGCTTAGAAAGGTTTTTCTCTGTTTCTCCTATATATTTTGATACAACCATAGATAAATCTACTCGATACACATCCTTCCCTGTATACTTTCCTAGCAGGCCTGCTGTTAATGTCTTTCCTGTTCCTGGGAGCCCACAAAATAATACACGATATCCTGGTTTAATTTTTGAAGCCATACACCAGTCGTTCATTAATACTTCTTTATAGGCTAGCCAGTTTTCTATCTCTTTAACATCGTTTAATGTTTTTTCTTGTAGCACTAAATCTTCCCATTCTAGGTCTGTAGTAATTAAACTTGCTGGAAAATCTTGACTTAATTGCGGTTTTAATTCTTTACCTGTTAAAAATAAATGCACGTATTCTTGAGCAAGAATTATTTTTCCACTCATTTGTGGCTCTCCATAAGGCATTTTTTCTATTTCTATGATAGAGTTTTTGATTAGTTTACTCTCACATAGTATAAAGCTTATTAGTTTCTTTCGTTCTTCAATATCATTACCCGCCAAAATATATAAAACCGTCTCAACCGTTGGTATAATACCTCTATGATTTTTCCCTTTTACACCTCCAAACTCAGGAAGTTCTCCTCCATTGGGTAAGAAATCAGAAATAATGGTACTGAAAAAATTTGGTGAAATATTGGGTGTTATTGTCAAAAACAATACTACTTTGTCTACATAATTCAATTCATTCTCTCTAACAAAAGAAGCTAAACAAGAATTATTATTCTCAAAACTCAAATCTAGTTTTAAAAAATCATTTCCATGGAATTCCGAAGACAATCTAGCATAAATTAATTCTCTTAAAAAAGAAACGACTTCCTGCAAACCCGTTTTTGTATCTATGTTATTTACTAATGTGTCCATACTTGCAATAATTTATGTTACAAAACTTACATGCTTCCGATAAATTTTTTTATATCTATATCTGGAAAACAAATTTTCATATTTTTTAGCAAACTTTTTATCTCAGGGTTTTCTTTAGAATATTGATTGATAAAGAGGTTTTGCCATCCCGATATCCCCCCGCATTCATATAACTTATTTATAAATTGATTGAAAGTAAGATTGATTTTTATGGGCTCTAAGTCTTTTATAAAATAAAGTAGCACCTCATCATTTTCTATTTTAAATACAGTGTGTCCAGATTCTTCGAAAATGAAAGGATAAAAAGAACCATATTTTTTTTCGTGAGAATCATCTAAACCTAGGTAAGTTGCATAACTGTTTTTCCATTTTTTTAATTCTCCATGGTTTACACCTCCAAAAATTTTCTCAATTCCAATAACTTTAAAATTTGCGAAAGAGTTATCGAAATTCCAGTTTATCTCTAAACCATTAATGTTATATGCCCAATTTACGAATGAACTAGGAAGTTTATTTTGAATGCTCATTTCAGCTTTCCTAACCTCTACATTTGAGCATCCAAAATTTTCTTTTCTCTTTTTAATTTGAGAATTTTCTGGTAAATTTAATTTTATTGATTTTCTTTTAGAAAAAGTAAAATCCCTGTTAATAAATTTAGTGTGGAAGTGATCTAAAGATTTAACTTCTAATTTATCTACTATTATTTCCACAAAACCGTCGTAACTATATTTCTTAAAATGATTATACGTGTTTTCCGAAATATAATTTTGCCAGTGATATAAACCTCCTGACATAATACCAATTTCAAGATATTTTATAATAGAGATTCCTAATTCAATTTCACTGTGATATATATCTACTCTGATAAGAGTATATGCGTTTTCTTCTACCTTGATAAAAGTAACATAACCATTGATGGCATCTACATCAAGTGGGATGTATCCTTTTTTAATAAATATTGAAAATGATTTTAAATCTGTTTTAGAAGTATTTATAAAATATTTTTTTAATGACTCTAAATCTGGAATAAACATTCTTCCTGTGCACAATATATCTCGATCCGAAAACCATGTTATAAATAACCCGTTATATGCTAGATAAAACTGAACAAGTTCATCAGGTAAATTATATTCTTTAGATAATGCAATTACTTTTTTTTCTCCTAATGTCTCTCTCTTCTTTATATTAAATATAATTGCATTTTTTATGAATGTTTTTTCTAGTGTTTTTATTTTATCAATTAAATTTATCATCTATTAGTTTTAATAAAATGTTATTTATGAAGGTTTACAACGCTTTATTCTATTGGTTTAAAATTTCAAAGCATTTGCACTTATCATCACTGGGATAATGTCTCTGAATGATTCTAATTTATCAATAGTTTGTTGTCGTCTTCTTTTTGATGATGTAGAAGGGTCTATTTCTAAATCCATTTGCCCTCTAAAATTTACAGAGTTCCCAAAAGATTTCCCTCTAATAAATTCTAATATAGTTGGAGATAGTAAGTTGTCAAAACTTACTGAAGTTACCGAATCTACTCTAAACTTATCTCTTACAGATAAATTATTATAAGCCCTTGTATATTCACTCTTTGTTGCTGCTCCAATTGTTGGTGGACTTACCAAATTCCAATCAGGAAGATCTATCCCTAAATTATCATCAACAAATTTATCTCCTAGTGCCCAGCTATTAGCCCCCTTGTTATAGCTGTATTCCCATGCTTCAAATTTTATATTATCCGCATAATTATCTTTCTTAACTCTACCATCATCAGCAAATTGATCAACTCCTCTTCCTTCTTTTGGTGCTTGTTGATTGGTTGGAAACTCTCCTGAATAGTAGGTGACTGTTGCTTTTATTTTTACAACTCCTTGAGCTGATTCATCGTTTGGTCTGCTACCAACTCGTTCTTTTACTGGTCCATCAAATTTTTCATATTCACTATTATCACTTTGTGTGCCAGGTGTTAAATTTTCTGGAACACCAAAACCTCCAAATCCTTGATTAATAAGATGTAAACGCTTCCAGTGACCTCCTCCTGTAGTTAAACCTTGTTGAATAGCTTGCCAACCTGCAACGTAAGAACCTCCTGGAGGAGTACCTCCAGACCTATTAGCAGACAACATATCAGCTTCGGCTATATATGCCATATTATTTTGAGGAGTATAGTTATAAACTGGATTTCTGGGTAAGAATCTTCTAAAGTCTGATCTAATTTCAGACATCATTTCACTTAGCTCTCTCATTTTACTATTTAAATTAGTAACAAGCCCTTCAGTGTCTGCAGCATTATTTGCCATTGTCTTAATTTCTGTAGCAAGTCTTCTAGCATCTTGCACTAATCTATCGGACTGATCGACTTCGTCAGAATTTAAATACTTAAAAATATCCTTTGGAGTACTATGTATCATTAAATCTACAGCCTCTCCTTCTACAGCAAACTTAAGAGTATGATTATCTCCATCAGTTTCAGTAAATGGAACTGCTATCTGTGATAAATTTTCAAGATTATTCTCATCTGTTGCTTCTTCAACCTCAGTTTCTTTCTTAAGATTTCCTCCTTCAGTTTGGTCACGCCCTCCCGTATCAATTAAATAATCCCATGTATTTTGTCCATCTATAACTTGAGCTTCTGAAATTACATCATGACTATTTTTAATAGTATTTAAAACTTCTTCTGCCTCGGCTCTAGATATCTTTCCTTCTTCATCTGCTGCTCTTCTAGAATTCCTTTGTAATTCTTCTTTTGCAGCATCAATTAAACGTTGTCTTTCAGCCTCACTCATTAACGGTATTTGTAATAAATGTCTTCCATTATTTTCTTCTCCATGTTCTACATAAATAGCTACTCTTTCAGCTTCTTCGTTTCTGGTTTGAATTTTACGAATTCCATACCTACGCTTTACTAAGCTAATTTTATCTTCCACAACCCCAATAGTAGCTTTCGGATTTGCATTTTCCATTTGAGACAACTCATCTAAAGCACGCATATATTTTTGCTCTTCTGAAAGATTGCTTAAATCTTCTTCTCTTCTCCCTGGTGGTAACCCTTCTGCTTCTCCTGTAATTTCTGGATTCTCATTTTGATTTCCATTAACATTTTCTCCTTGCCACTCTCCATCAGGACTGGACTCGCTATCTCCCATAGTTCTAGGAGGAGGGTCTGCCATCACATCAGCTGTAAACTTATCTGGGTCAAACTCGACAGGAGACATGGTTAATTCTGGTGGTTCTTCTCCTCCAACTAACCAATCTACATCTGCACCTATTCCTAAACTATCTCCAATTGGATATTGTACTTCTCCTAACGGAAACTCTTCTCTTCCGTCTGGTGCTGGTGACCACCACGGACTGTCTAATTCATAAAATAACGCTCCTGATAATTGTAAAAACAATTGAGCTGCAGCTTCAAAGTGTCCTTTTAATCTTGATTCTCCAATTTTTCCTCCTTCTGGTGAGTGTTCTTCTTTATACTCAAAAGTTGGTGTAGCTTCTGCATATGCTCTCAACCCAGCAGCTGCAGTAACATTAACTCCTGCTTTTACATCATGTCCTATTAAAGTAACACCTACTCCTGCTTCGGCTTCTAACCCTAGTACCGCAAAAGCATTAATTCCTAAAGTTCCTGTAATACTAAAATTCTGTAAAACAGATGGATCTGTAGAATAGGTTCCTGTAAAACCTACATCTTTTAAAACCAAAGGTCCAAAACCTGCGTTGGCAAACATACCAATACTTGCGAATAAGAATACTTGTCCTACCAATGGAATACCATATCCCGCTCGTATTTCTACTTCAAAAATATCCACCTTTTTTCCTCGTTGCTCCATCAACTCAATATCTTCTGTTACAACGACCTCACCAACAATAGTTACATGACCTAGGTGGTCAATTCCTATTTTAGCTGTCCCCTCTAACCAAGGTGTAATGGTAGCCTGTACTTCTCCCCAACCTGCCAATACTTGGTTATCTTTTGTTTTTGGAACGGGTGCTTGTTCTTGAGCAGGAGCTTCAGCTTCTTGATCCATACTTTCTACCCCTAATGCAGCATGCATCATTTGACGAGAACGTGTTGCATCAGTAACTAATAAGGTTATTTCTCCAGAGAATTTTTCTGAATTCATTCTACCTGTACCCTGAATAGTTACTGCACCATCGTCGTACTCAACGGTTAACGATGCACTTATATTAGCAATATCAGCAGCAATATTTGCTTGTCCACTTAATTTTCCGTCAGCACCTCTGGCAACGTTAAACTCTCCTGAAGCCAACCCTGCAATATCAACAGTAGAATTGAGTTCAAAACTAAAGTTTGAATCTGTAATACCTAAACTACCTGTAGCTTCTATATAACCATCTATATTTGCTGATAGATTATTAGCTCTAAAATTTAACCCTCCGTTTTCAAACCTATTTTCTAAGCCTTCTGCAACTTCAATAGGACTCAAACCTAAGAAGCTCATTGCCTCAAGGTTTTCATTAATTTTATGAATAATTCCTAGTGCATCTCTAGTAAAAACGTCCTCTCCTGTTCGAATACTTAAAAAACCTGTAGTGTTTTGTTCTTCTCCAAAACTATTTAATACTAATACAGGAAATACACCAGCATCTCTCAAAGGATTTAAAAATGACATTCCACGGACATCTAAATGTTTATTTCCTCCATTTCTTGAAAGCTCAAATTTTTGAGTTTGCCCTTCTGCTGGTCTTCCTAATTTTCGAATTTTAATTGTTCCTTCGAATTGTGCCCCTATTTTAACATTTACATCAAAGTTAGTTGTTCTTGATTCTTGCTCGATATAAGCTAACCAATCATCAGATAACTGCAATCCGTTTGTGATATCTAGTACTTCTGTGGGAGCTACTAGAGTTACACCACCTGTTTCTCCTTCTGATTTTTGAACGTTATTAGAAGCTGGTGAGGCTCCTTGTTGTACAGTATGAGTTAACTCATGTGCTAATAAATGTTTTCCTGACTCTGATGTTGGATTGTATTTCCCTTCGTTAAAATAAATATCATTCCCGTTAGTAAAAGCTTGGGAACCTAGTTCTTTATTCATTTGAACTGCATTGCTATCGTTATGAACACGCACGCCACTAAAATCAGCTCCAAAACCTGATTCCATTTCATTTTTAGTACCACTTGGTAATGAGTTTCCTCTACCTTTTGAACTACTGAGATTGCTTTCTAATGAAGAATTATCATCGCCTCCTGACATTTGTAACTGCTGAATTTCTTCCTCCTCTTTTTCCTGAATTTCTTCCTCTTCTTTTTGTTGTAATTCTTCTTCTTCTTTTTGTTGTAATTCTTCTTCTTGCTTTTGAAGATTATTATCTGATTTTAATTGAACTACAGGGCTTATGGAATCAACTAACGGTTTTTGCTGAATTTCTTGCCCGTTTGATTCTTTTTTTTGAACCTCTTCTTCGTTTTTCTTTTGAACTGTTGGTGCGAAAAAAGAGTTTGGAGTTTGTTTTCCCTTAGCTACTATTTCGTCAGCAGCTTTATCTGCCTCAACCTCATATTTATCACCTGGTTTCCCAACATTTAATTTAGGTTGAATAAAGCTTCCTCCTCCACTTGGCTTTGAAGAAGTTGGCTTTGTTGTATGCTGGATTTTTGGTGAAAACATATTTTATCTAGTTTGTATCTTTAAATTTTTAGGTAATATTATTTTTTATGTCCTTACACTTACATCCCCCTGTAAAACACAATGTGGATTAGTATTAGGGACATGAAATGTAATATAGTAAGTCCCATCTGGCAAACTACTCCAATTCGCTGTGTTTGGTCGAGTTACAGAGAATGTTTTTTCATCATAACTAGAATCATATAGCATTCCTTTCTCATGTAAGACAACCCAGTAATTTGCTGATCCACAATTACCTGTACCTCTATCCCATTGTGCATTACTTGTCAAAGTCACACTACCATTTGACACTTGAAATTCTCGCGACTTTAAATATCTATGTCTAATAGATATAGTACTGTCAAACCCTCCTGATCCTTCTGATTGCTTCTGTATTGTTTTTGTTTGCTGAATGGTATGTGTTAATTCGTGCGCCAAAAGATGTTTTCCTTCTTTGGAGTTTGGATTGTATTTTCCTTCATTAAAATAGATATCGTTTCCATGCGTAAATGCCTGTGCTCCTATTTCTCGACTCATTTGTGCTGCTTCTGAATCGTTGTGAATGTTTACATGGCTAAAATCAGCTCCAAAACCTGACTCCATTTCACTTCTGGTTTGTCCATCCATTTTTTGGCCTCCTTTTCCTCCTCTTAATTTACCTTCAAATGAAGTAGAATTATTTGTTGAACTGCTATTTTCTGATTTTGATTGTACTGCTTCCTCTTCTTCTTGTTTTTGTACTTGTTCTTCCTTTTCACAATCATCGCACTTAGATTGTACTGTTTCTTCCTCTTCTTTACTTTGTACCGCTTCTTCTTCCTCCATCTTTTGAACAGGTTGCTCATCTTCAGTAGTTTCCTTTTTTTGTACTAACGGTGTTACTTCAGAAGCCAGTGGTTTTTGCTGAATTTCTTCTTCATTTTCTTTTTTTTGTATTGAATTAGCTTCATTATTATTTCCTACAACTTTATCAGCCATTTTATCTGCTTCAACTTCATATTGATCTCCTTTTTTTCCAAACGCTAGCTTTGGTTGAATAAACAAATCCTTTTTTTTATCCTTTGCTTGAACGTTATTAGCTTCTGGTTTTTTATCTCTTTTAAACATGACTTTTAAAGTTTTAGTTATATTTTACCAATTCGTAAAGATTAATTCCTTCCTCCAAGGAAGTTTACATAAGCTTAAATTCCATGGTAATTTGGTATCTAATAAGATATCTTGTGTTTTTCTTTCAACTGTTAGAGTAGGATTGTCTTTAGTTAAATCTAGTTTTCCTTCTCTTTGTAAATACTCATTACGCAATAGGTCATTTGAAGAGTTTTTTAAAATTGACCAATTTTGAAGTACTGCTCTTAACAATTCTTCTGACTTTTCTTTAAGCTCATCACTCAATACTATATTTCTTTCAATAGAACTTTGTATTGGTAGATTGCACAAAAACTTTTCGAAAATTAAATTGTTTTCAAACTGTTGTTCTTTTTTAGTTGCTACATAGTGCAGTAAGTGAACTGCTTCATTAGGTTTGATAATTTTATTCTCTTTATCTAAAAAACCACATGAATTGAAAAACTGCTTTAAAAAGGGGTGTAATAAAATTAATCCAGCGTTTCTTATAAGATGTGATTTAGGCTCACTTGTAACTTCTTTTTTACTTGAAAAAGTGTTTTTTAACGCTTCTTGATGTCTCCTTTTATATTCAGCTCTCTTTTGGTCGTCAGTAATTTTCTCCGTTTTCAAGTTTACTCCTTTATCTTCATAAGGATTCTTACTTTTCGCTTGCATTTTTATTCTTAATTCTTCTTTTACTTCTTTACTTTTTTCTTTTGATGACGTTTTCTTCTTCTTTAAGACTTCTTTTTTGTTTTGATTATCTACTTTTTCAGGAGTTTTTTGTGAATTAGATTTACTTGATTCATTCTTTGAAAGAGTTAATTCTTCTGCTTTATTTTGATTTTTTTTGACTCCTACTTTATCTAGTTTATCAATACTTACATCTGATTTTTTTTCTTCTTTTTTACCTATAAACTCTGTATTGACAACCTCAATGCTACTCCCTTCTTTTTTCTTTTTAAACTCCTTCTGTTCTTTACTATTAAACTGACTTCTAAATATTCTTTCTTGAGAAATTAGCTCTTGTAAAAATTGAGTTAGATTTTTTGAAGAATTAAAAGCCTTTGTTCTTTTACATATCTCTATTTCTTCTTGAACTTCATTTACTATTCTTGAAAAATTATTATTAATTGTTGCTTTGATGAAAAACTTCCACACTTTATTCCTTATGGAGTAGCTCTTAAAATCAAATTTTTTGATAGTTGATAGAAAAGCCTCATACCCCATTGGTTTATTAAAAACTCCTAGGAATAATATTTGCAATTCTTCAGTCTTAAACTGTTGAATTAATCTATTCTGTTGAACTGGATCTCTTAATGATTTAAAAAAACATTCTTCAAAAAATTGACTTTCTGTTATTTCAAACAACATCTTTTTTGTAAAATTTTCCTCTTCCTTTTGATTCCACCAAGCTGTTGTTCCGTGTTGCAAAAAGTGAAAAAAAGTATCTAATTTAGATTCTGATGTAGTAACCTTTTTTATAGCTACCTTATGTAGTTCTGGGGCTTTGAAAATTGCTTTTAACTTTGTTATAAGTTGTTCTTTTATTTCTCTCTTTGTACTGTTATCATTTATAGACTTATTGTTAGTTGATATATCTACTTCAATATTTAAGTTTTCTATTTGCTGAATGTATGCTTCATATTCGATTTCTTGAGAGTTAAAATATTTTTCTATTTCTGGAAATACTTCTTCCTGTAAAAAGTCTTCGATAGTATTTTTATACTCTTCTGCTACTTTTTTACTTTTCGTATTTACCTCAACAAATACTTTTTGAATGGTATGTTCTTTAGCAACCATTATAAGTTTTGTATTAAGTTTTCATTAATAAACTTAGAAATATATTCTGCTTGAATTTCAGTTGTGAACTCCTTTAAAAATTGTAAAAAAGCTTCATTTGCTACTTTTATTTGATTTTCTTTAAAAGAAATAAAAGCACTATCTATAACTTGTAACAATTCTAAAATAACTCCTTGATTTTCATCCAACTCTAAAACAGTTTGGTCTTGACAATGAAGAATATTTAAAAACAACCTTACTTCTGCCCTAAAATACCTTGTAAGTAATGTTCTGTTTTCAATATCTTCAATAAGTAATTTTGACGTATTGATAAGTAACTTAGAAAACATTCCTCTTAATTGATTGTTGTTTTCTCCTGTTAAATAAGAATTACTTTCATCGGTTATAATTGCTGTATAAGCATCATTTGTAGGAACTACTACTACCATGTTAACATTAGTTCCACTTCCTCCATCATTTATGCTAAACTTATTTAACTTATAATAGTTTTCAACTTCTGTTCTTATTATTTCCTCACAGGTTTTATCTTGTATTTTTCCTATTTCTACAACTTCTGTTGATGTGTTCTCTCCACACTTACTTGCTACCGTTAAAGAGACTTTTACTAAATCTCCATCAAAATTGCTCAGGTCTTCTGTTATTGTTGTTCTATTTATTTGAGGTTCTCTTTCAACTCCATTAATTACCCAAACATACTTGTCTCCTTTTTCTGAAGTATTTGTTAATGATAATATTCTAGTTTCTGGATCAAAACTATGAGTAAAGCTTGCTTGTGGTGTTGCTGTTAAATTAATAGTCTGTGTAACAAAAGCTCCTACTAGACTTATACTTACAGTACCTGAATCTGTTAATCCTGAGTTTGCTGGTACAAACTCCCATAATTTTATTTCTTCATTAAACTTTACATTTCCTCCTGTAAGTTGTACCCCTTCAAATTGTGGTCTTACTACAACAGAATAAGACTCTTTATCACTTAAACAAAAAGTGGTGTTTGGTAAGCTTATTGTAAACTCTGGGAAGGCTATATTCTTTGTAAAATCTGCTTTAGAAAAACATCCGTTGCCATCAGTAATCATTAATTTTATTGTGTAAGAGTTTCCTACACCTTCTTTTACTAATAACTGAGGATTAAACAACTCTGTCTCCGACTCAATGCTATTTACACTCCAATTAAACTTTAATCCTTCCGGCTTTACACCTTCTGGAAGTATTGCTTCAAAAGCTGCTTCGTAAAATAACTGTCCGTCTTTCCATATAAATCTTGATTCGCTTCGTTCTGAAATGCTTATTTGTTTAACTTCATGAATTGTTATTCTTGCATTTGTTGTTTGCCCGTCTTCTAAAAACTCAATGGTTTGATCGTAGCTTTTAAAAGTCGCTACATCAATTACCAATTCATTACTTTCAATGGTTACTCCTTCAATAGCAACTCCTGCTATGGTTATAGTTCCGTTTACATTGGTAAATGGGATTCTTGCTGTTTTTTCTTCAGTAAAATCGATACAGTATGACGATTCAATAGCCAACTCTGATGGCGTTAAGGTGTCAAACTTTATTGGACTTATAGAAATTTCTTTCGAGCATGGTCCTAATGAAATTTCTAATGCTGGGTTTATTTCATTATTTATATCATCAATTGGTAATGTATAGTTATGGAAAACTTTGTTGTTTATTGGTGTATGTTCTACTCTATTACCATCTCCCATAAAGTCCCAAGAATACTTGATGTTATTAAAGAAATCAGCTTCAACAAAATCAGCATCTTTCCAATGTAATACATAAGTTACCCTAGCTTTAGATTTATCTTCATTATATTCAATAGGTTGTTCTACTTCAACCAACAACTCTAATGCTGGATATACGATAAGTTCACAATCGGTAGGTTCATCGTTTACTGTAAACTTCATTGGTTTACCTAATAAACTTTTATCTGTTTTAGTTACATCAATTTTCCATTTTTCATCTTCTGGATCTTTAAATACTCCTGATATTACTCCTTCTGGAGCAATTGCTTTTACTTCTCCATCCACAGGTCTTACAGTAAAAATTAAAGGTTCAATTACAGTATCTTTTTTCAAACAGATAGTACTTACTGGTAAACTTAAAAATGGTGGCTCTTTAGGAATGATGAAGTTCACTGGTGCACAGTCTGAACAACACATATATGGCAAAGAAAAATCTGCTACCACGGTGTTTTTTAATGTTTCGTTTTCACTGATCACTTCATTTTCGTCGAAATACAAACGTTTGGTAGTTTCTAAAACAACAGGATTGTATACCTGAAAGAAGTATTCTCCTTTCGGTACTAAGTGATCTTTAATCGTAATACGCATTCCAACGGATCCATCTTTGTACATTTTGGTTTCTTCAGCCTTAAGAACTTTAGATACTCCCGCTCTAAACCAAGTTCTATTTAAGAATGCTGTAAAATTATTTACTGTTTCTGCTAATGTTTTTCCAACCAATACAACATCTTGTTCAAAAAACAGCCTGTCTTTTAGGTTAAAATAACTTCCATCTACAAATGAAAAATTAATACTAGAGCTTGTATCCCATAATTTGATTACTCCTCCATTTTTGTACAACACTTCTTTTTCCAAAAAAGTTTCTTTAGAAGCTAAGAACCCGTCTTTTATAAATCCGATATCCGATAATATCGGTTGATTTTTAAATACTACATCTAATACTACATCATCAAATGTATTTTTATCAGCTGCGTTTTCGGTAACATATACCATTACAAAAGTTCCTCCCGGAACAACCCCTGCTTTATGTTCAAGTCCTGGGTGTTGTTTTACAAATTCTGAAAGCTGTATTCTTTCTAAAATCTTTTTCTTTCTTTTATCTATTTCTGCAAGTAGTGTTTCTAACTTTTTTCCTGAACAACAAACAATTGACAACTGGTTAATTAATAGACCTAGAATTTGCTTGGTTGATAGTTCTAATGAAGTACTGTTATACTTTGCTTGTAGTTTTTTTACTCTTTTACACAACTCTGCTATCGTTAGTTTATAACTTGTTAGCACAAGACTATCTATATCTCTTATATTTAATGGGATTTTTGTATCTAAAATATAGGTATGAACTAAGGTTTCTGTAAGATCTGTTAAAATAAAATCGCTAAGTGTTGGTTCTTCTTTCCAAACTTCTTTTTCTTTTAAAACTTCAGTTTCTTTATTTAATTCAACGATAATGTCGCTGGCTGATCCGTATTTGTTTTCATCGATTACTCGGTCTATCAAAAACCCTATTGAGTCTTCCTCTTTTGTTAAACTATCTTTTACAATGTTTTCTTCCTCTAAAAACTTATTATATTCTTTGGTTCCGATATCATACTTATACGCAAAATCTTCCTTAACACTTGCCTCTTTAGAAAGTAAATCCATTCTACTGATATACTCTTTTACTAATGGAATTTCTTCTTTTATGGGTTCTTTTTCTAAAACACTTATTTTGTCTTTATAGTTGACCACGTTATCTACTACTGTGTTAGTTTTTGGATCGGTTAATTTAAAGGCTGAAAATGTTTTACTTACTTCTGATAAAATGCAATTCTGTTCTGCTCTCCATGCATTCAACAACATTTTTAAATCTTCAAACTCACACTCGTAATTATTTATATTAATAGTTTGTTCTGTAGCGTTAATGGAAAGTATTTTCACATCAAAACTCAATCCGTTATCTTTTTTAAGTTTTAAGATTTTTGCTAAGGCATCTCTGTACATTTTACCTTGATGTCCTTCTATTCTATAAAAATCATTTTTATCAATGTTATATGATAGTGGTTTTTGAATTGCTGCTGAATTTTTAAGGTTTTCTTTATGATAGCTTAAGTTTTGATTTGCTCTATAGTTTTTTGTTTTGTTAAAGTCCCATCTCTTTAAAAACTGTGAAGAAACATTATAATAAAAAGGAACAGCTTTTTCACTTAATGTGGTATGTGCTTGCGATGGGGTTATTACCACATCTTTTGATTTTGATTTTCCTATATAATTACTCGAAATGGCAATTGCTCTATCAATTAACAACTGTATTTTTTGAAGGTTTTCATTTTCATGACCTACAATAGTTGATTTATAAAATCGGTGGCGTAATTCTGGGTATTCTGTTTCTTTTTTCAACTTTCCTAACATTATATGCTTTGGAAAGGCTCCAATATTTGGACAACAGTTTACATTGATGTGTAATAGTAGTTCTTTAATTTCATTATACGTATCTACCAAGTCTTTGATAACGTCGTATCTGTATTGAAAATCTAGTGGAACAGCTAAAGAACTAAAACTAAATAATGATTTTATTTTAGTGGCTATTGATGGTTTTTGAAATTTTGAGAATATTGTATCAAAGCCTTCAATTAAATCTACACTAATACTTGTATCTTTAACAACACTATCAAACTGTGCTTTTAACTCTGTAAATGTTTGCGTGTTATTTTCATTCAACACAACTCTTTTTGCTTCTACAACAGGTAACTCATCATTAATTTTATACCAATTGTGCTTTAAAAATATAGAGTCTTTTGTAACAATAGCCTCTAAATCTTCAATACTCACAAGTAATACTCGTAGCTTATTAATTTGTTCGATACCTTGATTATCGCATGTCAACTTATTACACAGCACATCTTCATTCGAATACTGCTCTAAGTATAACAAAACAGCCATTTTTTGTATCTCTGGAAATTCAACTAAATTAGTGTACGACTCATCATCCTCTGTATGTAATTCCCATAAGTTGTACTGTTTATCTTGAGAATCTTTAAAACGCTCGTAATTACCATCAGTATCTTCAAACTTTTTATAAAATGAAAATGTTTTTGATTGTAAATTTTCTTCTATTAAATCAAAAAACTGAACTAAATCTCCATCGGTAGTTACTGCTGTTCCTTGAGTAATTTCAATACTCGACACCGCTGTTTTATCTATAGTAAATTTTGGAGTTACCTCAAACCCACAGGCTATTCCAACACCACTTAAACCTAGCCTTGACAAACGGTTTTGATCATCAAAGTAGTCGATAAATGTATTAAGTTGTGTTTCTGTTAACACTTGATTAGCATTAAACTTACTATATTCAGTTGTAATTTCTCTTAGTTTCAGGTTAGTCGTTTCCATACGTATTATGTTTTGGCTGTGTTAATAAATAAACACGTACTATTTTTATGAGTTTTCTTCGTTATTATTTTCTTTTTCTGATTGTATGTTTCCTATACTAGATTGGTTTAGTATAATTCTTCCATCTAATGCTTCGTCTTCTGCATTACAATCGGTTAATCTTCCTACAGGATAAATCGTGTTTAATTGCTGCATAGCATGTATTAAGCTTGGTAACTCATTATTCTCTGTAGGTTGTTCTTGTTCTAAGTTTGTTTTTGCAAACAAGTATGTTTTGTATGAGTTCTCGAACTGTAACAAATCATTTTCATTATCAGGTACAATTCCTTTTCGTTCTCCTACCCAACAAATTCTTGGTAAAACATGTGCTGGAAGTTCTTGTCGAATAACATTTTCCATATAGCGTCTAAAATCTGGGTTTGAAAAACGATAAGTATATCCTGGTAAAACGATACTTACTCTATAAGAATAAGGATCAATCGTTCCACAGTCTTCACAATCTTTTGCGCAAATAGGTAAGAAGTTTTTTGAATTGTTATTGGTAACATCTGGACGCAATAACATGTGCTCTACTAAAAACATTCCTTCTTCTGTGAAATCTTTTTTCAAAAAAGAAATTATCTCTAACAATGCTTCTTTTAAATCATTACTATCTGTATAGTATTTGTATTGTTTTGCTATAATATAATCAGAACTACTCTTCGGTTTTTCTGGATTAATAACATCAAAAGAATACTTTACTGGAATAGAAGGTTTTGAAGGTGTAGATTCATGTATTCTTATAAATCCAATTTGCATATTATTTGTAATACCCTCTTCAAAAGCTTGCTCTATATCTTTTTCTTTGGTTTGTACCATTTGTAAAACTGCAAAATATAATTCTTCAATAGCAAAGGCTTTTTTAGCATAGTTTTCAGTTGCTGACAATAGTATATTTCCATCATTGTCTTTTAACCTCCATCTATATGTATTGCTCCCTTCTGTTACTTCATAAATATCTACATTGGTTTCCGTTAAGTGTCTTCTTTTCTCATTAGCAATCCCCATTAAACGTGCTATACGTTTTTGAAATCCGGATACATTATTTGTATCCCATAGATTTTCTTGTAGTTGTTTGTAATAGTCAAAAGCTACACCTCTTTCACTACTTATTACTTTATAATCTTTTAAAAAGGCTTCTTTGTTTGATAGCACAATTTCATCAGTAGCTGTTCCGTACAACGCTTTCATAATAAATGTGTACTCTCCAAATCGTTCTGCAAAACGTGCTAGCAAATGATCTAAAATAGAGTTTCTGCGTTCTACATTATTATCGAACTGATTGAATAAAAGCTTTGTTAATTCATCATCATCTGACTGTGGATATTCACTTACGAGCTCATCAAAATCTTTAATATCTTTTACTGCTTGTGTAAAAAATGTTCGCGTTTCTTGTCCGCTAACAGACAATAATGTTTTTACTTCTGATAAGTGTTTGAAGTAGGTTGCTAAGATTTGATCGAAAAATGTTAAATACGTCTTTAGTTGTTTCGCTTTTGCTTTTCTTTCATTGGTTACATGTATCGCTAAGCCTTCTTGACCAATTCCGTAAGTATCAGGAAAATCATTTTGAATAGTAGTATACTCACCAGCTCCTATTGAACTACCTTTTGGTAATGATAAAATTTGTTCATCAGCTGTTATTTGTTGTGAAGCAATTTCATCTTCTTTTAATTGTTTTAAGTACTCATCTACTCTATCATAGTTTAAGTTAAGAGGAAGAAATCCTTTACTAAAATTAAACGTACTCTTTTTACACAATACTGGTTTTTTATCTGGATCGATACAAACTATCCATTTATTTTCTTGAACAATGTTTTCATCACAAAATCCTACAGAAATATCTTTAATTAGCTTTACTCCACCAATATTCATGATGATTTTCATCACATCTGAAAGACGTACTTCTTTTCTTAATTCTGCTTTTTTGAGTTCTTCCGTATCTATAAACCCGTTTGTTAATACCGGACCATCAAACACCTCATCGGTAGTATATCCTTTATCAAACATTTGTTGCACTGAATAAAACTGTAATGACGGTGATAAGTAATTTTCTATTTGAAATAAAATATTAGCATACACCCACTCCTCATCTGCTTCTGGCACAACATCAACATTCGCACAAATAGCAATAGGCTGTGTATCTACTTCATTTATTGCTATTAAATCTTCGCATAAATTCCTATTCTTATGATATGCTGTTTTGATATTCGGAAAAACCTGCTCTTTTGTATAACCTTCTTCTAAATCAACCAATAATGAATACAGTCCCTTTAACTTAAAGTCTTTTTGAAACTCTGGTAAAATACCTTCAAACTTTTTGTAGCTTAATTTGTTATTCTTACAATCAACAAATACTTGTTTATCATAAATTCGTAACCAACAGTTTTTTACTCCTTCTAAATCAATAAACAGTTTTCTATAATCTAACTCATTGACTGGTTTTGTTGGAAAAATTTCTGATGCTTTATAAAACTGTGCTTGTAGTGATAAGTTCGGATCTTTAGATGTTAATAAATCTTCCAGTGGTGTATTGATGCGCATCCCTAAATCGGTAATAGCATAACACAACATTTCTAAAATAGTTACTCCAGGATCGTGCGAGTTGAAGTCAGTCCATAACTTGCCTCCAAATGTTTCTAAATAAGAGATTCCTTCTTTTCTTAAAAAAGAAAAATCTAAATCGTCTTTGGTAGATATATTCTTCGGAATATTGATATGTTCGTTTATAGCTGACATGTTTGTTCTATGATTTTTTTGGTTCCTTTACAAGTGGTTAGCACTGTGCTTACGTTATGCTTCTTTGCTGATACTAATATTGATTTTGGATCACTTGGTTCTATTTTATACACATTAGCATCCTCATTCATCGTTACATTTTGCAAATAATCTACATAGGGTAGTTTTTCTAGGTAATCAATTAAGACACTTTTATGTAGCATAATTCCGAAGGTTACTTCTTTGGTTTCATCAAAAGCCCAAGGAGACAGAAACTTTGTAATGTCTGTTTTTAACTGTTCTGTATAATAATTTTCATCATACCCATCATAAAAACTTACTTCTAAACCTATGCTTACTTCTTCGTAATTAGGATTGATTACTTCTGCATTTACATGTAATGTATTTAATGCATTGATATACTGTGTTACACTATTTAAAGTGGCTTTACTTACTCGTGGTTGATAAATGTCAAATACATTTTTATTTACAGTATCTGGCACGACTACTAAAGTAACATAACCTGCTGCTGTGAAACTTGTTTGTGAGGTATGGTTTAAGCATTTTACTTTATAAATTTCTGGGAATTCTTGAAGAATTAAATGCTCGTAATCCCACAAGGTTATTACTCTGTTTTTGTGACGCAAACGCTCGCTTATTCTTCTGTAAAAATTATCGTCTGATTCTTCTGGGCTTCCTCCAAAAGAACTGTAAGGTTGTGATACTGATTTAATTTGTGGTATACGTGTAACCATTTTTTTAATGGTTCCGCTAGGTAGCCCGTTTTTTAAATGACTTACCTCATTATCATTGTTTACAAACGTAGTTTCTACTGCTTGAGCGTGAATACCAATAGCCTTGCATACTGCTTCAAATGATTTACTCATTTGTGCTTTTATCCAAGTATATCCTGATGGTAATAATGTATTATTTGAAGTAGCTTCTTTAGGTATTGAAAATTTAACTATTCCTGATTTTAAGAAGTTATCTGTGTTATTAGAAATGATATTGTTTTCTAACGTTTTCCACTTATTATTACATAATATCGACCAATTTATCTTTTCGTTTTCTCCGAAGCTTTCCACTAGTGGATTTTCACTTCCTTCTAATACTTGGATTAACAACGAAAGGTTTTGCTGAGGTTCAATGTTTTCTATTCCTAAAAACAAATGACCTCCTAAACAGTATTTTGGTACTAAAGTGGTTTGAATAGTATCCTTATCAAAAATATCCACAATTCCTTTTTCTTCTTGTAAATATTTCTTCTCTGCATAATTTTCTTCATGCTGACCGAAAGGATGCTCATGAAAAAGTTGAATACGATTTTCTTCCAAATCCATACTTTCCATTAGCATCGCTTCTTCTGCCGAATAATCTACAGAAATTGACTCAACCAAAGGAGTATAAGGCTCATTAGGAAGATTAATAAGTCTACTTCTTGAACTAACTGCTAATGCATATAATTTAGGGTATAATTCATGAAAAAATGATTGCTGTAACGATAATTGTAAAGGTCCTGCCTTGTCAATTTCATACGAACTTCCTGAATTAGTTACTGTAAAAACAGCTGTATAAAATATCTCTTCATTATCTCCGTCTTCAAAAACTTCTTTTTTAAAGAGCTCTACTATTTCCCCTATTGTTTCTTTAGTTTCCCCAGCGGCATGCAACAACCTCTTTTCCGCTTTAAAATAATTTTCATCTTGAACTAGGATAGCTCTTGAACTTATATCTTCTATAAGCTGTTCTTTATACGTATTAATTGAAGAATAACTAGACGGTTGCACATACGCTTGGTACCATTCTTTAAAATCATATGGCGTATTTTTCCAACGTAGATTTACCGTAAAATCTTTCCATTTTTTTGAGAAAGCTTCGTCGTAACTTACACTAAAATTTGACCCTTCAATAGGACGTGTTGTAAAAGGATGAAATGGTTTTTTAGTTCTTACCGTTCCATTGTCATTTTCAACCGTTGCTGACTTTACTCCTTTAACATCTGTTTTTATGGTTACTTTTTCAAGTGTATTTCCTGCTAAAAACCTGTAAAAATCATATCCTACAGCTGTTGAAACATCAAATTCAAAGCGCACTAACGGATGTGAAGTTTTATATTTTGTTAGTAAAAACTCTTCATTATACTCTACTAATGCACCTGAGTCATATCCTAAGGTAAATTTGAAACTTATTTGATTCGTAGCAACTAACGCTCCATCATTTACATTATTAATAGCAACCAGTGTTGGTTCAATCCATTTTTCTTTTCCGCTACCAAAAATTTGAACGGTTTGCAATAATTCACTTACATCAAAAGAGTTTTCTTCAAAATTGTTTTTAAATTTAATGGTTATCGTTACTGTTCTATCTCCTTCTTGCAACAATAACATTGGTGAGGCAATTGAAAATCCTACTACTGCATCTGGCAATTCAGCAGCATTTTTTCCACTCGCAGGATATCCAAAAGGATACCAATACGGCGCATCTTCAGGAAGTGGTTCTTCAAAACCATCTTTTGTGTTAGCTACTGTACTTGCTTTTATCTTTTTTAAACTTTCTGAATTGTTATTATAAATAGTTTTTATAGCTCCTACTGAGGCTTTGTTTACTATTAATTCTTCCGTTGTTTCATAAACTAACGGATTTCCAAGGCTGTCTTTTTTTGCGTCAAGTAAGGTTCCTTCTTCAATTCGTTCGTCAGTAATCTTTTTTGCTAATTCAAAAATTATATGCGCTTGATCTGAAACAGGTTCTCGCTTTTGAACTTGTAATATTTCTTTGTAATAAAAATCTAAATGACGTTTGGTTAAATTATTAAATCGTTCTTTTGAAAATTCTAATAACTCTAAGAAGCAAACAAACAAGGTTAAATGCGGACTCAACTTTCCTCCCTCCGTATATCCATTAAGAGTTGAGCTAATGTTTTCTTTTATTTTTTGATATTCTCTAGTTCCCCTAAAAGGAATATCTGCTGTGGTTAATTTTTTAAAAAAATCTTGCCAATCTCCAGATGCTACTTTATGATTTCCTGTAGGAAAGTAATTTAATTTTTCAGCAAAATTATAAGCAAACAAAATCCAATCTTCTATAGTAAAATCGTGAAGTTCGAAATTATCAGGATCTAATGCGTCAATATAACGCAGCTCTTGTCCTGTTCCGTTTCGTTGTAATATGCTAGAAATGATTTTACTCATGGTGTGTCTTAATTTATATCGGTTCCTTCTCCTTTATAGAAAGGGAAAACAACATTCGTTCTACTATTGGTAGCTCTAACTCTGTATTCAATTTTTATTATTAACATTCCTTCTAAAGGGTCTGTTTCTGAAACATCAATACGAATCACATCAATTCTTGGTTCGTGATATAAAATTGCTGTTTCAATTAAATCTTTAGCATAGGTTATTAGCGTTCTATCTAACTTTTCAAAAAGAAGCTCTTGTAAGTTGCAACCGTAATTAGGTAGCATTACACGTTCTCCTAATCTGGTAGTTAACAATATTTCCAAGCTACTTTTAATATCTTCTTCTTCTGAAATCATGATAACTTCGCTTAGATCTTTTGAAAACTCTGGTGGAAAATCCCAACCTATTCCTAAAAATGCTTTTTTATTTTCCATTGTTATCCTATTAAAACTGTTGCTTCTCCTAGTACAATAGTTCCTCCATGTGAAGTACTATCTCCCATTCTTGCTGCTGGCATCCCTCCAATTAATACGGTTCCTGATCCAGCGACTATGCTATCTGGTGGCCCAGTACAAGTTGCCATATCACCTACTCTCGCCGCAGGTAATCCTCCAATTAATACGGTAGGTTCTCCCGCTGGTAAAATTGGTCCTCCTACATGAGGTACTGTTCCTGTAACCATTGGACACACATGCATGTCTGTTATTCTTGCTGCTGGGTTTCCCATTTTTTTAATTTATTTGAACTAATGAACCTTTTAAAACAGCTATAGCACTTGTTGAAACTTCTGCCCCAGCACTACCTTCTGCTTTAAATTCTGCATTGGCTGCTATGCTCACATTTGTTCCTTCAATATTTACATCTCCTGATGCTTTTAATGAAATATCTCCGGCACTTTCCATTGATATTCCATCGCTGTTTATCGTAATTACATTAGAATTATCATCTTCAATCGTTATGGCTCCTTCATCTTCATCCAGCGAAATAATTTTTCCTGCGGGTGTTTCAATAGTGATTATTTTTTTATCATCATCAAACAATACTTTCATTTCACTTCTGGTAACAATTCCTTTTTCGTGATTATCATCAGTAGCTGTTATTGGAGAAGGTTTTGCACTACTGTGCAACATTCCTAAAACAATGGCATCATTAGGATCTTCATTAATAAACCCTACAATCACCTCATCTCCTATTTCTGGACGGAAGAAAACACCTCTGTTTTCTCCTGCATCGGGTGAAGCTACTCTACACCAAATACCTTCTTCTTCGTTATTTACAATTGGAATTTGTACTAGAATTCTATCTTCCCCATCAGGGTCTTCTTCTAATTGAGAAACAATTCCCACTTGTAAGCCTTGAATGGCAGGCAATAATCCTGAAGCCGGTTTTGCTGAGATTTCAAAAGTTTCAGAAAACCATTCTGTTGATAATCCAAACTGTGCATTTGCAACCCAATTTCCTTCTGAAATTACATGCTGAACTCCTGTTACATATACATTTCCGTTAAATCGGTCTCCTACACCTTCTAGTTTTAAAATGGTGTTTGGTTTTACCGACGGGATTCCTTGAAATTTTACACGCCCTCTTACTTTTGCTAATTGCTGAAATAACCATTTAGCATCTGCCCAATCTTGTAATTCAGTATCCGTTACAGCACCACCATGTCGTAATTCCATACTTTCTAAGCCTATAGTTTTGTTTAAGTCTGAAACCGATAAGTTTCCATTTAAACTTACATTTGGATCTTTTCCTTCAATTTCGATTACTTCTTGATCGGCATGATTCCAACTGTAGGCAGCTACTTTCTTTACTTGATGACGGGCATCTATTTCTGCATCAAAATCTAATAGGGATCCACCAAAAGTTACAGTTTCAATTTCTGACTGACTTACATTAGGTTTAGCTATGGTTATCGTTCCGTCATCTACAAAACATAATTTCCCATTTGCTTGTGCTCTTGAAACAACAAAATCCCAATCTGATGCATTGTACTGTACTAACTCTGCGTGGTTATAATTTGTAGCCTCTACATCTTTAGATAAACCGTAGTTCCCTATAATTTCTTCAAAAATGTCGCTATCAGTACTTTCATAGAAATACTTACTTTTTCTACCTACGGTCATTTTAACCGCTTCATCTTTACACTCAACTATTAACTGTGCTGAACTTGCTCTTATCCTTAAATTATGTTTGATGACGATTCCTTTAAAAATGGTTTCTTCATCTGAATGATACCCCGCGGTTATCTCTATTTCTTTTCCAGGAATCAATAACTCCTCATTACTTAACTTAAAATCTCTTTGAGAAGCATCTCCATCTAATAAAACAATTTGAGCGGTTGGTATTTTGTTTACTTCTTTGGAAACAATAATGTTTTTTACCTCGTATTGTTTTGAGAGTTCTTCTCCTCCAATCAAGATTTTAAAAGTGACTAAATCTGCACTTTTTGAAGTTTGTATGGTTCCTGTATTATTCATCTAAGCAAATTTTTGTAAGGGTGGGAAAAAGATTTCTTGTCCTGGTTTTAGTTTTCTGAACTGCATTATTTTATTAACACGAGCTACTTCTAAATAATACTTTGGGTCTCCATAAATACGATTACACATAAGCGGTAAAGTGTCTCCTAATTTTACTTTACGATAATGTGTTAAATCTGGCGACTGATTGTTTTCTCTTGCTACTCGTAAATCATCATCAATAGTACCTTTTACCTTAAGCTTTGCACTGGCACGTAATGGTGTTCCATCTGGTGCAAACAATTTATACTCAATAGAAAGATCTACTAAAGAGCCCTTAAAAAGGAGAGCACCCCATTTAATCATTAAATAGTTAGGTTTATGCTCTTCTCCTTTGTATTCGAATACAATTTTTTTAAACGCTTCTATTTTATCTATGATTCCATCTTTTAGATCACTTTTTCCGTCAATGGCTCCACTGCTATCAAACAATAGGTCTAAATCTAATTCTTGAGGAGGTATTCTTGTAAACTTAGGTTGAGAGCCACTTGTGCCTTGCCCTTGTTCTTCAGTATATTCTGGTTTATAAGCAACCATATACTTTTCTGGGTTTATAAGTGTTGTAAACTCCCCATTGGCTACTTCATTCTTAAACTTATCGTCAGAATACGCCTTTATTACTAATTTTTTTAACTCTCCTTGACTCATTATCGTTGTTTTTGTCTTTCAAGAATATCCATTACTTCCTCCACACATGCCGAAACTATAGCCGCTGTATTTCCGTTTTTTGATCCACTTGTTTTCTCTTGTGATTCTGATTTTTCATCCACATTAATCTTGATATGTAATTCTTTGATAGTAATAGGCATCTTATACTATTTTAAAATAATTATAGGTTAATTCAAGTGTCTCAATAACCAGTTTACTTTCTTCAGCATTAAAGTCTCCTACATTCCATTTTACAGGGTATGCATGTTTTACATTCCATGTTTGTATGGCTTGCTCGTCTTCACCTAATAACATTACATTGATATTTATAGGTTGTATCTCGAAGTTTACTAAGGCTTTTTTACACCATTCAATTACTTCTGAATCGACAAGCATTCCTCTTTTCAACACTAAATTTGGATATTTGGAACGTACCGGTATTTTATGCTTGAATCTGTTTTCTCCTCCTTCGGCTATTTCTTCAGTTTCAAGGTCTACCGAAAGACCTGAAACTGATTGAAATGAATTGTCGCCGCTTGAAGTTGGAATATCTTCAAACTCTACTTTAAAACTAAATCCTACTGGTGGATGATAGCTCATTATGATGACATTTTAAGCTTCTCAATTGCCCACTCAGCAGTTTCAATGGCTATTTCATTACCATCAGCTTTTAAGTCTGTAGGCTGTACTTTAGTGATATAAGCATTCTGAGCTTCCCATACTACAGCTGGTTGTCCAGTCTCATCTAATAATTTGATAGTTAAATCTCCTCTAAACTGCTCTCCTCCTTCTTGGAAATAAACTGTTTTAGCCCATTGCTTGTAAAACTGTTTGCTTTCGTCTACAAAGGTTCCTCTCTTCATAGTAATGTTACTATATTCAAATAATCCTGGTTGTTTTGATTTGTGGTATTCTTTATCTGCTCCTCCACGATATTCTATTACTTTATTATCAAAACTTAACCCTGATACTTCTGTACAATTAAATTTGGTATCACCAAAGGTTACCTCGAAGGAAAACTTTGGCATTGGATATGATTCTGCCATGATTCTTTATTTTTTATTTATATTTTTTTGGTTAGTTAGTTTACTTATGCTTCTTGCATTTTGTGAGAGAATTTAAGGATGATAAATTCAGCTGGACGTACTACTGCCATACCTATTTCTATGATCATATTTCCTTCTAAAACATCTTGAGCTGTCATGGTTTCTCCTAAACCAACACTTACATAAAATGCTTTTTCTGGTGTAGGACCTGCAAGTGCTCCTGCTCTCCATTGTTGTGTTAAGAAGTTATCAATCATTGCTTTTACACGCACCCAAGTATTTTTATCATTAGGTTCAAAAACAAATTGTTCTGATGCTTTTTTAATTGACTCTTCTGCCATGTTGAAGAAACGTCTTACAGATACATATCTCCATTCATTATCGTTTCCTGCAAGAGTTCTTGCTCCCCATACTAGATTTCCTTTTCCTACAAATGATCTGATAGCATTAACAGATTTTCCTGCTTTGGTGTCTACATTTAAATCTTTTTGCTCATCATGTGATATATTAACAGATGGGCCATATACATAATTTAACCCTACATTTGCTGGTGCTTTCCATACTCCTCTATCGGCATCAACTTTAGCATAAATTCCTGCCATGGTTGCACTAGGTGCCAATTTTACTGGTAACAACCCTATTTCTAACTTTATTTTATTGTATAGAGCATTATTATCTACTTTTAAATCTGCTAACGAAGGGAGTGTTGTTACACCTCCTAATGCATCAATAGCTCCTTTTAAGGCAAATAATTCATCGGTATTTTTTTGATCTTCCAAAGTGGTATAGATTCCATTATTAGTCATATCAGCTTCATCGATAATACCTAATAGATCATATACGTTTGTAGCATTAGAAGTTAAACTACCCATTAACTTTCCTTCTGTGTCGTCTTGTTGTAGCTTAAATAGCTTAGCATGTAAATCAGCCAAAGTGGCTTCTAAATTAGCATCCATCCAAGTTGTCATATCCGCACTTGGTGTTGCTAAAGAAGCTTCTTCTGAATCTTCAGCCGCAGAAATCAAATCGTTGATTGATGAAGTTATATTCTCTAAATAGCCAATAATATTTTTAATATTGGAAATGGCATCATTTTTAAATGACAATGCTACCGCATTACCTGCCCCATCTATATTATTTTTTGTATCAACCAATACTGTTAATAGACTTTCTAACTCTGTTAAGTCAATTCCATCTAATACTTCTTCCGCTTGTACAGATAAACTTTCATCTAATCCTTCTATTTCAATACTATCTTCATCATAAGAGTAGTCAAGAATCGTATTTAAAAAAGGGTAATATGCTGCCCCATATTTCAAGTAGTCTTTTCCTAAAGAAATTTTATCTCTTAGTGCTTCTACTGGATCTACATCCCCTCCTCCATCATCATATTCATTATCTGAATAAGTATCAATAATGGTAAAGCGATCTTGTAATTTATTACACTGAGTAAGTGCTGATGCATATAAACTATAAAAATCAGTATCTGACGCCAACGATGTTCCGTCTGGGAATGTAAGTAAGGTTACTTCATCTACATAGGCTACTTTATCTAATCCATCTTTCAACTCGTCGAAAGAAATACTATTTTCATTGTTACTCTCATCTTCATAGGTGTTCACAGATACGATGTAACAAGGACCTCCTCCATTGGCAAAATACATTTGCATGTGATAATACATCTTAAAAGGAGATGGGGTACTTGGTGCAGTTACAATTACTTCCTCATTCGCTTGATTTGCATTTGTTACATTAACTCCAATACTTGTTTCCTGTCTTGCATAGCCAAAATACGTTTCGTAATCTAACATTGACGTTATTCTTGTTGGCTCTAACAGTAGGTCGTTATTCTCTTTCTTTTTAGCTTTCTCGGTATAACCAATAAAAGCTGGAATTGCTGTTTCTACTTGAGCTACCGATGGGGGAAACTTTACAATTTCCTCTACGTAGACTCCTGGTGTTTTGTACGCTGACATAATTACTTGTTTTAAATTTTAATTTTTGTTTATATAAATACTTCCGAATAATAATCTTGCGATTCTTTCTTAATACTTTCTGGAGTAGGATTTGGGAAATAATAATCTTCTTGTGGTTCTGGTATAACGTCTTGTTTATCTATCTCTACACGCCCATTAAGTGTCAATGGTTTTTCTTCTGACGTAGTCATTACAAGATTTTCACTTCTTTTCGTGTAACGCCAAAATGTGTTTCTATTTTCAATACAAACAGCAAACTCTGGGGACTCCTCTAACAAACATTGTTTTGAGACATCAAAGACTTCTGTTTCTTCATTCTTAGTTAATATTTCTTCTGTTAAATTGTTGTTATTGTCTCCTGATATCTGGATTTGAACAACCCCTATTACCCCACTATTTTTAATTCTTCTTACAAAAAAATTAATAGTATCTATCACCTTTTGCTCTTCTTCATTTAAAGGGATAGCATTCATTATTTTAGATTCTATAACATTTAATTCAGAAGCATTGGTATTTGCAACAGTTACTAAATTCGGTGTAGTTGTATCAAACTCTTTTTCAGCTTCTAGTTGGTGTAATAGTTTTCTTGTTTCACTATCTGAAATCAAAAATGAGCTCCATTTTTTCACCTCAGAAATTGTTTCAAATAAATTGATTACTGAGGAACTTTTGTTTGATAAGTAATATAGTTGCTCCTCTTTCTTTTCAATTATGTTAGAAAAATTTTCAAAATAAGCATGGTGTACTTTTAAATAAAAAGTTAGCGTTAGTGAATCGGATAATGTAATTATTGGACTATATCTACTTACTTCTTGATTTCCTTCTTTGGTAGTTACTTTTATAGTTTCTGATAGTACTCGAACTCCTTTTTTATGACTTCTAAGTAATAGTCTATGATTTTTTAAACTCTTTTGGGTTTCTTGAGTAGGTTGAATTGATAGAAACTTGCTAATATCGTATTGTTCTTCTAAACGTTTTTTTTCTTCATCTGTAAGAGGTGTTACTCCATTATTTCCTCCATTTAATTCGAAAAAAGTTCGTTCTCCTTCATCTAGGAAATAAGAGTGGTATATATTGATATTGAACAGTGTTTTGTACATAATCTTTTAATTTTTAATTATTGATTGTTGTTCAATACCTGAGACCACTGTTCCTTCTTTAGTTACAATATCCCTTTCTATTTCTAGTAATGTTATTTTGTAAAGTACTGACGGGTATTGTTTACCTCCTAAGGTTCCCCATATATAATTTAACTCCTCAAAAGAAGGTGTATATAGTTGAGTAATAAATTTAAAAGTCTTTAGGTCTCCTAGTCCATCTATACCTTCAAAGTTGGTGTTTTGATGTGTGAATACTTTTTTACCTTGAAAAAAGGCTAATATTTTTGTCAAACTCTTTAAAGATTCAGCATAACTGGATTTATCTACACTGAATAAAACATAAAGGTTTAAATATACTTTTGGATTTCTGTAACTAACTGAAGTTCCTTCTACACGATTGTTAGAAGTATTTTTTAATGCAAATTCTTCCTGTGTATTAATTAATGTTAATGAAACATCTGGAGTGTTTGCTGGGGAATTTCCATCTCCTTCAGCCATAGCTATGTTTGATAAGTCTACGGCTTTTTCGTCGAAATAGTCATTCAATTCTTCGGTAATGATTTGTAATATTTCAAAAATCATTTTAATAGTAAGTTTGGTTAGTTTTGCTTGTAGATTGAAGGGTTAGCAATCAGACATTGTAAAATTAACCTCTCTTGTGAAGAATAACCGCAATGAAAAACTCTTTTAAAAAAGTAGTTTCTCCTAAATATTTTCTAATAGAATTACAGGTAGTAAAAAGGGGGAAATCACCCTTACTTTTTTAATCAAGAATTTTTAAATTTTACGTGAATCCAATAAAAAAACTCTTTATACACTGTGTATAAAGAGTTTATATATATTCTTGTTTATTATTTTTTATTTAGTCAATTCCCTGAATAAACTTTCTAAGTTTTTGTTTTCGGTATTTAATCCTAGAATTTTTAATCCGTTTTCTTGTGCAAAGTCAAAAATTACTGGACGCATATCTTCAGAAGAATTAAATCTTAACACCCAATTATTTTCTAGTGTATTTTTATACGATACTATATTAGGTAAGCGTTTTATAAATTGTTCTTCTAATTTATAGTCAAACGTTACTTTAATTACTTGTTCATTATCTGTTTTAAGTTCTGAAATAGGTTTATTAATTACTATTTCTCCTTTATTTATAATTATAACTCGGTCACACATTGCTTCTACTTCTTGCATAATGTGTGTAGATAGTAATACTGTTTTATCTTTTCCTAACTCTTTTATTAATTGACGTATTTCAACTAATTGATTTGGATCTAATCCTGTAGTAGGTTCATCTAAAATCAATACTTCTGGATTGTGTAAAATAGCGGCCGCTAATCCTACACGCTGGCGATAACCTTTAGATAATTGATTAATCTTCTTATGTGCTTCAATCGTTAAGCCTACTTTTTCAATAGTCTCATTAATTTTAGCCTTTTCTATATTATGTAAAGATGCTTGAAACTGTAAATATTCTCGCACATACATATCCAAGTACAACGGATTATGCTCTGGTAAATAACCTATTTTTTTTTGTGCTTCAATAGGGTTTGAAATTACATTAATACCACTTACCAACACAGTTCCTTCTGAAGGTTTAATAAACCCTGTTAAGATTTTCATTGTTGTAGATTTCCCAGCGCCGTTTGGACCTAAAAAACCAACTATTTCTCCTTTCTTTACTGAAAAAGAAATATTATTAACAGCCTTTTGTGTTCCGTATGTTTTTACTATTGAGGTAAGTTCTATCGACATTTAGTTCTTATGATTTCAGCTGAATCTTTACAGCATTTAATATTGATGAATTGAGTTTCTCTTTTTCAAAAACAGTGAATCCTAATTTCTGATAAAAACCTATTGGCGATTTATATCTTTGGTTATTTTCTTTTAAATAGTTTTCACCAATAACAACCCAACCATTTAATTTATTGTGTCTTTTTTTTAGCTTTTCAATTAGGCTTCTACCTATTCCTTTTCCTTGAATTTCTGTATCTAAAATCATTGCAAACCAACATTCTCCTTCTCGAATAAAATCACAACACCAACCCAATACTCGACTATTTTCTATAACCAAAAGATGATTTTTGTCCTTTAGTGGCCCTAAATACTGATTAAAATCTTCAACACTTTTCTGCTTAATGACATATGGGGATTCACGATTCCATAGTAACCTAACTTGTTCTTTATAAAAAGTGGATAATTTATTTGTTTCTTTAAACTCCATTATCTTCTTTCGTAAGAAACGAAGCTGTAGTCATATTTATTTTTCTCGTCAGCTTTAAAATCTTCCCTTGCTACTTCTTTCCATACATTCATATCTATTTTAGGAAAAAAAGCATCTGCTTCAAATTCATGATGTAGCACAGTTATATCTAATCTATCAACTAAACTTTGCTCTAAAGCTTCCTTATAAATTTGCGCTCCACCTATTATAAACGCATCTTTTCCTCCTACTAACTCTATAGCCTGCTCAATACTATTTGCTATTAAACATCCATCTATAAAATAGTTCTTATTTCGGGTAATAATTATTGATGTACGGTTAGGCAAAGGTTTTCCAATGCTCTCAAAAGTATTACGCCCCATTAAAATAGGATGCCCTGTAGTAACTTTTTTAAAACGCTTTAAATCGGCAGGCAAATGCCAAATTAAGTCATTATCTTTCCCTAAAGCATTGTTTTTTGCAATTGCAGCTATGAGTGTAATCATAAATTTAGTTTGTGTGGCTTACATGTTTTTCACCCATTCTTTAATATAACCTGTAAGGTCTCTTTTTTCTGTTGTAGCCTCTTCAAAAGTTTCATTTTTCATATTATCAACCAACGTATGAATTGCTTTTAATACATTTTCATCGTTAATTTCGGCTATTTTATCGTAGAGATCTTCTTTTAAAACATCAACGTCTATATTCATTCTTATAACTTTTTTGCTGGTTTCTTACAAAGCTACTAAACAATATATATAAAATAAAGTTAAATTATACTGCCACAACTCCTTTTATGTGAGGATGTGGGTCATAACCAATCAACTCAAAATCTTCAAAAGTAAAATCTTCAATATTTTTTATTGCTGAATTAATTTCCATTTTAGGAAGAGGTCTTGGCTCACGTGATAATTGCAACTCTAATTGCTCCATATGATTATTATATATATGAGCATCACCAAACGTATGAATAAACTCTCCTGCTTCATAACCACAAACTTGTGCAACCATCATGGTAAACAACGCATAAGACGCAATATTAAAAGGAACTCCTAAAAATATATCTGCACTACGTTGATACAATTGACATGAAAGTTTCCCGTCTGCTACATAAAATTGAAAAAATGCATGACATGGAGGTAATGCCGCTTTACCATTTGCTACGTTTTCTGCAAACGATTTTGAAGTATCGGGTAAAACTGAAGGATTCCATGCAGACACTAACATTCTACGGCTATTAGGATTGCTTTTTAATGTTTCAATTACTTCTTTTAATTGGTCTATTTCATCACTATTCCAATTACGCCATTGATGTCCATACACTGGCCCCAAATCACCATTTTCATCAGCCCATTCATTCCAAATACGTACACCATTTTCTTGTAAATACTTAATATTGGTATCACCTTTTATAAACCATAATAATTCATAAATAATAGATTTTAGGTGTAGCTTCTTAGTTGTTACCATTGGAAACCCTTCACTCAAATCAAATCTCATTTGATATCCAAAAACACTCTTAGTTCCTGTTCCTGTTCTATCTCCTTTTTCGTTTCCGTTTTCTAAAACATGCTTTACTAAATCGTGATACTGCTTCATCCTTCTACGTTTAATTGTTAAAATTGTTGATTTGTTTAACAACGTAAAAATAAAAAAGCATCTACAAAAAATGTAAATGCTTTTAAAATTATATTAATAAGTTATCAACTATAACTATGCCCAAACACAGTTTCCATTACTTTGACAGTAACCGTAATCACAAAACTCAAAACCGTTAGCAAATCTTGTACAACACATGTTGCTTCCTTTACAGTAGGTATAGCCACCTCCGTTAATTTGGTTTTGTTCTCTTTTTGATAACGTTTTAATTCCTTTTAAACTTTTCAGTTTTTTCATGATAGATTTAATTTTGGGGGTTAATATTGGTATAAATATATCAAAAAAAGTGAACAAACAAAACTATCAACCTAAAAAACAATAGATTACAAAAAAACTATTATTCTAAAAACCTTATTAACCAATAATCATACCTGCTATGGTTGCTGACATTAACGAAGCAATTGTACCTCCAATTAAAGCTTTCATACCAAATTCAGATAAGTTTTTACGTTGACCTGGTGCTAATGAACCAATTCCTCCAATTTGAATTCCAATAGAAGCAAAATTTGCAAAACCACATAACATATAAGTAGCCATAATTACTGACTTGCTATACGTTAAATGTGTTGCACTTGCAGCATTTTTTAAGTCTGCTAATTGAATATATCCCACAAACTCACTTGCAGCTAATTTAATACCCAATAATTGTCCCATTAACGCCATATCTTCTTTAGCAACCCCTATTAACCACATTAAAGGTGCAAAGGCATATCCTAAAATAAATTCTAACGATAATGCTTCATAAGGTGTAGCTCCTTCAATCAACTCATTCAAAGAAGTAAATTTCCAGCTGAAATATTCAATTCCATCAAAACCTCCAATTCCACCTAAAATACCATTTATCATGGCTATAAATGCAATAAATACTAATAACATTGCTGCAACATTCATTGCTAGTTGTAAACCTTCTGTTGTTCCATTAGCAATAGCATCTAAAATATTTGAACCAATTTTTTCTGATGAAACTTGTACATCTGTATTTACTTCTTCAGTTTGTGGATATAATATTTTAGAAATAATAATTGCTCCTGGTGCTGCCATTACAGATGCTGCTAATAAATGTTTTGCATATAATAAGCGTAATGCTTCATCATCTCCTCCTAAAAATCCAATATAAGCAGCTAAAACAGCCCCTGCTACGGTTGCCATTCCTCCTATCATTACTAATAAGATTTCAGAACGGTTCATTTTCTCTAAATATGCTTTAATTAACAAAGGTGCTTCTGTTTGTCCTAAGAAAATATTTCCTGCTACCGATAAACTTTCTGCTCCGGAAATCTTTAAAAATTTAGATAACAACCAAGCTAATCCTTTTACTACTTTTTGAATTAACCCTAAATAAAACAACACTGATGTTAGTGCCGAGAAAAATATAATTGTTGGTAATACTTGAAAAGCAAAAATAAATCCAAAAGAATCCATATCAGCAACTAAACCGCTGAATAAAAACTCACTTCCTGCTCTTGTAAAATCTAATACACTAACAAATAAACCTCCTACTAACTCAAATGTTTTTTGCACAAACGGAACTTTTAAAACTCCTATTGCTATTAATAATTGAAAAGCTAATCCCAGTCCTACTGTTTTCCAATCTATACCTCTTCGGTTTGCACTAAATAAAAAAGCTATAATTAATAATGTTACCATTCCTAAAGCTCCTCTCCATAAACTTTGCATTGAGAAACCTTGACTTGGAATTATTTTACTTGTACTATCTACTACTTCTTCAGAGTCTTTTTCTAAAACTACTTTTGGTTCTGTTGTAAAGTTATAAAGTATGTTTTTTTCTGAAAGTGTTAATACTTCATCTGTTAACTCAACTACATTGTAATAACGAACTGTATCGTTAGGTTGTTTGTAGTTAAAAATTAATAAGTTATTTTGATGAATATAGTTTCCTGAAGCTTGTAAACTATCTTTTGCTACTAAAGAGTATGTAAAGTTGCCTTCTGATAAGGTAAAAACATCTGTAGGATCTATAGAAACAATTGAATCTCCTTTGGTTGTTGTAATTGATGAGAAATTCCACTTTTTTTCAATGCTTTGGCTAAAAGTTATCATCGTAACGCAAAGCATTATGAAAGTAAATAGTTTCTTCATTTTTAATATTTTAAATTAAGAACGTTTGCTGATTTCATCACGAATTTTAGCCGCCAATTCGTAGTTTTCATTGGCTACAGCATCGTTAAGTTGTTCGTGTAATTCTTTAAGTGATAAGTGTGAGTAGTTCCCTTGATCTTCTTCTTCCTCTTCAATTGAAAACTCAATCTCATCTTCATCAGAATCCAAATCTTCTTCAATTGTTAATTCTTCATCCATTTTTAGATAAATACCTGCTTTATCTAAAATATTTTCGTAGGTAAAGATTGGTGCTTCAAATCGAACTGCCAAAGCTATTGCATCTGACGTTCTTGTATCAATAACCTCTTCCACTCCTTCTCTTTCGCAGATTAAGCTTGAATAAAACACACCATCAACTAGCTTGTGTATAATTACCTGCTTAACTGTGATAGAAAATCTATCAGAAAATGTTTTAAATAAATCGTGAGTAAGTGGTCTTGGAGGACGGATTTCTTTTTCCAATGCTATTGCTATTGATTGTGCCTCAAATGCTCCTATGATTATAGGAAGTGTTCTGGTTCCTTCCATTTCACTCAGCACTAAAGCATATGCCCCACTTTGTGTTTGGCTATACGAAATCCCTTTTATAGTTAGTTTAATTAAACTCATGTACAATCAATCATCATAAAATACAAAAAAACTGTCTAAATTTAGGCCTTTTGCTTAAAATTTTAGACAGCCTTCTAAAGTGGGCACAATTTACTAAAAATTATGAGTTGTACTCTAATTTATAGAAAAAGAAAAAATTACCACTATTTTATGCTTCTTTAAAAGCTTTTAATTTGTCTACTAACTGAGGTACAACTTCAAAAGCATCACCAACAATACCATAATCAGCAGCTTTAAAGAAAGGAGCTTCAGGATCTGTATTGATAACTACTTTTACTTTAGAAGCATTAATTCCTGCTAAATGCTGAATTGCTCCAGAAATACCAATAGCAATATATAAATTAGAGGCTACTGGCTTACCTGTTTGCCCCACGTGTTCACTGTGAGGACGCCATCCTAAATCAGATACAGGCTTAGAACATGCAGTTGCTGCACCTAAAACATCAGCTAACTCCTCAACCATTCCCCAGTTTTCTGGTCCTTTCAAACCTCTTCCTGCAGAAACTACGATATCAGCATCAGCAATAGTAACTTTTCCTGTTGCTCTATTAATATTTTCAGATTTCACTCCTAATTCAGGTAATGTAGCATCAAAACTTTCAGCAGAACCACTTACTGCATTTTCATGTGCTCCGTAAGAATTTTTAGCAACACCTATTACTTTTTTCTCAGTTGAAATTTCAGTGTTATTAAACCCTTTGTTTGAGAAAGCCTTTCTTTTAACAACAAAAGGACTTGTGCTACTTGGTAAAGCTACAGCATTTGAAGCATATCCTGCCTCTAAAGCTACAGCTACTAATGGTGCTACAGTTAATCCATCAACACTAGAGTCGATAATTACCGTGTTAGCCCCTTTTGCTTCTGCTACTTGTTTAATAATTGAAGCATATGCTTTAGCATTGAATGAAGGTAAGTCATTCTTTACTTCTACTACATTCTCTGCTCCGTAAGTATATAATTCAGAAGCATCTCCTCCATTAATAGTTAACACTACTAAGTCGCTTCCTAATTGTTCTGCTACTTTTTTTCCGTATGAAACAACCTCAAAAGCTGTTTTTTTGAATTTTCCTTCCGATGAATCGGCAAAAACTAATACAGACATATTTATTTATTTTTTTAGTCGTTAGTGGTTAGTTTTTTATCATTAAACACTAACAAATATTTTTATTTTTTCTTTTGAACTCTATTAAAACAGGTTAACTGATTAAATTACTTTCGCTTCGTTATGTAATAAATCAATTAAATCATCAACATTATCAACTAACTTAACCGCTCCTTTTGGTGCTGGTTTTTCAAAGTTTTGAGTTGTTGTCGCTGCTGCTGCGCCCGTTGGTTCAACTACACTTAATGGCTTTTTACGCGCCATCATAATACCTCTCATATTAGGAATACGTAAATCTTTTTCTTCTACAATTCCTTTTTGACCTGCAATTACCATTGGTAATGTTGAAGATACTTTTTCTTCTCCTCCGTCAATCTCTCTATCTAAAGTAGCATTTGTTCCATCTACCTCTACACCAACACAACCATTAACAAAGTTAAAATCTAATAAAGAAGCTAACATCCCTGGTACCATTTGCCCATTATAATCAGCAGATTCTTTTCCTGCTAATACTAAATCATATCCTCCGCTTTTAACAACTTCAGCTAATTCTTTAGCAACCATAAATCCGTCAGTAGGTTCAGCGTTTACACGAATTGCATCATCTGCACCAATCGCTAAAGCTTTACGTAATGTAGGCTCTGTAGAAGCTCCTCCAACGTTCACTACAGTTACACTTGCTCCTTGTTTTTCTTTAAACCACATTGCACGAGTTAAACTAAACTCGTCGTATGGATTTATAACATATTGAACCCCGTTAGTATCAAACTTTGTGTCGTTATCAGTAAAGTTGATTTTTGAAGTAGTATCAGGTACATGACTGATACAAACTAATATTTTCATATATATCGTTGTTTTAAAGAAACTTAATTTTGTGCGACGAAGTTAAGGATTTTTTTTAATTTACTATGCGTGCATAATAAATTTTTTCCTCAACATTAATCAACCTCAAAATTAAGGTATTATTATTACATAATCATTTGTTGATTTTAAAGCTACAATATTACCCCTATTTTTATTATTTTTGCACTCTTGATAAACAACTACTTATAAAACGTATGAAAACAGTACAATTTAGAGAAGCCGTTTGCGAAGCAATGAGCGAGGAAATGCGTAGAGACGAAAGCATTTACTTGATAGGAGAAGAAGTTGCTGAGTATAATGGTGCATATAAAGCCAGCAAAGGGATGTTAGACGAGTTTGGTGCTAAACGCGTTATTGATGCTCCTATTGCAGAATTAGGCTTTGGTGGTATTGCTGTAGGATCAGCAATGAACGGTAACCGCCCTATTGTTGAGTATATGACTTTCAATTTCTCTTTAGTAGGAATTGACCAAATTATTAACAATGCTGCGAAAATCCGTCAAATGAGTGGTGGACAGTTTAACTGCCCTATTGTTTTCCGTGGGCCCACAGCTTCTGCAGGTCAATTAGCAGCAACACACTCACAAGCTTTTGAAAGCTGGTATGCTAACTGTCCTGGATTGAAAGTAATTGTTCCTTCTAATCCATACGACGCAAAAGGTTTATTAAAAGCTGCTATTCGCGATGACGATCCAGTAATTTTTATGGAGTCTGAGCAAATGTATGGTGATAAAATGGAAATTCCTGAAGGAGAATACATCATCCCTATTGGAGTTGCTGATATTAAAAGAGAAGGTTCAGACGTAACTGTAGTATCTTTTGGTAAAATCATAAAAGAAGCATATAAAGCTGCTGACGAATTAGCTAAAGAAGGTATTTCAGTTGAAATTATCGATTTACGTACAGTTCGTCCAATGGATCATAAAACTATTTTAGAATCTGTTAAAAAAACTAACAGATTGGTAATCTTAGAAGAAGCATGGCCATTTGGAAGTGTTTCATCAGAAATTACTTTTAGAGTGCAAGACGAAGCATTTGATTACTTAGATGCTCCTATTAAAAGAATTACAACTGCTGATGCTCCTGCTCCTTATTCCCCTGTATTATTGGAGGAATGGTTACCAAATGCAAATGATGTTGTATCAGCCGTAAAAGAGGTAATGTACCGCAAATAATTGAAGAAAAAAGAAATTGAAAAATAAATTAAAATCCTTTTGACTCTGGTCAAAAGGATTTTGTAGTAAAAAAAATGATGAAACATCTTCTTACCTTACTATTACTACTAACTACCAGTGTTTTATGCGCACAATTAACCATACAAGGTAAAGTAGTTGACGAGTTTGACACTCCAATGCCTTTCGTTAATGTAATCCTAAAAAACACCACACACGGAACCACGACTGATGACAACGGTAGGTTCTATCTAAAAACAAATAAATACAGAGGTACACTCGAAATATCTTTTGTAGGATTCCAAACGCAAACAATAAAAGTTAGTCAAAAGACAAAGTTTTTAAGTGTTGTTTTAAAAGAGGAAAGTAATGAGTTAGAAGAAGTCGTTATTGTTACCAAACCTAAAAAACGTTTAAAGAAAAAAGAAAACCCTGCCTATAGAATTTTAAAAGAAATTTGGAAACGTAAACGAAAAAATGGTCTTGACTTAGTTGATCATTATCAATACAAAAAAAACACATCCATAGAAATAGGGCTAAACAACTTAGATACACTATTCTTGAAAAAGATATTTAAAAAAGAATATAAACAAGCTCTTCAAGAAATAAATTATGATAGCGATGGAATAAATTATTACATTCCTATTTACTTAAATGAACAAGTTGCTAATGTATATGGAGACAATAAAAACAACAATCTTAGAGAAGATATTGAAGCTGAAAAATCTGAAGGTTTAAGTGCCCAAGGTTTTATTTTCGATAGAATGGCTAATACTTTTCAAAATGTTAATGTTTTTAAAAACAATATCAACTTACTTCAAAAACCCTTTATTAGTCCTTTATCTACTGATGGTTTTTCTACTTACGATTATGTTTTATATGACAGTATTGTAAACAATAATAAAAAACTCTACAACATATACTTCTTCCCAAGAAGGGATGGTGATTTAGCTTTTCAGGGGAACTTTTGGGTAGCTGACAAAAACTTCTCTATCAAAAAACTAAAAATGAAAGTCCATAAAAGCATCAACTTAAACTTTGTAAGAGGGCTTACTTTTGAAAAAGAATTTGAAGTACGAAACGACAGCATTTACATCCCTACTAAAAATGCTTATGAAGGAGACTTTACTTTTATTGATAAAAACGAGAGTAATAAAGGATTAACTATTAAAAAAAATATCATTTTTAAGAACTATGTCTTAGACAAAGCACTTCCTAAAAACTTTTACGAACAGACTATTGAAAAAATTAGGCCTGATCAATACGAAAAAGAAGAATCTTATTGGGCAGATGTTCAATCCAATGAAAGTAAAAACACCTACAAATTAATTGAAAGTGTTAAAGAAAAGAAACAAATAAAAAACCTAACAGGTCTAATTAACACAGTGGCCAGTGGATATATAAACACCAAATTTGGTGTGCAAATTGGACCTTTATGGACTGCTTTTGCCAACAATCAAGTAGAAGGATTCAGAACTAAAATGGGATTCAGAACCTTTATCACTAAAGATGATCGTTTTCGCCTAGGAGGTCATGTTGCTTACGGTTTTAAAGACAAAAAGGCAAAGTATGGTGCAGAAGCACGCTACCTTTTGTCTTACAAACCAAGAATTGCTGTTGGTGTTGCATATCAAAAAGATATTGAACAATTAGGTAGTACCCTATTAAACACAACACAACTTTTAGGAAGAAGTTTTGGTACGGCTGCATTATTTTCTAGAGGAGATAATTTCTTTTTATCTAATATTGAAAAAATAGCTACAAATTTTGATTACCAAGTTCAACAGAACTTACATGTAGGGTTTAATTTTTCTCACTCAAAAATAGCCTCAGCTTCAGAGAAAGATTTCTCTATGAACTACATTGATGAAAACGGAAATATTCAATCAAGAGTTACTGATGTAGCTTCCGATATTTATGTTTCTTTCACTCCCGGAAGATTTGTATATGGGTTAGGTGTAGAAAGACGTTTTGGACGAAACGTATTTCCTACTTTCGTATTAAACTACCGAAAAGGTTATAAAGGACCTTTTAATGGAACTCACAGTTACGACAAAATCCAATTCAAATACAGCCAACCTATTCTACTTAGTAAGTTTGGAACTTTAGACGCTAGTATTGAAGCAGGAAAAACATTTGGTACTGTTCCTGTTGCTTTATTAAGTCCTATTCCTGCCAACCAAACGTTTTCATTAGTAAAAGATACTTTTGCCTTACTTAATTACTACGATTTTGTTGCTGACGAATATTTAGCAGGACATTTTGAACACCATTTTAATGGTTATATTCTGAATAGAATTCCGCTATTAAAAAAGTTAAAACTAAGAAGTTTAGTTTCTTTTAGAGCTGCTTACGGAAATATATCTCAAGAAAATAGAGCTATAAATGATGGCTTATCTAATAGCAGTGGAGCATATAACATTAACTACAACGCTCCTAACAAACTATATTATGAATATAGTGTTGGGCTAGAAAATATTGGGTATGGTAACTTACGTTTTCTAAGAATTGACGCTATTTGGAGAAGTAATTATACACCTCCAGCAGGTTCAGTTGTTGCCCCAACACCAAAGTTTGCAATCCGTATAGGTATTAAACCCGGCTTATAATCATACATTTAACCATAAAATACCTTTATTTTTTCTTTAAAAAAACTAATAAATCACTACTTTTGCAAACCGATTTTAGAAAACGAAGAAAAGTTTAGAATATATGACCGCAAAAGAAAGAAAAACAGTTGATGTTTTAATTGAAATACCAAAAGGTAGTAGAAACAAGTACGAATACGATTTTGATTTAGGAAAAATTCGTTTTGATAGAATGTTATTCTCTTCAATGATGTACCCTGGAGACTATGGGTTTATTCCTCAAACTTTAGCATTAGATGGTGATCCATTAGATGTTTTAGTTTTAGGTGCTGAACCAACTTTCCCAATGTGTGTTATGGAGGTAAAACCAATTGGTGTTTTCCATATGGCAGACGAAAAAGGTCCAGACGAAAAGATTGTTTGTGTACCAGTATCTGACCCTATTTGGAACAGATATAATGATATCACAGACCTAAACCCTCACCGTCAAAAAGAAATCACACACTTCTTCCAAGTATACAAAGACTTAGAAAAGAAAAAAGTTGATATCGGAGACTGGGGTAATGCTGATGAAGCTTACGAAATTTTAGACAAGTGTTTAGAGCGTTATGAAAATAGCGAACATAAAGCTAATGGAAATTTCAAGATTTAATCTGTAAAAAATTATCCTATATAAAACAAAAAACCTCTCAGTTGAAGCTGAGAGGTTTTTTGTTTAGTTATTGATTTTGTTATATTTACGAACACTTATAACTAATCAAATAACAATAACATGAAACAAAACATGATATATGTGCCAATACTTTTGGCACTTTTAGGACTCATTTTTATGTACATAAAAATGATCTGGGTTAAAAAACAAGATGCAGGAAATGAAAAAATGCAATCCATTTCAAAAAGTATTAAAGAAGGAGCTCTTGCTTTTTTAGCTGCCGAATATCGATTATTACTAATCTTTGTTATTATCGCTTCATCAGCTTTATTTGGAATCTCTCAATTGGTAGAAACAACCAGTATTATGATTGTTCCTGCATTTATCATAGGAGCTATATTTTCTGCACTAGCAGGAAACATAGGAATGCGTATTGCAACCGATGCTAACGCAAGAACAGCTGAGGCTGCTAAAACCAGTTTACCACAAGCTCTAAAAGTATCTTTTGGCGGAGGAACTGTAATGGGACTTGGTGTTGCTGGCTTAGCCGTTTTAGGACTAAGTTTATTTTTTCTAATATTTGTTGGTCAATTTATTACAGATGGCGGAAACTTCTACAATGAAATGACTGTTGTGCTAGAAGCTTTAGCAGGATTTTCACTAGGAGCAGAATCAATCGCCTTATTTGCTCGTGTAGGTGGTGGTATTTATACCAAAGCTGCCGATGTAGGTGCCGATTTAGTAGGTAAAGTAGAAGCAGGAATCCCAGAAGACGACCCTCGTAATCCTGCTACCATTGCAGATAATGTTGGTGATAACGTTGGTGATGTTGCTGGTATGGGGGCCGATTTATTTGGTTCATACGTAGCAACAGTATTAGCAGCCATGGTTCTTGGAAACTATGTTATTAGAGACATGTCAATAGACTCTACTTTTTCCGATGCATTTAACGGAATGGGACCAATACTACTTCCGTTAGTGATTGCTGGAGTTGGTATTGTAGCTTCCATTATTGGAACTTTTTTGGTAGGAATTAAAGATAACACAGCTAAAGAAGCTCAAGTACAAAAAGCATTAGACACAGGAAACTGGGTTGCTATTATTTTAACCTTAGCGGCAAGTTTTTTCTTAATAAAATGGATGCTTCCTGAAACAATGCAAATGAAATTCTTCGGCGCAGGTTTTAAAGAAGTTGCTTCCATTAATGTATTTTGGGCAGCCTGTATCGGTTTGGCAGTAGGTGCTCTTATTTCTATGGTAACTTCGTATTACACTAGTTTAGGTAAAAAACCTGTGTTAGCTATTGTACAAAACAGTGCTACAGGAGCTGGCACTAATATTATTGCTGGTTTAGCTGTAGGTATGAAGTCTACTTTCTTATCTGTTTTATTATTTGCTGCTGCAATTTATGGCTCGTATTACTTTGCAGGATTTTACGGAGTTGCTTTAGCAGCTTCTGCGATGATGGCTACTACAGCAATGCAATTGGCTATTGATGCTTTCGGACCTATTGCTGATAATGCAGGTGGTGTAGCTGAAATGAGTGAGCTAGAAGACCACGTACGTGAGCGTACTGATATTTTAGATTCTGTAGGAAACACAACTGCTGCGGTTGGTAAAGGTTTTGCCATTGCTTCTGCTGCCTTAACTGCTTTAGCTTTATTTGCAGCTTATGTAACTTTTACAGGAATTGACGGAATAAATATTTTTAAGGCAGATGTATTAGCTATGCTATTTGTTGGTGGAATGATTCCTGTAATATTTTCTGCATTAGCAATGCAATCAGTGGGAAAAGCAGCTATGGAAATGGTACACGAAGTACGTCGTCAGTTTAAAGAAATTCCAGGAATTATGGAAGGAACAGGTATCCCTGAATATGCAAAATGTGTAGATATTTCAACCAAAGCTGCCTTAAAAGAAATGATTTTACCAGGGTTAATAACTATCATCACCCCAATTATTATCGGATTAGCTTTTGGTCCTGAACCTTTAGGTGGTTATATGGCTGGTGTTTGTGTATCAGGTGTTATGTGGGCTATTTTTCAAAATAATGCTGGTGGTGCATGGGACAACGCTAAGAAATCTTTTGAAGCAGGTGTTGAAATCAACGGAGAGATGACCTACAAAGGTTCTGATGCTCATAAAGCAGCCGTTACGGGTGATACTGTTGGAGACCCTTTTAAAGACACCTCAGGACCATCAATGAATATTTTAATTAAACTTACATGTTTAGTTGGTTTAGTTATTGCTCCAATATTAGGCGGACATACTTCTTCTTATACACATGAAGATGTAAAAAATACTAAAGTTTGGATTGACAAGAGTGGTGAAAAACATGAAGTAAAACTTTCTGCTGATGCTGAATTTACTACAGAAAACAAATTAGAAAACATCGTTAAAGTAAATATTGAAAAGAGTGACGATGGTACTGCTAAAGCTACTATTACTACTACAATTATTAAAAACGGTGAAGAAACAACTGAAGAAAAAACTTTTGAAGGTACTTTAGAAGAAGTTGAAAAGAAAATTAAAGAATACGAAAACTCAAAAAAAGAATAATCCTCAAATCCGTATAAAACTCAAACCCGATAGCAGTATTTCTATCGGGTTTCTTATTTTTGTGGCAATGTCAAGAACCGTCCGTATTTTTTCTATAGACACCCCTGAGCTCTTCAAACAAAAACTGTTTGTTTGGGCTAAACAATTTGAAACAGCTATTTGGCTAGATTCTAACAATTACGAGCAGCAATATAGCTCTTTTGATTGCGCTTTAGCTGTAGAAGAATTTACTTCTATTAAAACAGATTATCATAACGCTTTTGATAAACTTAAAGAGTACCAATCTTTCACAAAAGATTATATATTTGGCTACATTAGTTACGATGTTAAAAATGATGTAGAAAAACTGACATCCAAGAATTTTGACGGACTTCATTTTCCTGATTTATATTTTTTTCAACCTCAAAAATTAATTTTCATCAAAGGAAATACAGTTGAATTTCACTATTTACAAATGATTGATGATGAGTTAGAAGAAGATTTTGAAGACATTATTGAAACCAATCCTATTATTCAAAATCACGGACAAGAAGAAACAGGTGAAGTAAAAATAAAACTCCGTATTCATAAAGATGAATACCATCAAAAAGTAGAAAAAGTACTGGAACATATCCACAGAGGAGATATTTATGAAGCTAACTTTTGTCAAGAATTCTATGTAGAAGACACAATCATAAATCCGTATAAAGTATACACGCAGTTAAACAAAATATCAGAACCTCCATTTGCTACTTTTTTTAGAAATGACAATCATTACCTGCTTTCTGCTACTCCAGAACGATATATCAGAAAAGAAGCTTCTAAAATTATTTCTCAACCGATAAAAGGAACTGCAAAACGACTTATCAATCCTATTGAAGACGAGAAAATTGCTTTTGATTTAGCCCGTGACGAAAAAGAACGATCAGAAAATATTATGATTGTAGATTTAGTTCGTAACGACTTATCAAGAACAGCTAAAAAAGGAAGTGCCCAAGTAGAAGAACTATGTAAAGTATACTCTTTTAAGCAAGTACACCAAATGATTTCTACTGTAGTTTCAGAAATTGAAAACACTACACACCCAGTTGATGTAATCAAAGACACCTTCCCCATGGGTAGCATGACCGGAGCTCCCAAAATTTCAGCCATGAAAATCATTGAAGAATTAGAAGAAACCAAACGCGGTTTATACTCTGGAACCGTTGGCTATTTTACTCCAAATGGTGATTTCGATTTTAACGTAGTTATCCGAAGTATTTTATACAATGCAGAAAATAAATACGTTTCATACTCAGTTGGTGGTGCTATTACAGCTAAATCTACTCCAGAAAAAGAATATGAAGAATGCTTACTCAAAGCCAAGGCTATGAAATATGTTTTAACGCATACTAACAAAAGTTAACTATATTTATAACAAATACTCAGAATAAATATTTCTAATCAAAAAACTATTACAAAAAATAAAGAGATGAAAAACACATTTAAAATTATACTTTTCGTTGCTATTATTGCATCAATGACATCTTGTAAAGCAAACAAGTATTCATTTTTAAACGATTATCCTACTAAAAATGTTCCTTTGGTTGATAGTACAAACTTTAGCAATCATGTAGAAGGTAAATTATTAACCAAATCTCAACAAGAACTTTTAAAACTTCCTTCAATTTTTGAAGAGCAATTAAATGGAAAAAATGCTAAAATTGGTGTTTCTTACCTTCCTAAAATTTCAGAAAAATTTCAATCTGTAGTATATTATTTCTATCCAAATAATACTGAGTTAATCTCCATGTTGGTAACTTACGATAAGCAATTCAATATAATCAACAGTCAAGTATTGGCTTATGATGAAATAGCGGAAGGAATGTTAAAAACCACTTCTACTCTTAATAAAAATAGCATTGAATTAGTAGAGTATATTTCTGATTCTCCATCTACTATTATTTTTAATATTTTAGAAGACGGAAACATTACTAGAGACTAAATGACACTTCATACATTTACATTCAATTTTCAAAAAACTGAGTTTTTTGGTCAATACTGGAAACCTGAAAGCGTAAAAGCTGTGGTAGTGATTGTCCATGGAATGGGAGAGCACTCTGGTAGATATGAACATGTAGCGAAAAAGCTAACAGATAATAATTTTGGAGTAATTGCTTTTGATCACTTCGGACATGGTAAAACAACAGGAAAAAGAGGACATAATCCAGGTTACAACTATGTATTAGAAAGTGTAACTAAATTAATTGATAAATCCAAAGAGGTTTTTGGCGACAAACCTACCTTTTTATATGGACATTCTATGGGAGGTAATACTGTAATTAATTATACTCTTAGAAAAAAACATCATCTAAAAGGAATTATAGCTACAAGTCCTTTTTTACGTTTAGCATTCCAACCACCTGCGTGGAAACTTTCTTTAGGGAAAGTAATGCAAAAAATAGCTCCTTCAATTACTTTAGGTAATGAATTAGATGCAAATGATATATCTCGTGATCCTGTTGAAGTTCAAAAATATAGCAATGACCCTTTAGTTCATGATAAAGTTAGCCCTAATTTCTCTTTATCTTTTATTGATGCTGGTGAATGGGCTATAAAAAATGCTTCCACTCTAAAAACACCAATGTTACTATTACACGGTACAGGAGATAAAATTATTGATTATAAAGGCACGGAAGCTTTTGCTAATAATGCACCTAAAGCCAGTATAAAATTATATGAAGGCGGATATCATGAGTTACAAAATGACTTATGTAAAGAAGAAATGTTACAAGATGTTGTAAACTGGTTAAACACTCAATTACAATAATTATTCATCTACATGCTCCAAAAATTAGCAAAACATATTGACGAACAATTTCCCTTTTTAAAAGAGAAAAAATTACTCGTAGCTATTTCTGGAGGAATTGATAGTGTTGTACTAACACACCTTTTACATCAACTGCGTTTTAATATTTCATTAGCGCATTGTAATTTCCAATTAAGAGAAAAAGAAAGTGACTTAGACGAAGTATTTGTTAAAGAGTTAGGAGAAAGCTTAAATATCCAAACATTTACAACACACTTTAACACGAATAAATATGCTGTTAAGAATAAATTATCAACACAGCTAGCAGCAAGAGAGTTACGTTATAATTGGTTTAACAGCCTTAGCCAAGAAAATATTTTTGATTATATACTAACAGCACATCATGCTGACGATAATTTGGAAACTTTTATAATCAACCTATCTCGTGGCACAGGGTTGGAAGGCTTAACTGGAATTCCTCCAATTAATGAAAATATCGTCCGACCTTTACTTATTTTTCCCCGTGAAGAAATTGTAACCTTTGCCAAAAACAATAATATTGAGTGGCGTGAAGATAAAAGTAATGCTGAAACAAAATATTTGAGAAATAAAATTCGTCATCAAATAACACCAACACTAAAAGAACTGAATCCCAATCTTTTAAATAATTTCAATAAAACAATTGATCATTTAAAAGAATCTCAACAAATTGTTAATGACAAAATAGAAGAAATCACCCATGAAATCGTCTCAAAAGAGGGAGATTTATTAAAAATAAGTATTGGAAAACTGTTAAAGTTATCTAACCCGAAAGCATACCTATACCAACTGCTAAAGCCTTATAAATTCACGGAATGGGACGATGTTTACAACTTAATTTATGCTCAATCAGGTAAACGTATTTTAACAAAAATTTATACTTTGTTGAAAGACAGAGATTTTTTATTACTTTTACGCACTAATGAAAAGACCTCTTTTGAAGAGGAACATTTCATTATAAGGGAGGAAAACAAAGAAATTACAGCACCTATCAAGCTGCTACTAAAAAGGGTTCAAGAAAAAACTAATGCTGATAATAAAAGTATTTACGTTGATGACGAACTACTTAGTTTCCCCCTAAAACTTAGACGGTGGAAGTCCGGTGACTTTTTTTATCCTAAAGGAATGTTAGGACGTAAAAAAGTTAGTAAGTATTTTAAAGACGAAAAGATATCAATTGTAAACAAAAATAAAGTTTGGTTACTCTGTTCCAGTAAAAATGAGATTATTTGGATAGTAGGAAAACGGCAAGACAGACGCTTTTTACCGACAGAAAAAACAACCAAACTATTAAAAATTAGTATTTAATTAACCCCATCAAACTACAATAGAATGAAAAAATTCTTTACTCTATTTTTATTATTCATAGGTTTAGCGGTTTATTCTCAATCTGATGATAACCCCGTAGTTGTTACTCCTAAAGTAGAGAAGATCTCTGATACTGAGTACGACTTAATTTTTGACGTGTTAATTGCTGAAGACTGGCATTTATACTCTCAGTATAACCCAGAAGATGCGTCACTACCTATGACAATTACACCAGCAGAAGGACAATCTGGATATACCTTAAATGGTAAAGCCAAGGAAAGCGAAACAGAAACTCAGTTTAGTGAAATCTGGGGAAAAGATGAAATCTTTTTTGTTGAAGAAGGTAAAATAGTACAACGAATTACTGTTTCTGATTCTACATTAACAAAAGTTACATTAAACCTAGACGCACAAGTATGTAAAGAATACTGTTTACCTTTTGATGAAGATTTCACATTTTCATTATCAGGTGAAAAAGTAGAACAAACTGTTGCTGAAGTTGATGATAAAAGTAAAGAGTTATCTCAAACTTTAAACTTAGACTTAAAAAACACAGTTTTATTAAAAAGCTCAACTGAGGCAAGTTCTGGTGAAGAAGAAAATGATACCTTATTAAACATTTTCTTGTTAGGTTTTGTTGGTGGATTATTAGCTTTTTTAACTCCATGTGTATTCCCAATGGTTCCTTTAACTGTATCTTTTTTCACAAAACGTACAGAGAAAAAAGGAAAAGGTGTTGGTAGTGCTGTTTTATACGGTTTCTTTATCGTATTAATTTATGGGTTAATAAGTTTACCTTTCCACTTCTTAGATACATTAGATCCTGAAATATTAAATAGTATTTCAACTAACATTTGGTTAAACTTATTCTTCTTTGTTATTCTAATATTCTTTGCAGGTTCTTTCTTCGGTTTTTACGAATTAACATTACCTAGCTCTTGGAGTAATAAAGCAGATAGTGCTTCTAATATTGGAGGAGTAATCGGAATTTTCTTCATGGCATTAACTTTAGCTATCGTATCATTCTCTTGTACAGGACCAATTTTAGGATCATTATTAGCAGGATCGTTAAGCGGTGGTGCTATGCAATTATCAGTAGGTATGGTAGGTTTTGGATTAGCTTTAGCATTACCTTTTGCTTTATTTGCAATGTTCCCTAACTGGTTAAATACATTACCAAAATCTGGAGGATGGTTAAACACTGTTAAAGTTGTTTTAGGATTTATTGAATTAGCTTTTGCTTTCAAATTCTTATCAAATGCTGACTTAGTAGGTCACTGGGGATTATTAAAAAGAGAAATCTTTATCGGTATATGGGCTTTAATTGCATTTTTATTAGCACTTTATCTATTTGGATTTATCGGTAAAAAATATGGAAAAATGACTCTTTTTAGAGTTTTAATAGGAATTGGTGCATTAGGATTAGCTGTGTATTTAGCCCCAGGAGTTATGGAGAAACCAGCTTGGAACCAAAATGAATTATTAAGTGGATTTGCTCCACCTAAATTCCATAGTATCTATCAAAAAGACAATCACTGTCCTCTTAACTTAAACTGTTTTAAAGATTTTGATGAAGGTATTGCTTACGCAAAATCAGTTAATAAGCCAGTATTATTAGACTTTACAGGATGGGCATGTGTAAACTGTCGTAAAATGGAAGAGAATATTTGGAGTCAACCAAACATCTACTCTTTAATTAATGACGATTATGTATTAATTTCATTATATGTAGATGACCACCAAAGAATGTTACCAGAAGAAGAGCAATTCGACTTTATCAAATCAAATGGAAAAGTAAAAAGAATTAGAACTTATGGTGATAAGTGGGCAACTTTACAAGCTGCTAACTTTAAAACAGCTTCTCAACCATTCTATGTATTAATGAGTCCAGAATTAGAGGTATTAAACTCACCTCAACAATATACAGATCATACGACTTACTACAATTGGTTAAAAACTGGTTTAGACAGATTTAACTCTAACTAATTTTAGTATTAGAACTATATATTTAAAAGCCTCTTTTTTAAAAAAGAGGCTTTTTTTATATCTTTCAATAAAAAATATATGACACCAGAAACTATTATCAGCATATTTTTAGGAATTGGCTTAGCTGCTTCAGTTGGGTTTAGAGTCTTTTTGCCTCTGTTTGCTTTAAGTTTAGCTGGATATTATAATATAATTCCATTAAACGAAAACTGGATTTGGGTAGCAAGTACTCCTGCTATTATAACCTTAGGGGTAGCTACCATATTAGAAATATTTGCTTATTATATTCCTTGGTTTGATAATTTACTTGATACCATAGCAGTTCCACTTGCTGCAATTGCAGGTACAGCAGTTATGGTTTCAACCGTAGCAGATTTATCGCCCGTTATTACTTGGGCTTTAGCAATTATTGCTGGTGGAGGAACAGCATCAGCTATAAAAGGTACTGCCGCTTCTACTCGACTTACTTCTACAGCAACAACTGGAGGAGTAGCCAATCCAGTTATTTCAACTGTAGAAACAGGCACCTCAGTAGTTATGTCTGTCTTTTCTATTTTTTTACCTGTAGTTGCTATTATTTTAGTCGTTTTAATATTTATTGGTATTCGTAAAATGTACAAGTACATTTTTCCTAAATCAAAAAAGGCATAATTCTTGGTACTATTTTTTTTATAAATCTAACTTTATGAAAAATAGCATTACTACCCTTTTTTTAATAGCTGTCATTTTTTCTAGTACAGCCCAAGAAGTTGATAAAAAAGAAAAAGCACCTAAAAGTATTTATACCTTTTCTAAAATAAAGACTACTTTTTTTGATTCATCAACAATAAATAAAAATCTAGATTTAACAGGATTTTCATTCTTTATTGTGAGTCAAGAAGATATTGATAACAATTCCTTTTCTCTTCCTTTCAATAAGCTAAGTAAAAAGCCAACATCATTAATTTATGATGATTATACCGATTATCAAAACAACAATCTTTTAAAAGGCTTCTTAAAAAAGAATGATCCAACTCTTTGGAACCCAAAACAGATGCGATTACAATAAATTTTATTTTTTTCTCTATCTTTAACGAAAAGAGAAAAAAATATGCTAGTAAAAGTCTATGGAAGTGCCGTTTTTGGTATTGAAGCAACCACAATCACCGTTGAAGTTAATATTGATAAAGGTATAGGATATCATTTAGTTGGATTACCCGATAAAGCTGTAAGTGAAAGTTCATATCGAATTTCTGCCGCCTTAGCCAATAACAGTTACAAACTCCCTGGAAAGAAAATCATTATTAACATGGCACCTGCTGATATTCGTAAAGAAGGTGCTGCATATGATTTAACCTTAGCTGTAGGAATTTTAGCTGCCTCAAATCAAATAAAATCAGAATACATTGACGAATACATCATTATGGGAGAACTTTCTCTTGATGGAAGTTTACAACCCATAAAAGGAGCCTTACCTATTGCTATTAAAGCACGTGAAGAAGGTTTTAAACATTTCATCCTTCCTAAGGAAAACGCTAAAGAGGCTGCAATTGTTAACGACTTAAATGTTCTAGGAGTAGACAATATTATGGAAGTTATCAATCATTTTGATGGTAATCAACTAATTGAACCTACAACCGTTGATACTCGTGCTGAATTTTACAAACATATCGATTTTCCAGAGTTTGATTTCGCTGATGTAAAAGGACAAGAATCCATAAAACGTTGTATGGAAATTGCTGCAGCTGGTGGACATAATATTATTCTTATTGGACCTCCAGGAGCGGGTAAAACAATGTTAGCAAAACGTTTGCCTTCCATTCTACCTCCTATGACTTTGCACGAAGCCTTAGAAACCACCAAAATACATTCAGTAGTAGGAAAAGTAAAGAATACCGGTTTAATGTATCAACGTCCCTTTCGATCACCACACCACACAATATCTGATGTTGCACTTGTAGGTGGTGGACAATACCCTCAACCTGGAGAAATCTCTTTAGCACACAACGGAGTTCTTTTTTTAGATGAACTTCCCGAATTTAAACGTACAGTTTTAGAAGTGATGCGCCAACCACTAGAAGACAGAGAGGTTACGATATCCCGTGCTCGTTTTACAGTAAACTACCCCAGTAGTTTTATGTTAGTAGCAAGTATGAACCCAAGTCCTTCTGGATATTTCAATAATCCCGACTCACCAGTTACCTCCTCTCCTGCCGAAATGCAACGTTATTTAAGTAAAATTTCTGGTCCTTTATTAGATAGAATAGACATTCACATTGAAGTAACTCCAGTACCATTTGATAAACTATCAGATGAACGAAAAGGAGAAAGTAGCGTAGATATTAGAAAACGAGTTACTCTTGCTCGTGAAATACAAACAACTAGGTTTAAAGACTTTGAAAACATTCATTACAATGCTCAAATGAATGTAAAGCAAATTCGTGAATTTTGTAAACTATCAGAAGAAAGTAAAAACTTATTAAAAATAGCCATGGAAAAGTTAAACCTATCAGCTAGAGCTTATGATAGAATTTTAAAGGTATCTCGCACTATTGCCGATTTAGCTTCTTCCGAAAACATACAATCCGAACATATTACTGAAGCTATTCAATATAGAAGTTTGGATCGTGAAGGTTGGTTAGGATAATTATAAAGCTAGAATTCAAGCAAGTATACAACTTTAAAACAGTTAGGGAAATGTTAAAAAATTGCGCTTTCATTTAAAATGACTAATTTAGACGCTTATTATAACGCTGGATAGCAAAATTAAACACACCCTAATGAAAAAACTAGTTTACTTATTGGCATTTTCTATTGCCTTAATTTCATGTAAAAAGGAACAAAAAGATTATGTTACTTTTTCTGGAAAAATTACTAACAAAAACTCTGAAACTGTTACTATTTCTAACCCTCAATTTAAATTCAACAAAGTAATTAAAGTTGGTGAGGACGGAACTTTTAAAGATACCATGAATATAAAAGATGGTTTCTACAGACTTTTTGATGGTAAAGAATATGCTACTTTATACTTAAAAAATGGAGCAGATATTAACATGACCCTTGACGCTCAAAAATTTGATGAAACTATAACTTATACGGGTGTTGGTTCTGAAGAAAGTACTTTCTTAGCTCAGTCTTCTTTAAATCAAGAAGAATTATTTGGAGATAAAGAGTTAATGGATTTACCAGAGTTAGACTTTAGATCTAAAGTTTCAAATTTTGTTGATGATTTTAACAAGAGATTTGAAGGAGCTACATTAGATTCTACTTTCGTGGCAAATCAAAAACAAAGTATTGCTGGTTTAGAAAAGTACTTAACTAAAATGTACAACGATAAGCAATATATTGCTAAAAACTTAGCTAAAGGTGCTGAGTCTCCTAAGTTTGTTGATTATGAAAATAATGCTGGAGGTACTACTTCTTTAGATGATTTAAAAGGTAAGTATGTTTATATCGACTTATGGGCTACTTGGTGTCAACCATGTAAAAACGAAATTCCTTTCTTAAAGAAAGTTGAAGAAAAATACCACAATAAAAATATTGAGTTTGTAAGTATTTCTGTTGACAGACAAAAAGACTATGAGACTTGGAAAAAAATGATTGTTGATAAAGAATTATCAGGAGTTCAATTATATGCAAAAGAAGATAAAGCTTTTATGGATGCGTATAAAGTATCAGGAATTCCAAGATTTATTTTATTAGATCCAGAAGGAAAGATTATAGATTCTAATGCTCCAAGACCTTCTAATCCTAAATTAGTTGAATTATTCGAGTCATTGAATATTTAGTCTTAAAAGACGTTTATAATAAAAAAGCCCACTAATTAGTGGGCTTTTTTATTGCTCAAATTATTCTTCTTTAGATTCATTAAAAATAATTATATTTGCCGAATGAATTTTTTTGTAGAAGAATTATCATTTAAAATTTCTTATGGTGGCAGAAACTGTTACCAACTAGATTTAGGCTATAAAGTAATAGACTTTACTTTCTGCCAACTATTAACCTTCAGAAAAAAAGTACTAGAATACGCTTCTTATGAATCTTTAGAAACGATTATCGACGGTGATAACTTCGTACTCCTTTTTGCAGCAGACAACAAACACCTATTATTCTTAGATGTACCTCAACTAATAGAGTTACGAGAACTTCTTTTATCAGTATTTAAGCAGAAAAGTCTTTACTAAGACTAGCTTTAAATTAGCCCCTCTATTCTTTTTAGAGCCTTATAATCTGTATCTTTATAGTATTAAAACTAAACAAAATATTATGGAAACAGCAATAAGAAGAGACATGATTTTAGATGTGGAAGTAGTTGATTTGCTAAACCACCAAATAACGATGGAGCAACAAGCTTCTTCTAAATATTTAGCCATGGCATCATGGTGCGACCAAAGAGAACTTAGAAATAGTGCCGCATACTTTTATAAGCAAGCTGAAGAAGAAAGGGAGCACATGATGAAAATATTCAAATTCGTTAACGATAATGGCGGTAGTGCAATGTCACCTATAGCTACAGAAGTTGCTCACGAATTTGAGAGCTTACGAGCTATTTTTGAAGCTTCTTTAGATGCCGAAATAGAAGTAACTAAATCTATTCACCACGTATTTAAAACTGCTAGAAAAGTAAGTGATTTTACTTCTGAAATCTTTTTACAATGGTTTGTAACAGAACAAGCCGAAGAAGAAGAGAAAGTAAGAGATATTTTAGACTTAATCGATTTAATGGAAGGTATGCCATTAAAAATGATTGATGAGCGTATTCCTACTGAATAAAACGTTTATAAACAGTATAAAAGAATCCCGCAACAATGTTGCGGGATTTTTTTGTTTATTCTTTTTTATTAATTAAGCCTTTCTTTAGTATTGAAGGCTTTTACTATATAGTTTTTAAATAAACTAACTATAAACCTTAATAGAAAAGTTTCATTTAATTTTTTATAATAAAAATTAATTACTGTTTATCTGTCTTTTTATTTAGTTTTGCCAATTATGAAAAAGAAACTATTCTACTTTGTATTTTTATTCAATTTATTTCTTAATGCACAAAACAGTAATAATTGTTGGACACTAATTAACAGCGGTATTGACATTTATAATGGTCAATATAACAATAATGAATACCCTGGTTATCATGATCCTGAAACAACTGATTTAGAAGAGGTAAATGGTGGATTCTTAACAACAGGTCAATACAATAAGCAAACTTTTGACTCAAATGATAATAATGTCTACAACAATTTAAAAGATAAAGATGGGAGTTATTTAACAAAGCACGACTACAACGGAAATCTTAAGTGGATTGTATATACTGAAAAAAATATTAATTCATATAGAGACGTAATGTTTGGATCTGTAGAAGACAAAGAAGGAAATATATATGTTATTGGATATTCATTTCGTGGTACTTTTTTTGATTCTAAAGGAACACAAACAACTTTTACCTACACCGAAAACTTTTCATCTGGTTTTATTGTTAAACTTAATATGAATGGTGAGCTTTTATGGCATATTACTATTGATAATATTTTTAGCAAAAAAATAAATATTGATGAAGATGGAAATATCTTATTGAGTGGAGATATTTCAATTTACAATAATTTTAAATTTAATCTTTATTTAAATGGACATATTACTGACAAATTATCAAACTTTGAAAAAATGGGAAATGACAGTAATTATGTTAATCGTTTTTTACTAAAAATAAATTCTGAAGGTAAATTACTATGGTATACTGGTATTAAAACTTCAGGTCCCAATAGGGAGTTTTTAATAGACCTTGGAAGTGATGAAAATAATAATATTTATGTAACTGGTTATTGTAGTTCCAATGCAGAAATATATTCGGCAGGAATGACTAACAACCCAAACATTATCACTTGGAGTAGTTACCCTACAAAAACATTCTTAATAAAGTTTGATAAGAATGGGCAATTTTTATGGAAGGTAAAAAGTCTTTTAAATGATCCCGTGAGTAATGGTGTACGAGCTTGGTCTATGGCAGTAGATGACCAAGGTAATTCATACATATCTGGTTCTAACGATGCACATTATGATAATTCTCCTCATCAGGTTTTTGAAAACACTGATGGCTCAATAACTTCAGAGAAAGTAGGTACACTTTTTATAGCTAAAGTAAATACTAATGGAATTTGTGAATGGATTAAAGGGGCTACACATTCATATTCTGGTACTGGATATAAAATTATAAAATCTAATGATGAAATTATCACGGTTGGTACAGTAAGAAATTTTGACTCTATATCTACTGAAGTAGAATTTTTAAGTACTAATGGAAAAAATATTAAAGCTTCTTTTTATACTAACGACTATTTTTTAGCCATTTATGATCTTGAAGGAAATATAAAACGCCTTGTTAGTAACGGAATTAATAACCAAAGATTTTTTTATCAAGATAGAATAAGTGGATTTTTTAAAGACACTAACAATAACTACTATATAAGTAGAAATATTGGTTTTTACACTAATAATAGTAGTCCAGAAAATTATAAAAACTTCGGGCACATTATTAATAAAAATAATACAAACGGGACAGATGGTACAATTACAAAATTTAATGAAAGCTGTGGTATAATTATAGGCAATTCAATTAATCAAAACATACCTGATTTATCTTTTTGTGATAACACTTCTTTTGGGACAGACACCGACGGTATTATTAAACTTGATTTAACACAAAATCAAGATGAAATTTTAATTAATGGACCTTTATCAGATTATCAAATATCATATTATAAAGATATAGACTTAACAAGCGAAATTTCAAACCCTAAAGAGTATAAAAATTCTGTTCGTAAAGAAACTATTTATGTAAAAGTAGAACACTTATCTGACCCATCAAAATCTGGAGAAACATCATTTATTATTGAAATAAATGAATTACCAAACATAGAACCTTCTGTTTCATTAAAACAGTGCGACAACATTGATCTTAATGGATTTACTAACTTTAACTTAAATGAAGCTAAACTTAAAATAATTTTAAACCCTGAAAATTATACAATTACTTTTTTTGAAGAAAAGTTTTCAGCAGAAAGTAATGTAAATCCAATATCTAATCTCTTTACATATACTAACCAAACTGTTAGTAATGATAAAATATGGGCTAGAGTAGAAAACAACTATGGATGTTATAAATTAAGCGAAGTAAACCTAATAGTTTCAACAACCCAAATCCCTGCTACTTTTTCAAAATTTTTTTATAAATGTGACGACGGAATAGACACTGATGACGGAATAGCTACTTTTGATTTTAGTTCAGTTTCTCTAGAAATAAAAGATTTGTTCCCTTCTAGTCAACAACTAATTATTAAATATTATAGAAATGAAACAGATGCCCTGTCAGAATTGAATGAAATAACAGATATCACAAATTATCAAAATACTAGTTCTCCAAATAAACAAAATATTTATGTCAGAGTTGATAGTGAATTGAATAATGATTGTTTAGGTCTTGGACATTATATAACGTTGAATGTTGAAAAAACACCTATTGCTAATGCAGTAACTATAAATCCAGAGTGTGATAATGATAGTGACGGAATATTTGATTTTGACACCTCTTCAATTCAAAACACAATTATTGGTAATCAAACTGATGTAACTGTTAGTTATTTTGATGAAAATAATAATCCTTTATCTAGTCCACTACCCAACCCTTTTTCTACAACCACACAAACAATCAAGGCAAGGATAATTAACACACTTTCAAAAGACTTAAATGGACAATGCTATGATGAAACTACTATTGATTTTATTGTAAACTCAGTACCTGTTATAAACCCTATTTCTATACAAAAACAATGTGATGACGATTTTGACGGAATAGCCTCTTTTGATACTTCTAGCATTGAAAATACAATTCTAGGAACTCAAACAGGAATGATTATAAAATACTTTGACAGTAATAACATCCCATTACCTAGTCCATTACCCAATCCATTTACTACGAGTACACAAACTATAAAAGTAAGAATTGAAAACCCTCAATACACAAGTTGTTTTGATGAAGCAACTATTGATTTCGTAGTAAGAGAAAAACCTAATTTTCATCTAGACAGTAAAGCTATTTTTTGTACAAATAGTACGACTCCTCTAGAGATTAGGGTTAAAAACCCTAATGGTAATTACTCCTATGAATGGAAAGACGCTGAGGGAACATCAATTAGTAACTCTATTAACCTTAAAGTTTCTAAAGAAGGCATATATTTTGTGACAGCTACCACAGAGTTTGGATGCGAATCTGAAGTAAAAAGTATTCAAATAAGAGAATCTAATATTGCTAATATCACTATTAACAATCTAGAAGTTACAGACGATTCAGATAACAATAGTATCAGAATTAACACACAAAATATTGGATTAGGAAATTATGAATTTAGTTTATTAGATTCTGATCTAAACGTTATATACGATTACCAAGAAACACCTTTTTTCGACAATTTAAAAGGAGGTATGTATATCGTTTTAGTTAATGATATAAATGGTTGTGGGGTACTATCTTTTGAAACTTCTATTATTAGTTATCCTAAATTTTTCACCCCAAACAATGATGGAATTAACGACACTTGGCACATTTTAGGTATTGATAAGAGTTTTTACACTAATGGGAAAGTTCTAATCTTTGACAGGTATGGGAAACTAATAAAAAAGCTTGCAATAGATGAGCGAGGTTGGGATGGTTTATATCAAGGTACTCAGCTACCTTCAAATGATTATTGGTTTAAAGCTGAGCTTGTTGATCCAAAAGGCAATATCATACAAAAAAAGGGTAACTTTAGCTTATTAAGAAAATAATACCTTAAAATAAAAATCCCGCAACTAAGTTGCGGGATTTTTTATATCTTGATTCCTGATTCTAAAAATCTTGACTCTAAGAATCTAGTATCTATAGTGTTCTGGTTTGTATGGACCTTCAACAGTTACACCAATATATTTCGCTTGGTCTTCACGTAACTCAGTTAACTCAACACCAATCTTAGCTAAGTGTAATTTTGCTACTTTTTCATCTAAGTGTTTCGGTAACATATACACCTCGTTTTTATATGCATCAGAATTTTTCCATAATTCGATTTGCGCTAACGTTTGGTTTGTAAAAGAGTTAGACATTACAAAACTTGGGTGACCTGTAGCACAACCTAAGTTTACTAAACGTCCTTCAGCTAATACAATAATATCATTTCCTTTAACAGTATACTTATCAACCTGAGGCTTAATTTCAACCTTAGTATCACCGTATGTTTCGTTTAACCAACCCATTTGGATTTCGTTATCAAAGTGACCGATGTTACAAACGATAGTCTTATCTTTCATTGCTTCGAAGTGCTCAGAACGAACAATATCTTTGTTACCAGTAGTAGTAATTACGATATCAGCATTTCCTACAACAGTTTCTAATTTCTTTACTTCAAAACCGTCCATTGCAGCTTGTAACGCACAAATAGGGTCAATTTCAGTAACAGTAACGATAGAACCAGCTCCACGGAAAGATGCCGCAGTACCTTTACCAACATCACCATAACCACAAACCACTACTCTTTTACCAGCTAACATTACATCAGTAGCACGACGAATTGCATCTACAGCAGATTCTTTACATCCGTACTTATTGTCAAACTTCGATTTAGTAACCGAGTCATTTACGTTAATAGCAGGCATTGGTAACGTTCCGTTTTTCATACGCTCGTATAAACGGTGCACCCCTGTAGTAGTTTCTTCAGATAAACCTTTAATTCCTGATGCTAACTCAGGATATTTATCTAAAACCATATTAGTTAAATCTCCACCATCATCTAAAATCATGTTTAATGGCTTCTTATCTTCACCAAAGAATAATGTTTGTTCAATACACCAATCAAACTCTTCCTCGTTCATACCTTTCCAAGCATAAACAGGAGTTCCAGCAGCAGCAATAGCAGCAGCAGCTTGATCTTGCGTAGAGAAAATATTACAAGAACTCCAAGTAACCTCAGCACCTAAAGCCTGTAACGTTTCAATTAAAACCGCAGTTTGAATCGTCATGTGTAAACATCCTGCAATTCTTGCTCCCTTTAAAGGTTGCTCATCTTTATACTCTTCGCGTAAACTCATTAACCCTGGCATTTCAGCTTCTGCCAATTCAATCTCTTTTCTTCCCCAATCAGCTAAAGAAATATCTTTAACTTTGTAAGGAACATATGTCGCGGTTTTTGTGCTCATATTTTTGTATATTTATGTATCTTAAATTTGAGTCGCAAAATTACGAAATAACTTTCTAAAATATGCCTCTTTACAAAACATTAACGGTAAACAACCATGCTAAAGCATTGATTTGGAAGATTGAAGAATCTTTTGAACAACTTTCTAACGGCGTTTCTTTAACAAAAGGAAATCAACAAAGAGTAAACGGCATGAAGTCCGATTTACACCAAAGAGGCTTTATGAGCGTCCGTCATTTACTAAAAGAAGTTGGCTACACCGATGATGACTTACTTTACGATGGTTACGGAAAACCACACTTAAAAGACGGCAAATTTATTTCAATAACCCATTCATTTACCTTTTCGGCAATTATTATTTCCGATACACAACCTGTGGGAATAGATATTGAAATGCAACGCGACAAAATTGTAAAAATCGCACACAAATTCACTCCTATAGAAGAATACAAATCTATTGCCAACCACGATGCTTTGGTAAGCAAATTAACCATTGTTTGGGGCGCCAAAGAAAGCTTGTATAAAATCTATGGAAAGAAAAAATTGCTCTTCTTAGAAAACATTTATATTGAAGATTTCTCTTTTGACACCAATCAAACCACTGGAAAAATTTTATACGAAGGACAAACCTCAGAATACGACATCCACTTTTTAGAAATGGAAGGATTCACCTGCGTATGCGCTTGTTAAAATATGTATCACACTCTCCTACTCCATAACCTCTACAACCCAAAAACTTTGCTACTATGAAACTTTGAAGCTCTGCATCTCTAAAAACTTTGCAACTAAAAAAACTCTGTAACTCCACGACTCTGCATCTTTGAAACTCTACTACTCCAAAACTTTGAACTTTGCCACTACAAAACTCTGCATCTTTGAAACTTTGAAAAACTCCAAAAACCTTTCCCATGCAACAACAACTTAACTTTAGTAACTTTGCATCTTTCTAATTAGGAACAACCATGAAAATATCCGTAGAATTGACTTTAAGTCCGCTTCAGAACGAATTTGAAGAACCAATTATCAATTTCATCAAAAAACTAAGAGCCTCGGGATTGACCGTATTAGAGAATCCTTTGAGTACACAGGTGTATGGTGATTATGATACCGTGATGAGTTTAGTTACTTCTGAATTAAAAAATACTTTTGAATTAATTGACAACGGATTGCTATTTATGAAAATCGTAAAAACCGATCGTAGCGATTATGAGCCAACTTTTTGATTTCCTTTTTGGGCAGTATGCTGATTACAATCCTATTGATGTTTGGCTAGAAATTATTGCGGTAATCTTTGGTTTTTTATCCGTTTGGTATTCTAAACAGAATAAAATTTGGGTATTCCCTACGGGGATGATAAGCACCGCTATTTTTGTATACCTCCTATTAAAATGGGAACTGTTAGGCGATATGATGATTAACGGTTACTACTTTATTATGAGTGTATACGGTTGGTATATCTGGACACGAAAAGTAGACGCCACCCATGTAACTCCTATCTCTAGAACCACCTCTAAAGAAAAAAAACAAAGCGTAGCCATATTTGTAGCCACCTTAGTTTTCGTCTATGCTGTTTATACCGTTTTTGATAAATGGACGAGCTGGACAGCTTATGTAGATACCTTTACTACTGCCATTTTCTTTGTAGGAATGTGGCTGATGGCAAAACGAAAAATAGAAAACTGGATTTATTGGATTATTGGCGATATTATCTCCGTTCCACTGTACTTTTACAAAGGATTTACCTTTACCAGTTTTCAATATTTATTATTTACCTTTATTGCAATTGCAGGATATTTAGCATGGAAAAAGCACTTACACAACACCCCATCAACCTTGTAAAGGTGGTATTATTTGGACCTGAAAGCACAGGAAAAACAACACTTTCTGGTCAGTTAGCGCGTCATTACAATACTGTTTGGGCTCCCGAATTTGCGCGTGAATACTTACAAGATAAGTGGAACAACGAACGTAAAACTTGTGAGCAGCAAGACTTGATTCCGATTGCTGAAGGACAAATGGGCTTGGAAAATGAATTGGCTAAAAAAGCGGATAAGGTACTCATCTGCGATACCGATTTATTGGAAACCAAAGTATATTCTGAAGAGTATTATGGCGGATTCGTAGATCCGAAATTAGATGAAGCTGCTATTGCAAACACCTACGATATTTATTTCTTAACCTATATCGATACGCCTTGGGAAGCCGATGATTTACGGGACAGACCCGAGCAACGTTTGGAAATGTTTAAAGCCTTTGAAAATGCGTTGAAAAAATACAACCGTCCGTATGTATTGTTAAAAGGCGACAAAGAAACCCGATTGAAAAAAGCGGTCGCAATTATTGATGAATTACTCACTAAAAAAGAAAACTTATACTCTTTTTCCGACACCCTTACCGATTTAGACATGCACTTCATGCACCAATCACCCGACACGCCTAATTACGATATGTAAGTATCGCTAAATGTCATTTCGACCAGCGGGAGAAATCTGCTTAATTTTAGTTACGAATACCCTTTAAAATTCCCAACACTCGACTTTGAGATTTAGCTCCGCTGAACCTTGCGGTTTCTCTCTTCCGTTCCACTACAGTTCGAAATGACAGCTTTTAATTATTATAATATGAAATAAACAACCTAAACGTCATTCCGAACGACGAATGAGGAGGAATCTCATCAATAAGAGTAACTACTACCCTTTAAAACTCCCAACACCCAACCATAAAATTTAACTCCGCTGAACCTTGCGGTTTCTCAGTCGCAACCTCCTTCGAAATGACAAGTTCCGTCATTGCGAGTGAAACGAAGCAATCTGCTTGTCGACAAAAAGATAACCACGTCGTTAGCACTCCTCGTTATGACGAAACTCAAAAACATCCCGTCATTACTATTCGTCATTTCGACCAGAGGGAGAAATCTGCTTAATTCTAGTTTCAAACACTATTGAAAACTCCCAACACTCGACTTTGAGATTTCTCAGTCGCAAACTCCTTCGAAATGACAGTTATTAATTGTTATGATATGATATAAACAACCTAAACGTCATTCCAAACGACAAAGGAGGAGGAATCTCACTAATAGGAGTAACTATTCCCCTTTAAAACTCCCAACACCCAACCATAAGATTTAGCTCCGCTGAACCTTGAGATTTCTCAGTCGTAACCTCCTTCGAAATGACAAGTTCCGTCATTGCGAGTGGAACGAAGCAATCTGCTTGTCGACAAAAAGATAACCACGTCGTTAGCACTCCTCGTTATGACGAAACTCAAAAACATCCCGTCATTACTATTCGTCATTTCGACCAACGGGAGAAATCTGCTTAATTCTAGTTTCAAACACTCTTGAAAACTCCTAACACTCGACTTTGAGATTTCTCAGTCGCACACTCCTTCGAAATGACGTACGTTTTGTCATTTCGAGCGATAGCGAGAAATCTGTTTAATTCTAGTTACGAATACCCTTTAAAGTTCCCAACACTCGACTTTGAGATTTCTCAGTCGCAAACTCCTTCGAAATGACAGTTATTAATTGTTTTGATATGATATAAACAACCTGAACGTCATTCCGAACGACGAAGGAGGAGGAATCTCATCAATAAGAGTAACTACTACCCTTTAAAACTCCCAACACCCAACCATAAGATTTAGCTACGCTGAACCTTGAGATTTCTCAGTCGCACACTCCTTCGAAATGACAAGTTCCGTCATTGCGAGTGAAACGAAGCAATCTGTTTAATTCTAGTAGCGAATACCCTTTAAAACTCCTAACTCTCAACTTTGAGATTTAGCTCCGCTGAACCTTACGGTTTCTCACCTCCGTTCCACTACAGTTCGAAATGACGTACATTTTGTCATTTCGAGCGATAGCGAGAAATCTGCTTAATTCTAGTTACGAATACCCTTTAAAACTCCCAACTCTCACCAATAAGAGTCACTCCGATTAGTAAGCCCCCTTTACAAACAACAATAGATTCCCTATATTTGAGACATTCACAAACACTATGAACAAAGAACAACTTTTAAAAGAACTCAACTTTAAAGCCGTACGAAGCTCTGGTGCGGGCGGACAGCATGTTAACAAAGTATCCTCTAAAGTAGAATTAAGTTATACTATTGAAGACTCGTTAGGACTCTCGGACAAAGAAAAAACACTACTCCTTAAAAACTTAGCCAACAGACTTTCTAAAGAAAACACACTCATACTAAGCTCACAAGAAAGCCGCTCACAACACCGCAATAAAGAATTGGTTACCGAACGCTTTTTTAACCTTTTAGCACAAGCCTTGGTAGTACCTAAAGTACGCAAAGCTACCAAACCTAAAAAAGCAGCGATTGCCAAACGATTGGATGCTAAAAAACAACAGGCTGAAAAAAAAGAAAACCGAAAAAAATTTCGGTTTTAGGGTTATTAAATAACTTACAATGCTCGTGTTTATTCTTACCAACATACCGTATAAGAAACGTAGGGCAGGTGGTAAGGTATACGTTTCGGATTGTTACTAAGCCAAATATAAATATTTTGCTTTTATCTTTTTTTCTAATAAACGCCAAATTTTATAGTTGGCGACTTTGCAAATAATCATAAAACTTTCGATTAAACTCAAAATCCCTATGTTTTCTTATACATTGTTGTGACAAGTTTATTAAGAGTAATATGAATGACTAGCAAAAGTAAAAGTTCTTCCATAAAATTTGTTTAGAAATAAGTTTGGGATTATTCTTTCAGCTGATTCAGTCAAAATACTAAAAAGAGATCTATAATTATCATATTTACCCTCATAAACTTCTCTCCAAAGATTAGGTCGATACCTTGTCCATATACTAAGTATATAAAACGTTTTAAAATAAATTAATAATACATCGTCAATTCCTAAAATAGGTTTTATTGAACAATTAATCGCGATTGGTGAATGGTATTTAGGTACTCTCTGAATGAAATCCTCAGGAATGTTTTCACAATAAAACCTTTCATCAAGAGTTGAATCAGGTCTCTCTTTTTTATACTCGAATTTATATTCACTAGGAATACTTAAAATATCATTAATCAAATCAGAATTTAAGTAATAAGAATTTTGGTTTTCATTTACCGCTATATGATAGTAATCTTTATCCTTTTTTTCGTAATTCTTTGTACCATAAAAATTTAGATAATTTGGTTGTTCTTTAAAAAGCTCAACATAAATGTTTTTAAGTTCAGGTACTCTAGAAAGTAGGTCTTTCAGAGAAATTAGCTTTTGCTTTTCCTCATCAGGAACCTTTTCTATTTTAGAATAATTTTTAAGAGTAACTATTTCGTTTACTTTGTATCCAAAATTTTTTAAGATTTCCTTATAAAATCCATTATTACAACAATAAATGAATTCATCTTTAGCTAAATTTTCGGTTTCAGGTTGGTAGATAGACTTAAGTCCATGTCCTCCATTCTTTGAAAATTTTTCTACACTTTCAAGAGTTAATTCATTACTAATGTCTCCAATTAATATTGCACTTAATAAATTGTAAGTTCCGTAGTATAAAGATATCAAACTAGGAGTCAAATTTTTCGAGTTCGACTGTTTAAATAAGTCTTTTGCACTTCTCAAACAAAATGCAATTCCTTTTGCTTTATTAGTTATTAATTCTTCATTGATAGGAACATTTTGTTTTTCACATTTATACTTTAGGGCTTCTTTCGTTCCATTTATGGTTGTAAGAATATCTATTCTATCCCAAATAGAAGATTTTGGTGCTTCAGAAAATATTCTTTCATATTTCATATTTCTAATTTGTCACAACATGTTTGTATATGGTTGCGTGTTTTAAGCATCTAATTTAGCAAATACAAACCGAATAGAAAATCCGCGAGTATTTTCGTAAGTAAGCACGAACCAAGCAATTAATTATACACGGTGTTGCCAGTAGTTTTTATTCAGTTGGATTTTCCATAGGATGAAAAGCGAGTACTTTTCCATTACTTGCAATATGTAGCGAATAATGATTTCCGTTAAAGTACAACGACCTATCTCCATAAATTCTAAAGTCTTTTCCTTCTTTTAGTTTCTCGTTTATTTTTAAATGTAAATCTTCAATTGCTATTTTTAATATTTTGCGAATATCTTTTTGACTATATTGAAAATTGGTTTTCTTTTCAAAATGTCCTTCGATTTCAAGTTCATCACAATGTCTTAAATAAATATGTAGAAAACTTTGGTAATCCCAAAATATAGGTGTCACTGTCTCGTGGTAAACCAATGTTTCACTTTCAAATTGTACAAGTGACTTTTGAATTTCAGTATAAATTTCTGGATATTCTACTTCAAATTTTTCTAATGTTTTATTAGTTGACCTTTTAATTTCATATTTAATTGCTTCTGTTCTTACAGCTCTTCTTTCTTTTAGAAATTGGCTAAATTCATTGATTTCTTCTTGATTAGCTTCTTTGGCGTAAATTTTAGCTTCAAGTTCATAAAATCTAACGAGGTATTTTTTATTTCCATCTTCGTCAAATCCTATTTGTTTTACTAAATCAAATTCAATTGAAGCTGGTTCATAAAATAAAGAGAAGCCACAAAATTTAGCCCATTCTTCTTCAATCAGTTGTCCTCCGTTTTTTATTCTTTGACTGAACAACCATAAGAACATTCTATTTGGGTCCATTCCAGTTGGGTCAAATTTGACCTCAATTGTATTCGGTATTTCCTTTCTTCCTTCTTGATTAAAAGATTTCTCCATATAATAATCAGAAGCAGAAACTTGGTAAATATCGCCACTTTTAAATCCGTCATTAATTAACTCGCCTTTTTGGTCATCTGTCAATTTTTCGTGAGTGGAACAATCGATTTTTACCATTCCATTTGTTCTTGGAACATTTTCCTCGGAAATCGCTTTTTCGAGTTCTTCTCTTTCTCTTTTATAGTAAGTAATTACTCCAGCTATACTTCTCCCAAACTTTTGTGCAGATTCTGTATATTTATGAAATTCGATTGAAATATATTTGTTATCATATTGACCATACATTGCATACAGTTCTTCAACTGAAAATTGAAATTTTTCTTTCAGTTGAGCTTCAATATCAGCTTCGAATTTTTCTAATGCAGACTTATACATTACAATTTGAGCCTCTAATTTTTGGATTTGTTCTGTATCTTCAGCCGAACATTCTGAAAGTTCCTTTTCGGCTGTTTTCATTTGGTTCTCAACCATATCATTTAATAGATATAGAGAGTCATCGTTAATTTTATTTCTTATTCCAAACATTCTTTGTTGTTGATGGTGCTCAAATTACTGGCAACTCGTTATATACCAAACTTTAGTTCTTTTATCCCGATAAAAACATGGAATATCATAAGGTTTAGCAATTTTTATACACTCAAATATATCAATTCCAATACTTTATCAAAAGTAAAGTTATCAACGAATTACTGTTTTTTGTTAATTAATTATAAAAGCTAATTGCTCTTACAATTCTTGCGAACCTAATACAAAGTATCTATACATTCTTACGGAATCCCATAAGCTCAACTATTTAGGTTATAAAAGTTGTTTTTTAGAGTAGTAACGGTTCTTTATATCGCTGTTTTGGGTCGCTGATACTACGGCATGCTCCGTTAACACCACGGCACGGGTCGCTGATATCACGGCACGCTCCGTTAACACCACGGCACGGGTCGCTGATATCACGGCACGCTCCGTTAACACCACGGCACGGGTCGCTGATATTACGGCACGCTCCGTTAACACCACGGCACGGGTCGCTGATATCACGGCATGCTCCGTTGACACCACGGCATGGGTCGCTGATACTACGGCACGCTCCGTTAACACCACGGCATGGGTCGCTAATACTACGGCACGCTCCGTTAACACCACGGCATGGGTCGCTGATACTACGGCACGCTCCGTTAACACCACGGCACGGGTCGCTGATATCACGGCACGCTCCGTTAACACCACGGCATGGGTCGCTGATACTACAGCTATCCTCCTACTCTCAAATCTGTATGGATTCAATCCAACGCTCTCGGTCTACGTATTAACGGATTGTCACTTCGATACAACACACAAAAAAATGTCAAACAAATGTAACGACAGCTATAGAATTATTTTTGAAAGACAAATTGCTTTGATTAATGAGAATACTAAAAAAGTACCTCGCCATAAGCAGGCAAACCAAAAATAACACCGCAAGAGCCGTTAAAATTAAAATCTGTTTGAGCGATAGCGAGTTATTTTAATTTAGGTTCGAGGATGATTATTTTTGAGTGTAGGCAGGTTAAGACTAGATTTTTTGCTTAGCTCATTAATTTTTATTGGTTTTCAAAGGAATTCATGAACCTCCAAAGTCGGTTTCTTTTTCATCAATGGAAAAAGAAAAACAGCTTAGAAAAGATTATTCTATGTAAAATCTAAATCGTTAAGAAAAGATGTCAATGATAGATAACACAAAAAAAGTATTCGCAACTAGTATAAAAGATATACTTCTGATAGTCTGCCTGTTAAAAAAAAGCAAAAATTGACCATCGCATTTGTTTTTTATACCCCAACACTATAATTTAGAAGTGGTTAAGAAAAAGAAACTAACAAAATGCTATGATTGTATTGCTAAAACCATCTAATTTTTTATGGATTTTTAACTAGTGGCAAGGGGCTCTCCTGCTATTATAATCTTATTGTTTCTTATGATTACCTATGGGTAGCGTGTATTACGCTTCCCTAAAAACTCTCGTGTAACTTAAATTAAATATTAATATGGAAACAAGAAGAAAATTCAAAGGATCAGATGCTTTTTTAGCTGAAAGCGCACGAACAATTTACAACCTTTTTACGCAAGATTTGGAGCGTTTTACCGCTTTCAATGCCCGATTTACAAGTGAGTATGAAACTGCTTTTTTAAATCAGATTGATGCGGCAGATACAGTAGTAACCGATGTAAGTACCTTGGCTAAACAAGGAGTGGAAACGCAAAAGGTGTTGATAGAAATGCAAAATGCAAGTCGTGTGTATAATCGTATAAAAAGTCATGCTATGTGGGCTTTTCCTGATAATCCTGCGGTGCTAAAAGAGTTTACTACTGGCTATAGAGATGCGAGTAAGAATCAGCCTAAAATGTTGGTGTTTTTAGAAACGTTAGAAAAGGTAGTTACAAACTATTTAGATGATTTGACCGATGCGAATAAAGGCGGAATGCCTGCAGCTATTGTAGAAGAGTTGGCAACAATTAAAGACGAATTAAAAAACGCAAACACTCAGCAAGAGGTGTATAAAAAACAACGTTTGGTTATTACTCAAGATCGTATTTCGGCTTTGAACGATTGTTATACAACGCTTGTTCAAATTATGAATGCGGCTCAGTTGGTATTTGCTAATGAGCCTGCAAAAAGGGCGCAGTATAGCTATCGTCCAACTACAGGAAGCAGCTCTATTACTGATTTTGTGGGACAGGTAGCGCCTAATGAAACCAAGGTGATTACTCAGGTATCGTATGACAGGGAAAGTTTTATTGGTTTTGAAAACAGAGGAGAAACCACACTACAGTTCGACATTAGTACCGACGAGGTTACCTTAAACGGCAATATGGTTGAGTTGGAAAGTGGCGCTATCAACAATCAGCCAATGGAATGGTTACTAACGGATGTTGCCAACGGTACCAAAGTGAATATTTTGGCATATAATCCGTCTACTACCTCAACGGGAAGTTATTGGGTGAGTACGGATGTGTAAGAATAATTTTTTATAAAAAATAATAACGTCATTACGAAGGAGGTACGACTGAAGTAATCTGTTTATTTTGAACTATAAACATAAAGATTACTTCGTTTTAGCCTGTCTTGAGCGACAGTCGAAAGGCTCATAATGACGTTTTTTTTGTGGGTTTTATTAAAATTATTGGTATTGTTTATCGCCTCCAAGATTATTAGCTATTACTAAAATTGTCCGCCAGCAATCAGGAAGTGATGTAGAGTTCCCTCTTACACACTTTACAAAACCAGAAGGTTCTGGAAGTCCAAATTCGGTTTCTTTGTATTGCTGAACTTCTGAAGTAAGTATAATATCTTGTCCCTCTACCCAAGCTTTTACTCTAACATCGTCAGACAAAACTCTAATTGCATTAGTTACTAAATAAGTACCTGTATTTTCAACAACCATATAATCCATTTCACTAAGTCCATTAGGCAAAGACCCAAATGTAATTGCAGCATTTAATACTTTAATTTTTGTTGAATTTGGACTTGGCTGATTTGTCCAAATAGATGATTGGTCAGGATTTGTTTCAATAGTTGATACATCAGATGTTTGACTTGAAGTATCCTTAGCTACTGTCTTTTTATAACTTGTACATGAAATACTTATTAATCCGAGAATTATTGTAATAATATAAAGAGTTCTCATAATTGTTTTTTGGTAGTTTAATTACTTCGTGCTATTAAAAATGATATCACTATGTTTCTTTAGCTTATGAATAAAAGTTTTACACATTAGCTACGATGGCTTAAGATATTAGTCCTCTTTAGGTTTTGATTGTTTTTTACTTAATATATCTATGACCTCGTTTATTTTTACATTTACATCTTGGTTATATTCTCCAAGCCCATTATATGTCCCTGTTAATTTTGGCTTGACTGAAAGAATATGAGGATATACTTTAGTACTATCATTATAAATTTCAGTTTTTATGGTAGCTAGAGCTTGCATAGCATTTTGAATTGTAGTCTTATTTATTTCACTTTGGAAAGGTAATAAATAAGTTATTTCTTTTGAGTCCATTCCTATAACATCAAGAGATAATGTTCCATGTAAATGATTTGCTTGAGCTGCTAATCCAATAGCAAATAAATCCCCTAGATTTATGTCATTTTCTGTTGTTGTAACTTGTGCAACCATTCTTAATCCAATACCTATTTTAGCATCTCCACTAGTAGTTCTATGTACTTTATATTTTGCATAATCCATAACTACTCTGTAGGAAGAGTTTTTAGTAGAAGCTTTAGCGGGGCCGAAGTTAATATCCCCTTTAACAGTTGTTTCAATAATTGAAATTAAAGTTCCTTGATTTTTTAAAAAACCTAGCTTCTCTTCTCTTGAAGCAAATAACAGCTTTCTTTTACCTATAAATCCAGAGGAATCATATGGAATTGTCCAACCATATTCATTTGCATCAATAGGTGTATATTCGGTATTATATCGTACAAATTCCTTATGTATTTTCGATGTAGATTTACAGCTACAAATTATTAATACTATAATTATTAGAAAAGAATAAAAAGTTTTCATATTAATATGTTTTTAATCGGCCCAGTTAATTACAACTAACTCATTACTTTCAAACAACTATCATTTATATCTAACCGTTTGAATAACAAAACATGTTAGTTGTTCTTATTATTTCTTATAAACCTAAAAAAACATATTTATAAAAAATTACGGAAACCCTCTAAACCAAATATTTAAGTCATAAAAGTTGTTTTATTCATCATTAATGTAATATTAAACTGAGTATAGAGTAGCTTTATACTTAATAGTATTGCTCGATAAACTAGTGCCTTCATTTTCTTTGCTTGTCCAAAGAAAACGAACCAAAAGAAAGGACACTTTTACAAGGAATTTTTAAACCTTGTTTAAAAACGTCTGAAAAACGATGCGAGGAATCTGTCTAATTTAAACCAAAAACATTCTTGAAAACCCTTAACATCCGACTTTAAGATTTCTCACTTCCGTTCCACTACAGTTCGAAATGACAATTTCTGTCATTACGAAGAAGGTACGACTGAAGTAATCTGTTTATTTCGAACTAAAAATATAAAGATTACTTCGTTTTAGCCTGTCTTGAGCGACAGTCGAAAGGCTCGTAATTACGTTTTTATATACCAAGTGCTTCTTCTACCTTTCCGTATTAATCACCTACACGTGTTAAAAATGTGGTTATCTTCATTTTATATTTCATTAAAAGATATTCTTTTTTAACTCTTTTAATTATTCTTGTTTAACTAACAAAGTTCGTCTAGTACCAAAGGAATATTTTTTTAAGAATTTCTATAAGTTCTTTACCTAATGAAGACTCAAATAAAAATACTTCTGGTGTAAGCCATTTATATAGTATTAGAAATATTAGTAGCAAGAGGCTAAGAAGTTTAATTTTTTTAAACTTTAATACATCATATAAAACTAAAGCAATCATAGGGGCAAATAACAAGCTGTAATAGAGCCAAAAATCTGATATATTCCAGTAATTCCGTAATAATCGTTGTACAGCGGCTATGGTTAAAAAGAACATAGACGTTAACATTAACCGTTTATGAATAAATGGTTTTTTACGTTTGAGTAATGCTATAAAAACAAACAGTACACCTAAGCCAATTTCGGCTAATGATTTCCCTTTTACTTCACCTCCCCTAACTTCTGCGCTATAAAGTACCGCGTAGTAACCAGAAATTAGTAGTAGAGGAAGGATAATTATAGAAAGCTTTCCTAACAGCATGTGCCATTGAATGTTTTTGGTAGAAGCTAGTACAGATTGTAATAAATATAGAAATGTCCAAACCGAATAAATAACTCCGTGTACAACGAGATAGTTTGGAGTAGGTGCTAAAGATTTTTTAAAGTAAAAACTATCAGAAAATCCTGCGAGTACCACAAAAAAATACCAAAAACCTGTAAGCAGGAAGAATTGCTTTTCAGGATTGTTTTTCAATTGGGACAATCCCCAATTAAGTTTTGGGAAAGTTTTAATCATCTCTTTTTTGATTTATATGCGTTTCTTAAAACTATCAGTAACAAAAAAAGAAACACACCAAGAGCTAAGGATGACAAAATAAAGCGTTGTGTACTTATTCCTCCTGATGCTCCACTAGGTTCAATCATTACAACATTGGCAAAACGTATTTTAAGCTCATTTCCATAGTATTTCCAAACTTCAACTTGTTCTATTTGGATTCCTGTGGCTTCAGTTACCTTATAAGACATCAGATAACTTGAGTCAATTTGTACCATTGGGTAAAATTCTACTTCATATTCGGTTGGCTCTATAGACCATCTTGAAATAAAATTTGTTATTTCATCAATCCCTTTCTTGTATGGATTTGTCATTTCTGCATCTTCACTAAATAACTTGGCATACGCAAGTGGTTGCCCTTGATACAATAGTGGCAAATAATCTTTTACTTTACTCTGAAGTTTTTTTTCTATTTCCTTGTTAGAAGACTGAGCATATGATGTGCCTAAGAAAAGTACTGTGACAATAAAAAAGAGAGCATATTTCATACGATTTAAGTTTTATAGAGTCCGATGATATTTCTATGACACTAAGTAGCAATCGCCAAAAATTAACAATGGTTACTTTGATATCTTCTTATAAATCTAAAAAAATATTTCCACACAAAAACACAAACACTTAAAAATAAAACACTTAACCAGTTTTTTTTATTCTCTTTTAAATCAAATAAGATCAATACCTCTATAAAAAAAGACGCTTCTTTTTAGAAGCGTCTCTTAAAAAATATTGATATTTCTTTATTTTTTACAACGGAATATTCCCATGTTTTCTATTCGGTCTTTCAACCTTTTTACCTTCTAACATCGCAAAAGCTTTGATTAGTTTTCTACGGGTGTCTTGTGGTAAAATAACCTCATCTACAAATCCGCGTTCTGCTGCTCGATATGGATTGGCAAATTTATCAGCATACTCTGCTTCTTTCTCTGCTAGTTTTGCTTCGTGATCTTCAGCTTCGGCAATTTCCTTTTTAAAGATAATTTCACTCGCTCCTTTTGCTCCCATTACCGCAATTTCTGCACTAGGCCATGCAAAATTCATATCGGCACCAATGTGTTTAGAGTTCATTACGTCATACGCCCCACCATAGGCTTTACGGGTAATTACACTGACTCTTGGCACGGTAGCTTCACTCAACGCATACAATAATTTTGCTCCGTTGGTAATAATCGCATTCCATTCTTGGTCGGTTCCTGGTAAGAATCCTGGTACATCTACCAATACCAATAACGGAATATTAAAGCAATCACAAAAACGGGTGAATCGTGCTGCTTTTTTAGAACTGTTTACATCCAAACATCCTGCTAAACTCATCGGTTGGTTGGCTACAATCCCAACACTTCTTCCTCCTAAACGCGCAAATCCGACCACGATATTATCAGCATAATCTTTATGGATTTCAAAAAATGAATCAGCATCAGCAATACCGTCAATTACAGCACGCATATCGTACGGCTTGTTTGCGTTATCTGGAACTATATTGGCTAGTTCTTCTCTAGTTTCATCTCCTAATTCAAATGGTAATTTTGCAGTGGTTTCTTGATTGTTCTGTGGCATATAACTCAACAATGTTTTGATATCTTCCAAACATTGTACATCGTTCGCTGCCGTTAAATGCGTTACTCCCGATTTGGTTGCGTGAGTACTTGCTCCTCCTAACTCTTCTGAAGTTACTTCTTCATTGGTTACTGTTTTTACTACGTTAGGTCCCGTAACAAACATATAACTTGAGTTTTCTACCATAACGGTAAAATCGGTCATGGCTGGTGAATACACTGCTCCACCTGCACAAGGTCCCATAATCGCTGAGATTTGCGGAATCACACCTGATGCTTGTACGTTTCTGTAAAAAATATCGGCATAACCACCTAACGAACGTACTCCTTCTTGAATACGCGCTCCACCAGAATCGTTCAATCCGATTAATGGTGCTCCTACTTTTACGGCTAAATCCATAATCTTACAGATTTTTTCGGCATGTGTTTCTGATAACGAACCTCCAAATACCGTGAAATCTTGTGCAAATACGTACACAAGACGTCCGTTTACAGTTCCGTATCCTGTTACCACTCCGTCACCATAAAACTTCTGATTTTCCATTCCGAAATCAGTCGTTCGGTGTGTTACCAAAATACCGACTTCTTCAAAAGAACCTTCATCTAAGAAATAATCGATTCGCTCACGTGCGGTTAATTTTCCTTTTTGATGATGACGGTCGATACGTTGTTGTCCACCTCCTAACTTTGCTTCGGTTACTTTATGTTGTAATTCTTCTATTTTAGATTTCATCTATATTCTTTTTTGGGCGTTCCCAAAGGGTCGGGCTTTCCGCTATATCTTTTGTTGGTTCTCGATACTTGCTTCGCAAACTCGAACTGACAACAAAAGGATGCCGCTGCAATCCCTAACGCACATTATGTATTAACAAGTTTTTAAAATACGTTGTTCTTTTAAATACTGCTGTAAGGCTACTTGTGCAGCAATCTTCGCTTCTTTTTCGTATCCTGCTTCTAACAACTCAGGCGTATAGTATTTCTTTACAAAATGAGTATCGAAATTCCCTGAGGTGAAAGCTTCGTGTTCACATACGAACTTTCCAAACGGCAACGTAGTTTCTATTCCTTTTACTTTATAATTACTAATGGCTTGCTTCATTAGCTCAATGGCTTCTTCACGCGTATTTCCGTAAGTAATTAATTTAGAAATCATCGGATCGTAATAAATAGGAATTTCCATTCCCTCTTCAAAACCATCATCTACACGAATATTTTCTCCTACTGGATGTTGGTAGGTTTCCAACACACCAATACTTGGCGCAAAATTATCTAACGGATCTTCAGCGTACACTCGTAACTCTAGCGCGTGTCCGTTAATTTGTAAATCGTCTTGGGTGAATGATAACTCCTCTCCTCTTGCTATTTTTATTTGTTGTTCTACTAAGTCTACTCCTGTAATAAGTTCGGTAACTGGATGCTCTACTTGTAAACGTGTATTCATTTCTAGGAAATAGAAGTTCTTGTTTTCATCTAATAAAAACTCTACGGTTCCTGCTCCTAAATAATCACAGGCTTTCGCAACTCTTACCGCTGCGGCTCCCATGGCTTCTCTAATTTCTGGAGTTAACACACTCGATGGTGCTTCTTCAACTACTTTTTGGTGGCGACGTTGTACCGAACATTCGCGTTCAAATAAATGTACCACATTACCATGGGCATCTGCCAATACTTGGATTTCAATATGGCGTGGTGAACCCACATATTTTTCTATAAATACAGAACCATCACCAAAAGCTGATTCTGCTTCTGAAATAGCACGCTGCATTTGTTCTTTGATATCTGCTTCTTTTTCAACAACACGCATTCCTTTTCCTCCTCCACCTGCTGAAGCTTTGATTAAAATCGGATACCCAATTTCATTCGCTACTTTCGTGGCATATTCTACATCAGTTACTGCTTCATCAATCCCCGGAACCATCGGAATATCGTAGGCTTTCACTGCATCTTTTGCAGCCAGTTTGCTCCCCATTACTTCAATTGCATGGGTTTTCGGTCCTATAAATACAATTCCTGATTTTGCTACGGCTTCTCCAAAGGCTGCATTTTCACTTAAAAATCCGTATCCCGGGTGAATTCCGTTTACATCTAACTCTTTCGCTACTTCAATAATTTTATCTCCTAATAAATAGGATTGATTGGAAGGTGCAGGACCAATACATACTGCTTCGTCTGCAAAAGTTACGTGTGGTGAGTTTCTGTCTGCTTCCGAATAAACAGCTACCGTTTTAATACCCATCTTTTTTGCCGTACGCATAACACGCAACGCAATTTCTCCTCTGTTTGCTACTAATATCTTTTTCATATTACTCCATTTCTATTAAAACCGTATTCTTTTCTACTTTATCACCTGCTTGTATCGCTACCGATTTTACGACTCCGTCTCTTGGTGCTTGTAAGGTATTTTCCATTTTCATAGCTTCTAACACTAAAATTCCATCTCCTTCTTTCACTTCTTGACCAATTTCAACATCAACAGAAACAATTAACCCAGGCATTGGTGCCTTGATATCATTTTCTTTTTTCTCTGTTGCTACTTCTAAACCTAACTCATCAATTAACATATCTAATTCATCAGCAATACTTACCTCGTAAGTATTTCCGTTGATTTGAATGGTATATGTTTTTTTGTTGAAATTTGTTTGAAGTATGGTAGCTTGATACGATTGGTTACCCTCAAGTACGTGGTAGTTATTTTTTGATTTTTCTACTATATCTAGCGTCTCTATTTGCGCTTCAGTAAAGTCAAAATCATGCGTTTTATTAACGCTCGTTTTAAAAGATTTACTCATAAATATCTGATATTTTCACCACTAAAATATTAAATTTACGATGGAATGCATGAGTTAAATCTATAAATTGATTAGAATGTTTTTTTACTTACTTAATAACTCCTTATTCTTTTATAAACAAGCCTAGAAAAACCAGCTATTTATCACGCTTAATTCATATTTCATATTTACCTTTGCATCGTTCTCATAAAGGGGTGCCTTTTTGAGTTATTAGTGTTTAATGAATAGTTGTTAGTTAACTTAAAATTCAACATTTATAACTCATAGTTAAAAATAGGCTGAGATCATACCCAACGAACCTGGAACAGGTAATGCTGTTTAGGGAGGCGATAATCGCCATTTGGAAACCAATTGTTACGAGAAACCTGTTTATTGATGAAAAGATTACTTCGTCCTAAACTCCTCGTAATGACAAATTTTAATTATTCAATGTTTAACTAAAGAATAATTACCTCTTTTTATTCGATTTTGTTTTTTTATAAAATGAGACCGATGTCTTTCAAACAACAACCACAAGTAAAACTAATAGCTTTTTTACTCGTATTATTTGCAACCTTAACAGCAAATGCACAAACGGTTACATTCTCAGGAAAAGTAGTTGATGGTAACCAAAATCCTTTGGTGGGTGCTACTGTTACTGTTGCCTCTCTTAACAAAGGAATTGCTACCGATTTTAAGGGTGACTTTTCATTAAATCTTTCAAAAGGAACTTATGTATTTAAGGTTTCTCATGTTGGTTTTAAGCCTCTTTTGCAAGAGGTTATTATTACCAAAAATCAACAATTTACATTTCAGTTAATTTCTGATGAAGCCATTTTAGATGAAGTGTTGGTTTCTGCTGTTCGTGTAAAAGCAGATGCACCCGTAACACACTCAAATCTTACTAAAAAGGAAATTGAAAAACGTAATTTAGGACAGGATATTCCTGTATTATTAAACTATTTACCATCGGTAACATCTTCATCTGATGCGGGTGCTGGTATTGGATACACTTATATTCGTGTACGTGGTTCAGATGCTACTCGTGTTAACGTTACGATTAACGGAATTCCGTATAACGATGCCGAAAGTCAGGGTACTTTTTGGGTAAATATGGGAGATTTTGCTTCGTCTACCCAAAGTTTACAATTACAGCGTGGTGTAGGAACTTCTACGAACGGTTCTGGAGCCTTTGGAGCTAGTTTAAACATCTTAACCGATGCTGTTTCGGAAGAAGCTGGTGGAGAAATTTCAAATGCTTTTGGTTCGTACGGAACAAGAAAACATACCGTAAAATTTACTACTGGAAAATTAAATAATGGATTTGAGTTCGCAGGACGTTTGTCTAATATTTATTCTGACGGATATGTTGACCGTGCTTTCACCGATTTAAAATCGTATTTCTTACAAGGTAGCTATACCGATGATAATACGTTGATTAAAGCCTTAGTTTTCGGAGGAAAAGAAAGAACCTACCAAGCTTGGTATGGTTTAACTCCTGAAGAACTAAAAGAAGATCGTCGTCAAAACCCGTATACCTACGATAATGAAACTGATAATTATTGGCAAGATCACTACCAATTACACTGGAATGAAAAATTATCTGAGAATTGGTCTACCAACATAGGTTTAAACTATACGCGTGGTAAAGGATATTACGAGCAGTTTAAAGAAGGGAGTGATGCTGCAGACTATGATGGTTTAATTATAGATGGTAGTGATGTGATTGTTAGAAGATGGTTAGACAATCATTTTTATGTTGCTAATGCGAATGCTACTTATAAAAATGACAAACTAGAAATTATTTCTGGAGCTTCTTATAGTACCTTTAATAACGACCATTATGGAGAAGTAATATGGGGAAGCGATTTAGCTCCAAATACCAATATTAATGACCATTACTACGATAGTACTTCTGAAAAAACAGATTTGAGTGTTTTCTCTAAAGCTACGTTTAGTCTTTCAGAACAATTTAAAGCTTTTGTTGATGTACAAGGAAGGTTTGTAAATTATCAAACGAAAGGATTGACATCTGATAGAGCTCCTATTGATGTTGATAAAGATTATAACTTCTTTAATCCTAAGTTTGGGCTTACCTATACCATAAATGACGAACATAGTTTATATGCTTCGTACGCTAAAGCGAACAGAGAACCTAATAGAAATGATTTTGAAGGTGGCAATTCTCAACACGAAAGCTTAGATGATTATGAGTTAGGTTGGCGTTTGGCTAATAAAACAGTTCGATTAAATACAAACGTATACTATATGGATTATCAGAATCAGTTAATTCTTACCGGTGCTATTGACCCAAATACTGGAGAACCTTTACGTGCTTCTAGTGGTAGTAGTTATCGTTTAGGACTGGAAATTGATGCAGATATTACTTTATCTGAACAAGTATCTATGCGTCCTAACATTGCTTTTAGTAAGAACATTAATAGGGATTACAATGCTGAAATTAATGGGGAATTACAAAATTTAGGAGATACTCCTATTACTTTTTCTCCTGACATCGTTTTTGGAAATGCATTAATTTATCGACCAGTTAACAATATACAAATCGCATTCTTATCTAAATATGTTGGAAAACAATTTATGAGTAACCTAGATAGTAGAGTATCTGATTTAGATGTTTTAAAAGGATTCTTTACGAGTGATTTAAATATTGTGTACGAGATTAAAACCAACAAAATTTTTAAATCGATTGTACTTACTGGGTTAGTAAACAACATTTTTAACAAAGAATATGTTGATAGAGGATATTATTATACATACGACGATACGTGGACTACTCCAGGAACAACAACTACTGTTGATGGTGCTGGATACTATCCGCAAGCTACTAGAAACTTTTTAGTAGGTGCAACGTTAAAATTTTAAGTGGGAAAATGCTAGAAAAACAAAAAACCGAGACAATTGTCTCGGTTTTTTTATGAAGCTTCTTTTTACCTTTGACTACTCAATTAAAAAACAATCAAATTACTATGAAACTGAAAGAAATCTTAATAATATTACTTTCTTTAACAAGCATCGGACTTGGGGTTTATTCTTTTAAATTAAATAAAGAAGTTTCTCTATTAATGGACTCTAAAAACTTCTCTTTCAAATGGATAAATAATTACGAAATCTTAACTAGTTACTGGAAAGAGAACAATAAAATATCTAATCAGTTTTTTGATGTAAACTTTGATTCCAATTATGAAATTGCTAGAGTTTATACTACTTATGGAAAAGTATATCAAACTTGTTTTGACAGGAATGAAAATGGCGTTTATGAAAAAACTGATTGTTATAATTCAGTTGGGGATAAAGTTGGTTATTCTCTCGATAATGATGAGGATGGAGTGCCAGAAGAATTCGTGTTAATTTATGACTCAAAAAAAGAATTAAAATTTGTTGATAGTAATTTTGATGGCAAATTTGAAAAAGTCATTATAATTAATAATAACAACGAAACTGAATTTTTAATCAAAACAATGTTTGAAGATTAATTAGATGAATAAAAAATCCCGAGTATACTACCCGGGATTTTCTTTATTCTTTATTTTTCTCTGTCCATTCTAAATAGCCTCCTAAAACATTATAGGCTTCATAACCTTTTTCAGCTAAAAGTTCGGTAGCTTTTTTACTTCTACCTCCAGATCGACAGTAAATATATACAGGTCGAGTTTTATCTAACTTTTCTAAAACCTTTCCTTCAAAATCATCTCCAGTAATATCTATTTTAATTGGAGTTTTAATAACTCCTTCTGACCATTCTTTTGGAGTTCTAACGTCTAATAACTGTACGTTATCTTCGTTTTCTAAAACTACTTGTAGATTTTCTACCGTGATATCTTTTGCCTCTTTGGTTTGAGGTTTACACGATACTACCATCATTAAAAATAAACCTACTAAAAATATACCTCTCTTCATTATTCTTATTTTAAAGTTGATGGACATACCGTTGCTGTTCTTGGAATATCAGTTTCTTTAATAGCCTTATATCCTCCAGCAACATCAATTATATTATGGAATCCTCTTGCTTTTAAAATAGAAGCTGCAATTACTGAACGGTATCCACCAGCACAGTGTACATAAAAATCTTCTTTTGTTGGAAACTCTTCAACATGTTCGTTTAAGAAATCTAACGGTGTACTTGGTACATCTACAATATGTTCATTTGCATATTCTCCTGGTTTTCTAACATCAAAAACAGGTGCTTTTTTCGTAATTGCTTCTGCTAAAACATCTGCAGAAACAGAACGTAACGTATCTATTTCTTTTCCTGCTTCTTTCCATGAATTAAAGCTTCCATCTAAATACCCTAACACATTATCAAAACCAACGCGTGATAAACGTGTTATAGTTGTTTCTTCTTCTCCTTCAGGAGTAACTAATAAAATTGGCTGTGTAACATCTTTAATCAATGCACCCACCCATGGAGCAAATGTTCCTCCTAAACCAATAAAAATTGATTGTGGTATAAATCCTTTAATAAACTCTGATTGATGACGTACATCTAAAATCAACGCATCTGTTTCGTTTGCTATTTTTTCAAAATCTGCTACCGATAATGCTCTTGCTCCACTCTTGATAACTTCATCAATAGATTGATATCCTTCCTTATTCATTTTTACATTTAAAGGAAAATATTCTGGTGGAGGTAATAATCCATCGGTTACTTCTTTTACAAACTCTTCTTTAGTCATATCTGCACGTAATGCATAATTGGTTTTCTTTTGATCTCCAATAGTACCAACTGTTTCTTTGCTTAAGTTCTTACCACAAGCTGAACCTGCTCCGTGTGCTGGATATACAATTACATCATCTTCAAGGGTCATAATTTTTGTGCGCAAACTATCATATAGCAATCCTGCTAATTCTTCTTGTGTTAAGTTTGCTGCTTTTTGTGCTAAATCAGGACGACCTACATCACCTAAAAATAAGGTGTCTCCACTAAAAACTGCATGGTTTTTTCCATTCTTATCTTTTAATAAATAAGAAGTACTCTCCATTGTGTGTCCTGGAGTATGCAATACGGTAAGAGTAATATCTCCTAATGTGAACACTTCTCCATCTGTAGCTATATGAGCCTCATAATTTGTTTTTGCTGTTGGTCCGTATACAATTGTTGCTCCTGTTTTCTCAGCAAGCGTAACATGACCACTTACAAAATCTGCATGGAAGTGAGTTTCGAAAATATATTTGATTTTAGCACCATCTTTTTCAGCTCTGTTTATATAAGGATCAACTTCACGTAACGGATCTATAATTGCTACTTCTCCATTACTTTCAATATAATAGGCTCCTTGTGCTAAACAACCTGTATAAATTTGCTCTATTTTCATGATATTATATATTATTTATACGCTTGGTGTATATACTGCGCGTATTTTTTCTGATTTTGATTATCTCCTGTTTTATAAAAATTTACGGCTCCATTGGCACGCATAAAAAAGTGATCTAAACTTACAACGTCTAATAAACCTCCTCTAAAAAAGGCATCTCTTACAGGGCCTTTTACTCCTGCAAAATAAAATTGAATATTGTGTTTGTTAAAATAAACGATGCGTTCTTTTAACATCTCTATTCCTGTACTATCAACTCTGTTGATACTCTCTGCATCTAATACAATCAATTTTAATGCCTTCCCTTTTTCTCCTGTCATTTCGTCCAATTTATCTCTAAAATAGTTAGAGTTGGCATAAAATAATTGTGCATCAAAACGGAAAACTAAAATTTCATCGTCTAAAATAACTTCTTTAAACCTGTTTTTATTACGATAGAAATCTGAATTTGGTACTTTTCCTAACTCAGCTACATAGGGTCTTGAGGTTCTAAAAATTAAAACAATTAATGATAAAACTACTCCGATTAAAATTCCGTATTCAATTCCGAAGAAAATAGTAGCCAAAAAAGTAGCTAAGAGTAACCAAAAATCTAGGTTATTAGCTTTCCATAGCCTTCTTGCTTCTTTTACATTTATTAAGTTAAAAACTGCAACTATAATAATTGCTGATAAAATAGTTTTAGGTAAATGATAAAAAACAGGTGTTAGAAAAAGTAATGTAAACACTACTAAAATTGCAGAAACTATTGCTGAAACTCCTGTAGTTCCGCCTGATTCTGCATTAATTGCCGAACGAGAAAAACTTGATGCTGATGGATACGATTGAAATAATGATCCTACCATGTTACTCAAACCTAAAGCTACCAACTCCTGATTTGGTCTTACTCTATACTCGTCTTGTTTGGCTTCCAACGTTTTTCCGATAGAAATGGTTTCTAAATACCCTACCATAACTAAAGTTGCTGCTATAGGCATCAATTCACGTATTAGAGCTACATCAATTACTGGCATTGAAAATTTTGGTAAACCTGAAGGAATATCTTTTACAATGGCAACATCAGAGAGCTGTGTTCCAAAAAAACGTATGCTTAGTATACCGAGTATAACTACGATTAAGGCATTTGGTATTTTTTTATTGACTCTTCTAAATATTATAATAATAGCACATGCTATTAAACCTATAATTGTTGTGTTTGTTTTAAAATATTTAAGTCTAAAAAGAATATCTTCTAATAGTACATGAATTTGATCACTCTGTACAAACTCAACTCCAAATAGGTTTCTAAATTGGTTCAGTCCAATAATTAAAGCTACGGCAGAAGTAAATCCTGTTATTACAGGTCTTGATAAAAAGTTAACGATAAACCCTAAGCGGAAAATCCCCATTAAAAATTGAATTGTTCCTACTACCAGTGCGAGTAATATTGCAATGGCAATGTAACTTTCTGAACCTGTAAGTGCTAAGGTAGAAACTCCTGTTGCTACTATTAATGAATCCATTGCTACAGGACCAATTGCTACTTGACGAGATGTTCCAAAAACAGCATACATTAACTGAGGCATTAAAGCTGCATACAATCCATAAATTGGCGGTAATCCAGCAATTAATGCGTAAGCAATACCTTGTGGAATTAAGACAATAGCAACTGTTATACCTGCAACTACATCACCTCTTAACTGCGATTTTTTATAGTTGGGCAACCATTCTAATATTGGTATGAGTTTTTTTAGTAAATTCATTTACTCTATAAAAACGTTCTTTAACTGTTTATCTTATAAAAAGGAATTGTCCATTCTAAAAAGTTTTTTTTCATACTTTTTTTCTCTATTTTAATAGTATGAACTCCTTCTGATAAATTTTCAATATTTATATATCCTAGTAATCCAACCTGTTTTGTTCTAGGATGATTGTTATATCTTATAAAATCAATAGGTATAATTTCTCCATCTATTGACACTTTATTATATTCTTTATAGCAGGCTAGTAAAAATTTAGCTTGATTTTGATCTTCAATTATTTTTGATACATCAGTCTTTTCTTCGAATTCACCGCAAATCTCTTCTCTTATCGTTCTTTCGTATTTAAATATGGGTATAAATACTTCTACAACTTTTGACTCTATTTTACTTGACTCTATTTCAGGAGCTAGCAAAAATGTATTAGATTTATTACTGTCTTTATAGTAATCTGAATACGTTTTGTATTTATTGAAAAAGTTCTGCTTATTTGAAATAACTAGATAAAATATGTTTGTTTTCGGGATTTGTATACTTGCTAGAACCACTCCCGAAAAAAAGAAAAACAACATTAAATAAACTATTGATTTTTTCTTCTTAAAATTTGAACCAAATATCATTGATACTTGCAAAATACTTTTATATAGTGGTCCAAAAGATATCATTGACACAAATTTTACCACTTTGAAATTTAAAACTTGCAGTTTTTCTTTTTCTTTATTCTTCTTTAAATTAGAGAACATAGTAATTATTGATTGCAACATTAGACTGATTGCAATTAAAAAAGCTGGTATTAAAAGAATATAGGTATTTACATACGCTGAAAGTAAGTTGAACAATAACAGGTAAATACTTGAAAAAAATGCCATGTAACCGTACATTAATAAAAAGGTAAACGCTACAGAAAAAATTACACTACATAATTCGTCTACTTTTTGTATTGAGTCTTTTAGTTTTGGTAATATTGAAAGTATTTTTTCTGTGTAAATTTTTGAATATGCGCTATCTTCTATACTATAGTCAGGAAAAACTGAATTAAGGCCTACCAAGCCCACCCAATAAGCTCTTAAGAAGAAATGTATTACAAACATTGAAGCTAAGATACTTACTGCTATTAACCCAAAAAAAGTAATGAAATACCCTATATAATATTGGTTAGGATTTAGAAAATCTATAAAAAAATTTGCAAGCCAACCAATGATATCAAAGAGCTTGAAAGAACCAAAAATTGCAATTGCAGAAACCAGTAATTCCGCTTCCCAACTTTCATCTTTTAATCGTTGCAGCCATCCTTTCGTTTCTGTATTAGACTTATTTTCCATAGCTTATTCTAAACTTTAAAAGAGTTCTCCTTGGCTAGTTCCTTTAATTCTACCTAAGTGTTTATATGCCAAATCGGTTACTTCTCTTCCTCTTGGCGTTCGCATAATAAATCCTTGTTGAATTAAAAAAGGCTCATAAACCTCTTCTATAGTTTCAGCGTTTTCAGCTACAGCCGTAGCTAAAGTGGTTATTCCAACTGGACCTCCTTTAAACTTATCAATAATCGTAGATAAAATTTTATTATCCATTTCATCTAGCCCATGTGCATCTACATTTAACGCTTTTAAGGCATATCTGGCTATTTCTATGGTAATAGTACCATCTCCCTTAATTTGAGCAAAATCACGTACTCTACGCAATAATGCATTCGCAATACGTGGAGTTCCTCTACTTCTACCAGCAATTTCAATTGCTGCCTCCATAGAAATTGGCACTTTTAAAATATAAGCGCTTCGTTGAATAATTGTTGTTAGTAATTCTGTTGAGTAATAATGTAATCGACTACTAATACCAAAACGAGCTCGCATAGGCGCTGTAAGCAATCCTGAACGAGTAGTAGCTCCTACCAAAGTAAATGGTTCAAGATTAATTTGAACTGTACGTGCATTTGGACCAGATTCAATCATAATATCGATTTTATAATCTTCCATGGCTGAATACAAATATTCTTCAACTATAGGGCTTAATCGATGGATCTCATCAATAAACAGAACATCTCGTTCATCTAAGTTGGTTAATAAGCCTGCTAAGTCTCCTGGTTTATCTAGCACAGGTCCTGAGGTTACTTTTATACCAACTCCTAACTCATTAGCTAAGATATGAGCCAACGTCGTTTTACCTAATCCAGGAGGTCCATGAAATAAGGCATGATCTAATGCTTCATCCCGTTGATTCGCTGCCTCTACAAAAACTTTTAAGTTATCTATTGCCTGATCTTGACCAGAGAAATCATCAAATGAGAGCGGACGTAACTTTTTTTCTACATCTAATTCTTCATTTGAGTAGTTTGTGCTTTCAGGGTTTAGGTTTTCATTCATATTGTTGCAAATATACTTGAAATATGACGCTTGCTTTGTAATATAAGTTACTTAGCAAATATTTTTATGCTAAGATACATATTATAAAATGTTGTGGTAGTTATTGTGAATAATAAATGAACTCCATATATAACCTCCATACCTTAGTAATAAGAGATCTATACAATATTACTATTTCAAAAAGAGCGTCTTATGTTAATTCCTATTTTGGAGTTATCGTGATTTTCTAGTCAGGTTCAGGTAGTAATAAAGTATTCTATTTAAAATAGGGTATAAAAAAAACCTCAATCTACTAAAAGATTGAGGTTTAAAAGAAAGGCAACGACCTACTCTCCCACCAGTGGCAGTACCATCGGCGCTAATGGGCTTAACTTCTCTGTTCGGAATGGTAAGAGGTGAGCCCCATTGCGATAATCACCTTAAATCGTTGCAGTATATTTCAACTGTAATAGTTAACATATTAGTAAAATCATATCCTAAATCATCAAAGAGTTTGCTCCCGGCCACTAGGACCGGGATACGTACATAAGCCTATGGGTTATTAGTACTACTCAGCTACATACATTACTGCACTTACACTTATAGCCTATCAACGTGGTGATCTTCCACGACCCTTTAAAGAAATCTCATCTTGTGGTGGGTTTCGCGCTTATATGCTTTCAGCGCTTATCCCTTCCCGACGTAGCTACTCTGCAGTGCCCCTGGCGAGACAACAGATACACTAGAGGTCAGTCCAACTCGGTCCTCTCGTACTAAAGTCAGATC
>NZ_CP141806.1:1880000-3225000 GCF_056815515.1 Tenacibaculum sp. DPLXC6
GGTTGCCCCATTCGGAAATCTACGGATCATAAAATATGTGCTTCTCCCCGTAGCTTATCGCAGCTTATCGCGTCCTTCTTCGCCTCTGAAAGCCTAGGCATCCTCCATACGCCCTTATTTAGCTTATTGTACTTTTTGCTGTAGTATCTCTACTACAACGAGCTCTTTATAATTCTTGTTCTTATAAAAATATTTTGTTAGATATTATCTAACTCTCTATCTTGATTCTTTACGATATCATTTTACCAATATGTCAATGAACTTGTGGCGAGTCGCCACTGACAAGTATTTAAACTTCGTGGACAACTTAATGCCGTTGTGGAGAATATCGGAGTCGAACCGATGACCTCTTGCGTGCAAGGCAAGCGCTCTAGCCAGCTGAGCTAATCCCCCATTTTCTTCAGTAGTCAGCTATCAGTTAACAGTTATCAGTTAATTGATGACCTATACGTCAACTTGGGATACCCAACTTCTAAAATTTCCTTTAACTAAGTCTTAAAATTGTAGTCTCGGGCAGACTCGAACTGCCGACCTCTACATTATCAGTGTAGCGCTCTAACCAGCTGAGCTACGAGACTATAAGATCTTAGTCTAATTTCTTTAAAATTAACAGCAAAGAGTAAAATATACCTCTATTGTAACTCACCATCTTTCTCTAGAAAGGAGGTGTTCCAGCCGCACCTTCCGGTACGGCTACCTTGTTACGACTTAGCCCTAGTTACCAGTTTTACCCTAGGCAGCTCCTTGCGGTAACCGACTTCAGGCACCCCCAGCTTCCATGGCTTGACGGGCGGTGTGTACAAGGCCCGGGAACGTATTCACCGGATCATGGCTGATATCCGATTACTAGCGATTCCAGCTTCACGGAGTCGAGTTGCAGACTCCGATCCGAACTGTGATATGGTTTATAGATTCGCTCCAACTCGCGTTGTGGCTGCTCATTGTCCATACCATTGTAGCACGTGTGTAGCCCAGGACGTAAGGGCCGTGATGATTTGACGTCATCCCCACCTTCCTCACGGTTTGCACCGGCAGTCTCGCTAGAGTCCTCAGCATTACCTGCTAGCAACTAACGATAGGGGTTGCGCTCGTTATAGGACTTAACCTGACACCTCACGGCACGAGCTGACGACAACCATGCAGCACCTTGTAAAGTGTCCGAAGAAAAAGGTATCTCTACCCCTGTCACTCTACATTTAAGCCCTGGTAAGGTTCCTCGCGTATCATCGAATTAAACCACATGCTCCACCGCTTGTGCGGGCCCCCGTCAATTCCTTTGAGTTTCAATCTTGCGATCGTACTCCCCAGGTGGGACACTTATCACTTTCGCTTAGTCACTGAGATAAATCCCAACAACTAGTGTCCATCGTTTACGGCGTGGACTACCAGGGTATCTAATCCTGTTCGCTCCCCACGCTTTCGTCCATGAGCGTCAGTATATACGTAGTAGACTGCCTTCGCAATCGGTATTCTAAGTAATATCTATGCATTTCACCGCTACACTACTTATTCTATCTACTTCCGTATAACTCAAGTCAACCAGTATCAAAGGCAGTTCCATAGTTAAGCTATGGGATTTCACCTCTGACTTAATTGACCGCCTGCGGACCCTTTAAACCCAATGATTCCGGATAACGCTTGCACCCTCCGTATTACCGCGGCTGCTGGCACGGAGTTAGCCGGTGCTTATTCTTACAGTACCGTCAGTTAGTTACACGTAACTAAGTTTCTTCCTGTATAAAAGCAGTTTACAACCCATAGGGCAGTCTTCCTGCACGCGGCATGGCTGGTTCAGAGTTGCCTCCATTGACCAATATTCCTCACTGCTGCCTCCCGTAGGAGTCTGGTCCGTGTCTCAGTACCAGTGTGGGGGATAATCCTCTCAGACCCCCTACCTATCGTCGCCATGGTAAGCCGTTACCTTACCATCTAGCTAATAGGACGCATAGTCATCTTGTACCGATAAATCTTTAATTAAAAAATGATGCCATTTCTCAACATTATGGAGTATTAATCTTCATTTCTAAAGGCTATCCTCCTGTACAAGGCAGATTCTATACGCGTTACGCACCCGTTCGCCGGTCGTCAGCAAAAAAGCAAGCTTTTCCCTGTTACCCCTCGACTTGCATGTGTTAAGCCTGCCGCTAGCGTTCATCCTGAGCCAGGATCAAACTCTTCATTGTATAATCTTTAATATTATAAATGTTAAGTTCCAAAAGAATTTCTAACTTCGTAAAGTTATGGTTATTCTACTCTTTGTTTTACGCTGTCAATTTCAATATTTTCAATGAACTTGGTAGATCTCTAACGATAAGCGTTAACTCATCTTTTCAATCCAACCTTTTGTAGAAATACTAGACTCGAACTAGTGACTTACTGTCTTCCAAAATTTCTGTGATCGTGTCGCTCTGTGAAAGCGGATGCAAAACTACAAACTCTTTTTAATCTGACAAAACTTTTTTTGAAGTTTTTTTTCGTTTGCTTGCTACACTATTTTAATGAACTGTTTCCCTAAAAATCGGACTGCAAAGATACTCACTTTATTTCTTATTAAACAAGAAAAATTTAAACTATTTTTTAACCTTTTCTTTAAATATCTTAAACCCTATTTTAATGAACTCTCGCTAACTTCTTAGCTTACCGCTTTTCCGTTTGCGGGTGCAAATATAGATACCTTTTTCCATTCAACAAGCATCTTTTTTACCTTTTTTTGAAACTATTTTTTAATACTTTAAAACCTAATTAGTTACACGCAAAAGTTTTTTACAACACACCCCTATCCTACCTTCCTTTATTATACTTATTAATATTTTAGTACTTCTAAAATGGAAGTACATATAGCTGATATAGCACTTAGTTATAAACTCTAGTAATGAGTCTGCCCCCCTCTATTTGTTTACTTTTTCTTTCGCTCTCGCTTCTTTCGCATCTTTGCAAACATCTCCTTATACTCGGATACGTCAACATATCCCCTACTTTTCGATACAATAACTAAATAATTCTTGCGTAATTTAGGCTCTTGGTACTCTAACTTATCTTCTATATATGCTCGCTGTATTATATCTTCTACTAAATAATCCTCATTAGTACTTTACTAACTAAGTTTAGTTCAAGTTAATTATTTACTAGTAACTATATATGTCAATTCTCCTAACATGAGCTTTTAAATAATAAATAACAACATAATGAACTTACTCGTTTCTTCTTCTAAAGAATCCAATAAGTCAATTTTTCTTTTTTTTTCTGAACTTAAAATAATTCAACATATTTCTGACCGAAGGAATACCTTAATAAAAAAGCCTCCCAATTTGGGAGGCTTTTTTATTTTATATTTTTTTCTTAAGATGGTTCTTCACCATCTAAAAGTGGTACGTTTTGAGGTACGAAATCTTTTCCGTGAACATACTCACCATTTTCATCTGTTTTACTGTAATCATAAGCCCATCTATGAACTTCAGGAATTGCTCCTGGCCAGTTTCCATGTATATGTTCAACTGGAGTAGTCCACTCTAATGTATTTGCATTCCATGGGTTTTGCGTAGCTTTTTGACCTCTGTACATAGAGATAAAGAAGTTTGCAATAAAGATTAACTGAGCTGCTCCACCAATAATAGCCATGATAGTCATGAATACATTAATATCTGCTAAGTCATCAAACATTGGGAAGTTAGTGTTTGTATAATAACGACGTGGTAAACCAGCTAACCCTATAAAGTGCATTGGGAAAAATACTCCGTAAGCACTGATTATTGTTAACCAGAAGTGCCAGTATCCTAATGTCTTATTCATCATTCTACCATACATCTTAGGGAACCAGTGATAAACACCTGCAAACATTCCTAATAAGGCAGACACACCCATTACTAAGTGGAAGTGAGCTACTACGAAATATGTATCGTGAACATTGATATCTAATGCAGAATCTCCTAATACTAATCCAGTTAAACCTCCAGTTACGAACGTAGAAACTAATCCGATAGAAAACATCATTGCAGGGTTTAACTGTAAGTTACCTTTCCATAAGGTGGTTACGTAGTTAAATGCTTTTACAGCTGATGGGATAGCAATTAATACTGTTGTAAAAGTAAATACTGAACCTAAGAATGGATTCATTCCTGACACGAACATGTGGTGACCCCATACAATCGTAGATAAGAATGCAATTGCCATAATAGATCCAACCATTGCGCGATAACCAAAGATTGGTTTACGTGCATTTGTTGAAATTACTTCTGAACTAATACCTAATGCTGGTAATAAGATTATATATACCTCTGGGTGTCCTAAGAACCAGAATAAGTGTTCGAATAATACTGGTGATCCTCCTTGGTAATGTAATACTTCACCAGAAATAAAGATATCTGATAAGTAGAAAGAAGTACCAAAGCTTCTATCGAAGATTAATAATAATGCTGCCGATAATAATACTGGGAATGAAATTACACCAATAATTGCTGTAATAAAGAATGCCCACATTGTTAATGGCAATCTTGTCATCTTTAATCCTTTTGTACGTAAGTTTAAAACTGTTACGATATAGTTTAACGACCCGATTAATGAAGAAGCAATAAAAATTGCCATAGACACTAACCATAATGTCATACCTGTACCTGAACCTGGAATTGCTTGTGGTAATGCAGATAATGGAGGGTAAATTGTCCATCCTGCTGATGCTGGTCCTGCCTCTACGAATAATGAAATAATCATTATTACTGATGATAAGAAGAATAACCAGTAAGATACCATGTTTAAGAATCCAGAAGCCATATCACGAGCTCCAATTTGTAACGGAATTAATAGGTTAGAGAATGTACCACTTAAACCTGCCGTTAGTACAAAGAATACCATAATTGTACCGTGTATTGTTACTAACGCTAAGTACATATCTGGATTCATAATTCCATCAGTTTGGTGGTTTCCTAAGAATGCTTCAACAATTGAAAACGATGTATCTGGCCATGCAATTTGTAAACGAAATAACATAGACATGAAACCTCCTATGATACCCATAAATATACCTGTAACAAGGAACTGTTTCGAGATCATTTTATGATCTTGACTAAAAATGTATTTAGTTACAAATGTTTCTTTGTGATGATGATCTGACATAATCTATATCTTTATATACTTTTTAAAAATATCTTATTTAATTGCTTGAGCTAATGTTTTTTGTTCTGATAACCACTTGTTGTATTCTTCTTCTTCAACAACAGTAATTTTCATTTGCATATTGTAGTGAGATGCTCCACAAATTTTATTACATAAAAGTAAGTAATCAAACTCATATGGATCTTCTCCTTTAGCTCTTCTAATTTTGTTAATTCCTTCTGTTTTTGCAATTACCTCAGAGTTCTGACGCATTTCTGCTGTAGTATACTTTGGCGTAAATGCGAATTGAGTAACCATACCTGGAACACAGTTCATTTGTGCTCTAAAGTGAGGCATGTATGCAGAGTGTAATACATCTTGTGAACGGAACTTGAATAATACTTTTTTACCTTTTGGTAAATATAATTCAGTTACTTGCTTATCATCTTGTGCACTTGGATCAGACATATCAACACCCATAGTGTTAATTCCCTTAATAAAGTTTACATTTCCTAAACCTAATTGGTTGTCTTCACCTGCATAACGTGCATCCCAACGGAACTGTTGAGAGTATACTTCAATTACGATTGGGTTTTCGTCATCTCCAACATACATAATGTTGTTCCATGCCCATAAACCATATCCAATTAACAATACTATTGTTACAGCTGGAATAGTTGTCCAAATTAATTCTAATTTATGGCTATCAGCATAAAATAATGCTTTGTTGTTCTTATTTCCTCTATACTTGTAAGTAAAGAAGAAAATTAAAAACTGCATTCCGAATTGAACGATTCCTATTAACCAAAAAGTAATATTGAAAAGGTTATCATCATGCTCTCCTTCAAAAGAAGCAGCTTCTGGTAACATGATTACGTTCATGGCAATTAAGCAGTAAATCATCATTGCATAAAGGAATGCTAAGAAACCTAAAGCGTATTTACCTTGTTTTTCGTTGTCTTTATCTGTAGCAATTACAGAACGGAAATTCATTATACGAGTAATTTGCCAAAAACTTACTCCAATTGCAACTGCTATGAAAATATAAAATAAAGCGAGCATATTATCTAAACTATTTGTTTATTAATTCTTTTTATTAATGATGATTACTATCTTCTCCTGTGTGTTCGATATTATAGTAATGATATGTTTCACTCTCGTGTAAATATGGGTTACCTTTTGGTACTGGATTTGCTTTTGCAAATGCACTAAAAGTAGCGAAGATAAATAATCCTGTAAAGAATAATAATCCACTAATTTCACCAATTCCGAATCCCCATTGACCACCAACGGTTCCTGGCATAATCATAACAAATAAATCGATATAATGACCTGCTAAGATTACAACACCACCTAAGATTACAAACCAAGGTCTGCTCTTAAAATCACTGTTGATTAATAATAATACTGGGAAAATAAAATTCATTACAACCATTGCTAAGAATGGTACTTTATATTCGTTAAAACGTAATAAGAAATAAGTGGTTTCTTCTGGCATATCTGCATACCATATTAACATGAACTGTGCGAACCATAAGTATGTCCAGAATACAGAAAAACCAAACATAAACTTAGCTAAATCATGAATATGACTATCATTTACTAATGGTAATACTCCCTTAGAACGTAGGTAAATTGTTACCATTGCTATTACTGTTAATGCAGATACTAAGAAGGTAGCTAATACGTACCATCCAAATAATGTAGAGAACCAGTGTGGGTCTATTGCCATAATCCAGTCCCAAGAAGCCATACTTTCAGTAAGCATAAAGAATACTAAAAAGATAACTGTTGCATTATAGTTTTTCTTATGTTGTTTTAAGTCTCCATTATCTTGTGCTAAAGACCACTTTCTAATAAGGAAACGATAAACATTCCAACCTGTTAAATATATAATACTTCTAATTAACCAGCCTGGAGTATTTAACCACCATTTCTTACCATCTACAATAGCATCGTAGTTTGGACTTGTTGGATCAGTTACTCCCTCTCCCATCCAAGTAAATAAGTGGTTCATGTGCATTGCCGTTACTATTAAGAATACTAACATTACTAAACTCACATAGTGTAAGTTTGAAGAAATAGCTTCCATTACTCTATGTAATACTACCGACCATCCTGCTTGTGCAACTATTTGTGATCCATAAAAAGCTAATACTAATAATGTGATACCTAATGAGAATAATAAAGCAACGTACAATGCAGACCAAGGTCTATTTTGCATTTGGTGTAAAGCGTGTTCTGCATGAGCATCTCCATGATCTTCACCATGGGCAGCTACTTCAGCGTGAGCTTCAGTTGTTGTTTCATGCGCTTCATCTGTTGCAGTTTCTGTATGAGCATCATCCGCTACGTGTACAGCAGAACTATCTTGCGCTTGTGTGTTTTCTGTAGCTTCTCCTGAGTCTTCTTGCTCAGCATTATGTGCTACTTCTTCAGTATGTGTAGCAGTACTATCTGCAACATGCGTTTCAGTTGTTGTATCTTCTTCGTGATTTTCAACTTCAACATGCTTTTCAACTTTAGCTTCATCTGCATGCTCCTCCTCATTATGAGTAGTAGCTGCTTCATGACCACCTCCATGGTGTGCATCTTGTTTTGCTAAAATTTCTTTTGCTTCTTCTAATGTTTTAGGTGCTGAAAAGAAACTATAACCTGTTCCTAAAAGTCCTACAGCCATTAAAACAATAGCAAGCATTTTTAATTTTCCTGAAAACTGGTACATATCTTAACTATCTATTATAGACTTATTTTAATTCGCTTCTTAATTTTTCTACGTATTGTACAACTTGCCAACGCTCATTGTATCTTAACTGTGATGCATGAGATCCCATTAAGTTTTTACCATACATAATTACATGATAAATATTACCAGGGTTTAATTCTCTATCTGCATAATTTGGAATACCGTTAAATTTATCTCTTTGAGATAATACTCCGTTACCATCACCTTTTGTTCCGTGACAAGAAGCACAGTATATACCGTATAACTCTTTACCTTTTTCTAAGTTAGCCTCAGTTGTTGGTAATGGGTTTTTTAATTCAGCTTTTGCTTTTTCATATCCTTCATTTGTATCAGGAATATCATAAGCTACAACTCCGTTTCTACTTACAGTACCTGCCACAGGTAATTTATTTACCATCTCCTTATTTAATCCTTCTGCTCCATTGGCATCATAAGGTACAGATACATACATATCTGGCATATATTGTACTTGTGGTTTACGTTTATCGTTACAAGAACTTAAGCTTGTTGCTACTACAGCTAAAGCGATAATTATTTTTAAACTCTTCATATCTCTTTATTAGTGCGTTTCTACTACGTTGATTTCTACAGCTCCTGTTGTTTCTAACAATGACACTAACTCTTCTTCACTTCCTTCAACAGGAATCTCCATTAAAAAGTGATCATCTGTAGTTCTTGGATCAGGATTTTCAGCTTCTTTAAATGGCCAAATTTTACTTCTCATATAAAAAGTAATTACCATTAAGTGTGCTGCAAAAAACACTGTTAATTCAAATAAAATTGGAACGAAAGCTGGCATGTTTGTTGCCCAAGAAAAGTTTGGCTTTCCTCCAATATCTTGAGGCCAATCAGCAATCATAGTATACCATGTTAACCAAACTGCTACCGATAAACCTGTAATACCATATAAAAAAGCAGTAATTGCTAAACGTGTTGGTGCTAAGCCCATTGCTTTGTCTAATCCGTGAACTGGGAATGGACAAAATACTTCTTCAATGTGATGATTCTCTGCTTTTACCTTCTTAACGGCATCCATTAAGATATCATCATCATTATATAATGCGTGAATTACTTTATTAGTGCTCATTGTTCTCTTCTCTTGATTTTTTAAAATTCTCACCTGATGATTTCAAAATAGTCTTAATCTCTGCTGTAGGTATTACTGGGAAAGTTCTTGCATATAATAAGAATAATACAAAGAAGAACCCAATAGTTCCTATGAAGATACCTACGTCTACAAACGTTGGCTCAAAACGCCACCAAGTAGATGGTAATTGTCCTTTACTTAATACAATTGCGATAATATCAAAACGCTCAAACCACATACCGATATTAATTACAATCGAGATAATAAAAGACCAGATAAAACTTCTTCTGATTTTTTTAATCCATAATAACTGTGGTGTGAAAATGTTACAAATTAATAACGACCAGAATGCCCATCCATAAGCCCCTGCTTCTGCACCAAACGATAAGTATGTGTAGTTTTCATAAGGAGATCCTGTATACCATGCAATGAAGAATTCTGTTGCATAAGCTACTGCTACGATACCTCCTGTTAAAATGATTACGATGTTCATATACTCAACGTGTAAACGTGTAATATATGCTTCCATATTTGTAACCTTACGCATAATACCTAATAAGGTTTGTACCATTGCAAATCCTGAGAAAATTGCCCCTGCTACGAAATAAGGAGGGAAAATTGTTGAGTGCCATCCTGGGTTGATAGAAGTTGCGAAGTCCATCGATACAATTGTGTGTACTGAAAGTACTAATGGCGTTGCTAAACCTGCTAACACTAATGACACTTCTTCAAAACGTTGCCAGTCTTTTGCTCTACCTGACCATCCGAAAGATAATAATGCATAAATTTTCTTTTGGAAAGGTTTTACAGCTCTATCACGAATCGTTGCAAAATCAGGTAATAAACCAGTCCACCAGAAAACTAATGATACCGATAAATACGTAGAAATTGCGAATACATCCCATAATAATGGTGAGTTAAAGTTAACCCATAATGATCCGAATTGGTTAGGAATTGGTAATACCCAGTATCCGTTCCATGGACGTCCCATGTGGATAATTGGGAACAATCCTGCTTGGAATACCGCAAAAATTGTCATCGCTTCTGCAGAACGGTTAATTGCCATTCTCCATTTTTGACGGAATAATAATAATACAGCAGAGATAAGTGTACCGGCGTGACCAATACCTACCCACCATACGAAGTTGGTAATATCCCATGCCCAACCGATGTTTTTACTTAATCCCCAAACACCAATACCTGTTCCTACGGTGTAGAAGATACATCCAAATCCCCATAACATTGCTGCTAAGGAGATATAGAATGCTATATACCAATTTTTGTTTGCTTTCCCTTCAATAGGTCTAGCAATATCTTCAGTAATATCATGGTAACTCTTGTCACCAAGTATTAAAGGTTCTCTATAAGATGATTCGTAATGAGACGACATAAATCTATATACTTATTAATTTTACTATTAAGCTTCGTTTGTATTTCTTACTTTCACTTGATACACTACGTTTGGTTTTGTACCAATATAATCTAACACGTGGAAAGCTCTTTTATCTTCTTTTAACGCTGTAACTGTATCTTCTGAGTTGTTTATATCTCCAAATACCATAGCTCCAGTTGAACAAGCAGATGAACATGCTGTTTCAAACTCATCTTTGTTAACAGCTCTACCTTCTTTCTTAGCTTTTAAGATAGTAGCTTGCGTCATTTGGATACACATAGAACATTTTTCCATAACTCCACGAGAACGAACTACTACGTCTGGGTTTAACACCATTTTTCCGTACTCATTGTTCATGTTGAAGTCAAACTCATTGTTTTCAGCATAGTTAAACCAGTTGAAACGACGAACTCTATATGGACAGTTGTTTGCACAGTAACGAGTACCTACACAACGGTTATATGCCATTTGGTTTTGACCCTGACGACCGTGTGATGTTGCTGCTACCGGACATACTGTTTCACATGGTGCGTGATTACAGTGCTGACACATCATAGGTTGGAAAGCAACCTGTGGGTTTTCTGCTGGATTTTCTAAAGCATCAAATAAATCTCCTTTGCTTAACTCTAATACTTTTTCAGTATAACGTCTTTCAACTTCTTGGTTTGCTATGTTTGGATTTTGAGCTTTAAACTCTTCCAACGTCATTTTAGCATCGTGTTGCTTATCTTCTACAGTAGAAGAATAGTAACGATCAATACGTAACCAAGCCATATCTCTACCAACTCTCATTTCATCTTTACCAACAACCGGAACGTTGTTTTCTGCGTGACATGCAATAACACATGCTCCACAACCTGTACAAGATGTTAAATCGATAGATAAGTTAAAGTGGTGTCCTAAACTTCTATCATGCTCATCCCATAAGTCGATTTTACTTCCTTCAACTTCTTGATGATCATAAGAAACCATAAATGGTTTATTCCAAGTATGCTTAGGATCTAATTTTTTATCGTTTACTTCTTTTAATGAAGCTTCTCTTAAGATATCGTGACGACCAGCTAAAGTACTTTGTACTTGCATACAAGCAAACTTGTGCCACCCTGAAGCTTTTTCTATAGAAACATTGTATTGTACATTGTTTCCGTTTTGGTAGAAAGGATATGCATTAATACCTACTTGCATTTCTGACTTTAATCCTTGAGTTCTACCGTAACCTAACGCTAAACCAACTGATCCTTTTGCTTGACCTGGTTGGATAATAACTGGAATTTTGTTTATTGTAACTCCATTAACTGTTACGTTAGCATAGTTACCATCAATAGCGCCATTATCTTTTACTGGATTTTCAAAACCTAATTCTTTAGCATCTGCCATAGAAACGGTTAAGTAGTTATCCCAAGAAGCACGTGTAATTGGATCTGGTAATTCTTGTAACCATGGGTTATTTGCTTGTTTACCGTCTCCTAAAGCTGTTGATGAATATAAGTTTAATTCGAATCCTGAAGCATTATTAGCATTTCTTACTAATTGTACTGCTGCTGCATTTACATCTGCTGTAGATTCAAAAGCTATTTCTTCTTCTACAATAACATTTTCAGTTTTGAAGAATCCATCATGTAATGCTTGATTCCATGAAGCCCCTCCTAATACATTAGTGCTCCAAAATTCTTTTAAAGTGTCATAATAGTTTACTGTACTTCCTGACCACTTTAATAATACATCTTGTACTTGACGTGTATTAAACAATGGTTGAATAGTTGGTTGCATTAAACCATAAACACCTTGTTTAGCCATAACATCTCCCCAACTTTCTAAGTTGTGAGGTGCTGGCAATGTATATTGTGTAGCATTAGCTGTAGCGTCATCTTGAGTAGATAAGGCAACAGATAATTTTAAGCTCTTAATTCCTTCTGCTAAATCAGCTGCATTTGACAATGAGTATAAAGGATTTACATTATAAGTAATTAATCCTTTTACTTTACCTCCTTTAATGTCTGCTACTAATTGAGCAACTTGAGTATCGTTACCTTGGCGTTTTAAGTTCACTGCCTTAGTATCGATTACTTCACTATTTAATGCTTTGTTAATTGCTAAAGCAATTAATTGAGCATTTTTATCATTTAAACCTGTAACAACAACTCCTTTTGAACCTGCTTTTTTAAGGTCTTTAGCTAATTGCTTTACCTCTGTATCAAAAGCTGTTGCTTTTGAAGGAAGACTACCTCCTGTTACTTGGTTGTATAAGTTTATTAAAGCAAAAACCTGTTCAGATGGTTTAGCAACTATTCTTTTATCAGCATTTGCTCCTGCTAAAGACATGTTACTTTCTATTTGAACATGGTAAGACATTTTACCAGTTTTAACTCTACGACCATCAGCATAAGATTTTTCATATCCACCTTGCCAATCTCCCAAGAAATCTGCTCCAATAGATGCGATTACTTCTGCCTTGCTAAAATCGTAATCTGGTAATGCTCTTTTACCATACATAGCTTCAAAAGCATCCGCAGCTGCACTATCAGAAATTGCATCATACACCACATGCTTCACATTTGGATAAGCAGTAATAAAGTCAGCGATTACTTTTTCAGTAGAAGGACTCGCTAAAGTACCTGTTAAAAACACAACTGGTTCGTTAGCGTCTTTTAACTCGTTTAACTTAGCAATAATTTCTTTATCTGCATCTGCCCAAGAAATTTGAGTTTCACCTTTTCTAGGTTCTTTTAAACGTAATTTCTCATCGTATAATGATAAAACTGATGCTTGAGTACGTGCGCTAGTTACACCTCCTGCCTCTTTGTTTGGCATGATTTGAATTGGACGCCCTTCGCGTGTTTTTACTAATACGTTTGCGAAATCAAAACCATCTGCAATTGTAGTTGCGTACCAATCAGCAACACCTACTACGATATCATTTGGTTGCACTACATAAGGAATTGATTTTCTTACTGGACCTTCACAAGCTGCTAAAGAAGCTGCTGCTGTGGTAAATCCAACATATTTCAAGAAATCTCTACGTGAAGTTGATGATGTCTCTAAGGTTTCTTTGTCGCCTAAAAATTCATCTGTAGGAATATCTTGTACAAACTCATTATTACGTAGCGTTTCAACAACAGAACTACCTTTTAGTTCTTCAACACTTTGCCAGTATTTTTTGTTTGAAGCCATTTATATATGTGTTTTTCTACTTTCTAAATTGATTAATAGTGGCACTTACCACACTCTTTTCCTCCTAATTGCGCAATAGTTACTTGCTCAACACCGTACTTTTTAGCTAAATCTTCATGAATTTTAGCATAGTACTCATTACCTTTTAAGTCAACCTTAGTCGCCTTATGACAATCTATACACCAACCCATTGTTAATGGAGAATGTTGATACACCTCTTCCATTTCTTCTACAGGTCCGTGACATTTTTGACAAGCTATACCTCCAACTGTTACGTGTTGTGAGTGGTTAAAATATGCAAAATCTGGTAAGTTATGAACTCTAACCCATTTAACTGGTTTAGTATTTCCTGTATACTCTAATTTATCTGCATCCCAACCTGCTGCTTCATAAATCTTAGCGATTTCCTTATCTAAATCTGCTTTTACTAATGTATGGTCATCCATTACTACTTTAGTATCATCAGCAACCTCTGAAATATTTTTATGACAGTTCATACAAACATTTACTGAAGGAATTCCAGATGTTTTACTGTGCTTAGCAGACGAGTGACAGTATTGACAATCGATCTTGTTATCTCCTGCATGAATCTTGTGTGAAAAAGCAATTGGTTGAATTGGTTGATACCCTTCATCAACACCTACTTTAAACAACGTACCAAACAAGAAGTAAGCAGCTACTAAAGCTCCGAAAATCACGGTTAATACTTTTAAGAATGTATTCTGTTTAATTCCTTGCCATAATTCAGCTGTTTGCCCCATTAAACCTGGAGTTTTTGGAGCTCCTTTTAATTCACTAATAGTTTTTAGTAAACTACCAATAATTAAAAACGCTACAACAATTGCCGCAGCTAATATATAAATCAACCACTTAGGCGCCTGATCTCCCTGAGGCTGACCAGCAACTTCAGCTCCTCCAACAGCAGCCTTTTTAACCTCACCTACAGTTGTATAATAAAGAATATCATCGATGTTTTGATCTGTTAACTGCGGAAAAGCAGTCATGTTAGAACCGTTATATTCTTCAAAAATAGCAATCGCATCTTTGTCTCCAGATGCTCTAAGCTCAGCATTGTTCTTAATCCATGCCTTTAACCATTCGTTAGTTCTTTTTTCTTCTACTCCAGCTAACGCAGGACCTACAAGTTTTTTATCTAACTTGTGACAAGAAGCACAAAGAGATTTAAATAATTTCTTTCCTTCTTTTTGACGCGCTTCGTCAATATCTTGTGAAAACGCGGAAGAACTTACTAAGAAAACTAAAAAGAAAGCTAAACTCCTTACTAGAGTTTTGGTTAATCTACTGTGATGATTCACACTTTTCATACTATAAAATATAAGTTTTGTATCTATTTTGGTACAATTTTTTCTGTTACACTATTAAAAAATAGTACACAGAAAGTTGCACAAAAGTACTACTTCTGTCTAAATTGTGAAATGTTAAGAGAATCCTAATCTATAATTTATAATAATTCTAAATAAACAACGTTAACAATGTATTAACTGACAAGTCATTACTTTTGTAAAAAGATTCAACAAAATGAAAAAATACAGCATATTAATCACCTTCTTATTTATTATTGGAGGTAGTGTTTTTAATGTAAAAGCTCAAGATAAACTTACTGAAAACAAAGACATTATTTCGTTAATAGAAAAAAAACGAGCTTACAATAAACATAACGGAAGCGGGTATAGAATACAATTATATAACGGACTTGAAAGACGTGCAAGAAGCTTACGTAATAGATTTAAAATTGAATACCCTGATGTTTACACTAAACTAACTTACAAAGCTCCAGAATGGAAAATACAAGTAGGAAATTACAAAACACGTTTACATGCGGACAGAGCTTTAAATGAGATTCGTGAAAAGTTCTCTGGTGCAATTGTAGTCCCTATGTAATTAAACATATTTTACAGCATAAAAAAAGAGTAATCGTTTGTTCGATTACTCTTTTTTATTTATTAAATCTACTTATTAATAAGCTCTTTTATCACTTCCTTCATAAAAATTGATGAATGCTTGGTTTACTACTCTATGACCTCCATCTGTAGGATAATCTCCAGTAAAATACCAATCTCCTAAATTATCTGGACACGCTTTATGTAATCCACTTACTGGCTGGAATATAACCTCTACATCTGCCTTAATTTCAGCTGTTTTTAGCATCTGTGCAATCTTTGCTGAAACTTCTTCATCGGTAAACGGCGCATAAATTTCTTTTACATAGTTTACTACATCTTTATCCTCACTACCTTCTTGCTGTTTACACTTTTGGTATACTTCATCAACAATATTATATTGATTTGTCTCTTTCAACAATTCTAAAGCAGCTTTAAACGCAATGAAATCGTTAATCTTAGCCATATCAATACCATAACAATCAGGGTAACGGATTTGAGGCGCAGAAGAAACTACTACTATTTTCTTAGGGTTTAGTCTATCTAAAATCTTAATAATACTCTTCTTCAAAGTAGTACCTCTTACAATACTGTCATCTATGATAACTAAGTTATCTGTTGGCTTCACAACACCATAAGTAACGTCATAAACGTGAGCAACTAAATCATCGCGACTACTATCATCAGTAATAAAGGTGCGTAATTTTGCATCTTTAATTGCTATTTTTTCAAAACGTGGTCTTTTAGAAAGAATTTCAATTACTCTTTCTTTTGAAAGCTTTCCTTCACCAGCTAAAATTGCATCTGTCTTCTGTTGATTCAATACATCTTCTGCTGCTTCCATCATTCCGAAAAACGATGTTTCTGCCGTATTTGGTATGTAAGAAAAAACTGAATTTTCTATATCACTATCAATAGACTTTAAAACTTCTGGGAACACATATTTTCCTAAGTTTTTACGTTCTTCATAAATTGAAGCATCACTTCCTCTTGAAAAGTAAATACGCTCAAAAGAACATGCTTTTTTAGGTCTTTCTTCCAAAACCGGAGCCATTGTTGTTTGACCATTCTTCTTGATGATTAATGCATGACCTCTATCAATTTCTTTAATAGTATCAATTGGAACATTGAATACTGTTTGAATCACTGGTCGTTCTGAAGCAACCACTACTACTTCATCATCTTCATAAAAAAATGCTGGACGAATTGCTGAAGGGTCACGCAATACAAAAGCATCTCCATGACCTAACAATCCTGCCATTGCGTAACCACCATCCCAGTTTTTAGCTGAACGCTGTAAAATTCGTTGAATATCTAAGTTTTCTTCTATATAAGGTGAAGCATCTTTTTTATTAAACCCTTCCTCTTTAGCCTTTAAGTACAAATCAGAAACTTCTGACTCTAAAAAATGACCAATCTTCTCCATCACAGTTACTGTATCAGTAAACTCTTTTGGGTGCTGCCCTAAATCAATTAAATCATTTAATAATTGTTTAGAGTTCGTCATATTAAAGTTTCCTGCAACAATTAAACTTTGATGCCTCCAATTACTTTGACGTAAAAATGGATGAACACTCTCTATAGAGTTTTTGCCAAATGTACCGTAACGAACATGTCCTAAAAATAGGTTTCCAATGTAAGGCACATTTTCTTCTTGCCATTTTACATCATCAACCTTATCTGGGTTCTCTTCAAAAACTCCATTGATTCTATGGTTGATTTTTCCAAAAATATCTTGGATTGGTTGTGATTGGTTGGAGCGGATTCTACTTATGTATCTTGTTCCAGGCTCTACATTAAATTTTATACTTGCTAATCCAGCACCGTCTTGTCCTCTATTGTGCTGTTTTTCCATTAACAGGTACATTTTATTTACACCATAAAACGCGGTACCATATTTATCTTTATAGTACTGTAATGGTTTTTTTAAACGAACCATTGCAATTCCGCATTCGTGTTTAATAGCGTCACTCATTTAATTTCAAGTATTTAGTTGTGTTGTAGTTTTGTGTGTTGTATAAAAAAATCCGCAGCAAAAAGCGCGGATTTATAGTTTATGATAGTGCTATATCAAACTGTGTTAATTCTTTAAACGCTTTTAAGCGCGCTTGTACCTCTTCACTAGTTAACGCCTCCATACGCTGTGTTCCGAATTTTTCAACACAGAACGATGCTAAATTAGATCCGTAAATAATTGCACTCTTCATATTTTCGAATGAGATATCTTCTGTTTTGGCTAAATACCCGCAGAAACCTCCTGCAAATGTATCTCCAGCTCCTGTTGGATCAAATACTTCTGCTAGTGGTAATGCTGGTGCAAAGAACATGTTTCCTTCATTAAATAACAAAGCTCCGTGTTCTCCCTTTTTAATTACCACATATTTTGGTCCCATTTCATGAATTTTCTTTGCTGCATTTACCAAAGAGTACTCCCCGCTTAACTGGCGTGCTTCCTCATCGTTAATTGTAATAACATCTACACGTTTTAAAACCTCATGTAAATCGTTTAATGCTATATCCATCCAAAAGTTCATAGTGTCTAATACTACTAACTTTGGTCTTTCATTCATTTGATCTAATACCGATGCTTGTGTTAATGGGTGCAAATTACCTAACATTACAATTGGTGCATCTTTAAAAGACTCTGGAACTACAGGTTGAAAATGCTCTAACACATTCAGTTCAGTTACTAAAGTATCGCGAGAGTTCATATCGTTATGATACTTTCCACTCCAAAAGAAAGTTTTTCCTTCTTTTACTATTTCCACTCCATCAGTATTAATTCCTTTATCGTTCATCATATCTATGTATGATTGTGGAAAATCTCCTCCAACTACAGAAACAACTCCTGTTTGCACTCCAAACTGTGAAGCTGCTAATCCTACAAAAGTTCCTGACCCTCCTAAGATTTTATCAGTTTTTCCAAATGGTGTTTCTATAGCGTCAAGTGCTACTGTTCCTACTGCTAATAATTTACTCATAACTCTACTTAATATTCCTTTACCTAAGGAAATCTATTTGTTTCTTTAAGTCTCTATAAATTACTAAGACTTAAAATTTTACTAATTCTACTCATTAAGGCTTAAACTCTCATGTCAACTGCCTTTTTTGTCGTAATTTTGCGTCTTTAATTAAAAACGGTCTTTTTGACTTTGCAAAAATAGTTTTAAAAAATGACTATCAAAGAAATACAAGAAGAAATTATTGACGAGTTTTCTATGTTTGAAGACTGGATGGAGCGTTATGAGTACATTATAGAGCTAGGTAAATCGCTACCATTAATAGACGAAGCATACAAATTAGATGAAAACCTAATTAAAGGATGTCAATCGAAAGTATGGTTGCATTCTGAGTTAAAAGGTGACACCATTGAGTTTACTGCCGATAGTGATGCTATTTTAACAAAAGGAATTGTGGCTTTATTATTGAGGGTATTTTCTGACCAAACACCTAAGGCCATTTTAGACGCCGATACTGAATTTATAGACGAAATTGGCTTAAAGGAACATTTGAGCCCTACGCGTGCTAACGGATTAGTATCAATGGTAAAACAAATTAAAATGTACGCAATTGCGCAACAAAGCAAGTTAGCGAATTAAAAGAAGTTTAGAATTATGACTGAAGATAAATTAGAAGAATTAGGAGATAAAATAGTTCGTGTATTAAAAACCATTTTCGACCCTGAAATACCTGTTGACATATATGAACTAGGTTTAATTTATGATGTTTTTATATCAGAAGAGAATGATGCCAAAATATTAATGACATTAACTTCTCCTAACTGTCCTGTTGCTGAAACATTACCTGTTGAAGTAGAGGAAAAAGTAAAAACTTTGAAAGAAATCAACAACTGTGAGGTTGAAATCACTTTTGATCCAACTTGGACTCAAGACATGATGAGTGAAGAAGCAAAATTAGAATTAGGAATGCTATAAGGCTTTTGATGTAACTATTAAAAACACAAAGCGTACAACTTTTAAACTTTTCAACTAAATATGGCAGAAGAAATTATAAATAGAGTTGCTAACAGTAAGCTTACTACGATAGATTTAGAAGATTTTTACCCTAAAGGTAAACGTGTAGTGTTTGATATTAAAATTTGGTTGTTTGAAGAATTGATTCTTCGTGAAAAGGATTTTAGAGAATCTGTAAAAAATCATGACTGGACTCAATACCAAGATAGTTATGTTTCATTAACATGTTCCACTGATGCCATTATTCCTTCTTGGGCGTATCTTTTATTGACCACTGAACTTACTCCTTTTGCTAAAAAAGTTGTTGTTGGTGACTTAATATTATTAGAAACTGTAATATATCAAGAGATTATTCATAAGCTAGACACTTCTGAATATAAGGACAAGCCTGTAATAATTAAAGGGTGTGCAAATAAGCCTATACCACCATCAGCATATACCTTATTAATTGAAAAAATCAAACCTGTAGCTAAAACCATCATGTTTGGTGAAGCTTGTTCAACAGTACCGCTTTATAAGAGAAAAAGATAATTAAACTCATAGAACTCCTCAATTTAATAACAAATGAAAAAACTGTTCTTAATCCTGTTTTCTTGTTACTCTTTTTCTATAGTTTCACAAGAAACTAAAAAAGATAGTATTTCTACTGTAGGTTTACAAAACTCACCTTTAGACACTAGTTTTGCTTTCTATATATTTAATAGACGAGTATTTGCAGAACCTCTGATTAAAAAGAATCCTCCAAAAAAATGGACTGTTGTAGGAAAGTATACTTTTCTTTTCAATCAATCATCTTTTTCTAATTGGGCAGCAGGTGGAAATAACACCGTTGCTGGAAATATGACACTTGGTTATGATTTTAACTACAAAAGAAAAAAGTGGAACTGGGATAATAAAGTTATTTCTGCTTATGGAATTAGTTATGTAGATGGTCAAGGAGTAAGAAAAACAGAAGATCAATTTGAATATAACTCTTTACTTGGTTTAAGAACTTCAAAACTATGGTTTTTCTCATTTTTTAGTAATTTTAAAACGCAATACACCAGAGGTTATGATTATAAACAAGAACCAAAGGTAGCTGTTTCAGATTTCTTTTCTCCTGCATATTGGAGTTTTGGCCCTGGTATGTTATGGAAAAAAAATGATGATGCAAGAATAAACGTTGCTCCTGCTTCAGCTCGTTACACATTTGTTTCAGATGAGTTTTCAGGAAAGTATGGTGTAGATGAAGGTAAGAATATAAATTTCAGTTTAGGTTTCAACCTTTCAGCTTATTTTAAAAGCGAAATAATGAAAGATGTTACCATGGAAAGCATTGTAGCAGTATATTCTGATTATTTGAACAAACCACAAAACATTGATATCGATTATCAATTAAATATCTTTGTTAAAATTAATAAAAACCTGTCTACAAACCTTGGCTTACACGCCATTATTGATGACGACGCTTCAAGCAAAGTACAATTTAAAGAAGTGTTTGGTCTTGGTTTAAATTATATTTTTCATAAGACGTGACTTTTAGCGTAATGTTATTGTCTAACCCCTAGGTTAAGCGTACATTCGCGCCCTCAAAAATTAATTTAAAACTATTAAAATGAAAAAATTATTAGCTATTGCTGTTTTGTTTGGAGCATTAACAGTTAACGCTCAAGAAGAAAAAAAAGAAGAACCTAAAGAAGGATGGAAAAGAAGCGGTAACATTTCTTTTTTATTCAACCAATCTGCTTTTAATAATTGGTTAGCTGGTGGTACAAATAACATTTCTGGTACTATTGGATTAAACTATGATTTTAATTACACCAAAGGTGATTGGACTTGGGATAATAAATTAATTGCTTCTTACGGTTTAACAAAGTTAAAAGGAGAAGAAGTACAAAAAACAGATGACCGTTTAGAGTTAAACTCTTTATTAGGAAAAAAAGCCGGCGGATATTGGTATTACTCAGCTTTTTTCAATTTTAAGACTCAAATGTCTTCAACCTATGTTTCTGGCGAGCAAACATCTCATTTCTTTTCTCCTGCATACTTCCAATTTGGACCTGGTATGCTTTGGAAAAAACATGACAATTTAAAAGTAAACATCGCTCCTGCAACTTCTAAGTTAATATATGTACACAAACACTTAACTGATTTTGGACCTGCTTTTGGAGTAGAGCAAAACGAAACTACTCGTTATGAACTAGGTGCCGCAGTTAACGCCTATTACAAATTAGATGTAATGAAAAATGTGTCCGTAGAAAATATATTAAACCTATACAGTAACTACTTGGAAGATTTTCAAAATGTAGATATTGATTACACTGTTAACGTAGTAATGAAAGTTAACAAATACTTATCTGCGAATCTTTCTATGCAAGCTATTTATGACGACAACGCCTTTAGAGGATTCCAAACGAGAGAAGTGTTTGGTCTAGGAATAAATTACGGTTTCTAGAAAAACAAAACATAATAGTAAAGCCTCAAGAATATATTCTTGAGGTTTTCTTTTTTACGTATTTTAGCCTAAAAATTTTAACGAATGACATTATTAATTGTTTACGCCACCTTATCTATATTTTTCTCTTTTTTATGCTCTATATTAGAAGCTGTACTACTAAGTGTTACCCCTACTTTTGTTAATGTTAAAAAGAAAGAAGAAAAAGCTTACGCAAACGATCTTGAAGCTTTAAAAAAAGACGTTGACAAGCCTCTTATTGCTATCTTAACAGTAAACACCATAGCCCATACAGTAGGAGCGATCTTAGTTGGTGCTCAAGCAAAGAAAATATTTAACGACGAAGGAAACGGTGTTTTTATCGTTTCTGCTATAATGACTATTTTAATTTTAGTAGCATCTGAAATTATTCCAAAAACTATCGGAGCAACTTATTGGAAATCTCTAGCTGGTTTTACAACCAAAGCCTTAAATGTGCTAATTTTCTTCTGTAAATACACTGGTGTTATATGGGTACTTCAATTATTTACTAAACTATTTGGTAAAGGAGCACATGGTGAAAGTGTTTTAAGTAGAGAAGATTTTTCCGCTATGACCGATATTGCTGAGCAAGAAGGTGTTTTTCATGAAAGTGAAGGTAAAGTAATTAGAAACATGCTAAACTTTAAAGAAGTTCAAGCTAAACATATTATGACACCTCGCACGGTACTTACTACTGCTGACGAAAACCAAAGCATTGAATCGTTTTTTAATGAAAATAGACCTTTACGCTTTTCTAGAATACCAGTGTATGCTGAAAATCCAGACAACATAACTGGATATGTTTTAAAGGATCAGTTGTTGCTTTCTTTGGTTGATAACAAAGGAAACGAACCTTTAAAAACAATTAAAAGAGAAATTATTATTGCTAGCAGAGAGCTTTCTATTCCTAATTTATTTGAAAAGTTAATTGAGCAAAGAGAGCATTTAGCTTTAGTTGTAGATGAATATGGAGCAGTTAGCGGTTTAGTAACTCAAGAAGACGTTATAGAAACCCTTTTAGGCTATGAAATAATGGATGAGAGTGACAATGTAGCAAACCTACAAAGTTTGGCTAGAAAAAGCTGGGAACAGCGTGCTAAACGATTAGGGATAATTAATGATTCTGAAAACGAATAGTAAACTTACAAGTTTATAAAATAAAAAAGGCGTGAATTAATTCACGCCTTTTTTATTTTATAGTAAACTATTTCTAGTCATTAATTGTCCAAGAAACATAATACATAGAACCAATTAATCCTGATCCTGGTGCAACCATATATTCGTTACCAGTTAAGTTCGTTCCTCCTAATTTAAATCTTGATTTAATTGCAGGCACTCTATAGTTTATTTGTGCATCTAATACAGTTCTTGCATCTACTGTATCATCTAAGAAGCTCGACTGCCAATAGAACTCATCTTGCCATCTTAAATTCACATTAAATCCAAAGTTTTTAAATAAGTTAGGATTTCCAAACATTACTTTTACCTGATGTTCTGGAGTATTAAATCCTGCTTTAAAAGTTGGGTCATCACTTTGATCAAAAACTAATTTTGAATATGTATAGTTAGCTCCTAAGTTAAACGTCTTAAATACTTTTGTATTTAACCCTACACCTACACCATACGAATCAACATTAGCTGATGTATTTGTATTAAGTACAAATGATGTATAATCTCCATTATCTATTGCTGCATCAGCTTGTGCATCTGGTGTTCCATCTGCTTCTAAACCTCCATAATTAGCTACAATAACATCTTTGAATGCTACAAAGTCGTTATACTGGTTATAATAACCATTAATATCTAACTCTAATATATTTCTACTATTTAAGTCGATGATACTTCTATATCCAACTTCATATGAAGTAACTTTTTCTGGCTTAATTGGGTTAACATCAAGTTTAATTCTATTGTCAGCTCCAACTAATGCATTTCCAAAAGCTTGTCTACCTGTAATTACACTAGTAGAACCATCTTGATTAGCTACTATAGTAGAGAAACGATCTAAATTTTCTTGAGAAGTACCTAAAATATATTTACTTGGTCCTGAACGTAACCCAAAGTATTGTTCTAAAGTACTAGGGTTTCTAAACCCTGTTTGATAAGAAGCTCTTAAAATATGATTCTTTGATTCACCTAAAGAATAGTTTAACGCTACCCTTGGAGAAAAGTTACCTTCAAAGTTTTTAGATTTATCATAACGAACAGATCCTGTAAACTTTAACCTATCTTCTAAAAATTTCTTTTGAATTTGAGAGTAAACCCCAACCATATCAAACTCTATACTACTATTTTCATCTGTAAATAAAGTTCCGTTTGAGTTAATATCAAATTTACGGTAAGAACCTCCTACTTGAATCTCTCCCCAACGAATTAAATCCTTGAAGTTATAATTAGCATCAAAGTGATAAAAAGAAGTTTCGTCTTTTATCCCTGCTCCTCCTTTGTTTATTGGAGTATTGATTACTTCTTCTAAAGCTGTTTTAAACTCAGGTGACCCAGGAACATATCTGTTTCTATTAGCAAACCTTCTTGCATCAGCATCATTAAGAGGTGTATACCCAGGAACCGTTATTGCTCCACTATATATGCCTGCATATTCTTGATACCAGTTTTGCGTTGGGTTGTACTTTTCATTTAAAGCAATCGCTGCAAATCGTAAATCGTGACTTTTTCCTGAATCATTTCCTGTATAATATCCTCTTACAAAGAAGTTTTTCCCTATAAGTTCTAATTTATACTGCTCAATAAAGTATCCTTTTTGAGAGAATCTATTTGTTCCTTGATATGTGTTATCTCCACGAGAAAAACGAGAATTTAATACAATCTCTAATGCATCATTTGCCCATGGTCTGATGTGTATAGATCCATCAAATTTTAAGTTATAACCATTATAATTAGTTAAGTCAGCTTCATTGTACCCTGTTCTACTTACATCCAAAGAAGGTAATGCTGAATTTAAATCATTTAAGTTAAAATTAAAATCATCACCATATACATTTACACCATCATAATCAGTATTTGTATTTCTATCTCCATCAATAGCTACTCCACCAATTCCTGTTGTATTTCTAGTATCAACAGCATGCCATTCTTCAGCAGAGAAATAAGTTAAGTTTGCTTTAGCAGCAACATAATCATTAAACTTATATGCCATACGAATTCCTGCGTCATAAAAAGGATTATTACCTGCTGCTTCTTGTGACATAGTACCTGTTTTAATATAAGTACTAATACCCGCATCATCAAAAGGATTTCTACTTCTCATTAACAAAATACCGTTAAAGGCGTTTGCCCCATATAAAGCAGAAGAAGCTCCAGGTAGAATTTCAACATTCTTAACATCTAAATCAGACAATCCTAGAATGTTTCCTGCTGAGAAGTTCAGTGCTGGTATTGATGTTTCTACTCCATCAACTAACTGTACAAATCTAGTATTATCAAAAGTAGAAAAACCACGAGAGTTTACAGATTTAAATCCATAATTCGCCTCACGTGACTCAATTCCTTTTAAGTTTGCTAATCCGTCATAAAATGAAACAGAAGTATTTCTCTTAACATCAACAATACCCATTCTTTCAATAGTTACTGGAGATTCGATAACTCGTTCAGGAGATCTAGATGCTGAAATTACAACTTCATCTAATGCTACACTTTCTTTTAATATTACATTTACTTCTTGGTCTTGTGAAGTAACTTCTATGATTTCTGTTTTATATCCAAAAGCAGAAACTTGTATAGTTATAGGGTAGGTTGACTTAACTTGTAACGTAAATTTTCCTTCAAAATCAGAAGTTGCTCTTGCTTCTCCTGAAAGAATTACTGCATTTGGAAAAGGCTCCAAGTATTCGTCGTAAATTTTTCCATTTACTGTAGTTTGTGCATAAATAGCCATACTACACACTACCAAAACTATGGATAGTAGTTTTTTAAACATAATGTTTATTTTAATTGATTTGTATTAAGTTATTATTGGTTTATTTACTCATCTAGAGCAAACATAATAGGGAATCCGTATTTTACAGAGGTTTCATCTCCTGACTTTTTAGCAGGTACAAACTGTGGTAATTGAGATACCACACGAATAGCTTCGTTGTTTAGTAGCTCTCCATTTTTTGGTCCTAAAGTTTTAATATTCTTAACCTGACCATTTTTATCAATAATAAAACGCACCCAAACTTCTCCTTGAATAGATTCTTTTACCGCTTGACTAGGGTATCTGAAGTGTTTTTGAATATGCTTTACCATTTCAACATTAAAACAATCTAACCTTTCATTTTTCTTTGCCTTTTTACATGCAGTAAACAAAGGGATTCTATCAACTGTAGTAAATTTTTCAGCTTTTCTTACTTCTTCTGCTGATAGTTTACTTGTTATGTTTTCAAGATTATTTTTAAAAGTTAAAGGTTGATTTAATTCTTCTTGAGGAGTTGTACTCTCTAATGCCGCAGTTCCTGCTCCCGATAATTCCGTAGCACTTGAAACCACTTTCTTTTTTGATATTTCTCTCTTTTTTAAATACCTTCTATTAGCAGATACTTTTACAGAGATTTGTCGTGTACCTTTATTTTTCTTGTCTTTTGGAGCAATAGTACATTTTGTTATACTATTTAAATCTACTAAAGACTCTTCAGGGGTTTCACATACTTCACGTTGTGACACAACATTAGTAGCATAAAAACAAACTAATGTAATAACTAAAATAATTTTTCTCATACCTAAGGGGTTTAACATTTTTTCAATCAACTAATTATAGTTCATTATTTGTGAAAAACATGGCGTGCAAAGGTATTCTTTTTTTTACATAAAATAAATTATTTTAACACACTAATATTCAGAGCTATTTAAGCTAAAGTTCATAGGAAAGCTGTATGCTACTCTTGTATTTTTTCCTTGTTGTTTCCCTGGTGTAAAATTTGGAAGTAATAACACAATTCTTTTAGCCTCTTTTTTTAAGATTTCATGTGCATTTGCTCCTTCCGTTTTAATATCTGTCACTTTTCCAGTTTCATCAATTACAAAACTTACTAGTACTTCTCCTTCAATTCCTTTATCTAAGGCTTCTTCAGGGTATTTTAGTGTATTAATTATATGGTTTTGCATTTCATAATTAAAACAGTCTACCTTATCCATTAAAGGATCAGCACAAGATAAAAACATAGGAATTTCATCTACTACATCAAAAGAAGTAGCTTTTTTGATTAATTTTCTTGTAATTGGAAATATATTATACAAGCGACATGAAGCTAAGTCACTAGTTGTTTTAATCAATTTAATTTTGTTAGCTTCTATATCATTAGCTAAACTAACAACTTTTTCAAAGTAAACACGTTTTCTAAAATGCCTTCTACTAGAAATTGTAGTTACAACAGTAGGAGTTACCTCACTACTTTTTTCTACTTTTTTTTCTACTAAACACTTGTCTACAACGTTTACATCTACTGAATGGGAAGTTTCAGATGTACATTTCTCTTGTGCTATAGTAAATTGTAAACCACAACATAGTAACAAGAGGGTAATTATATTTTTCATCATGATCTATTCAGATTAACACATGGTAACTCAAAAAGAGCGGACATTTCACCTGGTCTTAAATTCATTATTTAAAACTTTATGAATACTTGGTAAGTTAGCTGGTTAAATAAGATTAATTACTTACGTAAGTTTTAGGATTTCTTATTAACTAATTGATCTAATGAAAATCGTCTAGATTTTGTTTGTGAAGTTTTATTATTTTTCATTTTCAGGGGGATAAAATGGTTAAAAATATTAATTTACAATGCTTTATAAAACACAGAGAAAACTATGTTAGCGAATATAAATATAATAAAAAAGAACTTAAAGTTGCAATTCTTTAAGTTCTTTTTAAGTTATGGCTGTGTTTTTTTACTGTAAAAAACTAATATTCTTGGTATAAGAAATCATTATATGGAAAGCGCTGAATGTGTATTTTTTTCACTTCTTCATACACTTTATCTTTAAAATTCTCTAGGTTATCTTTATTTAAAGCTGAAATAAAAATACTCTCTGTTTCTAAATCATTCATCCATGTTCTTTTCCAATCTTCTAACGTATAATGTTCTTTTGTTTTTTCTGTAACTAAGTCATCTTCATCAATAGTTTCATGAGTATAAGCATCTATTTTATTAAATACCATAACCGTAGGCTTATCCTTACTATCAATCTCATCTAAAATTTTATTTACAGAATCAATATGATCTTCAAAATTGGGGTGTGATATATCTACTACATGTAATAATAAATCAGCTTCACGAACTTCGTCTAAGGTAGATTTGAACGACTCTACTAATTGAGTTGGTAACTTTCTTATAAACCCAACAGTATCTGTCATTAAAAAGGGGATATTCTTTATTACTACTTTTCTTACTGTAGTATCAAGCGTTGCGAACAACTTATTTTCTGCAAACACCTCACTTTTACTCACTACATTCATTAAAGTAGATTTACCAACATTGGTATATCCTACCAAAGCAACACGAACCATTTTTCCACGGTTTTTACGTTGCACAGACATTTGTTTATCAATAGTTACTAACTTCTTTTTTAGTAACGAGATTTTATCACGAATAATACGACGGTCTGTTTCTATTTCTGTTTCCCCAGGTCCACGCATACCAATTCCTCCTTTTTGTTTATCAAGGTGTGTCCACATTCTTGTTAATCGAGGTAATAAATATTGATATTGCGCTAGCTCTACCTGTGCTTTTGCCGAACTCGTTTGTGCTCTGCTGGCAAAAATATCTAGTATTAAATTGGTTCTATCTAAAATTTTACAATCTAAAAAACGCTCAACATTTCTAAGTTGAGCTGGTGATAGCTCATCATCAAAAATGGCTGTTCCAATATCATTTGACTCTATATACGCTTTTACATCTTCTAACTTTCCTGTTCCTATAAAAGTTTTTGGGTGTGGTTTGTCTAGTTTTTGAACAAAACGTTTAACAGCTACTCCTCCAGCTGTAAGCGTTAAAAACTCTAGTTCATCAAGATATTCTTCTGATTTCTTTTCATCTTGATGTTGGGTTATAATACCTATTAAAACCGCTTTTTCTGATATGGCTTCTCTTGTTTCTATCATACATTGCAAAAGTACAAATTTATCAACGCATGTTTTTAACTTTCTTTTGGTATTAAAATCACTACAACAGCTTTTTTATAGTAGTTTTCAATATGGGTAAAACGTCTTTTTCAAACCACGGATTTTTAGTTAACCAAAACCTATTTCTTGGTGATGGGTGAGGTAACACAAAATAATTGGGTAGATATTCTTCAAAGTTATTCACTGTCTCAGTAAGTGTTCTTTTTGCTTGCTCTTTTAAGTAGTAGTTTTGAGCATACATTCCAATTAAAATAACCAGCTTTACATTAGACATTTCTTTTAGTAATGGTTGATGCCATTTCGGGGCACATTCTTTTCTAGGTGGCAGATCTCCTGATTTTCCTTTTCCTGGATAACAAAAACCCATTGGAATTATTCCAAAATTGTTGGTGTTGTAAAATTGTTCATCGGTAACATCTAACCATTTTCTTAATTGTTTTCCGCTAGCATCATCCCAAGGAACTCCAGATTTGTGTACTTTGGTTCCTGGTGCTTGACCTACAATAATAATTTTTGACTTTCTATTAGCTAAAATCACAGGGTTAGGCTCTATATGTTCCTCACATATTTTACATTCTTTTATTTTCCTTAGAAGATTCTCCACACTGTAAAGTTAATATTTATGCATAAAAAAACACTCGATTACAATGTAATCGAGTGTTTTTAACTTTAACTATTTAAGTCTTAATTGTTAATTGCATAACTAGCACCATTACCTAAATCTGATAAAAATGCCATAATAGTTTTCATTAATTTTTTTCCTTTTTTGGTTAGTAGTTGTCTTTTCATTTTTTTAGATATTTTATTAATTTCCCTGAGGTAAAATTAACATACAACTATCTGAAAACTAATAGGGTTTTTGCCCTTTTCAATCTACTAAACCACTCTTTTTCTATCAGTGAAAAAGGAGAATTAACACCAGAAAATTATATATATTAGTAATATCGTATCTATAAAATCTTTATAAAATCATCGAAAGCAACATAATAGGGTTTGTTTTTAAAAACTGGTAAATCTACACTTTCAGCATTTGCAATCCCTATACCTGCATACCAAACCTTAGCATTTTGTTTTTCTGCGTGCTTTTTAAATGTTTCCATCCACAATACATCATACTCTTGTGGTGACTGAATATTATTAGTAGTCTTTACTAAAACAAATATGGTAGGTTCTTCTTTTTTATACAACACGAACTGCGGATATCTTTTTAACTCACTGTTTATTGCAATAAACTCATAGCCCATTTCTTGTAACTTTTTACCTACAATGTTCATCCCTAAATTATGAAGTTCTTGTTCTGTAAGTGCTTGCATTATTTTCGTTTCTTATTGCGTTTGTTATAGTTTTTATCTCCTCTTGTTTTAGGTTTTTTATACTTCTTAGCAATTTCTCTTCGGTATGAACCTCCTTGGTTTGTTTTTTTATTCTTTTCCTTTTTCTCATGAAAAGCAGGTCCTGGAATATATTCTTGTGACGTTCTATTCTTATTGACCTCTCTATCTTCTTTTGGTCGCTCTTCTTCTGTTAATTCCTTAGAAATCTCAACCTGCTCTGGAATTTCTAACTTAGGAACTTCATAATCCATCAATTCCTCAATTCTTTGTTTAGCTTCCTGCTCTTTTTCTGTAGCAAATAAAATTGCTTTTCCTTCTCGTTCTGCACGACCTGTACGACCTATTCTATGCATATAGTTTTCAGGGAAGTGAGGTACGTTAAAATTTATTACATGTGTTACTTCTTCTAAATCTAATCCACGTGCAATTACATCGGTAGCTATTAAAATTCGTTTTTCTCCTTGGTTGAATTGCTCTATAGAACGTAAACGATAATTTTGCGTTTTATTTGAATGAATTACGCAAGCTTGTGATGGATACTCTTCTGCAACACAATCAAACAACCTGTCTGCATTTCGCTTATTAGGCGCAAACACTAACACTTTACTAAACTCTGATTTATCAAATAATAAATAGTTTAATAAATTGACTTTTGTGTAAAAATTAGGAACATCATAACTCGTTTGCTGAATATTGTCTAGTGGTGTTCCACTAACTGCAATCGCTATTTTATGTGGAGCGATAAAGAAATTGTCAATTAAAGCTTCCACATCCTCCGTCATGGTTGCTGAAAACATGATGTTTTGACGTCTTTGAGGTAATAAATCAAAAATGTTTAACAACTGAAAGCGAAAGCCTAAATCGAGCATTACATCTACTTCATCGATTACTAATTTCTGAATAGATTTTAACTTTAAAACATTACTCAACGCCAAATCGTACAAACGCCCTGGAGTAGCTACAATAATATCTGTTCCTTGCATTACTGCTTCTTTATGACGATTTAAGTTGACTCCTCCATAAACACCAACAGTACGTAATGTAATGTATTTTGCTAACTTTTCAATCTCTTCTACCACCTGCACTACTAATTCTCGTGTAGGCACCAATATCATCACTCTTGGGTGTTGTTGTTTCGAAAACTTTAAATCACGTAATATAGGCAATAAGTACCCAAAAGTTTTACCTGTACCTGTTTGTGCTATCCCCACTACATCTTTTCCTGAACGAATTACAGGAAAGGCTTGTTCTTGAATAGGTGTTGGATTTACAAAACCTAATTCTTCAATTGAGTTTCTAAGTGGATTTGATAAGTCTAAATCTTGAAAAGTCGTCATTAACAATAATTTGCTGCAAAGGTACAACCAATATTTTGTATATTTAAAGGAGTAAATCCTTTTTGATTATGGAAATACCTAAACGATTAGAACAAGCGCTTATTAAGCTTTATAATGCTTTTCATAACGATGAATTGAATCCTGAATGTTGTTCAGCATGTGCGGTTGGGAATATATTAGATAATCGAGATAGCTGGAAACACCTAACAAATGGTCATGGTTCTTTGAGATTAAGCTATGTGGGTAGGGTACATCAAAATTTAGGCAGAAAGTTTAATGGTTATACTCCACTTGAGCTATTACACATTGAAAAAATATTTTTAGAAGCATGTGGTTTTGTTGTTCCATTATGTCATTACAATTCTAAACCTCAAAACCCTACTGATAAAGAAAGGTTATTTAACGGTTTATACGCTGTAGTTGCACATTTATGCAAACTCGAAGACATACCCAATGTTATGGACTATGCTAGGGTTTTTGAATATGAACAAGATAGTCCTGTATATAAATTTGATGTAATTTATGAGTAACTCTTTTTTGCTAAAAACGTTGTCTTGCTTTTATTACATCTAAACCTTATCTTTTTAAGTATAAAAAAAACCGATACAAGCTTGTATCGGTTTTATAATATAATGTATTAAACACTAAGTGTCTATCCTCCAAAGTCATCAAAACGAATGTTTTCGTCATCTAAACCAAAATCTTCACCCATTTTTTGTACTGCTTTGTTCATTAATGGTGGTCCACAGAAATATAATTCTAAATCCTCAGGACTTTCATGTTTGGATAAATATTGATCTATTACAACTTGGTGAATAAACCCAACAAAACCATCTCCGCTTTCATCATTAATGTCCTTTTTAACCTTCCAGTTATCTTCTTCTAATGGCTCAGATAATGCCAAGTAGAATTTAAAGTTTGGAAAGTCTTTTTCTAACGCTCTAAAGTAGTGAATGTAGAATAATTCTGCTTTAGAACGACCTCCGTACCAGTATGTTACTTTTCTACCAGTCTTTAAAGTTCTAAATAAATGATAAATATGTGAACGCATTGGTGCCATACCAGCTCCACCACCTACATATAACATTTCAGCTTCAGAATCATTGATGAAGAATTCACCATAAGGTCCAGAAATAGTTACTTTATCTCCTGGCTTTTGATTAAAAATATACGAAGATGCCACCCCTGGATTTACATCCATCCATCCGCCTTTAGCACGGTCAAAAGGAGGTGTTGCTACACGAACATTTAACATGATTTCCCTTCCTTCTGCAGGGTAAGAAGCCATAGAGTATGCTCTCTCTACAGTTTCTTCATTCTTCATTACTAATGGCCTTAGGTTAAATTTATCCCAATCAGCCTCAAATTTATCAGGTTCACCTGGATGATCTTGCGGATGTGCAGAAATATCCATATCAGCATATTTTACTTCACATGGTGGTATTTCAATTTGAATATACCCACCTGCTTTATAATCCATTTCTTCTGGAATCTCAACTACAAACTCCTTAATAAATGTTGCTACGTTATAGTTTCTTACAACAGTTGCTTCCCATTTCTTAATTCCGAAAATTTCTTCTGGAATAGAGATATCCATATCTTGCTTTACTTTTACCTGACATGCTAAACGGATACCGTGTTGTAATTCTTTACGTGTAAAGTGTGGTGTTTCTGTAGGTAAAGCTTCTCCTCCACCAGAGTTAACGTGACACTCACATTGTACACAAGAACCACCACCACCACAAGCTGATGGTAAGAAGATTTTTTCATTACCTAAGGTAGATAATAAAGTTCCTCCTGATGCTACTTCTATTGTTTTTTCACCATTGATTGTAATCTTTACAGGTCCAGATGGTGCCAATTTTTGCTTAACAAATAATAATAAAGCTACTAAAACCAAGATTACCGCTAAAAACGCTAATACTGTAATAGCAACTGTTCCTCCTGTGCTTACTTCTAAAAATACCATTATTCTGTAATTTCTTTAGTGTTATTAGCTAATTCTTCTGCTTTCTCTTCAGTCTTTTCAGTTTCCTCTACTACCTTTTCTTCAACTTCTTTCTTTTCAACCTTAACTTCAGCAGTTTCTTCTTTTTTACCTGCATCATCACCTCCAGTTAACATTCCACCGAAACTCATAAATCCGATAGCCATTAAACCTGTAATAATGAATGTAATACCCAAACCTCTTAATGCTGGTGGCACAGATGAGTATCTGATTTTTTCACGAATAGCTGCAATTGCTAAAATTGCTAAAAACCACCCGATTCCTGAACCAATACCGTACGTAAATGATAAACCTAATGTTGGAATTTCACGAGATTGCATAAATAAAGATCCTCCTAAAATTGCACAGTTTACTGCAATTAACGGTAAGAAAATACCTAAAGAGTTATATAATGCTGGTGCGAATTTTTCAACAATAATTTCTACTAATTGTACCATGGTTGCAATTGTTGCAATAAACATGATAAATGATAAGAAACTTAGGTCATAATCTACATACTCTTCTCCTAACCACTTTAAAGCTCCAGGTTGTAATAAGTATTGATCTAACAACCAGTTTACTGGTACTGTAACTGCTAATACAAAGATTACTGCAGCTCCTAAACCTACGGCTGTTGATACTTTTTTAGATACAGCAAGGTAAGAACACATTCCTAAGAAGGTAGCAAATACCATGTTATCTATAAATATCGATTTGAAAAATAATTCTATATGTTCCATTTTCTATATTTTTAATGAACACTAACTTAGGTTAGTCTTCTACTAATGCTTTATTTCTTGTACGTTGTACCCAAATAATAATACCTACAACGATTAATGCCATTGGTGATAATAACATAAACCCGTTGTTTTCATATCCTAAAGCATACAATCCTGTTTTTTCGATAGGATCTCCTAATACTTTAAATCCTAATAAAGTACCTGAACCGAATAACTCTCTAAAGAAACCTACAATAATTAAGATTACTGCATATCCTAAAGCATTTCCTATTCCATCTAAAAACGATCTCCATGGTCCATTACCTAAAGCAAATGCTTCAAAACGTCCCATAATAATACAGTTGGTAATAATTAACCCAATAAATACCGATAAGGTTTTACTTAAATCGTACGCAAATGCTTTTAGCACTTGGTCTACAATAATTACTAATGTAGCTACTACGATTAACTGTACAATAATTCTAATTTTTGATGGAATAATATTTCTCATTAACGAGATTACTACATTCCCTACTCCTAATACAAATAATACCGATATAGACATTACAATAGAAGCTTTTAACTCTGCTGTAATTGCTAATGCAGAACAAATACCTAATACCTGAATTGTAATTGGGTTATTATCTGCTAATGGATCAGTAATTAATGCTGCGTCTTTTTTTGATAAAAGTCCCATATTTATTTTAATGTTTTAAAGTAAGGTACGTATAAACCTAATTCAGATTTAATCATTGCAGCTACTCCGTCACCAGTTATAGTTGCTCCTGCAATTGCATCTACCTCGTTATCATTTTTATCTTCATTCTTTGGATCGTTATTAGATTTAGAAACTGCAATTCCTTTAAAAGAACCGTTGTTCATTAAATCTTCTCCAATAAAATCGTCCATAAAGTAACGTTGCTTAATGTTAGCTCCTAAACCTGGTGTTTCTCCTTTATGATCGAAGAAAACTCCTTGAACTACCATATTTTTATCCATTGCAACATATCCCCAAATAGCATCCCAAAGACCTTTACCTCTAATTGGAGCGATATAAAAAGTTTTACCTTCTTTTTCACCTACAAATAATGGTAGTTTTCTTGTTTTACCTTCTTTAGCTGCTGTTTGTTGCTTTTTAACATCAATTAAATACGCTTTAGCATCTTCAGAAACGTTATCCCCTTCAATTACTAATTGTTTTTTAATGTATTTAGCAAACTCTTCTGCTACTTTATCTTTTGAAACAAACTCTACACTTGTTTCATCATTCTCGTTAACACCCATTGCATACAAAATATTTTGCTGCTTCTCGATACGTTTATTAGCATCGATTGTTGGGCGAAGTGATGACGCTGTAAAAGCTAACAACGCACCTACTACTAACACCATTCCTATGGCGAAAAGTACCGTATATAAATTACTATCTGTCTTCTTACTCATAATTAGGCAGTTTTAGCTTTTAAACGTTTTAATCTTCTCTTAACATTACCTTGAACTACGTAATGATCAATTGTTGGAGCAAATACGTTCATTAATAAAATTGCTAACATTACTCCTTCTGGGTATGCTGGGTTGAATACACGAATCATAATTGAAATAAATCCAATTAAGAATCCATAAATCCACTTCCCTTTGTTAGTTTGTGATGCTGTTACTGGGTCAGTTGCCATGTATACCGCACCAAATGCAAAACCTCCAATTAATAAATGTTTCCAAAAATCTAAACTCATTAATCCGTAAAACTTACTTGTTTCACCAATCCATCCCATATCAACTACTTGGTTAAAGATGAATCCCATTACTAAAGCTCCGATAACTGCAGATAACATAATTCTCCAGCTTCCAATCTTTGTAAAGATTAGGAATAAAGCTCCTAATAAAATTAATAATGTTGAAGTTTCTCCTACAGAACCTGGAATAAATCCAAAGAACATATCAGAAACTGAATAGTTTAATGGTTGCGACTGTGCTAAACTTCCTAAGATAGTTTCTCCTGATATAGCATCAGCTGTTCCTGCAGCTTCAACAGCTCCTTGAACCCATACTTTATCTCCAGACATCCATGTTGGATATGCGAAGAATAAGAATGCACGAATTGTTAAGGCTGGGTTTAAGATATTCATCCCAGTTCCTCCAAATACTTCTTTACCAATTACAACACCGAAAGCTACTGCTACTGCTAGCATCCATAATGGTAAATCTACAGGTACAATTAACGGAACTAACATTCCTGTTACTAAGTACCCTTCTTCTATCTCATGCCCTTTGATTATACAGAAAATAAATTCTATTGCTAAACCAACAACATACGATACAATTACTAATGGTAATATTTTAACTAAACCGATTAGTAAGTTATCCATATTCCAAAATTCTCCAGAAAAGAAACCAGTTGCGTTTGAAACGGCTTCTATTTGAAGATTATGCTGATATCCTGCATTAAACATACCGAATATTAAACATGGAACTAATGCCATGATTACTGTATTCATTGTACGTTTAAGATCATCTGCCGACTTAATGTGAGTTCCTCCATGAGTAGTCTCATTCGGCATATATAAGAATGTATGAAAACCATTAAATAGCGGAGCTATTTTAGTTCCTTCATACTTCTTTTTTAAATTATGTAAGTTTTGTTTTAAGCCCATATCTTATCCTAATTCTTCTCTCATTAAATCTAATCCTTCACGAATTATTTTTTGGTGAGGTTGTTTCGACACACAAATAAATTCTGTTAACGCAAAATCTTCTGGTGCAATTTCGTAAGCTCCTAATCCTTCCATTTCGTCAAGATCTTTATACATACAAGCTTTTAATAATTGCATCGGATAGATATCTAACGGGAAAATTTCTTCATAAGAACCTGTTACTACAAATGCTCTATGCTCTCCGTTAGTATTCGTATCTAAGTCATATTTTTTCTTTGGGTTTAACCAAGAAAAAGTTAATGCTCTAGAAGTAGATATTTTATTAAAAACTGGCTTATTCCAACCAAATAACTCATAGTCATCTCCTTCTGGAATAGCTGTAATTAAGTTATCGTAGTATCCTAAGAAACCATCTTCTTTAACTTCTAAACCACTTAAAACATTTCCACTAATTATACGAGCATTATTGGCATCTAAATTTCCTTTAACAACATCAGCAATTTGCGCTCCTGCTTTTGCAGTTACGTACTGTGGTTTGTTAAATTTAGATCCTGCTAATGCAATCGTACGAGTAATATTAAACCTTCCAGTTAATAATAACTCTCCTATTACTACTAAGTCTTGAGGTGTAACTACCCACACAACTTCTCCTTTATTAATTGGGTCAATTTGTGCTATTTGAGTACTTACATTTCCTACTGGGTGTGGTCCTGAAACTTTATGCAACTCAACTCCTTTTACATCTTTAAATGGTGATAGTGTTGAGTTTTTAGCTACAGAAACATGTACTTTACCAGCTGTTAATTTTGTTAACGCAGTTAAAGCTGTTTGTAATTCTGCTTCTTTGCCTTTTAACGCATAATCATAATCAGCTGCTAAAGGTGCACTTGCATAGGCTGATACAAAAATTGCTTTTGGTGCTTGATTAGGATTTGCAACCACGTCATACGGACGTTGTTTTACAAACGGCCAACAACCTGAAGCAAACAAGTGGTTTTTCACCTCTTCTCCAGACATTGCGTCTACATCTTTTTTACCAAAATCTTTGTATTCCTGCTGTGCATCAGCAGTGATTTTAATTGCTAAAACTTTTCTTCGTGCTCCACGAACGATTTCTGTAACTTTACCACTAACAGGGCTAGAAAATAAAATACGTTCATCACTTTTTGAATAAAAAAGTGCTTCACCTGCTTTTACTTCTGTACCTTCTTTTGCTAAAATTTTAGGAATAACGCCGTGAAAATCATCTGGCTTTACTGCAAACACACTACCTGATTGAAGTTCGGTAGTTACCTGTTCTGCCTCGCCAATTAGCTTGATATCCAAGCCTTTCTTAATACGGATGTCTTTTGACATAGGAACTGATTAATTTGATTTTCTTAAAAAACACGCAAATTTAAAAATTTTGAATCCCTTTGCAGAACAAAAACATTTTTATCTTTACGAAACCTTATTATTTATATTTATTCTAAATAAAAACCTTGTCTTTGGCTTATATTTTGATACTTTTGTTACATCATGATGAAAAAAGAACTATCCTTAATTGCCTTTTTATTAGTTATTTCGAGCTTTGCTCAAAACATAAAAACTGTACAATTGCGACCTAAGAATAACCCAAATTTTTATGCTCCAATTGTACGTTTAGGTGATGTTTTAAAATTGTCTTTTGACGATTTAGATGCTGACAGCAAACAGTATCAATATAAAATAGAACACATGACCCATGACTGGAAACCTAGCTCAATGACGAGCAATCAATATATTGAGGGGTTTGAACAAAATGAAATTATCAATTTCACTAATTCTTTTAACACACTTCAACCTTACACACACTACTCTGTCGAAGTTCCAAATCAAAATACCATTATTACTAAAAGTGGCAATTATTTAATTTCTATTATTGATGAAAACTACGAGGTCGTTTTTACTAGGCGTTGCGTATTCTATGAAGAAATTACCACTGTTGGTGTTGCCGCTTTTAGAAGTAGAAATGCAGCAACAACCAACGAGCAACAAACAGTTCAATTTTCTGTTAACCACCCTGGTTTACAGATAAACACTCCATCTCAAGAAATCAATGTAACATTGTTTCAAAACCATAATTGGAATACAGCTATTACTAATCTTCAACCTATTTTTATAAAACCTCAGCAACTGCTTTATAATCATACTGTAAGAACTAATTTTTGGGGAGGAAACGAATTTTTAAATTTTGATACAAAATTCATAAGAAACTCCAGTTTAAATGTTGCTAGAGTAGAACGTAAAAACCTATATCATAGCTACCTTTACACAGACGAACCTCGTAATGACAAAATATATACATATAACCCCGATATCAATGGACAGTTTGTTGTAAGAACCACAGAACGTGATGTCGTTGACAATAGAGATAATACCGAAGCCGATTACTCTTTAGTTCATTTTTCTTTAGAAGCTTTTGAGCCTTACGAAAACAAAGAGGTTTTTATTTATGGAGCTTTTAATAATTACGAGTTATCTGAAGAGAATAAAATGACTTACGACTCTTCTCAGAAAATCTACAAAGCTACATTACCCTTTAAACAAGGCTTCTATAACTATAGCTACGCTACTTTAGACAATAACAAAAATATTGACCTACATGAAGTTGACGGTTCTTTTTACCAAACCGAAAACGAGTACACTGTGATTGTTTACTACAAACCTTTTGGTGAAATTTATGACAGGGTAATTGGTGTAGGTTATGGATTTTTTAACCAAAATAGGTAAGGTATCTTTAGAAACATTGACTAAAAACTGAAAAAGAACTATCTTTATCATATGTTTCAACAAGTAACAAAAGGCATCAAGATCTCTGTAAAAACATCTTTTAGAGGCTCTGTTTACAGAGGGCATCGACAATACTATGCTTTCAGTTACTATATTTCTATAGAAAACAAATCAAAAGACACTGTAAAACTCTTGGAACGTTTTTGGGTTATTTTTGACGCTCTTAATGGCACTGAATATGTAGAAGGCGAAGGAGTTGTTGGCGAAACTCCAACCTTAAAACCTAACGATATTTACAATTATAGATCTAATTGTTTTTTACTTTCTACCACTGGTGCTATGGGAGGCAATTACAAAATGATTAATGTAAAAACACTAGAAGAGTTTTTAGTAACTATTCCAACTTTTCAATTAACCACTACTGCTATTTTAAACTAATGATTAAAAAAAACAAAGTTCCAGTTGTAAGAGATGCTAACTGTTTAAACTGCGGACACCCTTTTACTAACAATGAAAAGTTTTGTCCTGAATGTGGACAAAAAAATAGAGGCAAAAAAATTACCTTAGGCATTTTTCTTCGCGAACTTTTTGCTGGTTTTTTCTCTTTAGACACTAAGTTTTGGAGAACGCTAATTCCATTATTAATAAGTCCAGGGAAAGTTTCTAAAGATTATATAGAAGGAAAAAGAACTAAATACACCAATCCATTTCGGTTTTATTTAGCTACTTCTATTATTTTCTTTTTAATTATAAGTATAACCGATAGCTATAAAAAATTTGAGGAATTAAGAATCGGTAAATCTTCAAGTAGTAATTCTCAAATTAAATTAAACAATGATAATAGCGATGCTATTGAAGTAGATCTTGACTCGATTCAAGATGTAGTTTTCAAGCAACTTGAAAACCAAGACTCCCTTGAAGCAAAAAAGACACAGCCTAAACCTGATTCCACATCAGTTTCATATAATTCTGAACAAGAACTAGCCAAAGCTGACTCTAACGATTCTTTCAGAATCGTAAAATTTATGAAATTTCAAAAAGCACACCCTAAAGTTCCTATTGAAGCTGCTTTAGACAGCTTAAAAGCAGAAAAAAACTTTAGCAACCGTTTTTGGTACTCACGTGCAAAAGTTTTTAACTCAGTTTTTTTAGATAAAGATGAAGCAAAAAAGTTTTTCCGCCAAGTACTATCCTATGCTTCTATCGCACTATTTATACTATTACCTTTATTTACTTTGTTCTTAAAGTTTATTTACATTAGAAGAAAGTATACATATGTAGAACATCTTGTTTTTGTATTTCATGTACAAACCGTACTCTTTCTGCTGTTTTCTATTTTTTATATAATAGATTTCTTCAAGCATTCAGACAGTTTTCTACTTGTTTTCTTACTACTCTTTATGATTTATTTATTCATAGCCATGAAAAGGTTTTACAGTCAAGGGTATTTTAAAACATTTATGAAATACATACTAGCCAATACTATGTTTTTTATATTAGCTATGTTTGGCTCTATTGCTATATCGTTTGCTGCTTTTGCCTTTTATTAATCTAGCATTTGCAAGAAGACGTTTTTAGAAGTGTTTTTTAACTCTACAGTTGCATCTAATTGATTGTTATTAGTTACTGACAACTGTATTGTTTTTACCTTATCTAGGTATTTATTTTTTAAAGAGTAAATACCTCTGTCTTTTTCTTGATAATTAGCCACATTAAACAAGAAGTAAAACTTATTGTTTCCATCGATATTTTTGGTAGGCTTTTGATTTTTTTCAGATGTAAATTTCAAGCCATTTCCTTTACAAAAACTGTAAGTAGTAAACAAAGGCATCAATGTTAATAGATCCTCATTCTCAACTCTCTTAATCACTTCTTTTTCTTTCAAGTAATCACAAAGATCGTTTCCTTGCAACTCAAAAGTAACCTTAGGTGTTATCGTTTTTTGAATATCCTTTTTTTCTACCTTATTAAAATCATCATCATATTCATAAGTTACGATGGTATCTGATTTTTCTATAAAAGAAGTAAGATTACCCTCTACTACTCCGTCCCATTTATTAGTAACTGAGTCTAATGACAATGTTGTGAGTTTTTTAAACTTTTTCTTTAGGTTTTCGTCTAATTTATCAGCTATTAGTTCAGTATTTAGCTTTCCTGACACACTCAGTATTGAACCAGCTACTGATGTCGCTTTAAATGGCTCAAAAAAGTTATTTTCTTCACTCAACTCACCTTTGACTCTTAAACTACTTCCATCTATAACAAACTCAAAAAAGTCTCCTTGCAAAGTACCAATAGCCACTGGCTGTTTACTATTCTTTATTTGTTTAAAAATTAAATCGTTTTCAGAAAAGTAATTTTCTTGATTTAATTTAGATAATAACTCAGGTGATATTTGTGCTTTTTTATGTTTTTTCAATAACACTTGCAAAGAGTTATTTTGCAGTACACAACTTATTATTCCTTTGCTATAAACTGTAGTATTACTAACATTTTTTGCAGTAAAATTCTCTTCTTTTAAAGCTTCTATAATTTTCTCCTTAACAACTATTGGGCTACTAATAAAAAAGTCTTTAAACTCTTGTTTATTGGTATAGAAAAATAAACTATTAGGCACTTCTATTTCATCTAATAATGTTGCTTTCTTTTCCTCTTCTTTTGAAGCTGAAGATTCCTTAAAGTCTAACTGAGAAAGTGGATGCTTTAAAAAGCTAAGAACTATGTTGTATTCTATTTCTCGAAGATTAATATAGACTACTGTTTCAGCTGATTCTGGAACTTTTTTTGTATAAGTTACGGTTGGATTATATCTAAAAAACCCAACCGTAACTATAATACAGCATACTATTATGAGTATATATGCTATTCTTTTTATCATTTAGCTTACTTCGCTACTGCATTGATAAACTCTAACAATAACTTTAATGTGTTTTCTTCAGTTCCTTGAGTAGAAATTTTTAACTCTGAAGAAATTGTATTCCCTCTCATTCTAGACACTCTAAACACTCCGTCATTTAAGTTATCTGTTGAAAAACGCATTGCTTCTTTTTCTGATTTACTCATCCACTTATTAGGAATCTTATTTAAAACCGCATTAACATCAACAAAAAACACTGTTGAATTATCTCTAACTAATTTACTATGTTTTTTTGTATTGAAATTGTTATTTCCTCTTGCAATACTTAACGCATTAGCTTCTGAGGTTGTTAAATACAGTACATCGTTTTTAACTACTGAATATAAATTGAATGGTATGTCAGATTTTTTAGTTTTAAACTTTACAACGTTGTTTTCAATTTCAACAGCTTTATGTTTTTCTCCTAATTTGAAAAACTTATTCAATAAATCTTCTTCTTTTGAGCCAATCATTAACGTAAAATCAGGAACAAATTCCTCTTTAGTTTTTGTTACTTCTTTACGCTTATAGTCTTCATCATACTTGTAAGTAGTATACTCTACTTCTTTTTTAGAAAAATCGTTTAACACTAAAAGAGCATCACCTGTAATTAGTCTTCCAATAGCTTCTTCATCTATAACTAAAGAAAATAAATCTCCTACAATTTCCATTTCTTCTTGAAACTTAGGTAAAATACCTCCGTACATCTTGTTCAATAATTCTGGATATTGTTTTAATGTTTCTTCAGTATCAATAGAAATACTCCAAAATGCTAATGCTTTATCATGATCAAAGCTATTTACTAGATCGCGACTCATTCTTTTATTATAAATCTTTTTAAAAGATTTCTTCATATCAGGACTAACTGACATATCTAGTAAAATTCTTGCATCGCTTTTATCAAAAAATAAATTAGCAGTTACTTCTTCAACTCCATAAATATTTTGATCTCCTACATCTGCATATAAAGGGTACAAAGAACTACCAAAAGATTTAAATAAATCTGTCATTAACATACCATAGTTACGAACCCAAAGTGTTGCTGATGCATTTTTCTTTTTACTCTTTTGAAACTTAGTATTAGAAGCAATAGAACTGATAACATTCTTATTAAATAAGTCCAGTACATACTTTTTTGTCCAACCCTTACCTATTCTTTTTCTAAATGAATAAGTGAACTCCTTCTCTTCTCTTAGTTTATCTAAACGCTCTTTATGAGTTGAGAAATAACCTCTAGAAACATCTCCATTCACTAACAAAAGATAATCATCATTCCAAATTCTAATATCGCTACGTCCTTCAATAATGTTGTAGCCTTCCATTCTTCTTATCTTCTTTTTATTTCGTTTACTTAACATTGACTCAAACAATTCTCTATCTTTCAACTCAACGTAAAAGTTATGATATGAAATACTATCAGTTTTACTGAAAAAATAATAAGCGTTTGATTTAATGTCTATACCTGCGTTAGCTACTGAAGACACTTTTTTTCTTTCTTCTATTTCTTTTGAATCTTCTTTCTTTTCATCAGACTCTGACTCAACTACAGATTCTACTCTGTAAGTTTTATTACTTCTATTTAAGTCTTTTAAAATCTCTTTTCCAATAGCGCTTTTATCTATATCTGATACTTTTATTAACTTAAATAAGTTTTCTGCGTTTGCAGAAACTAACACATCTACATTGTTAGGTATTTTAGACTCTAATCGCTGAGCCTGTATAGCTGTATATGTGTTTAATAACAGTAGTGTAGCAATAATTTTTTTCATTCTAAATTTAATTCTCTAATTGTATTTTATTTTTGATTGTTTGCTTGTTTGCTATAATGTCTTGTGCTTGTAAATGCAACATAATAGCTTTTTTGCTTTTTGATATTCTTGCTTGATTATTCTCTGTAGTTTTTATTGGTGTTTCAAACCTATAAACACTTGTATAAGTTGCTGTTTCAAACACCTTACGGTCTTGGTTTTTTGTTTTTCTAAACTCTTTTCCTAAATCGAAATGATGACTACGTGTAAATGTTTTACTTTTTTCATTAAATGTAAAATGTTTATTCTTTTTGATAGCTTCTATGTGTTTCTTTGAGCTAAAATTAGCTATTACTTCATTTAAAGCTTCCACATTATCAAAATCACACGAAACTGTAACAATAAACTCATTAAAATCTAATGTGTTTTTTACATTATGAACTCCTTTTGTTCCTTTAATTTTAGAAACTATTTCTTGTACTTTTTTTCTTATGGTTACTTTTGAAGGTACTTTGTAGCCATTTATACTATCAAGTAGCATTATAGAAGCTAGCTTTGTTTTACTTTTACTTAAGTTAATAGTAAGTACAGCACTTCCAGAACCATCTTTATTAAAAGTTACCTCTTCAACAAACTCAAAACAACTTGTAAATAAGAAAATAGAAATTACGGAAAATAGGAGTAATAATCTTTTATTCATAAAAACTTTTTTGCAAAGATATTAAATAGCTTTTATTACAAGCGAATGATTTCTTCCTCTATTTTGTTAATATTTGAATGTAAATCGTAGTAACTCATGGTAAGTTCTTCTTCATTTTTCATTACAGATGTTACACTTACTGTTTCTACATTTTGACGCTTCATCTTTAATGACACTTCTTTACTTCCTCTAGTTTCATCTTGGTGAAAGTTAATGACTTTTGATTGTTCGAAATCTTTATTATCCGATAACCAATCAGCAAACCAATCTCTTCTCAACTGCTTCATTTCATCAGTATAGAGTGTAGATGACGACCAAATTTTAGGCGTTTTATCTAGCTCTTGAAAATGTTTTCCTTTTACATCCCAAACCAACTCGTATGCTTTTAACTCTGTAGTCCAATCGACCAGAACTATAGTAAAAGGCTCTATCCCCTCAAAATCAAAATGATTGATTATTTCAACAGGATTATCAACTTTTAATAATTGTTTTACAATAACTCCTCTACTCATTTTATACGACTCTGCTCTTTGATGTTTTGTAAATCCACCATTCAACAGACAAATCAATCTATTTTTTTCACTTAAACCTATCCAAGTTCCTCCTGCTAACTCATCTTTAGGATACGTTAACTTCACTCCTTCTTCAACATACGTTTTTGGAGAAATAGTTTTTCGCTTCGGATCTTCATCTCTGTTAGAAGTTAATATAAAATCATTATTCCCTAAAGGTAAATAAGTTACCGTACACATTTTGTTTTAGTTTTATATAATTCCAGCCTTATGTCCATTTAAATATTCCTAAAATAACCGTAACTTTGTCATTTAAGAAAGTTCATTATTGGACTTTTTCAATAACAAAGAAAGAAATTTAATTCAACAAACAACATACAAATGGGAAAAGGATTTTTTCACGTACCAACTGCCATTAACGAACCGGTAAAAGGATACGCTCCTGGATCTTCAGAGCGTGAAGCCGTTTCAAAACAATACAAAGAATATTTTAACGGATCTGTTGATGTACCTATGTACATCGGTAACGAAGAAGTTAGAACTGGAAATACTCGTAATATGACTCCTCCTCACGATCACCAACACGTGGTAGGACAATATCATATTGGAGATAGATCTCATGCTGAAAAAGCGATTGCTAATGCTTTAGAAGCTCGTACTGAATGGGCACAAATGCCATGGGAACAAAGAGCTGCTATCTTTTTACGTGCTGCTGAGTTAATTGCTGGACCTTACCGTGCAAAGATTAACGCTGCAACTATGATTGCTCAATCTAAAACAGTTCACCAAGCTGAGATTGACGCTGCATGTGAGTTAATCGACTTTTTACGTTTTAACGTAGAGTACATGTCTGAAATTTACAACGAGCAACCAAACTCTGACGACGGAATTTGGAACCGCGTTGAGTACCGTCCGTTAGAAGGATTTGTATACGCAATTACTCCATTTAACTTTACTGCAATTGCTGCAAACTTACCTGCATCAGCTGCAATGATGGGGAACGTTGTAGTTTGGAAACCATCTGATAGCCAAATTTTCTCTGCAAAAGTAATTGTAGATGTATTTAAAGAAGCTGGTGTACCAGACGGTGTTATCAACGTAATTTATGGTGATCCTGTTGAAATTACTGATGTAGTTTTATCTTCACCTGATTTTGCTGGAATCCACTTTACAGGTTCTACTTATGTATTTAAGGAGTTATGGAAAAAGATTGGAGAAAACATTCATACATACAAAACATACCCAAGAATTGTAGGAGAAACTGGTGGTAAAGACTTTATCATTGCACACCCTTCTGCTAATCCAAAACAAGTAGCTACAGGTATTTCTCGTGGTGCTTTTGAATTCCAAGGTCAAAAATGTTCTGCAGCTTCAAGAGTATACTTACCAAAATCGTTAGCTGAAGAAACATTGAACTACGTAAAAGAAGATATCGCTTCTTTTAAAATGGGTTCTCCAGAAGATATGAGCAACTTTATTACTGCGGTAATTCACGAAGGTTCTTTTGATAAGTTAGCAAAATATATTGACCAAGCTAAAGCGGATGCTGATGCTGAGATTTTTGCTGGTGGTAACTACGATAAATCAAAAGGATACTTTATTGAGCCAACTGTTATCTTAACTACAAACCCTAAATATACTACTATGGAAACTGAATTATTCGGTCCTGTAGTAACTATTTATGTATACGAAGATGCAGATTGGGCTGATACTTTAAAGTTAGTTGACGGAACTTCTGAATACGCTTTAACTGGTGCTGTATTCTCTACAGATCGTTACGCAGTTGCAGAAGCTACTAAAGCTTTAGAAAACTGTGCTGGTAACTTCTATGTAAACGATAAACCAACAGGTGCTGTTGTAGGACAACAACCATTTGGTGGAGCTAGAGCTTCAGGAACAAACGATAAAGCAGGATCTGCTCAAAACTTATTACGTTGGGTATCTCCTCGTTTAATCAAAGAAACATTTGTTTCTCCTGTAGATTACCGTTACCCTTTCTTAGGATAAGAAAAGAACTTCCTAACAAGGAGTCTTACTATATATTAAAAGCAACCTCATTTGAGGTTGCTTTTTTATTATCTTTCAAAAAGAAAAGTTTTTATTCGTGTTTTTTAGCCCACAATTCACCTTCTCCTTGATAGCCATCTTGTAGCCACATCTTATCAAAAGCATGACTAAGTGTTTTTCCAGTCTCTGCTCCTAAACAATCAAAAGATACATTTCCTTTTCCATGATCTTTCATTATCCATTCTTCTCCTTCTCCTTGCACACCATCTTGTAACCATAATTTACCAAATGCATGGCTAAGATACTTTCCTTTTTCAGCTCCTTTACATGCTAAGGCTACACGATTATCTTTTAATTTTTTAAGTTCAAAAACTTCTCCTTTTCCTTGCACTCCGTTTTGAAGCCACACCTTATCATTTGCATGACTAAGGAATTTACCTACCTCTGCTCCTAGAGCTTCTAATGCTATACTTGACATAATATAAAAATTTGGTTAGTTAATTTCCTACTCTATTTATAATAGGTTTTTCGGATTCCACCTTTTAAAATTCATAGTACTACCAAACCTTTTTCATTTTATACCTCTATAATCACTATACATAGATTTCTTGCTTTAATAGCACTTCATTTCGACAATGCTAAGTTCAAAAATAAATAAACTCGACATACAAAAAACACCATAAAACACTGATAATCAATCATGAATACATTTTAAAACAGTATAAATGAAGTAGTTACTTTCCTTTTTGTTTTCAAATAGAATTCAACTAATTTCGTTTAACACATATTTAGTGTTTAAAAACAATGAATTACAAAGAAATACTTGAAACTGTATATCAAAAAATAGCTCCTATTGAAAATATTGGGGAGTTAGCTACCTATATTCCTGAATTAGCTACGATTGATTCTGAAAAATTTGGGGTGCATATTTCAACTGTTGCTAATACTAACTTTGGTTTGGGAAACTTTCAAGAAAAATTCTCTATTCAAAGTATTGCTAAAGTATTATCACTTTGTTTGGCATATAAACATCTTGGTGAATCTATTTGGGACAGATTAGGTGTTGAGCCATCTGGAAATAGTTTTAATTCATTGATACAACTGGAAACGGATAATGGTATTCCTAGAAATCCGTTTATCAACGCAGGTGCTATTGTAATTGCTGATATTTTAATTAGTAGTTTGGTAAACCCAAAGGAAGATTTATTAAATTTTATCAAGAGTCTTTCCAAAAATAAAGACATTAACTACTCCGCAAAAATTGCAGCTTCTGAAAAATCGGTAGGATATCGAAATGTTGCCTTATGTAATTTTATTAAATCCTATGGAAACATATACAACGACCCTGAAGTTGTGCTAGACTTCTATTTCGATTTATGTTCGTTGGAACTGACTTGCGAACAGCTTTCTGAATTGTTTTTCTTCTTAGCCAATAACGGACAAACACGACAAGGTGAGCAAATATTAACCAAAAGTCAATCGAAAAGAATCAATGCCTTGATGCAAACCTGTGGTTTTTATGACGAATCTGGTGAGTTTGCTTTTAAAGTTGGATTGGCAGGCAAAAGTGGCGTTGGTGGTGGTATTATTGCCATACACCCCAATCAATACGCAATTGCTGTATGGAGCCCTAAATTGAACAAAAAAGGAAATTCCTACAGAGGTATGCGCTTTTTAGAAGAGTTTACCACCCTTTCTGAGCAGTCTATTTTTTAGTTTTGATTTTTATCCGATTTAAACTAATTTGGTTACCATTAAATATAAATAAACTTAAATGAGTACATATCAAGACGCTTTAGAAGAGTACAGAAATGAAGATAATGACGGAAAATATCGTTTGATTTATACTTATTTCGGACTTGCTATTTATTTCAGTCAAGTTTTAGAAGAAACATTTTCTATAATGTTGTGGACTAATAGAATTTTCAAAGATAAAGCTAAAACCAACAAAGAAGTAAATGATATTATAGACACCATTGAAAACTCAAGAAAAACTATGGGGGTTTTCATAAATGAAGTTAAACAAACTTATACTTTAACTGAAGATATAACTAGAGACTTAAAATCAATTCTTGAGAAACGAAATTACTTAGTTCACAAATATTTTAAATTAGAGATTCAAAAGTGTTATTCTGATTTAGGAAGAAAAGAAATGTTAGAATATTTTGGAAACTTCATAGACGAAGCACAAAAAATCGACTCTGAATTAAACTTTTATTACTCAAAATACACGAAAAAAATGGGTCTAACACAAGAAAAAATAGAAGAATTAGTTAACAATATGAAAATAGAAGAGTTAAAAAGAGAAAGAGCTACAACCAACAATTTGAACGCAACTCTTTAACCTAAAACATAAATTAAAAAACTAACTCAACTCAATTTTCATATTTAAGTACATCCATTTTGTTGGAACGTTTGATGATTGCCCGTTTACTAATTTATCATAATCAATCCCCCAGTCTAATAAATTTACTTGACCTTGCAATACCAGTTCGCTAGACATGCTTTCGTATGAATTTCTAATTCCAGTTGCAAAAAATTTCACTTCTCTTTCAACTCCTTTAATAGACATCATTCCGTTAATTTGATACCAATCTACCCCCATCACAAAAACATTCGTAGTTCTAAATGTTATGTTGTCGTTCTTATCATTAATAAACACTCCTTTGGTTTTAATTCTTGCAGTTAAATCAGCCTCATCGCCTCTGCATACTCTAAATGAGCTTGGATTAACCTCAAACGAAATACGCATGTTTTCTAACGGGTTTCCAGCATCCATTCGTACAGGAATATCCACTTTTAAATCGTTTACAATACCTCCAAATGGTGTACTACAATGTCCGTGTGTTACAAACATATTAATTGTTTGATTTTTCACAGTTTCTCTTACCTCTTTTATTTCTTTTGGTGTAACTGTTGAAGTACTTTTAGCAAATCCGCTTACAAGTACTATAACTAACAATGCCCCAACTAACAAAATTCTATTTTTAATGGTTTTCATACTATTCGTTTTTAAAGTTTTCATCAAAACTATCGCAACCTTACGTTAAAAGTGTAAATCAATTGTCAAAAAAGTGTAAAAAAGCTTTAACCAGTGTACTTTTATTTAAATTTACCTCCAAAAACCACTAAAGTCTATTTTTCTAACACTTTAAAATGTCACAAAAAACTCAACTTAAAGAAGTCGCCAAACTATTTTTTAAACTAGGTTGTATTGCTTTTGGCGGACCTGCTGCGCATATTGCCATGATGGAAGATGAAGTTGTTAAAAAAAGAAAATGGATGACTCAGCAACATTTTCTAGATTTAATGGGAGCTACTAATTTAATACCAGGACCTAACTCTACTGAAATGACCATGCACTGCGGGCATGAAAGAGCTGGTTGGAAAGGGTTAATTGTAGCTGGCTTTTGTTTTATTTTTCCTGCCGTAGTAATTACATCAATAGTTGCGTGGTTATACCAAGAATATGGTCAGCTTCCTAAAGTTGAACCCTTCATTTACGGAATAAAACCCGCAGTAATTGCCATTATTGTTATGGCTGCTTATCGATTAGGTAAAAAAGCCGTAAAAAATACATCTTTAGCTATTTTAGGATTAATCACTTTAGTTGCTTGCCTTTTAGGTATTAATGAAATAGCTGCTTTGTTTGGCTGTGGTTTACTCGGTGCGTTACTCTATTTTTTCAACCAAAACCGTAATAATTTAACTAGCATACTTCCTTTTTTTCTATTTCAAGCAAGTGAAACGCTTCAAGCCAACAACCTGAAAATTTTATTGACCTTTTTAAAAGTTGGTGCAATTTTATATGGAAGTGGTTATGTATTATTTGCTTTTTTAGATGCAGAACTGGTTGCTAACGGATGGCTTTCTAGACAGGTACTAATAGATGCAGTTGCTGTAGGACAAATAACCCCTGGTCCTGTTTTATCTACTGCTACTTTTATTGGTTGGCAAATGAATGGAATAACGGGTGCACTGGTAGCAACTATTGGAATATTTTTACCATCCTTCTTTTTTGTTTTAGTTTTAAATCCGTTGATTCCTAAAATGAGGAAATCGAAGCTTATTGGTGCCATTTTAGATGCTGTAAATGTAGCTGCTGTTGCGTTAATTATTGCTGTTTGTATAACAATGGCTAAAGATACTATTACAGATTGGCGCACTATTGTTATTGCCATCATAAGTCTGCTTGCTGTTTTTTATTTAAAAAAAGTAAACAGCGCTTTTATTGTTTTAGGAGGCGCTATGTTAGGATATATTTTAACTTATTGGTAAACCTCATAATATCATTCCTTTTAGCCTACCTTTGCAAAAAAATATTTGATGCAGTTTTCAGACCTACAACTTACCAAGTCTATCTTAAAAGCACTTACCGAAGAAAGACACCACAAACCAACGCTAGTACAACAAGAAGTAATTCCGTTAGTACTTAACAAAAAAGATGTGATTGTAGCTGCACAAACAGGTACAGGTAAAACAGCTGCTTTTGCGTTGCCTATTATTCAAGAGCTTTCTAAAGAAGAAGATGTTGAAAAAAGAGCTAAGAAGATAAAAGCACTAATTGTAAGTCCTACCAGAGAACTGGCAATTCAAATTGAAGAAAACTTTAAAGCGTATAGTAAGTATACTAATTTAAGAAGCACTGTTATATACGGTGGTATGTCTACGCAACCTCAAAAAGATGTATTAGCAAAAGGAGTTGATATTTTAATTGCTACACCGGGTCGTTTTATCGATTTACACAAACAAGGTAGTATTGATGTTAGACAACTAAAAACATTGGTGTTAGACGAAGCCGATTTAATGCTAGACATGGGCTTTATTGACGATGTACAGAAAATAGAAGAGTTATGTCCGCGTAAAAAACAAACCTTATTGTTTTCTGCTACGATGCCTGATAAGGTAAATGATTTAGCAAAATCGATGTTGCGCAATCCTGAAAAGGTAGATATTTCTCCTACAGAAACTACTTCTAAAAACATTGGTCAGTTACTATACTACACCCCTAAAAAACACAAAGTCGACTTGTGTTTACACTTACTACGAAACACCATAAAAGGACGCATCATTATATTTCGTCGTACCAAATTTGGAGTTGATAAGTTAGAAAAAACACTTCAAAAAAATGGATATAAGGCTACTAGTGTCCATGGTGATAAGTCGCAAAACTTACGAAACCAAGCTATTGAAGACTTTAAAAACAACAAAGCCAATATTTTAATTGCTACCGATGTTGCTGCTCGTGGAATTGACGTTAGCAAAGTAGATGCGGTAATTAATGTTGACTTACCTAACATTCCTGAAACGTACGTACACCGAATTGGTAGAACAGGTAGAGCTGGTAAATCTGGAATCGCCTTTTCATTATGTAGTGCCGATGAAACTTCTTACATCAAAGCTATTCAAGAGTTTATGGATAGAACTATAAAAATTGTAGAAGATCATCCATTTCCTCTAGCAAAACCGAAGAAGAAAAAGCAACCCAACACTGTTAGTAAACACAAAAAAGGAAGAAAATCAGAAGCTTCTAAAAAGAAGAAAAAGCGCTGGTATTAAACTTTTTATAAAAAATAACACTAAAAATAGTTGATGTTTTATTTATTAATCGTAATATTGCAATATAATAATTAATCAATGGGATTAACCAAATCAGAAATATTTACTGAAGAGCAAAATCAATTAGCTACGATTGCGAAAGTGTTAGGGCACCCAGCTCGTATTGCTATTATACAACACTTATTCAAATTGAATTCTTGTGTGTGTGGTGATTTGGTAAATGAAATCGGTTTGGCACAACCCACCATTTCGCAACATTTAAAAGAGTTAAAAAAAGTTGGTATTATTAAAGGAACTATAGAAGGAACTAGCGTTTGCTATTGTATTAATCCATCAACATGGAAAGAAATAAAAACCTTACTTTCTTCTTTTTTAGACCTTGATACAAACAATAAAAATTGTTGCTAAAAAAAATTTGGAATTATTAATCGTAATATTACAATAAATACTATAACCATGAAACTCTCAGAAATTAAACAACACTTAAGCGCATTAAAAACAATTGCTTTTCAATTACCTGACGGTAGTCTAGTTCCTAATCATTTTCACGTAACTGAAGTAGGAAAAGTTACTAAAAACTTTATCGACTGTGGTGGAACAGTTAGAAATGAAGAAGTAGTTAACTTCCAATTATGGAATGCAAATGATTATGATCACAGATTACACCCAGAAAAATTAATTCATATTATTGAGTTATCAGAAAAAGTATTAAATATTCCTGATTTAGAAATCGAGGTAGAATACCAAGGAAGTACGATTGGAAAGTATGGATTGGATTTTGACGGAACCAATTTCTTACTTACTACAAAACAAACGGATTGTTTAGCTAAAGATAACTGCGGAATTCCAACAGAAAAACCAAGAGTGAAACTATCAGATTTACAAAAACAAACTGCTTGTGAACCAAATTCAGGGTGCTGCTAATATGAATACACAAACCTCATCTCTATTTACTGAAATACAACAAACTCTTTCAAGTTTAACTGTTTCAGAAGAGCGAAAACAAGTTTTACAACCTCTTGTAAGTTACATTCAGGAAAAACTGAACAATAAAGAAGTCATAAATCTGAATTTTATTTGTACTCATAACTCAAGAAGAAGTCATTTGTCGCAAGTATGGGCACAAACAATGGCTTTTTATTATCAAATTCCGAATGTCCTTTCTTATTCAGGAGGAACAGAAGCTACTGCTATGAATGCAACAGTTGTAGATACTTTAGTAGGTAACGGATTTAAGATTCAGCAATTATCTGAAGGTACAAACCCTATTTATGCAATAAAGTACGCAGAAAACACGCCTTCTATAATAGGTTTTTCTAAAAAATATGATGATACGTTTAACCCTACTTCAGCATTTTGTGCTATCATGACCTGCTCACAAGCCGACGAAGGGTGTCCTTTTATAGCAGGTGCTGATAAAAGGATTCCTATTACTTATGAAGATCCTAAATTATACGACGGTACATCTTCTGAAAAAGAGAAATACTTAGAGCGTAGTTTACAAATTGCAGCTGAAATGCACTATGTGTTTTCTACTGTAAAATCTTAACCCTTATATTTCATAGGTAAATGCACCACTTTTTTAGTTTCGAAGAAATCCTCTTCAAAAAAATCTGGTAAATCATAAATGGTGGCTTTAGGGAAGTTCGCAAGTTCTTCCGTAAGGTCACCACCTTTTAAATATAAAATTCCGTTTTTAAGTGCGTGATTTTGCTTTTTGTGCACTTTATTTTTCACCCAACGGTGAAATGTTTCCATTTGTGCCACAGCTCTACTTACAATAAAATCGTAGGTGTCGTCTACTTCTTCAACACGTCCATGTGTCGTTTTCACATTCTGTAAACCTAATCCTTCAGCAACTTCATTCACTACTTTTATCTTTTTTCCAATAGAATCTACCAAATGAAATTGTGTTTCTGGGAATAAAATAGCTAACGGAATTCCTGGAAAACCTCCACCAGTACCTACATCCATTACTTTGGCTCCTGCTTTAAACTCCATAACCTTCGCTATTCCTAACGAATGTAATACGTGGCGTAAATACAATTCATCAATATCTTTTCGAGAAACAACATTAATTTTTAAGTTCCAATCTTGATACAGTTCTTGCAACTTAGAAAATTGTTCTAATTGCTTTTCTGATAAATTGTCAAAGTATTTTTTTATAAGTTCCATGAAGTGATTTTTTCCGCTGCAAAAATAAAAAACTAATTGGTATTGTTAATTTTTATGTAAAAGATATTAATCTAGTTAAAAAGTTAACCTTTAGCAATAACCGTGAACCAAAAACGTTTATTTTTGCGGTACAAACAAACAACAAATGAAGACAGTAAACTTCTCAAGAATAGACAAAGCTAAGTTTTTTAGAACTCTAAATAAAAGAGTTAACACTTACTTTAAAGAAAACAATATTAAGCGTACAGGTAACTGGAAACTATATTCAAAAGCTATTATTATGTTAGCTATGTTTATCGTTCCGTTCATATTAATTTTAACTGTTGATATGTCGCAATGGATAAAATTAGCACTTGCTATTGTAATGGGTATTGGAATGGCTGGAGTTGGAATGAATGTGATGCACGATGCCAACCACGAATCTTTTTCTAGTAAAAAATGGGTAAATAAGCTTTTTGGAAGCAGTATTTATATTTTAGCAGGTAATGTGTATAACTGGAAAGTACAACACAATGTATTACACCATACATACACAAACATTCAAGACCATGATGAAGATATGGATGCTGGTAGGATTATTCGTTTTTCAAAACACACACAATGGTTATGGATTCATAAATTCCAAAAATATTATTCAATCTTTTTATACGGATTGTTAACTATTAACTGGGCTATTACTACCGATTTTAAACAAATGCATAGCTATTTAAAGCGTAAGTTATCGTATGGTGAGTTTCCAAATCCAGCTAAAGAGTGGACTAAATTAGTAGTTTCTAAAGTTATTTATTATTCTCTTTGGATTGTATTACCAATTGCTGTGATGAATGTTGCTTGGTGGAAAGTATTAATCGGATTTTTTGTGATGCACTATACTGCAGGAATCATTTTAAGTGTGGTTTTCCAATTAGCACACATTGTTCCTAAAACAGAAACCCCATTACCAGATGAAGATGGTAATATGAAAAACACATGGGCTATTCACCAATTATACACTACAGCAAATTTTGCTCCTAGAAATTGGTTTATCAACTTTTACACAGGTGGATTAAATCACCAAGTAGAACACCATATTTTTCCTAACATTTCTCATATTCACTATAAGAAGTTAGCTCAAATTGTAAAAGAAACTGCTAAGGAATTTAACCTTCCTTATAACGAATACAATACTACACGTAGAGCAGTTATTGAGCACTTTAGACACTTAGCTGAATTAGGAAAAAAACCGCAATTAGCATAAATCAACATACAACATAACAACACAATGTCAAACGCATTATCAAACAGAATTAACAGTTTACCAGTATCGCAAACTTTAGCAATGGCTGCTAAAGCAAGAGAATTAAAAGCTGAAGGTAAAGACATCATTAGTTTAAGTTTAGGAGAACCAGATTTTAACACTCCTGATTTTATTAAAGATGCTGCAATTGAAGCTATTAATCAAGATTATAACTCATACACTCCAGTTGATGGATATGTAGAATTAAAAGAAGCTATTTGCGAGAAGTTTAAGCGTGATAATAACTTAACATATGCTCCAAACCAAGTAGTTGTTTCTACAGGAGCAAAACAATCTATTGCTAACGTAGCTCAGGTATTATTAAACCCTGGTGATGAAGTGTTATTGCCAGCTCCTTATTGGGTAAGCTATTCTGCAATTGCAACTTTGTGTGAAGCTAAATTTACCGAAATTCCTTCTTCTATTGAAAATGATTTTAAAATCACTCCAGAACAATTAGAAGCTGCTATTTCGCCAAAAACAAAAATGATTTTCTTTAACTCGCCAAATAACCCAAGTGGAACAATTTATAGCGAGGAAGAATACAGAGCATTAGCTAAAGTATTAGAAAAGCATCCAGATATTTATATTTTATCTGACGAAATATATGAGCACATTAACTACGGAACAAAACCATTTAGTTTTGCTGCTATTGAAAGCATGTACGACCGTACCATAACTGTAAACGGATTGGCTAAAGCTTTTGCCATGACAGGATGGAGAATTGGTTATATTGGAGCTCCTGAATGGATTGCTAAGGCTTGTACTAAAATGCAGGGTCAAATTACTTCAGGAACTAACTGTATTGCTCAACGCGCTGCAATTACAGCTGTAAAAGCATCGCCAGAAAAAGTACAATACATGGTAGATGAGTTTAAAAAACGTAGAGATTTAGTTTTACAGTTATTAGGAGAAATCGATGGGTTTAAACTAAACGTACCAGAAGGGGCTTTTTATGTATTCCCAGATATTTCTGATTTCTTCGGAAAAACAATCCAAGGAAAAGAAATTAAAGATGCCAACGACTTTTCTATGCTTTTATTAGAAGAAGCCAACGTAGCTACAGTAACTGGTGAAGCTTTTGGTGCTCCAAACTGTGTTCGTTTATCATATGCTGCTTCTGAATTACAATTACGTGAGGCAATTAAAAGAATTAAAGAAGTTTTAAGTTAATTAACTTAAATAAATTAAGTATAAAAAAATCCGTAAGACGTGTCTTACGGATTTTTTATGCTCTAAAATGGAACTTTTAATTTTCTAACTTTTTTCTTTTTAAGCTTCTTTAAATACAATGCTTTTTTGTTATAATCAATAAAGGCTTTTCCTTGCTCTAAAATATCTGCGCCTATAATTCCGTCTACCTCATCAGCATCATGTTGTTTTAAAGCTGTATTTACATGCGTTAAGTCAAACAATACTAAATCACACTCATTCGCTTTCCACTTTCCTATTTTAAGAGAATTATTTTCTGACTTGTGTGTTTCCATATCCGTCGCTCCTGCTCCAGCAGCTTTTACTTCACTTTCCTCAGAAACAAGTTTAAAACGCTCTATTAAATCTAACCCAACACACGAATTAGAAGCGCCTGTATCTAAAATAAACCTTCCTTTAACACCATTTATCTCCGCATCTAACTCTAAATGATTTGTAATCATTTTTTTGAGTTTTATTTTAATGTATTTCTTTTTTCGTAATACTTTTTTCAAACTTGCCATTTCTTGTACTTTTGTCTCGTAAAGATACGGCAATAAATGATTACAGATACACACACACACTTATATTCAAGTCAGTTTGACGAGGACAGGAACGAAATGATACAACGCGCTAAAAAAGCTGGTGTTTCTCGTTTTTTTATTCCTGCTATTGACAGCTCTTATACTGAACGTATGTTCGATTTGGAAAAAAACTATTCAGAAGATGTGTTTTTAATGATGGGCTTACACCCTACTTCGGTAAAAGAGAATTACCAAGAAGAATTAGCACATGTAAAAGAATGGTTAGATAAACGTGATTTTTATGCGATTGGTGAAATTGGTATTGATTTATATTGGGACAAAACTTTTTTACCACAACAACAAGAAGCCTTCCGCACGCAAATTCAGTGGGCAAAAGAGAAAAAACTACCTATTGTAATTCATTGTCGTGATGCCTTTGATGAAATTTTTGAAGTTTTAGAAACTGAAAAAGGAGACGATTTATTTGGTATTTTTCACTGCTTTACCGGAACATTAGAACAAGCTGAAAAAGCAATTTCATACAACATGAAATTAGGGATTGGTGGTGTAGCTACTTTTAAAAATGGAAAGATTGATAAATTTTTAAATCAAATTGATATCAAACACATTGTCTTAGAAACCGATTCTCCTTACCTAGCTCCTACTCCATACCGAGGTAAACGTAATGAAAGTAGCTACATAACTAATGTTGTGGATAAATTGGTAGATATTTATGGATTGACTTTCGATGAAATTTCGGAAATTACAACACAGAACTCTAAAGACGTTTTTGGTGTCTAAGCTACAGACCACATATTATAAAACTCCTATAGGAATTGCCAAAATAGAAGGTGACGAAAACGGAATTCAATCCATTTCTGTATTGGATGATGATACCTCAACCACAATCAGCTCCTCAAAGGAAATTCCAGCTTGCTTACAAGAATGTATTACCCAACTAAATGAGTATTTTGCTGGTACTAGAAAAGAATTCAACCTAAAATTGAACCCACAAGGAACAACTTTTCAACAATCTGTTTGGAAAGAATTATTAAACATATCTTTTGGAAGTACCAGAACCTATTTAGAACAGACCAAACGATTAGGAGATGTTAAAGCAATTCGTGCGGTAGCTTCAGCCAACGGTAAAAACCCTATTTGGATTGTAATTCCATGTCATAGAGTTATTGGTTCTGATGGTTCATTAACAGGATATGCTGGTGGTGTATGGCGTAAAAAATGGTTATTAGAACACGAAAGTGGAGCCAAACAACAGACTTTGTTTTAATTTCTTTTTATAAGGTTTCGAAACAAGTTCGGAATGACTATCGTCAATTTAAGTTGCGTTTTTCAATAAAGAATTTCTTCAACAAAAAGCCACACTCTTCTTCCAAAACCCCTGATATTACTTTTGTTTTTGGATGTATTTTAGTTTGTAAAACAGAAAAACCAAGTTTAGGTTCACTAGCTCCGTACACTATTTTACCTATTTGCGTCCAGTAACTCGCTCCCGCACACATTTGACAAGGCTCTAGCGTAACATACAAAGTACAGTCTTTTAAATACTTTCCTCCTAAAAAATCTGCTGCTGCAGTAAACGCTTGCATTTCTGCATGTGCGGTAACATCATTTAACAACTCTGTTAAGTTATGTGCTCTTGCTATTATTTGATCTTTAAAAACAATAACTGCACCAACAGGAACCTCTCCTTTATCAAAAGCTAACTCAGCTTCTTGTAAAGCTTTTCTCATAAAGTAGGCATCATCAAATGGATTCATCAACAAGAGTTTTTGTAAATACGAAAACAAATGTAGCCAAAATTTGTTTGTGTAAACTCTAGGTAAAATACTTATTTTTACCAAAATTTACGATTTGATTTCAATCAATACTTCTGAGAATAAAAAAATCTATTTTGCTTCTGACCAACATTTAGGAGCTCCAACTTCTGAAGCTAGTTTTCCTCGTGAACAAAAGTTTGTTACATGGTTAAACGAAGTTAAAAAAGATGCTGAAGCAATTTTTATTCTAGGTGATTTATTCGATTTTTGGTTTGAATATAAAACTGTTGTTCCTAAAGGTTTTGTTCGTGTTTTAGGTAAACTTGCTGAAATAAAAGATAGTGGTATTCCGATTTACTTTTTTGTTGGAAATCATGATTTATGGATGCATGATTATTTTGAAAAGGAATTAGATATCCCTGTATTTCATTCACCTCAAGAATTTAAAATCAACGATAAATTATTTTTAATAGGTCATGGTGATGGATTAGGCCCTGGAGATAAAGGATATAAACGCATGAAAAAAGTGTTTACATTCCCGTTATTTCAATGGATGTTTCGTTGGCTACATCCAGATTTAGGTGTTCGATTAGGACAATACATGTCGGTTAAAAACAAATTGATTTCTGGTGATGAGGATGCTAAATTTTTAGGCGAAGACAATGAATGGCTTGTACAATATTGTAAACGTAAATTAGAAGCTAAACACTACGATTATTTTGTTTTTGGACACAGACATCTTCCTTTAGAAATTCAACTTAAAGAGAACAGTGTTTACCTTAATACGGGGGATTGGATTCAGTATTATACTTATGCGGTTTTTGAAAACGATAAACTATTTTTAAAAGAATATAAACAATAAAAAAAGCACCTCAAAAAGGTGCTTTTTTATGAATTATTCCAATGTTAATCTAATACAAAACGTAATCTTGCAAATAAATGCCTACCATTAGTTCCAAACTGTACAGAACGTCTTGAGTAGATAAAACGTCCACTAGATCTAAAAGCGGGATCGTTCTCATCTGGATAAACATCAAATAAATTATTTGCTCCTAATGTTAAACTTAAGCTCTTATTAAAGTTGTATCCAAAAGAAAGATCTGTAATTACTTTTCCTCCAAAAGTAGTATCTATAGAAGGATCGTTACTGTTAGTTGCTTCTTCAACTTCTCCAAAATAACTATTTCTTAAAAAGATACTCCATTTGTCATTAACACTTAAATTGTGTGATAAATTCCCTTTTGTTGTAGGAACCGAAGACTCTAAATAAATTCTACTTGTTGGGTCAAAATAAGTATCAGACAATCCTCCATTTTTTATAGCTGTTGGAATATTCACACCTTCTACATCCGTTTTCGAAAATGTAAACGCTAAAGTGTTAGTTAACCTCATCTTGTCAGAAAGATTTGCTTTGTGATCAACAACAATATCTACTCCTTTTGTTTGAGTATCTACAGCATTTGCAAAAAATGCTGCTTGTGTAGCATTTGCTTGTTGGAACAATCTTTCCAACTCAGCGTCTCCATTATCATCAAAACTCCCTGTTAATATTACTCTGTCATCAATATTTATAAGATATCCATCAACCGTAAACTTTAAGTTTGCACTTGGCACTTTTGCTGTAAATCCTGCAGAAAACCCAAAAGAAGTTTCTTCTTTTAATTTACCTATTCCTAAAATCCTTGCAACTCTCGAAGTGTTTGAAAATACCCCAACTTCATTTGGTATACCATCTACAAACAAGGTACTGGTTGAACTGTAAGATATTTGATGTAATGATGGTGCTCTAAACCCTGTTTGTAAACTAGTTCTTAAATTAAAGTTTTTAGAAGCTTTTACCCTAGATGCTACTTTTACATTTAAAGTACCTCCAAAATCTGAGAAATTCTCATAACGTACAGCTCCACTTAATAAAAAAGACTCTGTAAAATCTGCTTCAACATCTACATATCCTGCTATAGAGTTTCTGAATGAGTTTACTTCATTTTCTGGCTTAAATCCAGGAAACACTTGAATACCTCCTGGTCTTGAGTTACCAAAAAAATCTTCAGGAACCATTGAATCAGGATCTGTTGGATCATGTACATTCCCCAAAGTATTATATTGTGCATACGACGCTTCCTCCCCTGCTACAATACCATAATTTTCTAAACGATATTCAGCTCCAAAAGCTATATTTAAACCAGACATTACATCTTCGTAAAACTTACTAAGATCAATATTTGTTGTGTTTTCGCTTGAATAAAACCCTCCTGAATTCGCTTCAAAAGGCGTTGAATTACCTAAAGATGCATTGCTTGAATTACTTATCAAATAAGTAAACTCATTTCTACCAAATGTATTTGAAAAATCTACATTCCAATCACCTAACTTTCCTTTTATTCCAATCGCATACGATTTGTCTTGAATATTAGAGTTTATTTCTGGTAAGAACCCGTTCATATATGCTGGAGTGTATGCCCTAGATTGATTTGGTAATCTATAGAAACCTGCTGCATTACCATTCTTATAACTTAAACCAGCATTCCCATAAATAAAGGTTTCATTTCCCAACGGAATTTCCATGTTTGCAAAAAATTGTGCTCCTCTTACCCTTGATTGCCCCACTCTCATGTTAAAATCACTTCTTTTTAAGCCACGGGCTAACAACTCTGCTTCAGTAACATCAGCTCCTAAGATTGTTCGCAATTCTTCTTTTGTTTCAGTACCATTCAATGTAATTCCTGCATCACCCGCATAATTAAAAATATCATCTAAATCATCATCTAATAGGTTTGAAATATTATACCCATCTGCTGCTGCAACTCTTTCAATAGAGTTGTAAGCATTAAATATTGAGCCTTCCCATTCTTGCATTCTATTAGTCCATCCTCTAAAGTCAAAATTTCCAGTAAAATTTATAAACCCTCCATCTTTGCCAATTGGTAATCCATAATTTAACCCTAAATTTAATTTTTCTCCATCTATATCTCTCTCTGGGCTACTTTCACTTGTAAAATTAGCACCTGTTGTTAAGTTAACTTCTAACTTATTTGTAGATTTCTTTAAGACAATATTTATTATTCCTGCAATAGCATCAGAACCATATTGAGCAGCTGCACCATCTCTAAGAATTTCAATTCTTTCAATAGCAATTGATGGAATTGTTGTCATATCTGTTCCCACTGAACCTCTACCAAAAGTACCATTTACGTTTACCAAAGCAGTTTTATGACGTCTTTTCCCATTGATTAACACTAATACTTGATCTGGACCTAATCCTCTTAAAGCAGCTGGTGCGATATGATCCGTACCATCTGAAATTGATTGAGGGTTGGAATTAAAAGACGGCGCTGCATAATTTAAAATTTCTGTCACTGTAACTTGAGGTGCTGACTCAGTTAGCTCAGAAACATCTAACACATCAATAGCTACGGGAGAATCTATTGCGACTCTACCTTTATTACGAGAACCTACAATTACCACCTCTTCTAAGGACTCACTTGATTCTTCAATTACTATTGTAAGATAAGAACTATCAGTTACTTCTACTTCTTTCGTTCTAAACCCCACTGAAGAAACTATAACCGTAACAGGTAACTGACCTACTTTTAAAAAGTATTCTCCATTATCATCAGTTGTTACACCATTAGTAGTACCTTTCTCTATTACATTTACAAAAGGCAGAGGCACTCCATTCGTATCTGTAATTTTCCCTTTTATCGTCTGACCAATCATTGATGTGAACGACATCAATAAAACACAAACAAATAATTTCGTTTTTTGTTCCATAATCATATTGCTATTTTGTTTTTTATGTTAAAAAAGTTAATTTACTATAAACATACTAATATTTAAACCCCACAACAAACATATTCGTAATTAAATCACACCCAACACATTAACACAAAAACTACTATTTATCAATACCAGCAAAACAATCTTATGTACTTCATAAAAAAATTAGACCTCTTAAAAGTATCTTATATCTAAAATCTCTTTATACTCTATTCTTCTAAACACATTTACTTACAACTATTTTAAGCATATTATTCTTTCAATACTTCATAACACTCTATTGTGAAGACTTGACAAACTCATTGTAATCATATGATTCTATGCATAATTTTTAATTATTGAATTGTTGTTTTACTTATTGAGTTTTATTCAAAAACCTTATAACAATAAAGAAATAGACCATAAAAAAAAGCACCTTTTTGAGGTGCTTTTTTTTATTATCAAATAATTAACCTAAAACTTAAAAGTTAATCCTGCTTTAAAAGTCATACCATTGAACCCAAATTGATTTACTTCCCAAGGGTACTTGAAGCGCCCTCCTAAATCTGTCACTACATCTCCTTTAGTATCAATTTCATCTGGATACACATCAAATAAATTATTTACCTGAGCATTAAACGAAATCATGTCTGAAAACTCATAACCAAAAGACACATCAGTTATTACTTTCCCACTAAATGTTTGATCTTTATTGGGATCTGTTGCATGTTGCCAAGTTACTTCTCCAAAATAGGTGTTATTTAAAAAAGCGGTGAACTTTTTATACTTGTAATCTGCACCAAACAAAAGTTTGGTATTTGGTCTTGCACTAATAATTCTAGATTGCTCTTTTCTATTAAATATAGCATTCTTATAATTTGCCAATTTAGTAGGGGTTTTTACTTCTCCTTCTAATTTTGTCCTGTTAATATTTAACGCTAAATTCAATCCAAGTTTTCCCGCTGCAAAATCTATATTTTTGTAACGCATTGTGTAATCAAATCCTTCTGTTTTTGTATCAGCCGCATTAATAAAAAACTTAATACTTGTAACACTGTTATCATCTAAAATTTGTTGAACAGTAGCATTTGAATTACCATTATCATCAGTTCCTCCAATTTCCCCTGAAAATACAACTCTATCTTCTACTTTAACATTATAATAGTCTAATGAAATAGTAAAATCATTAGAAGCCTTAACAGTTAATCCTGCTGAAATATTTTTTGATGTTTCTGCAAACAATGAAGCTACTCCTAAATCTTTAATCACAGGACTCACGTTGTTGAATGTTCCTTGATTAGAGATTGTACCTCCAGAAACCAAAGTTTGCACATTACTTAAATATACTTGATGTAATGAAGGCGCCCTAAATCCAGTACTATATGACGCTCTCAACACACCTGCTTCCCCAACTTTGTACCTAGAACTCACTTTCCATGAAAAATTATCTCCAAAGTCAGAATAATTCTCATAACGTAATGCTCCACCAATTAAGAAATCTTCTGAAACATCCCAATCTAAGGTTCCGTAACCTCCAATATTTGTTCTTGTTTCATTTAAAGCGTTACTTGGTTGTAAACCTGGAAATGATTGTGCTCCTCCATCAATATAAGACGCTTCTTCTCCTGCAGTTACTTCAAATCGCTCCTGACGACCTTCCACACCTAAACCTATACTTACATCTCCAAAAGAACGACTTACATCAAAGTTTCCTATAATATTACTAAAAGCATATGCTCCAGCATCAAAAGACGTAGGGCTATTTGGACCTAGACTTACATTAATTGTATTTCCTATTGTATAATCCACAGAGTTACGCCCAAAACTTGCACTTAAATCTGCATCAAAACCACCTAGCTTAAACTTACTTCCTGCTGTAAATAAGATATCTTGAATATCTGTTTCAAAAGTTGGTTGAAAACCATCATATGGTTCTCCATCTGGAGTTAATAATCCAAAATCATCAGTAATCCAGTATGGAGGTCTATACAATGCAAAACTTTTACCTTGTCGCATATTAAAACCACCAAATGCATATAATTTTGTGTTCTCGTTTAGAGGATATTCAGCATTCACAAACAAATCTCCTTTTTTCATCTCTGGTTGCCCTATAATCATTCCTAAGTCTGGATTATCCCTTGTCCATTGATTATCTACACCAAATAAATCATCCTTTCCAGGTTCAGCTGCCCTGTCAGTTTTTTCTTGATAGCTCAATCCTAAAGTAGTATTAACAAACCCTCCTTCTCCAAAAGTAAACGTATGATTAACATCACCATCAATATTAAAACCATCTCCCTCTTTGGTTACCCCTGAGTTTACATTTACCTGAGTGAAGTCAATATTCTTCTTCAATATTATATTAACAACACCAGCTACTGCATCTGAACCATATTGAGCAGAAGCCCCATCACGTAAAATCTCCACTCTTTCAATAGCTGCTGTTGGAATACTTTTCATATCCACACCTACTTCACCTTTTCCTGGTGTATCATTTACATACACTAAAGCACTCTGATTTTTACGCTTTCCGTTTACCAAAACCAATGTTCTACTAGGTCCTAATCCACGTAAATCAGCTGGATCAAAATGAGCTGTTGCATCAGATATTGTTTGATTACTTGAATTGTATGAAGGAACTGTATAAGTTAACATCTGATCAATATTTGTTTGACCTGTTGCTTGTAGTTCTCTGACACTTACATTATCAATAGGAACAGCAGAATCTAAAATTGTCCTCGGTTTAGAACGGTTACCTGTTAAAACAACCTCATCTAAAACATTATCATCTCTTAAGACAACTGTAACATAAGAAGACTTGTATACTGTTTTTTCTAAAGTAGAGAATCCTACCGAAGAAAAAACTAAAGTAACTGGTATCTTTTTTACATTAAGAGTAAACTCTCCATTATCATCTGTACTTACTCCATTTACAGTTTCTTTCTCCAATACATTTACAAATGGAAGAGGTGATCCACTTTCATCTGTTACTTTACCTTTTATTGTCTGACCAATCATTGATGCAAAAGACATCAATAAAATGAAGACAATTACTTTATTTTTTTTATCCATAAGTAATTAAGTTTAGTTAAAGTTAAAACGTTAAAATATGTTAATTTACAACAAGAATAATAAATTTAAACATAAAAAATAAACAAATACATAAAAAAATATGTAATCATTTAAAAAAACAACAAGAACACAGAATGTTTTTAGCTTTAACCATACTTTAACAGCTGTTATTTTCTTATTATTGTAGCTTTGTTTCATATAAATTCTAATTTATTTCAATTACTATGGATATAGATGTAAGAGCCATCAATGAAAAGATAGAAAGAGAAAGTGCTTTTGTAGATTTATTAACTACAGAAATGAACAAAGTAATTGTGGGTCAAAAACACATGATTGAGCGATTACTAATTGGACTTTTAGGAAATGGACATATCTTATTAGAAGGTGTACCTGGGCTTGCAAAAACCTTAGCAATTAACACACTTTCAAAAGCAGTTGACGGAAGCTTTAGTCGTATTCAGTTTACTCCAGATTTATTACCTGCTGATGTGGTAGGTACTATGATATACAATGTAAAGGAAAATGATTTCTCTATTAAAAAGGGACCTATTTTTGCCAACTTTGTATTAGCTGATGAGATCAACCGTGCCCCTGCTAAAGTACAGTCTGCTTTATTAGAAGCAATGCAAGAGCGTCAAATCACTATTGGAGATGAAACTTTTAAATTAGATGAGCCTTTCTTGGTAATGGCCACTCAAAACCCAGTAGAACAAGAAGGAACTTACCCGCTTCCTGAAGCACAGGTAGACCGTTTTATGTTAAAAACTGTAATTGACTATCCAAAATTACAAGACGAGCAACTTATTATGCGTCAAAACTTAAACGGAAGTTTTCAAAAAATAAACCCTGTAATTTCTATAGACCAGATTATAAAAGCTCGTAACGTAGTTAATGAGGTTTATATGGATGAAAAAATCGAAAAATATATCTTAGATATTGTTTTCGCAACTCGTTATCCTGAAAAATATAATTTAGAAAAATTAAAACCTCTTATCAGTTTTGGGTCTTCTCCTCGTGGTAGTATCGCTTTAGCAAAAGCCGCAAAGTGTTATGCTTTCATCAAACGAAGAGGATACGTGATTCCCGAAGATGTTAGAGCAATAGTAAATGATGTTTTACGCCACAGAATTGGTATTACATATGAAGCAGAAGCTGAAAACATTACATCTATAGATATTATCAATTCTATTATTAACGAAGTACAAGTACCTTAATCAATTATCAATGAGCAATTATCAGCCAAAAACACTTTACTGATTATTGATAACTGTTAACTGACAATTGAAAACATGGATACAAAAGAGTTACTAAAAAAAGTTCGAAAAATAGAAATAAAGACACGTAGGCTGTCTAATCATATTTTTGGAGGAGAATATCATTCAACCTTTAAAGGTAGAGGTATGACTTTTTCTGAAGTACGTCAATATCAATATGGAGACGATATCAGGGCTATTGATTGGAACGTTACTGCTCGCTACAACGAACCTTATGTAAAAGTTTTTGAAGAAGAACGCGAACTTACCATGATGTTGGTAGTAGACATTTCTGGTTCTGAGTTTTTTGGTACTTCTGAACAATTTAAAAAAGATACTGTAACAGAAATTGCAGCAACATTGGCTTTTTCTGCTATTCAAAATAACGATAAAGTCGGGTTAATTCTGTTTTCTGATCAAGTTGAACTGTATATTCCTCCTAAAAAAGGGAAAAGTCACGTATTACGAATTATCCGTGAGCTTATCGAGTTTCAACCAATAAGTAGACAAACTAATATCAGTGAAGCTCTCAAATTTTTATCCAACATCATGAAAAAGAAAGCAATTGTTTTTATGCTTTCTGATTTTATGGATGATGGTTATGAACGTACGTTAAAAATTGTTGGTAACAAACATGATGTAACCGGTATACGTGTGTATGATAAACATGATGAGGAAATTCCTAATTTAGGAATGGTTCCTATGATGGATGCTGAAACAGGAAAAACTCAATTGGTTAATACGAGTTCAAAATCAGTTAGAACTCATTTTAAGGCTAACGCCTTGCGTTTAACTGATTATTTTGAAACCTCTTTTACTAAAAGTGGTGCTGGAACTATTAGCACTAGAGTTGATGAAAGTTACGTACGAAAATTGTTAGGTTATTTTAAACGAAAAGGATAAGAACAAACAATGAAACACAAACTACTTTACATATGCTTGTTTTTAACTTCTTTTGCCTTTACACAACAACCTCAGGTAAAAGCAGAAATTGACACAACAAACATCAGAATTGGAGAACAGTTTCAATATAAAATATCTGTTGATGAAACTGAAAATGTTATCATTCCTAAGCTAGAAAACCTAAAAGGATTAGAGGTTATCGATACACTCAAAATCGACACTATTGAAAACAAACTCATCCGAAAATATATTTTAACAGGTTTTGATAGCGGTGCTTTTTACATTCCGCAACAACAAATATTTATTAGAAACCAAGCTTATTTAACCGATAGTTTACTAGTTAACGTAACTACTGTTCCTATTGACACTACTAAAATTAAAAAATTCCCTATTAAAGGAATTAAGGGAGAACCATATCAGTTTGACGATTTCAAACAATACATCTGGTGGGTTGTAATAGCCTTTATTATTATAGCTCTACTACTCTACTTCTTTGTTTTCAAAAAGAAAAAAGAACAAGAAGAAAAGGTTGTTATTCCTTTGTTGCCTCCATATGAAGAAGCAATACAAAAACTGGAGGAACTTGACAAAAAACTGTTATGGCAAAACAATCAGGTTAAAAAATATTACAGTGAATTAACAGACATTGTAAGAGGTTATATTGAACGAGAGTTACGTGTCCCAGCCTTAGAGAGTACTACTGATGAATTAATTGATGTTTTGAAAGACTTCAATGACACAAAGTCAATAGAAACCTCTAGGGAAATTATTGACAAATTAAAGGGACTATTACAAGAGTCTGACTTAGTAAAATTTGCAAAGTCTAAGCCTTTATCGCACGAAATAGAGGAAGACCGAAAAGATGCTAAGCTTATCATAGACAATTTAAAACCTAAAAAACAAGAAGAAGATGATGAAGTGGAATAATTTCGAGTTTCATAGTCCCGAGTTTTTATGGTTGCTAATATTAATTCCTTTGTTAGCTTTTTGGAGTTTTTATACCCGAAAAAAAGATAGTGCTCAGCTTAGAATACCAAGCACTAAAGGTTTTAAAGTGCAAGGTTCAATTTTACCTAAACTAAAACCTCTATCACAACTCTTAAGATTATTGGCATTAACCTGCTTAATAGTTGCTTTGGCACGCCCTAGAAATGTAGCTGTTAGTAAAAAAACAAAGACGAATAGAGGAATTGATATTGTAATGGCTGTTGATGTTTCGGCCAGTATGCTAGCAAAAGACCTTAAACCAAACCGCCTGGAAGCTTTAAAAAGAGTTGCAACTGACTTTATAAACCGACGCCCAAATGATCGTATTGGTATTGTAGTCTATGCAGGAGAAAGTTTTACACAAACTCCAATAACTAGTGATAAATCTATTGTAAAAAGAACCATTTCAGAAATTAAATGGGGACAACTTGAAGGAGGAACAGCTATTGGAATGGGATTAGGTTCTGCGGTTAACAGACTAAAAGATAGCAAAGCCAAAAGTAAAGTTATTATCTTATTGACAGATGGTGTAAATAACGCTGGTTTTGTTGACCCTAAGACTGCTACTGATTTAGCAAAAGGAAACGATATTAAGGTTTATACTATTGGTATTGGAACTAACGGAATGGCTCCTTTCCCTTGGGCTAAAGACCCAAGAACAGGAAAAATTTCATTTAAAAATCAACCAGTTGAAATTGACGAAGATTTGCTAAAGCATATTGCCAATGAAACTAGCGGTAAATATTTTAGAGCAACTAACAACACCAAGTTAAAAGAAATTTACGACGAGATTGACAAGTTAGAAAAAACTAAAATCGAAGAGTTTAAGTATTATAATTACTCTGAAAAATATCGTTTTTTAGTACTTCTAGCAGGAATATTTTTACTCTTAGAGTTCACCCTAAAAAACACAGTATTTAAAAGTTTTATTTAAGCAAGATGTACAAATTAGAAGAACCAATATATTTTTATCTTTTTGCAATTATTCCTGTAATAATTGTGGTTTTCCTATTAGTTTTATGGTGGAAAAAACGAACTCAAAAAAAGTTTGCTAATCCAGCTCTTTTATCTAAAATAGCACCAAACACATCAACCTTTAAATCAGTATTAAAACTTGTTTTCTTTTTAGTAGGATTATCGTTTTTAATTCTGTCATTAGTTAACCCTAAAATGGGAACAAAACTAAAAACCGTTAAAAGAGAAGGTGTTGATGTAGTGTTTGCTTTAGACGTTTCTAAAAGTATGTTAGCAGAAGATATTGCTCCTAACAGATTAGAAAAAGCAAAACAAATTATATCTAAAACTATTGATAAGTTAGGAAGTGATAGAGTTGGTATTATTATCTATGCAGGTAATGCTTATCCTTTACTACCTATTACCACCGATCATGCTGCTGCAAAAATGTTTTTGCAAAACGCCAATCCAGATATGGTTTCTAGTCAAGGAACAGCTATCAATGAAGCTTTAAATCTAGCAAACACTTATTACGATAACGATGAGCAAACTAATCGTTTTTTAATCATTATTTCAGATGGTGAAGATCATCAAGAAGAAACTAAGCAAGTTGCTCAAAACATCGCCAACGAAGGTGTTAAAGTATATACAGTAGGTGTAGGAACTGAAAAAGGAGGTCGAATTCCTATTAAATTAAATGGCGCGCTTATTGGTTATAAAAAAAACAGAATGGGAGAAACAGTAATCACTCAAAGGAAACCTGATGTTTTACAAGGTGTTGCTGATGCTTCTGACGGACAATATTTTGATGGTAATAAAACTGAAAATCCAGTAGAAGCCATTGAGAAGATTATTGGAAATGCACAAAAAAATGAATTTGAGACAAAACAATTTTCTGATTATAAAGACCAATTTCAATGGTTTGTAGGTATTGGGCTGTTGTTTTTAATTTTAGATATGTTTTTATTTGACAAGAAAACCAAATGGTTGAAGAAAGTAGATTTGTTTAACGAAGAATCTTAAAGTGTAGTATGAAAAGTTTACAAAATTTAATATTCATTCTAGTTTTTGCAGTTTCTGCAATGGCAAATGCGCAACAAGACACACTTAAACTACAACGTGAAGCACGTGCTTTGTTACGAGAAGGAAACAAACTATATAACAAACAAAAGTTTAGTGATGCTGCTATTGCCTACCGAAAAGCCTTAGGTAAGAACAGCAAGTATGAAAAAGCAAGCTATAATTTTGGTAATACTTTATACCAAGAAAAGAAATACAAAGAAGCTGTAGAACAGTTTAAAGTAACTACTGAGACTTCAAAAGACAAAATGGCTCAGGCTGAAGCTTATCACAACATAGGTAATGCTATGATGGAACAAAAGCAGTATGAACAAGCTGTTGAAGCCTTTAAAAATTCTTTACGTAGAAATCCGAATGACGATGAAACTCGTTATAATTTAGCTGTTGCTCAAAAAGAAGCTAAAAAGCAACAACAAAACCAGAAGGACAACAAGGATAAAAACAAAGACAAGAAGAACGACAAGAATAAAGATCAGCAAAAACAAAACGACAAAGACAAGAAGAACGACAAAAATAAAGATCAAAAAGGCGACGATAAGGACAAAAAGGATGATAAACAAGATCAGAAAAATGACGATCAAAAAAATCAACAAAAACCTAATCAAGATCAAAAAGACAAACAAAACCAAAAACCTAAACCTCAACAAGGTAAAATGACTCCCGAACAAATGAAACAACTTTTAGAGAGTTTAAATAATGAGGAAAACAAGACGCAGAAAAAAATGAATGCGAAAAAATCAAAAGGAAGAAAAGTAAAACAAGAAAAAGACTGGTAATTTTACCATTTTTAAAATCTTATTTATTTTTAGACATTTTTGAAAATTAACATGAAGTTGAAAGTATACATATCGTTATTAGTTAGTTTTATAACATTTACCATTAATGCACAAGATGCTGCGTTAACGGCTACCGTTAGTAAAAATAAGTTAGGTGTAAACCAACGATTACGTATTGAGTTTTCAATCAACAAACAAGGAGCCGATAATTTTAAAGAACCTAATTTTACTAATTTTAAAATAGTTGGAGGTCCTAGTCAATCAGTAAGTCAATCTTGGATTAACGGTAAGGTTTCTTTCAATCAATCCTACACCTACATACTACAGCCTAAAAGAAAAGGAGAATTTAATATCCCCTCTGCTAGTATTGAAATTGATGGAAAAACAATAAAATCAAACCCTATAAAAGTTATTGTTTTAGATGCTGTTGACATTCCTAAAAACCCAAATGACCCTAGTTATATTGCTGAGCAAAATATTCATTTAGTTGCCGAAATTTCTAAATCTAAACCTTATGTTGGTGAAGGGATTTATGTAGAATATCGCTTATATTTTAGCGATAATGTTGGTATTTATGATAATGCCATAACAGAAGCCCCACAATACAATGGTTTCTGGAATCAAGAAATTAAACGTAACGGAATGCCTGTTAAAACAGGTACTTACAACGGTGAAACTTATCGTTATGCTGTTTTACATAAAGCCCTGTTAATTCCAACAACCTCTGGTAAACTGACAATCGATCCTATGAAAATGGATATAATTGTGGCAGTTCCTACTGGAAGAGCCGACTTTTTCGGAAACGTAATTACACGTCAAGTTCGTAAAGAGTTTTCTTCTGCTAAGAAAATTGTTAACGCTCAGGCTTTACCTCTAAAAAACAAACCAGAAGACTTCACAGGAGCTGTAGGAGAGTTTTCTTTTGATGTTTCTTTAAGTAAAAATACCTTAAAAGCAAATGAATCATCACAAATTAAAGTTTCGGTAAATGGTAAAGGAAATTTAAAACTTTTTGAACTACCAAAAGTTGAAACTCCTAAAGAACTAGAAGTTTATCAACCTGAAAGAAAAGAAAACGTTCGTATTACTGGAACTGGATTATCTGGTTCCGTTACCGATAACTACACTGTTGTTCCTGAGTTTAAAGGAAAATATAGAATTCCAAAAACTAGCTTTTCTTACTTTAACCCTAAAGAAAAAGTATACCAAACCATCACTACAGATGATTTATACGTTGATGTTTTAGAAGGAAAAGAAATTCCAACAAACTCTGATGCTAATACAGTAGCCAAACAAGAGGTAAAAGTTACAGGTAGCGATTTTAGATATATTCAAACAAACACCAATTTACAACCTGTAAAAACAGGTGACTTATTTAAGTCAACCTTATTTTATATTCTTTTATTACTTCCTATTTTAGCTATTCCTGTTGGAATTGTTATTCAAAAAAAGAAAGAAGAACGTGATAGTGATGTATTGGGTAATAAGTTGCGAAAAGCAGACAGACTTGCTAAGAAATACTTATCAGAAGCACAAAAACAATTAGGCAGTAAAGAAGCTTTTTATGAGGCTTTAGAAAGAGCCTTACATAATTACTTAAAAGCAAAACTGGGTGTAGAAACATCTGACATAAGTCGTGAAAAAATTACTGATTTATTAGCTGACAAAAACGTTAATAAGGAAACCATTAATAGTTTTATTGAAGTATTTAATGATTGTGATTTTGCTAGATATACTCCAATTACTAATGTGCAAATGAAAGAGGAATATGAAAAAGCAAAACAAGTAATAACGCAATTAGATAGACAGTTATAATGAGAAAGCTAGTTATATATTTATTCTTATTTGTGTCAACAATTACGTTAGCACAAAACGCCAACGATTTATTTTCAAACGCTAATTCTTTGTACAAAGAAGGTAATTACGAAGAAGCTATTAAACTATATGAGCAAATAGAAGACGAAAACCTAGCATCATCCGAAGTCTATTACAACTTGGGTAATTGTTACTATAAGCTTAATAAAGTAGCTCCTACTATTTATAATTACGAAAAAGCACTGCAACTAGACCCTTTGAATGAAGATGCTAAAAACAACTTAGTTATAGCAAAACGCTTAACACTTGATAGAATTGAAGCGTTACCTAAATCAGTATTTCAAAAATTCAATGAAAACTACTTACAAAAATTTACTTATAACACTTGGGCTGTAATTACTATTGCTCTTTCTTTTATTGCTTCTATTTTATTTTTACTGTTTTATTTTGCCTATACTCCAAGTAAAAAAAGGATTTACTTTACAACAAGCATTATATCCTTTTTACTTTTAATAACCTCTTTTGTTATTACATACACACAATATAACCAAGCTAAAAATAATATTGAAGCCATTATTTATACTGAAGAAGTTACTGTTAACAATGAACCTACCGATAACTCTAATGAAATTTTCACATTACATGAAGGAACTAAGGTTAATGTATTAGATTCTGTAGATAATTGGAAAAAAATAAAACTAGCTGATGGAAAAATTGGATGGGTTAAAACTAAAATTTTAAAAGAACTATAACATTTTAGCTTTAAAAAATTAATTACATTTGCCACTAAATGAATAAAAAAATTATCTTGAAATCTAAAATCGCCATCTTTTTTATCGTTTTGTTTGCGGGCATTATTGTTACGCCTTCGGTGATTACGTTGGTTGATAAAGATCAAGATATTACTATTTTCTTAAATCTAAGTGAAGAAGAAGAAAACACTAAACATGTTAAGGTAGCTGAATTAAAAGCTCATCCTAACGAAGATTATACTTCTTTTTTATATAAGAAAATCCAAAAAAAGAAAAATGTTAGTTTTCAATCTAAAAACTACGTTTCACAATACCCAAAAATTCTTACCCCACCTCCCGAGTTTTTTACTGCTTAATAATTTTTAAGTAAACACCTCCTACAAGAGGTTCTGAATAGAAAACCTGGAAAATATTTCAATACGCAGTAATAATACTATTGCTTTATTGAGACGTTTTGAGTTTCTCTTAGTAAATCAATCATTTAAATTAAATACGCTCTAAATTTTTATTTGGAGTCTAAATAAACGCATATATTATGTTTAAAACTATTAAAAGCGACTTACCCGCAAGTATTGTCGTATTCTTTGTTGCTTTACCTTTATGTTTAGGTATTGCTTTAGCTAGTGGAGCTCCTCTTTTTTCAGGTGTAATTGCAGGAATTATAGGAGGTACTGTTGTTGGAGCCTTAAGTGGTTCTAAAATCGGAGTTAGTGGTCCTGCAGCCGGTTTAGCTGCCATTGTATTAACTGCTATTGGTGCTTTAGGTGGCTATGAAAACTTCTTAGTAGCTGTTGTATTAGGAGGTATTATTCAAATACTTTTTGGAGTTCTTAAAGCTGGAGTTATTGGTTACTACTTTCCTTCATCAGTAATTAAAGGAATGCTTACCGGTATTGGTATTATTATAATTTTAAAACAAATTCCTCATTTCTTCGGATATGATGCAGAGCCAGAAGGAGCTGATAGCTTTATTGAACCTTCAGGAGAAAATACTTTTTCAGCTATTTTAAGTATTACTGATAATATTACGATGGGGTCAATGGTTATCGGTTTTATTGGGTTAGCTATTTTAATTCTTTGGGATAAAGTTTTAAGTAAAAAGGGAAAAATATTCCAATTAATTCAAGGTCCATTAGTAGCTGTAGTAATGGGAATTATCTTTTTTACCTTAACACAAGGAAATGAAACATTCGCAATACAAGCATCTCATTTAGTAAGTGTACCTATTCCTGAAAGTTTTGATTCTTTCTTAGGACAATTTACATTCCCTAATTTTAGTGCTATTACCAACTACGAGGTATGGGTAACTGCATTTACAATTGCATTAGTAGCTAGTTTAGAAACTTTACTTTGTGTTGAGGCTACAGATAAATTAGATCCAGATAAAAATGTAACTCCAACAAATAGAGAATTATTAGCACAAGGAACAGGAAATATTTTATCTGGTTTAATTGGAGGTTTACCAATTACTCAAGTAATTGTAAGAAGTTCTGCTAATATTCAATCAGGAGGTAAATCTAAAATGTCAGCAATTATTCACGGGTTATTCTTACTATTATCTGTTATTTTAATTCCTACCCTATTAAATAAAATACCATTATCTGTATTAGCCGCAATTTTATTAGTTGTTGGTTATAAACTAGCTAAACCAAGCTTATTTAAACAAATGTTTGCCTTAGGATGGAAACAATTTGTTCCTTTTATTGTAACTGTTTTAGGTATTGTTTTCACCGATTTACTTACAGGAATTTCTTTAGGATTAGCAGTAGGAGTTTTTGTTATTTTAATAAAGAGTTATCAAAACTCTCATTTCTTACATATTGAAGATAAAAGTAACGGGATACATAAAATAAAAATGACACTTGCTGAAGAAGTTACTTTCTTTAACAAAGGAGCTATTTTAAAAGAGTTAGATAGCTTACCTGAAGACACTCACTTAGAATTAGATGTAAGAAAAACTAGGTACTTAGATAATGATATTGTTGAAATTTTAGAGGATTTTGCATTCAAAGCAAAAGAAAAAAACATCAATATTAAACTTATTTCAGAACGCGGTGTTGTAGAAAACCCTGAAAGCTTTATTAAGTTCTTTAAACTTAGACCAAAAGCGGCATAGCCTTAAAATACTTTACCAACAATATTCTTAAATGTGTATTGTTAGTAATAACAAAAAAACGATATAAATAACTTATAAAAATATATACAATGAAAGCGCACACTAAAGAAACTCAAGCTACAATGACTCCTGAAAAGTCATTACAATATTTAAAAGAAGGAAACCAAAGATTTCAAAACAACTTAAAAGCTAATCGTAATTTACTAGAACAAGTTAACGATACAAGAGAAGGACAATTTCCTTTTGCTACAATTTTAAGCTGTATCGATTCAAGAGTTTCTGCTGAATTAGTTTTCGACCAAGGTTTAGGAGACATTTTTAGTGCAAGAATTGCTGGTAACTTTGTAAATGAAGATATTTTAGGTAGTATGGAGTTTGCTTGTAAATTAGCTGGTACTAAATTAATCGTTGTCTTAGGACATACTAGTTGTGGAGCAGTTAAAGGAGCTTGTGATAATGCTCAGTTAGGTAACTTAACTAAAATGTTAAGTAAAATTAAGCCAGCTGTAGAAGCTGTAACAGAACCTAAAGATGAAAGTTTAAGAAACTCATCTAATCTAGAATTTGTAAATAACGTTGCAGAAAAAAACGTACAATTAACTATTGATAGAATATTAAATGAAAGCGATGTATTAGCCGAAATGCATAAAAATGGTGAAATTATGATTGTTGGAGCTATGTATGATATCAAAGACGGCTCTGTTACTTTTTATGAATAAAAAACATCCTCTATAATTATTATTATAAAGAGAATCTAAATCTAGTTTTAGGTTCTCTTTTTTTATTAACTTCGGTAATTATATTGCTTAATCCGGAAAGCAACTGTAAAAGATTCTTCCAACAAACAATTTATATATTAATGAATCTATCTAAAATTTTTGAAAACAATAAAGAGTGGGTAAAAAACAAACTCTCTACCAATAAAGATTATTTTAAAAAATTAAATGAAGGACAAAGTCCTGATTTGCTGTACATAGGTTGTTCTGACAGTAGAGTTTCCGCAGAAGATTTGATGGGTTCAAGTCCTGGTGAAGTTTTTGTACATAGAAACATTGCTAATATGGTACCTGCAATTGACTTAAACTCTGCTTCAGTAATTGAATATGCTGTTGAACATTTAAAAGTAAACCATATTGTTGTTTGTGGCCACTATTCTTGTGGTGGAGTTAAAGCCGCAATGCAATCTGCCGATTTAGGTTTGTTAAACCCTTGGTTACGTTATATAAGAGATGTATATCGCTTACATAAAGATGAGTTAAATAAAATAGAAGATGAAGATGCTCGTTACGATCGTTTGGTAGATTTAAACGTGCAAGAACAATGTGTCAACCTTATTAAAACTGCCGCTGTGCAAAAAGCTTACAGAGATAGAGGCTTAAAGGTACATGGTTGGGTTTTTGATATTAAAACAGGAAACCTCATCGATTTAAATATCGATTTTGAACATATTTTAGAAGATATTATGGAGATTTACCATTTAGACTAAAAAAAAGCGGATAAAAAATTATCCGCTTTTTTATATTGTTAGTTGCATCTCTTTGCTGTTATCATTCTCTTCCTCATCTTTTATGATTGACGGAAAAATTGTTGGAGCAATCTTTTTTACTGGTTTAAATAAAATAGATTCTTCTAAACTCTCCTCCTTTACAAACGGAATAGTATCATTCATTTTTCCGAAGAAAATAAAAATTACGCTTAAAATTAACCCAATTTTTAAAGCCCCAAAAACACCTCCTAAAATTTTGTTCAAAATTCCTAAAGCTGCAAAATCAGCTATTTTGGTTAAAATTTTCCCTAATAGTGCTATTGCTACAATTATTACCACAAAAGTTCCTGCAAAAGCCGCCAAAGAAATATACTTTTCATCCCATGTAACACTGTCTTTTAACCAATCTCCAATAAAGTATGAAAAGTGGATAGCTCCATAAACTCCTGCAACCAAAGCTATTAAAGAAGCAACCTCTACAAACAACCCTTTCATTAAACCTCTTACAAAGCCAAAAAGTAGTAATGCAGCAATAATAATATCAAAAGTATTCATAAATATAAAAGCGTTCTACTGTAAAAATCTATGCTCAAATATACATAACTCATTTGTATCTTTGCTTTCTCAAAAAACACAAATGACAAAAGAAGCCAACTTAAAAGAAAAATGGGATTTTGTAATAACTCAATTATCACAACAATTTGCTGATGGAGATGATCTCAATATTGATGGAGTTATTTATTTAATTGGTGTTCAAGAATTAGGACAAGGACATCGTAAGTTTAAAAAAGACGAAAAGGTAAACCTTATGCATATTGCTATTTGTAAGCTATTAGAACCTTACGGATACTATGAATTCGATTTTTTTGATAATGATGGGTGGCCTCATTATAAAACTCTAACTGAATTACCTAATTTAAAACCTGGTGAACAATCTGTTTTAATGAAAGAAGCTATTATTAATTATTTTGAAGTAATTAACTTTTTTGATTAGGTAACACTTAGCTTCCTGATCATTTTTGATAATAACTTAGGGAAAAATCGCTTGGTATATACACCTAGCTTTTCTTTCACCCCTGCTATATAAACTTCTTCTTTTTTATTTTTTATAGCTTTTAGCATAAATTCAGCAAACCTTTCTGGATGTATTCCATTAGCTGTGGCTGTGTCCATTGTATTTTGTGGAGTACCATTTCCTGTTAATGCGTTTTTTGACACATTCGTAGTTACAAAACCTGGGCAAACTAACGTAACAGCAATATTATCTTTATAATGTTCTGCTCTCAAACTATCAAAAAAACCATGCAAAGCATGTTTCGTGGCAGCATAAGTAGAACGTAATGGAGTTCCTATTTTTCCAACAATACTTGTAGTTACAACAAAGTGTCCCGATTTCTTTTCAATAAAATGAGGTAGTAAAGCTTTTGTTAATGAAACTGTTCCTAAATAATTAATATCCATTAAACGTTTATCTACTTTTATTGATGTATCTTTTACTAATGATCTCTGACTTATCCCTCCGTTATTTACTAAAACATCAACTCTTCCAAAAAATGAAATAGCTTTAGTTACCTTCTCTGGTAGGTTTTCATAATCTTCTAAATCTAAAGGTAAAATCATAACATTTTCAGGAACTTTGCAAAGTTTTTTCACTTCTCTTAAAAAGCTTTCATTTCTTGAAGATATAATTAACTTTGCTCCATAATTAGATAACGCTACAGCTAGAGATTTACCAATTCCTGAAGAAGCGCCAGTTACCCAAAATATTTGTTCTTTAAAGTTCATGTTTTCAAATAATTAAAAAATCGTTTGTAAAATACATAAGAAAAAATAAAAGTGGTACACTTCTTGGATAGAAGTTCGTAAATGACTAGTTTTAAAACCTTATTAATAACCCTTTAAAATATTATGATGAAAAAATTACTGGCTCTATTAATATTCACCACATCACTTGTAAATGCTCAGTACACAGTTAAAGGTACTATGACCCCTCCAGACAAAGGAGATTGGGTTATTTTATATAAAATTGAAGGAGCAAAGCAAAAGTTCCTTGCAAATACTACCATTAAATTTGACACTGTTGCAATAAATGGTGAAAAACAAGTTTTAGGAAAGTTTAGTTTTGAACTACCTAACACAGCAACTTCTGGAGCCTACAGAGCTACCTATAGAAATACGGGTGCTGGTTTTGTTGATTTTTTCTTCAATAAAGAAAATGTTGAGTTCGTTTTCAATCCAAAATACCCTGATCAGTCAGTTCTTTTTACTAGCTCTAGAGAAAACAAACTATACAATGAATACTTACAAGCATACAACGCCGTACAAAAAAAGATAGATTCTTTACAAGCTTCTTATATAGAAACTGAATCAAGAGATGCGAAAAAAGCTTATAAGAAAGAGCTTAAAGAACTTGAAGACGTACAAGAAACTTATGAAAACAAATCTCAAGGAATGTTAGTAAATAGTTTTATAAAAGCTTCACGCAGATATAATTCATACAATCCTCATGATAATCTACAAGACTATTTATCTGCTACTAGCGAAAACTTTTTTGAGTACGTTGACTTTAAAAGTGATGAATTATACAACTCTTCTTTTTTAATTGATAGAATTAACGATTATGTTTTCTATTTAAACTATTCTGAAGATAAAAAAGTTCAACAAAAACTTATTAAGGAATCTATTACCACCGTTATGAAGAAAATTTCTTCTGACAAATTAGAAAAAGCAGTAATTGATTATTTAATTAGCGCACTTACTGATAAGCGTAACGGACCAGCTGTGGATTGGATGTTTGCTGAATATTATGACAAACTTCCAGCTAAAGATCAAGACGCTGATTTTAAAAAGGAAAAATTAGACATCTTACTTGCAACTGTAGGTAGAGTAGCTCCTGATTTTTCTTGGAAAGAAGATGGTCAAGAATATAAATTATCAACATTAAACGATGGTAATAAGTATTTACTAGTATTCTGGAGTACTGGTTGTCCACACTGTGTAAAAGAAATTCCTGAACTTTATAAGTTTATGCAAACTCATAAAGAAGTATCTGTAGTTTCTTTTGGTATTGAAAATGAAGAAAACGAATGGGATGAGTTTGTTAAAAACTTACCTGGATGGCATAATGCTATCGGAACGCATCCTGAGTATAAATTTGATAACGAAACAGTAAAAAAATATAACTTACTTGGTACACCTTCTTATTTTGTATTAGACAAAGACAAGAACATTATTGCAATGCCTGACCATGAAGAAGATGTAGAAAAATACTTTAACGGTGACAACGAATAGTTTACTATTTTGTATAAACAACATAAAAAAAGCCCAACAAATTTGTTGGGCTTTTTCTTTTTAAAAATATAAAAATGCATCTTCAATATGTTCTATTATAAACTCATTTCCTTGTTTAACAATTGCGATAATGTCAAATCGAATCTCTACATCTAAATCATTTTTTGTAACATAATCATCAATAGCAGTTACTAATAGTTTTATTTTCTTCGGATTTACAAAATCTTGTGGGTTTCCAAAGTAAGCTGTTGATCTTGTTTTAACTTCTACAACAGCTAAAGTTTCTTTCTTTTGAGCAATAATATCAACCTCAGCTTTTTGAAATCGGTAGTTTTTTTCAACAATAGTATACCCTTTCTCTATAAGAGAATCTATTGCTAATTGCTCTCCTTTCTTACCGAGTTCATTGTGTTGTGCCATTTAAAAACTTATATTTGAGTAACCTTAAATCTTTTTATCATGAAAAAAAACATGGGAAACACCGATAAAGCTATTAGAACTTTAATCGCTCTAATTATAGCTGCGCTGTCTTACTTTGAATTTATTACAGGAATTTTTGGTAATATCTTACTTGTACTAGCAATTATACTTTTAGTTACTAGCTTGATAAATTTTTGTCCGTTATACAAGTTATTAGGAATTAACACATGTAAAACAAAAAACAATTAATTAAATTCTACCAAGCACTGCTTATTCTTACTTATCGATAATTTAACTTCTCTACCCATTATCAATGCTCTATTATCTGGTTCGTGACCTGCAGGAAAATCAAACAATACAGGAATACCTTTAGGAACAACCTCTAAAATTAATTGTTCTATAGAGCTTCCCCATGGAGTTGTATTTCTCTTAATTTTAGTCATATCACCAACAACAATCGCTTTAACTTTTGTGAAATATCCAGCACGTTTTAAGCTTTGTAACATTCTATCAATTGAATACTTGTATTCACCTATTTCTTCTATAAATAAAACTTTCCCGTCTGTAGAAAGTTGACTATCTGACCCTAGCATAGAAGCCAAAATAGCAATATTACCTCCAACTAACTCTCCTGAAACCTCTCCTATCCTATTCTTTTTTGAAGCAGGAATCTCATAACGCAATTTTTCTCCAAACAATGCTTTCTTAAAAGTTGCAATGGTTTGTACTATATCATCAGAACTCTCTTCCATACTTGTACCCATCATAGCATGTAAGGTTTCTACTCCTAAGTTATGAATATGGTTATGAAACGCTGTAATATCAGAATAACCAATAACCCATTTAGGGTGTTTTTTAAACTTAGTAAAATCCAATTTATCTAAAATTCTCACAGAACCATATCCTCCACGTGCACTCCAAATCGCCTTAATACTAGGATTATCTAACGCATCTTGAAAATCTTGACATCGTTCTTCATCAGTACCAGCAAAATGATCATTCTGATTAAACATGTGTTTACCATATACCACTTTCAGCCCCCAACTTTCTGCTAACTTTTTAGCTTTATCAATAGTGGGCTTACGATTCTTTAAAATTCCAGCAGGAGCAACAATTGCAATAGTATCTCCCTTTTGCAAATATGGTGGTGTAGTTAACTTCATAGTTTCATTTTGCGCGTAGACTGATGTAATTATCAGTAAAAAAAATAAGATGAAAATTCTTTTTTCCATAAACAAGTCTCTTTTCTTGATCTTAAAGGTTTAAAATCCATCAAATGTACCTAATTTATAACAGTATAAAAAATTGCTTTTTCGTACTTTTGCGCTTTAATTTTAGTAGAAAAAACATGAGTACACCAAAAAGATATACAATTACAGCAGCATTACCTTATACAAATGGACCAATTCATATTGGACATTTAGCAGGTGTATATGTTCCTGGAGATATTTATGCACGTTACCTGCGTCAAAAAGGAAAAGACGTAGCCTATATTTGTGGTTCTGATGAACACGGAGTTGCAATACCCATGCGTGCTAAAAAAGAAGGTGTTACTCCGCAAGATATTATTGATAAGTATAACGGAATCATCAAAAAATCATTTGAAGATTTCGGTATTTCTTTCGATAACTATTCTCGTACTTCAGCTGAAATTCATCATAAAACAGCTTCTGATTTCTTCACGAAGTTATATAACGATGGTGAGTTTACTGAAGAAGTTACCCAACAACTATATGACGAAGAGGCAAATCAGTTTTTAGCAGATCGTTTTGTGATTGGTACATGCCCTAAATGTGGAAACGAAGAAAGTTATGGAGACCAATGTGAAAAATGTGGTACAAGTCATAATGCTACTGATTTAATTAATCCTAAATCAGCCATTACTGGAAATGTTCCTACCTTAAAAGAAACTAAGCACTGGTTTTTACCATTAGATAAACATGAAGCTTTTTTACGTGAGTGGATTTTAGAAAGCCATAAAAATGACTGGAAACCAAATGTATTAGGACAATGTAAATCTTGGATTGATGACGGTTTGCGTCCGCGTGCAGTAACCCGTGATTTAGATTGGGGAATTCCTGTTCCTGTGGAAGGTGCTGACGGAAAAGTATTATATGTTTGGTTTGATGCACCTATCGGATATATTTCTTCTACTAAAGAATGGGCAGAACGTGAAGGAAAAAATTGGGAAGATTACTGGAAAAGAGATGATACTAAATTAATACACTTTATTGGTAAAGATAATATTGTGTTTCACTGTATCATTTTCCCTGCAATGTTAAAGGCGCATGGCGGATTTATTCTACCAGATAATGTACCAGCAAACGAATTCTTAAATTTAGAAGGAAATAAACTATCGACTTCTAAAAACTGGGCGGTTTGGTTACATGAATATTTAGAAGAGTTTCCTAATCAGCAAGATGTATTGCGTTATACCTTAACAGCCAATGCTCCTGAAAATAAAGACAACGATTTTACTTGGAAAGATTTTCAAGCAAAAAACAATAACGAGCTAGTTGCTATTTTTGGGAACTTTATTAACCGTGTGGTAGTATTAACAAACAAATACTACAGTGGAGTAATTCCTGCTGCTGGTGATTTATCAGAAGTTGATAAAGATACCTTAGAACAATTAAAACAGTTCCCTGATATAATTGCTAAATCTATAGAGCGCTATCGTTTTAGAGAAGCTTCTCAAGAAATGATGAATTTAGCTCGCTTAGGTAACAAATATTTAGCTGATGAGGAACCATGGAAGGTAATTAAGGTTGATGAAGAGCGTACAAAAACAATTATGTATGTAGCTTTACAAATTGCAGCTGGTTTAGCAGTATTATCAGAACCTTTTTTACCGTTTACCTCAAGTAAATTAAAGTCAATTTTAAATATTGATAACAATCTTTCTTGGAATGATGTTACTGAAAAAGACATTTTATTACCAGCAGATCATCAAATTAATAAAGCTGAATTATTGTTTTCTAAAATTGAAGACACTGCAATTCAAGCACAGTTAGATAAATTAGAAGCTACAAAAAAAGCAAACGAAGCGGCTAACAAAGTAGTAGAGCCTCAAAAGGATACTATTGAATTTGATGATTTTACTAAAATGGATATTCGAATAGGGACTATTGTTGCAGCTGAAAAAGTAGCTAAAACAAAAAAACTACTAAAACTTACCGTAGATGTAGGCATTGACACACGTACTATTGTTTCTGGAATTGCTGAAAGCTTTAAACCGGAAGATATCGTGGGGCAGCAAGTATCTGTACTATGTAATTTAGCTCCAAGAAAATTACGTGGTGTAGAGAGTCAGGGAATGATTTTAATGACTGATACTCCTGATGGTAAATTAGCCTTTGTGCAACCTTCTGAAAAAGTGAATAACGGAGAATTTATAGCTTAAATAAAACATTTATTATATTCGCAACCTCGCATAAAATGCGAGGTTTTTTTACTCCTAATAATAACTAAGAATGAAAAAAAATTGTATGAATATCCTATTTTTAATAGGGTTTATGTATAGCTCTTTATTTGCTCAAACAGAAATTGCTAGCTTTAAAAACTTTTTAAAAGAAAATTCAACAGATATTAAAGATGTAATTCCTGTTGTAAACACAAAAAATAATGATTTAGCTATTTTAATTGCTGACGCTAAAAATGTGTATGCATATAAATTTAATGATGAATTTAAATTAACTGGTCAACTTTCATCTGAAACTAAAAAAAGGAAGTATAAAATACTTTTAGGAAGTAGTATTTATGGTAATGAATATAAAATATTTTTAACTAATAAAAGTAATACACAATTTGCTTCTGTAAGTTTTTCTTTTAATGATAAAAAAAATACAGTAAAAGAATTTTTACTTCCTTCTGGACAAACTTTTATCCAAACAGTTTCTTTAAAAAACAAGTTTTATATTATCTCTGGAAATAAAATGGATGGTAGTATATATCTAAACTATCTTAATGAAGATGGTAACTTACAATACATTCCATTAGACATTGCTGAACTAAAACTTCTCAACAAAAAGAATAAAAAAGTAAGAGTTATAGATTTGCTGTTACCTTTTAATTACTCACCTATCAAAAAGTTTGAAGAAAATACTCCTAATTCAATTGAATCAGTTTCTGAGACTGCCAAAATGTATTTAAAAGATGATAATCTTATTATTTCTTTTGACAATAATGAAAATACAACGCAATTATTTACAGTAAACTTGACAAATTATAAAGTTTCTACAGTAACTTTTAATAAACCTCTTTCTAATGTTAAATCTGGAAGAAAAAAAACAAACTCCTTTATTTTTGATGATAAAATAGCTGTAGTAGCTGCTACAAAAAATATTTTATCAATGTATATTTTAGACTATTCAACAGGTAATTTCATAAAAGAATATGCAGTCAATCAAGATGAAGAAATACTCTTTAAAAACACTCCCATTATTCAAAAAGGAGGGTTTTATAATGGCTATAGAGAGCTAGAAAAAACCAAAAAGTTTTTACGTAAAATAACGGCTGGTAAAATTGGGGTTTCAGTCATAAAAAACAAAAACACTTATTTACTTACTCTAGGAGGTTATGTTGAACAAAGAACTGCTGCTCCAATGATGATGGGGGGCTTCGGAGGAATAGGTGGAGCAATAGCTAGTGTAGGAAGTGTAAATGTGAACCTTTTCTTTAACCCTACTATGTTTGCATATAATTCTTTTACCAATACAAAATCAACTCAAATTGAATGTTTATTTGACACTAATTTTGAACATATTAAAGATGCCGAAGTACCTAAAAATATTTTTGATAAAATAAAAAGCACTCCTAAAAAAAGTGATATTGGTTACACTATTTTTAAATATAAAGATTTTTATATCAGAAGTGATTATACCCCTAGTGACAAAACATATCACTTAAGAAAATTCACAAGATAAATTAACCTTTTACTATATTTGAAACCTCGCTATTCATGCGAGGTTTTTTTATTTAAAATAACTTTCAATGCAACTTATCTCCTACATAACCTCTCGTACTCAAATTTCACAAAAATCAATTCAAAATACGATTGAATTATTAAACGAGGATTGTACAGTTCCTTTTATAGCCCGTTACCGAAAAGAAAAAACAGGTAATTTAGATGAAGTTGAAATTGGACAAATAGTTCAACTTAAAGAGCAATTTGAAGCCTTAGAAAAACGAAAGACAGCCATTTTAAAAGCTATTGAAGAACAAGATGCTTTAACAGACGAGTTGAAAGCTAAAATTGAAAAAACTAAAGATTTAACCACTTTAGAAGACATTTACCTTCCCTATAAAAAGAAACGTAAAACTAAAGCAGAAACCGCTCGTAAAAATGGCTTAGAACCTTTGGCGAAAATGATTATGAGTCAACGTGTAAACGATTTAGACTACACGGCTTCAAAATATATAAATAACGAAGTTGAATCTGAAGAAAAAGCTTTAGAAGGCGCTCGTCATATTATTGCGGAATGGATTAATGAACGAACTGATATCCGTAATAACATTCGTTACCAATTAGAGCGTTTTGCTACCATTGCAACCAAGGTTATCAAAACTAAAAAAGACGAGGAAGCAGCTCAAAAATTTAAAGATTATTTTGATTGGGAAGAAAACCTAAGTCGCATTCCTTCTCACCGATTATTAGCTATTTTACGTGCCGAAAAAGAAGGTTTTATTCGTGTTAAGATTAGTATTGATAATGAACGAACGCTTCAAAAAATAGAAGACAGAATTATTCGCTCACACAACGAATGTGCTGAACAAATTGAAATAGCAATTGCTGACGCTTATAAACGTTTACTTTTTCCTGCTTTATCTAATGAAGCTTTGTCTATTGCCAAGGAAAAAGCAGATGAAAGCGCTATTAAAGTGTTTGCAAAAAACCTACAACAATTACTATTAGGGTCACCTTTGGGTGAAAAACGAATTTTAGCCATTGACCCTGGATTTAGAACAGGTTGTAAAGTAGTGTGTTTAAATGAACAAGGCGATTTATTACATAACGAAACTATTTTTCCACATGCACCACAGCATCAGTCTAAAGAGGCAATGAACAAACTTAGCTCATTGGCTGATGCATATAAAATTGAAGCTATTGCGATTGGTAACGGAACTGCTTCCAGAGAAACAGAGCAATTAGTGAAACGTGTGTATTTTAAAAATCCTGTAGAAGTATTTGTAGTAAGTGAAGCAGGAGCTTCTATTTATTCTGCTTCAAAAATTGCACGAGATGAATTTCCTAATTATGATGTAACAGTTCGTGGTGCAGTTTCAATCGGACGTCGATTAGCTGATCCTTTAGCTGAATTGGTTAAAATTGAAGCTAAATCAATCGGCGTTGGGCAATATCAACACGATGTAGATCAAACACATCTAAAAAAATCGTTAGATACCGTAGTTGAACACTGTGTAAACAAAGTTGGTGTAAATGTTAATACAGCTAGTGCTTCTTTATTGAGTTATGTTTCAGGAATTGGTCCTAAATTAGCAGAAAATATTGTGAATTACCGAAATGAACACGGTGCTTTTACTAACAGAACCGCTATTAAAAAAGTACCTCGCTTGGGAGGAAAAGCTTTTGAACAATCAGCAGGATTTTTGCGAATTAAGAATGGAGACAATCCTTTAGATGATTCAGCAGTACACCCTGAACGATATGCATTAGTAAAACAAATTGCCAAAGATGCTGATAAAAAGGTAGGTGATTTAATTGGAAACTCATCTGCTTTGAAACAAATTAAATTACAACAATACGTAACTGATTCTTACGGACTACCTACACTACAGGATATTGTAAAAGAATTGGAAAAACCAGGGTTAGATCCTCGTGAAAAAGCCAAAGCTTTTAGCTTTAACGAACATATTAAAACGATTGATGATGTAAAAGAAGGTATGATACTTCCAGGCATTGTAAACAACATTACCAATTTTGGTTGTTTTGTTGATATTGGAATTAAAGAAAGTGGTTTAGTGCATGTTTCTAATCTATCTGATACTTTTGTTAAAGATGTAAATGAGCATGTAAGCTTGCATCAACACGTTCAAGTTAAAGTATTAGAAGTTGATGCTACAAGAAAACGTATTCAATTAAGTATGAATTATTAAATAAAAAAACGAGCTAATTAATTAGCTCGCTTTTGTTTTATATGAATAACTTCTTAGTTATTAATTACCCAAGATATATAGTATAGTTGTCCAACTTTTCCTGATCCAGGGGCAACATAATACTCTTTTCCAAATAAGTTTGTTCCTCCAACTTTAATTCTAGACTTAATTGATGGAATTCTATAGTTTAACTGTGCATCAATTACTGTTCTTTCAGCAACATCTCCTTTTACAAAATTTGAAACCCATCTATATTTGTCTTGCCATCTTGCACTTACTCCAAAACCAAAATTATTAAAAAGATTTTCGTTACCAAACTGTGCCTTTACAGTATGCTTTGGTGTATTAAAGTTAGGTTCAAATAATCCATAATCTTTATCCTCATATGTGAAATCAATAAAGTTGTAGTTAAGACCAAAATCAAAATTGCTAAATAATTTTGTATGCATTCCAAAACCAAAACCATATGATTCTACCTGTGATTTAGCATTCGTCATAATGTTAAACTCTCTTCCTAAAGCTCCATATTCTGAAAACATTGTTTGAGTTGCTTCATCATCAAGAACAACAACACCATCTACAATATACCCATATTTATTTTGAGGCTCTTCTAATTCAGCTTCTGTTGCTTTTCTATTTCCATAAGGATACACTTCTCCTCCATTTAATACAAATATATCTTGTGTAAATACAAAGTTATCATGTCTACTGTAAAAAGCATTAACATCTACATCTACATTTGTTTCATTGTTTAAACGAAACATGCTTCTGTACCCTAACTCAATTGTTTTTACAACTTCAGGCACCAATTCTTTATAATCTGACTTTAAAAAAGTAGGGTTTTCACTAAAAACACTCTTGGTTAATAGTGCATTATTAAGAAGTTCCTTTCCTTCTACCGTTCTAGTATCATAAACATATTCGTCATTCTGTTCATCCCATCTTTTATAGTAACTATCTGGATAAGATATGCGACTTAAATTATCTCCTATAGCCCCAACGTTAGTTTTTAATCCTGCCTCAAAAAACATATACTGTTCTTGTATACTTGGGTTACGGAAACCTGTTTGGTATGATGCCCTTAACACATGGTTTTTCTCTTCACCTAACGCATAATTTACAGCTAGCCTAGGAGAAAAGTTCCCTTCAAAATTATCAGATTCGTCATAACGAATAGACCCTGTCAATTTTAATCTTTCTTCAAAAAATTTCTTTTGAATCTGTGTATATACCCCATACTCCTCTATACTAACTTTTTCCTCTTTATCATTAAACAAAGTCCCTTTAGAGTTTGGATTATACTCACGGTAAGAAGCTCCTACTTGTAAATCAGCCCAGTCGTTTAATAGTCTTTTAAAATTGTAGTTACCATCTAAATGAGTATAAGAACTTTTTTCATAAATCTTACTTCCTCCATCAGATATCAATGTTCCTGTTATTTTATTAAACTCTTTATTAAACGCACTTGTATTTGGCAACAATCTATTTCTGTCTGCGAAAGCCCTTGCATCTTCTACTGATGTTTCTTCATTGTACCTCTGATCATAAAAATCTTGAGCGTAATCAAACATAGAACTAGCTGCATCATTTAAAGCATTTCCTGTTCTTGTTAAATCATAAGAATTCCCAGAATCATTCCCTGTATAGTACCCTCTTATGTAAAAATCATTCCCTTTTACCTCTAATTTATGTTGTCCAATAAAGTAATTACGTTGAGCTAACCTACTTGTTCCTTGAAAAAGGTTATCACGTAATGATAATCTTGAAGTTAGTTGAATCTCTAATGATTCATCTTTAAAAGGTCTGAAATATAAAGACCCTGAAAACCTAGCATTTTTCGATTTAAAATTATTTCTAACAAGCTCCGCTTCTGTATACCCCGTTCTTCTTAAAAGAGTACCCCAATCAATATTACTATCATCAAGGCTTAAATCTCGAAAACTTTCATCTCCATAGGTATTTACTCCATCATAATTAATAGGGTCTTTTGTTCCTTCTATTACCTCGTTAGTATCAATTTCTTTATTTCTTAAGTCATTCGCATGCCATTCTTCAGCTTCATAGTATGAAAAGTTAACTTTTGCGGCAAAAACATCATTAAACTTATATCCCATTCTTACTGCAACATCATAAAAAGGATTGTTTCCTCCAGCCTCTTGACTTGTATAACCACTTTTAAACATAGTCGTTATTCCAGTATGATCAAAAGGATTTTTGGTATTCATAAGCATAATACCATTATAGGCATTGGCTCCATATAATGCAGAAGATGCTCCTGGTAAAATTTCAACACTTTGGATATCCAGTTCAGAAACTCCAGAAAAATTCCCTGTACTATAACTCAATGCTTGTGCTGCTGTATCCATTCCGTCAATCATTTGCACAAAACGTGTGTTAGCAAAATCAGCAAACCCTCTAGTATTTATTGATTTAAAACCATAACTACCTTCTCTAGAATTAATTCCTTTTAAATTAGTTAACCCATCGTAAAAAGAGTTAGAAGTGTTCTTTCTTATATCAGCAAGACCTAATCTTTCAACTGTTACTGGAGATTCTATAATTCTTTCAGGAACTCTTGAAGCAGAAATAATTACTTGATCTAATAACAAGTTTTCTTTTAGAACTACGTTTACCCTTTTTTCAAAAGATATAACCGATACCTCTTCTGTTTTAAAACCAAAAGCAGAAACTGTTAATGTTTGAGGTAACGTATTGCTTGATAAAACGATTGTAAAATTTCCTTCCTCGTCCGAAACGGCAAAGTTATCACCACTTGAAATTTTTGCATTGTAAAACGGCTCTAAATATTCATCGTATACAGAACCTGATATTTTTACCTGCGCATAACTTGTTATAGCAGCTAAGGTAAAAACAATCATTACTAATTGTTTTTGTAACATTTTAAATTTAATTGATTTTTATTCTTCTAGTGAAAAGTTAATTGGAAAACCATACTTTACAGGCACTCGTTTTCCTTTATTTTTACCTGGCTCAAAGCGTGGTAGCTTAGATACTACTCTTCTAGCTTCTTCATTAAGGATTTCTCCTCCGTCAGGACCTAAAGTTTTAATATTAGTTACATAACCATCTCGGTCTATCACAAATCGAATCCATACTTCTCCTTCAATATGATTTCTTACTGCTTCTCCTGGATAACGGAAATGTTTATTAATATGCTTAACCATTTCTAAGTTAAAACAATCAAGCCTTTCTTTTTTCTTTGAGTTTTTACATTTATCAAAAGAGGGTACTTTTTCTACGTAGTAAAGCTTTTTTGCTTTTGATAGTTCTTCTTTTGATAGTTTCTCAGTAATTCTTGTTAAGTTATCTTTATAACCTATTTCTTCCTTAACTTCTTTTACTTTTTCTATCTTAACCTCTTCAGAAGCTGAAACATCGTTAACATTTAAAGTACTAACTGAACTTAAGGCTTGAGCTGCTTTTTTCTTGACAACTCTCTTCTTAAGATACCTCTTACTTGCAGATATTTTAACTTTAATTTGTCTATCTGCTTTTTTCTTTGAATTTTTTACAGGCTCAATAGTACATTTTGTTATACTATTAACATCCAATACAGACTCATCAGGAGATTCACATACTTCCTGCTGAGCAAAAGAATTAAAGAAGTAAAATAAAAATACTACTAGAAAGAAATTATTTTTCATATACGTATAATTTAGTTATCTAGTAATTAGTTTGAGGTTAAAAGTTTGGTGGCGCGAATGTATAAAAATTTTAACATATAGAAAATAATTATTAAAAAAAAACGAGTTAACACATTAACTCGTTCTTTTTCAAATCTTTTTCTTAGCTAAATCCCCACTTATTTGTTTCCTAACATTAGTAATTCGTTACAAATTACTTCTGTTATATAACGTTTATTGCCTTCATTATCGTCAAAAGAGCGAGAAGTTAACTTACCTTCTATCATAACTTCTTTTCCTTTTTCTAAATATTTTTCAATAATTTCTGCTGTTTTATTCCAAGCAACTACATTGTGCCATTGTGTATCAGTTACTTTTTCGCCTTGAGCATTTTTATACGTTTCATTAGTTGCAATGGAAAACTTTGCAAGTTTTTTCCCACTTTCTAAAGTGATGATTTCTGGGGTATTTCCTAAGTTTCCAATTAACTGTACTCTGTTTTTTAGTGCGTTCATAATATTTATTTTTATTGTTAAACAGTTAAGACTTTGTCATTCAATCGAATTGACACTGCAAAGATGAAACAGTATGCAAATTAAAAACGGTTAGTAATCATTTGTTTTCGTTTGTAAATGAATGTAATCGTTTAATTATTTTTAATATCTTTGATTTTAAACTCCTATAGCATGAAATTTCATTTAGAAACCGAACGTCTAATTTTAAGAGAATTCCAAGAAAGTGATTTGGAAGGTATGTTTGAGTTAGATTCTAACCCAGAGGTTCATAAGTATTTAGGAAACAATCCTATTACGACGCACAAACAAGCCGAGGACAGTATCGCTTTTATACAAAAACAGTATAAAGAAAGGGGTATTGGTAGGTTTGCTTGTATAGAAAAAGCTTCTGGTGATTTTATTGGTTGGTCTGGATTAAAACTTAATCAAGGAGAAAAAGAAACCTTAAACGGTTTTACTAATTTTATTGATATTGGTTATCGTTTAATTCCACGCTTTTGGGGCAAAGGTTATGCTTCAGAATCTGCTTTTGCTTGTTTAGATTTTGGTTTTAAAAAAATGAATTATGATTTTATTTATGGTGCTGCCGATGTAGAAAATATTGGTTCTAACAAAATTCTACAAAAAATAGGGCTACACTTTATAAATGAATTTGATTATAAGGGAATTGATGTAAACTGGTACGAACTTAAAAAATCAGACTATGAACGATAAAAAGTGCTTAGAATGTGGAGATAAAGTTATTGGTAGAGTTGACAAAAAATTTTGTTCTGATTATTGTAGAAATGCATATAATAACAAAGTTAACAAAGAGAGTAAAAACCTAATTAGAAATACCAACAACCGCTTACGAAAGAATTATAAAATTCTTTCTGAGTTAAATACTTCTGGTAAAACTAAAGTAACTCGTCGTAAGTTATTTGATAGAGGTTTTGACTTTAAATTCATCACATCTTTCTACACCACAAAAGCAGGTAGCACCTATTTTTATGTGTATGACCAAGGATATTTAGAGTTAGACAATGAAATTTATTTATTAGTAAAACAAGATTAATTACTTCCACGTATTCCCTTTTAACTTCATGGCTGCAATGAGTACATCTTTTTGACTGATTTGTCCTGCTAACTTACCATTTTGAACTATAGGGAAACGTCTTCTACGTGATTTTAAAAATTTATTAGCAGCATCTAAAATATTCATATTTCCATCAATTGTCTCAACTTCTCTAACCATCGCTTTTCCTACCGTGTTACTCTTACCAATTGTTGAGTTATAATACCTATTTTCTGATATTTGTTTTATACAATCACCTTCAGAAATAATCCCTATTAATTCATTTTTTTCATTAACAACAGGTCCTCCAGATATTTTATGTTTAATAAGTATATCTATTGCATCCTCAATAGGTTGTTCTTCTCTAAATGTTATTAATTTTTTGGTCATATAATCAGATACCAAAATTGGTACATTCTCTTCTTGAGGTGTATTTGTCCTCTTTCCTTGAAAACTTTTAATTGCCATAATCTTAAATTTTACTTTTAAATATACTGATTTTTAATCGATTACAATTAACCCCTCTTAAAAAATAAATTACTTACTTTTATAAGTACTAAAATCCAACTATGAAATCATCAAGAAATTACCTTGCAGTTCTCATCATTATTTTAACTGTTTATTGGAGCTTTAAAGATGTACTTCCAAGTGTAACCTCTTCTAAAAAAGAAATTAGTGCTACTGAATTTTCAATTGATAATGCACTGTATCATTTAAAAAACATTTCTCAAAAGCCCCATCATACTGGATCTGAAGAACACAAAAAAGTACAAGATTATCTGGTTCAAGAATTACAAAAACTAAATTTAGAGCCAGAAATTCAATATCAAACTGCTATTAATAAAAAATGGAGAGCAGCTACTACTACTGAAAATATAATTGCTAGAATTAAGGGTACCGAAAACGGAAAAGCCTTATTACTTCTAACTCACTACGATTCCAACCCTCACTCATCACTAGGAGCAAGTGACGCTGGCTCTGGTGTAGTAACTATTGTAGAAGGTATAAGAGCTTACCTTGCAACAAATAAAGCGCCTAAAAACGATATTATTATACTTTTTTCAGATGCTGAAGAGTTAGGTCTTTTAGGAGCACAAGCTTTTGTTGAAAATCATCCATGGGCAAAAGACGTTGGGTTAGTACTGAACTTTGAAGCTCGTGGTAGCGGTGGTTCAAGTTATATGTTGATGGAGACTAATGGAAAAAATAAAACATTATTAACCGAATTTTTAAATGCTAACCCAAATTACCCAGCAGCCAATTCTTTAATGTATGGTGTATATAAAAAGCTTCCTAATGATACCGATTTAACTGTTTTTAGAGAAAAAGGCAATATTAACGGATTTAATTTTGCCTTTATTGATGATCATTTTGATTACCATACTGAACAAGATTCATACGAAAGATTAAATAGAGAAACATTATTACATCAAGCAGATTATTTTACAACTTCATTAAACTATTTTGCAAATGCTGATTTAACTAACTTAAACAGTGATACTGATTACATTTATGTTAATTTTCCTTTTACTAAGTTGTTAACATATCCATTTTCTTGGGTGCTACCAATGCTAATCATTGCCTTTTTGTTATTTATAGTGCTGATTGTAGTAGGCATATATAAGAAGAAGATGACAGTAATAGGTGTATTGAAAGGTTTTATTCCTTACATACTGTCTTTAGTATTATGCATAGGTATTTCATACGGATTATGGCAACTGTTGTTGATTATCCATCCACAATATACCGACATGCTCCATGGTTTTACCTATAATGGATATCAATACATTATTGCTTTTGTACTTTTAAACCTTTGGATTCTTTTTAAAGTATATAATAAACTAAAAGAAGCTAAAGCTATCGATTTACTAGTCGCTCCTATAACTTTTGGATTGTTTATAAATGTTATAATTTACATGAATTTACCAGGAGCCGGCTTCTTTATTATTCCTGTTTTTGCTTCTTTATTGATTTTAGCAATCTTACTGTTCATGAATATAAATAAGGCATCTAGAGCTACGCTATTTGCAATTATATCTATTCCAACAGTATATATGATTGCTCCTATGATTCAATTATTTCCTGTAGCCTTAGGTTTAAAAACATTATTTATTTCTGCCGTACTTTTGGTGTTTATTTTCGGATTAATGCTCCCTGTTTTTTATCAGGAAAAAACTAAAAACGGATGGCAAACGTTGACTGGTTTTCTTGCATTATTATTCTTTGGATATGCAACGTTTAATAGTGGTTTTTCAATTGAAAAGAAAAAGCCTAATAGCTTAGTTTTTATTCAAAATTCTGATACTAACACTTCATATTGGGCAAGCCATAATAAAACATTGGACGGGTACACAAAACAGTATTTTAGCGATGATTCTAAACAAGGTGGGGCTGATTTAATTGCAGGAAAAAGTAAATACAACACTTCTTTTAATTATTATCAAAAAGCTGAAAATAAAAATATCCGTATTTCTAACATCAAAATTAATCAAGATACAATTATTAATAACCAGCGAAGTATTTCTTTTACAATCACTCCTACTCGTAACATTGATAAATACGAGTTATATACAAACACTCAAATAGAGTTAACTAATTTTACTGTTAACGGAACTTTATACGATAAGGGAAAGGCTTTTGTTGCTGATAAAGGAACCTTGTTAATTTATCAAATGGCAAATACTGATAAAGACTTGACTATTTCTTTTACAATTGATAAAAACACCGAGCCTGATATTGTAATTAATGAGATATCAAACGATTTATTATCGCATCCTAAGTTTACCATACGACCTAGAAGTGGAATAATGATGCCAATGCCTTTTGTGGTTAATGATGCTATTATTTGTACAAGAAAACTTAAACTATAAAATAAAAAAGCTCAACTTTAAAAGTTGAGCTTTTTTATTTTTTGTTATCTTTATTTAGTCAATATGAGAAACACGTAACGTGTTTACCATACCTTTTGCTTTTACAGGCATTGAAGAAAGGTTAATTATAAAATCTCCCGATTTTACATATCCTTTTTCTTTAGCTATTTCATTAATATCTTCAATAGTATCATCAGTACTTAATTCTCTATCGTAGAAATAAGCTCTTACACCCCATAAAAGATTTAACTTTCCTAAGATTCTCTTTTCAGATGAAAACGCTAACACATGTGATTTTGGTCTCCATGCAGAAATTTGAAAAGCTGTATATCCACTATTTGTTAAAGTTGAAATAGCTGCCGCATCGATATCATCAGCCATCAATGCTGCATGATGACATACTGATTTTGTTATAAATCTTTTAGTACGTATGTGAGGTGGTTCTTGTGGAACTTCAATTAAATCTGAAAACTCAACACTACCAATAATTTCAGTCATTTTTTGAATAACTCTTACAGGATGTTTCCCTACAGAAGTTTCTCCTGAAAGCATTACAGCATCTGCTCCATCCATAATAGAGTTTGCTACATCATTTACCTCTGCTCTAGTTGGTACAGAGTTTTCAATCATAGTTTCCATCATTTGTGTAGCAATAATTACAGGAATTCTTGCCTGTTTCGCTCTACGAACCAACATCTTTTGAATTAAAGGCACATCTTGCATAGGTACCTCTACTCCTAAATCTCCACGTGCTACCATTAATCCATCGCAATACGGAATTAAAGCATCTATATTTTCAACAGCTTCAGGTTTTTCTATTTTTGCTATTACAGGAACTCTATAACGTGATTTCTGTTTAATTATATCACGTAAAATACGTAAGTCTTCAGGCGTTCTTACAAATGAAAGAGCAATCCAATCTACTTCCTGCTCTAGCGCAAAAACAACATCCTTTTTGTCTTTTTCAGTTAAAGCTGGTAATGAAATCTTAGTATTTGGTAGGTTTACTCCTTTTTTCGACTTTAAAGCTCCACCAACAACTACTTTAGTAACAACTTCACTTTCCTTATCTGTTGCTGTTACTTCAAATAGTAATTTACCATCATCAACTAAAATCTTCTCTCCTACCTTTACGTCTTTTGGAAAACGCTGGTAAGTCATATATGCTTTCTCATGTGTTCCTTCACATTTTTCTGTAGTAAAAGTAAAAGTATCTCCTGCTTTTAATTCTACTCCTTCTTGCATTACACCTACTCTTAGTTTTGGGCCTTGCAAATCGGCTAAAATGGCTACATTATAGCCTCTTTCTTCATTTATTTCACGTATTTGACGTACACGCTCTTTAACTACTTCATAGTCGGCATGTGAAAAATTAATTCTAAAAACATTTACACCAGCTGCGGCCATATCTGCTAAAATTTCTTTCGTGTTTGTTGCTGGGCCTAATGTTGCTACAATTTTTGTTTTCTTGTTGTGTGGCATATAATTAAAAAATTAAAAAATCTTTCGATTTTAATGAGTTTACCTCTATTTCATAAGAGGTTATTATTTGAGGGATTTGTTTTATTACTTCTATAATTTTTACAATTGATTCGTAATCAAAATCTCCTTCTAACTTTAAAAAAAAATCAACTTTTTTCTTTTCTGGTATCAAACGTGTAATTGAATCACTTTGATTAAAAAGACTTATTGATTCTGCTTCAAGAGTTGACTTAAATACATTTGCTATTAAAAACCAATCTTGACATAGTTTTGCATTAGTATATTCGTATACTGTATAAGATGATTGACTACCTTTTTTAATAAAGTCTAAATCGTAACCTGCTCTATTAAACTTAATTTGTAAATGTTCGTTTAATAGATATGCTAATTTATACTCGTTTAAAGTAGTATGAATTCCAATTAATGTATAATCATCATTGGAAAATTCATTTATATTCACCTCATAAATTGGCATCTAAACAATTATTTGTTTTTGCTAAATTAATGAATGTATAGAAAATTCTATGTAAAATTTACGAAAACGTTTTTGTTTACGTGTTAAGATTTTAGCATTTGATTTTGCATAGCAAAATATACTCTTTTTGCAGCAATTTCTTCTGCCTTTTTCTTAGATGTTGCTCTACCTTTAGCTATGATGTTTCCATCAATACTAACACGTACACTGAAGTGTTTTTTACTTTGGTTACCTGAATCTTCATATGATTCAAACTTATACTTCTTCTTCTGTTTTTGACACCATTCTATAACAAAACCTTTGTAGCTAGATATTTTACCTTCTAATCGCTCAATATCTACATAAGGCATTATTACTTGTTCATAAATAAACTGATGACAATAATTGTAACCTCTATCTAAGTATATTGCTCCTATTAAAGCTTCAAAAATATTTCCATGAATATTATTACTAACATGCTCTTTAGAAATATTACTTTTTACAAACCTTATTAACTCTAGATCTTTTCCTAAGTTATTTAAGTGCTCTCTACTTACAATTTTAGATCGCATTTGAGTTAAATACCCTTCATCTCCCTCAGGTACTTTTTTAAACAAATAAGAAGCAATTACAGTTCCTAAAATAGCATCTCCTAAAAACTCTAAACGTTCGTAGTTAATAGGACGACCGTTACTATCTACTAATTTTAAAGATCTATGCGTAAAAGCTTTTTTATAATACGATAACTTAATTGGTTTAAAATTAAGCAGTTCTTTTAATTCGTAGTAGAAGTTTTCATCCGCTTTGTTTTGGGGTTTAACAATTCTACGAAGAAAGTTCATAAAAGATTAATCTAGTTTTCTAAAGGCTACACAAGCATTATGACCACCAAAACCAAATGTATTGCTCATTGCAACTTTAATCTCTCTTTTTTGAGCTTTGTTTAACGTTAAGTTTAACTCTGGGTTGATGTTTTCATCAACGTTAGTGTGATTAATTGTTGGGGGAACAACACCGTGCTCCATTGCTAATAAAGAAGCGATTGCTTCAATAGCACCAGCAGCACCTAACAAATGTCCTGTCATAGACTTTGTTGAGTTGATATTAATGTTTTTAGCATGATCTCCAAAAACCTCAGAGATTGCTTTTAATTCTGCAACATCTCCTAGGGGGGTTGAAGTACCGTGAGTGTTGATATGGTCTACGTCTTCTGGTTTTATTCCAGCGTTTTCAAGACAGTTTTTCATTACTGCAATTACACCAATTCCATCAGGATGTGGTGCTGTCATGTGGTAAGCATCTGAAGATAACCCTCCACCTATAACTTCTGCATAAATTTTAGCTCCACGAGCTTTTGCATGTTCATATTCTTCTAAGACTATTGCTCCTGCTCCTTCTCCTAAAACGAATCCATCACGTTCAGCATCAAAAGGTCTTGAAGCTGTTTCTGGACTTTCATTTCTAGTAGATAAGGCATGCATAGCATTAAAACCACCCATACCTGCAATTGTAACAGCAGCTTCACTACCACCAGTTACAACTACATCACAATGACCTAGTCGAATATAGTTTAAAGCATCAATCATTGCATTAGCTGATGATGCACAAGCAGATACTGTAGTATAGTTCGGCCCCATAAATCCATTTTTTATAGAAATATTTCCTGGAGCAATATCTGCAATCATTTTTGGGATAAAGAACGGATTGAAACGAGGAGAACCATCTCCTTCAGCATAATTTAACATCTCATTTTGAAATGTTTCTAAGCCTCCAATACCTGCTCCCCAAATAACGCCAACTCTTAATTTATTAACGTCATCAAGGTTTAATTTAGCATCAGCAATTGCCTCATCAGAAGCAACCATTGCATACTGCGTAAATCTATCCATTTTACGCGCCTCTTTTCTGTTAATAAAATCAGTCGCGTTGAAATCTTTAAGCTCACATGCGAAACGAGTTTTGAACTTGGCAGCATCAAAATACGTTATAGGTGCTGCTCCGCTAACTCCGTTAACCAAGCTATTCCAATACTCTTCTTTATTGTTTCCTATTGGCGTTAATGCGCCAAGTCCAGTTACTACAACTCGTTTTAATTGCATATAATCTTATTTTTTTGCGTCTTCAATATAGCTAATCGCTTGACCTACAGTACCAATGTTTTCTGCTTGATCATCTGGAATTTGAATATCAAATTCTTTCTCGAATTCCATGATTAACTCAACTGTATCTAAAGAATCTGCTCCTAAATCGTTTGTGAAGCTTGCTTCGTTAGTTACTTCGTTATCGTCTACTCCTAATTTGTCTACGATAATTGCTTTTACTCTTGATGCAATGTCTGACATAATTTGTTTGTTTTAAAATTTAAAATCGAGGCAAAAATACAAATCTTAGTTATTAATTCTAACTTTTGCTCAAAAATGTGATGTCTAAAATAAAAAAAATACCTGAATATTTTGCTACAAACACCACCATTGTTAATAATTATTCTTTTTTTTGTAGTAACAAAACAACTAAATTTTAACATGAAACGCATCGTAATTTTTGCTTCTGGTTCTGGTTCTAATGCCGAAAACATCATAAAATACTTCAATTCTACTAAAACTGCAATTGTTACTCATGTGCTTTCTAACAACCAACATGCCAAAGTTTTTGACCGTTGTGAAAAGCTAAACGTTGATGCATCATTATTTGATAGAGAAAGCTTTAGTAAAGATAATACTGTATTGAATTTTTTACTCGCTGAAGCTGATATTATTGTATTAGCGGGTTTTTTATGGCGTATTCCTTCTAAAATTGTTGATGCTTTTCCTAATAAAATAATAAACATACACCCTGCTCTATTACCAAAATATGGAGGAAAAGGAATGTATGGCATGAATGTACACAATGCTGTTAAAGAAAACAATGAAACTGAAACTGGTATTACCATTCATTATGTAAATGAAAATTACGATGAAGGAGCTATTATTTTCCAAGCTAAAACCTCAATTTCTTCTGATGATACTCCAGAAACTATAGCTCAAAAAGTTCACGAACTAGAATATATGCATTTTCCTAAGATTATTGAAGAGGTAATATTACAGAATGAGTAAGAAGAAAAAATATTATGTAGTCTGGAAAGGAAAAAAAACAGGTGTTTTTTCTTCTTGGGATGCTTGTAAAAAGCAAATTGATGGTTTTACAGGTGCACAATACAAAGCTTTTGCTGATAAAAACGAAGCTGAATTAGCTTTAAAGAAAAGCTATAATGACTATAAAGGAAAAGACACTAAGAAAATAAGTCTTTCTTCAGAAGAAAAAGCCAAATATGGCTCTCCTATTTTAGAAAGTATTTCTGTTGATGCAGCTTGTGCTGGAAACCCTGGCTTAATGGAATATCGAGGTGTTTTAACTCATAACAAGAAGGAGGTATTTAAAATGGGACCATTTAAGAATGGTACTAATAATATTGGTGAGTTCTTAGCTCTTGTACATGGAATTGCTTTGTTGAAGAGTAAAAATATGAACTCTCTACCTATTTATTCAGATTCTAAGATAGCTATGAGTTGGGTTAAAAAGAAACAGTGTAGAACTAATATTACATTTGATAGCTCTAATAAAGAGATTTTAGACTTAATTAAACGTGCTGAAACTTGGTTACAGCAAAACTCATTTAAAAACCCTTTGTTAAAGTGGGAAACAAAAGCCTGGGGTGAAATTCCTGCTGATTTTGGCAGAAAATAAAAAACCGAGTATATAAAATACTCGGTCTAATTCTCTTATTCTGCAAAATATTAACTTATTTCACTGCCATTTTGGTCTCTTCCTTCCAAGTTTGTACGCTTGCTATGGCATTATCTTTAAAGTCGATTTCTTTCAATCCATCTTCTTTCCACATAAACCACTTACCTACTTTTTTTCCTGCTTCATAATGACCAATAGCCACTTTGTTTCCTTTCTTATCAAAAGAAGTCCAAGTACCTGTTAACTTTTTATCTTTGAAAAAACCTTGCTCTTTAATAGTACCATCTTCATAAAAATAAGTGGCCTTCACCAAATTACCTTCAACTTCATATTTTGGTTCTACATCTTGAGCTTGTAAAAACGATACTGATAACACGCAAGCTGCTATTATTAATTTTTTCATAATCTAAATCTTTTAAAGTTAATACCTGTTAACACAAATATACAAAAAATTTACATATTTGAAACATTTACATAACATTAAATTAACATTAGAAGTTTTTAAGATCTAATTTGTCAATTTAAAAGCTTTTTAAAAACCTTATATTTACATGTATTAATCTTTAAAAAAAATTATTATGGCAGTAATGAAAGTTATTGAAATTTTAGCTAATTCTGAGAAAAGTTGGGAAGATGCCACAAGAAAAGCTATTAAACAAGCTTCAAAATCAGTTAAAGGTATTAAATCCGCCTTTGTACAATCACAAAGTGTGGTTGTTAATGATGATGAAATAACTGAATTTAGAGTAAACCTAAAGGTAACTTTTGAAGTAAATTAACCTCAATATAAACTAACTACTTACTATGTGCGGTTTTGGTAGTTACCTGAACCGCATATTTTATCTTTTAATTATCATGAACATTATACAATATTCTCTTTTAGCTCTAGTAGCTTTTATTCATTTATACATTCTTGTACTAGAAATGCTCTTATGGAACAAGCCTAAAGGAATGAAAACTTTTGGTCTAAAATCAAAAACATTTGCTGAAGAAACCAAAGTTATGGCCGCCAATCAAGGTTTATACAATGGCTTTCTTGCTGCTGGTTTAATTTGGTCCATAGTATCACAAAAAATTGATGTAGGGATATTTTTTATGACCTGTGTTTTTATTGCAGGGCTTTATGGTTCTTATTCTACAAAAAAACCTCGTATTTTTGTCATTCAGTCTATACCTGCTTTATTAGGAATAATTAGCCTAATGCTATAAATCAGCCACTACTAACTAAAATCATTTATTAATAACTAAAATTTACCATAAGAAATGGAAAAGTATTTAGAAAAATTTCAGGACCTCATAGTTACATATGCTCCAAAAGCTATTGTTGCTATTATTATTTACATCGTAGGTTCTTACATTATCAATTTAATTCTTAGAGCAGCTAAAAAAGTAATGTCTAAAAGAGATGTAGATATTACGTTACAAAAGTTCTTAGCCAATCTTTTAAACTGGTCTTTAAAAATTCTTTTAATTATTACAGTAATAGCAAAACTGGGTGTTGAAACTACTTCTTTTGCCGCTATTTTAGCCTCAGCTGGTTTAGCTGTTGGTTTAGCTTTACAAGGTTCTTTAGGTAATTTTGCTGGCGGTGTTTTAATTATGCTTTTTAAACCTTTTAAAGTAGGTGATTTAATTGAAGCTCAAGGAGAAATTGGTGTTGTAAAGGAGATTGAAATCTTTACTACCAAGCTTACAGGATTATCTAATAAAGAAATAATTATTCCTAACGGTTCTTTATCTAATGGAAATATTGTTAATTATTCTTCGGAAGGAACTCGTAGAGTGGATTTAACTTTTGGTGTTTCATATGATGCAGATATTAAACAAACTAAAGAAATACTAATGAATGTTATTACATCTCACCCTAAAGTATTAAAAGACCCTGCACCTACAGTAAATGTATCTGAATTAGCAGATAGCTCTGTGAACTTTGCTGTGAGACCTTGGTCTAAAACAGAAGATTATTGGGCTGTATACTTTGATATAACTGAAAACACTAAAATTGCCTTAGATAAAGCTGGAATTGAAATTCCTTACCCTCACTCTGTGGAAATTCATAAAGAGGGTTAACGCTTTTTTTCGGGTGTAACCACAAAATCTTTTAAATAAAAAGGTTCAAAATAAGCGACATCTTCGATGTCGTTTTTTTTGTATTTATCAAAACTTAACTTTACCATTTCTTTTGCTGAAGGAAACTCTCCGTCAATAAAAACTGTATTTTCGTGCGTAATAACTTCTTTACACTTTTCTGCTCCATCTCCTAAAAAATATACTTTTCCTTTAGACAAATACTCTTGAAAAGAATTTTCGTCTATAACTTCAGCTTTAATATCTCTTACTCGTTCGTGTTTAGAATTATATACAGCTGCATATACTTCCATACGGCGAGCATCTAACATCGGAATAATTACTCCTTCTTTTATAGAAACTTTATGAGCCAACGATTGTAAGGTTTCAATAGATATTAAAGGTTTATCAAATGCAAAGCACAAACCTTTTGCTGCTGAAACTCCTATACGCAATCCTGTATAAGAACCAGGTCCTTTACTTACTGCAACGGCATCAATATCATTAAAAGAAAGTTTTGCTTCTTGCATAACTTGCTGAATAAATGGGTGTAGTTTTTCAGCATGTGAATAATTCCCATCATTTAACTCTTGTATTGCTAAAAGTTCACCTTTATCTGCTACGCTTACCGAACAGTTTTTAGTTGCAGTTTCTATATGTAAGATTGTTGCCAAATCTGAAAATTTATTTTTGGCAAAGATACATTATAAAGAAAAACCTCATTAGTAAAATTCTAACAAGGCTCTTCCAACAATAAATATATCTTTCTTAGTTAGTCAACGATTGACTCTCCGTAGTAAAACTTCAATACTTTCGTTTTAAATACATAATCGTATTTAGCTCTAATCATTGCTCCTTCTGCATTCACTAATCTATTACGTACTTGATCAAAATCAAATTGAGTCATTGACCCATAGTCATAGCTAACTTGGGCATTTTTAAAAGCCTCTTTTTGAGCCTCTAATGACACTTGTGCTGCTTCATACGTTTTAGCAGCTGCTTTTGCATCTAAAAAAGCGCTTTCTATTTCTTGTTGTAATTGTAATTTCTGATTTTCTAAAGCAAGTTCAGAAACTTCTTTATTTATAATGGATTTAGTGACTCTGTTTTTTGTTTGAAAACGATTAAAGATTGGAATATTTAGTGATAAGCCTATGTTATACCTAATTCTATCTTTTGTTTGTTTGAAAAAGTAGTCATTACTTTGACCTGGAAATAGGTTATTAAATTGGTGAAAGTAAGAACTACTTGCACCTATTGAATAAGACAAGTTAGGCAAGTAAGCTCCTTTTTCTAACTCAATACTTAAGTCAGCATTACTTACATCTAACTTTGCTCTTTCTATATCTGGCCAAGCAGTTAATGCTTTTTCATATACTATATCTGAGTTATCATATAATAATGCTGCTGAAGGTGAGCCTACTTCAATATCAGCTACATCAAAATCTTTAGAAGGAATTTGCAATAATTGACTTAACCTTAGTAAAGCTATGCTCAAAGTATTTTCTTGTAATACTACACTTTGAACATCATTCGCAGCAGTAGACTCCACATTTAATAAGTCTCCTTTTGGTATTACTCCTCCTTCAAACTGAGCTCTAGCTCTTTCTATTTGCTTTTTACTAATCTCAGCTTGAACTGTTGCAACCTCTAAATTTTCTTTAGCAAACAACACATTTAAGTATTCATTTACTACATTTAAAGAAATATCATTTTCTATTTTTGCTAAATCCAACTCACTTCCTTTAACACTCAATTCTGCCTGTTTTTTTTGGTTAAGATTTCTGAAACCGTTAAAAATAGTTCCTCTACTTGACAGACTGAATGAAGAATTAAAATTTTGTGTATTCTTTAAAACTCCTGTTTGATCTGGTGATAAACCAGAACTAAAACCAGCACTTGAAGAAGCGTTTAAATCAGGTAAAAAATTTCCTTTAGATATTTCTACGTCCTTTTCAGCTAATTGAACGCTTAAGCGGTTTTGCTTAACTGTAATGTTATTTTTTAGAGCGTAATCTACGCACTCTTTAAGTGTCCATTGTTTTTGTGAAAAAACAGCTATAGAACTGAAAATAGCTGCAAATAATGCAATTTTAGTTTTCAAAAGATCAATATTTTTTATTTAAACTCAGTTAGTTTATATTTCTAAAAGTAGAAATATATTGCTTTTCTATTAATTAGAAAAACTAGCAAACAATTTTGTAACCTAACGTGTAAAAACGATAAGTTATTTTTTACTGCGACTATATGACGACTAAAACTGAGAAATGTTACAAAAAATATTCTTAACTTAAGAATATTAGTTTTGAGCTTTCTTTTTATGACGGTAAATAAAGTAAAATAAAAGTCCGACTAATATATATGGAAACACCATTAAATAAGTAATTCCGTTATTTACTCCTTCAGCAATAGTTTCATTACCACCTTCAATTACTGCCTTACACATTGCACATTGTGCAGAAGCATCAAACGAAAATGCAATAAACATTAAAAGTATAATCTTTTTAAACATAATAAGGTGATATCATTAAATAAACAACTACTCCTGTAACCGCTACATATAACCATAACGGAAATGTAATTTTAGCAATTTTCCTATGCTCAGGAAAGTTACCCAAACGAGCTCTCATAAAGGTTATTAAGACAAATGGGATAATGATGATTGATAATAATATATGAGTTATTAAAATAAAAAAGTATACATATTTAATTATCCCTTCTCCTCCAAATTTAGTAGAATCTGAAGTCATATGGTACGCTACATACATTACTAAGAATAATGCTGAGCAAATTATAGCCGTAGTATTTAATTGTTCATGCAATTTTCTCTTACCATTTTTAATTGCTACTACCGAAGCAACAAGCAATACTGCTGTTAATCCATTTATACTAGCATAAATGGGAGGCAAAAAAGACAATGGCTCTACATTAGGTATTTTAATTCCAAATAAAGCAGCTACTGCAATAGGAATTACAATAGAAACTATAGTAATAAACTTTTTATATTTTTTTTCTTCTGCTGTACTCATGTTATTCTTTAAGTAATAACTTAATATCTTCTTTTAACTCACTAATTTGGTTTCCAAAATTATGCTCATCTAAAGCACGATAATACATAATTGGGTTTCCGTGTTCATCATATCGAGAACGGATATATCCATCTTTATCTACCAAAGCAAATAATCCTGAATGCTCAAAACCACCATGGCTCGCTTCTCCTTTACCAGCATATAGCTTGAAACCTTCATTTGATAAATCATATACAACATCCTCTGACTTCCCTGTTAATAAATGCCAATTTTTATGATTTATTCCGTTATTCTTTGCATATTCTTTCAATTGATGTGGTGTATCAATTTCAGGTGTAATTGAAAATGATGCTATCCCAAAATTCGGATTTCCCATAAATTCATTTTGAATTTCCACCATTTGTGCATTCATTAAAGGACAGATAGTAGGACAAGTGGCAAAAAAGAACTCAACTACATACACTTTTCCTTCGTAGTCCTTATTAGTGATTGTTTCACTGTCTTGATTGATAAATTCAAAGTCTGGCACTTTATTGAATTTATGCAAATTAGCTGTTTGGAAGTGTGCTACAATTTTAGGAATTGCATAAATACCAAAAAGCAATACTATTAGTGAAATACCTATGTATGAATAATTTTGTTTTTTCATGTGAGTCTTCCTTAAATTTCTCTATCTGCGTTATTCTTTTTTAATGCCAAACGATATTCAGCCAATACTACCTTAACATCATCTTTCATTTTATTGTTTAATTCAGCTACAGACTTCATATTATAACCAAACAACTTACCTCCTGCACTATCCTCATCATCTGTTCTTCCCCTTAAACTCCCACTTTTATCAATTATAAAAGCCTTTGAAGAATGTAGGTTTTTATCTAAAGACTGATTTGTTTTAAAGCTATCATACAATACTTTTATTTCTGTATCACTAGCATAAACAAAGTTCCATTTTATCATGTTTGTAAAAGCTCCTATTTCTTTCTGAAGTTTCTCTACATCTTCCTTAGACTTACTTGAAGCAATAACAATTAACTGGAAATCTTTAAATCCATAAAATGGTTTGTAAATCTTTTCATTAAGGTTAAACAATTCACCTTTTGCCTCTCCTACATTACTTCCTAAAAAGGTAACTATTGATATTCTTTTATCAAACTGATGCTTTTTACTTATTGAAGAAATATCAATTACATTTTCTGTAAGTACAGGTAACTTTGCAAAGTTATTGATTCCTAATGATAAAAATATATAAAACAATAATGGCACAATAAATAGTGCAAACAATACTATATTTCTTTTTGTTTTATCCATTTTATTATAAATTTAAGTATAAAAAAAGGTGGTTATAACACCACCTTTAATTTTTATTTTATATGATTACCATTTTACTAATGGTGCTAATGTATCGTATAAGTAACCACCTTCTATTAACACTAAGGTTACTAAGTAACATATTAGGAAGACAGCTGTCCAAACGATAGCACGTCTAAACCAAGGCTTTTCTCCTTCTAAGTGCATAAAAGCCCATGCAATATAGTATGCCTTTACAATTGTTAAGATAATGAATATCCAGTTTAACCAACTAGTACCCCATCCATGCAAGTGTAAACTTGCTGGCTTCACAATACCTAAAGCTACCTCTACTGTTGTTACTATTGTTAAGATTGCTAAAACAATCCAAATTCTTTTTGTATTTGATTCGTGTGCGTGACCCATTTTTACTATTGTTTTTTGATTATACTAAGTAGAAGAAGGTAAATACAAATACCCAAACTAAATCTACAAAGTGCCAATATAAACCTACTTTTTCTACCATTTCATAGTGTCCTCTACGCTCATACGTACCTAACACAACATTAAAGAAAATGATAATATTGATTACTATCCCTGAGAATACGTGGAACCCGTGGAATCCTGTAATAAAGAAAAAGAAGTCTGCAAAAATTGGATTACCATATTCGTTTACATGCAGGTTTGCTCCTTCTACAACCATTTTAGCTTTTCCTAATTGAGCTAAACTCTCTTCTCTTGATAAAATTATTTTTTGTTTGGTTTCAGGGTTAACTTTTTCAATTCTGATTAATAGAGATGGATCTGCTTTAAAAGCTTCCTGTACTTGAGCTACTGAATATTGAGAAATTGTTGCTTCTTTTTCAAACCACAATCCATTTTCTCTTTGATGTTGAACTCTTTCATCTTTTCTATCATTATGAACAAAATCTGCTAAAGCAATTTGATGACCGTCTTTTACAAATTGTAAAATATGGTTGTCTGTAGTTTTAACAGCTCCATAAGAACCATTGATAAAGTTTTTCCATTCCCAAGCCTGAGATCCAACGAAAATCAAACCGAAAACTATCGTAGCAAACATATACCAAGCTACCTTTTTTTGTTGCATTTTATGACCTGCATCTACCGCTAACACCATAGTTACCGATGATACAATTAATATAAACGTCATTAATGCTACGTAGTACATCGGTGCGTGTACACCGTGCAATCCTGGAAAGTGTGTAAATACTTCATCAGCAATAGGCCAAGAATCGATAAACTTAAAACGTGTTAAACCATACGCTGCTAAAAAGCCCGAAAAAGTTAATGCATCTGATACGATGAAAAACCACATCATCATTTTACCATAACTAGCGCCAAATGGTTTTACACCACCTCCGCCCCAGGTCTCCTTGTTGTCAGAATTTACAGCAATATTTGCTCCCATAAATCTCTTATTGTTAATTTTTGTTAAATCAGTGCGCCAAAATTACGCATTTTTCATCATCTAATAAAATAGAAAAAGAAAAATAGATAAATCCACAGTACATCAACGAAATGCCAAAAGATTGCACCGAGTTCAAACCCAAGCATATCGGCTGAAGAATACTTCTTTTTAAAATGATTATAAATAACGACTAAAAGCACTATTACACCTGCTAATAGGTGCAAAATGTGCATAAATGTAATTCCTATAATAAACGATGTAGACACTGTACTTTCAGGTCCTGTAAAATAAAGCCCTACAGCCTTTAACTCATTAAAACCTAAATATTGATACCATACAAAACCTAAACCTAAGACTAAAGTTATCAGTAATAAAGTAAATGAAGTTTGTATATTATCTTTTTTTAATAATTTTTGAGAGAAAAATAACGTAATACTACTTAATACTATTAATACAGTACTAATATAAAATGCTTGAGGTAAATCAAACGTTACCCAATCTTCACGGTTCATACTAACTACATAAGCACTTGTTAACCCTGCAAAAAACATCACCATGCTAATCATGGAAATCCATAACATTGGTTTAGCCGATTTACGTTTAGCTACTTTTAATTCTTCTTTCAATGATTGTTCACTCATTAGTGTAAAAATTTATCTACCACATATATAATGGGCACTATTGTAATATAAAAGACACTCGCTAACATTAATTTACGAGCATCGGTATTTTTTTGTGTTTTATATAATACTATCCCATAGTAAAGCATCATCAGTCCTAATAATAAAATAATTACTGCTGTTATAGGATATATATAAAAGTCTCCAGTAACCTTTAATACAGGCGCTATCGACATTAAAATCATAATACAGGTATAGAAAATAATTTGCACTACTGCTCCTTTGTCTTTTTTATCCATAGGAAGCATGTGTAAACCTGCTTTATTATACTCTTCAAACTGCAACCAACCTATAGCCCAAAAGTGTGGAAATTGCCAAAAAAACTGGATCATAAATAAAAATCCTGCTTCAATACCAAATTTACCTGTTGCAGCTACCCAACCTAACATAAAAGGAATAGCTCCAGGAATAGCCCCTACAAAAACAGCTAAAGGCGTTACTGCTTTTAAAGGTGTGTAAGCACTTGTATATAAAAAGATAGAAATTGCTCCAAACAAAGCACATTTCGGATTAATTGCATATAATATAGCTATACCGGCAATAGTAAAAATAGTAGCAATAATTAATGCTGTAGTTGTAGACATTCTTCCTGAAGGTAACGGACGATTTTTTGTGCGTTGCATTACGGCATCAATATCCTTTTCTATTACTTGATTAAAAGCATTTGATGCTCCAACCATTAAGTAGCCTCCTAAAGCTAATAAAACTATTGTAGTATAATTAATCGATTCTGCTCCTAATAAATATCCTGTAATAGAAGTAAAGACCACACTAATTGACAACCCAACTTTCGTTAACTGTTTAAAGTCTTTAACTATTGATTTTATGGAAGTTTTAGTATGTACAGATGAAACAGAATCCACTTCTAATTTTAAAAAATTTCTGCAAAGATATTCCATTCTTATTGAACCACAATAAATTTTTATTGGAATTAAAATTGAAAAAAATTAAAAACTGCTTTGTAATTAAAAAAATGGTGTTATATTTGCACCCGCATTCGCAGTAATGCACGTTCATTAAAATAAAAAATGACTACGCGAAAGTAGCTCAGGGGTAGAGCATCACCTTGCCAAGGTGAGGGTCGCGGGTTCAAATCCCGTCTTTCGCTCAAGCCTTTTTATAAAAGAGTATGCTGAAGTGGTGGAATTGGTAGACACGTTGGACTTAAAATCCAATGAGCCGTAATGCTCGTGCGGGTTCAAGTCCCGCCTTCAGTACCAAGAAACCTCACTTGTATGAGTGAGGTTTCATTTTAAAAAAGTAGTCATTAATAAAGCACATACGCTGAAGTGGTGGAATTGGTAGACACGTTGGACTTAAAATCCAATGGGCCGTAATGCCCGTGCGGGTTCAAGTCCCGCCTTCAGTACAAAAGCCTTAACATTTTATTTGTTAAGGCTTTTTTTGTATCTAAACTTTTAGAAATATTCTTTGTAATGTATCTTCCAAGCACATATCTAAATCTAAACTTCTTTTAAAAAATAAAACCATGCTGTATATTACAACATGGCTTATATCTTTTTTAAAATTAACGAGTATAATTTAAAAGACTAAACGAAAATATTAGAGTTAAAATACACAAAGCCCCTATTAAAATTCCTAAAAAAAAGTTTAGCACTCTTTTTGTCTTACTTATGGAGATGTATTTTTTTCTTAACTCCTTTCCTTTTATCTTACTTTTTAATTTTTTATTTACAAAGGGAGAATACCATATAAAAGCTATGTACAAAATTAAAAGCACATAAAAACCTTTCATGTTGGAAGTGAAACTAAAATATGGTATAAAAACTAATGGTGCAAATAGGTTTGCTATCTCTATTTTAAATACATGACAGACACCATCTACCATATCGTTCTTATCCCACATTCCTACTTTTTGGGTACAATAGTTAATAAAAACCCATTCATTTATAATTCTTTCAGCCAACACTTTAACCTATATAATATTTATTAGCATACCCAAAAAAAGAAATAAAAAGAAGAAGAAAAGCAACAACTACCATGAAAAAACTAATTAAATACCCTAAATATCTTTTCTTTATACTTAGAGAATCAAATTCATCAAATGTTTTTATGTAGTTTTCCTCTTTTAACAAAACAAAGTTATTAAACAATGACACTATAAGCACTAGACCTATCATTAATTCTGTACTATGATTAATCTTCACCCCTATTAGACCTACAATAAAATTTGTTATTGTTAGTACTAATACAGATATCAAACCACACATAAGGTATGTTGCTCTGAAAATATTAATACCAATTTCTCTATTGACAAAAACTTCTTCTGTAGCTTCCTCAATTTGATCTTTTTTATCTCTAAAAAAGGAAAACAAATAAAAATAAATCAACCTTATAAAAGGTATAAAAAATTAAATACCAAAGTCTCATGAATATTAATTACTACGCAAAAGTAATACAACCTTAGTAATGTTTAAACCATATTTTTCGGAATATTCTTTGTAATGTACTCCTCAACTACACGTCTAAACTTCAAAATCGACATCATGCGAAAGATATTTTTACTTTGTAGTCTTACCTTTTTCTTACACACGACTGCACAAACTAGTGTTTTTGATACACTTTTAAAAGACCATGTAGACTCCAATGGAAATGTAAATTATAAAGATTTTAAAGCAGACGAAGCACAACTTCAAACCTATTTACATGAGTTAGCAGCTACTAAACCACAAGAGTCTTGGTCAGCCGCTAAAACTAAAGCGTTTTGGGTAAACGCATATAATGCCTATACTATCAAGTTAATTTTAGACAACTATCCTTTAAAAAGCATTATGAACATAAAAAAGAAAGGAAAAGATGCTTGGAATATTCCTTTTGCTAAAGTTGGTGGTAAAACCTATACTTTAAACCAAATAGAACACGAAATACTTCGCAAAAAATATAACGACCCTAAAATTCATGTCGCTGTAAACTGCGCTTCAAAGTCTTGCCCTAAATTGGCAAACTATGCTTTTACAGAAAATAATTACGAGACAAAAACAGGAGTATTAATGCAAAACTTTGTGAATGACCCTTCTAGGAATAAAATTTCAGAAAACAAGGTGCAGCTCTCTAAAATATTCGAATGGTTCAATGGAGACTTTACTAAAAAAAGTGATTTAATAGACTTCCTGAATCAATATTCAAATGTAAAAATCAATAAAAAAGCTAAGATTGGCTATTTAGAATATAACTGGTCTTTAAATGGAAGGTAGTATCTCTACAATTTGGTATTTTTACTTTTTATTGGCACCGCCAAAGGGTAAAACATCCTAGAAGCTTGCCTCGAAATTAAAGTCAGTATTAATAAATGCCTCGTGTCCTTGCTCTGAGGTAGTTTACTAAAAATAAAAAACATGTCTAAAACATATTACGACCCTGCCGACTTACGTAAGTTTGGTAAAATAACAGAATGGAGCGAAGAATTAGGAAACAAATTCTTTGATTATTACGGAAAAGTTTTTGAAGAAGGTGCTTTAACCGCACGTGAAAAAAGCTTAATTGCTTTGGCTGTTGCACATACTGAACAATGTCCTTATTGTATTGATGCTTATACTAAAGACGGATTACAACGCGGAATTACCAAAGACGAAATGATGGAAGCAATTCATGTAGGAGCTGCCATTAAAAGCGGTGCTACTCTAGTACACGGAGTTCAAATGATGAACAAAGTCAATAAATTAGAAATGTAAGCAGAGAACCAATTTTGATTTTCAAAATTGTGTGAATCGCTTATCCCAACTTTTGATGGGATCTCATTATTAAAACAATAGAAATGAGCAGCTGAAATAAATTCAGCTTTATAGGAAGGATGATGAAAAAATCTTTAAAATCTAGAAACAACGATTTAGCAAACACGCAACGCCAGCTTGAAATCTTATCAAACGGAGTTTTTGCTGATGGTGAGTTACCTACGTTTGCCAAAAAAATAAAAGAAACCAATCAGTTTCCATTACGTCCTAAAAAATTAGAAATTCTTCAAATTAATTTAGGATACATGTGTAATCAAGTTTGTGCACATTGTCATGTAGATGCTGGTCCTGACCGAAAAGAAATCATGACTAAAGAAACTATGGAGCAATGTTTAGAAGTGATTCGAACAACAGGAGCACACACGTTAGATTTAACGGGTGGCGCACCAGAAATGAATCCAAGTTTTCGTTGGTTTGTAGAAGAAGCATCTAAAGCAGGAATTAAAGATTTTATCGTACGCTCTAACTTAACAATTATCAGAGCAAATAAAAAATATCACGACTTACCTGAATTCTTCAAAAAACATAACGTACATGTGGTTTCTTCTATGCCACATTGGACTCGTGGAAAAACTGACAAACAACGTGGTGATGGTGTTTTCGATAAATCAATAGAAGCTTTAAAAATGCTAAATGCTGTGGGTTATGGAATTGAAGGAACTGGTTTACAACTAGATTTAGTCTACAATCCGTCAGGAGCTTTCTTACCAGGAGATCAGGTTGCCTTAGAAAACGATTTTAAAAAAGCCTTAGATGAAGATTTCGGAATCTCATTCAACAGTTTATTTGCCATTACCAATTTACCTATCAGTCGTTTTTTAGATTACCTAATTGCTTCTGAAAACTATGAAGACTATATGTATTCATTAGTAGAAGCCTACAATCCGATGGCAGTAGAAAATGTAATGTGTACCAATACCTTATCCGTAAGTTGGGATGGATATTTATACGATTGTGATTTCAATCAAATGCTAAATCTGAAAGTAGCAAGCAAATCACAACACATTTCTGAATATAACGAAGCATTACTACAAAACAGGAATATTATTATCAATCAACACTGTTATGGTTGTACTGCTGGTGCAGGAAGTAGTTGTCAAGGTACAGTAGCATAGTTCAATGAATTAATAAAAAATGTAGTAATGTAAAATAATGTCACATCGAGTGATTTTTCTGATATTTTGGAAGAAAAATTGTATCGAGATGTAATCACTTTAATTCACCATAGATTTTATCAAACACCATTGAATATCTTTTAATATGAAGAACCTCATCTTTCTCTCCTTTTTAATATCCGTAAATTCTTTTTCTCAAAAGAACCTACAACAGTTATTGAAAAAATATAACACTGAAAGTGTTCCCTATATTTCTATTAGTGAACTACAAAAAGAAAAGCCTTTCGACTCCGCTCAAGGTGACAATATAATTTTATTAGATGCTAGAGAACCCAAAGAATTTGAAGTTAGTCATCTTAAAAACGCGATGTGTGTTGGCTATGATTTTTTCAACTTAGAAAATACCTTAGTAAAACTTCCGAAGAACAAAAACACCAAAATTGTGGTGTATTGCTCTTTAGGAATTCGTTCAGAAGACATTGCCGAAAAGTTACAGAAAGAAGGTTTTACCAACATTTTTAACCTATATGGTGGCATTTTTGAATGGAAAAACCAAGGAAACATAACCGTTAATCTACAAAACAATCCTACAGAAAAAGTCCATGCCTTCAATAAAGAATGGGGCAAATGGTTACATAAAGGAGAAAAGGTTTATGAGTAAAAACTTATTATTAATCTTTACCAGAAACCCTGAATTAGGTAAGGTAAAAACACGTTTAGCTAAAACAATTGGAGACAAAGCTGCGTTAGATATTTATAAATTCTTATTAGAACACACTAAACAAGTCACCCAAAATTTATCTTGCGACAAAGCTGTGTACTACTCAGTAAAAGTTCGTGAAAATGATATTTGGGATGCTTCAGTATATCAAAAGCACCTACAAGATGGAAACGATTTAGGTATACGAATGCACAATGCCTTTCAACAAGCATTTTCTACTGGATATGAAAAAGTAGTGATTATTGGTAGCGATTTGCCCGATTTAACTTCCGAACACATCAATAAAGCTTTTAAAAAACTCAACTCAAACGATGTTGTTATCGGGCCTGCAGAAGATGGTGGTTATTACCTATTGGGCATGAAAAAACTACATGCTAACATTTTTCAACATAAAGACTGGGGAACTTCAACTGTTAGAAAAGACACCTTAAACGATTTACAAAACGAATCAGTACATTTGTTAGAAACCTTAAATGATGTAGATGTTTTTGACGACATCAAAAATAACCCAGTATTCAATCAATTTTTAAACTAACCGTCATTACGAGGGAGTATACGACCGAAGTAATCTGTCTATCTCGAAGTCATAACTTAAAGATTGCTTCGCTTTAGTCTATCTTGAGCGACAGTCGAAAGGCTCGCAATGACAAACACGATATTAAAATGCAAAAAAAACAACAACTACAAGAAACACAAGAATTTCTTCAACATAAAGAAATTACCAACCCAGAAATAGGAATTGTTTTAGGAACAGGTTTAGGAAAATTAGTAGACGAAATTACCATAGAACAAGAAGTACCGTATGCTGATATTCCGCACTTTCCACAAGCAACTGTAGAATTTCACTCCGGAAAGTTAATTTACGGAACCCTATCGGGTAAAAAAGTGGTGGTTATGTCTGGGCGTTTCCATATGTATGAAGGATATAATTTATGGGAAGTAACCTATGGTATTAGAACCATGCACGCATTAGGTATTAGAACTTTGTTAGTTTCTAATGCTGCAGGCGCTATCAACCTTTCTTATAAAAAAGGAGATCTAATGCTATTGGAAGATCACTTGAATTTACAAGGAGGTTCTCCCCTAGCCTTTAAAGGAGCAAACGAGTTTGGGAATATTTTTGTTGACATGTTAGAACCGTATTCAAAAAAAATGAACACTCAAATGAAAGCTATTGCCAAAGCTAACGACATAGACCTGAAAGAAGGAGTATATGCCAGTGTTGTAGGTCCGCAATTGGAAACTAGAGCTGAGTATAGAATGTTACAAATTTTAGAAGTAGATGCGGTAGGAATGAGTACCGTACCTGAAGTAATTGTAGCAAAACAACTCAACATTCCGTGTGCAGCCGTTTCGGTATTAACCGATGAGTGTGACCCAAAAAACTTACAACCTGTAGATATTACCGAAATCATTGAAGTTGCCGGAAAAGCAGAACCAAAAATGATTACGCTTTTTAAAGAATTGATAAAAATAGTTTAGCAGTAAACAGTCCTCAGTATGCACTAAAATAGCATACTGTTAACTGGAAACTGTTAACTGAATACTGAAAATATGAGTTACTTAGAGACCACCAAAGATGTATATAAAGAAGCAGCCTTAACTCCAGATGTTGGGTTGTGCTGTACAACAAATCCTATTTGGGAATTACCTGGATTAAAAATTCCGAAAATTATGCAAGAAATGAACTACGGATGTGGTTCTACCGTGCATGCTCGCGATTTAACCAACAATCCTAAAATATTATATGTAGGTGTTGGTGGCGGAATGGAGTTATTACAATTTGCGTATTTCTCACGTCAGAAAAACGGAGTGATTGGAATCGATGTGGTAGATGAAATGCTAGAAGCTTCTGAAAAGAATTTCGTTGAAGCAGAAGCTCAAAACCCTTGGTTTAAAAGTGAGTTTGTTGATTTACGAAAAGGAGATGCGTTACACTTGCCTGTAGAAGATAATTCGATTGATGTGGCTGCTCAAAACTGTTTATTCAACATTTTTAAAGCTGAAGAACTAAAGAAAGCCATTGCTGAAATGTACCGCGTATTAAAACCTCACGGACGTTTGGTAATGAGCGATCCTACCTGTGAGCAACCGATGAATGAAACCTTACGCAACGATGAACGTTTGCGTGCCTTATGTTTAAGTGGTAGTTTACCTATTGCTGAATATGTTAAAATGTTGACTGATGCTGGTTTTGGAACCATTGAAATAAGAGCTCGTAAACCGTATAGAATTTTAGACCCTAAAAATTATCCTACCGATGAATTGATTTATATTGAATCAATTGAAGTAGCAGCGATTAAAGATCCGATGCCTGCTGACGGGCCTTGTATTTTTACCGGAAAAGCTGCCATTTACTTTGGTGATGAAGACTATTTTGATGATGGCGCAGGACATACCTTATTAAAAAATCAACCGTTAGCGATTTGTGATAAAACAGCAGCCGCTTTAAAAGCGCTAGGAAGAGACGATATATTTTTCTCAGAATCTACCTATCATTATGATGGTGGTGGATGTTGTTAGAAGCAAGCAAGAACTAGTAAAGCAATCTCAAATGAGGTTGCTTTTTTATTTGATTCTGATTTTCTTTTGATAATTTCGTTATCAAATGATATCAATCATTAAAGTGATGGATATCTTAACCGTCGTAAGTAATTATTATGAAAACAAAATGAGTCAAACCAAAATTATCTTTAAAAAATCACCTTTACTTGAAATTTCATTCAATAATACACATATTCATATTGTTGATTTTGAAATTGAAAAAAATAATGTAGTAATTTATTATGACGAAATACAAAACATTGAGTTAGTTAATAAATCTCTCCTAATTGAATTTTTTAATAAAGAAATTGAAATAAAAGTTGGTATAAATAATATTTCAGATGCAAAAAAAATTGTGTCCGAAATTAAAAAACTGAAAACCTCAAAAGAAATATTATACCCTAAAACAGATTATAAACAAGAATCTTTCAAGGAGTTCAAGAAACGCTATAATGGTTACGGAAAAGAAATTCATGCTAAACTTAAAAATAAAAATCCTGAGCTATTTGATAAGTTAAAGTTTTATCAAATGATAGATCAACCAGAAGATAGTTTTTCAGAATATATTGATAACGGAAAATCGTTTATTATACAGCTTGATTATTATTCTGAATTAATCATTATTAGTAATAATAAAAAACATTTCGAAATTGGAAACTGGGAAAAAGATGAAATAAAAAAATCTATTAACTTCATATTAAAAGAATTAATATAGAATAAGAACTACATATAACAATGTACAACCGCACTTCTGAGTGAATTACTGAGATTTATTTACCCAATAACTGACAGTTATACAAAACCGATAGGGAAATATCATTTATGATTTTGTTATAATGACAGAACCTCGTTTTTAAACTTTACAATTTTACCAATTGATATTCGTTATTTTGTACAATGAAAACATTGAAAGAAATACAACTTCAACTTAAAGGAAATAAGAAATTAACTCTTTTGTTAAAATATACTACAGGCTTCATCCTGTTTGGAATTCTTTTAGTAGTACTATTATTCTCCTTAGTGTATTTTGAGGTGTTTGGTAAATTACCTAACAAAGAAGAATTAACATCTGTCATCAATGAAGAAGCTTCTTTAATTTATTCATCAGACGAGGTAATTATCGGAAAAATATTTGCTGAGAATAGAACTAATGTTCAACTAGAGCAAATTCCTAATCATTTAAAAGAAGCTTTAATAGCTACAGAAGATAAACGATTCTATTCACACAACGGATATGATGGTCAAAGTTATGCCCGCGTTTTCTTTAGAAGTATTTTACTACAAGATGCCTCAGGTGGTGGTGGTAGTACTATTACACAACAATTAATTAAAAACCTCTACGGAAGGCAATATCATGGTTTTTTGAGCATGCCTATCAATAAAATAAAGGAACTCATCATTGCTAGTCGAATGGAAAACCTATATAGCAAAGATGAAATATTGTTGTTGTATTTGAATTCAGTTCCTTTTGGAGAAAATAATTTCGGAGTAGAATCGGCCTCTAATCGATTTTTTAATAAATCAGTCAACGAATTAAACATTGAAGAATCAGCGGTACTTGTAGGTATGCTTAAGGCTAACACTTATTACAATCCTAGATTGAATCCAGAAAATGCTAAAAAACGACGTAACACGGTGCTTCAATTAATGAACAACGAAGCGTATTTAAGCAATGAAGTTACCGATAGCTTACAAAAACTACCTATTACACTCAACTATCATAACCTTGAGATTAACACAACAGCGGGTTATTTTACCTATCAAGTAAAGAAAAAAGCTGCTGAACTCATAAAAAAGAGTAACGAAGCTTCTAACAGCAACTATAACTTAGAAACCGACGGATTAAAAATTCATACAACACTGAATTACGATATTCAGAAAATTGCAGAAAAATCTGCTAAAGAGCAACTCATCGTCAAACAACAACAATTAGACAAAGAATTAGCTTCAAACAGGTTAAAAATTAGATGGTTAAAAAAGCAGCAATTCACAGAAAAAGATAAACAAAAGAAAACTATTCAACTCTTTGATTGGGACAGTACAAAAACCATTACCGGTAACAAAATTGATAGTCTTTGGTATTATAATAAAATGCTGAATGCATCTGTATTAGTTACGAATCCGAAGAATGGTGCAGTAATCAGTTGGGTTGGCGGAAATAACTTTAACACACTTCCTTTTGATATGGTGTTATCACACCGTCAAATAGCCTCAGCTTTTAAACCGTTTTTGTATGCTACAGCGTTAGAAAATGGAATTTCTCCATGTGATTATTTTGAAAACGAAGAAAAAACCTATCCTGAATACGATAACTGGAACCCACAAAATGCCGACCATAGCACTACTCCTGATAAAAAAGTTGCCATGTGGTATGCATTGATTAAATCCATGAATATTCCTACTGTCAACCTTTATTTTAAACTAGAAAAAGAATGGCTAATCGATACTTGTGAAAAATTATTGTTCCCAGAAATTATAGATGATGCTCCTTCTATTGCTTTAGGAACACTAGATTTATCCCTATTTGAAGCTACAAGAGCTTACGGTACTTTTGCTAATAATGGTGAAATGAACGACTTGTATATGATTAGCAAGATTACCGATAAAGAAGGGAATATCATTTACGAAAGTGAAAAGCAAAAGACAGAAAGAGTATTTAAAGAAGAAAGTACACAAACGTTAACTACTATTTTACAACAAGCGGTAGAACAAGGAACGGGTTCTAAAATAAGAAGTACTTATAAAATTAAAAGTCCACTAGCAAGTAAGACGGGTACCGCTCAAAACTACACCAATGCTTGGTTTATGGCGTATACACCGAATATTGTTCTCGGAACTTGGGTAGGAACTTCTAAAAATGACATACATTTTACTAGCGGAAATGGTTCTGGCTCTTCTTTAGCGCTACCTATTGTAGCCAATATTTTAAAGGAAATAGAAAATAATCCTGAATTAAGAGAAAAATATTTAACCTCTTTTGATATCCCTGATGAAATTTCTTCGTCAATCGACTGTCCTCCATACAGAGAGAAAGGAATTAAAGGTTTTTTCAATAGACTTTTTGGAAAGAAAAAGGAAGAAAACTAATCTAGGCAAACAACGTAGCAAAAGCCTCTTCTATTTTACTCACTAAAATCAGTTTTATTGAATGATTTTTGCTCGTAATCTTATTGTATTTTGAGGTTACAAACGTTTTATATCCTAACTTTTCAGCTTCGGTAATACGCTGATCTATCTTGGAAACAGGTCTAATTTCACCAGCTAAACCAACTTCAGCAGCAAAACACACATCTGGACTAATCGCTAAATCTTGATTTGATGATAAAATCGCTGCTACAACTGCTAAGTCTATCGCGGGATCATCTACATGAATTCCACCAGTAACATTTAAGAAGACATCTTTTGCTCCTAATTTGAAACCCGCACGTTTTTCTAACACCGCTAAAATCATGTGCAAACGTTTCAAATTATAACCTGTTGTTGTTCGTTGTGGCGTTCCGTAAACTGCTGTTGAAACCAAGGCTTGAATTTCTATCATCAACGGACGAATTCCTTCCAACGTTGACGCAATAGCAGTACCACTTAAATCAGCATCTTTTTTTGAGATTAAAATTTCTGAAGGATTGGATACTTCTCGTAATCCGTCCGATAACATTTCGTAAATCCCTAATTCAGCCGTAGAACCAAAACGATTTTTTTGCGAGCGTAAAATTCGATAGGTGTGATTTCTATCTCCTTCAAATTGCAACACTACATCTACCATGTGTTCTAAAATCTTTGGTCCTGCAATATGTCCTTCTTTATTAATATGTCCAATTAATAATACTGGAGTCGCAGTTTCTTTCGCAAATTTGATGAGTTCTGCAGATGTTTCTCGTATTTGTGATATACTTCCTGGTGAAGCTTCAATAGAATTGGTATGCAAGGTTTGGATAGAATCGATTACCAACACATCTGGCTGAACTTCTTCTATATTTTTAAAAATCTGTTGGGTATTAGTTTCGGTAAGAATTAAACAGTTAGGATTTTTCCCTTCTACACGCTCAGCACGCATTTTTATCTGCGACTGACTTTCTTCACCAGAAACATAGAGTACTTTTTGTGGAATTTGTAAGGCGATTTGTAACAATAAGGTTGATTTACCAATTCCAGGCTCTCCTCCCAGTAACACAACAGCTCCTTTCACCAATCCACCACCCAAAACAGTGTCTAATTCTTGATTCTTCGTTCCAAAACGTTCTTCTGGATTTAGTCGAATCTCATCAACTCGCAACGGCTTCGCTATTCTTTTTTGCTTATTTTCAGGTGATTTCCAACTTCTCTTTTCTTCTTTTTGAATGACTTCTTCAACAATAGTATTCCATTGTTTACAAGATCCACATTGCCCCACCCATTGTGCATGTTGTGCTCCGCAGTTTTGACAGAAAAAAGTTGTTTTAGTTTTTGCCATTCTATTTGTAAGATTTACTTACAAAGAAAAGAAAACTATTTGTTTTTATTATAGATGGGTAAGAACAAAAATGCCAATCCTCCAAAGACAATAATCATGGCCGTTTGAGCAGTCCACATAATCCAACCAAAAGCAGTTGCGGGTTCTTCTGCTATTCCGAATAAAGCTAAAGCTCCTGCTACAGCAACTGGGTATAAACCTATACCTCCATTAGTTGCAGCAATTGCAAATCCACCAGCGATAAACCCAATTAGAACACCCCCTAAAGGAACATGTAATCCTTCAATTGCTGGAATGGTTGCCCAAAACATTAACACATACATTACCCAGATAAATACAGTATGAAAAATAAATGCCCATTTGCGCTTCATTTTCAAAATGCTAGTAACTCCCTCAACAAGTCCTGCTACAAAATTTTTAATTTTTAGTCCGATTCCTGATTGTGCCTTTTTTACAAAACGTGTAAAAATCACAAATACCAGCACCAAACCTCCTAAAAGAATTCCAATTTTTATCGGATCAAAGTTTTTAGTTAATAATTCAAAAATAAAATCGAATTGTACAAAAAGTGTAATAGCTATAATACTCAACATCATTAACAAATCTGCCATTCGTTCTGCAACGATGGTTCCGAAACCTTTTTCAAACGGAATATTTTCATAGTTAGTCATCACTGCTGCTCGAGAAACTTCCCCTGCTCTTGGCACTGCATAATTCACTAAATATGCTACTAAAACCGCCATGGTGCTATTACCAAAATCTGGTTTATAGCCCATCGGCTCAAGTAAAAACTTCCAGCGATAAGCACGAGACAGGTGACTTAACACCCCAAAGAACAATCCTAAAGCTATCCAACCGTAATTAGCATCTTTAAAATATTGAACTAAGGTTTCAATTGAAATTTTTGATAATGAATACCAAACTAAAAAACCTCCCAAAATGAGAGGTAATAGTATCTTTGTAATTTTTTTGACTGATAAACTCAAACTATTCTAGCAAGTTGTTTTCTTCGTTAGGAAATACTAATTGTGGTTTAAACTTTTTGGCTTCTTCTAACTCCATAAAAGCATATACAATTAAGATAAGTACATCTCCTTTTTGAACTCTACGGGCTGCTGCTCCATTTAAAGTAATTTCACCACTTTTTCTCGGTCCAGGAATTGCATATGTTTCTAAACGCTCTCCATTATTGTTATTCACAATCTGAACACGTTCTCCTTCAATAATTCCAGCAGCATCCATTAAATCTTCATCAATGGTTATACTTCCTATATAATTTAAATCCGCGTTTGTAACTTTAACACGGTGTATTTTAGATTTTACTACTTGTACTAACATGCTGCAAAAATAGTTGTTTTTTAATGAATACTAAGTTGTTTTTTGATGATTTTAACATTATTACAAAGCTCATTCTTAAGCTTAAACATTAACTTTTTAATTATTCTTTAAACGAATATTATCTATTAAGCGAATGTCTCCTGCAAAAACAGCAATAAAAGCACGATACTGTTTATTTTCTTTAATCTCTTTTGCAGTTTGTAATGTTTCCTCATCTGCAATGGTAAAATATTCCAATTCAAGTAATGGATGTTTTTTGAATTGCTTTTCTACCCATATGGTTAAATCTTCAGGACTTTTTGCTCCAAATTTCTTTTTTGCTTTTTTTAATGTTTTATAAATAAATGGTGCAGCTTCACGGTGTTCATTTGTTAATCTCGTATTTCTAGAGCTCATAGCTAACCCATCATCTTCTCTAAAAATTGGTCTTCCTTTAATTTTTACTGGTAAATTATATTTTTCGACTAACTTTTTAATAATTTGTAATTGCTGAAAATCTTTTTTGCCAAAATACGCAGTATCTGGCTCTACAATTTCAAATAAAGTTTTTACTATTGTTCCAACACCATCAAAATGACCATCTCTAAATCTCCCTTCCATTTGATGTTCTAACCCATCAAAATCAAACTCTTCAGAAGTTACATTTTCGGCGTATATTTCTTCTACTGAAGGAAAGAATAACACATCACAATCTACAGATTCCAACAGCGCTACATCACTTTCGTACGTTTTAGGATATTTGTCTAAATCTTCTTTGTTATCAAACTGTGTAGGGTTTACAAAAATACTAACTACAGCAATATCCTTCTTTTTTTTCGCTCTCTTAATAAGCGATAAATGCCCTTGGTGTAGTGCTCCCATAGTTGGGACAAACCCGATTGATTTTTTATCCATTTTTAGAGCGGATAAAAACTCTTTTATTTCGGATTTACTTGTGAAAATTTTCATTGTTATTTTATTGAAATGCATGCAAAATTAGCAATTTAACACGATTTTTGCATTAAATTTCGTATTTTTGCACCTTCAATAAAAGAGACCGATTTAATGAAGGATAAGAGAATTTTATATGTTTCATCAGAGGTAACACCATATTTACCGGAAACAGAATTATCGTCTACCGCATTTAACGTTGCTAAAAATGCACATTCTAAAGGAATTCAAACCCGTATATTTATGCCTCGCTTTGGGGTTATTAACGAGCGAAGGCATCAGTTACATGAAGTTATTCGCCTATCGGGTATGAACTTGATTATTAACGACATGGATATGCCGCTAATAATTAAAGTTGCTTCTATACCTAAAGAAAGGATGCAAGTTTATTTTATTGACAATGACGAATATTTTAAGCGTAAAGCTGTATATTCTGACGAAGATGACAAACTATTTGATGACAATGATGAACGTATGATTTTCTTCGCCAAAGGTGTTGTTGAAACTGTTAAGAAGCTAAACTGGGCTCCTGATATTATTCATGTTCACGGATGGATGGCTTCGTTACTTCCATTATATTTAAGAGAATTTTATAAAGAGGAACCATTGTTTGCTGAGAGCAAGATTGTAACTTCGCTTTACAATAGTGATATTGAGGATTTGGGTAAAGAATTGGCTAACAAAGTTCGCTTTGATAAAATTGAAGATTCTAAAGTAGCTACAATAGAAACACCAAGTCATACTAACATTTTAAAGAGCGCTATTGAAAATTCAGATGCTATTATAAAAGGTAGCGAGGTTTTACCTGAAGAAATTGAAACTTTCATTGAAGAAAGCAATGTAAAGGTTCTAGATTTCCAATCAGAGGAAACGTTAACTGAAGCATATTTAGAATTTTATAAAGAAAACGTTTTAGAATTAAGCGAGTAATGATTAGAAAAATTGGTGTACTTGGTATTAGCTTGCTATGCTTAGCAGCTATTACATCTTGTGAAAAAGATTTTAGCGAGGTTGGAACAAACGTTGTTAACAACGATAAGTTTGAAACAGGAGAAATATTATTGGATGTTGAAATAACACCTATAGATATAGAAAGTGTGCAAGCCGACAATATTAACGCTAGTATTAGTGATTATTGGCTTGGAGTATATAATAACCCCAATGCAGAAAAAATTGAAGCTTCAATCATTTCTCAACTTGGTTATATCTCAAACTTAAACAATAAAGACACTGACACAACTGTATTCAATCTTGATAAGGTTATTTTAAAAATTCCATACCAAGCTACTTCTACAGGTACAACAGATGGAGTTACAAGTTTTAAATTAGATTCTATTTTAGGTAATCCTGATATTACAACCAATATTCAGGTATTCCAAAATGAAACATACTTAAACACATTAGACCCTAGTGATCCATCAAAAAGAAATACTTTCTTTTCTGATAAAGAATACTTAGGTAATAATGTATTAAGCGATGGTGGCGTTTATAAATTAAAGCCTAAAGCTACGGACACTACATTTATTTTTGATAGAATTGATAGATCTTCTTCATTAGCAAGTTCTACTACTTATAAAGACACTGTTAGAGCCATAAACTCACAAAAACTTAAAGTTCCATTTTTAGCAATTCCTTTAGATATGGCTAAAATGAAAACTTTATTTTGGGATAAATTTCATAGCGGAGAGTTTGCATCTAAAGAAGTTTTTGATGATTATTTTAGAGGGATTAAAATAGTTGCAACTGGAAGTGATGGATCTCTTGTTCCATTAAACCTAGCTTCTTCACCTACTCCATCTGTAGATTTTCACTACACTATATCTGAGGTAGATGGTACTACAGTAAAGGATACTCTTCAAAGAAAGTACTCTTTCCCTCTTTCTGGTATAAGAAATAGTCAATACAAAATGTCTCCTGCTACAACTTCTGCTCCAGCCAATAATTTTGTTATTCAAGGAACAGCTGGAAGCATGGCTAGAGTTAAGATTTTAGACGAGACTAAAGTTCAAGAGTTAAGAACTAATAATTGGTTAATTAATGATGCTTCTCTTACTTTTTATATAAATCAAGCAATTAATAATGATGCTGATGTTATTCCTCAACAATTATTCTTATATCAAAATAAGAAAAATGAAACAGGTGGCATTTCACCAACTCAGTTAACAGATGCTTATGTTGATCCTACTTCTTTTGGAGGTCTTTTAGAGAAAACTGAAGATGACAATCCTGAAAAATATACATTTAGAATTACTGATTATATTTCAAAACTGTTGTCGGGAGAAGAAAACACAACTGCTGATCCTTTAGTTTTAAAAGCATATAATCCTACAGATACGCCTGTTAACAATAATGTTTTAGCAACTTCTGTAAAATCTTATAACTGGAACCCAAGGGCTGTAACATTACTTAATGGTGATGAAGCCGCTAATGGAACCAAAAGAGCCGTTTTAAAAATATCATATTCAAAAGAAAAATAACAAGTTGTTATGTGTGGAATCACAGGATATATTGGACATAGAGAAGCTTACCCAATTGTAATTAATGGGCTTAAGCGTTTAGAGTATAGAGGTTATGATAGTGCCGGTATCATGATGTATGACGGTGAAACAATGCACTTATCAAAAACAAAAGGAAAGGTTTCTGACTTAGAAGTAATTACAAACAAAGAAGAGAAAAGAAAAAAAGGAAATATAGGAATTGGTCATACTCGTTGGGCAACTCATGGTGTTCCTAACGATGTAAATTCTCATCCTCATTTTTCTCAATCTGGAAACCTCGTAATTGTTCATAATGGTATCATTGAAAATTATGATACCATTAAAAAAGAACTAATATCAAGAGGTTACGAATTTAAAAGTGATACAGATACAGAAGTTTTAGTAAACCTTATTGAAGAAGTTAAAAAAAGTGAAGGTTGTAAACTAGGTAAAGCTGTTCAAATTGCCCTAACTAATGTAATTGGAGCTTATGCAATTGCTGTTTTCGATAAAACTAAACCAAATGAGTTAGTAGTAGCTCGTTTAGGTAGCCCAATCGCTATCGGTGTTGGAAAAAATAACGAAGAGTTTTTTGTAGCCTCTGATGCTTCTCCTTTTATTGAATACACAAAAGATGCTATTTACCTTGAAGATGGTGAATTAGCTATTATAAAAAAGGATAAAGGAATTAAAGTTCGTAAAATTGAGAATGATAAAGAAATTGATGCGAACATTCAAAAATTGCAATTAAGCCTTGAACAAATAGAGAAAGGTGGTTATGACCACTTTATGTTAAAAGAAATTTACGAACAACCAAAAGCTATTATAGATACCTATAGAGGTAGAATGCTTGCCAACGAGGGAATTATTAAAATGGCTGGTGTTGATGATAATATGTCTAAGTTCTTAAACGCTGACAGAATTATTATTGTAGCATGTGGTACTTCTTGGCACGCTGGATTAGTAGGAGAATATCTTTTTGAAGACATGGCTCGTATTCCAGTTGAGGTTGAGTATGCTTCAGAGTTTAGATACCGCAACCCTATTATCACTCCAAAAGATGTGGTAATTGCCATTTCTCAGTCTGGAGAAACAGCTGATACTTTAGCAGCTATTAAATTAGCTAAATCTAAAGGAGCTTTTGTTTTCGGTGTATGTAACGTTGTTGGTTCTTCTATCGCTAGAGAAACACATGCAGGTGCTTATACACATGCTGGACCTGAAATTGGTGTAGCATCAACTAAAGCATTTACAACACAAATAACAGTACTTTCATTAATTGCTTTAAAACTAGCCCAAGCCAAAGGAACTTTATCTACATCAGCTGTGAATACTTATTTACAAACGATGCAGCAAATTCCTGCTCAGGTAGAAAGTTTATTAAAAATTGATGCCCAAGTTAAAGAGATTGCAGCCGTTTATAAAGACGCTAAAAACTGTTTATATCTAGGTAGAGGATTTAATTTTCCTGTGGCTTTAGAAGGAGCTTTAAAATTAAAAGAAATCTCTTATATCCACGCTGAAGGCTATCCTGCAGCTGAAATGAAGCACGGACCTATTGCCTTAATTGATGAAAATATGCCTGTCTTTGTTATTGCAACAAGTAGAGGACATTACGAGAAAGTAGTAAGTAATATTCAAGAAATTAAGTCTCGCAGCGGAAAAATAGTTGCAATTGTTACTGAAGGCGATGAAACAGTTAAGGAAATAGCTGACCATATAATTGAAATTCCAGATACAGAAGAAGCTTTTTCTCCTTTACTAACAACAATACCGTTTCAATTATTATCATACCATATAGCTGTTATGTTAGGTAAAAATGTAGATCAACCAAGAAACTTAGCAAAGTCGGTTACTGTTGAATAACAATCGATTTTATTTAAAATATAAATCCTGAGAAAAAATTTCCCAGGATTTTTTTATACCTCTTTTTCTAGAGTAATATAGACAGGGAAATGGTCTGAAAAACCACCTTTATAAAAAGGCCCTATAAAAGTTCTAAATGGACTTCCTTCATATTTTCCTTTATATATTTTTAACCAATCTTTATTAAAAATCTTAGCATGTAAAAAACTGTGCTTACTTTTTTCCATATCAAAAAAATCTCTTGAAAATATAATTTGATCAAATAAATGCCAATTCTTATAATGGGTTGTGGTTCCTATCCCTTTTTCATACAAAGACTTCATTGGATTATACAAATCTTCACACATTAAATACTCTTCAATACTTTTATTTATTGGGTTATCATTAAAATCTCCCATAACAATGAATTTCGGTGCATTTTCTTCTTCTTTAATCTTATCCATAACACTACGAGTCAATTGAGCTGCCTTAATTCTGTTTTTTTCGGTTTCTGTTTCTCCTTCTCTTCGTGAAGGCCAATGATTAATTAAAACATGTACTATTTCATCATTAAAAACTCCCTTAACTACTAACAAATCACGCGTATAATCTACTTCACCCTCATCATCTGTTAGTAAAAGTGGGTGTGTTTCAGAAAATATCACTTCAAAGAAATCTTTATTATACATCAAAGCAACATCAATACCTCTTTCATCAGGTGAATCGTAATGAACATAGTCGTAATTAAACTTTGATAGATTTTCATGCTTTACTAAGTCTTTAACAACTTTGGCATTTTCAACTTCTACCAAACCAACAATAACTGGTGGATGAGCAGATTGATTACTTCCTAACTGACTAATAACAGATGTTATTTTTCTAAGTTTATGATTGTATTTCTTCCTTCCCCATCTTAATTTACCATTTGGTGTATAATCATTATCATAGGTGTTTGGATTATCAACAGTGTCAAATAAATTTTCGACATTATAAAAAGCAACTGTGTACCTATTTCTTCTTCTATTTGATGTCATTTAAGATTTGTTTACTTCTCGAAAGTACAAAAATGTATGGATCTTATAACATAAAACTAACCTTAGTGATTAACGAATTATATAGAGCTTGAAAATAAATTTATCGATTTTAATAAAAACCACTGATTTATTTAAAATTCGTCAAAAAAGGAAAGTGAAAAATAGAAAAATCTTTAATATTAATTATATGTAAAACAGTTATAAAACACCCATATACTTTACTTTAAAACAATATTTTATTAATTAAAAATAACACCTTAAAAAACTCATTTACAATACTTTTATATCGTTAATTCTTAACAAAAAAAACTTAAAAACAAACCCTAAAACTTAAAAAATGAAAAAGTTATTTGTATTAATGTTCGTTACTCTAATGAGTACTTCAGTATTTTCAACAAACGAGAACCCTGCAAAAGAGCAGATTAGATCAAAAATAGTTGAACTATTAGGTAACCCTAATTTTGTTCTTGATAAGGAAGTAAAAACTACTGTAGAGTTTTTAATAAACAAAAACGGAGAGATCGTTATTTTAAACGTTAACTGTGATACAGAACAAGTTTGTCACTATGTAAAAAGTAGATTAAATTATAAACTTATAAATAAGGAATTAACAGTAAAGAACCACATCTACAAGATGCCTTTAACCATAGAAAAAAGTAGTAGTAAATAATTACTATCCGATTATCCCCTAATAAAAAAAGCCTCATAGAATTCTATGAGGCTTTAATTTTATTTATTGTTCTGTAGATTATACTGCTCCTTGATCAAGCATTGCATCAGCAACCTTAACAAAACCAGCAATATTTGCTCCTTTTACATAATCAACATATCCACCTTCTTGTGTACCATATTTTACACAAGCTTCGTGAATATTATTCATAATAGAGTGTAACTTACTATCTACTTCTTCACGAGTCCAAGATAAACGTAATGAGTTTTGAGACATTTCTAATCCAGATGTTGCTACTCCTCCTGCATTTGAAGCTTTACCTGGTGCAAATAAGATTTTTGCATTGTGAAATACTTCAATAGCCTCTGGAGTAGAAGGCATGTTTGCTCCTTCAGCAACACAAATACATCCATTATCAACTAATGCTTTTGCTTCTTCTCCATTTAACTCATTTTGAGTTGCACACGGTAAAGCTACATCACACTTAGTTCCCCAAGGTCTTTCTCCTTTGAAGAATTTTGCTGATGGGTATTTCTCTACATATTCATGGATTCTTCCACGTTTTACATTCTTTAACTCTTGTACAAAAGCTAATTTTTCAGCATCAATACCATCTTCATCATAGATATAACCTGATGAATCAGATAAAGTTACAACTTTAGCTCCTAATTGAGTTGCTTTTTCAGTAGCATACTGAGCTACGTTACCAGAACCAGAAACAACTACAGTTTTTCCTTCGAAAGAATCTCCTTTAGTTTTTAACATGTTTTCAGCAAAGTACACATCTCCATAACCTGTAGCTTCAGGACGAATTAATGAACCTCCCCAAGAAGCTCCTTTACCAGTTAATACTCCAGTAAACTCGTTACGTAAACGTTTGTATTGACCAAACATGTAACCAATTTCACGACCACCAACACCAATATCTCCAGCAGGAACATCAGTATCAGGACCAATATGACGTGCTAATTCTGTCATAAAAGATTGACAAAACGCCATAACTTCACGATCAGACTTTCCTTTAGGGTTAAAGTCAGATCCTCCTTTACCTCCACCCATAGGTAATGTTGTTAATGAGTTTTTGAAAACTTGCTCAAATCCTAAAAATTTTAAGATTGATAAGTTTACTGAAGGGTGAAAACGTAACCCTCCTTTATAAGGACCAATTGCTGAGTTAAACTCAACTCTATATCCTCTGTTTACTTGAGTTTCTCCGCTATCGTCAACCCAAGGTACTCTAAACATAATAGTACGTTCAGGTTCAACCATACGCTCAAGTAATTTCTTGCCTTGATATTTTGGATTATTTTCTATAAACGGAATTACTGTTTCTGCTACTTCATGTACAGCTTGCAAAAACTCTGGTTCATATGTATTACGCTCTTTTACGTAATCCATAAATGCTTGTATCTTAGATTCCATAAACTTAGTTGTTGTTCTGTTATTTTATAATATTAACAATTTTACTATGCAAATATAATTATTTTACTATTCGTTAATTTCTATTTTTCTGTTTATTTCCCTTATTTTATTGGTGTTTTTGCAAACACAACCAAAAGTCCTTTTTTTTACACAAAAAAACGTAAATTTGCACCTTAACTTTTGGAAAGATTATGTTAGACAAGGTAAAAGAATTGATTGGAGAGGTAAATGCTTTTAACGCCACTTCAAAAGAAGAAATAGAAACATTTAGAATTAAGTATTTAGGAAGCAAAGGAATTTTAAAAGATTTATTTGCTGAGTTTAAAAATGTACCTAACGACCAAAAGAAAGAATTTGGGCAAACCATTAATTTACTTAAAAATTCTGCTGAAGAAAAAGTAAACACTTTAAAAGAAGCTATAGAAAATGCTGTTGAAGAAAAAGGTGTTTATGGTGACTTAACACGTCCATCAGAGCCAATTAACTTAGGTTCTCGCCACCCAATTTCATTAGTAAAGAATCAAATTATCGAAGTATTTAACCGTATTGGTTTTACTGTTTCTGAAGGACCAGAAATTGAAGATGATTGGCACAACTTTACTGCTTTAAACTTACCAGAATATCACCCAGCACGTGATATGCAAGATACTTTCTTCATTGAAAAGAATCCTGACACGTTGCTAAGAACACATACCTCATCGGTACAAGTACGCTATATGGAAAACAACGAACCTCCAATTCGTACAATTTCTCCAGGGCGTGTGTTTAGAAACGAAGATATTTCTGCACGTGCACACTGTATTTTCCACCAAGTAGAAGGATTATACATTGATACTGATGTTTCTTTTGCTGACTTAAAACAAACCTTATTATACTTTACCAAAGAAATGTTTGGTAAATCTAAAATACGTTTACGTCCGTCATATTTCCCATTCACTGAGCCTAGTGCTGAAGTGGATATTTATTGGGGCTTAGAAACTGAAACTGATTACAGAATCACCAAAGGAACTGGTTGGTTAGAGATTATGGGATGTGGTATGGTAGATCCTAATGTATTAAAAAACTGTAATATCGACCCAACTAAGTATAGTGGATATGCCTTCGGAATGGGTATTGAGCGTATTGCAATGTTGTTATACCAAATTCCAGATATTCGTATGTTCTACGAAAATGACAAGCGTTTCTTAGAGCAGTTTAAATCTGTAATTTAATCGCAGGGCGGATAGCCAAGGGTATTGAGATTTGATTTAAGTGCTAAAACTAGCATCCTATAAGCATCTCGTAAACTTACCCCTGTTTATTTGATTTTTAAATAAGTTCAAACAAAATAAAAGACGAAAGCACTAAACTTTCGTCTTTCCTTTTAAAGAAGTATTCAATGAAAAAAGATATTGAAATCCCTAAAGTAACCGGTGTAGAAATAGCCGTTGTTTTAGAAACAAATGAAATCGATAACAAAGAGGATTGGAATGTATACATTCTTAACAAGAAAGATGTCGATTTAGAAATGGTAGTTATTGTTTCTCAAGGATTCTCAGACACTAAAACTACGTCTGTTTTTCGAAGAAAAATAGATAAACTTCCCGCAAATAGTTATCAAAAGTTTGAGTTAATGCAACCTGAGTTATTTGATTTAGACAATCGTTTTCAGGTAACTTTCTTTGAAAACAACAGACTACATGACAAAACCTTTATTTTTCAAGCCGAGACTATTCAAGAAGGCTTTTTAAGGGATATTGAGTTCTTAGGAAAAAGAGGAATCGTTTGTAAATAAACATAACATATATAAAAAACACAAAAGAACGATAGTTGTTAATTCACAGCTATCGTTCTTTTGTTTATACTCACTTTTAGTACTTTCGCTTAAAATATCACTTTATGTTTGCAAACATTCAAGATTTAGTTACTCAATTTTCTTCTTGGGTATGGGGAATTCCATTATTAATACTACTTATTGGTGGCGGTTTATACCTATTTGTCTATTCAGGGTTAATTCCTTTTAGATATATAGGTCATGCCATTGCTATTTTAAGAGGAAAATATGACAAAGCTGATTCTCCTGGAGATTTATCGCATTACGAAGCTTTATCTTCTGCCATTGCAGCTACAGTGGGTATGGGAAATATAAGTGGAGTTGCTATTGCTATTGCAACTGGAGGCCCTGGTGCTATTTTTTGGATGTGGGTAAGTGCCTTTGTAGGTATGGCTACCAAATTTTTTACCTGTAGCCTATCGGTAATGTATCGTGGAACTGATGAAAACGGAAATGTAAAGGGGGGACCAATGTATGTTATTACTGAAGGGTTAGGAAAAAAGTGGAAACCTTTAGCTTTATTTTTCTCTGCTGCAGGATTAATAGGAACTTTACCTGCTTTTCAAGCAAATCAACTCACGCAAACACTGGTAGATGTTTTTCAAGTACAAGAAACCAATCATTTTACAGCTAAATTATTATTAGGTATCACCACTGCTATTATTGTGGCCATGGTGATTTTTGGTGGAATAAAACGAATTGGTAGTGTTGCAGGAAAACTAGTTCCTGTAATGGTTGTAGTATATCTTCTCACCGTTTTAACAATTTTGATGTTACGTTTAGAACAAGTTCCTGCAATTTTTTCTTTAATTTTTGAAGATGCTTTTTCGGGAAAATCTGTTTTGGGTGGTGCTTTAGGAGCATTGATAATTACGGGAGTAAAACGTGCTGCATTTTCTAATGAAGCTGGTTTGGGTACTGCACCTATGATGCATGGAACAGCTAAAACAAAAGAACCTATTCGTGAAGGATTGGTTGCTATGTTAGGCCCAGCTATTGACACCTTGTTAGTTTGTTCTTTGACCGCACTGGCTATTTTGGCTTCGGGAGTTTGGAAAGGTTTTGAAGGTAACGGAATTTCTATGACTTTAGCTGCGTTTGATGCTGTACTTCCTCATAATATTGGGAGTGTTGTTTTAACTATTTGCGTATTGATTTTTGCTTTTTCAACGTTATTTACTTACTCTTTTTACGGGTTGAGTTGTTTAAGCTTCTTGACCAACACTAAAATAGGAAAGAATTACAACTATATTTATATTTTTACAATTGCTGTTGCTTCTATTATAAAACTAGACTTTGTAATTAACTTAATTGATAGCGCCTATGCCCTAATGGCAATTCCAACAGTAATTTCAACATTAATTTTAGCTCCTAAAGTAAAAAAAGAAGCCAAAAAGTATTTTCAAAAGTTAAAGACTAATTCTTTCTAATAAGTTTTAGCTCTTCTATAATTTTAGAAGAGGCAGAATCTATTTTTTTAGATGTTTCTTTGATATAATCTTGATGCTTTGGTGAATCCTTTACCATATCTAACGTTGTTTTGGTTGAGTTGATATACCAATCTTTCCATGCTGAAATAATTGATAGTTGTGTTGATAAAGAATCGCCTTTTTTTAATGCTATTTCACTTTGTTTCTTTTCTTCTTGAAGTCTTGATAAAGCTGCTTTTTCAATATTTTGGAGTATTGATTTTGCTGTAGCACTATCCGCATTTAATAAAGTATAAGCAGAAGCTAATGAAGCTATCCCAACATTTTTTAGCGTTTTTTGAGACACTTTATCGATTCGATCGTTATCGGTATGATAAAATTGATCAGTAAAATGCCAGAATAAAACACTAGGAATGTTTCTCTTTAAAAAAGGTACATGATCACTACCACCTTCAAACGGATTTGTATTCACTATCCAATTCGCTCTTTTTCCTTGTTCTTTAAATTTATCAATTAAAAAATCATTTAGATAGTGTGGAGTCATTTCTTCAAGTTTCATTTTTCTTCCTCCCCACTCGGTATGTTTGTCTTTTCCTCTTGTCCAAATTGCACTAGGATCAGGCATTTTTTCAATTAAAAAAGTACCTCCTGTTTTTTTGGTGTCTTCCCCTACCATGTCTAGAGAAATTCCCCATTTAATATCTTTTGCTCTTACTGTATCTTCTTTTACATACCTGTTTGTTGAAATAATTTCATCACCCCATAAAAAGGTTAAGGTTCTATTGGGTAGAAATATGTTATTTTTGATAAGCTCAGCTGTAAGTGTAGCCATTTCTAAAGCAACACCTACACCTGTAGCATTGTCATTTGCTCCAGGTTCTTGTATGTGAGCACTAAAAACTAATCGCTCTTTAGGATATTTATTTCCTTTAATATCTGCAACAATTGTTAACTCTTCTGATGGATAGATATTCGTTTCAATACGTACATCTAGAAAAACTTTTCCTTTTAACAATACTTCCTTTAATTCTTCTTTAGCCTTATAAGACATCGCAATTGCCCAAGATTTAACTTCTTCATTTAACGGAATAGTTCTAAATTGAATAGAAGAGGTGTTTTTTTGAGGTTGTAAATATTTTGGATTACTATAGGTTATTAATCCAAAAGCTTCTCCTTTTACAATAGCTTGGTTAAAAATTTTATGAGGACTTGTTTCAGCAAAAACAATCTTTCCTTTTATATCTAAATCTTTTAATTTTTTTAAGTCTTTAACGTAAACGACCTCTGCTTTAACTCCTTCTTTAGGTGTACTGTAAGAGTTTAAAGCAATCATATTCCTATTTGTGCTATGTTGTAATAGAGGAACCTCTTCTCCAACTATTTTTACAGAAGCATCCACAGATTCCCAAGTAGGATTTTTTAAGGGTCTTTTTTCTATTCTGTAGGTTAAAATATCATTATTCGTAGCACTATCTTCTTTAACGAAACCTGACTTTTCTAATTCTTCAGCAATTTTATATACACTTTTATTAAAGCCAGTATTACCAACAACACGCCAATATTTTTCTACAAAAGAAGTTGTTTCATAAGCTAAATCACCCGTAAATTCTTCATTTAAAACATCAAAATAATTAGAGGTATTTAAAACTGGAACAGCTTTTTCTTTCTTACAACTTATAAGTAATAGAATGATAGGTAATAGATAGAGTTTTTTTAGCATAACGGGATTTTGTGGCTTTAAAAGTACACTTTTTATGTCTTCTTGTACTTGTCAATTTTACTTTCTTAATAACGATAATTCATTTAATGTGTTACAAAAAAACGTAAGCTATTTTAAAGAAAAAAACTAAAAAATGTTTTCAAAAATTTAAAAAAATCATGCTTTGAAAAACCTAAATGTCCTATTTTTTTTCATTAAGAATCAAAAAAACTCTTGTTAAACCCTTATAAATACTAAGAATTATACATTTTAGAATTTTATCAAAATAGGACAAAAAATAATTTCTGTAAAAGTGTCCTAGAATATTCTAGGACATTTCCTTGTTTTTCAGTTAGTTCAAAGAAGCATAAAACTTAGCACCCATTATTCAAAAAACACATAAACACCTAAAAACAAATGGATTAAACTTCAACAAAAGCTGTTTTTTTGTGTCCTATTTTAATTTTACATGCTATCATAATATTGTTAAAAATAATTAGTAACAAAAAACAATGAACAAACTTTATTTAACCACTTTAGAAGAAATGATTTGTAGCTTTGGGTTAATAGAAAGTTAAATAGGATTATAATAATGAACAATAACTTTAACATACTTCCTAAGTTTACTGGAAAATATATTCATAAATCAATAAAACTGATTGTATTTTATGTAGTCCTACCCATAATAGTAGCTATAATTTTATTAATAGTATTTGATAATGAAAAGTTAATTAATCTATTATCTGCTTTATAGTTTATGATTTATTATCAGGCTCTGGTGGCTTTACTCTCTCCCTATCGGATAATCTTCATAAAAATCTTCAAAGGTTTTATCGGTGGTGTAATGGTCTTTTAATACTTTGTAAACCATTAACACTACTAGTAACTGACCTATAACTGTAAGTATAAACACCCAGCTAAAGCCTATATTAGTATATACCAAAGCAGTTAGCACCAATAAAAAAATAGTGACAAACAACACCAAAAACATTGCCGAATTCTTCATAATCACACATTACCTTATAATTTACAAAAAAATAAATAAATAATAAAGCCCTTATTACTTTATAAAAAGTAACCTTAGGTTTTTAATACTACTGTGGAGCTTTTATTTGAGATAGAAGAAGTAGACTAATTCTCTAGAAAATCCTTAACGTTTTTTTAGCGCCTCTCCTTCAAAAAATAGGCCTTCAAAACCAGTTTTTATAAAATTTCTAATGTTTTGGTGATCTGTTCCTTCAGGATTTTTTAAAACATCTTCAAAATAATACTGTCCAAAGCAAGCCAAGGTTTCTTCTTTACTGAACCCCTGTTGTATAGCAAACGAAAACACTTTACATGAACCTTGATTTTTTTCAGCTTCATTGTATAAATCTCCATTTTTAAAGGCAGTGGGTGTAAAATTATATACGTTTTCAATCACTGACATAGTATCAGAAAACTCAACTTTTTCTGGTGTACTTTGTATCGTTTCTTTAAATCTATCTAGTGTCATTTTAAAAAGGTTTTACGCTACAAAACAAAAGATTAAAACTCATAAAAACTAACTCGTAGTAATTTTTTACAAACTAACATTTATAGTTAAATTTGCACAGCAAAAATTTCAAGAAATGTACAGAACGCATACTTGTGGTGAATTAAGAGCATCGCACATCAATACTGAAGTTACCCTTTCTGGTTGGGTACAAAAATCACGTGACAAAGGTTTTATGATTTGGGTAGATTTACGTGATCGTTACGGAATTACACAATTAATTTTCGACGAAGAACGTACTTCTAAAGAGTTAATGGATAAAGCAAAGACCTTAGGACGTGAGTTTGTAGTACAAGTAACTGGTAAAGTTATTGAGCGTCAATCTAAAAACGCCAATATTCCAACAGGTGATGTAGAAGTTTTAGTATCAAACTTGGAAATTTTAAACGAAGCTAAGTTGCCTCCTTTTACTATTGAGGATGAAACTGATGGTGGTGAAGATTTACGTATGAAGTATCGTTATTTAGATATTCGTCGTAACCCAGTAAAAAACAGCTTGGTTTTCCGTCATAAAGTATCAATGGAAGTTCGCAAATATTTATCTGACAAAGGATTTATTGATGTGGAAACTCCATATTTAATTAAATCTACTCCAGAAGGAGCACGTGATTTCTTAGTGCCTTCACGTATGAATGCAGGGCAGTTTTACGCGTTACCACAATCTCCACAAACCTTTAAACAGTTGTTAATGGTAGGTGGAATGGATAAATACTTTCAAATTGTAAAGTGTTTTAGAGATGAAGATTTACGTGCCGACCGTCAACCAGAATTCACACAAATAGACTGTGAAATGGCGTTTGTTGAGCAAGAAGATATTTTAGAGATTTTCGAAGGAATGACGCGTCATTTACTAAAAGAAATCAACGGAGTTGAAGTAGCGGAATTCCCAAGAATTACGTTTGATGAGGCAATGCGTAAGTATGGTAACGATAAACCAGATATTCGTTTCGGGATGGAGTTTGGTGAATTAAACGAAGTTGCACAACATAAAGATTTCAAAGTATTCAATTCAGCAGAATTAGTGGTAGGTATTGCAGTACCAGGAGGAGCTTCATATACGCGTAAAGAAATTGATAAATTAATCGATTGGGTAAAGCGTCCGCAAATAGGAGCTTTAGGAATGGTATATGTGAAGTGTAATGAAGACGGAAGCTTTAAATCATCCGTAGATAAATTCTACGATCAAGAAGATTTAGCTAAATGGGCTGAAGCTACAGGAGCGAAGGCAGGAGATTTAATTTGTGTGCTTTCAGGAAATACTAACAAAGTTCGCGCACAATTAAGTGCTTTACGTATGGAAATGGCAGAGCGTTTAGGTTTACGTAAACCTGATGAGTTTGCTCCGTTATGGGTAATCGATTTCCCTTTATTAGAATTAGATGAAGAAACGGGTCATTACCACGCAATGCACCATCCATTTACTTCTCCTAAGCCAGGTCAATTAGCATTATTAGACACTGACCCAGGAGCTGTTAAAGCGAACGCTTACGATTTAGTATTAAACGGAAACGAAATTGGTGGAGGTTCTATTAGAATTCACGATAAAGAAACACAAGCTATCATGTTTAAGCATTTAGGATTTACCGAAGAAGAAGCGAAAGCTCAGTTCGGGTTCTTAATGGATGCTTTTGAATACGGAGCACCACCACACGGAGGTTTAGCTTTTGGTTTAGATAGATTAGTAGCTATTTTAGGAGGTCAAGAAACAATTAGAGATTTTATTGCCTTCCCTAAAAACAATTCAGGACGCGATGTAATGATTGATGCACCTGCAACTATAGACGATGAACAACTACAAGAATTAAGCATCAAGTTAGATGTAAAAGAATAAAAGTAATAACTTTATATAAATCAAAAACCCATGGCAATGCCATGGGTTTTTGATTTATATTATTCGTTTATCTTTTTTCTCCCGATTTCCTTTACTACAATTGTTCCTGAAAGCATGTCGTGTAAACATTGCTTTTTTTCACCCGTAAAGAATAATAAATATCCTACAAAAAAAGTGATAACATTTAAAAAATTACCAAAAAACCTTCCTGTTGCCTGACCAAAAGTTACTTTATTACCATCAATACTCATTAGCTTTATTTGAGCTACTCCCTGACCAACTGTTCTTTCTTTTTCACTACTTTGTTGTAACGACCAATATAACCAAGCAGGCACCAAAGGGATACATAACTGAGGTATAATAATAATTAACGTATCTAAAAACCTGGCTAGAAAACGCTCCCAAAATCCAGCATACTGATATACTATTACCTCATTATACTCTTTGACAATAAGCTCCACTGTACCTTCATTGGTAAAACGGATTTCTTTTTCTTTTGATAACATAGAATTTAATTTTTTATTTCAAGGCGCAATGTTACTAATTTTTTTATTTTGTTTCTATTTTCCTCATACTTTTTAACACGTATTACAACAACAAAAACTTAATGTATTTCACCTTTAAATATTTTTCTTCAAACATTGAAACGATATTAAGTCTTAAAAAATAAAAAACCCTGCAAAATTTGCAGGGTTTTTATTACCTTTAATGTACGTCTTGAAAAGGTAAAAACTTCACAAAAACAAACCAATAACATATTATGAAACAAGCTATTTCTAAAAAGCTTAATGAATTAGAGTCAACTGCTATTTGTGGTAACGATATTAGCTCTTCTGTTTTATATGTATCAGCATTAGCTATTGCATTTGCTGGTCAATATGCATGGATAACATTATTAATCGTATCAGTAGTTTTATTTTTATTTCGGAAAATTTATGGTGAAGTAGTTGGTGCTATGCCCTTAAATGGTGGAGCATACAATGCTTTACTTAATACTACCAGTAAGCTAATGGCTTCTTTTGCTGCAACACTTACCATACTTTCTTATATGGCTACAGCTGTTATTTCTGCCAATGAAGCAATTCATTACCTGCATCACTTAATTCCTTCAATGCCTATTATTATATCAACTGTTGGCCTATTGTTGTTTTTTGCTTTATTAACTATTGGAGGTATAACGGAATCCGCTAAAGTAGCTGTCGGAATTTTTTTATTTCACCTACTATCGTTAGTCGTTCTTGCCCTTTTTATCATTATTTATTTGTCTCAAAATGGAATTGACATTCTTTTTAACAACTGGGGGTATCAATCAGAAAACAGTATTTGGTATGCTATATTTTTTGGTTTTGCAGCTTCAATGTTGGGAGTTTCTGGTTTTGAAAGTTCTGCAAACTTTGTTGAAGAACAACAGAAAGGAGTGTTTCCAAAAACGTTAAAAAACATGTGGGTAATTGTAAGTATCATTAACCCTCTAATGGCTGTTTTTGCATTATCTCTTTTCGCAATCCCTGTTTTACAGAGTGCTGATTACCAAAATACTTTATTAGTTCAAATGGGAGAATATGTCGGAGGTGATTGGGTTGCTGCCGTTATAGCTATAGATGCTTTTTTAGTATTAAGTGGAGCCGTTTTAACGAGTTTTGTTGGTGTTACTGGTTTGCTGGAACGTATGACATTAGACCGAATTATGCCTCAATTCTTTTTAAAAAAGAATAAAAGAGGTAGCTCTTACCGAATTATTATTTTATTCTTTATCCTCGCTGTTTCTGTATTACTAATAACTAATGGAAATGTTGGCTTATTAGCTGGTGTATATACTATTTCTTTTTTATCGGTAATGGCATTATTTGCGATAGGAAACATCTTGTTAAAGATACGTAGAAATCAGCTTCCTAGACCTGAAAAAGCAACCTGGGCTTCTGTTTTATTAGCTATAATTGCTGTGTTATGTGCTTTAGCTGGTAATATTTTAATGGAGCCAAAAGATGGTTTACCTAGCAATACTTCAGTCTTTTTAAATTATTTTATTCCAACCATAATTTTTATCATAATTATGTTAAACCGCACTGCTTTATTAAAATTAGTGCTCCAGATAATTTATGCTATTTTTAATCCTTTGAGACGACTCGTTTCAAGTATGGATAGAAAAATAACCAAGACCATTAACAAAATAAACGATCAAGAGTTCGTCTTTTTTACCAAAGGAGATAATATAGCTACTCTTAATAAAGTTATGCTATACATTATTAAAAATGAACACACTAAAAAGATAAAAATTGTATTAGCTCTTGATGAAGGAGACACAATTCCTGAAAACTTGCCTAATGAGATTACTTTTTTAGATAGAGAGTACCCAAAGATTAAAGTAAACTTTCAAGTTGTTCAAGGAAAGTTTAGTCCTGAACTTATTAAGGAACTTTCTGAAAAATGGAACATTCCTATTAATTTTATGTTTATAGGAGCTCCAAGTAATAAATTTCCTTATAAAGTTGAGGAGCTTGGTGGTGTCCGATTAATCGTTTAATAAAAATATTTCTTCTTATTTAATAAATCAAAAGAGGATAGTATCTTTAAGTATTATTAACTAGCTTTTCAAAAATCAACTAAGAGTCTAGAAAACAATGCCTACATCTAAGGAAGCTTATAAAAAAGTATTAATTTGGAGATATAAACATATCTCTGAACGACAGTTTGTATATGTTTTAAGTGTTTTAGTTGGGTTTTTAGCAGGTATTGGTACCTTAATTCTTAAAAACCTTACTTTCTACTTTCATAGGATTTTAGAAGATGGTCTTATTAAGGACTATCATCATTCTTTATACTTCATCTTCCCTATTTTAGGGCTGTTTTTAGTGTATTACATTAAAAAATACCTCATCAAAAAAGATATTGGTCATGGTATTTCTACCACCCTACAATCCATTTCTAAAAAAAATGGAATTATAGAGCGTTATAAGATTTATGCTTCTTTAATTACAGCTCCCATAACTGTTGGCTTTGGGGGGTCAGTAGGACTACAAGGCCCTGCTGTAAGTACCGGTGCCGCTTTAGGTTCTGGAGTAGCGCAATTATTTCATATGAACATGAGAACTCGTATGTTATTAATTGGTTGTGCTACTGCTGGGGCTATGTCTTCAATGTTCAAAGCCCCTATTGCTGCTATTATTTTTGCAGTAGAAATTTTTAGTTTAGACCTTGCTTTTGCATCGTTAGTTCCGTTATTATTAGCATCTGTTTCTGCTGTAATTACTTCTTATTTCTTTTTAGGAAAGGATGTACTATTTAGTGTACAACTTCAAGATGCTTTTGAAATTAATGATCTTATCTTTTACATAGCTTTGGCTATTTTTACAGGATTCTCTTCTGTATATTTTTCTAAAATTTATTTTAGAATTATTAATTTTTTCAAAAAATACAATCCTTTTAAGCGATTAGTCTTTGGCGGAATTGCTATTGGTATAATGCTGTTTTTAATTCCTCCTTTATTTGGTGAAGGTTATGGAATTATTAACAACCTATTATCTGAAAATGCTAGCGAAGCCCTTAAAAGTATTCATTACAATATTGATTTTGAAAATGTTTGGATGGTTATTATTTTCCTGTTAATTATTGGTGTTTTTAAAGTAATTGCCATGACGACAACTTTTGCTGCTGGTGGAGTTGGGGGAATTTTTATCCCTACACTTGTTATGGGAAGCGCTTTAGGAAATGTTACTGCTAAAATTATTAACCAATTTGGATTTGATGTCTCGGAAACTAACTTTACATTAATTGGAATGACAGGCTTAATGGCAGGGGTTTTACATGCTCCTTTAACAGCTATTTTCTTAATTGCTGAAATTACTGGAGGTTATGATTTATTTGTTCCGCTAATGCTTGTTTCTGCCGTTTCTTATGCTATTACTAAGTATTTTGTTTCTAATTCAATTTACACTATCGAACTAGCTAAACGTGGTGAACTTATTACACACAATAAGGACAAAAATGTAATGATGATGATGAAGATTAGTAAAATTATTGAAAAGAACTTTATTAAAATTCATCCTGATATGACTTTGGGGGAAATGCTAAAACAAGCTGTTTCTAAATCAAAAAGAAATATTTTTCCTGTGGTTGATAGTGAAAACAAGTTTAGAGGAATTGTTTTATTAGATGATATTCGTCCCATGATGTTTAATCAAGATCTTTACGAAACAACTACAGTAAGGGATATTATGAAAATAGCTCCCGCCATTATTTTTTATGATGACGACACTGAAAAAGTGATGCAAAAATTTAAAGAAAGTGGCGCATGGAACTTACCTGTTGTTAAAAATGGAGTTTATGTTGGTTTTATATCTAAATCAAAACTGCTTTCTGTATATAGAAACAAACTAATTGAGGTTACTGTTTAGTTAAATATTGTACCATTTTATCAGGAAAATCGGTAAAACCGCCGTCAACATTTGCTTCGAAAAGCAATACTTGCATCATTTCTTCAAAAGAAGTAAACTCATCTAGTTGATCAGATCTAAAGGTATATGGATGTACTTTTAAGCCTAGTTTATGAGCTTCTTCAACCAATGTTGTAAACTTCCACTGAGTTCCTTCTTTCTTATCTAAAATTTGCTTGTACCAAGGTCCTAACCCATCAGCATAGGCTGCAAAATGTTTAAGCTGTTTGGTTTCCTCAGGGAACTCAATTAACTGCACTAAAAACAATTCCGATTGTAATGCAGTACGTACTCGCTCTAGTTCTTTAGTATCAAAACACTGAAACATACATTTATCTTTCTTGGTTATATAACCGTATTCTGAAAGAATGTTCAGCGTAATTTTGGCAATGTCTTTTCCATTTTGATGATGAAATTTAGGGTTTTTAATTTCTGGATAAATTCCAATATTTTTTCCTGTGGAAGCATTCAACCCTTGAATTAACTCTATTTCCTCTTGTAAAGAATGTAATTTAAAGTTTCCCTTTCCCTTTGGGAATCGATTCGGATACACTTGTACTCCTGTTTTTGGATTGAATCGCTCAGTTACACTCAATTGTTGTAACTCATCAAATGTAAAATCAATTACATAAAAACGTTCGTCTTCTCGTTTTCTTTCTGGAAATTTTTCAGCCACATCAGTAACATCATCCAAATAAATATCATGAATCACTACAGGAACATTATCTTTACTTAATACTAGATCTTGTTCTATATAATCAGGATTCATAGCATACGCCATGGCTTTAGCTTCCATAGTGTGTTCTGGTAAATATCCTGAGGCTCCTCTATGGGCAATTACTATTTTCTTTTGCATATTAGTTGTTTTAGTTTCTGTCTTGCATCCGAAGAAAAGAGATAAGAAAAACAGTACATAAATTTGTTTCATTATTTACAGATATACTTGAGCGGTTAGAACTAACATTGTAAAAACTGTTAAAATAATTACTAATGGAATTACAAACTTCAACCATTTATCATACCCTACTTTAACAATTGCTAACGATGCTAAAATTAAGCCTGTCGGATTGATAAAAGCAAATAACCCCATTCCATATTGATATGTGTTTACTATCACCTCTCTACCTACTCCAACGGTATCGGCTAAAGGTGACATGATAGGCATTGTTAGTACTGCCATACCTGATGAACTTGGAATAAAAAATGATAAACCTGAGTAAATAAACAGCATTACATTGGTAAAAATTCCTTTAGGCATCCCAGTAGTAAACTCACTTGCATGTTGTAAAATAGTATCGCTAATTAAACCTTGCTCCATTAATACAGAAACTCCACGAGCAATACCAATAATAAAAGCTACTCCTAATAAATCTCCTGCTCCTTTAATAAAAGTATTTACAAAGTTTTCTTCTTTCATTCTAGCTAAAAAACCTATTATAATAGCTCCTATTAAAAACACTACAGTCATTTCCTCAAACCACCAACCTAAACGAGAAACTCCATAAATCATGATTACAAAGCACATTGCAAAAATGGTTAGTATAATTCTTAACCTACCTGTTAAACTGTGCGTATTTGAAGTTGAACTCCCAAAAAGATTTTCAATCATCTCTTTTTGGTCGTAAATAATAGATTTTGTTGGATCTTTTTGAACTTTATTTGCATAACGTAAAATGTAAATGACACATATTACAATTCCTCCAATTAACATTAACAGCCTTCCTGTAAAACCTGTTGTCCAATTAATTCCTGCTGCATCTGAAGCTATTATAACACTAAACGGATTTACTGTTGAGCACATTGTACCTATAGATGACCCTATATACACACATGCTAAAGCAACTATGGCATCATATTTTGCTGCTAAAAATATGGGAATTAGTATAGGATAAAAAGCAATGGTTTCTTCTGCTAATCCAAAAGTTGTTCCTCCTACGGCTATTAAGGTTGTCACTACAAATATGAGCCAGTACTCTTTTCCTTTTAATGTTTTTGCTAACCAAGCTATTCCAGCATCAAAAGCGCCTGTGAAATTCATTATCCCTATAATTCCCCCTAAAATCAAAACAAATAAAATTATATCAGAAGATTGAATAATTCCTTTTATGGGAGATTTAAAAAAGTCTAAAAAACCTTGTGGTTTTGGATCTAACTGTGTGTATGTTCCTGGTACACTAATTGGTTTTCCTATATCTCCATTAGTAAACTTTTCTAATGGGATTTTAATACCTAAGTCTTCTAATGTTTCTTGACTTGCAAGCATTGTCTTTTTATCTTCTAAATGTATGTAAGTAAAAGAATTGCTGTTTTCTTGATATTGTAAGGTATCGAACTTGCCTGCAGGTATAAACCACGTTAAAATAGCAACTAATCCTGCTATTAATAATAAGATAGTATGTGGAGTTGGAAATTTAATATTCTTCAAGACAATGAATTATTATTTATCTCCATAAAAGTAAAAAAAACCAAGAGATGTGCATCTCTTGGTTTAATAATAATTAAAATAATTATTGGGAATATTGAAAAAAGACTTTGGTTTTCTAATTTAACATAGAAGCTCTAGCTCCTCCTGGTTGAAAGATTGCTCTCATTCTATTTCGTTGACCGTCTGTAAACATATACATACAAGCATCGTCTGTATAATCCATATAGTTCATTGTCATATCCGCAGACTTACAATTAACTGTTGGGTATGAAGGACAACCATAATTAGGTCCATCAGAAGCTGGTGTATCTTCTACAAAATCGTCTTGACGACATCTACCATCACCCCAAATATGACGTAAGTTTAAATAATGTCCTATTTCATGAGTTAAAGTTCTTCCTTCATTATAAGGTGCTGCAGAACCTCCTGGTAAACTAGAATATAATAAAACTACTCCATCGGTAGCTGAGTTTCCTCCTGGAAATTGAGCATATCCTAAAATTCCACCTCCAATATTACATACCCATATATTTAAATGAGTTTCTGGAGTAATTGGTGGATAAGCTTGCTTTACTGCATCATTTGTTCCCCATGAAGATCTAGAGTCATCATACCTAAAAGTACCTGCTAGCGTAAAAGTTATTTCAGTATTAGTAGCGTCATTAATAAAATCAGTGGCTCCTGATGGTAATTGATTTGTGTTTGGACTTGTAAAATCACTATTAATGACATTCATTTGTGATTGTACTTGTGAGTTTGTAACCGCACTAGCATTTGGAAGTACAATATGAAAGTATACAGGGATATCAATACTTAAACCATCATCTATTGGTTCAACATCAACATCTCCATCACCTCCTCCATTATTTCCTCCGTTTCCACCTCCTGGTGTTCCATCAGGTTTTTTACTGTTTAAAAACTTTCTTGTGGCGTATTCTATGTCATACATTTTCTTATACAATCCTGGAGTTTCATTTACTTGTCGATTTAAAACCTTCATGGAATAACATTTACTAGATACAGTTCCTTTCGATGCGACCTCATCAGTTTTTACATAAAAGTCACTCATATCTACAGCTACTTCCTGTGATATTTCTTGTTTATCATTAGTTTCATCTTGACAGCTTGTTAACAAGCTTGCCATTACTGCAAGCCCTAGAAAAAGTTTTTTCATTTTTTTAAGTTTTAAAGAGTTAGTTAAAATTTTCATTTTATAGCTATCCAATTTACAAATAACAAAAACAAATAAAAACAGGAAAAACACCTGATAAACAACAACTTAACCTCCTTTTTGACATTAAAAGATTAGTTATTTTCTAAATAAAAAAGCCAAGAGATTTAAATCTCTTGGCTTTATAATAATTGTAATAATTATTGAGAACGTCTTAAAAAAGACTATTGGTTTTCTAGTTTAACATAGAAGCTCTAGCTCCTCCAGAAGCAAATAAAGCTCTCATTCTGTTACGTTGACCATCTGTAAACATATACATACAAGCATCGTTTGTATAGTCCATATAGTTCATTGTCATATCAGCAGATTTACAGCTAACATCTGGGAAAGTTGGACATCCGTAGTTTGAAGCATCAGAAGATGGAGTATCAGCTACGAAATCGTCTTGACGACATCTTCCGTCTCCCCAAATGTGACGTAAATTTAAATAGTGACCAACTTCGTGAGTTGCAGTTCTACCCATGTTGTATGGAGCAGAAGAACCACCTGGTAAACTTCCAGCTAATAATACTACACCGTCTGTAGATAAAGAACCTCCTGGGAATTGAGCATACCCTAAGATACCTCCTCCTATTTCACACACCCAAATGTTTAAGTGAGTTGAAGGAGTAACTGGAGGGTAAGCAGCTTTTACAGCATCGTTAGTTCCCCAAGAAGACTTAGAGTCATTATGTCTAAAAGTACCTGCTAATGTAAATTGAATTCCTGTATCAGTTGCATCATTGATAAAATCAGAAGCTCCTGAAGGAAGTTGATTTGTATTTGGATTACTAAAGTCATCATTTAACACATTCATTTGTGCTTGGATTTGACTATCAGAAACACTATTTGCATTTGGTAAAACAACGTGTACGTACACAGGAATATTAATAGTTCCTAAACCGTCTTCGATTGGTAATACATCTACATCTCCTCCACCAGTATCTCCACCTCCTGGTTTACCTTTCGCTGTTGTTAACTTTCTTGTAGCATACTCAATATTATACATTTTCTTGTATAATCCTGGGTTTTCTTTTACTTGTCTGTTTAAAACTCTCATTGAGTGACATTGCTCAGATCCTCCTTTGTGAGAAACTTCTTCAGTTTCTACATAGAAGTCACTCATATCAATTGATTGTTGAGGGTCTAAAGCTTCATCTTTAGAGTTTTCCTGACATCCTACTAAAACTGAGGCTGCTACAGCTAGTGTTAAAAAAATTCTTTTCATGTTGTGAAAAATTAAAAAAATTAGTTATTGAAAAAAACTGCCTTAAAGGCAATAAGCTCGTTAAAAAACTCAAAAGAAAAGGTTTCAATAATTAAATTGTTAAATACCTATTACTTTGACAATTATTTGAAGGGTTTTTTAACGATGTGCAATATATAATTTTTTTTTAATGCTAAGAAAAAGTTAAAGAAAAGTTAATTTCTTAGGTTTTATCACTTGCGACCTTCCATTTTTTAACATTACCAAAATGTTAAAATTTAACAAAAAGAATAAAAAAACGTCAATTTTAAACAAATTAAATCGTCAATACGATAATTTTAAAGTCAAAAAATCATTTTTTATACAACACAAATAGACTGTTTTAAAGTAGTCTAAAAAACATATCTTTACACTCTATTAAAAAATTAATTATGGAAAACTCATTTAACTCAAAAGTGCTTGTTGCACAAGTATCAGAAGCTGATAGAATTGCATTTTACAAAAAAACTTACGCACATGTTGCTGGAGGTGTATTATTATTTGTTTTGTTTGAATATTTATTTTTACAAAGTGCTACTATTGTTGAATTTGCCTTATCTATGACGCAAGGCTATAAATGGTTATTACTACTAGGCGGTTTTATGTTAATTACCAATTATGCAGAAAGTACTGCTTTAAAAACCTCTGATAAAAACCTACAATACTTAGCATATTCAGGGTATATCTTTGCTGAAGCATTTATTTTTATTCCACTAATTTATATTGCTATAGCGTACACTAATAACTTTGATGTCATTAAGCAAGCAGGGATTGTTACGCTATCGTTGTTTGTTGGAATTTCATCAATTGTTTTTATTACCAAAAAAGATTTTTCTTTTATAAGAGCTGGATTGTCAGTTGGATTCTTTATTGCAATAGGATTGATTATCGCTGGTGCTTTATTCGGCTTTAACTTAGGATTATGGTTTTCTGTTGGAATGTGTGTGTTAGCAGCTGGTTCTATTTTGTATCAAACATCTAACTTAGTTCACAAATTTTCTACAGATGATTACATTCCTGCCGCACTAGGGTTATTTGCTTCTTTGATGCTATTATTCTGGTATGTATTACAAATATTTATGTCAAGAGATTAATAAGAAACTATTATATAAAAAAGCCTCCACTTGGAGGCTTTTTTAGTATAAGTCCCAATTTCCTCCCCTGTAGTAAGTATATAATTTAGGTGAAAAAATCGTATTTACTTTTATTCCTGTAGTATCTACTAATGGCTTTCCAAATGCTATGAGTTGAGGGGTAGCTTTGTTTGTTAACCATTTTAAGTCTAGCTTTGAAAAATCTAGGTTTGTTATTTCTTCTAAATTTACGACTTTCTTTTTGGCCATTACCCATCCCCACTCACCAAGTGTTAAAACTTGATTATGCATTGGTACAGTTTTAAAGCCTGCCTTTCTTAAAGTTTTATCAATACAATAAAAAGCTTCCGTTGCATAATAAGGACTTCCTGCTTGTGTTATAAAAACACCATCATTTTTTAGTTTTAATTTACATAGTTTGTAAAACTCTTTAGTATATAATTTATTTAAATCAACATTATTAGGGTCAGGTAGATCAACAAAAATTACATCATATTTTTCTTTTGTATCTTCTAAAAAATTAAAAGCATCTTGTGTTATAGTTTCTAACCTAGAATCATTCATTGCATTATCATTTAACTCCTTAAAAACTGAATAATTCTTACCTAAATCAATCATATTTGGATCTAAATCTACCAATGTTACCTTTTGAATATCTTCGTATTTAAAAACCTCTCTAACTAAGCAACCATCACCTCCTCCTAACACTAAAATATTAGCATGTGACTTTGTTAAGTTCATTGGAAGATGCACCATTGGTTCATGATACATAAACTCATCAAAAGAAGAGAGTTGTTGATTTCCATTTATATACAACGAGTACCATTCTTTCCATTTAGTAATAACTATTTTTTGGTATTTGGTTTGTTTAGAATATACTATTTTGTCTTTATATTTTACTTGTTCACCGTATTGAACTATTGGTTTGGCAAAATACAAGCCTAAAAGAATAAGAAAAGTTACAAAAACATATACTATTTCAAGTCTTTTTCTGGCTTTTAAAGGCACATGCTCTTTTAATACTCTAAATAAATAATAAGACACTCCTAGGTTTAAAAAGCCTAGTAAAAAAGGAGTGTACGTTAGTCCTAAATAAGGTAACCCTACAAAAGCAAAAAATAAACCTCCTATTAAACTACCGAAATAATCTTTTTCTAAAATATTTGAAATATTTAAACGTAGCTCTTCAAACTCATTATTAATTCTTGTAGCAAAAGGAATTTCTAAACCTATCAATAAACCTATTAAAATAGATAACAAGTAAATTACCAACCACGAAACATCAGTTACACCATAAACAACATAAGATACTAAAGCTGAAAATGATACAAAAATCGACAAAATCAACTCTGTTAAAATGAAATAAACAATTACCTGCTTTGTAAAAAACTTGCTAAACCTACTCCCTAATCCCATAGCAAATAACATTATCGATACTATCAAAGTAAATTGTAAAATAGCATTTCCAATAAAGTAAGAAGCTAGGGTAGATAAAATATATTCTGCTACAATACCACTAATTCCAGTAGCAAACAGTGCTATTTTAAGCGCTAGAGATTTTTGTTTTTTTGTATATGCCAAACCTATTATTTTCCGAAACCTCCAGAACGTGATCTCGTTGAAGAACCACTTGAATATCTCGATGAACTTCTAGACACTTTTCTATTCAAGCTATTCCACTTACTCATATTTTGTACCTTTCTAGAAAAGAAAGAGCTCCTATTCGTTCTTTCATAAGTACTTCTAGTTCCATAACTATAGTTACTATTATTATATCCATAGTAAGGTTTCCCGCTTCTATAATGACTCTGATAACTATTAAAATCGTTTCTGTAAGTATTTCTTCTTGTTCCTAACCAGTACCAAAAGAAAGGACTAGTACCATGTGTCCTCCATCTTCTATGATGATTACTAGTTTTTGTAGAGTCTTTAGATGTTTCTTCCCATTCTCCATGTTTTTTATCTCCAATTGCCCAACCAAATCCAACAGGTTGTGCTACTCGTGATAATCTTCCATTATGATTAGATACTATTTCCATACCTAAGTCATTTTCATGTTTTTTAAAGTATGTTTTGCTTACCGTTTGCCAAGGAGTTTTTTTGGTATGCAACGAATCCTTTACTAATGTTAATATGTTATATTTTTGCTGATATACCATATAATCAGGCTCTTCCTCTATTTTCATATCATCTAAAACCACAGAGAAATCTTTGTCTTTATTTTTTGTAATAATCGCTTCTGTAGGTTCTATTAAAACTGTTTTCGCTGGTTTATAGCTCTTAGAACACCCTGTTAATAATAAACTCCCAACCAAGAAATAATACAATAGTTTTTTCATACCTAATTTTCTTTTATGTTTTTAATTTTTTTAGCCTTTATTTCTTCTCCTAAAAACACCTCATAACTTCCATCTTCCCATTTTTCAATAGTTAACTGCTCTTCATCTTCTGCATAGAAAAGAAAACATTCTAAATTTTCTCTTGAAGAATGTGTTGTTAAGTTTTTATAATCTCCTGTATAAACTTCATCGAGCACATACATTTTATTTTGAAAAATTATATCTTTATTACGAATTGCATCAATTAAGTAAGCTTCTTCTACAAAAACACCTTCACTATAAGTTACTTCATAATCTCCTTTATAAAGTTCAACTTCTAGAAATGCCTCTTTGTTTGGAGAAACAATAGTATATTCAACACTAGAGTTGTCCATACGCCAATCGTACTGAGCTACTTCAATTATTTTCCAGCTTGTTCCATAAAGAGTAAAGGTATAACCAACTTTTAACTTATCTAAAGAGTAATTCTTTGAGGATTTCCAAAACATAATTATTCAATTTCTTTTCCACAATGTGGGCAATGACACTGTTCAGTTTTAACTCTTAATTTTCTCACTTCTTCAATGTAAGCTGAACTTATTATTCCTGTTGGTAAGGCTACTATACCTATACCTAAAAGAGCAATAAAAGCACTTAAAATTTTCCCTATTCCAGTTATGGGGTAAATATCACCGTACCCTACTGTAGTTAATGTAGCAACTGCCCACCACATAGCTTGTCCTATATTTTGAAAAGCTTCTGGTTGTGCTGTTTTCTCGATATTATACATTAGTGTTGATGCTAAAACTAATAATATAAAAACTAAAAATATAGTAACTAATATTTCATTTTTAGTCTTTACTAATACACTTTTAATAATACTCAAGGACTTAAAGTACCTTTTTAATTTTAATAAGCGTAACAGTCTAAATAAACGTAAACTTCTAAGGATTCTTAAATCTACTTTTACAATGTATGGTAAAAAAAACGGAAGGATAGAAATCAGATCTACCAATCCCATAAACGATGTGATGTATTTAAGTCTAGCTCTTACTGGTTTCAAATTAGGGTAAATTATATCTGCAATCCAAACTCTTATAAAATATTCTAGTGTGAAAACTATAATTGAAAAAATTTCAAGAATATTGAAGTAATATCCATAGGCTATATTAATCACAGGATAAGACTCTAGTACAATGGCAACCATATTTATAATGATTAACCATGAAATAAAATACTCTACAAACTGATCTCCCTTAAAGTTACCTTTTTCATCATCAAATAATAATGCTACTTTTTGTTTTATCATCATTATCTTATTTTATCTAAAAAACCTCTTTGACTAGAGTTTTTTTCTGTTTTTTTAGCTTTAAACTGCTTTTGTATCCAAAGAATTCCTTCATTAAGATCAAACGACTTATTACAAGTAAAAAAATCTAATGCTACATAATTATATTCAGGCCAAGTATGAATTGCAATATGACTTTCTTTTATTACAATTACCCCACTTATACCTATAGGCGAAAACTCATGAATTGTAGTATTAACTACTGACAAATCCATAATTTTTGCCGCTCTTTCTAAAATATGTTTTATGGAGGTTACTGAGTCTATAATTGTAGCATCGCAATCATAAAAGTCTACAGTAGTTTGGTACCCTAAGCTCTTTTTCATTCCTCAAATATACATTTTGTATACTTATGTAAAAAACAAATTTAAAAAACTGCTTTTATGACAACATCATCTGTGCTTTCTTAACAGCACTTACCAATACATCAACTTCTTCTTTAGTATTATAAAAAGAAAAAGAAGCGCGCACTGTACCTGGAATACAGTAAAAATCCATAATAGGTTGTGCACAATGGTGTCCTGTACGAACCGCTACTCCAAGTTTATCTAAAATTGCACCAACATCATACGGATGAATTCCTTCTAAATTAAAAGATATTACTGATGTTTTATTAGAAGTACCATAAATTTTCAATCCATCTATTTTTTCTAACTCTTGCGTTGCATATGATAACAATTCATTTTCTTGTTTTTCAATAGAATCAAAACCAACTGAATTCATATAATCAATAGCAACTCCAAAAGCTATTCCTCCACAAATATTAGGTGTCCCAGCTTCGAATTTATGAGGCAATCCAGCGTAAGTAGTTTTTTCAAAAGTTACAGTTTCAATCATTTCTCCTCCTCCTTGGTATGGCGGTAATAACTGTAACAATTCTTCTTTTCCATATAACATTCCAACACCTGTTGGTCCACACATTTTATGAGCCGAAGCTACATAAAAATCAGCATCTAATGCTTGAACATCTGGTTTTATATGCGGTACTGCTTGTGCACCATCAATCAACACATAAGCACCAAATTTATGTGCTGCATGAATAATTTCTTTTATTGGATTAATTGTTCCTAATGCATTCGACACGTGGTTACAAAAAACTAATTTTGTTTTTGGATTCAATAATTCATGGTATAAATCCATGCGTAAAGAACCATCTTCATCCATTGGAATTACCTTTAAAATAGCTCCTGTTTTTTCACATAACATTTGCCAAGGCACGATGTTAGAATGATGCTCTAAGGCAGAAACAATTATTTCATCTCCTTCTTGTAAAATTGATGCGAAACCAGATGCTACAATATTAACTCCATGTGTTGTTCCTGAGGTTAAAATAATTTCATAAGAATGCTTCGCATTGAAATGTTTTTGAATCTTAATTCTGGCTTCCTCATACTTATCAGTTGCTTCCTGACTTAATGTATGTACACCTCTATGAATATTTGCATTATAATTAGAATAATAATCAACAATAGCATCAATTACTACCTGAGGTGTTTGCGAAGTTGCTCCGTTATCTAAATACACTAATTTTTTCCCATGTACTTCTCTATTTAAAATAGGAAAATCAGCTCGAATTTTATCTATACTAAACATGTAAAATATCAAATTTAGCACAAAGGTAGGGCTTGCGTTTCAAATACAAACATCAAACAATTAAATTCTTACATTTGCTAGAAACCTCTCACATGAAAAATTTTAAAAGAATCCTTTTTCTTATTTTAATTGCCCTTGCAATTACTATTTTTTACAACTATCCGAAGCTAAATATTCTTGCAGGATACTCCGCTAAAAATACAGCTTCATCAGTATTTCTAGCCAAAAGAAGTTTAGAGTTTACCGATGCTAATGACAATAACTTTTCTCCTATAAATATTACTTCTGATGAAATTAATACAGAAGAAAAATCTGCTACAGGTTCCGTATACGGGTTGCTAAAAAGGAAGGCTGTATACAGAGAAGGACTTGGTGCTGTTTTAGTTACAGATGATTTTGACATCACCAAACCTCAACTCACTCCTAAACGTTCTAAACCAGACAATATCACTCCTTTTCCTTACGGAAATGCAGATCATAAAGATACTATTTTCGCTAACATTGATTATACAAAACTAAATGAGACTATTGATACTATTTTTAATGATAGAAATCAAACACGTTCGGTAGTAGTGGTATATAAAAACAAAATTATTGCTGAAAAATATGATACTGGTTTTACCAAAGAATCGAAGCAACTAGGTTGGTCTATGACTAAAAGTATTACGGGTACTTTGTTCGGAATTTTAAAATGTCAAGGAAAAGTTGATGTTCAAGAAAATAACTTGTTTTCTGAATGGGAAAACGATGACCGTAAAAACATTACAATCCATAATTTATTACAAATGAATTCTGGTTTAGAATGGAACGAAGATTACAATAGTATTTCTGATGCTACCAAGATGCTTTTTTTAGAAAAGGATATGACCAAAGTTCAAGTGAACAAACCTTTAGTAGGAAAACCCAATGAAACTTGGAATTACTCTTCGGGAACCTCTAATTTGTTATCTGGTATTTTACGAACAAAATTCGACACACACCAAGAGTATCTTGATTTTTGGTATAGTGCTTTGATTGATAAAATAGGCATGAACTCTATGATTGTAGAAACCGACATGAGCAATCACTTTGTTGGGTCTTCTTACGCTTGGGCAACTGCAAGAGATTGGGCTAAACTGGGCTTATTATACCTACATAATGGTGAATGGAATGGAGAACATTTGTTTGATAAAGATTGGGTAAGCTATGCTACAACCCCTACTCCTACTTCAAATGGTTGGTATGGTGCTCAAATTTGGTTAAATGCTGGTGGTAGATATCCTGATGCACCAAAAAATATGTTTTCTTTTAATGGGTATAAAGGTCAAAATGTATTTATTTTGCCTAGTCAAGATTTGGTAGTTGTTCGTACAGGCCTTACCAAAAATGCAGATGTAAATACCTTGTTAAAAGGAATTATAAATTCTATTAAACACTAAACATGAATCCATTTTATTACGTGCTTTCTATAAACGGATTGCTTTTTTTATTCAGTATTATTTTTCGTTTTTTTCCACCTAAAAAAATTAATGCTATTTATGGGTATCGTACGAATAAAACTATGAAGAATGATACTATATGGCAATTTGCAAATGCTTTTTTTACCAAAGAGTTTATGAAGTATTCAGCAATTTCATTAGTTGCAGCTTTGGTATTAGCTTTTATATCAAAAGAATTAACATGGCAACCTATGGCAATTATGTTATTGTCACTAGCGGTATCTGTTGTTAAAACTGAACAAGAAATAAATAAGAATTTTGATGAGGACGGAAATAAGAAGTAATAAAGTAGTAAAAATTGCATGGATACAAATGAAAAAAATAACTATATTATTGTTCATATCCTTTATAGCATGTAATAACTCAAAACCATTAAAAATCTACCAAGGTGAGGTTTACATAAAATTAGTCGATGTAGGTAGCTTATATGGGGCTCCAAAAAATGTTATTGAGAAAATTAAAAATTCCTCTAAAGATTCGATTTATGATAAAAAACACAAAGATACTAATGCTAAATACTTTGAGAACCTAATTAATCACGGTTTAATAGACAGACCTTATTTTAAACTCAAGTTTTCTAAAGATGAAATAGTAAATGTTTTTACTAATGAGATTAATTACAAAAAAGTTAAACCCATAATAGATAGTTTAAACCGCGACACTGAGAAGGTTATAATAAAATTTAAAGGAGTTAAAAAAGATAAAAATATCTATTATACAGAAGATATAATTTCTATAAATAAAGTTTCGGGAAAAACAGATTGGGAAAAATAAATTTCTTTGACTACTTAAAAAACATCTATCAATTATGAGAACTTTGATGACATTTTTTTTAATCACTTTATCTATTTCTTGCTCTCAAAACAGTAAAATGATTACAAATAATAACATAGGAAACTACAACCTAAAACATATTTTAAAAGATAAAAATTACAATAAAGAAATCTTTGATATTACTGTAAATGCTGATGATATAATTACTTCTATTATTATTCGTTCTAATACTTATAAAACCCAAGAAGGCTTTGGGGTGGGAACTAATTTTAATCAACTAAAAAAAGGCACAAAGCAATGGGTATCAAAAGATTTAAATTTAAACAAAGGTTCTATGGTTATTGGCAGTGTTGGAAACGCTATTATTTATGATAATATACTATTTGTAGATACAAACAATGATAATATAACCGACTTTGTTTGGATAACGACAAACTCTTAAAAAAAACTTATCAAGACGTTTTAACCAAAAGACCTTGATGTTTTTACAAAGCATCAAGGTCTTTTTTTATATCTACTCATATCTTACATACGCAAAAAAGCCAACAGTAAAAAATTGTTTTCACAACAACTTTAAACAAACACTTTAACTTTCTTTTTATGAGTTAAATACAACAATGACCTAAAGAGCAAACAAAAACATAGTATATTTACTACTGGATAAAAGTATTTGTTAACCTAGATATAACAACAAAATGGAGGGCCTGTAAAATTAATTCACATAATTAAACCAATTAATTACAATGGCTTTACTCAACAACAATGATAGCTCTACAACAATATGTGAGCTAATTAACAAACAAATGATAGCTCATCCTCAACGAGACGCTATTATAGACGGAACTACTCATATAGAGTACACTACTTTAATTAAGCGCAGTAATGAAGTAGCTGGAGAACTCAAAAGCAAAGGAATAAAATCTGGAGCTTTAATTGGAGTATGCATGAACCGTTCATGGGAATTAGTAGCAACTCTAATAGGTATTATGCAAGCTGGGTGCGCATATATACCATTAGACCCTGCATACCCAAAAGATCGCATAGAATATATGTTAGAACATTCTCGTACTTCTGCAGTTTTTGTCGACTCTGATATTAGTGCAAACCTATGTAAAAAAGTTCAAGAATTAATTTGGATTGATAAAATAGGCAACCATACAGACACAAAAATTTATGCGTCACCAAATGAATTAGCTTATGTGATTTATACCTCAGGATCTACTGGACGACCCAAAGGTGTTGCTATTGAACATCAAAACCTAATTCCTCTGGTAAACTCTATGAAACAACTATTTACTGAAGACGATTTAAAAGGTACACTCGCTGCAGCTTCTGTTTGTTTTGACACCTCTGTCATGGAAATTTTTGGTACGCTATCATTAGGAGGGACTGTTATACTAGCCAAAAATGCGCTAGAGCTTACTTCTCTTCCTTCCGTTGATCTTATTACAATGATTGTAATGGTTCCCTCAGCAGTACAAGCCATTATCTCATCAAAAGAATTGCCTAAAAACTTACAGTGTTTAGTGTTTGGAGGTGAAGCTCTTAAGCGCTCTTTAGTAAAACAAGTATACCAACATAAACCTAATTTGAAAATTTTCAATGCTTATGGACCTACAGAAGATACTGTATATGCTACCATAGCTAGAATACATAAAGAAGATGAGCTTATTACTATTGGTACTTCTGTACCTGGTTCGCGTGCTTATATTTTAGATGAAAATCTTCAAATTGTTCCCAATGGAGAAGTGGGAGAATTACACCTTTCAGGAAATAAAGTAGCCCATGGCTATTTATTTGATGAAGAACTAACAAAAAAAAGGTTTATTAATGTAAAGTTTAACAACCAAAATACAAGTATTCGTTTATATAAAACAGGTGACTTATGTCGTTGGACTACTAATAATGAAATAGAGTTTGTTGGTCGCGCCGATCAACAAGTTAAAATAAGAGGACATCGAATTGAACTTGAAGAAATAGAAACAGTTATTGAGGAAATTGAATCCGTTGATGCTGCCGCTGTAGCGATTTCTGAAGGAAATATAGGACAAAAAATATTAGTTGCTTACGTAGTTAATACTCATGGAAAAGAAGTAAAGACTACTGATGTAATATCCCACGTGCATCAATTATTACCCAAATACATGGTTCCACAAATTGTTAAACAAATAGATGAGCTTCCTTTGCTCCCCAATGATAAGCTTGACAGAAAAAAACTAGCTAATCTTACTATCGAGCTATCTTCTGAATTAGCAACCAAAAATTCTCAACACTATCAAAAACCTCCAAAGCAACACACTTTTTCAAATGATTATGAAGAACACCTATTACAAACCATTCAAAATGAAGTAGCTAAGCTTCTTACCATGAACAACTCAGCAAATGTATTGCCTGATGATTCATTTGACAACCTTGGAATAGATTCGTTAACCACACTAGAACTCAGTAGTAGGTTAAGTAACATGTTACAGCTAGATATTAGTGCGTATGATATCTTTGAAAACCCTACGCCCAATGCCTTAATTAATCATATAATTGGCTCAAAAGAAAACACCAAAGAAAACAAGAACTTAAAATTAAAAACAGATACACTTACAAGTTTTCAAACTCATATTCAGTCCAGTCATCCCACTTTTCAAGCGGCTAAGGTTTCTGCATGGTCAGTAAACGATAAAAGCAAACTAGTACAAGAAGTATTGCAAATGGTAAACAACACCCGTAGAAATCCATACAGTAAAGTGCTACTTACTGGAAGTGCTACTAAAGGATTAGTAGGAGACGCTTATAATGATGAAACACAAGAAGCAATTATTTGGACAACAAATCTGTACCTAGGATTAAATCGTGATCCTAAAGTAATAAAAGAAGCTGCTATTTCTTTAGAAAAGTATGGAACAGGTATGGGAACATCTGCTGCTGCCTCAGGTATGACGCGTCAGCATCTTGAATTTGAAGAAGAGTTTGCTGATTTAGTAGGAAAGCCCAGTGCTTGCTTGTTTCCTACAGGTTATACTGCTAATGTAGGTGCTGTGGCTGGACTTTTAGGAAGAAACGACATGGTTCTTATAGATCAACTCTGTCATGCCTCAATTGTAGATGGAGCAAGGTTGTGTGGTGCTACTGTAAGAACTTTTAAACACAATGATGCTGAAGATCTAGAAGATATTTTACAGTCAGAAGCATCTCCGTATCGCACGATTTTAGTAGTACTAGAAGGTGTTTATAGTATGGGAGAAGGAGCAGCTCCGGTAGCAAAAATTGTTAAAACAGCTAAAAAATATAATGCCCTCACTTTAGTAGATGAGGCTCATTCTTTCGGTTTTTATGGTAAAGGTGGTGCAGGAATATGCGCAGCACAGGGAGTAACCGAAGAAGCAGATTTTATCATGACAACGTTAAGCAAAGCTTTAGGAAGTATTGGAGGTGTGGTAGCTGCCAGTAAAGAACATATCGACTTATTAAAATCATCTTCGAGAGCCTATATTTTTCAAGCTTCTATTAGTCCCGCTGATATGGCAGCAGCATTAACTGCATTAAGAAGACTTAGAAAAGATGATGAGCTACGTCAAAGGTTATGGGATACGACTTACTACATGCGTCAAAAATTTGAAGAAGCTGGATACGATTTAGGCACTGGTGATGGTCCTATTGTTACGCCTCATTTTGCAGATAAAGATAAGCTTTACGCTATTGTACAAAAACTATACAAACTAGGTATTCAAACATCTGCAGTTACTTATCCTATTGTTGAAAGTGGAAGGGGACGCTTACGATTAATTTGCTCCGCCGCACACACCCGTGAAGATGTAGATAAGACATTGGCAGCTCTAATTAAAGCAGAACGAGACGTTGATATTTTACTTGAAAAACAACAAAAAGATAAAAGAAGCACAACAGTTTCTTTTTCTGAATTAGAAAATTGGGCTAAAAATTTCTCATACTACTTAAAAACAGTAATCAATGAAAACACACCTAACTTAGCTATAGAATTAAAAAACGATGAAAATACTGACACTATTTCTATCATACTAAAAGATAACAAGGTTACTCTTAATCATAATATTACTCATGAACTACCCACTTGTTCTTTACTAATAAGTGAAAAAGCTGCTATAGATGCTTTAGAGTCTTTTAATATTCAAGACTTATTAAGTACTATTTCAAATGGTTATTGTACTTTAAAAGGTCAAATAGAGCCTTTTGTTTGGCTAATTGGGCGTATTTCAGAATATGATAAAGCTACTGTTTTACAAGTAAATTAACGAGTATTCATATTCTTAAGACAAACTTATCTAAACGTTTTAACTAAAAGACCTTGATGTTTTTGTAAAAACATCAAGGTCTTTTTTTAAACTCATACGTGTCTTTTTTATTGACCGTCTTAATTGATTATTTTTTATACTCTTCTTTAAGCAGTGTAATATCATCAATGATTTTCTGCATGTTTTCCTTTTTGGTTCCATCATACGAACCTCTTATACGCCCCTCTTTGTCAATTAACACAAAGTTTTCAGTATGAACCCAGTCACTCTCTCCCCCATCACCTTCATCCAACACAGCAAAATAGTGCTTTCGTGCTAAGTTGTAAATATGTTTCTTTTCACCTGTGGTTACATTCCATTTTCCATCAATCACACCTTTTTCATCAGCATACTTTCGTAATTGTGGTACGCTATCCATTACTGGAGTTACGGAGTGTGATAAAAACATAATATCGTCATCATTTTTATAATGTTCTTGCAGCTCACTCATATTATACGCCATCGCAATACAAATAGTTTGACAACGTGTAAAAAAGAAATCAGCTATATATATCTTTCCTTTATAATCAGTATTCGTAATGGTATCTCCATTCTGGTTAATTAAGGTAAAATCTCCTACTCTATGGTTTTTTGTTCTATTTCTCACAGAAGCATCAACCAATTTTGGATTAATATCAGCAGGGTTATAAATAGGCAACTTTTTGTCAACCTTTACTAAGTGATAAAAAACAGGTACACCAATAGCACAGAAAACTAAAATAAAAATTAAGGTGCTTTTTGACTTTTTAAAGAATTTAAAATCCACAGTACTAAAATTTTCTGCAAAAATACGACTAAAAACAGCGTTTATAAACCACTATACTAAAAACTTTGTTAAAACAAATGCGCAACTGTTACACAAACTTTTAGAACTGTACTGAAAAACGTACATTTGTCAGATTTTAAATTTAGACGAACACCATTTATGGAAATTTTAATAAAAGCATCACAATTCATTTTAAGCTTATCGCTCTTAATCGTTTTACACGAGTTAGGACACTTTATTCCAGCAAAATTATTCAAAACCCGTGTAGAAAAATTCTACCTGTTTTTCGATTATAAATTCTCTTTATTTAAAAAGAAGGTTGGTGAAACAGTTTATGGTATTGGTTGGATTCCGTTAGGTGGTTACGTTAAGATTGCAGGAATGATTGATGAGAGTATGGATACCGAACAAATGCAAAAACCTGCGCAACCATGGGAGTTTCGTTCTAAACCTGCATGGCAACGTTTAATTATTATGCTAGGTGGAGTTATTGTTAATTTTGTGTTAGGTATTTTAATTTACATCTGTTTAATGTGGGCTTATGGTGAGAAATACTTACCTAATGAAAGTTTAAAAGATGGTGTTTGGGTTCAAGATCAATTAGGAAAAGATTTAGGTTTAGAAACTGGAGATAAAATCTTAACAATTGACGGACAAAAAATTGAGAAATTTAGAGAACTTCCGTTAGAGTTTATTAACGGTACTAATTACACTGTTGAAAGAAACGGAACTGTTCTTGAAAAAGAAATACCAACCGATTTTATTTCAAAATTAGTAGATAGAGGTAAGGATGCTGGAGCTTTTATAATGTACAGACAACCTTTTGTTATTGGGCAAATCCCTGAAGATTCTCCAAATATAAAAAGTGAATTACAAAAGAAAGACATCATAACTGCTATTAATGGTATTTCTACTCCTTATTTTGATCAGGTTCAAGTAGTTTTAGAAAGTAAAAAAGGGCAAGAAATAAATGTTACTGTTAAACGAGGTGATCAAAACATAACTATTCCTGCTAAGGTTTCTGATGAAGGAAAATTAGGAATTTATGCTACAAACTTACCTTTAACAGACTTAGAAAAGTTAGGTTACTATAATTTAGCTGAGAGAACCTATTCTTTTGGAGAAGCTATACCTGCTGGTACTCAAAAAGCTTGGACAACCTTAACCAACTATATTAAGCAAATGAAAAAGATTTTAAATCCTAGTACAGGTGCTTACAAAGGTTTAGGTGGTTTTATTTCTATCGGAAGTATATTTCCTTCAGAATTTAGCTGGGAAACATTCTGGAACATTACAGCATTCTTATCAATTATGTTAGGTTTTATGAATTTATTACCAATACCTGCATTAGATGGTGGTCATGTTGTATTTACCTTATGGGAAATGATTACGGGTAAAAAACCAGGTGATAAGTTCTTAGAATATGCTCAAATTACAGGATTTATCTTATTAATAGCATTATTACTATTCGCCAATGGAAACGATATATTTAGGTTATTTAAATAACCTATAAACAATACAAAATAAAAAAGCATCGTACTAAGTACGATGCTTTTTTATTTATGTTATATTTTAACTTGACTTGATTACTTATTTAAGTTTTCTGCTGCACGACGCTCCAACTCTGCTTGAAACTCTTCCATAACAGGTTTTACAGTACTTTCTGGTATATCTGCTACCTTAATATACATTAATCCATCAATTGCATTATTAAACTTAGGATCTACGTTAAACGCAACTAAACGAGCATTCTGTTTTACGTACTTTTTAATTAATACCGGAATACGTAATTCTCCTGGCTCAAGCTCATCAATAATCTTATCAAACTTTTGCATATCTGCTTCTGTAGCATCAAATACAAAATCTTTATCAGCATCTTTTAGCTTTACTTTAAATTCTTTCTTTGGCCTAATATATTGTGCCACATACGGATCGTAATAATGAGATTTCATAAACTCAATCATTAATGATTTTGAGAATTCAGAAAACTGATTACTTATACTTACTCCTCCCATTAAATACTTATGCTCTGGATAACGTAATGTAACATGCACAATTCCTTTCCACAGTAAGAATAATGGCATTGGTTTTTGTTGATATTCTTTTATAATGAAAGCACGTCCCATTTCAATGGTTTTTTCCATCATAGGGTACAATTCTGGCTCTATTCTAAATAATGTTTGAATATAAAAACCATTTATTCCGTGTTTCTTATAAATATCTTTTCCTAACCCCATTCTATAGGCTCCTACCAATCTATTTTGTTGGTCGTCCCATAAAAATAAGTGGTGGTAATATTTATCAAATCTATCTAGATCAATAGGTTTATTTGTTCCTTCTCCTACTTCTCTGAACGTAATTTCACGTAAACGACCTATTTCATGCAAAATATTTGGTATTTCTTTTGCGCTTGCAAAAAACACCTCATAGTTCTTACTTTGTAATAATCTACTTCCTTTTTCTCGTAAAGCATCAACTTCTTTTACAAATAAATCTGGTGATTTTTGAGATGTAATTTTTTTAGCTTTCTTCGGAATTTTTAAATTGTGTGTTGACAATATCTTTGGAGATGCTTTCTCATACGGATTCGCCAACATATACGTTTTTCTACGTAAAAATTGATAAAAATCTGGTATCTCTGTAAATGAATCTTGATCTTTAACTGATATAGGTTTACCAATTCTTACTTTAATAACTCTATTTTTCTGAGATAATAATTCTGACGGAAGTTTTGCTGTTCTTAACGTATCGCTAATTTTAGATAATGTATAAAACAGCTGACTATTTTTAGCATGAAAATAAATAGGAATTACAGGTACTTTAGCTTTTTTAATTAAGCGTACAGCCCCTTGCTCCCACTCTTTATCTACCATTAGCTTTCCATCACGATACGTAGATACTTCACCTGCTGGGAAAAGTCCTAATGGCTTTCCTTCTCTTAAATGTAATAAGGCATTTTTAATTCCTGATACACTCGATTTAGCATCCTTATGATTCTCAAAAGGATTTACTGGCATTACATAGGGCTTTAAAGGCTCTATTCTATGCAGTAAAAAATTTGCTATAATCTTGTAATCAGTTCTATGCTCTAATAAGAGTTTTAATAATAAAATACCATCTATTCCTCCAAGCGGATGGTTAGAAATAGTTATAAATGGTCCTTCTTTAGGAATACGTTTTAAATCTTCTTCTGGAATTTCAAACTCAATCTGAAACTCATCTAACAAACCATTTAAAAAAGGTAAATCTTTTTTGTGCTTGTGCTTGTTATAAATTTCATTGGCGGTAGAAATTCGCAAAACTTTCATCAGCAACCAACCTGAAAACGTTCCGAAAACGCCGAACTTGTCGGCCCCTATTGCTTTTGCAACTTCTTTAGGTGTTACTAATCCCATACATAGTTATCAATTGACATAACTGCAAATATAATCGATTTTTTGCAAGCTTTACATGTTTTCTTGAATCACTAACTGTGCAGTTTCAGTATTTATTTGACGAATGATTGATTTTCCTCGCTTTCTTATCGTTTTTATCGCGTCATCATTAAAGTGACGGATTGTGTATAAAGTAGTATCCTTATAAGCTCTAATTTTATACGCTCCTTTTAAATCGTTATAAAAGTTTTCAAAATTATTATACTTATCTTCTATACATACAGAAAAACTGATCGCCGAATTTTGAATTAGGTTTACCTTTAAATTATAGTCGTGTAGCTTCTTAAAAACATCGCTAATATTATCTTCTACCATAAAAGAGAAATCTTTTGCTGAAATCGCTACTAAAATTTGATTTTTCTTTACGATAAAACAAGGAACTTCTGGTGTTATTTTTTTTCCTCTTCCAACACATGTTCCTGATTTTGTAACATCTTCAAACGAACGCACATATAGCGGAATATTTTTTTGTTCTAAAGGCTGAATTGTTTTTGGGTGAATTACCGATGCTCCATAAAACGCCATTTCAATAGCTTCTGTATACGAAATTTCTTGTAACAAAGCTGTTTCTGAAAACACTCTAGGATCAGCATTTAATACTCCTTGAACATCTTTCCAAATAGTAACGCTATCAGCATCCAAACAATAAGCAAAAATACCTGCGGTATAATCGGAACCTTCTCTTCCTAAAGTAGTTGTTTCTGTTCCAAATCCTCCTAAAAACCCTTGTGTAATATTCAATTTAGATACATCAACTTTTTCTTTGATTTGTTGCTCAGTTTGCTCCCAATCTATTTTAGCATCGCGATAAGTACCATCAGTTTTTATGTACTCTCTTACGTCTAACCATTGATTTTCTACTCCTATTTCAGATAAATAAGCACTTACAATAGTGGTAGATAGTAACTCTCCAAAACCAACCATTTGATCGTACACATAGTTGTAATCTTTGGATGTATTTCGAGCCATGAAACCGCTCAATTCACCAAACAAATGATTTACCTTGTTATATATCTCGTCATTTGGACTGAATAAATCTCCCAACATTTTTTGATGGAAGTCTTCTACAAAGCTCAAAGAATCTTTAAGACTTTCCTTTTTGTAGAAATAATCATTAACCACTTGCTCAAAAGCATTGGTCATTTTTCCCATGGCAGAAATTACAACTAGTGTATTTTCTGTTCCTTCATGTTGCAATACTTTCGCAACATTTTTCACTCCATTCGCATCTTTTACCGATGCTCCTCCAAACTTAAATATTCTCATTACAAAATTGTTCTAAGCTTTGTTCATTCATATGGCATACTCTCCACTCATCATATACAGTAGCACCTGTATTTTTGTAAAAATCAACAGCTCCTGTATTCCAATCTAACACTTCCCAGGCAACTCTTTTACAGTTATTTTTATATGCATAATTCATTACAGCACTATATAGTGCCTTTCCTGCTCCAATACCTCTTTTAGATTGCGTTACCATTAAATCTTCTAAATGAATTGCTTTTCCTTTCCATGTAGAATAACGTTCATAAAACAACGCCATTCCTATAATCTTATTATCTTCTTCAGCCACAAAGGTTTTAAACTTCGGTTTATCAGAAAACCCATCTTTAACAATGTCTTCAACCGTAATTTTAACTGCATCTGGTTCCTTTTCAAAAACAGCTAATTCAATAATTAAATCTAATATAGCTTGAGCATCTTTTTGCTCTCCTGGTCTGATAATAAAACTCATTTCTTAATTTTTTTGGTAAAGATACTTCTCTTAAAACTTTCTGATAAAACAAATGAAAAATTAAAACACATCATATTTTTTTGTTGAAAATTTTAAATTACTAAATAAAAGTTGGCATCTTTGTACGCACAACACAAAAATTTGACATGAGTAACAAGCATATGACGCTGGGTGAGTTTATCATCAGCAAACAAAAAGACTTTAAATATTCTTCTGGTGAATTATCTCGTTTAATAAATTCTATCCGTTTAGCTGCTAAAGTAGTAAACCACGAAATTAGAAAAGCTGGATTGGTTGATATTACTGGAGCTGCTGGTGATATTAACGTACAAGGTGAAGCACAACAAAAGCTAGATGTTTTAGCAAACGATTTATTTAAACAAACATTAATTAATCGTGAGATTGTTTGTGGTATTGCTAGTGAAGAAGAAGACGATTTTGTAATTGTTGAAGGTCAAAACAAAGCCAACGAAAATAAATATGTGTTGTTAATGGATCCTTTAGATGGATCATCTAACATTGATGTAAATGTTTCTGTAGGAACTATTTTTTCTATTTACAGAAGAATTTCTCCTGTTGGAACTCCTGTAACTAAAGAAGACTTTTTACAAAAAGGTAGCGAACAAGTAGCCGCTGGTTATGTAGCTTATGGTACCTCAACCATGTTAGTTTTTACTACTGGTAATGGAGTGAATGGATTTACCTTAAATCCTGCCATTGGTACTTTTTATTTATCGCACCCAAATATGAGTTATCCTGAAATTGGTAGAATTTACTCAGTAAGTGAAGGATATTTTACGCATTTTCAAGAAGGAATGAAACGTTTCTTAATTCACTGTAAAGAATTAAACGAAGCAGATAACCGTCCGTACACAGCTCGTTATATTGGATCGTTAGTTTCAGATTTCCATAGAAATATGATAAAAGGTGGTGTTTATATTTATCCTGCAACTGCTATAACACCTAAAGGAAAACTACGCTTGTTATACGAATGTAATCCTATGGCTTTTATTTGTGAGCAAGCAGGTGGTAAAGCTTCTGATGGTTTTACTCGTATTTTAGATATTAAACCTACCGAGTTACACCAACGTGTACCTTTTTATTGTGGTAGTATACAAATGGTTGAAAAAGCTGAAGAATTTATGACTGAATTTTCTGCTGATGAAAAGCCAACCTATTAAAGAATAGTTATTATTTATACTCAAATAAATTATCCATAAGGCAAACAGTTGTTTGCCTTATTTTTTTGGGTTAAATTTACATTCGGAAAAACGAAAAAATTAATCTATTAAAAAACAAATAATTATGGCTTTTAACTTACCAGAATTAGGATACGCTTACGACGCTTTAGAACCACATATAGATGCTAGAACTATGGAAATTCACCATAGCAAGCACCACAACGGATATACTACTAAATTAAATGCTGCTATTGAAGGTACTGATTTAGAAGGAAAATCTATCGAAGATATTTTAACAAATTTAGATATGAACAATGCTGCTGTTCGTAATAACGGTGGTGGTTTTTACAATCACTCTTTATTTTGGACAGTAATGAACCCAGAAGATAGAGGATATTTATCTGGAGAATTAAAAGATGCTATCGAAGCTGAATTTGGTTCAAAAGAAGCTTTTATCGATGCTTTTTCTAAGGCAGCTGCTACACAGTTTGGTTCAGGATGGGCTTGGTTATGTGTACACAAAGGAGGAAAAGTAGAAGTTTGCTCTACTCCTAACCAAGACAACCCATTAATGCCAGGTGTTACTTGTGGCGGAACTCCTATTTTAGGATTAGACGTTTGGGAACACGCTTATTACTTAAACTACCAAAACCGTCGTCCTGATTATATTGAAGCTTTCTTCAAAGTAATCAACTGGAACGAAGTAGAAAGAAGATATGCTGCTGCTAAGTAATTAATAGCTTTAGCAATAAATACAAAAGACCTGCAAAAATGCAGGTCTTTTTTTATACCGTTTTTTGTAATCGGAAACTTTTTGTTCTTTCTTCAAAACTTGTTTGTTCTATCGGTAATACTGCGTTTTCAAATAACTCAAGTAAATCCTCAGTATGTTTTGCTGAAGATAATTTTAATAAATCAAAATACACGAAAGAACTCCAAAGTATGGCTTTTAAGGTTGATTTATCTTCATTCCACATACGTATTTCAACTAACAAATTTCTATCGCTATAATTAATTAATTGCGATTCTATCGTTACAGTTTCCATTAAGGTTGCTGGTTTTAAGTACGCTATTTGATGTGAGCCTACCACCCAACTTTTCCCTCTTTCTTTTCCGTGTTGGTAGATATCTAAATTATAATTGGCTATTAATTGATCTTCTCTAGCATTGATAAGATAATTGAAATAGGATGCGTTATTTAAATGATTGAAAGGATCGCAATCTTGAAATCTGATTTTTGTTTTACTTTCTAAAATTTTTGGTATTTCCATGGTGTTATATTTAAAATATACCGTTTGGTATATTTTTGATTAAAAAAATAGTTATTTCTGTAATTCTTGTTTTATAATTTGTTGTAATACTGTAGATACATCTTTTAAGTAACTGTCATCTTTCATTATATGTGTCATATACACCGCTCCTTCAATCATGTAAAAAAAGCGTTTAGCGTACAACATACTATCTATTGATTTTTTTATTTCATTGGTTTCTTTTGCTTTTTCAATTAGCTGAGAAAACCGCTCTAAAATTCTGTGATTGTACGATTGAACCAATTGAGTAATTACCTTATTTTGATTGTTAGCATCTACACCAATATTTAAAATAGGACATCCACCAAACTGTTTATTATACTCATAATAATCTTCATAAAAAACTGCTATGTTTTTCAGCATCTCTAAAGGTGTTTCTCCTTTGTTTACAGTCTTATTTAAGTCCTTTAGCACCTTTCTTACTGAAAACTCAAACGATTCTATAGCTAGCTCTTCTTTATTTTCAAAATGTCCATAAATAGCTCCTTTGGTTAAACCAGTCGCTTCTGTTATTTTTGATAAACTCATCGCAGAAAAACCGCTTCTATTAAAAATAGGAGCTACTGTTTCAATTATATAAGCCTTTGTTCTTTCTGATTTAGACATTTTTTAAAAAAGTTTGAGATACAAATATACGTAAAAATATACCGGACGGTATATTGTATGTGGGCTAACATAAAAAAAGGAAAGATTTTAATAATGAAACGATTGTTCTTGCTACTGGTTTAACTATAGAGGAAATGGAGAAACTACGAGTAAAAAGAGTATAAAAACTCTTCTCTTTATTACCGATAATTAAGCTTATTCATATAGAAAAACATTTAAAACACCTACAGGTTACCACCCTATATAATAATCTCATTTTATATTTTTTTACTAAAAAACACCTGTTTTTCAGGTCGTTTCGTACATAAACCGTACAAATCCTGCGGAAATCTACATTTTAAGATGCGGAAAGTCGCAGTCTTTTTTCATTTTCTCCTTTTAGTTTTACACCAATGTTTTGCAACCTAGTTTGCACTCATTAAAAATTGTAATTAATTCAAATTTATATATGATGAAAAAAAGAAAAAAACAAATTACTAGACTTTTAAAATTAGGCGTTTTCCTGTTTGGGTTTTCGCTATTACTATGGAATTGTGAGAAAGAGGAAGTTACTTTTTCGCAAGAAGAAAAAAAACTTAAAAGCTATACGTTAGAAAAACTCACCTATGATGACCTAAATAATGATAAAGAAATTCAAGGTACTTTAAAGTTTATAGAAAGTAAATTTTCGACAAACGAGCAAAATTCTCATCATAAAGGAACAGAAGAACTTGCTGAGGGGTTAATTATTTTTACAGAAAAAGTTAATAAGATAACCACTGACAATGTTATAACATGGACATTTAAAACAAAAACCCCCATTTTAAAGTCTTCTATTTTTGAAAATTTTCTAGTAAAAAAACGTCAAGATTCATTTACTTATTTTTTAGTGTCTTATAAACTAGAGCAAGGTGACTTTAACATAGACAAACCATATAATAAAGTTGTTTCATATCAAATACCTGAAAAATACTTAGAATTAAATAACTTAAACCTTGCTTCCAAAGATGAATTTATTGATTGGGCACCGCCAGAGGAAGGATCAGACGGTGAATGTGAAGGTGTCGTGTATAAAGAGGTAAAACCCTGTAATCAAGGAGGTTATCATGAATTAAAATATGCATGTCAAGATTATCCTCCTATCCATGGTATGAGTAATACCCCATGTAACAACCCGTGTAGTGGAACGGAAATTATTACCATTATAGATTTTTCTCATTGTGAAGAAGGTACTTATACACCACCTAGTGGATCAACAACCTCTGGAGGAGATACATCAGGATCAGGGTCAACCACTTCAGACCCTACAACTGGAGGAAGCACTACTGGTGATACAACTTCTGGAGACACTACCTATACCTCGCCTGTAAATGAAGATGGTTCAGAGCCTAGCACCTCAGTAGAAAAAGCATTAGCTTTAGAAATTAATGCTGAACTAAATTATAGTTTAACTAAAGAAGAAGTACAATGGCTAGAAACTAATTTTACTGAAGCTACTAAAATTGATGCTTTCTTATTTGAAAATACCTCTCCAGAAGCTAAAGCTTTTGCTATGGAAGCTATTAAAAACAAGTCTATAAAATATATTAAAGAAAATTTTAATCTTACTCTAAAATCTCCATTTAAAGTAGATATGACTCAGGTGCTAGATTCTATACAGCTGCCAAAAAATGACTCTCTCAAAATTGCTAACGAAAAATTTCTATGTTTATATAATAAATTAGCAGAAACCAACACATATAAAAATTTATTTACAAACATATTTGGAGGTACACAAGATGTATTAAATGTAGAATTTAAAGTAACCAAAGATTTAAAGGGCGATAGTGGTAATGAATTAAACGGTTTATGTACTGTTTTACCAGGAGGCACGAAAGTTGATGGGGTTATAACAAAACTAAATATGTTAATAGAAATAAACGAAAACTTACTTAACAATAATTCTAATTTTAATGGTATAAAAACCATTTTGCACGAATCTATACACGCATATTTAAACCTAAAAAAATATGATTGTAATAAGTCGGTTTCTTTTGGTGCTTATAATAACGAAGATATTTGTGAAACCATAAACACCTATTACAATAATTTAAGTTGTAATGGAGGTCAAAGCCAACACGAGTTTATGTTCGACTATATGCTCCCCACCTTTAAAACAGTGTATGAAGAAATTGGAAAAACGAATTTTACCTCACAAGCTAGTGTTGATGGATTAAGTGATTATGACTTACATTATCTACACAATCCCTCACAACCTGGAGGACTTAATATACCCAATTCTCATATATTTAACTGGGATGAATTTTATTTTTACAATACATTACCAGGCTTACACAATACGGAAGTATTTAAAGATGAGATAGAAAATAACATTGAAAAACACGAATTATTTAGGGCTTATAAATGGTTAGGAAAAAACAAATTAAGCAAAAGCTGTAATTAACACTTAAAGAGTATGAAATACATTATTTTATTATTCTGTTTTATTTTTACAATTACTGTAAAATCACAAGATTTAGAAAAAATAAAACAACAAAACACCTTTTTTATTTTATTAAATAAAAATGATAAACTATCTGGTTACGGATGTGTCAGCGGTGGAGATAATCCTGGCTGTATGTATACTTTTTTAAAAGAAAACAAAGAACTTTTTGAGTATTCATTTTCTTACCATGCCTATAAAGATATCGATGACTATTACAATAAAATAAATAGAACCCCTTTTTTCAGATTAAACAAAAGCTTTCTCAGAAAAAATAAAGACATTATTATTACAAGAGATTTTATGGAAAAAATGGGAAAAAAGGTAATGTTGGATTTATTGTATTCTGATAGCACTAATAAAACCATTTTTTTAATCAATACTGCTGATACTAAAAATGGTAAAATATTGGTTCGTGAAGTTACTATAGATTATACTGCCGATGAGTAAGTAGAAAATAAATAACAGTGGAGAATGAAAAAAATTATTTCAATAATATTAATTTTTTCTTTTACTTATTCTTTTGCTCAAGAAAAACTAATGGTTCTTGACTCAAAAGAAATGATAGATTTCTTCATTAAAGAAAAAATTAAATATTTGGCAGAATAAGATATGGACTTAAAAACAGTTTTAGAGAAAATAGATTTTGTTAATAGATATCAAAAAATATGCGAAAATCATAATGATTTTGATGGTAGAGATAAAAATGTAGAAAAAAAAAATCAAAAGAAAATTTTAGACATATTTAACTATAAATATAAATATTTTTCGAATGGTAGTTTTTATCAAATAAAGGAACAAGAAAACAATATTACTTTTCAGCTACACCTTGTACTGAAAAGAGGAATGGTGGAACCACTTATATATATATATATAGATGAGGAATTCATAGAACCAAATGGTAGACTAGATTTTTTACCAGAAAAGGTAGGTATTCCGTTTGAAAGACATAAATACAATTTGTTTTTTTATTCTAGTAAAGAAGAGCTAAGAGAAATCTTAGCTGATTTATTTTCAATTTATGAAGATTTAAAAACTGAAGTTATAAAACAAAATAGCTAAAAACCACTTAAAAACAGCCTGTATATAGCAGGCTGTTTTAAAAATTAAAATATATGAAAAATAAATTAGTGATCTTAGTAACATTATTTATAGTTAGTTTAGTACAATCACAAAACCAACATGGTATAGTTATACCCACTAATAATGAACGAAACACAAAATGTGGATATTTCTTACAAATGTTTCGTCAAAAACCAAAGGAAGTTCGATTTGGTATTAAAAGAGAAGGTAATAAATTGTTTTTCGAAATAAGCAACAAACAATGGTTTACACAATTATTTAAACAGTCAGGGGATGGTATTGCTGTAGATATTGTACCGAAAACTCGATATGCTTGTAATGAAGAAGTAAAACCACAACAAATAAAAGGGTTGGTATTACAACCTATATATGCTAAAGAGTTGCGTAGAAACTTAAAACCGTTTAAAAATAACTTTAGAGTATATGTAGGTCAAGTTCCTAAGCCCTTAGCTAAAGATGATTTAGAGTTTAATATTTTATTTTTAAGCAATAAAGTATTGTGCCAATACTATACTATCTATAATTTACAATCATATCCTTGGGAATTACTAGATATGGGGGTATATTTAGATTCTTTAGTGTATAAAACAAAAGCAATTACAACTACCAACGATACATTTATAAAAAAATATAAAACGTTACAGTTCACCATTCCTTTCGAAAAAAATAAAGCAACCTATTCACCTGAAGATATCAAACCTTTATATGATTCGTTACGTTTAACAGATTTTAACATTAAAAAAATTAATATTAAAGCCTATGCTTCTGTTGAAGGAAGTTTAGAAAGGAATAAAGAACTACAAGAACAACGAGCTAGTAGTATCGCAACTGCTTTACAATCTTTTCAAAAACCTCAAATAGTTACCCAAATCTCTAGCTCAGAAAACTGGGTAGAGTTTTTAAATGATATTAAAAATACTAACTATACTCATTTAGCAGCACTTTCTAAAAAAGAAGTAAAAAGTAAATTAGTAGGTACTACAGTTGCACAATTAGAACCATACCTACAAAAGCATAGAAAAGCTGTGGTAATCTTGAAATTAGATAAGGTAGATAAGTATAAAGATATGCCAGTAACCAAACTGGTTACCCTCTTTAACGAAAACATCACTAAAGATAATATAGAAGAAGCCTCAGCTATACAAAATTCCATTTTAGAAAAAGTTAAAAGTCATTTTTCTCCTGAAACCTTGAAAAAAATGGAAATTCCTAGGCAGAAAAAATACCTTACACTATTAACCAAAAATAGTATAATAAAATATTTAGTGAATGTTAGTCAAACACTTATTGTTACTCAAGAATTACAACAACTTGAAAAATTAGATCCTAAGAATAAAAGAATTAAATACAATTTAGCTGTTTTAAAATTTATTATTTGGCGTAACAATGCACAACCTATCAATGAAAAAACATTTAAAAAAGAAATATTAAACTTAAAAAGTTACGGAATAGCTCAACCATTAATTGATAGAATGTTAGTAAATTTTCATATTATAAAGGCTCAAAAAGAAATGCAAAAAAGAAATTATAAAGCAAAAGATACAGCTGTAAAATACATAACTAACAATTATAAAAAGTTTAACTTATCAAACTACGATTATTTAAGCTTAGCACAATTTTTAACGTACTATGCTAATATGGACGAAGCTGTGAGTATATTAGATAAAGAAGCAAGAAATATTACTATAGATGAAGATTTGCTTTTTTACTATATTAATTTAACTATTATTAATAAAAAATTGACAGCTACCTCTGAATACCGAACCATTATGCTAAATGCTATTACAAAGAACAAAGAACGCTTTTGTAAGCTATTTAATCCATCTTTAGACGGAGGAGTAACTTTTCAGTTGTTAGAAAATGCATACTTAAGAAATACCTATTGCGAAAACTGCATAAAAAACTAGATTATATCATAGTTAACAATGTTTTACAAAAGGTCTTTAAAAATAACCACTTTATGAGTTTAGAGTTTATAGAAATAAGTGAATTAGATAACGTAGAGACAATTTATTAATTTTTGTAATTAGTTTATTAATAAGAAAAAAGTTATTATAGTTTTATTAGCTATTTAGAAAGTCCTTGTTCTAAATCAGCCAGTAAATCGTCTATATCTTCTACCCCAACACTCAAACGAATTAAAGAATCTGTAATTCCTATTTTTAAACGATCAGCTTCAGGAATAGAAGCATGTGTCATTGTTACTGGGTGACTTACCAAGCTTTCTACACCACCTAACGATTCAGCCAAGGTGAAAATTTTAGTATTTTCTAAAAAAGTTAAAGCAGCTTGTTTACTCTCATCTTTCAATCTAAAAGAAACCATACCTCCAAAATCATCCATTTGCTTTTTGGCTATTTCATGATTTGGATGATTTTCTAATCCCGGATAAAATACCTCTCCTACTTTTGGATGTTCTGATAAATATTTAGCTACTGCTTTTCCATTTTCACAATGACGCTGCATACGTAAATGCAAGGTTTTTACTCCACGAAGTGCTAAAAACGAATCCATAGGTCCTGCAATAGCCCCTGCAGCAAACTGAATAAAGTGTAATTGTTCTGCTAACTCAGTATTTTTAGTCATTAAAGCTCCCATTACTAAATCGGAATGTCCTCCTAAATACTTAGTTGCTGAATGCATTACGATATCTACACCCAAATCTAACGGACGCTGTAAATACGGTGTTGCAAAGGTATTATCTACCGCTACTACAACATCAGATTTTTTTGTTTTTACCGCTTTGGTGATTTCCTCTATATCCGCAATTTTCATTAACGGATTCGTAGGTGTTTCTATCCAAATTAGTTTTGTTTTTTCTGAAATCGCATTAACTACATTGGCAACTTCATTCATGTCAACATACTGAAACTTCAATCCATATTTTTCAAACATGTTGGTAAACATTCTGTATGTCCCCCCATAAATATCATCGCCTGCAATAACCTCATCACCTGGATTTAATGTGCGAAGCACACAGTCAATCGCCGATAAACCAGAAGAAAAAGCAAATCCGTGTGTTCCATTTTCAAGAGATGCAAATGCATTTTCTAAAGCAGTACGTGTAGGGTTCGCTGAACGTGAATAAGCATATCCTTTATTCACTCCTGGGCTTGATTGCGCATAGGTTGACGTTTGAAAAATCGGAGGCATTACTGCTCCAGTAGCTTCTTCATGTTGTTGACCTCCATGTATAGTTTTTGTGTTGAATTTCATCTGTTAACATTTATTGTTCCTTTACTTTAAAGCAACATTATATTATTAGAGAACTAAACTAATTTACTCAGGTTCATGATAATTCCTAAGTGCATTCCTTCATGTAAATTATTAAAAGCTACAGCACTTTCAAAAGAATCTATCACAAAACCTGTGCTTGTTTCATATTCTTCATATTCTTTAAAAATACCTGCTTCAAAATCTTCTTCTAAGGTTTCTGGTAAACCAATTAATAGTTCTTTTACCTCTTCAAATTCTTCCTCGGTAAAATCTTTCGTTGGAAAAGTTCCTTTTCTATAACCTTCAATTAACTCATCTGGTGCTAAACAATTTAATCCTGATAACTTGTAATGTAATAATTGTTGTGTAACTACTAAATGAGCTACATTCCATGCAATGTTATTGTTAAATCCTTCAGGAGTTATGTGCAATTGTTCTAATGATAATCCTTCTATTCTTTTTAAAACTAAGTCTCTTGATCTTTTTAAAACTTCAAACTGTTTATTCATTTTTCTACTTATTTTAGCTACATCAAAGATACCTATTTAGCCATGAAAACCTATAATGAGTATTTGTTATTTAATGGTTAAAACTAATCTATAGCTAATACAATAAAACTTATATAAATGAAGAAAGTTTATTTTTTACAAACCTGTGATACTTGCCGACGAATTTTAAAAGAAGTAAATCTTGACGGATTTGAAAAGCAAGAAATAAAGGCAAATCCGGTTACCGTTCCTCAATTAGAAGAAATGCGCAAATTGACAGATAGCTACGAAAGCTTGTTTAACAAACGCGCAAAACTATATCGTGAAATGGATTTGAAAAATCAGAATTTAACGGAAGCTGATTATAAACAATATATTTTAGATGAGTACACATTTTTAAAACGTCCTGTTTTTATTGTTGATGACCAAATTTTTATTGGAAACAGCAAAAAAGTAGTAGAAAACTTAAAAGAACTTGTGGGTTAAATAACAAAAAACTCCGACATTTCAGTCGGAGTTTTCTATAATGCTACTTTATATACTTCCCTTCGACTACGCTTTGGGAACATAAATGTCTTTTAATTTGAAGCTATACTTTTGTTTTTTGTAGATGCTTCTACCATAGCGGATAATTCATCCATGGTAAGGTTGGTTTTAATTCCTAATAATACCATTTCGTCACTTTTATCATGAACATTGACGATAATTTCTTTAATACGGTCTTTTGTTTCTCTAAAATACACCGTTACCCTTTCCTTACCGTCTTTTACTCTTACTAAAGTTTTTAAATTATTTCTTCGCGCAAACTTTTTAAAATCCTTTTGTACTAAAGCCATGTTGTTATTGAACACCATAATTTTATAGTTTTTTGATTTCTTTAAGAAAACTCCAAACTCATCAGTGTCTTCATCAGAGATGAACATATTAGCAAAAAAACTAGGAATATTTAAAGATACCTCAGCTCTATCTTTATTAGATTGGTAAAATGTTTTAAAATCTTCTTTTTGTGCAAAAGAACTTAACACAAAAAGGCAGAAAAAGATGGTTGCAATTCGTTTCATAATAATAGTGTTTTAATTGAAGACGATTGCTTTATGCATTTGTTACAAATAAAAAAGCCTTAACTTATTCAGTTAAGACTTTTTAGTTGGCCCACAAGGACTCGAACCTTGAATATCGGTACCAAAAACCGGTGTGTTACCATTACACCATGGGCCAATGTTTACAGTGCAAATATAAAAACAAAGTTTTATATTTAGAAATCATTAAACACTTTTTATAAAAAAATCCTCACGAAGTTCGTAAGGATTTTGTTGGCCTACAAGGACTCGAACCTTGAATATCGGTACCAAAAACCGGTGTGTTACCATTACACCATAGGCCAATTGCTTATTGCGGGTGCAAATATAAAACAAACTTTTATTTTAGCAAATTTTTTACACTTTTTTTCGTTTACATCTTTTTTACTCCTTAAAATTCATTTAACAGAACTTTATATAGGAGGTTATTTTAGAGAAACTGTTAAAATTATATTTTTGTTTTCAACTAAAAAATCATTAGTAATTAATACATTCGTACTTTATATCTAGATAAAAAACTATGACTGAGTTTAACTATAAAAAGTGGAACATCATTTTAGGATGGGTTTCGTTTGCAGTAGCGTTAATTACCTATACCTTAACTCTTGAGCCTACAGTGAGTTCATGGGACTGTGGAGAATACATTGCAACTGCTGTAAATTTAGAAGTTGGACACCCTCCAGGTGCTCCTTTATTTCAAATGTTGGGTGCTTTTTTCGCTATGTTTACTAGTGACCCTAGTCAGTTAGCAAAAATGGTCAACTTTATGTCTGGGTTAGCAAGTGCTTTTACCATTCTTTTCATGTTTTGGACAATTACCAATTTAGCCAGAAAAATGGCCTTTAAAAATGGAAAGTTAGGTAATAATGAAGCTATTGCTGTTTTAGGAAGCGGATTAGTTGGTGCTTTAGCCTATACTTTTTCTGATAGTTTTTGGTTTAGTGCTGTTGAAGGTGAAGTGTATGCCATGTCTTCTTTCTTAATGGCGCTACTATTTTGGTTAGGATTACGTTGGGAAAGTGAGTTAAATACTCCTAGAGGAAATAAATGGTTAGTATTAATCAGTTTTGTAGTTGGACTATCTTTTGGGGTTCATATACTTTCTTTATTAGTAATTCCATCAATCGTTTTAGTATATTTCTTCAAAACATATAAAGACATCAACATAAAAACAACTGCAATTGCTACCCTAGTTGCAATACTAGTATTAGCTTTTGTATTTAAGTTTTTATTTCCTTTTACTTTAAAATTCTTTAGTGCTGCTGAACTGTTCTTTATCAACCAAGTAGGATTGCCTTATAACTCAGGAACCATCATTGCTGGAATTGTTTTAATAGGTTTGTTCTTTTACGGTTTAAAATACACTCGTAAAAAGAACCTAGTTACGGCAAATACTTTAGTACTTTCAGTATTATTTATTATGATTGGATTCTCGTCTTGGTTAATGTTACCAATTCGTGCAAATGCTGATACTATTATCAATGAAAATAATCCATCAAGTGCACGTGAATTATTAGCATATTATAACCGTGAACAATACGGTGACTCTAATGTTTTTTATGATAATTACTATTCTGTAGCTTATGATAGAGAACAAGATGCTGACAATCCTTATAAAGACGACAAACCTAAGTACGAAAAAATAGATGGTAAATATGTTATTGTAAACAGATACAAAAACGTACTTCCAAATTATTCAAGTAAACACAAAGGATTTATTCCTCGTATGGTAAATCCTGCTTCTGAGCAACAATACAAAAGTATTGCTGGAATTCCTGCTCGTAGTAAAAGACGTCCAACGTTTTTAGAAAACATAAAATTCATGGTTGATTTTCAATTTGGATATATGTACGGGCGTTATTTTATGTGGAATTTTGTAGGTCGACAAAACGATATTCAAGGGCATTTGGATGTTGAAAATGGAAACTGGTTAAGCGGTATTAATTTTGTTGACGAAGCCCGCTTAGGCTCTCAACAAAACTTACCAGACGATATTAAAAATAATAAAGGACGTAATACTTACTTCTTTTTACCTTTTATTTTAGGTCTTATTGGTTTATTATATCAACTAAATAAGGATAAAAAGAATTTTTATGTATTAACACTATTCTTTTTATTTACTGGGTTAGCAATTATATTTTACACCAACCCAAAACCTTTTGAACCTCGTGAACGTGATTATGCGGTAGTTGGTTCGTTTTATGTTTTTGCTATTTGGATTGGTTTTGGAGTACTTGCCCTTTATGATTACTTTAAAAAGTACGCTAGTAAAAAAGTAGTTGCTATTGCTGTTTCAGTAGTTTCATTGCTAGCTGTTCCTACTTTAATGGGCTTCCAAAACTGGGACGATCATGATAGAGCTGACCGTTATTTAGCTCAATTAAATGCACAAACCTATTTAGAGAGCTGTGACCCAAATGCAATCATCTTTACAATTGGAGACAATGACACTTTTCCTCTTTGGTATATGCAACAAGTAGAAGGTGTTCGTAGAGATATTAAAATAGTAAATACAAGTCTTTTTCAAACAGATTGGTACATCGACCAAATGAAAAAGAAAACCTATGATGCAGATCCTATTCCGTCACAGTTAACACACGATCAGTACAAGTACGGAACCTTAGATATGGCATATTACTACCCTCTTCCACAATTAAAAGATTCTCTACTTACTATAAAAGATTTTATGCGTTGGATTGACAGTGATAACGATGCTACCTATTTAGACGCTGGTGATGGCGCTAAAGAAAAATTTTACCCAACTAACAAAATTCGCATTCCTGTTAACAAAGAAAATGCGTTAAAAACTGGATTAGTGGCTCAAAAAGATGCTGATAAAATGGTAGATTATATTGACATTACTGTTGATGACAGAGCCTTATCAAAAGCAAGACTTTTAATGCTAGATATCTTGAACAATTTTGATTGGAAGCGACCTATTTACTTCACTGGCGGTGCAAATGCAGATGAAGAATACATTTGGTTAAAAGATTACTTACAATTAGATGGAATGGCGTACAAATTAGTACCTATTAAAACATCTAATAAAGGTCGTACAATTTTTGATATGGGACGTATAGATCCTGAAAAAATGTATGATAATGTTAAAAAATGGGATTGGAAAACAATCAATAACGGAGAAATTTACCTAGATGAGCAAAGTAAACGTAACGCAATTTCATTACGTAATAACTTAATTCGTCTATCAGAAGAGTTTTTACAGAAAGGAGATTCTGTAAACGCAAAAGATGTATTAGATTTATCGTTACACAAAATGCCTATTAAAGATTTTGATCATTACAATTTCTCTTTAGGTTATCCAGAGTTATATTATCGCATAGGTGATATTGAAAAAGCTAGAGAAACTGCAGAAACTTTAGCTGATATTTTTCAACAAAAATTAAAATATTACAGCACATTTAATACTCAGGATATTGATTTAATCATCGATAATTTAGAGACTAGTTTATACATGTATCAAAACTTAGTTCAACAAATTACTCGATACGACAAAGACGAAGAGTACGGTAAAAAGTTTTTTGAAAATTATATAACACACGCTCGCTTATTTAGTCATTTAATGCCTGAAGAAGAAACTGAGTTACCTCAAGAACTCGACACCATTAAACCTTAATTTAATGAGGTTATATTTTATAAAGACACCACGTATACTTAAACGTTTATTTGCTAAGTATACGTGGTCTTTTTTCACCAATAAGAAAGAAATATACCTCACTTTTGATGATGGACCTATTCCTCAGGTTACTGAATTTGTACTAGACCAACTACATAATTTTAATGCAAAAGCTACCTTTTTTTGTATTGGTGATAATATTCGAAAACACCCTGTTATTTTCTCAAGAATAGTTAACGAAGGACATTCGGTAGGAAACCACACTTTTAATCACTTAAACGGCTGGAAAAACAGTAATACAGTTTATATTGAAAACACGAGTAAATGTGAAAGCTTATTACCTGATCAAAAAACAAAATTATTTCGTCCTCCGTACGGAAAAATAAAAAGAAAACAAGCTAAACAACTTCTTGCTAGTGGCTATAAAATTATTATGTGGGACGTATTATCCGCAGATTTTGATTCGAGCGTCACAAAGGAAAAATGTTTGCAAAACGTACTTGAAAATGTACAAAACGGAAGTATCATCGTTTTTCACGATAGTATAAAAGCTAGCGACAAATTGTATTATGCGCTTCCAAAAGTTTTAAAAGAATTTTCGCAAAAAGGGTATGACTTTAAAGCAATAACTTAAACGAACTGCTGAACCAATCCTATTAACGTATTAGCATCTTGCTCTCCTGTTTGACGCCATTTCATCTCACCGTTTTTATAAATCATAAAAGTAGGATTCCCCTTAACTCGTAAGGCATCGGCAAGAATTTCATTCTTTTTAATATCTATTTTAATTACTTTGGCTTTATCACCTAATGCAGCAGCTACATCACGAAGTGTATCTAAACTAGGTTCTAGTTCACTCCAATCTGCATAAAAATCGATTAACACAGGTTTGTTAATGCTTATAATTTCACCAAACTTTGTCATCTTTTGCATACGTTTAATCACTAAAGAGCCTAAAATTACTAATTTTTTGTTAGGTAATTATTATGAAAATCTTAAAAATACTGAAAATCAAGCTTTTTTTAACTCAATTACGGTAATTTCTGGCCAAATTCCTACTCTACCTGGGAAAGCATGATACCCAAAACCTCTATTTACGTTAATATATCTATCAAACTCTTTATACAATCCTGCCCACTGTTTATACACATATTTAGAAGGGCTCCATTTAATCCAACCAGGAATTTCAATACCAAACTGTAAACCATGGGTATGACCGCTCAAGGTTAAATGATAATTAAAATCATCTTGCTTTACCTTATGTTCCCAATGACTAGGATCATGAGATAGTAAAATTTTAAAATCTCCTTTACTTACCCCTTCTGATGCTTTTTTAAGGTCTCCTGCTTTGCTAAAACGTCCTTTTCCCCAATTTTCTACACCAACTAAAGCAATTCTCTCTCCATTTCTTTCTATATACCTATTTTCATTCAACAATAGCTCAAACCCTATTTTTGGATGAATATCTTTTACCGCTTGAAAATTTGCCTTTTTATCTTCTGGAGTTTTCCAATCAGAATAATCTCCGTAATCATGATTTCCAAGAATGGAGTATTTACCCATAGGTGCTTTTAGTTCAGAAAACATTGGTACCCAATCATCCATTTCATGAGCAAAATTATTAACGATATCACCTGTAAACAAAATCATGTCTGATTCCTGCTCGTTAATTAAATCTACTCCATACTGGATTTTTTCTTTGTTATCAAAACTTCCCGAGTGAATATCAGTTATATGAGATATGGTAAAACCATCAAAAGCTTCTGGTAAATCTTTAAAACTTAATTGATATTTTAACACCTTGTAATTATACTTTCCTCTAACCATACCATACAACAAACTTGCAAATGGTAAAGCTGCCAACCCTAAGGCTATTTTCGATATAAAAGCTCTTCTTCCATTCAAATCTTTAGTTTCTTCTTTAGATAAAAATGAAATTCCCTTTTGAATCCATCTCACCACATCTTCTCCAAACATTAATATAAAAACTACCACTTTAGGAATTAAAACAAGTAAAAGCATCCCCATTGCCCATTGAAACTCTCTTGTTTGACCTGAACTTCTATCAGAAGTAAATATCACATAAAAAAAGTTTGCATAAGCTAGCAGTCCAATAAACAACCACCCATAACGAATAATCTTACTTTTAGTAAGTGTTTTTATTGCCTGAAAAGCATATGCTTCAAACACAATAATTATTGCTGATATTATAATAACTGTTACTAACCAACGAGACATCTATTTCATTTTTAAGGAGAAACAAAGATACAGCGATTCTTAAAATTGATTTTTAACATCTTGTTAAAGTTTTGTAGCTTTACCTCCAAAGTTCAAAGAAACTATAGTTTTCTACTTTTTTCTGTAAACAAATCGGTATCAACATTTTATTTCAATAGGCTTAAGACAAAACATGGCAGATCATAAACGACTTTTTTTACTCGACGCATACGCTTTAATTTTTAGAGGATATTATGCCTTTATTAAAAACCCACGTATCAACTCTAAAGGATTAGATACTTCTGCAATTATGGGGTTTACTAACTCTTTACTAGATGTAATAAAGCGTGAAAAGCCTGATTACCTAGCGGTATGTTTTGACAGAGGCGGAAGTGTAGATCGTGTTGAAGCTTTTGAAGATTACAAAGCAAACCGACAAGAAACGCCTGAAGCCATTCGCTTAGCTGTGCCTTATATTGAAAAAATATTAGAAGCCATGAACATTCCTGCCATTGTAAAAGAAGGGTATGAAGCTGATGATATTATAGGAACACTTGCTAAAAAAGCCGAGAAAGAAGGGCTTCACACCTATATGGTAACACCTGATAAAGATTTTGCCCAACTAGTTTCTGAACATATTTTTATGTACCGTCCGCCTCGTATGGGAAATGGTTACGAAAAATGGGGTGTTGAAGAAGTTAAAACAAAGTTTGGTGTTGAAAACCCTTTGCAAGTAATTGACTTTTTAGGAATGATGGGTGATGCTGTTGATAATATTCCTGGTTTACCTGGTGTTGGTGAAAAAACAGCCAAAAAATTCATTGCTGCTTATGGAAGTATGGAAGGCTTGTTTGAAAATATACATGAGCTAAAAGGAAAAATGAAAGAAAAGGTAGAAGCTAATCAAGAATTAGGTCTGCTTTCTAAAAAGCTAGCTACTATTATGCTAGATGTTCCTGTTGAATTAGAGTTGGATAAATTAGTTTTTGAACAACCTAATATAGAAGCTACCAAAGAAATTTTTACGGAGCTAGAGTTCCGTCGTTTAACAGAAAACTTCTTAAAAACATTTGCTCCTACTGAAGAAAGTACTACCACGACTGAAAAACCAAAAGCAACAAAGGCTAGTGCAGCTGGACAGTTCGATTTATTTGCTGCTCCTGGTAGTGGAAGTGCCTCTAAAGACACAAATATCAACGGGTTTAAAACCATTGAAAATACTAATCACTTCTATCAATTAGTAGATACACCTCTTTCAAGAAAATTATTGTTAGAGAAATTAATGCAACAAAACTCTGTTTGTTTTGATACTGAAACTACAGGATTAAAAGCCTTAGAAGTTGAGCTTGTTGGAATTGCATTTTCTTGGGAGGCTGGCAAAGGCTATTATGTTCCTTTTTCTGAAAACCAAAAAGAAACAAAGACTATTCTAGAAGAGTTTCGATCATTTTTTGAAGCCGAAACCATTGAAAAAATTGGTCATAATTTAAAATACGACATTAAAGTACTGTCAAACTACAACATGCCTGTACAAGGTAAATTGTTTGACACCATGATTGCGCATTACCTTATCAATCCAGATATGCGTCATAATATGGATGTACTTGCAGAAACATACTTAAACTATCAACCACAACCTATTACAGAGTTGATTGGTAAAAAAGGTAAAAATCAACTTTCAATGCGACAAGTTGAACTACCTAAACAAACTGAATATGCTGTTGAAGATGCAGATATTACTTATCAATTAAAAGAGCACTTTTCTAAAGAACTAGAAAGTGGTAATGTTACCAAGTTATTTAACGAAGTAGAAACTCCGTTAGTTTCTGTATTAACAGCTATGGAAATTGAAGGTATTAATTTAGATGTCGACTTCTTAAAAACTCTTTCTGAAGCATTATCTAAAGATATTTCTCAACTTGAACAAAATATATACGAACAAGCTGGTGAAGAATTTAACATTGCATCACCAAAGCAATTAGGACCTATTCTATTTGACAAGTTAAAACTGGTTGACAAACCTAAGAAAACCAAAACGGGGCAATATTCTACTGCGGAAGATGTGCTTTCTTACTTAGCTAAAGACCACCAAATTGTTGCAGATATTTTAAAATATCGTCAGTATAAAAAATTACAAAGTACCTATGTTGATGCGCTTCCTAACGAAATCAATCCAAAAACAGGAAGAGTACACACTGTATATGCTCAAGCTGTTGCTGCTACTGGGCGTTTAAGTTCTAACAACCCGAACTTGCAGAACATTCCTATTCGTACTAAGCGCGGACAGGAAGTACGTAAAGCATTTATTCCAAGAGATGAAAATTATGTGTTGTTAGCAGCAGATTATAGCCAGATAGAATTACGAATTATTGCTGCTTTAAGTGAAGAAGAAACCATGATTAAGGCATTTAAAGATGGGGAAGATATTCACGCTTCTACTGCTGCAAAAGTATTTAACGTTCCTATTGAAGACGTAACTCGTGAGCAACGTAGTAATGCTAAAACAGTAAACTTTGGAATTATTTATGGTGTTTCTGCCTTCGGATTAAGTAATCAAACCGATTTATCTCGTAAAGAAGCAAAAGAGTTAATTAACACCTATTATGCTACCTATCCGAAACTAAGAAATTATATCTCTAAGCAGGTAGATTTTGCTCGTGAGCACGGATATGTAGAAACTGTATTACATCGTCGCCGTTATTTAAAAGACATTAATTCTCGTAACGCTATTGTTCGTGGTGCTGCGGAAAGAAATGCCGTAAATGCGCCAATTCAGGGTTCTGCTGCGGATATTATAAAGCTTGCCATGATTAATATTTATAAGCGATTTGAGCAAGAAAATTTTAAGTCGAAAATGTTATTACAAGTACACGATGAATTGGTTTTTGATGCACATAAAGATGAAGTGGACATCATTAAGCCTATCATTAAACAAGAAATGGAAAATGCCTTTAAAATGACTGTTCCATTAGATGTTGAAATTGATACAGGAGCAAACTGGTTAGAGGCGCATTAAAGTTTAGTAATTGCTTTTTCTAAAATCTCTTTTACCTGAAGTTTTAAACTTTCAGGTTCAATAATTTTAGCATAGTCAGAAAACACAATATACCATCTGGAAAAGCCGTGTTCAACATAGGAAGTCATAAATGTCATTTCTACTTGGTTTCCTTTTACTTTTTCAGAGACAAAACCATGTTGCATTTTGCTATTGTTAATATATCGAACCACACTTTTATCAACAGAAATAACAACTTTTGTTTTTGGTATATTTTCATACTGACTACGGTATTCATCTAACGTAATGTGTTCTCTAGTAAAACTATGTTGAGTTGATTTTATAGCTAACATTCTATCGGTTCTAAATTGCCTGTAGTCACTTCTTAAATGGCAAAAAGCTAATACATACCAAAATCCTGATTCGTGATAAATACCCACAGGTTCCACAAAACGTTCAGAAGGTGCTTCTCTATTTAATGCTTGATATTTTAAAAATACCTGTCTTTTTTCAGCAATGCTTTCAAACAAGGTTTCAAGTGCATTTGGCAGACTATCATTAAACAATTTATTTGTAGGATCCACCAATATTTGTGATTCTAAAGCAGAAATCCAATCTTTTTCACGACCACGCAACACTGATTTTAACTTCATCATAGCAGACTCATAGTAGTTTCCTAATGATTTGTCTACAAACTTCTGCATTAGTTTTTCGGCAGCCACAAAACTTCCTACTTCTTCTCTAGTAAACATAACAGGAGGCAAACGGTATCCTTCCATAATAGAATAACCAACTCCTGCCTCACTTATAATGGGTACTCCCGAAGCTTCAAGTGTTCGTATATCACGATAAATAGTACGTAAACTTACTTGAAATCTATCAGCTAATTCTTGTGCTTTTACTATACGTTTAGATTGTAACTGAATAAGTATTGCCACAATTCTATCAAAACGTTTTACCGTGTCTAAACTCATAATGCTATAACATATTTCCCAAAGATAGGATTTCAGGCTGAAGTATTTTTTAAATTTTCGCTTCAACATAATAACTATACTTTATACAAATAAACATACAGTAAGTGACAACCGCTTGTCAATAGACATTTTTAAAATTTATTTTTTCCTGCTGACATAAAGCTGTCACCACCTAGTATTAATTTTGGTTTCAAATAATAAAAATTACAATTATGGAATCAACAACGAACACATTATTAGAACAAGTAATCACACCTTCTGAGTTATTAACACATTGGCAAGGGCATCGAGGTTTAACCCGAAGAACTATTGAAGCTTTTCCTGAGGAAGCCTTTTTTAATTACTCTATAGGAGGTATGCGTCCTTTTGCTGATATGGTAATGGAGCTTTTAGGTATAGCAGCTCCAGGTATTAAAGAAATTGCTACAGGAGAAATTCAGGAATTAATTGAAAAGGTTGACCACGGTAACAAAAAAGCAAAAATTCTTGAACTTTGGGATAAAGCTACTGATGAAATAAACACCTATTGGGCACAAATTAAACCAGAACAATTCCAGCAGAACATTAAAATATTTGGTCAATATGAAGGTACAGTTTGGTCATCGATTTTTTATTTTATTGATAATGAAATCCATCATCGCGGACAGGGATATGTTTATCTACGTGCTTTAGGTATTGAGCCTCCTTATTTTTATGAACGTTAATAAAAAAGCACCTAAAATGAAAACAGTTTTGGTATTTAAAACATCAGTTACAAAAAACAAAGAAATTAAAATTGTTCAACCTACTTTAAATCGTTTGATTACCAAAAATGACCGCTGGAATTTTGACTTAGAAGATTGTGATAATATCCTTCGAGTAGAGACTCAAATGGTTAAAGCTGATGACGTTTTAAAAGCAATACAACATCATGGGTTTTATTGTGAAGAATTGTTGTAAAAACAATAAAATATAATGTAACAAGAAACCGAATAGAGAATCAATTAGTTTCTGTATTCGGTTTCTTTATTCTTTCAAGATGATATTATATTATCTACTTAATTACAAATGTTTCATTTTGTACTATCCAGTTAGCCCTTAACTTAAACACTGTTCCATAATAGATGATTTTCTCTGGCTGTTTTCTTAATAAGAAATCACCAGTATCCCACATACGGTTGTTATTTTCATCAACTATCGCTCTAACACTATATTCTTTAGGCTCTAATAGAGTAAATTCTATTTTTTTAGACGATGTAATATATCTTTTTTCTACTACCTTATCTTGACTTAATAGTTCAATAATAACAGGAGATTCTGTTTCGTTTTTAACATCCAACACAATACTTGCATAATCTTCTACTGTTCGTGTTGAAAACTTATAATCTAATGTATCGTTTGTAGTTTCATAAATATCAGTTATCCCTTCTGGTAACCCTTTAAAAATATAACCGTATTTGGGTTTCTTTTCAAATAATACTGCTATTTTATTAATTGATTGTTTTTTCAATTCAAAAGGTACATCAACAGTATCTTTATCAATTAATGAGAATTTAGATTTATCAAAAGAAACAATTGGGTTGTTTGTTTTGATAAACATTGTATCTTTTAAATTCAAGTCTCCACTTACACTAGATGACACAGATAAAGAATCAATTTTCTTTTTTCTTAAAAACACTGTAACAGTATCTTTAAAATTCTCATTATTTACTATAAAATTCAATGAATCTCTTTCTAAAGGCGTATACCAATAATTTAGCGTGTCTTTATCTTTTTCAAATTGAGTAAACGACTTAAAATCTTGTGGAACCTCTGACAGCAATTCAATATTCATATTTTTCTGCCTACCTTCAAAACCAAACTGAATTTTCCCTTTTGTTACTTCTTTTCCTCTTTTAAACTCATACGGTTGAATTTCTTTAAAGAAACGGATAGGCATACTTATTAAAGTATCTTGAGGCAACGTAATTGTATCTACTACAAACCCAATTTTATCTGTTCGACTATTAAAAATATAATCGTTTGAAGGTTCTTTTAATGCTAACATTAAATATTTTCCTTCTCGCAAATTACTAAACTCAAAATTTGTAGAATCTAGTGTATTTGTTACATAGTTTGGTTTCTGTTTAAAAATAATAGTGTCATTATAGGTACTATCTAGTTTATATAGTAAAACACTAATTTCTTTTACCTCTTTTTTATCAAAAGCATCAGCTACTGTCCCTTTAATTTTTAAAGAATCAATATAATCTCCCGTTGAAAATACATATTTAAAACTCTCTAACTTATTATTTTCATTATTGTCTTGAACTGCGTTTCCAAAATTAAAGGTATAAGTAGTGCTCGGTTGTAATGTGTCTAATATTTTAATATTTATATACTTGCTTGGTGTTCCTTGAGGTGTAATTAATGGTGGATTTTTCATTGGAGGAGAAACTACCAACTGTTTTTGTAAGTCTTTTAAAACAATATATTCATCAAAATAAATACGAATGTTATCATCATCAAAATGAATAGTTTCATAAGGAGGATTTGCAGTAACCATTATTGGTGCAGTTTCATCTTTTGGACCTCCTTCTGGTCGTCCCTTACGTGCACAACTACTTATTAAAAAAGCGAAAAGAGTTACTAAAATAAAGTGTTTATTTTTCACAAATTAATGGTTTAAAATCCATTTTCAAAAGTAGTAAATTAAGATGGAATGGTATTAGTCTTTTTGTGTATAAGCCATTGTCGCTACACTTATAGTTATATTTTGCGTTTTTAAAAGTTCGTTTGCACAAGCTTCCAATGTTGCTCCTGTAGTAATAACATCATCAATAAGCAAGACGTGTTTATTTTCAAAAAAAGTAGTATCAACAAGTTTAAACTTTGTTTTGTTATTAGAAAACCGTTCAAATCGTTGTTTTAGAGTTTGTGTTTTAGTTTTAGAAGTTCTAATTAAAATATCTGATTTATACTCAATATTCAAAATATCGCTCAATCGTTCACCAAACATAGTTACTTGATTATACCCTCTATTTTTAAACTTTTTTGAATGTAGTGGCACAGGAATAATGTAATCTACATCTACAAAAATACTTGATTTCTTTAATTTTTCTCCAAACCAGTCTGCTATAAATATTCCTATTTCTGGTTGGTTTTTATATTTTAACTGATGAATAAGTTTTTGGGTTACTCCTTTCTTTCTGTAAAAAAGAAAAGAACGTACAGCTTGTATTGGCACTTTTCCATAAAAATTTGACATTAATGTAACATTTGTATGCCCATTATCGTCTATAATTGGTAAGTCGTTTTTACAAAAAGTACATACGAATGTTTCATTTTGTAACAACGTCTTTTCACAGTTAACACATAAATTGGGGTAAAATAAATAGAATATCTCTTTTAAAAATTGCATCTTTACAAGCCTTTTTTAACAGAAAGATACAAAAAACAACAGAAGTTATATTTTGAGTAAAAAGTTTAATTTTTTCAAAGAAGCCGTAAAAAACTACAAAACATCTGGTACAGTTGTTCCAAGTTCTAGATACTTGGCAAATAAAATGCTAAAAGAAATTGATTTTAAAACTGCTGAAGTCATTGTAGAACTAGGACCTGGAAATGGAGCCATCACACAATACATATTAAAAAAGCTTCAGCCTAATACCATATTAATATGTTTTGAAATAAACAATGCTTTTTACAAAGAGCTTAAAAAAATAAAACACCCACAATTAGTTGTTTTAAAAGCTTCTGCTGAAAATATAAAGTTTGAAATAGAAAAATTAGGATATGCAAAAGCAGACTATATTGTTTCTAGTTTACCATTAACGATAATTCCTAAAGAAATATCGCACTCTATTTTAACAAAAAGCTATAACTTTTTAACTACCACAGGGCTTTTTATTCAATATCAATATAGTTTGACTTACTACAAAAAACTAAAAGAAGTTTTTGGTAACGCTATCGATTTAAGCTTTGAACCTCTAAATTTCCCTCCTGCTTTTATTTACAAATGTGTTAAAAAATAAATAGTATATTAGCACGGAGCATAACCCTCATTATAACCCCTAAAATGATGCCTGCCTCAAGAATAAAAAACAACGGCTTCATTGCCTTTTTAATTTTACTAATACTTGTTATTGGATTTTTATCCTACGAAAATGCCAGAGATTACTCTGAGCTCAAAGCTGTTTTTGAGCAAGAAAAAAAAGAGTTAGAAGGTGAGTTAACAAATATTATAGAAGATTATGAAGAAACAAATTATAAAAAAAGTGAATACTCATTAAAACTAAAAAATGAGATTCATAAAGTAATTCAACTTAGAGATTCTGTTAAAAACTTAAAGGAAGTAGACTATAAGTTTATTAGATACTACAGAAAAAGAACAGGAATACTTATTGAGGAAAATGAAAAGCTTTTCACTCAATTAAATCATCTTAATATAATTAACAACGAATTAATTACAAAAAACGATAGTGTACAAGAAGCTTTGTTCGTAAAAGAAAAACAAAACACTAAACTTACTAACATAAACCGTTTTTTAAGTAAAGAAAAGCAAGACTTAAAGAGAAAAATAGCTACTGCTGAAATTATTGAAATTTCTACTATTAAGGCAGAGGCTATGAAAAAGAAAAGAAATGGAAAATTCACCTCAACAACAAGATCTAATAAGGTAAATGCATTTAAAATAGAATTCGATTTACTAGAAAACAAAGTGGCCTCCCCTGGCCCTAAAAAAGTTTATATCCAAGTGATAGATACAAATAAAAAAGTTATTACCCCATTTAAAGAAGTAAGTTTGCAAAACAATAAAAAAATATGGTGTAGTGATATTTTAACTGCCGAATATAATAACAAACAGCTATCTATGATTTCTTTTGTTAATGTAGATGGCGAAATTGATGCTGGAACCTATCACATTAATACATTTGTAAATGGTATTCAAGCTGGCAATAAATCTCTAGCATTAAAATAACCCCCTTAAATTAATAAAACTTAATATAAATCAATCCCCCTAAACCATGAATCAACAAAAAACCAAGAATGTTTTAATTTTAGTATTAATTATCCTATCTCTTTTCCTTTTTTATTACTCGTTTCAAAAATCAAGTGAAAATGAGAACCTTCAAAATATTTTCTTAGAAGAAAAAGCTGAATTACAACAAGATCTTGATGAAATGATTAAAGACTACACTGATGTTGTTGTTGGAAAAAAACGTTTAGCTGACAGATTAGAAGTAGAGCTAATAAAAATGAAAAATCTAAGAGACTCTATCAAACTCTTAAAATCTGACAATTTTGGACTTATAAGAAAATACAGAAGTAGAATTGCAAGCTTAGAGCGTGAAAATAAAAAGCTTTTCATTCAAATAGACTCTCTAAATAGTGCTAATGATGCTTTAACACAAGAAAATGTTATCGCTAACGAAATTTTACAACAAAAAGATAGTGTAAATGAAACTTTAACGGAAAAGAACAAAGAATTAGAAGCTAAAGTTGCTATTGGTGGAATTATTAAAACAAGCCCCGTAAAAGCAGTTGCTATGAAAGAGCGTAGCAGCGGAAAACTAACATCTACAAGTAGATCTAGCAGAACTGATGCTTTTAGAATCAATTTTGATTTGTTAGAAAACCCAATAACTACGGCAGGTGAAAAACGCGTATATATTCAAATTGCTGATGAAAATAAAAATGTAGTTGCTCCAAAAGGGAAAACTGACCTAAAAAACGGACAAAAAGTTCAATATACAGACTCTCTTGAGATTAACTATAATAACAATCGTTTAAGCCTTGTGTCTTTAGTATTAGTAAACAGAGACGATATTAAAAAAGGAAAATATGTAATTAGCGCATTTGTTGATGGTGTTTACTCTGGAAACACAATAATAAAACTAAGATAAACAACGATAATAAGCACAAAACGCAACTAAAAAGTGAAGAGTTTAATTAATTCTTCACTTTTTTCTTTTTCCATACCCTTAGTTTAAATCCTTATTTTATTTTTGCAACATGGCAAAACAAGAAGATCAATTTAAAAAAGTATTATCGCACGCAAAAGAATACGGTTATGTGTTCCAATCATCTGAAATTTATGATGGTTTAAGCGCGGTGTATGATTATGCTCAAAATGGAGTAGAATTAAAGAAAAATATTCGTGATTATTGGTGGAAAGCAATGGTGCAAATGCACGAAAACATTGTAGGTATTGACGCAGCAATACTAATGCACCCAACTACTTGGAAAGCCTCAGGCCACGTTGATGCTTTCAACGATCCTTTAATTGATAATAAAGACTCTAAAAAACGTTATAGAGCTGATGTTTTAGTTGAAGATTTTAGAGAAAAAATCAACGAAAAAATTCAAAAAGATATAACCAAAGCAAAAAAGCGTTTTGGTGATGCTTTTAATGAAGATGAATTTAGAAGTACAAATCCTAACGTTTTAAGACGTCAAAAGCAAATTGACGAAATAACAGTTGAACTAACTAGGGTTCAAGAAGAAAACGACTTAGAAGGGTTTAGAAATTTAATTATAGACTTAGGTATAACATGTCCTGTTTCTGGTTCTAAAAACTGGACAGAAGTTAAGCAGTTTAACCTAATGTTTGGAACGCAACTTGGAGCTTCTGCTGACAGTTCAACAGAAGTATATTTACGACCTGAAACAGCACAAGGTATTTTTGTAAACTTCTTAAATGTACAAAAAACTGGACGTATGAAAATTCCTTTTGGAATTGCACAAACAGGTAAAGCTTTTCGTAACGAAATAGTTGCGCGTCAATTTATATTTAGACAACGAGAGTTTGAGCAAATGGAAATGCAATTTTTTGTAAAGCCAGGTACTCAAATGGAATGGTATGAGAGGTGGAAAGAAACTCGCTTAAAGTGGCATATGTCGTTAGGAATGGGAGAAGAAAACTACCGTTTCCACGATCATGATAAATTAGCTCATTATGCTGATGCTGCTGCTGATATTGAATTTAATTTTCCTTTTGGATTCAAAGAATTAGAAGGAATTCATTCTCGTACTGATTTTGACTTAAGTCAGCATGAAAAATTCTCTGGAAAAAAACTACAGTACTTCGATCACGAAGACAATACTAGTTATGTTCCTTACGTAATTGAAACTTCAATTGGTTTAGACAGAATGTTCTTAGCGGTTTTCTCTAACTCTTTACAAGAAGAAGAGCTAGAAAATGGTTCAACAAGAACAGTTTTAAAATTACCTGCAGTTTTAGCACCTACCAAAGCAGCTATTTTACCATTGGTTAAAAAAGACGGTTTACCAGAAATCGCTCGTAAAATTGTTGACGATTTAAAATGGGACTTTAATGTTGTTTATGATGAAAAAGATGCTGTTGGAAGAAGATATCGTCGTCAAGACGCTGTTGGTACACCTTTCTGTATTACAGTAGACCATGATACTTTAGAAGACAATACTGTTACCATTCGTCATAGAGACACTATGGAACAAAAACGTGTTAAAATAGAAGAATTAAGCAACATTATTAAACAAGAGGTAGATGTACGTTCTTGGTTACAAAAAATGGAAGCATAAATCTTAAAACGACAAAATAAAGCAAGAATCCTAAACGTAACTGTTTAGGATTTTTATTTTTGCAATAGTAAATAACTTTACATACAAACCTTAATATCAAGTAAGAGTTTTAACTAACCGATAAAATAGAAAACAGATGAAAACTGTACTTAAAATATTATTCATCATCTTTTTACTTTGGATGATAGCAGGAGCTTATCTTTTAAACACAGAGCACCCTAAATCACAAGTAGTAATGGGCCTAGGTGTTTTATACATGTCATTTATATTAATGCCTTTATTTATTTACTATAGATATAAAGATGGTAAGTATAAAAAGTATGTTATGAACTCTGATAAAGACAAAAAAAAAGCTGAAGATTAATCTTCAGCTTTTTTTATTTTATATTTTGCTCACTATTGTAAAGTAGGTGAGTAATTTGTTGGGTAATCATCCGGTTTAGCTAAACCGTCTTTACCTACAGTAAAATTAGATCCGTATGTAGCATCAATAGCTGCTAACATTTTATTAGCCATTAATGCATACCCTCTACCAGTTAAATGAACTCCGTCTAAACCAACTAAACCACCAGTTACTAAACTAGTATTCATATTATAATTCCCAAACTCTAACCCAGAAGTAGAGGCTTCTTGTAAAATAGCTTTAAAATCTACAAAAGCTAAACCTTTAGCTTCGGCTACCGCTTTAATAGTTGCATTATATGAATCTGTAGCACTCTTAACTCTACTTACTTCATCTTGAGTTAACACCCATTTGTCTTCAAGAGGTAATGAAACTCCTTCTACAGAAAACATTCCTGCTAACTGTTCTGGTAGACCTTGTAACATTAAAAATTCTACAGAATCAGTATTTACCTCTCCTATTATAGTACTACTTGGCAATACTAATAAATCTTCTTCTGTTGCTTGTCTTGCTTGACCGTAATAAGTACCTAATAAACCTGCTACTTTTTGTAATGTAGTTGCATCAGTAGGTAATCCGAAACTTGCCACAAAAGGAGGGAAGGTAGGACTTGCTAATAAAGCACCAACAATTTGAGCTGTTTTATCTTCTAAAGACTCATCTTTAATTACAACTGCACTTGCAGCATCTGTTGCAAAAACTATTGATCGTTCTGGAACACCAATTGCTTCAAAAACTCCATTAATTGCCCCAAAAACATTATTTAATGTCGGAATTTGTGCTCCAAAATCAGGGTTACTAGGATCTAATGGTGCATAAGGTACTGTAGTAAAGTAAGGTAACGATGTTATATATGGTAAATTAGCTACAACTCCTTTTCTATCTCCTGCTGCTAAAGCGTCTACAGTACTTGAAAAAACTGAAGCAAAAACATTAGAGTTTGTAATATCATTTATTCCATAAGTTGTTGGATCTACATTTCCTGTTTCATTATGATCTTCACCTACACCACCAGCAATAGAATAACCTAAAACATCATTTCCTCCTATTTCAGATAATGTAAAAAATGTTGGTTGTTGCATTAACACATCTTGTATAACACTTGCCATAGGGTTAGATGCCATTCTTACATAATAAGGGTTAGCATTTGGTAAAGCTGCTAACGCTCCATAACCTTCTACTCCTAAATGAAAACTTTTTATTCCTGGCACACCCATATTACTATAAGGCCCTGCCTGTATATTTCCTATTTCAGTAGTTGGAGTTGCTGATAACCTTGTAGGTCCAGTTCCATTAAAATAAAACCTTGGTTCAGCTTTTTCTACCCCGGCTATTAAAAAACCACCTATGTTATCACTCATTAGAGGCTGTGTAAAATCTCCTCCGCCTACCATAGCAAACTTACTAGCTAATATATTTGGAAAAGAATTTTCTTGAGAAGCTTTAAATAAAGCTCCATCTGAAAAGCCTGCTGTAAAGGAAGCTCCTACAGCGACATAATTAGAAAAATCTACGCTACCAGCCTGCAATGCTACAGTACTTTCTGCTTCTCCTTTAATTTCAGGTAATGTATTATCTACATCACAGGCGGCTAAACCTAGAAATAATGCAGACAAAAAAGTATATTTAATTGTATTTTTCATTGTTTCTTTTTTTAGTTGTTGATAGTCCAAGAAATGTAGTATTGAGAACCTACAGCTCCTACTCCAGGTGCACTTAAGTATTCTTCACCTGTTAAATTAGACCCTCCTACTTTAAACACCGACTTAATTGAAGGAACAGAATAGTTAATTTGAGCATCAAGAACTGTTCTTTCCTCTACAGTACCTTCTAAGAAAGTAGACTGCCAGTAGAACTCATTTTGCCAACGAGCACTTACATTAAATCCAAAGTTTTCAAATAAATTTGTGTGTCCAAATTGCATTTTTACTTTATGTTCTGGCGTATTAAATCCGGCTTCAAAATCAGGGTCAGCAGCTTGATCAAAATCAAACTTAGACCATGTATAGTTTAATCCAACATCAAACCCATTAAATACCTTCGTGTTTAACCCTAAACCTACTCCATAAGAATCTACATCAACTGTTGAATTAGTTTTTACACTAAATGTTCTAACTAAATCTCTATTCGTTAAGTTACCTACGGTTACTGGTGTATTTGGATCTACCAATACAACTACATCTTTATTAGAAATAAAGTCAGAATACATATTATAGTATGTACTAAAATCAATAGACAACTTATTTTCTCCTAAAGGAACTGCTGCACGATAACCAACTTCAAAAGATTTTACTTTTTCTGGCTCTACTAAATCTGTAGTTGCCAAAGTAGGATTTCCGTTTGCTATAGAGTTAGCAGAATAACCTCTATCAAATACATCTTGTCCTGTTAAAACAAAACTTCCTGTTGTTGTAATTGCTGGTGCAGAAAAACGCCCAATATTATCTGGAGCTGTTCCTAAAATAAATCCTGCTCCTGTTGCTAAACCTATATATTGGTCTTGCGTTGTTGGATTACGGAAACCTGTTTGGAAAGACGCTCTAAAGTTATGGTTTTTGTTTTCTCCTGCTGCATAAGCTAAAGAAACTCTAGGTGTAACGTTTCCATCAAAATTATCAGACTTATCATAACGAATAGACCCTGTAAATTTTAAACGATCATCCATCATTTTTTTCTGAATTTGAGTATATAATCCATACTCTCCATATTTAATTGGACCGTCACTATCAGTATAAATAGTTCCATAAGAGTTTAATCTATATTGTCTATATGAACCTCCTACTTGAACCTCTGCCCAATCGATATAATCACGTAAGTTTAAGTTACCATCTGCATGATAGTAGCTTGTATTATCTCTAAACTTTGACCCTGTTAATAAATCTGGGTCAGCTGTTACTTCATTAAATAATCTTGTAAACTCAGCAGAACCCGGTTCTGGTCTTCCACTATCAGCTACTGCTCTTGCCGCTGCATGATTAGAAGCAGGAACACCTGGTATAGCACCTAAGTATGCTGCTGCATATTGTCCAAACCAATCTGTGTTAGATTTCCATTTGCTATTAATATTAATTGCAGCAAAACGAGTATCATAAGAATCACCTGCATCTTCTCCTGCATAATACCCTCTTATGAAGAAGTTTTTACCTCTTACTTCCAATTTATGTTGCTCCATAAAGAAGTTAGCTAAGTTGTAACGGTTTTGTCCTTGATAGATAGTATTACCTCTACCGTATTTAGAATTCCAAATAATTTCAACACGGTCATTACCTAGAGGGCGGTAATGAATAGCTCCATTGAATTTTACACTTTTAGCTTCGTTAGACATTAAGTCTACTTCTCTATATCCTGTTCTACTAACTTTTCCAATAGCTCCTCCTAAATCAACAGAAACCTCATCTCCATATACATTTGCACCATCATAGTTAGGATCATCATTATGACTCATTCCTGGAATGTATGTACCTCCAATACCTGTTGTATTTCTATAATCAGTTGCATGCCATTCTTCTCCTTTCAAATAAGAAAAGCTAGCTTTAACTGCAAAGTAATCATCAAAAGCATGTGCCATTTTAATTGTAGCATCATAATATCCATTATCTCCTGCTGCTTCTTGACTAGTTAAGCCAGTTTTTAAACCAACACTAATACCTTGTTCATTAAATGGGTTTTCACTACGCATTAACATAATACCGTTAAATGCATTAGCCCCATATAAAGCCGAAGCCGCTCCTGGTAAAATTTCAACACTTTTTACATCTACTTCAGAAATTCCTAATAAGTTTCCAATAGCAAAGTTAAGTGCTGGAGAAGCGTTATCCATACCATCAACTAACTGTACAAAACGCTCATTACCAAACGTAGCAAAACCACGTGTGTTTACTGTTTTAAATGTTAAACCTCCTGAGTTGATATCAACTCCTTTTAAATTTTCTAATCCATCGTAATATGAAGCAGAAGCTGTATTCTTAATCGCTCTAGAATCAAAACGTTCAATTGTTACAGGTGATTCCATAACACGTTCTGGAGTTCTCGAAGCCGATACAACTACCTCATCTAAAGATGTTGCATTTTCTGTTAAGCTAACCTCAACAACTTGGTTGTTTTTTGTTATCTCAACTGTTTTTGTTTGATACCCTAAAGAAGAAATTTCAATGGTAAACGGAGGGATATCTGTTACCGTCATTGTAAACTTACCATCAAAATCAGTAGACGTTCCTACTGCTTTTCTCGAAACTTTAATGTTTGCTCCCGGTAGTGGCCCACCAAGCGAAGCATCATTAACCGTACCTGTAATGGTAGTTTGAGCAACCATCATTGCTGTACCAAATAGCACAAATGCAACAAGTAATAGTTTTTTCATCATAATGTAAAATAATTTGTTAACTGTAGTGCAAAATACAATTTTTTTTCATTTGCGAAATATTCACCCTCTTTTTTTGTAATTATAGTAATTATAAAGACAAAAACTTACCAAAAACTAATTTTAGATTTTATTTCTTAATTTATTATTTATCATCTTATACAAATTGTATTTTTGCCTAAACTTATTAGTAGTCTTGGAAATTATACATTCTATTTTTGATCTTACCCCTTCTCAAAAAACAATGGTCACCATCGGTACTTTTGATGGAGTGCATATTGGGCATCAAAAAATTATTGAGAAACTAGTTAGTGAAGCAAAAGCTAGTAATAAAAAATCGGTATTGCTAACATTTTTTCCTCACCCAAGGATGGTATTACAAAAAGATGTTTCCATTAAACTAATAAATACTATTGATGAAAGAGCTCAACACCTCGAAAAATTAGGATTAGATTATTTAATCATTCATCCTTTTAGTAGAGAGTTTTCAAGATTAACCGCTTTAGATTTTGTTCGTGATATTTTAGTTAATCAATTAAACATTTCTAAATTGATTATTGGTTACGATCATCATTTTGGAAAAAATAGAGAAGGTAATATTGAACAATTAACTGAGTATTCTCACTTATATGATTTTACTGTTGAAGAAATTCCTGCCCAAGACATTGACGAAGTCTCAGTTAGTTCTACCAAAATTAGAAAAGCTCTTGCTAACGGACATTTAAAAACTGCTAATAATTACTTAGGGTATAACTTTTCACTAACTGGAAAAGTTGTGAATGGAAAACAGCTAGGTGGAAAAATAGGTTTTCCTACCGCAAATATTGACATTCCTGAAGATTATAAGTTAATTCCTAAAACAGGTGTTTATGTAGTAAAGTCTACTATTGATAACACTACTATTTATGGAATGATGAATATTGGTAATCGACCAACAGTTGATGGAGAGCACCAAACAATTGAAGTACATTATTTCAATTTTAACCAAAATTTATATGGTAAAGAGTTAACTATTGAGCTACTTTACTATTTAAGAGACGAACAAAAGTTCGATTCTGTTTCTGGCTTAATTTTTCAATTAAAAAAAGACAAGCAAAATTCAATGCTCTTTTTAAAAAGTTACGCCAAAGTCTAACCTTAAAATCATACTCAAAGCCCCCCGGTTTCAAATAGCTTTAGAATTAGTATTATTGACGTAACTGCATACAAAGTTAATTTTTTTAAAACCCACATAATGACAAGTATGTCATTATGTATTTCATATGTTTTTAAGATTTTGTATCGAAAAAGAATAATGCTGTCAAAAAATGAGGTAACCTTAAAAAAGGTGGCCCTTTGCGTAAAAACTTTAAGAGAAGAGTATCATATTACTTCAAATGAGTTTTATATTGATACTGGAATACATTTGGCAAGAATAGAACAAGGAAAAACAAATGTCACTATTACCACTCTTCAGAAAATATGTGATTATTTCAACATCACTTTATCTGACTTCTTTATGATGCTTGAAGAAATTTAGTATACAAAACACATTGCTTAAGTCTATAGCTTCTTTTATCTTTGCTTTTCTTAAAAAATTAAAAAGATGTTACAGGTTCAGTTTATTAGAGAAAACAAACAAACTGTTTTAGACGGATTAGCAAAACGTAATTTTGCTGATGCCGAAACAATTATTGAAGAAGTATTAACTGCTGATGAAACGCGTAGAGCTACACAAGTTTCTTTAGATAATGTTTTAGCTGAATCGAACAAAATATCCAAAGAAATTGGAGGTCTTTTTAAGTCTGGCAAAGTTGAAGAAGCAAACCAGCTAAAAGCAAAAACGGGTGAATTAAAAGAGCAATCTAAACAATTAACAGAAGAATTAAATTCTGCTGCTGAAAAGTTAAACGAATTGTTATACCAAATTCCTAATATACCTCATCCTTCTGTAAAAGCAGGAAAAAGTGAAGAAGATAACGAAGAAATTTTTAAAGAAGGAATTATTCCTGACTTAGGAGAAAAAGCATTACCCCACTGGGAATTAGCGAAGAAGTATGATATTATTGATTTTGATTTAGGTGCCAAAATTACGGGTGCTGGTTTTCCTGTGTATAAAGGAAAAGGAGCTCGTTTACAACGTGCTTTAATTAATTACTTCTTAGATAAAAACACAGCAGCTGGATATAACGAAGTACAAGTTCCTCATTTAGTAAATGAAGCTTCAGGTTTTGGTACAGGTCAATTACCTGACAAAGAAGGACAAATGTATCATGTAACTGGAGATAACTTATACTTAATCCCTACCGCTGAAGTTCCAGTAACTAATATGTTTAGAGGTGATTTAGTAAAAGAAGCTGACTTACCTATTGCAGTCACAGGCTATACTCCTTGTTTCCGTCGTGAAGCTGGAAGTTACGGAGCACATGTTCGTGGATTAAATCGTTTACACCAATTTGATAAAGTTGAGATTGTTCGTGTTGAGCACCCAGATAATTCATACAATGCTTTAAATGGAATGGTTGAACATATCAAAGAAATTTTACGTGAATTAAAATTACCATATCGTATTTTACGCCTATGTGGTGGAGATACTGGTTTTACCTCTGCCCTAACATTTGATTTTGAATTATATTCTACAGCTCAAGAACGTTGGTTAGAAATTAGTTCTGCTTCAAACTTTGAAACTTTTCAAGCAAATCGTTTAAAGTTACGCTTTAAAAACAAAGAAGGGAAAAGTCAATTAGTACACACTTTAAACGGAAGTTCTTTAGCATTACCTCGTGTACTTGCTGGTATTTTAGAGAATTATCAAACTGAAAACGGAATTAAAATTCCTGAAGTATTAGTTCCTTATTGTGGTTTTGATATGATTGATTAATCAATCTTAAATATAAAAATGAAAAAATCCCAAGCCTCAATTACGATGCTTGGGATTTTTAATTAATCAATCCCCATTGAAAAAAATATGTTTAGTTGGCAACTACCGCTACCATTAATCTCTTGTATTTATTCATTTCTAGCAATGCCTCAAAATATTGAGTTATTTGACCTTTTCTCATAAACTCATTTGCATTCTGCTTTGCTATTTCATATTGTGTCGTAAAGTTTCTCATAGTTTACATTGTTTAGTTGTTTTACTAATAAGACAAAGTTCGTGCCAAAATGTTACACTGCTTTTCAAAAAAGCACCTCTTTTAATAGTATTTTAACAATTATCTTCTGTATTTTTGATAGACAAAATCCTCTTAACTGAATTAAGCACAAAAACACAACGCTTAAAATTTTCAAAATGAAAAAAGCCATTATTTTATTTAATTTACTGATCTTAAGTTTGTTTTGCCAAGCACAGCAAAACGAATTTATTATTGCTGAAAATTATTTTAGAAATAATGAATATGAAAAGGCAATTCAGTTATATAAAAGATTATACGATCAAAGCCCATATAACACAACTTATTTAAAAAAGTTAATCACTTGTTATCAGGAGACAGAACAATTTACTACTGCTGAAAATTTACTCACTCAAAAACTAAAAGAAAAACCTAATTTATCTTACTTATATGTAATTCTAGGTTATAATAGTGAACGACAAGAAAAAATAGAAGACGCTAATAAATATTATCAAAAAGCAATTGAATCCATCAATAAAAAAGCAAATTACGGTTCTTTAATCGCTGGCTTGTTTAAAAACTATAGTAAATTAGATTTAGCTATTGAAGCTTTTAATAAAGTAATGGAAATTAACCCAAAAGCTAATTATGGGTTTCAATTAGCACAAATTTATGGTGAAAAAGGAGATTTTGAACAAATGTTCAAATCTTACATTGATTTGGTTGACAAAAATAGTGGCTACCTCAACAATGTAAAACGTTATGCTGGTAAATATTTAACTGATGATAGCGAAGATGAGAACAATATTTTGTTCAAAAAAGCTCTATTACGAAAATCTATAAGTAACCCTAAAGACATTTGGAATGATTTACTTTCTTGGTTATTTATTAGACAAAAACAATACAGCAAAGCCCTTATTCAAAACAAGGCATTACTTGCAAGAGACCCTGATAATTTAGGTAAAATTAATGATTTAGGTAAAATAGCTCTAGAGAACAAAGACTACGAAACTGCAAAAGAGTGTTTTGATCTTATAATTGAAAAAACGAATTACCCTAGAGACAAGTTTAAAGCTATAAATAATAACCTTAAAATAGCAATTGAGACAAAACAACCTGATGTAGATGAACGTTTTAATTCTATTTTTAAAGAATATGGAATTAACTCCAAAACACTTTTCACACAAATAGAGTACGCTAATTATTTAACGTTTACAAAGAACAATCCACAAGAAGCATCTGTTATTTTAAAGAATGCCTTAAATTTTACCAATTCAAAGTTTATAAAAGCAACTATAAAGCTTAAGCTTGGTGATGTTTTTGTATATATGGGTAAATTTAACAAAGGATTAATTTATTTTTCTCAAGTTCAAACGCTATTCAAAAACAATTATATAGGTCAAGAAGCCCGCTTTAAAGTAGCACAAGCTTCTTATTTTAAAAATGATTTTACTTGGGCAAAGGCTCAGCTAAAAGTTTTAAAAGGATCAGCAACACAACTTATTGCTAACGATGCTGCCGATTTGTTCTTGACAATTTCAGATAATGAGCCTAAAGATAGTATTGGTACTGGTTTAAAAGAGTATGCTAAAGCTGATCTGTTAGCTTATCAAAATAAAAATGACGAAGCAATTGCTATTTTAAGTAATATAATTGCTAATTACGGTGGGCAATCTATTGAAGATGAAGCATTATTTAAACAAGCTCAATTATTTGTTAAAAAGAAACAATATGATGAAGCCATTTTAAATTATGCCAAAATAATAGCTTTAGATAAAGAAGGAATTTATGTTGACGATGTGTGTTATCACATGGCTGAATTATACAACAATGAATTAAATAATCTAGAAAAGGCTAAAGAATACTATCAAAAGATTATTTTTGACCACCCATCGAGCATCTACCTAGTAGAAGCCCGAAAAAAGTTTAGAAAATTAAGAGGAGACGACATTTAAAAAACTGAAGATGTTCCTATTACTTCATTTTTAAAATTAAAAACTATGTACATATACAACGTAACAATAAATATAGACGAAAGTATACATGCTGAATGGTTAACTTGGATTGAAAGCCATATACCTGAAGTATTGGCAACAGGACACTTTTTAAGTGCTAAAATGACACAAGTGCTGGTTGAAGAAGAAATGGGAGGCATTACCTACTCTATTCAATATACTGCTAAAACACGTGAAGATTTAGATAACTATTATAAACATAGTGCAGACAAACTACGTAACGACGGATTAAAAAAGTTTGCTGATAAAATGCTAGCTTTCCGTACTGAATTAAAAGTAGTAAATGAGTTTTTTCCTACAGTAAATAGTAATTAGTTAAGACCCAAAACCAAGATTCTAAACGTATTACATCTAGAAAAATCTATCAACCTGAATCCATGACCGTAAGAGCAAAAAAACATTTAGGACAACATTTTTTAAACGATGAAAACATCGCTAAGAAAATTGCTGATTCGTTAACCGAAAAAGGATACGATAACGTATTAGAAATTGGTCCTGGTATGGGGGTTCTAACTAAATATTTGTTAGAGAAAAAACCAAAAGTTACGGTGATGGAGTTAGATTCAGAATCAGTAACCTATTTACAAGAAACATTTCCTGTTGAGCACATAAAACTAAATACTTCAAAAGATAAGTTTACCATTATTGAAGGTGACTTTTTAAAAAAGGATTTCACTGAAATTTTCAATAATCAGCAAGTAGCAATTATCGGGAACTTTCCATACAACATTTCATCACAAATTGTTTTTAAAGCTATTGAAAACCGCGAATTTGTTCCAGAATTTTCAGGAATGTTTCAAAAGGAAGTTGCTCAGCGAATTGCTGAAAAAGAAGGAAGTAAAACTTACGGAATACTCTCGGTATTAACGCAAGCTTTTTATGATGCTGAATACTTATTTACCGTACCTCCTTCTGTATTCAATCCACCGCCAAAAGTAGATTCTGGAGTTATTAGACTTATCAGAAAAGAAAACTACACACTTCCTGTTGATGAAAAATTATTTTTTAGAGTGGTAAAAACAGCTTTTAATCAACGAAGAAAAATGTTACGTTCCAGTTTAAAATCTTTTAATCTTTCGGATACCTTAAAAGAAGACCCTATATTTGCGATGCGTCCGGAACAGTTGTCGGTACAAAAATTCATTGAGTTGACACAAAAGATAGCTCAAAACAATAGTTAAGAGTCCTTTTTTAGATAAGAACAAGTCTTCTTTTTGAATTAGATTTCAACATATTCAAAACCTCGATTATCGAGCAAAATTGCAAGCAATGGCATTAGAAATCACAAAAGACTTATTAGAAAACGTACAAAACCTGATTCAACAACAAAAAGACACAGCTCTTTCTGAGGTTTTTTCAGATATTCACTACGCTGATATTGCAGAAGTTTTAGATGAACTCACTTTTGAAGAAGCAGTTTACATTATACGTTTATTAGATAGTGAAACAACTTCGGATGTATTAATGGAAGTTGATGAAGAAGTTCGTGAAAAAGTTTTTGAACAACTATCTGCCAAAGAAATTGCCGAAGAGGTTAATGAACTTGATACCGATGATGCTGCCGATGTTATTGCTGAACTTCCTGAAGAGCGAAAACAAGATGTAATTCGGAAAATTGAAGACCGAGAACATGCCAAAGAAATTGTAGAATTACTACGATATGACGAAGATTCTGCTGGTGGGTTAATGGCAAAAGAGCTTGTAAAAGTAAATGAGAATTGGAATGTGCTTACCTGTGTTAAAAAAATGCGTCAGCAAGCAGAAGAGGTTACTAGAGTTCATTCTATTTATGTGGTTGATGATGAAGGTAAGTTAAAAGGGCGTTTGTCGTTAAAAGACTTGTTAATGGCTTCTACTCGTTCTAAAATTTCGGATGTTTATATTCCTAAAGTAGATTTTGTTCATGTACACGATGAGGCAGAGGATGTAGCCAACATTATGCGTAAATATGACTTAGAAGCTATTCCTGTTGTGGATGAATTAGGTGTTTTAGTGGGTAGAATTACTATTGATGATATTGTTGATGTAATTAAAGAGGAAGCTGAAAAAGATTATCAATTAGCAGCAGGTATTACCCAAGATGTTGATTCAGAAGATAGCATTTTACAATTAACCCGAGCTCGATTACCTTGGTTGTTCCTAGGTTTAATTGGAGGTATTGGAGCTGCAAGAATTATGGGCTTTTTTGAAGGTGCATTAGAAGAAAATGCTATTCTTTTTATGTTTACACCTCTTATTGCAGCCATGGCTGGTAATGTTGGGGTACAATCTTCAGCAATTATTGTACAAGGTTTAGCTAATGATGATGTAAAAGGAAGTGTTACTAATAGGCTATTAAAAGAAATGTCTTTAGCTGCTGTAAATGGACTTGTTTTGGCTGTTATCTTGTTTTTCTTTATTTGGATTTGGAAAGGAGATATAACAATTGCTTCTGCTATTTCATCTTCACTATTTACAGTAATTATTGTAGCTGGTTTGGTGGGTACTTTTATTCCATTGTTTTTAGATAAAAGAGGTATTGACCCTGCAATTGCTACTGGACCATTTATTACAACGAGTAACGATATTTTTGGGATTTTAATCTATTTTTGGATAGCAAAAATGATTATTGGCTTTTAATCTAGCGATTCTACTTTCTCAATCAGATTATCAATCTTACTTTCAGGAATAAATCCTTTTAGCATTAACACAGCACCAAAAACGATTAATAACACTCCCATTCCACGTTTTATTCGATAAATAACTAATGGAGTTAACCTACTCTTTAGTTGTTTAGCTAGTAATATTTTTCCTAAATCTGTAATTGCGTAACCTGCTATTACAGTACCAAAATACCAAACCAAATACTTCGGGTTCATATCATACGTTGGTCCTATAACCACAATTAACCCCAACCAAAAAGCTAATACTCCTATATTTATAAAATTTAAGAAAAAGCCTTTAAAAAGGAGCTTTAAATAATTATTACTTTCAGGTAAAACAACATCGGGAGCTTTTGCTTCTTTCTTATTGTTTTTATCTAAATAAGTAATTAATCCATAAACAATTAACACCAACCCTCCGATAAGAAATAAACGCGGGTCATCTTTTATTTTTTCTAGCAGACTCCTACTTCCAAAATAAGCTATTAACATAAAAGAGATGTCTCCTAAGATTACACCCACATCAAAGGCTATAGCTGCTCTAGCTCCTTTTAAAATACTGGTTTTAATCAGCATAAAAAACACGGGGCCTATCATAAAAGCCATGAAAACACCTACAAAAAATGCGTTTTTAAAGTCGTAAAAATCCATTCTATAAAGTTACGCTTTTACCTAAACATCGTCAAAATCTACCACTATTTTCTGTGTAGTTGGGTGTGCTTGACATGTAAGTATCAAACCTTCTTCTAATTCGTCATCAGTTAAAATAGAGTTTTTTGCCATTACAGCTTTTCCTTCCGTAACTTTTGCAATACAACTACTACAAACTCCTCCTTGACAAGAATATGGAGCGTCTAACTTGTTGCGTAAAGAAGCTGCTAAAACCGTATCGGTTTTCTCCATCATAAAAGTGTGTTCTTCATCATCTAACACTACTTTAATTTCTGATTTTCCATCAGGAATATTTAATGCTGCTTCTTCATCTGAAATGGTAGCGGTAAATAATTCAAAATAAATATCTCTTTCATCAAATCCATCTTCTTGAAGTGTGTTAGAAACTGTTTGAATCATTTCTTCAGGACCGCATAAATATGCAGAATTAAAAGAAATATCCTTGTGAATATTATTTACAAAATAATTTACATGCCCTTTATCAATTCTACCAAATTTGCAGTCAGTTCTTACTTCTTGACTAAACACATAGTGTAAGTTTAATTGAGAAGAATACTTTTCAGCTAACTCATTTAACTCATCATAAAAAATTGTGCTTTCTGCTTTTTTATTTCCAAAAACTAGTGTAATTGTTGAAGTAGGTTCATTCTCTAGCACGGTTTTTACCATTGATAAAACTGGAGTAATTCCACTTCCTGCGGCAAAAGCAAGGTAGTTTTTTTGTGCTTGAGGCTCTAAAATAAATTTACCTTCTGGTTCAGAAACCTCTAAATAAGTATCTTCTTTTAGCTTAGTAGTTGCATAGGTTGAAAATTTTCCATGATCAACTGCTTTTACAGCAACTTTAATTTGCTTACTGTTTGGAGAAGCACAAATAGAGTAAGCTCTTCTTATTTCCTTATCGTCTAAGATAGCTTTTATGGTAATATATTGACCAGCAACAAAAGTGTAGTTATCTTTTAGTTCTGCTGGAATATCAAATAAAATAGATACAGCATCTGCCGTTTCTTTTATTATTTTTTCTATACGTAGTTTATGAAATGTAGACATGTGATCTTTTTAAAGAGTTACAAAAATAAGAAACTCAAGAAGAAGAAAAGTTAGGGTTATTATAAAACTTTAACTTACTTACTTTTTACCTTCAACAATAATAACAATTTCACCTTTAGCTGGTTTTTCAGTATAATATGCTAGTACTTCTTTTACACTTCCTCGTTTGGTTTCTTCAAATAATTTTGTTAGTTCTCTAGAAACTGATATTTGTCTATCCTCACCAAAATACTCTACAAAATTTGTAAGTGTTTTTAATAATTTATGCGGACTCTCATAAAAAATCATAGTACGGGTTTCTTCTGCTAAGAACTGTAAACGTGTTTGACGTCCCTTTTTTACAGGTAAAAAGCCTTCAAAAACAAATTTATCATTAGGTAAGCCAGAATTTACCAACGCTGGTATAAATGCAGTAGCTCCTGGTAAACACTCCACTTCAATATTGTTTTGCACGCAAGCTCGTGTTAACAAAAACCCAGGATCTGAAATTGCGGGAGTTCCTGCATCTGAAATTAACGCAAACGTTTCACCACTTTGCAAACGTTTTACAATTGTTTCTACTGTTTTATGCTCATTATGCATATGGTGCGATTGCATTGGTGTGGCAATATCATAATGCTTTAACAGTTTTCCACTTGTACGTGTATCTTCAGCTAAAATATAGTCTACTTCTTTTAAAATATTTAGTGCTCTTAGCGTAATATCTTCTAAATTTCCAATCGGTGTAGGTACCAAATACAGTTTACTCATACAACAAAGCTACAACAAAGTTTTCTTACATTTGTCCTATGCCAGAAAAGCTGTTAAAAAATATTGATTTCCCTTCAGATGTAAGGAAGTTAACACCTGAAAAACTGCCGCAACTAGCAAAAGAATTGCGTGAGTTTATTATTGATGTAGTTTCCACAAAAGAAGGTCATTTAGGTGCGAGTTTAGGAGTCGTTGAACTCACTATTGCACTACATTATTTATTTGATACTCTAAACGATTTATTAGTTTGGGATGTTGGGCATCAAGCCTATGGGCATAAAATTTTAACAGGAAGAAAAAACGTTTTTCATACCAATCGTCAATTTGATGGTATTTCTGGGTTTCCAAAACGCTCAGAAAGTGAGTACGACACTTTTGGTGTAGGGCATTCTTCTACTGCTATTTCAGCTGCTTTAGGAATGGCAATTGCCTCAAAATTACAAGACATTGAAAAACATCATATTGCTGTTATTGGCGATGCTTCTATTGCCAGCGGAATGGCTTTTGAAGCATTAAACCATGCTGGGGATACAAATGCAAATTTGTTGGTTATTTTAAATGACAATGCGATTGGTATTGACCCATCGGTAGGTGCTTTAAAAGATTATTTAACAAAAATTAAAGCTCCTCGATTAGAAATCGAACAACACAATATTTTTGAAGCTCTTAACTTTGATTATTCTGGACCTATTGACGGACATAATTTTGAAGAGTTGTTACGTGAACTAGAACGCTTAAAAGGTGTTCAAGGCCCTAAGTTTTTACACGTAATAACTACAAAAGGGAAAGGGCTACGACAAGCTGAACAAGACCAAGTAAGGTATCATGCTCCTGGGAAGTTTGACAAAGTTTCTGGAGATGTCCTACCTAAAGAAGCAAGCAAATACACTAAATTTCAAGATGTTTTTGGGAAAACTATAGTTGAACTAGCACAGCAAAACGAAAAAATTGTAGGAATTACGCCTGCTATGTTAACTGGAAGTTCCTTAAAATTTATGATGCATGAGTTTCCTGATAGAACATTTGATGTAGGTATTGCCGAACAACATGCAGTAACTTTAGCTGCAGGTATGGCTACACAAGGACTAGTTCCATTTTGTAATATTTATTCTACCTTTTTACAACGTGCATACGACCAAGTAATTCACGATGTAGCCTTACAAAACTTACCTGTAATTTTTTGCTTAGATAGAGCTGGGTTAGTAGGTGAAGATGGAGCAACGCATCACGGAATTTTTGATTTGGCGTATTTACGCTGTATCCCTAATCTGATTGTCTTTGCTCCTCGCAATGAAATTGAGTTACGTAATATGATGTATACCGCTCAACAAGGGTTGGAGCATCCAATTTCGATTCGTTACCCAAGAGGGAAAGGCAAATTAGAGCAATGGCAACTTCCATTCGAAACCATAGAAGTTGGAAAAGGAACCTGTTTAAAAGAAGGTAATCAAGTAGCAGTGTTATCTATAGGAACTATTACCGATAATGTTTCAGAAGCAATCAATCAACTTGAAAATAAAGAAGTCATTGCACATTACGACCTACGTTTTGTAAAACCTTTAGACACACAACTTTTAGACGCTATTTTCAAAAAATTTGATGCTATTATCACTGTTGAAGATGGCACAATCAAAGGTGGATTTGGGAGTGAAGTATTAGAGTATGCTTCCGAAGTAAACTATCAAGGTAAAATTAAACTATTAGGAATTCCTGATGAATTTATTCATCATGGTACGATTCAACAGTTGCAAGAAGTATGTGGAATTGATACAGCCTCAATTCAAAAAGTAATTCAAAGTCTACTATAAAAGAAAAGCGAACCAAATTGGTTCGCTTTTTAACTCTTTATTTCAAAATTTATCTCTTTATTATCTTTTCAGAAAGTTTCTTTTGTCCTAATTCATCATATATTTCAACAATGTAAATTGAGTTACTTGAAACTGTAGAAACATCTATCGAATTATTAATTACAGGTGCTTCTATTACTTTTCTTCCTGATACGTCTATTATTTTCGCAATCCACAAAACTGTATTTTTTCCTCCTTTAATATAAATCCTATCAACAGCTGGATTTGGATAAATACTCATTCCTGAAGTATTTGTTTCTTCTTTTTCTTGGCTTCTTAATTGTGTTTTTGCAGAAGTGGTAGTGTTTAAACAAACCTGTTTAGTCTCCGAAGACCCAAAGCTTCCTCCTGAAGCTAATACATCTCCATTATTATTAGTTATTTTATATGAACCGCTTCCATAACTACAGCAAATGCCATCACCATATGTATCATTAATTGTAAAATCATAACATCCTACCGGCAAGCATTTTGATACAGTAATAGATTCTCCATTTCCTTGAGTATAATTATCTCCACTCATTACAGTTTGCCCTGTACTATCCTTTAAACTCCAAGAAGTTTCTGAAGAATACTTATCGAAAATAATTGTCACGCTTACATCCTCACATTCTGGGATTTCTCCTCCTCCATCTCCATCATCAGGGTTACCAGTACTATAAGTAACTACTAATTTTGGCGCACTTGCACTAGTTCCATCATACGATTCTGCTGTGCGTTCTCCTGTTCCTGAAATATAAAACATCATAGAGTTACCAGAATTCCAATTGGATTTATTCACAATATATTGTACTAGTGATTTTAAATCTGGTGTTTTTTGTGCTGTACCAGATGCTCCTACAGAACTCCAAGAACTAGGATTCCAAGTAACCGATTGACTGTAATAACTTCTTGAGGTTATATTATAGCTTTGTGAAGTAATGTCTGGTGCATTTGATGAATCTTGAATTTTTATTGCTAATGATGTACTTCCCGAATTTGTTTCATCTGTGGTAAATTGTATGTATGCATTCGTTACCGTAGCATTTGCAGGTATATTTAAGTTTCTAAATAACATTCCTACATGTTGATTTCCTTTCGAACTTCCATCATACACCAATTCTAAATCAGAACTGTTCATATACATTTGTCCTGAGGATTCATATTGTTCTGCATCATCATTGGTGCTATTAATTGTTGATGTAACCGTCTTAGAAACATTTCCTACAAAAACAGAAACCTCTTCAGAAGTAGTTTCGTATCCGCCATTATCTGTAGCCTTTACTTTAATGGTATACGATTGGTTATCAATTGTAGGTATCCAGTTATAAGAATATGGAGTATTTGTATCTGTGCTTACTAAAGTGTTATTTACATAAAACTTAACACTTGAAATTGTTCCATCACTATCTGTAGCAGTAGCGGAAATTGTTACTGGAGTATTTACGGTATGTGATGAGCCTGATGATGGACTTGTAATTGCAACTTCTGGATAGCTAACATTACTACTTATAATTGTTACTACACTTCCATTAGATGGATTCCATATATCTAAATTAGATGGTATTGTGAATGGATTTTGGTTTGAAACAGAACCAACGCTACTCGCATTATCTACCTTAATTGTTCTAATCTCTATTTTAGATTCTTCAACAAAAATCCATTTAAACTGATTAAAGGTACTCGCGTCTCTTGTCCAGTTTTTTGAATCATTCGATGATCGTAAAGGTGCTCCCCAACAACCTTCTCCTACATAAACGGTTCCGTTAACATCGTCTCTAACAAAACCTTCATCGCAATTACTTCCTCCGGCACAAGGTTTTACCGGCCATGTTGTTTTTACTGTATGAGAATCTGATTCGAATACTAAATTCACTCCTTTATCATAAAATAATTGAGACCAACTAGAGTATTCATCATTTCCTTCTGATTTTGATGATACGTGTGGACGCATCGGTTTGTGATATTGAGCAGACTTCCAAATAGAATTATTTGCATTCAATTTTTGACTTAACCATGAATACTGAGTACCACCAGCGGAAATTTCTGAATTCAGTGTATAAATTGTATACAAGTTGTTTCCAAAAGTTATATCGTAATAAACACTTGTTGATGGAACATTAAACAGGTTATAAATACTATTATTGGAACCTTCGTGATTTCCTCTTGTCGGCACTATAGGAAACATTCTTCCGTCATTTGCTGTGGTATATTGCCAATCATTAAACCAGTCTTGCCATTCAGAACTAGAGTCTCCGTTAGTCATATCTCCACCAAAAAACACTGCGGTTGGCTTTAATTTAGAAACTAACAAGTTAGCATCTCTTCTCGGTGTTCTATTGTTTCTTGAATCTCCTCCAGCAATAAAAGACATTTTATCGTTGGTATTTGGAGCTGTTTTAAACCAAAAACGGCTACTTACCCCTTGGCTATCTTTAATTACAAAATAATAGTTAGTATTAGGACTTAATCCGGTTAATTTGGCAAAAGTATTACTCATTCCTTTATAAGAAACTGAGCGATCTACAGATTTGGAATTTGGATAATTTGACCAGTTAGTTCCATTATCAGTCGTTCCATAGTATACAATTGGGTTAGATCCTGAAATTTGATTCCAACCAATCATTATAGTTGTTGCCGGATTGTCTGTGATGATTAATCGGTACTTATCATTAGAGGCATAAGTACTAAGAACTGCTAATAATAACAGTGTTAAAATAATTTTTTTCATTGTGAGGGACTTTAAAGTTTAATAGTTAGTTACACAAATATATTTTTTCCCTTTCAATTTAATAGGTTATTTTTATTATAATTAATTATATAATAACCTGATTAACTTTAACCTAACTATTGCTTTATAGTTTACTAATCTTATTTTAACAAACTACATACCCCCTATTTTTACTTTTGTTTAAACCTTAATTTATGAACACTAAAACCCTTCTTACTTTTTTAAAATTCTGTTCTTTTTTTATTTTTTTTGGCAGAGCTTACCAGCATTTATTTTGGGATGCGCCGTACCGAAGCTTTTTTTGGGATCAGCATTTATTGGAGCCTGTTGTTAATTTTCTTTTTAACACTAGTTGGCAATCATATGTCACTAACCTAAATACTGATTTTGCTATCCAAGTTTTAACCAGAAGCATTGGTGTTTTATATCTAGTTTGTGCTGTTATTTCAATTTTAATAAATGAAAACTCAAAAAAATGGATGAGTAACATTTTAAAATTAGGCGCGGTAAGTTTAGTTTTTTTAGCTTTAATGATTACAAAAAATAAGTTTTATCACCTTATAATGTTTTTTGAACACACCATTCAGTTTGGAGTTCCAATCGCTTTATTATATTTCTTAAAACACAAAAACACACCTATCTTACTTTTTTACCTAAAAGTTTTTATTGCATTAGCTTTCACTTGTCATGGAATGTACGCTATTGGTGTTTTTTATCCATTACCAGGTAATTTCGTTACCATGACCTTGAACATACTTCCTGTACAAGAAGAAATGGCTAAGAACCTATTATTTGTAGCTGGTGTTTTAGATTTCATTATTGCTATTGCTATATTTATTCCTAAACTTTCAAAAGCAGCCTTGTTATATGCATGCTTTTGGGGTATTGTAACTGCTTTAGCAAGAATTCTTAGTGGCTTTCATTATGATTTTTCTTTAAGTATTATGCATCAGTATTTATACTTAACAATATATAGACTTCCTCACGGATTAATACCGCTAATGGTTTATCTATACTTAGTCAAAAACAATTCTAAAAAGCCTAGAACTAACAACAGTTTGGTTTCTGCTTGATTTACTTAATTAATATGTAAATGACACTTGGTAAAATAAATTTGAAGTTGTTTTGTTTAACTTTCAGAAACTAATGATTTGTAAGGTTTATATTCGCGAAAAATAACCCCCAAATTTTTCAAAAATGAAACTATTATTTAAAACTTTAGTTTGTTCTATTTTTTTATTCCTTTCATGTAGTGATAAAGAAAGTATCCCTAACGTTGAGCTTAAAACTTATTCTTTTGATTCTGAAACCAATTCTAGCTTAATGTTTCAAGACGGAGAACCTCAAGAAGTAATGACTTCAGAATCTCGTGTGTATGAAATAAGTAAAGTAATAAGAGTTAAGCCAATTGATAATAAAACTATTGAGGTTGCTAATTTTGCTCCAATAGATTTAGAAGATATAACTATTACAGCTACGATTGAGGCTGAAGGTTTTCATAAACCTATTAAATTATTTAAAATTGATAAAATAAGAGCCCATGGTAAGCAAGAAATTAACTACCCTTTTATAAACAACTCTTCCTTGTTTTTAAATACAAGCAATCAAGAAGTTGATCTTTCAATTTTTAAAGATACAGGTATTGACCCTAGTAATATTGTTTTTGATTTTACTGGTGATAACGAAATTATCCAAAAGCTTAAAGGTTTACATAAACTAAAGTGGACGATAAAATACCATGACTTTGATACAGACAACAATCCAGATAACAATTGGGCTGAAGATATTACTGCAAAAGATATCCGTAGGTTTACTGGATTAATGATTAACCTTGGAGTTGTTTTTGCTTCTGATAATTTTAAAAATGAATTTATTAATGAAAATATTATCGGAAATGATGGCACAACTGCTTTAACAGAAAACGAAAAGAAAGGAGCTTATAATATTATTTTAAACAAAACTCGCTATAACTGTGGTAAGGTTGTTAATGTTTCTGGTTTAGGTGGTGGCGCAACCTTTGGTTTAGCTGAACATGTACTAAGAGATTATATTCGTAAAGAAACTGGTTTTATAACAGCGCATGAAATAGGGCATACTATTGGTTATAACCATTCTTCAAATATGACATACCCTCATGAAGTAGATGGAGTAAGTACAGGAATTAGCCCTGTTACCACAAGAATTATGAATCAGTTTTTTGAAAATGATTTATATCCAGTAACATTAGAAAACTATTACTTATCATCTGATTTTGAATAATAAAATTATATAAATAAAAAAGCGAACCAAATTGGTTCGCTTTTTTTATGGTAACTCTCAGAATATTTCTGAGAAATTCTCTTTTCCTAGTTATTTAAAGCTTCTGCTCCACCAACGATTTCTAAGATCTCGTTTGTAATTGCAGCTTGACGTGCTTTGTTATAAGTTAATAACAACTCATCACGTAATTCCGTAGCATTATCAGTTGCTTTATGCATTGCAGTCATACGAGCACCGTGTTCGGCAGCAAATGAATCACGAATAGCTTTGTATAATTGCGTCTTTAATGATTTAGGAATTAACTCTAAAATGATTTCTTCTTTAGAAGGCTCAAAAATGTAATCTAAATTAGCTTTTGATTCTCCTTCTACAGGTTGAATTGGTAAGAATTGCTCTACCTGTGGTATTTGAGTCGCTGCGTTTTTAAATCTGTTGTATATGATTTCTATTTTATCATAAGAACCATCCACGAATAAATTCATTAACTGTTCAGCTATTTCAGCAACATTATCAAAAGTTAAGTCATCAAAAATATTACTTCTATTCTCGATAACTGTATAGTCTTTTGATAAAATATCGTTTCCTTTTTTACCAATAGTCAATAAATCAACAGCAGCATCATTGTATTTCTCGTTGATAGTTTTAACCGTTTCTTTAATAATAGATGAGTTAAAACCTCCACATAAACCTCTATTTGAAGTTACAGTAACTAACAATACTTTGTTTACTTCTCTTTCTGTTGAATATACTCCACCTGCATCGCTATCTAATGTAGCACTTAAGCTTTGTAATAATTCGGTAAGCTTAGATGAATACGGACGCATTGCTGTAATTGCATCTTGAGCTTTTTTCAACTTTGCAGCCGATACCATTTTCATGGCAGAGGTAATCTGCATTGTTGATTTAATCGAAGTAATTCTGTTACGTATTTCTTTTAAGTTTGCCATTTAATTGAACTTAAAATTTATAAAACCCCCGCATTGTTATGCGGGGATGCCTTTTTTGTTTTTATTAACCTGAAAATTTAGCTGAAACTTCTTTAGCAGCGTCTCTTAAAGTATCAATTACTTCATCAGTTAACTTTCCTGCTTTTAAAGTATCTAAAGTATCTCTATGCTTAGCATTTAAGTACTCTAAATAATCTTTTTCGAATTCTTTCACCTTGTTTACAGGTACATCTTTTAACAAGTTCTTAGAACCTGCATAGATAATAGCTACCTGATCTTCTACAGTATAAGGATCGTTTTGAGCTTGCTTTAAGATCTCTACGTTACGCTTACCTTTTTCAATTACATTTAAAGTAGCAGCATCTAAATCAGAACCAAACTTAGCGAATGCTTCTAATTCACGGTACTGAGCTTGATCTAACTTTAAAGTACCAGATACTTTTTTCATTGATTTAATCTGAGCAGAACCTCCTACACGTGATACAGAGATACCTACGTTAATCGCTGGACGAACCCCTGAGTTGAATAAATCAGACTCTAAGAATATCTGACCATCAGTAATCGAAATTACGTTTGTTGGAATATATGCTGAAACGTCTCCTGCTTGTGTTTCAATAATTGGTAAAGCTGTTAAAGAACCTCCTCCTTTTACTTTAGATTTTAATGACTCTGGTAAATCATTCATCTCTTTTGCGATAGAATCATCAGCAATTACCTTAGCAGCACGCTCTAATAATCTTGAGTGTAAGTAGAATACATCCCCTGGGTAAGCCTCACGTCCTGGTGGTCTTCTTAATAATAAAGACACCTCACGGTAAGCTACTGCTTGCTTAGATAAATCATCATAAACAATTAAAGCTGGTCTACCAGTATCACGGAAATATTCTCCAATTGCAGCTCCTGCGAATGGTGCATATACTTGCATTGGTGCAGGATCAGATGCATTTGCAGCAACGATAGTTGTATAAGCTAACGCTCCTTTTTCTTCTAACATGTTAGCAATAGCTGCTACTGTTGAAGCTTTTTGACCGATAGCTACGTAGATACAGTACACTGGTTGTCCTGCATCATAAAATTCTTTCTGATTTAAGATAGTATCAATAGCAACGGTTGATTTACCTGTTTGACGGTCTCCAATGATTAACTCACGTTGACCACGTCCTACTGGAATCATTGCATCAATAGATTTGATACCTGTTTGCATTGGCTCAGTTACAGGCTCACGGAAGATAACCCCTGGTGCTTTACGCTCTAAAGGCATTTCAAAAGTTTCACCTTGAATTGGTCCTTTACCATCTATTGGTTGTCCTAAAGTGTTAACAACACGTCCTACGATTCCTTCTCCAGCTTTTAAAGAAGCAATTCTTTCTGTACGTTTCACAGTAGATCCTTCTCTTACTGAAGTAGAAGCTCCTAATAATACAACACCTGCATTATCTTCTTCTAAGTTTAATACGATACCTTCTAATCCGTTATCGAATTCTACTAATTCTCCGTATTGTACGTTAGATAATCCATAAACACGTGCAATACCATCACCTACTTGTAATACTGTCCCTACTTCGTTTAATGAAGCCTTAGACTCAAAATTTGTTAATTGTTCCTTTAAAATTGCTGATACTTCAGCTGGTTTAATTGCTGCCATCTTATTTCTTTTGATGTATAATTAAATTTTTGGAATGTAATGACCGTTGTCAAACTCTCTCCTTAACTCATTAAATTGGCTAGAGATACTTGCATCGTATTGCACATCTCCAACTCGTAAGATAAATCCTCCTAATATATCAGGATTTACTATATTCTCAATACTAGCATTGTTTCCTGTAAGGGCTACAATTTTAGCTTGTATTTTATCTTCTAACTCTTTTGTTAAAGCTACTGCTGTAGTAACTCTAGCAACTTTCATGTTCTTATAGTGATCATATATAACAGCATATTGCTTAGCAATAGGCTCTAACATCACCATACGCTTATTTTCCTCTAATAAGTTAAATAACCCTTTTACAATGTTATCTACTTTATCACCAAAAAGTGCATTTAAAACTTTACTCTTATCTGCAGCTTTGATTACAGGACTTTTAAGCATAACATCTAAATCAGCGCTCTCAGCAATTGTATCTACGATTAACTTCATGTTATCGTTTACTAAAGTTTCATTACCTGAATCTTTAGCTAATTTTAAAATTGCTTTTGCGTAACGTAATGCTGCTCTTGCTTCTTTCATCTACTGATTAGTTTAAAGTAACCTCTTCTAACATTCCTTCAACAAGCTTTAATTGATCGTCTTGTGAAGCTAATTCTTTTCTTACAACCTTTTGAGCTATTTCGATAGATAAGTCTCCTACTTTCTTCTTTAACTCAGCGATTGCTGCTTGTTGCTCTTGCTTAATAGTAGCTTTAGCATTCTCTACCATAGTAGATGTTTGCTCTTCAGCTTCTTGCTTTGCATCAGCAATGATTTTATCTTTAATCTCACGAGCTTCTTTCATCATCGCATCTCTCTCAGCTCTTGCTTCTTTTAATAAACGCTCGTTATCAGCTTGTAAATTTTGCATTTCTTTACGAGCATTTTCTGCTTGATCTAATGCATTTTGAATACCTTCTTCACGTTCTGTTAAAGCAGCCATAATTGGTTTCCATGCAAACTTGAACAATAAAACTAGTAAGATTACTAATATTAATGCTTGCATAGCAAATAGCCCTGGAGAAAAATCATTTATTAACTGATCCATTGTATCTGAAATTTAATCTTTTTACTGTTTTGTTTTTTGTTTAATTTGAAAACATTTCCTGCAACCAATCGTTACAGGAAAATGTTTTACTTCTGTTTTGTTTCGGAATTATTTTCCTAAGATTAAAGCACCAAATGCTAATCCTTCTAATAATGCTCCGATAATGATCATCGCTGTTTGGATTTTACCAGCTGCTTCTGGTTGACGAGCGATAGCTTCCATTGCGCTACCACCAATTTTACCTAATCCTAATCCTCCTCCGATAACGATTAATCCTGCTCCAATTAAATTGTACATACTAATTGATTTATATATAATTAAACAAATTCTTATTCTAAATTAATGATGTTCGTGCTCTTCAACCGCCATACCAATAAATAATGACGATAACATTGTAAAAATAAATGCTTGTAAGAACGCTACTAAAATTTCAATTACTGTAATAAATAATGCTAACAATAATGAAATACTTGTTGAACCTACAGATCCGAACTGATTTTTTAATGTAATCATTAATGCTATTAAGCTCATTACCACAAAGTGACCCGCAGTAATGTTTGCAAATAAACGCACTAATAATGAGAAAGGTTTAATTAAAATAAAACCAATCAATTCGATTACTGCTAATATTGGTCTTAGAATTACTGGAACACCTGGCATCCATAATGTGTGAGCCCAGAAATCTTTACTACCATTTGTTAAATAAATTACTAAAGTAAACAATGCTAAACACACTGTTACTGCAATTTGTCCTGTAACGTTAAATCCTAACGGAGTTAATCCTAACAAGTTTAATATCCAAATAAAGAAGAATACCGTTAATAAGTAAGGCATAAACTTCATATACTTTTTCTCACCTATGTTTGGTCGTGCTATTTCATCTCTTACGTAAAGTACTAAAGGCTCTAACACACGTCCAACTCCCGTTGGGATTGCTCCTTTCTTATAGCTTTTAGCTAAAGACCCAAAACCTAACAACATTAACAAACCTGCGAACAACATACCAAACACACTCTTAGTTATAGAAAAGTCTAATACTCTGTGTGCATTAGTAGCATGATGAGCTTCATCAAAAGAAACAGCTGTTTCTCCTTCGTTTAACTCGTATATTTTACTGTGAATTTTAGTAAGTTTTACTCCACCTTTTTCTAAAACAACGTGACCGTCATCATTGTGGTGAAATTCTGAAGACATAAATGTTTTTAATCCTTGACTTGTCCAAACGATTACTGGCAAAGGAAAACCAACATGCTTACGCTCTCCTGCATCATTTGTATACGAAAACAATGTGAAATCATGTGAATCAGCTAAGTGATGTTTAATATATCCATCAATTTGCTCTCGTGTATTAATTTGACCTCCGTTTGAAGTATCACCTCCTCCAGCGAATGCTGTAAATGAACTAAATACTATTGCTAGTACCGTTAAAAAATAGATAGGTTTTTTTGCTATCATCATACCTTACTAAATATAGAATTATGGTCTCTAAATTTCCGTGCAAAGGTACACAATAAATTAAAACTACAAACGGTTTTTTTATTTAGTTTTCCTAAGCCTTCCAAAGACATCAAAAAACAGCAAACTATCTATTATTCAACAACTTTGAAACACCAATAGCTTCTACTAACAAAAAAATAAGAATAGGAAGTAGTATTGAAACTTTTTCAGGTTTAGTTAAACCTGTTTCAGAAAAAATGGAATCTTGATATAATAAAATAAACACTCCAAACTTCACCAACATTAAACCAAGGTATAAATAACCTGTTTCATTAGGTAAATAGCTTATTACTATTTCAACTGCAATATAAATTACTAACGAAGCTACTAAATTAAATGTATACACTGATAGTAACGAAAAAGATAAACTTACAGCGTTTTTCTCTATGAAGTAATTATTAATAAAGAATCCTAAAGTAGCTAATACAACTACAACTACAGTAAAAATTAAAATTCGTTTAATCATCGTTTTTTGTTAGATTGGTTACTTGTATAATTACCGAAAGCATGGCTCCGAAAACCGCTACAAGTGTACAAATTTTTACGTAAAGTTGATTGTCGTTTGGGTATTTTTGGTCTAACCATTCACCTAGTAAACTTCCTAGGTAAATAGTTAGTCCCATTTGAAGTGCGATTCCTGTGAATCGTATGTATTTATTAAGCGGATTTTTCTTTGAGTCCTTGCTCATTCTTGTTTAATTCTTTTACCGCTCCTTTCATGGCACAAGTAGCGTTGAATTCTGCTCCTGGTTCTACAGATAGCTTTCCTATAACTACATCTCCTGTAATGTTTGCTGAAGATTTTACTGTTAATGTATTTGATACAAATAACTCTCCTGAAAACTCTCCTTCCACATCAGCGTTAGTACACTCTACTTTTCCTTTAATTAAACCAGTACTACCAATAATTACTCTACCATTAGTTTCTATAGTTCCTTCTAAGGTTCCGTCGATTCTAAAATCTCCTTCAGAAATGATTTCTCCAGTAATTTTAGTGTTTTTTCCTATAATGTTTCTCTCTGCAACTTTATTTTCTCCTGTTTTTTTACTCTCTTTACCAAACATATTCGGGGAATTTAAGGGTGTTTATGTTTTATTTAATTGTTCTATGATTTCTTTTGCTTTCTTACCTTCTTGCGTAGTTGCATAACTAATTGCAACAAACTCTAATGCTTTTTTATAGGTATCTTTATCTTGATATTTACCTATAGCCAAGGCTTTTAGGAGCGCAAATTTAGGGATTAAATTTGAATTTTTTAGGGTCGTTGAAAAATTATCTACCTCATTAACAACCTCTTCAAACTTATTTTCTTTATATAAATAATATATTTCTTTATATTTATTTAAAACCTCATCTTCTTTTTTCTCTTCCACAAGTTTTTTCTCAGGATTTAAAATTATTTGAGCAAAACTTGTTTCTGGATACTTTTTCAAGATAACATTCTTGTATTCATTTGCCTTAGCTACCTCTCCTTGGTTTTTATATATCTGATACAAATGATAACTTATTGGCAATTCTAATTTATCATCTGTACTTACTTCTTTTAAACGCTCTAGATTCTTAATAGCTAGTGTTTCATTTGTGAACTGCTCCTTATAAATTAAACCTAGTTGATATAGTGCGTCGTTGCGTTCTTTTACTAGCTCATTAATTACATTTTCATCTGTAGGTATAGCATCAAGATATGTTGAAAGTTCATATCTCTTATTTACCTTGTTTGCATCAGTGTCATTTGACACATTATCTGCAACACTGATAGATTTATCTGATAATCGCCAGTTATCTTCCAAAGGACGTGTTCCCCATATTTTTTGAAACTCCGCTCTTCCGAACCCTAAGGCCTGTGTGTTATAAAAATACCACTTCCCTTTATTTGCGGTATTATTTATAGATGTTCCTCCACCAAAACCACTTCCAAAGTTTTGAGCATTGAGTATTTGTTGTCTTTTTTCTTCGTCCTCTTTTTTTATTTTTTCAATATATGTTTCAAAAAAAGAAGTTCTTTCATCTGGTGTCATTGCCACCAAACCAAGAATACTGTCGTTATTTTTAACAGTTTCCTCGTACTTTCTTAGAGTTGTAAGTCCTTTATTTTTTCTTCGAATTCTACGGATTCTTTTTTCTTGATCAAACTCTTTAGAAACCACTTGCATTACACTATCGTAATACGAGCCTGCTAACAAATAATTCTCTTTTTCAAAAGCCATGTTTGCCAAGCGTTCATACGCATATGTTTTTTGATAATTGTTATTATGCTTTGCTTGTAAAGACTTTTTATAATATTCTGTAGCAGCTTCAGGGTTATTTCTTCCTTCTTGAATTACTCCTGCCTGATAGTATAATTCGTTTAAAAACTTACGGTTATCAGAATTTTTAATCAGTTTTCTTAACCTCGCCAACATTAATATTGATGTTGAATCATTTGGTGTATTTTTAGCAAGTTCTATATTTGCTCGAATACGGAACTTGTCTGGTGCTCTTTTAAATTCTGATAATTTTCGAAACACCATTCTTGCTGAGTCTTTTCTGTCTAATTCGCTGTAAACCTGACCTAACACAAACATATTTCGAGCTGATTGTTCTCTGTTATAATGTGTTCTAGTAGCTAACTTTAGATAATCTACCATTTTTTGGATGGTATCTGTTTGTTCATAAGCCATAGCCATAGCTGTGTAAGCTTGCTCTTTTACAGATTTGTTTATTTTTTCTTTCTCATCTAAAACATCTAACAACAGCATTAATGTTTCTATGGCTCTTTTTTCATTCCCTAAACGAATATTGGTTTTCGCTCTCCATATTTTTGTTTCATAGTTTAAATCAGCCTTTGGATAGTTAACTATTACATAGTTAAAAGCTTCTAATGCAGGAATGAAACGTTGTGTGTAGTATCTTGATTTTCCTAATAATAAATAAGCATCGTCTATCTGACTATTTCTTTCATAGCCATTAATGTTCATTGAATGAGTTTGAACTGCTTTTATTGCTTTTTCCTCTGCCTTTTCAAAGGGAGTTAGATTTTTATTTTCTTCTTCTTCATCTGCTTTAAAACCTGTACCTGGGGTTAGTACTTTTGTAGTTAATTTACTTTCATTAAAAGTTATAGGCTCTATTTGCAAGCGCTTCCAGAAATTGTCTTCGTGCTTTTCTTGAATTTCTTCAAGTCCTTTTAAATACGCTTGCTCCCCGTTAAAAAGCACATTGTATTTGGTGGTAACAGCATGGTAATTTCTATTTAAAAAAGCATCCTTTTTAACACTACACGAATACACGATAGCTGCTAAAACACTGAATACTATTATCTTTACCCCTTTTTTCATATACTATTACTTTTACAGTACAACAACGTAATAATTGTGTTTTTTGTACGTAAAGAGGTAAAAATAATAATTATAAGATGATTTTCACCTTGTTTTATGCAGAAAAATAGCTTTCTAATTCTTGTAGGGTTTCTTGCGATGTATTTATGTCCTTTACAATATTTCCTTTATCTAAAACTACAATACGTTCGCAAACCTCAGTTACATGACTTAAATCGTGACTAGAAACTAGTACGGTTACATCATTATTTTCTGTTAGTCTTTTAATTATTTTTTTTAATCGAATTTGTGTTGTAGGGTCTAAATTAGCGAAAGGTTCGTCTAAAATTATCACTTGCGGATTCCCCATCATTGCAGCAACAATACCTACCTTTTTCTGATTTCCTTTACTTAAACTTCGTAAATACTTTTTCTTTCCTAAAATTTCATCATTAAAAAACTCATCAAATTGAGCTAAGAAAGCTTTTACATCAGCTTTATTCATTCCACGTAAGTCTCCAACAAAATCAAAATACTCTTCAGGTGTTAAGTACCCTATTAAAAAAGTTTCATCTATAAACGACCCTGTAAACGTCTTCCAATTTTCACTTTTATTTACAGTAACTTCATTATTTATAATTTCTCCTGTAGTTGGTCTAATTAAATCTAACAGCAGATTAAATAGCGTCGTTTTTCCTGCTCCATTATTTCCTACTAACCCAAAAGATTGTCCGCTAGGAATTTTTAATTCTTCTAGATTTAAGACTTGTGTAGTTCCGTATGTTTTTGAAATGTTATTTATAAATATCATTTTGTTTGGTTTTTTAGTTGGTTATGATTTTTGGCTGAATGCATGTATTACTGCGTACTTACTTTTAATGTATCTTTTTTCTATAAAATTCATAAAGTAATTTTTGAACGCTAATGCTAGTACTCCTGCAATAGCAATTGCTAAAACTCCAGCATTAAAGCTAACAAACTTGTTGAAAATCCAGAATAGGAACATAGGAATTCCCATTATTGGAATTATTATTAAAAATTGTGTTGCACTGGTTCCTTGATAGTTTGAAAACCCACTTTTATTTAGGTCTATACGTTTTCGGTTAAAAGAACCTGCAAATAACAAAAAGAGTGAATTAAACCCTATATTAAATATTGCCCCAGCGGTTATCATTAAAAAAATATCTAATCCGTAGAAATAAACATAAGGAATACTTAAAAGGTATAACACTCCTGATACTACAACCATTAAATACCACTTACTTTCTAAAAACTTTCTATAACGAATGTTTTGACTCATAAGCATTTTATAATACTCACTATCCCATGCTGGGATGAACTGACCATAGTTTAATGTAAAACCTCCTGTTACAAAAATTGCTGCAAATACTAAGAAAGCTGGCATTTTTTCTCGATAAGTTTCTTCTCCAAAGAAAATAGCTCCATAGAAAAGAAATAAAAACGACATAAAAAACACTGTTTTAGTTCGTTTATTTCTCCATATTTGACGGATATCATTTTTTATAAATGGTCCTACATCTCCTAGTCTATCAACAAAAGATAAATTTGACTCTTTAGCTACTTCTTCTTTACTTTTTATGGCATCATCTAAATATGCTTTTTCTCTTAATAGTTTAAAGTTTACATAATATAAACCTGTCAATAGAACCATTCCTATTAAAGACAATGCAGGAAAATTATATACTGATTGAAAAACAGGTGCAAATACATCGTTTACATTAAATAGCTGGTATTTATTTGCAAAAAACAATATCGCTAGTACAGCAATCATTGCTCCTAGTGCATAATTATTTTTGTTGATTAGAAAATTTACATAGTTAGCACTTAACACCAGCATTAACATTAAAAACAACCATCCTAAAACCCCCATAATATCATAACCTTCACCTATTAGTACTATTGAAAAAGGCACGTAAAAAAACAGTGGCATTATATTGAAAAACGATAAAGCTGATTTACCTAATACAAAATGAACTAACTTTTCTTTTTTTACTGGTAAGTTTAGAAACGGCTTAATGTTTAGTACTGGTAATTTTTGCATTAAATAGCGAAAAATTAAATCTCCCAGTAGTAAAAAAACAAGAAGACCATTAACAAGAAATAGTGGGTCTGTATTTGGATATTCTTTTTTTATGAAAAAATACCCTCCTATTCCTATCATTAAAAATGAAACTAGCATATACAATGCAAAAAAGCCCATGATAATTTTTAGTGCAATACTTTTTCCGAAATAAGAGGAGCGAAAAAACTGCTTCCACTCTAACTTTAAAAAATGTGCAATCATTTGGTTTTGTATTTGGTTGATTATCTTATTTGTCTTTTTCTACAGTTTTTTGTTACATAAAAAAAGCACCAATTTAAAAATTGATGCTTTTTTAATATATTCTTATAAGAAGTTTATTATGCCCATTGACAAATTACTCCTCCCATTAAGGCTAATGTAATAATCCAATAACCAGCATTAATAGCTACATACTTAACACTTTTTCTTTCAAATAATGCTTGTGTAGCTAAAATAGGTAAACCAATTAGTAAACCTATCATAGTTCCATGTAACGCCCCATGTTTAAATGTTCTAAATCGGTCTCCAAAGTTGGCTATAAACTCCTGAAAGTAGGCATATGCTCCCCCTGTTTGTTCTACAAAACCCGGTTCTCCCATTAAGGTTGATTGCACTCCCCATTGATGGATTACTAATGTTTGTAAGATAAAAGCTAACAAAAAACTAAACACATAAGCTAAACCAAAAATGAGCCCCATATTTGAGCCTTTCATAGATTCATCGGTAAAACCTACCTCTTTCATCCAAGCGTTTTTAAACAACATAGGTCCGTACCAAATAAAACCCATTACCATAGGTACTAAGGCAGCAATTGCTGTAATTAAAAAATTAAATTTCATAAGATTATAAAGTTTTGGTTGTCAATCAAATATAACAAAAAAAGCACCAAACTTACGTTTAATGCTTTTACTTGTTTCTTATGAAGTAATATTCTTCTTATTTAATTTTTAACGATTTTGCTATCGCTTCTAACTCAAAGATAAAATCTCTTTTATTTACTGATGGTGCGTAAGTAAATCCTTCAAACACAATAACACGTTTGTTTTCCTTATCAATTACTGTATAATTGATAAATGGTCCTGCCATGAAATCATTTTTCACTTCCCATTTACCTCTTGTTTCAAAGGCCTTTTTTCCATCAATCTCTGCATCAAAAGTAAATGGTGTATACGCTTGTTCGGTAATCATGTGCATCCCTTCTTTACTTCCTGGAATATATTTTTTACCGATTGTATCTCTCATTCTTGTAATATTATCGGCCACTTTACTTTCATCTTCTAATGGATAACTATATACTAAAATATTGTTCGTTCCATCTCCTCTAGCAATTCCACTTTTTAAGTGTTGGCGTAACCATAAAAAGTCTCCTGTATCTTCAACTAGTTTAAATCTTTCAGGAATGGTTAATGTAATCCCTAAATTTTTAATTGTTTGAAACTTACTTTCATCCAGTTTTTCTTTTTTAAAGATTCTTTGAGTAAACCTTACATCTTCATCTTTAAATAACTTAATTATTTCTTTTCCTCTATTTCGAATTAAATCTACCAAATCCCCTTTGCTTTTGGCTGTTGCGTAAACTAATATTTGAGGTTCAGCATACTTGTTTTTTTCTACTTCAATTTTTTCTTTCTCTCCTTCTCTAAGAATTAAAACGGCTTTTGCATGCCTCATAAATCCATTAAACCCAACAGGGTCTATTTGACCTACAGAAAGTAGTGTTTCTGGTTGTGGTAAACCTACTTGGTGTTCTCCAAAAACAGAACGGATTTCGTCACCAATTTTACCTTCCCAATCATTTCCTTTAATCACTACCAATATTTTATTGGTGTTTCCATTTGATGTTGGTAAAACATAGTCGCTTTTTCCTCCATTATTTTTACACGAAACTGTTATAAAAATTAGGGCAAATAATGCTATTAGTTTATTCATAGTTTGTGGTGTTTAGTAGTTGTTTTTTAACTTTTAAAAATTTTAAGTTTCATTCCTGGTTTCAAACTTTTAACACTCCAAATATTGTTCCATTTTTTAATTTCTTCAACAGAAACTGATGGATACTTTTTTGAAATGGTCCATAATGAATCTCCTTCTTTAACAACATACACCTCATGCTTGCCTGTTGGTGTTTTATATTTTTTCTTTGAAACCTTTTTTGGAACAGCCATTCTTTTAGGATAAACACTTAATCTTTGACCTATTTTTAAGTGATGTGTTCGTAAACCATTCCAACGTTTAATATCACTTACTCGCACCCCGAATTTATTAGCTATTTTACCTAAATAATCTCCACTTCGAACCCTGTAACGAATGCGTTTATCCATTTCAAAGTACTTTGGTAATGGTTTCTCTCTTTTAGCATCATCTTCATTTGCTAAGGCATAAATTTCTTTTTCCTTTTCTAAGAAGTCCATTAAGTTTCTTCGAGGTAATCGAACTGCATAATTTTTTTCTTTTACATACGGAATAATGTCTAGTTTGTACGACGGATTCAAAAAAGCTAATAAATCAGAATCAATTCCTGTTTTTTCTGAAATCTGATCAAAACTAATAGTTCTTTTTACACGAACCGTATCTGTTTCAAAGTTGAAAATTTTTGGTGCTTCAGGGTAAATGTGATGTTTTTCTGCGTATTCAAAAATATACATCGTTGCGTAAAATGCTGGTACATAACCTGCTGTTTCACGAGGTAAAAATGGACGAATATTCCAATAGTTCTTATACCCTCCTGAACGCTTTATCGCTTTTGATACATTTCCAGGTCCAGAGTTATATGCAGCTAAGGCTAAATCCCAATCTCCAAAAATTTTATATAATTGACTTAAGTATTGACAGGCTGCTTTTGTTGATTTTACAGGATCCTGACGTTCATCTACATATGAATTCACTTTCAAATCAAACTGAACTCCTGTTCCATACATAAACTGCCATAAGCCAGTAGCTCCTACCCAAGATCGTGCGTCTGGTCTTAACGCTGACTCTACAATAGCCAAATATTTCATTTCTAACGGAATATCATATTGATCTAGGTATTGCTCAAACATTGGGAAATAATATTGAGCACGAGCCATTAAGGCTGGATAGTATTTTTTACGATACTTTAAATAACTGTTAATTACTTTTTCTAACGCAGGATTATATTCTAAATGAAATGGTGTTTTTACATTTAAATCTTGTAGCCTTTTCTTTAATAAGTCGGTCGTAAGAATTGTGGTTGTATTACCTAAAATGTCTTTATCATTAATTACGTATTGAATACTGTCAAACAACGATGAGTTAAACTTTTCTTCAATTAATAAGCTATCAATCATCTTTAAATCTTCCGTAGAAAATAACTCTTGGTTTTGTGTTGGGTTTATAGAATCATTTACTACAACATTAACACTGTCTTTAGCTACGAATAAGCTATCAACAGGTTGTTGCGCAAAAATAGAAGTTGTAAAAAGGAGTAGTGTTAGTAATTTCTTCATGTTGGTTTTATAAATCTAATTCAACAGCAATTGGGCAATGATCTGAATGTTTTGCTTCTGGTAAAATATACGCTCTTGAAATTTTATCTTTTAATGTTTCGGTTACCATGTTGTAATCAATACGCCAACCTTTGTTATTTGCTCTTGCATTTGCTCGGTAGCTCCACCAAGAATATTCTTGCTTTTCTGGATGTAAGTGACGGAAACTATCAATAAATCCACTATTAATAAATTTTCCTAACCACTCTCGTTCTTCTGGTAAAAAACCAGATACACCTTTCATTTTTGGGTTGTGGATATCTATTTCTTCATGACAAATGTTATAATCTCCACAAATAACTAAGTTAGGAATTTCTTTTCTTAACTCTGTAGCGTAGTCTAGAATTTCATCCATGTAGTTGAATTTATAGTCTAATCGAGCACTATTAGTTCCTGAAGGCAAATACATACTCATTACTGAAACCTCATCGAAATCTACACGAAGATTTCTTCCTTCAAAATCCATTGATTCAATTCCTGTTCCGTACTCTACATGTTTTGGTTCTTCTTTACAGAAAATTGCAACTGATGAATACCCTTTTTTTTCTGCTGAAAACCAAAAATGATGTGGATAGCCTGCGTTTTCAAACTCTGTTACATCTAATTGTTCTTTATGTGCTTTGGTTTCTTGAATACATATTACATCAGGATTTGCTGCTTGTAACCAATCGATAAATCCTTTTTTTAATGCTGCTCTAATTCCGTTTACGTTGTATGAGATTATTTTCATCTACTTTTTAAAATACAAAAACGTAAAGCATAGTGCTTTACGTCTTTTTTTAATCCTATAATTTTGTTAAATATCCATTTCTGGAATGTCTCCTTCGACTACTAAAGTTCCTTCTGTAGCTGCTTGAATTTCTTCTACAGATACTCCTGGAGCTCTTTCTAATAAGTGAAATTTATTGTCTTTAATTTCTAATACCGCTAGGTTTGTTACAATTTTTGTTACACAACCTACACCTGTTAATGGTAATGAACATTTTTTAAGTAGCTTTGATTCTCCCCTTTTGTTGGTATGCATCATTGCTACAATAATGTTATCGGCAGATGCTACTAAATCCATCGCTCCTCCCATACCTTTTACCATTTTTCCTGGTATTTTCCAGTTTGCTATATCTCCATTTTCAGCTACTTCCATAGCTCCTAAAATAGTTAAGTGAACATGTTTTCCACGAATCATTGAAAAGCTAGTAGCAGAATCAAAAAAACTAGCTCCTGGCATAGTTGTTATAGTTTGTTTTCCTGCATTGATAATATCAGCATCTTCTTCTCCTTCAAAAGGAAAAGGTCCCATACCTAACACTCCATTTTCTGATTGAAATTCTACTTCAATATCATCACGAACAAAGTTGGCTACTAATGTTGGTATTCCAATACCAAGATTTACATAATATCCGTTTTTTACTTCTTTTGCGATTCTCTTCGCTATTCCGTTTTTATCTAACATAACTAGCTTCTTTGTCTTACAGTTCTTTGTTCAATTCTCTTCTCATACTTTTCTCCTTGGAAAATGCGTTGTACAAAAATTCCTGGAATATGAATTTGATTTGGATCTAGTTCTCCTACTGGGACTAACTCCTCAACTTCAGCAACTGTTATTGTGGCTGCTCCACACATATTGGGGTTAAAGTTTCTTGAAGTTCCTTTAAAAATTAAGTTTCCAGCAGCATCTCCTTTCCATGCTTTTACAAAAGCAAAGTCTGCTTTAAATGCTGGTTCTAACACATACATTTTTCCGTCAAACTCGCGAGTTTCTTTTCCTTCTGCTACCTCTGTTCCATAACCTGCTGGCGTATAAAATGCTGGAAAACCTGCTTGTGCTGCTCTACATTTTTCTGCTAAAGTTCCTTGTGGTGTTAACTCAACCTCTAATTCTCCAGATAACATTTGACGTTCAAATTCATCATTTTCTCCTACATAAGAAGAAATCATTTTCTTTATTTGACGATTTTGTAATAACAACCCTAAGCCAAAATCATCAACTCCTGCGTTATTAGAAATACAAGTAACTTCTTTTACTCCTATTTTTACTAACTCAGCAATAGCATTTTCAGGTATTCCACATAAACCGAATCCTCCTAACATAAAGGTCATTCCATCTTGTACACCTTGCAATGCTTCTTGTACGTTATTTACTTTTTTATTTATCATTATAGTTGTTGTTTTTAAGCTTTGCTTACTAAGTGATTAAACATCTTATAATATACTAAAAATCTGTATCGTCTGGCGCTGTTTCTTCTTCCTCTCCTTCTTTTGGTTCTTCTACTTTTGAACAGTCTAAATTTATACTTATATCTTTAGGTTTTTCAAAACTTTCTTGACTAATATCTAATGTTTTATCTTCATAACACTTTCTCATAAAAATAGCCCATGTTGGTAATGACATAGTCGCACCTTGTCCATATCTTAGTCCTGCAAAGTGTGTAGCCCTGTCTTCTCCTCCTGTCCAAACACCCGTTGCTAAATTAGGAACAATCCCCATGAACCAACCGTCAGATTGATTTTGTGTTGTACCTGTTTTACCTGCAATAGGGTTAGTAAATTTATAAGGAAAACCTGTTACTGCATCTCCTCCTGATGTCCAAGTTGATCGTAAACGTGCTCCTGAACCTAATCTTGTCACCCCTTGCATTAAATCTAAAATTACATAAGCAGATTCTTCACTTAATACCTCTTTAGTTTCTGGCACAAACTCTTCTAAAACAGTACCGTTTTTATCTTCTATTCGTGTAATCATTAGCGGACTTACACGTAACCCTTTATTGGCAAAGGTTGAATATGCACTTACCATTTCTAATAAAGATAAGTCAATTGCTCCTAATGCGATAGACGGATTTGCCTCTAATTTAGATGTTATTCCTGAAGATTCTGCAAGTCTAACTACATTTATAGGTGAGACTTTATCAATTAATTGTGCTGTAATTACATTTATTGATTTTGCTAAAGCTTCTTTTAACGTTAATTCACCTCCATATTTTCCTCCTGCATTTTTAGGTGTCCAATCTTCTGGCATTCCGTATTTTTCCTTAGGAATAGTGTAAGGAGTATTTGGCAATTTATCACAAGGTGACATTTTTAACTGGTTAATTGCCGTAGCGTATACGAAAGGTTTAAATGTAGAACCTACTTGACGCTTTTGTTGTTCTACTGCATCATATTTAAAATATCTATGGTTTATTCCTCCTACCCAAGCTTTAATATGACCTGTTTGAGGCTCAATAGATACCAAACCTGAACGTAAGAAATATTTATAATGACGTATTGAGTCATAAGGGGTCATTACCGTATCACGTTCACCTTTCCATGTAAAAATACGCATATCGGTAGCTGTATTAAAGACCTTATCTATCTCTTTTTCAGATTTCCCTGCTGCTTTCATTCGCTTATAACGATCTGAATTTTGTTTTGCTCTTCTTATAATTTTCTCTATTTCCTTTTTGTTTATATCATAGAAAGGAGCATTTTTATTTCTTTTTTGTTCCTTATCAAAATATGTTTGAAGGTTTGCTATGTGCTCATATACTGCTTCTTCAGCATACTTTTGCATACGAGAATCTATTGTTGTATAAATTTTTAATCCGTCTCTATAGATATTATACTCTTCTCCGTTTGGCTTTGGATGTTCTTTTACCCACTCTTTTAAAATACTTCTCAAATGCTCTCTAAAGTATGTTGCTAAACCATCACTATGCCCTTCTCTATTTATATTAAGTCCTAAACCTAGTTTTTGTAATGAGTCCTTTTGTTGCTGAGTAATAAACTCGTTTCTAGTCATTTGTTTTAAAACAACATTTCTTCGTTGTTTTACCATCTCTTTCCTTCTTAACGGGTTAAAAAGAGAAGAGTTTTTAAGCATTCCTACTAGCATTGCAGATTCTTCTACATCTAGCTCTTTTGGTTCCTTTCCAAAATAAATTCTAGCTGCCGAACGTACTCCTACCGCTTGATTTAAGAAATCGTATTTATTTAAATACATGGTTATGATTTCTTCTTTGGTATATTGGCGTTCTAGCTTTACAGCTACTACCCATTCTTTTACTTTTTGAAGTACTCTTTTAAAAATGTTTCGAGAAGCTTTTCCTGTGAACAGCATTTTTGCTAGCTGTTGGGTTATTGTACTCGCACCTCCACTTCCTGGTTTTAAAACAGCTCTTGCTGTTCCTCTAAAGTCTATTCCTGAGTGTTCATAAAAGCGCTCATCTTCTGTTGCAACTAACGCTTTAACCATGCTTTCTGGAATATCTTTATATTTTATTGGTGTTCTATTTTCAACAGCGTATTTTCCTAAAGTTTTACCGTCTGATGAAATAATTTCTGTAGCTAAATTATTTTCTGGGTTTTCTAACTCTTCAAAAGTTGGCAATACCCCAAACACTCCCCAAGAAGCTAGTAAAAATAGCAGGCTAATAAATAAAAAACCTCCTAAAATGATTCCCCAAAACCATTTAATGTACTTGCTAAAATTTGTTGTTTTTTTCTCTGTCATTACTTTATTTTTTCAATTCTAAACCCTACATGAGTTATTCCTTCTAGTTCTTCAATCCCTTCTATTTCTCCATTTTTTCGCATAGCTTGTCGAACTTTAAAGGTATATTCTCCTTTGCGGGGAAACGTTATGTTTTCTTTATAAAAAAGTTTGTTTTCTTTAATATCAGTAAAACCCTGCCCTAAAAACTTTCCTGTAACATCAGCCATATCATATTCCAGAGTATCTATGATTATTTGTCCATCAGGAAAATCCATTTGTGTAATTAAAAAAAGATTACTGTACGCATAATCCTTATTATTTCTAAGGTTTATAAAAAGGTTTTTCTTACCAATGGAATCGTTAATTGGAAATGTAAATTGTATTGTGTTTTTTTTATTCCATGCACTTTTTGGAAGTGTAACATAGTTATCAAATTCACTATTTGAGTCACATGAAGCTAATAGCATAGCTACTAAAAAAAAGATGCCAATTTTACTTTTCATTATTGGTGTTATTTTTATTATCGCTATTGTTTTTTTTACGTTGATTGTTATTTTTTTTTCTAGGGGGTCTTGGTTTCTTTTGTTGCCCTTGTGCTTTATCAGTTGTTTTATTTTCTGGTTTAGGCTTTCTAGTCTTTGGGTTGTTTTTAGGTCTTGGTTTCCTATTATCAACTCTCTTTTTTTCCGTTTTTTGCCCTCCTTCAGTTTTGGTTGGTTTTCCTTGTGGCTTTTTCCTTTGTCTTTTATTTGCAGGAGGTTGTTTATTTTCTTCCTTTTTACCTGTTGGCTTTCTTTTTCTGCGTCTAGTATTTTTACGTCCTTTTTTAGGCGTATCAAAACGCGTTAAACTATCTTGGCCAACAACATTTTCAAAGTCAACTGAAACTTCTTCGGTTATCTCTAATTCATATTCTTCTAACGGTAACGCAAGTTCATTATTTTTGTTTAATTCTATAATTTCTTGAACTTGGTCTAACGATAGTTTATACCACTTAAAGCTTTCTTCTTTGTAGGTATACCAAAGTAACTTTTTGAAGATGTCCATTTTAACGAAAACAGCATCTCCTTTTTCTGTTTTTAGTACTTTATCTTGTTTAGGGAAGCTTTGTAGTGCATCTAAATACGTATCTAATTCGTAGTTTAAACAACACTTTAGCTTACCACATTGTCCTGCTAATTTTAGTGGGTTTAGTGATAACTGTTGATAACGAGCTGCTGCGGTATTTACCTTTCTAAAATCAGTTAACCAAGTAGAACAACATAGTTCTCTACCACAAGAACCTATTCCTCCTAAACGAGCAGCTTCTTGACGCATTCCTACTTGACGCATTTCTACACGAATAGAGAAAGCACTTGCTAGATCGCGAATTAACTGACGAAAGTCTACACGTTCATCTGCTGTATAGTAAAAAGTAGCTTTAGTTCCGTCTCCTTGATATTCAACATCAGAAAGTTTCATTTTCAACCCTAAACGGCTAATAATTTCTCTTCCCTTTCGTTGTGTTTCTAGCTCTCTTCCTCTGGCTTCTTGCCAAACATCAATGTCTTTTTGAGAGGCTTTTCTGTAAACTTTCTTTACTTCATCACTATCTGCAGTAATTTTTCTTTTTTTCATTTGAACTCTTACAAGCTCTCCTGCTAAAGAAACAATACCAACATCGTGCCCTGAAGATCCTTCAACCGCAACCACATCTCCCATTGAAAGAGTTAAGTTTTCAGGATTTTTATAAAAGTGTTTTCGTCCATTTTTAAAACGGACTTCAAAAATATTAAATGGTGCTTCACCTGAAGGTAAAGTCATATTTGATAACCAATCAAAAACAGCGAGTTTATTTCCACTTCCACATGTGCCTGTTGCACAATTTCCGTTACTCTTACAGCCATTTGGCACACCGCTTTTGTTAGTTGAGCAACTGCTACAACTCATACGATAGTATATTTTTTTGAAATATTTTTTAAACCTGTGATATTTACAGTATCAAAAAACATTTTTATTATTTGATTTTCAGCTGCATAAAATTTACTTTATAACAACTATACTTAATCTGTAAAGATACATATTCTAATGAAAAGTGAAAATTGATTTTTTTGTTAAAAAAAATGCTGCTTTTAAGTTAAAAAGCAGCATTTTTTATTTGTTTTTATGTCTTTAGGTACTATTTGTTCTTTTTTGCCCAGTTATCTCGTAACCCAACAATTTTATTGAATACTAAACTTTCAGATGTCGAATCGTCATCTACATTAAAGTATCCTAAACGTTGAAACTGAAAACGGTCTCCAATTTGTGCTGTTTGTAAGCTTGGTTCAACATAAGCTGTAATTTTTTCTAAAGAACTAGGGTTTAAGAATTCCATGAAGTCTTTGTCTTTATGACTGTCTGGTGCCTCATCTGAAAACAGTCTGTCATACGCTCTTACCTCAGCTTTTACAGCATGTTTTACCGACACCCAATGCAATGTCCCTTTTACCTTACGTTTACTTTCTTCTGTACCGCTTCCTGATTTTGTTAATGGATCGTACGTACAGTGAATTACAGTAATGTTTCCGTTTTCGTCTTTTTCTACACTATTAGCTGTGATAAAATAAGCATTCTTTAAACGAACTTCTTTTCCTAATTTTAAACGGAAGAATTTTTTGTTTGCTTCTTCTCTAAAGTCTTCACGCTCTATATAAATTTCTCTTGAAAATGGAACTTCTCTTGTTCCTGAGTTTTCATCTTCTGGGTTGTTTTCAGCAATTAAAATCTCTTCTTGATCTTCAGGGTAATTATCAATTACCACTTTTACTGGATCTAAAACCGCCATTACACGATTTGCTGTTTTATTTAAATCTTCACGGATTTTAAACTCTAACAACGCCACATCAATCACATTTTCACGTTTAGAAACCCCTACTGTTTCCACAAAACTACGGATAGAAGCAGGTGTATAACCACGACGACGTAACCCTGAAATAGTAGGCATACGTGGATCATCCCATCCTGAAACAATTCCTTCTTCCACCAATTTCATCAACTTACGCTTACTCATTACTGTATAGCTTAAGTTTAAACGTGAAAACTCTCGTTGTTTTGGTGGTAATGGGTATTCTGACTGACTGTACTCATACACATTATCTCTAAACCAATTATACAGTTCACGGTGAGGTTTAAACTCTAATGAACATAATGAGTGAGATATTTGTTCTATATAATCACTTTCACCATGAGTCCAGTCGTACATTGGATAAATTACCCAATTGCTTCCTGTACGGTGGTGTTCTTTCTTTAAAATACGGTACATGATAGGATCACGCATTAACATATTTGGTGAAGCCATATCTATTTTAGCACGTAACACATGAGATCCTTCTTCAAACTCACCATTTTTCATACGTGTAAATAAATCTAAGTTTTCTTCAACACTTTTGTCTCTATTCGGACCTGCGACTCCTGGTTGCGTTGGCGTTCCTTTTTGCTCAGCCATAGCTTCGGAAGATTGATTATCTACATATGCTTTTCCGTCTTTAATCAATTGGACTGCCCAATCATATAGTTGTTGGAAATAATCAGAAGAATAACATTCTTTTTCCCATTGATATCCTAACCAAGCTACATCACGCTTAATAGCATCTACATATTCTTGCTCTTCTTTTGCTGGGTTTGTATCATCAAAACGAAGATTTACTGGAGCATTGTATTTTTCTCCTAAACCAAAACTAATACCTATAGCTTTTGTATGTCCTATATGTAAATATCCGTTTGGTTCTGGTGGAAAACGAAAACGCAAATTTTCTTTTGGCATTCCATTTGCCAAATCTTCTTCAACAATTTGCTCTAAAAAATTCAATGATTTCTTTTCTTCTGACATCTTTATAAATTATGTACGTGTTCTATTTATAACCTTATGTAATTCTCTTTTAAAACATAATTAATTAAGAGCTACTTAAAAGGTTTAAGCAACAAAATTACATAGAATCTATGAGATAATTACACAAAGAAAATTATGGATTAGATTTTTTATAATAAAAAACGGAAAACCTATATAGATTTTCCGTTTTTAGTATTTATTATCACTAAGTTTTACTTACTGTACGAATTGTTTGCTTGATTTACATCTGCCATTAATTTAGATGGATCAATTTCAACCGACTTTACACCCTTTTTAGTTGTAAAAGTATAGGTTGGATGTGCAAAAGTCCAATCGGTAATAACTGTAGCATTAGTTGGTTTTTCTCCACGCATCATACGTAACGGAATATTAAATGATTCTTTTGAACCATCCGTATACGTAACCTCAACATCAATAGGCATTGGCATTTGACCAATACGTTCTAAGGTAATTTCTTTTCCGTTTACTGCTTTAATTCCGTAATCAATAGTATGTGTTGTTTGCGTCCATTCATTTAAATACCAATCTAACTGAAGTCCTGAAACTTTTTCAGCAGTACGTTTGATATCATTTGGGGTTGGATGTTTAAAAGAAAAATCTTCAAAATACTTCTTCAACGTTTTTGCTACATTTTCTTTTCCAATAACATATTCCAACTGAGATAAGAAAATGTTTCCTTTAGAATAACTCGCAACTCCATACGCTGTATTTGTATGGTACCTATCAGCATGCGTTGTTAAAGGCTCTTCAATATTATTACCTACCACATAATTGTATCCTCTGTAAGAACCAGCATGCGGGTTTTCTTTTCCTTCTCCTAAGATTTCATTTTCTGCTTTGTTTGAAATATAGGTTGTAAACCCTTCATCCATCCAAGGGTGCTTGCTTTCGTTCGTTGCTAATAAGAATTGGAACCAAGTATGTGCTAATTCGTGTGCTGTTACACCAAATAAGCTCCCCCATTTACGTTGTCCTGTAATTAATGTACACATTGCATACTCCATACCTCCATCTCCTCCTTGAATAACTGAGTATTGCTTATATGGATACTGACCTATATGCTTACTGAAGTAGTTCATTAACTCAGCTGTTTTAGGTTGTAGTTTTTTCCAGTTCTCTAAATAATCCGCATCTAATGTTTTCTTGTATAGGAAATGTAAGTCGATTCCGTTATCCATTTTATACGTATCGTGAATAAACTCTGGATCAGCTCCCCAAGTAAAATCATGCACATTTGGTGCTGTAAACTTCCAAGTTAATTTATCTCCTGAAGGTGCGTTTAATGGTTTCGTTTTGTCTTCATAACCATGACCTACTTCTTGCGGGTTCTGCACATATCCAGTTCCTCCAACTACATAGTTTTTATCAATATGAAGTGTTACATCAAAATTACCCCAAACTCCGTGGAATTCTCTTCCTAAGTATGGTGGTGTATGCCAACCTTCAAAATCGTATTCTGCCATTTTAGGATACCATTGTGTCATTGACAAAGCAACTCCTTCTGCACTATTACGCCCAGAACGACGGATTTGTTTTGGTACTTGTGCATCAAAAATCATATCAAACGTTACACTTTCTCCTGGTTGAATTGATTTATTTAACGTTACTTCTAAAATCGTTCCAACAGTCTCGTGTTTTACTATCGACCCATCTTGTTTTAATGAATTAACTTTAATGTACCCTATTTCTGACGGTGATAGCTTACTAATGCGATCTCCTACTCTTCTGTCTGGATCTTTAATGTTTCTTGAACGAACATCCATTTGAGAGTTTGGTTGAAATGCATTAAAGTATAAGTGATAAAATACTTTATTTAATACATCAGGTGAATTGTTTGTGTACACTAATTTTTGTGTTCCTTTGTATTGATATGTTTTAACATTCATATCAATATCCATAGTATAATCAACATGTTGTTGCCAATACCCTCTGTTAGACTGTTTGTGTACTTTTGTTTTTGTTATGGTTTTGTTAGTTGTACTATTTACTGTAGCACAAGAAATAACCGGTAACAATAAAAGGTTTAAGATTATTTTCTTCATATTAAACTAGTTTAATTCCCATTGAGATTAGTGTTTTCTTAAAATCACTTAGTTCTTTTTCATTTTTTAACACTGGAAAACTACGTCTTTTTCCGTTATGTAATTTTAGAAAAATTCGTTCTTTCCCATAAACTTTTCTTGTTTCTATTCCTTCAATTTCATTAAGATGATATTTAGATTTCCATGATCTTTTTACCATGTAATAAAATATTACTACTACTGAAACTACTGCAAGTAAAAACATAAAAACAAAAAGAGTTTCATTGTTTTTGTAACTCATTAAATACAACTGAACTCCCATATTAATTCCATTAATTAACATCAAAGAGATTATTAACCATGAATGCATTGGTACTTCATCTTTAATTGTTAATTCCTGTGTTTTTTTGTTAAATTCTAGCTGCATGATACTTGTTATAACAAAAAAAGAGCATCAAATAACAATGCTCTTTTTTTAATCTATCTAAATATTATATTACTTTCTTCCGTTTACCATTCTATCAGCCATTCTAACTGCATTGTATGCATTTACAACACGTCCTGATACTGATAATTCTGAGAAAGGTACCATCTCATCTCTGGTTCCTGGTTTAACAACCTCTAAATCTATCTTAGTTCCAGAGTTCATTAAAATATGCTTTACTTGACTTGCCGTTAACTCAGGGTAGTAAGAACGCACTAATGCTGCAACTCCTGCTGCTGCTGGAGACGCCATAGAAGTTCCACTAATCGATTCATATGTATTATCTGGGAATGTAGAATAAATTTTCACCCCTGGTGCAAATACATCAACATTCTTTTTACCATAATTAGAAAAAGTTGCTGGTAATTCTTCAGTATACTTTGCACTCATTGCTCCGATTGTTAATACGTTGTCTGTAATTTCATTCTCTAAATCTGGAGTATCATTAGGGAAGGTTTTTTCTACATCAATGTTTTTACCACTATTTCCTGCTGCAATAACAACTAAAACATCTTTTGATGCTGCATACTTAATCGCGTCATAAACCCATTCTTTATTAGGAGAAAAACCTTTACCAAAACTACCATTTATTACTTTTGCTCCATTATCTACTGCATAACGAATACCTAAAGCAACATCTTTATCGTACTCATCTCCATCAGAAACTGAACGTACTGCCATAATTTTAACATTAGCAGCAACCCCATTCATACCTTTTCCGTTATTACGAGTAGCACCTACAATTCCTGATACATGAGAACCGTGTGCTTCATCTTTCACAGTATGACCTGTATTACCGTTTCCGTAACCTGGTTTGTCATTAATATCATAAGCATCGTCTCCAACTACTGTACGGTAATCTATTTTTAAGTTATCTCCTTTTATTGTTTTCTTAGCTTTATCTAGTAAACTTGTTATCTCTTTTTTAGCTTTCGATAAAGATAGTCCAAAACCATTCATTCTTTTAGCTGTTTCTATAGCTAAAAGTAAATTAGAGTTAGAAGTATTAATTGCTTCAATTTCTTCAATAGTGTAATCAGGTTTATTAAAATATTTCGTTAACTCTTCATCTGACTTACTAACTGCTGCTAAGATCTGACTATAACGTTGTTCATTAGATTTTGCCTCCTTAATTTTTTCTGCTTGATACGCTTTTGCTTCTGCTAGGGTTTTCGCATCTGCTATAGAAGGCCTCATCAAAATACGCTCATACTCTAAATGCTCTTTGTAAGCATCTCCTAAGAAATTCCACCCGTTGATATCATCAACATAACCATTTTTATCATTATCAATTCCGTCTCCAGCTATTTCTTTAGTATTTACCCAAGCTACATCAACTAAGTCTTCATGTTTTAAATCAGTACCCGAATCAACAATTCCTACTACCACTTGGACGCTTTTTTTTCCTTTTAAGAACTCATACGCTTTATTTACACTCATTCCTGGAATTGTATCTGTAGCCAAGTCTAAATGTTGCCAGTTTTCTTTCTCATAGTCTGTCAATTCAGCTTTTTTTGCTGGAATATTCACTACGGTATTACTACCTGCTGGCACAGGGATTTTGCTTATTGTCTTACAGCTAGCTAAGGTAACCACTGCAATTGCCGAATAAAATACGGGCTTTAAAACTCTCATAATCTCTATCTTAATTAAAAATATCTGTAAACTTAAATGTTTCCTTTAAACGAACTCCTTTTTCTGTATGCTTTACTGTTATTACTTCGTTGTATGCATCGTGTTCTAAAAACAGGTAAAATTCTTTATCGGCTGCTTCGTTTAAAAAAGCTTCTTTTTCTTTTAAAGTTAATAAAGGTCGGGTATCATACCCCATTACATACGGTAAAGGAACATGTCCTGCTGTAGGCAATAAATCTGCCATAAACACCAATGTTTTTCCTTGATATTCTATTTTCGGTAGCATTTGTTTTTCGGTATGTCCATCTTTAAACAGTACATCAAACCCAACATAATCTTTTGCATTTAGATGTAAAAAGTTTAATTGTCCACTTTCTTCAATGGGTAAGATGTTTTCTTTCAAAAAAGATGCTTTTTCTCTCGCATTTGGGTGTACTGCCCAGTCCCAATGACGTTGGTTACTCCAAAAACGTGCATTTTTAAAAGCTGGTTCGTACCCTGTTCTGTCTTTATTCCATTGGATTGCTCCTCCACAATGGTCGAAATGTAGGTGTGTTAAAAACACATCGGTAATATCATCTCTATGGAAACCATATTTTGCTAAAGAAGTGTCTAATGAAAAGTCTCCATATAGATAGTAGTATCCAAAAAATTTATCGGATTGCTTATTACCAATACCTGTATCAATCAGTGTTAAACGATCACCATCTTCAATTAGCATACAGCGCATGCCCATTGAGATCATGTTGTTTTCATCGGCTGGATTTGTCTTTTGCCAAATCGTTTTCGGAACTACGCCAAACATAGCGCCTCCATCTAACTTAAAATTCCCTGTTTCTATCGGATAAATTCGCATAACTACAAAGATGCAGAATTTTAGCGAATTAATTTGTTAAGGAAAACAAAAAGTGCCTAGTTTCCAGAAATGCTATCTGCCATAATTAAAGCATTGTACGCATTTAAAACCTTCCCTGATTTTGATAATTGGTTAAAAGGTGTTGTTTTATTTTTATCTTCTTTTGTTGGCGTACCCACTTCAAAAGTATATTCTAAACCAGAATCCATTAAAATATGCTTTATTTGAGAGGCTGTTAAGCTCGGATAATACGAATAGATTAATGCCGCTACACCTGATGTGATTGCAGTTGAAGCTGAGGTTCCTTGTATAAAATCAAATTCGTTATTTGGAGTAGTAGTATATATATACTCACCAGGAGCAAAAAGATCCACTTCCCTTTTTCCGTAATTACTATATGAGGATTTTAATTTCTCATCTAAATATAGTCCTGAGGATCCTACTTTTAAAAAATTATCAGAAACTTCAGTATAGTCAAAATACCCATGATCATTAGGAAACCAGGCATTCTCTTTACCATCTATGTTTTCTCCATCATTCGCTGCTCCATTTACTATCAATACATTCTTTTGTTCTGCATATTTAATAGCTTCTAATACCCATTCTGGATGCAACGAAAACTCTTTTGCAAAACTCATATTAACAACATTAGCACCATTATCAACAGCGTAACGGATAGCTAGAGCTATATCTTTATCATGTTCATCTCCATAAGCCGATATTGCTAAAGGCATTATTTTAATTTCTTCTTTTTGCCCCACATTAACAATAACCCCTGCCATTTTAGTTCCATGATCAAGTAGCTTCGTGTTTACATTGCTAAACAAAGGACTTCCATATTTAATATCTTTCAAGTCCTCTGGGTTATCTCCCTGAACACTTCTATCATTATGGTTTAAATTTAATAGTTTCTTTAACCTTTCCTCTGTCTTCAATTTATAATCCGCAACATATTCATCAGTATACCCCCATTTAATAAAGTTAGACTTCCTATTTGCCATCTTTTGTAAAACTTTATTATCAGGGTATCGTTTTTTTACACTATCTAAATCTTTAATAGTATATTCTTTATCTTTAAAATACTTCCTCAGTTCGTCCTCTGCTTGTGTTTTACCTTTAATAACCATATTAATATAATCAACCTCCTCTTTTGCATACTTCTGTCTTTGATTATATTTTTTTTCTGCTCTTTGGTAAACAATATAATTTAAAGAGTCTTTTATAGATAATCGAATTGAGTCTTTGCCTTCAAAATATGGTTCAAATTTTCTTATCAAACGTGTGTATTCATAATTTACAAATTCATTATTTCCTCCCTGATTATTAGATAAAAAATTCCATCCATTAATATCATCTACGTATCCATTTTTATCATCATCAATATTATTGTTAGCTGTTTCTTTTTTATTTCTCCATAAAAACTTTTTAATTCCTTTATGATTCACGTCAACGGCCATGTCAATCACAGCAACAACAACTTCTCTTCCTTTCTTACCTAACAACAAACTATCATATGCTCTATTTAAACTTATGCCAGATAAAGTGTCTAATTCTACATCCTTGATGTGCCAGTTTTTTAATTGTTCTCTGTTATTTAATTTATCTCTCTTTTTAGAATATAATCTTTCTCCACTCTTTATTAGCTCAAATTTGCTAGAGACACACCCAAAAAAAACAAAAACTAATAATATGTATTTTAATATCCTCATAATTTGGTAGACTTATAAATAAGGTAAAACATTAATGTTTTACCTTATTATTATTTTAGAAGTAAATAGTCTTCTTAATACACCTCAAAAATAAAAATTTAATTTCCTTTTACTGGATTATCTGAAAAGTCGTTACATCTGGGTCTGTCGTTAGTTACTAAAATTGTTCCATCTGTTCTTCCTCCTCCTTTAATAACTGATAAGTTAGTTAATCTGGAAACTCTAAATTTTTCTAATGTTAATTTTGTTTTCTTCATTTTATCTTAATTTATATAATAAACTAAACACAAAAAAACACAGTTATCATCTTTTAACCATCAAACCAAGGATATAAATTAACCAATATTTATAAAAATAGACTAATTAATATCTTTTTTTTTCAAGCTCCTTTAAAAAATAAGATGGTTTTATACCATTTAAATTATAAAATGCTTTTGAAAATGATTCTGCATTATTAAAACCTGCCTCTTTAGCTATAGCTTTTACTGTATACTTTCTTAAAACAACATCTTTTTTTAACCTCTCTACAATATAGGAGATTCTTAAATCACTTAAATATGCTGAAAAAGATTTATCTTTATAATAATTAACCACCTTTGAAAGGTATTGAGTATTGGTATTTAAATCTTTTGCTAGGGAACTTAATGTAATGTTATTAATAATAAATTTTTGCTCTTTTTCAAACTCACCTAGTCCTTCTAAAATAATCTCTCTAATTTGTTTTGGTACATTAATGTTTTCTTTTTTAGTTTTTACAATTTTTACAGTTCTCTTTTCCTTAGAATTAATTAACTCCTCGAACCTTTGCTTATAAACTCTCTTCTTGTGATATTGATAAATAAAGAGAACCAATAACAAAACTACTACTAGAGAAATAACTATAATAATAGAATGAAAAAAAGCGTTGTTTTTCTTCATCTGTTTTATCACATTTTCTTTTTCGGATTTTAATTTTGGAATATCGTATTCTCTGTAAATTTTTCTATTCAAATACCTTTCATTATGATTGATAACACTATCATATTTAATAAGTTTATTAATGTATAAGAGTTGGTTTTTTAAATCATTCTCCTTTTTATATTTGTTTATTAAACTCTCATAGGCCTCTCTTATAAATGGAAAAATTGGTTTTTCAATCTGAAATAAAGAATCAACCTTTTTAAATGCCTCAGTTTTCTCCTTCTCGTCCTTAATTCCTTCAAAAGATTTACCAAGGTAGAAATAGATATATATTAAATAATTGTCTAAATTTTTATTTTCAAAAAAAGATCTTTCTTTTTCAAGCAAATTTAAAGCTAAACTATAATTCTTTTTATGACACTCAACTATACCTTGATTCATGTTTAGATGATGATACATTAAAGTATCTTTTAATTTCAATGATAGTTTTTTTCCTGATTTAATATAGTATTGAGCTGAATCTACCTGTTTTGATTCTGTATAAAGATTTGCCAACTCAATAGTAGATATTAAACTTCCTTTTTTTAAGTTGTTCTTTTTAGCATACTCTAAATTTTCCTTAACTAGAGTAGCAGCTTCATCATACATTTTCAGTTTTCTTTTAAGTCCTCCTATACTATATTTAGTACTTATTATTAATGGTTCGTTATTATGTTTTTTTGCATATTTAATTGTCAGCAAATAATTATCTATAGCATCATCATATTGGTAATTATCTTGATAATAATATGCTTTGGTTAAATAAGACCAAGAAGGGTAGTATTTTATACTTTTTTTGGACATTAAATTAATAACACTATCACTATACTTCAACACCTTTTCATCATCATACAAACCAGATAACACATAATAACCTGCAGCGATTCTTTTTCTGTTTTTTTCTCTCTTAGCAACACTCAAAAATGCCTTTATATAACGTATTTTATCCTCTTTATTTTCGGTTCTTTCATAATAAGAAAACAACTCTTCCATGGTTTTACTTGAAAGCGTATCAACTTTACTTTGCCCAAAAGAACTTATGAATAAAAACAAGAAAAAGAATAGTGTAATCTGTTTTTTATATGTATTTATTTTATTATTTCTCATGTGTTTATTTTATTGTTTTTCAAAGGTCATGCGTAATCTTTGATGTTTAAAATAATTATTCCGCTGTGTGTTTAATGATGATTTTAAACATGTCGGTTTCATTACTCAACTAATTTTCTTTTACATTTCTTATACAAAAAATCATATACTACCATTTCATACATTCGTTGCTTACTTTTAAATATTCTATTTACAGACATATGAATCAAGCTTCCTACTAAACTTTCTAAAGAAACCAATAACTTTTTCTCTACTGCTTTGTTTATGAAATCTTTTATTAGTTTTTTTTGTGGAGCACTTAATACAACTGGTTCTATGTTTAAAGGTGTTTCACTTACCTCGCTATACATCAAATTCATCTCCTTTTTCATCCTCTTATCAACATTAAACTCTCTTTGAAATTGATTTTTATACCGTTCTAAAAACAACAATTCTTCATTTTTTGAAAAATTGAAGGTGCTTATAATTTGCTCTAGGTATTTAAGTGTGTAAATAATCCTTTCTTTATCATCAATCATTTGTTCAATAAGGTCTAAAACTGTTTCGCTATCTCTGTAAAAAAAAGTTTCTGCATCGGCAATCGTGTTTTTCCCATAGCGTTCCAATTCTCTTTTATAGGTTCCTAATTGAACATCCCAAACTTGTTTGGTTTCAATAAAAGACGCTATGTGTTTTTGGAATTCTAAAATAACACTCCCAATATTTTTGGTTTCATTTAAATGAAAACGAATTCGTAAATGGTTTTCAGGATCGGCATAACGAATGAAAAACCACTTATTTATAAGCTTTTTTTCAAAAAGAAGTGTCACTAAAGGTTTTACACATTGTAACAACACATTGTCTGCTACTTCTTTTCCACAATACACTTTGTAGTACACCCACTTTTCTCCTGGAAAAAAATTTCTTTTTATTGCAACTTTCATTTTCAACGACCAGTTTTATTGTTATAAAAAGACACTACAAATTGATTACAAAAAGACATACTTTCTCTTTTTACAAGCTCATCATCAGTAAATAAAAACTCTTCTAAAACAAAATTCTTTTTTCTTTTAACTGCATTATACAGCATTTGAAACGAAGTTTTATTTTCTAAATAAATAAGTAGTCTATTATCTCCTTCAACCAACTCTACATAATTAGGTAATTGCAACTCCTTTTTCCAATCAACCATTTGTTTAAAGAAGTCATTACTTTTTAATATTTTATCTAACTTATCGGTTTGAAGGTTCCATCTAGCTTTAGAAAAAATAATATCTTTATATACTACTCTTGGTAAAAAAGGCAGGTTCAAAAAAGTTGCATTCCAACTAAACCCTATGCTAGCTCTTTTATTTTGAGTTTGTAATTCGCACAAAAAATGGTAAATAGGCAATGTACTATTACTGTAATTATGTGCATTCCCTAATCTTGGAATTATTTCTTTATTTAGCTTTTTTGAAAAAAGTTTAATCTCATCGCCTTTTACTGTAACTAAAATATCACTTAGGGGAATTTGTCTTTCTTCAGCTACACTGGGTTTTCCCAAATAGGGAATTTCATAATCTCTAAAGTTGGGACGTTGTAAGATATTTCCTGTTCTAGCTTCTGGCAAGTGTACTATTTCAGCTATAATTTTATCCTTTTCTAGATTTTTTTCAGTTTCAGCTATATTATTTATGTGTTTTGACAACTCCTTGCTACCATGACCAAACCTACCTAATAAGTTTATAGCACTGCTACCTCCAGTTCCTTTTATATAAAGTTTTTCTTCACTTGAACTCTTAAACACTTCTATAATCGACGAAAACGTATCGGGCAAATCGTCCCACCTTTCTTCTATTCTTTCAAAATCTTGATCCGTTAATCTAATTGCTATGCTTCTTTCAGTCAATACATCAAATAACTTCTCTTGTAAAATAATATCTACATCTGTCCAAACTATATGTTCATATCTTTTCTTTTTTGGGATGTTTACCATTTTGTCTAAAAAAGGAGTGTTGTTTTCTTCTTTTTTTCCATAACCAATACCTGTTTCAACATCTAACACTAAACTTAACGGTAACCATTCACCTTCGTAACGTTTTGTATAAGCTCTTTTAAAGTCTTCTAGCCTTCCATTTGCCGAACGCAACGTCATTTTATTAAAAATTCTTAACGCTTTGTATAAATTATTTTTAAGCTTTCTATCTAATTTGTTTTCAATTGTACTTGAAAAAGTATCTGTTTGAAATAAATATTTAGCATCATTTTTTGAAACTAGTTTCTTGGTTAGCTTCTCAATTTCTTTATATCTAGCAATTGGATTTTCAAAAGATTCATCAACTTTTTCTAAATACTTTGACAACTCTTCAAGGTTGTTTTTGATTACTTTATCCTCAGAAATCTCAAAAACCCTTTTTATTAAATTAGAAAAGTAATCGCTTCCTGTAACAGTAAGTTCAAGTTCAGACACCAAAATTTGATGCTCAATTAACGTTTCAATAAAGTCTTTTGCTTCTAACAGCTCAATATCATCGCTAACAAGTACTTTTGCTAACGCTGTAATTGTTTGTCCTTCTTTTGCAGCTTTGAGCACCTCTTCTAAATATGTAGAAAACTTAATTCCTTCAATTGAATACTCTCTTTTTTTGTTTTGTATTATATACTCAACATATCTGTAATGTTCCCCTACTTTATACAAACTTGTGTTCGGAAAAAACAGTAATTGTTTTCTAATTTCATCTTCCTTGATTAATTTTAAAAATAATTCTGCTAAAAAAGTAGTATCAAAACGAGTAATTCTTTTGTAGTCTTCTACTGCTGCTAATTGAATTGATGTTTTATCACTAAAATTCCCTTGAGAACAAGAAGCAAATAAACCAAAAGGAGTGCAGCGAGTAGCTATTCTTGTAAAGTATTTTAATATTGTTAGCTCTAACCTTTGTTTTTTCTTCTCATCAAAAACTTCTTGATTTTTCCATTTCTGAATTTGTCCTACTAATTCAGGAGAAGCTAAAAATAAAGCCTCTTCAAAAATTTTGTTTTGCAACAAATTTCTAAAGTCTGTTTCTAAAACCTCTTTTCTTTCTATTAAGTCTTTATAATCGGAAAAGGAAAATAACGGGGTTCTTAAACAATAAGAATCATAAATTTTATATGGTATTCTCTTCTTTTGAGTCAATTTTTTAGTGTCTTTATCCTTGCAAATGTAGTTATTATTAAGACAAGCTCATAAAACAGTTAAATTGCTAAAAGCCAAACAAAAACTAACAAAATTCTAACTCGAAATTTATAAATAACGTCCATTTTTTTATAAATACCGCTATATATGGATTTTTTACTGCATTTATTTTGCGTTGGTTTGCAGTGTATTCGTAGACAGGGAAAGTTATACGTGAAAAAGAAAAACCACCCCTTTATTATTACTTTTTGTTCTCAGAAATAAAGGGGTTTTTATTTTAAAAAAGTTATGAGCAAACAAATATTTCCAAAAGAAATTATTGAAAACAGTACCGAAGTGCATCAGTTTAAGCACACCAACAAAAGTAAAATTATTTATAGTGTCTTTTTAGTAACTTTAGTAGTTACCATAACCTCTTTACCTTTTATTAAAGTAACTATTTACAATACTTCACAAGGACTAATACGTCCAGATAAAGAACGTATTTCTTTACAAAACAGTACCAGTGGAAAAGTTATTTTCCATCAACTTAAAAACAATCAAGAAATACATGAAGGAGATACCTTATTACTGGTAAACAATTTAGCTATTACTCAAAAAATTGAAAACATTGAGAGTCAAACGCATGAAATTAAAACTTTTATTGACGATTTAGAAGTTTTATCTAAAAACAAAAAGCGCGATATTCAATTACATTCGTTAAAATATCAACAAGAATATAATTTTTACCAACAAAAATTAAATGAGTTACGTACTCGCTTTAAAAAATTGAAAGATGATTATAAACGGAATCAACAATTATTTAAAAAAGGAGTAATTGCTAAAGTTGAATTAAATAATAATCAATTGGAATATGATTTGGCGCTGAATGCTATTTATCAATATAAAAAACAACAAGTTAGCAATTGGCAATCACAATTGGTAGACTATCAAAATCAATTAAAAGAGCTAGAAAACAATCATACTCAACTACAAGAGAGTACTAATTTATCAATTATAAAAGCCCCTGTTTCGGGTACTTTATTAAATGTGAAAGGAATTGAAAAAGGAAGTTTTATTCCTTCTGGTACACAACTCGCTGAAATATCACCAAAATCTGATTTGATTGTTGAATGTTTTATAAACCCAAGTGATATTGGGTTGCTAAAAAAGGAAAACAAGGTAAATTTTCAAGTAAGTGCTTTTAATTATAACCAGTGGGGATTAGCAACAGGAAACATACTAGAAATAGGAAACGACATACAAATGGTAAACGATACGCCCATGTTTAGGGTAGCATGTTCTTTAAACCAACGTTTTTTAGCCTTAAAAAATGGCTTTAAAGGACAGCTAAAAAAAGGGATGTTGGTAAATGCTCGTTTTGAACTCACAGAACGTTCTTTATTTGACTTACTCTACGACAAAATGGACGATTGGTTGAATCCTAGCACTCAATTATCAGCTAACAATTAATAACATGTCAGTTTGAGTAATTTTTGGTGGTTTCGACTTTAGTTTATCTTGAGCATAGCCGAAAGGCTCAACCACTAAAAATTGTATCGAGAACTGGCTACAACATATAGAAAAAGAAAGAAGTATGAAAAATTTAAAAACACTAGAACGCTTACAACAGTTGCACAACCTAATTACCAACGAAAACACAGGAACACCTAAAGAATTGGCTAACTTATTACAAATTAGTCAACGTTCTGTACATCTATTAGTAGAGCAATTAAAAGATTACAATGCGAATATCTGTTACAGTAGAAGTAGAAAAACCTACTACTATTGTGATGATTTTGATTTACAAGTATCTATCTCAGTAAATGTACTAACCAATAACGAGGTAACTCAAATATTTGGCGGTAGTTACTTTTTACAAAATAATTTACACATCGCAAGTTAGTTGCAGTGAACGAGGCTATACTTGTAGTATCAAAACAAACAAATAGGTGCACATATTTAGGTTGGTTTTGATATGGATTGTGAAACTAAACTTTATACTGAAGTTTTCGCAACCAAATATTTAAATACTAATAAAAACAATTTTAATTATGAAAAGGTTAAATAACTATAATGTTAGCGAGTTGGAAAACCATACTCTCAAAGAATGTAATGGTGGTTTCATTGGCGTAATTTTAGGCTCTGCTTTAACTTATTATGTAGCAACCAATATAGACATTGAAGACATTAAAGAATTAATTTATGCTTAATTATTTTGTTTAATTTAAAAAATGAAAAAATGAAAAATTTAGAAAAATTTGATGTTCAAGAACTCAACTCGAAAGAAATTAGAAAAACTGACGGAGGTGTCTTAGGTCTAATTGCTTCAGCTTTTTGGGCTGGTGTTGCTTATGGTTATGTAAAAGAAAAGGTTGAATCTGGTCAGTGGGAAATTTAAAAATTATTAAAAACTCAAATTATGAAAAAATTAGAATCATATAAAGTAAAAGAAATTTCATTAAAAGAAATGAATAAAATTAACGGAGGTATTCCATGGCCTGTAATAATTTCTGCTGCTGCTCTTGTAGGGGCAGGTATGGAATGGGCTTTTGAAAAGGGAGAAGAGCTAGGAAAAGCATTAGCTTAGTAAAACTTTCAAGATTTCAGATATAAAAAACCATTAATTAATGGTTTTTTATATCTTTGAATATCATGTATAAAATATATAATACCTCCAATATGGGAAAACTTAAACCTAAACATTATTACATTATTCTTTTTGTTGTTATTTTAGTATTTTTAGCTATAGGTATAGCTTTTGACAAAGGAGAAGTTTTGGGTAAATTAATCGCTAAGTAATTGTTCTTACACTTTATTGCGTACTCTGTAAGAAACACAAGTACAATTTACCTTACACATACCCAATTAACAAGTATTTAAAAAGGGAGAAAATATAAACTTCTCTCTTTTAATGTTCTTTTATTTAAGAGCATATTGAGTATAAAACTGATTACTAAATTTAAAAACTAATTTGTTTTTATAAAAATCACCTTGCCTGCAATCAAATTGCGCTAAACACTCCTTTCTTTGTCTTTCTAAATTGAAAAAGAATGGCAAAAATTACCATAAAACAACACGATATTACCGACTGCGGTGCTGCTTGTTTGGCATCTATCTCAGCACATTATAAGTTACAACTTCCCATTGCTCGTATACGCCAATATGCAGGTACCGACAAAAAAGGGACTAATGTATTAGGTCTTATAGAAGCTGCTGAAAAACTAGGTTTTGAAGCAAAAGGAGTTCGTGGTGAGCTCGATAGTTTGTTTAAAATACCTAAACCAGCCATAGCCCATGTAATTGTTAGAGAACAGTTACAGCATTATGTGGTTATTTACGAAGTTACCAAAGAGTACATAAAAATTATGGATCCAGGTGATGGGAAAATCCATAAAAAAACACATGAGGCCTTTTTAAAAGAATGGACAGGTATTTTGGTCTTACTCCTACCTAAAGAAGAGTTTTCAGCAGGTAATGAAAAGGTGTCTGTAATCAAACGTTTTTGGTTTTTACTAAAGCCTCACAAGTTTGTTTTGTTACAAGCTTTAATAGGTGCTGTTATTTATACCCTCTTAGGTTTTTCAACATCCATATACATACAAAAAATTACAGATTATGTATTGGTAGGCGGTAATACTAAGTTATTGAACTTACTCAGTATTATAATGCTTGCGCTACTAGCTGTACAAATAATTATCGGGGTGTATAAAGATGTATTTTTAATAAAAACAGGGCAACAAATTGATGCTCGATTAATTTTAGGCTACTACAAACATTTATTAAAACTACCTCAACAGTTTTTTGATACCATGCGAGTGGGAGAAATTATTTCTCGTATTAATGATGCTGTAAAAATTAGAACTTTTATCAACGGAGTGTCGTTAAGTTTAACAGTAAACATTCTTATTTTATTTTTCTCTTTTGGTTTAATGTTCATGTATCATTGGAAGTTAGCCTTAATCATGTTGTTAGTAGTTCCTTTCTATTTAACAGTATATTTCATCATCAACAAACTTAATAAGAAAACAGAACGTAAAATAATGGAGCGTTCAGCTGATTTAGAAAGTCAATTGGTAGAGTCTTTAAACTCAGTAGGAACTATAAAGCGTTTTGGTTTAGAAAGTTTTGCCAATATAAAAACAGAAACACGTTTTATAAGTTTGTTACACATAGGTTATAAATCGGCTTTAAACTCGATTTTTTCAGGAACCTCAACTACTTTTATTGCACAATTGTTTACTATAATCTTATTATGGAGTGGGTCTTATTTTGTAATTGAAAGACAAATAACGGCTGGTGAGTTGATGTCTTTTTATGCTATTATTGGCTACTTTATGAATCCTGTTGCTAGTTTGATAGGTGCTAACAAACAAATACAAAACGCTTTAATTGCTGCGGATCGTTTGTTTGAAATTATGGATTTAGAACGTGAAGAAAACACAGAAAAAGTGGTTCTTACAAAAGAAAAAATAGGAGATATTGAGTTTAAAAATGTAGCTTTTCGTTACGGAACAAGAGTACAGGTTTTTACAGACTTTAATTTAAAAATTAAAAAAGGGAATATTACCGCCATTGTTGGTGAGAGTGGTTCAGGGAAATCAACCTTAATTTCACTGTTGCAAAACTTATATCCTATCCAAAAAGGACATATTACACTGGGAGATTTAGACTTAAAATATATTCAACATGAAAGTTTACGGGAGTTAGTAAGTGTTGTACCTCAAAAAATAGATTTGTTTGCTGGAAATGTAGTTGATAATATTGCTGTTGGTGATTTTGCTCCCAACATGGAGTTAATTATTGAAATTTGTAAGTCTATAGGTATTTTAGAGTTTATTGAAAGCTTACCTAATGGTTTTAATACCTATTTAGGAGAAAACGGAGCTACTTTATCAGGGGGTCAAAAACAACGAATAGCCATTGCTAGAGCTTTGTACAAACAGCCTGAAGTACTCGTTTTAGATGAAGCTACTTCATCTTTAGATTCTACTTCAGAAAACTATATTCAAAAAGCTGTAGAAAGGCTACGTCAAGAAAACAAAACTATTATCATTATTGCTCATAGATTAAGCACTGTAATTAATGCTGATGAGATTGTGGTGTTAAATAAAGGAAACGTCTTAGAGCAAGGAAATCATAGAGAGCTATATGTTGCTGAAGGAAAATATTACGATTTATGGCAACAACAAATGCCTCAAATAGAATTAAACAAAAAAGCTCAGCAATAATTGCTGAGCTTTTAGAGGTGTCGAGCGGATTCGAACCGCTGTAGATGGTGTTGCAGACCACTGCCTAGCCACTCGGCCACGACACCTTATATTGATAAGGACTGCAAATTTACAGCTTTTATCTTTTTTTGCAAGCTTTTTTTACTTTTTACGCACATCTGATAAAACAATTGCTACCTCAGCAACATTTCCGCCAATTGGTGGGTTAATTTTTGCTACGCTAACTTCCGCTTTATCAACCAGTTGTATTTCTTTAAAAATTCTATCTAAAATTCGTTGGGCAACATGCTCTAATAATTTAGACCGGATTGCCATCTCTTCTTTTACAATTTGATTCAAATGCACGTAATCTACCGTATCAACCAAATCATCAGTTTGTGCTGATTTTTGTAAATCGGCTTTTACTTCGATATCTACTCGGTATTCCGAACCTATTCTTGCTTCTTCATCTAAGCATCCGTGATTCGTAAAAATACGAATGTCGTTTACACGTATAATTCCCATGCCGCAAAAATAACAATGTTTACTTATTTAAAAGCATTCTTCGTGTTTTTTCAATAATCGTAAAATACCTTAACAATATTATTCATTTCTTAAAATAATAAGACTTCTCACTTCGTTCGAAATGACGTGTTTATTAATTCGTAAAGAAATCGAATATGTTGCTTAAAGCACTCGTTCTCGCTTTGTAAAACTCAGTATAACTACATCTTTTACATGTTACACTCGTAAACTTTTTGTTTTGTACATCAAAAATTTTAGACAATGTCCCTCCAGTAGCCCTCATTTCAGCTACTTCATAGGTTTTATTATTACATTTCGGACAGGTATAATTTAATGGCTTACTCATAAATACTTTTAGTTTTTATTTATAAGAGTCAAAAAATTAAAAAATGTTACAAACTACTTTATTTCAAATGTTTGATTTAACTCACCCATCGTTACTTTATACTTTCCTTTTGGCAAATAGTATTTATCGTTCTTTGCTTTTTTTACCTCAGCATCTTTGTGTTTCTTTAAGTACTTTTTTCTTCCTTTTTCAGAAAAAGAAACATCATATATTACTTCATTAAATCCTTTTGTTGCATTCGTTTTTATAGTGTTTACCAAAACTTTATCTGAATATACTTCTAATACAACTTCTTTATCTGCATTTACATAAAACGGAATTGTAATTTTTGGTGTATTTGGTTCTAACCATTTACTCCAAGAACTACCCCAAGATTTTCTTTTCTTAATATCCTTAATACTGAAAATAGCTTCTTTATTATCAAATTCTTGTAAAGAAGTAATATTTGCTTTGTATAAACTACGCCCATGTGTTCCTACTAATAAATGTTTTGCTTTAGGTTGAATTACTAAATCATGTACTGCAACATTTGGTAATCCGTTGCTAAAAGCTTCCCATGTTGAACCTTGATTAAAAGAAACATACAATCCGTTATCGGTTCCTAAGTATAGAACATTTTCTTTTTTAGGGTCTTCCTTAATCACATTTACCGCAGAAGTTGGAATATTATTACTGATGTTTTTCCATGTTTTTCCATAATCATCAGAAACGTATACATACGGAGTAAAATCGTCAAAACGATACCCGTTTAACGTAACATATACACGCTCTTTCTTGTATTTTGAAGCTATTACACGACTTACCCATAAATTTTGTGGAAAAGAATTTGAAATGCTCTCCCAACTTCCTCCTCCGTTTTTAGTCACCTGTACCAATCCATCATCAGAACCTACATAGATTAGTCCAAATTGAAATGGGCTTTCAGAAATGGTGGTTAATGTTCCGTAAGCTACATTTCCTTCCTTTTCTCCTTTGGTTAAATCTCCTGAGATTTCTTCCCAATTATCACCTTTATTTAGTGAGCGGTGTAACTTATTTCCTCCTAAATACAAGATGTCTTGATTATGTTTTGATAACTGAATAGGAGTTTGCCAATTGAATCGATATGCTGGTTTATCTTTTTCTGGTTTTGGTTGAATATAAGTTTGTTTTCCTGTAGCTCTATCTATTCTATAATAGTTTCCAAATTGATATCCTGTATACACAATGTTTGGGTTTCTATCATCAACAGCAACTTGCATACCGTCACCTCCCATTAAACTTTCATAAGGATTCTTTCCTGTTTGATGCCAACTTTTGTCAATTTTTGCATTGTGACTTCCTACCCAAACGCCATTATCTTGCATCCCTCCATACACTTTGTAATTCTCCTGATTATCGGCATATACAGTGTAAAACTGCCCAACAGCTGGTTCATTTAATTTAATCCAGCTTTTACCGTCATCATAAGAAATATTCAACCCACCATCATTCCCATCAATTAAGTGTCCTTGTTTTTTAGGATTTACCCACAATGCTTGATGATCAGCATGCACATTTTCTTTACTAATAGATGTAAATGTTTTTCCACCATCTTTCGATTTTAAAATTGGAACTCCCAATACATAGATTCCATTTTGGTCTTGCGGATCAACACGAATTTCTCCAAAATAATATCCATACGAATAGTATAAATCATCTAAATGACCCTCATGTGTTTTTTTCCAAGTTTTTCCTCCATCGGTAGTTTTAAAAACCTCAGCTCCTATTACTGGAGTATCGAATAATGCAGCATTAGCATCTTTTAAGTAACCAACCAAATCACTTGGTCTTATTTCTCCTGGGCTTGAGCGAATGATTTGTTTGATATTTTCTGCACGATATTTCTCCTGAAGACCATTCATTTTGATATATGAATTCAATTTTTTGTCTTTCATATTTAAAAGCTCATCAGTTGAAACTGATGCAAGTTCTTCTTTTGTCAGAGCACCAGATCCTTTTCCACTTTTAGTAGAGTCTTTTTTTCTTCGGAATTGATTATCATGAAAAGCGTATACTGTGTTTTCGTCATATACGGCTAATCCTATTCTACCAACTCCTTTACCATTTGGAAAACCATTATTATCAGAAATTTTAGTCCAAGTATTTCCAGCATCAGTCGATTTATAAATTGCAGAATTTTTCCCATCTCCATCAAAATTCCATGCTTTACGTTCACGTTCCCAAGCAGCAGCATATAAAATATTGAAGTTATTTGGTACTGGTTGAATATCTATAATCCCTGTGTTTTCATTAATAAATAAGGTTTTTGCCCAAGTTTTTCCTCCATCAGTGGTTTTAAAAACTCCTCTTTCTTTGTTTGATGAGTATAAATGACCAATAGATCCAACAATTACCTCATCAGGATTGTTTGGGTTGATTAAAATACGCCCTATGTGATGTGAATCAAGTAATCCAACGTTTGCCCAAGTTTTACCTTTATCGGTAGATTTTAAAATTCCAATTCCAGCATATGACGAACGAGAAGAATTGTTTTCTCCTGTGCCTACCCAAATTGTCCCATTTTTCCAATCTACAGCAATATCACCCACGTTTTGTGTTGGAGAATTATCTAAAACTGGAGTAAAAGTAGTTCCGTTATTATTGGTATGCCATACTCCTCCTGAAGCATATCCTACATAAAACTCTGTAGTATTTTCTGGATTTACATCAATATCCACCACACGTCCACTCATCACTGTAGGTCCAATGTTTTTAAACGGTATATTTTTTACGGTGGAGTTTGTTATTAAAGCTTTCTTTTGTTGTAAAGCTTGCTGTATTTTTTCTGCTGATGTAGGCTGCTGTGCAACTACAGTAAACGGAAATAAAGCTATAAAAACTTTGGCTAAGGTTCTCATTATAATTTGGTTTAGAAGAAGTGAAAATACAGTAAGCTAATAGTATTTCAAAAAAATTAACAGAATATTGAGAGACTTCTTTTTGAAGCTCTTGTCAAACAAAAAAATTATTAGCTTTGTTTAACCTCAAAATTTTTAGGCTATGACTATTTTTATTCTTTCTGTTAGTGACCAAATTTATTCAACACAAAGAATATACAAAGAAGCTCGTCGTCGTGGACATAAAGTTGAAATTATAAACCATTTAAAATGTTCTATAAAACTTGGTGATGGTAAGCCTGCTATTATATATAAAGGCAAAAATATTATTGATATTCCAGATATAATTATTCCTAGAATAGGTGTTTCTGCTATGAAACATGGTGCTACCGTTGTAAAAGAATTTGAAATGAATGGGGTATATAGTACCGCTAGTTATTTAGGTATTGTTGATGCACAGAACAAAGCTCGTACTTTACAAATAATGAGCAGAAATGAACTTCCTATTCCTCAGACTGTTTTTTCTGTTGATGCTGAAAATATTGGTGAGCAAATAGATTTATTAGGTGGCTCTCCTGTAATTATTAAATTACAAGAAGGAACACATGGCTCAGGTGTAATTTTGGCTGAAAGTAAAAAGTCTGCTATGTCTATCATAGATACTATGCACGGAACTAATACCAGCATTTTACTTCAAGAGTTTATAAAAGAAAGTAACAGTGAAGATATTCGTGCTTTTGTTGTAAATGGTAAAGTAGTCTCTTCTATGAAACGTAAAGGATTGAAGGAAGATTTTCGTTCTAATATTCATAAAGGTGGAAGTGGACACAAGGTTACTTTAACTGCTGAAGAAGAAGAAATAGCTATTAAAGCAGCTCAATACTTAGAACTTCCTATTGCTGGCGTTGATATGATACGATCAAAAAGAGGTCCCTTATTAATTGAAGTTAACTCGACTCCTGGATTACAAGGAATTGAAGCTTACACCAAGGATAATATTGCTAAGGCTATTATTAAATTTTTAGAAGAAAAATGTTCGAACAAAATTTTAAAAACGGAATCATAGAAATTCGTGGACAAAAAATTGGTTTAGGTGAATCTAAATTAATTAAAATTCCTATTGATAGATTGCCTACAGGAACTCTAATAGAAATTCCTGTGTATATTTTTAATGGTGACCAATTAGGACCAACTATTCTACTACAAGGTGGTTTACATGGTGACGAAGTAAATAGTGTTGAATTAGTACGTAGAATGTTAATTGATAAATCGTACAAAATTCATCGTGGTTGTGTTATTGTAGTTCCATTATTGAACATTTTTGGTTTTTTAAACATGTCTCGCGATATGCATGGCAAAGATGTAAATAGAAGTTTTCCTGGTTCAAAAACCGGTTCTTTGGCAAGCAGAATGGCATATTATTTAATGAAAGAAATTACAAATAATGTAGATTTTGCTATTGATTTCCATACAGGAGGAGAACAACGAAACAACTTTCCGCAAATACGATATACTCCTGAAGATAATAGAGCTCTTCAGCTAGCCAATATTTTTAATGCTCCTTTTATGTTTGGTTCTAAACTTATTCCAAAATCTTTTAGAAATCAATGCTATAAAAACAATATTCCTGTAATTGTATATGAAGGAGGAGAATCATTAAGACTAGAAGAAAAAGCTATTCAACAAGGTATTAATGGAACTCTTCGTATTTTAAAACACTTTAAAATGGTAAAAGAAAGTATAGAAATACCTAAAAACCCAACTTCAATACACATTAATAAACACAAATGGGTTAGAGCTAAAGTTGCGGGCTTATTTACTCCTATTGTTCACAATGGAGAAAAAGTAAAAAAAGGACAGATTTTAGGACATATTATGGATACCTATGGAGAAACAAATTTTTCAGTAAAGTCTCCTTATGACGGTTATATTATTGCTAAAAACAACTTCCCTATTATTAATATGGGCGACGCTTTATTTCATTTAGGCAAAATATAACAATCTGATTTTATTTGTTTTATCCGTTAATTTTTACTTACTTTAATTCCAATTAACTAATCAAAAATTATAAATTATGGAATTTCTTATTAGCTTATTAAGTGGAGCAGTAGGTGGTAATCTTGCTGGTGCATTGTTAAAAAAGTTTTCTTTAGGTACCCTTTGGAACTCTGTTGTAGGGATTTTAGGTGGGGGGCTAGGAGCTCAATTACTAGGAATGTTAAATATTGATATTTCTGGTATTATCGGTAACATTGCAGCCAGTGGTGTTGGTGGAGCTGTTTTACTAGTTATTGTTGGTGTTATTAAAAGCGCCATGGCTAAAAGTTAAACACATATTAAAACTTTAAAAAAAAGACGTCTAAATAAGGCGTCTTTTTTATTTATATCCGAAGCCCAATAAAATAGCAGTACCTTTGTTGGCTCATAGTAGTATTTTCTTTAGATACTACTGAAGAATTATATATGACATTTACATCGTTAGGTTTATCAAAAGCTTTAGTGAAAGCTGTAACCGAAAAAGGGTATGAAACCCCCTCTCCTATTCAAGAAAAAGCAATTCCAGTTATTTTAGAAGGCAAAGACGTATTAGCTTCTGCACAAACCGGAACAGGTAAAACAGCAGGGTTTACCTTGCCTATTTTACAAAACATATCAGAAAAAAAGAATCCAAAATATCGTCCAATCAAAGCATTGGTACTAACACCTACAAGAGAGTTAGCTGCACAAGTATATGATAATGTGCGCGAATACAGTACACATTTAAATATTAAATCTACCGCTATTTTTGGCGGAGTAAAACCTAGTTCACAAATAGCAACACTTAAAAACGGAATTGATGTTTTGGTAGCTACGCCTGGTAGATTAATAGATTTACACGAACAAAATCAACTTTCTTTAAAACGTGTAGATGTTTTAGTTTTAGATGAAGCAGACAGAATGCTCGACATGGGTTTTTTACGAGATATTAAAAAAATCATCTCTTTTTTACCTCAAAAACGTCAAAATTTATTGTTTTCAGCTACTTTTTCAAAAGAAATAAAAAAATTAGCGCAAGGTATTTTACACAATCCTGTGATGGTTGAAGCAGCTCCTGAAAATACGACTGCTGAAAAAGTAAATCAGAAACTATACAAAGTTCCGAAAAGCAAGAAAACCGAATTAGTTGGTCAATTAATTTCAAAAGGAAATTGGAGTCAAGTTTTAATTTTTACTCGAACTAAACATGGTTCTAATAGATTGACTGAAAAACTAATTAAAAGAGGAATTTCTGCCGCCGCTATTCACGGAAACAAAAGTCAAGGAGCAAGAACTAAAGCCTTAAAAGGTTTTAAAGACAACTCTATCCGTGTTTTGGTAGCTACTGATATTGCTGCACGTGGGTTAGATATTCCATTGCTACCACATGTTATTAATTTTGAACTTCCAAATGTTCCTGAAGATTATGTACACCGAATTGGTAGAACAGGAAGAGCAGGTGCTAGTGGAGAAGCTATTTCATTAGTAGCTCAAGAAGAAGAAACTTATTTAAAAAGTATTGAGAAGTTATTAGGACAAAAAATCACTATTTCCGAGTTAGAAGGGTTTGATTTATCTACTATAAAAAATGAAGTTAAAACTGAACGACCAAAGCAGCAACCTAAAAATAAACCTGCTAAAAAACCGTTTAAAACATCTTCTAATCCAAAGAAAAAAAACAAAAAAACCTCAACAGAAAGTTCAAAAAAACATACACCTAGAAAACGAAATAACCGTAATAGAAGGAATAACAACAAACCATCTTAAGAGTTAATAAAATAATATTTTATCTATTTAATTATCAATGTTTTTGACACTTTACTCACTAAGTGAAACAATATTTTGGTATAAATATTGTTATATTTATTGTGTATTACAAAAACCAATAATTATGAAAAAACATGTTTTATTACTAGTTGCATTGGCAACTTTTTTTACCGCATTTGTTAGCTGTTCTAGTGACGACCCCCAAACGTCTCAAGTAGCAGTTCGCTTAGTAGATGCTCCTGGAGATTACGATGAAGTAAACATCGACGTACAGGATGTTATGATTAACGCCGGAGACGAAGAAAATGGTTGGCAAAGCCTTGGAAACGTTACTCCACAAGTATACAACTTACTTGAGTTAACAGGTGGAATTGACGCTTTATTAGTAGACACTGAAATTCCTGCTGGTAAAATTGGGCAAATTCGTTTAGTTTTAGGTGAAAACAATTCTATTGTAGTAGATGGAGAAACGTATCCATTAGCAACCCCAAGCGCACAACAATCAGGATTAAAATTAAACGTACACCAAGATTTAGTAGGTGGTGTAAAGTACACGTTTATCTTAGACTTTATGGTTGATAAGTCAATCGTAGTTGAAGGTACTGGTGATTACAGCTTAAAGCCAACTATTAGAGTAACTACTGAAGCTGCTTCTGGTGCTATTTCTGGAATGGTAAACCCATTTGAGTATCAAGTAGAGGTTAGTGCTGTTTCTGGTACCGAAGAACCTATCACTGCTTTAACAAATGAAGAAGGTAAATTTATGTTACACGGAGTACCTGCTGGCACTTATAGCGTAACTTTTACTCCTGATGAAGCTTCTGGATTAACTGCTAAAACAGTTGAAGAAGTTACTGTAGTATTAGGAGAAAATACAGATATGGGGACGGTTGAGTTAGAATAACTCACTCAACATAAATTATTAAAAAGGATGCTGTAAAAAGCATCCTTTTTTTATACTTTTAAGCTAAAATTTATTTCCATAAATGGACGCTTCTAAAAAAGCTATTACACAGCGCATACAAAACATCATAAATGATGAAAACTTAAACACGTTAATTCCAGAAATTATTGACTGTTTTAAAGAGTTTTCCTTATCAAAAAATGAATTTTTAGTGAAAAAAGGAGAAGCTTGTCGGTATTTCTGTTTTGTAGAAAGTGGTATTTTACAATACGCTGTTACCGTTTCTGGACAAGAAAAAACCACCTATTTAGCTTTAAGAAACGGATTCGCCTCATCCTTAAAGAGTTTTTTACAACAAACTCCATCCCCTAAAAATATAAAAGCATTAAGCGCCTGTAAACTTTGGGGTTTAAAAATTAATGACTTTAAACACCTAATGAAAAACAACAAGGCTTTTCATCAATTTTATTATAACTTTATAGAAAATCAAATTTTTTTAATTGACGATTACCGTATTGACCTGCTGACTTTAACTCCTGAAGAACGTTATAAAAAACTGCTCGTAAACGAACCCAAATTACTTCAAGAAGTTCCACTACATTATTTGGCTTCATTTTTAGGAATTTCTACTCGACATATGAGTAGAATTCGAAAAAATATAAATTAGCGCCAAATGGCTAATATTTGCACAGTTTCTTTCCGTATTTTTGAGGGAATCTTATCAATTTAATTGAATCATTATGAAGTACGACGCAATAAACAGTCAATTATTTATAAAAAATCGCAAAAACTTTATGACTCAAATGAAGCATAATAGTTTAGCCGTTTTTAACTCAAACGATATTTACCCTGTAAGTGCTGATAGCACTTTACCTTTTGAGCAACATCGTGATATTTTCTTTTTAAGTGGTGTTGATCAAGAAGAAAGTATCTTAATTTTATTTCCTGATTCTCCGAAAGAAAATTTACGTGAAGTACTATTTTTACGTGAAACTAATGAGCATATTGCTGTTTGGGAAGGTGAAAAACTAACCAAAGAAAAGGCTTTAGAAACTAGTGGGATTAAAAACGTACATTGGCTACAAGATTTAGAAAAAGTATTAGCTGAAATGATGGCTTTAGCCGATACCGTTTATATTAATACCAACGAGCACTATCGTGCAAATATTGAAACTGAAACTCGTGAAGCTCGTTTTACAAAATGGTTATTAAACAAATACCCTGCACATTCAGTAGCAAAAAGCAATCCTATTTTACAACGTTTACGTTCTGTAAAAGATCAAATTGAAATTGATTTAATTCAAAAGGCTTGTGATATTACTGAAAAAGGTTTTAGACGCGTTTTAGATTTCGTAAAACCAGGTGTTTGGGAATACGAAATTGAAGCAGAATACATTCACGAATTCATCAGAAATCGATCTAAGAAATTTGCTTACACGCCAATTATTGCTTCTGGTAACAATGCTAACGTGTTACACTACATTGAAAATAACCAACAATGTAAAGCTGGTGATTTAATTTTAATGGATGTTGGTGCTGAATACGCTAACTATTCATCAGATATGTCTCGTACAATTCCTGTTTCTGGGCGTTTTACAGACAGACAAAAAGAGGTATATAATGCTGTAAATCGTGTAAAAAATGACGCGACAAAAATGTTAGTTCCAGGAACTCTTTGGGCTGAGTATCACGTTGAAGTTGGTAAATTAATGACTTCGGAATTATTAGGTTTAGGGTTATTAGACAAAGCAGATGTTCAAAACGAAGATCCTAACTGGCCAGCATATAAAAAGTATTTTATGCACGGTACTTCTCACCACATGGGGCTAGATACGCATGACTACGGATTGTTACATGAGCCAATGCAAGCAAACCAAGTATTTACAGTTGAACCTGGTATTTATATTCCTGATGAAGGTTTTGGTATTCGTTTAGAGGATGATGTTGTTGTTCAAGAAACAGGTGAGCCATTCAACTTAATGCGCAACATACCTATTGAAGCTGACGAAATAGAAGATTTTATGAATAAATAGTATCATTTCCCATACTTTTAAAACGTCATTAAAACTCCTTTTTTTGGAAATTTTAATGACGTTTTTGTTTTTCTTGTTTTTTACTATTTTTAGTGTTTAAAAAATTGTTATGATGATGACTTATTTAGAAATGATTGGAGTATGGCAACTAATTTTAATCTTAATTATTTTAATTGGAATTATTCCAACAATTATTGCTCTTGTTGATATTTTAAAAAGTGAGTTTAAAGGAAACAATAAAATTGTTTGGATTCTCGTTGTTTTATTAGCTAACTTTTTTGGTGCTGTTTTATATTTTCTAATTGGAAGAGAGCAAAAAATAAAAAAGTAAACAAAAACCCTTCACGATGAAAAACCTACTTTACATATTTGCTTTTGCATTGATTTCATGTGCTTCTAGCCAAATAAACAAATTTGATAATTCCGATTTGGTCGGAACTTGGAATTGGACCAATACCGATGGTGGTTTTGGAAACCACATTCATAAAACTCCTGAGTCACTTGGTAAAAAAGTACAACTTACCTTAGAAAAAAACTATCAGTTTTCAATTTTTGAAGATGGTAAAGAAACTTTGAAAGGTACCTATACTCTAACAATGAAAAAAGCTATTTATTCAAATAAAGAAGAAAGGTTTATACAACTATCTGACGACCAACAAATTTCTGGAATTATACTGTCAGGAATCATTAGAGTTACAAAACCTAACGTCTTAGAGATTTCCGATAATAATTACGACGGACTAGGAAGCATGTTTTCACGTGTTGAATAAATGAAATCTCTTTTTATTAAAAAACACAAAAGAGCCCTAAATAAGGGCTCTTTAAAATTATTAATCAAATTTTAATTATTACTTCACCGTTAATGTGTATTGAGGTGTTGGATTCAACGGGCAAAAGTAAACGTACTCTCCTTTTGTTAAGGCTACTTTTTTAGAACTTGACTTACTATTGTTTTTTACCAAAGATGTTACGTATGCATTTTTTATATGATGCTTTTCATCTGTTTTTCCCTTTGGCGCTAATACAAAACCTACATCATGTCCTACATTCTTGTTTGAAATTTCAAAAACATAAGTTCCTTCTGAAAGGGTTAACGATTTTTGAGTGAATTTTCCTTTTGTTTGTTCTAAAAAAATGGTTTTTGCTTTTTGTGCATTTGCTGTAAATACAAATCCTACTAATAATACTAAAATAGCTACTACTTTTTTCATTTTTATTGATTTTTATGGTTTTACTTTTTTTTAAGACGAATAGCTTTGCAACCAAAACCCCATAACTACACTCTGTTAATAAAGCTACAAGAGCTATTCGTTTTTTATGCGTTTTGTTTAAATTTTCCTGCTTCTACTTTTGGAAAATCAACTTCGGTTTCTGCAATATGGTTTACATAATTTGTTAAGGTATTTGCAACAACATTTAAAACGATTTCTAAAATATCTCCGTCGTTATATCCTGCTGCTTTTACCTCAGCTATTTCTGCTGAACTCACATTTCCTTTGTTTTTTGTAACACTTTGTGCAAATTTTAAACCTGCTTTGGTTTTAGCATCAGAAGCCTCAGCTTGTCTATTTTGTTCAATTTCTTCTTCTGATAAACCATTATTTTTTCCTATAGCTGTGTGTGCAGATAAACAATAGTTACATTCATTTTCTTCTGCAATAACTAAAGCTAATTGCTCTCTAAACTTGTTTGAAAAGTTTCCACTTCCGTTTAATTCTCCTAAGCTTAAATAACTTTGTAAAAGAGCTGGTGAATTCCCCATTACTTTAATTAGGTTTGGAATAAATCCTAACTTATTTTGAACTGCATCAAACAATTCTTTTGATTTTCCTGTTGTGATCTCTGGATTCAACGTTTCAATTCTTGTACTCATAATTTTACTATTTTAAGATTCTATTTTTAGTTTATTTTTTCGCAGTTACATAATTCTCTTTCTGGAAACTGCTCGTCGTATTCTTGGTATCCCCAACAATTAGGGCATTGGTTAATTTCTGTTCTCATAATTCGTTGTTTTTGAATTCTGGTACAAAGGTGCGACAGGAATAAACCTTAAAAAATGGACAAAGGTTCTTAAAACTTGGACATACTGTTTTGCTAACAATTTTCTTACAAAAAGCTAGCTTTTTATTCACGGTTTCATAAAGTACAGGTAACGCATTAACATGTTTACTGTAGTACTTTTATCTCGTCGAAAAAAGGTTGTTTGTATTAGTGTAACAAAAAACTTTATTAGTTGTGTAGTTTACCACGCGTTGCGTGGTTTTTTCTTTTATAAGCTATAGCTTCTTTTAAATTGTTTTGGCGATTGCCCTGTAGATTTTGTAAAAAATCGAGAAAAGTACGCAGGATCATTGAATCCTAAATCAAAAGCAACTTCTTTAATAGAATTATCAGTATAGAGTAGCAATCTTTTTGCTTCGGTAATAATTCTGTTTTTTATAAAGTCGCTTGGAGTTTCCGTTCCTATTTTTTGAAGGTGTTTGGTTAAGGATTTTGGTGATAAACCTAACCGATAAGCATACCCTGTAACTCGGTGTATCTTTTTGAAGTTTTGTTCTACTAATAAACTAAAATCTTTAAAAAGTTTGGTTTCTACACTCTCTTTTACAACATCTTTTTCTTTTTTTATACGTACAGAATATACAATAAACTGTTTTAAAAGCGATTGTAGCATATCGTATTGGGCTGTTTCTTCTAACTCAAACTCTTCTATTAGGTTTTGAAGAATAAAATCTAATTTTTGCGTTTCTTTTTCTGAAGGTACTACAAAAGGTGTTTCATATATATTATTAAACAATACTCCATTACACGATACCTCAGCATCGTGAGTTTGAATACAATAAAAATCTCTAGTAAAACTAAGTTGATAAGCTTCTTTAATTTTTTCTGATTCTACTGAAAATACCTGCCCTGGTGATAAAAAAAACAATACTCCATCTTCAAAAGAATAACTTTTAAAATCGATGTTATATCTACCTGTTCCTTCTTTTATCCAAAATACTTTGTATTGATCTATTTGCTGTGGTGAGTTTACCACACATAATTCTTCAAACTGAACTGTTTGTAACGAAAAAATATTTTGATAGGAATAGTTTTGAATATCTTGTACCGCCATTTATACATAGTTTTATCGTTTGTCGAAAAAAACAGGAAGAGCTGACAAGTTTTTAAAACTTAAAATTCGTCTTAAAACCCAAATTATAAACTATTCGGGTTTTAAAACGAATTTTCAACTTCTATGATTGAAAATTAATTCTATTAATTCAACAACCGATACCCTACACCTACATTATGGTTAGGTTGATTAAGTTGGTTGATGTTTACTCGATAACTAGCAAACCATTTTCCTTTTCGGTTGTATTGCAATCCGAAACTGAGGTTCTCAAAGGTTTGTGGGTTTCCCCCTATTTCGGTAAAGAGATACAAGCCACTTCTATAGGTTTTTGGATGCTCAATCGTTTTGGTAATGGTTATCTCTCGGGGTACTTTGAGTTTGTACGATAGTTGGCTGTCTAACAATTTTCCTTGTACCAAATCGTACCTATAAATTTCTATATCGGTATTTTTTAAGGTATCTCGATATATTTTTGCGGCTACATAGTCGGTAGTATCTTTGATAAAAATGGTGTCTTTTACAACATTGGTTACATCATTTTTATGCACATACACTTTTTGGTATTTCATGGTTTGTACTTTAAACGTATCTATTTTAGTTTGCCAAACAGTGTCTTTTACCACGGTTATTTTAGGTTCTTGAGGTGCTACTTTTTGGTTTCTTTTGTTAAAAAGATTGATAAATAACAGCATTATAATGACACCCAATAGTAACCTATCGGTTTTATGGTTAAAAAAATTCATCTATTTTGTTTTAGAGTTTATACCATTTACAACTTGAAATCATAACTGGTATTAGAAAAATGTTTGTCAGTCCAAAGAGCGAAGAATGAGTGACGAGAAACCTCTTAAAAATGAGATTTCTCCTCGTACCTTGTCGAAATGACACAAAACACTAAAATTTACTAGAAAAAGAACCTCTAAAAACGAATGTTAGTGGTTAGACTTTGTTTTGGGTTATGGGGTGTATACGTTTGTTATGTATGTTCCTGAAAGCATTATAAGACCGTTATTTGTAAAAGTAAAATTTGCATCAGAGAAATTACTATGTAAATTGCTTCTGAATAATATCCTCTTATTTGTTCCTCCATCAACAAATGCCATTAATTTCCCTTCATTTTCAGAAGAAATATCTGAACCTGTAAACCTTCCTATGTTAACAATAGAAGTATTTGCTACACTATCAAAAGGTAACCCTCCAATTACAATATCTCCAGTAGGTGTTCCTGTTGTATTAATAAATGTCATGTAAATAGTGTAAGCCACTAAATTACCAGTCCTTACATAATTACCTGTACCTGTGAATGTATAACTCGCTCCTGACGCAGTTAATGTCGGTGAAAAAGTCCCTTCTTCATAAAAATTCGCTTTTTGTAAGCCTGCATTGGTGCCATCTGCTAAAGGCAAAACTGCATCTGTTCCTGTGCTAGATGCTAATGTTCTTGTGGCTGCATCGTATGATAAATCAGTAGCTCCTCCGCTGCCTGCTGTCGCATTAATTATGGGTTGTAAAGGATCTGTGTTATCAATGGTAATATTTGTTCCTGCTTGTAGTTGTGGAATATCATTTGTTAAAGCAATAGTACCAGACTTATCAGGAGTCTGTAATATACAACTCCCTGTTGAATTATTTGGGACATTTATTTGTACTACTTGATCACTTAAAGTGTTCTTTAAAGTAAGTTGATTACTTACTGTTTCTGCTCTTAAAGCTGTAAATGATGATATTTTATTAGGCTCTATTTCTAACAAAGTACTTTCATCGTTTTTTACTCGTAAAATTGTTTTACCTCCCTTAGAGTCTGATATTGTTTCTTGTTCTATTTTATAATCTTGTGAAGCCGTATCAAAAACAATACTTTGAGTTGAGTTAGCTTCGGTTTTTTTTAAAATAATATCATTCGAAGTTATGTTATCATTATCTGTTACTTGCTCCAACGTAAGATTATCTTTCAAATTACTCAAATCTACTGTAAACGTAGAGTTATCGTCTCGTGTAAACGTTGCCAATCCATTAGCATCGACTGTTCCTGATACCAATCGCGCTAAGTTGGTATTGTCTAAGTACGGTGTTAAGTCAATTTGTGATACGCTTACTCCGTCTTTTAATAAATCAACGGTATTGGTTCCAGAAATAGGTGACAATGTATATTCAGGTACTTGTTGTTCAGAAGCTACACTTACTTCTCCTGCTTCATCAATTACAAACCTTCGGTTCGCTTCTCCTTCTGGTTGTTTAGCATCAACATAACTATCAATTAAATCGGCATATTGTTGTTGTGTAGGCTTGTCACCTGTTTCAAAAAATTGTTTTAAAGTTTCTTTGTTTTGTTTCATTTTTGTTCTTTTTTATCGTTTTTAAATTTTTTTTGATAAAAAAGAGCCGCTAAAAACTATATTTTGCTAGTGGCTAGACTTTTTATTTTTTAATTACTCTTCCTATTAAACTAATTGAGGAACAAACTTTACCATTGTTGCAACACCTGAAGCATCAATATCTTGATAGTATAAATCTATGCTATCATCTGGTTGTTTATAATAATTAGTAAAATTAAAGTTGTAATTATATTTATCCCCGCTGTATGCACTTACTGAAGGTATATTTAACCTGCCTGTTAATTCTTTTACATTAAACTTAGCATCCCAAAAACTTACCTTATGATTTGAGCTTTTAGAATAAACTATTTCAAAATCATCTATCGAAGTATTGAATATGCATTCTTTGAAAGTAACTAAATTAGTATAAGACTCACTAACAGGAACGTATGTACTTTCATCAAACTGAATTTTAAAAGAGTTTACTTTTCCATTAAAAACTACATTATATAACTCAGCAAAACAAGTAAAGCCGCTTACTGTGTTATTAAAAGTTGTTCTTCTTATATCATTAATAAAGTAACAAGAACCTATGTCTCCTTTAAATATTCCACTTAAACTTCTTCTTACAATAGTACCCGTTATTCTAGCTCTATTGCTAACATTATCACTTTTAAGAAACGTGGAGTTGTTTATACTATTAATATAACCATAAGATATAAATAAATCAGGTAAACTATCAATACTCTTATTTAACCCTGTTTCTCCATTAAGTATCTCTAAGTTACTCAACTTAAAAACTACTGTATTCCCACTTATATTCACCAGTTTTTTTTGCACCCCTGTTATACTACCTAAAAAAACTGTACCAGAAGCTGCTGAAGAACTTGTTTCATTTTTACCTATTATCAATCTAACTTCTGAACAATTGGTTATAGTAACTCCATCATTATATTCTGAATTAACATACTTTATCTCACAATCAAAAGCTTTCGTTTTAATAACAATATTTTTATTATATAATTTTACCTTATAAGCCTGTTCTTTGGTTGGTGTAGGTGTATTTGCAAAAGTTAAATATTCTTGTGAGTCGTTTACATCAATAACAATATTCATGTAAGCTTTAGTTTTTGTGTAATTGTAGTCTTCAAAAAAAGTAGTTGTAGTACCAAAAGGTTGCCTATTCCAATAAAATAAATTATTTATATTGTCACCTGCAGAAGAATTGTCATTTTTATAAGCTACCCTAACATAACTCAAATCTTCTGGAGCTTTTGCTAAGCTATATCTAGGATAACTAATTGATGAATCATATACAGGTATTGAACCTTTATATCTTACAAATTTTTCTGTTCTAAAGTCGTAAGGAGTTTCAATTTCTAATTCCTTGTCAATCCTATTCAAAATAGTTCCTTGGTTAGCTATATTTGTTACAGGACTGTTTACCTCATCTACTCCATCAAATGTTACATTAGATACATCATATTCAACTTCATCATTTACATAAGTTAAACTTCTTGCTGTAGAAGATAAAGTATTATTAGTTTCTGCTTTTACAACTAGTTTTTCAACAGGTGAATCTTGCTTAATAATATCTGTATCAATCTGTTTATAGATATTTTTAAAATCAAAAGAGTATTCTTGATTTGGCACCAAGCTATTTGTTGATATTAAATTTAATAAGTCATTATAGGTAGTTTCTATAACTGATGACTCTGTTCCAATAGCCCCTACTAATGAAGATATATCAATACTAAAAGCACTATCATCATCTCTTTTAACAATAAGGTTATTTCCTTGTATCTCTCCACTTACCAAACGTGCTAGGTTGGTATTATCTAAATACGGTGTTAAGTCAATTTGTGAGACACTTACTCCGTCTTTTAATAAATCAAAAGTATTAGTTCCAGAAATTGGTGACAACGTATATTCAGGTGTTTGCTGCTCAGAAGTTACACTTACCTCTCCTGTTTCGTCAATTACAAACCTACGGTTCGCTTCTCCTTCAGGCTGTTTTGCGTCGATATAACTATCAATTAAATCGGCATATTGTTGTTGTGTTGGCTTATCGCCTGTTTCAAAAAATTGTTTTAAAGTTTCTTTGTTTTGTTTCATTTTTGTTCTTTTTTATCGTTTTTAAATTTTTATTTTTTGATAAAAAAGAGCCGCTAAAAACTGTTTTTGTTAGGGGCTAGACTTTTTTTAAAAAACTTTTTAAACTGATTGCGCCCCTTGCTTATAGTTAATTGATAATAATAACTCCCCTGAACTTAATACATTATCTGGAACCAAAATTTTATTACTATTCCAATCTATCATACAGTTATAACTTTCTTTTGTCGTTTTATTAAATACTGACCCTACTGCTCCATGCCTCGTTACTAATGAAGAAATACCCGAAAGCGATACCTCTATATTTCCTCCACTAGCTTGTCCATCTGAGGAAACGTTTCTCAATTCAATGTCTGCAAATACCCTATCTCCAATTATATAATAATCTGCACCATATACTGTTGCTGAAAATGAAGAACCATTTGTTATAAAAGTTGGTGTAAAACTTCCTTCTGTTATTGACATGCTTCCTCCACTTGCATTAATTATTGGTTGTAAAGGGTCTGTATTATCAATGGTAATATTTGAGCCCGCTTGTATTTGTGGTATATCTTCTAATCTAGATATTGTTCCATCTCCGTCAGGAACATTTAAAATTGATACATTATCCGTATTCGTATCAGGTACTTTCATCCTAAAACTCTTTATACCATTCGGAGAAACTATATTTAATCCATAAAGACTATTTCCTTTTATAGTTAAAGGTGTTTCTAGTGTTGTAAATCCCTGAAGAGGTGCTCCAGAATCAGAGTGAAATTTCATAACATCTAAATTATTTCTCTTTAAAAAAAATTCAGTAATCGACTGTCCTTCTTGATCTACTGATGTTTGTTCAAAAGAATAATTGTCGCCCAAGGTCTCAAATACAATTTTTTGATTTGAATTAGAATTTAAATCTCTTAAAACTAAATCATTAGATGTTATATTATCTCTATCTGTTACCTGTTGTAATGTAGGGCTATCCTTTAAATTACTTAGGTCTACTGTAAAAGTAGAGTTATCATCTCGTGTAAAGGTTGCCAATCCATTAGTATCAACAGTTCCTGATACCAATCGTGCTAAATTTGTATTATCTAAATATGGTGTTAAGTCTATTTGTGAAACGCTTACTCCGTCTTTTAATAAATCAACGGTATTGGTTCCAGAAATTGGGGATAAACTATATTCTGGTACCTGCTGCTCAGAAGCAACATTTACTTCTCCTGTTTCATCAATTACAAACCTACGGTTCGCTTCTCCTTCAGGTTGTTTGGCGTCGATATAACTATCAATTAAATCAGAATATTGTTGTTGTGTTGGCTTGTCGCCTGTTTCAAAAAATTGCTTTAATGTTTCTTTGTTTTGTTTCATGTTTTGTTCTTTTTTATCGTTTTTAAATTTTTTTTTGATAAAAAAGAGACGCTAAAAAGAGTGTTAGCGACTAAACTTTTTCTTTGTCGTTGTTTTTTTGTTTTTCGGTTGTTTGCTCTAAGGTACTTTGCATACCCGCTTGTTTTAACAAACTATGCAATGCTTTAAAGGGGTTTACTCCATAAATTTTGTTGTAGTTTTCTAAAATTGACTTTGTTTCGGTAATAGCTATAAATCCTGCTATTATTTTTAAAAAAGGAACTTCATTTACAATGTGTTTTTCTAAAAAATAAGCTGATATTATTACCAAATTATAAATAACAAACTTAGAAATGGTATGTCCAATTCGTTCGCTTTTTATAGGTATTTGTAATTTTAAAGAGGCATAGGCTCCTGTAATAAAATCAACTACTATTAGTAACATCATGGTAGTTAACACTCCATTTAAAGGCGACAGTAAAGCAAGCAACCAAAAAATGAAATGCGAAAATTTATCCATTCTTTTTTAGTTTTCTAAAGTCTAATACCCTGTTTTTAGGATATGCTTTAATACTTACACTATTTCCTTGATTACCACCTAATAGGTATACATATCGTCTGGTTTCTTTAATTAAGAATCCAACATGTCCTTTCCAGCTATTAGGGTTTTCTCTCCATAAAACCACCACATCTCCTGGTTCTGGATTTGTAGTAGAGTTTCCTACCGACAACCAACTGCGTGCTGTTAGCTGGTTTGTGTGTTCATAACCTGCTTTTTTAGCTACCCAATTTGCAAAGGCACTGCACCAAGCGGTTTCATCTTTAAATTTTCCTCCATCAAAACCTAATGAAGTAAAATAGTTTATAATTTGAGGATGATCTTTTGAGCCTTTCACCTCTTTGACTCCGTATTGCGATAACGCTACTGATATTAAATTATTCATACAAATGTTTAATTTTTTTAAAGCGCTTGCAGACAAAACTTGTAAGTTGTTGATTCTTTTTCTTTTTCCTAGACCTGAAAGGGGTTAATCATAACTTTTTTCGTTTCTGCTTACATTAAAGATTAATAAATAACAATGAACTGTTAGAAAAGCAAGACAAATATACAACATATTACAACTAAAAACAAAACAAATTACAAATATTTTGTGTTATGTTTTAATTTAGAAGTATTCTTGAAAATTTTCTATAACTTTTTACAAAAAGAAAAAACCGCCTAAAATTTTAGGCGGTTTTTATTTCTATCTCTTAAATCCTATTAAAGAACCTTTAAAAGAGTTTTTCTATCCCAATTCTATAAAATCATGAGGAGTAGTAATATATAAAACCTCCCTTGTTTCGACATTTATATCTATAAACATGCTTCGTTCTTCAAGCCTCCAACACTCACCATAAGTCACGATAAAAAGACCTATTTTTTCTCCTTTAAATTTTCCAACTGGAATGGGATACTCTAATTCTTCTTTAGATTCAAATCTAATGTCATTAACATCATCTATACTGGAATACTCAATATTCTCTTTCTTTAAAACTTCTAAAGCTATTTTATATAGCCTCTTCTTTTGTAATCATAATTTACTTAATTATCACATGTTAAACATCTGTATTCCATTCCGAAAAATCAATTTCCTTAATTTCAGAAACATCCTTTAAAAGCTCTCTTACCTTTTCTGCTCGCGAAGTGTTTTCAAAACTTGATAGACTAGTAAAATTTATCTCAACAGCCCAAGGACAAATTTTATGATAATCATTATCCCAAGAATCACCTACTCTAAATTGCTTCTTAATACATAAATAATCAACTAAACTCTTTTCTTTTCCAAAAAAAACATAGGGACCTTCATCCTCATAAAAATCTTCATCTTTAACTAATTCTATTTCTAATTTTTCTGAAAGAATTTCAGCTAATTTAGCTTCATCTTTTTGAGTATATCCAAAAATTGTATAAATCATTTTTTTTTGCTCCATAATTTAAAATTTAATTCTGTATGATTTTCCTTTTCTATTTAACTCCTCTAGACTTTTATAAAATCTAAAATTAACCTCTCTACCATATTGTTTTTGTAAAGCTAAAACAAAATCACTAAAACCTAACTCTTTCATATCTTTAAACTTTAACGGTAAAGAGTATGGATGAGTCTCTTTAGCCAACTTTTTACTTTTAGCCAAATCAAGTAATTTTTCACTAACGACAGCTATATCAAAATCACTTTTCCGGCCAGTATCAAAAATTTTTCCTGTTTCATAACTTCTCCCTGTAACTGAACTTCCTTGCATAAAAACTTCAATGTTTTTAAATCCTTTTTTTGAGAAAAAATTAAATATCTGTATTCCAAACTGTTTTAGTTGTCCGAAGCTTTTAAAACCATATAAAGGAGAATTACCTAATAGTTTTGAATAAGTTCTTTTTGCTGATTCATCCAAATACTCTTGAACTTTCTTTTTACTACTCCCTCCACTAGAACGAATTTCATCTATTTTTTTAGCAAATTTCCTAATAGCATCTTCAGTCCCTTCTAAAATGGTTTTATCTCCTTGTTTAATAGTATAAATAACTCCATCAGGACCTACTAAAACTTTTCCTGTGTTAGGATCTAGTTTCTCAAAAATAACAACTCCTAAATCATACAACAATTCTAAAGCTGCTTCGAAGCCTTTAAATAATTGATTAGCCACGTTTACCAACTTAACAACCAACTCACTAATCCATTTTTTAAGATCATCTAAATGTTTCGCAAAGTTTTTAGCAAATTCTTTAAGCTTTCTAATCGCAGCTAAAACTACATCTACTGTTATTTCTGCTGTTTTTACCACTTTTTTAGCTACTACATTCGCTAACTCTTGATACGATTTTAATACTGCTTTGGTTGCTTTGGCTATATTAGCTGTTCCTCCAGTGGCAATAAATTGTACTACTTCTGAAGCGATAAAACCAACAATAAAACCTATATAATACCCTAAAGCACCTGGATCTATCTTGATTTTTGTATTAGATGCCTTAGCTAATAAAACTATTAATAGTTTAGCAGTTATTATAGGCATTTCTATTAAAAACTGCATCCACGCTTTTAGGTTTGCTAATGTAAAAGTACTGAGTACTAAATCGATAAGGTTTTCAAAGCCTTCTGCTAATAACCGTAGGTAATGACCTGGTTTTTCAAAGAACTTTCCTGTTTGGATAACGCCGTTTAAAACATCTACCAAAATAGCTAAAATATCAAAGATAGATTTAAAGAAGTCAATTATACTATTAATAAGCCCTACTAACAATCCGTTAATAAAATTGTAGGTGTTTTGTGCGTTTTCTTTTACACCATCTAAAAACTCTTTAAGTATACCTGGTACTTGCTTAAACAACTTGGTAATACGTTCACTTTTAAAAGGCATAAGCTCTTTAAACAACCAATGTTTATTAAATCGCTCTGCAAACGTTACAATAGGGACTTCAATAGGAACTACATAATTTTTATAAATTGAATTTGCCAATTCCTCGGAAGAAAAACTCTCATTAATATTAAGCTTGGGTAATAACGGATTGTATTTTGAGTTCTCTTTTTCGTCTACCGTTGTTTTCCAATAGTTTTCACCTAACTGTAACTTACCTATTTCTTCGCCTGAGTTTTTTAAGAATTTAGACAAGTTACTTAAGGTAACATCCGCTCCCCAACGCACCACTTGCCCACCTTTTGCCAAGACCAAGTAAAAATCGCTTTCTTCTTTCTTTTTAAGTTCTTGTTCCAGCATTTTACTTAGCTCGTTCGTAAATACATCTACACCATACGCTCTGGCAATTTCCGCTATGCGAATTCTGTTCGTTTCTATAAGAGAACTTACATTTTTCCCTTTTTTTATTCTGAACACTGTTCCGAAAAGGTTACTTCCCGAGCTACGCTCAATAAAAATAACTACCTCGTGTGCACTTACACTTTGTATCGCTTCATAAGCTTGTAATAATTGCGCTCCATCTTCAGAAATAAACAAGGAGGTAAAAGCGTCATACTCGATACTTTTTACCTTTCTAGGTGTTGGCGATGGATTTGCATTTACAATTACCTCCTCTAAATCGATACTATTATCAAGTTGGATATAAAACTTCTCATTAATTTTATAATAAGGCAATGTTCCGTTTTGAAAATCAACAATGGTATTTTGAATAAATGCAAAGTTTTCATCATTTTCTTCATATTCTAGTTTACTAATTTGTCCATAGGGCGGATTATTTTCTAGAAAAAAATCTCCATATTCACCAGACAATCGACTATTAAAATGAAGTAACCATTTATCTGAAGTAATTACTCCTTTTTCTATTTCTACATATATATTGGGGCTTGGAACTGCTGTTTCTTTTATTTTTTGTTGCTGAACATCTGAAAACACGACCAAACCTTTAAAATTGGTTTTGTATTTAAAATGTTTGCTTCCATATTCATGAGCATGCATATTTTTTATTTTTTATGATTAGTAAAAAACAAACCTCACCCAGCCCTCCTCTTCACAAAAAAGAGGAAGGAACTAACAAATACAATACGTTTTATTGATTTTTTACAGGTGAGGTTTGTGACTGTGTGTATAGAAAAATGTTTGTTAAACAAACATTTTTACTGCACTTATGCTACATTGTTGGTATCGCCCACAATATCGTAATCTACACCATCTGGTCCATCTCCTATTTTATAAGTACTTACATCAAATAAGCCTTGACCTTCACAGTCTGGATTACATGGCAAACCTCCTTCGTTTAATACTACAGAATCTGCTTGTAACACGGTTAAGGTTGTTGGTACACGAGTTTCCCAAGTACCTTCTACTTCACCTTCAATGGTTTGCATTTCTTCGGCAACAGAAACATATAAATCATCATCCATATCGGTAACCATACCTTGACCATTCCAAATTTCACCAGTTTTCATATACCAGTTTACAGCTTCTTCAAAACCTGGACGTACAGGTACTACAGATCTTGCCATACCGCTTTGTAAAAAAGCTTGGAAAACAGGGTCGCTACCTTCGTTATACTCAAAATTAGCATCCCAACTACCTTCTGCTCCATAGAAATAAGGATAGAATGTATACGCCATAATTTCCCAATCAAATGCTTGTTCAAAAAACTTAACTGTTTCAGCATGTGTTTGGAATTCTGGTACCCTTGCAATGTTTTTAGAACTTTCACCATCGTAGTTATCTCGAGCAAATTCTACATTTTTATGCTTCATTAAACTTATAGCAATACGTTTTAGCTCACGTTTTTCAATACTACGATTGATTTGAGAGCTCAACTCTTTTTTCTTTTCATTAGGTTGGTTTTCTTGATTTTGAGACTGTATAAAATCATTATATGCTAATACACGCTCGCTGTATGCTTCCATGATAGCTTTATATGTTTCATTTTGCCATTTTCTGAATCTTTCATCTGTTCTCTTACATTTAACAACAACATTAAAACTCGCTGACATAACATCACTAGTAGAAGCAGAAACAGGTAAGCTATCTATAACATTTATATTTTTTTTCAATGTAAACTCTCCACTCTTATATTTTTGAGTCATAGTTTCATCCCCAATAGTAACCCTTATTTTCCCATGATCATCATCGTCAACTTGATGCGAATAAATTGCACCATTCATTTTAAATGATTCTGTCTCATATCCATCTAAAATCTCTATCTCTTCACTTAAAGAACTCCCTTCCTGACTACCATTATTTCCTTTGTTTAATCGAAAATCTAATTTAAAAGATTTACCTATAGTTATATATTCTTCAGGATAATTAATATGCTCAACCCCATATTGAGATAAAATATTAGCATAATTATCTTCATTCAAATCAGAAGATTTTTCAATCTTTTTAGACAACTTACTAGGGTGTACTGGCTTTTTAGGAATAATCAGCCCTTCTGTTGTCTTTTCGTCTCCATCATTGTTTTTTAAATATGATTCGATATAAAACTTTGCAGGTTCTGGTAACGCAAATTCATACATTAAGCGCTTACCATAATTTATCAACTTATTCTTATAAATCTTATCTACCCAACGGTATACTCCTGTAACATGCTTATCGCCTTTTCTGTTATCAAAACCATGGGTATTGTTTTCTTCAAATTCGCGCAACATACGAGACGTACGTTTTGTACTAATTTTTTGCACCACTCGCTCCATAGCCCTTTCAGTTACCTCTTGCGCATAGGTTTGCGCTTGTAAATTTGAATTGGAAGTCGAGTTTGAAGATGAAGAGTTAAAATTAGTTCCAGCAGCAAAACTTGTACCTCCAAACTTACCACTAACACTTGCATTTGCCCCAAAACTAGTAGTATTATCACTATTTACTATAGACGACGCTTCACTTTGTAACTCATTACGCTCAGTAGAGGTTGTATCGGTTAAGTTTTCTACTTCTTTTTCTGAAGTTCTTTCAGTGGTTTGTTCTGATACATTTAGATTTCTTGTAGAACGCTCTTTATATTCACGTGCCATAATATTTTCAATATGCGACACTTCACCTGGCACATAACAACACACCTCTTGCTCTACCCGTCTAAAATCAGCAATCCCTAATTGAGACACTCCATACAACACCGTGTTTTCAGTATCTATTGCCGTATTTTCATCTGTAATAGTTTCACTGCCATCTATAGCTTTGGTTCCAATCCCTGAATACACACCAAAACGCTCTAACTCTCCTAACTTAATAGGCTCATAGTATCTATCCTCAAAACTTGGTGAATTTCCTGTAATATATATTGATGAGCTAAACTGTATCTTGACATCATTACTTAAAGTTAGCTCGCCTGAGAAGATATGCTCTCCTTGTGTAAAGATTTCTCCGCTAGGGAAAAATTGGAGGTTTAACAAATTATTGTTACTTGATAGTTTTTTTACAGTATTTCCTGTTATGGTAGTTCCAAGCTCATCTTGTAATTGATAGCTTGCACTTTTTACAAGCGCATTCGAATAACCTACGTAGATACTCATAGACATCACAAACCTATCTAGTAAAACAGCTGGTTTTATATTTCCTGAATACGAATACAACTGCGCTCCTCTCATGGCATTTAACGTTACTGTGGTATCTCCTACACTCATTTTTTGAGCCTCTTGAGGAGCAGCATCGTACACTAACTGATAATCCTTTTTAATTCGATCTCTTAAAATCGGCTTTACTTCATCAAAGGTGTCATATACACTCAAACTATCAGAGTTTATTATCTTTAATGTTTCTGTAGATAAGCTTGTTGTCGCCATATCTCTATCAATCTCTAAAGCACTTTCAAACTCAAACTTTGGCAATTGTAAATCAGGATACGTTTTTATTTGTCTTGTAGAACCTGTATCAGCATAAAATACTGTTTGAATTTCAGGAATTGCTTCTTCTTGTAATTGATTAATAGTGGCATCGTAGGCTTTAAGTTCTGTTTTATATCGTAAATTTTCTGCTTTTTTATAAACTACTTCTGCTTGTTCTAATTCTTTCAATGTTGCTTCATGCAATTGAATTCTGTCTTTTGCTAAAGCAGCCTCTAACTGAGACTGCATATAGTCTTGTGAACTTTTTGAAATAACGGGTTCTGTATAAGAAAACTCATTTTGCGCAGCAATAATCACCTCTTTAGGTACAATAACACTTGCGTTCGCTAAACGCAGAAATTCTTTTTCATTTTCTTCAGTAAAAACAATTTCCCCTTCTGTACCTTCCGTAAAACTATTCGTAAAAGCATTAAATACTTTTAAAAACTTATTTGCTACTAATACTTGTATCAACGCTTCTCTTACAGCAACTAACTCTTTGTCAATTGTTTGATGAAATAAATTTTCCCACAACACAAACTCTTCGCTTACAGTAAGTTCTTGTGCTGCATTCAAATTAGCTTCAATACTAGCATACGATAACACATTCTTATTGCGCATTAACCACCCAGAAAACTGATATAACTCTGGATGTAAATTTTTAATTTCAAGTCTACTATTTATCGGAGTAAAACTTGTACTGTAAGCCCCTTTTAAAGCTGTTTTTCTTTCTTCATCTGTAGTAGCTCCTTGTATTGCTTGAAAAGCTAAACTTTCTGCTTTTTTTTCTTCTGGAAACGAAACAAACCCGATTTCTTTGTCTTCAATTAATTGTGGACTACGTAATGTTACAAACCTAAATAGGTTTGATTTGATTGGTTTTTTACTCATTTTTATAAAATTTAATTAATTCTTAATCAAGCTCAAAAAGAGCCCTGTTTAGTTGCTTTTCTAACAGTTCTTTTTTCTTGATTTTTGGTTTTATTCAAAAAAATGTTTGAATAAACGAGTATAGATTTCAAAAAAGTGAAGAAAATCAAGTTGAAATCTTAAAAACACAATCGCTAAAACCACACAAATGTTTGATTATTACAATTTTTTTGTATATTAGCAATTCATTAACGATGCAAATATAAAACATATTACATACTTAAACAAACAAAAGTTTAATTATTTTTGCAATATGTAAAAACATAAAATGTTATGGGAATTTCCGAAAAAATAGCAGCAATTAGAGATGCTTTCAACTTAAATAACTTTTCTTTTTCAAAAAAAATAGGTGTTACTGGAACCACTATAGATAGCATTATTAATGGGAGACCTCAATCTGACGGTAGTAGAAAAAAAACAAAACCTGGTTACGATGTTCTTACATCTATTATTAATGAATTCAACATAAACCCCGACTATTTATTTGGAAAAAGTGACATAATGTTAAAAACTGAATCCAGCAATATTCAAACATATCCTGGAGTTCCTCATGTTGTTTCTGTGAATTCTTCAGGTAATGAAAACGTGGTTTATGTTCCTATACAAGCAAGAGCTGGTTATTTAAATGGTTATGGTGATTCAAATTACATAGAACAACTTCCTTCTTTTAATATGCCTCATCTTAATAATGGTACCTTTCGTTGTTTTGAAGTACAGGGAAACTCTATGGTGCGTACTTTTTTTGATGGAGATCTAGTTTTTGGAAAGTATGTTGAGAATTTACATGATATTAAAGATGGTCGTGTATATGTAATTGTAAGTAAGAATGATGGTATTGTTTTAAAACGTGTAATTAATAGAATAGAAGAAAGAGGTAAACTTATTTTAAAAAGTGATAATAAAGATGGCAACTACCCTACTTATACCATAAACGCTGAAGAAATTATGGAGGTTTGGTATGTTACTATGTTCGCGTCTAAACAAATGCCTGAACCTGTTGATGTTTATGATAGATTACACGATTTAGAAAGTAAAATTGTTGAATTAGAAGAGCAAATTAGTGGCAAAAATTAACTTTATGCTTAAAAAACTGCTTTTTTTAGTTCTTTTACTCCCTTTTTACACCACTGCCCAATCCAACTGGCAACAATTTAAAAAACTACAAGGAGCTCAAAAAACATGGGTACTACTCCACCCTTTTAAAGCTAAAAAAGCTTTTATTGTTTCACGTGAAGCATCAAGAGTAAGTGACTCTTTAAGAGCTTCTCCCCTACTAGACGGGGATTACGCAGGTGGACAAGTAGATGCTTTTCGTCACGCTTTTTGGATGGCTTTATTACAACAAGAAATTGGAGAAAATGCTGCTCGTTCACTTGGTAAAGCCCATGAAAAAGACAACTACAAAACATACAAAGAACGAAAACTAGAAGACGGTGTTATTCCTGATAAAATTTCCTCAGAAATGGATTTATTTAATAACGAGGTTGGTTTAACACTTTCCAAAAAAGGTGGTAACCTCCCTAAAAACGGATTGATTTACAGAGTAATCAATGCTATACTTCAAGGAAAATTAAAAATTATTAAAAAAGATAGAAACGGTAATTTTCTGACTTGTAATAATGAGATGATTCCTAAAAAATCACTAGTCGGAAAATGGGAAAACAACAAATGCTTAATTAATTCAAATTACAAAAGGTAAATGCAAAAAGTATATGTAATTTCAGGTACCATGTGTACAGTAGATTTATGGCAACATGTTTTTCCTAAACTAAAAAATATACTTCCAGTACATATCGATATAACTCCAGCAACTTCTTTTGAAGAAATTAATCAGATTATACTAAATCATATTGAAGAACCTGCTACAATTATTGGGTTTTCTTTAGGTGGGTTTTCTGCTATGAACTTTAGTGTTCACTATCCTGAAAAAGTAAAAAAGTTAGTTATAGTTGCTGCTAACACTGATGGATTGAGTGATTCAGAAATTCAACTAAGAAAAAGCACTATTGACTTTTTAGAAAAGCATACTTATAAAGGAATTTCTCAAGCAAGAGTTCAACAATTTCTACATCCTAACAATTACAATAATTCTGAAATTGTTTCTATTATTAAAAAAATGGATGCTGATTTAGGAAAAGATGTACTACTTCGTCAGTTAAAAGCAACCTCAACTAGATTAAATATTTCACAAGAAGTTTTAAATTTAAACATCCCTATCTTTTTTATTGCTGCTGAAAATGATGCGCTTATCAACCAAAAAAAACTAAAAGAGTTTGCCAATAAAACTGAAAAAGGAACATATATAATGATTAAGAATTGTGGTCATATGGTTCCTCTTGAAAAACCTGAAGAATTGGCATCAATACTAAACTTAACCATCAACTAACAATATAAAATGTCAACTAATATTAACAATGTTATCAGTTACAGCCCTAATTTTTTAACTGAAAAAGATGCTACAGAGTTATTTAAGCAATTAACAAGCCTCTCTGACCTCACAAATATGATGGAAATGAAACTTCCTTCTGGTGATGTAGTTAAATACAACTTTGGTAAATTAATGTTTGTTGACTCTGATTTGGTAGAGAAAAATATTTTTCCAAAATCAGCTTGGGGAAACGTTATGGTATGGCCAAAATATATGCTACCTATAAAAAAACAGATTGAAGAACATACTGAACAGGAGTTTAAAACTTGTGTTTGTATTTATTATCCTGATGGAAACTCTGGTATTGATTATCATTCAGATAAAATGGCTTTTGGAAACACTGATATTATTCCTTCAATTAGTTTAGGTGAAGAACGTTTATTTTATATCCGAGAAAACAAAACGATGGCTGAAAACAACATACTTTTAAAGCACGGAAGTTTGTTAGTTATGGAAGAAGGCTGTCAAGAATACTACGAACATAGCTTACCCGAAAACCCTAAATATTTAAAACCTAGAGTTAATTTAACGTTTAGAAAATATGGTTTTTAAAGGTGTTTACACCAAAAACCATTAGCTCACTCTCATTCTTTCCCCTGTAAATATTAGAGAAAATAGTTTTTTAGAGCGCTATTTAAACCCATTCTAAATATTTAAGAAAACAATTCGTAAAGTTTGTTCAAGTACTGTCATCCTCTTAAATTTGTGCTATTATTTAATCAACAAACAAAATAATGAGCGGATTACTAAAATCTTCTATCGGAAGAAAGTTTGCCATGGCACTTTCGGCATTCTTCCTGATGTTTTTCTTATTACAACATTTTGCAATTAACATTACTTCGATTTTTCCAGATAACGGAGCAACATTTAACAAATTGTCGCACTTTATGGGGACGAATCCGTTAATTCAATATGTAATGCAACCAGTTTTAATTATTGGTGTAGTGTTTCACTTTGTAATGGGATTCATCTTAGAAATTAAAAACAAAAGTGCACGTAAAGTTAGCTATGCTAAAAATAACGGAGCTGCAAATTCTACTTGGATGAGTAGAAACATGATTTACAGTGGAGCTGCTATTTTAGCATTTATTGTATTACACTTTATCGATTTTTGGTTTCCTGAAATCAACACCAAATTTATTCAAGGTGATTGGAGTGGATTACACGATGGTGAGTTTAGGTACTTCCACGAATTACAACACAAGTTCTTAAGCCCTATTAGAGTTGGTGCTTATGTAATTGCTTTTGTATTCTTAGCATTACACTTATTACACGGATTTAATTCTGCTTTCCAATCTGTGGGAGCAAATAATAAATATACTAAAGGATTGAAAACTTTTGGTAAGCTTTACGCAATCTTAATTCCGTTAGGATTCGTAATTATTGCATTATTTCATCATTTCAATCACTAATACGCAACAAGTATGGCAACTTTAGATTCAAAAATTCCAAAAGGTCCATTAAAAGATAAATGGACAACTTATAAAGATAAAATTGACTTGGTAAATCCTGCTAACAAGCGTTTAATTGACGTTATAGTAGTGGGTACTGGTTTAGCGGGTGGTTCTGCTTCTGCAACTTTAGCAGAATTAGGATACAACGTTAAAGCTTTTGCTTACCAAGATTCACCTCGTCGTGCACACTCTATTGCAGCACAAGGAGGTATTAACGCAGCGAAGAACTATCAAGGAGATGGTGATTCTTTTTACCGTTTATTTTATGATACAGTAAAAGGTGGAGATTACCGTTCTCGTGAAGCAAATGTTTACCGTTTAGCTGAGGTTTCTGCAAACATCATCGATCAATGTGTGGCGCAAGGAGTTCCTTTTGCTCGTGATTATGGTGGACAATTAGATAACCGTTCGTTTGGTGGGGTATTAGTATCTCGTACTTTTTATGCGAAAGGTCAAACTGGTCAACAGTTATTATTAGGAGCTTATTCAGCAATGAACCGTCAAATTGCTCGTGGTAAGATTGAAATGTTCAATCGTCATGAAATGTTAGATTTGGTAATTGTTGATGGAAAAGCTCGTGGTATTATTGCTCGTAACTTAGTTACTGGTGAAATTGAGCGTCACTCTGCACACGCAGTAGTAATTGCTTCTGGTGGATACGGAAATGTGTATTTCTTATCAACTAACGCAATGGGTTCTAACGCTACAGCAGCTTGGAAAGTTCATAAAAAAGGAGCCTTCTTTGCAAACCCTTGTTACACGCAAATTCACCCAACTTGTATTCCTCGTTCAGGTGACTATCAATCTAAATTAACCCTAATGTCAGAGTCGTTACGTAACGATGGACGTATTTGGGTTCCAAAGAAAATGGAAGATGTATTAGCAATTAGAGAAGGAAAATTAAAACCAACTCAAATTGCTGAAGAGGATAGAGATTACTACTTAGAAAGAAGATATCCTGCTTTTGGTAACTTAGTACCTCGTGATGTAGCTTCTCGTGCTGCAAAAGAGCGTTGTGATGCTGGTTACGGTGTAAATGCTACAGGAGAGGCTGTTTACTTAGATTTTAAATCGGCGATTGAACGTTACGGTAAAGAGCAATGTAAATTACACGGAATTAAAAACCCTACTCAAGAAAAAATTATTGAGGAAGGTGAAAAAGTAGTAGAGGCTAAATACGGAAACTTATTCCAAATGTATGAGAAGATTGTTGATGACAATCCATATAAAACACCAATGATGATTTATCCTGCAACTCACTATACAATGGGTGGAATTTGGGTAGATTATAACTTAATGACTACCATTGATGGTTGTTATGCTATTGGTGAAGCAAACTTCTCTGATCACGGAGCTAACCGTTTAGGAGCTTCTGCATTAATGCAAGGTTTAGCTGACGGGTATTTCGTATTACCTTATACAATTGGTAATTACTTATCTAACGATATCCGTACAGGTAAAATTTCTACTGAGACTAAAGAGTTTGAAGAAGCTGAGAAAGCGGTTAAAGATCGTATCGATTTCTTCATCAATAATAAAGGAGAACATTCTGTAGATTATTACCACAAGAAATTAGGAAAAATCATGTGGGAAAAATGTGGAATGGCACGTAACGAACAAGGTTTAAAAGAAGCTATGGCTGAAATTAAAGCGTTACGCGAAGACTTCTGGAAAAACGTAACTGTTCCAGGAGATGCGAATGAAATGAACCCAGAATTAGAAAAAGCAGGAAGAGTTGCTGATTTCTTAGAGCTTGGAGAATTATTCGCTAAAGATGCCTTAAACAGAACAGAATCTTGTGGAGGTCACTTTAGAGAAGAGTCTGTTGAATTAGATGGACCTCAAAAAGGAGAAGCAAAACGTGATGATGCTAATTTTGCTTACGTTTCTGCTTGGGAATATAAAGGTGAACCAGCTGATGCTGTTTTACACAAAGAAGAATTAGAGTTTAACGATATTGAATTAAAACAACGTTCATACAAATAAGAGAGAATTATGAATTTAACACTTAAAATTTGGCGTCAAAAAAACGCAAGTGATAAAGGAAAAATGGTCGAATATAAGGTGACCGATATTTCTGAGCATATGTCTTTCTTAGAAATGATGGACGTATTAAACGAACAATTGGTAAACACTGGTGAAGAACCTGTAGCATTTGATCACGACTGTCGTGAAGGAATTTGCGGTATGTGTTCGATGTACATTAACGGTGAAGCACACGGACCAGACCGTGGTGTAACTACTTGTCAGTTACACATGCGTATGTTTAACGATGGCGACACGATTACAATTGAGCCATTTAGAGCTGCTGCTTTCCCGGTAATTAAAGATTTAGTAGTTGATAGGGGTTCTTTTGAAAGAATTCAACAAGCAGGTGGTTATATCTCTGTAAACACATCAGGAAACACCACAGATGCAAATGCTATCTTAGTTCCTAAAGAAAATGCTGATAAAGCTATGGATGCTGCAACTTGTATTGGTTGTGGTGCTTGTGTAGCTACTTGTAAAAACTCTTCTGCAATGCTATTTGTGGGAGCTAAAGTATCACAATATGCTTTATTACCTCAAGGTCAAGTAGAGGCTACTGAGCGTGTTAAAAACATGGTTGCTCAAATGGATTTAGAAGGTTTTGGTAACTGTACAAATACTGGAGCTTGTGAAATTGAATGTCCTAAAGGAATTTCTTTAGAAAACATTGCTCGTATGAACTCTGAGTTCTTAAAAGCGAGTTTTAAAGGATAAAATACAACCTTACTTATATAGAAAAAACCGAAGCTAGTGCTTCGGTTTTTTTTATGCTTAATATTTAAACACTCATGCCTTTTTTTAATTTAAAAGAATAGAAAGAAGCTACATTTGTTACCAATGATTACAATATGATAATCTGTGGGGGACTATCTATTACTAAATCAAAAAAGCCTGAGTATATACTCAGGCTTTTACATTTTTAATTTTACTTATACTTTATTTCCAAGTATTTTCAGCTTCATTACCACTCCAAATTACTGTAGCTAGGTAAGGGTTATCAATAAATGGATTTCTATTTCCTTGTTCATTAGCAACAATATTGTTTCGTTGTATTTCTAAATCTGAAACAGGATCTTGAGCATTCCACTCTAATAACAAATCAACCATATTACTATCTGACGCTACAACAGATCCTACAGCTACATTTTTTGGTAAACATTGACTACCATAACGTAAGTACATATACATCATCATACGCGCTACATCACCTTTCCATTCATCACCTGGGTACCAGTTTCCAGAAACATCTCCTGCATTTCCAGAACCAGTAGCAAACAGTTTATTTCCTCTTTGAGAGTTAAAACTCACATCTGATGGTCTTAAATGATGTGCATCTGCTCCTGGACCAGATGTACCTAAATCAGGCGTTCCTAGTGATTTTGGGAACACATGCTCTCTATTCCAGTCTCCTGTATTTCCGCCATTTGTCTCTTTACTACGAGTTCTATCTGTTACATAATTACCATCTGTATCGTCATAACCATAAATTAAAACCACCTTAGTATTGTCTGTAGGGTCTAAATCTGATTGTTTTAATACATTCCAAACATCTGGTGTATAGTCTAAGAAGGTAGTATGACTATCTATAATTTCAGTGGCTAAAACATCTTTTAAAGAACTTCCTGTTAAAGTGAAATCTACGTCCTTATAATATTCTGATAATTCAGAAGGAATATTGAAACCTCCTGAATTTCCATTAGTAGAAGCAATTACATCAATAATTACTGTAGCAGTGGAGCAATTACTTGGTGTAATTGTACTACAAATTGTATACTTAAAAGAATCTGTTCCTACAAAGTTTGTTGCAGGTTTATACTTAAATATATTATTTGTTTGTGTAATGGTTCCATTTCTTGCTGAGGAAGCCTCAAAAGTTATTTTTACCTTTCCAGATGTATATGTATCATTTACCAAAAAACTAGGCAATACAGTCTCTTTATTTTCTTCTGCTTCAAAAGAATCATCAACAGCTACAACTTTATCTTCAGCTGGTACAACTTCACTGTCACTTCCCCCACAGTTAATAAACAATGCTAACATTGCTATTACTCCTATTACTTTCTTCATGATTTATATTAAATAATTAGTCTTTTTTATGTTTATCGTGTACTTTGGTAGGTACATTATCATTCCATATAGTCAAAATATCTGTCGCTACACTTGCTCCACTACCAGCTGCTATTGCAAACTGACTTCTCCAACCTGCTAAAGTTCCACAGACATATAACCCTTCTTTAATTAAATGATTAAAATTACGTAGTTGTATTCTGTCCTTCATTGCATTTGCACGAATATGACGTTCTACATATTGCTCTAACCCTGCTATATCAAAAGGTTTAGAATAATTGAGCGCAATAACTACATTTTTACTGTAATATTCATTTTTATTTGTAACAACTTTGTACCTATTTTCCTCTTCAAAAACAGCTATTACTTTTTCATTCTCAATTTGAGATACCTCAGGGTATAACTTCTCCAACTGACCTCTACCTTCCTTTAAAATATCTTTTCCTAAAGTTCCAGGAACCAAACCAAGAACATTGTTAAAAAGAGCATCTTGTAGATGAGATGAACGCTGATGTATTATAATACCTACTTTTTTGTCTTTAGCATATTCTTTATTAAGTGCAGAACCTAAAACTAAGGCACATTGCATACCTGATACTCCACCTCCTACAATAAGTACATCAAAAATCATATTACGCTATCAACATTTTAAAATTAGCTGCAAATAATTTAACTGCTATAGCTAATAAAATTACACCAAATATTTTTCTAATAATTTTAATTCCGTTTGGTCCAATTACTTTTTCAATTTTTGTAGAAGTTTTCAATACAATGTATATTACGATTACATTTAATAAAACTGCTACAATTATATTTTCAAGATTAAATTCTGCACGTAATGAAAGTAGTGTTGTTAAACTACCAGGGCCTGCTATTAATGGAAAAGCTAAAGGAAAAACAGTTGCACTTAATGCTTCCTCATCATCTTCTTTATAAAGAGTGATTCCTAGTATCATTTCTAATGCTAGAAAAAATAAAATAAATGCACCTGCTACTGCAAATGAATGTACATCTATACCTATTAAATTTAATAGTCGCTGTCCTAAGAATAAAAACAGAATCATAATAAATCCTGCTATTACAGAAGCTTTTTCTGATTGAATGTGTCCTACTTTTTTACGTAAATCAATAATGATAGGAATATTTCCAACAATATCAATTACCGCAAACAATACCATAAAGGCAGTAAAAATTTCTTTGAAGTTAAAGTCCATAGTTGATATATTTTCGCGTGCAAAATTATATAAGTAATGTTACAATCTAGTATTTTTGCATTTAAATTTACGGGAAGTTAATACAAACTTCCAATTTTAAACACAAATTATGTTTCAATTAGGAAAAACAATAGTTTCAGAAGACCTTATAGAAAAGGAGTTTGTCTGTAACTTATCTGCATGCAAAGGAGCTTGTTGTATAGATGGTGATGCAGGTGCACCCCTTGAAAAAGAGGAAACAACAATTTTAGAGGAAATTTACCCTAAGATAAAACCGTTTTTACGAAAAGAAGGAATTGAAGCAATTGAAAAGCAAGGTACTTGGGTTACTAGTGATTTTGGTGAACTAGAAACTCCCTTAATTAATGATGCTGATTGTGCCTATGTTATTTTTGATGATAAGGGCACTGCCTTATGTGCCATTGAAGAAGCATATAACCAAGGTATTGTGGATTGGAAAAAACCTGTTTCTTGTCATTTATACCCTGTTCGTGTAAAAGATTATAGTGAATTTGCTGCCGTAAACTACCACAAATGGGAAATTTGTGATGATGCTTGCTCTTTAGGAAAAGAGTTGAGTGTTCCTGTATACAAATTTGTAAAACAAGCTTTAATAAGAAAATTTGGACAAAACTGGTACGACGAACTTGAAAAAGTAGCTGAGAAACACTTAAAAAAATAATTATATAAAATAAAAAAGCGATGCTATTTTGCATCGCTTTTTTATTTTAAAAACTCTTTTAGTTTATAGTGAAACTCCAAATTTGTCCTATTGACTTAGCACCTGAATTATCTTTAGTGTTTACTTTCCAGTAATATGTTTTACCACTTTCAACATCCACTTCTATACTAGTAGTGCTTAAGTTTTCTTCTTTTATTGTTGTTGGATCTGCATCTTCTCCAAAATATACATCATAGGTTAATGTATCTCCAGTATTTGAATCAGCTCCTTTCCATTCAAGGGTTACAGTAGTTCCAGATATAATTCCTTCATCCTCTGGTTTTACTAATTCAGCTGTAAATGGTGCAGTATTTGTTTCTCCTTCTCCTTTAGTGTAAAAGGCAAATACCTCCGATGGATCTCCTTCTTTTCCTTTACTATCAACTGCTGTTACTCTCCAATAATGAGCCAGTCCTTTATCTAAAGTGATAGTTATGTTTGACACAACTGCGGTTTGAGTTTTAATAATATTTGTTAACTCTCTATTAGTTGCTATCTCTATTTTATAACTAATGTTGTCATTATTTGGATCTGTAGCATCATTCCAATCGAAAGGAATACTATTATCAATACATAGTAAGTTTTGTGTAGGGTAAGTTAGGGTTACCTTCGTTGGTGCTTCATTAGCAATCTCTCCTCCGCCATCATTACTACTTCCACCTCCACAACTAAATAAAAGTGCTGTTGAAAATAATCCTAGTGCTTTAAGTACTCTTTTCATTATTTTAATATTTTAAATGTGTTTACTTCATCTGTTCCTAGTTTTAGGATATAAATTCCTGATTTAAACTTATCGAAAGGAATAGATAACTCATTACCCTGTTTGTTAACCTTGTCTTTTAATACAACTTTTCCTGTAACATCATAAACCATAACCTCAATAGTTGAGGCAGCATCGTTAGGAACTAATAAATCAATAGATTCTGAAACTGGATTTTTCTTAAGGAAAATATTGTCAATAACTGTTTTAAATTTTCCTTCACATTCTTTAGCGGTTTTAACTTCTAAAACACCACTCCTTTGAACATTTATATCAAACGTTGAGTGATTAAATGTATCTATTAAGTTTCCGTTTAAATAAACGTTATAAGGAGCTGTACCCGATGTAACATTTATTGTATATCCTTTCGATGCATTATTTTTAGCAACTTTTAATGAAACTGTGCTTGTTTCTTTTATTTGAACTTCAAAACATTGCACATAATCATCTCTATCATTCACCTTAACGCACACTTCATACACATCAGGTACTAGGTTTGAAAATGTTATTGACTCCGTTGTTAATTGTTCAGATACATCTGTTGAGGTTCCTTTTACTGTAACAGTATAACTTACAAAAGTTTGCTTAACGCTTACAGTGATTTTCCCATCGTTTTCATCAGCACATGTTTCTGATGTAGTTTTGATCGAAATATTATCAGCATTCTTGTAACTAGTATCACAAACATCTCCTACTCCATCTGCATTACCATCTGCTTGGTCAGCATTTGCTGTTGTTGAACAATTGTCCACATCATCCATTACACCATCTCCGTCGCTATCTTGACAAGCATCTCCTATTCCATTATTATCAGTATCTGTTTGATCTGGATTCGCTTTATCAGGACAATTATCGTTAATATCTAAAACACCATCTCCATCAGTATCTTGGCAAACATCTCCTATTCCATTATTATCGGTATCTGCTTGATCTGGGTTTGCTATATTAGGACAGTTGTCAACTCCGTTCAACACACCATCTCCATCTTCATCTCCATTAACATCAAAAGTAAATTTTCCTGAAAAAACACCTCTACCATAAGTAGCCGCAAAAACAGTATTATCATCTCGCAAATCTAAATCTAAAACAGGAACATTACTCATACCATTATAGGACTGTGTCCAAATAGGTGATGCCTCATTAAAATTATTCGTTTTCCAAACACCTAAATCCGTACCTATAATTACTTCATTTTTACTTAATGGGTTTTGTAATATTGCTTTTACTGGAATATCAGGTAAATTACCTTCTTTGCTTACCCAATTTTCTCCTCCATCATTAGAATACCAAATATTTTTTACCCCATAATTATGCATTGTAACAAAAATTTGATTTTCTGTTTCTCCAAACTCAATATCTGATATTGAACCAACAAAGTCAGGGCCTGTAATATTAGACCACGTTCCTACTCCTACATTTGCGTTTTCTACTTTAAGTAATCTCCCGTTTTTTAACCCTACAAATAATTTACTAGAAGCAGTCGTGTGAGGTGAAACTTTTAATGCAGAAGGTCCTATATTCATTAATACGTTTGTTAATAAAGTCTTTTCAACTGAACCATCAGTTAATATATTTGAGTACCTTCTTATCCCTGGAGTTATAGAAGCAGAATAGTTTGAATACAAAATATTAAGGTTAGAGTCTAACTCTTCTTGATTTATAAAATCTCCATTACGAGCATTTTCATCATTAATGGTTATCCATTTATTTGTTGCATAATTATACAATGAAATTGCTTGATTGTATACATAGTTTGTTATAAAGTATTTATCTGTTCCATCTGTATCGAAAAAACTAGCAGCTCCATCTCCTCCTGAAGCTCTAATAGAACTATTAACTCCTTCTGACGCTTCCTCTACTAACTGAGTTCCATTATCTTGTGCTCCTGCTAAAAAATATTCTTTACCATCAAAAGCTGTAGTAGGTGCTACACCAAGTGTATAAAATTGTAACGTGTTATAGTTATTATTTCTAGCATCTATCGTAGAACCTGAATTATTAGAAAAATAAACTCCTCCATCATTACCAAATACCATTCTACTAGAAGAAGCAAATGCCAACCCATGGTGGTCTGCGTGAACCAAAGAAGCTCCTAATAAGGCTAAATCATTATTATTTGACCATTTTGAAATTTGTTGCCAATTATTCCCTCCATTAGTAGATTTAAATAAATCGATTCCTCCAACATATAGCGTATTTTCATCATTAGGGTCTACCTTTATTAACAAGTCATAAAAAGCTTGTCCTCTGGTAAAATCATTAGCTTCTATATCAGTATCCGCATCATTTGGTAATGTTGTTTCATTAACTGTATTAAAGCTATCTTTCGTTTTTAAAATTTTTACTGGCGCTTCAGAATCATTAACTTCTGCTAAAACATATACCGTTCCTGCATTAGTAGGTGATAATGCTATTTCCGTTCTAAGTCCATTTTCAATAGAATGAACTAAACTAAAATTTTCTCCATCAGTCGACTTTAAAATAGCTCCTCCTCCATCTCCAAAAGTAAAGCTTCTTGTAGTACTTAAATAGATTGAGTTATCTGAGGCAACTTCTAAGTTATTTGGTTCATAGGGATTTCCCCCTGATGTTTTTGGAAGGTTTATTTTGATAAAGTCCGTACCATTAATTGATTTGTAAACACCAATGCTATCTCCTCCTAATGAGACAGTGCTCATGTACCCTGCTTCTCCTGCTGCTACATAAACTTCAGAAACCCCAGAGTTATTTCTTATTACAATATCGTTTATGTGTTGTATTCCTGGAACTATAGTAGAATTCGTAGCATCCTCTTTTAATTTTGTTAACGTTCCATTTACAGAACCTGTAGATAACTTCGTTATTATAGCATCACCTATTTCTTGGTTTATCATTACTGCCGGAATAGTTACTGATTCCGACCCATCACCTGCTGCCATGTTAAAAGGAGCTGTGTTTTCATTATTTACTATGATTACAGCAACTGCTCCTGCATCTTGAGCATTTTTGGCCTTTACTGAGAAATTACAAGTTCCTCTTCTAATAACTGCTATTTTTCCATTTAATTCAGCTGCATTTGTAATAGCATCACAACCATCTTCTGTTGGAACTGTACCATCTATTACTAAAACTAAATCTTTTGTAATAGGTGTTGTAATATCTCCTCCAAAAGCAGTTGTTAATACTGAGATATAATCTCCTCCTATTTCGGCAGGTGAATTAACTGTTAATTTAGAATTTGTATCTAGAAAGGTTTCTCCTGTAACTCCTCCTAGCACCTTTGACCAAGAATTTCCTCCATCTATAGATTTCCATAAACCATCTCCATTCACATCTCCGTTTACATACGACTCTCCAGTTCCTACATAAAAGGTTTTTGAGTCATTTGGATCTCCAGCTATACATGATACTGCTAAGTTTTCAGGTATTCCTACACGAACCCATTTAGAATCTGGGTTTGATATGTTTGTATTTTTCCATAAGCCTCCACTAACTCCTCCTGCAAAAACAGTTTCATTCGTAGCATCATTTGGATCGAACAAAAGTGCTCGTGTTCTTCCTCCAACATTATCTGGTCCTCTTTCTACCCAAGCATTATTGGCATCACCAGGTACTTTTCGTCCAATTCTTCGTTTATTTAGTTCTTCTTGAAGTTTATAAACATTTTCTTTGTGTGTTCTTCCTGTACTAGGATTGATTTCATTCAAGTATTTTTGCTCAAAATAAGCGTTCGGGGGCAGTCCTTGCGCTTTTCTTTTTTTCTTAGGAAGTTTTCCTGTTTTTTGAAAAGGATGTTCTTTTAATATTTTTGCATGCTGCTTTCTTAGTTTATCAATTTCCGTCTCATTATTAACTGAAACTTTAAAAACAACACTGCATATAGCTATAATTAAAAAGCTAAAAAAAAGTATTTTTTTATTCATAATAAAGTAGTTGATGAATACTATAACAGATAATTTTTAATTTACCCTAATTATTATTAGCAATAATACACCAAACACTTGTTTTTTAAACAAAAAAACCAACTATTTAACACTTTCTAACTAATATTCCCCATTATTTTTCTGTGTAAACGTATAGCATATCCATCTGATAAACCTGCAACATAGCTTGAAATTTGCATAATTCTATCATATAAACTCTCTTTTTCTTGTTGGTATTCTTGTGGAATTAAATTCAATACTAACTTATCATAATTAGATTGTCTACTATCAAACTTATTATTCAAAGCCGTTACAAAAACATCTAGAAGATCTGCAATAATTTTATATCCTGCAACTTCTTTTTCAACAACCTCTTTGCTTCTGTAAATTTTATCAACACTTATTTTAATAATATCATTAATCTGTGCTTCATATTTACACTTATCTAACAATCCTTTGTCAAATGTTCCATTTAAAATAGCTTCTTCATTATCTAAAAAGATGGTCACTGCTTCATTAATTAATACTCCTATGGCTAAAGCTCGTAAATAACTTACCCGATCTTTAGTGTGTTGTAATGAATGATATTTTTTGCTATCAATCGTATCTTTCACCAACTTAATCATGTATTCTAAGGCATAATCTTCCTCAATTAAACCTAAATTGATTCCATCTTCAAAATCGATAATTGTATAACAAATATCATCTGCCGCTTCTACTAAATACGCTAACGGATGTCGGTAATAAGAAATTCCTTCAGATTCTTTTTTTAATAAACCTAAATCTTGAGCTACATCTAAAAAAGCATCTTTTTCTGACTGAAAAAAGCCGTATTTCTTATCTACTATATGATTGGTTGGTTTCTTTGGTAAACTCTCTTTAGGGTACTTTAAAAAAGCTCCTAGAGTTGCATACGATAAACGCAAGCCACCTTGAACTCCTTCTCTGTTTTCTGTAAGAATTTTAAACCCGTTTGCATTCCCTTCAAAATCTATTAAGTCTTGATACTCCGAATCGGTTAATTTGTTTTTATACTGAAATCCTTTCCCTGTTTTAAAGTATTCTCCAATGGCTTTTTCTCCTGAATGTCCGAATGGCGGATTTCCTATATCATGCATTACAGATGCAGCAGCCACAATCGCACCAAAATCATTAAAAGTATATCCTAATTCTTTTAAGTGTGGATGACGTTCTAACAGCTCCTTACCCACTCTACGTCCTAACGTACGTCCAACAACTGACACTTCTAAACTGTGTGTTAAGCGTGTATGGACAAAATCAGTTTTTGATAATGGAATTACCTGTGTTTTATCTTGTAAGCTACGAAAAGCTGACGAAAATATGATTCTATCAAAATCTACCTCAAAACCTAAACGAGTTTCATCTTGTTTTGCACGTTCGCGTTTTTGGATATCACCAAAACGTTTTAAAGAAAGGAGTTGTTCCCAGTTCATCATTATGAGTAAAAAATTTTTTCGAAAATACTAAAAAAGAGAAGCCTTTCGACTTCTCTTTATCACTTTTAATTTAATTCTAATTAAGATCCACACATTAAACAGTCATCTGGACCTTCTGCATTTTTAGAAGCTTCAACCATAGCCTTAAATTCTTCAGGACTCATTGGTTTGTCTTCTTCTTTCTTTTCTACATTCAACGTAAACTGCTTCGCATTTACAGCAGATTTTGTACGTAAATAATACATTCCTGTCTTTAATCCAGATTTCCATGCATAGAAATGCATTGAAGTTAACTTCGCAAAATCAGGATCTTGCATAAATAAGTTTAACGATTGAGATTGATCGATAAAATATCCTCTATGGCGTGCCATATCGATAATATCTTTCATACTCATTTCCCAAACAGTTTTGTATAAATCTTTTAAGTTTTGTGGAATTGCTTCAATATGTTGAATTGATCCGTTTGCACGCATAATATCTTCCTTCATATTATTATCCCATAAACCTAGCTCTACTAAATCTTCTAGTAAATGTTTGTTTACAACAATAAACTCTCCTGATAATACTCTACGTGTATAAATATTAGAAGTGTATGGTTCAAAAGCTTCATTGTTTCCTAAGATTTGAGAAGTAGATGCTGTAGGCATTGGTGCTACTAACAATGAGTTACGAACTCCATGTTTTTTTACATCTTTACGTAACTTCGCCCAATCCCAACGACCACTTAATTCTTCATCTTTAATTCCCCACATATTGTGTTGGAACTCTCCTTGTGACATTGGAGATCCTTTGTAAGTTGAATAAGCTCCTTTAGTTTTAGCAACTTCCATTGATGAGGTTACAGAAGCAAAATACAAGGTTTCAAAAATTTCTTGATTTAATTTCTTTGCTTCTTCAGAAGTAAACGGTAAACGTAACATGATAAAAGCATCTGCTAACCCTTGAATTCCTAACCCTACCGGACGGTGACGGAAGTTTGAGTTTTCTGCTTCTTTTACTGGATAATAGTTACGATCGATTACCGTATCTAAATTACGGATTACCTTTTTAGTTACTTTAAATAGCTTTTGATGATCAAAAAACTTATTACCGTTTTCATCTTCAGCAACAAACATTGGTATTGCTATTGATGCTAAGTTACATACCGCTACTTCATCTTCAGCAGTATATTCCATAATCTCAGTACATAAGTTTGAAGAACGAATTGTTCCTAAATTCTTTTGATTTGATTTACGGTTTGCTGCATCTTTATATAACATGTACGGAGTACCTGTTTCTATTTGTGATTCTAAGATTTTCTCCCATAAATCACGCGCTTTAATAGTTTTTCTTCCTTTTCCGGCAGCTTCATAACTTGTATACAAACGCTCAAACTCTTCACCATAAGTATCATATAAATGTGGACATTCGTGTGGACACATTAATGTCCAATCAGCATCTTCTTGTACGCGCTTCATGAATAAATCTGAAATCCACATAGCGTAGAACAAATCACGTGCACGCATTTCTTCTTTACCATGGTTTTTCTTTAAATCTAAGAAATCGTAAATATCAGCATGCCATGGTTCTAAATACATTGCAAATGAACCTTTACGCTTTCCTCCTCCTTGATCTACATAACGAGCTGTATCGTTAAATACACGTAACATAGGTACAATTCCATTTGATGTTCCGTTAGTACCTGCAATATAACTTCCAGTAGCACGGATATTGTGAATAGATAAACCGATACCTCCAGCTGATTGTGAAATTTTAGCTGTTTGTTTTAAAGTATCATAAATTCCATCAATACTATCATCTTGCATTTGTAGTAAGAAACAAGACGACATTTGTGGTTTTGGCGTACCTGAATTAAATAACGTTGGCGTTGCATGGGTAAAATATTTTTTACTCATTAATTCGTATGTAGCAATTGCCTCGTCAATATCTTCTTTATGTATACCTATAGCAACACGCATTAACATTTGTTGCGGACGCTCAACAATGTTTCCGTTTAATTTTAATAAGTAAGAACGCTCTAATGTTTTAAAACCAAAATAATCGTAGTTAAAATCACGGCTATAGATAATTGTTGAATCTAATTTATCAGCATTATCCATGATAATTTTATACACATCATCTGCTAGTAAAGGAGCTTTATTTCCTGTACGTGGATTAATGTATTCGTATAAATCCGTCATTGTTTCCGAAAACGATTTCTTGGTGTTCTTATGTAAGTTAGATACGGCAATTCTAGCTGCTAATTTCGCATAATCAGGATGCGCAGTCGTCATTGTCGCAGCAATTTCAGCTGCTAAATTATCTAATTCAGAAGTAGTTACCCCATCATACAGTCCTTCAATAACACGCATTGCTACTTTTACTGGATCAACAATATTGTTTAATCCATAACACATTTTTCTAACCCTTGCTGTGATTTTATCGAACATCACAGGCTCTTTTCTGCCGTCTCTTTTTACTACATACATATTGATATTGTTTTTTTTGGTTAATAGCGTCGCCAAAACATAGTTGTTTATGACAACATGTAAAATGTTAATACTTGTTTGTTTCTTTTGAAACGATTATAACGCTAAAGCACTGAAAAAAGTGCTCTAGCTGAGTAATACTGCATGTAGGGGAAATAGCAGCTTATTGGTTCCTAAAAATCTGCATCAAAGCTGATGCTTCCTGTACCACCTGATTTTACTCCAGCTTTTTGGTACTCTGATACTCTTTTTTCAAAGAAGTTAGTTTTCCCTTCCAAAGAAATCATTTCCATGAAGTCAAATGGATTGGTAGACTCATACTCTTTTTCACATCCGAATTCTAAAAGTAGTCTATCGGTAACATACTCTAAATATTGCGTCATTAACGTTGCATTCATACCTATTAAACTAACAGGTAGAGACTCGGTAATAAACTCTCTTTCAATATCTAAAGCTGATATAATAATATTTCTTATTCTTTCTTTTGGCACTTTATTTACTAAGTGATTGTTGTGTAAGTGTACAGCAAAATCACAGTGCATACCCTCATCACGAGAGATTAACTCATTTGAGAATGTTAATCCAGGTAATAACCCACGTTTCTTTAACCAGAAAATTGAGCAAAAAGACCCTGAGAAGAAAATTCCTTCAACTGCGGCAAAAGCGATTAAACGCTCAGCAAACGAATCAGATTCGATCCATTTTAAAGCCCAATCTGCCTTCTTTTTAATTGCTGGAAAAACTTCAATTGCTTTGAATAATCTATCTTTCTCTTCTTCATCCTTAATATACGTATCAATTAATAATGAATACGTTTCAGAATGAATATTCTCCATCATGATTTGGAAACCATAAAAGAATTTTGCTTCCGAATATTGAACTTCGTTTACAAAGTTTTCTGCTAAATTTTCATTTACAATTCCATCAGATGCGGCAAAAAATGCTAAAACATGCTTAATAAAGTAACGCTCATCGTCTGTTAGTTTAGAATTCCAGTCTGTTAAGTCTGAATGTAAATCAATTTCTTCAGCAGTCCAAAAACAAGCTTGTTGCTTTTTATACCATTCCCATAAGTCATTATGTTGAATTGGAAAAATTACAAATCTGTCTTTATTTTCTTGTAAAATTGGTTCAATCGATGCCATGCTTTTTAAGCTCTTTTTAGTGTGTTATTTTTATTCCCTGAGTATAGAAACAAAGATTGGAAAATTTGCTAAATTCTGAAAGCTATACTTATTCACAAATCCCTTGAAGTTTTTAACAAATTACTTTTCCTTCTTCAATTTACAATATTTTTAAGTTTTTACAAAAACTTATAAATCAATGTTTTAAAATTAAAAAAAACGCTTGATAAGTGATACTCACTGAGTTTCTTATTTTGTGTTTCAACATAAAAAAAGTGACACAAAATGTGTCACTTTTTAAACCTTAATTTTCTTGTTTTTTTTGGTTATTTCGTAACCTTTAAAACGTCTTCAATTATCTGTTCAATTTGTTTTTTTGGCAATGCTCCATGAGCCATTTGAGGATCATCGTTAGCAGGACAAAATAACATAGAAGGGATACTTCTTATTCCAAAAGCAGCTGCTAATTCTTGTTCTGCTTCTGTATCTATTTTATAAATATTAATTTTTCCATCATACTCTGTACTTAGTTCTTCCAAAACTGGAGCAAGTGCTTTACATGGTCCACACCAATCAGCATAAAAATCAATTATTACAGGTAAATCTCCTTCAAATTTCCATTCTTTATTTTCTTCATAGTTAAAAACCTTTTTAAAAAAAGCTTCTTTGTTTAAATTTTCAGTCATGCTTATTATATTATAATTATGTAAAGGTAGTCGTTTTTATTTCAATAGATTTACAAGGGCCTTTTTGTTAAAGTCATCTTAAAATAAATTGCTGTGAATGTTTTTCTTCTAACTTTGGTCTAATTAACCAATTTTTTTAATCATGAAAAAAATCCTTCTTCCCATTATTTGTGCAGGAACTATTTTAGTTTCTTGTAAAGAAGAAAAGCAACCTAAAAACAATATTAGTGTGAGTTATCCAGAAACAACTAAAAAACCTGTTGTAGATGAATATTTTGGAACTAAAGTAACCGATAACTATCGTTGGTTAGAAGACGATAGAAGTACTGAAACTGAAGCTTGGGTAAAAGCTGAAAACGAAGTTACTTTCGATTACTTAGACAAAATTCCATATCGTGAACAATTAAAAAATCGTTTATCTGAGTTATGGAACTACGAAAAAGTAGGAACTCCATTTAAAGAAGGTGATTATACTTATTTTTATAAAAACAACGGGTTACAAAATCAATATGTTTTATATAGAAAGGATAAAGATGGTAAAGAAGAGGTTTTCTTAGATCCTAATACGTTTGCTGAAGATGGAACTACATCATTAGGCTCGGTAAGTTTTACCAAAGACGGAAAAACTGTAGCCTATTCAATTTCTGAAGGAGGAAGTGATTGGAGAAAGGTAATTATAATGGATGCAGAAACCAAAGAAATTAAAGAAGATACTTTAGTTGATGTAAAATTCTCTGGAATTGCTTGGAGAGGAAACGAAGGTTTTTACTATTCTAGTTACGACAAACCTAAAGGAAGTGAGTTATCTGCAAAAACAGATCAACATAAATTATATTTCCACAAATTAGGAACTCCTCAAAGTTCTGATGAAGTTATTTTTGGAGCTACTCCAGAAGAAAAACACCGTTATGTTGGTGGATATTTAACAGAGGATAACAAATACCTATTTGTATCTGCTTCAACCTCAACTTCAGGAAACAAGTTATTTATTAAGGATTTAACAGATCCTAATAGCAAACTAACACCTATCATTAACAATTTTGATAGCGACACTGGTGTTATTGATAGTAAAGGAAGTAAGTTATACTTAGTAACTAACTTAAATGCACCTAACAAGAAAATTGTTACTGTAGATGCTGCAAACCCAACGCCAGAAAACTGGGTAGATTTTATTCCTGAAACTGAAAATGTATTATCTCCATCAACAGGGTCTGGATATTTCTTTGCAAAGTATATGGTAGATGCAGTTTCTAAAGTATTACAATATGATTTTGATGGGAAATTAATCCGTGAAGTAAAATTACCAGGTGTAGGTTCTGCAGGTGGTTTTGGAGGAAAAACTGATGCAAAAGAATTATATTTCTCTTTTACCAACTACAATACTCCAAGTTCTTCATACAAGTTCAATCCAGAAGATGGAACTTACGAATTATACTGGAAACCTGCTATTTCGTTCAATGCAGATGACTATGAAAGTAAGCAAGTATTTTATACTTCAAAAGACGGAACAAAAGTTCCTATGATTATTACCTATAAAAAAGGATTAGAGTTAAATGGTAAAAACCCTACTATTTTATATGGTTATGGTGGATTCAATGTAAGCTTAACTCCTAGTTTTAGTATTGCTAACGCTGTTTGGATGGAACAAGGTGGTGTATACGCTGTACCTAACTTACGTGGTGGTGGAGAGTATGGTAAAAAATGGCACGATGCAGGTACGCAATTAAAAAAGCAAAATGTATTTGATGATTTTATTGCTGCTGCTGAATACTTAATCAAAGAAAACTATACTTCATCTGATTACTTAGCTATTAGAGGAGGATCTAACGGAGGTTTGTTGGTAGGTGCCACTATGACTCAACGTCCTGATTTAATGAAGGTAGCTTTACCTGCAGTTGGAGTATTAGACATGTTACGTTACCACACCTTTACAGCAGGAGCAGGTTGGGCATATGACTATGGGACTTCTGAGCAGAGTAAAGAAATGTTTGAATACTTAAAAGGATATTCACCTGTACATAATGTAAAAGAAGGTACTCAGTACCCTGCAACTATGGTAACAACAGGAGATCATGACGATCGTGTTGTACCAGCTCATAGTTTTAAGTTTGCTGCTGAATTACAGGAAAAACAACAAGGGAACAATCCTGTTTTGATTAGAATTGAAACAAATGCTGGTCACGGGGCAGGAACTCCTGTAGCAAAAACTATTGAGCAGTATGCTGATATTTTTGGTTTTACTTTATTTAACATGGGATTTGAAACATTACCAAATGCTCCAAAATCTAAAATAAAAAGTTAAAAACTGTAACATTTTTATAAAAACAGACTCTTATTAGAGTAAATTTACTACCTCGGGACAAAATCTCGAGGTAGTTTGTTAAAATTAAAACTCATTCAAAAAACATTAAAAATGAAAACCATTCACAAAGTACTGTTTACTACTGCTGTTGCTTCTTTAGGGGTTATTGCGTGTAAAACAGACAAAAAGCCTGAAGAAAAAGTACAGGCAATTGTTTTAGAAAACATGGATACTTCGGTTAAACCAACCGATGATTTCTTTAGATATGTTAACGGTTCTTGGATTGACAATACTGAAATTCCAGCTGACGAAACTTCTTGGGGAGGTTTTAATCAGTTAAGAAAAACTACTACCAAAGATGTATTAGCTATTTTAAATAAAGCTATTGAAGAAGGTAACTTCCCAAAAGTAAAAGATGCTGAAGGAAAAGAAATAGATTCTGACCAAGAAAAAGCAGTAAACTACTACGAAACCATTATGGATACCGTAGCTAGAAACAAAGCTGGTAAAGCTCCAGTACAACCTTTTCTTGAAAAAATTGAAGAAATTAAAGATTTAAACGACGTACAAACATTCATTACTAACATGGCTCCTTATGGAGGCGCTGGTTTTTATGGTTTTGGCGTGTTTAACGACCTTAAGAACAGTAGTATGAATGCTGGTTACATGGGAGCTGGTGGACTTGGTTTATCAAGAGATTACTATGTGGATGAAAAGGTAAAAGACAAGCTTGAAAAATATGAAGTTTTTGTAGCTAAAATGTTACAAGAGTTTGGTGATGACGAGGCTACAGCTAAAAAGAATGCAGCAACTATTGTTGCTTTTGAAAAGAGTTTAGCTGAACCTAGAATGACAAAAGAAGAACGTAGAGATACTCGTAAAATTTACAACCCAATGACTCTTGCTGAATTAACTGAATTAGCTCCTGTAATTGATTGGGAAGCTCATTTAAAAGGAATTGGTGTTGATCTTGAAGGTTTAGATGGTTCTAAAGGTCTTGAAAAGATTATTGTTACAGATCCAGGTTACTTCAAAGCAATGAATGATGTGCTTAAGAATAGTCCTATTGAAACGGTTAAATTATCATTACGTTGGAATGCTATTAACAACTCATTAGGTTTATTATCTACCGATTTAGAAAAAGCTAATTGGGAGTTTTATAGCAAAGAAATGCGTGGTGCTAAACAACAACGCCCAAGAAACGAGCGTGCTTTAGCAAACTTAAATGGAGCTATTGGTGAGGCTTTAGGTAAATTATATGTAGATGAAAAGTTTCCACCTGAAGCGAAGCAAAAAGCTAAGGAAATGATTGATAACGTAATGTTAGGTTTTGAAAAACGTATTGCGCAATTACCTTGGATGAGTGCTGAAACTAAAGAAAAAGCTTTAGAAAAATTACACAAATTAACTGTTAAAATTGCATACCCTGATAAATGGAAAGACTACTCAGCTTTACTTGTTAAAGGGTTAGATGAAGGTGGTACATATTTTGACAATGCCGTAAACGTTCGTAAATGGAACTTTGAAAAAGATATGGCTAAGTTAGGTAAAGAAGTGGATAGAACTGAGTGGGGAATGTCTCCTCAAACAGTAAACGCTTACTTTAACCCTGTAAATAATGAAATCGTATTCCCAGCAGCAATTTTACAACCTCCTTTCTATAACTACAAAGCTGATGAAGCTGTAAATTATGGAGGAATTGGAGCTGTTATTGGTCACGAAATTTCACATAGTTTCGATGACTCTGGAGCTCGTTTTGATGGTGATGGAAACTTAAAAAACTGGTGGACAGAAGAAGATTCTGAAAAGTTCAAAGAAGCAGGAAGCAAATTAATAAAGCAGTTTAGCGATATCGTTGCTATTGATAGTATGAATTTAAACGGTGAATTTACGTTAGGCGAAAATATCGGTGATTTAGGTGGTGTGCAAGCTGCTTATGAAGGATTACAAATTTTCTTAGAAAAGAATGGTCGTCCTGAAAACATTGATGGATTTACACCTGAACAACGTTTCTTCCTTTCTTGGGGAACTATTTGGAGAACTAAAATGCGTGATGAAGCATTAAAAAACTTAATCATGACAAACCCTCATGCTCCAGGACAGTACAGAGCTTATATGCCTCTTAAAAACGTAGATGCTTTCTATGAAGCTTTTGATGTTAAAGAAGGTGATAAAATGTACTTAAAACCAGAAGATCGTGTAAGAATTTGGTAAATTCAATTAAAAAATAAGTACCTTTAAACCAGCGTTTTCACGCTGGTTTTTTTTATTTTCAAAAATTAATAGCAAATATTGTGTATTTGAAAAAATAGTAAGTAATTCGCCCTCCTTAATTTTAAAAGAATGAGACTAATTGGAAGGATTGAAAAGATATCCTTTTTAAACTGGGAAATAGAAGATTTACCAGTAAAAATTGATACAGGAGCCTATACTTCTGCAATACATTGCAAGCATATTGAAGAAAAAGACGGTGTATTAGAGTTTATATTATTATGTCCAAAAACAGAAAAATATAACAATAAATTGCTCCAAACAACAAAATATAAAGTTAAAAGTATAAGAAGTTCGAACGGAAAGAAACAAAAAAGATATGTCGTTTCTACGTCCGCTATTTTTTATGGTAAAAAATATAAAATAAAACTATCGTTGTCAGATAGAGGTAAAATGAATTATCCAGTATTAATTGGTAGAAAATTTTTAAACAAAAAATTTATTGTGGATGTTTCACAAAAAAACATCACTTCAAAAGAAATATAAAAAATGAAAATTGTTGTTCTTTCTAGAAACTCAAAATTATATTCAACCAAACGCTTAGTAGAAGCAGGCGAAAAAAGAGGTCATGAAATGGTCGTATTAGATCATACCAAATGTGATCTTATAATAGAAAAAAAGAAGCCTGCTATAGTATACAATCATGAGCTTGTGACTGATGTTGATGCTATTATCCCACGTATTGGTGCTTCAGTTACTTTTTATGGTACTGCTGTTGTACGTCAATTCGAAATGATGAAGGTGTTTTCTGCTGTAGAATCTCAAGCATTAGTTAGGTCTAGAGATAAACTAAGTAGTTTACAAGTACTCTCTAGAGCGAATTTAGGGCTTCCAAAAACCGTTTTTACCAATTATTCAAAAGACACCTCTGAAATTATTAAAAAAGTTGGTGGAGCTCCTTTAATTGTTAAGCTTTTAGAAGGAACACAAGGTTTAGGTGTTGTATTAGCTGAAACTAAAAAAGCAGCTGAATCTGTTATAGAGGCTTTTAATGGCTTACAGGCACGTGTAATTGTTCAGGAATATATCAAAGAAGCTAAAGGAGCAGATATCCGTGTTTTTGTAGTAGATGGAGTTGTTGTTGGAGCTATGAAGCGTCAAGGAAAGGAAGGAGAGTTTAGATCAAACTTACATAGAGGAGGAACTTCAGAAATTATAGAATTAACAGATGAAGAAGAAAACGCTGCTTTAAAAGCTGTAAAAGTAATGAAATTAGGTATCGCTGGTGTAGATATGTTACAATCAGATAGAGGTCCATTAATTTTAGAAGTTAATTCTTCTCCTGGTTTAGAAGGTATAGAAAAAGCAACTGGGAAAGATGTAGCAAAAAGTATTATACGCTACGTAGAAAGAAGCGCTTAAAAAAACAAAACCGACATTAAATAATGTCGGTTTTTTTTATGTTTAATCTGCTAATTCCATACAGTTAAACCCTTTCTCTTTTACCTTATTTATAATGTCAGCTTCCGTTGTAATATCTGTTGCCTCTATTCTTAAAACATTATCAACATCCTCAAGATCAATTGATACGTTAATTATATTATTATCTTGATTGAATAATTGACGTATAGAATCTTCTTTTTTCTTTGTGTCAATATCGGTTCCATAGATGAATAGTTTCATAACTCTCTGGTTTTTATTCTTGTTCCGTTTCTTTATTTAATTTGTCTATATATTTTTGATAAGCTTCACTCCCCTCTTCTTCCCAAAACCTATCATAATGTTCCCAATCTGAAAAATTTCCTTTACAGTTTTTTTCAAAATGTGATTTGAATTTGTGTTTTCTTCTTTTGCTTGAATATTTCTTTGATTTTTGTTTTCCACCGCACTCACTAGATGAAAATAAAATTTTAGCTAAAATAAATAGCCCTACTGCCTGCCAATAGTTAATAACTGGTAATCCGAAAATCTCTGGTATAAGGTTATTCCAAAGCCACATAATTGCATATCCAAAAAGTATTGCAAGCGCTAAAACAGCAATTATTCCGAATATTATTCTTCCTACAAATATTCCTGGAGATTCTCCATCTTTTCGTTCTTTAAACAAATTTTCCATTTTTTTATTTTTTGTTTTCAATTTTCCTCAGTAGTATTCCTAACGCTCTATGTCTTCTAGACATTAATGTTCCAACAGGTATTTCAAGTTCCTCTGATAGTTCTTTATATGTGTATCCTTCAAAGTCAATAGCTATAATTATTTCTTTATATACTGGTTTAAGATTCATTATTTTTAGTTCTAACTCCTTTTTCATTACTTCAGAATATGCATTATCAGGAGACCCATATAAAACCTCTGTAAATTCAATCAGTTTCATTTCATCAATATCTGAAGCAGAAGATTCGTATTTCTTTTTTCTTAAATTATCAATGATTTTATTTTTTAAGGATCTATAAACAAAGCCAGCTACATTGTTTATAGGTGAATTTCCACTTACTCCAGAAAACAACTTTAAAGCAACTTCTTGAATAATATCTTCTGCATCTTGATGAATACTTTGTTTAATTTTAGTTCCAACATAAGACTTAAGAGCACTATATTCTTTATCAAAAAAGGCTTTTAATTTCTTTTTATTTTCCGTTTCTTGGTTCATTTACAGGCTTTCTTTGAGCTCCTCAATTATAAAGACGTACTTTTTCTTTTCTATTGCATTTTTTTTTAAAAAAACTTTTCATTCCATTTATAACAAATATACCTAGGTCTAATTCTTAAAAAAAGAATGTTTAGAGAGAAACTTGAAATGAAAAATCATGTTTATAATTTATCTTAGTCCTTTATGTATTTTTGCACCTATGCTACAAGTAAACAATATTTCATTTACCTATCCATCAAAAGAAAAAACTTTAGAAAACATCCATTTTACTTTACATAAAGGAGAACATTTATGTATAATGGGAGAAAGCGGATGTGGAAAATCTACTCTTTTAAAAATTGTATATGGTCTAATTGATATTGATAAAGGGGATTTATTTTGGAATGATATTCAAATTTTAGGCCCTGAGCATCATTTAGTTCCAGGAATGGATTTTTTTAAATATGTCGCACAAGATTTTGATTTGATGCCTTTTACATCAGTAAGTGAAAATATTAAGAAGTTTTTATCTAGGTTTTACCCAAAAGAAGCTGAAGAAAGAACAAAAGAACTTCTTGAAGTTATTGAAATGACCGAATTGGCAAACGAAAAAGTTAAAAACTTAAGTGGTGGACAGCAACAAAGAGTAGCTATTGCTAGAGCCTTAGCTAAAGAACCAGAATTATTATTGTTAGATGAACCTTTTAGTCAAATAGATAACTTTAAAAAGAACTCGTTAAGAAGACGGCTATTTACATATTTAAAAAAGAAAAATATTGCTTGTATTGTAGCAACACATGACGGGAATGATGCACTTTCTTTTGCTGATACTATGATGGTAATTCGTAATCATCAAATTATTGCCCATGATAGCCCTTCAAACCTATATAAAAATCCGAAGGAAAAATACATTGCTTCTTTGTTTGATGACGTAAATGAGCTTACTATTAACAAACAAACATTACTACTTTACCCTAGTTTACTTGAGATTACTAAAGAAAAATCAAAACTAGAAGGAACTGTGTTGAAATCTTACTTTAAGGGTGGGTACTGGTTAATAGAAGTTGCATACAATAACCAATCAATTTTTATAAATCACTTTGAAAATATTGAACATAAAAAAACAGTCTCATTTAAGTTAAAAGAGACTGTTTAAACCAATAATAACTATCTCAATAATTATTACTCAACTATCTTAAAATAAATTATTTTTTCTAAAAAAAATACACCCTTACCGTCTTAAACACCAAAAGATAAAAGTGTATTATAGCTTCTTTTTCTGTTCTGGTTATAACAACCTTTCCAGAACTAAAACAAGTAACTTTTATTTTACCCTACTTTTTTTCTAAAAAATTTCTTTTATGATGTTTTTTGCCCCATTAAACTCAAAAGATTCTCCTTCCTTTTTCCCTAAAATTAACCTACCTATTGGTGAAGATGGAGAAATAGCAAAATATTTTTTTTCTTTTACAATTAACAACCCTACACTTACACTAATAAAATAATTAATAGTTGAGGTAGTTGTAACAACACTGCCTAAATGAGCTACTTTTGAAGTTGTATCTGTATTAATTTTAGCTAGTGTTTCTTTCATTTGAGCAATTCCACTAAGTTGTTGACTCGCTTTTTCCATTTCTAACTGTAGCATTGCTCTACCAGTTTCATGTTTGTCTCCTGCTGAACTTTTTGTTTCAGATTGCAAAGCTTTTTGATGAGAGGTAATTGTTTCTTCCACAGTTTGTAAACGTTTGTTTACATACAACTCACATTGTTTATATAATTCCTCTTTTATATTAATTTTACCCATGTAAACATCATTAATCCATAAGTTCAGCTAATTCCTTGCCTACTAAACTACCTATAGCAACACCCATTCCACCTAAACGAACTCCGCAAAACACATTACTTGAAAGCTGTTTTACAATAGTTTTTTTCTGATTTCCAACTCCCATAATTCCACTCCAACGATGCTCTATTTCAAATTTAGTATTTGGTAAAATTGTTGTCTTTAAGACTTCTTCTAGTTTGTTTTGAATAAGCGTAGTTTGTCCAAATTCAGTCGTTTCTTCTCCTTTAAAATCAAGGTTTCTTCCTCCTCCAAACAAAATTCTATTATCAATATTTCTAAAATAATAATATCCTTTATCTAAGTGAAAAGTTCCTTTGATATGTAGATCTTTAATTGGCTTCGTAATTAATACTTGTGCTCTTGCTGGTTTTACATTTTCATTTAACAATTGATTTGCGAAACCATTAGTAGCAATAAATAGCTTTTTTGTGTTAAATGCAATTTGGTTTGTTTCAACCACTACTTGCTCATTGCTTTCAATAAATTTTTCAACTTGAATGTTGTTAATAATTTTTATTCCTGAAGACAATACCTTTTCTAACAACTTTGCAGCCATTTTACCAGTATCAATCTGACCTTCAAATTGATTGGTTATGTAGTTTTCATGGATGTTTTGAAAGCTAAACTTATTATAATCTACCGTAAAAACATCTGAATTAAATAATGGTTGTAAAAGCTTGTTAATTGTTTCTTTTTTATACAAACAAGATTCATATAACTCGTTTGTTAAAAACAATTCATAACCTTTATTTTGTTGAAAATCGATGTTTTTATCACCTAACGTAGTTCTTAAAAGCTGTAATCCTTCCCATCGTTTTTTTACCAAGTTAAAAACCTCTTCTTCTGTATGTGTTTGTAAATCATCGATTAATTCTGATAAGCTTCCAAAACAAGCAAAACCTGCATTTTTAGTACTAGCTCCTTGTGGTAACACTCCTTTTTCTAAAACTATAATTTTTGCCTTGGGGTGTTTTTCTCGTAACTGTAGCGCACAATTTAATCCCACAATTCCACTTCCTACTACAGTAAAATCAATATTTGTAAACCATTCTTTTAGTTCCCAGTAACTGAAATTCAATATCATATAAATCTGATTATATTTGTGACTTGGCACACTCCTTGAATGTCTAAATTTAAACATTAAAAAACAACTCTATGAAATTAATTGGAATCTTAATTTTAGCTTTAAGCTTTACGAAATGCGCAAGTGTAAAAATGGAAAATAATCATCCTTTCAAAATAGAATCGGCAAGTTATTCTCATGTAACAGGAGGAGTAAAAGGTAGTTATAATTCTACTAACTTAATTATCAATTTCACTGCTGAAAAACCTGTCAATTTTCAAAAAGTATATTTTCAAAACAAGATAACTGAAGCTGTTATTGAGCAACATAACGACAAACAATATATAGCTGCACGTTATAAAACCTCATCTAATGATAGAAAAGATATGATTTTACATGCGGATCCTAAAAAAGAGTTTGGAAATACTCCTAATGTTTCAGAAGAAAAATTTCCTTTTGAGTTAAAAGAGAATGAAGCAATGATTTCTTATATAAAAGGAGAGGAAACATACTACGTTAAAATAGAAAACATTGTAAAAAAAGATAAGGTTTTTATGCAATAAAGATCTTAACATAAAATAGTTTGAAACACCTCTTTTTTGAGGTGTTTTTATTTTTGGCACGTAATTTGAAAACTTATAAGCATAACCATAAAACGAATGCTTATGAAACGTATAAAATTACTTTTAGTACTACTTATTAGTAGTGTAACACTTACGTCGTGTGTTGTAAGAAATGAAATTGTAGATGATGGTTTTTCATTAAACGAATATATTTCAAGTTATGATTTATGGTATGTAGATTATCACAGAACAACAGGTAGTGGAGAAGTTCCTTTTTTATCTAGAGCATTTACCATTTCTTTTTTAAACGGAACCATGTATGCAAATAACAATATTGTAGATATTGGTAAAACAGGGAATGGTTTTGGAATAGCTGTAGGTAACTATGGAACCTATGGAACCGTTTTAGAAACGCGTCATGATATAGATGGATACTTTGAATTTGACGTGGTACAACTTTCTAGTAATGAAATTAGAATTGATGATTTATCGCAGAATGTCAGTTATTATTTAGTAGGTTACCAAGTAAACACTTTTGATTATGACATGTTGTTCTACGACAATATTGAGTATTTTTTACAAGAGTTTGAAGCTTGGGAAAGAACTGAAAGATTTAATGGTGTTGAAAACCCATTTGATTATGAAAATTATTTACAGTTTACTCCTGAAAATGATGTAACATTCTACTCGTCTCACGACCCTTTTGGCACAAATATTGATTACATAAGTTGGGACTTTAAAGGGAGCTATATAGTCCGTGATGTTCAAGGTGAAGAAAATTTAAAATATTTAACACTTAATTATGATAACGGAGATACTGAAGAGTTTGATTTAACCGTTATAAATGACGAAACAATAAGGTTATACCATGTTAGTTCACAAACAACATATGTTTTTTCTGGAAGAGGTTTTATACAATATCTTAAAGGAGAAAAAACAAGTACTGCTAAACCAGCTGTAAGAAATAGTGGTAGAAAGCGTACTAAAATAGAAAGAGAAACAGTTCCGAAAAGGAAATAAAAATAAAGTTTGGTTAGTTGATTTTTGGTTGGTGTAGTAGCCAACTAAAAGGAACCGCTCCGTAAGGGGCGGTTTTTCATTTTATAATAGTGGCTTAACATAAAAAACTTTACCTTTATACAAAACAAAACACCATGCAACAAACTGCTTTAATTACAGGAGCAACCTCAGGTATTGGTAAGGCAACCGCTCAAATTTTTGCTAAGAATAACATTAACTTAATTATTTGTGGTAGACGTATAGAAAAGCTTCAAAAGCTTCAACAAGAACTATCTCAATTTACCAAAGTACATATACTTCAGTTTGATGTTCGTTATAATGAAGAAGTACAAAATGCTATTAATAGTTTACCTGATGAATTTAAACATATTGATATTCTTATTAACAATGCTGGTAATGCTCATGGATTAGATAGCATTCAAAATGGAAATATTGACGATTGGGACGCTATGATTGACGGAAACGTAAAAGGTCTTTTATATGTTTCAAAAGCAATTATTCCTCAAATGGTAGAACGTAACAACGGTTTTATTGTAAATATTGGTTCTATTGCAGGAAAAGATGTGTACCCTAATGGAAATGTGTATTGTGCATCAAAGTTTGCTGTAAACGCTTTAAATAAAGGAATGCGTATAGATTTGAATCAACATAATATTCGCGTAAGCGCTATTCATCCTGGGTTGGTAGAAACAGAATTTTCTGACGTTCGTTTTAAAGGAGATTCTGAAAGAGCTAAAACCGTATATCAAGGCTACAAAGCACTACAACCTGAAGATATTGCAGATATTATTCACTTTGTAGTTACACGTCCATACCATGTTAATATTGAAGATTTAATTGTATATCCAACAGCCCAAGCTAGTGCAACTATTGTGAACAAAAATGCTTAAGTTGTGATTAACAAACGTCTTTTAATTAAAAACTTACTGTCTCATAACGATGAGAATAGTTTTTATGATAAAAAGCAAAAGTTATCCTTAGGTTCTAAAGAAGGAAAAGCTAAGTTTATAAAACACATTTGCGCCCTTTCTAATTCAAACCCTAACAATAATTCTTATATTGTTATTGGTATTGAAGATGAAGAAAATAAAATTATTGGTGTAGATTTTTATGATGATAGTAAAATTCAAAATTTAGTAAATGCTTATCTGAATAACCCACCTAAAATAGAGTATGAAAACGTTCCTTTTCCTCGTTTACAACGTCATAAGGTAATTGGTTTGGTAACTATTTATCCTACCAAATTAATTACCTCTTTATCTAAAAATGCCTGGAAGTATCGTAGAGGAACAATTTTTTATCGTAGAGGCAGTAACTCTATGCCTGCTGAGAAAAACTTTATTATTAAAAACAATAACAAGGCTATTGTTGAAGCTATTGAAAAGAATGCAAGTAATAATATACAACTCACACTTGATGGTGTTTTTGATTTTATTGAAAGGCATAAACCAGAATATAATCCGCAATACAAGGTGTTTAACGAACAGTTTGTGCTTTGTTGGGCTGGAAAGAAAAAGATTATAAATAATGAGGAGTTTTTTACACGAGTTGATATTGAATTAGTAAACGAACAAGTACGTTTGTTTTTTTCTTCGTTAGATGATGTACAAATTAATTATAACGAACAATCATTTATTATTACTGAGTACATTGTTTTAGGGATTGATAAGAGTGAAAAACGTTATCCGTTAGAAAAAACGATTATCAATTTTAAAGATAACGGAAAGCATGACATTGTTACCGAATTTCTCTTTGAAGCTCCTCAGTATCATAACGATATTTTACAGCTTATTTATAAAAACAATAATAGTATTGTTGCTAAAATTGTAAAAAAGAAACCACTTTCGGTTATTGAACATGAAGATGTATATCGATTACCCACCTCCTATTTAATTTGTTATTTAAACGGTTTTGAAAGTGCTCCTCTGCAACTTAAAAAAGCAAAAAATTATATCAAAAACTTAGAAGATAAAACCACCTATATTAAATACAAAGAAGCTATGCGAGTAATACGTAAAGTGAAATATAATTAGATTGTTTAATTTATCTTTTCAAACTTTTGAGAATATCCTTCATTAGAAATAAAGTTTAAAATCAAAGACTCATTATTTAATTCAAAAAAAATCGTAGCTATATTAGGATCCTGACAACCAGTAGTTATAGTATTGTTTTCATAGGTTCCTGAACTTATCATTTCATCTGAGTATGGATCACATAAAGAATTATTAGTTGTTAATGTTCCATTACTTTTAAATTCAATAGTTTTATTACTTCTAACTGGTTCAAAAGTTCCACTACCATCTCCTGGATCTGCTAAAATCTCAATTAATTTCCATTTTCCTATCAATTCTGTTTTTAAACCCTCTGTGTTGTTGCTACATGAGAACATAAGACTAACTGCTAATAAAAGTAAAATTTTATTTTTCATGTTTTTTTGGTTTACCTTTTAATACTTAGATGTTTATTTATATAAAAGGTTGCGTCATTTTTGAAAATAACATTATTAAGAATATAAAACTAATCTAAGTACTTAATTACCTCAACACTAATTGTACAATTGTAACTATTCCAATTAATAGAATAAAAGACAACGACAGTTTTCTAAATTTTGACTGTGGTATATATGCTAATATTTTCTTTCCTAAAAATGACCCTACTAGCCCTATTACGAATAAAAAAGGCACATATTTTAAATCATGGTCATGAATATAACCGTTGTTGTAGTAGACAAATGTTCTTGAAAAATCAATCATAAAATCTATAAAAGCCGAAGTTGCTATAAACACACTTTTTTCTAAATTAAAAGCTGCCATAGTTAAACCTCTAATAGCTCCACCGGTACCTAACAATCCAGCAGAAAACCCTGAAAAAGAACCTCCTACAATGGCATTTTTTCTGTTTGGAGAAATAGTAAACTTACTTTTAATCAGGAAGAAAGCACTAAATGCAACTAAAAACAGTCCTAAAAATATTTCTAAATATGTACTGTTTAGATGTTTTGATAATATTCCTCCTAAAATCACAAAAACGACTGAAGGAATTCCGATGTTTATCAACAACTTCTTATCTAACCCTTTTTTAAACAAAAAGATTTTACTCACATTACTCGACAAATGAAAAATAGCTGTAAGCCCTAAAACAGAATAAAAATCGAAATAAAAATTTCCTAACGGAACAAAGAAAACTGATGATCCGAAGCCACCTATTGTTCCAATAACTTCAGCTACTAGAGCTAATAGTAAAAATATGAAGTTAATATCTTTCATCTTTTTTTATTCTAACATAGCAACCACTCTTGCTGGAGCAGCTGAAGCTCCTACAATTTTTAACGGAAACACCGCTACTTTAAATCCAGTTAACGGTAATACATCTAAGTTTACCAATTGTTCCATATGACAATACTCCTTGTTTTGTCCTACTAAATGCCCTTCCCAGAACAATTCAGAATTATTAGTTTCTTTTGCTTTTTGAATCATGTACGGAAGTGGTAAATCCCATCCCCAAGCATCAATTCCCATCACTTTAATTCCTTGATCAATCAACCACTCAGTTGCTTTTGCACTTACTCCAGTACCTTTTTTATGAAAGTCTTTTGTTCCGTTAAATTTATCGCGTCCTGTTTTAATCAATACAATCATATTTGGTTGTATTTCTAGCTGATTTTCTTCTAAAAATTGTTGAATATCTTCAACTGTGATTGGATCAAAATCTACCTTATGTTTCATGTCAATCACAATACCTTCTCCAAAACACCAATCTAACGGAACTTCATCTATCGTTTTTGCTTTTTCTCCATTAACTGTTGGAGAATAATGCCAAGGTGCATCAATATGAGTTGTGGAGTGTACTCCCATTTTTTGAATTGTATCATCTGCCCATCCTGTAAAGTTTTTAGGAAAAAGCTTGAATGGTAATCCTAGTATTCTAATTAGCCATTTTGCTTTATGATGTGGTTTATGTTTTATTTTAACTTTCATAAACCAAGGATCTTGTTTGTTATACTGAATAGGTTTGGATAGATCGATAATTTTCATAGTAACGTTAGTTGTTACAAACAAAGATAAAAGAAAATCCCTCGCTTTTTTGCGAGGGACTTATATTGTTTATTTGTTACTCATTTCAAAGACCATTTCACCTCCATTCAGAATATCTTGATGGCTTAACAAAAAGTTGTCTAACTTTTTACCATTAACGGTCACGCTTTTTACATACACATTTTCTTTACTTTGGTTTTTTGCCATAATTTTAAGCGTTTTTCCATTTTCTAAATGAATCGTCGCTTCTTTTATGTTTGGGCTTCCCAAAGCATAGTATGGCGATCCTGGAGTTACTGGGTAAAAACCTAGACTACTAAAAATATACCATGCACTCATTTGCCCCGCATCGTCATTACCACATAAACCTTCTACAGTATCTGCATACATGGTATCCATAATCATACGAACACGTTGTTGTGTTTTTTCTGGATGTCCCGTCCAGTTATATAAATACGGAATATGATGTCCTGGTTCATTACCATGAACATAATTACCTATAATTCCATCTCTCGTAATATCTTCATGATGTGCGATATATTTATCATCTATTTCGGTTGTAAATAACTCATCTAATTGCTTACTGAATTTTTCTTTACCTCCCATCATTTCAATCATATTATCAATGTTTTGAGGCACGTATAACCCATAATTCCATGCATTTCCTTCAATAAAACCTTGACCATGGGTATCCATCGGATCAAAACTCTCTCTAAACTTTCCATTAGATAACTTAGGACGCATAAAACCTATCGTTGGATCATACACGTTTTTATAATATTCAGCTCTCGCTAAATACTCATTTTCTACATCCTTATCTCCTACTTTATTAGCTATTTGAGCAATACACCAATCATTATAGGCATATTCTAGTGTTTTTGAAACAGATGAACCACTTTTATCCTCTGGAACATATTTGTAATCCATATAATCTCCTATTCCATCAAAATACCTAACAGTAGCTGTATTAGTTGAAGCTTTAAGTGCATGGTTTACATCAAAATTTCCTACGTTTTTTACTAACGCATCTGCAATTACAGAGGTTGCATGATAACCTATCATACACCAGTTTTCATTCGCATAATGACTCCAAATAGGTAGCATTTTATGAACGCTTTGATCATGATGTGCTAACATCGACTTAATCATATCGTTATTTCGCTGTGGTTGGGTAATATTATATAGCGGGTGTAACGCTCTATAGGTATCCCAAAGAGAAAAAATAGTATAGTTTATAAATCCTTCTGAAGTATAAATATTTTGATCTAATCCACGGTATTTTCCATCAACATCTTCATATATAATAGGAGATAAATTTGTGTGATATAATGCCGTATAAAATGTTGTTTTATCTTTTTCTGAAATAGTTTCTACATCAATTTTGCTAAGCTCTTTATTCCACTTATTTTTAGTTTCTTCTTTTGTTTTATTGAAATCCCAATTAGGAATTTCAGTATTTAAATTATTAAGTGCTCCAATAGTACTTACAGGAGATAAAGCAAATTTTACCTTAATTTTCTCTCCTTCTTCAGTATCAAAATTAAAATAGGCTCTAATATCTTTTCCTGCCATTTCAGGAAAATTTTCATTTTGTTTAAACTTTCTATAAAAACCATCATAGGTTTCCTTATTGTATTTTTTATGTCCGTAACTTTTAAATGGTTTAGAGAATTCCATAGCAAAGAACACTTTTTTTGTTCTAGCCCATCCTTTTGTTTGTCTGTAGCCTGTTACCAGCGAATCATTTTCAACACGGATAAATGTCCATACATTTTTGTTGTCATGATGATATACATTGTATACTAAATCTAGAATAATGTGTGCGTTGTCTGATTTTGGAAACGTATATTGATGAAAACCTACACGTTCACTTGCAGTAAGCTCTGCTTTAATATTATAACTATCTAAGTTTACCTCATAAAACCCAGGAGAAGCTTTTTCTGTATCATGTGAAAAAGTAGAGTAAAAACCTTTGGTTCCTTCTTTCGTTTTTAGTGGATCTAAAACTAAATCACCAGTAGTTGGCATTACTAAAAAGTCTCCAAGATCAGCGTGCCCTGTTCCACTAAAGTTTGTATGTGCAAAACCAATAATGGTTGAGTCTTTATATTGGTATCCTGCACAATACTCATATGTTTCTTTGTTATACCTCCCATCTTCATCAAACATTACCTCAAAATTTGTTTGAGGGCTTAATTGTACCATGCCAAAAGGAGCAGTTGCACCTGGAAAAACATGTCCCATTTTACTGGTTCCAATTAAAGGGTTTACATACTTTGTGTAATCTTTTAAATCCGTACTCTCTTTTGTTATTTTTTTAGAGTTTTTGCTACACCCTATACCTAGTAAAAGTATAAAAAGAAGAAGTGATAAGCTTGTTGTTTTTTTCATATCGTTAATAAATACAATTGATAACACTAAAAAAATAAAAAAAAGTCATAAATATTGATTTGAATTTCTAAATTCATAAAAAAAGAAAATTCTAAACTTATTATTTCTTTTTGTTTTATAATAAACATACAAGAAAAAATCCCTTATAAAATACAAGGGATTTTTATCATTTATTTATAATCTTTTACTTTCCTCCGTCTAAATCGTCTTGCCAATTTTTTAGCTCTTGCCATTTACCTTCGTAAGCTAATTTTGCTTGTTTAGGCCATGTATTAGGTTTATGAGCTCTATAACGATCTCCTCCGCTTTTTAATACTTCTTGACATTTTTCTACAGATGTTTCTGCTAACGACTTCCAGGTATTGATATTAAAATTATGAAAAAGCTCTTCTATTTTTGGCCCAATTCCTTCTACTATTTTTAAATCATTCTCTTTTATTTTTTTACCAAAAACCTTTTTAACTTCATTTATATTAAATGTTCTTTGTTCTTCAGATATAGAGGGTGCCATATTAGATTTTGCTAATTTTAAATCGGTTTCTAATACCGATTTACTCTCTTTACAGTTTCTTAAACTTGATTCTAACTTTGCTATTTTATTTTTTAAGAGAACTATTTCATCTTTCTTAATGTTTTTACTTGATAGCTTTCCTAGTAAATAGCCTAAAATAGCGGTAATTATTGCTACTGCTATTGAAATTAATATACACCAATTCATGATTTTATTATTCGGTTAATAGTTAATTAAATTACTGATTGTTAATTTATTAAAAAATATTTAATCTGTTAAGAGATTTTTAAGACCTTATCTTAAATAATTGTTAAGTGTGCATATTTCTTGAAACGTTTTGTTTTTACAGGCGTCTTTTAGCTGTAACCTAATCTTAAAATAAAAACTTAACATCATGAAAAAATTTGTATTAACTGCTTTAGCAATCGCTTTATCTTTCGGAACTATTACTGCTGCTTCAACTTCATATGAAGCTCCTGTTAAAACTAGCCTAGAATACCCTAACGTAAGTACTTTTTGTAAATTAATTAGAGCCGGAAACTTTGAAGCTGTGAAGGCTATGGTTGAAAACGGAACAGATATTAACAGAAAATCTACTGGATTAACTCCTTTAATGTTTGCTGCTAGATATAACAAAGCAGATATTGTTCAATTATTAATTGATAGTGGAGCAAAATTAAAAGTAAAATCAGAAAGAGGATATACTGCTTTAGAATATGCTAAAATGTCGAAAGCGCATGAAGCTTATACAGTTATTGCTGCTGCTTTAGAAAAATAATATAGCCACCAACTTAGTTAAAAACAAAAAGTCTCATCGTTATGATGAGACTTTTTATATTTTGAAAACTCTGTGCTTTCTTATAAATCGAACTTAATTCCTTGTGCTAAAGGTAATTCATCAGAGTAATTTACAGTATTTGTTTGACGACGCATGTATACTTTCCAAGCATCAGATCCAGACTCACGTCCACCACCTGTTTCTTTTTCACCACCAAAAGCTCCACCAATTTCAGCACCAGAAGTACCAATATTTACGTTAGCAATACCACAATCTGATCCTGCAAATGATAAGAATTTTTCAGCTTCTTTCATTTCGCTTGTCATGATTGAAGAAGATAATCCTTGTGCAACTCCGTTTTGTAATTCAATAGCGTTTTCAACATCTCCTGAATACTTCATTAAGTATAAAATTGGAGCAAATGTTTCATGTTGAACAATTTCAAAATGGTTTTCAGCTTCAATAATTGCTGGCTTAACATAACAACCACTTTCGTAACCTTCACCTTCTAAAACGCCTCCTTCAACTAATACGTTTCCTCCTTCAGCTTTTGCTTTTTCAATAGCAGCTAAATAAGTATTTACTGAATCTTTATCAATTAATGGTCCAACGTGATTATTTTCATCTAATGGATTTCCAATCTTAATTTGACCGTAAGCTCCAACAATCGCATCTCTTACTTTATCGTATACAGATTCGTGAATGATTAAACGACGTGTTGAAGTACAACGTTGACCACAAGTACCTACAGCTCCAAATACAGCTCCAGGAACTACTACTTTTAAGTCAGCAGTTGGAGTAATGATAATTGCATTGTTTCCTCCTAATTCTAATAAAGACTTACCAAAACGCTCAGCAACTTTAGTACCAACAATACGTCCCATTCTTGTAGAACCAGTAGCCGATACTAAAGGAATACGTGCATCTTCAGTAATATATTCACCAACTTTGTAATCTCCATTAACAATACAAGAAATTCCTTCTGGTAAATTGTTAGCTTTTAAAACCTCAGCTATAATATTTTGGCAAGCAACTGAACATAAAGGTGCTTTTTCTGAACCTTTCCATACACATACGTTACCACAAATCCATGCTAAAGCTGTGTTCCAAGACCAAACAGCAACTGGGAAGTTAAATGCAGATATAATACCAACAACTCCTAATGGGTGCCATTGCTCTCTCATTACGTGTCCTGGTCTTTCTGAAGGAATTACTTGTCCGTTTAATTGACGAGATAAACCTACAGCAAAATCACAGATATCAATCATTTCTTGAACCTCACCTAAACCTTCTTGGTAAGATTTTCCCATTTCATAAGAAACTAACTTACCTAACGGCTCTTTTAACTCTCTTAATTTGTTTCCAAATTGACGTACAATTTCTCCACGTTGAGGTGCAGGCATTGTTCTCCAGCTTTTAAATGCTGAAGTAGCAGCATCCATCACTTTTTCGTAATCTTCTTTGGTAGAAGCTTTTACTTTTCCTATTAACTTTCCATCTACTGGTGAATATGATTCTATAATTTCACCGTTTGAAAAGTTTACTGAACCTGTTGAGGTTCCTTCATTTATCTCTTTTAATCCTAAAGTAGCTAATGCTTCTTTGATACCAAAATCTGCCATATTTTATATTGTAATTTTAGTTGTTTAAATTTAAAGCTCAAAACTACGAATAATTTTACAATTAATAAATTAAACAAACAGTGTTGTTTTTGTTTAAAAATTAACAAATAGTCATGAAAAACATTTATCTACTACTTTCTTTACTGTTGATTTCGTCAGCATGTGATGCACCAAAAAAAACTTCTAATGAACAAAAAGACACTCCTATAAATGAATTTGCAATTATTATTCATGGAGGTGCTGGAACTATACTAAAAAAGAACATGACTCCAGAAAAAGAAACTGCTTACAAAACTAAGTTGGAAGAAGCAATTAGAACTGGATATGAAATTTTAAAAAATGGTGGTTCTAGTGGTGATGCTGTTGTAAAAACCATTCAAGTAATGGAAGAATCTCCTTTGTTTAATGCAGGAAAAGGTGCTGTGTTTACGCATGATGAAACTAATGAATTAGATGCTTCTTTTATGGATGGAAAAACACTGAACGCTGGTGCTGTAGCTGGAGTAAAAGATATAAAAAGCCCTATCGAAGCTGCTAGAATAGTAATGACAAACTCAGATCATGTTATGTTATCTGGTTCTGGTGCTTCTCAGTTTGCTAAAGAACAAGGGTTAGAAATTGTAGACCCGAGTTATTTTTATACTGAAAATCGCTTTAAATCTTTACAACGAATTAAAGACAAAGAAAAAACAGCATTAGATCATGATGATAAAGAAGCTTCTTTTTATGATGCTGATATTAAAAATAGTAAGTTTGGTACTGTAGGTTGTGTGGCCTTAGATAAAAATGGAAATATTACTGCGGGAACTTCTACAGGAGGAATGACTAACAAACGTTGGGGACGTATTGGAGATTCTCCTATTATTGGTTCGGGTACCTATGCAAATAATAAAACTTGTGGTGTTTCTTCAACTGGTTGGGGTGAATACTTTATACGCTCTCAAGTAGCTTATGATATTTCTGCTCAAATGGAATATCATCAAAAATCTTTAAAAGAAGCTACTAAAGATGTTATTCAAAACAAATTAACCAAGCTTGGTGGAACTGGTGGTGTAATTGCCTTGGATAAAAATGGTAATATGTCTTTTGAGTTTAATACCGCCGGTATGTACAGAGCTTCAATGAACGATAAAGGTGATTTAATTATTAAGATTTATAACGATTAAAACTGGTAGCTTAAACCTGTATAAACACCTATAAAATAGGGCTGAAACCCATTTGAATCATTTTTAAATGTATTTAACTGGGTTTTTAGCATTGGGTTAATATTTAAAGACCATTTTTTACTGAACCTATAATTAAGATCTATCCCTAAATTTCCACTAAAGTTAATGTCATTTAAGTTATTTGCTTCTCCTGAAGTTGAAAAAGCAGTTGTTTTTAAATTCACATCATTCTTATTTAAAAACAAGGAACTAAAACCAACAACTACTTGTGTTTTTAACTTTTTTCCTTCCAATACACTATACTTAACTTCTACTGGAACCTCAATATACCCATAACTTTGATTCAACTCACCATCGAGGCTTCCTGAACTTATAGATACAGAGCTTGTACTAAAACCTGTTTGAGAAGTATCATTTAGCGCGTAACTTTCTCCTGAACTAAAAGCTACATTAGAACTACTTGATTTTACTGGGTTTACAGCTACATTATTATTAGAAAATCCCATTTCCTGTAAATGTATTCCAGATTGAAGTGTCCATTTTTTATTCAACTGATATGCTACTTGAACTCCATACGAATAGCTTGTATTTCCTTTTGTTGAATTTGATAAACTTGCGTCTATTGGAGATGATTTAGAAAACGAATTTGAGTTTAATACCGCTACAGTTGGTGAAACGGTCCATAGTTTATTTATTTTTTCCTCTTCATTTTCTTCTTCTTCACCATTTACAACTGCTAAAAAGTCTTTTTTAGGTTTCAGAACCTGATTAATCGTATCATTTTCTTTTTTCAAAAAGGTATTTTCTTTCTTTTTAAAAACTGGCAAGCTATTTTCAAGCTTGCCAGTAAGTTGCACTTGTTTCACAACATCATTATTATCCAGCAAAGCCCCTTCAACTACTCTACTTGACGTGTTGTTGCTATCCTTTCCATGCAACTCTTTTTTGCTAACCTTCACAACATGATTAGCGGTTAAAACTTCATTTTCATGAAGCTTTTCTTTCAATACATTTTTCTTTTTCGTTTCTTTTTTTACAATAAGTGTTTCTTCTATATTTTCTTCTGTTGGCTCTTTTAATAAATTGTCTTTTAACTCCTCTTTTTTACTCGATTTTTTTTCGGGTGCAAACTTAGGTGTTTCAACAATAATAGCATCTATATCCTCTATATTTTCTTCATCCTTAACGTAAGGATAAAATAAAAGCCCAAAAACAAGCACAGCAGCAACCCCTCCTGAAAACCACCAAATAGGAAAAACTCGATTTTTTTTCTTTTTTTGGAGCTTTTCTTCAATAGCATTCCATACTCTTTCATTTGGAGTTACCTCCAAATCTTTAAATTTTTCTTGAAACAGTCTATCGATGTTTTTTTCTTCCATCAGTTATGCTTTTTCCTCTTTTGCTTGATATAGTTCCATTTCATTTTTCAATATCTGTCTTGCTCTTGATAAATTTGATTTTGATGTTCCTACAGAAATATTTAATAACTCTGCTATTTCTTTATGTGAATAATTATCTAACACATACAAGTTAAAAACTAAACGATACCTGTCCGGTAAACTTTGAATTAGTTCTAATAAAATATCAACATTCACTTTTTCAGTTTCAAGCTCCACTTCTTCTACTATTTCATCATCAGGTGCTTCTGAAACTAAATGCAAAGGTGATTTTTCTCTATACTTTTGTAATGCTGTATTTATGGTTATTCTCTTCATCCATCCTTCAAAAGATCCTTTATGTTGATATTGAGGCATCTTTTTAAAAATAGTTAAAAAACTATCTTGTAACGTATCTTCCGCATCTTGATAATTACGAGAGTACTTTAAACACAGCGCAAAAAGTTTACCAGAAAACAACTGGTAAACTTGAGCTTGCGCTGTGATATTTTGATGACAGCATCCTTGTATGAGTTTTTCTAAATTGATGTTACAAATTTACTGGAATTACCACTTCTTCGTATACATCTTCTCCTTCAGTATTTTTACCTTTCCAAAACTTAAAAACATAATCTTCTTCTTGAGTTGCCTCAACAGGAAAAGCATATTCTTCTTGTCTCTCTTCTTCAGTACAAGCAACATCAAGAGCTACTATTGCTGTACCAGCTACAATTCTAGTTGTATCTACTTTTTGGTAATACAAACCATTAAAAGAGTAGCAGCTGTTGGGTAACGTATACTTTATCTTAATTGTATCAACTTCTCCGAATGTAAAACTTTCAGGGGTTGTGGCACTATCAACCTTTAAAAACTCATACCTAACATTAGGGCCGTCATCATCTAAACAAGAATAAAACGTAAATACACTTAAAAAAAGGATTAAAATTTTTTTCATGACATATATAATTGGGGGTTATTATTATTTTAATTTTCCATGGTTTATATACTAGATGAAAAAAAGTTTAAAAGGTTGCGTCGAATACTCTTACTTTTGTAAAAGTTTATGAAAAACACCATTTTTAACATACAGTCTACAGAAGATTTTAATAAAACTGCACTGCAAGTTTTTAAACATCAGTTTAAAAATAACAGAGTATATCGTTCTTTTTGCGATTTGATATACGTTCACCCATCCGATGTACATACTATTGAACAAATTCCGTTCTTACCTATTCAGTTTTTTAAAACTAGAGAAGTACTTTCATCAACAGGTGAAATCCAAGAAATTTTTACAAGCTCTGGAACTACGGGAAGTACAACTAGTAAACATTTAGTTACTGATTTGTCTTGGTATGAAACCAGTTACTTAAAAGGTTTTAAGCATTTTTACGGAAATATTGAAGACTATGTTGTGTTAGCTTTACTGCCTAATTACCTTGAGCGAAAAGGATCTTCTTTAATTTATATGGTTGATGATTTAATTGAGCGTTCTAACCATTCTGAAAGTGGTTTTTATCTTAATAACCTTGACGAACTTGCTAAAAAACTCATACAATTAGATAAACAAAACAAGAAAGTATTATTAATTGGTGTTTCTTTTGCTTTATTAGATTTAATTGAGCAGTATGAATTCAATCTATCCAATACCATTATTATGGAAACTGGTGGAATGAAAGGAAGAAGAAAAGAACTTATTCGTAACGAATTACACACAATTTTAAGTAATGGTTTTGGTGTAAATACAATTCATTCTGAATATGGAATGACAGAGTTGTTAAGTCAAGGGTATTCAAAAGGAAACGGTATTTTTAACTGTCCTCCTTGGATGCAAATATTAACTCGTGATACAGAAGATGCCTTAACTATTTTACCTAAAGGAAGATCTGGTGGAATTAATGTGATTGATTTAGCTAACTATAACTCTTGTTCTTTCATCGCTACACAAGATTTAGGAAAAGTATATCAAGACAACAGTTTTGAAATTATTGGTCGTTTTGATAACTCTGATATTCGTGGTTGTAATTTAATGGTTTTATAATCCTTTTTTATTTTTTGCTATCTTACCTTGCTATTAACCTCTATTAGTTCAAGGTATTATGAAAAACTGGGCAGAAAATGTACAGTGGAATCCATCTGCAGTTGCATTTCCTCATTCGGAAAATGAAATACAACAACTTGTTTTAAAAGCAATCCGGTTTAACCAAAAAATTCGAGTTATTGGTTCTGGACATTCTTTTACTTCTTTATGTAGTACTGATGAAATATTGGTGACTCTCGATAATTTTCAAGGACTCATTTCAATTAATAAAGAAAAAAATCAAGCTACTATAAAAGCAGGAACGAAACTTTCTTTATTAGGAGAACTTCTTTTTAAAGAAGGGTTAGCCATGGAAAATATGGGCGATATCAACGTTCAATCAATTGCAGGTGCCATAAGTACTGGAACACATGGAACGGGTATTGGACTTAAATCTATTAGTAACCAAGTTATTGGGTTGAAATTTGTGAATGGGAAAGGAGAAATTATTGAGTGCTCCACCACAAAAAATACAGAACTATTTAAAGCTGCTCAAGTATCTTTAGGATGCTTAGGAGTTATTACAGAAGTTACTTTACAATGTGTACCAATTTACAAACTAAAACTTCAAAACAAAAAAGAGAAATTAAGTGATGTTTTAGCAACTTTAAATGAACGAAATTCTCAAAATAGAAATTTTGAGTTTTATTGGATTCCTTATACAAATACTGCCTGGACCAAAACTTCAAACATTGTAGAAGATTCTGAGCCTGATAAAGTAAACTTTTTCAATTATTGGACCGAATATGTACTCGAAAACTATGTTTTTAAACTCATGTGTGAGTATGCTAAAGTTTTTCCTTCACAAAACAAAACAGTAGCTAACATCACTGCAGCCAGTATTAGTAACGTAAAAAAAGTATATCACAGTCATAAAGTATATGCAACACAACGAAGGGTAAAATTTCATGAAATGGAATACAATATTCCGGCAGAAACTTATCAAGATGTATTTAAAGATGTGCAAAAAATTGTAAATTCAAAGAAATTTAATATTCATTTTCCTATTGAAAATCGCTGGGTTAAAGGTGATGATGTATACATGAGTCCTGCTTACAATAGAGATTCTGCTTATATCGCATGCCATGTATATAATAAAAAGGATAGTAGTGCTTATTTTGCTGCTTTAGAAGAAGTATTTAAAGCCTATGACGGAAGACCTCACTGGGGTAAAATGAATACGTTTACCACTGATGATATCGCAAGAATATATCCTAAATTCACAGATTTTATGACTTTCAGAAAAGAACATGATCCAGAAAATATCTTTGTGAACCCGTATATTCAAAAACTATTAGGTATTTAATACTATGGATGCTTATTTTAAAAACCTAAATAAAGAACTAAAAAACTACCAACGAGCCATTCCTTGTTTGTTAGTTGATTTAGATATTTTAGATGAAAATATAGCTGAAACACTTTCTAATTTTAGAAACGATGCTTCACTAAGAGTTGTAGTAAAATCATTGCCCTCAGTTCAATTGATTGATTATATCTTACAAAAAACAAACTCTAATAAGTTGATGGTATTTCATCAACCTTTTTTAACCGATTTAACTTCTCGATTAAATAACAAAGTTGATATTTTATTAGGTAAACCTATGCCTATAAAAACCGTAGAATATTTTTATAACAACTTACCTCAACAACACAACGGATTTAATCCTTTTACACAAATTCAATGGTTGATAGATACCGAAAAACGAATTGAAGAATACATTAATTTAGCCAAACAACTCAACCAAAAATTGCGATTAAACATTGAAATTGATGTGGGCTTACACCGTGGTGGATTTTCTTCATTAAAAAGTTTAACAAAAGGGCTATCACTCATTGAAAACAATCAAGACTTTGTGGAATTTTCAGGGTTTATGGGCTATGATCCACATGTGGTAAAACTTCCAAAGATTATTCGTTCTCAAAAAAAAGCATCACATTTAGCAAATCAATTTTACGAGCAATGCAAAAAATTAATTAAAAATGATTTTCCAGAACTATGGAATAATAACTTAACCTTTAACGGAGCTGGAAGCCCTACCTTAAAATTGCATAAAGAACAAAATTCTCCAATAAACGATATTGCTATTGGTTCATGTTTTGTAAAACCTACAGCGTTTGACATTCCTTCCTTAAAAAACTATAAACCAGCAGCATTTATAGCTACTCCTATTTTAAAGACTTTTTCAAATACAACACTACCAGGTTTAGAAAAGCTAAAACAATTTTTTACAAAAAAGTCAGCTTTTATTTACGGTGGATTTTGGAAAGCTGATTATTACTATCCAAAAGGTATAAAACAAAATAATTTATTTGGTGCTTCTACCAACCAAACTATGATTAACATCCCGAAAAGTGAGTCTTTACAGGTAGATGATTTTGTGTTCTTAAGACCACACCAAAGTGAATTTGTTTTTTACAATTCGGAGAAATTTTACCTATTAGAAACGGTAAAATTCAACAGCCTTGGCAATTATTAAATAATTTATGATTGTATTTGTAATGTTTATTGTTTTTTGTCGACTACCTTCAAAATCTACAAACAATGAAAAACTTTTTTACACTACTTTTAGTAGTAGTTTCTACTGCGTTATATGCTCAAAAAACAGATTATAATACCAAAAAAGGCTACGTAGCCGAAGGTTATGATGTTGTTTCTTACTTTACAAATGATGAACCCGTAGAAGGAAAAAAGAAGTTTCAAACAACATATGACGGAGCAAAATTCAAGTTTTCCTCAGAAAAAAACTTATCCCTATTTAAAGAAAATCCAACAAAATACATTCCTCAATATGGTGGATATTGTGCTTATGCTGTAGCTGCTAAAAAAACAAAAATGTATATTGATGCTGAAGCTTATGAAATTAGAGATGGTAAACTATACCTTTTTTATAGTTCTTGGATTTCTAGTAAACTTGATGATTGGAAAAATGGTGATACTAAAAAATTACAAGCTCAGGGCGATATAAACTGGGAAGAATTAAAACATAAAAAAGATTAACATGAAACATTTTTTCATCTTCTTTCTGTTTTTTTCAACTATTGTCTTCTCACAAGAATACAATACTAAAAACGGAGTAGTCGCTAAAGGCTATGATGTGGTAAGTTATTTTAATCATAAAGCCGAAAAAGGAAATAAAAAATTTACAACTAAATATAATAACGTTTCCTTTCGTTTTTCGTCAAAAGAAAATTTAGCTACTTTCCTAAAAAACCCTGAAAAATACAATCCTCAATATGGTGGATATTGTGCTTATGCCATTGGTAAAACTGGTGAAAAGGTGGATATTGATCCGAAAACTTTTGAAATACGAGATGGTAAATTGTATTTATTTTATAACTCTTGGGGAACCAATACTTTAAAAATGTGGTTAAAAGAAAACCCTGAAGAGCTCAAAAAACAAGCAGATGTTAATTGGAAAAAATTGAATCGTTAGTTTAGATTTAATAGTTGCGGGGGCGACTTCATAAAAGGGCTGATAATTTCAGCTCTTTTTTTATACTTATCGTTTCTTTTTATTCTTATTTTTGGTTGATAAAAACAGCTCTATGAATAATTTCTCTTCTTTCAATAGAAAAAACATTCAACAAGAATTACAAACTACCGAATTTGATATTCTAGTAATTGGTGGCGGTATTACTGGTGCAGGTATTGCTTTAGATGCAGCATCACGCGGAATGAAAGTCGCTTTAATTGAAAAAAACGACTTTGCTTCGGGTACTTCAAGCAAATCTACCAAATTAATTCATGGAGGTTTACGCTACTTAAAACAGTTTGATTTTTGGTTGGTAAAAGAAGTAGGTACCGAACGCGCTATTGTTCATAAACTAGCACCACATTTGGTAATTCCTGAAAAAATGATTTTACCGTTAATTGAAGGTGGAACTTACGGTTCTTGGTTAACATCTATTGGACTTAAAGTTTATGATGTTTTAGCTTCTGTTGAAGGAGACGATAAACGTAAAATGCTTGATAAAAAAGAAGCCTTAGAAAAAGAGCCTTTGTTACCAGAGAATATTTTAAATGGTGCTGGTTTTTATGCTGAATATCGTACTGATGATGCACGTTTAACTATAGAAGTTTTAAAAACAGCAAGTCAATACGATGCTCAAATATTGAACTACACACGTGCAGATGAGTTTATCTATGAAAACAAACGTGTGGTAGGTGCTAAAGTAACAGATGCTTTTACTGATGAAAGTTATGATATCAAAGCTAAATATGTAGTAAATGCAGCGGGGCCATGGGTAGATGAATTACGTCAAATAAACAATTCAAAAATTGGAAAGCGTTTGCATTTAACCAAAGGAGTTCACCTAGTTGTTCCGCATGAAAAATTACCAGTAAAACAATCTGTGTATTTTGATATTCCTGATGGCCGTATGATGTTTGCTATTCCTCGTGGAAAAGTAACTTATTTTGGAACTACCGATACCAATTATCAACAAGATAAAGACACCGTTGAAACCTCAATGGTTGATGCTTTATATTTAATTGAAGCAGTAAATAACATGTTTCCAGATATTCAATTAACTATTGATGATATTCAGTCTTCATGGGCAGGATTACGTCCATTAATTCACGAAGAAGGAAAATCAGCTTCAGAATTATCTAGAAAAGATGAAATTTTTGTGTCCGACACCAAATTAATATCAATTGCTGGAGGAAAATTAACAGGTTATAGAAAAATGGCAGAGCGTATCGTTGATATTGTTGCTAAAAAAATGAAAAGACGTTTTGACGTTGAATTTGATTCAATTCAAACTGAAGAAATCGTTTTATCAGGAGGACCTTTTCAAAATTATAAATCGGTAAAATTATATATAAATCAGATTTATAAACGCATAAAACCATTCGGTTTTTCTGAAAAAGATGCCAGTTATTTAGTGCATAACTATGGTAAACAAACAGAACTTATTTTAGATAAGTTTGATGAGTTAAATGAAGAAAATTTACAAGAACGTTTATTAAAAGCTGAGGTGTGGTTTACTATAAAACATGAAATGACCTGTACTCCTACCGACTTTTTTATGCGAAGAACTGGTCGTTTGTTTTTTGATAAACCTAGTGTTGACTCGTATAAAAACCTTGTTATTCAGGAATTTACAAACCGTTTTAAGTGGGACAAAAATACAACTTTAAAGCACCAACAAGAATTAGACAAGAAAATAGATTTAACCATAAATTTTAACTAGTTTCTTATACGTAAAATTAAACGAGTATCATATCTTTGGCGACTGCTAAAATTGGCTACGTAAAAGGTTTGTACAATTAATTTTTTAAGTAATATGAAACAACTAGTACTTGTATTTTTTCTATTAACCACTCTTATAGCAAAAAGTCAAACTAATATTATTTCTAATTCAGATTTTGATAATATTAAGATAAATAATGTTGCTTTAACTGACATAAAAAAAACCTTTGGAAAACAAGCAAAAGTAGAATCTTTATTAGGTGCAACTACTTCTTTTGAAGATAATGGTTTTTACTACTATTTTAGATTTAATGGGTTAAAACTTGATTTTTCTACTTCAGGTAGAAAGCCTTATATTGAATCTTTAGATGTTCTAAATAGTGAAGCTACCTTTACAATTAAAGGGATTACAGTAACTATAGGAGATCCTATTAGTAAACTAGGTGAAGTTGCCTTAAGTACTGGTAGAAATGGCTCTAAAAGTATTTTATATGCTGAATGTGATAGTTGTGATGTTTTTATTAATATCGCTTTTGATCAAGCAACTAAAAAAATTACAAAGATCAATTATTTCGATATGTCGTAATTGATTTAAAAAATCATACTAAAAAAGCCCAGAAACTGAGTTTCTGGGCTTTTTTATATCTTGTATGTACAAAACCAACCTATCATTCTTCTCTCTCGTGCTCTTCTAAATCTTTCGTTAAATCTAACTTTCTAAGCGTTGGATTTACAATTCCTGTGGTAACAACTGTAATTAAGGTCATAGTTCCACCAAAAACTACTGCCGTTACTGTTCCCATTAATTTTGCTGTTACACCACTTTCAAAAGCTCCTAATTCGTTAGAAGAACCAACAAACATAGAGTTTACTGAAGCTACTCTACCGCGCATATGATCGGGTGTTTTTAATTGTAAAATAGTTTGGCGAATTACCATCGAAACTCCATCGGTTACACCGCTAAAGAATAGAGCTACAATAGAAATCCAAAAAATGGTTGATAAACCAAATACTATAATACAAATTCCGAAGCCAAATATAGCTGCTAAAAGCTTCATTCCTGCATTTCTGCTTATAGGTATATAAGCAGTTATCAGCATAGTTAAAAAGGCTCCTATGGCTGGTGCAGCACGTAAAGCACCAAAACCTTCTGGCCCTACTTTTAATATATCTTGAGCATATACTGGTAATAATGCTACCGCTCCACCAAACAGTACCGAAATCATGTCTAAGGTTAGTGCTCCTAAAATAGCTTTTGTCTTATACACAAAGCGAACTCCTTCTTTTAAACTTTTCATTACTGGCTCACCAATTTTAGGATTTAAAATTGGTTTCTTTTTAATGAAAAATACTGTTAGAAATGATACTGATACTAATCCGAAGACAATACATAACGACCAATGTACTCCAATCCATGAAATGGTTAACCCTGCAAAAGCTGGTCCTAAAACAGAAGCTATTTGCCATGTTGAGCTACTCCAAGTAGCTGCATTTGGATATAGCTTTTTAGGTACTATTAAAGCTATTAATGAAAAAATAGTAGGTCCGAAAAACGAACGTAATAATCCACCAAAAAATACCAAAGCATAAATAGCGTAAAGTACTGTGTTTTTATTCCAGCCTTCAATAAAACTAGGCAATGTTAAAAAGAACAGTCCCAAACTAATCAGTGAAAATAAACCAATACACAAGGCTAATAGATTTCTCTTTTCTTTTTGATCTACAATATGACCTGCAAATAATGCCATGGATACTGCTGGAATTACTTCCATTAAACCTATGATTCCTAACGATAATGGATTTTTAGTAATACTGTATACTTGCCATTCGATAATAATGAATTGCATTGACCATGCAAATACTAAGGCAAAGCGTACTAAAAGAAAAATATTAAACTCTTTGATTCTTAGGGATGCGTAGGGGTCTTTTTTCTCCATAAATTAATTTAATTTCAAGTCCATTAAAATGGCAAATGTTTCATTAACATCTCTTTCTTTTACCACTATGGTCATTTCGTGTGTCGTAGAAATTACTTCTTGTACAGCAATATTTGCCCAAGCAAATTGTTTTAAAATAAAATAATAAATACCTGATTGATCTAGATTTCCTTTTGGAAGTTTTATGGTTATAGAAGCTAAGTCATTCACATTATTTATTAAAGCTTCTTTCTTAAAAATTTCTTCAACAAAAGGTTTTAAGTTTTTACTTGTAACAATATTTGTTTCAAAAATACCTTGAGAAACCGTTAAAAAATAATCTTTACTATCTGCAGATTTACTTAAAATTTTAGCAATTTCTTTTAATAACGACGTAGTATTTTTGAAAGTAAAATCGCATAAATCTGAGCGTACAATTACGTCTCCCAAATTCAATGCAAGTCGTTTTATATTTTTACGAACTCTTAATTCATTTGCTGGAGATAACCTATTAATAGCCATCATAACTGCACCAACTTTTACTTCTTTTTTTAACAGTTTAGAAACTTCTGGTAAAATTTCTCTTGCTAACGATGATACATTAATTAGCTTCTCATTTAGAGCTTCTTCTATAAAAGGAGTTTTTCTGATGGTGATTTCAACAGCTTCTTGAATTGTTTTCATGTTTGTTTAGTTTTAAACTAAAAGTAACAAAAATACAATTAATAGTGAATTTATACTATATTTTTAATTTGTAATATATTTAATTAAAATCTTTGTTAATCAGATTTTTAAACTAAATTTGTCGATATTGTATCTTGTTACAAGACCTATACACAACTCAATTATAGAAGCGATTGATGGGGCTTCTTAATTTTTATTAAGAAGGATTATTTGTACAAATGCAAACAACTAATCTAATCTATTTGTTAACTTTAAAAACTCATCTTTCGCTTCTTTCTTGTCGTATAAAACGTTATAAACAGCGTCGATTATAGGAGTTTTAGCTTTATTTTTTTGATTAATTTTATATGCACTTTTTGTTGCGTAGTATCCTTCAGCAACCATACTCATTTCTAACATAGCAGATTTTACAGTGTAGCCTTTTCCTATCATGTTTCCAAACATTCTATTTCTACTAAATGTTGAATATCCAGTAACTAATAAATCACCCAAATATGCTGAGTTATTGATGTTTCGCTTCATTTTATGAATCTTTTTAATAAAGCGTTTCATTTCACGAATACCATTACTCATTAATACCGCTTGAAAGTTATCTCCATAACCTAAACCATGAGCAATTCCTGCTGCTATGGCATAAATATTTTTCAACATTGCTGCATATTCGGTACCAATAATATCATCTGAAATTTTGGTTTTAATATAACGTCCTGCTATAGCTTTGCTAAGCTTTTTTGCTTTTTTTTCATCTTGACAAGCCAGTGTTAAATACGATAAACGTTCCATTGCTACTTCTTCTGCGTGGCATGGTCCTGATATTACTCCAATATTTTCATATGGTATATTATATAGTGAATGAAAATGTTCTCCAACAATTAATCCTGATTCTGGAACAATTCCTTTAATAGCAGAAAAAATAACTTTATTCTCTAAAGATGTTGTTAGTTTTTCTAATTCTGCGTTTAAAAAAGCTGAAGGAATAGCAAAAATTAACACATCGTAATTTTCAATAATATGGTTTATATCTTCAGACAAATCTAATTGCTCTGGGTGTAATTCTGCAGAACTTAAATAACTAGGATTATGTTTGTTACGTTTAATATGTTCAATAGCATAAATGCTGCGCATATACCAACCAATAGTTTCTAAGTTTTCAGATAACATTTTAACAATAGCTGTTGCCCAACTTCCACCTCCTAAAACGGCTATTCTAGTTTGATTGCTCATAAGTAGTATTTGTTTGTATTACAAAATTAAGAAATCTATAAACGACTCTCTAAACTTAAAGGTTATTATATTTGAAAATTGAAAATCAAGAACACATGAATGTACAAATTATAAACAAATCTAAACACCAAACTCCAGCATATGAAACCGAGGGTTCTGCAGGTATGGATTTGCGTGCTAATATAGATGCAGCTATTGCTTTAAAACCTTTAGAAAGAGCTATTATAAAAACTGGATTATTTATTGCGCTTCCTGTTGGATATGAAGCTCAAGTTCGACCACGTAGTGGATTAGCTGCTAAAAAAGGAATTACTGTATTAAACTCTCCCGGTACTGTTGATGCAGATTATCGTGGTGAAATTGGTGTAATTCTAGTGAACTTATCTAATGAAGAATTTATTGTAAATGATGGTGAACGCATTGCGCAATTAGTTATTGCAAAACACGAACGCGTAAACTGGCAAGAAGTAACTGTTTTAAATGAAACTGAACGTGGTGCTGGTGGTTTTGGAAGTACTGGAGTTTAAGTAATATTTTTATATACTTGACTCATTTTTCGAACTTCATCAAATAATAATTCAAAATCTAAAAAACAATGTGAATAATATTGGTACCCTAGTTTTTTATAAAATTCAAAAGCTTGCGGTTGCTCATCCATAGTATCTAACCATATTAATTCATATTGTTTTTTTCTAGCTTCTTCTTCTAACCAATTTAACAACTCTTTACCAACTCCTTTACCTTGAGTATTTTGATGTAAATAAATTCGATGGAGTTTTAATGACTTCTTATTCTCTAGTCCTAAGAGTTTCTTATCCCACAAGACTCTGAAAACACCCACTATTTCTGCATTAAAAAGAACAAAGTAATAGCTTGTTTTATCTTCTGATAATTCTTTTTTTAGATTAATTTTAGAAAATTGACTTTGAACATACCATTCTCCTGCATCTTTCCAAAAATGTTTATATGCTGCTTTGTATACATCGTTCATTAAGGTTTTCAGAACTTCAAAATCTTCAACCTTAATTTCTTGTAATTGTGTGGTATTTGAGATTCTAATCATATCTTATTAATAAAAAAAGCTGCTCTAATAAACAGAACAGCTTTTTAAAAATAGTAATAGTTTGAACTTTAAATTTAAATTACTTATTCTTGATTTTCAATAGCTTCTTTAATTTTATTTTCTAGCTCTTCCATTAATTCAGGATTGTCTTTAATAACACCTTTAACAGCATCTCTACCCTGACCTAATTTAGTGTCTCCATAGCTAAACCATGAACCACTTTTCTTTATTATTCCATATTCTACTCCAATATCTAAAACTTCACCAACTTTTGATATTCCTGCACCATACATAATATCAAATTCAGTTTGTTGGAATGGTGGAGCTACTTTATTCTTTACAATCTTAACTTTAGTACTGTTACCAATTACCTTATCGCCATCTTTAATTTGTGTTCTACGACGAATATCTAAACGAACAGATGCATAGAATTTTAAAGCATTACCTCCTGTTGTAGTTTCTGGGTTACCAAACATAACTCCAATCTTTTCACGTAACTGGTTAATAAATATAACAGTACAGTTTGTTTTACTAATTGTACCTGTTAATTTACGTAAGGCTTGTGACATTAAACGTGCATGAAGTCCCATTTTAGAGTCCCCCATTTCACCTTCAATCTCAGATTTTGGTGTTAATGCTGCAACCGAGTCAATAACAACAATATCAATAGCTCCAGAACGAATTAAGTTATCAGCAATCTCTAAAGCCTGCTCACCATGGTCTGGTTGAGAAATAATTAAGTTATCAACATCCACACCTAAACTTTCAGCATAAAAACGATCAAAAGCATGTTCTGCATCAATAAAAGCAGCAATACCTCCTGCTTTTTGTGCTTCTGCAATTGCATGTATTGTTAAAGTTGTTTTACCTGATGATTCTGGTCCGTAAATTTCTATAATTCTTCCACGAGGATACCCTCCTACTCCTAAGGCTAAATCTAATCCTAAAGAACCTGACGATATTGCATCTACATCTTCTACTTGGCTATCTCCTAACTTCATTACGGTTCCTTTACCGTACGTTTTATCTAACTTATCTAGTGTAAGTTGAAGCGCTTTTAATTTCGCTTCCTTTTCTTTATCTGCTGCCATAAATCGTGCTAATTATTTTAAGTAATAAGAACGGCTAAGTTATGAAAAACTAGCTTTAATATCCTATCTTTTTATGTTACATTTTGTAATATTGTGCTTCTTAAAAAAAAGAAAAGATGTCAACCCATCGTCACTTCATGATTTACAAACCTTATGGTTTTTTATCACAATTTATTACCAATCAAAAAAAAGGAGGTAAACATAAATTGTTAGGAGAATTACATGATTTTCCTGAAGGAACTATGGCTGTAGGTAGATTAGATGCAAAATCGGAAGGTTTATTGTTATTAACAACTGATGGAAAAGTAAGTGATTTTATTACTACTAGAGGCGGAGTTGAAAAGGAATATTATGTTCAATTAGATGGTGCTATTACTTCAGAGGCCGTTAAACAATTACAAAAAGGAGTAGAAATTGGATTTGATGGAAAAAAATATCAAACCAAACCTTGTAAAGTTAAGTTAATTGATACTCCAGATTTACCTGAACGTTCTAAAAAAATTCGCGATGCTCGTCATGGTCCTACACCTTGGATATCAGTTACCTTAACTGAAGGAAAATTTAGACAGGTACGTAAAATGACTTCTGCTGTTGGTTTTCCTACGTTACGTTTAGTACGTGTTCGTGTAGGTGATATTTTATTAGGTAATATGCAAGTTGGGGAAGTTAAAGAAGTTGAGGAATTGATTTAGTTTATTATTTTTACAGCTTTATAAAAAGCTAATGAAAAAAATATTACCTACTTTATTTTCTGTTTTCTCCATATTTTCTTACTCACAAAATACATATGTTCCCGATGATGGTTTTGAACAACATTTAATTGATTTAGGCTATGATTCTGGTCCTTTGGATAACTATGTTCCTACTAATAATATCAGTACTGTAACCGACCTATCAATATCAGGAAATGCTACTTATATATGGGAAATAAAATCCTTACAGGGTATTGAAGACTTTATCGCTTTAGAAAAATTAACTATTGAATTAAATGAAGTTGTGACTATTGATCTTTCTAGTAATACCAATTTGATAGATTTACGTATTTATAGTGATTCAATGCTTCAAAATTTGAATATTTTAAATAATAGTAAACTAGAAAATTTTCACTGTATTAACACTAGTGTAAATTCAATCGATTTATCCAATAACATAAATATAAGAGACTTAGCAATAGGAAATTCTAGTATTACAGAATTAGATTTATCAAAAAATATTAAAATTGAACAACTTAATTTAAGTCACGGAATTTTAGAAAAAGTAAATTTTAAAAACGGTAATAATTCATCTATTACTCAATTTTCTTGTATTGGTAATCCTAATTTAACCTGTTTTCAGGTAGATAATGAAAATTATAGTAAAACTAATTGGATAGATATTGATGACAACTCTGTGTTTAGTAGTAATTGTGCCACTCCTCTATTAACCTATGTACCCGATGATAATTTTGAACAAGAATTAATAAACCTTGGATATGATTCTGGTCCTTTAGATGACTATGTGTTAACTAGTAATATTGAAAATATACTAGAATTAGAAATTCAAGAAAAAAATATTGCTGACTTAACAGGTATACAAGATTTTAAGAGTTTAACAAAACTTATATGTTATACTAATTCTATTACCTCTATAAATCTCGATAACCTTAAAAATTTAACACATTTAAATATATCAGAGAATAATCTTACAACACTAGATATTAGTAATAATTTAAAATTAATTGATCTATTTTGTAGTGATAACTTACTTGATGAAATAGATGTTAGTGATAATATCAAGTTAGAAAGATTGGTGTGTTCTCTAAATAAAATAAAGGATTTAGACATATCTAGGAACTTAGATCTATATCTTTTATGGTGTGAACATAATCTACTAAATCAATTAAGTTTATCATTAAATAAAGATTTAAAAAGATTAAGTTGTGGAGGTAATTTATTTACTAGTATAGATGTATCAAATAATAATATATTAGAAGAATTCTATGCTCCTGATGGAAATTTAGAGTCATTAGATTTATCTAATAATCCAAAAATAAATTACTTCGTTGTATCTAACAATAAACTCACTTTTTTAGACTTAAGAAATGGTGCTAATCAAAATATACCAGGAAACAGTTTTAATACAACAAATAATAATTTGGATTGTATTCTTGTTGATGATAAAAATTTTAGTGAAGTAAATTGGATTTCTATTGATGCTACATCTACTTTTATTAATAATGAATCAGAATGTAATAAAACTACATGTACTATTACAGTAGATACTTTTAATGATGTTATTACCTGTGATAATTACTCTTTACCTAATTTATCTAATGGTAAATATTATACACAAAGTGAAGGAAATGGAAATCAATTAATCTCTGGAGACATTATAACTTCATCACAAACAATTTTTATATACAATGAAGATCCTAACAATCCTTCTTGTTTTAATGAATCCTCTTTTCAAATTACTATTAATAATTCACCTGATGTTGATATTTTAAATGATGTTTTTGCTTTTAATGAATTTACTTTACCTAATCTAACAAACGGAAATTATTATACTGAATCTAAAGGAAATGGAAATCAATTAATCTCTGGAGATATTATAACTTCATCACAAACAATTTTTATTTATAATGCTAATCCAACCAATTTAAATTGTAATAATGAAAGTAGTTTTACTATCACTATTGAACAAAAAAATATTACTATACCAAATTTCTTTACTCCAAACAACGATGGTGATAATGATACTTGGGTTGTAAACGCTAATAACAATCTTATTAAATATATTTATATTACTAATAGATTTGGTAAAATAGTTGGCAAAATAAAACCAAATACAGTTGGTTGGAATGGCTTATATAACGGAAAACCATTAGCTAGTAATACTTACTGGTACCAAATAATCTTTACTAATGGAGAAACTAAAAATGGTGCTTTTGCTTTAATTAGAAAATAATTACCCCTTTACCATTCTAATATGCGGAATCCCATCTTCTAAATATCCTTCCCCTACTTGTTTAAATCCGTGAGATTCGTAGAATTTTTGCAAATAAGTTTGTGCAGAAATGGTAATAGTTGTTTCATTATAGTTATCAACAATAGCTTTAATTGACACTTTAATCAAATCATGTCCGTAACCATATTTACGTTCCGTTTCTTTTACCACTACCCTACCAATACTAGGTGTATCAAAATATTCACCACTATTAAACAATCGTGTATAAGCTATTATTTTTCCTTCTTTTACACCTATAACATGTAATGCCTTTTGATCTTTACCATCAATATCTTGATAAACACAATCCTGTTCAACAACAAAAACTTCAGAACGTAATTGAAGTAATTCATATAATTCTGAAGTTGTTAATTCTTGAAATGTTTTTACTGTAAAATTCATTAACAGCAAGCTATTTTATTTACTCTGTTAGCATGACGACCACCTTCAAATTCAGTAGATAGGAAAATCTTTACAAAACCTAAGGCTTGTTGTAACGATACAAAACGCGCAGGAATTGTTAAAATATTAGCATCATTATGCTGACGTGTTAATTCAACCAATTCATTGTTCCAACACAAAGCAGCACGAACTCCCTGGTGCTTGTTAGCAGTCATTTGTGCTCCATTACCACTTCCACATAAAATAATTCCCATTTCAGCTTGTCCTGTCTCCACAGCTTCAGCAGCTGGATGAATTGTATCTGGGTAATCCATACTATCAGTTTCATTTGTACCAAAGTTGATTACTTTATGTCCTAAATCTTCTAAAAGTTTAACAATTTCAAACTTATATTCGGTACCTGCATGGTCATTTCCTACAGCGATTGTCATAATTTGTTGATTTTAATTCAGTTGTGAGTTACAAAAATACAGTTATTCACGGTTATCAACAGTAATTAACAATGCTTTTTTTAGCATTCTTAATAACCTCTTTAAAATTAAGAGGTTAAACTACATTAACTAATTGTTAAGAACTAGTAGTAGATTCTGAAAAGAAAATTTGATTTTCTAGATATTTTTTACAATACAAGAACAAGAATTAATTATGCAACTTTTTTTTTGAGATTTTAATGAACATTTATCAACATTAAATTAACCCTTTTTTTACATTGAAAAGAAAATTAACTATTCATAATTTTTAGTGAATTGCTGTTTATAACTTTTGTTAATAACTCTATTTTATAGTTGATTTTTAAGATTTTATTTAACTAATAACTTGTTTATTTATTTTAATAAGTCACATCACCAAAAATTAAATCCACTTTTTATTCTACATATTAACAGACTATAATAACAATCATTTCTTTTTTTAAATTTTAAAAATCTTTTTTATTAATAATATAATATGTTAATAACAGTTTTTTACAAGTTTAAATTTCAAAAGACTTTCCTATTAAATATGAATTGAGTTGTAAGAACTAGAACTAAAGAAGATAGTTTCCCTTTTTAGTTATGCTTAGGCAAATTGCGAAAAATAAGGTTTAAATACTACGTTTGTTGATAAGTGCTAATAAGTGAAAGAAAAAGGCTTATACAGCTTTTTCAGATGCTTTCATAAGGTAAATAGTATCTTTAGTTACTATTTCTGATGGAGTTTTTTTGTTTAAAGTCGTGTTTACACTTATTACAGTAACGATAATTCCTGTAATAAATATAAAAATAAACAGCGCTATTATTTTGCGTAAGTTTTTCATTTATAACGACTTTCTTATTATAAAGACGGATGAGTTTAAGAAATGTTACAGTTTTATTAAGTTTTTTTTAACTTTTTAAGGAATTACTATTCGAATAGCACTTTTTATGATATTTACTTTTACTTGTCCTCTTCCTATTAACTCTCCATCTGCTTGAATATAAGGAAGATCGTTTTTGTTTTTTGGAGTTATTAACAAAGAGTTAGCTACAAGTGTTTCTACCTTTTTATGCTGAAGAATCTTTCCATTATATAATTTCTTTATTGAAAATAATAAGTCCAAAAATGATAGATTTTTAGCGATTGTTATATCAAATAAACCATTATTAGAGTCTTTAAAATCAGTTAATTGCATACCCCCTGCAGAATACTTACATATACCAAATAAAGTCATTAAACACTTTGTTTCAATGATTTTGTTGTTAATAGCTATTTTAAAAGTAGTTTTTTTATAGAGTAATAAACCTGCTATACCGCTTAATAAGTATGCAATAGGTCCAAATCTCTTCAATTTATTCAACTTATTAACAACATATCCGTCATAGCCAATACCTGCAACATTATTAAAATAAGAAGTAGTATTAGCTAATTCTAAATAACCAATGTCTTGAAAAACAGTATTTTCCTGTTTTATTAAATTAACTGAAGCTTTTATATTTTTTGGTATATTATAAGTTTTAATCCAATCATTACCAGTACCTAAAGGGATAACTGCAACTGTTATTTCTTTTGAATTTATTGTGTTTTGAGACATAATCCCGTTAATAACGTGATGTAAAGTGCCATCACCACCAACAGAAATTATTTTATTATAACCTTTCTTAATAGCTTGTTGAACAATTAATTTTTCATGATTTGAATATTCTGTTTTTGTATACTCATAAGTTATGTTATTAAACTTTAATTCCTGTTGAATTTCAGACCAATATTTATTGAATTTACCATTACCAGCAACGGGATTCACAATAACAAACCAAGAATTATTCATACAAATACATTAAATAAAGAGCGGTAAAGTACAAAATGAATTTATAACAGTTATTTAAATAACTAGCATTAATTTTATTTGTACTTTGGTAAAAATTTAAATAAGACGAAAGATTAATGACTAGAAAGAAAAAAATCTACAAAAAAAAGGGTAAAGTAATTAAAGATCTTACCCGAAACATTTTCAAAATACTTAACGAAGACAGTAATAAATACTACAATTATAAACAGATTGCTGCCAAATTAAAAGTTTCTGATACTGATGGTAAGAATCAAATTATTAAGAAACTAGCAGAATTAACCGCAAATAAAAAGATTAAAGAAGTTGATAGAGGTAAATATCAAATAAATGAAGACCGTAAATATCATGTAGGTACACTTGACGCTACTTCTAATGGTAATGCCTATTTTATTTGTGATGATTTTGAACATGACATTTTTGTTCCTTCAGTAAACTTAGGTAAAGGTTTACATAACGATACTGTAAAAGCCTATGTATATAAAAAGCGTAGAAGTAATAAACTTGAAGCCGATGTTGTAGAAATTATTGAGAGGGCAAAAACTGAATTTGTTGGTGTATTACAAATGAATAAAAATTTCGGATTTGTTATACCAGATAGCACTAAAATGTATGCAGACATTTTTATTTCTCAAAGTAAATTAAACGGAGCAAAAGATGGTGATAAGGTTGTTGCTACAATAACTGATTGGCCAGAGAATTCTAAAAACCCTTTTGGAAAAATTACTCAAGTTTTAGGAAGACCAGGAGATCATGATACAGAAATCCATTCTATTTTATTAGAGTATGGTTTACCTTATGAATTTCCTGCAGAAGTAGAAAAAGAAGCATCAGAATTACCTATTGAAATTACGAATGAAGAAATTGCTAAACGTAGAGATATGCGTGGTGATTTAACCTTTACAATTGATCCAAAAGATGCTAAAGATTTTGATGATGCTTTATCATTTACAAAACTTGAAAATGGTAATTATGAAATAGGAATTCATATAGCCGATGTATCTCATTATTTACAGCCTAAAACTATTTTAGATGACGAAGCCTACGACCGAGCTACTTCTGTATATCTAGTTGACAGAGTGGTACCAATGCTTCCTGAAATGTTAAGTAACGGAGTTTGTTCTTTACGACCAAATGAAGAAAAACTAACTTTTTCAGCAGTTTTTGAAATTAATGACAAAGCACAAGTTATTAACCAATGGTTTGGAAGAACAGTTACATATTCTGATAAACGTTTTGCATATGAAGAAGCACAATCAATTATTGAAAATAAGAATAATATTATTCCAGCTGATGTTTCTTTAACAGGAGAAGCTTATGAAGTTGACGAAAACATTGTTGAAGCTACATTAAAACTAGATGAATTAGCTAAAAAGATGCGTAAAAAACGTATGAAATCTGGAGCTATTTCTTTTGATAGAGTTGAAGTTAAGTTTCATTTAGATGAAAATGCTAATCCAACAGGTGTTTTCTTTAAAGAAGCTAAAGACGCTAATAAATTAATTGAAGAGTTTATGTTATTAGCAAATAAAAAAGTAGCAGAATTTGTTGGGTTATCAGCAGGAAGACCTAGTAAGAAAACATTTGTATATCGTGTACATGATGAACCAGATGTAGAAAAATTAGCTTCATTACAGAATATTGTTAGCAAATTTGGATATAAAATCAACACAGAAACACGTCAAAAAACATCTGATAGTTTAAATAAATTATTATCTGACGTTCATGGTAAAGGAGAAGCCAATATGGTAGAAACCTTAGCAATACGTTCAATGAGTAAAGCTGAATATACTACACAAAATATAGGTCACTACGGTTTAGCTTTTGATTATTACAGCCACTTTACTTCACCAATTCGTCGTTACCCTGATGTGATGACACATCGTTTATTACAACACTATTTAGATGGTGGAAATTCACCAAAAACTGAAATTTATGAAGAGAAATGTAAACACTCTTCAAAAATGGAAGAATTAGCATCAAAAGCAGAAAGAGATTCTATCAAATACATGCAAGTTAAATACATGCAAGATCATAAAGATCAAGAATTTGAGGGAGTAGTTTCTGGTGTTACTGAATGGGGAATTTATGTTGAAATCAAATCTAATAAATGTGAAGGTATGGTTCGTATAAAAGATATTAAAGATGATTATTATATCTTTGACGAAAAACAATATGCTGTGATTGGACAATCAACCAAGAATATGATTCAATTAGGTGATGAAGTAGTAGTAAAAGTTAAACACACCGATTTGGAACGTAAACACCTTGATTTCAACCTTATTTCACACTAATTTGTACAGTTTTAAACAATAAAAATTAAGATTTTACTTTATAGTATTGGTATAATTATTGGTTATACTCAATTAACTAATGGAATTTATTATGAAGAAGTTAGCAATATTAAGTTTGTTTTTGATGACCGTTTTAGCATCAGCTCAAACAACCATAACTAAGAATTTAGGAGACTTTTCAATTGTAAAAGTGTATAATGGAATAGATTTAAAACTTGTTAAATCTGATGTTTCTAAAATTATAGTTACTGGTGAAAAAACAGATAAGGTTAAAATTAAGTTGGATGGAACTACTCTAAAAATATTATTGAGATTCCCTGAAACTACTGCCGATGGTAAAGTAAAAGCAACATTATATTACAATAAAACTTTATCAATTATTGATGCCAATGAAGGAGCAACGATTACAGGTAAAGACATTAAACAGCAAAAAGTTGAAATTAGAGCTCAAGAAGGAGCTTTTATTAACCTTGTAGTTAATGTTAAGCATTTGAATGTAAAAAGCTCTTCAGGAGCTGTAATTAGGCTTTCTGGTGCAACTAAGAATCAAAATGTAAATGCTGATTTAGGTGGAATGTATCATGGATATAAATTATTAGTAGAAGAAATGACCACTGTAAAAGCTGGATCTGGATCTAAAGTAGAGGTACAATCAGGAGAAACATTAGATGCTAAAGTATCGTTTGGTGGTTCAATTTTTTACAAAGGAAAACCAGAAGTATTTAGAGACAAAAAAGTAATTGGTGGAGTAATTGAACACCGAAGTTAATTTCGTATCTTTGTTGCGCAAAATTTAATAAAAATGAATTTACTTACTATATTTTTAGGAATGATCGGACCATGGCAAATAGCTATTGTCGTTGCATTAGTATTATTATTATTCGGAGGTAGAAAAATTCCTGAATTAATGCGAGGTTTAGGAACAGGTATCAAAGAATTTAAAGATGCTACTAAAAATGAAGATGAAGAAAAAACAGATAAAGTAGAAGATAAGAAATAAGATATCTATTATAAAAAGAAAACCGAAACATTTAATGTTTCGGTTTTTTATTTAATTAAAGTTTTACGGCTGTTCCAGAAGCAGTAACCATAAGCATACCTCCATTGGCACCTACGGTTTCATAATCTAAGTCAATTCCAACAACTGCATCAGCTCCTAACATTTGAGCTCTTTCAGACATCTCTTTCATAGCTATTTCTTTAGCTTCTCTTAGAACTTTTTCATACGATCCAGACCTACCTCCTACTATGTCTCTAATACCGGCAAAAAAGTCCTTAAAAATGTTCGCACCTATAATTGTTTCACCTGTAACAACACCTAAATATTCTTTAGCAGGTTTATTTTCTAACGATGGTGTAGTAGATAATATCATAATTATTCTTTGTCTTTATTTTCTTGTGCTTTCTTCATAGCCTCACCAATTTGATTACTAGCTGTAAAGCTCGCTACCATATCATTCAACATATTACTACCAGCTTGTGGTGAATTAGGTAATAAAATTAAGTTACTGTTTGTTTCTTCACCAATAGATTGTAAAGTATCATAGTGTTGTGTAACAACAATTAATGCAGATGCTTCTTGACTGTTAATACCAACTTTATTTAATACTTCTACAGATTCTTCTAAACCACGAGCAATTTCTCTACGTTGATCAGCAATACCTTGCCCTTGTAAACGCTTACTTTCAGCTTCAGCTTTTGCTTTTTCAACAATTAAAATACGTTGAGCATCTCCTTCAAATTGTGCTGCTATTTTTTCACGTTCAGAAGCATTAATACGGTTCATTGCTGCCTTTACTTGTGCATCAGGATCAATATCTGTTACTAAAGTTTTTATAATATCATAACCATAATCAGCCATTGCATCGTTTAATTCAGTTTTTACAGCAATTGCAATATCATCTTTTTTAACAAATACATCATCTAACTTCATTTTAGGCACTTCTGCACGTACTACATCAAAAACATAAGATGTAATTTGATCATGAGGATAATCTAGTTTATAAAAAGCATCATATACCTTATCACGAATTACTTTATATTGTACAGAAACTTTTAATTTCACAAATACATCATCCAAGGTTTTTGTTTCAACAATTACATCTAACTGTTGAATCTTTAAGCTTAGTTTACCTGCTATTCTATCAACAATAGGAATTTTTAATTGTAAACCAGAGTGACGAATGCTTTGAAAGCGACCAAAACGTTCAACAATTGCAGCAGTTTGTTGCTTAACAATAAAGAATAATGATAAGAATACTAGAATACCGACAACAATTACCGGATACATGTAAATTGACATAGTTTTTAATTTTTAAAATGTTAGTAATTTTTTTTGATAAAGATACTACTTAATAGTAGATATTTATAAGACGAATTTTATTTGAATTGTTACAATTCTTTTTTAAAAATTATATTTGTAAAAAATCAATTATATGGAACTTATACAACAAAGCATAACAGAAATTTTAATTCTACTTTTTTTAATTGTTACTTTTTTACAATCAGGAATTGACAAAGTAACAGATTGGAAAGGAAACTTATCTTTTATTAAAGGACACTTTAAAGATTCTCCTTTAAAAAACTCAGTACCTCTTTTATTGGCAGTAATTTTAGCTATGGAATTATTAGCTGGTGCTTTAATGTTTGTTGGAATTTTTCATTTATCAACAACAGGTAATCATAATATAGCTTTAATAGGAGCAGAATTATCAGCAGTAACATTAATCTTTTTATTAATTGGTCAACGATTAGCAAAGGATTATGCTGGTGCTATGACATTAGCAGTTTACTTTATAATCGCAATTTTAGCAGTATATTTATTAAATAGATAAAAACTATTTTATTATTATTAAATAATAATATTTAGTTATTAAAAAACCTCTTAAAAATCGATTTTTAAGAGGTTTTTTAATTTTAGTAAGGTATTTGTATATTATAATGTAAAAAACTAGTTAAAATAGCTTTAAATTGAGTTTTATACATTTTTTATGATGTAAATTAAAGAAGAGTATTCACCAGAACGACTTGCCTTTACATTTGACTTTAATCCTGTTAAAAAAGCTTGAATTGGTCTTGATTTTTTTGTCTTATATTTTTCTGATAGTAAAGAAACATAAAAAGAATCAAATTTCATTGGTAGTGTTTTTTTAACTTCCATTTCAACCAAAGAAAATATTTTTGAAATTGATGTTTTTGAAAAATGCCATAAATGTCTTGGAACATCATAAGCAGCCCAAAACTCTTTGTAGTGTTTTGCATCAAAGCTTTGATAATTTGGAACAGCAATAATTAAAACTCCGTTTGGTTTTAAAAGCAATTTTAATTGCTTTATATATTCCGTTAAATTAGGAATATGTTCTAAGACATGCCAAAGTGTAATAACATCAAATTGTTTGTTTTCTATTTTTGAAAGATCTTCTAAAAGATGTATGTTTTTATTCTTAGCAAAAATTCTTGCTTTTTCAGATGGTTCAACACCTGTAATTTCCCAACCACCATTTTCACATACTTTTAAAAAATCACCTGTACCAGCACCAACATCTAAAATTAATTTGTCTTCTGTATTAAAAGAATTAATCAATTTTAGTTTTTTCTTTAAAGTATAGTTTTTTACAAATTGATATGTTTTATCAAAAAGAGAAGTCTTACTATCCGTATGTGAAATATAATCTTCACTAGCATAGTATTTTTCTAAGTTATTAGGTACAGGAGAAGTTACTAACATATCGTAATCTTCATTTATCATAACCTCATAACTCTCTTTTGATACTGTATGGTCAATACAGTTTAAAAAAGGTTTTAAGTTCTTGTAGAACTCTTTTTCTGAAATCAAATTAATAAATTGTGTTGAGTGTTCCTTGTGGAACATTGGTTTTTGGTTAAACAATTATACATAAAAAAATAAAACGTTCCACATGGAACATTTTATTTTTTGTAAATCTAAATTAGAATTTATCTACCCATGTAAACAAGTAAGACAGAAATATCACTTGGTGAAACTCCACTTATTCTACTCGCTTGTGAAATTGAAGTAGGTTGTATTTTAGATAATTTTTCTCTTGCTTCATATGATAGAGACTTTACTTTGCTATAATCAAATGTAGAAGGAATAGGTACGTTTTCTAATCTATTTAATTTATCTGCATTATTCTTTTCTTTTTCGATATAACCAGAGTATTTTAAATGGATTTCAACTTGTTCTATAATTTCATTATCAATTCCATTTTCTTTAATATAGTTTTCAAGCTTATCAATAGATCTAAAATCAGAAAAAGTTAATTGAGGTCTAGCAGCAATTTTATACAATTTCATAGATTGATTAATTGTTGCTAAATTTTTACTTTCTAAAATCGGATTAACATCTTCCTTCGTAATACTTAATTTAGTAATGAAGTCGATTAAGTTTTGAGTTTTATTTTTCTTCTCTTCTACCCTATCCATTCTTTCTTGAGAAGCTAACCCTAATTTATAAGCTTTTTCTGTTAAACGTAAATCGGCATTATCTTGTCTTAATAATGTTCTATACTCAGCACGTGAAGTAAACATTCTATATGGCTCTTCTGTCCCTTTAGTAATTAAATCATCAATTAAAACTCCAATATAAGCCTCACTTCTTTTTAAGATAAATGGTTCTTTATTTTGGGTTTTTAAAGCTGCATTTACACCAGCCATTAAACCTTGTGCTGCTGCTTCTTCATAACCTGTTGTACCATTAATTTGACCAGCAAAAAATAAGTTATTAATTAACTTAGTTTCTAAGTTATGTTTTAATTGAGTAGGTGGGAAATAATCATATTCTATAGCGTAACCATATCTAAAGAACTTTACGTTTTCAAATCCAGGGATAGCACGTATTGCTTTATCTTGAATATCTTCTGGAAGTGATGTTGAAAATCCGTTTACATAAATTTCAACTGTGTTCCATCCTTCTGGTTCCACAAATATTTGATGACGCTCCTTTTCTGCAAAACGATTAATCTTATCTTCTACAGAAGGACAATAACGAGGTCCTGTTGATTTAATTCTACCGTTAAACATTGGAGAACGTTCAAAACCTTCACGAAGTAAATCGTGTACTTCTGGATTGGTGTAAGTAAGGTAACAAGAACGTTGTTTTGTTAATGTTTTTGTTATTGGTAAATAAGAGAATTTTTCTGGAGAATCATCACCAGGTTGTTCAGTCATTTTAGAGTAATCTAAAGAGCGTCCGTCTACACGAGGTGGAGTTCCTGTTTTCATTCTGCCAGCTTCAAAACCTTTAGTAACTAAATCTTCTGTAATACCAGTTGAAGCTCCCTCACCTGCTCTACCACCACCAAATGTTTTTTCACCAATATGAATTAATCCATTTAAAAAAGTACCAGCTGTAACAATTACAGTTTTAGCTTTTATTTCTAAACCTAAAGCAGTTTTAACTCCTGTAATAGTATCACCATCAAACAATAATCCATTAACAGAATCTTGATAAAAATCTAAGTTTTCTGTTTGTTCTAACATTGTTCTCCAGCACTCTGCAAACTGCATTCTGTCTGATTGTGCTCTAGGACTCCACATAGCAGGTCCTTTTGATTTATTAAGCATTTTAAACTGTATAGCTGTCTTGTCAGTCACAATAGCGCTATAACCTCCTAATGCATCGATTTCTCGTACAATTTGCCCTTTTGCAATTCCACCCATAGCAGGATTACAACTCATTTGAGCAATGTTTTGTAAGTTCATTGTAATTAACAAAGTGTGTGCTCCCATGTTTGCACTTGCTGCAGCTGCTTCGCTACCAGCATGTCCACCTCCTACTACAATTACATCGTATGTTGTATTAAATAAACTCATTTTTTATAGTAAGTTCCACGTGGAACTCTTTTTATTTTTTATCTAAAATTTCTAAACATTCATTTTCTTTAGAGCGCATAATTTGCTTCTCTTCATCAGTTTTATCTTTGTATTTCATATAATGTAAAACACCATGAATTATCACTCGGTGTAATTCGTTTTCAAAAGAAGTATTAAATTCTTTAGCGTTTTCCTCTACCCTTTCTACAGAAATAAAAATATCACCACCAACTAATTTACCTAACGTATAATCAAAACTGATAATATCAGTAAAGGTATCGTGTTGTAAAAACTCAATATTTATTTTATGTAAATAAGCGTCGTCACAAAAAATATAGTTGATTTCTCCTAATTCAAAATCTTCCTTTTCAATACATTCCTGTATCCATTTAGAAGTGTTTTTTTCATTGTTTAATTGAAACTCGGTTTCGTAATTAAATGCAATCATTTCTTTATATCAAATACTATTATTAATGTCTTAAAAACTTAATTAAAAAGCAATAGTATTTATATAATCTAGAGGCTTTTTAATACGTTATTTTTTATCCTTTGGAAGGCTAAAGTACTCTTGAACCTTCTTTTTGTAATTTTGGCGCAAAGGTAGTGATTGTCTGTTTAATATCTCTGTTTGGTTATAAAACAACTTTTTAAACTTCAATTCTTTAGTAGTATTGTTATTAAACTCCTGTAAATTGGTATTTGATTTACGTTGCTTATCTTTATTTTGTTCAAAAGTTGCTTTATCTAATTTAAGTAATTCATAGTTTAATTGCTGCATTCTATTAATGCTTTCTTGAGTAAACCCTTTTTCTAAAATTTCATTTTCTAATTGTTCCATTTCTTTTAATGCTTTTTTAGCATTACCATTACCTCCATTACCTTCTTTAATAGCATTTTCTAATTGTTCTCTTAGTTGAGATTGTTCTTTATAAATTTGATATAACTCACCATCCAAATCATCACTTTGTTCACCGTTTTGTCCTTCTTTTTCACCTTTATTTTTACCGTCTTTTCCATTTTTAGGATTCCCTTGGTTTTTCTTTTGCATACCTTGTTTCATCTTTTCCATCAATTCATTTTGCTTTTGAATGATGTCTGGTAAACTAAATGATTTTCCTTTTCCCTTCCCTTTTCCATTACCAGGTTTAGGGTTCTGCATAGCATCTAAAGTATTACTTAACATATCTGCCAATGTATTAGCAGAGGTCATAACATATTGTTGATTTGATATACCAGTCTGAAAATAATTATCTGCAAAGTTTTCTAAAGATTGATCTAAACTATAATGAGCTTGTGCTAAGTGATCTTGTATTTTTGATGAGATGCTAGGAACACGCATAGAAAGCACAAATAAACTATCATCAATATGCTCAAAATAGGTTTTAAGTTGATGTTGTTTTTGAAGGTTTTTACCAAAGTTAGGATGTGATGAATTTGAGGAAGAAAACTCATTCATCAAAGCTTCTTGGTCGAAAGAAAATGTAATAAGGTTTTCTAAAATTTGACGCAAACCTTCCATGTTTTCCTCTTCCATTTCAGCGCTCATTGATTGCATAGATTGTTGCATTTTCTGACTCATTTGCTGCATTTTTTTAGCAGCCTTTTTCTGACTTTTTTTAGTTTCAGAAGCGTTATTTTTTTCTAAGTTTTCTTCTGCTTTATTTAATTCTTCTTGAGCTTGTTTTTCTAAATCTTCCATAGAAGGCATTTCCATGGGTTGTTTCAACTTCTTATTATCTTTTTCTAAGTCGTCTAATTCTTTTTTCGCTTTTTGAAACTCCTCATTAATCTGTTGTTGTTCTTCCTTATTAGTTTCTTTGTTACTTAACTCTTCTTGTTTTTTAGATAAATCATCAAGCTTGTTTGCTAACTGATTCATTTTTTGTTCAACATAAAAACGCTTAGTCATTTCTAAGATACGTTCTAAACTACGCTCCTGTTGTTTATTTTGTTCCGCTAGTTCTTTTGTCTTTTTAATTAAATCTTCTTTCTTTAATTTATCTGCTAGCTTGTTTAATTCGTCTAGTAATTTTTGTTGTTTTTCTAACTTTTTAAGTTCTTCAATACGTTTTTTAAGGTTTTCTTTTTTCTGTTCTAAGGTTTCATTTTCTTCTTTCTTTTCAGAAAAATTCTCTTGTAATTTTTGCGTTTGACGTTGCATCATTTGCTTGTATTGCTCCTGACGCTTTATTAAATTTTGAATTTTCTTTTGATCATTCCAGTTAATATTCTTCTTATTCTGCAAATCAAACTGAATCTTTTCTAAATCTTTCTTACTTTTTTGTTGCTGATCTAATGAATTAGTAATGTTTTCAATGTAGTTTTTTTGCTCTTGTAATAGTTCTTCTTCTATCTCCTCCTCCGTTTTTTGTCGATAGTTAAACTTTCTACTCATGGCTTTTTTACTACCATTTACAATATCATTATCGTATACTTGAAAGTACATTTCATAGTCTATTCCCTCTTTTAAATCTAAACTTCCAGGAAACTCAAAATAAAAGGTTTGAATATTTTCTTTATTTATATTAATTAACTGATTATCAGTGTTTTGATTATTTTTTTTATTATAATAAACCAATTCTAACCTCTTAAAACCATAATCATCAGCAATTTGACCTACAAACTGTGCATTTCCTCTTGAAATACTATCAATATTTGAATTTACATTAATAGTTGGATATTCATCTTTAGTCACATTAATAGAAAACTGTAGTTGTTCGTAATCTGTTAGATTTTTGTTAGATGTAGTTATTTGATAGTTTGTATTATTTAAAACACGTTTTGTAAACTCAAATTCGTTGTTTTCTTTTTGATTAAAATTTGTTCTTTTCTCTTTTTCTATGAAGGTAACTGTATCGGTTTCAGAAGTTTTTATGTCCCATTTTATAATTGTTCCTTGTGGAACATTTAAGTTTCCGGTGTTGTTAATCGTTTCAGAAGCTTTACCTATGTATGAAGGGTAAGTTAAGTTTAATGCTATATTTTGAATAGATGGAGTTTTAATAATTGTTATACTATACTCATTAGATTCAATTCCGTTGGCACTAGCATAAAAAGTAATAGGGTTTTGAACTTCAGAAAACGTATATGAAAACAAACCATTTCCTTCACTTTCCATAAAGTATTGTTGATTATTAAAATGAATTTTGGTTTCCTGAGGTATTACCTCCCCCTCTGTTTGTAAGTAAACGGTTATATCTTTTCCTTTAATAACACTTAAATCTTTTGCTGTTAAATTAAAATAAAAAGGAGCTGGAGGGTTATATGCTACTGAATGATTTACTACACGATTAAAACTTTGTGAAAGTTTACTAGAAGTTCCTGTAAGCATAGAAATTCCCCAAATTAAGAAAGGAATTAAAGCATATTTTACATACTTTTTGTTTCTACTAAAGTCAATGGCCTTATTAAAAGAAACAGGCTGTAATTCTTTTGATTTTTGCTCAATGCTTGCAGCTAATAAATCAGATTGCTGATTGTTTTGCTGTAATTGTAAAACGTTTAATAGTTTGTCTTTTACTTCAGGAAAATGATTTCCAATAATTTTAGAAGCCTCTTCAAAAGAAATTCCTTTTTGTAGCCCCACTATTTTAAAAATAGGAAAACAAATAAAACGGAAAAATAAGAATGCTTCTACTGCAATAAATAACCAAAATAAAATAGTTCTAGCAGTTGGTTTTAACCATAAAAAATATTCAATAAAGAGTGTAAATAGCAAATAAATCAATCCTAACGAAACAAATAAAATGCTTCCTTTTATCAATTCATTAGTGTAAAATTTCTTACTAAACAGCTCTAGTTTCTGTTGTATTTTATTAAAATCTCCCATATCTAAGTATAAAAATACATGTTTTATGAGGAAATCTTAGTTAAAGATTTATTTAAACACTCATATTTCATTAATAAACTACTTTAAATACGTTATTTGAAGAAAAAATAAGGATTTACCATACCTTTTATAAGGTAAAAAAAACGATGAGTATATAAAGTTGAATTAAATTGCTAGTACTAATTTTAAAAACTTTAAAGATGTTAAAAAACATTTCAAACTTAGGTATTCTGCTTAATAAGGTAGATCAAAAAAATATTAATGGAGGTTTCTTTTCAGGAAATAACGAGTGTGATATAACAGGGTGTTATGAAAGTTATCCGGGAGGAAACGGTTATGTTGGTCGTGGCGAAGGAAATCCATGTGCTTTTGATACGCCTTATGGAATGAGTTGTTCAGGAATTATACAAGATGGTTTGTGTTGTATAAGCTAAGATCCAGAAAATGTATGAAAGCAGTATTTATTTAAATGCTGCTTTTTTTATGAAGTGTAGTTCAAATAATAAGTACTTTTTGTAAGGAACAAAAGCTTTTGTAAACTAACTAAAAAATATTTTCAGCATGAAACAACTAGTTATACCAGTATTATTTTTAATTACACTTAATGTTTTTTCTCAAAGTCCGTGGACAAAAAACAAAAACGAAGGATATATTCAAGCATCATTTACCTCAATTGGAAGCTATGATAAAATTTATGGTAATCCAGATTATAAGCCTCAACGAGAAATTACCGACAATACATTTCAATTATATGGAGAATATGGTGTAACAGATAAAACAACATTATTTGCTAACGTTCCTTTAAAAATGGTAAAAACAGGTGACTTTACAGAAGATATGTCTGTAATTTTTCCTTCTTTTACTATCGATGAAGCTTCAGAAACCTTGTTAGGAAATATCCAATTAGGAATAAAACACAACTTTTCTAACAATAAGTGGTTGCTTTCAGGACAACTTTCTATAGAAGTAAATACAAGTACCTATCTAGAAAATTCAGGATTACGAAGTGGTTACGATGCATGGACATTTACACCGTTATTTTTAACAGGAAGAGGATTTGATTCATGGTATATACAGGCTTTTACGGGTTTTGATATTAGAACAAATGATTATAGTTCTAACTATAAACTAGGAGGAGAAATAGGGTATAAAGCTTTAAATTGGCTATGGATAGCTGGTTTTTTAGATGGTGTTGCTTCTTTAAAAAATGGTGATGTTGTGTTACCTCAAGAAAACTTAGCTACAGGTTTGTATGTAAATAATCAAAGCTATGCTGCATTTGGATTCAAGTTTATTGGAGAGTTTAATAAATCATTTGGTGTTAATGTAGGATTTGGCGGAGCCTTTGCTGGAAGAAATGTTGCCAAAGCTCCAGCTTTGAGTTTTGGATTATATCATAAGTTTTAAAAAAGTATGGATTATCCTTACCTTTTGTAAGGCAAAATCACTGAAGAATTTTTAAAGTTGAATTAAATTGCTAGTACTAATTTAAAAACTTTAAAAGATGTTAAAAAACATTTCAAATTTAGGTACTACCCTAAACAAAAAAGAACAAAAAAATATTAACGGAGGTTTTGGACTTACCAGATGTAGATACGACCAAGATTGTCCAAGAAGAGACATGTACTGCTTCCATGGCTATTGCCAATATAAATAATTAAAAAAAGAATCTAAAAAGTAAGGTTTTTCCTTACTTTTTATAAGGAAAAATCAACTAAGAGTCTTAAAAGTTGAATTAAATTGCTAGTACTAATTTTAAAAACTTTAAAGATGTTAAAAAACATTTCAAGCTTAGGTAGTACCCTAAACAAAAAAGAACAAAAAAACATTAATGGTGGTTTTGGCGGAGGAACTATGCAATGCTCTTCAAATAGCGATTGTGATATTCTTAATTCTTACCCAGGAATGGAAAATGAACGTTTCTTTTGTTATTGGGGTTATTGTCAAATATCTTAAAACATTTTATGTTGAAGAATATTTCAAATTTAGGTAGTACGCTAAACAAAAAAGAGCAAAAACTTATTAATGGAGGTTCTCTAATTTTTTGTTCGGTTTGTGTAGATTTTTGTAGATCACAAAATTTTCAAACTAAGGAAGAGTTTAGTGCTTGTTTTTATGATTGTAAACAAGATATGTGCTAAGAAACAATAAGCGGACTTAGGTTCGCTTTTTATATTAATCTATAAATTTAAAAATTATGTTAAAGAACATTTCAAAAACTGGTAAATTACTTAGTAAAAAGGAACAAAAGATAATTAAAGGAAATGGAGGATGCTTTCCTCTTGAGCCTTGTGATGTGGGTTACGTGTATGATTTCACAGCTTGTGCATGTGTTCCAGATAACTCATAAAAATTATTTTAAAAGCGAGTTTAACTCGCTTTTTTTCTTTTTTCTCTTTCCTCCTTTTTCTTTTCTATTAACATAAAACTATCTTTGCGCTTTCAAATCAATAAAAAAATGACTGAGAACGTAAGAGTACGCTTTGCTCCGAGTCCAACAGGACCTTTACACATAGGTGGTGTAAGAACTGCTTTATTCAATTATTTATTTGCTAAAAAACATAACGGAACCTTTGTTTTACGTATAGAAGATACGGATCAAACTCGTTATGTAGCCAATGCAGAACAATATATCATCGATTCGTTAGAGTGGTGTAATATTCCATTCGATGAAGGCCCAGGTAAAAACGAAAAATTCGGACCTTATCGTCAGTCAGAACGTAAAGATTTGTATAAAAAATATGCCGATCAGTTAATTGAAAGCGGTTGGGCATATTATGCCTTTGATACAGCTGAAGAGTTAGATGCACATCGAAAAAATCACGAAGAGCAAGGAAAAACGTTTATCTATAATTGGCATAATCGTCAAAAGTTAAATAATTCGTTAGCTCTTTCTGCTGATGAAGTTACGGCTAAGATTAGTGCAGGAGAAAAATTTGTGATTCGTTTTAAAACACCACAAGATGAAACGTTGATTTTACAAGATGAAATACGTGGTACGATTAAAGTTGAAACAAACACTTTAGATGATAAAGTATTGTTTAAATCTGATGGTATGCCAACCTATCACCTAGCAAATATTGTAGATGACCATTTAATGGAAATTTCGCATGTAATTCGTGGTGAAGAATGGTTACCTTCTCTCCCACTACATGAGTTATTATATCGTGCGTTTGATTGGAAAGCACCAAAATTTGCACACTTACCATTAATTTTAAAACCAGTAGGAAAAGGAAAATTAAGTAAGCGAGATGGTGATAAGTTAGGTTTTCCAGTATTTCCGTTAGAATATACAAATGAGCAAACAGGAGATGTTTCACGTGGATACAAAGAAGACGGTTATTTTGCTGATGCATTTATAAATATGTTAGCATTCTTAGGGTGGAATCCTGGAACAGAACAAGAAATTTTTAGTTTAAAAGAACTAACAGAAGCGTTCGATTTAGCGCGCGTAAGTAAATCAGGAGCTAAGTTTAGTCCAGATAAAACCAAATGGTTTAATCAGCAGTATTTACAGCAAAAATCTAACGAAGAACTTACAGCGTTATTCTTGCCTATTCTTGAAGAAAAAGGTATAACTACAGATAAAGATCGTACAGAGAAAGTAGTTTCGTTAATAAAAGAGCGTGCAACGTTTGTAGCTGATTTTTGGGAGTTATCTAGCTTTTTCTATCAAAACCCTTCAGAATACGATGCAAAAGCGGTTAAAAAGCAATGGAAAGACACTACAAGTGAGTTAATGCAAGAATTAGTAGAAGTAATTTCTAAAATAGAAGATTTTTCAATTGAAAATGCCCAAACTGAAATTAAGGGATGGATTACCTCAAAAGAAATAGGATTTGGTAAAGTGATGCAACCACTTCGTTTGAGTTTAGTAGGTAAATTGGCAGGACCAGATTTGTTTGATATCATGACAATGATAGGTAAAGAAACTACCATAACAAGAATACAAAACGCGATTAACGCATTATCATAAAAATAAAAAAGCCGCTTTTTAAGCGGCTTTTTTTATATTAAATAAGAAGGTTTAAAACATACATCCTCCTAAATGTTTTGCAGCATTACGACCATTATTACCACCGCCATTATTCCAGTTTAATTTAAATACAACACCTAAAGTTCCTTGAATATGTGAACGCATACTTTCGTAACCTTCAAAAGAGTGTTTATAATATAATTGCGGATTAATACCAATATTATCGCTAACCCAGTAAATTCCACCAGCACCAACATTAAGAGTAGGTGTCATTTTACGTTCAGAGTCAACTACACTTCCTCCTATAAAAACATACGGAGCAAACTTGTTAAACATAGCATTCAAGTTATAACGAAACGAAGCATCCATAGAAAAATACTTTGCCGAGTTTTTAATAAAACCAACATCATCAATAGTATTAAAAGACATAGCACCGTCTAAAGAAAAACGATCACCAATAGGCATGGTTAAACTTAAAGTAGGTACTTGAAATAAGTATTGATCACCAATAAATGCGGCATCACTTTCACTAAATTTCGTTATTCCGAAACCTACACCTATTTGCCAAGAGTCGTTTAAGTTTTGAGAAAAAACGGATGTTGTTAAACAAGTAAAGATTGCTATGAATAAAATTTTATGTTTCATCGGGAGATAAGTGTTTAGAGTAATAACTGGTTTAATAAGTTTTTAGTATAATTAAATTAATTGGCATTCACCTTTTTAATAGCTGCGGTAAAATCATCTAAGTCGTTATCGTTTAAAACTAAATGAACGGCTTCATCACAAACTTTCTCAGCATTCTCAGCAGAGAAATGCAAAGCTACTGCAATTTTACGAAGTATGCCAACTTCCTCTTTGGCTACATCTTCATCAGCAAAAATCATTCTTGTTAAACGATATAAGCGCTCAATACGCTCGTCGTAACTTACTGGGGCGTTTATTGGGTATTTTTCAGGACTTTTTAAGATTAGCTTATATTCCTCTTCACTAATATTTAATTTTTTTGCAGCTCTGTCTAATAATAACTGTTCTCCTTCTGAAATAATTCCATCAGTCTCAGCAATTTTTACTACACTAGCAAAGTGCCCTATTTCTTGTTTATGTTTTCCGGTTGAATATAAATCTGATATAGACATAATTTTTTTGTTTTTTTTAGATTGAAAGTAAGTGGTATTTATTTAGAAGCAAAGTTTAAATAAAGTCACATAAATACCGCCGAAAGTTAACAATTCTAACCAAAAACAAAGTATTATTTTTTCTTATTATAATTTAAAAACATATAAAAACTACTAATAAAAAACAGCTATTTTTTAGGTGTTTTAAAGAGTTTTTATTTTTAGTTAATACAAATGTTTATACTAGTGTTTTTTTATTCTTTAAAATAGCGATTATGGAGGTTTTAATAAAAAAACACATAAAAATAAAACCTTAATAGAGGGTATTTATAGAACACACGAAAAGAATCAATAAATCTTAATTTAGTTTTTCGTTTTTAAAATTACTAACTTGTAGCATATGAATTTTCAATCTTATCAAAAATGAAAACGGTATATACTATTTTAATTTTTTTAGTTTCGGTTACGTTTAGTTTTTCACAAAATAATGAAGTAATAGAAAAAGAGGTTAATCAACAAATATGGCAACCATTTAAAAAATCTTTTGAAGCTAGAGATTGGAATACATTTAATAGTTTACATACTAATGATGTTTTAAGAGTTAATAAGTATGGAATTCGCATAGGAGAAGAATACAAAACATCGGTACAAACATCATATCAAAAACTAACGACTAAGAAAAGACAAATAGATTTTTGTTTCAATCAAAGAACTTACAAAGGAAGTACTGGTTACGAAGTAGGTTATTACCGAATTATATACACTGAAAAAGACAAAGAACCACGTATTGTATACGGAAGGTTTCACGTGTTACTTAATAAAAAGAGTGGTGTATGGTTAATTTCGCAAGACTGGGATACTGATACTATGAATGGAAAGCCAATTACTAAAGAAGATTTTGAATCAGGTAAATGTTTGTAAATTAGATAGTAATATTTAAGTAGTTTTATCCTTCATTTGTCATTTCGATTGTAAGAAGAAATCTGTCAAAACTTTAGTAGTAAAAATCCTATCAAAACTGAAATTTAACTTTAAAATCGTATTTAATTCAAAATTAAATAACTAGCAAAAACGCCACTTTTTTCATCTGTTAAAGTATTGTAAAATTTAGCTCCTACTAAGTATAAAATCTGATCGAAAACGTAAATTTGTGTAGAGTTTTGCGCAGAGTTCCCCACGATTGTTAATTACTTCAGCCTTAAAAAAGAATTGCAAAAACATTGCTGTAGTTTCTATTCAGTCACTCTTCTCAAAAAAATTGAAAAGAAAACTAAAAATTTTATTGTAAATGAATCAATTTGATAAGCATCAAATCATTCCTTTTTATTTAGGGAATGAAGCCTCTATTAAAGAAGCTTTAGCAAAGTACAAAGAGTTATTAGACAGCAACAAAGCAGTCATAAACCAAGTATTCGATGTAGAGTTTAAAATTATTGAAAACGATACTCAACGTCGTATTCAAGTAGCAGACACCAACAATCAAAAGTTGGTAAAAAGCGCACTGAACATGGGACCAGATGGAGGTTCAGGTTATTACCCAGAACATATTGGAGATACTGATGAAATTTATATTTCTGAAGTACTCTTTTTTGCCATTGCACTGGAGTATCCTTCATTAAAAGAAGCAGTTGTTACTACAGCAAAAGCAATTGTAGCATATAGTAGACGCTTTAATGATACCTGGAATTTATGGATAGACGATATGCGTGTTTTTGGTATTGAAGCTCTCTATATGCTCGCACGAACAAATGCTAGTTATACTTACTTACTATCGCAATTTTTAATCCCTTATTGGGATGACGAACATGCTGTTGGTTACGAAGAATATTTACGCGATTTATTCGGAATAAATGGATGGAGCAGACCTATGATTAAAGCTTTTATTTGGTGTGATAATAGTTATTTTAGACAAGCTATTGCAACATCACAAAAAGAATCATTAGGAAATTATTTAAAAGCAAATCCAGAAGAATATAACTATTTTAAACAAGCACTTAAAGAACGATTAATAGAAGAACCAGTACTATTACCTTATAGTGATAGTGACCCAGAAGAAGTACACCCTGTATTAGATATTTATTTCAGCTTAGTAGTGGTTGCTGAAGAATGGGCAGAGTCGATAGAGGATAATGAAGAGGTATTACAAGAACATTTTATTGAAGACACTTTAGAAAATGAAGCACTTGATTTAGAAAAAAATATAAAAAATACACTTCAAAAACCTTTAAGTAAAATTAGTGAAGAGGCACAAAGAGAAAAAGACGAAGACGAAGAAAGAGAAGCCTATTTTGATAATTATGAATATGGAGATGGGTTAAAAAGTGTAAAAGAGTTAATCTTACACCTAAATCGCGGTGCAGATCTTTGGAAATATGTGCAAACAGGTCAACATAAAGATGCCTTAAAAGATTTACCTCAGACTGATTTATTACCTTTGGCTAAAGAGCATGCTCGTGTTATGCACTTAAGAATGATGTATTTCACAGGTGGTTATCGTGATGAAAATGAAGTTCGTGAATCTCTAGAAAATATTATTAGTGATGTTACAGCAGAACTATTATCGTTTGAAGAAGAAGATATTGAAGAAATTTATCAAAACGGTCTAATCCTTACAATCAAAACACGACCAACTGGCGCAGCAGAGGATACTGAAGTAGAACAAAGGCAACAAGTACGTAACGCTATGTATTTACGTATACTAGATGTATTCTATTACGCATTTGGTAAAAAACCGTTTGATGACGATATTAAAGAAATTGTAACTAAAAATGATCCTTTATTAACTGTTGAGGAATATCAGCAACGTTACTATTCTCAGCTTTCAAAAGAAGCAACACTTGAAGAAAAAGAAAAGCACGAAAAAAACATCATAATAGAAGTATTACAAGAGTTTGCAGATCTTGATACAAAACTAAGTAAAAAGAATTTTGACGATGCAGCTTTTGTTTTTGAAGAAAAAAGAGAACGTCGCGATTGCTCTTGGTGGCCAAAAGATAACATAGGCTGTTGTGCTTTAGCAACGCACCTACTCTTTCAAGACTTTCAACAACGTGTAGGTGATCAATATACCCAAGATTTATTTAATTATATCAATGAAAACGTTTGGGCGCTGATGGCTAAAATGGTAAAAGAATCATTGGTAAACCCTATTGATGAAAAGTATAAAGACTTAGATACTATCAAAGAGCAAGCTTTAGCTTATATCACAGATGCAAACACTACATTAACAGAAGAAGAAGCATTAAAAACCTTTAAAAAAGTCTTACGAGTAGACAAAAAAGAAGAAGCAAGTGCTAAACAAAAAAAGTACGATTTATTCGATAATGCCTACGAAGACAACCAACGTACTGTACTTATTTGTTATTGGTTATCGCAAATGCCACTACCAAGTCAAAAACAAGGAAAACGATTATGGAAATTGTGGATAGCCTTAGCTCCGCAAAGAGTAATACAATTTTTAGCAAAAATAAGCGCAGACGATGAATATGATTACACATTTGAGAAGCCTATAAAAGAAATTGATTTTTACGACAGAATTGAAAGAAATGGAGTGCCTAAAGCGCAAAGTATTGCTTTTCAAATGGTAGTAGCTCAAAAAGAGTTTCATAATAGTTGGGAAGGAGATAAAGCTCCTTATTTAGTATGGTTAGATAAGTATAATGAAATAGACAGTACAGCAACTAGTATGTTTGATGTAATGGATAAAAAACGTGCAATAGCCTTAGACGAAGGAATGCATTACATCGAAGCAAATAGACGAATTGAATATTTTATCGACTTATCACTACAAAATGAGCGTTTTCCTTTTAACCAGCCAGAAGCATTTAAAGAAACACTAGGTAAATTGTTTCAAGTAAATTTAGTACCATGGTATAAAAGACTATCTGTATACGACGACAATACATGTAAAAGTTATCATAATCATTACAATAACGAGAATGAAGAAATTAGTGCTTTAGAGAAATTACCAATATCATTTCATCCAAATGCAGTTACCAATCTTTCTACAAAAATTAACGATTACAACCAAGTTCAATTACTCCAAAAGAAAGGAGAAAAACTCGTTATTTTACAACTAGATAAAGAGTATAACGACCATAGATTTGAAGACTCACAAATAACACCCGAAAAAGTATTGTTACCTTTTGGTCAGTTTGTGTTATTTCCCGAAGAAATAGATACAGATACAATTTTAAGCGCCATTCGTAACCAAACTACCGATACGGAAGATGTTGAATTGTTAGTTATTAAATTACAAAAGTATTTAAATGATGAGGTGAGTTACGCAGATATGACATCACTATGTAATAAAATGCTTAAAAAAGAAGATTTCAACGTCTATGATAGAAATTATTCAGCGATGACAATTCAGCAATTTATTTGGATGCTATCAGAGGAAAAACAACATCGTTTTATCAAACTTTTTGCAAACCATAGTCTTGAAGGAACCCAAATGCTAACGAGAGATTTCACCAAAGCATTTTTACGAATGAAAGTACGTGAAAAAGAAGTTAGTTTAGAAGAAATAAGAGAAAAATCAGAAGAAGATGAGTATAAAGAAGCAGCATTTACATACTTACTAAATCTTTTAGATTCTCTAGAAATAAACCCATTATACATTGCAGATATAGCGCTTGATGATTATAGTGAAACCTCAATAAATTGGTTTATTGCTTTAGGTGCAGAAAAACTGTTTGACCTATCACAAAACTTCTCAGTAGATAAACGTGTAGAATTGATAGAAATGCTTTCTGAATCTGAAGAAGCTACAAACGTTTTAAAACCCTTTTTAGAAGATGCATCCAGGATTGTAAGAGATGCTACAGAAAGTGTCTTAAACGCTTCAGAAACGATGTAAAAAACAAAAAAGCTGTCTGTTTAGGCAGCTTTTTTATGTTTTAACTTGTCATCGTCATTGCGAGCGATAGTGAAGCAATCTTTAAATCGTGTGTTTCCAACTAACAGATTACTTAGGTCACCTACTCTTTCGAAATAACGTTGAGCAGGTATAACTGATTAAAATAAGGGAATGAAAGCATAAAAATAATTTTCAAAATACCTTATTTTTATGGACAGAAGTTTTAAAACCAGCCTATGAACAACGAGAAGAATTCTAAAACTTGGAAAAAACTCTACCAAAACTCACAAGAACTTACCAAACCAACATCAATAGATAATATACTTTCTAATGATGATGTAACCTTTTTGAAACAAGAATTAAAAAACATCATCAATCGGTTTTTAGACAAAGGAGAATTACACAAAGGGCTTAAAGTATACATAAACCACGAGCTTCAAAATGGAATTGCAGAAGAAATGACTGCGAACAGACCCAAAGAAAATGAAACTATTGAACAGTGGTGTATAAAACTCTTTGGAGATCAAAAATTCGGAGTTGTTTTCAATAGTTTAGAAACGTTTAGTAATGAGTTTACAGAGAGAATGTGCCATATAGTTGCCCCACTACTCCAAAAAGCAGGTATGCCGTTGGGCGGACTTTCTTTTTTGTTTTTTATGGGAAATTATGGTTTTACCCCTTTCGGAATTCATAAAGATGCTAAAGGAGAAGATGGTTTTTTGTTTCACTTAGGCCCAAATGATAAAGGTTTTTACACTTGGGATATTGAAGAATACAACCAAATAGAACACCATACCAAAGTGTTCCACGAGGTAGAAGCAATGTTACCAACATCCACAAAATATCCGTTAAAAGAAAAATCGACCATGTTTATTCCACATCAGGTGTATCATATTGCAAAAACTGATGAGTTTTCGCTGAGTGTGGTAATGGATTATATCAATCCGTCTAGAGACTACTTAGAAAAAACAATTGCTACACAAATAGCCTCAAGAGAGTTAACTAAAAATCCAAAAGTAGGGTACTTATCACCCGTAGATATTACAAATGAAGAATTGGATTGGAATGGCTTATTAAACCCAAAAACATGGGAAAATAAATACAAAAATGCACTTACAAAATACATAACCAAACTAAAAAGTAACGCAGGAGTTTTAAATCCATCAATACTTCAAAATAACAAAGGAGTACCCAATCCACCATTTCAAATTACAGGAAAAACTATTTTTCCGTTGTTGTTACATACAGAAAACACAGAGAAAACCTGTATCATGGCAAGAGGAAACGAAGTTGTAGTTAGGAATAACTCACAACTAAGCACAATTATAGAAAAACTAAACACAGGAGAAACCATAAGTTTTGATGAACTACAAAGCCACCTCACTCCTACTTGGGAATTAATGGATGTATTTGATTTTGTAAGTCAGTTAGCACGAGTTGGAGCGATTGTTATTCATAAGGAAAAAATGTACTGTCATTTCGAGCGATAGCGAGAAATCTCACTCACGGAAGTTAGAAACATCCTTTAAAGTTCCTAACACGCGATTGTAAGATTTCTCACTTTCGTTGCACTCCAGTTCGAAATGACGTTTGAGTTGTCATTTCGACCGCAGGGAGAAATCTTTTTAATTAGAGTTAGAAATACTCTTTAAGTACCTAAAACGGGACTGTAAGATTTAGCTCCGTTGAACCTTGCGGTTTCTCAGTCGTCACTTTCTTCGAAATGACGTTTATAATTTTTTATATCTTTAAAAGAAAAATGCTAGAAAATTACGTTGTATACATCATTACAAATAAGAATAAGACCACGTTATATATTGGTGTTACCAACAACCTTCAAAAACGATTATCGCAACATTATTTTGATAGTGAACATGCTAAAAAATCCTTTGCAGGAAAGTACAACTGCTATTATTTGATTTACTATGAAACTTTCGAGAGCGCAAACGAAGCAATTCACCGAGAAAAAGAATTGAAAAAATGGCGCAGAGAAAAGAAAGAAAATTTGATTAATAGTTTTAATCCTGAGTGGCACTTTTTGAATAATGAGGTTTTTTAAGCAATACTTTTTATTACTACTGTCATTTCGAAGAAGCGATTTTATGAGCGACTGAGAAATCTCATTCATGGGAGTCACAAATACCCTTTAAAGTACCTAACATGCGACTGTAAGATTTAGCTCCGCTGAACCTTTCGGTTTCTCACTTCCGTTGCACTCCAGTTCGAAATGATGTTGAGGTTGCATGGTGTATTGTCATTTCGACCATAGGGAGAAATCTCACTAAGGGGAGTTACAAATACACTTGAAAGTGCTCAATACACAAGAATAAGATTTCTCACCTCCGTTGCACTCCAGTTCGAAATGACGTTGAGGTTGTCATTTCGACCAGGGGGAGAAATCTCACTCATGGGAGTTACAAATACTCTCTAAAGCAACAAACACCCTTACAAACTCACACACAAATAAATAACCCTTGCCTCCCTCCTCTTTTTTTACTATGTTTAACACGCTAAAAAACAAAAAGTAGTACTACCCCTTATCTCAACTATTTTTTTATTTAAAAAGTAACAACAAACACTTCTTTATGGATTACCGTAAAGGATTGTTGTTGTACACAATTAATTTTGGTAATAAAAAAGAAAACAAAAGATATTTTTAATAAGACTATCTATTAGAAGTATAACGATGTGTTTTACATAGATATAAACTATTTATAGTCAATGTAAAAAAAATCAAAACAGAATAAATGATTAGAACAGAATTCGGAACTTTTGATGGCAACAAATGGGAAAGTGTTTCCCAATTATGTTTTAAAAATAATTTCAGAGAAGAGTCTTATCAAGAAATTAAAGCAACTCCAGGAGATTATGGAATTGAAGGTTTTACAAGAACGGGAAAAGTTTTTCAATGTTACTGTCCTGATGAACATTATTCTGCTAAGGAGCTTTATGAAAAACAACGAGATAAAATTTCTAAAGATTTAAAAAAACTTAAAATTCACGAAGAACAATTAAAAAAGGCACTTGGAACTACTAAAATTAAAAAATGGTATTTCGTAACCCCTCAATATGCTAAAAATGATATTGTACAACATTGTTCACAAAAAAGAGATGAAGTAAAAAGCTGGAATTTATCAATAATTGACAATGATGATTTTGAAGTAATATTTGAAGACATTAGCTTTCTGCATCCTTTCTTAAAAACAGCTATTGAAAATTCTAATATTAAAATTGATGTAATCCCTGAAAATTCAATAGAGTCAGATGAAAAATTAAAATGGAAGGATTCAAAAATTTCATTAATTGAAAATTCACAAAATAAAAATGCTCATAGATTAAATAGTTCTTCTCCTAATTACGACTTAAAACTAGATAAGCTAGTAGATTTAAATGTAGAACATTTTTTAGAAGGTAAAAGTATCTTAACAAAATGGGAAGAAGATTATCCTGTGGGTTATGAGAATTTTTTAAAAATAACAAGCGTAATAGAATCTGAAATTGAAGAAAGGTGTATTACAAACTCGAAGAAACCTAGTGAGTTATATGAAGATTTCAGAAGTTTATTAAAAAATGAACTGCAAAATTCTTTTAAAAATTTAGCTCCGCAAATGATTTTAAAACTAACAAATTGGGCTTTAGCCGACTGGATTTTCAGGTGTCCAATTAACTTTGAATAAAATGGAATTATACGCTGAAAAAATAACATTCTCAAAGAAACCCATATCTATTCCACCTGAATACAGACCTTCTTATTCTATTGCATTAATTGTCCTAATATTAAAGATTTGTTGTCAAGGTTCAAAATCAAGTTTATTAAAACTTCATTTAATTAATTGGGCATTAAAAAGTAATGAAAACAAAAATTCACTTAAAAACTTTGTTCTTAGTAATTATACTGAAAGTTCAAAAACGTGGGGAATTGAGCCTAGTTTAAACCGAGCGTTAAACTATTCTGTTCACGAAGGTATTTGTTCAATATCAAATGGAAAGTATCAGTTATTAGGGAAAGGAGAAAAGTTTTGTTCAAAAATTTTAGAAAACCCGCAATTTTTAGATGAAGAAATTGACTTTTTAAAATTCTTAGGTAAAAGAAAAATCACAGATAACCGTATTGATTCAATATATAAAAAATGGAAAAACCAAAATGCTTAAAATAAATAACATAAAAATAGAAGTAAATACCAATAATGGTCTTTATGGTGCTTTCCATTCATTTAAGTCAGGATTAAATATTGTTAGAGGTAATAATACTAGCGGAAAAAGTAGCTTGTTTCAAGCTATTGTTTATGCTCTTGGTTTTGAAGAATTGATTGGCGGTAGATTTGAAAAAACAATGCAATCCGTTTTAAAAGACCAAGTTGAATACCCTAAAAATACCTTTCACAGTGTACTTCAATCTTTTGTTTTATTAGAAATTGAAAACTCAAATGGAGATATAATAACAATCCGTAGGTTTGTTCAAAACCCTAACAGAAAATCTCAATTAATAGATGTATATTTTGGAAGCCTCTTAGTTAACGAAACCTTAGAAAGCCGTCCAATGTTTATACACGATAATGGAGGAGCTTCTGATGTAAATTATGGATTTCATCTTTATTTAGAAGAATTTTTAAACTGGGAACTTCCAAAAGTATTGACTAACAAAGGTGATTTACGTAAAATATATATTCAACAAATTGCTTCTAGTTTTATAATTGAACAAAAATCTGGATGGTCAGACTTTTTTGCCTCAATGCCTATTTATGGTTTAAACAATAAAGAAGCTCGCATTGTAGAATTCATATTAGATATGGATGTTTACGGCAATAAAATGAAAAAGCAGGAATTAGGTATTACAAAAAGGATTCTTGAAAATGATTGGCTAAACCTCTCGAAAAGATTCGAAAGGTTTGCCGAAAAGGGAGGCGGAAAATTGATTGGTTTATCACAATCTCCGATAATCATTAATAATCTTAATGAAATAAATATTTTACTCTCAAAAGATGAATCAGACTATTCAATTTCAAACTATTTAGATTTAATGATTGAAGAGTTGGAGACTTTAAATCAAAATGAAAGAACTTCAGTAAAAGACAAAATTGGAGATAACGAAACTCAGGTTAAAATAAATGAAGAGAAATTAAATCAAATCAGCTTTGATGTGGAAATGATATCTAGTGAATTAACTTTTGATAATCAAAAATTAAGCAACTTCAATTACCAATTAGAAAATTTAAATGAAGATTTAAGAAAAAACAAAGGTGCTTTTAAAGTTCAAAAAATGGGAGCTGAAATTGATTTAAAAGTTTCTGAAAATATTTGCCCTTCTTGTAATCAAGAAATAAATGATTCTCTACTACCTCTATCTGTAAAACAAGTACCTATGAGACTAGAAGATAATATAAGCTTCTTGTCCGCTCAAATTAAAATGCTTGAAGTAAATATTGAAAGTTTGGAATCAAAAATTATGACTAAAAGTAAAAGGTTAAAAGAACTAAGAGGTTTACAGAATAATTTGAGAAGCCAAATCAGAGAATTGAAAAAAGAACTAATCTCAGACGAAAGACTTCCTTCAATAATTGATATAGAGTACAGACTTAATTTAAAGAAAAAGATTGAGTTCTATTCTAAGTATTTAGAGGATTTTTCAGAATTAAAAGATGAATTATCTTCTCTTTCAGCTAAGTGGAAAAAAATATTAGAAGAACAGGAAAAACTTAAAACGGATACTTTTTCACCAAATGACATTATTAAATTAAAATCGCTAACTAACAATTTCAAATCTCTATTAAGTAAATTTAATTATAGTAGTAAAACTATAAACGATATTGCAATATCAGATGAAAACTATTTACCATTAGCAAAAAAGCCAAATGATAATTTATTTTATAACATTAGGTTTGATTCTTCCGCTAGTGATTTTGTGAGAAGTATTTGGGCATACACCTGTAGTTTATATAAAACATCTATTGAAAAAAAAGGTAATCATCCAAATTTATTAATGTTTGATGAACCAAAACAACAAGATATGTCAATTTCTGATTTCACTAACTTTTTAAAAGAATTATCTACTTATAAAAAAGCACAAACATTATTATTTGCTTCTTTTGAAAACTCAGATGAAACTTTTAATAAAGCAACCGAAGGAATTGAATTTCACTTAAATTATATCAATGAAAAATTAATAAAACCAATTGAATAAAGGATCGGTTATTAAAATGAATATAAAAAACAGCGCTTTTAGTCATTAAACAAAACTCCCACACAAAAAATAAACCTCGTACATTTGCGTAAAATTTTTGTACGTTGAGCAAGCAAGCAATTGTAAACCAATACCAACAATCTGAGAATGTAAAACAGATTGTAAATCAGCTTCAACAAGATCCACACCATTTTCAAATTACGAATTTGGTCGGTTCTTCGTTGTCTTTTGTCATTTCTGAAACTTTTAAACAAGCCGATAAACCTTACTTGTTAATTTGTAACGACAAGGAAGAAGCTGCTTATTATCTAAACGATTTAGAGCAGTTATTGGGCGATAAAAATGTGTTGTTTTATCCGGGTTCGTATCGCAGACCCTATCAGATAGAAGAAACCGACAACGCCAATGTATTGCTGCGTTCAGAGGTGTTAAACCGTATCAATTCTCGAAAAAAACCTGCGATTATTGTTACCTACCCCACTGCCCTGTTCGAAAAAGTAGTCACCAAAAAAGAATTGGCAAAAAACACGCTAAAAGTAGCCGTAGGTGAGCAAGTATCGCTCGATTTTGTCAACGAAGTACTGTTCGAATACCATTTTAAACGCGTTGATTTTGTAACCGAACCAGGAGAATTTTCGGTACGTGGTGGAATTATCGATGTGTTTTCGTTTTCTCACGATGAACCCTATCGTATTGAGTTTTTTGGTGATGAGGTAGACAGCATCCGAACGTTTGATGTAGAAACGCAACTTTCTAAAGAAAAACTGAAGAAAGTAAGCATTATGCCCAATGTAGAAAACAAAGCGTTGGAAGAAAGCAGAGAAAGCTTTTTAAAATATATTTGGTCTAAAACGGCTGTTTTTGTTAAAAATGTAGACTTGTTAAGCGATTCGTTAGACAAATTCTACCGAAAAGCAGAATTGTCGTTCAACGAACTATCTACAGAAATCAAACACGCAAAACCAGAAGAACTGTTTTGCAACGGTGAGTTAATTAAAAATCAATTACAAGAATTTACATTAGCGCACTTGTCATCTCTAGCAGAGACGAAAGATCTTACCGAGATACGTTTCGATACGCATCCACAGCCCTCTTTCAACAAAAAATTCGACCTGTTAATTCAGAATTTTAATGAATTTTCAGCCAAAGGATTTACCAATTATATTTTCTGTTCTAACGACAAGCAAGCACAGCGTTTCCACGATATTTTTGACGATGGTGAACAAGAAGTTTCCTATGAAACCATTGTGTTTCCGTTATATCAAGGGTTTGTAGATTTAGACAATAAAATTGTTTGTTATACCGATCATCAAATCTTTGAACGTTATTACAAATTCCGATTGAAGAATGGATACGCGAAAAAGCAATCCATCACCCTACAAGAATTGACCAAATTAGACGTAGGTGATTATGTAACCCACATTGACCACGGTATTGGAAAGTTTGGCGGATTGCAAAAAATAGATGTCGAAGGTAAAAAGCAAGAAGCCATCAAGTTAATTTATGGCGACCGCGATATTTTATACGTGAGCATTCACTCGCTACACAAAATATCAAAATTCAATGGAAAAGACGGAAAACCGCCTAAAGTATATAAACTAGGGTCGAATGCTTGGAAAAAAGTCAAGCAAAAAACCAAAGCCCGCGTAAAACATATTGCATTCAACCTAATTCAGTTATACGCAAAACGAAAACTGCAAAAAGGATTTGCTTTCGGACCCGATACGCACATGCAACACGAGTTGGAAGCAAGTTTCTTATACGAAGACACACCCGATCAGTTCTCTTCTACCCAAGAAGTAAAAGCCGATATGGAAAAAGAACAACCCATGGATCGTTTGGTGTGTGGTGATGTTGGTTTTGGAAAAACAGAAATTGCCATTAGAGCTGCTTTTAAAGCGGTAGATAACGGAAAACAAGTTGCAGTGTTAGTACCAACCACGGTTTTAGCGTTTCAGCACTTTAAAACCTTTTCTAAGCGATTAAAAGATTTTCCGGTTACCATTGACTACCTAAACCGTTTTAGAACCACAAAACAGCGCAAAGGCGTGTTAGAAGGTGTTACCGATGGAAGTGTAGATATAGTGATAGGAACACATCAATTAACCAATAAAGCAGTTCAGTTTAAAGATTTAGGATTGTTGATTATTGATGAGGAACAAAAATTTGGAGTAGCAGCGAAAGACAAGTTAAAAACGATTAAAGAAAATGTAGATACGCTAACCTTAACAGCAACCCCAATTCCGCGTACCTTACAATTCAGTTTAATGGCGGCGCGAGATTTATCGGTGATTAAAACGCCACCACCTAACCGTCACCCCATAGAAACCAATGTAATTCGCTTTAGTGAAGAAACCATTCGCGATGCGATTTCGTATGAGATTTCTCGTGGAGGACAAGTGTTTTTTATCCACAATCGTATTGAAAACATCAAAGAAGTAGCAGGATTGTTACAACGCTTACTTCCGAATGCAAAAATTGGCATTGGGCACGGACAAATGGAAGGAAAAAAGTTAGAAGAACTCATGCTTGGCTTTATGAACAATGAGTTTGATGTACTAGTTTCTACTACGATTATTGAAAGTGGATTGGACGTACCAAATGCCAACACGATTTTTATTAATAATGCAAATAACTTCGGATTGTCTGACTTGCACCAAATGCGTGGTCGTGTAGGACGTTCGAACAAAAAAGCCTTCTGTTATTTTATTACGCCACCGTATCATCACATGACCGATGATGCACGTAAACGAATTCAGGCATTAGAACTGTTTTCTGATTTAGGAAGCGGATTGAATATTGCCATGAAAGACTTGGAAATTCGTGGTGCTGGAGATTTGTTAGGAGGCGAACAAAGTGGATTCATAAACGATATTGGGTTTGATACGTATCAGAAAATCTTACAAGAAGCCATTGAAGAACTGAAGGAAAATGAGTTTAAAGACTTATATCCTGTGGATGAAAATGTACCGAAAGAGTATGTAAAAGAGGTGCAAATAGATACCGATTTTGAAATTCTATTCCCAGATGATTATGTGAATTCGGTAACCGAACGTTTGAGTTTGTATAACAAATTAGGAGCCTTAACTACAGAAGAAGAATTGCAAACTTTTGAAACTGAAATTATCGATCGTTTTGGAGAATATCCAACACAAGTGGCCGATTTATTAGACAGTGTTCGTATTAAATGGTTAGCGAAAGAATTAGGTTTAGAAAAGGTGATTTTAAAACAAAAACGATTAATAGGATATTTTGTAGCCGATCAACAAAGTGCTTTTTATCAAACGGAAGCATTTACGAAGATGTTGAGGTACGTACAGCAAAATCCGAAGAGTTGTGTAATGAAAGAAAAGAAAACCAAAAACGGTTTACGTTTACTCATCACTTTTATAAAAATTGATAGTGTACATAAGGCGTTAGAAACCTTACAGAAAGTGTAAAACATCATTACGAGTGAGGAACGAACGAAGCAATCTGTTTATTAGAAACTCACGATTTAGAGATTGCTTCACTTCGTTCGCAATGACGAAAAAAAGTGTCATTACGAGGAGGATACGACGAAGTAATCTGTCTGTTGGAAACTTCATGATTAAAAGATTACTACTCCCGATATTTCGGGGTCGTAATGACGATACAAAGAAACTGTCAGTTCGAGTGGTTTTCACGATTGAAATGAGTGAAAATTGTATCGAGAACTAGCTTATATGCATCTCGACACAAAATTTCTTTCCTCTATCGAAAAAGAAATTCACTCGATGTGACAATTAAGCTCACAACCAAAATATTGGTATGCTCACTTAGCAATGACGGAATAAAGAATTATCATTTTTGTAAAAAGTAACTAATTTGTTGATAAGTTTTAAAGTGAAAATATATTTTGTTTACATATTACAATGTTCAGATAAAAGTTATTATACAGGAGTAACTTCCAACCTTTCTCAACGAATATTTCAACACCAAAAAGGAACTTTTAAAGATAGTTATACTTCAAAAAGAAGACCTGTTTCATTAGTTTTTTATTGTGAGTTTACCAACGTAGAAATGGCTATTGAAAAAGAAAAACAAATAAAAAAATGGTCTAGAGCAAAAAAGGAAGCTCTCATAAATAATGAGTTTGAAAAACTACCGAACTTAGCAAAGAAGAAGTTTAATAATTAAGCTCTGTCTGTTCGAGTGGTTTTCACGATTAGAATGAGTGAAAATTGTATCGAGAACTAGCTTATATGCATCTCGATACAAATTTCTTTCCTCTATCGAAAAAGAAATTCACTCGATGTGACAATTAAACTCATGACCAAAGATTGTCACGCACTAGCTTGTCTTGAGTGACAGTCGAAAGGCTCGCAATGACGAGAATAAACAAAACGTCATTTCGAGCGGTAGCGAGAAACCTTAAGATTAAGAATTACTCCTTTTAAAAGAGATTTCTCCCTCTGGTCGAAATGACATACTTTTACATCCATGCAAACCAATCACGCAAAAAATCTATCAGGAATTATTTTAGCTACGTTATTTATCAGTACTTCAGGAGTACTAGGTAAATATATTGCAATGCCTTCAGAAGTTATTGTGTGGTTTCGCTCGGTGTTTGCTATGGTAATTTTATACGTGTTTTGTCGATTTAAAAAGATTGATTTAACCATACAATCAAGAAGACATTTGTTTCCGTTTTTAATGGGCGGAATTTTTATGGGAGCACATTGGATTACGTATTTCTACGCGTTAAAACTATCTAATGTAGCCATTGGAATGTTGTCGTTGTACACTTTTCCGGTAATGATTGCTTTTTTAGAACCGCTATTTTTAAAGATAAAATTCAACCCAATTCACATTGTATTAGGTCTAATGGTTTTACTAGGACTGTATATTCTAGCTCCTGAGTTTGATATTAAAAACACTCAAGTTCAAGGAGTATTGTTTGGCTTACTCTCTGCCCTATCGTATTCTATAAGAATTTTAATATTAAAGCAATACGTAATACAATACAACGGAGTAATGTTGATGTTTTACCAAACCGTAATCATTACAGTTTTATTAGTTCCAGTTCTATTTTTTATGGATGTTTCAGGATTTCAGGAACAACTCCCCTATTTGTTATTATTAGCGTTGTTAACTACCGCTATCGGGCATAGTTTGATGGTATATTCCTTACAGTTTTTCACCGCGTCAACTGCAAGCATAATAAGTAGCATTCAGCCTGTTTTCGGAATTTTGTTAGCATTTATTTTCTTAAACGAAGTTCCCACGTGGAATACGTTTATTGGTGGAAGCCTGATTTTAACAACAGTAATTATTGAAAGTATTCGAAGTAGAAAAGGCTAATGTATTCTTTGCTGCTGCTGAATAATGGTTTTCATACTTACATCTTCATAATTTCTACGAACAAAAGTTAGTGCGCTATCTAAAACCTCTCCCATACCGTCACTATCTCTAAAATTAATATCACCAGTAAACTCAAAAATTTCCGATTTTAATTGTTCGATATTTTTAGGAGTAGAAATATTATCTGATTTCATAGCAGCAAGCAAGCGGTTTAATCGAGAACGAGATCCTAAAATTCTTTTAGCAACAATTGATCGTTCTTCTATTTGATATTGCTCAATAGATTCTGAAGTAAGCTTGTCTCCTACCAATTGAACTAGCTTTAAATTTTCTTTAAAAAACTGTGGATAATACACTTTAAACTTTCCTTCATAACACTGCTGGTCAAAATCTATCGGACGAATTTTATATACCACATTTTCAAAATCGTGTGTAGGTACTACAACATAGTTGTACGAACGCATATCACCCAACAAACGAATCATACAACGTTCGTTAAATTTTACAAATTCTTTAGCTAGTTGTGCTTTTTCAATATCTAAACAATCCTCTAAATAATCGTTGATAAAAACATCTCCTGGAATTCCTGATATGTGCTCTTCTATGAGTGTATCTTCATATACCAAAAAGTTTAAGTTATAAGGTGATAAAATATCCTCTAACTCTAGTCCGTAAATACGAGAAGCATCGGTTCTTTTTACGTAAAAATAAGTGTAGTTATCATTTAAAATATTTCGAATTTTTATACGAAAAGGTTTTGAGTTACCAAACGTACAAAAGTCGATAGCATCAACATTTAAGTGTTTAATACTGGCGTCAGAACCATTAGAATGTAAGATGTTGTATACTTTTTTTAGATATAAATCAATTTCTGCTCGCTCAAACTCATTGTAAAAAACACGTATCCACAACGTATCATTATCGTGTTTATCATACACAGCAACTGCTCCTTGAAAACGTAACAAATCATCATAAAAAATAGGAATTTTTATAGTTCTGTTATGCCTTTTCAAGTAGTTTCCTAGTTTTTTATTAACTGGAAAAGCAGGTTTTTTTTGTGATATGAGTTTATATTCTGACATGCCTCAAAGGTACTAAACTTCAAACATTTTTCCCGGTAAAGGTTTTATAACCCCTTTTAATTCCATTTGAACTAAAATAGATGATAATTGATAAGTAGGAAGATTACAATCCAAAGCAATAACATCTAATAACTGTTTACCGTTTTGTTGTAAATAATCGTGTATTTTTTGTTCGATAGAGTTAAGCTCAACAAATAATTCTTTTTGTTTGGGTACGGCAGCTTGCCGTAGATCCCAATTGAGCATTGTTATAATATCTTGAGCCGAAGTGAGTAAATGTGCTTGATTATTTTTAATGAGATTATTACATCCTTTGCTATATACATCAGTAGCTCTACCAGGTAGAGCAAATACATCTCGGTTGTACGAATTGGCAATATCAGCAGTAACTAATGAGCCACCTTTTTCAGCAGATTCAATAATAATGGTCGCTTTTGATAATCCTGCTACAATGCGATTTCGTTTTAAAAAGTTTTCTCTCATAGGTTGCTCATCGTGCCAAAACTCAGTAATAAGTCCACCATTTTCATTTACTTGATGAATATATTTTTTATGAGTTTTCGGATAAATTTCATCCAACCCATGTGCCAATACAGCAATAGTTTGTAAGTTGTTTTTTATTGCGGCTTTATGTGCACAAATGTCTACTCCGTAAGCAAATCCACTAACAATTATAGGATTATAATCTTTTAAATCTTCAATAAGTTGATTACAGAAATCGCGTCCGTACGAACTCATTTTCCGAGTTCCTACAATTGAAATGATTTTATTGTTTTTTAGGTTGAGGTTTCCATCTTTAAAAAGTAAGATAGGAGCATCAATGCAATGCTTTAGTTGTTGTGGGTAATCTTCATCTAAAAAATACGAAAAAGAAATGTTGTTTTGTTGAATATATGTTAGTTCCTCTTCTGCTCTTTTTAGGTTGTTTTCATCAAAGAGATGTTGAGTTACATGAGTTCCAATTCCGTTAATTTTATGTAGTGTATTTTTCTTCTCTAAAAACACTTGTTCAACACTTCCTACGGAGGTAATTAGCTTTTTTGCCAAAATATCACCTACGTTTTTTGTTGCCTGTAACCGTAGAATAGCTAGCAATTTTTCTGAATTCATATAGCAATAATTTGAGTATCAATATACAAAAAACTGTTAATAAAAATTACAAGATTACTTGAAAGTAATGTACTAAAAAGCTATATTTGTTATTATGACATTAGCCAACTACATTAACGATTTATTATATAGATACGATTGCGTAATTGTTCCTAATTTTGGAGGATTTGTAACGAATAAAATTGGAGCTAGAGTAAATACTACTACGCACACTTTTTATCCGCCAAAAAAACAACTAACGTTTAACGCATATTTACAGCATAATGATGGTTTATTGGCTAATTATATAGCTTCGAGTAAAAATATTTCTTTTGAAGAAGCTGTTACTTTTATTGCTGAGGAAGTTGCACAATGGAATGAGAAGTTGGAAACAACAAGTGTAACTGTTGCTTCTGTAGGAAGTTTGTCTTTAAATGAAGCTAAGCAAGTTGTTTTTGAGCCTAACCTATCAAGTAACTTTTTAACTGAATCTTTTGGTTTGGCTGAGGTTTCAACACCATCTGTAGAAAGAGTAAAAGAAGTAACAATTAAATCATTACCTACTACTGAAGAAAACAAAAGAACAATTCCGTTATATGTAAGAAGAGCTGCAGCAGCGGCTGTTTTTATCGGAATTGCTTATGCAGGATGGAATGGTGTTCAAAATCAACAACAACAAGTATTAGCAAACCAAGAAGAAGCTGTTGAGAAGAAAATTCAATCAGCAACTTTTGTAATTGAAAACCCGTTACCAACCATTAACTTAAACGTAAGTAAAGAAGCTAGAAACTTTCATATCATCGCAGGAGCTTTTCAAGAAGAGCACAATGCTGAAAATAAATTAGCTGAACTACAAGATAAAGGTTATGATGCTTCTATTGTTGGGAAGAATGGATTAGGGTTAACTCAAGTAGCTTTTGCAAGTTATGCAACTAAGGTTGAAGCTAGAAAAGCCTTAGAAATTATTAAAGAATCAGTAAGCGAAGACGCTTGGTTATTGGCTAAATAATCTGCATTTATTTTAGGTAGATTTTTTTGTTGCTGTATCTTTGCAGCAAAATTTAATTGATGAGAGCAAAATCACCAAAAGAATCGTTAACTGTACTTACCGATTTAGTTTTACCAGGAGAAACAAATTATTTAGATAACCTTTTTGGAGGAGAATTATTAGCTCGTATGGATAGAGCTTGTAGTATTGCTGCGCGCCGTCATTCGAGAAGAATTGTAGTAACAGCCTCTGTAAACCACGTAGCATTTACCAAATCGGTACCTGTAGGAAGTGTGGTAACTTTAGAAGCAAAGGTTTCACGTGCTTTTAAATCATCAATGGAGATTTATGTAGATGTTTGGATTGAAGACCGTCAATCTGGTGAAAAAACCAAGGTAAATGAAGGAATTTACACGTTTGTAGCTGTTGACGAAACAGGAAAACCAGTGCCAATTCCTCAAATTGAACCAGAAACTGAATTAGAAAAGCAGCGTTATGAAGCAGCTTTACGTAGAAAGCAATTAAGCTTGGTTTTAGCAGGAAAAATGGATCCTAAGGAAGCAATAGAGTTGAAATCTATTTTTATGGATTAAAACAGTTTATATTTCATCAACATTGCCGCTTTCAGATAAGAAAATGGCAATGTTTTTTGTTTTATCAAACTGAGAAAAGATAATAATCATAATTACCGTAATAGGAACTGAAAGTATCATTCCTGTTATTCCCCATATTTCTCCCCAAACAGCTAAAGAAAGTATAGTAACTAACGGACTTAAATTTAGCGATTTTCCAAAAACTCTAGGTTCTACAACATTACCAACTACTACTTGGATACTTCCAACTGCAAATAAAACGACTAAAAAAGGAGGAAACTCTCCAAATTGAATTAAACAAAATATCGCAGGAAAAGCAGTTGCTATTAACGATCCTATAGTAGGAATATAATTCAATAAAAAGATAAGAAACGCCCAAAATGGAGCTCCGTCTACCCCTACTAACAACAATACAAAATAACTAAGGATACCAGTTAATAAACTAACATAGGTTTTTAGTCGTAAATAGTTTGAAATAGAGTCTTCAATCTTTTTTAAGATAGATTGAAAGCTTTTAGGATTGTTTTGAGAACTCATAAACACTTTTTGCAACTTCTTTTTAAAATTACTTTCCTCTAAGAAGATGAATAAGGCATAAATAATAATCATAAAGGTATTTCCTAGCAAACTACTAATTCCGTTCGCTATATCGCCTAAAACAGAGCCGTAATCGAAATCTCCAACAACCGATTGTAATGACTTAATAATATCGATATGAAAATAAGCGTCTAAACGTTTTATAATAGCATCAACATTTGGTTCGTATTTTGAGTACGAAGTGGTTAAATTTGAAATACTATTGGTAATTATTTCCGAAACAAAACCAAAACCTAAAATTATAAGCGTAAAAACAAATACATTACTTAGCCAAAAAGGAATAAAACGTTTAGCAAAAGGAATTTTATAGATGGTTTTCCGAATTTCACGTGTTAAAAACCAAAAAATAAGTGCAAAAACAAATGGAATTAAAATTCCTTTTCCAATAACCAATGTTGCAATAATTGCTACGGTTACAATAATAAAGTTTGATGCGTTTTTCACACGTTTAAATTTGATTACAATTTAAAAATAAAATTTATTAATGTTCTTGTTATGGTGTTATGAACGAATCCACTTAGCAGGATTTAATCGGTTTCGGTCTTTATACAACATAAAACTAAGCTGTGTTTTACCTGTTACTTTGTTAGTAAATACTTTTCCTAGTTTGTCGCCAGTTTTAACAGCATCACCTTTTTTTACATAAACTTCTTTTAACTTATTGTAGGCAGAAATATAGTTACCGTGTTGTACTAAAACTGATTTTCTTCCATCAGAGTGTAATTGAATAACCAAAACTTTCCCGTTAAAAATACTTTTTACATCGGTATTTGCTTTGGTTGCAATATATAACCCGTGACTGTTGATGCTAATTCCAGGAAATGTAGGGTGTGGTTGAACTCCATATTTTCGTGTAATAACACCTTTAACTGGCCACGGTAAATTACCCCTATTTTGTTCAAAGTTAGCAAGTAAAGCTTTTTCTTCGGCATTTAAAATAAAACCAGAGCTTTTGGTTTTACCTTTTGTTGTTTTTTTACCCTTATTTGCTTTGGCAATAGCATCTCTAATTAACTTATCAATTCTGGCAGCAATTCTTTTTTCTTCTCGTTGTTTCTTTTGTAAGTCACTTTTGTATTTTTTCTCTTCTTTTTTAATTTTAGAGATGAGTTTTTCTTGGTTTTTCTTATCGTCTTCAATTTCTTTTTTCTGACTTTTCTCGTCAGAAAGTAAAGCTTCTTTTGATTTTTTTTGAGCAGTTAGTGAATCGTTTAATTGCTCTACCTCTTTAGCTTTTACGATAATTTCTTCTCCTTGTTTTTTTCTGTAGTCTTTGTACTGTTGCATGTACTTTAAGCGCTTATAGGCCTGGTAAAAGCTTTCAGAAGACAATAAAAACATGGTTTTACTCTGTTGCGATTTACTTTTATAAGATTTAACTACCATATCTCGGTAGTCATTTTTTAATTCAGCTAGTTCGTCGTTGTATTTTTTTAATTGTTGCTCGTTAGATTTGATTTCTTTTGAAAGTAATTTGGTTTCTAACTCAATAGTTTCTATTAAGCGTTCTCTAACACCAATTTTTTGGTTTAGGTCTTTTAAATCATCTAAAGCACTGCTCTTTTTTTTCTTTGTTTTAAACAAAAGATTATTAACCTGCTCTATTTCATTTTTTAGTTTCTTTCGCCTATTTTCTAGCTCTTTCCTACTTTGAGCAAAAGAAGAAATTCCTACAAAAAACAGGCATAAAAAAGAGATATAAAAAACAGGGTACTTCATAATTATAATTGAATTTCTTTGTATCCGTTAGGAATATTAAAACTTACATTTAGTTTAGTATCGTATTCTACTGAGCGTGTAGTAATATCAATAATAGTAAATTTATTTTTTTCTTTAGCTTTTATGTTAATTTTCTCAGGGAAAAAAGTAGTGTTTTTCTTATGATATTTTGGGTAACTAATATCTAAGCGTTGATCTTTCAACGAGTTTACAATTAACTGCTTATTTAGCTTAAAGTGTTTAGGGTTTATGTAGAAAAACAAATCGAATAAAACAGGTTGTTTTTTAGGAGATAACTGATATGATTTTTCTTGAATTTGAACTTCTTGACGCTCAGATTTTACATCCATTAGAGCTTCCCCTAATAACATGCTTTGTAATTGTTGAAAGTTAATATCAGTTCCTAATAGCTTTTTTAGCATCATAAAATCTCCATCAAAATAACTCTTTTCATATGGAGAGTAAAACTGAACTTTTGTTGGGGTGATTTTAGCTTTAAAAATAGAGATGATTTTGGTTCCTTTTAACCAAATAACTTCATCTTTTTTTATTTTCATTCGTACTGAAAAACCTAAACTTTCTTTATTGTTTTTGTAATTAACTTTTAGACGAGCATCTACTGTTTTTTTGTCAAAACTTGTAGCAATATGTTTTTTAGCTACTTTGCGTGCCGACAATTCTTTAATAGCGACATCACCAGTAACGTTTTTGGTAGATTTACAAGAGGTTAATCCTAAAAATAATATAACTAATAAGGTGGTATATTTCATAAAATTTGTGCTAACGAAACTTATTTTAAAATCTTTTCAGCTTTGTTTTTATAAGAATTGGCTTTTTTAATATTATTCAACCCTTGGTAAGCTTTAGACATTTCTAAGTAAAACTTGGCTTCTATTTCATTATTATCAATAACAAAATCAATGCCGTTTTGTAAGGTTTCTAATGCTTTTTTATAATCTTTATTGTTGTTAAACGCTTTTCCATTCATTAAATATACGAAAGGTTGCGCAGGAAAAAGTGATAAACCTTGTTCACTGTATTTTAACAAGTCAGCATCGTTGTCAGCAGCCAACTTATCTAATAAAGCTTTTAAATTTTTATAGGATTTTTCTTTTTCGAAAAGCGATTTAGGGCTAAGGTTCTCAGTAATTTTTGTTGGTTGCTCTTCAGTTGTTTTTCGAGCATTTATTTTTCTTTCAATAGAACGAAGTCTGCTGTTTAATAATTTAGCTTCTTTTAATTCAGCCAATACTTTTTTAGCAGACGGAAGGTCTTTGTTTTGTAAGTGTAAAAAAACAAGTAATTGTTTTTTCTTAGGGTGCGTAGCAGCTATTTTTTGTTGAGCAATAATGGCATCAGAAAAATTAGCTAACTTTCTTAAAGTAAAAACTTTGTGTTCAAGCATCCAAACATTATTTGGTTCTAATTCTAAAGCTAAATCAATATAGGTTAAAGCTTCAGGGTTTCTGCCTAACTTTTCATAGTTTTTAGAAAGTTCAAATAAAACAGCTTTGTTATTTGGAAGTATTCTGTTACACTTTTCTAGACTTTGTATAGCTTTTTGATAGTTAAAAATAGCTTTGTCTGAAAGTGCTTTAAAAAAATGTTGTTGAAACTCTATATTGTTTTTCTCAGCTGTATTAACTGATGCAGGAATGCTATCTTGAGCGTTTAGAAAGAAAGAAAAAAGAAGAAAGAAAAAAGACAGTATCACTTTAGAAAAAATAATTTTCTCTCTCTCCTTTCTTCTCTTTTTTATTGAGATTTTATGTAAGCTCTGTATAATCACCTATACTTACCGATGTATAATTAGCATTGTATTTTGCGTGGTTACCAATCATTGCATTATCTAAATTGGCATTTGAAATATGCACGTTTGTTTGAATTAAAGAGTTTGTTATTGTTGAGTTTTCAACAACACTATTTTCTCCAATTGAAACAAAAGGTCCCATTTTAGTGTTTTTCAACACTACATTTTTTCCAACATAACATGGCTGAATAATTTCAGCGTTCTCTAATACAACGTCTTCAGACACTAAATTGTTGCCATTAGCTTGTTCAAAACCTAAAACTTGCTTGTTAGTATCTACAGTTGGGTCTTTTTTACCACAATCCATCCAAGTATTTACTTTACCAGGAATAAACTTAGCTCCTTTTACTTTTAAAGCTTCAAGAGCTTCAGTTAATTGATATTCACCAGAAGGTCTGATATCGTTATCAATTAAGTATTTTATTTCTTCAAGTAACTTGTCAGCATCTTTAAAGTAATAAATACCAATAATTGCTAAATCTGAGACAAATTCTTTAGGTTTTTCAACAAAATCAGTAATAAAACCGTCTTTTAATTTTACCACACCAAAAGCGCTTGGATCTTCTACTTGCTTCACCCAAATAGCTCCATCAGCATTAGCGTCTAAGGTAAAGTCAGCCTTAAATAATGTATCAGCAAAAGCGACAACGCAAGAACCACCTAATGATTCTTTAGCACAGTAAATAGCGTGTGCAGTTCCTAATGCTTCTTCTTGTACGTATACAGAACCTTTTGCACCTAAGTCTTCTGCTATTTTTATTAATTTATCTTTTGTATCTGCAGGAAATCCTTTTGCAGCAGGTCCAATTATAAAAGCAATTTCCTCTATAGGTTGGTCTACAACAGAAGTAATATCTTCCACTAATCGCTGTACAATTGATTTACCAGCAATAACTGTTAATGGCTTAGGAGTTGTTAACGTATGGGGTCTTAAACGAGACCCAATTCCAGCCATTGGTACTATAATCTTCATATTCTCTCTTTTCGTTTTTAACGGTGCAATATACCATTAATAACGCAGTGAAAAAAGTTATAGCCCTTTTGGAATGGCTTCGATTAATGTTTGGGTATATTTTGTCTTTGGATGTTGATAAATTTCGTCTGCATCAGCAATCTCTTCTACCCTACCTTTGTTCATTACAACTAATTGATCGGCCATATATTTTACGACAGATAAATCATGAGAAATGAATATGTAAGTAAAATTAAATTCTGATTTTAATTGGTTTAATAAATTTAATACTTGAGCTTGTACAGACACGTCCAGAGCCGAAACAGATTCATCACAAATAATTAGTTTTGGTTGTAAAGCAATAGCACGAGCAATTCCTATACGTTGACGTTGTCCTCCAGAAAATTCATGTGGATAACGATTAAAATGAGTTGCTTCTAAACCTACTTTTTCTAACAAACCACACACATATTCTTTTCGCTCTTTGTTAGACTCTAAAATATTGTGAACTTTCATTGGTTCTAAAATAGCATTACCCACAGTAATTCTTGGGTTTAAGGATGAAAACGGATCTTGAAATATAATTTGAATTTCTTTTCGAAGTTTTTTAAAAGTCGATTTTGAAAGTTTAGTAATGTCAGTCCCTTTATATAAAACACTTCCAGAGGTGGCTTTTTCTAGTTGTAAAATAGTTCTGCTTAAAGTGGTTTTTCCACATCCACTCTCTCCTACTAGCCCTAATGTTTCTCCTTCATAAATTTTAAAAGACACATCATTGACTGCTTTCACAACAGCGGGTTTTGAAAACCATGAAGCATTACTAATAAAATCTTTATGCAAATTTACAATTTCTAGCAAAGGAGGGCGCTTGTATATTTTTTGATGAAAAGCATTGCGTTCTTCATCTGTATAAATTGTAGAATCTATAGTTTCGTTGATAAAGTCACTAACTGTAGGTAAAGTTTTAAGTCGTTTTTTTGTGTTTGGTTTTGAATTGATTAAAGCTTTTGTATAATTTTCTTTTGGATCTAAAAAAACACGATTAGCACTTCCCTTCTCTACTATTTTTCCTTTATGCATAACAACGACAGAATCTGCAATTTCAGAAACTAATGCTAAATCGTGAGAAATAAAAATAATTCCCATTTCAAACTCTTGTTGTAATTCTTTTAATAAAGAAATTATTTCTTTTTGTACAGTAACATCCAGTGCTGTAGTAGGTTCATCAGCAATTAAAAGTTGAGGTTTACAAGAAATTGCCATGGCAATCATTACACGCTGCTTTTGTCCGCCGCTTATTTGATGCGGATATGAATTATAAATAGCCTCAGGTCTTGGAAGTTTTACTTTTGAAAACAAAGAAATAACTTTCTCTTTAATTTTTTGATTAGATAACTGTGTGTGTTGCTGTAACATTTCAGCAACTTGAATACCACAAGTCAGAGTTGGGTTTAAAGAACTCATCGGTTCTTGAAAAATCATCGCGATTTGATTTCCTCGTATTTTTTGATAATCTTGCTCATTATAACCTAATAAAGGTTGTTGGTTAAAAAATAGATCACCTTTCACTGTAGCAGTTTTAGGAAGTAATCCTAAAATAGCTAAAGAACTTATTGATTTACCGCTACCACTCTCTCCTACGATTCCTAGTGTTTTATTTTTTTCAACACTAAAAGAAACTTGTTGAACTAAAGGCTGAGAGTTTTTAAAAGATATTTCTAAGTTTTTAACTTCAAGCATTAATCATAAAATTTTAATAAAAATACAATTTATATTTCCATTATGCGTTTTCAGAAAGCGGATTTATCTTAACTGTTTGATAGGTAAGTAGTAATAGATTATCTTTTTTTCTTTCCTAAAAAACCTAGTGTTTAACTGGGATAAAGGGTTGTTTTGGTTTTATAAAAGAAACATAAACAGTTAATTAACTACCTAAAAAGCATCTTTTTTTATCTTTTTTTATATATTTGTCAATGTTTTAACAAATAATTAAGAGTTTTTATTTGAGGTTTAAGCTCAAAAAAGGCTCTTAAAGTTTTATTAATTCAACTAAAAACCCTTCAAAAATGAAAAACAAAATTACCCTAGCACTTCTGTGCTTATTTTTTGTTGGTGCTTCGTATGCCCAAGAAAAAAGAAACTGTCACTCAATGGAAAATCTTGAGTACAGACAATCCCTTAATCCTTCTTTAAAAAGCAAAATGCAAGAAATTGAGTCTTTTACTCAAAAAAGAATTGCAGAAAAGAAGAACTTCCAAGGAAAAATTGTAGGAAGTATTATTCAAATTCCAGTAGTTGTACACGTTATTTACAGTAATTCTCAAGAAAACATCAGTGTGGCACAAATTCAGTCACAAATAGATGTTTTAAATGAAGATTACAGAAGAACGAACTCAGACAAAACAAATAAATGGTCTCAAGCAGCAGATACAGAAATAGAATTTTATTTAGCTCAAGTAGATCCAAATGGTAATCCAACAACAGGTATTACAAGAAAATCATCATCTAAAACTTCATGGGGGACTAGCGATGCGATGAAAAAATCATCACAAGGAGGAGTAGATCCATGGGATACCTCTGAGTACCTTAACATGTGGGTATGTAATATTGGTGGTGGAATCTTAGGGTATGCACAATTCCCAGGAGGTAGTGCTGCTACCGATGGAGTAGTTATGGGACCTCAATATTTTGGTAGTTCAGATAAAGGATCAGGTTTCTATTTATCATCTCCATTTGACAAAGGAAGAACAACTACTCACGAAGTAGGTCACTTTTTAAACCTTAGACATATCTGGGGTGATGGTGGTTGTGGTGTTGACGATTTTGTTTCTGATACTCCAGAATCTGATGCTGCAAACTACGGATGTGCTTCAAGTCACTCTTCTTGTGGATCAGCAGATATGGTTGAAAACTACATGGATTACTCTGATGATACTTGTATGAACCTATTTACTTTAGGTCAAAAAAATAGAATGCGTGCTGTTTTAGAGTCAGGAGGAGTACGTAGAAGTTTAGCTTTATCAGATAAAACAGGAGGTTCTACTTCATGTACAGCAACGGTACCAACAGGTGTAACTGTATCTAGTATCACTTCTTCAGGAGCATCAGTATCTTGGACAGCAGTTTCAGGAGCTACATACGATGTAAGATATCGTCAAACAGGAACTTCATCATGGACAACTAATGCGGTTTCAGGAACATCAACATCTTTAAGCGGATTATCAGCATCTACTCAGTATGAAGTACAAGTACGTAGTAAATGTTCTGATGGTTCAAATTCAGCATATAGTGCTTCTTCAACTTTTACTACTCCTGAAGTAACAATTTCTTATTGTTCATCAAAAGGAAATAGTGTTTCTGATGAATATATTGGAAGAGTACAGTTAGGAACTATTGATAACAGTACTGGAGGAGGAAACGGTTATTCTGACCATACAGGAATTTCAACTAATTTAGCAAAAGGAACTTCTCATACAATCACTATTACACCAACTTGGACAGGAACTGTATATAACGAAGGATATGGTGTTTGGATAGATTATAATCAAGATGGAGATTTTTCTGATTCAGGAGAAACTGTTTGGACAAAGGCTGCTTCTAAAGATACACCAGTTAGTACATCTTTTACAGTACCAGCTTCTGCTACAGATGGAGCAACAAGAATGCGTATAGTTTTAAAATACAATGCAACACCAACGGCATGTGAAGCTTCATTTTCTTATGGAGAAGTAGAAGACTATACAGTAGTAATTGGAGCAGGAACAGCAGATACAACAGCACCAACAGCGCCAACAAACTTAGCAGCTTCTAGTGTAACACAAACTTCTTTAACATTAAACTGGTCAGCATCTACTGATAACGTTGGAGTAACTGGTTATGATGTTTATCAAGGAACTAGCAATATTGGTTCTGTAACAGGAACTACAATGAATGTAACAGGATTAACAGCAGCTACTACTTATACTTTTTCAGTAAGAGCAAAAGATGCAGCAGGAAATGTTTCTGCGTCTAGTAGTGCAATAAACGTAACAACTTTATCAAACTCAGTTTCATACTGTGACTCAAAAGGAAATAACTCTTCTTATGAATGGATTGATAATGTTGAGTTAGGAGGAATGACTAATGCAACTGGAGATAATGGAGGATATGCTGATTTTACTTCAAAAACAGCAACCTTAGCAGTAGGAAGTTCAAACCAAATGACTATTAGTGCAGGATTTAGTAGTTCTTCATATACAGAGTATTGGGCTGTTTGGATTGATTTTAATCAAAATGGAACATTTGAGAGCAGTGAAAAAGTTGTAACAGGATCTTCATCAAGTGCAAATAACTTAACATCTACAGTTGATGTTCCTGCAGGAGCAACTTTAGGAACGACAAGAATGCGTGTTTCTATGAAATATAATGCTGCTCAAACAGCTTGTGAAACATTTACTTATGGAGAAGTAGAAGACTATACAGTAAATATTGTTTCTAGTACAAGACAAGAATCTTCAGTTAGTGTAAATGCAGAAAGATTAGGAAATGAAAATAGTTTAGACTTGATGACATATCCTAATCCAGCAGTAGACTTTATACAAGTAAAATTAGCCTCTAGAGCTGATAATATGACTTATAAAATTGTAAATACAATTGGTAGAGTAATGAAAGCAGGTCGCTTAAATTCTTCAAGCATCGATATTTCTAAACTAAATACAGGTATGTATATTTTAGAAGTTAATGATGGTCAAAAACTACTAACTACTAAGGTATTTAAAAAATAAACTTTACAAAAGCCTGAGTTATTTCTCAGGCTTTTTAATTAAAATCAATTAACTAAACCCTTCAAAAATGAAACACAATTATGCAAGAACTGTGTTTTTATCTGCTTTTCTATTCGCAGGAGTTTATACCATAAACGCCCAAGAAAATAGAGAGTTAAAACACGTTAAGTTCAACAAATCTTCAAAGGTGTCTTTACAAAAAGCACCAGATTTAATTAGACAAAAATTAAAGCTATTTAAAAATGATGGCTTACAAAAAATTAAATCAAATAGAGATGATTTAGGCTTTACACATGAAAAATTTCAACAAAAATTTAAAGGAATAAAAGTAGAATTTGCTACGTATACAGCACATGCAAAAAATGGTGCTTTAATGAGTATGAATGGTGAATTTTATGATGTTGGAAAAGTAAAAGTAATCCCTAAGCTATCAAAAGCTCAAGCATTTCAAAAAGCTTTATCACACACAGGAGCAGAAAAGTATTTATGGGAATTTCCTGATGCTGCTAAAGAAATGGATAACTATAAAAAACCAGAAGGGGAGTTATTAATTCTTCCTAGAGAGGTAATTGGAAAAAAAGAACCAAGATTAGCTTATAAATTTGACATCTTTGCTACAAAACCACTTAGCAGAGGTTATTTATATATAGATGCTCACACAGGAGAAGCATTATTTTACAATGCTATTATTAAGCATTTAGATGAATTTGGTCATGTAGGTGAACTTACGGAACATGCTAAAAAAAGTAAAAAAGCTACAGAAGCTATAACAGCAGCGTTTGCATCAGGTACTGCACAAACTCGTTATAGTGGTACAAGAACTATTGAAACTTCACTAAGTGGAGGAAACTACATTTTAAGTGATTCTGGAAGAAAAATTTACACCAGAGACGCAAAAAACCAAGCACCAGGTTCTACATATCCATATGTTACAAATTACGATCAGTTTACTGATAATGATAATAATTGGACTACAGCAGAACATAGCGCTAACAAAGATGATGCAGCGTTAGATGCTCATTGGGGAGCAATGATGACCTATGAGTATTTTTTACAAAAACATAACAGAAATAGTTATGATAACAGTGGAGCTCAAATTAGAAGCTATGTACATGTTGATACTAACTATGATAATGCCTTTTGGAATGGTTCTGTAATGTCTTATGGAGATGGTTCTTCGAATGGAACAGAAGGAAATGGTAACTTTGATGCCTTAACTTCTATTGATGTTGCTGCCCATGAAATAGGGCATGCGGTATGTACTTATACAGCAAATTTAGCATACCAAAGAGAATCAGGAGCTTTAAATGAAGGTTTCTCAGATATTTGGGGAGCAGCTGTTGAACATTTTGCAAAAGGAAATGGAAACGATTTAAACCCAGACCTTTCAGTTTGGTTAATAGGAGATGAAATAGACAGACGTAGTGGTTCTGCTGCTTTACGTTCTATGAACGATCCAAAATCACAAGGGCAACCAGATACTTATGGAGGAACTTATTGGAAGAACCCTAACTGTGGAACACCAACAAGATTTAATGATTACTGTGGAGTTCATACAAACTCAGGAGTTTTAAATAAATGGTTTTATTTACTATCAGTTGGTGGGTCTGGAACAAACGATGCAAGTGATAACTATAATGTAACAGGAATAGGTATAACAAAAGCAGCTAAAATTGCTTATCGTACCGAAGCTAACTATTTATCAGCAAGTTCAACTTTTGCTGATGCAAGAACAGGAGCTATTCAAGCTGCTACAGATTTATACGGAGCAAACTCTCAAGAGGTAATTTCTACAACGAATGCTTTTTATGCAGTTAATGTAGGAGAAGAGTTTGTACAAACTTGTGCTTTAGCAGCACCAACAAACTTAAATTCATCAAATATTGGTGATAATGGGTTTACAATAACCTGGACGGCAGTTTCAGGAGCAGCTTCTTACGATGTAACCATTGGAGGAAATACAACAAATGTATCTGGAACATCATTTAACGCTACAGGATTATTAAGCGGAACAGAATACACAGTATCAGTAGCAGCAAAATGTACAACAGGCGGAACAGGAACACCAGCAACATTAAATGTAACAACAACAGGAACACCACCACTTAATTATTGTTCTTCACAAGGAAATAGTGTTGCTGATGAATATATTGAAAGAGTCCAATTAGGAAGTATAGATAATACTTCTGATGGAGGTGGAGGATATTCTGATTTCACTACAATTTCAACTGATTTATCTATTGGTGATTCTAATACAATAACTATTACTCCTAAATGGACAGGTACTGTTTACAGTGAAGGTTATGGAGTATGGATTGATTATAATCAAGATGGAGATTTTTCTGATTCTGGAGAAACAGTTTGGACGAAAGCAGCATCGAAAGATACTCCTGTAAGTACATCATTTACAGTACCAGCTTCAGCAACTCAAGGAACTACTAGAATGAGAATTGTATTAAAATATAATGCTACACCAACAGCTTGTGAAGCAACATTCTCTTATGGTGAAGTAGAAGATTATACAGTTAATATTACAAATGCTACACCAGATACAGAAGCACCAACAGCGCCTTCTTCAGTAACTGCATCTAATATTGAAGAAACAACAGCAACATTAAGTTGGACAGCGTCTACAGATAATGTTGGAGTAACTAGTTACGAGGTATTTAATGGAGCTACAAGTGCAGGAACTGTTAGTGGTACATCAATGAACTTAACTGGATTAATTGCAAATACAACGTATAATTTTACAGTAAAAGCTAAAGACGCTGCAGGAAATGTTTCAGCATCGAGTAATACAGCAACATTTACAACAAAAGAAGTATCAGCAGTAGAGTATTGTGCTTCTCAAGGAAATAATTCTTCTTACGAATGGATTGATAGAGTTTCTATGGGAGGAGTTGACAATAACACAGGAAACGATGGTGGTTATAAAGATTATACAAACCTAACAATGAATGTGGCTCCAGGATCTAATAGATTATATGTAAGTGCTGGATTTAGTAGTTCTTCTTATACTGAGTACTGGAAAGCATGGATTGATTATGATAAGGATGGTGTTTTTGAAGACACTGAAGTAGTACTAAGTGGTTCTTCTTCAAGTGCTGGTGAGCTTTATGAAGATTTTACAATTCCATCAAATGCTTCAGGAACTACAAGACTTAGAGTTTCTATGAAGTATAACAGTGCTCAAACAGCATGTGAAACATTTACCTATGGTGAGGTAGAAGATTATACCGTTAATATTTCTTCTGGTTCTTCAGTAGCTGCAATAACTGGTTTTGCAGCAAATATTAGTGGAGAAGCAATAGGAAATGAAGAAAGCTTAGATTTATTAACATATCCTAATCCTGCGGTAGATTTTATACAAATAAAACTAGCTTCAAAAGCAGAGAAAATAAATTATAAACTTATAAATACTATAGGTAAAGTAGTTAAAGAAGGTCGTTTAAAATCTTCTAATCTAGACGTTTCAAAGTTAAATACTGGAATGTACATTTTAGAGGTAAATGATGGACAAAAACTGCTTACAACTAAATTGTTTAAAAAGTAAGTTTTTAAAAACATTAAAGAAAAACAAAAGTCTGAGTTTTTTACTCAGGCTTTTGCTTGTTTTAAATTGTAAAATACCATTGAGAATAAAATCTTTGACTTAGCTAGGGGTGGCTAAACTATTAAAAATTAGTTTGTAAAGGGTTAAAAATGAGTCTATTCAAAAGGTGTGAATGATAAAGAAAAGGTAGAATTGTAAAAGAACTAGGAAATAAAAACTTAATTATTCAACTTAAATTGATTCAAATGAACAAAAAGTTTAAATTTCTAATTGGAGGGCTGTCTGTTGCAGCAGTTTCAATTATTGGTTCAGATTATCTTAAAAAGCAAGATGTTGCTGATAAACTGGCCGAACAACGTAAAGTACATAGTACTTTTTTAAAGGAAAGTCCTTTAAATGAATCGTTAAAATGGGGGAAAAAAGAAAGAAAACTTAGAGGGTTACCACCTAATAGGTATTTTGATCAAATGCAGTTACTCACCATGAATCCAGCTACAGGAAAAATGGAAGATGGAAGTTTAGCAGGATTAAGAGAAGATCTGTTGAAAAAGAGAGCACAACAAAAAAGTCCTGGAGACAATGGAAATTCTTGGGCAGAAAGAGGACCTAATAATGTAGGAGGGCGTACAAGAGTTGTTTTATTTGATCCAAATGACGCTACAAATAACACTGTATATGCAGGTGGAGTAAGTGGAGGTTTATGGAAAAATACTGATATCAGTAATGCTAACTCACAATGGACAAGAGTACAAAATGTACCAGGAAATTTATCTGTAACTTCTATCACAGTAGATCCAAGAAACTCTAACAGATGGTATGTAGGTACAGGAGAACAATACACAGCAGGTGATGTGGTAGGAAACGGTGTTTATGTAACTACCGATGGAGGTACAACATGGAATGCGGTTAATATACCAGCAGCAGGAGATGCAATTATTAATTACAATGCAAGTAATGTTTTCTTATCAGGAGTTCATTTCGTAAACGATGTATTAGCATGGGATAATGGAACTTCAACAGAATTATTCGTTGCAGTAGGAGCACACGTGTACGGAGATTCTTCTAGTCCTAGAAACTGGTTAGGATTACAATCAGCAGGATTGTACCGTTCTACAGATAACGGGGCGAATTGGAGTAGAATAGAATCTGCTAATATGAAGTATACTTTTGGAGGAAAAGACTACTATTATATAGCTAATGATTTAGAAGTAAGTGCTAACAATACTTTATGGATGGGTACTATTGCTTCTGCCTTAGGAGAAGGTGGAGGTAGAGTATTTAGCTCTACAAATGGAGGTACTTGGACAGAAGCAGCTGCATCCCCATTAACTGAATCTAATAGAGTAGAAATTGAACCGTCTGCTACTGATGCAAATAAGATTTATGCATTAACGCAAGGAACAACAAGTACAGCGCCTGTTCATATTTATAAAACTACCAATGCTTTTTCAACAGCAAGTGCAACATCATTACCAAATGATGCTGATACAAACATTTCGGCAAACGATTTTTGTCGAGGACAAGCGTTTTATGACTTAGTAATTGAAGCAGATCCAACGAATGACAATATCGTATATGTTGGAGGTATCGATTTATTTAAAACCACAAACGGAGGTTCTTCATGGTCTCAATTATCACACTGGTACGGAGGTTTTGGTCATCAAAATGTTCATGCAGATCAACACTCAATGGCTTTTGGAAATAACGACTCTTCTAAAATATTATTCGGAAATGATGGAGGAATCTATTATTCAGGAAATTCTGGAAGTACAATTAGTGTAAGAAACAAAGGTTATAATGTAACTCAGTTTGTAAAAGCAGGTATTGGTCCTGATGGAGCAGGTGATGTTAATGGAATTTTTAGTGCAGGTGCTCAAGATAACGGTACTCAAGCATTTAGAAATGCAGTCGCAGGAATTAATAGCTCTACTCAATTAAGCGATGGTGACGGATTCTACACTTTCGTTGATAAAGATGGAGACTATATGATTGCTACGTATGTAAATAATGTAATATATAGGTTTAGCTTACCTTGGAATGGTTTAGGTAGACAGCAAGGAGGAGCAACAACGTTATCAAGTGATCAAAACACAGGAGATTTTGTAAACCCTATGGGGTATGATAATGATGCAAATCGTCTATTATCAAATGCATCAACAAGTTCTGCTAATTCAATATTGAGTATTAATGTAGCATCAAATTCAAAAGGAAATATTACAAATGCATTATTAGACGCAAGTCCAACAGCTTTTCAAGCATCTCCTTTTACAAATAATGCATGGTTTGTAGGATTAGCGAATGGTAAACTATTAAAGTTAACAAACGTTACTAATTCTAATGCTACATGGTCAAACATAAATACACCTTTTGTTGGTTCGGTATCTTCAGTAAGATTTGGAGCTACTGAAGATGATATTTTTGTAACAATACATAACTATGGGGTAACAAGTGTTTGGGCTACTTCAGATGGAGGAGCAAATTGGGTAAGCAAAGAAGGAAACTTACCAAATATTCCTGTAAGAGATATTTTACAAAATCCATTAGACAGAACTGAAGCTATTTTAGCAACTCAATTAGGAGTTTGGTCAACATCTAATTTTAATGATGCAAACCCTAACTGGAATCAAGCATATAATGGAATGAGCGATGTTAGTGTTACTTCATTTGATTATTGGAATGTAAGTGGAGATCATACAACAAATAAAGTAATTGCTTCTACATACGGTAGAGGAGTGTTTACAGGTTCATTTACTAGTAATGCTGCTGCTGATACTGAAGCACCGTCTGCTCCAACTAGTTTGGCAGCAAGCTCTATAACAGCAACAACTTTAACGTTAAATTGGACAGCTTCAACAGATAATGTTGCAGTAACAGGGTATGATGTATATCAAGGAGCAACTAAAATAGGAAGTTCAACAACTACTTCATATAATGTAACTGGATTAACAGCAAGTACAGCATATACTTTTACTGTAAAAGCAAAAGATGCAGCAGGAAATATTTCAGCAGTAAGTAATACAGCAAACGCTACTACTACAGCCGCAACAATTACATACTGTAACTCTAAGGGTAATAGTGTTTCTGATGAATATATTGGAAGAGTTCAATTAGGAAGTATCGATAATTCTTCAGGAGGAGGAAACGGATACTCTGATCATACTGCAATTTCTACAGATTTAGAAAAAGGAAAATCAAATACAATTACAATTACACCAACTTGGACAGGAAGTAGTTATGATGAAGGGTATGGTGTTTGGATTGATTACAACCAAGATGGAGATTTTTCTGATGCAGGAGAAACAGTGTGGACAAAAGCTAAATCTAAAGATACTCCTGTAAGCACATCGTTTACAGTACCAAGTTCAGCTTTAGATGGAGCAACAAGAATGAGAATCGTTATGAAGTATAATGCAACACCAACAGCTTGTGAGGCATCATTCTCTTATGGTGAAGTAGAAGACTATACAGTAAATATTGGAGCTGCAATAGCAGATACTCAAGCACCAACTGCACCTAGTAGTTTAGCTTCATCAAACGTTGCACAAACTACATTAACTTTATCTTGGACAGCATCAACAGACAATGTAGGTGTTACAGGATATGACGTATATCAAGGAGCAACTAAATTAACAACTGTTACAACAACATCTTACAATGTAACAGGGTTAACAGCTAATACAGCTTATACTTTCTCAGTAAAAGCAAAAGATGCAGCAGGAAATATTTCTTCAGCAAGTAATACGGTAAATGTAACTACATTAGATAATGTTGTTAGCTATTGTTCTTCAAAAGGAAATAGAGTTACTTACGAATGGATAGATTATGTTTCTTTTGGAGGAATGACAAATACAACTTCTGCAAATGGAGGGTATGGTGATTTCACGAATAAAGTTGCAACAGTTACTCAAGGAACAACAAACCAAATCATTGTAAGTGCAGGATTTAGTGGTTCTTCATATACTGAGTATTTTACGGTTTGGATTGATTATAACCGTAACGGAACTTTTGAAAGTAGTGAACAAACATCTTTAGGTTCTTCTAGTACAGCAGCAAATAGATCAGCAAACATATCTATTCCATCAAGCGCGTTATTAGGACAAACAAGAATGCGTGTATCTATGAAGTACAACGGAGCATCAACAGCTTGTGAAACTTTTGCAGATGGAGAAGTAGAAGATTATACAGTTAATATTGTTAACTCATCATCTTCAGTAGCAGTATCAGGTACAAGCGATGAGTTTGCTGAACCATTAGATAGAGAAGCAAAATCGAGCTTAACAGCATACCCAAATCCAGCAATAAGTAATGTTAATGTAAAATTTGGAAGCAACGAAAATGTAAGTTATAAAATAACAAATACAATTGGTAGAGTTGTATTAACAGGAAAAACAGTTAATGGTACTGTAAATGTTTCTAATTTAAAAACAGGAATTTATTTATTAGAGGCGAACGATGGTAAAAAATCAGAAACCATTAAATTAATGAAGAAATAATAGCTTTTCTTTTAATTATAACAAAACCCGAGCAATTGCTCGGGTTTTTTGTTTCTTTGCATAAAATTTTAGAGAATGAATTACCTATCAGTAGAAAACATAGCAAAATCGTATGGCGAAAAGGTCTTATTTGAAGATATTTCTTTTGGAATTAATAAAGACCAAAAAATAGCTTTTGTTGCTAAAAATGGTAGTGGAAAAACCTCTATTTTAAACATTATTGCAGGAAAAGATACACCAGATGAAGGCCAAGTTATCAGTAGAAAAGGAATTAATATTGCTTATCTAGCACAAGATGATGATTTGGATCCCGACTTAACTATAGAAGAAACTATTTTCTCTACAGAAAATACCATCCTTCCTATTATTCAGCAATACGAAAAAGCATTAGAAAATCCTGATGATACTGAAACCTATCAAAAAGCATTTGAGTTGATGGAACAGCATAATGCGTGGGATTTTGAAACACAATACAAGCAAATACTTTCTAAGTTAAAGCTTGATGATTTGTCACAAAAAGTAGGAAAGCTTTCTGGTGGACAAAAGAAACGATTGTCGTTAGCAATCATTCTAATTAATAAACCTGATTTATTAATACTTGATGAACCAACTAACCATTTAGATTTGGAAATGATTGAGTGGTTAGAAGCATTTTTCGCTAAGGAAAAAATAACCTTATTCATGGTAACACACGATCGTTATTTTTTAGAACGTGTGTGTAATGAGATTATAGAATTAGATAACGGAAAACTATACAAATACAAAGGAAACTACTCATATTACCTTCAAAACAAAGAAGAACGATTAGCTTTAGAAGCAACAAACTTAAGCAAAGCAAAAAGCTTGTTTAAAAAAGAGCTGGATTGGATGCGTCGTCAGCCAAAAGCACGTACGACCAAATCTAAATCACGTATAGATGACTTTTTCAAAATTAAAGAAAAAGCACACCAACGAAGAAAAGAGCATGAAGTTCAGTTAGAAATTAACATGGAGCGTTTAGGAAGTAAAATAGTAGAGCTTCATAAACTAAAAAAGAATTTTGGAGATAAAGTTATTTTAGATGGATTTGACTATGTTTTTAAACGTGGAGAACGTATAGGAATCATCGGAAAAAACGGAACAGGGAAATCCTCTTTCTTAAACATACTAACAGGCAAAATTCCTGTAGATGGAGGTAAAGTAATTGTTGGAGAAACGGTAAAATTTGGTTACTACACTCAAAAAGGAATCCAAATAAAAGAAGGGCAAAAAGTAATAGAAGTTATTAAAGAGTTTGGAGAAGAAATTCCGTTAACCAAAGGAAGAAGAATTTCTGCAGCTCAGTTATTAGAACGCTTTTTATTTGATAGAAAAAAACAATATGATTTTGTCGAAAAATTAAGTGGAGGAGAACAGAAGCGTTTGTACCTGTGTGCTGTTTTGATTCAAAACCCTAATTTTTTAATTCTTGATGAGCCTACCAACGATTTAGATGTGGTAACCCTAAATGTATTAGAAAGCTTCTTATTGGATTACCCGGGGAACTTAATGGTAGTATCGCACGACCGTTATTTTATGGATAAAATAGTTGATGGCTTATTTGTTTTTAAAGGAAATGGAGAAGTAGAAAATTTTCCTGGAAATTACTCTGATTACAGAGCATATGAAAGCTCTTTGCTACCAGAACCTAAAGAAGAGAAGAAAGTAGCTGAAAAGCAAGAAAAAACACCTCAGAAAGGAAAGTTAAGTTATAACGAAAAACGAGAGTTTGGTCAATTAGAGGTTGATATTGAAAGGTTACAAAAGAAGAAAGTAAAATTAGAAGCGCAATTCACCAACGGAGAAATAGCGATGGATGATATCAATGAAAAATCTTTAGAGCTACAAGAAATTATAGAAAGTTTAGAAGAAAAAGAAGAACGTTGGTTTGAACTTTCAATGAAATTGGAAGGAGAATAGGTTGATATTACACTTTTATAATATCAATTTCATCAACCAAAGGTTTATTTAAAAATCTCAATAAAAGCTGAGCTACCGCTACGGTATCTCGTTCGCAATATTCAACAATACGTGATAGGTTTTTCTCTTGGTAATAAACATTAGTAACCTCACTTCCATCAATATCTTGTTTGGGTGACGGAATTCCTAAAATAGCGGTAAGTAATTTTAAAGAAGTATAGTGTTTATAATCGCCAAATTTCCATAGGTCTAAAGTATCTAAATGCGGAACCTCCCAAGGCTTTTTACCAAATAAATTGAGTTTATTAGGTAAGTCAATTCGATTGATAATCATACGTCGTGCGATATAAGGAAAATCAAATTCTTTACCATTGTGTGCACATAATAGATGGTTTGGATGGTTAAAATGTGTATCTAATAAATTTTTAAAATCAACCAAAAGTTTATGCTCATTATCACCATAAAAAGAAGTAACCCGGAGTTGGTTTACCCCCTTACGTTCTACAAAATACCCTACAGAAATACAGATTATTTTTCCAAATTCAGCCCAAATACCTGCTCGATGATAAAACTCTTCAGGAGTAAATTCATCTTTACGTTGGTATTGTGTTTTCAAAGCATATAACTCTTGCATTTCAGTAGATAAATCAGTAAAAAATTCTACTTCAGGAACCGTTTCGATATCTAAAAACAAGATGTTTTGTAGGTTAAGTTTATTCAGCATTTTTTTCTTTAATTAAAGTATAAATATCAGCGTTAGATAAATAATTTTCGGAAGCATCATCATCTATTTTTGATAAGCTAATACTTTTAAAAATAAACTTTACACTTAGTGTTTTAAAATGATGCTCAACTGTCATTAAATTAGGTGATATATTGTAATTCTTTTCTTGGGATTTAAGTTTTTTAATCATACCAGAGCAATCAATTTCACCAATAGAAGTATCACCTTTTAAAACTTTAATAGTATTTGTTTTTTCACTCAAATAAAAACGATATCCCTGAATTATATTCTCTTTATTGTAACGATTAAGAAATATTTTTTTTAAAACATCGTAGTTCTTGGTGCTAATGGTTAAGTTTTGTTCGTCAACATTATAGTAATTGTTTTGGTATCCTTTATAAGGATTGTTAGTTACTTTAATATTTAAACTATCCATTAATTTATTTTGTAGTTGCCAATTACTTTCGGTTTTAAATACTGTTTTTGGATTATAGCCTAAAATACTTTCTACTTTATCTAATTCATGTTTATTATTTAAATACCTAACGATAGAACGTAATTGATTTTTCTTTTCAAAAGTGGTTGTGAAATTATCATTTTTAATGTCTGTATACACTTTTTCAAATTGAAGAAGTTGGCTCTTTGTTGATATCGAAAAAGCACCCCAAAAACCAAAAGAAATAAGAAAAGAAATAACAGCTAAACTAAAAGGAAAGACCTTAATTTTTTTACGTTTACTAAAAAGTATGTATAAGGTCATGGCTAAGATCCAACTAGCTAAAATAAATACGAAATAACGGTTTTCGGTAATGCCATATTCGTTAATACGCCTGAAAATAGCTACAAAAAGCAAGGCTATTAAAGGTAATAACAAATAATAAAACCATGGATGAAATTTTTTAATTGTGCGAGAATCTATAGTTTTTTGAATAGGGTTGATAAGTATTTGAACGATAAATCCTAAAAAGGAAAGGGCAATAACTAAATAAGAAACCCATCCTTTAGGTAAGTTCCAATTGATTACTATTTTTAAGCTATAGGCATATAAAATGATGAGGTATAAAATTACTAATGGAATTAAGATATATTTAACCAGTACTTCTAAAGCTTTGGTGTAGTTAATAGCAAGTTGGTTATGAACATCTTTAGGAAAATCAGAAAGGTAAATCCATGTATTTACAATTCCTATACAAAGCACAAAAACCTGAAAAAAACGTTCTCCTTTAAAATTAATATTAAACAAGTGTTTTATAGCAAGTAATGCTAACACAATACCTAAATATAATATCAAGGAGAAAAATAAACTTCTAAAGAGTGCTATAAAAACAGATTTTAAATAATTAAAATAAGCGGATTTATTCCAACTAAATACAAAAGGAGCAACCATTACAAGTAAATGTCCAGTTATAAAGTAAAGCACAAAACGGGTGATAGAGTTTTGATGAATCTCTGAGCCATGAATATCAACACTAAAATAAAATAAGATTAGAAAACCGAGAGTTAGCAAAAATACCCAGGTATTATCTTTTTTAAACTGTTCTTCAAAAAAACGAGTAGCAATTAACCAGCTTATTCCTAGAATAAAAATTAAAATAACCTTACCGTTAAAAGCATTGTCAAAAGTATTTGCTTCAATTGTAAATAAAGTAAACAACGTACCTACTATTGCCCATGAAAGGGTTATAGGAAATCGTTTAAAGGCATCTTTGGCTTTGGAAGTAATTTCTCCAAGGGAAGAAATAATTTTCATAGGAAACAATTTGTCTAAAGATACAAAAACTGCAAAAAATGAAAAGCAAAAGATTATTCCTTATTTCTTTTAAGCAAAAGTTTAGTAAATATTAAATGAACGTTAAGTTAAGCATGCATACAAAGGGTTTACTTTTTTATGATTACTTTTGGGTAACACAATAAAAATGAATAATGAACACTAGCGACATTAAAATTTTACTAGTTGATGATGAACCAGATATCTTAGAAATTGTAGGATACAATTTAAAATCAGAAGGGTATCAGGTTTTTACTGCAAGCAATGGTGCAGAAGCTGTAAAAACAGCAAAAAAAGTAACTCCACATTTAATCTTACTAGATATTATGATGCCAGAAATGGATGGTATCGAAGCGTGTGAAAAAATTAGAAATATAAAACCTCTCGAAGATGTTATAATTTCTTTTTTAACCGCTAGAGGAGAAGACTACTCACAAGTAGCAGGTTTTGATGCTGGAGCAGATGATTATATAACTAAACCAGTAAAACCAAAAGTACTAATAAGTAAAGTTAAATCTTTATTACGTCGTTTAAAGACAGAAGAAAAAGCGGATACCACTACAAAAATTGGAGATATTGTAATCAATAGAGACGAGTATGTAGTTTTCAAAGGAGAAGAAAAAATATCTTTACCAAGAAAGGAATTTGAACTATTCTCACTTTTAACCTCAAAACCAGGAAAAGTATTTAAAAGAGAAGTTATTTTAGATAGCGTTTGGGGAAATGAAGTAGTTGTAGGAGGAAGAACAATTGATGTACACATACGTAAACTCCGTGAGAAAATAGGAGACCACTATTTTAAAACGGTAAAAGGAGTTGGATACAAGTTTGTGCTAGACGAAACAGACAAATAATTTTTAAACTCAAAAATTAATAAGTAGATTGCTAGCTAGCAATCTATTTTTTTATCATGAAATGAGCTATAATAATTCTTGATACTTCACAAGATAATTAATGGCGAATTACATCTGAAATTTAAAAGAATAATAGAAAAAACAGATGAAAAAAATAAAAAAAACCTATAACTACGCACTCTGGTCGGCATTATACTCAACACTATTATCTATAGTTATTGCAGTATTATCGTATTTACTTTTATTAAATAGCCTAGGTGTTGTAACCATTGTTATTTTTGGAGTAGCAATGTTTATTGTTTCTTTTTTTGTAATTCAATACAGAGCAGAACACTTTATTTACCAACGAGTAAAAAAGATGTATGAAGATATTTCTATTTTAGATGTTAACGATTTAAAGCGAAAAAAAGTAACAACAGATGTAGAAGCACTAACTAAGAGTGTACAAGAATACGTTGAAGGAAAGAGTGAAGAGATAGCGAATTTAACCCAAAGAGACTCATTTCGTCGCGATTTCTTAGGAAATGTGGCTCATGAGCTTAAAACACCACTTTTTACTGTACAAGGATATATTTTAACGCTTATTGAAGGTGCTGCCGATGACAAAGAAATTCTTGAAAAATATTTAGAAAGAGCAAACAAAGGAGTGGAGAGGTTAACCTCAATTGTAAAAGACTTAGATATGATTGCTAAGTTAGAAACTGAGGGAATGAAAATGAACATACAAACGTTCAATATTATTGAACTGATTCAAAATGTGTTCGATTTGTTTGAAATGAAGGCTAAAAAGAGAAATATTACACTACGTTTTGATAAAGTGTATGACTTTCCTCATTTGGTAAAAGGAGATATAGAAAGGATTGAACAAGTACTTATAAATCTTGTTGTAAATTCTATTAAGTACGGAAAAGTAGGAGGTATTACTACAGTGAGTGTTGAACCGTATAATCAGCATAAACTTATTATTAAAATAAATGATAACGGTGAAGGAATAAAACAAGAGCACATATCTCGTTTATTTGAACGATTTTATCGTGTAGATCAAAGTCGTTCGCGTGAACAAGGAGGTTCAGGTTTAGGGCTTTCTATTGTAAAACACATTATTGAAGCACATAATGAAACAATACTTTTAAAGAGTGTACACGGAGAAGGCTCTGAGTTTTCTTTTACACTAGAAAAGGCAATGAAATAAAAAAAGGAGTTGATAATCAACTCCTTTTTTATTATTATTATTTTAAATCGAATCCGATATCTTTTCGATAATTCATTTTATCAAAAGCTATTTTGTCAATGCTTTTATACGATTTTTCTAAGGCTTCTTCTATAGAATCTCCAAAAGAAGTAATTGCCATTACACGCCCACCACTCGTAACAACTTTACCGTCTTTTAAAGTGGTTCCTGCATGAAAAACGATAGAATCATCTACAGTATTAAAACCTGTAATTTCTTTTCCTTTTTCATAAGCTTCAGGATATCCACCCGAAACTAACATCACAGTCGTTGCTGTTTGTGGGGTAACTTCGTATGATTTATCTCCTAAGGTTTGCGTTGCCACACCTTCAAATAAATCTAGTAAGTCTGATTGAATACGTGGTAACACCACTTCAGTTTCAGGATCTCCCATACGAACATTATACTCAACTACAGATGGATTTCCGTTATCGTTCATCAATCCGATAAAAATAAACCCTCTATAATCTATTCCGTCTTTTTGTAAACCGTCTATTGTTGGTTTAACGACCAACTCTTCCACTTTCGTTAAAAAATCATCCGTTGCAAAAGGAACAGGAGAAATAGCTCCCATACCGCCTGTATTTAGTCCTGTATCACCTTCTCCAATACGTTTGTAATCTTTAGCAGAAGGTAGAATTTTATAATTCTTTCCGTCCGTTAATACAAAAACAGATAATTCTATTCCTTTTAAAAATTCTTCAATAACTACAGTTGATGAAGCACTTCCAAACTTTTGATTAGAAAGCATTTCTTCTAACTCAGCTTTTGCCTCCTCTAAGTCATTTAAAATTAAAACACCCTTTCCAGCAGCTAATCCGTCCGCTTTCAATACATACGGTGCATCTAAAGTTTCTAAGAATTTTTTTCCTTCAGCTAAAGTATCAGTAGTAAAAGATTGGTAGCGAGCTGTAGGAATATTGTGTTTTTCCATAAACTGCTTCGAAAAATCTTTACTTCCCTCTAACAAAGCACCGTCTTTTTTAGGTCCAATTACAGGAATGTTTTTTAATTCTTCATCTGCTAAGAAAAAGTCATGAACCCCTTCAACTAAAGGAGCTTCAGGACCTACAACTACCATATTGATATCGTGTTGTAAAACAGTTTCTTTTACCTGTGTAAAATCAGTTGGATTGATTGCAATATTTTTAGCAATTGCATCAGTTCCTGCGTTACCAGGAGCAACATAAAGGTTGTTGATTTTAGTACTTTCTGAAAGTTTTTTAGCAAAGGCGTGCTCTCTACCGCCCGAACCTAAAATTAGAATATTCATTGTTGTGTGTTGTTGTATTGTGAGTGCAAATATAAAATAAGAAAAAGAGGGGAGGGATAGAAAATATTAAAAATTCGTCATTGCGAGCCTTTTGGCTGTCGCTTAAGACAGGCTAAAGCGTGGCAATCTTTAAGATGTGAGTTCTTAATAGACAGATTACTTCACTTCGTTCGCAATGACGTATAGTTTTTCTAAAATATTTGCTCTAGTATTTTTTGTGTAATAGCATAAGTTGGTGTTACTCCGCTCATTCCAAGTCCACCAGAAGCAAGTGTTGCACCAGTTTCAAGCGGGTTATCAGAAGCGTAGTAAGCGTAGCGTACTTTCACATTTTCTGAAATATTACCTCTAATTTTTGAGGCAGATTGAATCGCTTTTTGGTAGTGCGCTCCTTCCATCTCTAGTCCGATTACATCCCAAGTAGAATCATGGAAGAATCGTAATAAATCTTTATTTTGTAATGATGTTCCTAATACAGTAATCATAGCTCCATCAAAAACCTGAACACCAAAACCTTCTAAATCTTCTTTTGATAATTCATTTTTAAATGGATAATTATCAGCAGTACCTTCAAAAATATGTGAAGAAGGAATCATAATATCTCCTTTACCACCTTCTAAAATACCAGCTTTACCCATAATCGAAACAGACTGAACATCTAGATGAATTTTATCTCCTTTTGTTTTGTATGGCTTTAACAATTCGTCCATAGTTTCAAAAGCTTGCTCACCAAAGGCATAATCCATTACAATAATTACAGGATCTTCTCCAACAGAGTTAACTTTGTTAAAAGAATTTGTTTCAAAATCAATTTTTCCAGTATCAATTACCTGAACATTGATGTTGGTTCCTGAAGTATCTTTAATGTAAATTAACCCGTTTTCTGAAGCATAATTTTTAACGGCAGATTGTAAAGCGCTACTGTTGTTATTACTCAATACTTCAAAAAGTTGAAAATCTTTATGTTTTTTAGCTTCTTTTGGTAAAGCATTTTGGGCATAAATACTATTCATTACACTGTGCATGTTTGCACTAATTATATGAATAGGGCGTTCTATTAACCCATTGTCTAACAACACTTTTTTAATGTTGTTAGCCCATATTTCTCCATAATAATGGTGTCCAATTTCTTCAATTAAAACAGAACTGAATTTTATAGAGCGTTTTTGGTCGTATAAAGCTTCATTAATAGCAAGCTTACCTAACCAATAAATTAGATGGAAAAACCTATTTGGATTCTCTTCTGTTGCAAACGTGTTGTATGCATCATATACTTCATCATAAGTTCTTCCTAAAATATTACCAAGATGTACAACAATTACATCTTTTTCCTCATCGGTAAGGGTTTTATTATGTATTACAATATCTTCTAGTTGTAACCATTCACGAATAAAACTTTCACCATTATTAAAAACTACACGGTCTTTAATTTTATGAGATTCAATAAATAAAAATGTCAAGTGTGTAAGAATATCGTAAATTTCAGATCGTCCTCTGGTAATTTCAATATTCATTTGGTTCTTGTCAATACGATAGCAGTTTCTTCGTCTTTTAGGAGGAATAATTGCCTTGAACTTAGAGTTACGATACCCTTCATCGGCAGTTAAATAAATAAACTGACATTCTTCAATTCCTTCAGGTAAACGTTCAATAACGTATACCAGTCCGTTTAATTCAGTTTTATTTTCTGCAATTGAACCATAAATTTCTGGACGTAAAGATAAAAGTGATTTACGTAACGTTTCACCAGAAACACCCATTGGCTTGTAAAAACCGCGACTAAATAAGTGTCGCATTGAAATGTATAAACGCTCAATAGCATTTGTAGATTCTTGGGCTCTTGTACGTTCTTTTAGGATAGGTTTTGACATATGTTTTTAAAGTACAAATATACAAATTATGTTAAAGAAGCTATTTTTTTAAAATACTGCTATATTTTTTAGGGCTATTTAGCAAGTTAACGGCATTTTTTATAGTAATATCATTTTTAAATAAATGCTTATACATTCCTTCTTTATATGCATAACGTTCAACAATTTCATTTTCAATTTCTCTTGATAAAATATCTTGATTTACTAAAACTTTAGCAACTTTAGTGGCTTTTAATTGTTGGATAATCGTGTTATATTCTGAAGTAATTTTATTATTGTTTTCTACTGATTCATATGCTTCTTGGAAAAGTTTTTCTTCTTTAGATACAAAAGCGGTGTCTTTACGAAGCAAATATTCTTTAAATTGATTAAAGTTTGTAGATGAGAAAGTATAGTTTTCAGCAGATAAATTAGGGTTTTGATGTGTGAAATCAGTTACAAAATTAAAAATAGCTTTTGATTTTAGTAATTCATCTGTTTCTTTGTTTTTTTTAGAAAATTCACTTTCTACATCAGGAGTTACACCACCTCCATCGTATACTTTTCGTCCATTTTGAGTTGTAAACTCATTAAGAGTAGTATCCGAAAACTTAGGTACTTTTCCTGTTTTTGAATCTCTATTAGCATAATCTAATTCCTGAATACAACGCCCGCTAGGAGTGTAATATTTAGAAATTGTGATTTTCATTTGTGTTCCGTAACTCAAATCAAAGTAACGTTGCACCAGTCCTTTTCCAAAAGAACGCTCACCCATAATTACAGCTCTGTCATAGTCTTGTAAAGCACCAGAAACAATTTCTGAAGCAGAAGCCGATCGACCATTTATTAATACTACAATAGGAATTTCAGCATCTAAAGGTTCTCTATTTGTTTTATAAGTTCTACTGTTTTTTTGAGTTTTTCCACGAGTATCTACAACTTTCAAGCCTTTAGGAATAAATAAATTAGTAATGTTTATTGCATCAAATAAAGAGCCTCCAGGGTTATATCTTAAGTCAAACACTAATTTTTTCATTCCTCTTTTTTTTAGGTCACCAAATGCGTTTACAACACTTTCGGTAGCTTTTTGACTGATAAATCGTGTTAAAACAATATATCCTGTTTCGTTATCAATCATATCGTAAAAAGGAACAGGGTCTAAAATAACTTTATCAAGTTTTACAGAAACACTTTTTGTAAGGTTATTCCTTTCTACCTTTAAAGAAAGCTCTTTTCCTGGTACTCCTTTTAGCATTTGAGAAAACTGACTTCTTTCTAAGGTATTTAATTCTTGTCCATTTACATTGGTAATAATATCACCTGCTTTTAAGCCAGCTTTATCAGCCGAAAAACCTTTGTAAACTTCAGAAACGACAATTCCTTTTTTAGTATAAAATGTAGAGATACCAATACCTCCATATTCACCTTCACGACGAATACGCGCATCTTCAACATCTTGTTCGTTATAAAAATTGGTATAAGGATCTAAATTTTTAAGCGTGTTTTTTATCGCTTTGTCAGTTAAATCTCCTGGGTTAATTTCATCAATATAATTAATGTTTAACTCTTTAAAAAGGTTGTTGTAAATTTCAATTTGTTTAGCAATCTCAAAAAAACGAGATTGAAAAGAAAAGAGAAGAGAGATTACAATGAGTGAACCAAAAAAAAGGAATTTTCTATTTTTCATCTTGAGTAACTTCTGTAATAAACTGTGTTAATAATTTCTTCATTTTATGCTCTAAATTGGCATATTTCCATTCATCTCTTGCAAGATAAGAAATCATAAACACATACGGTTTATCTACAGTCTCATAAATAGTATGCTTTTCTTTACGGTATGTTTCGCGAAGTAACCGTTTTATACGGTTTCTATCCACGGCTTTTTTAAAGTTACGTTTAGGAACAGAAACGCCAACTTGTGCAGGGAATTTAGAGGTGTGTTCGGTTTGTATATATACCATTCTTAGTGGAAAAACTTTTATCACCTTTCCCTCCTCATATAGTCTTCCTATGAGCTTTTTGCTTTTTAAACGCTCCTCTTTTCCTAAAGTAAATCTCATTAGTACAAACATACGCAAACCTGCACTAATAACCATTTTTTTAAGTATTTTTGAAACAATTCTTTTAAGAAACCACATAAAATCAAACCGCGATTAATTTTACACTTCTCTTATACAATTAGTAAAATTAATTTTAAAATATATTTATGAAGTCTGATTTATTTCAAGCCCCAGATTATTATCAAGTAGACGATTTATTAACCGATGAACATAAACTTGTTCGGAACACAGCTCGCGAATGGGTTAAGAAAAACCTATCTCCAATTATTGAAGAGTATGCACAACGTGCAGAATTTCCGAAGGAATTAATTAACGGATTGGCAGAAGTAGGAGCCTTCGGGTCTTATATTCCTGAAAAGTATGGAGGTGCAGGGTTAGATCAAATTTCTTACGGGTTAATTATGCAAGAGCTAGAAAGGGGTGATAGTGGAATTCGATCTACTGCTTCAGTACAGTCTTCTCTTGTTATGGGGCCTATTTATAACTACGGAACCGAAGCACAAAGACAAAAATATTTACCAAAATTAGCTTCTGGTGAATGGATGGGAAGCTTTGGGTTAACTGAACCGAACCATGGAAGTAACCCTGGAGGAATGGAAACCAAGTTTAAAGATATGGGAGACCATTATTTATTGAATGGAGCAAAAATGTGGATTTCAAATGCGCCAATTTGTAACGTAGCAGTTGTATGGGCAAAAAACGAAGAAGGACGCATTCATGGTTTGATAGTAGAACGTGGTATGGAAGGTTTTTCTACACCAGAAACTCATAACAAATGGTCGTTAAGAGCATCAATTACAGGTGAGTTAATTTTTGACAATGTTAAAGTTCCAAAAGAAAACTTATTGCCAAATAAATCAGGATTAGGAGCACCTTTGTTGTGTCTTGACTCTGCGCGTTATGGTATTGCTTGGGGAGCTATTGGTGCTGCGATGGATTGTTATGATACGGCGTTACGTTATGCGAAAGAACGTACACAATTTGGAAAACCAATAGGTCAATTTCAGTTGCAACAAAAAAAACTAGCTGAAATGATTACTGAAATTACCAAAGCACAGTTGTTAACATGGCGTTTGGGAGTACTGAAGAACGAAGGTCGTGCAACATCTGCTCAAATATCTATGGCGAAGCGAAATAATGTTGATATGGCATTAAAAATAGCACGAGAAGCAAGACAAGTGTTAGGAGCAATGGGAATTTCTGGAGAGTACTCAATTATGAGACATGCAATGAATTTAGAAAGTGTAATAACCTATGAAGGAACACATGATGTTCATTTATTAATCACAGGATTAGATATCACAGGATTAAATGCATTTAAATAAAAAAGAAGAAGAAGCACTCAAACGTTAAACCACTAACACATTATTAAAGAGTGCTTCTTCAATCAACTATTAAAACTAAAATTTACCTACTCTTTCTTCTTGCCACCATTAACAAGAATTAAAAGAGCGGTTACTAAACCTATACAAACCAAACCGAAAATAATCATCATAATGGTTCCGTTTGTCCAAGATACCATTGGGATGTTCATTAATTCTACCATTTCTTCTTATACTTTATTGTCTCAAAAATACAAGCATAGTTTAAGTTAAAACATGATTTTTATCAGGGTTTTGAAAAAAATGAAGAGATTTTATAAAATAGATTAGAAAGATGTTTCCTCTTTTAATAATGTATCGAAACCGTAAAAACTAGTTTGATTTAAATTCTATTTATTTAGTATTGTTTAGTTTATGAATGTTTAAGTATTCTATGTTAAAATGCAGAGTAATTTAAAGATAGATTATCTATATAAAAAATAGTATCCTCTAAGTATCCAGAGTTCGACCAGCCCATTAAATACATTTCGCTCATAAAGTTTTCATCAATACCACCATACATGTTAAGTGCTGTTTCATTACAAACCAGAACATTATTTTTCCATAGTTGCATTACTCCATCAGTAGCATTTTCATTACTTGGAGCTTTAACTCTAGCCATAATGTGAATCCATTTTCCATGATCGTCTTCGGTAATAAAATTAGTTCCTAAGCCCCCTGAAGGTGATATACTTGGTTGCTCGGTTCCATTTCTGTATCTATGTAAGGTTAAATTAGAACCTCCAGTATTATTTGGAGATAATGACCAATTTACCTGAAAACCTGGAGAACGATAATCATTTTTATAAACAGCTAAAAATTTATTATTGCTAGCTGAGTTTTCTTTACGATGGGTATAATTATTAGGAATGTAAAGGTCATATTTTATCCATAACTCTCCAGTATTTGGGTATGATATTCTTTGCTCAGCAAAAGCATCTTCTCCTGATGATCCGCCCTTATAGTAAAACTGAAGAGAATACTCTCCATCTTTCTTTACTTTATTAGAAACAGATGAGTAGGTACTGCTACCGTAGTTAACATTATTTTCTGTTTGAGATAAGTCACCTCTTTCAAAGTCATCAAAAAACAAGATATTTTCTGAAGGTTCTTCAATTACCTTAGACTCCTCTTTTGTACAGGATATTAAAAATAGAGTAAGGAAAACTGTTAAAGATAGGAGGCTTTTTTTCATAGTATAATAATTGTTTTGCAGCGTATATTGTTAATGTGTTGATAGTTAAAACGATCATAAATTAGGTTTAGTGTTCAAATTAAAAACCTTATAAGCAAAGAAAGTTAAGAATCAAAGCCACTTTTTAACCCATCAATGCTAGTTTGGTTTCTATCATTCCAATATTGTTTAATTCCTTCTTCACCTTTTTCAGTAGCCCAATCATTTAATTGATTTCGTTCTCCTTGGTATTCATAAAAAGGAATCGACATCCCGCAAGAGGTTTGCACACTTTCTACAGAAACAACAAATATTTGACGAGTACCTGGAAGCTTAGGAAACAAATTAGCATAATTACTCCACTTATCATGAGTAGGAAGAACTTCTTCAGCTTTTCCATATAGCCTGAGTATGTTTGGAGCACCTTCAAAAGCACAAAACATGATAGTTATTCGATTGTCGTTTAGCAAATGTGCTGAGGTTTCGTTTCCGCTACCTGTTACGCTTAACCAAGCAACCTTATTTTCGTTAAGTACTCTAAAGGTGTCCATTCCTTTTGGTGAAAGATTAATTCTTCCTTCTTTTGCTGCTGTAGCAACAAAAAACATCTTTTGAGCTTCAATAAATTTTTGAACTCGATTTGTTATTTTGTCGTAAAACTTAGCCATAATTCTTTATTTTTAGTCAATCCAATCTTTAGTGCGTTCAACAGCTTTTTGCCAAGTACGATATAGCTTTTCTCTTTTTTCTTTAGAAAAAGAAGGAGTGAAGGTTTTATCTATTTTTCGTTTATTAATAATATCGTTTTGTTGCCAAAAACCAACACAGAAACCAGCTAAATAAGCAGCTCCCATTACAGTGGTCTCAATTTCTTCAGGACGTTCCACATCTACATTTAAGATGTCTGCTTGAAATTGCATCAATAAATTATTAACACAAGCCCCACCATCAACTTTTAAAGAAGAAAGTTGTAGCATACTATCTTTTTGCATAACGTCTAAAATGTCTTTGGTTTGATAAGCTAACGATTGTAAAGTAGCTTTAATTAAATGGTTTTTTCCAGTATCACGAGTTAAACCGAAAATTGCTCCTCGTGCATACATATCCCAATACGGGGCACCTAATCCAGCAAAAGCAGGAACCACATAAACAGGGTTTTCTTCAGTAACTTTTTCAGCAAAAAGCTCACTTTCTTCTGCGCTATTGATAATTTGTAGTCCATCACGTAACCATTGAATTGCAGAACCAGCAACAAAAACACTTCCTTCGAGAGCATAATACACCTTGTTGTTAATTCCCCAAGCAATAGTAGAAATCAAACCATTTTCAGAATATTCTAAGTTTTCACCTGTGTTCATCAACATAAAGCATCCAGTACCGTAAGTGTTTTTAGCTTCCCCTTTTTTAAAACATGCTTGTCCAAATAAGGCAGATTGTTGATCTCCTGCAATACCTGCAATTGGAATTTGAACTCCGTTTAATTTATAATTTCCAAAATGATAAGAAGAAGGTTTTACTTCAGGCAACATTGAAGTTGGAATGTTTAACTCTTTTACTAAAGTTTTATCCCAACACAAGTTTTTTATATCGTATAACATGGTACGCGAAGCATTGCTATAATCAGTAGCGTGGACTTTTCCATTGGTTAGGTTCCATAAAAGCCAAGAATCTATGGTTCCAAATAACAAGTTTCCTTTTTCAGCATCTTCTTGAGCTCCATCTACATTATTTAAAATCCAATGAATTTTAGTAGCTGAAAAATAGCTATCAATTACTAATCCAGTGGTTTTACGCACATAGTTTTCGAGTCCAGTTTCCTTGAGTAATTCGCAAGTGTCAGCAGTTCGTTTGTCTTGCCAAACAATAGCATTGTATATTGGTTCACCTGTATTTTTATTCCAAACAACAGTTGTTTCACGCTGATTAGTAATACCTATTCCTGCTATTTCTGAAGGTGATATTTTGGACTGTTCAAGAGCTTGTTGTAAGGTTTTTAACTGAGTTTGTAAAATTTCATTAGCATCATGTTCTACCCAACCAGGTTGAGGAAATATTTGTTGAAACTCTTCTTGAGTTTTTGCAATAATTTTTTCTTCTTTATTAAGAATAACTGTACGACAGCTAGTTGTTCCTTGGTCTAAAGCAATAATATATTTTTGAGTCATTTAGGCATAAAATGATTGAACGCCTAATTTACAATTTTAGTCATATGTAATAAAAAAAACCTTCTAGAAGTTCTAGAAGGTTTACACGTTTAAGTTTGGTTAGTTAACTTTTAGTGTCTCAAAGCATATCCGGCTCCTTTACCAAATTCAGCTAATACTGAAAGTAAAGTGTTTAAACCTTTGCTCGTCTTGCGTAGTAGTAATTTTCCCATTTTTAAAATAATTTAATTCCCCTTAAATTAATTGTCATTAAAGAATGAACATGTCAAAGATATGCTGATAATCAGAGGTATAAAACGGGATTTCCGAAGTTAAAAGTGTAATTTTCCGAAAGAGCATAAAAAAAACCTTCTAGAATTTCTAGAAGGTTCATTATTCCCCTTAAATGTCTTTTTTCAATTAATCTTGAAAAGAAGATGTTACAAATGTAAGGAGAGATTAAAGGTTAAAAAAGGGTATTTCCGCAAAAAAAAGTGTGGTTTTCCGCAAAACACAAAAGGAAACCGTTTTCAAACAAAAAAACCTTTAGATATCTAAAGGCTTTTTTTATATTCTCTCTCTTTCAAGATTCTTCCCAACAATGGTTTTGAATTCTTTTGCGAAAGTATTCTTTACTTATAATCTATAAAAAGGGATAACCGTAAAAATAAATGCGTATTTCCGCAATAAGAGTTAATCTATAATTCCTAATTCTTTTGCTTTTAACACAAGGTCTGTGTTATTATTGGCTTGTAGGTCAGTTCTTAGCTTAGATAGTTTACTTTCTATAGAACGGACTTTTATTAATGAACCATCACTTTTTTTAATTAAACCTTCTAGATTAGAAATCTTAGCATGTTTAGGAAGTTCTTTTAAAATTTGAACAGCAATATCATCCATTTGTATTTCTACCAAGGCTCTCTTTAATAGTTTTTGATGAATTTCATGGGTGTAATATACTTCCCCTTTCAACATTTTTTGAATAGCAAAGGTCAATTCGTCAGTGCTACACTTACCTTTTAAGATATATGCAGAAGGGTTTAAATTATGTATTACATTAAAAATTCTGTTAGTTTCAGAATGCCCTGTAATTACTCCTACTTTAATTGGAATTTCTTCTTTGAGGATAGATTTTATAAAAGACTCGCCACCATCTAAAACAACATTTTTGTTTTGATTGTCAAAACTTAAATCGGTAAAAACAATATGAAATGGATTTTCGCTTAAACTTGATTTTATTTTAGAAAAAGCTTCGTCACATGAATTTGCCGTTTCAATTTCTAAACCATCTATATCTTTCAAATACGAAAGAATTCCTTCAAGAATTAACTGATGGTCATCAACTAAAAGTATTTTTGTTTGTCCAGCCATTTAGGGGTATTTGAATATCGGTTTGGGTTCCTTTACCTACTTCACTATTAATGGTTAACGTTCCGTTTAACTCTTCAATGCGTTCTTGTAGGTTTTGTAAACCAATTCCTTTTTTACTAATGTTGGTATCAAAACCAATACCATCATCAATAATATCCAAATGTACGTATTTTTTATGTACAGAAAAATTGATAATTATCTTACTTGCCTTTGCGTATTTTTTACAATTTTGTATGCTTTCTCGAGTACTTAGGTAGAGTAGACGTTTTATAGAATTATCAACAGTAGTCCAATTATAGTTTTGCAATCCATTTAGCTTTATTTTAAAATCTGGTTCAAAATAATCACTCACTAAATTAATAATTTGATTTTTAAAAGAAACTTTATTAAAACTAACACTACTCAATTGATGCGATAAATTACGTACATTTTCTTTTACTGCATCTAATTTTTGAGCTTCCTCTAATAAATTGGACTTTTCTAACTTATGATGTAGTAAGCGTAGGTCTCCTGCTACCTCATCATGCAAAGATTTAGCAATTTGTTTGCGTTCATGTTCTCTTACTTGTACTTGTTGTAGTTGTGCTTGGTATAATAATTTTCTTCTACGTTGAAAATAAAACATCACACTAAAACCAAATAGCAAAAGACCAATTGCAGCAGCTAACCAACCTATTGTTTTTTGTTGTTTATGATAAAGTATTTCTGCTTGCTTTTGTTGATTTTCGGTTTTTAAAACTACATTTTCTTTTTCTTTCTTATCGGTTTCATATCTAATTTTAGCAAACTGGTTTTTTAACCTACGTTCGTTTTGAAATAAGCTATCATTCAAGGTAATGTACTCTTCTAAATACTGTTTTGATTTATCACCAGTTGTTAAGTCTGAAAGTTTTATTAAAGACTCTAGCCAGCGTTTATTATTCTGTGTTTGTTTGGCATATTTTAGAGCTTCATTGGCATGAAACAGGGCTTTATTAGTTTGATTAAGGTTTTTGTAATAATCTGCCAAGTTTATATGAGTTGTGCTTAATTCTGTAAAATCCTTTTCTCTTTCCCTTATCCTTAGAACTTTATTATATTGTCTCAGTACATTTTCTTTTTTACCTAATAAAAAATTACTAGCAGCCAAATTTTCTAATAATAAAGCATATTGAGTAGGGTACTTTTCTTTGATACTGTCTTGAGATAAACCTTTATTAAAATAGGAGATAGCTTTTTTATGGTTGTTTCTTTTTTGGTAAAGCAAGCCTAAATTGTTGTTAGTGAATGTGTAGCTTCGTTTGTCTTTAGTTCTTTTATTAATATTTAATGTTTTTGCATAGTACTGTATGGCATCGTCTTTTTGATCTAATTCTTCAGAAATAAGCCCTAAGTTAGTATATACACGTTCTAAATAAATAGAAGGTTGTATGGGTTCTAAATATTGCAAAGCTTCAATTAAACTTATTTCACCACCACGATAATCTTTGGCTTCTCTTTGTAATATAGCTAAACTTAACAAACGTCTTCCAACTGCTAAAGAATCATTTATTTTTTTAGAGATATCTTTTGAAAGATGGTAATAGTAAAAAGAGCTGTCGTTAGTATAAGTAAGCTTATTTTGCAGAGCTTTAAAATGATAATACTTGGCAAGTAAAATAGAATCATTTGTTTCTTTGTGAAAAGAATCGACTCGTGTGGTGATTTTTTTTAACAAAGGAAGGTTATTACTAAAGTAAGCCTGTCTTCCAGCTTCTATTAGTGAGTCTCTTTTAGAGAAATAGTCCTTGTTTTCTTGAGAAAACAGAAAAGAAGAGCAAAATAGAAGAATATAGAGGAAACGTTTCATCACTAGTCATAAAATAAAACCATTACTTTTCAAAAGTAATGGTTTTACTTTTAAGTTGTATGTAAGATTAATTAGTTGACTAAGTAATTTTAAACTTAATCACCACCATCACTACCACCACTACCACCAGTATCAGTTTTAGGACTATCCGTTCCGCCAGTATCGGTAGTTATTGTTTCATTATCTCCATCTGGGTTCAAACTCATTGCGGTTTCTTTTAAGTACTTGTTTTCCATATTAAATAGGGTTTTTAATTATAAAATAATACTTGGGGATGGGGGTAATCAAGTGTCTAATGTAGTAGGTTTTTAGGAGAAAGTCAAAAATTTAACATTCTACTTTTAAAAGAATGATATCGTCATTGCAAATCTTTCGACTGTCGCTCAAGACGGGCTAAAGTGAAGCAACCTTTGAATTATAAACTCTAAACAAGCAGATTACTTCGTCACTATTGTTCCTCGTAATGACGTTAATTTTTCATTTTAGTAAATAAATCCCATAACACGACTCCACAACTTACCGAAATATTCAGCGAGTGTTTAGTTCCTAATTGCGGAATTTCAATACAAACATCAGAAGCAGAAACTACCTCCTGCTGTACACCTTTTACTTCATTACCAAATACAACTGCATATTTTTGATCAGTTTCAGGAGTAAAAGTATCTAACATCGTACTATTTTCTGCTTGTTCTATGGATAGAACTTTTACATTTTCCGCTTGTAGCTTTTCAACCAAATCCATGGTGTTTTCAACATATTCCCAATCTACCGATTCGGTAGCACCTAAAGCAGTTTTATGAATTTCTTTGTTAGGTGGAGTTGCTGTAATACCACACAAATAAATTTTTTCAATTAAAAAAGCATCCGAAGTTCTAAAAACTGAGCCTACATTATTCAAACTACGTATATTATCTAATACTACTATAATAGGAGTTTTGTTTGTTTGTTTAAACTCCTCAACTGTTTTCCTGCCTAGTTCGCTGTTTTTTAATTTTCTCATAAAGTGGTTTTCAGGTTCAAAAGTTTAAAGTTGTGGATAACTTGAAACAAAAGAAACTCTAAACTTTTCTATCTTCGCAAAACTAACCCAAAAAATCTAGAAATTTGGCAAAAACAAAGGCAAAAAAGGTAACTCCATTAATGCAACAGTATAACGGAATTAAAGCAAAATATCCGGATGCGATGTTGTTATTTAGAGTAGGCGATTTTTATGAAACCTTTGGAGAAGATGCTATAAAAGCATCCAAAGTTTTAGGTATTATTTTAACCAAAAGAGGAAGTGGTAGTGAGAGTGAAACAGCGTTGGCTGGTTTTCCGCACCATTCCTTAAATACTTACTTGCCAAAGTTAGTAAAATCTGGATTGCGTGTTGCTATTTGCGATCAGTTGGAAGATCCAAAAATGACTAAAAAGATTGTAAAACGTGGAGTTACGGAGTTGGTAACCCCTGGGGTTGCTCTAAATGATGAGGTGTTACAATCGAAGTCGAATAACTTTTTAGCAGCAGTTCATTTTGGGAAAAAGCTATTAGGAGTTTCGTTTTTAGATGTGTCAACTGGGGAATTTCTCATCGCGCAAGGAAATGAAGAATATATAGATAAGCTTTTACAAAATTTTACACCTAGTGAAGTTTTGGTTGAAAAGAAACATAAGCAACGATTTTTAGAAGCTTTTACAAATCGTTTTCATGCATTTTATTTGGATGATTGGGTGTTTCAAAAAGATTATGGAGATGAATTGCTTCGAAATCATTTTAAGGTAAAAACATTAAAAGGATTTGGAGTTGAAGAGTTAGAATATGGAATTGTAGCAGGTGGTGCAGCAATGTATTACTTATCGGAAACACAACATAACAAAATAGAACATATACAATCTATCAGTAGAATTGCGGAAGATAATTATGTGTGGATGGATCGCTTTACCGTAAAAAACTTAGAATTATATGGTGGAAATTCGGTAAACTCGGTTTCGTTATTGGATGTAATTGATAAAACTATTTCTCCTATGGGAGGGCGTTTGTTAAAACGTTGGTTAGCGCTTCCATTAAAAGATTTAGCTCAAATTCAACAACGACATGAATTAGTAAAGTTTTTAATTGATGACGATACTTTTTCTGAAACTGTAATCTACCAATTAAAACAAATTTCTGATATCGAACGATTGATATCGAAAGTTGCTACGGGTAAGGTTTCTCCACGGGAAGTAATTTTGTTGAAAAACTCGTTAAAAGCGATTCTTCCAATAAAAGATTCCGCAGAAAAAAGTAAGAACAAAGCAGTTCAAGAAATAGGAAAACAACTGCACGATTGCAAAACGCTGATTGATAAAATTACTGAGACAGTTTTAGAAGAAGCTCCTGTAAATATTAATAAAGGAAATGCGATTGCTAGTGGAGTTTTAGAAGAACTGGATGAATTACGTAACATTTCAAACTCTGGAAAAGAGTATTTAGATACCATGCTAGCTCGTGAAACAGAACGTACAGGAATTCCGAGTTTAAAAATTGCTTTTAATAATGTTTTCGGATATTATATTGAAGTTAGAAATACGCATAAAGATAAAGTTCCAGAAGAGTGGATTCGTAAGCAAACCTTAGTGAATGCTGAACGCTATATTACTGAAGAGTTAAAAGAATACGAAGCTAAAATTTTAGGAGCAGAAGAGAAGATTCAGCAGTTAGAAACAGAGATTTTTGCCAAGTTAGTACAGTATATTATTGGTTTTGTACAACCTGTACAGCAAAATGCACAAAATGTGGCTAAGATTGATGCTTTACAATCTTTCGCAACCTTAGCTACCGAGAATAATTATGTGCGTCCGTTAATGGATGACAGCACTGATATTGAAATCAAAAATGGTCGTCACCCAGTTATTGAAAAACAATTACCAATTGGTGAAGAATATATAGCCAATGATGTTGTCTTGAACCGTAATCAGCAACAAATTATTATGATTACAGGTCCTAACATGTCAGGTAAATCAGCAATTTTACGTCAAACAGCCTTGATTGTGTTGTTAGCACAAATGGGAAGTTATGTACCTGCACAAAATGCTCGAATAGGTATGGTGGATAAGATTTTTACCAGAGTAGGTGCTAGTGATAATATTTCGATGGGAGAATCTACATTTATGGTAGAAATGAATGAAACAGCTTCTATTTTGAATAACATTTCCGATCGTAGTTTGGTATTGTTAGATGAAATTGGAAGAGGAACGTCTACCTACGACGGAATTTCTATTGCTTGGGCGATTTCGGAATATTTACACGAACACCCTTCGAAAGCAAAAACGTTATTTGCAACACACTATCACGAGCTGAACGAAATGACTTCGACGTTTGAGCGTATTAAGAACTTTAATGTATCGGTAAAAGAGTTAGATAATAGCATTATTTTCTTGCGTAAATTGGTAAAAGGAGGAAGCGATCATAGTTTTGGTATTCATGTAGCAAAATTAGCGGGAATGCCAAGTATGGTAATTCATAGAGCAAACAAAATTCTAAAAGAGTTAGAAGACTCACATTCACACAAAGAGGTTAAAGAAACCTTGAAAGAAGCACAGCACGAAGATATGCAAATGAGCTTTTTTCAGTTAGATGATCCGTTGTTAGAAGATATTCGAGAAGAAATTTTAACCACTAATATTGATACCTTAACACCAATTGAAGCGCTTATGAAGCTGAATGAAATTAAACGAATGTTGACTAAAAAGTAAACGTATTGCAACACGATATTAGTTTTAAGCATATAAATAAACTAGCAATGCCTGCATTAATTGCAGGGGTGGCAGAACCTTTACTTTCTACTACAGATTTAGCTATTGTAGGTAATATAGAGTACAACGCTACTGAAAGTATTGCTGCTATTGGTATTGTAGGAGCTTTTTTATCCATGTTAATTTGGGTTTTTGGGCAAACACGTAGTGGAATATCATCTATCGTTTCACAATATTTAGGAGCTAATAAACTTGATGAAATTAAAAACTTACCCGCACAAGCTATTGTTATTGTATTAGGCGTAAGTGCGGTTATTTTAGGATTGAGTTATCCTTTTGCTAAAGAAATTTTTGAGCTCTACAATGCTTCTGGAACCATTTTAGATTATTCGGTTGAGTATTATAAAATCCGTGTTTTCGGATTCCCGTTTACGCTTTTTACCATCGCTGTTTTTGGTACATTTAGAGGTTTGCAAAACACCTATTATCCGATGGTAATTGCACTCATTGGAACGTTTATTAATATTGTACTAGACGTTGTTTTGGTTTACGGAGTAGAAGGTTTTATTCCTGCTATGCATATTCAAGGAGCAGCGTATGCAAGTGTTGTTGCACAAGTTACGATGGCAATAATTTCTGCTGTATTATTATTAAAAAAGACAGATATTTCATTAAAATTTAGCTTGCCATTTAATACTGAAATTCCAAAATTCATCGTAATGGTGTTGAATCTTTTCGTAAGAACGATAGCACTAAATGTTGCATTGTACTTTGGAACTTCTTATGCTACCGACTATGGAGATGCCTACATTGCAGCCTATACCATCGGATTCAATTTATGGCTTACAGGCGCTTTTATGATTGATGGATATTCTTCTGCAGGAAATATTTTATCAGGTAAATTATTGGGTGCTAAAGCTTATAAAACATTGGTAATTTTAGGAAATAGATTAATTAAATACGGATTCCTTTTCGGATTATTATTAGCCGTTGTGGGGTTTGTTTTATATCAATTTATAGGAAAAGTATTCACTAAAGAACCAGAGGTTTTAGAACAGTTTTACAATACTTTTTGGGTTATTTTAATCATGCAACCTATATGTTCAATCGCTTTTATTTATGACGGAATGTTCAAAGGAATGGGAGAAATGAAATTTCTACGAAATGTTTTGTTATTAGCAACAGGATTAGTGTTTGTTCCTACATTATTATATTTTGACTCTCTTGGGTATAAACTCTATGCTATTTGGATAGCTTTTTTCTTGTGGATGATTGCGAGAGGAACTCCATTAATTGTTAAGTTTAGAAGAAAGTTTTTACCCCTAGCTCAAAAAATGTAATTTTGAAGAAACAAGAAAAACAAATGACTACAACTAGAGAAAACGGAAGTTTATACACCTACATAGAAAACAAGATTGCAACGGTAGAATTTGGACACTCTGCAAGTAATTCTTTTCCAAGTGTGTTGCTAGAACGTTTAGCTAATGAATTTGATAAACTTTCAACGAGTGATGAGGTGTCGGTAATTGTATTAAAATCAGAAGGAGAGCGAGCTTTCTGTGCTGGTGCATCTTTTGACGAATTGGTGGCGATTGATAATTTAGAAGACGGAAAAGCTTTTTTTTCTGGCTTTGCGAATGTAATCAACGCTATGCGTAGATGTTCGAAACTAATTATTGGAAGAGTACAAGGAAAAACAGTTGGAGGCGGAGTTGGTTTAGCAGCCGCTTGTGATTATGTATTAGCCACAGAGCACGCTTCTATTAAACTTTCTGAATTTACAATAGGTATTGGTCCGTTTGTAATTGCGCCAGCCGTAGAACGCAAAATAAGCGTTAGTGGATTAGCAGAATTAACCTTAGATGCTACCAGTTGGAAAAGTGCATATTGGGCAAAAGAAAAAGGCTTGTACGCCCGTGTTTTTGAAACACAAGGTGAATTAGACAAAGAGATTGAAATTTTATCAGAAAAGTTAGCATCTTATAACCCTGAAGCATTAGCAGAAATGAAAAGAGCCTTATGGAAAGGAACTGAGCATTGGGAAGAGCTGTTAATAGAAAGAGCTGAGACATCAGGTAAGTTAGTTTTGTCTGAGTTTACTAAAAAAGCGTTAGAAAAATTTAAGAAATAATAATGTTTTTAATTCAAGAAGAAAAAAGTTCTACAGCCTATAAAGCAGGATATGAAGTAGGACAATGGATAGCACATAATCCTATATTAGCGGTATTTATAGGTGCTGTAGTTTCAGTAGGTTTTGTGTGGATTTTAACAAAAGTTGTAAAGCAAATTCGTACTTTTGGCGAATAAAACAAGTATTAAAATGGGAAATTCTTTCTTCGCTATTTTAGCAGCAGGTGTTGCAGTTATTTATTTTTTTAATAAATATAGAGCAAACAAAAGGTTTAAAAGAAAATAAGAGTCACCACAACAAACGTAGAGGAATAACCTTTTTAAAGGTTATTTTATCGCTTCTTTATAAATAGAAAATTTATGAGTAAGATTCGAATTACCAAACAGTTCACTTTTGAAACTGGGCATGCGCTGTATGGTTATGACGGAAAGTGTAAAAATGTTCACGGACATAGTTATAAGCTTTCTGTTACTGTGATTGGTTCTCCAATTACAGATACAAATAATGTTAAATACGGTATGGTAATTGACTTTGGAGATCTAAAAAAGATTGTAAAAGAGGATATTGTTGATGTATTTGATCATGCTACAGTGTTTAACAAAAACACACCTCATGTTGAGTTGGCACAGGAGCTAAAAAATAGAGGGCATCATGTGATTCTAGTAGATTATCAGCCAACAAGTGAAATGATGGTGATTGATTTTGCTAAGAAAATTCAAGACAGACTTCCTGAAAATATCAAACTACATGCCATTAAATTACAGGAAACAGATACTAGTTTTGCTGAGTGGTATGCTTCTGATAATTAATTTTTTTAATGAGTTAACGGTGTAAAGTTTAATTATTTTCCGTTAAACTCATTCATGGTATTAGCTAAACCAGCTGTAATAAAAGAGGTAACCGCTTTTACAGAAAAAGGGATGCGTTCAATCATTGCACTTTCCTCGTCAGCATTCCATTCTCCTAAAACATAATCTACTTGACGACCTTTACTGTATTCAGCTCCTACACCAAAGCGAAAACGTGGGTAAGCACCTGTGTTAAATTTATCTTGAATATCTTTTAGTCCGTTGTGCCCTCCAGAACTTCCTTTTCCTTTGATACGAACCTTTCCGAAATCAATATTTAAGTCGTCGGTAATAATTAATAAGTTTTCAACTTGAATGTTTTCTTTTTGCATCCAGTATTTAACCGCTTTTCCGCTTAAGTTCATATAAGTATTCGGTTTTAAAACGATTACAGTCTTACCTTTTATTTTAAGTTTAGCTATATCACCTAACTTTTCAGTTTCAAAAGAACCTTCATGTTCTTTTACGAAAGCATCTACTATTTTAAAGCCAATATTATGACGTGTATTGTCATATTTTTCACCAATATTACCTAAGCCTACAATTAAAAATTTCTTCATAAAATTGTCTTCTTTCTCTGTTAATTGTTTTGTAGAAAAACCAAATAATCTTTTAAAAAAAGTTCTAAAAATCATACATCAAAAATAAAAAAAGCGCTACACATGGTAACGCTTTTGTATGATTATAGTATTGCGGTCTATGCTTCTGCTTCAGAAGCTGCTTTAGCAGCATTACGAGACATACGAACTTGAGCAACTACTGTGTTGTCTGGGTGTAAGAAAGTATATTTATCATTCTTTAACTCAGTAACATATAATTTATTACCAATTTCTAACTCAGTAATATCAGCTTCGATAAAATCTGGTAAGTTAGCAGGTAATGCTTTTACTTTTAATTTACGTAAGTTGTGACGTAAAGCACCCCCTACCATAACACCTTTAGAAGATCCTACTAAACGCACAGGAATATCCATAGTTACAGCTTTGTCTTCAAATAATTGATAGAAGTCTACGTGTAAAATGCTATCATGTACTGGGTGGAACTGTATATCTTGTAACACAGCATTATATGTTACACCATCTAATTCAATCGTAGCAGTAAATACGTCTGGAGTATATACTAATGGCTTGAACGATTTTTCTTCAGCTGAAAAGTGAACAGGCTTGTCTCCTCCGTATAATACGCAAGGAACCTTTCCAGCATTACGTAAGGCTTTTGTTGCTTTTTTACCTACGCTTTCTCTTTGAGATCCTTTGATTGTAATTGATTTCATTACTTTGTTTATTAAATTTATTTACATTAAAAATTGATCACTGATAGATGTATTGTCTTGAACTTTATGCATCACATCAGCAAATAAAGTGGCGCAAGATACAACTTTTATTTTAGATATGTTCTTTTTTAAAGGGATTGTATCTGAAACGATTAACTCTGTTAATTGCGAGCTTTGAATTCTTTCATAAGCATTACCAGAAAGAATTGGGTGTGTACAAATAGCGCGTACACTTTTGGCACCACGCTCCATCATTAAATCAGCTGCTTTGGTGAGTGTTCCTCCAGTATCAATCATGTCATCTACAAGAATAACATTCTTACCTTCTACTTCACCAATTAATTCCATATGAGAAATTACATTGGCTTTTTGACGTTGTTTATAGCAAATAACAACATCACTTTCTAAGTATTTGGAATAGGCATACGCTCTTTTAGACCCTCCCATATCAGGTGAAGCGATAGTTAAGTTATCTAACTTTAAACTTTTAACGTATGGTAAAAAGATAGTAGAAGCAAATAAATGATCTACTGGTTTTTCAAAGAAGCCTTGAATTTGATCAGCATGTAAATCCATGGTCATAATTCTAGTGGCTCCAGCAGTTTCTAACAATTTAGCTACTAGTTTAGCTCCAATTGCCACACGGGGCTTGTCTTTTCTGTCTTGGCGAGCCCAACCAAAATAAGGCATTACAGCAGTAATATGTCTTGCAGAAGCACGTTTAGCAGCATCACACATTAATAACATTTCCATTAAGTTATCAGTTGATGGAAAAGTTGATCCTACAATGAAAACTCTTCGTCCTCTAATTGATTCTTCAAAAGCAGGTTGAAATTCACCATCACTAAAATGTGTAGTAATTACATTTCCTAGTTTGGTTCCGTAAGCATTGGCAATTTCTTCTGCTAGTTCGACACTTTGTGAACACGCAAAGATTTTTGGGCTTAATTGATTTGTAGCCATTTACAAAAAGATATTTTTAGTTAGTGTTGTTGTTGAGGCAAAAATAAAACTATTTTAAGAGTTTAAAAGATATTTTAAATGAAATATTTTATAGATTTGCACTCTCCAAAAGCCAAAGTGGTGGAATTGGTAGACACGTCGGATTCAAAATCCGATGCTCGCAAGGGCGTGTGGGTTCGAGTCCCACCTTTGGTACTATTACTGTGTTATGAGCACAGAATCAGTGGTTTATCTTAAAAAAGGTAAAAAAGCTGTGTCAAAATTGAGTCATTTAACTATTCCCTTTCAAATCGTTGAAAATGAAGGGTAATAAAAAAAATGTCAAAACTTAAAAAAGAAAATTCCGCGAAAATCTTTGTAGACTACAAACCAGCGGAATTACGCCAAAATCAAGACTGGATTATTGTTTATTATGCTAAAGTTCCTGCAAAGGAGGAGTTTAAGCGTTTCAGAAGTCGTGTTCCTAAACTCAACAACAAAACAGAGAGGTTGCGTTATGCAAAAAAAATGGTAGCAGCTATTAATAGTAAGTTAGAACATGGTTGGTCTCCTTTTTATGAAGAAAAAAGCACACAGTATAAGTCTTATCAAGATTGCGTAGATACTTTTTTGTTAGTCCAAGAGAAAGAAGTAAAAGACGGAATTAAACGTCAAGTAAGCTTAAATGGCTATAAATCTTATTTAAAAATGCTTGGTCTATTTATGAAAGAAAAAAACAGAACAGTAAAGTTCATGATAGAAATAGATAATACTTTTGTTCATGCTTTTTTAGATTATTTGTACTTAGAAAAGAATTATAGCCCGAGAACCTATAATAATTATCTTCAGTTTTTAAATACTTTTTTCATTTGGTGTAGATCTAAAGGTTATATCAAACAAAATCCAGCAGAACTTATAAAACCTAAACCGCAACAAAAGAAGGTGCGTGAAGTTTTGCGAACGCAAGAAAAGGAAAAACTAAAAGAATTAAAGAGAACAAACTTTAATTATTATGTTTTATGTATGTGTACATACTATTGCTTTATTAGGAGAACAGAATTAACAAAATTGAAAGTAAGTGATGTTAATTTAAAAGAAGGGTTTATTACTATATCAGGAGAAAATTCGAAAAACAAAAAATCTGATAATGTTACAATACCGAACTCATTATTTCCTTTGCTTTTAAAACATTTAGAAGGGGCTAAACCAGACTACTATTTATTCTCTAAAAACAATTTTGAATCAGGAAAAGAACAAATACCTCCTAAAAAGGTTTCTGATGAATGGACGAAGTTTAGAAATAAGTATAAAATTGAGAAAAAGTATCAATGGTATTCTTTAAAAGATACTGGAATTACTGATTTGTTAAACAGTGGAGTTCCCTCTATAAAAGTACGTAATCAAGCAAGGCATCATGATTTAAAAATGACAGAAACTTATACGCAAAGAAACGCAACATTTGACGCAATAGTAAAAAACGCAGATTTTCATTTTTAATACGCTTGTAGTAATTTTTATAAAAAAATTATATTTTTTATACTCAGTTGTATTTTTTTGTGTTTAATTAATTGGTTTTCATTTCTTTATATCGAGTATAAAGTTGAGTATAAACTCAGAAAACTCTAAATAAGTTATATTCATGAGTATAATTTTATACTCATGAGATTAAATATAGAAGGAAAAGTCTAAGTAAAAATGAAATTTCAACGAAAACACCTCTAGGCTTAACTTAAATTTTGAAGCATAAAAACGCAATTTTCAGCGCAAAAGGTAAAACAGTTGATTTTAAATCCTGTGAATCTTTCGTAATTTTTATGAAAAAATTGAATTTTTTGTATTCAAAAGCCTAAACATGAGAATGAAATTTGTAAAATAGTGAGAAAGGATTAAAAATTAAGCCGTTTTATAATAAAATGAATAACCGCAAAACGCAAGGAAAAATTATAAAAGGCAAACTAATATATGGTTATTAACCATTTGGAGGGAAAGCTAGTGTTTTGCGGGTTTATCTATAAAGTTTTAACTTGAATTTACTGTACCGTCTGATAACTTTGTTATTTTTTTATTAGCGTTGGCAAAGGCATATTCTTTTTGCAGTTTTTGATGAATCGTTGACTAGTGCGAACTGCAAATGTGTATGGCTTATAGTGTTGGCTATTTTTCCGTTTCAATATTCCACACAACTGTTTTTAGTCTTTTAGCAATTACTTTTATGGTATTCATTATTTCATTTTCTGATGGAAACTCGCCAAAAACTAATTCTTTAAAACGGGTTTCATAAGTGTCTTTGATTTGATTCCAAGTGTTTTCTGTGTCTGAAAATAATATTGCGGTTATTGGATGGTTTGATAACCAATTATTATTGTTTTTAAAACTTTGCACATCATCATTGGCAACTTTTAATAGCATTACGTCAAATGCTGTAGAATTGAAAAATGAGTTGAGTTCATCATCTTTTAACATCATGTGAATATCATAAGTATGTCGAATCTTATTGCTCAAATCATTTATGGGGTCTTCTGTTTGAGAGAAGCGAACTAAACTCATTATTTTTTCACATAGAGTCCTTTTGGTACTTAATATTAAAACATCAAAAGGATTCATTTCGTATTGATTAATGACATCTTGTTGGTTAGCTTTCAACATCATTTCATAAATGTAAGATGATACTGTTCCTGTAGTATATGGCTCGAATTGTCCTAGCCAAGTAGATTCTACAATGATATTGTCTCTTACTTGTCCAAAATCTCCATCAAAACTCTTTTTATAACTGTGAGCAGTTTTCCGTATCATACCCATTTTGTGAGTTATTCCATCAATTTCTATTTCTGGAATCACATCAGTAACACATTTTGAAATCTTTTTGATTTTAGATTTCAATTGATTGTTTGTCTCTCCATCCTTTCTTAAAACTACTAAATCAATATCTTCTGAAAACCTGTCGATTAGTTGATTACATTTAGATAGTGCAGTTCCTCCTTTGAAAACAGTTTCTTTCCCAATTTCATTGCTGAAAATGGCATGCAAAGCAAGAGTTACCCAATAATCTTTTTCAATATAAATTTCTGGAATTCCTTTTTGTTGAGAAGTTGCAGTTATAGCATCTTGGAATAGTTCTTTGTTTTCGTGTAGCTTCATTTAATATTCCAGTTTGTTATTGTTGGTAGTGTTTTTTTATTAATTCCGTAATCATATTCGGAAAGTGGATTTAGACTCTTTTTTAATTGTTTCAGTTCAACAGAAAAGCCTATTTGTTCCAATAAGGCACCTAAAAAAGCCCTTACTCTTGGTGGATAAGGTAAAGCACAGTCAATAAGTTGTTTTATCTCTTTTTCGCTTAATTTTTTTAGTTGATTTGAAATAATTTTAATTCCTGAATTCTTGTCTAAATCTGGTATTTTTTTAAAATCTTTGAGGGCATCTAAAATTTCTAACAGATAGAAATTTTTATCTGTAACATCTACATAACTTTTTACAGGATTTCCTTTAATATTTCCAACTGATACAGTTATGCGTTTATCTCTACTTGCAATTTTTATAGTTCTTGGTACTTGAGTAGTTAAACCCATTCGGTTGTATAAGGAAACACCTGTTATGTAAGCAATTCTTTTGTTGTTTTGAAACAAATAAGGTTTCAATAACTCTTCTTCTTTTGGTTTTAATTCGCCAAAAATAGTTTGTTTAGGTTTGTAGAAAACACCTGTTGAAACTCTTTTGATGATTCCTTTTTCAATTAAACGCTCTATTGCTTTCGTAGCTGCACTATATTCTTTTGGTTCAATAGAAAGTTGTTGGTACTTAAAAGTCGTACCATCTTTTATCTTTTTAATTTGTTTTTCTATTTTTTGAGCTATTTTCATTGAAAAACAAATGTACAACATTTTAATTATTTGTCGAGTAAATAAAACATAATACTTGACATTTAGTTTGCTGAATTTTTATTCGGTTCGGATTTTATTAATTCACGTGCAAAATCAATGAATAATTTATATGCTTTTGTAAATGAATAGTTGTCATCTGAATGTTTAACGGCTATATTTCTTTTTACCATAGTAGAACCAATTTATAGCAAGTGAACAGGTTTATTATAATTTATAATCATACAGATGCTGGTGACGACTCAAGAGAGTTGATTACATATAGGATGCGGAGCAAGTTATAAGGTGTTGAATTGTTGATAATTCTTCGGAATTATCAACAATTCAACACCCTAAAATTATTATTATGTAAGAATTAAAAATAAATATAATAACTTTAGACAACTGGACTAGTGCTTTTCATAGGAGCCATTGTTGTATGTAGTTTTTTGTTAACGTTACAATATTTCATTAAAATTAACACCTGATTCATTATAATCATATCTATAAATTTCTTTTCCTATTTGGGTAATTTTCTGAATAATAGAACTATAGTCGTTTTTAGAGAATATTAAATATGTTCCACCTAATAAGTCAACTTTTTCAGATTCTTTATAAAGTGAAGAAGACAAGAATCTTTCTTCAATTCCTTCAGCTTTATCTCTGTCAGAACCAAAAGTTAAAAAATAAACGATATCATTATTTAGAAAACTATTATTTATAGTAAAGTTGAATTTTTTTAAAGAATCTTTTCTCGTCATTTGAAAATCAAGATTCTCATTTTTATAAACATTCATTTGAAAATTCATAGATTTATTTTTTGAGATATATTTGACTCTGTTCAATAAGCCAATTTTTTTTCTCTTTAAAAAGTTGAACATAGTTTTAAAAATAAAAATTGTTTGTTTTTTATAGATTTATTGGAGGACTCTATTGTCTAGTAATTTTTCCTTCAAATTTCAGAGTGTAGCTCTTTTTCAGTTATAGGTTTTTAATTGTTCAATTCAGTTTTTTCTTAATTACATACAACGGCTCGTATAACCGTCAGTTACGGGATTAAAGTTAATGATTTTCGGTTTAGCACAGACGTAGCAATTCCGAGTGGATTCGGACGTAGTCGAATCCGCCGTAATTGCGGTTATACATCTTAAGTTAGCAATTGTTATTATCGGTTTATCTTTCTTAATTCTAAATTGTTTATTAAATCTATCAATTGGTCTTTATCTTTAATTCCAATAATGTTGATTTTAATTTTTTGACTGACGTTTTTTTTAAAAATCAGAAGATATACGCTCGTATAAAACCTTGAGAATTTTAAGGAATCTATTTTTACGTATTCAATTTCGTTCCATTTTTTTAATCCAATTCTTTTGTTCCAAACTCCGACACTTGAAATTTTTAAAGTATCATTTCCTAAGAAAATAGATAAAAGGTCTTTAAAGTGGAGGATTATTCCAATTGTAGTTAACGAAATCACGATTACTTCAGTTACTCCAATTGAGCACATAAAAATTAATGACACGGTTCCACAAAAGAAGATTAAAGTGATAAATTTCATCAATACATAACCTTTTGAAGTATTGAAAGTAAAATTAAAATCATTATTTCTTAGTGCACTTTTCATAATAATGCATAACGGTTTTGTGTATGATTAGTGGCGTGTTTAAGCACCTAATTTAGCAAATAAAAACCGAATAGATAATCCGCGAGGATTTTCGTAAGTAGGCTTGAACTAGCCATTAATTATACACGTCTTAAGTTCCGGTTTCATTTATTTTATCCAGTTTTTCAGTCCGATTTATTAACAAAAATGGCAGTCCAATTCCAATTCCGATTATGATCGTTGAGTATAAAAAGAACGGTTCACTTATTAAATATTGTGGTATTAAAGGATTGTCAGGTTTCCCAATAAAGGTCAATATATAAAGTCCGATTGCGACTGTAGTAAATACGAAAAGAATTATTATTAAAATGTCTTTTATTAAGTCGGTTGGTTTAAATTCTGTTCGTTTTGAATTTAATAACATTCCGAAAATTGGAATCGACGAAATGGCAAAATAGTCCAGATTATTAAAATTAAGTCCAAAAAAACATCCTGTAATCTTTTGAAGATAGTCATTAAGTCCAAATGGATTAATTATTCCAAAAAAGAAGAGGAAGAATATCAAAGCAGAAATTCCGCCAATCAAATATTTTATTTTATTCGGTATTTTATTCAATTCGGTCAGTTTTTGCGGTTGGCTTACATTATGCACAACGGTCTCGGCTATGAGGAGTTGCGTGGGTTTGCAATTACTTATAGCCATTGTTGTGCCCAGTATTTTATTCATTTTCTGTCAATTCGTATTCTTCTAATTCAGCATGTATTATTTTAATTTCAGAATTTAATTGGTTCAGATACTCAACACAAATATTATTATACAAATCTGAATTTTCATCTTCCAATTCAAATTGGAATACTCCTTTTTTTAATTCTTTTAATATTAGATTAAATGCAGATTTAACATTGTTTGGATTGTCATCTGTCAATGTGATTTGGATTGGATTATCTCCAACTTCAAGAACCAAATAGGTGTGTGGTTCTTCTCTTTTAATAGTAGCTTTTTTAGTTTCCATATATTTTTCCTCTTTCTCCAAAGGCGTCTTTACCACCTTCTAAAGTTTTCATACTAATTTCTTTCCAATCAAGACTTGGCTTTAATCCATCAATACAATTCAAAGAATTTGAATAAGGGTTGCCTGTTAAAGTATACCCTTTTCCTTTTTCGTGTAAACGATAAATCGAATTGTATGGTAAAGTTCTCACAGCGATATTTGCATCATGTGTTGCTATGACAACCTTTTTCCCAAGAAGAGCTTTTTCCTTTATTAAAGGTACTATAACGTCATTTATGTAATCATTTCCAAGACTTTTTTCTGGTTCATCTACTAAATAAATTTCCTTATCATCTGCAAGCTCTTTATGTAACAAAATCATTGAAGATTCTCCGTTTGAAGGACTATAAATCGTTCCATTAAGAGTAAAATGTTTGTACTTTTGAAGTAATTCACTCACCGAACTAATTGTGTTTATGTTTTCAATTTCATTTAATTCCGTGATTTTTGTAAATAGCTCAATTGAATGAATGTGCTTAGAAATAGCAACTACGGCATTTGCAAATTCTTTTTGAGGTGTTTTATAAACATGTTTTACTGGCGAATAGTCTCCATTTGAGAAAGTGCCATTTTGAAAAATTAAATTTGTTTTACAGATTAATTCCCCTTTATCACCAAGACTTCCAGCGTACTCCTCAATAGCATTTATCGGTTGATTTATTATTTTAATAATCTTTTTGGAAGCTCTTTCAATTTTTATGCGGTTTCTTGAATAATCTAAAAATCCTGTTTTCGATGGTTTTGGTGGTTGATTAGTCTTTTTTGCAATTTCATTAGTAAAGCAAGAAATAATTCCGTTAAGTAAATTAATGCTTTTGTTTTCTATAAAGTTCTGTTCAGTTCCATCTTTTAGTTGCGTGAGTATTTTATCAAGTAAAATCCCAAGTTCCTTAATTAATTCATCATCAACATATTTTGGTATGTCCGAATCTTCATTTACATAATTATTAAATGACTTAAAACTATCAAGGATTTCAGAAATTTCTTCAAGAATTCTTTCAGATTGCGCTTCATCTGCTAATGCAATATTCTTGATTTTTAATTTTTTCGAAATTTTATTAGTTTCCTGAAAAGAGAAATGTAAATCATATTTGTTTAGAGTTGTTACTTTTTCTTCAGTTACTTCCTTTAAAAACTTTATTTCTTCAATACATTCATCAAATCCAATATCAAGCGCATTGCAGTTGAATAAATTACCTTTAATGTCAAATACTGTATTTAAATGGTTGTCATTTGATTTATACACTGATGTTTTATGCCCTTTACTATTATAGTGTTTAGATAGAGATTCTAATATGTCCGTTTTACCTGTCCCTTTACTACCGAATATAATATTGATGTCAGAGTAAATATCTAAAGTGATTTTTTCAAAAGGGTCACTTTTAAATGGGCATAGCTCAACACTTTCTTTGGACTTTTTATTCAAAATTGTGTTTATAGTAGATTCATCTTTTTCAAGTAAAAGACAAAATTGCTCAAAACTTTCAACAGGTAGTCTTAGTTCAGGTAAATCCTGTGATTGTTTTATGTAGTTATTCCAATCATGTACATCTGAACCGTAAATAGAGTTGTGTCCATGACTAATATATATTCCTGCTGAAATAGAGTTTGTTGCCTCTTTTAAAATTCGTTTGGGATTTGAGACCAAATCCGTTAATACTTCTATTTCTTTATCTCCTAAATTTGGTTTTTTTACGAAATAGTGGGCTATGTAAATACAGTCTAACGAGTCAAATTTCTTGACGGTTTCTTCTAGTGAAATAGTGAAAGTGTCAGGATTTGCTTCATGCAATATTTCACTAACAGCTTTATCAAAATCTTGGTAGTTTTTCGGATTACAAATTACTATTAAATGAGACCTTTTGCCATTTTCAAAAATGTCTAGTTCAATTCCTGGCCATACTTTGCAATGCGTTTCAACTCCATCTCTAAATTCCTCATATTGTTGAATGTCAAAATGATTATGATTGGTAATTGCTAGAATACTTACTTCAGTATTGCTTAATATTTCAACAAATTCCTCTTTTTCAATATTCCTTGTCGGAGCATCACCGGACTTTATTTTCCTTGTATGTACATGAATGTCAATTTTCATCTAGAGGTTTTTTGATATTGGGCACAACGGTTTTGTATATGAAAAGTAGCGGATTTTACACACTAACTTTTCGGAATGTAACAAACCTTTAATTTATTCATTTTCTTTCAATTAAGCGATTATGCCGCTATTTTTTATATACGTTGTTGCGCCCAGTTTTTTTTATCTTTTCAGTAATTTTGTTCTATGATATTCTAAATATTTCTCTCTGCCTTCTGTTGGTAAAAGTGAATAAGTTTTGTCATTTGATATGTTCAATTTTGAACAAGTCATTTTTGATAACCAAGGTGAAATAATTATTTTCTTATCATCTGTAAAACTTATATAACCTCTGTCAAATAAGAAATCATAAGTTGGTGTCAACATAAATCCATTTTTAGGGTCTATTTTTTCAATATCATTCGATTTTACCCAAGGTTTAATGTGACTTGCAATTAATAATCTGTCATCAGAAATTAATGTAATTGGACAAAAAGGACATTGTTCAAGCAGTTTTTCTCGATATTTACCTTGACCTTTTCTTGCTCTAATTAAATTGTCTTTTTCCTCTTTTGGAATATTTTCTCCTTTTATTTTCTCTTCTTGTTCTTCTCTTTCAAAATCTAAATGCTCATAATCTCCAAAATAATCTACAAATGGTTTAAAATAATAAACGATTTCATTTGCATCATTTTCCAATTTCAGTACTGAAAGATAACTAATGTTTGGTAGAGCAATCTCTCTAATTATTTTATAGTTTGGGTCTTTTGTGTTGACGTAAACTCTTGGTCCTGCAATTTGGGTTTGGTCGGAAATTGTAAATGGTAGAATCTCATCAAATCCTTTTACTTTGTCTATTCTTTCATCCCAAAGCTCCGGAAGATTTTCAGGTTTTTGATATGGTTGTTCAGGATTTTTGTATTCAGCTTTACAGTCATTTAAATACTCAATTAAGTCTTTTTTTAATAGGAAACAATTGTTTATAAAACCTCTTTGACCAAAAAAATCAAGTGTTTCATCATTTTCATTCCCAACGTATAATTTACCTTCTCCGTGAGCTGTACCAATTTTATTTGCAGTTAAAACAAATGAGTCTGCTATAGTAATTTTTTCTTTTGCATCAATTACTTTGTAATCTATTCCTAAAATATTTATTTCCATTTATTTATCTGTAAATTTTGTAATATCCATTTGTTTTAAAATTGCAATTAGAACGTCCACAACGATACTATTTCCTGCTTGACGATACATTTGTGTGTCACTAACAACTTGTTTAAAATCATCTCTAAACCCCATTAATCGTAAGCATTCTTTAGGTGTTAATTTTCTAATTCTTCCTTTGTTGTGAGTTACATAATTATCTACACCAGCTCTGTGCATTTTGTGCATAGATTGTAAAAGAGGTCTTGCGACTTCCAAATCTGTTTTTATTCTTGTTTTGAAATTTTTAGTACCTTCTGAAAGAACATATTTTGTTGTTTTTTCAGATAGATAATATTTTTCCTCAACTTCATTTACATCAAAAATAAATTCGTCAAATTCTTTTTTGTCTTGACTTTCAAAAACAAAATCTCCGTGCCAATTAAATTGCTGATTTGCCTTTTGGCAAATTGCAATTTCTCCATTTATTTGAGTGTATCTTTTTTTTCTGTTTTTTGAACTTGTAACAAATTTCACTCCTTTTTCTTTTAGATAATATTTGCTATCTGTGTAATCTTCAAGGAAATCTTGCATTTTATGTTCTAGTTCAATTGGTTCAGGAAACTCAAAATTTATTGATTTGTCTTTAAAACCAATTACAAAAATACGTTCTCTATGTTGAGGCATTCCATAATTTTTAGCATTCATAACTTGATAAAAATATTTATAACCAAGTTCGTCAAAAGTTGCTTTTATGGTCTCAAAAGTATTGCCTTTGTCGTGATTTATTAAACCTTTTACATTTTCAAAAATGAAAACTTTTGGTTGGCTTTCTTTTACAATTCTTGCAAATTCATAAAACAATGTTCCTCTAGTGTCTTTAAACCCTTTTCTTTTTCCAACCATTGAAAATGATTGACAAGGACTTCCGCCAACTAAAAGGTCAATTTTTCCTTTATATTTTCTCCCATTAACGTCTTTTACATCATCATACCATCTACTTTCGTCAATGTCGTAGTTAGCAAAATAGCTTTGTTTTGCATATTTATCTATGTCACTTGCAAATACAATTTCCGTATTCAAATTAAGTCTTTTAAAAGCGTACTCTATTCCTCCAATTCCTGAAAAAAGTGTAGCAACTCGTGTTGTACTTTTTGGGTTTTCAAATTCTTTTTCAGTCCATTTTTTTTGAAAAGAAAGACGTATTTGATTTGAAACATATAAATCCATATGTTCATTGACAATGTTTAAAACGTCTTTATAATCTGAATAATCTTTAAGTTCTTGAATGACTTTTGAAGAATAATAATGGTTTAATAATTCTTTTTGTTCTGTTTTTAAAACTTCTGCTAATAAATGAATTAACTCGTCTGACAAAACTCTTTCTTCACGTTCAATTTTTCCAAGAGTGGAAGTGTCAATATCTAAATGTGAAGCAACCTTTCTTAAAGGGAAACCTAATTCAGTTCTGCGCTGCTTAATGTATTCTCCAAATGTAGTAACCATATTTTTCGACAAAATGTTTAGGACAAATTTAGTCCAAAAATATGGAATGTTCTATTTTTTTCTAAATTTTGTTTGAATTATGAGTTTTCGTCAAATTGGGCACAACGGTCTTGTATATGGCTCGTAGCGTGCAAAATAGCTGTTTTCTTTCGGTTGAGCACAAGCCAAATTTTTAAATTTTTATATTTACTTTTTCTCAAATATAATCAAATTTAAAAATTTGGCGACCTCGCAAATATGTCTTAACTTCGTTTATGTAACTAATTAGCTATGAGTTATATACGTTGTTGTGCATAGTGCTTTTCACGTTCTGCTTGGTATTCCGATGTTTGTTATTTAGTTCTAAAGTGAGCGTTGGCAAGACATACTCTTTTACAGTTTTGGTGGTGTGATGGCTTGAGCGACTGTAAATGTGTATGGCTTTCAGCGTTGGCAATTCCGATTACTTACTTAATTTCAAAATCCGAAATGCACCTTGTATTACCACTATAAAAACGATTGTTCCAACAATTAAATCAGGTTTGTTGGAATTTAGCCAATTCACTAAAATTCCTGCAATTATTACTCCCAAATTGATAATCACGTCATTGGAAGTAAAAATCATACTTGCTTTCATATGTGCCTCTTCTTTGCTCTTTGACTTTTGTAAAATGTAAAGACAAATTCCGTTTGCGATAAGTGCCAAAATCGACACGATAATCATCGTTGAAAAATCGGGAAGTTTTTCGGCTCCAAAAAATCTTCTCAACACTTCAACAAATCCGATAATCGCAAGGGTTATCTGAAAATAGCCTGCAATTTTTGCAATCCGTTTTTTCTTAATTAACGTTCCGCCAACCGCAAACAAGCTAATCCCGTACACGAAACTGTCCGCAAGCATATCTAAACTGTCGGCAACCAATCCCATTGATTTCGAGATGAGTCCTGTTGTCATTTCGATAATGAAGAAGACAAAATTTATTGCCAATACAATCCAAAGTAGCTTTTTTTGGTTGGTGTTTTCTTCAAAATCTTTTTCGTTGGTTTCTTCGGTCGAAATTTTCTTTCCGCCTAATTTTAATTCGATTATCGAATTTTCGATTTGGTCTGCCTGTCCGTTGTGAAAAACGGTCAGATTTCGGTTTGGAATGTCAAAATCAAGATTTTTGATTTCTTGAATTCCGTCCAATTTCATTCGTATAAGATTTTCCTCGGAAGGACAATCCATTTGATTGATTTTAAATATCGTTTTGTTCATTTTAGTCGTCATCTTCGTTTCCAAAAGGTTTGATTATTACTCCAACGCTAAATATAAAACCGTCTGTTGGTGCATAAATTTCGGGAAATTCTGGATTGTCGTGTGGTGGCAAAACTAAAGGCGAGAACCTGCTTTGTCTTCTGTCCGTAAAGTTTTCAAAATTCACAAACGTTGTTCCCCATTTAAAATTTCGCATTGCCACAAAACCCATTGTTATGAAGTCAGTTGTTTCAGTTCCATTGGACAAAAATTGTTTTCCTGTGTAAAACGTTTCATAACCGATTCGCCATTTTTCAGATTCGTACATCAAAACACTTCCTGCGTTGTGTTTTGCAGTTAGCGGTTTTTGTGGATTTCCAGCCAAATAATTCAATTTTGTGTCAATGAGTGCATAATTCAAGAACCAACGAAAATCTTTATAGGTAAACTTGATGTTTGTTTCAGCACCTTTGCTCAAAATTTCATCTGTTGCATTCTCAAATTGGAAAAATCCATTATCAGTTGAATTTAACAGTAATGCATCATTAATCGCAGTTACATAAAACAGTTGATTAATAGAAAAACCAATGGTTTCAAATAAACGTGTTTGATAGTTGAAGTCAAGATTTACACCGTAAGAACGTTCCGCATTTAGTGAAGATTTATCAATACCAAGTACATTTTCAAAATTGATAAATTCCGCCTCTTCTGTAAAAATATCTGGAATTTTGTAACCTAAACCACCACCAATTCTGCTGGAAAATCCGCTATCGTTTTTGTATAGCAATGAAACTCTTGGAAGCGGGAAAAAGCCAAAATCGGTATTGTAATCTGTTCTGAATCCTGTTTCCAAAATCCAATTATCCGAAATGTCATAAATGTTATTTACAAATGCTCCATAAGTTATATCCGTTTGGTCGCGTTGCAAAGTTGCATTATCATTTTCATCAAAATCAGAAGTATATAGGTTTGCACCAAAAATCCAATCAGTTTTATTGGCTGACTTTTGATAGTTTATTTCCGTGAATGTATTGGTTTGTTTACCGTCAAATGTAAAATCGGGAATGGTCAGTTCTCTGTCGAAGAACGAGATACTATTTTTGATAGTTAATGAACTGACGGAATCTATTTGAGTTTCGTAAACCGATTGACTGCTCAATCTTTTCGATACGTTTTCTTCGGTATATTGATGGACGCCATTTTCGCCACTTTCAATTTTTGTGATGTCGCCACCAATTCTGTCGTCATACGTTCCGTTTAAGCCAAACCAAAATGTTGTTTTTTCCGATGGATAATAAAAGAACTTTGGGTTGAATGAAATCGAAGTTGTTTTTGGCAAGTTACTAAAGTCATCATCTTCTGGGTCATACGCTTTTTGATAATGACCTGAACCATAAAGTGAAACACCAAATTTTTCATTCCGTTTGCTGTAAAATACATTTGCTGTACTTCCCAGAGCTTGGGTTTGTGTCAACATAATATCCAAAGCAGGTTCTTCGTCTGGTGTTTTGGAAACCATATTTATCAAACCTGCAATCGCTCCACCACCATAAATCGTTGATGAACTTCCTTTTATTATTTCAAATTGTTTTAAGTCCAATGGCGGAATTTGTAAAATACTCAAACCGCTGGAAAAACCGCCATAAAGTGGAAATCCATCTCTCAAAAGTTGTGTATAGCGTCCATCGAGACCTTGAATTCTAATGTTGGTATTTCCGCTACTTAACGAAGTTTGTTGCATCTGTATTCCTGTACTTTCTCGAAGTACCATTGAAATATTGGTTGGGTTCATTACTGCTTTTTCGCTTAATTCCTCCGCTCCGATAAATTCAATTCGAGTTGGAATTTTTCTAACAGTTCGTGTACTTCTTGAAGATTGTATGACTACTTCGTCCAATTCATTTCCTCCAGATTCAAGTTTGAAAGTGAACGTTTTTTTTGTGCCGACTACAATAGCTGTTTCTATGGTTTTGAAACCTACGTATGAAATTTTTATGGTTTGGTTGCCGTTAGGGATTTCCGTAAATGTGGCAATTCCGTCAAAATTTGTTACCGCTCCTTTTTCAAGCTCCTCGAAATAAACTGTTGCTCCAAGTAATGGTTCGTTGGTTTCCGAATCTGTAATGAAAATAGAAATGTCGCTGTTCTGTGCGAAAGAAATAAATGATATAACGAAGAAAAATGAAGTTAAAAATGCTTTTGTCATCTGCTAATTCTGTTTTTAAGAATAGTGCAAATGTAAATTCCTTTTACTGCAACTCGATTGCAAAGATTACTTGTTACAGTTATCGCATAGACCTTTTACGACCATATTTGCTTGTTGTAGTTTGAAGTTTTCGGGAAGTTGAATTTTGGGAATAGGAACATCAAAAAGGCAGAATGTTTTATCGCAGTTTGTGCAATAAAAATGATAGTGCAAATCCTTTGGGTCGCAGTTACAGCCTTTGGCACAAACCGCATATTTGGTCATTCCAGAACCATCTTCAATGCTGTGGATGACTTTGTTTTCTTCAAATGTTTTCAGCGTTCTGAAAATCGAACTTCTGTCCGTATATGCCAATGCGTTTTCTATATCTTTCAACGATTGTGCTTTTTCTTGGCTCAAAAGATGTCGTAAAACGACAGTTCTGACTGCGGTGTTTTTTACTTTTTTTATTTTTAGGATTTCTTCTTCGGTTTGCATTTTCCTAATGTATCATTTTTTTCGAGCATTGGCGAAAAACAGCTCTTTTATTTTTTTAGCGTTGGCATTTCGCGTTGGCAAAAAAAATAAATGTGCTGTTTGTGCGGTTGGCTTTTTTAGTTCAAATGTTGAATTTTAGAACGATTTTTTGCATTATGCACAACGGTTAGTATAAGGGCAGTAGCGGATTCAAACGCAGCAACTTTCGGATAACAAGATACTTAATTAAAAGCAAAACGGTTTGAATTAAGACCCAAACCGCTATTGCTTTTATACATTGTTAGCTACTGTTTTTATTTTGAATAAGCACCCGAAGAATATGTCAATTCATAACTATGCGTGTAGATTTCAAAAACAATTCCGAATGGATCTTCTACATATACCATTTTATATGGTTTCTCATTTGGATAATATTCTCTTATTGGCATTCTCTGTTTACCACCAGCCTCAACTATTTTTTTAGTAAGATTTTCGATATCTGGGTCTTGAACACAAAAGTGAAAAAGCCCTGTGTTAAAAGGGTTAAACTCAGGTGCTTCTTTTTTTCCGTGAGGGAACGAAAAAAGCTCAATTCCAATTCCGTCAGAAGTTGACATATGAGCGATTTCAAACTCTTCCCAATTATCCCCAAAGACATCAATGCACATTTGTCCAATTGCTGTATCACTTTCTTTTTTTACTATAGATGGTTTCATAATTACGTACCATCCCATAACTTCGGAATAGAATTTTACGGCTTCCCTGATATTTGGAACTGTGATCCCAATATGTGAAAATGATTTCGGATATTTTATTTCTTTCATATAATTGTCGTTTCAAGTTTATACATTGTTAGCTACTGTTTATTTATAATAACTATTCAATAATATTGTTTATTTTTTTAATAATAATTCTGCTACCAATTCTGATGAAGCTGGGTTTTGACCAGTAATTAAATTTCCATCTTGAATAGCATAAGATGCCCAATCTTCTTTTTTAGAGTAGATTCCTCCGTTTTCTATCAACATATCTTCTACTAAAAATGGTACAACATTAGTTAGTCCAACTGCTTCTTCTTCAGTATTTGTAAAACCTGTTACTTTTTTACCTCTTACTATAGGCGTGCCATCTGCATTTTTTACACTTTTTAGTGCAGCTGGGGCATGACATACAAAGGCAATGGGCTTTTCTTGACTATTGAATTTTTCAATTAATGCAATGGATGTTTGATCGTTTGCTAAATCCCATAATGGACCATGTCCTCCTGGATAAAAGACAGCATCAAAATCGTCCGGATTCATATCTGCCAATACTTTTGTGTTTGCAATTCTTTCTTTTGCTTCAGCATCGTTATTAAAACGTTCTGTATCTTTAGTTGCAGCATCTGGCGAATCACTACTAGGATCTATTGGTGCAGCGCCTCCTTTGGGTGTTGCAATAGTAATAACTGCTCCTTTGTCTAATAAGGTGTAATACGGATTTGCAAATTCTTCAACCCAAAATCCTGTTTTTTCCCCTGTATCTCCTAATTTATCGTGAGATGTTAATACAAATAATATTTTCATTTCTTTTTGTTTTTGTAATTCAATTTTTTCTTCTGAAACTTTTTCAGGAGGTGTTTCCTTTTTTGTGTCTTTACAACTTGATGCTGTAACAACCGTTAGCAGTAATGCTATTATTTTTAATGGTTTCATAATTAACGTTAGTAAGCCATTTTTACAATTTTCTCTACGTTTTCTGGTGATAATGACTGATGTTCTCCAAGTCCTGTCCAACCACGATCTGTAAAACGCTTTTGAATTTCTTCTGCTGTACCTTCGTATTCGTTTGTGTAATCAGACAGTTTAGTGTCGATTCCTAAAGCTTTGAAAAATTCAGTTGTTTTTTCGATAGCTGCATAGGCTTTATCGTCAACACTTCCTTCTGTAATATTCCATACGCGTTCACCATATTGTACTAATTTTTCTTTTTTAGCTTCAAAATTATATGTGTAATGACTTTCTGTTATGATAGCTAATGTTCTTGCATGATCTATACCATATAAAGCCGTTAATTCGTGTCCCATTGCATGAATAGCCCAATCTGTAGGCACTCCTTTTTGAATTAATCCGTTTAATGCCATGGTACAACTCCACATAAAATTAGAAGCCGCTTTATAGTCAAAGTCATCTTTCAACACACTTGGTGCAATTTCAACTAAAGTCTGTAAGATGCTTTCAGCAAAACGATCTTGAAGTTTAGCATCTACCGAATAGGTCATATATTGCTCTAAAACATGTGTAAAAGCATCGGCTAAACCATTTTCCAATTGACGCTGCGGAATTGATTTTACGACTTCAGGATCTAGAATTGAAAATTGCGGAAACAAACCAGGTCCACCCATAGCTAGCTTTTCTTTGGTTTCTTTACGTGTAATTACAGCTCCAGAATTCATTTCAGAGCCTGTTGCTGGCAATGTTAGAACAGTTCCAAAAGGCATTCCTTTTTCGGTTCTAATGTTTTTAGTTAAAATATCCCAAGGCGTGTCTCCATCGTATATTGCCGCTGCAGATAAAAATTTAGTTCCATCAATTACAGAACCACCACCAACAGCTAATAAATAGGTGATATTTTTGGCTTTAATTACTTTTAAAGCCTCCATTAATGTTTCATATTCTGGATTTGCAGGAATACCTCCAAACTCAGTTATATCAACATTTGCTAATGCCGTTTTTACTTGGTCGTATATGCCATTCTTTTTAATACTACCTCCACCATAAAGTAATAATACTTTAGCATCTGTAGGAATTTCTTCTTTTAGTTTCTCTATTGTGTCCTTTCCAAAAATAATTTTGGTTGGGTTTTTAAATTCAAAATTGTTCATCTTCTTTTATTAATTTTTTATAGTATATTGATTATTCAATTACTGTTACTAAATCTTCTGTGCTTTTTCTAACCTTTACAAGATTTACCAACCAATCGCTATCGGCATCTCTGTAACCAATGGGTAGCATTACTGCACTACGCAAACCTTTCGCTCTTAAGTCTAATATTTCATCTAACTTATCAGCGTCAAAACCTTCTAAAGGTGTTGCATCTACGCCTTCGTAGGCAGCAGCTGTAATAGCTTGTGAAAATGCAATGTATGCTTGTCTGGCAGCATGATTAAAGTTTACTTCTGCATCTTGTTGCGGATACATTTGTAATAACTTTTGTCGGTAGTTTTCCCAACCTTCGTTTTTAAATCCTCTAATCTCGTTTGTTAAATCGAACATATAGTTAATTCTATCTTCTGTATAGGTGTCCCAAGCAGCAAAAACGAGCAGGTGAGAGCAGTCGGTTATTACAGATTGATTCCAAGCTATTGGTCTAATTTGTTCTTTAATTTTTTGATTTTTAACTACAATTATTTCAAAAGGTTGTAGACCACTTGATGTAGGAGCTAAACGAGCTGCTTCGATAATATTGTCAATTTTATCTTGAGATACTTTTTTGCCATTCATTGCTTTTGCAGCATATCTCCAGTTTAATTTGTCTAATAATTCCATTTTTTTAATTTTTTATTTATTGCTATTTTTTTTCTTTGATATTAAATATTTAAGTGCTCCTGTTGACCACAAAGCCCAGACAATTAAAACGGGTTGAAAAATCAATCTTATTAACCTTTGCCTATCCGTATTTAAGCCAAAAGAATCAATTTCATTTACATATTGATTAATATTTCCAGGAAAAATAAGAATGTAGAATATTGCTAATGCAATACCTGTTTTGATTTTTAATCTACCTCCCAAAATCATTAGTAAACCAAAAATAATTTCTACCACACCAGATGCTAACACTATAAAATCCATAAACGCTTCATCTGTTGTGATCCAAGTGGGAACTTGTGCCTGAAATTCTGTCCTAAGGAACGTTAGATGTCCTATTCCTGCATAGAGCATAAAAACACCTAACAAGATTCTCAATATGTTTTGAATGGTACTTGTTTTATTAAAATTTTTTTCCATAAGGTTTTATTTTTGAGTAGGTTTTCCTTTTGCAAGTAAGTTGATACTAGCAGATGTAATTATTGTTTTTGTTGAATTTGAATTTGCCAAGTTGATCATAGCTTGTGCAATATCTTCAGCTTCTGTAATTCTATACTTCTTTAATTTCCCGAAGAATAAAGGTTGTAGAAGTTTAATTAAAACCAACCCTATTTTTTCTCCAATACGTTTCTCTTGTCTGTCACCACCAATAATAGAAGGCTGTAAAATGTGTGTCTTTTCAATTTTTTCTGAAAGAACAGCTTGTTCCATTTCACCTTTTGTTTGGCTATAAAAAATAGAGCTTTTTGCATTTGCGCCTAATGAAGAAATGACTAAAAACACAGGCATTCCATTTGCCTTTGCAAGTTTTGCGGCAGTAACCGGAATTCCAAAATCTATCTTTTTGTATAGTTGTTTGTCTGGTGTTTTCTTGGCTGTTGTACCAATGCAACAGAATACTTCATCTGCAGTGAAATCCTTCTTGAAGTTATCTAACTCTAAAATATCTCCAACAAACTGTTTTACTTTTGAGGGCAGCCCATCAATTTCTTTTCTGGAAAACAATTTGATTGTTTTATACCTATCATCATTTAGTAGTTTTTCTAAAAGTATAGAACCTGTTAAACCAGTCGCACCTAATATAATTGCTGTTTTTTTCATTTTTAGAGTTTTATGCTGTCCCAAGCTGTTAGAAATGCTTCTTCGGTATTTGCTTTGGTCAATTGAAATTGACCTAGTTTTTGTGCCATCATTAAACTTGATATGGGATTTATCGAATAGGCATATAATATATAATCTGAAATGGGCTTAATAACTCCTTCATCCTTTCCTCGTTTCCATAGATCGAGTAGAGGTTGTAGGTGTTTTATACCTTCTTGTCTACTAGGCTCATCAATTATTGGCGTGTTATTACATTGGGTTAAAAAAAATGAATATTCACATTCATTAATATTAAATTCCGCAATTCGTTTCCAGATGAGTTCGAAGCCTGTTTTAATTGATGTATTCTCATCATAGGTATTAAAAACAAAATCTGTGTATTTCGTTTTTACTTCTAAATACGTTTGATTAACCAAGTCTTGTTTATTTTCAAAATATAAATAGATAGTTGCAGGTGAGACATTTGCCATTTTTGCAATTTTACTCATAGGAGTGGCATGGAAACCATTGTTATTTACTAATTCGATGGTTGCTTTTATAAGAGCGTTTCGTTTATCTATACTTTTTTGAAGTTTAGTCATGATGTTTTGTTTTAGGGTACAAAGATATAAAAAAAATGAATATTCATTCATTTTTAAAAAAACATCAATAATTTGATTGAATTTAAAATGAAGTAAGAAATAGTAGCTAACTAGTTTATATGCGTATATTTTAGCTTTATAGTTTCCTTTTTTGGAAGGATATGCGGAATAATAATTGTTTTTTATACGACTATGATTCAGCAATTTTTAAAAGCAATTTTTCTTCCTTATAAAAGTATCATAAAAATTATAAAGATTCAAACGGGTTTTTACAAATTCTTTCATTTCCCTATTTTTTACAAAAAATGTATTCCAGAAGAAACAACCATTTAATGAATACAAATTTTATACTCATAGAAATTTATACTCACTTTTATATTCATTTTATACTCAGTCTAAGTTTTTGATATTTAGGTTTTTATATTATTATTTTTATAGTGAGTATAAATAATACAAAAAATATATAAAAGAGAATGTAAAAAATAATTAAAGGGTGTTTTTTATAAAAAAGGTAAAAGACACGTGTCAAATTTGTGTCAAAAAAGGGTATATTTACCTAAATATTGTAAATAATAACGATTGAAAACTAGATAGTTAAGTTTTTTGATTTTTTAATACACAGTCCCACCTTTGGTACAAATTTTAGAAAGCTGAGTTTTTAACTCGGCTTTTTTATTTTGAAATTATTCAATTTGTATAGAGTTTTTATTTAATGCTTCACGAGTTTCATAAAAAATCCAATTAATAGGGTTCTGTTTGTTGTGGTTTTCTTTTCTAAGGAAACTGTTTTGTACTTAAAAACATGCTCAAGTTTTTATTCTATTTTAAAATATAATTTCTACATAGTTTTAATTTTTGGCATGTTACTTGGTAATATTTAACTGTGTATCAAAAAATGATAGACATTTAAAATCAGATCGTATGAAAAATTTTGTTTTACTACTTACTGGACTTTTACTAACGTCATTTACGATTAACGCATCAGAATCAGCCGCTTATGCTGGTGAAGGGTATTCCAATTATGGGAAATCATTCATTTTTACAGAAGCAGGTATTGAATTTGCTGTGTATCCAGATGGTCAATTCGATTTCTATTTGAATGGCTCAAGAAGAGGAGTTAATATTAATTTTAATGCTCCTGGAGTAAATATAAGTTTTAATTCAGGCTACAATTATGATCCATTTGTACAATATGATGATTATGGTGCGGTAGTTCAAATTGAAGATATTCCAATTTTTTATGATCATTATGGTAGAATAGTACAGGCAGGTGATGTGTATATTAGATATAATCGTTGGGGAAGAGTATCTCGAGTTGGTGGGTTGTTTGTTCACTATAATAGTTATGGGAACTTCTTAAATTGTACTGGATATATCAACAGCTTTAATAGATATTATGTGTATAGACCTTTTCACAGATATTTTGCAGCCCCTGTAGTTGATAGGTGCGTGGTTTGGAATCGCCCATATAGAAGATTCTATTCTCCATATAGGTATTCGTATTCGGTATATAGAAACAATTATTATGATGGGTATTACAATAGGTCATATAGAAACCGTAGTTATTATAGGCCAGGGAATAGTGTAAGAAATTTTAACAGAGGGCGTAGGCTTACCAATGCGAGAAATGTGAATTTTAGATCGAAAGATCATAGAAGAACAATGTATCAAAGAAACGATCGTAACTATCGTGAAAATACTAGAGAGAATTCTAGAGTAGCAAATAATAATGGAGATTATAGCAGAAATAGATCTCGCACAGTAGCAAGAAATACTAGAACAGTTTCTAGAGAAAGAGGAGGTAATAATTCTATTTCAAGAAGAACTCCAAGTACAAGAGAAAGAAACAGAAATAGGGTAGCTGAGAAATCTAATACTAGAACATCAAAATATAATAGACCTACAAGAACGTACAATAGATCTAAAAGAAATGTTCAAACAAAAAGTACAAGAGGATATTCTAGAGAACGTTCTACAAGTGCAACAAATAGAGATAAAAGAAGTTATAAAAGTAGAGGGAATTCGTCAAGATCCAATACTAAAATAAATAGAAGTAGAAATTTTAACAGATCAAAAGAAAACGTTTCAAAATCAAGAGAGGTTAGAAGCAGAAGATAAAAATGACGCCTACAGAGTTTAGAAAAAGAAACTTATGACTTTTTTATAAAACGAATCGCTTCTTTAAACTCTTCAGGAGTGTTAATGTTTCTAATAAGGTTATCATCAACTTCAATAATTTCTACATCAGAGTTAATTAACATTTTACGAGGGCAAGAATACCCTTGCGCTAAATACTGAAGTAGTTTTCCGTAAGCCTTTGGCTCGTAAATGGTAATTAATGGTTCAGGAAATTCTTTGTTTTTTCCTTTGATTGCTGTAGCAACTTTACTTGGGTTTCTTTTCTGTAAAAGTAAAGAGATAAGTTCGTTATTTACAAAAGGAACATCAGTTGCTAGCACTAACCAAGCTGTATTTGGATTCTTTTGAAAAGCAGAACAGATACCTCCAAAAGGTCCCAAGTTTAAAAAGGTGTCGTGAATTTCATTTTCTTTTTCAGAAGGTTTTTGAACAGAAAAGAAAGTGTCTAAAGAACAGTTTTCTAATAACTCTTTAGCGTATTGTTTTTGAGGTTTTCCAAAATAACTTAATTCTGATTTGTCACTACCCATTCGAGTACTTTTTCCACCAACTAATACTAAACCTTTCACAGGAGCGATATATTCTTCAATCAAATTTTGAATATGCTGTGTAATTTCATCCACTTGGTCAATTGTGTAGCTAGTAATGTTTTTTATATGTGGAAAACGTTTTAGTAAACAATCAAAATAGGTTGAATTTTCATTCAATAGAACTACAAACTGAATATTTGTTAATTGGTCTAGTCGTTTTTTTACTGAGGCTTCTTTTTCATCATCTAAAATTAAAATTTGTTTTGCTCCTTGGTAATGATTTCCGTTAATAAAGACAAAATCGTGATTGTAAAACTGTAAACGTTGTTCGTACTTGTTTACAGGTGAAGAAGTATTTATTTGTAAATTTCCTTCATGATGAAAGGTGTATTCAGTTAGTGTATTTTGCTCAACATCTTTAGCATGTGATGCATCAAAATATCCTAAGTTATAGTTTGACAATTTTTTTGAAACGTTATGAACTAAATCAGCGATAACCCCACACTTAGTTCCTAAAATAGCTACTTCATTAGGAGCAAAATTATCATTATGTTTTTTAACTAAGTTTGTATGTTTAGTATGCTTCTTATCCATTTTTTATATCTGATTTTCCACCTGTTTTTTCTACTAACTTTACTTCTTTAATTACCATTTTTTGACTGATAGCTTTACACATATCATAAATAGTTAAACAAGTTGCTGAAGCTCCAGTAAGAGCTTCCATTTCTACTCCTGTTTTACCTTCGATGGTTACTTTACAAAAAACCTCCACATGCTCGTCGTCTATAATATTGATGTCAATATCCACACCATTGATTAACAAAGGATGGCACATTGGGATGATATCAGAAGTTTTTTTCACAGCTTGAATTCCGGCAATAATAGCAGTTTGAAAAACAGGCCCTTTTTTAGTGATGAGTTCATCATTGGTAAAATGACTCACAATTTCTGAACCTAAAAACATAGTAGCTTTAGCAATGGCTATACGTTTCGTGATTTTTTTATCAGAAACATTTACCATTTTAGGTTGGTTTTGTTCGTTTATGTGGGAAAAATTACTCACTCTGTATAAATTTTAAATGTTGAGTTTTTAATTTTTAGTTAAACTCGATACGTTAGTATCGGAAAAACACTTCCTTTTTTAAATTCTATTTCTTCGGTTTTGGGGAGTTCTATAAAGCCATCAGCTTCTACCAAGCTAGCTAAATCGCCTGAACCATTTCCTTGTATTGGTGTTGCGTATACTTGTCCATTTTCAGAAGTTAATTTTACTTGCATAAAACAGCTTAAGTTAGGTTTAAAAGTAATGTTTTCTGCTAAAATTGCTGTTTTTTCTTCAGAATGTAATTCTGCCGATGTTAAATACCAAGGGTAAAAATATACCATACAGTTTACAAAAGTTGAAACTGGGTTTCCTGGAAAAGCGAACACATTGCAGTTGTCTGTGGTGCCAAACCAAAAAGGTTTACCAGGTCGTTGCGAAACTCTGTGGAATAATTTTTGAACGCCCAATTCATCTAAAACTTCAGGTAGAAAATCAAACTTTCCTTTGCTTACAGCACCGCTAAATAGAAGTACATCGTATTGTTTTAAATACGATTCAATTTTTTCTTTTAAAATTGATTTTTCATCAGTAATATGGGCTGTTTCTGCTGGAATTTTTAAATTGTTCAATAAGGAAACTAACGTATATACATTACTTCTACGAATTTGGTGGTCTAACGGATTTTCATTTACATCAACCAATTCATCACCAGTAGAAACAATCATTACTTTAGGTTGTTTGGCAACTTTTACAGTAGCTTTACCTACTGTAGCCAGCACTCCAATTTCAGCAGCGGAAATTATAGTGTTCTTTTTTATTAGAACTGTACCTTTACTTTTATCGGAACCTTTTCTGTGAATATTCTGTCCTTCTTTGATCTCATCAACATTAACTGTAGCTATTTGTGTATTAATATCAATATCTTCATAACGAATTACCGTATCAGTATTTTTAGGTAATACAGCTCCTGTCATAACCTCATAACAGTTGGCTGCATTATCCAGTGTTTTTTGTGGACTTCCAGCAGCTTGGATTCCTTCTATTTTAAAATCGCGAATACCGTGCTCAAAAAAACGATAGTTGATTGCAATACCATCCATGGCCACTCGGTTGAAAGGAGGGAAATCTCTGTCAGCAACAATATCTTCTTTTAAAACCCTTCCAATAGCTTGTAAAAACGGAACTTCTTCAATTCCGAAATCTTGTGTGTTTTCTAAAATTATATGTTTTGCTTCTTCTACTGTAATCATTAATTAGTTTTAAATTTTTAATGTTTAGTCTTTAGTTTGCATTTTAAATACTGAAACTTCTATTACTACATTAACTCATTAAACTATTTTTTCATTAGTCTATCCTCCAATGGTACTCATACTTTCGGTTACGTTTCCTTTTCTATTTGCTTCAGCCACAAAACCATTTTCAGGTTTTTCTTTTATCAATGATAAAAACAAGGCTTTTAAATCTTCATTACTTGCACCATTTCTAATAAAGTCACGCAAGTTAAAAACACCATCATCAAACAAACAGTTCTTAAAAGTTCCAGTTGAGGTAATTCTAATTCGATTACAATCATTACAAATAGTACGGGTGAATGCAGGAATAATTCCTACAGTTCCTTTGTGGTTTTCTATAGAAAAATTTCTAGAAGTAGATGATTTTTTTGAAGGTAGCTTAGTTACAGTGAACTGAGACTGAATTTCACCTAAGATTTTATTGTAGTTCCAAACTTCTTCCGAGTTTCGTTGTCCTTTACCATTAAAAGGCATTTCTTCAATAAAACGTACGGCAATGTTTTTATCTTTAGTAAGCTTTACAAAATCGTTAATTTCATCAGTATTAAATCCAGACTGCACAACTACATTTAACTTCAAATTCAACGAACTTTTTTCTAATAATTCAAACGTTTTATATACTTCTGGGAAAACATCTCTACGAGTAATTTTAGCAAACTTTTCAGGATGTAAACTATCAATACTTAAATTAATGTTTTTTACCTTTTTAAGGTTTTCTATTGTTTTGATATGTTTAGAAATAAGAGCTCCGTTTGTTGTAATATTTATATCATCTAACAAGTCATTATAAGACAACATTTCTAAAAAAGAAACAAAATCTTTTCTTACAAAAGGCTCTCCTCCTGTTAAACGAACTTTGTTAACACCCAACTCAGTAAGTACTCGAATTATTCGGTACATTTCTTTGTAGGTAAGTAGCTCTTTACGAGGTACAATATCAATTCCTTGAGCAGGCATACAATATTGACAACGTAAGTTACAGCGGTCGGTTACTGCTAAACGAACGTAGTTGATTTGTCTTCCAAAATTATCTATGAGTTTGCTCATAGTGTAAAGGTACGGATTAATCAATCAATTTTTCCTGTCATATGTCATGGTTTTGTTGAAAGATAATACAGACGTTCCCAAATTAAAGCCTACACAATTCTCATTTTTTTAAGGAGAAAAGAAGCATTCATGTTTTTGCAAGTTCCAGGTTTTATGGTGTAATCGAAAAACAATTCATTATTTACAATTTCAGCATCAAAATAATAATTAAGTATTTGAGGGTACTCTTTGGCGAGTTCGCACAAACTTACATCGTGAGTAGCTATAATTCCAGTAGATTTTGAACGTGTAAGTTTTTCAACAAATTTTCTAGAGCCTGATGCTTTATCTTTACTGTTTGTCCCTTTTAAAATTTCATCAAGAATAATAAAATAGCGATCGGTTTCAATAGTGTCAACAATAAATTTTAACCGTTTTAGTTCCGAATAAAAATAAGACTCATCCTCGGTTAATGAGTCAGATGTTCGCATACTTGTAATTAATTTTATAGGTGTGTATTGATAATTAGTGGCGCATACAGGCAGCCCACAGTTTGCCATGACTATGGATAAGGAAACGGTACGCAAAAATGTGCTTTTTCCTGCCATGTTAGCACCAGTTATAATAAAAAATTGCCCTTTAGAAATCGTAAAATCATTGTCAACTCTTTTTGAAGATTTCAAAAGTGGATGTCCAAGGTTTTGAGCAATAATACCGTTGTTTTCTTTTTGAAGAGTAGGGAAAGTAAAAGTAGGATGATTAAAAACGAAATTGGCAAAAGAGTTATAAGCATCGAAAAAATTTACAACGTTAAACCACTCATCGGTAGTTTCTCTATAGGAAAGAATCCATTTTTCTACTCTTATAGCAAGGGTAATATCCCATAAAAACAAGCCATTTCCAATAATAGCAATAACAATATTATTACGTTGATCGAAAGTGTCTAAAATTTTAGAAAACTCTTTAAAAATAACAGAAGCTTTTTTTGTTTTAGTAGCTATTTTTTGTTGCTTTTCTTTTAGAAGAGCAGAAGTAAAAGTTTCTTTTTCAATTTGTTCCAGAAGCAAATAATACTGTTTAAAAGTATCTTTAGCTTTACTCGATGAGGTGTAAATATGTTGTGTTTTTTTAATATGGAAGATTGTAATTGTTAGACCGATAAAAAACCAAATTAAAACAACTGAAAAAGGAATAGCGTTAAAAACCAATAAGACTATTAAAGTTATTGAAATGATTGAAAAAAACATAGAAACCCATTTTAAAGCAGTTGCTAGTTTTGACTCATAGTTGATTAACCATTTTGTGATCACTGAGGATTCTTGAGTGGTTGACGAAACTAAATGTGCTAGTGAAGTAAAATGTTGTCGCCAATGAATCTTTTCAGATAATTCTTTAAGTGCTTTTTGCTTTTCTTCAATAAAAGAAATTGAATTACTAGTTAATAAGGAAGCTAGTAATTTTTTACCATTGGTTGTTGCAGTTCTATTTATATATTGAAAAAAGGATCCCTTTCCGAATAAATCAATGTCATTGCTATAATAATGGGTAGAATTTGTAAACTCTGTTCCTTCAGGAAGTGATTCAAAACGACCATTAAGAACATCAATTTCTAGTTGATTTTTGTCTTTTTTAAGTTGAAGAATGGTACGTTTTTCTTTTATATGTTGATGTTGTATAACTAAAATAGCAAAGAGTAAAACTCCAATAAATCCAATTATAAATGGTATGTAGGTTTGATGGAAGGTTAAATAAACTCCAAAAGAAAAGCCTAAAAAAACAAATAGCCTGAGTATTCTTATAAAGGTTATTTTACTATTTATTTTTGAAAGTTGAACAGCTAAATCTTTCAGCTCTTTATTGTAAAAATCTTGAGGTTGTTGCATTTTTAATTGAAAAGGATAAATGTAAAGCATTACAACAAATATCTTTTAATAAAATCGTATTTTCGTTGTATGCCAACATCACTCGAACTTCAAATAAAAACACTACCAAATTTGCCAGGAGTTTATCAATATTTTGATAAAGATGACACGATTATTTATGTTGGGAAAGCGAAGAATTTAAAGAAACGAGTTTCGTCTTATTTTACTAAGAATCATGAGAATGGTAAAACGCGAGTTTTAGTAAAAAAAATTGTTCGAATAGAACATGTGGTAGTTGATACAGAAACAGATGCATTACTACTTGAAAATAATCTAATAAAAAAATATAAACCTCGATATAATGTTTTATTAAAAGACGATAAGACATATCCATGGATTTGTATTAAAAAGGAACGATTTCCACGTATATTTTCTACAAGAAGAGTTGTTAAAGATGGGTCAGAGTATTTTGGACCTTATACAAATGTACGAACAGTGCATGCGTTGTTAGATTTAATTAAAGAGTTGTATCCATTAAGAACGTGTAATTATGATTTAAGTCAAGAAAAAATTGATGCTGATAAATACAAAGTTTGTTTAGAATATCACTTAGGAAATTGTAAAGGACCATGTGAAGGGTATCAAACTGAGGAAGATTATTTAGATGATATAAGAGCTATTAGAAATATTATTAAAGGAAACTTTAAAGAGAGTTTACAGCAGTTTGAAAAAATAATGCTTGACTTTGCTGCAGATATGCGGTTTGAAGAAGCACAAAAAATCAAAGAAAAATTAGCGTCTTTACAGAATTATCAAGCAAAATCAACGATTGTAAACCCGTCTATAAATAATGTAGACGTGTTTTCTATCATTTCTGATGAATCTCATGGATATGCAAACTTTTTCAAAATAATGAATGGCTCAATAGTGCAATCTTATACCACAGAGATTAAGAAAAAACTAGAGGAAACAGATAAGGAGCTTCTTGAGTTATTTATTATTGAAACTCGTCAGCGCTTTAATTCTTTGTCAAGAGAAATTTTCGTTCCGTTTAAAGTGAATGTGGGTAAAGATGTTAAAGTTACAATACCAAAATTAGGAGACAAAAAACGTATTGTAGAACTGTCTGAACGTAACGCAAAGTTTTATCGTCAAGAACAGTTTAAACAAATAAAAATTGTAGATCCAGACCGTCATGTAAAAAGAATTATGACGCAAATGCAAAAAGATTTACGATTAGGAAAAGAACCACGCCATATTGAATGTTTTGATAACTCAAATATCCAAGGAACAAATCCAGTTGCTGCGTGTGTGGTTTTTAAAGATGGAAAACCAAGTAAAAAAGACTATCGTCACTTTAATATAAAAACAGTAGAAGGTCCTGACGATTTTGCATCGATGGAAGAAGTCGTATACCGAAGGTATAAGCGATTATTAGACGAAGAACAACCTTTACCACAATTAATAGTTATTGATGGGGGTAAAGGGCAATTATCCTCTGCTTTAAAAAGTTTAGATGCTTTAGGTTTAAGAGGAAAAATAGCCATTATTGGTATAGCAAAAAGACTGGAAGAGATTTTTTATCCTGGAGATCCAGTTCCGTTATACCTAGATAAAAAGTCTGAAACGCTTAAAATTATTCAATATCTACGTAATGAAGCACACCGTTTTGGAATTACTTTCCATAGAAACAAACGAAGTAAAAGTGCAATACAATCAGAATTAGAACAAATTCCTGATATAGGAAAGCAAACCATCACTAATTTATTACGTAAGTTTAAATCAGCTAAAAGAGTTAAAGCTGCCACTTTTGAAGAATTAAAAGAAGTGGTTGGAAATGCTAGAGCTCAAAAAATATACAAACACTATCAAAAAAAAGAAGAATGAAAAAGTTGCTAATTTTATTATTACTACCAGCATATATGTTGGCACAAGATCAACCCAAGGTAGGGCTGGTGCTTAGTGGAGGTGGAGCAAAAGGAATTGCGCATATTGGTATATTAAAAGAACTCGAAAAAGCAGGAGTACAGGTAGATTACATTGGTGGTACAAGTATGGGAGCTATTGTTGGTGGACTGTATGCTTCTGGATATACAGCGGAACAAATTGAAGAAGCTGTTCTTGAAACAGATTTTATGGATTTGTTACAAGATAAAGTTTCTAGAAGAGAAAAGCCTTTTTTTAGAAAAGAACATGGAGAAAAATATGCTATTTCTTTACCCATTAAAAAAGGAAATTTAGGGTTGCCCTTAGGTTTATCAAAAGGACAAAACGTGCTTAATTTTTTAACAGAGTTATTAGCTCCTGTTGATGAGGTTACTGACTTTTCAAAGCTCCCAATCCCTTTTTATTGTATAGGAACTAATATTGAAACAGGAGAAGAAGAAGTTTTAGAAAGCGGATCATTACCTCTAGCTTTAAGGGCAAGTGCTGCGTTTCCTTCGTTGTTAAATCCAGTGGATATTGATGGAAAGTTATTGGTAGATGGAGGAGTTGTAAACAATTTCCCTGTTGATGTAATGAAAAAAAAAGACGTAGATATTGTTATTGGTGTTAGCGTACAAGGAGAGTTGTTAAAAAGAGAAGAATTAGTGTCTGTAGCTTCGTTATTGTTACAGATTATTAATTTTCAGATGTATAAAAAGTCTGATGAACAGGTAGAATTATTAGACATTTATATAAGACCAAATGTTATAGACTACAGTGTGATTTCATTTGATGTAAAGAATGAAATTTTAGCAGAAGGAGAAAAAACAGCAAAAAAGTACAGGGTAGTTTTTGATAGTATTGCAAAAATGCAACCTAAAAAAAAGAAAATCTCTAAAATATCACCTAAAGGAAAAAGGTTTTTGGTTGATAGAATTATTATAAAAGGAAATAAAAACTACACAAATAACTATATTTTAGGAAAGTTACAGTTAAGAGAAGGTGATAGTGTTTCATATAAAGAAATTTCTAAAAAAATTAATACACTTACAGCGTCAAAAAACTTTAAAAGAATTGATTATCATTTTGAAAAATCTTTTCAAGGAAAAAAGCTTGAACTAACCGTTAAAGAAGAAAAAATACAATCGTATTTAAGATTAGGTTTACACTATGATTTACTTTATAAATCAGCAGTATTATTAAACTACAATCATAAAAAAATGCTTTTTCAAAATGATGAATTTTCTTTGGATGTTGGCGTAGGGGACAAAATTAGATATAACGTTGAGTATTTTATTGATAATGGCCTATTACCAAGTTATGGTTTTAGAACAAGGTATAATGTATTTAACAGCGATTTTATATATGATACAGGCCTTATAAATGGAAAATATAGAGATTTCTCAACTTCGTTATACCTACAAACAACATTTGATAAAAAATTTGCCATAGGTGTAGGTGCAGAACATAAAAATATTAATGCAAGTACAAAAAATATTTCAACAGAAGGTAAAGAAGACTTTTTTGATAATAGTAATTACATAAATACCTATGCTTTCTTAAAGTTAGATACCTATGATAAAGAAATGTTCCCAAAGAAAGGTTTTTATGCAGATATAGGGTTTAAATGGTTCTTATGGTCCGATAGAAACAATAGGCTAGATGAATTAATAGAAAATAGCGAACCTTTTCATCAGTTTTCTCAATTAGGCGGAACGTTAGGCTTTGCAACAACTTTTTACGATAAACTAACATTTCAATATACTTCTCAAGCAGGATATACGCTAGGAAAAAAATCATTTGAAATATTTGATTATCATTTAGGAGGTTATAATCAAAACTATATTAATAACTTCATTCCAATGTATGGTTATGATACTGGCGGGTTAAATAATCAATCTTATTTAAGATCAGAGTTTAATCTACGTTATGAAGTGTATAAAAAGCATTATGCAATGTTTATAGCTAATTATGCACGTGTAGAAGAGGATATATTTGAGGATGGTGATTTGTTTAAAAATACTAAGTCAGGATATGCTGTTGGATATAGTGTAGAAACATTTTTAGGACCTATAGAGTTAAAGTACACATGGTCTCCAGATCATTCGGAGCATTACTGGTTATTTAACCTTGGCTTTTGGTTTTAGAGATAAAAAAATCCCGTATCAGATGATACGGGATTTTTATTTCATAATAAGATTGCCTTACTTACTTTTTTTATTCTTTTTTAAATAGAACTTATATTGTAAGTACTGGTAAGCATCTCTAGGTAATATTTTAATCCACTTTTTATGTTGAACAAACCATTTAAAACGGATTGAGTTAACGCCTTTTGTTAAATAAGCAGCTATAAACGGATGCACATTTAATGTGATTTCTTTATATTTTTTACCGCTATTTAATATGCGTTCTAATTCTGCTTCTATTTTGTCTAAAAGAACAATAGGAGCTTCAACCTCTCCATTTTTATTTGGGTTTGGTTCACGTGTTTTTATCTCTAATTCAGGTCGTACACGTTGTCTTGTAATTTGAACTAAACCAAATTTACTTGGAGGTAAAATTTTATGTTTAGTACGGTCTAAAGACATTGCATCTTTTAAATGTTGATATAATTTCTGTCTGTTTTCAGCAGACTTCATATCAATAAAGTCAACAACAATAATCCCACCCATATCTCGTAACTGTAATTGACGAGCTATTTCACTGGCAGCAATTAAATTGACTTCTAAGGCAGTTTCTTCTTGGTTTAAGGATTTGTTAGAACGATTACCACTATTTACATCTATAACATGCAAAGCTTCGGTATGTTCAATAACTAAATATGCTCCTTTACTCATTGAAACTGTTTTACCAAACGATGTTTTTATTTGTCGCTCAATACCGTATTTTTCAAAAATAGGTACATCAGAACGATGGTGCCTTACAATATTTTCCTTTTCAGGGTATATTTCTTGTAAGTACTCTTTAATTTCAACCTTAAGAGTTTCATCATTGGTTACTATACTTGTAAAAGAATCGTTCATTACATCTCTTAAGATAGAAGATGCTCTGTTTAACTCACTTAATATTTTTGTTGGAGTATTGTTATTAGCTATGCGTTTACACATAGTCTTCCAACGGTCAAGTGAGTTTTGTAAATCTTTGTCAAGTTCTGCTACCTTTTTACCTTCGGCAACAGTACGTAAAATAAGTCCAAACCCTTTTGGTCTGATACTTTTTGCTAATTTTTTTAAACGCTCCTTTTCTTTCGGATCTGCTATTTTTTGCGATACCGATATACGGTTAGAAAAAGGAACTAAAACTAAAAATCTACCTGCAATAGAAAGTTCCGAACTAATACGCGGACCTTTGGTAGAAATAGGTTCTTTTACAATTTGTACTAATAAATTTTGACCTGATTTTAGTACGTCGTTAATACTCCCATCTTTGTTGATATCTTCTTCAAAGCGAAAGTTTTTTAAAGTGAATTCTTTGTAATTACCTGTGCTTACTTTCTTAATGAATTTGTTTAAAGATTGTACTTGTGGACCTAAATCGTGGTAGTGTAAAAAACCATCTTTAGGGTATCCAACATTTACAAAAGCGGCATTTAAACCAGTCATCACTTTTCCTATTTTGGCAAGAAAAATATCCCCAACTGAAAAATTATTGTCGCTTGTTTCTTTGTTTAACTCAATAAGTTTACCATCTCTTAGTAAGGCGAAATCAATATCAGAAGAATTGGAACGAATTATTAATTCTGTTTTCATTCTGAATATGGTTTTGTGCCAACGTAAAATTTACGAAGACGGATTAAAATTTGTAAACAGGTATATGTTTATACCATTTTTAAGGTGTTAAAACCTTAATGTCAATGAACGTAACTTATAAAAGCAACGAAAAAGTAAGCTAATGCTTACTTTTTCTTATGGCGATTTGCTCTTGCTCTTTTCTTTCTTTTGTGTGTAGAGATCTTAGCTCTCTTTCTTTTTTTACCACTTGGCATAGTTAAAATGTTTTGTAAAACCTTAAAGGTAAAGGTTTTGGGTTAATACTTTTTTAATTACTTTACAGCTACTTTTGTTTTTACCCCTTCAGTAAACACTTTAGAAGGTTTAAAAGCAGGTATGTTGTGTGCAGGAATCTTGATAGTTGTATTCTTAGAAATGTTTCTACCAGTTTTTTCTGCTCTAGTTTTAATAATGAAGCTACCAAAACCTCTTAAATATACATTATCACCATTCTCTAATGCATCTTTTACTTCTTCCATAAATGCTTCAACAGTCGCTAAAACATCCGCTTTTTCAATTCCGCTCTTATCTGAAATCTTAGATACGATATCTGCTTTTGTCATTATAAATATATTTTGTTTGTTTTCTTTTAAAAAATTGAGGGTGCAAATATATGATAATTAATCTATTCCGAAAAAAATAAGAATAAAAATATCTAAATTAAATATACTAATTTTGCGCTCACAATTTACATAAATGATTTTAGCTAAGCAACTAGTATACTGGTATTTACAAAATAAAAGAGAGCTTCCTTGGAGAAAAACTAAGGATCCATACCGGGTTTGGTTAAGTGAAATTATGTTACAGCAAACACGTGTAGCACAAGGCTTACCTTATTTTTTAAAGTTTACAGAAACTTTTCCAACAGTGTTTGATTTAGCTAAAGCGGATGAAAGTGAAGTACTGAAGTTGTGGCAAGGACTTGGTTATTATTCACGCGCAAGAAACTTACATTTTACAGCTAAGTTTGTAGCAAATGAATTAAATGGAGTGTTTCCTAAAACATATAAAGAGTTACTTAAATTAAAAGGAGTGGGAGATTATACTGCTTCTGCAATTGCTTCTATTTGTTATAATGAGCCAGTTGCCGTTGTTGATGGTAATGTTTATAGGGTTCTTTCTCGTTTTTTTGGTATAGATACCCCAATTAATTCTACTAAAGGGATAAAAGAGTTTAAAGAATTAGCACAAACTCTAATAGATGCATCGCAACCAGGAGTATATAATCAAGCTATAATGGATTTTGGAGCGTTACATTGCAAACCTCAAATACCTTTATGTGATAAGTGTCCACTAGCTGACAGTTGCATGGCTTTGGCAGAGAATAAAGTAAAAGAGCTTCCTGTTAAAGAAAAGAAGATAAAGGTAAAAAAGCGATATTTTAATTACCTAGTTCCAGTAACAAAAGAGAATGAAACTGTTTTAGAAGAACGAAAAGGTAAGGGTATTTGGCAAGGGCTTTATCAATTTCCTCTGATAGAAACACAAAAGACTATAAGTGAAGAAAAATTAATAGAAAGTGAGCAGTTTGTTAGGCTTTTTCCAAATGAAACCACAATCTCTCTTTTCAATAAAGAAGATATTATTCATAAACTATCGCATCAGCATTTAATTACTAAGTTTTGGGTAGTAAAAACTATAGGTGTAAACACAAGAACTATAGACTGGAGAACAGTTAAAGAGCACCCAGTACCTGTGTTAATTGATAAGTTTTTAGAGGAATATTTAAACAAAGAATCTTAAAATTTGTATATTTGATTTACACAAAACTATAATGCTATGGCAGGAACAATAAACAAGGTTATTTTAATAGGACATTTAGGAGATGAGGTAAAAATGCATTATTTCGAAGGAGGAAACTCAATAGGTCGTTTTCCTTTAGCAACTAATGAAACGTATACCAATCGTCAAACTGGAGAGAAAATAACAAATGTTGAATGGCATAATATAGTAGTGCGTAATAAGTTGGCTGAAATCTGTGAAAAATATTTGACCAAAGGAGATCGTGTGTATTGCGAAGGACGTATAAAAACACGTCAATATGAGGTTGATGGACAAAAAAGGTACACAACTGAAATTCATGTACAAGATATGACGTTCTTATCAACAAAAAAAGATCCAAATAATACGCAACCAAACACAGCACCAACTCAAGGGAACCCTAATCCTACACCACCAAGTGTAGCTAGTGAAGAAGATGATGATTTACCATTTTAGTTTAATTAAATTTTAAAAATTGGACCCAGAACCCGAACCTTTACTTTTATTATTATCAAGTTTTGACTGGTTGACTACCATCAACTGTTTATTATTACTTTTATTATTAGTTTGCTCAGCGTTAGTTTCAGGAACTGAAGTTGCCTTTTTTTCAATTTCACAAACTGAATTAGACGAGCTTTCCGCAAATTCTAAAGAGGAAAATATAGTGGTAAAACTACTCGATGATCCTAAAAAATTATTAGGAACTATTTTAATCACTAATAACTTTATCAATATCCTTATCGTGTTACTTTTTGCAAGTATTGGTAAGGTTTTGTTTGAGGGGTTAGATTACGAATTAAACTTTTACTTTTTTAACGTATCTGTCCTTTTTCTTATAGAGATAGTACTCATTACTTTTTTAATTTTATTGTTTGGTGAAGTATTGCCAAAAGTATATGCTAGCAGAAAATCATTGCAATTTGCAGAGTTTATGGCTAAGCCTATTCAAGTATTAAATACTTTGTTAACCCCATTAAGTCTTCCTCTTATAAGATTAACAAGTGTTGTTGAAAACAAGCTAGGAAATAAGAATAATAATCTTTCTGTAGAACGTTTGTCGCAAGCATTAGAGTTAACATCTGATGATGCAACGACTAAAGAAGAACAAAAGATTTTAGAAGGAATTGTAAGTTTCGGGAATACTGAAACTGTACAAATTATGAAGCCTCGAACAGATGTGTGTGCTATTGCTGATGACACTAGTTATGAAGATGTGTTAAAAACTATTTTAAAAAATGGATATTCTCGAAACCCAGTGTATCATGAGAATGTAGATAATATTATTGGTGTTTTATATGCCAAAGACTTATTAGAGCATTTAAACAAGAAAACATTTAAGTGGCAGAAACTGTTGAGAGAACCTTTTTTTGTTCCAGAAAATAAAAAGTTGGACGATTTATTGGTGGAGTTTCAAGAAATGAAAAAGCACTTAGCTATTGTGGTTGATGAATATGGTGGAACTAGTGGAATTGTAACATTAGAAGATGTAATAGAAGAAATTGTAGGAGATATTAATGATGAATTTGATGATGAAGACCTAACTTATTCGAAACTTGATGAAAATAATTATATTTTTGAAGGAAAAATAACCATTAAAGATTTTTGCCGTGTCTTAGAAGATGAAGATGAGGAAAAGTTTGAAGAGGCTAAAGGAGAAAGTGAAACCATAGCTGGTTTTATTTTAGAAGTCTCAGGAAAGTTTCCTAAAAAAGGTGAAAAAATAAACTTCAGTAATTATACGTTTACTATTGAAGCGTTGGCTAAAAAACGTATAAAACAAGTAAAAGTTACCCGAAATGCGTAAATTATTTTTGCTGGCATCAGCAATATTTTTAATAAGTTGTGGTGAGGAAACCTTACCTAAACCAAAAGGCTATCTAAGTTTAGAATATCCTGATAAAACTTATAAAAAAGAAAACCTAAATAAACCATATACGTTTGAAACAGCTGAAATAGCTAAAACTAAAGATTTGCCTAAAAACTGGATGAAAGTTGAGTATCCAAGCTTAAAAGCATCGGTAGATATTACGTATCGTCCTATTGAAGGAAATTTAAGAGAGTTATTAATAGAATCTGAGAAACTAGTATTTGAACACGCCATTAAAGCAGATCAAATTACTGCTCCAGTAGAATATGCAAATCCAAATACAAAAGTTTACGGAAGTTTATACCAAATTCTAGGTAACGCTGCTTCACAAGTGCAATTTCATGCAACAGATAGCTCTAAACACTTTTTAAAAGGGTCTTTATTCTTTTATACCAAACCAAATTATGATTCTATTTTGCCAGCAGTTGAATACATCAAAAAAGATATGATTCATATGATGGAAACCTTGGAATGGAAAAATTGATATGTTAAATTTTAAAATTGCTTATTGATGAGAAAAGTTGGCTTTATGTTTTTTGTACTTCTTCTCTTTAATTGTAATCGTAAGATGTGTTTTGAAGAAAGGTCAATTAATGAGTTGAAAAGTATTTTTTCAAAAGATACTTTAAACAATGAGTATTATAATTCCTTGAAGGAATACAAACTAACTAAAGAAGATATTGACTTAATTGATGAGTTAATTGAAAAAGCTTTTATTGAGTTCAATAGCAATTTGAATAGAGGAGGATATAGATTGAAAAAACTCCCAAACTTTAAAGAGTATGGGTATATTTTATCTCCTTATCTTGATAAGATAGGAAACAAAAGAGTGCTAACAAATGCTTCTTGGACTGATGGTGAATGTCCTGAGTTAGGGTCACTGGAGGAATGGTATGGAGTTATGGATGGAGGAAACTCATTAATAAGGTTTAATATTAATTTATCTACAAAAAAGACTTCTTATATTCTACCAAACGGAGAAGCATAGTTGTTTAATTAAATTACTTTCTACTCTGTAACCACAAATAAAACTGTAATCCAAACAGAATAGCGCCCGATAACAAGTGTACAGCTTGTGTTCCTAGAGGGAATTCAGCATAGTACATTAAAATACCTGTAATCGTTTCTAAAAAGATTAAAGCAACAATCCAGTTTACTAACTTGTAACCTAAATTTTTCACCTGATTTAAGTAAAATAATCCAAGGTTTACCAATACAATAGCTATAGTAAATGAACGGTGGATATAAAATTTAATGTTCGGATCCATCAAACTATAATGTTTGTTTTCAAATCCATGTAGTTTTACTTGTTCATCAATAAATTGACGAACTTGAGTTCCTAAGGCAATTTGAATTAATGAAAATATAGCTGAAAGAATTACTAATTTACTAAACAGTGAATTGTATTTATAAGATGTTTTCTTTTGGTCGGAAACTATATACAATAACCATAACAACAAAGCAACAATAACTAAACCACCAACCATGTGAATGGTAATTATAGTTGGTTTTAAGTTAGAGTCTACAACAGTTTTACCGAGCCAAGCTTCAAATAACATCAAGAAGAAAGCACCAAATGATAGAAGTGTTATTTGTTTGTTTTCTTTCCAAAACTTAAGAGAAACAAAAATTAAAAACAAAAAAGGAATTCCTGCTAAAGCAGAACTTAATCGGTTAATATACTCTGTCCAGGTATGAAACTTATTAAATTTAGCGTAGTTATGTTTAGTGTATTTTTCCCAGTTGTTGGCATTAAACTTTTCAGAAGTTTTAATATCATGACCTGCTACAAATAGTGCTTCGTCTTTTACGATAATCATTCCTTTCTTGTATTCAGAATCAGGTTGCCAAGTAATTTGTTCTTCAGAAGTTGGCGGAATGTAATAACCAAAACACTTTGGCCAATCAGGGCATCCCATTCCAGACCCTGTCATACGAACAACAGAACCAGCTAAAAAAATAACATATACAGCAATCAACGAGATTTTTACAATGAGAGGAAAATGTTTCTTCATTTGATGAAAAGTTTTAGCAAAGATACTTAAAAGGCATAAAAAAAGCTCCTAATTTAGGAGCTTTCGGTATTGTTTAAATTAACAATTATGCTTTTTTTGCTTCAGCACAACATGCCATAGTACAATCTTCTTTACATGCCTTTTTTTCAGCCTTAGTTTTTGTAGAGCATTCTTTTTTACAATCAGCGTCACAAGATTTCTTATCAGCTTTTTTAGTAGCTTCAGAAGCTTTATACATGTCTCCGCTACCAATTCCTTCTACAAAAGCAATTAAATCCGCTTTGTTTGTTTTGTTAGCATCGTATTTTATAGTTGCAATACTGTCGTTAAAAACAACGTTTGCTTCTAAAACACCTTCTTTCTTGCTTAAGTCAGAAGCTATTTTTCTAGCACAACCTATTTCACAAGTCATCCCTGAAATACTTAAAGAAAGTTCTTTAGCGTCAGCAGCTACCTCTGTTTTTTGCTCTTTGGTAGCCTCTTCTTTTTTAGCTTCATTTTTACATCCAACAGCTAAAAAACTAACAAAAGCTAATGCAAATAATATTTTATGAATTTTCATCATTTTTATTTATTGAGTTATTCAGCAAATTTATCAATAAATTCAAAATTAAAAACAGAAATAAACGACTTTTGTGCTTAAATTAACTGAGAATGAATAGTCAACAACAAAAATGGTTGTTTTTAATAGTGCTTTCGCTAGTTTGGGGAAGCTCTTTTATTTTAATGAAAAAAGCATTAATTGGGTTAACTCCAATTCAAGTAGGTGCTTTACGAATGCTAATCACAGCAGTTTTTTTACTGTTAGTTGGATTTAAAAGCTTAAAAAGAATAGAAAAGAGGCACTGGAAATATGTTGCATATACAGCAGTTTTGGGTACTTTTTTTCCTGCGTTTTTGTTTGCTTTTGCTGTAAGTAAAATAGATAGTTCTATACCAGCTATTTTAAACTCGTTAACACCTTTTAATACGTTTATTTTTGGAGCGTTGGTGTTTGGGTTTACTTTTAAAAGAAAACAGTTTTACGGAGTTTTAATTGGGTTAGCAGGGACTTTAATTCTTATTTTGAAAGGAGCTGAATTAAATCCGAATCAAAATTATTGGTATGCTGTTTTAATACTAATAGCTTCAATAGGATATGCGTTTAATGTAAATATGATTAAAAAGTATTTAGATGATTTAGATGCACTGGCAATTACAACTGGAAACTTTTTATTATTGATAATACCAGCGTTTATAGTTTTAGCTTTTTCTGGATTCTTTTCAACTTTTGAAGTAACAGAAGAAACAACTTCAGCATTAGGTTATATTACTGTTTTAGCAGTAGTGGGAACAGGAATAGCAAAAGTACTATTTAATAAAATGGTACATCTATCATCTCCTGTTTTTGCAGCTTCAGTTACGTATTTAATTCCAGCGGTTGCCGTAATTTGGGGAATTGTTGATGGAGAAAAGCTAAGCTTAATACAGTTACTGGCAGGAGGGATTATTTTGTTTGGAGTTTGGTTGGTAAATAAAGCTAGATAGTTTTAAAATTACTTAAAATAAAAAGAGCCAAAATATTGCATTTTGGCTCTTTCATTTTTTATAGACTTAGGTCTAATACTTATTTAAAATCAGCATCAGAAACCCCTTCGTTAATTTTAATTTCTTTTGTAATGAACTCAAAAGTCATTGGTCCATTCTTTTGAATCATTTTATGAGGGAATTTAATTCCGTTTACCTCTTTGTAATCTGAAAAAACAACAGGTACTTTTATTTCTCCTTGTGGTCCTTTAGCAGATTTTACCTCTTTAACCTTTAATCCAGACTTTACATCATAAAAAATTTCTTTTTTACCATGTTTAATAACATAAGCATTGTTTCCGTCTATAGGCTCAATTCTATCTAAAGTTCCAGATTTATATGCTTTATCAGCAAAAGGAGCAGCAGTATTTTTAATTTCTTCTAATTCGTCACCTGTCATTTCTTTTTTCTGACCTTGAACTTCTTGATATCCTTGAGTTCCATCAAAAACTACTTTTTGCATCACATTACCCATCATAGAAACGATAACTGAAGATTTATTTGGAGTAGCATTTTTTTGAACTAAACTTAATTGCATTCCTTGAACTGCAGCATTAGAAGTAATCATTACAGATTTTACGTTTGCTACTTTATCTTTTCCTCCAATAGCTTTAAAATAATCATCCACTACACTAGATGCTGTAACACCGTTAGGAATAGGTAAACTCATTGCAGGTTTTTCAGTAGGATTTCCGTTTTTATCAAAATAGTTGATTTTATAATCAGCTGTTTTTTCTAAATTCTTTAAAACATCAATTCCTTTACCTGTAATAATAATACGAGCTTTGTCTCCTTTGAAGTACTTAATTGCTGCATTTTGTACATCGTTTAATGTTACAGCATTAATGTTTTTTAAGTAGTTCTTGTAATAATCAGCAGGTAAGTCGTTTGTTAAAATATTTAAAGCATATGAAGCTACTGTTTGAGGCTTCTCAACGTTACGAACAAAGTTCCCAATGTATTTAGCTTTAGCTATATCTAACTCTTCTTGAGTTGCTTTTTGGTAACGGATTTTGTTGATTTCTTTCATCGCTTCAACCATAGCGCTATCAGTAACCATGTTTCTTACAGATGCAGTTGTTTTAAAACGAGAAGCATATCTACTTGATCCGATTCCTGAATAAGCTCCATAAGTGTAGCCTTTATCTTCACGAAGGTTTTTGTATAATCTACCAGTACCGCCTCCACCAAGAATTTGGTTAGCTAATAAAGCAGCATAGTAGTCTTTATCGTTCATCTTTAAATCTACTGCGTTAATAATAGATAACTCAGACTGAACAGCATTTGGCATATCAATAAAATTGATCTCAGTAGTTGTTGGATTTTCAACTTTTGGTAATTTTTGAGTAACTAAATCACCTTTTTTCCAAGTTCCAAATAAGTCTTTAACTTGTGATTTAATTTCATTAAAGTTTACATCACCAATTATAATTAAGTATGCGTTGTTAGGCTTATACGTTTTGTTGTATAAGTCTTTAACATCTTGTAACGTAACATTTTTTAACGTTTCTTCAGAGGTAAACTCTCCAAAAGGGTGATTTTTACCATACGTTAATGCGTTTTCAACTCTACTAGCAATAGCTTTAACACTCTTAGCGTTGTTTTTTATACCGTCAAGAGATTGCTTCATTTGCTTATCAAATTCTTCTTGAGTAAACACAGGGTTAAAAGCAGCATCAGCCATTAATCCTAATACTTTTGGAAAGTATTTAGATAATGAACTTGCTCTAGCTCCTTCATCCCAAAAAGAGATGTTAGCTCCTAAAAAGTCAACTTCTTCATCAAACTTTGCTTTAGGAGTGTTTTTTGATCCTGTTCCAAGCATTCCACTTAATAAGCCCTCAACACCTTTTTTATTTCCATAAGACATTGGTGGGTTATCAATGGTTAATGTAGCAGATACTCTTGGTAATTTATGATTTTCAACCACTAAAACTTGCAATCCGTTAGGTAAAGCAAACTTTTTAGGAGTTCCTAAGTTAATTTTAGGAGCTGGACCTGGTTTTGGCTGTTGGGTTCTATCAATCTGCGCTGAAACAGTTAATGATAGAAATAATATTGTGATAATTGAAAATATTTTCGTTTTCATTAAAATTCAGTTTAGATGATTATTTCTTTTTTGGTAAATATTCGATAACAACACGACGGTTTTTAGCTAAATATTTTTTAGCAACGTCTCTAATTTCTTCTTTAGTAATAGAGTTGATAACTTCTAACTCTTTGTTAATTTGATTAGTGTTTCCAACTAACATATAATTTCTTGCTAAAGAGTTAGCGATACCTTGTACACTAGAATTTGAAGCAACAAACTGATTTTCAAATTTATTACGAACCTTTTGTAAGTCTCTATCAGAAATTAACTCTGTTTGAAGTTTTTCAATTTCTTCATCCATTTCTTTAATTAAATCATCTAAAGATGTTTTTCCTAAAGGAATAGCTCCAATGTTGTAAACACTGTAATCTTCTAGGTTACGAGCAAAAGAAAATACTTGTAATGCTTTTTTCTTATCGTCAACTAGTTTTTTATACAATCTAGAGCTTTTTCCGTTACTTAAAATAGTAGAAATTACATCCAATACTTTAGAGTCTCTTTCTTTCATTGAAGGAGTTTTGTGTGCTAATAAAATAGCTGGCAATTGAATATTTGAGTCGTATTCTTTTACGCGTTTTTCTTTAGCTCTTTCAGGCTCAACTACCTTGTCTCTTTTTGGAAGCTTTCTTGCAGGAATTGGCTCAAAATAATCTTTAATTAACTTTTTAGTTGAAGCTTTTTCAAAATCACCAGCAACAACTAACACAGCATTATTTGGCATGTACCACTTGTTGTAAAAATCTTGAAATTCACTCAGTTTAGCGGCATCTAAATCTTTAATGTAACCAATCATAGGTCTACCATAATTGTGCTTGTCAAAAATATGGCTGTATACATCTCCATATATAATTTTCCCATAAGGAGCATTATCCATACGTTGACGTTTTTCTTCTTTTACCACCTCGTTTTGAGTATCTACAGCTTTTTGGTCGATAATTGGATGTAATAATCGCTCAGATTCCATCCATAAACCTAACTGTAAGTTATTAGAAGGGAATGTTTCGTAGTAGTAGGTTCTGTCCCAGTTAGTGTTAGCATTACCAGTTCCACCATTGGCAGCTTCAATTTTATTCCATTCACCACGGCCAATATTTTTAGTTCCGGTAAATAACAAGTGCTCATAAAAATGCGCCATTCCTGTTTTCCCATTCTCTTCATCTTTAGACCCTACATGGTACATTACTCCAACAGTAACAACAGGAGCAGAATTGTCTTGATGCAAAATAACGTGCATTCCGTTGCTTAAATCGTACTCTTCAAACTCAACTTTTTGTGCATTAGCCGATAAGCCTAACAACAAAGCTGAAGCTAGAGTGATAACTCTTTTTCTCATTGATTGAAATTTAATTTTTAATGATTTTCGTGTATTTGACGTGAAGTTATAGTATTTGTTACAGTTGAAATAATAAAAATAAACCTTTTTTATGCTAAAAGAGTAATTTTCTGAGTAATACATTTTTTTTTGAAGTAAAAAATGTATATTTGCACCCGCATTTTTATTTAAGGAAGTGTGAGTAAAGTATAAACGCAAAACAAATAGTATGTACGCAATCGTAGAGATAGCAGGGCAGCAATTTAAAGTAGCAAAAGACCAAAAAGTATACGTACACCGTTTACCAGAAGCAGAAGGATCAAAAGTAACTTTTGATAATGTAATGCTTATTGAAGATAAAGGAAACGTAACTATTGGCGCCCCAGCTATAGAAGGTGCAGGAGTAACTGCAAAGATTTTAGGTCACTTAAAAGGTGATAAAGTAATCGTTTTCAAAAAGAAAAGAAGAAAAGGTTACAAAAAGAAAAATGGACACAGACAGTATTTAACTGAAATTCAAATCGAAGGAATTTCTGCGTCAGGAGTAAAAAAGGCAGCTGCTAAGAAAGAAGCTCCTAAGGCTGAAGCAAAAGAAGAATCGAAGGATTTAAGTTCAATGACTGTAGCAGAATTAAAAGCTTTAGCTAAAGAACAAGGTATTACAGGATACACTTCTTTAAAGAAAGCAGAATTAATTGAAGCATTAAGTAAATAATTAACTTTAAAAACTTACAAAGATGGCTCATAAGAAAGGTGTCGGTAGTTCGAAGAACGGTCGTGAATCAGAATCGAAACGATTAGGAGTAAAGATTTTTGGAGGACAAGCTGCTATTGCAGGTAACATTATTGTTCGTCAAAGAGGAACTCAACACAATCCAGGTGAAAATGTTTACATGGGTAAAGATCATACTTTACATGCTAAAGTTGATGGTGTTGTAAAATTCCAAAAGAAAAGAGATAATAAATCATATGTTTCTGTAACTCCATTTGAGGCTTAAGAAACTAACTGATTAGGATAAGATAAAAAGCTCAACTAAATTTAGTTGAGCTTTTTTGTGTATATAAATAAACGAACATTAGAATTTATATAAAAAAAAACACCACTTTAAAGTGGTGTTTCATAACTTAATATCATTATTGATTAATCCCCCAATTTATCAATATGATTCCCCTTGTGTATTACACTGCAAATATCATATAAAAGAACGTTTATTAATGTAAAGGATGTATAAATGGTTTGTTTTTTTGTGTAAATGGTAAAAAAATATGTTTATGACATAGTTTTGAACTGATTTTTTGCTAAAATCGTATTAGTTACATTTTATTTTTAAAATATTATCTGTTACATTTGATATAAATGTACATGAAATGTTAAGAGCAGTTATAGTTGATGATGAACCAAAAGCAATACAGGGACTTTCTTGGGAACTATCAAGCTTTGGGAATGATATAGAAATCATAGAAACATTCACGGTTGCTGAGAAAGCAATTAAGTTTATAAATGAGAATAGTATTGATTGTCTTTTTCTAGACATTGAAATGCCCACGATGGATGGTTTTCAATTGTTAGAGAAAATTGAGAATAAAGATTTTGCCGTAATTATTACAACAGCATATAATGAATATGCAATTAAGGCATTGAAGAATCAAGCGATAGATTATCTCCTTAAACCTATTGATTCTGATGATTTGGAGGAAACGATAGGTAGAGTTAAACAACACTATAAGAAGAATAATAATACCGAAAAGGTTGAAAAAATATTATCAAGCTTTAATGAAAAATTCAATAGAAGAAAAATAACTATTAATACAGATGGTAAACTAGTCTTTTTATCTCAAGATGAAATTTTATTTGTAGAGTCTGATGGTAATTATTCAACAATCTATACTACTGGAGCGAATAAGAAAATTGTAGTTACAAAAAAACTAAAAGAAATAAATTTACTTCTTCCAGAAGATCATTTTTTTAGAATACATAATTCATATATAATTAACTTAAATAAAATAAAAGAGTTTTTAAAGTCTGATGGTTATGTTGTATTAGAAAATAACCATAAAATTCCTGTTTCTAGACAAAGAAAATCGGATTTCTTAGAAAAATTTTAAATGAAAAAATTAATTATAATCATCTTTTTATTTTATGTATCGTTTTCTTGTTTTTCACAAGAAGAGAAGAAGAACGTAGATAATTTAATACAGCTGGCAATAGAAAAAAAGATAGATGATTATTATGATTTATATCGTTTTTTTCAACGTAAACGATTTAATAAAGAAGATATAGACTTTCTTTTAAGTGAAAGTCAAAAAAAAGAGTATAGGTTAGGTGAGGTATATGCTTATAACTTACTAGGAAGGCACTACAGAAACAACTCTTTTTTTGATAGTTCAATAGAGAATTATATGAAAGCTCTTGAGTTATCAAGAGAAATAGAGGACGTAAATGCAGAAATTGTTACACTCAATCAAATAGGAGTTGTATATAGAAGGCAAGATAAGATTAGAAATGCCTTAAATTATCATCAAATGGCACTCGAATTAGCGGATAAAATTGAGATTCCAGATGTTGATACTAAAATAAGCATAAGTATATCAAACAATAGTATTGGTAATATTTATCTGGCTCTTAAGCAATACCAACTAGCTTTAGAAAAGTTTAAAAAAGCAATTTTAATTCAAGAAAAAACTGAAGACAAAAGAGGGTTGGCTATTAATCACCAAAATATGGGGCTTGCTTTTCAAAATTTAGGAGATATAGATGCTGCGTTAGAACACTATAATAAATCTTTACAATATAATATAGAGAATAACTCAAGTATAGGAAAAGTTATTTGTCATAATAGTATTAGTAATGTTTTACTACTGCAAGGAAAGTATGAGGAAGCGTACAACTATATAAGTGAAGTGGTAGATCTTTCTGAGGAAATAGGAAACCAATATTACACATCTGATGTGTATGTTACGTTTGGAAACGTACAATTAAAGTTAGATAGTTTAGATAAAGCAAAAGTATATTTAGAAAAAGGTTTAGAGGTAGCTAATAAGCATAAAATTCCTTCAGGAATTAATCAATCTAACTTGCACTTGTCTGAGCTGTATGAGAAACAAAAAAATTATGAAAAAGCGTATAGTTTTTATAAGAAAGCTATTGAAGGAGAGCGTAAAACGTTTAATGATAAAAATATACTATACGTAAACAACCTTATTAATAAATATGATAATGAGGTAAGCAGAAATAAGATAAAAAATTTAGCAAAAGAGAATGAAATAGCAAAACTAAAATTATTACGAAATAGAAATGTTTTAATTATTGCATTAGTTTCTATAGCGTTATTAGGCGTGTTGTTATATTCTATGTATAGGCAACGTTTATTAAATAATGACAAGAAAATATTAATGCTAGAACAGGAAGCTTTAAGAATTCAAATGAATCCGCATTTTGTATTTAATGCGTTAAACTCTATTAAGCTCTATGTTATAAATAATGAACAGAAGAACGCAGTATATTATTTAAATAAATTTTCAAAACTAATTCGCAGCATTTTGGAGTCTTCATCTGTTAAGGAAGTAACGTTAAGTGAAGAGCTAAAAACAATGAATTTATATATGAGTATCGAGAACATTCGATTATCAAATGAAGTGAATTACATTGAAAATATTGATCCAAATGTAAACATAGAAAGGATAAAAGTTCCACCATTAATATTGCAACCTTTTTTAGAAAACTCTATTTGGCATGGACTTTCATCTAAGAAAGGAAAAAAAGAAGTTTCATTATCGGTTACAAAAATATCAGATGAGTTTATACAAATTGATATTGTAGATAATGGAATTGGTAGGGATGCTGCTATGAAAATTAGAAAAAACAAATCGTTAAATCGTAGGTCTATAGGTATAGATTTAACTAAAGAACGATTGCGAAACTTTGCTAATGAGTATGCAAATAACTATTCATTAATTTATACAGATATAATTGACGAAGAAGGAAATCCGAAAGGAACCAAAGTTTCGTTGAAAATACCAATACTTTAAAAATCAAAACGCAATTGAACCCAAACAGGTTCTTTTTTCTCTGTATTTAAGTTGCTAAAAGAAATGCCTAATAAACGGACAGAGTTGTTAAGTGTGTCTTGGTATAATAACTCTTTTACGATAGGATAGAACTCCTTTTTTAGCTGAAGGTAATGGGTGGTAGTTTTACTACGGGTTTGTTGCGTAAAATCGCTGTATTTAATTTTAAGAGTTACTGTTTTTCCTTTGGTATTCGATTTTTTCATTCGACGTTCCAATTCGTCAGCAATTTTATCAAGACGCTCTAACATAAAAACCTCTGAAGATAAGTTTTCTCGAAAAGTAGTTTCGGCAGCAATTGATTTTCTAACGCGATTTGGCTTCACTTCCGAATTATGAATACCTCTAACAATATTGTAATAATGCACTCCTGATTTTCCAAACAATTTACTGAGTTCTTCTAATGATTTTTGTTTCAAATCCAAACCTGTAAAAATGCCAAGGTTGTGCATTTTGGCAGCGGTAACTTTTCCTACTCCATAAAATTTATTTACAGGTAATTGCTCTAGAAACTCTATAACTTCTTCTGGATTGATGGTTTTTTGTCCATTAGGTTTGTTAATGTCAGAAGCTACCTTAGCTATAAATTTATTGATAGAGATGCCTGCGGATGCTCGTAATTCTAATTCTTCCCAAATTCGCTGACGAATTTCTTGAGCAATCATACTAGCAGATGGATTTCCTTTCTTATTTTCAGTAACATCTAAATAAGCTTCATCCAAAGATAAAGGCTCTACCAAGTCGGTATAATCGTAAAAGATTTTTCTAATTTTTGAGGAAATTTCTTTGTAGCGATCAAATCTAGGAGGTACAAAAATGATGTGCGGACACTTTTGTTTTGCTAATACTCCACTCATTGCAGAACGAACCCCAAACTTTCTAGCTTCATAGCTTGCCGCCGAAACCACACCACGTATTTCGCTACCACCAACAGCAACAGGTTTTCCTTGCAATTCAGGATTATCCAATTGCTCTACAGATGCATAAAAAGCATCCATATCCACATGAATAATTTTACGAAAAGGAGGTTGTAATTCCATGAATACAAGCTAAACTGATTTCGATAGATTGGTTAAAACATCAATAGTTTTTGCTTCGTCTTTTTTGTCTACAAAAATATGATCATGATAAAAACCAGCAACAACATTACAACTTACATTATGTTTTGCTAATTCTGAAGAAAAAGCAGCGGTTAAGCCAACCGCATCTAAAGCAGAATGAATTTTTAAAGTAATCCAGGATGCTTTAAAACTGTAATCTAAACCTAAATTATCTGCAACTTCCTTTTCCAGAATTAAAGTCATTCCTTCCAATTCTTTAAACATTCCAATTATATCTTTTGTATGGATATTGGATGTTTCCTGTACCGAAGTAAAAACATACTCTCCTTTGTTTACAAAAGGTTTCATTTCTTTAATAAGAACTGATAAATTCATTTCTCCAGACATGCTATCTATTTTAGATAAAATTACAGCTTTTTTTAAAACAACTAAAGCCCTCGTAAGAGAGCTTTTTGTTAGTCTTGATTCTTTTTTCTAACAGCGAAGCGGTCTTTTCTCTAAAACTATACTTGTTTTACTTCAATAATTTTCACCGGACAAGCTTTTTTTGCTTCGTGAGCAGCTTCAAAAATACTGTCGTCGTGAGATTTTATAGTAAAGAAACCTTTCTTTTCTGCGGAATGTAATAAAACTGATTTCCCGTCTTTTTTAGACATTTGAAATTGTGCCGGAGCTAACTCAACACAATAATTACAGCCAATACATTTGTTTCTTTGTAAGGTAATTACAACCATTAGTTTTTAGCAAATTCGGTTTTTACAATTTTATATAATTTGTCTGAAGGACGAATTCTGAAATCTAACTTCATCGTAACTTCATCACCTTTGGTAGCGGTTTGTGCTTCTTTGTCATTTACAAACATGCTCTTTAATTCCATTTCTTGAGCACCTGTTGTTGGCCCTGTAATTAAAATGGTATCACCAATTGCTAAATCGTATGCTTCAATCTTAAACTCTCCAACTTCTGCTTTAGGGAAATAGTGCATTCCTTTTCCTAAATACACCTTCTTTTGAGTAGCATGCGAACCAGGTTCTTTACTCCACTCACCTAACTTTTGTCCTAAATAATAGCCATTCCAAAAACCACGATTGTATACTTTCTCCAGTTCTTGCATCCAGCTAATCACCTTCTCTTTATCGTAGGTTCCGTCATATAAACTATCAATAGCATCACGATAGCACTTAATAACTTTAGCTACATATTCTGGTGCACGTCCACGACCTTCAATCTTCAATACTTTAATTCCAGCATCTGCAACCTGATCTAAGAAATCGATGGTACATAAATCTTTTGGAGACATGATATATTCATTGTCTAATTCCATTTCAAAACCAGATTCCTGGTCAATTACCGTATATTTTTTGCGGCAATTTTGTTTACATGCACCTCTGTTTGCTGATGAATTATGTGAATGTAAACTCATATAACATTTTCCAGAAACCGCCATACAAAGTGCTCCGTGACCAAAAATTTCAATTTCTAACAAACGACCAGAAGGCCCTTTGATTTCTTCTTTTTCAATCTGCTCTGTAATCTTTTTTACCTGACGTAAACTTAGTTCTCTACTCAATACTACAGTATCAGCAAACATAGCATAAAACTTAACTGTTTCAATGTTGGTGATATTAATTTGAGTAGAAATATGAACCTCCATACCTTCAGCTCTAGCTATTGCAATTACAGCTTGATCCATAGCTATTACGGCAGTAATATTAGCTTCTTTAGCTCTTTTGATTAAGGTTTTTACGATAGATAAATCATGATCGTATACAATAGTATTTAATGTTAAATACGTACGAACATTTTTCTCAGTACATCTACGAGAAATCTCTTCTAAATCATCTAAGGTAAAATTGATAGACGCTCGAGCACGCATATTTAATTGCTCTACACCAAAGTATATAGAATCACATCCATTATCTAAAGCAGCTTGTAACGATTCAAAATTACCAGCAGGAGCCATTAACTCAATCTTTTGCATTACTTTTTAAATTTTAAAGCTTCTGAACGTCCTTTTTTAAATATTTTATTACTTGCGTGTTTTCCTTTACGCAATTCTTTTTGTTCTTCGTATGGTAAATGAATGATGTCTTGACATTCAGGAGAACAGGTGTTTTCCATTTTCTCAGCACATTCATCACACTGAATAAATAGTAAGTGACAACCTTCGTTAGCACAGTTAGTATGGGTGTCGCAAGGTTTTCCGCATTGGTGACAATTAGCAATTACATCATCAGAAATCTTTTCAGCTCTTCTATGGTCAAAAACAAAATTCTTTCCTAAAAACTTGTTCTCTAAACCTTCTGATTTTACTTGACGTGTATATTCTATAATACCTCCTTCTAACTGAAAAACATTTTTAAAACCTTTATGTTTGTAGTAAGCAGATGCTTTTTCACATCGAATACCACCAGTACAATACATTAATAAGTTTTTGTCTTCTTTATGGTCTTTTAAATCTTCTTCAATAATATCTAAAGAATCTCTAAACGTATCTACATCTGGAGTTACAGCCCCATCAAAATGTCCAATTTCACTTTCGTAATGATTACGCATATCTACACAAACAGTATTAGGGTTTGCTAGCATTTCATTAAACTCTTTTGCATTTAGGTGCACTCCTTTATCAGTAACATCAAAAGTGTCGTCATTTAATCCGTCAGCAACAATCTTGTTACGAACTTTTACTTTTAGTTTTAAAAAGGATTTGTTGTCGTGTTCAATGGCAACATTCAAACGAATTCCATTTAAAAAAGAAATACTATCTAACTGATCTTTTAAAGCTAAAAAGTTTTCAGATGGTACAGATATTTGAGCATTGATTCCTTCGTAAGAAACATACGTTCTTCCTAAAACATCTAGCTCATTCCACTCAAGGAATAATTTATTTCTAAATAAAGTTGGATTTTCTATCTTATGATATTGATAGAATGAAATGGTAATACGGTCTTTACCCGCATCGTCTATTAATTTAGCGCGTTCTTCAGCGCTTAACTTGTTGTACAGTTGCATGCTATACTTTTTTAAGTTAAACAAATATGTTATGATTTTAATAAAAAATCGGTGCAAATGTACTGATTTTTTGAGTTTTACTGTTTAAAACAACACTTTTTAATCAAAAGTGATATAATTTTAAACTTTAACGTATTTTTTTACACAATTAAGATACAACCAATTTGTTTTTTTTAAACCTTTGTAACATACAAACAATTAATTTTATACTCAAATAGTAAAAAGATGAGAGTAGCAGTAGTAGGCGCTACCGGAATGGTAGGTAATGTAATGTTACAAGTTTTAGCAGAACGTAATTTTCCAGTAACAGAATTAATTCCTGTTGCTTCAGAGCGTTCGGTAGGAAATAAAATAGAATTTAAAGGAACAAATTATACAGTAGTAGGTTTGGAAACCGCAGTAACGATGCAACCTGATATTGCATTATTTTCTGCTGGAGGAGATACTTCATTAGAATGGGCTCCTAAGTTTGCTGCAGTAGGTACCACAGTAATTGATAATTCTTCTGCTTGGAGAATGGATCCAAACAAAAAACTAGTAGTTCCGGAAATCAATGGAGATGTATTAACTAGTGAAGATAAGATTATTGCAAACCCAAACTGCTCTACTATTCAGTTAGTAATGGCATTAGCTCCGTTACATAAAGAATATAACATGAAACGCGTGGTGATTTCAACGTATCAATCAGTTTCAGGAACAGGTGTAAAAGCTGTTCAGCAATTAGATAATGAAGAGGCTGGAGTTGAAGGAGAAATGGCATATCCACATCCGATAGGAAGAAATGCATTACCTCATTGCGATGTATTCTTAGAAAACGGATATACTAAAGAAGAAATGAAGCTTGTAAAAGAACCTAAAAAGATTTTACGAGACGATTCTTTCGCAGTTACAGCAACAGCAGTTAGAATTCCAACAGCAGGAGGGCATTCTGAGGCTGTAAATGTTCAGTTTGAAAATGATTTTGAACTAGAAAAAGTACGTGAGTTACTTGGTAAAACTGATGGTGTTATTGTACAAGATGATGTACAAAACAATGTATACCCTATGCCTATTTTAGCAAATAATAAAGATGAGGTTTTTGTGGGTAGAATTAGAAGAGATGAATCTCAACCAAATACGTTAAACATGTGGATTGTTGCAGATAATCTTCGCAAAGGAGCTGCAACTAATACTATTCAAATAGCAGAATATTTAGTAGCTAACAATTTGGTTAAACCATCTGTTACTGCATAAAATAATTTATAATAATACTTTTAAAATCCTGTGCTTATAAGTACAGGATTTTTATTTTTGGATAATGAACAAAGAACAAATAATACAAAACACCATTGAGTTTGTAAAAGAAACTTTACAAGGAGCAGAAGGCGGACATGATTTTTTTCACATTGAACGAGTTTATAAAAATGCTTTGTTGATTGCAAAAGATGAAAAAGTTGATGAATTTGTGGTTTCTTTAGGAGCATTGTTACATGATATAGCTGATAGTAAATTTCATGATGGAGATGAAACTGTTGGTCCGCAAAAAGCAAGAGCTTTTCTTGAAAGTCAACAAGTATCAGAAGAAATAATTACTCATATAGAAAAAATCATCACTAATATCTCTTTTAAAGGAGGAAACTTTAAACAAAACTTCACTTCTCCTGAGTTAAATGTTGTTCAAGATGCTGATAGATTAGATGCCATTGGAGCTGTAGGAATAGCTCGTTGCTTTAATTACGGAGGGTTTAAAAACAGGGAGCTTTATAATCCAGAGGTTACCCCAAATTTAAACATGACTAAAGAAGAATATAAAAAGTCTACAGCGCCTACAATTAATCACTTTTATGAAAAACTTTTGCTTTTAAAAGATAAGATGAATACTACTACAGGAAAATCAATTGCAGAACAAAGGCATACTTATATGGAAGGTTTTTTAGAACAATTCTATAAAGAATGGAATGGAGAAAATTAGTGTTTATTATATTAATAATGTAAAGATTGTGTTGTTTTAATAAAAAGTTTACGTTAAAATTTGGATGTTATTGAATTTAGTATATATTTGCTTCAGTTAATAACCCCCATTTTATTAATGTAATCCCCTTATTGTAAAAATAGCATCTAAATTCTATTTAGATGCTATTTTTTTATGTAGAATATTCTTTAAAAAAGGTATTATTTTCCTGGGAAATCAGGTTTACGTTTCTCTAGAAAGGCGGTGGTTCCTTCTTTAAAATCTTCGGTGCCAAAACAATTCCCAAACTCTGTAATTTCGCTTTCAAAACCATTTACACCATCTTTGAAATTATCGTTAACAGCTTTAATTGCTGCGCTAATGGCAACTGAAGAGTTGCGCATAACTTTTGAAGCAATCTTTTCAGCTAAAGGTAAAAGCTCTTCTTGTGAAGTTGTATGATTTACCAACCCAGCTTCTTTAGCTTCGTCAGCAGAAATCATACCTGCTGTCATTATTAACTCCATTGCCTTTCCCTTACCAACCAATTGAGGTAAGCGTTGTGTACCACCATAACCAGGAATAACCCCTAGAGAAACTTCAGGTAAGCCCATTTTAGCATTATCAGAAGCTATTCTAAAATGACAAGCCATTGCTAACTCTAATCCACCACCTAAAGCAAAACCATTTACAGCAGCTATAACTGGAGTAGATAGGTTTTCAACAAAGTCAAATAAGATTTCTTGTCCTTTTCTAGCTAACATTCCTCCTTCTTCAACAGAGAAATGTGCAAACTCAGAAATATCTGCCCCAGCAACAAATGCTTTTTCTCCACTTCCTGTGATAATAATTACTTTAACAACACTGTCTTCTTCCAAATCCTTGAAAGCATTATGAAGTTCTTCAATAGTAGCTTTGTTTAAAGCGTTTAGTTTTTTTGGTCGGTTAATTGTAATAGTTGCCAATCCGTTAGCTTGTTCAACTAAAATATTTTCAAAATTCATACTATGTTTATGTTTTAGGTAATATTACAGTAAAAACAGTTCCAACTCCTTTAGTTGAGGTAAAGGAAATTGTACCGTCATACGCTTCAATTATATTTTTTATTATAGAAAGGCCTAAGCCCATTCCGCTTGTTTTAGTAGTGAACTTAGGTTCGAAAATTAACTCTTTATTTTCTTCACTAATACCTTTTCCGTTATCAGAAACTGTTATCTTAACATTATTCCCCTCAGAAGCAACTTTGACTTCTATTTTAGGGTTCTTATCAGTGTCTTTTATTGCCTGAATTGAGTTTTTAACTAGGTTGGTAACAATTCGTATCAATTGTGTTTTATCTAAACTAGCGTATAGCTCTTTTTCTTGAGGAAAATAATGTATGTAGTCTTCAGTAAAAATATCTAAAGAATGTTTAACAATATCAACTACATTCAGTTTTTCTCGGCGTTGTGTAGGCATTTTAGCAAAATCCGAAAAAGCAGAAGCTATAGAACTCATAACATCAATTTGTTGAATAAGTGTTTCACTGTATTCAGACATTTTCTCTTTGATGTTAGGATCTTCTGGGTTGAATTTTCTCTCAAAACTTTGTACTGATAAGCGCATTGGTGTTAACGGATTTTTAATCTCGTGAGCCACCTGTTTAGCCATTTCTCTCCAAGCTTGTTCTCGCTCACTTTGAGCCAGTTTTACAGCACTTTCTTCTAATTGATCAATCATGTTGTTATAAGCGGCAACTAAAGAGTTGATTTCTGAACTGGCAGAGTTTAAGGTAATCTTTTCGTTACGCTTATTTAAACGTGTCTCGTTTATTTTTTGTGAGATGGTTTGAATTGATCGTGTGATATAGGTTGATAAAAAGTAAGCTAAAATAATGGCAATGATAAGCATTAGTAGATAAACTAATGATAGGCGAGAAATAAATTCTCTTAGTTCGTGTTTTTGCTCTTCGTTATCTTGCGCTATTTGTAGCTCTAAAATACCAATCCTCTTAAAACGAGGGTCATTTATATAGGTGTATGAAGATTGGTAAGTAATACCCTTTTCGGATCTACTCTTAAAAATTTTATGATTTGAATTGTTAGCTAAATCTCTAACAGTTTCATTGGCTAAGTTTTGACCTTCTTTTTTGTCGAAATTATATGGAATAGAAGATTTTAGTAACTTTCCATCCATGTCGTACATAGAGATAGTAAGTTTATGAACATAAGCAATGTCATAAATTCTATCTTGAAAAATTTTGGATAGGTTTTCTGTAGTTACAGGGTATGTGGTTCTACGCTTAAGCTCTATTTCAATATCTTGTTTTGTAGAGAATTCTTTACGCTCAAAACGCGCAGTATTATAATCTTTTGTTTGCTCGTCATATTGATAAATAGTAACGATTACAATTAAAATTGATGCCAATAGCACTAAAAGTATCATTGACAAAAAAATTCTAATTCGAAGTGATATGTTATTGAAAATACGCAATTTTATAACTCAATTTTTTTAGTTTTCATAAGCAAAGTGTCATCTGTTTCTCCATCATTATCCCAATCATAAGTAGATATAGCACTAAATCCGTCGTTTGTTTGTGTAATTTTATACCAAGCTTGTACTTGTTTTCCTAAATAAGGGTAATCAACAAACAGACTATCGCCACTTGTTTCCCACTTTCCATCTGTTTCACCAACTTTTTTTCCGTCAGCTTGTACAAACCAAGCAGAAAAAGTGCCATCGTTGTTATAGGTAGACTGGGCTTTTCCTGAATTAGGTTTACTAAAATCATCTTCAAAAACAGAAGTACTATCGGTTTCGTTAGCAGTTAAATATTCAATTTTTAAATATGTAGTTTCCCAGCTACCAACCAAATACTTTTGTAATAAAGGTTCTTTTTTTTCTTGTTTACAAGCAACAAAAAGTATTCCGAAAATAAGCGCGGTAATTATATGTTTTGTTTTCATGATTAAGATTGAATTTTTTCTTCTTTGGTGTGTAGAAGACGCGTTAGTTTAATAGATAAATCTAACAAAATAATTTTAGCATTTCCGTTTCTTTCAATATGATATTGAGCATCGCCTACTTCTTTTTCGATAATTAAAATATTGGCACTATGAATAAACGGAGCAAATTTAGAGAGGTCAAAGTTTGCAGATTTTGTTTCTAAAAACACTAGGTCTGGAGTTCCGTAGTTGAGAAGTAAGGCTTGTCTAAAAAACTGTAAACAATATTGTAAAAATTGTTTTTGAGTCTCTCTACCAGATTTAGCAATTTCTTCTGACCATCCTATTAAATCTTGAATAACGGCAGCATTTCCTTTAGCTCTAAAGGCAGCTCGAATCCACGTAATAAACCATTGCTCAAAAACTAAGTCGTTTGAATTATTGTTTAAAACATGCAGAGCTTTGTTGTAGTTTCCTTCAGATTGATGAGCAATTTTTACAGCTTCATTTTCTGATACACCTTCTTGCTGAACTAGATTATTAGCTATATCACTTTCACTTAATGAAGGGAAATGTAAAGCCTGACATCTAGATTTTATAGTGTTTATAATTTGTTCTTCATCTTCAGTAATAAGAATGAAAATAGTTTTGCTTGGTGGTTCTTCAATTAGTTTTAATAATTTGTTAGAGGCAGCAACATTCATTTTTTCAGCCATCCAAATAATCATTACTTTAAAGCCACCTTCATACGATTTTAATTGTAGCTTTTTTACAATGTCTTCTGCTTCATCAACACCAATTTGACCTTGTTTATTTTCAACACCAATATGTTGTAGCCAATTAAATAAACTTCCATAAGGTTGCTCTTCAATAAAAGAACGCCAATCCTCTAAAAACAAATTACTAACAGGGTGTTTTTTTACCGAGTCATTTGTAGTCACTGGAAAAGCAAAATGTAAATCAGGGTGTTGTAGTTTACTACATTTTATATTACAAGCTTCTGGGTTGTCAGAAAAATTACACAATAGAAATTGAGCGTAGGCAATAGCCATAGGTAGAGTACCGCTACCTTCTTTGCCAACAAAGAGTTGTGCATGCGGAATTCTATTGTTTTCAGCTGATTGCTGTAAGTGTTTTTTGATGTGTTCTTGCCCAATAATATCGTCGAAAGTCATACCACAAATATAAGACATCAAACAAAGAGAACAACCTATTGTAAATAAATGATATATTGTTTTGATATACTGTTTAGAACGATTCTATTTTAGTATATTTGCAAGCTAAAAATATATCTTTTGAGTACTATCGCATCGTTACATTTAGGGGAAAAAGGAATTATATCTGAAGAGTGCTTAGATAAGATTCCACTGAAGTTATTAGAAATGGGGTGTTTACCAGGAAGTGAAGTAGAGTTACTTCAAATTGCTCCACTAAAAGATCCTATGTATATATGCGTAAATGGAAGTCATTTAGCGATTCGAAAAGAAACAGCTAGTCAAATTTCAATTATAAAACTATAGCTGATGAGTAATCGTATTAATGTAGCTTTAATTGGAAATCCTAATACAGGTAAAACATCGTTATTTAATCAGCTAACAGGGTTAAACCAAAAAGTAGGGAATTATCCTGGGGTTACCGTTGATAAAAAACAAGGAATTTGTAAGTTGCCAGAAGGTAAAAGTGCAATGATTACTGATTTGCCAGGTACCTATAGTATCAACCCAACTTCTTTAGATGAAAGCATTGTTTTAAAAGCTTTGATGACTACACACCAAGAAGAAAAGCCAGATGTAATTGTTGTAGTTGCTGATATTGAAAACCTAAAAAGAAACTTATTACTGTTTTCACAAATTCAGGATTTAGAAGTTCCGACGATTTTAGCGTTAAATATGGCGGATCAATTAAAGCGAAAAGGAATTTCTATTGACATACCTGCTTTAGAAAAAGAGTTACACACTAAAGTAGTATTAATGTCGGCAAGAACAAATGAAGGTGTTGACGATTTAAAAGAGGTAGTAGCGAATTATGAATCGTTAAAAGTACATTCAAATTTTAACGAACTATCTAAAAAAATTGATACAACTTACTTTGACCGATTGGCTACGGTGAGTAAAGAGTTTACTTCGTATGAGTTGTGGATGATGTTAACTAAAAATCACACTCCATTACTTTCTTCTTCAGAAAAAGAAGCAATAAAAGAGTTTGAAGGTGAAATTACAAAGCAGAAAAAATATCAGCATAAAGAAACGATATATAGATATCAGCAAATAAACGCTGTTTTAAATAAAACGTATAAGATAGATGCTTCTAAAGCGACAGATATACGCAGTAGATTAGATAGAGTATTTACTCATAAAATATTTGGGTATGTTATTTTCTTCGGATTGTTATTGCTAATATTTCAATCTATTTTTGATTGGGCGTCTACACCTATGGATCTTATCGATGGGTTGTTTGCCAATATTGCAGAGTTTACAAAAGCACAATTACCAGCAGGAATGTTTACTGATTTATTAACTGATGGAATTATTCCTGGAGTTGGTGGAGTTGTAATTTTTATTCCTCAAATAGCTATTTTATTTCTTTTTATATCCATTCTTGAAGAAACAGGATATATGAGCCGCGTGGTATTTTTGATGGATAAAATTATGCGTCGCTTTGGAATGAGTGGTAAAAGTGTTATTCCTTTAATCTCAGGAACAGCATGTGCTATTCCAGCAATTATGGCAACTAGAACTATTGGTAGTTGGAAAGAACGATTAATTACCATATTGGTAACACCATTTACAACCTGTTCCGCAAGATTACCTGTGTATGCTATTTTAATAGCTTTAATTATTCCTGATACTAAGTTGTTTGGTTTTTTTAGTTTACAAGGTTTTACCCTGTTGGCTTTATACATTTTAGGATTTGCGGCTGCAATTATCGCAGCATATGTGTTACATAAGACATTGAAGATAAAAAATAACTCGCTTTTTGTAGTTGAGATGCCTAACTATAAGATACCATCAGTTAAAAATGTGTTTTATGATGTGTTAGATAAAACAAAAGCATTTGTTTTTGGAGCAGGAAAAATCATTTTAGCAATTTCAATAGTATTATGGTTTTTAGCATCACATGGTCCTTCGTCTTTTGAAAATGCAGAGAAAAATGTAGTTGAAAATGTAGCAAATCAACAATTATCAGAAGAAGAGCTAGCTAAAAAAGTCGCTTCAGCTAAACTTGCAAACTCATATATAGGAATAGCAGGAAAAACAATAGAGCCAGTTGTTAAGCCTTTAGGTTATGACTGGAAAATAGGTATTGGACTAATTAGTTCTTTTGCTGCGAGAGAGGTGTTTATTGGTACGTTAGCAACTATTTATAGTGTAGAAGACGACGGAGAAGATACGACTACTATCAAACAAAAAATGGCATCAGAGATAAATCCTGACACAGGAGAGAAGAGGTTTAATTTTGCTACAGGAATTTCTTTATTGTTGTTTTATGCGTTTGCAATGCAATGTATGGCAACGTTAGCAATTGTAAAAAGAGAAACTAAAAGTTGGAAGTGGCCAACGGTTCAATTAGTAAGTATGGGGGTTTTGGCATATTTATCAGCATTTATAGCCTATCAAATTTTAAGTTAATGCAAGAAGTTTTAACATATGCGGTTGTTTGTGGAGCAGTTATTTTTTTAGTTAAAAAGTTCTTTTTTAAGCCTAAAAAAAATAACGGTTGCGATACAAACTGTAACTGCTCGTAAGAGAGAAAGTATATTTACCATACAGTTTTTTATAAAAAATGTATGTTTGTGGTATTATACTTGTAGGCAATACATAAATTATAAATAGTAAAAATTCAAATGAAAAAAATATTATTAGCAGCTGTGGTTTTTGTTAGCTCTTTTACCTATGCACAGCAAGAGGTAAAAGTAGATTTACTAGATGCATTAGCTTTTAAAACCTTAGAAGTATCGTATGAATATTATACTACCGATCGTTCCTCAATTGGTATTTCAGCGTTATTTAACTTTGAAAAAAGATCAGCAGATTTTAGATACAACGAAGAACGAATGTTTACTCCGTTTTTCCGCCATTATTTTACAAACAATAGCAATTGGAACTATTTCGGTGAAGTTTTTATGGGGATAAATACAGGAGAAAGGGAAATAGAGCTTGATGGTTCGCCTAATACTTTTAAGGAATATACAGATGGAGCTTTAGGGTTAGCTTTTGGATCAAAATATGTTTCTTCAGGAGGTTTTGTACTTGATATATATGGAGGTTTAGGTAGAAATCTATTTACTTCAGAGGCTCGTTCAATTGTACCTAGAGTAGGAATAAACTTAGGGTATCGCTTTTAAGGATACTCATTTAAAAAAATATAAAGCTCGCAATTGCGAGCTTTTTTAGTTTATAAGTAAGTATTCTTTATTGGCACCGCCAAAGGGTTTAATACCCCGAGGCTTGCCTCGAAAATCAAGAGCTTTTTTCTATAAATGCCTCGTGAGCTTGCTCCGAGGTAGTTTACTACGAGTTACTTTTTATTTTTAATCAAATTAGCAAATGTAAAACTCAATATAGCAGGTAATACCCATCCTAAATTATGATTAGCAAAAGGAATATTATTTTTAATTTCAGTTAAATAACTAGGGTTAATAACGTAACCTAGAAAATCTGGAATACTAAATAAGAAAGTCACTCCTACTACAATTTTAAAAACTAAAGTTGAGGTGTATTTTTCTGGAAGTACATTCAGTACAATTAATGTAATAGTAATAGGGTAAATAAACATTAAAGCAGGCAAAGCAATGTTGATAATATATTTTACATCAAATTGACCAACAGCAATCCCTAATATGCATCCAATAATAGCAGTAATTGTAAAAACGTTTTGAGAGTTATTGTTAATGCCTTTAAAATAATCGGAAGTACCAGTAATAATCCCAACGGCTGTTGTGAAACATGCTAAAGCGACTAAAACACTAAGAAAAATACTTCCAATATTTCCTAAAGTTTGGTTACTTAAAGAGTTTAAAATTTCTGTTCTGTTAGCATTTTCAGAAAAAGTAGAACTAAATAAAACACCATTATAAATAAGACCAGCATAAATAATTAACAAACCAAACCCAGCAATAAAACCAGCTTTGGTAATTAGTTCTTTTTTCTCTTCAAAAGTTGTATTTGTATTAAAATTCATTGAAACAACTAAAACACCACCAACAACTATAGAGGCAATGGCATCAAAAGTTTGATACCCTTCTAGTAAACCATCAACAAAAGGAGCTTTAAGCGTAGTTGGATTTATTATGTCTGGAGCTGTAAAAATTCCAACAAAAATAATAGCCAATAAAATGAATATAATAAGAGGTGTTAAAAATTTGCCGAGTAGGTTTAGTACTTTTGATCGGTTCATGGTGAAAAGAAAAACAAGTCCGAAATAAATTGTACTTGTAACTAAAGAACTACTATTGTTAAAGTAAGGAGCAATGGCCATTTCATGAGTAACCGATGCAGTTCTAGGTGCAGGCAAAGCAATACAAATGGTGTATACAACAAAGCAATATATAAAGCTAAAAGTAGGAGATACTTTTTTACCAAAATCGTACATAGTACCTTGTAGTTTGGCATGAGCCAAAATACCTATCATAGGAATAAAAACAGCGGTAATAAAAAAACCAACAGTTACCAAAAACCATAAATTACCAGCACTCTTTCCTAAAAAAGGAGGCAAAATTAAATTACCAGCTCCAAAAAACATAGAAAATAAAGCAAAGCCGGTAATTAAAGTTTCTTTTGAGAATTTCATTTGTTTTGTTTTATAAATAACAAATAAACAAAATTGAAAAGGATATAAAGTACTCCAATAGCAATAAAAACAAACTTAGGTATAGCAAAAAAATAAGCAATAGAACTCCATAGCTGTTTCGTGCTTCCCATTAGTAATTTAATTAACCCAACGTTTTCTATAGCATCACAAAAACCAGCAAAAAACAAAGAAAATATAAGGATTACTCCAAAGCTGTATAAAGAAGAGTCTTTCCAAAGTTTCTTATTAAGCTTATGAATAAAAACAGCTATTAATAAAGAATATGAAATTAAAAAAAGGTAATCAAGCCCTAAGCTAATACCGCAAGCAATTTTAGAAGTCTCGTTCCAAGAATTAATATATTTCTCAGATATTGCAATGTCTTTTGCTAATTCAAAGCTTATAATACCATTTTTACATACTTCATTTTTTAGAAAACTATCCAAATAAAGCATACAAAGTATAAGAATTAATGTAGAAGTTATAAGAAAAATCGTAAGATTTCGCTCTTGTTTTTTAGAAAGGTTTTGAAAAGGAGAAATCAACATTTTAGCAATTATTTGATGAGATTACAAATGAAAGATACATATTTTTGCCTAATGCAAAACAGTATAGAATTTAAAAACACAAATATTTACTTTACTGATGAAGGAAAAGGAAGTGTTATAGTATTGCTCCATGGATTTTTAGAGAACTCTACGATGTGGAGTAGTATAAGTAAAGAATTATCTAAAAAGTACAGAATAGTTTGTGTTGATTTATTAGGAAGTGGAAAAACAGGGTGTATTGGATATGTACATTCGATGGAAGAAATGGCAGATGCTGTAAAAGCAGTGTTAAAAGAGTTAAAAATCCGTCGAGCCATTTTTGTAGGACATTCTATGGGAGGGTATGTTGCTTTAGCCTTTGCAGAAAAATATCTGAAAAACGTAAAAGGAGTTTGTTTGATGAACTCTACATCTCAAGCAGATAGTGAAGAAAGAAAAAAATTGAGACTTAGAGTTATTGAGATGGCAAAAGAAAACTATGAAACGTTAGTAAAAATGTCAATCAGTAACTTATTTGCAGAAAATATGCGCTCACAGCTGTCTGAAGAAATAGAGGAAATAAGAGAAGAAGCCTTAAAAACACCTGTTAGAGGGTACATTGCAGCTACAGAAGGAATGCGCTTGCGTAAAAACAAAGAAGCTGTTTTACAAACAATAGAAAAGAGGTTAATAATTGCAGGGAAAAATGATCCAATATTAAATTATGCTACTGTTGAAGAAGAAGCAAAGAGAACCAATACCTCATTAATTGCATTGCCAAATGGACACATGAGCCATGTTGAAGCAAAAGAAGAACTATTAAAAGCACTAACCAACTTTATAAAAGCTTGATAAAATCCGTTACTTTTGTAGAGCACAAAAAAGAATACACTTCATGAAAACTCATCACTTAGCCAAACAAAATTCTATTCTTAATAAATTCCTAGCTGAACTCAGAGATGTCTCAATTCAAAAAGACTCTATGCGTTTCCGTAGAAACATTGAACGAATAGGGGAAGTTTTAGCCTACGAATTAAGTAAAGAGTTAAATTATGAAACAAAAGAAATAACAACACCTTTAGGAACAAAAAAGGTAGAATTACCAGCAAATAATATAGTTTTATGCTCTATCCTTAGAGCAGGGTTACCATTACACAATGGAATGTTGAATTATTTTGATGATGTAGAAAATGCATTTATCTCAGCATACCGTCATCACCCTAATAACGATGAAGAATTTGAAATAGTGGTAGAGTACTTTGCATCACCTTCTATTGACGGAAAAACATTATTATTAGTAGACCCAATGTTAGCAACAGGGCGTTCTATGGTTGAGGTTTATGAAGGAATAAAAAAATACGGAACACCAAAAGAAATAATTATAGCTTCGGTTATTGGTTCTGTAGAAGGTGTAGAATATGTTGCTAAACACTTACCAGAAAGTACTACATTATGGATTGCTGATATTGACGAGAAGTTAAACGATAAAGGTTATATAGTTCCTGGTTTAGGAGATGCAGGAGATTTAGCTTACGGAGCAAAACTGTAGTTTATACAATAGCACTTATAGTAAAAGAAGCTATTAAGAATAAGATAATAATAGCGTCAGCATACCATTTCTTTTGAAAAAACTCTATTCCGTTTGCAAGAATAACAGAAACAGGAAAAAACACATACAAGAACTCACTTCCAGAGCCATCTTGAACTAAAAGTAAAATAGCTGTAGTAATGGTAAGATGGGTAAGAATTAATATCCAGTTTTTTCTAAATTTATTTTTAACAGCAAGTGCCTTGGGACTTTTTAAAATGATTGAAGCGACTAAAAAGAAAACTATAAAAAGAATAGGGAACAAATACTTTTCATGAGAATAAAAGCTTAAATCAGGATAAAAATTCCAATCAAAAAGCAACCAAAATTTTTCAAGGTTATCATACCAAAAATAGTAAGTGAAATACAGAAAAACAGGGGCGAAAAAACCAATTACAGGTGTTAATAATGTTTGATAGGTAAAACGTTGGTGTAAAAATATAGACAAGTAAAGTAATATCAGTAATAAAGGAGCATAAGGCTCTATTAAAAATGAAATTCCAAGCCACAAACCACCATCGAATAACTTATGAAGAATATTTTTAGAAGACTGTAAGCTATATACTTTTCGTAAAAAAAGAAGTATAGTTAAGTTGGCGTAAAAAGTTTTATTTATTTGTATGGTATCAGGAAAAAAACCAATTAATATCACAAAAAATAAAAAAGCAAAAGAGTTATCGTAGGTTAATAAGTTCTTAGCAATAATAAAATTATACACCGAAAAAACGACTAAAAACCAACCAAGTTCCTTAACAAGGTTGAAAGATAATTCTTTAGAAAAAATACTTAAAACAAAATACCCTAAGAATAGTGCAAACAGTACAATAAAATTTATAGGTTTAGATTTACCGAAAAAATTGGCTAACATTGTTTCTTTTTATATTTTTGCAGCTGTAAAGATACTTAAGATATGATAGCAGGCAATATTTTTAGATGGATTGGTAGTTTATTTACCGACTTTTTATTTGCACCATTCAATTGGTTACGCTTAACAATAGCTAAATCAGATGCAGGTTGGTGGACTTCAAACGCCGTAAACTGGTTCTTTTTATTAATCCTATTAGTGTTATTTGCTTATTGGATGAAAGAAGCTGCTCGTTTTCAAAGAGAAGGAACAGAAGATAGAGCCTAATTTCTATACACTTTGGGAAGTAAAAATAAACTAAAACGTTTCAGAGAAAATGAAACGTTTGATAACGTTATTCAACCAACACGAGAAGAAGTAATCAAGGACTTTTCTTATAAAGGAAAGTGGAACACTTTTTTTAAAAACGACAACCCAATAGTCTTAGAGCTAGGTTGTGGTAAAGGTGAATATACGATTGCTTTAGCAGAAAAAAATCCTGATAAAAACTTTATTGGAATTGATATTAAAGGTGCACGATTTTGGCGAGGAGCTAAAACAGCGCTAGAAAATAACATGGAAAATGTAGCTTTTATTAGAACTCAAATAGAGTTAGTAGATTATATTTTTGCTGAAAATGAAGTTTCTGAAATTTGGATAACCTTCCCAGATCCACAAATTAAGTATAAGCGTACTAAGCACCGTATGACGAATTCTGAGTTTTTAAAGAAATACCATGGCATTTTAAATTCAGAAGGAACAGTCAACCTAAAAACCGATAGTGAATTCATGCACGGTTACACTTTAGGTTTATTGCATGGAGAAGGTCACGAAATTTTACATGCTAATCACGATGTTTATAAAAATGTGTACAGCCCTGAAGAAGTAACAGGAACACAAACATTTTACGAGAAACAATATTTAGAAATCGGAAAACCGATTACCTATATAAAATTCAAATTAAACTATTAATCCTGCTAATTAGCAGGATTTTTTGTTTTAGGTGTTCTTCATATATTCCAATTTAATTCTAAAAGAAAGCTATCTTTACCACATGGCAGATAAAAATTTCTTCGAAAAAGTGTACGAAGTAGCGCGTTTAATACCGCATGGAAGAGTTACAAGCTACGGAGCTATAGCAACCTATTTAGGAGCAGCACGTTCAGCAAGAATGGTAGGTTGGGCAATGAATAACTCTTCAGAAAAAGAAGTACCAGCACATCGAGTAGTAAACAGAAAAGGACTGTTAACAGGAAAACACCATTTTGATGGGACAAATCTCATGCAACAATTGTTAGAAAGCGAAGGGATAGAAGTTGTTGAGAATCAAATTCAAGACTTTGAAAAGGTATTCTGGAATCCAAGTGAAGAACTGTGATAAACTTCAAAGATATAACATACTTAAAAGAAGGAACTGTCCGTCAAAAAGAAGCTTATAAAGTATTATTAGAATTGAATCTTTTTGAACTATTAAAAAACTTCAATCCTATTTTAGTAGGCACAATACCTATCGATATTAATGTAGAATCAAGTGATTTAGACATTATTTGTCAAAGTGAAAATCACGAAGATATTGTAAAATTTGTGAGTGAGAAATATGGAAAACTCCCTGAGTTTGAAATAAAAACAATTCCATCATACAAAAACTTAAAAACAACAATTATTACACTTGAGTATAAAACCTTTCCAATAGAAATTTTTGTACAAAATAAACTACCAGAAGAGCAAGACTCATACCTACATATGCTTATTGAATATCAGGTGTTGTTAAAAGAAGGAGAAGTATTTAGATCTAAAATTATAGCCTTAAAGCAACAAGGACTCAAAACTGAACCAGCATTTGCAAAGCTTTTAAACTTAGAAGGGAGCCCGTATGAAGCATTATTAACTTATGGATTTCAAAAAGGCTACATATCCTAGTTTTTTAAGAAAAAACTAAACTTTACTTTGGTTGATTTCGGAAAGACAATTCAACATAAAACTTCTCTATAAAACCAACTTATCAACCTATAAATATTACCAATCTAAAGACTTTATTTTCTGAGGGCTAAAACGTATCTTTGCAGTTAAGATTAAATAAAAATAAGCAACAAGCTTATCGCTTGCTGTTTAAAGCATATAGCATAAAACATGAGTTTTAAAAAACAAGATATATACAAAGCGTTAGAAACGATAACAGCACCAGGAGAAGGTAAAAGTTTAGTAGAAAACGAAAATATAACCAATGTAGTTACATTTGGAGATGAAGTTATTGTTGATGTTACTATAGCAAACCCATCATTACAAGCCAAAAAGAAAGTAGAAGTAGAGATAATGAAGGCTATTCACCAACACGTTGATCAAAAAATCGATGTAAAAGTGAATGTGAAGGTGGAAGTTCAACAAAAAGAAAACCCAAATCAAATTAGAGGAAAAGAAATTCCTAATATTCAAAACATTATTGCTATAGCTTCGGGAAAAGGTGGAGTAGGAAAATCTACTATTACCTCAAACATGGCTGTTTCATTAGCAAAAATGGGATTCAAAGTAGGGGTGTTAGATGCCGATGTTTATGGGCCATCACAGCACTTAATGTTTGATGTAGAAAGAGAAAAGCCATTAGCGGTAAACGTAAATGGACGTTCAAAAATGAAGCCGATTGAAAGTTACGGAGTAAAATTATTATCACTAGGTTTCTTTACCGACCCAAGTCAGGCAGTAATCTGGCGTGGACCAATGGCTTCAAAAGCATTAAATCAACTAATATTTGATGCAGATTGGGGAGAGTTAGATTTCTTATTAATTGACTTACCTCCAGGAACAGGAGATGTACATTTATCAATAGTACAAGCAGTGCCAATTAACGGGGCAGTTGTAGTAAGTACACCGCAAAACATTGCCTTAGCAGACGCTAAAAAAGGAGTAGCAATGTTTAAACAAGAAAGTATTAACGTACCAGTATTAGGTATCGTTGAAAATATGGCGTATTTTACACCAGCAGAACTTCCTAACAATAAATATTATATTTTTGGAGAAGGAGGCGCTAAAAATTTAGCCGAAGATATTGAAACAAGTTTCTTAGGAGAAATACCATTAGTACAAAGCATACGTGAAGCAGGAGATGTTGGACATCCAGTAGCTTTACAAGAAAACACACCACTAGCAGAAGCTTTTACAGAGGTAACCAAAGAAATGGTTTCGCAACTATTAAAAAGAAATGCAAACTTACCACCAACAGAAGTAGTACGAATTACTACCATGAGTGGTTGTAGCTCAAAATAAGCAGTTATGGCAACAGCAGACATAAGAAATAACGTAGAAAAAGCGTTGGAAGAAATCCGACCTTTTTTAGTAAGTGATGGAGGTAATATTAAACTATTATCTATAGAAGACAGTACAGTAAAAGTACAATTAGAAGGAGCTTGCAGCGGTTGTTCAGTCAATCAAATGACCTTGAAAAACGGAGTAGAAGCAACTATAAAAAAATACGCACCAGAAATTACAGAAGTAATTAATGTAGCTTAACTGATAAAAGTCAGGTTTTAAGCTAGACTATTACTTTAATTTTGGGCGTTCGGGCGTGCTTTCGTTACTCGCTTCCCAATTAAAAAATTGGGAGAGCTCAAACAAGCCACTCAATCACTAACGCATACATATTCCTGTCTTATATCAAAAGGCAGGAATCTCGGTATAAATAAGAGAATTTTGTTATAAAATGATACAAACAGATATATTAATTATTGGAGCAGGACCTACAGGATTATTTACGGTTTTTGAAGCAGGATTATTAAAATTACGTTGTCATTTAATTGATGCCTTACCACAACCAGGAGGGCAATGTTCAGAAATTTATCCCAAAAAGCCAATTTACGATATCCCAGCATATCCAGAGATTTTAGCTGGAGATTTGACCGATAAATTAATGGAACAAATTAAACAATTTGAACCAGGTTTTACCTTAGGTGAGCGCGCTGATACTATTGAGAAGCAAGAGGACGGAACGTTTATCGTAACCACCAATAAAGGAACAAAACACCAAGCACCAGTAGTAGCAATTGCGGGAGGTTTAGGAAGTTTTGAACCACGTAAACCACCTATTCCAAATATTGCTAATTTTGAAGATAAAGGAGTGGAATACATGATTAAAGAACCAGAAATTTATCGTGGTAAAGACGTGGTAATTGCTGGTGGTGGAGATTCTGCTTTAGATTGGTCTATTTTCTTAACTGATGTAGCAAAATCTGTAACTTTAATTCACAGAAGAAATGAGTTCCGTGGAGCTTTAGACTCTGTTGATAAAGTACAAGAATTAAAGAATGAAGGAAAACTAATGCTAATTACACCAGCAGAAGTTAAAGGTATTGTAGGAGAAGAAAAGGTAGAAGGTGTATTAGTAGAGCAAAAAGATAAAGAACCGTTTACATTACCTTGTGAGCATTTTATTCCGTTATTTGGACTATCTCCAAAATTAGGACCAATAGCCAATTGGGGATTAGAAATAGAAAAAAATGCCATAAAAGTAAATAACGCTTTAGATTACCAAACGAATGTAGAAGGAATTTATGCGATTGGTGATGTGAATACATACCCTGGAAAATTAAAGTTAATTTTATGTGGATTCCACGAAGCAACGTTAATGTGTCAGAGTGCATATAAACGCATTCACCCAGATAAGAAATATGTGATGAAATACACAACTGTTGGTGGAGTAGATGGATTTGATGGTACTCGAAAAGAAGCACCAAAAGCAGTAGTAAAAGCGATTAACTAAGTAATTAGTGAAAAGAACATTATACGATTTAACAAGGGAAGACTGGAATATACTCTTCCCTATAGAATTATCTGAGCATAATACCAAATGGAAGTATATTTTTGAAGAGGAGAAACAACGCATACTTCTGCATATAGATAATTCATATTTTAATAGAATTGAACATTTTGGAAGTACATCAATTCCCAACATAAAAGCAAAGAATTATGTTGACTTGTTTATTGAGATTCCAAAAGAGTTTTTATTTGATAAAGAATTAATAAAACAATTTGAAAAGTTAGGGTATTCTTTCTTTGAAGTTCCAGCACGAGAAGATATAGCAGCGTATATGTCTTTCGCAAAGGGATATAATTTTGAAGGAAAAAAAGAGCAAATTTTTCATATTCATATGTGTCCAAAGGATAATGTAATGTGTGATCAGTTAAAGTTTAGAGATTACCTAATTGAAAATCCTGATAGAGCAAAAGAATATGAAAAACTAAAAATTGAATTAGCTTCAAAATATAGAAACGATAGAGGAGCCTATGTTTTAGGAAAAACAAACTTTGTAAAAGAAACATTGAGTTTATATAAGAACTAATAAAAATATTGACATTAACTGAATACATACAGCAATTATCAGAAGACAAATTATTGTACTTCGCCTTACCTGTATTTTTCATTTCTATGTTGGTAGAATACCGAATAGCAAAAGAAAAATATAATAGTAAAGACACGGGAGTATCTATGTTAATGATGGTGTTTTCTGCTATTGTTGAATTTATTCCAAAGATTTTAGCTTTTGTAGCGTTTTTCTACTTGTATGAAATTAGCCCATTAAAAGGTATTGTACAACGTCAATGGTGGGCGTGGATTTTATTGTTACTTGTTGATGATTTTGCTTATTACTGGTTTCATCGCTTAAACCATGAGGTACGCTTGTTTTGGGCAGGTCATGTACCACATCATTCATCTGTACATATGAATTTAGGAACAGCACTACGTCAAGGAGTTGGAGAGCGTATCCATAAATTTTTCTTTTGGATGTGGATTCCGTTATTAGGTTTTGATCCGTTAATGATGTTTACTATGATGGGAATTAGCTTAATATATCAGTTTTTTGTGCACACAGAGTTGGTAGATAAACTTCCAAAATCTATTGAATTAATTTTCAATACACCATCGCATCATAGAGTGCATCACGCATCTAATATTCGTTATTTAGACTGTAATCATGCTGGTATTTTAATTATTTGGGATCGTATGTTTGGTACTTTTTCTGAAGAATTAAAAGAAATTGATAAACCAGTATATGGATTAACCGTAAACATTGAAACTTTTAATCCTGTAAAGGTGGCAACACATGAGTATAGTGCTATTTGGAAGGATGTAAAAAGAGCTGATAAATGGAGTGATAAACTCAATTATATATTCAATTCACCAGGCTGGACCCATGATGGAGAAGATAAAAGAGCCAAGGTGTTAAGAAAACAATTAAAAGAACAAGAAACTTGTTAGTTTTTGTATTTTTAGGAAAAAATTTAGTTATGACTTTAAATTCCAATTTCTTTTTTATTATAGATTGCTTTGGTTTTATAAACAAAACTCCAAATGGATTTGATTTATTTGTATTTGGTATAGGTGTAATTATATTAATTTCATTATTATCAATCTATTATAGTCTAATTGAAAAAAAATCAAGTTCAAGTACAGATGTTAAACTAGAAGAGACTCCGATATATCAAACAAAAGATGTTTTATTGCAAGAAAAAAGTTTAGGGTTAGAGTTAATGCCTTCAAAAATAGTAACATCTGTTTGGGTAAAAGCAGTGGTTTTTATTTTAATATTTATTATGGCAGTAACTCCGATATATGAAATGTTAGGGGTATATTATTATTAGAAGAACAATGGAACAAGATATTACGATAAAAATTACCGACCGTGATGGAGTAACGCACGAGGTACAAGCACCAACAGATATGGCTATGAACTTAATGGAAGTAGTTCGTTCGTACGAATTAGCTCCCGAAGGAACCATTGGCATTTGTGGTGGAATGGCAATGTGCGCATCATGTCAATGCTATGTAAAATCAGATCATGAGTTGCCAGAAATGGGAGATGATGAAGAGGCAATGTTAGCTGAAGCTTTTTATGTAGAAGATAATAGCCGATTAGGTTGTCAAATACAAATGACCCCCGATTTAGATGGTTTAGAAGTAGAGTTAGCTCCAGAGAGCTAAGAACAAAAAAATAAAGTTTTTAAAGCGCAGTATTTAGTATACACTAAAATACTGCGCTTTCTTTTTGTAAAATATGCTATTTACGTCATTTTAAATTCCATTTACGTCATTTAGTTTGTTTGGTCTGAATATACTTTTGCTTTAAATTATTAAGACTAAATAAAAATAAATGATTCTTAAATCTAGCCCTTCACTAAAAGAATTGTCATTAAATAGTTATTTGTTTAGTGATGAATCTGCACAGTTGTATGAAGAGTATATTCAGAAAACAACCACTTATATTCAACAGTTTCTATCCAAAAGAACTTTTTATCAAGGAGATAACCTTGAAGAAATTTTAGCAAATAAAGAACAAGCGAAACTGGTAAATATAGAAGAAACACAACCTATAGATAGTGTTTTGGAAGAGTTGAATAACTTGTATATAAAAAATGCAATAGCATTTCATAACCCCACTTACGTAGCACATTTAAATTGCCCAATTACCTTACCATCAATCATAGCAGAAATGATTACAACCACAATCAATACTGCAGTAGAAACATGGGATCAGAGTACTTCAGCAACTTTTATAGAACAAGAAGTTATTCAATGGATAACCAACGTATTTAAGCTTTCAAATAATTCAGATGGTGTTTTTACAAGCGGAGGAACACAATCTAATTTCATGGGGCTATTGATGGCTCGAGATAACTATGCTTTCAAACATTTTGGAATTAATATTAAACAGCATGGATGGAGTAATGAAATAAGTAGGTTTAGAGTTTTTTGTTCAGAAAAAGCACATTTCAGTATTCAAAAAAGTGCCGCTTTGTTAGGTATGGGCTATGACGCTGTTATACCCGTAAAAGTTGATAAGAAAATGCAGATGGATGCAAATGAATTGGTGTTAGCTATAGAAAAAACAAAACAAGAAGGTAATATTCCAATAGCAGTTGTAACAACATTAGGTACTACCGATTATGGTAGTTTTGATCCAATACAAACTATAGAGAAGATTGCCAAAGAACACAACATGTGGTTGCATGCAGATGGTGCCTATGGTGGTGCTTTTGCGCTTACGAATACCCACGAAAAGTATTTTAAAGGTATTGATTTAGCTGATTCTATTACTATAGATTTTCATAAAACCTTATTTCAACCTGTAAGTTGTAGCGCTTTTTTAGTTAATAACAAGCAACATTTTAAGTATGTATCTTACTATGCAGACTACTTAAACCCTATTGAAGATAAAGATCCAGAGCGACCAAATCTTATAGAAAAATCAATCCAAACAACACGCCGATTTGATGCCCTAAAAGTTTGGTTAACCTTAAAAATTTTAGGAACAAAAACTATTGCTAATTACTTAGAAGATGTACACTCTTTAACAAAGGAAGTATATGAAAGCATTAGAGATCAAGAATGTTTTGAAGTTGCTCATGTACCAGAACTAAGTACACTAGTATTTAGATATAAAGCAGAAGGTATAGCTGAAGATATTATTCATAACTCGATTAATTTATATATCAAGAATACTTTATACAAAGCTGGGAAAGCATCAGTAGCAAGTACAAAGTTAAATGGTAATATCTATCTGAAATTTACCTTACTCAATCCGAAAAATACAATTAACAATCTCCTAAATATTATAGAAATGATTAAAACTACGGGAGAACAATACAAAACTACAAACTAAAAAAGATGAAGAATAATATAGTAGATTTTATAGCCATCGGAGTAGGTCCTTTTAACCTAGGATTAGCATGTTTATCAGAACCTATTGAAGGTTTAAATGGAGTTTTTCTTGATAAAAAAGATAAATTTGATTGGCATCCAGGAATGTTGTTAGAAGACACCACTTTACAAGTACCTTTTATGGCAGACTTGGTAACACTTGCCGATCCAACAAGCTCTTTTAGTTTTCTTAACTATATAAAAGAACAAGGAAGAATTTATTCTTTTTACATACGAGAGAATTTCTTGCTACTTAGAAATGAATACAACCACTATTGTCAGTGGGTAATTAGCAAGCTTTCTAATATATATTTTAATACAGAAGTTACGAATGTAGACTACAATCAAAAAGAAGGAATTTATGTAGTTACGAGTGTATGTACAAAAACACAGGAAATTAAAATCTATAAAGCAAAAAAACTGGTTTTAGGAACAGGAACACAACCTTACATTCCTGCTTGTTGTAAAAAGTTGAAAGATGTAGCTGTTCACTCATCACAATATTTACCTAACAAAGAACAATTACAAAATAAAAAAAGGATAACGGTATTAGGAAGCGGACAAAGTGCTGCTGAGATATTTTCTGACTTATTACAAGAAATAGATACTAAAGGATATGAACTAAATTGGATAACCCGTTCACCACGTTTTTTCCCGTTAGAATATGCCAAACTAACGCTAGAAATGACCTCACCAGAGTATGTTGACTACTTTTTCAATTTGCCAGCATCAAAAAGAGATGCACTTATTAAAAATCAAAAACATTTATACAAAGGAATCAATCAAGATTTAATAGGGGCTATTCACGATACTTTGTACGCAAAAAGAGTAGTGTCAAAAGAACCATTAAAAGTTTCATTACGCACCAATTCTGAATTGAAAACCACCAAGGTATCAGATGAAGGTATTAAACTTGAGCTTCATCAGGTAGAACAAGACAAATATTTTGAACATAAAACTGACGGATTAGTTATTGCTACAGGTTATGAATATCAATTACCTGATTTTATAGAGGGAATTTCAAACAGGATTTTATGGGATTATCAAGATCGATTCGATGTACAGCGCAATTACAGCATAGATAAAAATCACAACGAAATCTTTGTACAGAATGTAGAGTTGCACACCCACGGTTTTGTAACACCCGATTTAGGTATGGCTGCTTATAAAAACTCATATATTATCAAAGAGATAACAGGAGTAGAGCATTATCCTATTGAGCAAAAAATAGCGTTTCAACAATTTGAAGTAACGCAAGAGGAAGAAATAGAACTCAATGTTTTTGCTTAAGAATATGAAGCTAAAAACATTTTTAATTGTAATGACGTTGGTTGCAGTAGTAAGTGATTACCTACTGCATCCATTTTATCCGCAGTTTTTTGAGCTTCGCTTCGGAATCACGAATCCTAAAAATGTAGGATACTACTTTGCAGCCATCTGTTTTATGGTAATGATTGCATTTCCATTTTGGGCATATGTTTCTAAAAAAGTATCAGAATTAAATATTTTAGTATACACCCAAGCAATTGCAGGTGTATTAGCATTGTATTGCTATTACACTACATCATACATAAATTTTTGGATAATATCACTTGTCATGGTGTTATTTAAAGGAAGTTACTTGTTAGTTTACCCTTACATTTTAAAGATTATTACTAAAGAAGAACACCCAAGTACAATTGGGTTACTTTCTGTAGTGGTGCATTTAGGTGGAATTTTAGGAGCTGTATTAGGAGGAATAACGGTGGACTATATAAATCCGAGTAGTATTTTTTTAATTATGGCAGCAGGAGACTTTATTCAAATGGCTATGAGCGGTTATTTATTAAAAAGTAAAAAATACGCTACCGATTTAATTATTTCAGAAGAACCAGCTGTTACCGATAAAAAGCTTATTCCGAAAGGATTTATTTTAAAGCTAGGTCTAATCACATTAATACTATACTTCAGTGATTTTTTAATCAGACCTTTCTTTTCAACGTACTGGGAAAGTTTTTCAATGTATAAAAGCAAATTGGTTTCTGGTACTATATATGCCATTCCTGGTTTTGTAGCATTGGTAGCCTTGTGGATTAACAACAAACGAAAATCAGAAGGACACGAAGGAATTATCAATGCTTTGTGTATTGGGTTAATTGGACTTGTATTACAAGGAATACCCAATGAAGCATCAGTAGTTTTAGGAAGAATTATTTACGGATGGGCAATTTTTCAAGGAGTCGTGAAATTCGACATTTTATTATTCGAATTAAGCACACCAGAATCCTACTCAGTAGATTATAGCAAAATCCATTTCTTTCAAAATTTAGGTGTGCTTTTAGCATCATTAAATGTAGGAATTATAATAGAAGGTTTCGGATTACGTATACCGTTTGTCATTGCCTTAGGAGGTTTTGTATTAACACTTGTCTTGTACTTTATGGTTTTTAAATCAGTAAAAAAAGTACATAAACAACTAGCTAAAGCCTAAATTATGATAACTACAGATACCATAGTTTTTTCAAAAGATTATAAAGACTTCGGAACGATTACCATTCGTCCTTTTCAAGTAAAAAAAGACAGTGCTTTTTTACAACAATGGGTAACTCAAGAATATGCTGTTTTTTGGGGAATGCAAAATGCAACGGTAGAAGAAGTTGAAGAAGAATATACCCAACTTGTTGCACCAAAACATTACGATGTTTTTGTAGGAATGTTTCATAACGAACCCGCATTTATAGTAGAACGCTACAATCCGCAACTAGATATTATTAATGATTTTTATAAAGCTAAAGCATCCGATTGTGGAGTACACATTATTGTAGCACCGCCAAAAATCACTAAAATACCAAACTTTACATGGTTTATGTTTCGAGCAATCATGGATTTTGTTTTTACAAACCCAACTATTAACAGAATAGTAGTGGAGCCAGATATTCGAAACAAAAAAATGTTTGCACTGTGCCAACGCATAGGTTTTCAACTAGGAAATGTAATAGAACTACCTAACAAAACAGCACAATTAGCATTTTTAACCAAAACTAATTACCAACAAAAAATCCAATCCTTTTCACCATCAAAAAGAAGTGCCATGAATACTTTAGATAATGTGGTTTCTCCACAACAATCAACACAACATATACAACCCAAAATTTGGCAAAAAGCCAATCTATTATTAGTAAAAAAAGCATTGTGTGAGTTTTTACATGAACTACTAATACAACCTGAAGTAATTCAAGAACTAAATAGCGGATATAAGTTATATAAAGTTCATGCAGATAATACAGAAATTCAATATGAGTTTAAAGCAAAACCAATGGCTTTGAATCATTTGATGATTGATGAAAGTTCTATAAGAAGGTATGTAAAAGACGTTGAAGAAGAGGTTGATGCAATCACTTTTATAAAAGAGTTTAGAAAAGCGCTGGGAATTGCTGATGAAAAAATGCCAGTGTATTTAGAAGAAATCATAAGTACGCTATACGGAAGTGCGTTTAAGATTACAAAAGGAAATCCTACAGCCGAAGAATTAGCAACAGCCGATTTTCAAACGATAGAACAATCAATGACTGAAGGGCACCCAGGTTTTGTAGCAAATAATGGTAGAATAGGTTTTGATAGTAGCGATTATCGTTCGTATGCACCTGAAGCAGGAAACTCTTTTTCGTTATTATGGTTGGCGGGGCATACTGCGAAAGCAGTGTATTCAGCAATAGAGACATTGCCTTATGAAACCTTAGTACATAAAGAGTTAGACGCCGATACCATAGCACAATTCAATAAAATAATTGAAGAAAAAGGCTTTAGTCCAAAGGATTACTTATTTATTCCTGTTCATCCATGGCAGTGGTTTAACAAATTAGCTACAATTTTTGCTTCAGAAGTAGCCAAAGGAGATTTAATCTGCCTAGGATACGGACCAGATCAATACTTAGCGCAGCAATCCATAAGAACCTTATTTAATATAACCAATCCGAAGAAATTTTATACGAAATCGGCATTGTCTATTCTAAATATGGGCTTTATGAGAGGGTTACCATTGTATTATTTAGGAACAGCTCCAAAAATGGCGGTTTGGTTAGAAAACCTATTATATAACGATGCTTATATAAAGGCAAACGGATTTAGGATGTTAAGTGAAATAGGCTCGGTAAGCTATGTGAATCCATATTTTGAAGAGTTTGGTTCACACAATGATTATAATAAAATGTTAGCGTCGTTATGGAGAGAAAGCCCATATTCAGTAGTTAAACAGAACCAAAAACCACTAACGATGGCTGCATTATTACATATAGACAATCACGGAAAAGCATTATTACCAGAAATTATTAAGGACTCTGGTATTTCAATAGACAACTGGTTGCGTAGCTATTTAAAGGCGTATTTAAGTCCAATGTTACACTGTTTTTATGAGTACGATTTGGTGTTTATGCCACATGGGGAAAACATTATCATGGTATTAGAAAATAACATTCCGGTATATGTTTTATTAAAAGATATTACTGAAGAAGCATGTATTTTAAATCCTGAAGTTGAACTTTCTGAAGACTTGAAGAGAATGTATGCTCCAGTTCCAGAAGACGTAAAACTATTATCAATTTTTACAGATATGTTTGATGGTTTCTTCCGCTTTTTAGCACCAATTTTAGAGGAACATGCTAATTACAGCGAGCACCGTTTTTGGGAGTTGGTAGCAGAAAATATTCAGGAATATCAAGAACAGTTTCCAGAATTATCAAATAAGTTCAAACAGTATGATTTGTTTGCTGAAGACTTTAAGCTTTCGTGTTTAAATAGACTGCAATTAAATAATCACAAACAAATGATTGATTTAGATGACCCTGTTGCCCTACTCCAATTTGCAGGAAAGTTAAAAAACCCGATAGCAGCATTTAAAACTCAGGAAGTATAACTATGGTTCAAACACATCAAAAAGTATTTAGTAAAGAAATTAAGGGATTGGGGGTAATCAGTATTCGTCCATTTCAACTGGAAACAGATACACCAATGTTGCATAGTTGGGTAACACAACCCTATGCAAAATATTGGGGGATGTTAAATAAGTCTTTAGAAGAAGTGGGTGCAGAATATCAAGAAATTGAAAACAATCCATATCATCATAGTTATATAGGAATGTTAAATGATACTCCTGTATTTTTAATGGAGTTGTACAAAGCATCAGAAGACATCATAACAAACTATTACAATGCACAAGAAAACGATTACGGAATGCATGTTTTGGTAGCACCAGTAGAAAGAAGAATACCACAGTTTACATGGCATGTGTTTTCAACCATTATCGATTATTTTTTCAGCTTACCACAAGTGGAAAGAATTGTTGTAGAACCCGATGTGAATAATGAAAAAATTCATATGCTAAATAAAAAAGCAGGTTTTGAATACCAAAAAGAAGTTGAGTTACCTCATAAAAAAGCGGTCTTAGCTTTTTGTACAAGAGAGATGTACCAATCAGCTTTAACCAAACTAGAACAACATGACAAATAATATAGCACATTTACAACCTGAAGTATGGAGTTTTGTAAATCGTCAATTAATAAAAAAAGCAATCAGTGAGTTTTCACATGAGCTTATTTTAATTCCTGAATTTATTTCAGAAGAAGTTCATGGATGTGTATATCAAATCATTTCTGATAATAAGGAGTTTACATATCATTTTAAGGCGAAGAAATATTTACTCGACCATTGGAGGGTCGATGCAAAGAGCATTGTCAAAAAGAATAATTCATCAGAAGAAGTTTACCTAGATGCACTGCACTTTATTACGGAATTCCAAAATACCTTAGGTATCCCTAACGAGTTTTTAGCAACTTATTTAGAAGAAATAACGAGCACGCTTTCTGGTGCAGCATATAAATACACGAACAAAAAATTTTCAGCAAGTGAATTAGCCGAAAAAAACTTTCAAGAAATAGAGCATGCGATGACAGAAGGACATCCATGTTTCGTAGCTAATAATGGTAGAATCGGATTTAATATAGACGATTATCATAGATACTCGCCAGAAAGTAATCAATCATTTAAACTCATTTGGATTGCAGCTCATAAAAAGTATGCGGCTTACACAGCTGTTAAAGGTTATGAGTATGAAAAACTTCTAGAAAATGAATTAGGTGAAGAAAAAGTGAGTTCATTTAAAGAAGTCTTGAAAAAACATAATGTTGCTTCAGAAGATTACATTTTTATACCAGTACACCCATGGCAATGGAAAAATAAAATCATAGCTGTTTTTGGGGCGGATATTGCTCAAAAAAACATCATTTTGCTAGGTGAAAGCGATGATGACTTTTCAGCTCAACAATCTATCAGAACACTCTTTAATGCTTCACATCCAGAAAAACTGTATACAAAAACAGCGTTGTCAATTTTAAACATGGGCTTTATGCGTGGACTTTCTCCTTATTACATGCAAAGTACGCCGCATATTACCCAATGGATAACAGGTTTGTTGGTAGACGACACATATTTACAAAACAATGGATTTACCATGTTGGGAGAAGTGGCAACGGTAGGATATTATAATCACTATTATGAGGCATTAGGTAAAACGAATCCGCATAACAAAATGCTATCAGCCTTGTGGCGAGAGAGTCCGTTTACAAAAATAAGCTCTAACCAACGAGTACTTACGATGGCTGCTTTATTGCATGTAGACTATCAAGAAAAATCATTTTTAACCGCTTTAATAGAAGCATCTCCTTATGATACAGGTACATGGATTCAACGTTATTTAAAAGCTTATTTAACACCTCTATTACATTGCTTTTATAAGTACGAGTTTGTGTTTATGCCACATGGAGAAAACCTTATTCTAGTATTAGAAGAAAACACACCAGTATATGTATTAATGAAAGACATTACTGAAGAAGTGATTGTTTTTAATGAAGCAATGCACTTGCCAGAGCATGCCAAAAGATTGTTTACTAAAACTTCTGATACAATGAAAATACTAACAATTTTCACAGATGTTTTTGATTGCTTTTTCCGTTTTATGGCACAACAATTAGACAGTTACACAAACTTTTCAGAAGAAAATTTCTGGGAATTGGTGGCAGAATGTGTGTATGAGTATCAGGGAGAGCATTCAGAGTTTTCAGAAAAATATGAGCGATACGATTTGTTTGTTAATGAGTTTGATCGTTGCTGCTTAAACAGATTACAATTAAGTAATACAAAACAAATGTTGAGTTTAGCCGATCCAATTGAAAGCTTAAAATTGGAAGGAACTCTAGAGAATCCACTAGCAAAATTTAAAAAAGAAGAGACAGCAGTAAAAATAATAGCTTAAAAAATATAGAATTTAAAAAGAATTAAATGGAAAAACAAAATAGAGTAAGAGCTGTGGACTTTGTAAGAGGATTTAGTGTTCTTATTATGATTCCAGTACATGTGATGATGATTTTTTCAAGTATGGATACTTGGGAAAACTCGATAACTGGAAATATAGCTCAGATATTAGAAAGAGGATCACCGGTTTTCCTTATTGTAATGGGGATATCATTTGCATTCTCAAGAAATTCAAATAGAAAAGGAATCCTTAAAAAAGCATTATTCATAATTACTTTAGGATACGTTTTAAACTTCTTAAGATTTATAGTACCTCTTTTGTTTTTTGGAGGTTTCCCAGAAAGTTTTGTAAAGGCAAGCGGGCTTCAAGTAAGTAATCCGTATAGCATGTTAAACTACTTCTTAAAAGGTGATATGTTTCAATTAATAGGTATATCATTATTTTTAATAGGCCTGTCGTTTAAGTTCTTAATTAAGAATAAAAACATGCTCATACTTATAGTACTGGTCGTTATGTGGCTTTCAAAGATTGTAAGTGGTATTCAACTAGGAATTCCTGGGGTAGATTATGTTTTAAACCTTATTTGGGGTGATAACTTTGATGTATACTTTCCTTTATTTCCGTGGATTTCATTTATTCTGATGGGACTGTATTTAGGATTAAGATACCAAGAAGCACCTGAAAATGCTGATAAATCTTTATTCAGACCAATGTTGTATATAGGCATCGTTTTTCTCGTAACAGGAAAGTTACTGTGTGATTATAATTATGAATACCATTTTGGAGATTATTATCATTTAGGTCCAGGAGGAAGTATGGGATTAATGGGGTGTATCTTAGTTCTTTTCTGGTTGTATTATTTAATAGAACGAAATCTGCCTAAGAACAATTACGTAAGCAGATTGTTTTTTTACTGTAGCAAGAATGTTACCTCTTTTTATATGATACAATGGGTGTTGATTTATTGGTTGTTAGCGTTTACAGAATTTTCAGCTTATAACGAACCAATGGTTTTAGCCATTATGTTAGTTATAAACTTAGGAACTTTCAGTTTATTATATCTGTTTAACAAATACAAGGTTGCTAAGAGGAGTAAAAAAACAAGGGTAACACAACAAATAGCATAGGTATGAGGAAGTTATTAATTATTGCTGTTGTTTTATTGCAGCTTAAATCTACAGCGCAAGCAAGATTAGCAGGAAGCTATGGATTAGATCCTACTGTTCAAGAATTTTTAGAAGTTATCCATTCTTATCAAGGCCCATCATTACAAGATTTGCCTCTGGATGTGGGAAGGCTAGCAATGGAAAACATGCAAAAAGATTCAACCTTAACTTATGATAAAGTAACTTTTACAAAAGTTTCCTTTAAAGAAGGAGATAGAAGAGTAAATTCTGTAATCATAAAGCCTAAAAAGGCTGAAAAATTGCTTCCAATATTAGTATATTTCCATGGAGGAGGATGGGTGTTTAATAGCTTTGAAACACACAAACGATTAATGCGAGATATTGCTTTAAAAGCAAATGTAGGAGTTGTTTTTGTAGAATATTCAAGAGCACCAGAAATAAAGTATCCTGTAGCAAATGAAGAAGGGTATGCGGCAGCTTTATTTATGTCAAAATATGGGAAAAACTATGGATTAGACTCAAACAGAATTATAGTTGGTGGTGACAGTGTAGGAGGAAACATGGCAACTGTTGTAGCAATGAAGGCAAAAGAAAAAGGAACTCCTAAAATTCTTGGACAAGTATTGTTGTATCCTGTAACCGATGCTAATTTAAACACCAAATCATACGAACGATTTTCTAAAGGGCATTATTTAACTAGAGCTACCATGAAATGGTTTTGGGAAGTATATGCTCCTGATAAAAGCACGCAATCATTAGCAACTGTAACTCCTTTAAAAGCAAGTTTAGAAGAACTTCAAAATTTACCTAAAACCTTTTTAATAACGGCGGAATATGATGTGCTAAGAGACGAAGGTGAAGCGTATGCAAAAAAATTAAGAACAGCTAAAGTACCAGTTATATCAACAAGATATGGAGGAACAATACACGATTTTATAGTACTAAATGCTCTTAGAAAAACCGAAGCTTCAAAAGCAGCAGTAGCACAAGTGTGTGCTTTTTTAAAGAATAATTTTTATAAGAATAATTAAAAAATGGATTTATCATCTATAAAAGTACTTGTAGGTCAATTAGAACATATGAGTATAATAGTACTTGTTTTAATGCTAGTTGAATGGGGAATTCTTATAGTAACAAGTTATGTAGAAAAAAACAAAGAAGGAGTCGTTAGTATTGTATCATATTTAGTGCAAAGTATTCCATATTTTTTATTATCAAAAGTGTTTATTGTAGCTAGCATGTTTTGGTTGTATGAAAACAGATTGTTTACCTTGGGGTTTCAATGGTATGTCTGGGTTGCGGCTTACTTATTGTACGATTTTACAGTGTTTTTTATTCATTTATTAGGGCATAAAGTTCGAGTTTTATGGTGTATTCATGGTGTGCATCATACAGCAGAAGAAATGAATTTAACGGTAGTTGCTCGAGGATCAATCTTTGATGTGTTTTTTACTCCGTTTAATTTTATATGGCTTCCAATAGTAGGATTTCATCCATTAATGATTTTTGTAATTGAGCCCATAGCAAGATTATATGCTACGCTAACGCATATAAACGAAAAAGTTATTGGAAAGCAGAAACAGTTGGATAAGATATTAATTACACCTTCAGTTCATAGGGTTCATCATGCTAAAAATCATATCTATTTAGATAGAAATTATGGCGAAACCTTTAGTATTTGGGATCGCTTATTTAAAACTTTTCAAAAAGAATTAGATAATGAAAAGATTGAATATGGAATTATGCATGACAAATTGAATAGTGAAAGCCTATGGGATGTACAGTTTCTACTATGGAAAGAATTATGGTTAGATGTTAAAAAAGCACCGAGATTAATAGATAAAGTAAAATATGTTTTTATGCCTCCAGGTTGGAACCATATTGATGGAGGAAAAAAAGCAAGAGAGTACAGGAATGAAGCTTGGTTAAATAAACTTAATAAATAAAAGAATAATAAAATTAGATTCTAGCTTTTAAGGGGGAGAATAATTCTTTCTAAACTCTTTAGGAGTAACTTTTTCAAACTTTTTAAAAGCAGCTGTAAAATGAGTAGGGTTTTTATACCCTACCATATCAGCTACTTCATAAATAGGTCTTTGAGTATGAGTCAATAGGTTTTTAGCCTTCTCCATTCTTAATTTTTTAGCATAATTGAAAATAGTTTCATCAAACAATTTTTTAAACTCATTTTTTAAAACATTTTGATTCAGTAATACTTTACGAGCAAGTTGCTGTATAGATATCTGTTCATGTAGGTTCGTTTGAAGTATAGCTTCTACTTTATATATTTTCTTAAGAATATTCTCATTAGAATTACTCGCTTTTTTTGTACGAATAGCTAATTGAAGATGTAGTAATTCTAAAGTTTTTGATTCTAAAAAAAGACGTTTAAGTAACCCTTTTTGTGAATTAAGAAGTACTTCATTAACAACTTTCTCCATATTAGAAGTTAATTGTTGAGTAAAGATTTCTGTTTTTTTTAAACCAAGCGCCTTATCATTGGACAAAAGAGCTTGCATTTGATGTTTTTGTATGAAAGAATCATACATGCTAATTTTAATTTCGTTTATAGGTTTGTCTCTGTAAAAAAAGGCTTTATTATCTTCATTGTTATTGTATAGAAGACAGCTTTCATTTTTTTCAAGAATAAGGTCGTTTTTGAAATCAGAAAAACGAATAATCTTTTCCCCTTCTATTAAAACAGATAGTTCTAAAGAACTTAAGTTATGATCTGAGGTAAAAAGAAAATCTTTTTTAAACTTAGCATTTATTATAGTAATTAATAAACCATCAAAATAGTAACTAGTTATAATTCCATTACCATAGGCAGCATTAACTGTATAGGTATAGGTTGTTATACCACAGTTTATACTTTTATTTTGTAACTGTAGTATTTTTTGTAACTGTAATGTTTCATCTTTGGCTATAGCAATTTCCATAAAATTGGGGGACTAAGGAAATGTAGATTAAGCTTATTGTATATTAAATATCTTTAATCCATTTATAAATATTAATAATTAAAAATACACTTGCAATAGCAACCAGAAGAAGCATAAATATCTCAGAAACATTACTTGACTCATGTAAGATAGCCTCAAAGAAATGATATACGTTATACAAACCAGCAATACTTGCCCATACGATTGAAGTTACTTTAAACCATTTCTTAGAAATTTCAATAGTTAATAAACCAAAAAGCAAACACATTCCTTCAAATAAGATACGATATATGTGATGTATAAAAGGAGCTTCACCAGTTGCGCCTTCCATTACTAAGGTTTCATTGTAGTATATATTGAACAGTCCGTAAATGTGGTGAACTATCCAGCCAATTGCTAAAAATATCCAAAGGATTATAATTTTTGTTCTCATAGGTATGTGGTTTTTATTGTTTAATAATTGTTTTTTCTCGTTAGTTAAATCTTTAGCTGTCTTTTGTGCTTCTTCAGCTAATAACTGTTTACGGTTTTTATAATCTATAGGGTGTTTTGTAAAAGCACTTTTAGCTTTTGCTTCAGGTTTAATTTTAAGGTAGATGAATAGCGCAGTAACTGAAATACCTATCCATAATAAATCAACTGTAAGAATATCAAATTGCTTAGCTTTATAGGTGTTCCAAATCCAGTTATTGGAAACAATACCACTAGCAACCGGAACTAAAAAACCAAGAATAGCACCTACCAACAAAGTAGTTTTGTTTGTGAAATAATTATTTCGCTTAAATCTAAAGTAGAGGGTTGCTAGTAACCAAACAGCAAAAAACCAAGTATATAAAATGCTCATTTTTTGAGTTTGATAAGTTGCTGGTAATAATTTTACGACCAAGAAAAATAAGGCGATAACAGGAAATAATGACAAGCAAATAGCAAGATAAATATGTCCTACCTTGGCTGTGTATAAGCGTTGCTTTAAGCTCATGCTTTTTTTATTGCGAGCTTCAATCCAGATTAATACCCCCGTGATAATTACAAAGCAAGTAATAAGTGCTAGAATAAAGTAAATAACTTTTACAGCAACACCTCCAAAATTACCATAATGTAAGCGACTTACAGAAAGCTGGATGTCATCTGTATACTTACTTTCATTAGGGTTTCTTACAATCGAAGTTTTATCAGTCTCAAAATCATAAAATATCATCCCTGAACTTAAAAAGCGTTCTTTATAATCCAGCTCACCAATCAAGCAGTATTTCATATTAGTACCACCATAGTTTTTAATTAAAACATAATTTGAATTAAAATGAGACCAGCGGTTAGCATTTTCTTTTACAAATTTATTGACACTAGGAATTTCTTTGTCTGTTTTAGCAATCCATTCATACGATGTACGGTCGGGGCGTAAATCTTCCATTAGTTTATCTTGGTCACCACCATATAAAAAGTTTGCAGGAAGTAAAACAAATAAACTTAAACAGAAATAAGCAGCAGTAACAGCGTACATAAACTGAAAAGGAAGTCCAATAATTCCCAATGCTGTATGTGCGTCTGTCCAGACTCTTTTTAAAGCAATTTTGGGATTGAACTGGTAAAAGTTTGAAATAATTTTTTTCCAATGCACAATCACTCCAGTAACAATGGCAAACAAAAAGAATAAGGATACAAAACCGGCAAGGTAAATTCCAATAGTAGGAATTTGTGTAAAGAAATGTAAACGGTATAAAAACTCTCCTAAACCATATTTCTCTACATAACTAGCTGTTTCACCAGTATGAATATTTATAGCTTGATAGTTTTGATATTTTGCTTCATCAGGAATATTTACTGTGTCTTTAGCAGCTGAGGTTAAGACATAGATGTTGTCGCTTTTATGCCCTAAGTAAAAACGAATATCTCTACTCGTTAAATGATGGTTTTCTGAGAGTTTTTTTAATAAAGAATCATAATCAATATTTTCTCTAGCAATATTTTGTGAATGTTTACCGTCTTCCCAAGCTTCAATTTCATCTTTAAAAAGAGCAAAAGCACCTGTAAAAAAGATAACATATAAGGCTACACTTATAACAATACCGCTAACCGTATGTGTATTGAAAAATACATTGTAATTTCTGTTACTCATTATACAAATGGATTTTGTTGATTTCCGAAGTAATAAATTACATATAGGATTATTGAAATTATGAGATATAAAATCCAAACTTTCCATCCATTTTTAAACAAGTAAGGAACAACTAACAAAGCGCCCCAAACAATAAAAATGGTGTAAATAGAGGTTATTAGTACTTCTTTTGGATTGGGTAGCCATAAAACTAAACACATATGTAGTAGAGCACTTATGATGTATCCACCAATGAGACCAGCAGAGATTTTTGCGAACTGCTGCCAAGGTGATTGGTTTAAATATTTAGAATTAGCAGGCATATTAAAAAATGAGTTCTATTAAAAAAGTTAACGTAAATAAGACAGTTAAAAAAGCATAGTTTATCATTCTTAAAGGAGTAATGAGAATGATAAGACTTAAAAATAGAGAGATAGCTACAATCCAAGTAATAATTCCAGCTGAAAGTCTAAAAAAAGTGATTGATAATAATAAACCTACTAATAGGAAGATTAATCCAATTATATTAGTAAAATGTTTATGAGACTGAAACCATTTTTGCAAAGAAAAAGTATTTGATAAATAAGCTTTTTCAGAAGTGTTATACAAAGCATAACATCCGAGGAAAATAATAAGAAAAGTAACTGTTTTCATAGTGGTTTAATCAAAGAACAAAACCCTGAACATAAAAGTTCAGAGTTTTGTGTTTGCAACATTTAATAATTCAAATAGCTATTCATATTTAAAATTTATAACTAACAGTACCCAAGAAGGCTCTTGGAGCTTGAGGAGTTAAAGTACTCCATCCTGTATAGTACTCTTTGTCTGTTAAGTTGTTCCCTTTTACACTAATTCTAAATTTATCGACTTCATAATAAATAGAAGCGTTAAAAATAGTATAGGCTGGTAAGTAAAATTCTCCTACCGATGGGTATCCTACCATAGTATTGTATTTGCTAGCACCGTTAAATCCAAAACCTAACCCTAGGTTTTTAACAAAACCGTCTTGAAATTTATAATCAGCCCAAAAATTGTAAGAAGTTTCAGGTCCTGCTTCAGCTAATCGTTGATCTACTAAATCAGGCCTTGATTTCGACTCAGTAACTTTTGCGTCATTATAACTAATACCTCCACGTAAGTTTAATCCGTTAACTGGGTTTGCGTTTACTTCTAGTTCAAAACCTTCACTTTTAACAGTGGCATCTTGTTGTTTATTAGCCCCCGTCCCCATAACCTTATCTTTTACAGTTATGTTATAATAACTTAAAGTGGTTTCTATTTTATTATTAAGTAAGTTTGTTTTTACACCAAACTCTAACTGATTAGCTTGTTCTAGATCATATGATTGAATCTTAGTAGCTCCATTAGGGTTAGAAATATCTACAGGAACTCTTTCTGGATTCACGTAAGAAAATCCATTTTGATAATTAGCAAAAACAGATAGTTGATCTAAAATTGGTTGGTAAACAATTCCGAACTTAGGTGAGAAGGTTGATTTAGTATATTCTTTTTCGTCATCGCTTGAGTCGTTTGCATCACCTCTATAATTGAATCGATCATAACGAACTCCAGCCATTACAGAAAGTTCAGGTAAAATGTTTACTACATCAGAAAGATAACCACTAAGAACATTTTGATTTATATCAGAATTTGACCTGTCAACATTAGCTAAAACAGTATCAAGACTTGCTCTTGTTGTTGGTAAATTAGCAAAGCCAAAAGCAGGAGGTACAGGAATTAGTTGTCCTTGTGGGTTTACAACATTAATTCCACGATAACCAGAACCATTATCTATAATTTGTGACTCTAAATAATCAACACCAACTACTACTCTATTTCTAACAGAACCTAGCTTAAAGTCTCCTGTAAAGTTTTGTTGTAAACTAAGAGTATTAGTAGAAGCGTCTGTTTTTTGAGCATATAATCCAAATAAATCATCTTGAACATTATATAAGTAGGTGTAATATCCTTTTGATTTTGTGTTACTACTAGCTACAATTGTTTGAGAAGACCAGTTATCGGTAATTTTATAAGCAGCTTCACCTCTATAATTTTGATTAGGGTTCTTAATAGAAATGTCGTTGTTTGTTAACGATTTCTCTCTGTCGTAATTTAGCTCTGTTAAATTTTTAACGGTAAGAGGAGCTCCTCTGTTTAAAAATAGAAAAGTTTGATTTGTTTGATCTGTCGATGACAATTCATAATTAAAATTCAAAGTCAATCGATTATTTACTTTATAAGATATAGCAGGAGCTAAGAATAAAGCTTTTCTAAAACCAGCGTCTTGAAAACTATCTTGTGTTTGATAACCTGCGTTTAATCGTAATGAGATATTTTCATTTTCTTCAAGGTTAGTATTAAGGTCAACCGTTAGTTTTTTAAAACCAAAAGAACCACCACCAACAGTAATATTTCCGCCAGTTCCCTTATAAGGTTTTTTGGTAACTATATTAATTAAACCTCCATATGATGTAACAGTGCTTCCGTATAAAGTGGCAGAAGGCCCCTTTATAACCTCAATTCTTTCTACATTATCAGGGTTAATAAAACCATTTGTAATTCCAGGAACACCATTAACTAATTGTGGTTGAACAGAAAAACCGCGAATAGAATAGTAACCAGCACCATCTCCACTTCTACCAGTTGAAGACCATAATTTTTCAACTCCAGTCGTGTTTTTTAAGGCTTCTTCAAAGCTTGTAACAGACTGTGAAACCAATAGCTGATTAGTTACTGTGCTATATACTTGTGCATTTTCAATGTTTTTTAAAGGTAGTTTTGCTACATAAGCAGTCTTTTTTCTAGAAAACTTGTTTTTTCTATGAGTGTCAACAGTTACCTCGTTAAGTATTTCGTTACCTTCATATAAGGTAATTTGTAAGTTTTGTGTATTGCTATTAGTTTTTACATTTTTAGTTTTAAAACCAATATAGGATACTATCAATGTTATTTCTCCTTTTTTGGAGATAGGGATTGTAAATTTACCATCAATGTCGGTTTGCACCCCTTTTTGAGTTCCTTCAATAAGTATGTTAACACCTATTAAAGGGTCGTTATTATTGTCTAATACAGTACCACTAATCTTTCCCCCTTGTGCTACTGAATTTAATATTCCTAGAAACAGGATGACTGTTGTTAAAAAGCCCTTCATTTATTTCTTATTTAGATTTAATAAAAATTATTTAATATCGCAAATGTATCTCAGAGAGGTTAAGTATCAAAATTTATTTAGATTAATTTTAAATAAAAAAATCTAAAATTTTGAAATTTAATGAGATATCAACATCTTTTTAAATTTGGTATATTTGTAAAACGCAACTAAAAACCTATTAAAATGCATTGGAAAGATCTTTTAGCGCATTTAAAGTTCATGATAAAACGGAATCCGGAGTAGCTATCATTGATTGATTTTAGGAGTTAGTCATTACTATAATGAGTAGAATAAATAGACTAATAAAGAAAGAGAGTTAATTGTTAGATTAACACATTGTTGAATTATCAAATTAAGAAAAGATGCCTTTTTATCATAAATTAGGAAAAATTCCACACAAGCGACATATTCAGTTTCGTAAAGAAGACGGAAGTTTATATTACGAACAATTATTTGGTACGATTGGTTTTGACGGGATGTCTACCAATAGTTACCATGAATATAGACCAACAATGGTCAAAGAAATCCGTAAGCAATATTCGATAGCGCCTAAGGTAGCAAAAGAAAACAATATTCAATCGTATCGTTTTAGAGGGTTTCAAGTAGCACCAGAAAATGATTATTTACAAAGTAGAAAAGTAGTACTTACCAACTCTGATTGTAATATCATTTTAGCGGCTCCAAAAGAGTCTACCAAAGAATACTTTTACAAAAATACAGATGCAGATGAGGTAATTTTCATCCATAAAGGAACTGGGAAATTACGCACTATGTTAGGTAACTTAGAATTTAAATACGGTGATTACTTAGTAATTCCTCGCGGAGTAATTTATAAATTGGATTTTGATACAGAAGATAACAGGTTATTTATCGTTGAATCTTATCGTCCAGTATACACTCCAAAAAGATACCGTAACTGGTTTGGTCAATTATTAGAACACTCACCATTTTGTGAGCGTGATATTCGTAGACCAGAAGAACTAGAAACACATAACGAAAAAGGAGACTTCGTTATTAATGTGAAAAAACAAAATGAAATTATTGAAATGGTATACGCAACACACCCTTTTGATGTTGTTGGGTATGATGGATATAACTATCCATATGCTTTTTCAATTCACGATTTTGAACCAATAACAGGTCGTATACATCAACCGCCTCCAGTACACCAAACATTTGAGACAGATGCATTCGTAATCTGTAGTTTTGTACCTCGTTTATACGATTATCATCCAGAAGCAATACCAGCTCCATACAATCATAGTAATATTGATTCTGACGAAGTATTGTATTATGTAGACGGAGACTTTATGAGTAGAAATGATATAGATGCAGGACATATTTCTTTACATCCAGCGGGAATTCCTCACGGACCACACCCAGGAGCAGCAGAAAGAAGTATTGGAGAAACAGTAACCGAAGAATTAGCGGTAATGGTAGATACTTTTAAACCATTAAAAGTAACTGAAGAAGCTATGAAAATAGCTGATGAAGATTATTATAAATCTTGGTTAGAGTAGTTCAGTATATCAATGTGACAATTTGAAAATGTGTCAATTCAATTTTCAAATTAACTAATTATCAAATTTTCAAAATAGAGAGAAATGTCAAAAGAAATAAAATCAGTAAACTACGGTTTAGAAAAAATATTTGAAGGAGCACAAGACTTCTTACCACTTTTAGGAACAGATTATGTAGAGTTTTATGTAGGAAATGCAAAGCAAGCAGCACACTTTTATAAAACTGCATTCGGTTTCCAATCATATGCATACAAAGGATTAGAAACAGGATCTAAAGAAGAAGTAAGTTATGTGTTAAAACAAGATAAAATCAAATTAGTTTTAACAACTCCATTAAACAGTAAATCTCCAATTAATGATCATATTGTAAAACATGGAGATGGAGTTAAAGTAGTAGCACTTTGGGTTGAAGATGCAAGAAAAGCATATGAAGAAACAACTTCACGTGGAGCAAAATCATACATGGAGCCAACAGTTGAAACAGACGAACACGGAGAAGTTGTAAGAGCAGGGATTTATACTTATGGGGAAACTGTTCATATGTTTGTAGAGCGTAAAAATTATAACGGAACGTTTTTACCAGGTTTCAAAAAATGGGAATCAGATTATAACCCACCAGCAGCAGGTTTAAAATATATCGATCATATGGTAGGTAATGTTGGTTGGAACCAAATGGACGTTTGGGTGAAGTGGTATGAAGATGTGATGGGATTTGAAAACTTCTTATCATTTGATGATAAACAAATTCATACAGAATACTCGGCTTTAATGAGTAAGGTAATGTCTAATGGAAACGGAAGAATTAAATTTCCAATTAATGAACCAGCTGAGGGGAAAAAACGTTCTCAAATTGAAGAATATTTAGATTTTTATGAAGGTGCAGGAGTACAACATATAGCTGTGGCTACTGATGATATTATAAAAACAGTAAGTCAATTAAAATCTCAAGGAGTAGAGTTTTTGTCAACTCCACCAGAAGCATATTATCAAGCAGTTCCAGGAAGATTAGAAGAGTTTAGTCACGAGTTAAGAGAAGATATTGAAAGGCTAAAATCTTTAGGAATCATGATCGATGCTGATGAAGAAGGGTATCTATTACAAATCTTTACAAAACCTGTAGAAGATCGTCCGACCTTGTTCTTTGAAATCATTCAACGTATGGGAGCTCGCGGATTTGGAGCAGGGAACTTTAAAGCTTTGTTCGAGTCGATTGAAAGAGAGCAAGAATTAAGAGGAACTCTGTAAAAATTTATTTTATAAGATAAAGCAAATCAAAAACCAAGATTCAAGACAGTATAAATTGCCTTGTTTCTTGGTTTTTTATTATTTATATGATGAATCAAAATAGGTATTTAAATATAAAATCTCCTTTCTCATAAAACTTACTTAAGCTAAAGAGTAAGAATGTAGAACAATTATAAAAGAACAAACAAATGAGTAAAGAAGAAATATTAAAAGCAATAGAAGAAAAATACGATAAATTGGGTGTTCCTGTTGAAGCAATGTTAGAAGGGTTGCTTTGGAGTGAGCCTATAACCTATTGGGATTATATACAAACAGATGCGCTACTAGGACTACAAATTCCTAGAACTACGTTGCCAGATGAAATGGTTTTTATCATGTATCATCAAGTGAATGAATTGTTGTTTAAAATGATTTTGTGGGAAATTGACCAAGTAGCAAAAGCAGAAGAAATTACAGCAGATAAGTTCTCAAAACACTTAATGCGTATCAGTCGTTATTTTGATATGTTATGTAGTTCTTTTACAGTTATGGGTGACGGAATGGATGTAGAACAATACTTAAAATTCCGCAATACACTAACGCCTGCAAGTGGTTTTCAAAGTGCACAATACCGTAAAATTGAATTTGCCTCTACAGACCTTATTAATTTGATAGATGCACGTTATCGAGATACAATTGATAGAAATTCATCATTTAAAAATGCCTATGATCACTTATACTGGCAAGCAGCAGGTAAAAATTATACAACAGGTCAAAAAACAACTTTATTAAATTTGTTTGAGAAAAAGTATATGGGTGAATTTATAGATTTTATGGAAGATTATAATGACTGTAACCTTTCAAAAAAATTCAAGCAATTACCTGAAGAAGTTCAAGAAAATGAAGAGCTAATAAAAGCAATGCGTCATTACGATTATACTGTAAATGTTAAATGGGTAATGGCACATTATAATGCAGCTGGGAAATATTTAGGAGGAAGCGATGGAGACCTAGAAGCCACAGGAGGTAGTAATTGGCGTAAATATTTGCACCCAAAATATCAAAGAAGAATTTTCTTTCCATACCTATGGAGCCAAGAAGAATTAGAAAACTGGGGAACGTTTTAAATTCTAGTAACTATAAGATAAAAGCTGTTTAATATTCTGTTAAACAGCTTTTTTTAATTTTTGGAACGGTAATTGTCTATCAATTTTCATAAGTTTGAACATTATGAGAAAAAGAATATTGTTTTTTACATTTTTAGTAGTTGCACAAAGTTTTTTTGCACAAAGTAAACCAACAGCTTATAAGAGCGGAGAATGGCTTCGTTTTGATATGAGCTATAGTGGGTTTTTAAAAGCAGGAACAGCAGTTTTACAGTTAAAAGAAAAGAATTTAAATAACCAAAAAGTACTACATGCTGTAGGAACAGGTAAAACAACGGGTGTTATAAGTTGGTTTTTTAAGGTTGAAGACAGGTATGAAAGTTATTTTGGAATTGACAAAGTGCAACCTTATTTATTCAAAAGAAAAATAGATGAAGGAGGTCATAAAAAGAATCGTCATATAACCTTTAATCATAAAAAAAACACAGCGTACGTTCAAGATTTCCGTAAGCAAAAAGATACATTAATTTCTGTTAGATCACCTCAAGACATGATTTCTACTTTCTATTTTTTAAGAAGTCAGAATACCAAAAACTTAAGAAAAGGAGATGAAATCAAGCTTGATATGTTTTTCGATAATAAAAGTTACCCGTTTAAATTACGATTTTTGGGGCACGAAACATTAAAAACAAAGTTTGGTAAGGTTAAAACACAAAAATTTAGACCATTGGTTCAAGCCGGTAGAGTTTTTAAAGCAAAAGAAAGTGTTACTATTTGGATTTCAGCAGATGACAATAAAATACCAATAAAAATGAAAGCTTCTTTAGCCGTTGGATCATTACGTGCAGAATTAGATGCTTATAAAGGATTAGCAAACCCTTTTGAAATAGTTGTAGATTAAAAAAACTATATAAGCTGTTTAAGAATTGTTAAAGTGGGAGGAAAAATAGTATTTATTTGTACTTTTGCGCATAAACTCAAATTTAAAGCAGCTTTTTTTTGAAAAAATTCATTCTTACATTCATTATTTCATGTCTTTTCTTTTCATGTAAAAAAGAAAAGAAAGTAGTCGTACAAGAACCTATCAAAATAGAAAAACCAAAGCCTATTATAGCTTATGGTTTTAATTTAGATAATTATAAGGTTATTAACGATACTATAAAGAATGGAGAAAGTTTTGGGGTAATTATGGATAGACATCATGTAATGTATCCTAAAATTAACGAAATAGCAACCAGAATTAAAGATACTTTTGATGTAAGAAGGATACGATCAGGAAAAGCGTACACAATTTTAGCTTCAAAAGACAGTTTAGATCAAGCACAGGTTTTTATTTATAAACACAACAAAGTAGAAGCTACTATTATCGATTTTAAAGATTCTATAATATCTGCATATAAACATAGAAAAAAGATTAAGACTGTTGAAAAAGAAATAGCAGGTAAGATTTACTCTAATTTATCCATAACAATGGATAGTTTACAGTTAAAACCAACACTTACCAACACAGTAGCAGATATTTATGCTTGGACACTAGATTTTTATCGTTTACAAAAAGGAGATACATTTAAATTAATTTTTGAAGAAAAGTTTATAAACGATACAACCTTTGTTGGGTATGGTAAAGTAAAAGCTGCTATTTTTAAGCATAATGGAGAAGATTTGTATGCGTACAGATATGTAGCCGATTCAATAAAAAAAATTCCTGAATATTACGATCAAGAAGGAAACATGCTACGAAGAGCATTTTTAAAATCTCCAATTAAATTTCAATACAGAATATCATCACGTTATAATTTAAGAAGGCGAATAAAACTTTATGGTAACAGAGTGAGGGCCCATAAAGGAACTGATTTTGCAGCTAGGTATGGAACGGAAATTATGTCTACAGCAAATGGTACTGTTGTAGAATCTGCGAGAAGGGGAGGGAATGGAAACTATGTTAAAATAAAGCATAATGGTACTTATACAACACAATATTTACACATGAAAAGGCGTAATGTGCGTGTTGGCGATTATGTAAAACAAGGAGATATTATTGGTTGGGTAGGTATGACAGGAAACACCAGTGGTCCGCATGTCTGCTACCGTTTTTGGAAAAATGGAAGACAAGTGGATCCGTTTCGTGAAAAATTACCCTCAGCAGAACCTTTAGATCCTAAAATAAAACCCACATATTTAGAATATATAAAACCATTAAAAAGACAATTAGACAGTATAAAATTACCACAACCAGAACCACTTTCATTTAAAGAAAAAGAAATTTTAGCTACACATTAATTATGCCATTACAGAATATAAATCCTACAAGAACTAATGCTTGGGAGAGGTTAACAAAACATTTTAATGAGGCGAAAGGTTATGAGTTAAAGGAACTGTTTCGTAAGAATAAAAATAGAAAAGATGAGTTTTCTATTTGTTTAGACGAATTGTCTGTGGATTATTCTAAAAACAGAGTAACCCAAGAAACAATTGATTTGTTAGTTTCCTTAGCTGAAGAGGTCAAATTAAAAGATGCTATTGAAAAGTACTTTTCAGGAGATAAAATTAATGTTACGGAAAATAGAGCAGTATTACACACAGCTTTAAGAAGTAGTTCTGATGCTCCTATTTTTGTAGATGGTAAAGATGTAAAGCCTAAAATTAAAACAGCTTTACGAAAGATGAAAGCCTTTAGTAATAAAGTTATTTCAGGAAAGTGGAAAGGGTATACAGGAAAACCCATCACAGATGTAGTTAATATTGGTGTAGGTGGATCAGATTTAGGACCTAAAATGGTTGTAGAAGCATTACAATTCTACAAAAATAAACTCAACACACATTTTGTGTCAAATATTGATGGAGATCATGTTTTTGAAGTCTTAAAAAAGATAAATCCAGAGACAACGCTTTTTATTGTAGTTTCTAAGAGTTTTACAACTCAAGAAACAATTAATAATGCTAATACAATAAGAGATTGGTTTTTAAAATCAGCTACTGTTTTTGATGTTTCTAAGCATTTTGTAGCTGTATCATGTAATATTAAAGCTGTTGAAAATTTTGGAATTGACAAAAAGAACATATTCCCTATGTGGGATTGGGTTGGTGGTCGATTTTCACTTTGGTCAACTGTAGGTCTATCGATTTCTTTATCCTTAGGTTTTGATAATTTTGAAAAACTGTTAAGAGGAGCTGAAAAAATTGATGAGCATTTTAGAACTACAAGCTTTGATAAAAACATACCAGTTATATTAGCTTTTTTAAGTGTTTGGTATAATAATTTCTTTGGTTCAGAAACAGAAATGGTATTACCTTACAGTGAGTACTTAGAGAGGTTACCAGCTTACTTGCAACAAGCTGTGATGGAAAGCAATGGTAAAGATGTTGATAGAAATGGAAATAGAGTTGATTACCAAACAGGAACTATTGTTTGGGGAGGAACGGGAGTGAATTCACAACATGCTTTTATGCAGCTATTGCATCATGGAACAAAATTAATACCAGTTGATTTTATTGGATTTAAAGAGTCTTTACATAGTTTAGAAGAACATCACGAAAAGTTACTCGCAAATTGTTTTGCTCAACAAGAGGCTTTAGCTTTTGGAAGAACTAAAGAAGAAGCTCATTTAGAATTAAAGGTTAATAATCAACTAAACCAAATAAATACACTTTTACCTTATAAAGTGTTTAATGGTAACCACCCTAGTAATTCAATAACTTTTAAAAAATTAACACCTTATTCTTTAGGAATGCTCTTAGCTATATACGAACATAAAATTTTTACTCAAGGAGTTTTATGGAATATATTCTCATACGATCAATTTGGTGTTGAATTAGGAAAAGAACTAGCCCAAAAAAAACTTATAAACGATTAAATTCTACCTAATCGTATCTCTTTTACGTTTTTTAACCTATATATAGGTTTTATTAACAATTAAGGTTGGGTGTAATGTGTTGTTTTTCAGTGTTAAATAGCTTTTTTTAGATGTTGTAGGGTCTTAATTTATTGTTAAAACTTAACATTAAGTTAATATTAGCACTAATGAAAAGCAGGATATTTGCACCTGCATTTAATAACAATTAGATTAAAAAATGAAAACATTTAAAAATGTATTACTTGTAGCTTTGTTCTTTGTAACAGCTACAGTTTTAGGTCAAACAAAAATTACTGGTACAGTAGTTGACGAAATGGGGGAACCATTACCAGGAGCTAACGTTGTAGTAAAAGGGACTACAAACGGTTCAGCAACTGACTTTGATGGAAAATTTATACTAAACGCTAGCTCAAACACAGGAGCAGTAGTAGTATCGTTTGTTGGGTATACTAACAAAGAAGTGTCTTTTTCTGGAGCTTCTGATTTAGGAACTATTGCTTTAGAGCCTTCCAATGTATTAGGAGAGGTTATTATCACTGGGGTTGTTGATATTGCAAAAGATAGAAAAACTCCAGTAGCTGTATCTACTATTAAATCTGAAGAAATTCAAGAAAAACTTGGATCTAAGGAGTTTCCAGAAATTTTAAATACTACTCCTTCTGTTTATGCAACAAAGCAAGGTGGTGGTTTTGGTGATTCAAGAATTAATATTCGTGGTTTTGACCAAAGAAATACAGCTGTTATGATTAACGGGATGCCTGTTAATGATATGGAAAATGGTTGGGTATATTGGTCTAATTGGGCTGGTCTATCTGATGTAACTTCTGCTATGCAAGTGCAAAGAGGTTTAGGGTCTTCTAAATTAGCTATTTCTTCTGTTGGTGGTACTATAAACGTATTAACTAGTTCTGCTGATAAAAAAGAAGGAGGTAGAGTTTATGCTAGTGTAGGAAATGATAATTATTTAAAAACAACCGTTTCTTACAATACAGGTTTGTTAGAAAATGGTTTATCTGTTTCAGCTTTGTTCGGTAGAGTGGCTGGAGATGGTTATGTTGATGGTACTGAGTTTGAAGGATATAATTTCTACTTAGCTTTAGGTTACAAACCTAATGAAAATCACGACTTTCAGTTCACGGTAACAGGAGCTCCTCAAAGGCATAACGGTAGAGGTTATGCACCTTCATTAAATGATTATATTAATTATGGTGATGGAGTTGACCCTAACAGGAAGTATAACTCTGATTGGGGGTATAGAAACGGTAAAGAAGAAACTTTTAGTGGGAACTTTTACCACAAGCCTGTTGCTTCTTTAAACTGGGATTGGAGAATAAACGATAATTCTAAATTGTCTACAGTATTATATGCCTCTTTAGGGAGAGGAGGATCAGTTGGGTCTATTGGACGTATTAATGGAAATCAGTCTTTTGGATCTAAATTAAAAGATGAAAATGGTTTAGTTCGCATTGATGATATTATAAGATGGAACAGAGGAGAAGAGGTAGTTGATTTTGGTGGAGGACAATATAACGACCCTACTATGAGAAGTCAATTCAATGGAGCGTATGTTAATACAGGTAATGATGGTCATCCTACAGGTGAAGGTAAATACGGAAGTGATAACGGTATTTCTCAAAGATCTTCGATGAATTCTCATAACTGGTTTGGAGCAATTTCAAACTTCAATACTAAACTAACTGATGAGTTAACATTGGATTTTGGAGTTGATTTAAGAACTTACAAAGGAATTCACTATAGGAGGTTAGTTGATTTAATGGGAGCTGATAGTTATGTTGATTATGATAATATAAATACCCCTGATGGAGCTGTAATTACTGAGACATACGCTCCAGAAATTTCAAATATTTGGAATGTTTTCAAAAGTGTAGATGATGAACAAAAAATAGATTATTATAATGACGGAAAAGTAAATTGGATGGGAGCTTTTACTCAGTTAGAGTATAGTAAAGATAATATCTCTGCATTTATTCAAGGAGCAGTTTCTCGTCAAGGATTCCAAAGAATAGATTACTTTAACTATTTAGATTCTGACCCAGAGCAGGCATCGGATTGGCAAAACCTTTGGGGAGGTAATATTAAAGGTGGAATTAATTGGAATATAAATGAACAACACAATGTGTTTGCAAATGCAGGTTATTATTCTAAGCAACCTTTATTTGATGCTGTTTTCCCAGATTATAACTCTAATACTGTAAGTGAGGGGTTAACCAACGAAAAAATTTTAGGCCTTGAAGTAGGGTATGGTTTTAGACACGAAAACTATAACGTAAACATTAACTTATATAGAACATCTTGGAAAGATAGATTTTTGACAGCATCTGGTGAATTTGATATTAATAATACACCTAGTGATGATAGAGATGATATTAGAGGGACAGCTAATTTACAAGGAGTTGAGCAAATTCATATGGGAGTTGAGTTAGAGGCAACAGCTAAATTTGGTAACTTAACAGTTAACTTAATGGGATCAATCGGTAATTATGAGTATGGTTCTGATGTTGTTGCAACTTATTTTGATGAATCTAATAACCCAATTATTGTAGGAGGAGTGGAACAAGAGAAAACATTGTACTTGGAAGATAAAAAAGTTGGAGATGTACCTCATACTACTTTCAGACTAGGGTTTGATTATAAAATCACTGAAGGGTTGAAGTTTGATATCAGCCAGTTCTATGTAGCCAACTTGTATGGATCTATTGATGCAGATGGATTCACTTCTCAGGATTCTGAATCATTAAAATTGCCTGGTTATTCATTAACTGATGCTGGAATTTCGTACAAGTATACTTTTAAGAATGATAACTCTTTAGGGTTACGTTTTAACGTAAATAACTTAACAGATGAGTTATACATTTCAGAAGCAGATACAAATAATGCTGCTCGTCCTGGAGATACAACTTGGAATGGTATTAATACTTCTAACAGAGTGTTTTTTGGTTATGGTAGAACTTGGAACTTAGGGTTGACTTATACTTTTTAATGTCAAACTTTAAGAAAAAATAAATTCAAAAACCACCTCAATTGAGGTGGTTTTTTTATGCAGAAAATTCAGTATTTTTACACTAACTAAAAATGTATAAAATCATGATGAAAACTTTGCACTCTTATTGGGCATATATTGTATTGGCAGTTTTAATTTTTACTGTTGTAAATGCTATTATAGGATTAGTACAAAAAAAAGAATTTACCCATAAAGAGTTTCGTTTAGGGTTGTTTACTTTAATTACAACTCATATTCAACTATTAATAGGTTTAGGATGGTATTTTATGTCCCCTTGGTATAAGGCCTTAAAAGCTAATGGAGGAGAAGTAATGAAAGAACCAATGGCAAGACTATTGGCTATTGAGCACCCATTAACCATGATAATTGCCATCGTGTTAATCACTATAGGTTGGTCAAAACATAAAAAACAAGTAAAAAGCGAAGCTAAGTTTAAAACCTTTACCATCTTTTATGGTTTAGCTTTAGTACTAATTCTCGCAAGAATTCCTTGGAGCAATTGGTTTTAAGATAAAATTATAGTCCCGCTTCCGCGGGATTTTCTATTTTTGCGCACTAGTAATGTTTTAATAATGAAATCGGTATGATTAACTTATTAAATAAAAGACTAAGCAAATAACAAAACAACTAATAGAATGAAGGTTTTAAGTTATATACTCTCATCAATCTTTGCATTGGTGTTTTTTTCTTTATTATTAATTTTTCATCCATTACAATGGTTAGGTCTTAAGCTCTTTGGACAAGAAGGACACCAGAACGTAGTAAATATTATGAATTGGTTCCTTATAAAATCATTATTGATATTAGGAATTAGAGTTCAGTTTGAAAATAAACAGGATTTACCAGAAAATACAACCTTAATTTTTGTCGCAAATCATCAAAGTACATTTGATATTCCGCCAATTATTTGGTATCTTAGGAAACACTACCCAAAATTTGTATCAAAAAAAGAGCTAGGAAAAGGAATCCCTAGTATTTCCTTCAATTTAAAACATGGAGGAGCGGCTTTAATTGATAGAAAAGACGCCAAACAAGCATTGTCAGAATTAGGAAAATTTGCGAAACGCATAAATGAGAATAAATGGTCTGCGGCTATTTTTCCGGAAGGAACAAGAAGTAGAACAGGAAAACCTAAGTCATTTTCTGTTAATGGGCTTAAAATGATAGCTAAATACAATCCAGAAGCTTATGTTGTTCCAATATCAATTAATAACTCGTGGAAAGTATTTAAATACGGAAAATTCCCGTTAGGAATTGGAAGCCCGATAAAGATAAAAACCCACGAACCAATAAAAGTAGGCAGTTTACCGTTTGATGAGTTAATTTTGAAAACAGAAACAGCTGTAAAGTCTGGGATATACTAAACGAAAACAAACAACAATAAATATAAACCCTTAAAGTAAATTATGTCAATACAAAACATTCGAAAGGAAGTAATGCAAACGCTGGAAAAAAATATAGACAGTTTTGTAGACAAGTTCTTAATGCCAATTGAAAAAATTTGGCAACCAACCGATTTTTTACCCAATTCACAACAAGATTCTTTTATAGAAGAAGTAAAAGAGATTCAAGAACTATCAAAAGAGCTTGATGATGATTTTTGGGTGGTTTTAGTAGGAGATACTATTACCGAAGAAGCTTTACCAACTTATGAATCTTGGTTATTAGACTTAGATGGAGTAACACAACAACCAGATAATGGTTGGGCAAAATGGATTCGTGCTTGGACCGCTGAAGAAAACCGTCATGGAGATGTGTTAAATAAGTACTTATACCTATCTGGAAGAGTAAACATGCGTGAGGTAGAAGTATCAACACAACACTTAATTGCTGACGGATTTGATATTGGTACGGCTACCGATCCTTACAAAAACTTTGTGTATACAAGTTTTCAGGAATTAGCAACGTATGTTTCGCACTTAAACGTTGCTAAAATAGCAAAGAAAAAAGGACACAAAGCCTTGGCAAAAATGTCTCGAATTATTGCAGGAGATGAAATGCGTCACCACTTAGCATATACTGAGTTTGTAAAAGAAATCTTTAAGATTGATCCAAGTGAAATGATGTTAGCGTTTCAACACATGATGAAGCATAAAATTGTAATGCCTGCAATGCATTTAAGAGAGTCATTTGGAGAGAAAGGAAGTCTGTTTGATGATTTTTCAACCGTTGCGCAAAGAATAGGTGTGTACACTGGTTTTGATTATGTTGATATCGTAAGAAAACTAAATGAAGCTTGGGAAATAGATAAGATTACTAATCTAACTCCAGAAGCAGAAAAAGCACGAGATTTCTTAATGAAATTACCAGACAGAATGTACCGAATCACTGAACGTATCGTAGTACCGGATACAAAATTCAATTTTAAATGGATGATTCCTGCATAAAAATAAAAAAGCAACCTAATAGGTTGCTTTTTTATTGAAGTATAAATTCGTCTCTATCATCTAAGAATTGAAATCGATTACGAGTTTTTATTTGTTCATCTTTATCTAATTCAACAACCAATATTTCTTCATCTCCTTTATTATTTTTAGCTAAACAGTTTCCTAAAGTATCATAGCAAACCGTATTACCAGTATATTCATAACCGTTGGCGTCTACTCCTACTCTATTCATACCAATGGTGTAACTCATGTTTTCAATAGCACGTGCTTTTAATAAACTATCCCAAGCTTCAATACGCGGTTTAGGCCAACTCGCCACATATAACAATAAATCATAGTTTTCAGTATTTCTAGCCCATATAGGAAAGCGCAAATCATAACAAATTAACGGACAAATCTTCCAGCCTTTATAGTCAACTATAATTCTATTAGTTCCTGCAGAAAAAACCTCATGTTCACCCGCTAGGGTAAACGTATGTTTTTTATCATAGGTGTCTATTTTTCCTGAAGGATGCAAGAATAACAATCGATTGTAAAAATGGTCATTTTCACGAATAACAATACTACCAGTAATAGCTATAGATTTTTTTTGAGCTAAATTTTGTAGCCATTGTACTGTTTCACCTTCCATAGTTTCAGCAATATCCGAAGCATTCATAGTGAAACCAGTAGTAAACATTTCAGGTAAAATAACTAAGTCGATATCTTCAGTCAAACTGTTTATTTTTTCCTCAAATTGTTTTCTGTTTGCTGTTGGATTTTCCCAAATTAAATCCGATTGAATCAAAGCTACTCTTAAGTGATTCGTTGTGTTCATGAATATAGGCTATTTGTACTCTCAAAAATAGGATAAAAATTGTACTTTCGATTCAAGCTAAAATCATTTTATAAAAAATGCAGTCTTTTATTTCAGAAACGTTAGATACTATTTTACAAAGCACCAAATCGTTTGAGAATGTTGTGTTTGTGCTGCCTTCACAAAGGGCGGGAGTTTTTGTAAAAGAAACGTTTAAAAATAAAATTTCTGCAGGCTTCTTACCAGAAATTATAAATATTGGTGATTTCGTTGAAGAAATTTCTGAAATGAAAAAGATAGATGCTGTTCAACTTCTTTTCCATTTTTATACCATTTACAAAGAGCAAGAAGAAAATCCTGATTCGTTTGATGTGTTTTCATCTTGGGCATTTACGGTGTTACAAGACTTTAATGAAATCGATCAGCATTTAATCAATACACGAGAAATCTTTGTGTATTTACGCGATATACATCGCTTACGAAAATGGTCGGTAAAAGGAGAGTTTCAAGAAACTGAACTGATGAAAGATCATTTTGCTTTCATGGAAAAGTTGAACAAATATTATGATGCTTTTTATCAGTTTTTACTTGAAAATAATATCGGATATCAAGGAGTTTTGTATAGAGAAGCAACCAAAAAAGTAGAAAACTTCATTAGTGAAAATCATAAAAAAAAGTACTTTTTTATAGGGTTTAATGCTTTAAATGCTGCGGAAGAGTTCTTGTTTGAACAATTCTTATTAAACGGAAAAGCAGAAGCCTATTGGGATATTGATAAAACGTTTTATGAGAGTCAACACCAAGCAGGAAGTTTTTTAAGAAAGTACAAAACTCGCTGGAAATACTATCAACAATACCCAATTCAAACTATTAAAGAGTACTTTTCAGAAGAGAAACATATTGAAGTAATTGGAGCCTCTAAAAACATTACACAGATAAAATATGCAGGTGAAATTTTAGCCAAACTTCCTAATTATAATAACACAGCATTGGTGTTGGCAGATGAAACACTGTTGCCGATTACCTTAAATTCATTACCAGAAACCGTAAATGCGGTAAATATTACAATGGGATATCCGCTAAAAGATATTCCTACAACAAGTTTAGTTTTTGCAATCTTTCATTTATTTATCAATCAAGAAAAGTTAGAAAAGAAGGAAGAAAACCTTTTTTATCATAAAGATGTAGTCAGGTTAGTAAAAGACGCAACAATTTATACACTACTTCAGTTAAATGAAGAAAAGAATATTGCAGATGTAATTTCAGAAGCTGTAGCCAAAGAAAATAACACATTTGTTAGTCAAGAAGAAATAGTTACTTTTTTATCCCCTGTAAGTGAAGAAATAAAGAAAATTACAAAGAATGTTTTTAATCCGTTTTCATCAATTAGTGAATTTTTAAACAGAATAATAGAGTTGATTAATTTGCTAAAAGAGAATGCGAATGAACTAGAAAAAGAATATTTATTCCGTTTTTACACCGCGTTTACTCAGCTGCAAAACTTACATAATGAATTTGGTTATGTACAAGACTTAAAAACTTTGCATCAATTTTTTAGACAATTAATCCAGTCAGAAAGTTTATCCTTTCAGGGAGAACCATTACAGGGATTACAGTTAATGGGAGTGTTAGAAACACGTGTGTTAGATTTTGAAAATGTAATCATAACTTCAGTAAATGAAGGGATTTTACCAGCCAATCAACAGCAAAACACTTTTATTCCTTTTGATGTAAAAATAGAGTTTGGATTGCCAACCTATAGAGAAAAAGATGCACTTTTCTCGTACCACTTTTTTAGATTACTACAACGTGCAAAAAATATTTACATTTTGTATAATACAGAGCATGATGTGTTTGGAAGTGGAGAGAAAAGCCGTTTTGTAACGCAGTTAGAAATGATGCGAGATGATATTACAGAAAAAATTATAAGTCCTAAAGTAGTAACATCACCTGTGCAGTTAAAAGAAATTCAAAAAGAAGAAAAAGTATTAGAACGCTTACAAGAATTAGCTCAAAAAGGAATTTCTCCATCAGCATTAACTAATTATTTGTATAATCCGATTGCTTTTTACAAGCAGAAAATTTTAAAAATTAATGAACTAGACGACGTTGAAGAAACGGTTGCTGCAAATACTATGGGAACTGTTGTGCATGATACCTTGGAAGAATTATATAAACCCTTTGAAGGTAAATTTCTGCAAGCAGGAGATGTTGAGAATATGCAGAAAAAAACAAAAGAACTCGTAACTTTTTATTTCTCAAAACATTTTAAAAATGGAGATTTAACCACAGGAAAGAATCGATTGATTTTTGAAGTTGCGAATCGTTTTGTAGAGAATTTCTTAGCTAAAGAAAAACAACTCTTAAAAGACGAAAACAATGAACTGAAAGTAGTGGCTACTGAGCAAGAGTTATCTTCAGAAATTATGGTTGAAGGAATTAACTTTCCTATAAAAATAAAAGGAATTGTAGATCGTATTGATGAGCTCAATGGAGTTACTAGAATTATCGATTATAAAACAGGCATGGTGGATAGTACAAACTTAAAAGTACTCGATTTTGAAACTATACGAGATTTAAAGTACCACAAAGCTATTCAGGTGATGCTGTATGCGTTTTTGTATACGCAATACACACAGTTTAATTTTGAAAAACCATTAGCAGCAGGAATAATTTCGTTTAAAAACTTAAAAAGTGGTTTTTTACAAATGAATTTTTCATCCAACTACCGAAAGCCTGATAATTCCATTACACAAGAAAAATTAGAAGAATTTATGGCTGAAATAAAGAATCTGTTAACGGAATTATACGACCCGACAATCAATTTTATTGAGCCTACCGATTTACCTTATTAAATCTCTAAATAAATAATTTCCCAGTCATGATTGTTACTTCTGTAGGTTTTTAACGTTTTAAAACCAATGGCTTTGTGCGCATTCATTGAACGCATATTTTCTTCATCTACTTCAGTAATAATAGAATGGTATATTCCAGTGAATTCTTCTTTCATTTTAGTATACAATCCTCTAAAAACACCTTTTCCACGAAAGTTTTTGTTTATACATACTTGCCCCATTAAAATATACGGTTTAGCTCCTTTTGAAGTTGTATCTATCTCGTCAAACATAGGGATGAGAATAGGAATGTCATTTCTAAAATCTTTAGACATTGAAAGAGCATAGCCAATGACTTTACCATCATTTCTAGCAATGATATGCGGGTGTACATCGTTCATTTTTTGTAGTATTTCTAAATCATGACGAACGGTAACAAAACCTTGTTTTTTTTATCTGTTTCTGATAATTTTTCGGGTAAGTTTTGTTGTTGCAATTCCAATATCTGAAGCAAATCTTTTTGGTTAGTAGCCGTAGTAAATTCAATCATGATAAAAAAAATAGTGGAGCATATCGGAGTCGAACCGATGACCTTTTGACTGCCAGTCAAACGCTCTAGCCAACTGAGCTAATGCCCCAATGTAAAACTTCTCACATTCATTTTACGTTGTTAGAAATGACTTCATTTCAAATATAACATTTTTAAGGATGTGCATTTACCCAAACCTCACCATCTTCAAAAAATTCTTTTTTCCAAATAGGAACTGTTTCTTTCAAGGTGTCAATAGCATACTGGCAAGCTTCAAAAGCAGCTTTTCTGTGTGGAGAAGAAACCGTAATAATTACAGGAATATCACCAATAGTTAACAAACCTTCTGCATGGTGAATGGCAATTTTGGTAACACCAAATTTTTCTAAGGCAGCATCTGCAATTTTTTGCATTTCTTTTATGGCCATTGGTTTATAAGTAGAGAAATCTAATTGAGTCACTTCCTTATTTTGCGTAGCGTTTCTAACGGTGCCTACAAAAACAGCAATTCCACCGCAAGAAGGATCATCTACAAAATTGTAACAATCTTGTAGGTTAAGTTTATCCGAAGTTATTTTTATAGAAGTTGTATTCATAATCTCCAGTATGTAAGTTTAACAAAGATATAAGATTGAAAGCTCAAAAAGAATAGAAACCAATCAGATTTAAATAATTATTTTTGTTAGCTGAAACAGAACACAACTTAAGATGAAAACATTGAACGATTTCAATTTTGAAAATAAAAAAGCATTAATCCGTGTAGATTTTAATGTGCCATTAAACGATACTTTTGAAGTAACTGACGATACAAGAATTCAAGCAGCAAAACCAACTATTATAAAAATATTAGAAGATGGTGGTAGCTGTGTTTTAATGTCTCACTTAGGGCGTCCAAAAGGAAAAGAAGATCAATTTTCGTTACGTCATATTGTTAGTAAGGTAACAGAAGTATTAGGTGTACAAGTTAAGTTTGTAGATGACTGTATTGGTTCAACTGTTGAAGATGTGGTTACAAACTTAAAAAGTGGTGAGGTTTTATTATTAGAAAACTTACGTTTTTATTCAGAAGAAAAATCTGGAGATGTTACTTTCGCTGAACAATTGTCTAAATGGGGAGATGTGTATGTAAATGATGCTTTTGGTACAGCACACAGAGCGCATGCTTCTACTGCAATTATTGCACAATTTTTTCCAGAAAATAAATGCTTCGGAAACTTATTAGCAACAGAGATTGAAAGTATTGATAAAGTATTAAACAATTCAGAAAAACCAGTAACGGCTATTTTAGGAGGAGCAAAAGTGTCGTCTAAAATTGGAGTGATTGAAAATATTATCGAAAAAGTAGATCATATCATTGTTGGTGGAGGAATGACATTTACGTTTATCAAAGCTTTAGGAGGAAAAATTGGAAACTCATTAGTTGAAGACGATAAATTAGAGTTGGCTTTGGAAATATTAGCCAAAGCAAAAGAAAACAATACAGAAATTCATTTACCAGTAGATGCAGTTATTGCAGATGCTTTTTCAAAAGATGCCAATACACAAGTAGTAGACACGAATGAAATTCCTGATGGATGGATGGGGTTAGATTGTGGAACTAAAACTGTTGAAAAGTTTGCTGAAGTTATCGCAAAGTCTAAAACGATTTTATGGAATGGGCCTTTAGGTGTTTTTGAAATGGAAAAATTTGCCCAAGGAACTATTGGTTTAGGAAATGCGATTGCGGAAGCTACTAAAAATGGAGCTTTCTCGTTAGTAGGAGGAGGAGATTCGGTTGCTGCTGTAAAACAATTCGGATTTGCGGATAAAGTGAGTTATGTATCTACAGGTGGAGGAGCGATGTTAGAAATGTTAGAAGGACAAACCTTACCAGGAATTGAAGCAATTTTAAAATAATTCGTCATTTCGAGCGGTAGCGAGAAATCTCATTAAGGAAGTAACTTTCAAGTTAAAGATTTCTCAATCGAAACTCTTTCGAAATGACTATTGGTTTGCAGTAAAGTAAGCCTTTAATAATTACAGAATAATATGAAATATACAACACTACCCAATACCGATGTAAAAGTTTCAAAAATTTGTTTAGGAACTATGACATGGGGACGACAAAATACAGAAGCCGAAGGTCATGAACAAATGGATTATGCCTTAGAACAAGGGGTGAACTTTTTTGATACTGCGGAATTGTATTCTGTACCTGCGACTCCAGAGACATATGGGGCAACTGAGAAAATTATAGGTTCTTGGTTCAAAAAAACAGGAAATAGAGAGAAAGTAGTGTTAGCGTCTAAAATAGCAGGTGGAGGTGATTACACAGCTCATATTAGAACAGGTGGTTTCAATAGAAAGAATATAAGTGAAGCAATTGAAGGTAGCTTAAAACGCTTACAAACCGATTATATCGACTTATACCAACTGCATTGGCCAGATCGTGGTGTAAATTGTTTTGGGGTACGTGATTATCCGTATAAAACCTCTGCAGAAGAAGCTGAAAAGCATATAGAAATTTTAGAAACGCTGAATGATTTTGTGAAACAAGGAAAGATTAAACACGTTGGTTTGTCTAACGAAACACCTTGGGGAACGATGAAATACTTACAAACTGCAGAACAACATGGTTTACCAAGAATGGTGACAATTCAAAACTCATACTCATTAATTCATAGAGGGTATGAAGTTGGAATGTCTGAGGTTTCGATGAGAGAAAATATAGGTTTGTTAGCGTACTCTCCATTAGCACAAGGAGTATTAACAGGAAAATATATCGATGGAAAAACTCCAGAAGGAGCAAGGGGAACTTTATTTCCACGTTTTATTGCGCGATATAAAAATGAAGGCTCGGAAAAAGCAGTTTTAGAGTATCAAAAAATAGCGAATAAACACGGATTAACGTTAACTGAACTATCATTAGCATATATCAATCAGCTGCCATTTGTAACGAGCAATATTATTGGAGCTACAAAAATGAGTCAGTTAAAAGAGAATATTAATTCTATTAATATTGAATTGTCTGATACTATTTTAGAAGAGATAGAAGCGGTGCACAAAGCTATTCCGAATCCAGCTCCATAACTTGAATAGAATTTAAAATTAAAAAACCGAAGTAGTAATTACTTCGGTTTTTTTATCTTTTTTGTTTAAAACTATTCTTCAATTATTTTAAAAGAGGTAGCTTTGAACCTTCCGTTTTCAATTTTTCCAGTAACTTCTGCTTTTCTAACAACATTACAAAAACCGATATTTTTATCATGGGCATCACCATAATCATCAATGTGTGCACCATCAATAAAATAGGCTTGTCCATCTATTTTTACAGCTAAATCACAGCCATGTTGGCTATCTAAACCAAACTTACATTGACCGCATGAAGCTTCTACTATTTGTGTTTTTTCTTTTGGAGTACTACAGGCAACGATTCCTAAGAATACTAAAATTAATAATTTTTTCATGTTGTGAATTTATAAAAATAAGCATAAAAAACCCAGAATAAATTTATTCTGGGTTTAGTTAATTATGATATTTAAACCTCCTAGCTCTCCTCTTCACCAACAAGTTCTCCTTGCGTGGTTACAGAGCCAGTAGTTGCGTTTCCATATACTGGAGTTTCATTTCTTAGAATATCAATTACTCTAGCAAAATTATCAGCTGTCATATATGGAGTTTCTTGTCTTTTCCCCTGAAATGTCGTAAAGTAAAACTTACCCAAATCAATTTTAGGATCCCATAAAGCTTGATAACCTTTCAATTTTGTCCATCCTGTAGTTCCTTGTGCATAATGTGGCATAATATGTTAGTTTGAGGTTAATAGTAGTGTAAAACTATCAAAAAACACAACTAACAAAGGTTACCTATTCCCTTTTTTTCATAGGGATATACTCCTGATTTTTTAAGGATAAAATGACTTATTTACTAGATGATATATAATTAGTATCCTATCTTTTCTCTAACTCTCTGTAGTACATCTTTGGCAATTAAACGAGCTTTTTCTGCACCTACAGCTAAAGCTTCATCAATTTCATTACGGTTTTCCATATAGTGATTATACTTAGCACGTACATCAGCAAACTTATCGATAATCAATTCATATAAAGCTTGTTTTGCATGTCCGTAGCCATAACCTCCATTTTCATAATTAGTACGCATTTCAGCTATTTGCTCTTCAGAAGCTAATAATTTATACAAAGCGAAAACATTATCAGTATCTGGATCTTTTGGATCTTCTAGAGCTTTACTGTCTGTTTGAATCCCCATAACTTGCTTACGTAACTTCTTGTCTGGTAAGAAAATGTTGATGAAATTATTTCGTGATTTACTCATTTTTTCACCATCAGTTCCAGGAACTAATTTTGTGTTTTCATTTATCTTTGCTTGAGGTGGAACTAAAGTTTCACCCACAATATTATTAAACCTGTTAGCAACGTCGCGTGTCATTTCTAAATGCTGCAATTGATCTTTTCCTACAGGAACAACTTCAGCATCATACAATAAAATATCCGCAGCCATTAACATAGGGTATGTAAATAGCCCAGCATTTACATCAGCTAAACGATCAGCTTTATCTTTAAAACCATGTGCTAATGTTAAACGTTGGTATGGAAAAAAACAGCTTAAATACCAAGTTAATTCAGTAACTTCAGGAATATCACTTTGGCGATAAAATACTGTTTTATTAATGTCAATACCACAGGCAAGCCAAGTAGCCGCAACACTATAGGTGTTTTCTCGCAATTCGTTTCCGTCTTTAATCTGTGTTAAAGAATGCATGTCGGCAATAAAAATAAACGATTCGTTTTTAGAATCATTTGCCATTTCAATTGCAGGTAAAATTGCTCCTAATAAATTCCCTAAATGTGGGGTTCCTGTACTTTGTACTCCTGTTAAAATTCTTGACATAAGTCTGTTTTGAAATGTTTTTAAATAAGTGCTTGCTTAAGTGAGCAAAAATAAGCTTAAAATTTATCAAACAAAAGAAATTACTACATTCGCATATTAGGGGAACCTTGATACTAAATTTTTTTGATAGAAGAAGTACAAGGTTAGTTAGTTGATTATAATTTAGAAGAATTGAAGTATATATTTTTTCCTATTCGTTTTATTTGGCGTGTTTGGTTCTACACACTAATTGTAGTTTCAATATTAATAATGGCGCCTTTTATGCTGGTTTTAACTTCAGATGAAAAGTATTATCCAGTTTTTTGGAAGGTGGTAAGAGCATGGGCTTATTTTTTAATCTACGGAATGGGGTTCCGATTAAAAGTTGAAAAAGAGCAAGAAATTGATCGAAACAAAAGTTATATGTTTTGTGCTAACCATGCGTCATTTATAGATCCATGGATTCTAATAGCTATGAGTAAAAACCCAATAGTTTTCGTTGGGAACAAAGAATTAGCAAAATTTCCAATTTTTGGTTTCTTTTACAAAAAAGTGGTTATTGTAGTTGATAGAAGTGATTTAGAAAGCCGAAAAAGAGTATACGAAGAAGCTCATAGTAGGTTAAAGAATGGAACAAGTGTTGCTATTTTTCCTGAAGGATTAGTACCTGCTGAAAACATTGTTTTAGCACCGTTTAAAAACGGAGCATTTAGCTTAGCTATCGAGCACCAAATACCGATTGTTCCTCAAGTGTATTATGATGGAAAACGTTTATTTTCTTGGGATTTTTTTAAAGGATCTCCAGGAATACTTAGAGTAAAACAATGCGCATTTATTGAAACGGATAACTTAAAAGCTAAGGATAAGAAAAAACTTAAAGAAGAAACATATGATGTGATATACAATGAATTAATAAATGATGAGTTGTATATGAAGGATACTAATCGACCTAACAATGAGCGAGAATTTAAATCACTTTTATAGCGAAAAAGAAGAAAGATTAAACATCCTTACTCACGGGTTTGGTTTGCTACTAAGTATAGTAGCTCTTCCCTTTCTTATCCAAAAATCACTAAGTTATCATAACTTTTGGAAAGCTGCTAGTTTCTGTATTTACGGATTGAGTTTAGTAATTTTATATGCAGCATCTACTTTTTATCATGCTGCAAAAAAACCTAAGCTTAGGAGGAGACTTAATATTTTTGATCACGCAGCTATTTATGTATTAATTGCTGGAACATATACTCCATTTTGTTTAGTTGTATTACCATCAAAATTAGGTTGGTATATGTTTATTTTTGTTTGGTTATTTGCCATTACCGGAGTTGTATTAAAGTTATTTTTTACAGGACGGTTTGATAAACTATCAACTGCGTTGTACTTATTAATGGGATGGCAAGTTGTTTTTGTAATAAAACCTTTAATGGAAAATTTATCAAATGAAGGGTTGTCGTATCTTTTTCTTGGTGGAGTTTTTTATACCGTTGGAGCTATTTTCTATTCCTTAAAAAAAATAAAGTATAGTCATGCAACCTTCCATGTTTTTGTATTGTTGGGTAGTTTGAGTCATTTTTTAGCTATTTTCTTTATTGACTAACTTTTTACGGTAAAAAAATAAAATATCTGTAAAATTAAAGTTAAAAAACTTGTTATAGGTAATTTATTGTTTGTATTGGTTAGTATTGTATCAAATTGATTTGATTTATAACTGTAGGTTTGTTTTAAGTAATTTAAAATCAATCAATTATGAGACAAAAGAATATTTTGTTACCCTTCTTCTTTTTGTTGTTTTTCTGTGTTGAGACTGCGCCAGCTCAAGACTGTAAGGTTACAAGTGAAAATCAAAAGGTATTTTTAAAATACCCCGAATCAAAAAAAGAATTTGACAAATTTAACAGCTACACAAAAAATGTAGTTAGAAAAAAACAAACTTCACTTTTTAATAAAGTTGGAGAGACTTATACCATTCCAGTGGTTGTACATGTTTATGGTTCAGTTCAGCACGGACAAACTGTAACATATGATAAAATAAAAGTTGCGTTAGATAAATTGAATGAGGATTTTAACGGACTTAATGATGACTTTAATACCGTTGACCCTGTTTTTTCAGGAAGAAGAGGTACTCTTAGTATTAGATTTGCTTTAGCAAAGATAGATCCTAACGGAGGTAGTACTAATGGCGTGGTTTTTTATCCAGAAAAATCAGGATATGGAAACGGAGGTGGTTATGACGATCAAATTTCAGCAGACGCTTGGGATAACTATAAGTATATGAATGTATACATTATGGGAGACTTATATGCTGATGGAAGCGCAACAAATTCTGGCGTTGCATGGTATCCAAATACTGCAATGTCTGATAATAATACTGCTAGAGTAGTTTATAATGGACGATACATTCATGGGAATACGGATAAAGAGTTTGCTTCGGTATTAACGCATGAATTTGGTCATTGGTTAAACCTTATACATACGTTTGAAGGTGGGTGTAATGACCCAAATGGAGATTATGTAGATGATACTCCAAAAGAAGATTCTAATTCAGGAGATGATGGATGTACGGTTGGAGCAAGTGATTGTGGTAATTTAATTAATTATGAAAACTACATGGGGTACGATGCTGCTGCTGGTTGTGGAAAAATGTTTACACAAGGACAAATTGATAGAATGCTTACAGCATTACAGCATCCAGCCCGTAAGCCTTTGTGGCAACCTGCAAACCTAACGGCTACAGGAGTAAATTTAAATGGAGCATCTCTAATAGTAGACTCTACTACGGTAGAAGAAGCATTATCAAATGATGGTTCAATAGTTGATGAGACCAAAAACATATCTATTGAAGGAGCTACTTTCTCAGTTTCTTCAGGAAGTTTAACTTCTGGAACTCATTTTGATGCTAATCTTCCTCAAGGGTTGTCAGCTCAAGTAACTGTACTTAATAATAAAACATTAAGTGTAAAATTTATAGGACAAGTAACAAATCATTCTAAATCAAATAATACGACTGGTTCTATTACGTTTAAAGATGCTGCAATTTCTGGAGGAACATCCTCTTTGAACTCTAGTAAAGTAACGTTTGATTTTTCTTTTTATGATCCTTATAAAGTGGTGTATTTTGATAACCAAGATTACATAGCTAATTCAGGAAACACATGGACGTTTTTTGCAATAGATGGCGCTAGTAGTAGTTGGTTTGGAACTTTTTATGAGAATAACTCATTAATATTAGAAACATATAAAAAGGCATTAGTATGTCAATCCGGAACTAGAAATGTGAAACCAATTGAGTTGAATACAGTGATTGATCAACAAAGTTCTTGGGTTGATGGAGGCGCATATCCTGATTTGCATGTAATTAGAAATGCAAGTTATACCTCTTGGGATGGTAAAACTGCTTATATAGGTTTTCAATTAGAATTATACACAGGAAAAACTAATTACGGTTGGTTCAGAGTTAGTGTTAACAATGACGGCACGTCATATACGTTACTAGATTATGCATATAGTACAGAACCTTTTGGAGCAATCAAAGCTGGAAGTAAAGTGTGGGATGGAAATACAGGGGCTACTTGTAGCGATGGAATTCAAAATGGAGATGAAACTGGTGTAGACTGTGGTGGTTCTTGTGAGCCTTGTGCAGTGGTATATTGTGATTCCAACGGAAAGAGTGTAAATGATGAATTCATTAGTAAAGTTGAATTAAATAGCATTAGTAATAGTTCGTCAGGATCAAGTGGCGGATATGAAGATTATACACCTACAGTATCAACTAACTTATCAAAAGGAGGAGATTATACAATAACCATAACACCAAGCTGGAGTAGTACTGTTTATTCTGAAGGATATAGTGTTTGGATTGATTATAATCAAGACGGAGATTTTATAGATGCAGGTGAGCAAGTTTGGAGTAAAGCAGCGTCAAAAGATACTTCAGTAACAGGGCAATTTACTGTGCCTAGTTCAGCAATTTCAGGAGATACTAGAATGAGAGTGTCTATGAAATATAACAGTATACCTACGTCTTGTGAATCGTTTAGTTATGGAGAGGTAGAGGATTATAAGGTTGTTATTGGTGATGGAAACTGTAGTGATGGAATTCAAAATGGAGATGAAACAGGAGTTGACTGTGGAGGTTCTTGTGAACCGTGTAGTACAAATGATGATATTGTATATGTTGATATAGATGACCTAACGGTAACCTCAAGTGATCCTTGGAAGTTTTTTAGAATTGAAGTAGGAGACGATGCAGATTATGGAGCTTGGTATACTAGCAACTCAGTGCGATTAGAAACTTACAATAAAAATATTGTTTGTGAAGGAACAACTAGTAACGTGTCTTATTTAGCAGAAGGGGTTTCTGTTGGAACGCCAAGTAACTTTATAACAAACTCTAGTCCTTATACAATTAGCTCGTCCAATTATACATCTTGGAATGGAAAGACTGGTTTTATCGGGTTTACTTTTAAAATAAACGGAAACATACACTATGGATGGTTTCATGTTTTGGTAGCAAACGATGGATTATCTTATACGTTGACAGATTATGCTTACAATAAAACGGCCAATTTGCCAATTACAACAGTAACAAGAAGTGGAGTTGTAGGACCTAACGATGAAAAGTTAAATAATAGTGGAGTTATCTCTGCAATACCTAACCCATTTGTAACACAAACAAAAATTGATATTTCCAGTATTTCAAAAGATGGAGCTATTCGATTAGATGTGTATGATTTATTGGGAAGACATGTACATAGTAAAGAGATTCAATCCCCTTCTACATTTATATTAATAGATGAAAGTATACTAAAGAAAGAAGGTATGTATTTGTTAAAGATACAGTCAGAAAAACAAGTAAAAACTCTTAGTATTCTAAAAAAATAAGAAAAGAGTTTTAATTAGGGGAGTAAAAGCTGTTTGAAAATTTTTCAAACAGCTTTTTACCACTTATTATAAGGTAATTTACTTAGGTTGGAGTTGTAGTATTTGGTAATTCCAGTAACCTCTTTACCTAACCACTCAGGTTTTGTAAAACTTTCATTTTCATTCTCTAATTCAACTTCAGCAATAAGCAATCCACTATTGTCTCCTAAAAACTCATCTACTTCAAAAGTATGACTGTCAATTTTTACTAAATATCTATACTTTTCAATACTACCTTTTTCACATAAATCAAAAAGACTTTCAGCTTCTTTTTTATCAATTTCTTTTTCCCATTCAAATCGAGTAGTTCCATTAGCATTTGATGGTCCTTTAATGGTTAAAAAACCAGTATCGTCTTTTAAACGAACTCGTACTACTCTTTCTTTATCTGAATTTAAAAAACCTTGTTTTATGTAGTTTTTTTGAAAAGCTTCTTGTTTAAACTCAGTAGATTTTACCAAGAATTTTCGCTCTATCTCTGTTGCCATGCTAAAGGAATCAATTTTACACGAATGTACTATTTTTGTTGATATTATTGGTATATCTTTGATTAATGATTTTAATAGTTAAACTTGGTTAAATGGCAGTAATTACTACAAAAGCCATTGTTTTAAGCTCTCTTAAATATGGAGATACTAGTTTGGTTGTAAAATGTTTTACTTTACAAGAAGGAGTAAAGTCGTACATGATAAAAGGAGTGCTAAAATCAAAAAAAGGAAAGTTAAAGCCTGCGCACTTTCAACCACTAACACAATTAAATCTTACTGCAAATCACAGCAATAAAAGCTCGTTACATTCTATTAAAGAAGTGCAAGTGATTCATCCGTATGAAACCATTTATACCTCTATAGTAAAACAATCAATTGTACTGTTTTTATCAGAAGTGTTATCATATATTTTACAAGAAGAGGAAGAAAATAATCCTTTATACAGTTATATTGAAACATCTTTAATTTGGTTAGATACACATGATGAGGTTGCAAACTTTCACTTACTATTTTTATTAAATTTATCTAAGTATTTAGGCTTTTATCCAGATACAACCAATATTGATAAAACAGCATTTAATTTGTTAGAAGGAAGTTTTACTGATACTGAATATGAAAAATTAACGATTTCAGGAAAAGAAATAATGCTGTTTAAAAGCTTGTTAGGCATAAATTTTGATGTGATTAACTCAATTTCTTATTCAAAAAAAGAAAGACAAATTATTCTCCGAATTATAGTTCAGTATTATGAATTACACTTGGAGGGATTTAGAAAACCTAAATCATTAGATATTTTAGAAACCGTATTTAATTAATATGAAACACAGAATTACTGTATTTTTTTTACTTTTTGTTACCACAATTTTTTCTCAAACCATTACTGTTATTGATGCTGAAACAGGTAAGCCTGTAGAGGCTGTTGCTGTTTTTAATAAAGATAAAACAACATCGGCGGTAAGTGATGAATTAGGAAAAATTGATATTTCTGACTTTAAGAAAAATGAGTTGCTTACGTTTACCCATGTGTCATATGCTCAGTATCAAGAAAAAAAATCAGTAATAAAAAAGAATAACTACCATGTTTATTTATCAAAAAACTCAGAACAATTAGATGAGGTAGTTGTCTCTGTTTTTAAAAACAGAGAAAAAACTAATCGTATTGCAGAACAAATTGCGGTAGTATCTTCAAAAGAAATAGAGAAATTATCACCACAAACATCAGCAGATTTATTAGCGAGTGTTCCAGGGATAAAAGTTCAGAAATCACAGTTCGGAGGAGGAAGTCCTGTTTTACGCGGAATGGAAAGTAACCGAGTTCTTTTGGTAGTTGACGGTGTTCGTATGAACAATGCAATTTATCGAAAAGGACACTTACAAAACTCAATAACAGTAGCTCCAAATTTATTAGACAGAACAGAAGTTGTTTTTGGTCCGTCGTCAGTAATTTATGGTTCTGATGCATTAGGTGGGGTTATTCACTATTATACCAAAACCCCAAAACTATCGGAAAAAGGTAGTGAAATTAAAGGAAATACATTTTTGCGATATAGTTCAGCAAATAATGAAGTAACCAATGTGGTTTCTGCTGAATTAAGATTTAAAAAATGGGCATCTTTTACAAGTATAGCTCATAGTAATTTTGGAGACTTAAAGATGGGAGAAAATCGTTCTCATGGCTTTGATAATTGGGGAAAGGTTCCTTATTACTCCAATAATACAAACACTTTTTATAGTGATACGCCAGTTGCTAACTCTGACCAAAATTTACAAAGAAATACAGGTTACAGTCAAACAGATGTATTGCAAAAGTTTTATGTGCCTTTTTCAAAAAATACAGATTTTAAATTAAACATTCAATATTCAACTTCTTCTGATATACCTCGTTTTGATAAGTTAAATGAATTGAAAAAAGGAAGTTTAAAATTTGCTGAATGGTATTACGGACCTCAAGAACGTTTGTTGATTTCTCCGCAGTTAATTATCAACCCAAAGAAAAAGTGGATGGATAATGGAACCATCACTTTAGCTTATCAAAATATAAAAGAAAGTCGTATTCAACGAAAGTTTGGAAGCCTAGATAGATCTTACAGAAAAGAAAGTGTGGATGCTTTTAGTTTGAATGGAGATTTTACAGTACCGTTAGCAGAAAATAGAAATTTAGGATATGGAATTGAAGTAACTTACAATGATGTGGAATCTAATTCTTACGGAAAAACGTTACGAGTTAATGATAATAACATAATTGGCTTTGATGGAGATTTTACAGTACAGTCGCGTTACCCTGATGGAGGAAGTAGTTATTTGAGCTCTGCTTTTTATGTAGATTACCGTCAAAATATTAATAGCAAATCAACATTAAACACAGGAATTAGAGGAACAAATACAGTATTGAAAGCAAAGTGGTTGGACGAAACTTTTATTGATATTCCTCAAAATGATATTCAGTTAGATAATCAATCATTAACAGCAACTATAGGGTATGTATACAAGCCTAATAAAACATGGCAGTTAAATACAGTATTATCTTCTGGTTTTAGATCACCAAACATTGATGATGTAGGAAAGATAAGAGAGAAGAACGGAAAAGTAACTATACCAAATATTAGTTTAAAACCAGAACATGCATATAATGTTGAAATAGGTGCTCAAAAATATTTTAATAATAGAAAATTTAGAGTTGGGGCAAATGTGTATTATACTTTATTGAATAACTACATCTATAGAGAGAGTTTTGAGCTGAATGGAAGCTCAACTATCGAATATGATGGAGAAGACGGAGCCATTGTTGCTAATGTAAATAAAGGAACAGCATATGTTACTGGTGCCACAGTAAGTTATCAAGGTAAACTACATAGAAACTGGAATACTTCTGGGTTTGTTACTTATACTTATGGTAAAACTTATGATACTAACGAACCAATGTCGTCTATTCCACCGTTATTTGGTCGTTTTGATTTAAGTTATGTAAACAACAAGTTTGAAGGAGGTGCTAATTTAGTTTTTAATGCGAAAAAAGATATTTCAGACTATAATATAACTGAAGGTATTGATAACCATGAACAAACACCAATTGTTAACGCGAATGCTACCGAAGATATTGATAAATACTACGGAAGTCCTAGTTGGATGACTGTTGGATTATACGGTAAATTCCAGTTCACAAAAAACATAGCTTTACAAGCGCAATTGTCTAACTTATTTGATGAACATTATAAGGAATTTGCTTCTGGAGTTTCAGCTGCAGGACGTAATATTTCAGTATCTTTGCTAACCAATTTTTAAGTAAAAATTCAATGATTAATTTTTTTAAGTTAGTAAGTTTATTAGAAGGAATATCTTATATTTTATTACTTTTTATAGCGGTTCCAATTAAATATTTACAAGGAAATCCAGAGTATGTAAAAATGTTGGGTATGCCTCACGGATTATTATTTGTAGGATACATAGTGTTAGCAATCATGTTAAAGTATGAGCTAAACTGGAATGGTAAAACTTTCGGAATTGTTTGTTTACTTTCTATCTTACCTTTCGGAACATTTTTTGTCGGAAAATATCTTAAACAAGAAACCGTATAACAACAATGGGGTAACGTTCTCATGTAGCAATGTATAAATGTAAAATTGAGACATTATCAAATTTTCAAATTACTACATTGAATATCATCCTCCGCTAACTGGAGGAATAATTGCGATTACATCATTTTCTTTTATGAGTATATCGTCTGTAGCGTAACTTTCGTTAATAGCTACAGCATACGAACTCATTTTTTGTAGCTCAGGGAATTCTGATAAAAGAAATTCTTTAAAGTTAGCAACAGTACTTTTGTTAGGAAGTTCAATTTCTAATGAAGAACTATCAACTAAATCTGTTGCCATGCCGAAAAATAGAATGCTTATTTTCATATAACAAATCTACAATTTTATACCGAAAACAACTCTGTTTTCATGTTTTCCGTTAAAGTAAGAGCGAGCAAAATCTACACGTAAAAAACGCCACTTTCCAATACCAACATTATCTAAACCAATAGCAAATTCAGAATAAGGTTTGTTACCCGCAGTAAATAATCCTTTTGCTCCAGTAACTAGATGAAAGTTAAGTTTGTTTAACAAAGGAACCTTACTTAATAATGCTCCTTTAAAGTTATATTCTCCATGGAGCTCAGCGTATTTATCATTAGAACTTAACTTATAATATGGAAGCAGATAAAAGTTGTTCAAATAGTTGTCTTTTGGAGCTATTAACAAGCGATTTCCGTTAAAATGAGCATAATCTATAAACGGAATGTCTTTTTTCTCTAAAAACATACCTCCTTTCGTTTTGTAAGCAAATTCACCCCAGTTGCCTAAATTTATTTGTTGATACAATTGAGAAAAAACCACATCTGAATTCCACTCAGAATTTCCTGATCCGAAGTTTTTTTGATAGCCAATGTATAGTGATGGGTACTTACGACTAGGAATGTTGTATTTTCCATCAGGATATGATAAATATTTTTGTCCAAAATTAATGTTCGCTCCTAAAGAAAAAGTCCACATTTGATGAGGTGTAAAACCTGTTGAAAAATCGGCAGGGTTTTGCGGATTGTTAGAAGTATAATCTATATCATCTTGTGGAAACATTACATAATTAGTCGTGTTAAATAATGGTTTCCTATCTGCAAACTCTAAAGAAGAAAACATACGTATTCCATTAGTGACTTCTTTAGAAAAGGATGCTTTAGCAAACGTTTTCTCGTAAATTTTTAAATAGTTTCTTTCAAAACCAATAGAACTTATTGTGTTCCAAAACTTAGAAATAGGCTGTTTTGGGTTAAATTGTGGTGTGGCTATTCCTCCAGAAATTGTTAAAACAGGTCGTGTAGTATTGTTCCAGCGATAGTTAAAGTTGGCTGTAGGACGCACTTTTTTCTCTGAAAAACCATAATTAATATCAGCCCCAATACTAAAACGTTTTCCTTTTTTGTTAAGTGATTTTCGGTAGTTAATACCTAAAGAAGAATTCCATCCTTGCACCGTATTAAAGTTAAGATTTTCAACAGGAGAAGAAGTGCTTATCGACCACTTATTATAAGAATTTTGATAAGTGTAACCAGAAAGAATATCCAAGGGTTTAAATTTATTGTTTTTTGTATCAATCGAATCTAAATATTTCTTCGATTTTCGAATGGTTTTTATGCTGTCTTTTAATTTGTAATCCGATATTTCTTCAGAAGTTAAAGTTACAGGGCGAATTTTATTCCAATATACTGAATCCTTTTCAGTAGCATTTTCTGCAAACGAAAGCACTTCGTTACCAAAAGTATCTTTAGTAAAATTAGGATTAAAATTATAGTTAGAATAAGCAGCAGAAAAGCGTCCGTTAAAATGAAACCCAAATAACCCAGCTTTAAAATCTATGGTTTGAGTAACGGGCACCCAAGCTTTGTTTTTAGTAGAAAAATTATAGTTCTGTTTAATATGTAGAGAATCTACAATAGGCAAGCTTATTTGTGCGCCAGTAACAATAACATCTGCACCATAAACAGCCCAATCATCTTCAACTATATAGATGAATCCACTAAAAACCCGATCATTTTTACGTTTTGGTAAAAGTTGAATTTTGTTAATTAGTGTTCCGTTTTTATCATAAAAAACACCCGTTAGTTTATAATTGTAATAACCAAAAGCACCATTTGCAATAGGAGAAATAACTTTAACATCAGCCAAATCAAAAGAATTTTCATAAAAGTTAAAATTTACTTCTTCTGCTTGATTAAAACTAATACCGTTGTCTTGTCCGCTAACTTTTGAAGCTATAATATGTTCTTTAAAGTTTTTAGGTCTTTTTTGGAAAGCGATTTTTGAGACCGTTTCAGAAAGGTATACCACACCACTTCGGGTAGAGTCTAGTCCACCGCCCATATCACCAATGTCTTGTCCTAAAAACTTCTTCGGTAAATCTTTTACCTTAAACAAACCACGAGAGTAAAAATCGGCAGTATACTCAGCAAACTTATCTGTGTTTTTAGCTTTATTAGCAATAGCATTTCTAATAATTTTGTTAGCAGGGTTTTCTTCAGAAGAAACAACCACTTCATCTAAGGTAACCTCTTCTTCAGCCAAAACAACATTTAGTATAAAAGGAAAAGAGTTGATTTCAACCGTTTTTTTAATGGTTTTATAACCTAACATTTGAAATATTACTGTGTGCTGTCCTATTGAGTTAAAGGCTAACTCATAGTCACCATTTGTATTGGATGTAGTGCCTGTTATAGTATTTTCTAAATAGACACTTACAAAAGAAATAGGTTGGTTTTTAGTATTGGTTACCTTTCCTGTAATTTGAGAAAAGGTTATTGAAGAGCATATTAGAAATAAAAATGTAGTTATAATTTTCATAGTCAGTTAGTTGTTGGTAACAAACATAAAAGAAGAACTTTGTAAAGTGTATTTAAGAAGTGTTAAATAACTTACAAAGTTCTCTTAATATAATGTAAGACTACGAAAAATAAAAAATGTTACAAAAGACTATTTAACAGTGTCTTTTTGTTGTTTTTTCTTCTTTTTTCCGAACAAACCACCTAAAACATCCGTTACTTTTTTAACGGTTTCTTCCTTTTTGTTGGTTGTGCTAGTACTATCTTTCTTCTTATTCCCTAATAATCCACCTATAGCATTGTTAACCAGTTTGTCTTTTTGTAGCTGAACTAATTGCTGACTTAACTTAGTAACTGATGACGACAAATCTGTTTTTACAGAAGGGTTAGTCATGTTTCCAGCAATACTAGCAGTAACAGGAACAGTAATGTTTTGTTGGTCTTTAGCACTTAATTTTGAAAGTAGTCCTTGTGCTTCATTACCTAAATATTTTGCAGGAACATTCAACGTAACATTATAGTTCATTGTTTTATCAAAACCATGGCTACCACCAACAGTAATACCAATATCATTATATTTTAAATCAAATGGTTTTACCACCACTTTACCTTCTTTAAAAGACAGGTGTGTTTTAATATCAGATAAATCTAGTTTTGATAAATCCATAAAAGATAACTTATCATTTAATAAACTTAAAGCTTTCGTTTTTTGTGGATTGATACTGGTTGTTAATAATTCAGCAAGTGCTTTACCAGAAACAGAAGCTAAGTTAGGAGTAAAATCATCATTTAAACTCCCCGCTAAGTCAATGTCAGAATTTAATTTACCGTTCATAGCACCAGCAATAGGACTTATTGATTGTAGTAAATCTAAATTGGTAAATGATTGTGCTATATCGAAAGACTTAATACCTAATTTCATATCGAAAGTAGGTTTCTTTTGTTGTGTGTTAACCTCTCCGTTTAAAGCAATTTGACCATTAAAAATACCAGCATTCATATTTTGTAATATGGCTTTTTCATCTTTTAAAAGAAGCGTACCTCTTACATTTTGTAGGGTTAAATTATCGTAATATACAGTTTTAGCGTTTGCAGAAACGGCACAGTCTAAAAATGCAGGAATCTTTAAAGATTCCGTTGGTGTATCTTTTTTGGAATCACTTTCTTTATTTTCAATAGCTTCAGGGTTTTCTTGCATAAAGTCACTAACATAAAACTTGTTAGAATTTAACTTGAAGTTCCCTTGTAACTTTTTATCTGAAAGTAAAAACCCTAGTAAATTTTTAAGTGTTCCAGTAGCATTTAAATCACTTTTCCCAGTAGTAGCATCAAACTTAGTTAAGCTAACGGTACCTGGTGTAAAGTTGACAATTGTATTTTTAATATGAAGTGGATTAACAACATCTTCTGAAGAAAAAACAAAGTCACTTACCTCCATTTTTCCGTTATTTTTTATACGACTTAAAGTATTGTTTTCAATAGCTTTCATGTCGAATTCTGTGCGTAAATCGGCTTTTAAAATCCCACTTAACTCATTTTCTAAATCAATAGGATACGCTTTGTTTATATTAGCTAGGTTTAAAACACCTTTTAAACTAGCATTTACTTTAGGGTTGGTAGTTAGGTTATAAATATTTCCTTTTCCAGAAAAAGTATCTTGATCAACTTTAAAAGAAAGACCATTAATAGTAACAAACGTATTTTCGGTTTTACCAGTAGTATTTTTTATTTGTGCGTCAATATTAATGTTTTGAACACTTTTAGGTAAATCAGGATATTTAAATGAAGCGTTACTTGACTTCATAGAAATATCTAACTTAGGAATATGATTATCGTCAATAATTCCATTTACTTTTCCGTTTACGCTGAAATTACCTGTGGTACTTACACCGGCAATACTTTTAGTGTAGGCTTCAGGAATTAACCCTAAGAAGTTTTTAAAGTCAGACGAAGGAGTCTTAAAGTTAATGTCAACTTCTTGGTTTTTTTCGTTTATTTGAACAAAACCATCAAATACCAATGGAAGGTTATTTAACTTAGCTTCATTTTTTAAGAAAGAAAACTTCATGTTAGTTAAGTCCATTCCCAAAATAGCATCTAACTCTATTTTTTGATTCTTAGCATAAGAATTACCGTCCATTCCAAAAGAAACTAAAGTGGATGTTTGTGTGTCTAACTCTGTATTAGATTGAGAGAAATCACCACTTCCACTATGATTTAATTCGGTTAGTTCAAGGTTTAATTTACCTTGCTCATCATTGTATTTTATCCTAGCATTGTTAATAGCGTATGAATTAATAGATAGCCCGAAAGTAGATGGTTCTTCATCTTTTGTGTCTTCTGTTTCAGAAGGTTTAGCAATATCATAATTGGCATTTCCTTTTTTATCAACTAATACATTTACTAAAGCATCATCGATAGTAAATGATTTGATGTTTAGCTGCTCGGATGAAGCCTTAAAAAGCTCAGTAAGTTTTAATGCTAAGTTTACCTCTTTGGCATATACTAAAGTATCACCTTCAAAAGGAGCGTTATTAATTACCGTAAGGTTAGATAATTGAACTGATGCATTTGGGAAATTTCTAAGTAAGCTTAAGCTAGAATCACTAAAATCAACTTTCGCATTTACGTTGTTGTTAATGGTAGTTTTTACCAAGTTCATCACTTTATCTTGAAATAGTAGGGGGATACTAACCAAAAGGATGAAGAAAAAAACTACAATACCTAATAATATTTTATATATCTTTTTCATTATGAATAAAGTTTGTCATGTAATACTAACGAACAAATTTCAACATTTATTTGTAAATAGAAAGTGAATAAAATTATAATTTTTCTTTTGGTAATTTTGCGCTGTTAAAAACACGTATTTTGAATAAGAAACAGCAATACTCAAATTTTATAAAAACACAAGCAAAACGTTTGGGTTTTTTAGGTTGTGGTATTGCAAAAGCTGACTTTTTAGAAGAAGAAGCACCTCGTTTAGAAAAATGGTTACAAAATGGGTATCATGGTGAAATGCATTATATGGAAAATCATTTTGATAAACGTTTAGACCCTCGTTTATTGGTTGATGGAGCAAAATCAGTAATTTCTTTGTCGTACAACTATTTTCCTTCGGAAGTTCAGGAAGAAGGAAGTTATAAGATTTCGAAATATGCTTACGGTCAAGATTATCATCATATTATAAAAGGAAAATTACGTGAATTGTTACAGTTAATAAATGATGAAATAGGAGAAGTCTCTGGTCGTTGTTTTGTAGACTCAGCACCTGTTTTGGAACGAGCATGGGCGCAAAAGTCAGGATTGGGTTGGAATGGAAAACATTCGTTGTTAATTCAAAAACAACAAGGGTCGTTTTTCTTTTTAGCTGAATTAATTATCGATTTAGAATTAGAATATGATAAACCTTTTAAGACAGACCATTGTGGTAGCTGTACTCGTTGTATTGATGCGTGTCCAACACAAGCTATTTTACCTAACAATACGGTTGATGGTAGTAAATGTATTTCGTACTTAACAATTGAGTTAAAAGATGCAATTCCGTCAGAATTTAAAGGAGAAATGCAAGATTGGATGTTTGGTTGTGATGTGTGTCAAGATGTTTGTCCGTGGAATCGTTTTTCACAACCACATGAAGAAAGTCTATTTTCACCTCAAGAAAACTTGTTACAAATGAATAAACGTGACTGGCAAGAGTTAACACAAGAAACCTTTAGTAAAGTGTTCAAAAAATCGGCAGTTAAGCGTACTAAGTTTTCAGGATTATTAAGAAATATTGACTTTATAAAACAATAAAACCGCTTTTAAAAGCGGTTTTATTTATGTTTTTTGAAAATTATTTAGGGTTTGTTTCTCCGAAGAAGAACCAATTAAGTCCCTTTTTAATCATTCCGCTTTCTTTTGCAGGAGTTTCTTTCTTGTCAGCCTCTTTTGTGTCAGCACTTTCTCCTTCAAATAAGTTTACAACAAATTCATCATACGAAGAGTTAACTTCTTCTTGTAAATATGAATTAAAATATAATTCACTTGCCTTTTCACCTTTAATTTTTTCAATTTCTAATAACGTTTTGTATAAAGGCTCTATTTTTTTTACAACATTTTCAGGTAAAGATTTCCTTCTTCCTGTATACCCAGTGATTTTTCCGTTATCATCTTTTTCTACATCAAAATCAGTAATAACCCAGTAGTATCTACCTGTTCTTGTTAAGTTTTTAACAATAGCATGGAAGTTGTTTCCTTGTTTAAGGTTGTCCCATAATACTTTAAAAACTACTTTAGGCATATCAGGATGCCTAATCACGTTGTGAGGCTCTCCAATAAGTTCTATTTTATTGTATTCCGAAGCTTCTTCAAAAGTATCGTTCATGTATAAAATAGTTCCAGCAGGGTCTGTTTTACTAATGATTGTTTTAGACTTGTCCCATTTTACTTCCTCATCTATAACTTTGGAAGGTCTTAGAGCATTGTTTGTGTGCATTTTTTTTGTTTTAATAGTTATTCGGGGTGGTTTACTTAAAAATAATCAGCAAATATAAGGTTTTTGGAGCAGGAGGATGTTTTGATTTAGGTTTTAGTTAGGTTAAAAACTGTAAAAAAGAAGTAATTTTTATTTAATCTAAAATACTGGTTTTTAAGTGATTGTATTGTGTTGTTTTTTGCTTAAAAATAATAGGATAGTGTTATTTTTTTAAAAGAAAGTATCATGTAGACTTTTTATTTTAAAATAAAATAGGGTTGAAACAAGTGTTTCAACCCTATTTAAAAGTTCTTTAAGAGGATTATTTAGGGGAAATAATAAATTTTATGTTGGATTTGTTTCTCCAAAGAAGAACCAATTCAAACCTTTCTTTAAAGGATTTGTTTCGTTTTTAACTTTCTCAGCTTCTTCTTTAGAAAGTTCTTCGTTAAAAAGATCAACCACAAATTCATTATAAGTTTTACCAACTTCTTCTTTTAAGTAGGCATCAAAATACATTTCACTTGCTTTCTCACCTTTTAGTTTTTCAATATCTAAAAGTGTTTTGTATATAGGCTCAATCTTTTTTACAACTCCATCTGGAACAGCTTTTCTTCTGGCTGTATATCCAACAATTTTACCATCCTCATCCTTATCAATAGTAAAATCGGTAATAACCCAGTAATATCTACCTGTTCTTGTTAGGTTTTTAACAATAGCATGGAAGTTTTCGCCTTTTTTAAGGGCATCCCACAATACTTTAAAGGCTACTTTAGGCATGTCTGGATGACGAATAATGTTATGAGGCTCACCAACTAACTCAATAGTACTATACTCACAGGTGTTAGAAAAAACATCGTTAGCATATAAAATAGTTCCATAAATATCAGTTTTACTTACAATAGTTTTTGTTTTGTCCCATTGTACTTCTTCGTCAATAATGTGTCTTTGTGTAGTTTCCATTTTTTATTTGGTTTAAGGTTAGAGCAAAATTCAGGAAATTTTTAAAGACGAAATATGACTTTTATCAGGTTACAAATTCTTTTTACTTCATAACAAAATGTATATTTGTAAGTTCAAACAAACAAGAACGAACCTATGAGAGATTCTAGAAAAAGGCATGAAGCACTACTTTATCATGCTAAGCCGAAGCCGGGAAAAATAGCAGTAGTACCTACCAAAAAATATGCAACTCAACACGATCTATCGTTAGCATATTCACCAGGAGTAGCAGAGCCTTGTTTAGAAATAGCTAAAGACAAAAACAACGTTTATAAATATACATCAAAAAGCAACTTAGTAGCTGTTATTTCAAATGGAACAGCGGTTTTAGGACTAGGAGATATTGGTCCTGAAGCATCTAAACCAGTAATGGAAGGTAAAGGACTGCTATTTAAAATTTTTGCGGATATTGATGTTTTTGATATTGAAGTAGATGCTACAGATGTAGATAAATTTGTGGAAACTGTTAAGGCTATAGCTCCAACTTTTGGAGGGATTAACTTAGAAGATATTAAAGCACCTGAAGCGTTTGAAATAGAGAGGAGATTAAAAGAGGAATTAGACATTCCTGTAATGCACGATGATCAACATGGTACAGCAATTATTTCTGCCGCAGCCTTAAAAAATGCATTAGAAATTAATGAAAAGGATATTAAGGATGTAAAGATTGTTGTTAATGGAGCAGGAGCTGCAGCAATTTCATGTACACGTTTATATCTAGCCTTAGGAGCGAGTCGAGAAAACGTAATTATGTGTGATAGTAAAGGTGTTATCAGAAAAGATAGAGATAACCTAACATCACAAAAAGCGGAATTTGCTACAGATCAAGATGTAAATACTTTAGAAGAAGCAATGTTAAATGCCGATGTGTTTATTGGTTTGTCAAAAGGAAATGTGGTATCTCCTGAGATGTTGTTATCAATGGCGAAAAACCCTATTGTCTTTGCAATGGCTAATCCAGAACCAGAAATTGAATATGATTTAGCAATTGCGACAAGAGACGATATTATAATGGCAACCGGAAGGTCAGACCATCCTAACCAAGTGAATAATGTATTAGGTTTTCCTTTTATTTTCCGTGGAGCGTTAGATGTTCGTGCTAAGAAGATTAATGAAGAAATGAAAATGGCAGCGGTACATGCATTAGCAGATTTAGCGAAGCAATCTGTACCAGAGCAAGTAAATATTGTATACGATGAAGTAAGCCTTTCTTTTGGGAAAGAATATATTATTCCAAAACCGTTTGATCCAAGATTAATCTATGAAATTCCACCAGCAATTGCAAAAGCAGCGATGGATTCAGGTGTAGCTCAGGAACCAATTGATGACTGGGATAAGTACCGTGAAGAGTTGATGGATCGTTCAGGAACAGGAAGTAAAGAAGTACGATTACTACACAATAGAGCTAAAAAGAACCCTAAGAGGTTAGTGTTTGCTGAAGCAGATCATTTAGATGTATTAAAAGCAGCACAGAGAGTGTATGAAGAAAAAATTGGAAAACCGATTTTATTAGGAAGAAGAGAAATTATTTTAGAGTTGAAAACGGAGTTAGGATTTGATGCTGATGTACCGATTATTGATCCTAAAACTGATGAAGAGGAAGAAAGAAGAAACCGATATGCTGAAATATTTTGGAAATCAAGGCAGCGTAAAGGGGTTACCTTTTTAGAAGCTCAAAAATGGATGCGTGAACGTAATTATTTTGCTGCAATGATGGTTAATTCTGGTGAGGCAGATGCGTTAATTACAGGATATTCAAGACCATATCCTTCTGTAGTGAAGCCAATGTTAGAATTGATTGAAAAAGATCAAGGAGTAACAAGGGTTGCGGCAACAAACATGATGTTAACAAAGCAGGGACCTATGTTCTTAGCAGATACAACAATTAATATTAATCCAACGGCAAAAGATTTAGCTAAAATTACACAGTTAACATCTGTATTAGCTAAAATGTTTGGAATGAAACCAAATGTTGCAATGTTAGGGTTTTCAAATTTTGGATCATCAAAAGCCGAAAGTTCAACTAAGATTAGAGAAGCAGTTTCTTACATTCACCGCCATTATCCTAATGTTTTGGTAGATGGGGAGTTGCAAGCAGATTTTGCTTTGAATCCAGAATTATTAGCAAAAGAATTTCCATTCTCTAAATTAAATGGTAAAAGAGCAAATGTGCTAATTTTCCCTAATTTAGAGTCAGCCAACATAACTTATAAGTTAATGAAAGCTGTTGATGAAGTAGAAACTATAGGACCTATTTTATTAGGAATGAGCAAGCCAGTACACATCTTGCAATTGGGGGCAAGTGTAGATGAAATGGTAAATATGGCTGCAGTAGCAGTTGTAGATGCTCAAAACAAGGAAATGAAAGCTAAAAACAAAGTTTCTCAATAGGTTAAGAGAAATTTTTTTAAAAGATAATTTTGTCTATTTTAGACAAATAGAAAAAATAGCTGGATGATAACACAAATAAGGGGAAAACTTGTGGAAAAAAATCCTACATACGCTGTTGTAGATTGCAATGGAGTAGGATACTTAATGCATATTTCTTTAAACACATATTCATCATTACCAAACGATGAATATGTGTTGTTGTATACACACTTATCTATTAGAGAAGACGCTCATACTTTATTTGGGTTTTCAACAAAAATTGAACGAGAAGTTTTTAGGTTACTAACTTCGGTTTCAGGTGTAGGTCCAAGTACTGCACGAACAATGCTTTCTTCAATGACTTCACAAGAAGTCTCGCAAGCAATAGCTTCTGAAAATGTAAAACTGATTCAAACAGTTAAAGGTATTGGAGCTAAAACTGCACAACGAGTTATTGTTGATTTAAAAGATAAGGTATTAAAAACCTTTGACGTTGACGAAGTTTCTGTGGTACAGAACAATACAAATAAAGAAGAAGCGTTATCTGCTTTAGAGGTTCTTGGGTTTGCAAGAAAGCAAGCTGACAAGGTAATAGGGAATATATTAAAAGAAACACCTGATGCAAGTGTTGAAAAACTTATAAAACAGGCGTTAAAAAACTTATAAAAAAGGTTGGAAAAAGCAGTTATGAATAGATTACTTACGGTGCTTACTGTTTTAGTAAGTGTTGTTTCGTTTTCGCAAAATACTCAAAAAGATAGCACTAACGCTGTTAAAAAAGATACTGTAACTCCCCTTAAATATAATTTTAAATACAATCAAAACGGAACACTTTACTTAAATAACCCTACTCAAAAAGTAGTTACTTATGACAAGGCGTTAAATAAATTTATGATTGTTGAAAAAATAGGAGACTATTATGTAGGTACACCTATTTTTATGACTCCTAAAGAGTATAATGAGTACCGTTTAAAAAATGATTTAAAAGATTACTTCAAAGAAAAAGTAGATGCTACTAATCCTAAAAAGAAAGGAAACGAAGCAGCACGTAAAAATTTATTACCTAAATACTATGTAAACTCTAAGTTTTTTGAATCCGTTTTTGGAGGTAACACTGTTGAGGTAAACCCAACAGGGCAGATTAATATTAAACTTGGAGGAGTATATCAAAATAATGAAAACCCTCAAATTTCTGTAGAGAATCAAAGCAGTTTTACATTTGATTTTGATCAACAAATTAGTGCAAGTTTACAGGCTAAAGTAGGTAAACGATTAACAGTAACAGCAAACTATGATACTCAATCAACTTTCGATTTTCAAAATATTATAAAGCTAGAATATACTCCTACTGAAGATGATATTATTAGAAATATAGAGGCGGGTAATATTAGTATGCCAATTAAAAACTCGCTTATTAATGGAGCACAATCGTTATTTGGGGTAAAAACAGAATTACAGTTCGGTAAAACATATGTAACTGCTGCTTTTTCGCAACAAAATTCACAATCAAAAACAGTAGTAGCAGAAGGGGGGGCAACAATTGAACCATTTGAATTAAGAGCTTCAGATTATGACAATGATCGACACTTCTTTTTATCACAATACTTTAGAGAAAATTATAAAGAGGCTTTAGAGAATTATCCATTAATTAATAGCCCTATAAATATAACAAGAGTTGAAGTTTGGGTAACAAATAGAAACCAAAATGTAAGCGATTATCGTAGTATTGTAGCTCTTGCCGATTTAGGAGAATCAGAAGATGCAAATGAGGTAAATCCAGCTGAAATAACAACAACACCAGGAGCTATATCTGTTAACTCTGAAATTATACCATATAATGGAGTGAATAACTTAAGTTCATTACTAGCTGCAAACTCAGGAGGAATTAGAGATGTAGCAACTATTGATGCTGCTATTAACGGTATAGGAGTACCAGCACGACAAGGATTTAACTACACATATTTGCAAAATGCTCGTAGATTACAACCCAACGAATTTAAATTGCACTCACAATTAGGTTTTATCTCTTTAAACAGAAGGTTAAACGATGGAGAAGTTTTAGCGGTAGCTTTTGAGTATACTGTAGTTGGAGCTTCTAATGGAGAAACAGTATTTAAAGTAGGAGAGTTTTCAAACGATGGAGTTGTAGCACCAGCAAATATTGCAGTTAAGTTATTAAGAAGTGAAATATTAAATACAACAAGGCCAGGAGATGATACAGAAGCTTTTCCAACTTGGAGGCTGATGATGAAAAACGTATACGCTTTAGGGGCTTTTCCATTACAGCGCGATGGATTTCGTTTTGAGTTATTGTATCGTGATGACGAAACTGGTACGTTACAAAATACTCTGCAAAAAGCACAAACGCCGGGGGTAACAGACAAGCCATTATTACGTATTTTAAACTTAGATAAATTAGACCAAAGTGAATATGCAGTTCCCAATGGAGATGGTTTCTTTGATTATGTTGAGGGAATTACAGTAAATTCTGAAAGAGGTTATATTCTATTTCCAGAGCCAGAGCCATTTGGTAATGATTTAAAAGATGAACTTACCAATCCAGCAGATCAAGATAAATATGTGTTTGAAGAGTTGTATTTAACTACAAAAATTCAAGCAAAAAATGAGTATCAGAATTTAGACAAATTCTTCTTAAAAGGGTATTTTAAGTCAGAAACTAGTAGAGGAATTTCTCTTGGAGCTTTTAATGTACCTAGAGGTTCGGTGAGAGTTACTGCTGGAGGAAGACAATTGGTTGAAGGAATAGATTATGTGGTAGATTATCAGTTAGGTCGTGTACAAATTTTAGACCCGGGCTTAGAAGCATCTGGAATACCAATTAATGCATCTGTAGAAAACAATACATTTTTTAATCAGCAAAGAAAAACATTTATAGGAATAGATGTTGAACACCGTTTTTCTGAAGATTTTATTTTAGGTGGAACTTTTTTAAATGTTAGTGAAAAACCAATTACGCCAAAAGTTAATTTAGGAGGAGAACCTATAGATAATATCATGTTAGGTTTAAACTTAGATTACTCTTCTGAAGTACCATATTTAACAAAACTAGCAAATAAATTACCTTTCGTTGAAACTGAAGCTCTGTCGAATGTTTCGGTTAGAGCAGATATGGCTTATTTATTACCAGGATCTCCTAGTGGAATTAATGTAGATGGTACTGCAACTTCGTATTTAGATGATTTTGAAGCTTCACAAATTCCCATCAATTTAAATTCACCACAACAATGGTTTTTGGCAAGTACACCAGAATCACAAGGGTTTGATGGAGGAACCTTTGGTTTAGAGTACAATTATAAAAGAGGAAAATTAGCTTGGTATAATATTGATCAACTATTTTATGGTAGTGGAAATAGACCAGATAATATTGATGAAAATGAACTGTCTAGAGACGAGGTACGTCAAATTCGCTATAATGAATTATTTCCGAATACAGATCTTGATATTACGCAGCAAAATTTAGTTAGAACCTTAGATTTAGCTTATTACCCAGCAGAAAGAGGTCCGTATAACTATAATGAGAATGCAAATATTGTTACAGCAGAGGAGCGTTGGGGAGGTATTATGCGATCGTTAACTACAAACAATTTTGAACAAGCAAATGTTGAGTATATCCAGTTTTGGTTAATGGATCCGTATGAAAATTACTCAATTACAACTGAAGAAGGTCTACCAGCTGGAATTAATCCAAATGATCCAACAAACCAAGTAGGTAAATTATTCATTAATTTAGGTAATGTTTCTGAAGATATATTAAAAGATGGTAGAAAGCAGTATGAAAACGGACTACCTGCTGATGGACAAAAGGCAGACGGAGGTAACATTCAAACATCTATTTGGGGAGATACACCTATAAACCCTTCTATTTTGTATGCTTTTGACTCTAGTAATGATGCAAGAACAAATCAAGATATTGGTTTAGATGGATTAAACGATGAGGAGGAAAGAGCAAAGTACCCTGCATTTGCAGGATTAGATGACCCTGCTGGAGATAACTTCCAGTTTTTCAGAGGTGGAGCTATTGAAAGTACCAACCCATCAGTTTTATCTAGATATAAAAACTTTAACGGAACTGAAGGTAACTCACCCACAGCAAGTCAATCAGGAGAATCTTATCCGACATCATCTACCACTTACCCAGATACAGAAGATATTAATAAGGATCAAACAATGAATCCTGTAAATAGTTACTTTGAGTATGAGGTTTCTTTAAATAAAACAGATTTAGTATTAGGACAAAATCATATTATTGATGTTAAAACACAAAATGTAACACTTTTAAACGGAGCAACAAGAAGCACTAAATGGTATCAATTTAGAATACCAGTTAGAAATGTTACTGATGCTCAGAAAATTAATGGAATTACAGATTTTAATAGTATCCGTTTTATACGAATGTTTTTAACACAATTCAAAATGCCAGTAGTATTACGTTTTGGAGAATTAGAATTGGTAAGAGGAGACTGGAGACGTTACACAAAAACATTACCAGATACAAGTATTCCTTCTGAGGATTTAGACGCAGATGAATTAAACAAGTTTGAGGTAGGTGTAGTAAGTATTGAGCAAAATCAAGATCGTTATAAGTTACCACCAGGAATTCAAAGAGAACGTTTACAAGGAACAAATAGAATTCAACGTCAAAATGAGCAATCAGTAACTTTAAAGGTAACTGACTTAGAAGCAGATGAAGTAAGGACGATTTATAAAAATATTAGTATTGATATGCGTAGGTATAAAAAACTACGTATGTTTTTACATGCTGAAAACCAAAATAGCGCAACAGGAGCTAATGATGATGAAATGGTTGCTATTATACGTTTAGGTACAGATTTAAACGATAACTATTACCAAGTAGAAAAGCCATTAAAAATATCTACATCAAATGCATCATCTTTAGATGTTTGGCCTAAAGAAAATAATTTAGATATTCCGTTAGAAGAATTAGCTAACTTAAAAATTGAAAGACCTACGGGCAGTAATCTTACTGATGTATATTCGTCAACAAGTTCTAATGGGTTAAAAATTTCTGTAAGAGGTAATCCAACATTAGCACAAGTAAGAACTGTAATGTTAGGGGTGAAAAATACTGTAGCCGATGACAAAACTGTTGAAGTTTGGTTTAATGAATTACGTGCTGTTGGTTTTGATAATAAAGGAGGATGGGCAGCTGTGGTAAATGCAGATGCTAATATGGCCGATGTGATGGATGTGTCTTTAGCAGGAAGAATGTCAACTATAGGTTTTGGTAATGTAGAAGACCGTGTACAACAAAGAAGTATTGAAGAAATAAAACAATATAGCGTAGCTACAAATATTCAGTTAGGTAAAATGATGCCTAAAAAATGGAACATGCAAGTGCCGATGAATTACAGCTATGGAGAAGAATTTAGAGATCCAAAATACGATCCACAATTCCAAGACGTAGAATTAGAAGACGCAATTGATAAAAACCCAAATAGTAAAAATGCTCAAGATTATACAAGAAGAAAAAGCATTAGTTTTATCAATGTAAAAAAGAATAGAAATCCAGAAAGTAAGAAGAAACCTAAGTTTTATGATGTAGAGAATTTCTCTGCTTCTTATGCACATAGTGAAGAGTTTCATAAAGATTATAATATTGAAAGTTATGTAAATAAAAATGTAATGGCTGGTGCTAGTTATAATTTTACATTCGTTCCTTTTAATATAGAACCATTTAAAAAATCAGAAGGATTTAAAAGTAGATACTTACAATTTATAAGAGATCTAAACTTTAATCCAGTACCAAAAACAATAGCATTAAACTCAAGAATTAACAGAAACTATAATAGTCAGCAATCTAGAAATCTAATTATTGACCCTGTAAACCCTTTACCTGCACAGCCTGAGTTAATTCAACGAAGATTTTTATTTAATTGGGATTATACAATTGGTTTTGATTTAACCAAATCGCTACAATTAAACTTTAATGCAACAAACAATTATATATATGATAGTTTTGGTGAAGATGAACAATTAGAAGTTTACGATCAATTTTTCAGTATAGGAAGACCCGATAATTATCATCAGAAGTTAAACGCAACTTATAAGCTACCATTAGATAAGTTCCCGTTCTTGAATTTTATCAATGCAGATTATGGTTATACCGCTGATTTTGATTGGAAGGCTGGATCGCAAAGTTATATTGAGCAAGTTGGAAACATGATTCAAAATGCCAACACACACAACTTAAATACAAATATAGATTTTGGTCGTTTTTATAAAATTATAGGTGTAGATAAACTTTTGTTAAAGGGAACTAAAAAACAACCTACTCAAAAAGGAACAGCTACATTAGGAGGAAGTCAAGTAGCCCAAAAAGCAAAACTTAAAAAGAAAGCTACTTTTGGACAGAAATTAGGAAAGGGAGTATATGATGTGTTAACTTCTGTAAAAAGAGCAAAGATTAGTTATTCTCAAAACAACGGAACGTTATTACAAGGATATAAACCTTCAGTTGGGTTCTTAGGAAGAAATGGCTTTGACGGAGGTTTAGCACCAACATTAGGATTTGTATTTGGTAGTCAAACAGATATTTTAAATACGGCTATAGAGAATGGATGGTTGATTACTAGAAATGCTGGAGATGAATATTATAGTAAGAATTACTCAAAAACGAGATATAAAAAGCTAGACTATAATGTATCTGTAAAACCATTTAGAGATTTAACTATTGATTTACGCGGGAATAGAATTCAGACTAGTAATTTAACGCAACAGTTAGATGTAGTTTCAAATGGTAGCGGAGGTTTTGAACAAGACCCAAATATTAAACCTTTTGAAACTGGTAATTATAGTATTAGTCATTTTATGTTAGGAACTATTTTTACCGATAATGAAGCGTTGTATCAAAATTTCTTAGATTATAGAAGGACAATTTCAGATAGAATAGCTACCGAAAGAGGAATAGCAGCAAACGATTCTGATCGAAACAATAATAATCCTGGGTTTAAGGAAAATGGACAACAAGCAATGTTACCAGCATTTATTGCAGCATATTCAGGAAATAGTCCAAATTCAGTAAGTACAGGAATCTTTAAAAACATACCAATTCCTAACTGGACACTACGTTATAATGGATTTATGAAGTATAAGTGGTTTAAGAAAAACTTTACTTCGTTTACCTTATCGCATGGCTATAAGTCTTCGTATACAATAGGTAATTATACCAATAATTTACAGTACGATTCAAATACACCAACAAATACAAATACTTCTGGTAATTATCAATCAGAACTCTTAATTTCGTCGGCAACTTTAATTGATGAGTTTTCACCATTAATAAAAGTTGATTTTAGAATGAAAAATTCAGTTTCATTCAAAGGAGAGATAAGAAGAGACAGATCTTTAACATTAAATTTTAACAACAATACTTTAACAGATATTAAAGGAACAGAATATGTTTTAGGATTTGGATATAAGATTAGAGATGTTAAATTTGTCACCAGATTTACAGGAAAGAAAGAAACCTTAAAAGGAGATATAAATTTAAGAGCTGATATTTCGTTAAGAGACAATTTAACGTTGATAAGAAGTGTAGATGAAGAGAATAGTCAGATTACTGGAGGCGAGAAATTATTTGGATTAAAATTTATTGCCGACTATAATTTAAGTAGCAATTTAACAGCATCTTTTTATTATAATCACCAAACGTTTGAATACGCAGTTTCTACAACTTTCCCAAGACAATCTATTAATGCAGGAATTAATTTAGTATACAACTTAGGAAATTAAAACAAACACAATAAAAAATCATTACAATGAACATTCCATCAGAATTAAAGTACACCAAAGACCACGAATGGGTTAAAGTAGAAAACGGTGTAGCAACTATTGGTATTACTGATTTTGCACAAGGAGAGTTAGGAGATATCGTATACGTTGATGTTGATACATTAGATGAGGAATTAGATGCTGAAGAAGTTTTCGGTTCTGTAGAAGCAGTAAAAACAGTTTCAGACCTTTTTATGCCTTTATCAGGAGAAGTAGTAGAGTTTAATGAAGCGTTAGAAGATGAGCCAGAATTAGTAAATTCAGATCCTTATGGAAATGGATGGATGATAAAGGTAAAATTATCAGACGATTCACAAGTAGCAGACTTATTAAGTGCTGAAGCATATCAAGAACTTATTAAAGGATAAACTAATAATTATAATAGCAATACTAATAACCATAAGTATTGCTATTATTAGTTTAATCAAACTAGGAAAGGCTCCTATACAAATTAACCATATAGATAAGTTAGAACATGCTTTCGCTTATTTTGTGTTAAGTTTAGTATGGTTGCTAGCTTCAAGAACAACAAAAATTAATAAATATATAATTGTTTTTTGTTGTTTTTTTTACGGCATAATTATTGAGGTTTTACAAGGTACAACCACGTCATATAGATCAGGAGAGATTTTAGATATAGTGGCAAATACGACTGGTATTTTAATAGCTTTCATAGTTTACAACTCTTTTTTTAAGAAAAATAAAGCTATTTAAAGATTAAGCTTGTAAAAGTTGAAATAAATTAATTAAATTAGCGAACTATTAAAAACATTTAGGATGGAAATCAAGAAAAATCCAAAATCAAACTTAGAGAACTATAGTAAACTATTTATGCAAATAGGTTTGGTTTTAGCTTTATTTGTAACGTATGTTGCTATTGAGAATAAGACATATGATAAAGAGTATGGAGAGTTAGGTATGGCTAACATGGCTTCTGATATTGAAGAGGAAACTATCGAGCTTCAAATTGAGCCACCAAAACCAAAACCAAATACACCTCCACCACCAGCTCCTGAAAAAATTGAAGTAGTAGAAGACGAGGAAGAGATTGAAGAAACTATTATTGAATCAACTGAAACTGATGAATCTGAAGCTGTAGAGGTAGAAGATATTCAAGAAGTAGAAGAAGTAGAAGAGGTAGTAGAAGATGTACCATTTGCTATTATTGAGGAAGTTCCTGTATTTCCAGGTTGTAGTGGAACAAAGGCTCAAAAGAAAGCATGTTTAAACAAAAAGTTACAAAAGCATATTCAACGTAACTTTAATGCAGAGCTTGCTAATGAGTTAGGTTTATCTCCAGGAAAGAAAAGAATCTATGTTCAATTTAAGATTGATAAAGATGGTTCTATCACAAACGTAATGGCTAGAGCTCCGCATCCAAGATTAAAGAAGGAAGCAGAAAGAGTTGCTAGAAAGATACCAAAAATGAAACCTGGTAGACAAAGAGGTAGAGCAGTAAGAGTAGGTTATACTTTACCAATTACATTTAATGTAGAGTAGTAATAACTTTAATAAAATATAAAAAAAGGCAATCCATATGGATTGCCTTTTTTATTGGCATGTTTCTTGTTTTTAACATAGTATTAACATAAAAATTTAATACTATGAAAACACCTAAGAAACATGCTAAAAAGCAATTAGAAAAATTCTCAACTATTTTTACACAGTTAGGTTTGGTGCTAACTTTGTTTGTAGTTTTTCTTGTTTTAGAACACGAAACACCTAAAGATGTAGCAATAGTTGAACCTACGAATGCAAAAGTTTATGAGAAAGTTTATACTTTTGACACTCCCGTTATTGTAAAAAGAGAAGTAAAAGAAATAGAAAAGCCAAAGCAAGAGCGCGTAATTAAAGAAGTATTTAAACCAGAAGTGGTAGATAATAATACGGAAAACACCACTGTAATAGATTTACCTGTAGATAATGGTTCTATAGATGTTGCAACACTAAGTCAGGTAAAAGAAGAAGAGGTAGTTGATAAAGACGATGATCCAGTTTCAATTAACAATGTTCAAAATACACCTGTTTTTAAAGGATGTGAAGGACTATCAGAAGAAGAAAACATAAAATGTTTTGAAAGAAAAATACAACAGCATATACAACGTAATTTTAATTCTGAATTAGCACAAGAAGTAGGATTAAACTCAGGAAAGTATAAAATAATAACTCAATTTATTATTGATAAAAAAGGAGATGTAGTTGATGTTAAAATTAGAGCTCCACATTACAAATTAAAAAATGAAACTGATAGGGTTGTAAATAAAATACCAAAATTTATTCCAGGTAAATAGAATAATAAAGAAGTAAAAGTAAAATATACTTTGCCTATTACTTTTAGGGTAGAATAAAAATTAAAAACTCAACCAACTGGTTGAGTTTTTTTTATTTTTGTTATATATGGATACAGACAAAACTTTTTTTGCACACGAAACAGCAGTTATAGATGACGGTTGTAAAATTGGAAATGGAACAAAAATATGGCACTTTAGCCATATTATGCCTAATTGTATTATTGGAAACAACTGTAATATTGGACAAAATGTTGTGGTGTCACCAAAAGTTGTTTTAGGAAATAATGTTAAGGTTCAAAATAATGTTTCCATATATACAGGAGTAACATGCGAAGACGATGTTTTTTTAGGGCCCTCTATGGTTTTTACAAATGTAATTAATCCACGTAGTGCAATAAAAAGACAAGATCAGTATTTAGAAACAATTGTTAAAAAAGGCGCAAGTATAGGAGCAAATGCAACAATTGTGTGCGGTAATAATATTGGAGAGTATGCTTTTATAGGGGCAGGAGCTGTGGTAACTAAAGAAGTGCAACCCTACGCTTTAGTTGTAGGAAATCCATCGAAACAAATAGGATGGATTAGCGAATACGGACATCGTTTAACTTTTGATAAAGATGGTTTGGCTATATGTCCAGAAAGTGGAGAAAAATACATGTTGGAAGACAATGAGTTAAGAAAACTTTAAGGTAAAGTTTTAAAAAAGTAAAAAAAATAAAAAAAACATTTGTGAAAAGAAAAATCTTATTTATATTTGAACAGTGGTTTTAAAACCACTTTCTTTTTCTTTTTCATAGCAATTTTTCCCACTCAATTTTGAGTGGGTTTTCTTTTTATAAAAACTTCCCAAATAAAGTAAGTATACAGAATTAGATACTCCAAAGTAATTAACCAAAGATTTTCTTTCCATGGAGAGTTAGCGTATGCTTGATAACTTAATATAATTACTAAACTCCACAAAACAGTATAACGATATTGGGTAAACATCGATATAATTAAAAGCGTTGCTATATACCAAGGATGCATTGTTGTTGTTAAAAAATAATAGAATGATAAAGCAAATAGCATGCTTACAATTAACTGTTTTACAGACTTGTTTTTTTTGAAAAAAGTAAGAATCAATAAAAAGAAAATAGTAACAATAGGTATAATCTTACCAATAATAGCTATTTCATTATAGCCTCTAAATAAATAACCAATTTCTCTCGCTAAGTAGTAAAAACTAGCATTAAACTCAAAATTTCTGAACCATAAGCCAACAGAGTTCATGTAGTTTGAAACTAATTCAGAAGAATAAAATGGAAGAAAAAGTAAAATGACTGTAAAAATTACAGTTACGTAGAAGGATACTAATTTTTTGAAACCTCTAAGGAATGAGAAATCATTCTTTACAAACCATTGAAAATATAAGGGTAAAAAGAGTAAAGGAATTAATTTAACTGAAATAGAACAAGCTAGTAATATAGCTGCTGAAAACCATTTTTGTTGCTGTAACTGATAAATGCTCCAAACCAAAAAAAATAACATTACAGGTTCAAAATGTAAGTTTCCAGTAAGTTCAATTATCACAAAAGGATTTAAAATATATAGAAAAATGTTTTTAACAGGTAACTGTAGCCTTTCTAAAATTTTTTTTCCGAAGTATAAAATACCTATATCAGCTAAAATAATCAATACTCTCATTACAACAACACTTCCAATAATGCTATTTTTAGCCAAAAGAGCAGCTATTAAAAAACAAAGTTGATTAATTGGAGGGTAGTTGGTATAATGACTACCATTCAAAGCCCCCATTCCTCCATATAACTCCTTAGCTTGGTTTATGGGATAGCTGTTTTGTTCAATAAATGTTTGAGGCAAGGATAAATAAGGGTTTAACCCTTCTAAAATCATACGACCATCCCAGATAAAGCGATAGAAATCTTGTGATAAATTAGGGATAGCAAAAAAGAAAGCCAATCGAAATAAAACAGCAATACCAGCTAAATGTACAAAGGATAACTGCTTATTTTGTAAAAGACCAAAATAACAAGTAAATAAGGCAACCCATATAAAAAGTAACTTATTAAACTCAGTACGTTCAATTGTATAAGCAAATAAAAAATACAGCACTACACTAACAAATGTTAGCATAATTGAGCTATATTTTTTTAAAAAAGGCATCTAAGCTTTTGAGAAAATGGATTTAAAAAAGACGTATCCAAAGCCAACAAATAACATCAGGTGAAAAGGGAACAAACCAAAATCTCCACCCTGATCACCAACCGTAAAAGCACTATACATACCAAAAGCAAAGTATAAAGCTAACAAACCTTCTATAATTACATGTAAAGAAGGCCTTTTACGAATGTATTTATTGTTTTTCCAACTATCTTTTAAAGAGTTAATATTGAATTTAGGTGTTCTTACAAATTCACTTTTTTTACCTAAATGACCTTCCAATACAGCAATCGTATTGTGTAAAGAGAAGCCCATAGCAATAGAGAAAAAAGCAAAAAAGGCACCAATATATTTGATAAAATTCCAAAAGCCGCCACCATAAGTTCTTTTATACATAAACCAGTAACAAATAAAGAAAATAAAGGTACTTACAATGAAAAAACTCATTACTAAAAAGTAAATTTTTAAATGAGCGTATTCATTTTTAATATATAGCATAGGTATACTTAAAACAGCAACTAAAAATATGCAAGTAAACATAGAGCTATTTAGTAAGTGTAGCGTTCCATGAAGTTTTGTTTTAAAAGGAATATTAGAACTTGTAATAATCCTCTTTAACATTTTCTGAAAATTCTCTGCCCCTCCTTTATTCCATCTAAACTGCTGAGAGCGAGCAGCACTAATAACTACAGGTAATTCAGCAGGAGTAACTACATTCTCTAAATATTTAAACTTCCAGTTTTTTAATTGAGCTCGGTAGCTTAAATCTAAATCCTCAGTTAATGTATCACCCTCCCAGTTTCCAGCATCATATATACATTCTTTACGCCAAATACCCGCAGTACCATTAAAATTGATAAAATGTCCTTGACTGTTTCTACCTACTTGCTCCAGTGTAAAATGTGCATCTAAAGCAAAGGCCTGAATTTTTGTTAAGGTTGAATAGTTTCTATTAATGTGTCCCCAACGAGTTTGTACTACCCCTATTTCAGGATCTTTAAAATATGGAACGGTTTCCAGTAACCAATTTTCTTTAGGTAAAAAGTCAGCATCAAAAATAGCAATGAATTCTCCTTTAGCCGTTTTAAGTCCTTCTTTTAGAGCACCAGCTTTGAAACCTTGACGATTTTCACGTCGAATATGTTGAATGTCTAAACCTGTTTTTTGAAGCTCTTTAATTTGTGCAGCTGTACTCTCAACTGATTCATCAGTAGAATCATCTAATACTTGAATTTCTAACCTTTCGTGTGGATAATCTAACTTGGCAATGTTGTTTAATAAACGCTCCATTACATAAAGTTCATTATAAACAGGTAACTGTATTGTTACATACGGAACTTTGTTAATATCAGATACATCTAATGTAGGGATGTTTTCTTTTTTTTTCTGAGCTTTTAAATAATTGATAAGTAGATTTAACTGTGCTATAGCGTATAGCAGTATAAGTACTAGTGATATAGTGTATAGCGTAATTATTATGTATTCTAAGACCATTATTTAAAGCTATATTTAAAGATCCAACCTAAAATTTTTATGCCGGCTAATATACTACCTTTTACAGTTCCTGAAACCTTTGAAACGCCAATTCTATTTCTATATTTCATTGGAATTTCTGTATAAGATAATTTTTGTTTTAAAGCCTTTAATTGCATCTCTACTGTCCAACCATACGTTTTATCTTCCATGTTTAAAGCAAGTAATTTATCGTACTTAATGGCTCTAAAAGGACCTAAATCTGTAAAAGTTGCACCAAAAAATAATCTCATTAAAAAGGTTGCTAGCCAATTACCAAAAACTTGTTGAGGAGTCATAGAACCCTTTTCTCGTAGTCGTTGTACACGAGCACCAATTACAAAATCAATATCATCATTTATTATTGGAGCTATAAGTTCGGTGAGTTGTTCAGGGTAATCAGAATAATCACCATCTAAAAAAACAATAATATCAGGTTTGTTGTTTGGGTTTTTTATAGAAGATGAAGCTATGTACTCCATTCCTTTTAAGCAAGCGTAACCGTAGCCTTTTCTATCTTCGGTGAGTACAGTAGCTCCTGCATTTTTAGCATTAACTTCAGTGTTATCTGTTGAATTGTTACTAATAACAATTACCTCGTTTACCAAAGAGGGAATATCATTAATTACATGTACAATTGAATCTTGTTCGTTATATGCGGGGATGATAACTTTTATAAGTGGATTCATTTATTATTTTAAGTCGTTGAGATTGTTTTCTTCTGCAAAAGAAGACAAATTATTCCATTCTTTTAACTTTACTCCTTCTTTAAACTTTACAGCTTTTGTTAATTTATGTTTCTTGTATAATAAGCAGTATCCGTTTTTTTTATTGTTTTTGATTTGACACTTTTGATAAGTGTTTTCTTTTTTACTATAAAAAATCCACCATTTGCTTTGAATACCATTAACAAAGTGCCCTTCCTTTTCTCTAGAAGAATTTTCACGATAAAAGTACCAGTATTTTACAGGAAGATTACTTTTAAATCTACCTTCTTTTTTTATGTTTCCATTTTTATAATAGAAGATCCAATAATCGGTTTTCTGATTATTTTCAAGCCAACCTTCTTTCTTTAATGTTCCGTTTTCATAGAATGATTTATGATATATTTTCTGTCCTACTAAAGAGAAAGTAACAAAAAAGCATACTATGAAAACATTATTTTTCATTCACTAATTTCATTAAATCTACATCGTTACCTAATAAAATTTCTGTTGGATTAATACGCCCTTTTTCTGGACCATTTTCTAGCTTTAAAACTCCACGAGGACATACCGCCGAACAAATTCCACATCCAACACAACTTGCACGAACAATATTTTCTCCTTTTTGGGCGTATGCTCGCACATCAATACCTTGCTCACAATACGTAGAACAATTTCCGCAAGAAATACATTGTCCTCCATTAGTAGTAATTCTGAAACGAGATTTAAAACGTTGAACAATTCCTAAATAAGCGGCCAACGGACAACCAAAACGACACCAAACACGATTCCCAAAAATTGGATAAAATCCAGTACCAATAACTCCTGCAAACCAAGCACCTATTAAAAAGCTATACGTGTCTTTAATCCATTGAGAATTAATTCCAAGGAAAGATTGTGCTCCAGTAAAGTAACAGTATAACGTTACAATGGTCATTACTAAAGAAAATACCAAAACACTATGTATTAACCAACGTTCTAGCTTCCATGCATTCAAACTTTTGTTAGAGTGCTGGCGATATGGGTCACCCAAAGTTTCTGCTAAACCACCACAACCACAAACCCAAGAACAATACCATCTTTTTCCGAAGAAATATACCATTACAGGAACAATGATAAGTGTAAGTACTATACCCCAAACTAAAATAAATAAACCAATAGCTCCACTGTTTCTTAAGCTATCTAAATTCCACTCAAAAAAGAAATCATAGTCTAACGGAAAAGCATTTTTAAAATCATATCCAGGCATATTTAAACTGGTCATTATTTCTGGAATAAGGAAGGCAAATACAATTTGGAAGAATAATACAGAAGTTGTTCTAATAACTTGATATTTATTGTGTCTGTATTTTATATACATTCTTACTCCCATGGTAAGCATAATTACACAGTATAAAAAACCATATACGAACCACTGACTTGCTTCTCCACCGTTTAAAAACTTACTAATAGGATCTAATATAAAGGTCCAGTTAACAACATAGTCAGGAAAAAAATAAAGTAATAAGTAAAATACTACCAGATAAATTAAAACTAACCAAGCTATCCAACCACGGTTTGTGCTTGCTTCTAAATAAATGCCGTTGTTTTTTATTCCTTTAGGCCCTAGTAAAATGAAATTAGGAAGTATAAATAATAGCGCTCCGAAAATACCTAAACCAAAAGTGAGTAACCATAACAAGCCAGAGTTGTTTTTAACAAAACCATTACCTGATTTTTTAGCTAATTCATAACTCAACGTATGGGGTTTGCCATAAATTAAATATTGGTATTGTTCACCTTTTTTATCCCAGTTCTTTTCAGTATCGTATTTAGTAATTAGAGTATTGTAATGATTGTTAGATGCTTCGTAAGCATTTCTAACTCGGCTAGAAAACTCAAAAATATTTAAGCTTTCATCGGTAACGATGGCTTTGCTAAGTTCATCTTTTATAATTTCACTTTTATACCCTTTTTCAGTAATGAATGAGTCTAATTTTGATTGACTTAAATTAAAAGAGCCTGTAAAAATTACTCCTGAAAAAATGATTAACCCTATTAAGAATAGTAGTAACCCTGTTTGCTTTATTATTCTCATTTTAAACTCTACTGAAAATTCTTTTCCAGCTTTTCTTTTTTAATTGAATATTGGTGTTGTTTTCTTTGTTGAATTTTGCCACAATTTCTGACTCATGAAGTTTGTAAAATTCAGGGTCGAAGTTGGCATCTGCTAAATGCTCTAAAACATAGTTTACAGATTGCTTCTCATTCAAAACTTTGTCAAAAAACTCATGACGCATTCGTATTCCTAATGTATTTATACCAAGGAATTCTTGCGTGTTTTTATCATAGTTAATTCGAATACATTTTTTACCACTCTCGTGTTCCCAGTAAAAATGAGCTTCATTTTCTTTAGGTTGCGGCCATACCCAACCATAGGTTTGGTATTCAATATCAATAAATTTTGCAGAGTTAAACCAATGACCTGGTTTGTATTCAATTCGGTTGCCACAAATAGTTTGCGCAACAGTTTCCCCCATCATTCTACCAGTATACCAAACAGCTTCAATAGGACGACGTAAACCAATTGCTTCGTGTTGTTCTGCACAATCACCTATAGCATACACATCTTTGATGTTGGTTTCTAAAAAACGATTGACTTTAACTCCCCTACCAAGCTCAATTTCCGAGCCTTTTAAAAAATCAACATTTGGAGAAACACCAGCAGTCAAACCAACAACATTACAAGGTATTTCTTCACCGGTTTCTTCAATAATTACAGATTCAACTTGTCCGTTTTCATCTGATTTTATCTCCTTCAAGTTTACGCCTAATCGTAAATCGATATGATTTTCTGTAATTTCACGATTTATCATGGCAGATTCTTCTTTGGGTAACACTTTGTCCCAAAAACTATTTTCACGAACTAGAAAGGTAACAGGAATATTTCTACTATGAAGCATTTCGGCAAGTTCAATACCAATTAAACCTCCACCAACAATTACAGCTCTTTTACACACATCATTATTTGGGGCGTATTTTTCAAGAGCATCTAAATCTTGTTTATGATACATTCCCATAACACCTTTTAAATCTTGACCAGGCCAACCAAATTTGTTAGGCTTTGAACCGGTAGCAATAATTAATTTATCGTAAGACAATTTCTCTCCGGTACTAAACTCTACCTCCTTTTCTGATGAATATACTTTTGAAATAAAACCATTTTTAAGGTTGATTCTGTTTTTCTTCCAAAACCAAGATTCGTATGGCTGTGTATGTTCAAACTTCATGTGTCCCATGTACACATACATTAAAGCAGTTCTTGAAAAGAACTCATCAGTCTCAGAAGAAATAATGGTAATTTTTTTGTCTGATAATTTTCTGATATGCCTTGCGGCTGTAACTCCAGAAATTCCATTACCAATAATAACAACGTGCTCCATAAATGTTGATTTGCAGTTTAGGTCGTTGCTAAAGTTAAGAACTTAATGAAGGAGTTAAATTTAGAATCATTTTAAATAAAAGGGTTTTGTAAGTGGAGTTTTTTTAAGGCGACCTATGATTTATATAAAATTCATCATATGAAACGACAGTTAATAAGCTTTTCAATTTTATTCTTTTTGGTAGTGCAAATTTCAAATGCTCAAGAAGATAAAGTAGAAAAATCAAACATTCAAACGTATACACCATCTAAGCTTTTAAACAATGGACAATGGGATATTAAATGGTTTAATAACTTGTATACAGAAACAAAATTTGCTGATGCCAATGGTAATAATAAATCAAAGTTAAGAGAAAACTACTTTACTTCAACGTTGGAAGCCTTTACAGGAATTTCGGAAAACAATCGTATTAATATAGGAGCAATTATTGAGTTTCGTTCTAATACAATTGGTGGTCGCCAAGCATTATCAGTATTCAGTTTAAAAGACAATCCAAATACAGAGAGAAAAGGAATTACATCATTTGCACCAGCTATTAAGTTCCAACCATTAAAAAATGTAGGAAACTTTTCAGTTCAATCAGCAGTACATATTCCTTTAGTTAGCAATGAAACAGAAAATGGTGTGTTTTTGGATCAAACAGCTTGGACTTTTCAAAATCGATTCTTTTATGATTATACTTTTTCTAATGGAAAATGGCAGTTGTTTACAGAGTTAAATACAGAGTATAATTTTGGGGATGAGGATAGTTTTGCCAACAATACTTTTTTATTAGCTCCAGGAATCTTCTTTAGTTATTTTCCAAATGAAAAGTCTACAGTTTTGGCTTTTACACAGCATTCACAAAGGTTTGGAGATTTTACACAAGATTATACAGCTTTAGGTTTAGGAGGAAAATATCAAATCACTAAGACTTTAAACTTAGAAGTATTGTATAGTAATTTTGTTAGAGGAACAAACAATGGCTTAGGACAAAGTTTTAATTTAGGAATCCGAGCATTATTTTAAAAATAGTAAATTAGAGGAGTAATGAAAACTCTAAAACTCTTTTTATTAAGTTTAATCATTTTTTGTAGCTCTTGTACGAGTCAGTCAAAAAAGATAAACGGAATTAGTTTTGTTGCTTCTTCAAAAGAAATAACAAACCAACATATTGATGATGTAAAAAAGGTATCAGCAAATTATGTTACACTAATGCCTTTTGGTTTTGTTAAAAATTTATCATCTCCTAAAGTAATTTACAATTCCAAAAATCAATGGTTTGGAGAAACAAAAGAAGGCGTAAAACAATATGCTAGAGAGTTTCAACAAAGTAAGATAAAGATTATGTTGAAACCACAAATTTGGGTTTGGAATGGTGTTTATACAGGAGCTATAAAAATGAATTCTGAAGCTAAATGGATGGAGTTAGAGGAGTCTTATGAGAATTTCATTCTTGCTTTTGCCAAAGTAGCAGAAGAAATAAATGCAGAAATTTTTTGTATTGGTACAGAATTGGAGCAGTTTGTGAAAAACAGACCTCAGTATTGGCAAAAACTCATAAAAAAAATCAGAAAAGTATATTCAGGGAAATTGACTTATGCTGCAAACTGGGATGAGTTTAAGCGAGTAAGTTTTTGGAAAGATTTAGACTTTATAGGAATTGATGCTTATTTTCCGTTAAGTGATCAGAAATCTCCAAGTATAACAGATTTAGAAAGAGGATGGCAACCGCACAAAAATGAAGTTATTCAGGTACAAAGTAAGTTCAAGAAACCTGTTCTATTCACTGAGTACGGGTATAGAAGTGTAAATTTTACAGGGAAAGAACCATGGAACTCAGGAAGAATTAAAGGAGATGTAAATTTAGAAAATCAACAAAAAGCATTACAAGCTCTGTATAATCAGTTTTGGAAAGAAGATTGGTTTGCTGGCGGTTTTGTTTGGAAATGGTTTCATAATCATAAAGAAGTAGGAGGTCAAGAGAACAATCGGTTTACACCACAAAACAAACCAGCAGAATTGACTATAAAAAAGATGTATGAAAGTAGTAGGTAAGAAGTATGATAAGCAACACTTATTTCTTCTAAAAACAATAATTTTTGCAGTGTTTTGGTTGTCTGTAAACAGCTATTCACAAGAAAGAAGAATAGAAAAAATCACTTTTTTAGGAGCCAAAAAAACTAAAAAACATGTTTTAAGGAGGATATTGAGTTCAAAAGAAAATAATGTACTTGATTCAATTGTACTGAAGAATGATATGACTCGCTTAAAGCGCTTACCAGCAATTTCTAATGCATATTTTAAAGCATCATGTTCTGATAATAAATGTAATGTTGTTGTAACGGTAGAAGAGAACTTTACAATAATTCCTGAAATTAACTTTCACAAAACAATTAATCAAAAACTGGCTTACAGAATTGGAGTTGGTGAGTATAATTTTTTAGGAAGAAATATTGTTTTAGGTGGGTTTTATCAATACAACGGATTTGATTCTTACGGAGTTAACTTTAGAGCTCCCACATTGTTTTCAGCAAAATGGGGGTTAGCATTAAATCATCAAAACTGGACAAGTGAAGAACCATTGTATTTTGATGATGAATCAGCTAATTATAAATATCAGAATATCTCTTATGAAGCTTTGGCTTTATATCAGCACGATTTTAAAAATCAGTTCCAATTTGGAATTAACTTTTTTAAGGAAAAGTATAATTATTTAAACGGAAGTACTTCATCGGATGTTCCAACTGAGTTAAACATAGATAAAAAACTGTTGAAGCTAATTTATACTTTTGATAATTTAGATTATCATTATCAATACATCAACGGGTTTAAAAATGAGTTTCATGGACAATATGTAACATCGGAGAATAAATATCAAAATGACTTTTTAATTTTTTGGAATGACTTATTTTACTTTAAAAGACTAGGTGAAAAAGGAAATTGGGCAAATAGATTACGAGTTGGTTTGTCATCTAATAATGATACTCCATTTGCTCCATTCGCTTTAGATAATAATTTAAATTTAAGAGGCGTTGGTATTTTAGTTGATAGAGGTACAGGAAGCATTGTTTTAAATACAGAGTATCGCTATACTTTGTATGAAAAAAAATGGTTTGTTTTGCAAGGAAATGTCTTTACTGATGTTGGAACTTGGCGAAAGCCTGGAGGAGCGTTAAGCGATTTTGTAAATAGTGATAATGTTAGAATGTATTCTGGTATTGGTTTGCGTTTTATTAATAAAAAAATATTCAATGCAGTTTTTAGAATTGATTATGGACATGGACTTACAAAGAATGCATCAAAAGGATTTGTATTTGGGATAGGTCAATATTTTTAATCGCAGGACGATAGCCAAGAGTCCAATCTCCAAGGTTTGTTTATTTGTATAAAAAAACGAGGTTGTAAAATACAAACCTCGCTTTTTGAGTTATTTCTACGTAGAAAAATAGTTTATTTTTTCTTAGGGTGTACTAATTTCATTTCTTCAATTAAGTGCTTTGCTCCTGCATATTTATCAACAATAAATAATACATAACGAACATCTACCATAATATTTCTACAAATTTCTGGATCGTAATTCATGTCACTCATCGTTCCTTCCCATACACGGTCAAAGTTTAAACCAATCAAGTTTCCATGTGCATCAATAGCAGGACTTCCTGAGTTACCGCCTGTGGTATGGTTAGTTCCTAAGAAACATACAGGTACTTTTCCGTTTTTATCAGTGTATTGCCCAAAGTCTTTAGCGTCGTATAAATCACGTAATTTTTTTGGAACATCAAATTCATAATCTCCAGGAACATACTTTTCAATAACTCCGTCTAAATAACTTACAGGATTATAGTATACAGCATCTCTAGGCGAGTATCCACGAACTTGACCGTAAGTAACACGCAAAGTACTGTTAGCATCTGGAAAATAGCGTGCATTAGGTAACGCTTCCATTAATGCTTTCATGTATGTTTTTTGTAAGGTTGTAATTGGCTGATTTTTTTGCTGAAACTCAGGATTGATTTTAGTATAAAACTCTTCAATCATAGGTTTTGCATATTGGTAAGCAGCATCCTTGTTTAAGTTTTTAACCACCTTTTTAGCATCACCTTCTAATAATTGTAAAGCTTTGTCTAAATCAATAAAACTTGTTTTGTCGTAAATAGAAGCATCTACATTAGTAGGATTGTATAAAGGCATCACATTTTTAAACACACCTTTGTCTACATTTACATCAAAGTTTTTATGAATTCCTTTAATTCTATTGATTAATGAAGTTTTTGCATCTTCAAATTTTTCAGGTTTATTTAAGGCTACCTGTTCTAATTGATACGCTCTAAAAGTCATTTGCATTAACTCGTTAGTCACCAAGAAAACTTCAATAAAATTTCTTCTTTTAATATTGATATCAGCAAAATCGGCATATAACTTTTCAAACTCAGGAAGAATATTTCCGTAGTTTTTTTCTAACCCTTTTTCTTTTAATGCTTTTTTGAAAGTAGCTTCAAAAGCTTGACGCTCTGCAATAGCATTACTTTTTTTAATACCTAAGTTTTCACCAATCCATTTTTTCCAAGCGTTTGCAATACGTGCTTGCTTTGAAGCGTATTTAATACGAACAGCATCGCTCGCTTTCATTTGTGCATCAATTTCTTTCAATGCAGCTTCACGAATAGCAATATTACTTGGGTTAAATTCTTGTGTAATATGCTTAATAGCAACGGCTGGTAAATATTCATTAGTACGACCTGGAAATCCAAAAACCATAGTAAAATCACCTTCTTCAATTCCGTCTAAAGAAACTGGTAAAAAGTGCTTTGGTTTGTAAGGAACGTTGTCTTTACTGTATTTAGCAGGACGATTGTTTTTATCAGCATAAATTCTGAATAATGAAAAATCTCCCGTATGACGTGGGAAAACCCAGTTATCTGTATCACTACCAAATTTTCCAATACTACTTGGTGGTGCTCCTACTAAACGAACATCTTCAAATTTTTCAGTAACAAATAAGAAATATTGATTTCCTTTGTAAAAAGGCTTTACCTTACTATTTTGCCAAGTCTCTTTTTTTACTGATTTAGTAATTTCATTGATGTTTTTATCAATAGTGGATTGTTTTTCACGTTCAGTCATTGCGTTGTTAACTCCATTTAAAGCTTTGGTAGTTACATCGTCAATACGAACAATAAACTCAACATATAAACCTTTGTTAGGCAATTCTTCTTTTTTACTCATTGCCCAAAAACCATCTTTTAAATAATCGTTTTCTAAAGATGAGTGTGATTGAATTTGTCCGAAACCACAGTGGTGATTGGTTAAAATTAATCCTTCAGGAGAAACTACTTCACTAGTACAACCTCCATTAAAGTGCCCAATAGCATCTTTTAAACTTGAGTTGTTTACATCGTAAATGTCTTTTGCGGTAAGTTTACTTCCTAAAGAGGTCATTTCTTGTTCGTTCATTCCTTCTAAAAGCGAAGGAATCCACATGCCACCTTGTTGTGCAGTAACTTGAACGACAATAAATAAGAATAGAATTTTTATGTACTTCATTTGTTTGTTTTTAAAAAGCTAAAGATACAAATTGGTAGTAAAATAGCTTATTGAAAGTATGAAGTAATAGGTTAAAAAAGACTTAAAACATTATTTCTTTCCTATAGGATAGAGTTCTTGGTGGATGAAGTCTTTTGGGAATTTTTCATCCCCGTCAAAACCTAACTCAATATCACGTCCATTGTAAGGAATGTAGTTGGTTTTAAAAATGTAGTCCCATATACTTAGTGTAATACCAAAGTTAACACCCATTCTTCTTTCTGGTGGAAGCTCTTTAGCATGATGCCAAATATGCATTCTAGGATTATTTAAAATATACTTTAACCAACCATAATCCCAATTAATATTGGCGTGATTTAAGTGTCCAATAGTAATGTTGAAAAAGTGAACAATAGCAACGTCTTGTGCTGTGAATCCGCCCATAATAGCTAGCGGAATATATTTCATTGAGTTGTATACCACAGGTTCCATCCAGTGATAACGAAGGTGTGCTGCAAACCCCATTTGTTTTACGGAATGATGTACTTTGTGAAAGTTCCATAAAAATTCATATCTGTGGAGTAAAGTATGTGTGAACCACTGTACAAAATCAATAATGATAAAAAATACGGTGATTCTTGCCCAATAGGGAAATGTATTAATATCAAACAATTGAAAACTAGCAACTGATAAACCAACTAGACCAAGGATATCATTAAATAACTGCTCTGCTGTGTTTGATAAAGCAATAAGGACTATAAGATTTAATAAAAAGAAATTGAAAAACATGTAAAAAGTATCCAGCCAAAAATCTTTACGAAATAAAGGTTGGTTTTTACGCCAAGGAAACACAATTTCTAATGCCCAAACAACAAGAGAAATTATGATTAAACCATAAAAATAATTCTCCCAGTTTAACTCCATAAGTACTGACTGCTTAATGTAATTCCAGTAACCAGTATATGAGTTTTTTATAATGTCTATGTACTTGTCCATAAAGAATCTAAAAGTAGCAATTACAAAATATAAATTAGTTAAATTATTTCTAAGATTTTAAAAATTACCGCGCTTATAATAGCTGCTATGGGTAAAGTAAGTATCCACGATAGTAAAATGTTAGTAATCACTTTGTAATTAGCTTTTTTGGTAACAGTTCCTATACCAAACAAAGAGCCAACGGATACATGTGTAGTGGAAACAGGTAAGCCATGTATACTGGCAGTAGTTGCAAGTAGCCCAGTAACAATATTAGCAGTAAACCCTTGACCAGAATTCATTTTAGTAATTTTTTTACTCATAGTTTCACCTACATTTTTTGCGTTTAACAATCCGCCCAAAGCCATAGTTACTGCAATTAATATCATACTCCATTTTAAGTCAATGCTATTGGCAATAATTAACAAACCTACAATTTTCGGAGTATCATTTAATCCTCTAGCAAAACTAACAACACCCGAACTCAAATAATGTAAACTATTTAAGATCTTTACAGAAGAAAAGCTAAATAAAGTTGGGTTATTTTTATTTAAGCTTGGAATTTGTTTTCGTATAAACTTAAAAATAAGATAAACGATTAGGCTTAAAATGGTAGCTATTAAAGGACTAACAATTAAAGGGAAAAGAAAAGTACTAATCAGTAATTTAAAATTAAAAGTATTACCTACAGCTATAATTCCTGTGCCAAATAAAGCTCCAACTAAACTATGTGTAGTAGAAATAGGCATTCCTATTTTTGTAGCTAAAAATACGGTGATAGCTGCTCCCATAGCGATGGATATGGCAAATATTGGTGTTTGAATCAAATCATTTGGAACTAAACCCTTTCCTGAGAAGTTTTTTACTAATTCATCTGCCAAAAAAATTGCTGCTACAGAACCAGAAAGGGTAGTTAAGGTAGCCCAATTAATAGCTTTCTTGAAATTGGTTGTCCCTGATCCAAATAGCGTAGCAACACCTTTAAAATTGTCATTTGCTCCATTACTATATGCAAGAAAACTAGCAGCTAAAAAAAGTAGTAAAAAAATCATAAGTTTAATTTAAGTATGACTCCTTTGACGGTAGAGTTAAATTAAACTTACATGTGTAAACTTAAACAGCCATCAAAGTATTTTTGATGGCTGTTTAAGTTGCTAAAAACAAATAAATTACTTCTTGTTAGCTTCTTTAATATATTTTTCTAAAGCCATTGTCATTGAAGGTGTTTCAGGTGTTGGTGCAGCAATATCTACACGTAACCCTCTATCTTCAACAGCTTTAATGGTAGTGTTACCAAACACGGCTATTCGAGTATTATTTTGTTTGAAGTCAGGAAAGTTTTTAAATAAACTATCAATTCCAGACGGGCTAAAGAATACTAAAATATCATAAAAAACATCTTCTAAGTCAGATAAATCACTTACAACAGTACGGTATAAATCTGCTCGTTTCCAATCTACACCTAGTTTATCTAGTTCATCAGGAATTAAAGGTTTTAACTTATCCGAAGAAGGAAGTAAAAACTTTTCATCTTTATGTTTCTTAATTAATTTAGTTAATTCAGGAAACGTTCTGTTACCAACATAAATTTTACGTTTACGGTACACAACGTATTTCTGCAAATAATAAGCGACAGCTTCAGACTGGCAGAAATACTTCATATCATCAGGAACTGTAAAGCGCATTTCTTCAGCAATTCTAAAAAAATGATCAACAGCATTTCTACTTGTAAGTATGATTGCTGTGTAATTGTTTAAATCAACCTTTTGAGCTCTAACCTCTTTAACAGGAATTCCCTCGACATGAATAAACGATCGAAAGTCAACCTTAACCTTTTGCTTTTCCGCCAAATCAAAATATGGCGATGTTTCTGTTTTCGGTTTAGGTTGAGAGACTAAAATAGTTTTAACTTTCATAAACTTTCTCTTTATTACGTAGTTGTTGTTTTATAAAGAATTAATAGCGGTGCTATTTCAAGGGTGCAAAAGTACAAAATAAAATAAAACAACTTGCTAATTACAAGCTTTTTATTATTTGTTAAAATTAAAAAAGCCCTAAAAATAAGCAAGATACCGAAAGAATAAACTAAAAAAAGTTTGTTTGTAAAAGTGTATTGGTACAGTATAATAAATGGAAGTAACCATATGCTAAGAACATATAAATAACCTGATTTTGTATGTAAAAAATAGCTAACAATTGATGATAAACCTAAAGTGTTTGCTAAAGCATAATCTATTAAAAAACGAAGTAAAAAATACAGAATAACAAATAGTAGTAACCCTAAAAAAGCTAAAAAGCTATGAGAGTATATCTCTGATACTAAAATTAAGAATAGAAACAGAGAAATAACAATTGATGAAAAAGAAAATAAGAGCAATTTAAAAGGGGTGAAAAAAGAAGCTCCTTCTTCGGTTCTTTTATGAAAAAAACCAGGAGTTATAAAAGCAATAGTATACCCGTATAACTTAGTAGGTTTTAACGCTTTCATCATAGCCAATAAAACAATAGCCAATACAATAACTAAAGTAATCCAACTATCATGGTTTGTAATTCGTTCTATTGCTTGCAATTGCTTTTATACTTTTTAATTAACACAAAATTAGTAATAAATAAGTGTATCTTTGCCCAGATTTATATGAAAATTACATGAAGTCAGACGCTTTAGTCATAATTCCTACGTATAACGAGAAAGAAAATATCGAAGCTATTATTCGAGCAACTTTTAGTCAAGAAAAGGTATTTCATGTATTGGTTGTTGATGATAATTCTCCTGATGGAACAGCAACAATAGTAGAAAACTTACAAAATGAATTTCCAAGTCAACTTTTTATTGAAAAAAGAGAAGGAAAAAGCGGTTTAGGTACTGCATACATTCATGGATTTAAATGGGCAATTTCTAATAAATATGATTATATCATAGAAATGGATGCCGATTTTTCACATAACCCTAACGATTTAATTCGACTGTATAATGAATGCGCTAATGAAGGAGTAGATGTAGCTATTGGGTCAAGGTATTCGGTGGGAGTTAATGTAGTTAACTGGCCAATGAGCAGGGTTCTATTATCATATTTTGCATCAAAGTATGTACGACTAATCACCAGAATGCCTATTCATGATACTACTGCAGGGTTTGTATGCTATAAAAGAAAAGTGCTAGAAACAATCAAGTTAGATAAAGTTAAGTTTGTAGGCTATGCATTTCAAATAGAAATGAAATACAAGGCATGGAAGCATAAATTTAACATTAAAGAGGTTTCAGTTATTTTTACTGATAGAGTCCTAGGAAAGTCAAAGCTAAGCAAAGGAATCATTAAAGAAGCTGTCTTCGGTGTGATAAAAATGAGAATTAACGGATTACCAAAATAACAACATGCAATCATATTTAATTAAAAACGCACAAATCGTTAACGAAAACAAGGTTTTTAAAGGCGATGTTTTAATAGAAGGAGAATTTATTAAGGAGGTAGGAGAAAACATAATTCCTACCGATGATGTATTAATGGTTGATGCGGAAGGAAAGTTCTTAATTCCTGGTATGATTGATGACCAAGTACATTTTCGTGAACCAGGTTTAACACATAAAGCTAATATTGCTACAGAAAGTAAGGCAGCAATTGCTGGAGGAATTACATCGTTTATAGAAATGCCGAATACGGTACCTCAAGCCACAACTCAAGAATTATTAGCAGATAAGTTTGATATTGCAAGTAAAACATCATACGCAAACTATTCGTTTATGTTTGGTGGAACGAATGATAATTTAGAAGAATTGTTAAAAACAAACCCTAAAGATGTTGCGGGTATCAAGTTGTTTTTAGGTTCTTCAACAGGAAACATGTTGGTAGATAATGAAGAGGTTCTAGAGAAAATATTTTCTTCAACTAAAATGTTAATCTCTGTACATTGTGAAGATGAAGCAACTATTAGAAAAAACACAGAAGAGTATAAAGCAAAATATGGAGATGATATTCCTGTAAAATATCACCCGTTAATTCGTAGTGAAGAAGCTTGTTATTTATCTTCTTCAAGAGCAATTGAATTAGCAAAGAAAACAGGTGCACGTTTACATATTTTCCACTTATCTACAGAAAAAGAAACGCATTTATTTAGAAATGATATTCCATTAGAAGAAAAGCAAATTACTGCTGAGGTTTGTGTACATCACTTATGGTTTACAGATGCTGATTATGACAAAAAAGGAACACACATTAAGTGGAATCCTGCTGTGAAAACACAAAAAGATAAAGATGGTTTATGGAAAGCCTTGTTAGATGATAGAATTGATATCATTGCAACTGACCATGCACCACATACTTTAGAAGAAAAAGATAACGTATATACAAAAGCACCTAGTGGAGGACCGTTAGTACAACATGCAGTTACAGCTGTTTTAGAAAAGGTGAAAGAAGGAGTGTTGCCAATAGAAAAAGCGGTAGAGAAGATGAGTCACAACCCAGCAAAAATCTTCAAAATTGAAAAAAGAGGTTTTATAAAAGAAGGTTTTTATGCTGATTTAGTTTTAGTTGACGCTGATAAAAAATGGACAGTAGATAAAGAAAGTTTACTGTATAAATGTGGATGGTCACCGTTTGAAGGAGTTGAGTTTTCAAATCAAATAACACATACATTTGTAAACGGAAACTTAATGTATAACGAGGGAGTTTTTAACGAAGAAATTAAAGGAAAACGATTATTATTTAACAGATAAATGAAGTCTTTTTTTTACATATGTATTGGTTTGCTTTTGGTGTCGTGTACTAGTAATACGATATACAAAAAGCCTGAAAACTTAATTCCGAAAGATTCTATGGTTTCGTTATTAACTGATATGTATATAGCCTCTTCTGCTAAAAATCAAAAAAACAAATTTTTAAAACGAGAAAAGAACTATATGTTTTTGGTATACGAAAAGTATAGAATTGATAGTACTCGTTTTGATGCTAGTAATACATATTATACTTCTAAGGTTGATGAGTATGCAGAAATCTTAAAAAAAGTAAAAAATAATATTGATTTATTAGACAGTTTATACAGAAAAAAGCAGGAAGTTCAAGACTCAATAAAAGGAATTAAAAAAGGAGACAAACTAAAAAGAGATACAGTTTTAGATAAGGAACTATTGTTGGATGATGCTCCTAAAGAGTTAATAAAAAGAGAAGATAGAGAGTTTGAAAAAAAAGGCTTAAAGAAGATTAAGTAATTTACTTTTTAAACTCTTTAGAAACTCTAGTAATTACATTATTAATAGGCTCAAATTCAAAATCAAGTTGTTCTGTAATTTTTTTAGAAGTATAGAACGATTTATTATGTGCAGATTTAGCAGAGTTTTTAGTTAACAAAGGTTCTTTACCTGTAAGTTTTGTTAAAAGCCAATCCACTCTCCAAAATATTGAAGTAATCAGTTTTCCAACTTTCTTTGAAGGTCTTTTTTTATTCAGATTATCAGCAATACTTAATAGAACATCTTTAAACGATTTGTTTTCCGAAACAAGAATAAAACGTTCATTTTTTATATCAGAGTCCATTAGGTTTATCATTGCTTTTACGACATCATATACTCCAACAAAACCAGTAATGCCTTCTGTGTAAAACGTTAAGCCATTATTTATTTGGGTAAACATTTTCCCAGAACCTTCATTCCAAAAGCCACCACCCAGAATTACTCCAGGATTCACAATTACTACATTTAAATCTTCTTGGCTACCTCTCCAAACTTCCATTTCAGCACCATACTTGGTAATAGCATATCCATGATTTTCATCATCATCTACCCACTCATTTTCTTCATTAATAGGTTTTCCATTAATAGCATTACCAACCGCAGCGATAGAGCTTACAAAACAGAATTTATCTACATTAGCATTAATAGCAAAATTAATAAGGTTAGCAGTTCCTTCAATATTCACTTGGCGCATTTTCCTATAATCCTTTGGATTAAAAGAAACTAATGCAGCACAATGATAAACTTGTGTAACGTTATTAAATACAGGCTCTAGTGAAGGGGTATCGGTAATGTCAGCTTGTACCCATTCAATTTTTGAAAAATACTGTTGTACATTATCGGTATAAAAAGAAAAGATTTTTTTAACATGTTCACGCTTTTTTTCAGTTCTAAAAATAGCTCGAATCTTGTCGTTTTTTTGGCTTAAATGATATAATAAATGTGAGCCTACTAAACCTGTTCCTCCTGTAACTAAAATCATAAAGCGAATTTAGTTTATTTTGGTTGATAAACTTATCTTTGCTTCTTTAAAAATAGAATAAAATGACCAAGAATTTAGTAGAAGAATTACAATGGCGTGGAATGATTCACGACATTATGCCAGGAACCGAAGAACAACTTCAAAAAGAAATGACATCGGTTTATATTGGTTTTGATCCAACTGCAGATTCGTTACACATTGGTAGTTTAGTTCCAATTATTTTACTAGTTCACATTGAAAAAGCAGGGCATCAACCAATAGCTTTAGTAGGAGGTGCAACTGGTATGATCGGTGATCCAACAGGAAAATCAGATGAACGTAATTTATTAAATGAAGAAGCTTTAGCAAAAAATGTTGCGGGTTTAAAAAGAACGTTAGGTCGCTTTTTAGATTTTGATAACGGAGCTAAAAACTCTCCTTTATTAGTTAACAATTACGATTGGATGAAAGATTTTTCATTTATCGAATTTGTACGAGATGTTGGTAAGAGAATCACTGTAAACTACATGATGGCAAAAGATTCTGTAAAAAAACGTATTACAGGAGAAGCAGGTAACGGAATGAGCTTTACAGAGTTTACGTATCAATTAATTCAAGGGTATGACTTCTATCACTTATATAAAACCTTAAACTGTAAATTACAAATGGGAGGTTCTGACCAATGGGGTAATATTACCACAGGTACAGAACTAGTTCGTAGAATGACACCTGGTGAAGATGCAAAAGCATTTGCAGCTACGTGCCCATTAATTACAAAAGCTGATGGTTCAAAATTTGGAAAATCAGAAGGAGGAAATGTTTGGTTAGATGCAGATAAAACATCAGTTTACAAATTTTACCAGTTTTGGTTAAATACTTCGGATGAAGACGCAGAAAAGTATATTAAAATATTTACATTTTTAGATAAAGATACTATAGATGCTTTAATTGCTGAGCATAAAGAAGCTCCGCATCAAAGAGTTTTACAAAAGAAATTAGCTGAGGAAGTAACAATTTTCGTACACTCTAAAGAAGAGTTAGATAAAGCAATAGCTGCCTCAAATATTTTATTTGGAAAGTCAACAGCTGAGGATTTAAAAAACTTAGATGAACAAACTTTTTTAGATGTGTTTGATGGGGTACCACAAGCTGAGGTTACTTCAGAAGACATAGCTGAAGGCTTAGACATGATTGCAGCTTTAGCCGCTAAAACAGGTTTCTTAAAATCAAATGGAGATGCAAGAAGAGCATTAAAAGAGAACTCAATATCAGTAAATAAGGAAAAAGTGGGTGAAGACTTTGTTATCACTTCAAAAGACCTTATTGCTGATAAATATGTGTTACTACAAAGAGGTAAGAAAAATTACTTTTTGTTAAAAGTAGCATAAAGAATATAGTATATAAAATTAAAAGCCCTTAAAAGAAATTTCTTTTAAGGGCTTTTTGTTTGTGATATATAAACAAACGGGGGAAATCGTTATAATTATGAGACAGCTTTTAAATCAAACGTTAAAGGACATCTTTTACAATTAATTCCTTTCTTTTGATACTTATTGCAGCATTTACTTTTAGGTTTAATACAATTACTTGCACATGAAGAACTACAAGTAGTAGTTTTCTGTAATGTCTTAACAGAAGTTTTAGAGCTAACGTTCTTGGTTTCAGTATAAAAAACAATCATTATCTTTTCGTAAAATCCGTGCAAATATAAGTTTTTTATTTAGAATAAATTAAAATAAAACAAAAAACGTGAAATTTTATTGTTGGTTATCAGTAGGGATAGTAGTATCTTTGCGCTAGTAAAAGCCCTCTTTGTTGTTGAAGAAACTAAGCATATATTTTTTTGTTGCATTATACATGATAGCCATGTTGCGCCCAATAGCTCCTTTTGTTGAGTATGCAATAAATTATGATTATATATCAAAGGTTTTATGTATCAATAAAGATAAACCAGAATTAAACTGTAACGGTAAGTGTCAGTTAATGATGGAACTTGAAAAACAACAAGACGACGATTTTAAATCACTACGAATTTCAATGGAAGAATACCCTATTGGGTTTGTTTCTATCTTAAACATAGACTTAGAAGAAAAGCAGTTTATAAAAGAGAAAGGAACATTTTCTTATAAGAAAAATTATTACTACTTATTTAATCAAGAAGTATTTCATCCTCCTATTATTTAATCTTCATAATTAGCTATAATTACTACTAATTGGTTACAAATAACGTAATCAAAATGGTAGACTATTGTAAAATAAAAACAAGATTAAAAACACAATTTACAAGTAAAATCTTTAATGATGCTCAGCATTGTTAAAGAAGTACTGTAGTACATAAAATTTAAAAGATGAAAAAAATATTTGCTTTCATAGCTTTGGCTATAGCGTTCACTTCTTGTAGTGATAATGAAATAATCAATGATAAATTAGAAGGGAAAAATGAAGTAGTAATAGAGTTTGATAATGGTTTTTCTGAAGACAAACTTTTGTTAGGTACTTCAACTTACACCAATGGAAACGGAGAAACATTAACAATAAATTCTTTCGATTATATCGTAAGTAACTTTGTACTTGTAACAGAAGAAGGTGAGGAATTTGTATATCCTAAAGAAGAAAGTTACTTTATAATAAGTGAAGGAGGAGGAGATAAACCTAAGAAAATTCAAATATCACTTAAAGATGTACCTGCTGGAAAGTATACAAAAATTAAATTCGGAATTGGTGTAGATCAAGAACGATTTATAGAAGGACAAGCAGTACAACAAGACTTTTGGACTTTAGCAGAAAGCTACAATTTAACTTGGAGCTGGCAAGCCGGGTATAAGTTCGTAGTTTTAGAAGGAAATTATAAAGAAAATGCAACGGATAATCCTTTTATGCTTCATATTGCAAGTAGAGGAACGACAGTTGACTTATACAAAGAGGTAACATTACCTATGGATGTTGTTATTGTAAGCAATGAGCAATCACCACAATTACATATTAAAGTAGATGCTAATACAATGTTAGATGGTAAATCTAAAATTAAACTTTCAGAAGAAGCAACTATTATGGGAGGAGATAAAGCTTCTTTAATTGCGGAGAATTATACTGAGATGTTTATGGTTCACCATGTACACCACACAAATCATCATTAATAATATTTAAATCTAAAGAATAGAGTGAGAGCTCTATTCTTTAGATTTTTTTTAAGTGTAATAGGCTAATTGTTTTCAATTAGCTACTAATACCCTATGTAATGAAAAAATTAATGATTGTATTGTTAGTATGCTCTTTCTTTAGTTGTAAAAAAGAAGAGGTGTATACTAATGTAGAACTAGCTTTTGAAAAACCAAGCAATTTTCCTGAGCCACATTATAATTTAAGTTCAAACCCAATAACTGAAAAAGGTTTTGAATTAGGAAAGAAACTTTTTTATGAAGGAAAACTTTCTTCAGACGGAGTGGTTTCTTGTGCTTTTTGTCATCAGCAAAAGTTTGCGTTTACACACCATGGACATCAATTAAGTCATGGAGTAGAAGATAGAGAAGGAACTAGAAATGCACCACCAGTCCAAAATATGGCATTCCACAAACAGTTTTCATGGGATGGAGCAGCTTTTCATTTAGATGTATTTCCAATAATACCTATTACAAATCCTGTTGAAATGGATGAAACCGTAACCAATATTTTGGAAAAACTACGACAAGACGCAGCTTATCGAAAATTATTTAGTCAAGCTTTTGAGGATGGGCAGGTTAACGCTGATAATACATTTAAGGCGATGTCTCAATTTATGTTAATGATGGTCTCAGCAAACTCAAAGTATGATAAATATGTTCGGGTTGAAAAAGGAGGAGAGTTTTCTGAACAAGAGAAAAAAGGCTTAGAGCTTTTTAAGGCAAAATGTGCTTCTTGCCATACTTCAGATTTATTTACAGATGATGCTTTTAGAAACAATGGTTTACCAGTTAATCCAGAAATAAACGATTTGGGTAGAATGACTGTAACCTTATTAGAAGATGATAAATACAAGTTTAAAGTACCAAGCCTTAGAAATATTGAACTTACCGCTCCATATATGCATGATGGTCGATTTGGGTCACTAAAATCAGTATTAAATTTTTATGCAACAGGAGTTCAAGAAACTCAAAACTTAGATCCAATTCTTAAAAAAGAGGATGGAACAACAGGAATATCATTAAACGAACAAGAGAAGGAAGATATTATAGCTTTTTTAAAAACATTAACAGATGAAGAGTTTATCACAGATAAAAGATTTGCTGAGTAGAGTAATACCAATATTAATAGTATTAATTTCAGTACAAATACAAGCAATCAACCCATTTCCTGAGCGTTACGAACTATTTTTAGATTGTGATGCTTGTGGTTGTAGTAACAGTGGAGGTAGTTTAGGAATGGGAGGAGTTATAGATAATAATTTTATTGGAGTACGTTACTTACATCAAAAATACCAGTCTAAAGACGGAATTTTTAATAACTCTCCAATTATAAATGAGTATTTTAATACAGTACAAGTGTGGTCTAGAATTCCAATTATTAAAGAGTATTTAGAAGCCCAAGTTTTTGTTCCTTTCCATTTTCATTCAAGAGAATATGTGGAGAAAACAACAGCTATTGAAGGTTTGGGAGATATTTCTTTTTTAATTAACTATACTGTTTTAAATAAAAATACAGGAAATTATAAAGAAGAAAAAGACAAGGTTATCTCTTCTAGTCATATATTGAAAATAGGAGGAGGATTAAAGTTGCCTACAGGAACTTATAATGAAGCAATTAATAATTCAATAAACCCTAGTTTTCAATTAGGAACAGGGAGTACTGATGTAATTACCAACATTCAGTATGTATATAAGAGAAATAACTTTGGAATTACAAACTATCTTAATTATTATATAAAAACAACAAATAAGGAAGAATATCGATTTGGAAATCAATTTAACTTTAATAGTACCTTTTTTTATATGTTTAAAGATAATAAGCAAAATAGCTTTGTACCTTCGGTAGGGGTTTCAGGAGAGTTCTTTGCAAGTAATAGAACGCTCGGATTAAAAGTGAAAAATACAGAAGGATATGCATTGTTTTCTAGTTTAGGAGCTGAGTATAATGCAAAAAAAATAACAGTAGGAGCCTTGGCGATGTACCCCATACAGCAAAATTTAGCACAAGGAACTATAGATGTAAAATACAGATCTGCTATTTACTTGAATTACAATTTTTAAGAAGATATACTCCCGCTTTGTTAAGGATTAAAAGTAGTATTGTTTTTAAAAAAAGAGCAAATTTTACGTAAGGATTCTTAAATTTGGTGACAAATCCTCAATTAACAATTAATAAAGAAGAACATGAAAAAATCAATTTTATCAATTATCGTATTTGCTGTAGCACTTGTGTTTACAAACGATGTAGCGGCTCAAAAATTTGCAAGCTTAGATAAAAGTCCAATGGATGCAGCTGCTTATCCAAGTAGTTACAGAGTTTCAGATAAGAAAGTAAAAGTTGTTTATAGTCGTCCACAATTAAAGGGAAGATCTTTAGCAAAACTAGCTCCTATGGGAAAAGTTTGGAGAACAGGAGCAAACGAAGCTGCAGAAATCACATTTTATAAAGATGTAACTTTTGGAGATAAAAAAGTAAAAGCAGGAACATATACATTATTTACTATTCCTGGAGAAAAAGAATGGACTCTTATTTTAAATACAGCCAAGAATGTTTGGGGGTCTTACTTTTATAGTGAAAGTGAAGATGTAGCTAGAATTATTGCACCTACTACTAAGTCAGATGAAACAATCGAAGCTTTTTCTATTGTTTTTGAAGGAGAAGACGATACATTTAACATGTACATTGGTTGGGATAACGTTATTGTTACTGTTCCTATAAAAGGATAATTATAATTAAATATAAAAAAGAACAGGCATTTTAGATGCCTGTTTTTTTGTGGGTTATGTTGAAATTTACAAAGAAGGATAACAAAAGCTTCAACAAAATATTAAGAAAATTGGCATGATGATTGTTTCAAAACTTCTCTGTATAAACTAAAAACTATTATGATGAAAAAAACAGTACTTGTAATTTTATGTATAATCGCATTTTCAGGAGTTAAAGCTCAACAAGTTAAATTTGGAGTTAAAGCAGGGTTAAATGTTGCTACAATCCATGGAGATAATTTAAATACCGATTCTAGATTGGGGCTTCATGCAGGGGGATTAGTAGAATTGAAATTATCAGATTCATTTTCTATTCAACCAGAAGTTTTGTACTCACAAATGGGGACAGAAAACGATGCAAATAAATTAAAAATAGATTACATTTCGTTACCAGTCATGGCTAAATACTATATTGTTGATGGTTTTTCCCTTGAGGTAGGTCCTCAAATATCATTTTTAGTAGATGATGTTTTAAAAACAAATGATGGTACAAGCTTAGATCCAGATGTAGAAAACTATGATTTGAGTGCAAACCTTGGTTTAGGTTACCAATTTAAACAAGGCTTATTTTTGCAAACACGATATAATTTAGGACTAACAGCAATTCAAGAAAACCCTGATATTAAAAACGGGTCTTTTCAAATTTCTGTTGGATATCAGTTTTAACAATATAAAAGCCTCTCTTTTGAGAGGTTTTTTATTAAGTAGTACTTTACTTTTCTAAAGAGTACTTTAGCTCAATGTCTGGATCCATTTGGTAAGTGTAAATAATTGAATTAAAGTGAAAAGGATGCTCAATTCCCATTTCAAGAGGAATTGTTAGAGAAGACTCATTTCTTGTCAGCCAAATATCACCATAAACATGTACCAATGTATCCAATAGTAAGTAATTGTACTGTTCTATGTTTAATGATTTTACAGCTACTTTTTTATCAGGTAGTTGAGTAGGAACTATTGTGTTTACTATATTTAATGAAATAGCTTCTCTGACATTTAAAATGGTATCAACTTCAACAGGTGTATGCTTAGTGTCAGCAATAAGATCGGTAGCTAAACTCATTTTTATCAATACATTTTCTGGAATTACAGCGGTATCTTTTGGTAGTTGAGGAAGCAAGTTGAATAAAATAGGAACATAGCACTCTCTATATAACAAAGCATCCAACGTTTCACTAAAGAGTATATGATACTTTTCAGGTTCAGGTATTTTGAAAGTAACAGCATCAGCAGTATAGTAGTTTGTTACATAATTAGTAAGCTTCAGTTTTTTTATAAGGTTTTTAGCATACTCTAAAGATTTATCATTAATTTCTAGTAAAGAAAATTGTATTTCTTCAGGTCTAAAAAGTGGAGCAATTAGAGTAATAAACGGAGCATAGGGTCCACAACCAGCATAAAAAACACGGATCGTTTCATTAGGGTAATTTTGTTGTTTTTCTTTAATCGCCATTACCATAGCTTTTAAAAACTTTACAGTTCGTTTGTAATCTAGCAAACATTGTGCAGCATGATTTAATCCTAAAGCTTTTCCTTTTGCAGTTGTTATGGCGGCTAAGTGCTCTATATGATTGTCGAATCCAGTGAGCAAAATTAATTCTTTAAAGTAAGTGTGTATTTCGTTTATTAAATTTTCAATTTCAGATTGTTCAATAGAGTCTTTAAGTAAGATAGATACTTTTTCTTTAATATCTAAAGTCGTTATATTTTCGCTCATAAGTAGGTTAGTTGTTGAGTTCCCTAAATTAGAAAAATAGAACTAGTTAAAAAAGAAGCTAATGAAGTTATGTTAACAGTTTTAGAGGCTGAAATTAAATCACTTATTACTCAAAAATAGGCAGTAAGGATATTTTTCAGTTTTTATAATAACTCAATTAATATTTTGCGAATAACACCAAATAAAAGAATTAGTAAAAGCACATAGCGTTTAATAATCATGATGTGTATGTAGTAACGTTAAAAGTAATTTTGATGTACATAGCACATTAGTACAATATAAAAACTCTCTTATTTCAATTTTAAACCTTACAAAGCTTAAATGCTTGTGAGGTTTTTTGTTTATTTAAGTCTTTATAAAGTATTAAAAGAACTAAACTTTTTACTTATCAACAATAACTGTAAATTTGCATCCTTTAAAACAAGCGATTACAAATGCAATACAATCATCAAGAGATAGAAAAAAAGTGGCAAAAGTACTGGGCAGATCAAGGTACATTTAAAGCTGAAAATAATTCTGATAAACCAAAATATTATGTGTTAGATATGTTTCCTTATCCATCAGGAGCAGGGTTACATGTTGGGCATCCATTAGGGTATATCGCCTCAGATATTTATGCACGTTACAAGCGTCATAAAGGGTTTAATGTATTGCATCCACAAGGATATGACTCTTTCGGGCTGCCTGCTGAACAATATGCGATTCAAACAGGGCAGCATCCAGCAATTACTACAGAAACGAATATTAAAACTTACCGTCGTCAGTTAGATAATATTGGGTTTTCGTTCGATTGGTCTCGTGAAGTACGTACTTCAAATCCAGAATATTATAAATGGACACAGTGGATTTTTATTCAACTGTTCAATTCTTGGTACAATAAAGACACAGATAAAGCAGAAGATATTGCAACCTTAGTAGCAAAGTTTGAAGCAGAAGGAAATACGAATGTAAATGCAGTTTCTGATGAAGATATAACTATTTTTTCTGCGGAAGAATGGAAAAACTTCTCTGACAAAGAACAACAAGAAGTACTATTACAATACCGTTTAACATTTTTATCTGATACTGAAGTAAACTGGTGTCCGGCACTAGGAACAGTATTAGCAAACGATGAAATTGTAAACGGAGTTTCAGAACGTGGAGGGCATCCTGTAGTTCGTAAAAAAATGACCCAATGGTCTATGCGAATTTCTGCGTATGCACAACGTTTATTAGACGGATTACAAAATATTGATTGGCCACAGCCATTAAAAGATAGCCAAACTAACTGGATCGGTCGTTCGCAAGGAGCGATGGTTGCTTTTGATGTTGATGGACATGATGCTAAAATAGACGTATTCACAACACGTCCTGATACTATTTTTGGAGTGTCTTTTATGACCTTAGCTCCAGAGCACGATTTAGTGGCGAAAATTACAACTGCTGAGCAAAAAGAAGAGGTAGAAGCCTATGTTGAAGCTACAGCAAAACGTTCTGAGCGTGATCGTATGGCAGATGTAAAAACCATTTCGGGTGTGTTTACTGGTGCGTATGCGTTGCATCCGTTTACAGGAAAACAAGTACCTATTTGGATTGGTGATTATGTATTAGCAAGCTACGGTACAGGAGCGGTGATGGCGGTACCATGTGGTGACCAACGTGATTACGATTTTGCAAAACATTTCGGATTAGAGATTCCGAATATTTTTGCGAATGTTGATATTTCTGAAAAAGCAAACGATGCTAAAGATGGAATTAAATTAGCTAACTCTGATTTCTTAGATGGTTTAAACTATAAAAAAGGAATGAAAACCGTAATCTACGAATTAGAAAAACGTGGATTTGGTTACGGAAAAATAAACTATCGTTTACGTGATGCAGTATTCAGTCGTCAACGTTATTGGGGAGAACCATTCCCTGTATATTACAAAGACGGAATGCCACAAATGATTGATGCGAAGCATTTACCAATTGTATTACCAGAAGTAGAAAAATATTTACCTACTGAAGATGGAAAACCACCATTAGGAAACGCAGAGGTTTGGGCATGGGATACAACAACAAATACTGTTGTTGAAAATAGCAAGATTGACAACGAAACTGTTTTCCCGTTAGAACTGAATACTATGCCAGGGTGGGCAGGAAGTTCTTGGTATTTTAACCGTTATATGGACTCGAATAACGAAGGAGAGTTTGTAAGTAAAGAAGCGGTTGACTATTGGAAACAAATAGATTTATATATTGGAGGTTCAGAACACGCTACAGGACACTTATTATATGCGCGTTTTTGGCAAAAATTCTTATTTGATAGAGGATTGTTACCAGTAGATGAGTTTGCTAAAAAACTAATCAACCAAGGAATGATTTTAGGAACTTCTGCTTTTGTTTATAGAGTAGAAGGCACAAATACATTTGTTTCTAAAGGGTTAATAGGAGACAAAATAGTACAACCTATTCATGCCGATGTTTCTTTAGTAAATTCTTCTGATGAGTTAGATATTGAAGCGTTTAAAAAGCATCCATTAAATGTTGATTTTAAAGATGCAGAATTCATTTTAGAAGATGGTAAATACATCGTAGGACGCGAGGTTGAAAAAATGTCAAAATCGAAATACAATGTTGTAAATCCAGATTTAATTTGTGAAGAATACGGAGCAGACAGTTTACGTTTATTCGAAATGTTCTTAGGACCGTTAGAACAAACAAAACCTTGGAAAACTTCAGGGATTTCAGGAGTATATTCTTTCCTAAAGAAATTATGGAAATTATTTACAGATGAAAATGGAATCAATGTTTCTGATGCTGAACCAACGAAAGACGAATTAAAGACCTTACATAAAACGATTAAAAAAGTAGAAGAAGATATTGAGAACTTCTCGTTCAACACATCCGTTTCTACTTTCATGATTGCAGTAAATGAGTTAACAGCGTTAAAATGTAACAAACGAGCTATTTTAGAACCATTGTTAGTGTTAATTTCTCCGTATGCACCACATATTGCAGAAGAATTATGGAGTCAGTTAGGACATGATGAGTCTATTGCAACCGTAGCTTTTCCAAAATTTGAAGAGAAGCATTTAGTTGAAAGTTCTAAGAACTATCCAGTTTCTTTCAATGGTAAAATGCGTTTTACCTTAGAGTTACCGTTAGATATGAGTAAAGACGAAATTGAAAAAACGGTCATGGCACATGAAAAAACACAACAACAATTACAAGGAAGAGAGCCTAAAAAAGTAATTATTGTCCCAGGGAAAATTATAAATATTGTAGGGTAAGCTAACCTTATAAATATAAAAAGCCCACAAGCAATTAATTTGTTTGTGGGTTTTTATTTTTAAACTAAATTCGCGCCTTGTAAAAACAAATTAAAATTTAAACGAATGAAAAAGATTTTTAAAATTAGTTATGCGGTTTTGATGTGCCTAACTTTAGTAATGAGTAGCTGTTCTGATAGTGATAATGATCCAGCTGGAATTGCAAACACAAAATTATCAGGAAACGTATTTGGAACAAGTTTTACGGCAGAAGGAGGTAAAGCATTTATGTCTGGAAATAATGAACTTTCAGTACATATTACCAATATACAAGCAGATTGTAGTTCAGATATTTTTGATTATGAATTAGAGATTTCAACTTATGTGAAAGCAGAGTTAGGAACTTATGATAATGTGAATGTAGTTTTTAGTAAGAAAGGATCTAACCCTTTAAACTTTTTTCAAGGAGTTGCGGAGGTAGTAAGATTTACAAATAATGAACTAACCATAAAAATAAAAGCAAATTCAAGTGCTGATAATTCAATAGAAGGATTTTTTACAGTTCCTTTTTGTGAATAATAGTTAAAAATATTGTTTAAAAGAAAGCCTTTACATGCATGTAAAGGCTTTCTTTTTATGTGAGAAAGTCAAAAACTTTTCTCAAATTTGCTTTCCAAAAAAATAAAATATGAAAAAAGTATCCCTTAACAATTCTTGGATTTTTGCAATAATTCCAATTGGTATTTTCATTTTTGTAGCATTTCCACAGTTACAAAACGTGTACGAAGCGTTTCATAAAAGAGAAATTGAAGTACAGCAAAGTGTACGAGAACTAGACTCATTACAACAGCTTACAAATCCCACAAGAAAAGATTTAAATGATATAAAACGTCTTGAAATTACTGTTCCAGTTCATAAGTTAAGTATAAGTAAACAACGATATACTTACTATAAAACTGGTGGGATGTTAGCGGTATTAGCTTTTATGCTTATAGGTATGTTTGGTTCTAGTTATTGGGCAAAAAGAAAGAAAAACTCACCAACCAATAAACAAATAGAGTTTTCTTTTGGTGACTTTACAACCGATGCTATTGGGCAAAACATTTCTTGGAGTGCTGTTAAAGGCTCAGGAAGTAATTTTTTAAGTGAACGCTTACAAAAAACAGCTTTTGGTTATAAAATTACCTCTAGCTCTTATTTGAAATTTGCAGCTTGGAGTTTCCTTTTAATGGGGTTAAACTATGTGGTTTGGTCTTTTATAGAATTTTTTGAATTTTCAAAAGAACCTTTAACATTTATGCATGGAGGAAAGATGTTTTTTACTTCAGGCGGTCCTTTTTTATTAGTAGGTGTTTTCTTATTATTTTCTTTTGGAGCCAAAGCATTTTTATACTCACAAAAAAGGAAAGTATTAGTTGATGGTGAAATAATACCTTTTCAACAAGTGTATGCATTACAAGTATTGTCAAAATTTGTTGAAGGAAATAAGTCAGGAGGTTATTATTGTTATGAAGTTAATTTAGTTACTCAAAATGGAGAGCGTCATAACTTACTGAATCACGGTGATAAAGAATATTTGTTAAGTGATATGGTAAAAATAAGTAGGTTTTTAAAAGTACCTGTTTGGAATAATGGAGTAGCTTAAAATAATTTATAGGTATTTGACAAACTTTTACTAATTTACACAAATACAAATCGTAAAAGCTGACATTATTTTATCCTGTAAAAAAAAATCATCCAATACATGTTACTTTTCTTCAGTAAGGGAGATACCTGAAAATGTTTGGAAAGAGCTTCAGTGTACAAATAACTTATATCTTCAGCCAGAATATTTGGAGGCTCTAGAAAAGAACAATAAACAAATACAGTTTTCTTATATTTTATTGTTTGATGAAAAGCAAGAAGCGATAGCTTTTGCTACCATTAAGTTAGTTGATTTTTATTTAGATAGTGTTCAAAACGATTTACAATCGATTGTAGAATGGATGCGTTGTATGGGGAGGAAATTACACTTATTGTCTTCTCAAAAACCCTTTAAAATACTTACATGTGGTAATACTTTTGTAAGTGGTGAACATGGGATTTTTATAAAACCTAATCAAGATAAGAAAGAAGTAGTAAAACAATTAGCTAAAGCTATTATAGCCTTTGAAAAAGACATTTCAAAAGAAACAATAGATGCTTTTATGCTGAAAGATTTTGTGAACGAATCTCTTTTTATTACTGATGCACTACATAATGTTGGTTATAACTCTTTTAATGTGGACCCTAATATGGTATTAACATTAGACAGTAATTGGAATACTTTTGAAGATTATTTAGCGGCATTAAAAACAAAGTATAGAGTAAAAGCTAAAAAGGCTTTGAAAATGAGTACAGGTATACAAACTGAAGAGATAACAATTGAATCTTTAAAACAATTATTGCCCGAAATGGCGTTACTATATAAGAACGTATCAAATAAGGCGAGTTTTAATTTAGGGTACTTTAATATTGAAACGTACATGTGTTTAAAAGAAAACTTAAAAGATGATTATGTTATTAAGGTATATTGGTTAGGAGATAAGTTAGTTGGATTTTTGTCAGGAATGGTAAATCAAAACTCGTTAGATGCGCATTTTGTGGGGATTGATTATACAGTTAATAGAACCTATGCAATTTATCAAAGAATGTTGTATGATTATATTTCATTGGCTATTGATAGAAATATAAAAGCCATAAACTTTGGAAGAACAGCTAGTGAAATAAAAAGTTCAGTGGGTGCAGTACCTCAAGACCTAACAATTTATTTACGACATAGAAAAAGTATTCCAAACCGTATTTTAAGTTTATTTTTGAATAGAATTCAGCCAACAGAATTTAGGTTAATAAAACCTTTTAAAATAAAAAAAGTATAAAGAATTAAATCCTCTTTACTGTATTAACAAATGAAAAACACACAAGAATTATTAAATATACTTACCCTTGACGATTTAGGTGAAGGGAACTTTAACGGAGTAAGTAGAGATATAGGAAGCCCAAATGTTTTTGGTGGTCAAGTATTAGCACAAGCTTTAAATGCAGCTTATAGAACAACACCAAAGGAACGTATTTTACACTCGTTACATTCATATTTTTTAGAAGCAGGGAATTTAGAGTTACCTATAACATATAACGTACAAACCATCCGTGATGGAGGTAGTTTTTCTACGCGTAGAGTAACAGCACATCAAAATGATAAAACAATTTTTATTTTGTCCTGTTCATTTCATAAAAAAGAAGATGGTTATGAGCATCAAATGCCAATAAAAAAGGACTTAAAACAACCAGAAGAGTTGTTGAGTTGGACAGATATGTTGGATCAGTTTGGAGCTTTTTTACCAAAGAAAATGAAAGACTTTTTAAGTATTGAGCGTCCTATTGATTTTAAACCAGTACAAATTGTAAATCCGTTAGACCGAAAGGATTTACCACCCGTAGTTGATGTTTGGTTTAAATTAAAAGGAGAAGCATCTGATTTACCACTAGGAATTAAACAACAAATATTAACTTATATATCGGACTATAATATTTTAACAGCTTGTTTAAACCCAAATGCAAGTGTAGCCAACTTTGGAAATACACAAATGGCAAGTTTAGATCACTCCATGTGGTTTTACCGTGATTTTGATTTTAATGATTGGATGTTGTTCTCTGTTGAAAGTCCTAATACTAATGGAGCAAGAGGTTTTGCTTGTGGAAATATTTATACTAGAGATGGTAAATTAATAGCTTCAGTTGCGCAAGAAGGTTTGATGCGCCCTATGAAGAAGAAGTAATAGTTAATATAGATAAGAAATAAAAAAAGCCGAGTTAATTAACTCGGCTTTTTTTGTTTGATTAAGCTTCTATTTCAGCTGTTTTTGTACTGATATGAAACTCTTCATATGTTTCTAGTAAACTCATTAATCCAGATACTAAATCTTGTGTCTCAATTAAAATACTAAAGTATAATGTAGTATTCTTTGGACTTGTTTCATCTGTTCTAATACGTTCTACTTGTTTTTCTATAGATTTAGATACATCTTTTAATAACTCTTTCTTTTCGTTGATAATATGTCCTAAATTATCAAAACTTCTATTTTCAAAAGTATCACCAATATCAGCTAATAGCTTAGAAAGTGTATTGTCAATACTTTTAAGATCTTTAATTTGTCCTTTTTTAAGGTTCTTATGGTTGTTATTAACGTGCTTGTAAGTAGCTCTAGAGATGTAGCTAATAGACTGAGCAACGTCTTGTAAATACCCTAAAATTAAAATATAGAATCTACTTGCTTGTACCGAAGTATCGTCTAAAGACTTAATAAAGTAGAATACACCGTCTTTTAAGTTATCAATTTCATCATTTAGTTTTGTAACGTGTTTATCAGTTTTACGTAATTTAACTAAATCGTGTGTGGCAAGGTCTTTTACAACGCTTGAGTATAATTTATTAATACGATGAGCAACACCAGCAATATGATCTGAGCTTTCTTCAATCACACCGTTAATGGTGATTAATTCTGCTCTCTCCATATGTACTTGTTTCTTCTCTTCTTTAGATTTTTTTCTGTGTTGTAAAGTGTTTCTTGCAATTAAAAGAGCAACCACTAATAACAATACAGGAATCATTACCATATCCCAGCTAATTAAGTAAGCTACTAAAGCTGCAGTTAAGAAAGCTGTAATCGCTGTTAAGAACCATCCACCAATAACATTAATTACACCAGCAACTCTATAAACAGCACTTTCACGTCCCCAAGCTCTATCAGCTAAAGAGGTACCCATTGCAACCATAAATGTTACATAAGTGGTAGATAATGGTAATTTCATTGAAGTTGCAATAGAAATTAAAATACCAGCAACAATTAAGTTTACAGATGCTCTTACTAAATCGAAAGCAGGCATTTCGTAAGTTTTGTCTTTAGGTAATTCAATTACAGGTTTTTGAAACTTTGAATCGATAAAGTTTAAAGTCTTTTTAGGTATAATAGCACTAATACCTAGGTTTACTCCCATAGCTGCTCTAACTACAACTCTAGATAATGGGTTCGGTTGAAATTTTTCATGTCCGTCTCCTTGGCGAGATAAATCAATACCAGTTTTAATTACATTTCTAGCTTTGCTAGAAGTCCATAAAGTGACAACCATTACTGCTCCTGCTAATAATAATAACCATACGTTAGAAGGTACTTTCTTAGCTAAAATTCCCATAGAGAATGCATCAGGTGCAACACCAGATACTTCCCAAGCTTGGTATGAGTTCCAAGCAGCAATTGGTACACCAATAAAGTTTACTAAATCGTTACCAGAAAAGGCCATTGCTAAAGAGAAGGTACCTACACCAATAATCAATTTTAAGATATTGACTTTGAAAAAATGGATTAATACTTGAGATATAGCACTCCAAAAAACAAAGCCTCCAGCAATTATAACAAGTGTGTTTCCTTCAACTAAATGTTTTATATCTTTATAAAAAGGAGTTCCTTTCATTCCTTTAACAAAGATAAAATATGTAATAGCCGTAATTGCGAAACCACCAAATAAAGCATTGATGTAACTAGCTCTTTTTTCAAAATTAAACGAATAAATTAAACGAGAAAAGAACTGTACAATTGCACCAACAGAAAAAGCAACTACTACGGAGAGTAGAATACCATTTATAATCTGAATAGCTTTTTTATGATTAATGTAGTTCCAAATGTCTGAAATTGATTGAGCTTCGTTAGCTGCAATTTTAATTAATGACACACAAACAGCTGCCCCTAATAATTCAAATACAATAGAAACTGTTGTTGAGGTAGGCATTCCTAATGAGTTAAAGATATCTAATAGTAAGATATCAGTAATCATAACAGCCATAAAAATAAACATGATGTCTTGGAACATAAACATGCTAGGGTTAAAAATCCCCTTACGTGCTACTTCCATCATACCGCTTGAGGTAACTGCTCCAAAAAACACCCCAACGCTCGCAATTATCATAATATTTCTTACTTTAATTGCTTTAGAACCAATTGCTGAATTTAAAAAGTTAACAGCATCGTTACTAACTCCCACAACCAAGTCTACAATAGCTAAAACAGCTAAAGCGACTAGCATCAAAATATATGGATCTCCCATTTTTTAGTTTTTAATTAAGTTTTGCAAATTTAGTTACACAAGAACGCTCTCATGTTATGTTTATGTTATCATTTAAAAGTGTATGTCTACCTGTAATCTATACATCAATTGATTTGTAGCTGTTGCTATATCTAAGTAACTAATATCGGTTTGTACTTTTAATTTATGACCAACAATGTACTTTGATAATCCTATTGTGTATTGATTTTCAGTTCCTTTTCCTGTAATGTTTTCGTCTAAAGAAATGTTAGTAAAACGACCAGATACTTCCCAGTCTTTGGCAAATAAATACCCTGATTGAAGGTTTAAACCACTTCCTACTTGTACAATTTCTCCAGTAAGAGTTCCATCTGAGTTTTTTGCGAAAGGATCTTTGGCGTCTCGGTATGAATATTCTCCCATAAAAGAGAATCCTTTATATTTAAACATAGCATCCATAAAAAAGGTTGATATGTTTGTTTGATAGTATCCTTCATCATTAACCATATAAGTACCTTGGTTACTTCTGGTTTTTACGGCATTGTCATTAAAGTCATAACTCATACCAATGGCAAGCTTAGGAGTTTTTTCTCTTTTTAAGTCTCCACCTATATAATCTCCTTTGCCTTCAAACTTTCCAAAAGGTAAAAATTCTAGATGAGCAGTATATTGATGTCCGCCTAGGTTTCCTATGGTAACATTTCTTCCTTCACCTTGCGAAAAAGCTAAAGCTTCTCTAACAATAAACTTATCAGATAAATTAAAATGATGTCTTAACTGTATTCCCATATCTCTATCAATATTAAAACGTTTGTTTAATAAAGAACGATCTACTAATTGCATATTAGCAGAAGAAATAACACGTTCACGGTTTCCAGGTAGTTTGGTTTGTCCAAACCATAATTCAAAATTTTGATGGAAGTTCCACTTTAGAACTGCATCTAAAATATATCTTGGGGCGTTTCCTGTATGTTCTGAAGCGCCACTAATATCTCTATTAGATAATCCAAGTTCCATTTTATATTTTAATTTAGGAGAAAAAGCAAATCCTTTAAATTTTAATCGAGCTCTTCTTACTAACATTGAAGATGTTGGGTTATATAAACCATCTTTGTTGGAATCCCATTCTGCTGTTGCTAAAAATTGCATTCTAGCACCCATATTCATAGACCAAGTACTGTCTTTTCCTACTAGATTAAATATACCCTTTCCAAATTTTGGTGCGTTTGTTTGTTGTGCATGTGTGTAGAGTAACACAAACATACTTACAGACGTAAGTACTGTTTTATAGTTCATTAGATGTTGTTTATTAGTTTTTGTCGCGGCAAATAACTAACCCTTATGTTAACTTAGTGTTAATCTAATATTAAAAAACTGCCTTGTTTTCAAGGCAGTATATAGTGAGTCAAATAAATAGTCGACAAAAACTAATAAATTTATAATGACTACTCCTCTTTTAGAGGTGAATCAAAAGTATTCTCTTTTTTTAATATAAATATTAAGTATAATTTAATAAACTGTTATGTGATGTGGGGTTTTGAGTTAATAAAAAGTTACGAAGTTAAATGTAGTCGGTTATTTTTTTAGGCCCCTCAAGAACAGATCTTGTAATTTGCATAGTACCATCTTCTTTAGTTACTACATGCCACTTAATAAGAGTTATTTCATTATTCTCAATTTCTAAACCAGTTATGCATCTAGGGTGTACACAGCTACCATCATTAAAATGTGGAAGTTTGTTTTTTGATGGAAATCTGGGGCGATGTGTATGCCCTGTAATAATCATTTGGTTATTATTACTCATAATCCATTTTTCTAAACGGCGTTCTACCTTTATTAATCCTTTAAAATTTTGAGCAGGACTTGTGGGGTCTTTAATTCCATGTATTTGTAAAGGTCGCCATAAAACACGAACTAAAAACCTGCTGAATTTCCAAAAAGTATAATTAAACCAATCTGCTTGATGACCGTGGAGTAAGAAGATAGATTTACCATCTTCTTGTACCAGTTTAATTGCTTCAGAAAAAGAAGCATTTGGCATTAACTCTTTTTTCTTTCCGTCAATAGTGTCGTAATAAGAATTAAAGTTTTTAGCAACATTTTTAGGCTTTCGATAATTCATATCATGGTTTCCCCAGATAAAATATAACCTGTTTTGTTGGTGAAACTTTTGAAGTAATAGGTAGATGTATTTATTGGCATTGAAAATATTTACAAATTTATTTTCCCAAAGTTCATCACCATCCCCCAACTCTATATAAGTGAATTCTTTTTGTAAATATTGAGATAAGGCATAGTGATATATTTTTCTATTACGAGCAAAGTCATCAGCAAAACTGTTGTCACCTCTATGGCAATCAGAAAATAAAATATATTTAGAACTCTCATTTAATGGTAGCTCCTTTGCTCTTTTAAAAGCTCTGTTTATTCTATGATTTGAAGACATTGGTAGTAGAAGTTTATGCGCATATAAAGGTGCAAAAAAATGAAATATACAACAAAATTTATTGAGTGTTAAAATAGGTAAGCTATTAAGTTAAGTTTATGATTAAATAAGAAGGTGAAAAATATTTTAGTTCTATAATGTTAATTTTTAATAACTTACAAGAAAATTTATAATTAACATTAATACCCTTCAAAAATGAAAAAAAAGTATTTACTACTTTCGTTACTATTGCTGTGCCTTAGTTTTTCTATTGTTCACGGCCAAGAAAAAATGTTTTATGGTACTATTGAAACCAAAGATGCCTTAAAACTACAAAAAGTTGCTCCTACCGATATTAAGATTCTTTCCTCCACAAATGGTTTTAGTGCTGTAAAGTTAAGTCATCATGCAGCTGAAAAATTACATCATATGATTTTAACTCATGGTCCCGGGTTTATTTATGAATCTTCTGAAAAAGAAGCTTTACAAACCATTCAGAAACTTCAAAGTAAAAAAACTCATCAGCAGAGAGCATCGTATACTATTAGTGAAGATCAACTTGTAAATCAAAGCATAGGTTTGGTGAATAATACAAATATTGCTAATCATATAGTAGAACTTGAAAATTATGGGACTAGATATCACACAACCCAAAAAGCTACACAAGCTGTTCAAGATTTAAAGCAAAAATGGGAAACAATGGCTAGCGGTAGGTCTGACGTTAGTGTTAGAATAGTTAACCATAGTAGCACTACAATGCCTTCTGTAGTTATGACAATTCAAGGAAGTGATCTTCCAAATGAATACGTAATAATAGGAGGTCATATCGATTCTGTTAGTCCAGAAAGAGAAACAAATGCACCTGGTGCTGATGACAATGCTTCTGGTATTGCTACAATTACAGAAATGGCTAGAGTACTCTTTCAAATGGATTTTCAGCCAAAACGAACTATTGAGTTTATGGCATTTGCTGCTGAAGAAGTTGGTTTAAGAGGTTCAAAAGAGATTGCACAAGATTATAAAAATAGAAATGTTAATGTGTTATCATACGTGCAATTTGATATGACAAATTATAAAGGATCACCTAAAGATGTCTACATTTCTGATGATAGCTATAATAGCAGTACTCTTAATGCTTTTTTAGCAAGTCTTATGGATCATTATAATACTTCAGGAAGTCATCAATTTACTTACGATTATACACGATGTAACTACGGTTGTTCTGATCATTATAGTTGGGCACAACAAGGATATGATGCAGCTTTCCCTTTTGAAGCATCATTTAATGGTTCAAGTCCTTATATTCATACAGTAAATGATACATCTGATCGATTTCCAACTGCTAATGCTACGCATGCGGCAAAATTTGCTAAACTTGGTTTAGAGTACTTAATTGAGGTAGCTAAAAGTAAAGGAAGTGTAAGTGTACCAACTTATTGCGATTCAAAAGGAAATAATGTAAATGATGAATATATTCAGAATGTAACACTTGGGTCAATTAATAATAATTCAGGAGCGACAAATGGATATGAAGATTTTACTAATATTTCAACTGATATAGAGCAAGGAAGTTCCAATACAATAACTGTTACACCTAAATGGACAGGGACGGTTTATAAAGAAGGATATGCTGTTTGGATAGATTATAATCAGGATTCTGATTTTGAAGATAACGGAGAGCAAGTGTGGATTAAAAGTGCATCTACTGATAATTCAGTTAGTGGTAGCTTTACTGTACCTAATACTGCAAAATTAGGAGTAACAAGAATGAGAGTGTCTATGCGATACAATAATACTCCTTCTTCTTGTGGTTCATTTGATTATGGAGAGGTTGAAGATTATACTCTAAATATTATTGAAGGAGATGGAGGTACTAGCACAGATATTTGTGATGGTGTACCTCAATATGATTCTTCTCAAAACTATCAGGTTGGTGATAGAGTTGTTTATTTTAATGTTTTGTATGAGAGAACTTCAAGTGGATGGAATAATATTGGAAACTGTGGTGGTGCTAAAACCGATAATTTAAATGTAAGGCAAGTTTTAGTAAATGATAAAGATGTAATTATTTTTTCTCCGAACCCTGTTGAAAACAACTCAATCACTTTGCAGATAAATAACGAGTTGTGGAAAAATAAAGAAGTTGCTATTTATAATGCAAATGGAAGGTTGTTGAAAAAAATAAAAATGAGCTCTAGAAGTAATAATGTAGATGTTTCAAAATTATCAGCAGGAATCTATTTTGTGTCTTTAGATAGTACAGGAAAAACGTATACTAAACAATTAGTTAAAAAGTAATTTTAAACATAGAATAAAAAAGCCCAAGTTTTAAAAACTTGGGCTTTTTGTTTTTTATGATAAAGAGATTATCTTACTCCAGGTGTAAAATTACCAGGAGCGTCTTGAGGAGCGTTAGTTGTACCAGCTGCACCAGTGTCATTCCATATATCCCATTCAGAGAATGTATATGTTGGATTTCCTTGTGTTACAGAAGCTTTACGATAAGCTCTACCATCTTCAAATTCGTGATTTGTATCTGAACCATCTTCACCAGGTACACCAAAAACATCTACTACATTACCGCTTGGGTCAACTAGTTCTATGTTGTCGTCACCATTTGAATCAGCAGGACCACCAGTGTCAGCAGCTAAATCAGGAGCAAAACCAAACGCAGTTTCAAACGCAGTTTTTTGTGCAGCAATAACAAATGCTTGTCCAGCGTTAATTGTACTACCGGTTAAATCTATTGATGAAGTAGATTCAGGATTACCATTAGTGTATCTTCTAATTACCCATCCTGTTAAATCTATGGCATCAGTTCCAGAATTATATAATTCTATAAATCTAGCATTAGCATTATTGTTAGGATCTGCTAATTCTGAAAAGAAAACAGTATTGGTAGTACTACTACCACCTCCACCACAAGTAGTATAGTCTTCTGTAAAGTTTACATCACTTTCATTTCTTAAATAGATTTGAACTCCATTAAAATCAGACATTACTCCTGTAATAGTTCCTCTTTTGTCACTCACAGGGTTGTTAGCAAAAGTAGCTTGACCTCTAACAAAAGTTGTTAATTCATCTCCGTCACATTCAGAAATTAGCAGATTACTACCGTCATAATTTTTAGTGTTGTCTTTGAACTGCACACCTTCAATTTGTACTAACTTTCCTTGATAATCACCAGTTAAAGCCTGTGCTATAGTAATTACTTCAGGAGTAGGTAATGTTCCAGCTGTTGTACTAAGAATATTAGATGGAGAAACATTTAATTGTAATAAGCCATTATACTCACTTAATTTAGCTCCGCCAACTGTAATTTCTATTTCGTCTCCTAATTTTAAATCGTAAGCATCACTAAAACGTAAAGCAATACCAGCTGTTGCATCTTGAGCAAATGCATTTTGATTTGAAATATTATCTGTAGAAAGATCTGAAGTAATTACAAGCTTTAACTTTAAGTTTTGAGTAACAGTAGTTTCACTACCAGTATATAATGCCTTTACTTCAGCTAAAGAAGCATCAGTAGGATTGTTATTGCAACCATACTCTTCAGTAAAGTTAACGTCATTTGTATCTCTAATGTATAATTGATAGTCGCTACTAAACTTTCCTAAAATAGCAGTAACACTTCCTTTTTTGTCAGGAATAGGATATGATTTAAAAGTTGAAAAACCACTTGTTCTCATGATAATAGATTCAAAAGTTTCACAACTTGTAAAGTACCTGTTTACTGAAAAAGTATTATCAGGATCTGGGTCAGCATAGGTTAAACCTTTTTCTTCAGATTGTAACCCTTCAATTTTAACTAATGTATTGATGTGAGCATCAGTTAACTCTCCAATTGTTAAGTTGGTTGGTACTATTTCAGCAATTTCAGAAGATCTATCAATAAAGTCGATATAATCGTTTGCGTCAATTCTATCCGTACTATTTCCGTTTAAAACACCTATTTGGAAAGAAGCAAAGTATTTACTTAAAGCAAGCCCTTTTAGTTTGATATATACTTTTCTACCTACATTGTAGCGAGCCCCTAAATTAGTGTCATCTATTCTTACTTCTAAACCAACAGTTGGGTTTTCTGGTTTATCTTGAATAATGATTGATTTAAAAAAGTTACCTTCTCTGTCATCAGAAACTACGTAACCATATACAGTAATGTCCTCTACAAACTCTACAGGATCACCATTGTACTGAGCAATAATTTCGTCTAAAGACTTTAAGTTTTCGTATTGTTTATCTGGTCCAATAGTTGGTAATTCAAAATCGTTATTGTCAACACATGAAGCAGAAATTGCAATAAAAAGTATTGCAAAAATCTTGTATAAATTTATTTTTTTCATTTTGAGTGTTTTTTAGAATCTATAATTTAAGTTTAAGAAATAAGTAGTACCTCTACCGTACCAATATTTATTTCCAAAAGTTGGTGTTCCGTTAGCATTATCGTCGCGTAGCTCACGATAGTTAGCATTTCTTCCTTGTTCGAAACCCCCTGTTTTGTATTCTTCGTTGAATAAGTTACTAACACTAGCAAATAAACCAATGTATTTACCATCTCCTACTTTCCATGATTTACCTCCAATAGCATTTACAACCATATAATCATCAAATTGTTCTTGAGTTAATAATTGTCTCGCTAATATAGGGTCGTAATCTGCAAAAGCAGCTCCATCTGCATCACTAACAAAGTTAGCAGTTCTTCTAATAGGAGAAACATCTACATATGCTTCATCCATATAGTTTGCAGTAACACTAACAAACCAATAATCTGGATCTCTATACTCAAAACCAAAAGAGTATGCTTTATGAGGTCCTGCAGCGATTTTATAATCTTTAAGAGAAGCAGCTCCCATGTCTCTTTTTCCATTGATAAATCCAGGTGTAGAGGCATTTTCGGTTGTAATAACTAAATTTGGGTTGTTGTTGTAAGTATATTGACCAACGTTAGCTGCTCCTTTTAATTTAATTGTAGGAGTAACTTGCGCTTCAATTCCGAACTCAACACCAAAGTGCCTCTTATCAATACCAGTTAATATTTCTTGGATAAAAGCTGAAGTATCTCCTCCAATACCATCAGCAAAGAAGAATGAAATTTCAGTAGCATCTTTAATGTCAGTATAGTAACCTGTAACTCTTGAGGTGATTAATGGACTTCTGAAAATATAGCTAAGATCTCCAGATAATATTTTCTCGCTATTTAATTCAGCAACATCAGCAACAGTAACATTGTTTGCTCTTGAGTTTGCAAAAGAATTACGTAAAGATGGTGCTTTTGTAATGTAACCACCATTTACATCAATTAAATGACGACCAGAAATTTTATAGGTTAGCCCTCCTTTAGCACCATAGTTAAAGAAATCTAATTTATCTGATTTGCCATAAGAGTTAGTTGGGAAATATCCGTTTTGAAATAAACCTTCTCTTTGGTGTGTTGTATTGTTTGCTTGTCCTGCTAAATAAAAATCAACTTTATTGTATTTGAATTGTAATTGAGCAAAACCACCATATACTTCAGAATTAAATATGTAGTTATACTTAAAGCGATCTCCTAATCCAATTGTTCTGTTAGGAGTTAAAAGGTTACTTTGTTGTTGTTCAAAAGTATTACCAAAAGTGTTTACATCTAAATAACTTGTGGCTCCAAGCATATCTATAGGAGAAGCAAAGTTTTCAGACTTTAACTTTCTATATTCACCACTAGCAGTTAATACAATGTTTTCGTTTAATTCAGAAGAGAAAATCATGTTAGCAGTTAATTGTTGATCATCGTTTCTATCTTCATATAAAATTACACGAGCATTATCTGGGCTTCCTTCGTTTCCAATATATAATTCATCCCAATCAATTTGACCATCGTTTTGGAAACCAGTTAATGATTTATATGCGTTTTCATAATCAGGTCCATTAGGATCTGATAAATACCAGCTAGGTAATTTCCTATAGTATGTTGGATCAGGATTGTTGGCTCCATTATAATCTAAACGACTGTTACCTATTTCTCCAAACTGAAAACCAATATTAGTGTTTAATGTAGTATTTTCAGAAAGGTTCCAATAGTGGTTCAACATAACAATTGGTTCATATAATCTCTTAACTCTAGAGTTTCTCATTTTTCCTTTTTGATTTCCCCAGTAAGAGTTATAACGAATTCCTTTAATATCAAAAACTTCTTGAGTATTTGGTGAAGATTTACCTCTTTCGTTTTCTGCAGCAATCACTGTTAAGTTTAAGCTGTGAGCATCGTTAATTTGTTTTTCAAGAGATAAAAAGATAGAGTTAGCATCGTAAAAAGTACCATCAACATACCCTTCATTACCAGCTCTTCTGCTACCAGAAACAGTTATAGCCCATCCATTAGCTAATAAACCTGAAGAATATGTTGCCATTAGACGGTGGTTGTAACTTCTATTAGAAGAAGCGTAAGAAATACGTCCTCCTTCACTATATTCAGAAGCTCTTGTATTAATATTTGTAGAACCTAAAACACCACCAAAAGCATAGTTTGAAGGAGTTAGTCCATTACTAAATTCTTGATTACGTAATACATCGTTTAAACCTCCCCAGTTACTCCATTGAGGTCTACCGTTGTATAGTTTGTTCATTTCAATTCCATTAATTAAAACTTTACCGTTTTCAGAATCTAAACCACGTACTCTGTAGAATGAACCACTCCACTCAAAAGCAGCAGTACGTAAATACACATCTCTGGAAGCTTGTAGTAAACCAGAAATGTTATCAGCAGCACTTGTATCATCATTTAACTCATCATCTGTAATAGTGATGGTGCTTAAATCTTGATCTTCAGATAAATCTTCATACATAAAGATTGTGCCTAAATCTAATGTTTTTCCAGATAGTTCAACTGGAAAGTTTTGGGTTTCATACCCGTTTAATGATACCGTTACAATTTGTCTTCCGTTTGGTAAACCATTTAGTATAAAAGCACCACTAGCGTCTGTAGTACTAGTGACGTTAGCTTCTTTTACACTTACAGAAACACCTTGCATAGGATGTTCAGAATCGCCGTTTATTACGATCCCCTTTACAATATTCTGCGCATTCAAGCCAAATAAACCTGAAAAAAGCAATAACATTGTTATCGTAAAATTTCTCATAAATGATTGTTTATAAAATATTTGAATATATTAATTCCCAGAGCCGAAATTACGGCAAAAGGGAGGCAAAATTACGAAAATTATGGTTATGTTAATATTAAGTTAAAGTTATGAAAGCTAGTTTTGTGTAAATTATAGGTTTTGGCTTGAAAATTGTTTTTACTTTTGTCGCGTAAAATTTATTAAATGAGAAATATAGCTTTACTTTTAGTCTTAACTCTTGTTGTTTTTTCTTCATATGCACAACAAGGAGCAAAAAAATATAAAATAAGAACTGTTGGTTTTTATAATTTAGAAAACCTTTTTGATACTAAGAATGATCCTGAAAAGAATGATGAAGCAAGTCCAATTATGGAGATGAAAGGAGATAAAGAAGAGGTTTATATAGATAAAATTGATAAACTGGGAGAGGTTATCCTACAATTAGGAGCAGAAAAGGCTAAGACCAGTCCTGCAATTTTAGGTGTAGCAGAAGTTGAGAATAAAAAAGTTTTAGAAGATTTAGTAGCGTCAGAAAGGTTAAAAAAGAAGCGATATAGTATTATCCATTTTGATTCTCCAGACAAAAGAGGAATTGATGTAGGGTTGCTGTACCAACCACGTTATTTCAAACCAATTCATTTTGAGGCGTTCAACCCTAATATTTATGATGAAAACAGAAAAGTTTATACACGTGATATTTTATTAGTCTCAGGTTATTTAGATGATGAATTAATACATGTTATTGTAAATCACTGGCCATCTCGAAGAGGGGGGGAGGCAAAAAGTAGACCATTGCGTGAAAAAGCAGCTTATAAAGTGAAGCAAATTATAGAAAAAATTAAGCTGAACGATCCGAATCCAAAAGTGTTAATTATGGGTGACTTTAACGATGATCCTATCAACTCTAGCTTTAAAACTGTTTTGCAAACTAAAAGTAAAAAGAAGAATGTAAAAGAAGGTGATATTTATAATCCGTATGAAGATATGTTTCGTCGTGGATTTAATACGCTTGGATACAGAGATAATATCAACCTGTTCGATCAAATTATGTTCACCTCTCCTTTATTAGACAATGGAAAAAAAGATTTTTCAACATACAAAATGTTTAAGTCAGGAATTTTTAATAAGCGTTTTTTAACCCAAAAGAGTGGACGTTATAAAGGGTATCCTTTCAGAAGCTTTTCTTATGGAAGGTATACAGGAGGGTATAGTGATCATTACCCAGTATATATGTATTTGATTAAAGAAGATAAATAATTAAAGAGGCTTGCAAATTTTGCAAGCCTCTTTAATTTTTACATATATCATTTAAATAATTATTCATTCTAAGTTGGAACAAAGTCCCTTTTAAAAGGTCGTCTATTTGCCATAATTCAACTGATGATACTGCCATGCTAACTTTATTTGAGGGGGTTTGAAGTAGGATGGATCTACAATCTCTACCTTTACTACAAGTGGCGCAATTTTTTTGAAGCTTAGAATCAGTTACTTTGTCTAAAAATAACTCTATTTCTTGCTCAGTTAAATGAAAGCCTGTGTCTCTAAATATTAATTGAACTAAGTTTGAATCGTTTTCTTTCCAATGAAAAGAAATACCTATGTTGTTGTTGTATATTTTAGTAATTCCGTCCATAACTATATTTATTTCGATAACAAATATATGAGTTTATTTGGAATTATTCTAAATAAAAAAAACAGAGGGGCTTTTGCTACTTTAAATCTTTTAACATTAGTTGAATTGAAGTATAACCATTCCATGTGTTTTCATCTAACGTGTAAGCAATATCAAAATCATTTTGAATGGTAGATATTTTATTACCTAAACCAAATCCAATAGCATTATATGTTTTTTGATCTGAACCATAGATAAGATTTAATTTTAAATGACTAGAATCAGCACCAACTTGTTTTCCGTAACCATTGTCTCTCAAAGCTGTAGTGGTAAAAACAGGCTTCATATTTAGTGGGCCAAATGGAGCCATTTGTTGAATAATACGGAAGAATTTTGGGGTAATCTCTGAAAGGTCTATCTCAGCATCAATAGTAATTTCAGGTGTTAATAAGCTTTTTTCGATAGTAGCGGAAACAACTTCTTCGAACTTATTTTTAAAATTTTCATATTGTTCGGGTAAGAGCGTTAAACCTGCAGCATATTTATGTCCTCCAAATTGTTCTATAAACTCAGAACATGCTTCTAAAGCATTATATACATCAAATCCTTTTACTGAACGAGCAGAAGCAGCTAATTTATCACCGCTTTTAGTAAAGACCAAAGTAGGTCTGTAGTAGGTTTCTGTTAAACGAGAGGCTACAATACCAATAACACCTTTGTGCCAGTTTTCATCAAAAACCACTGTGGTGTAATTTTCTTGTTCGTTGTTATTTTCAATTTGTAATAAAGCTTCTTGGGTAATTGCTCTATCTAGTTCTTTTCTATCTGAATTAAATTTTTCTATTGCTGAAGCAAATTCAATTGCCGAGTCAAAATCCATTTCAGTTAACAATTCAACAGCATAATTTCCATGTTTCATACGTCCCGCAGCATTTATCCGCGGAGCGATTATGAAAACAACATCGGTAATAGTGAGTTCTTTTTTTTGTAACTGATGAATAATGGCTTTGATACCATTTCGAGGTTGAGAATTGATAACTTGTAATCCGTGATAAGCTAACACTCTATTTTCACCGGTCATAGGAACAATATCAGCTGCAATTGCAGTAGCTACTAAATCTAAATACGGAATTAAATCTTCAATAGTTTGATTTCTTTTTGAAGCTAATGCTTGAATCAATTTAAAACCAACGCCACAGCCACACAATTCATCATATGGATAGTTACAATCTATTTGCTTAGGATTTAAAACGGCAACTGCTTTAGGAATTTCACTCCCAGGTTTGTGGTGGTCACAAATAATAAAGTCAATACCTTTTTCGGTAGCATAGGCAACTTTATCAATAGCTTTAATTCCGCAGTCTAAAGCTATGATAAGAGAAAACCCGTTATCTTCGGCAAAATCAATTCCCTGAAAGGAAACACCATATCCCTCTTCATATCGATCTGGAATATAGGTTGCAATATTAGGATGAATTGTTTTTAGGTATGATGACATCAAAGAAACAGCTGTAGTTCCGTCAACATCGTAATCACCAAAAACTAAAATGTTTTCGTTGTTTGCAATAGCTGTTTCAATGCGTTGTACTGCGATTTCCATATCCTTCATTAAAAAAGGATTGTGTAAATCACTCAACGAAGGGCGAAAGAAATGTTTAGCTTCATCAAATGTTTCAATACCACGTTGTACCAAAATTTTAGCCAAGGTTGTATCGATAGCTAATTCTTTAGCTAATTGTTTTACTTTAATGGTGTCTGGTTGCGGTTTTAATGTCCAGCGCATAGCAATTTTATCAAAAATAAATTAGTTGTTATGTAAATGAATAGCTGTAGTTACATCAGCAAATTTTCTAAACATTTCCATAACACCACAATATTTCTCTATAGATAAATCTACTGCTTTATTAATTTTTTTCTCATCTAAATCACTTCCGTAAAAATGATAATCTACTAATACTTTATGATAATATTTTGGGTGTTCTTCGGTTAATTCACCAGTAACAACAATTTTAAAATCATCAATTTTAACACGCATTTTTTCTAACATAGGAACAATGTCTAAACCTGAACAACCAGCTAAAGAAGAAAGCATCATAGCTTTAGGTCGTAAACCAGTATTATTTCCTCCATGCTCTTCAGAAGTATCAATAACTATTGGATGTCCACTAGGGTTATCACTTTCAAATTGCATGTTTTCTTTCCAAACGGTTGTAACTGTGTTTATTGCCATATCTTGATAATTTTTTGTTTATTGCGTAAGTAAGTCAATGTATATTTCGACTTAATACATTTAAATAGTAACACAAACTTACAGTAAAAAGTTAGTATTAAAAACTTAAAAAATAAATCTATGCCTTTAGTAACTCCTTTAGATCCAAACCACGATGTTGAAACCAAACAACTATCCGATTTTTATAATGAAACATTAGGTTTTTGCCCTAATTCAGTGTTAACCATGCAACGACGTCCAGAAATTTCCAAAGCTTTTATCAATTTAAATAAGGCAGTTATGGCAAATCATGGTCGTGTAACTTCAGCATTAAAAAGAATGATTGCTTGGGTAAGTAGTAATGCTACGGGTTGTCGTTATTGTCAAGCTCATGCAATTCGTGCCGCAGAACGTTATGGTGCAGAACAAGAACAACTAGATAATATTTGGGAATATAAAACACATCCAGCTTTTTCTGATGCGGAGCGTGCAGCATTAGATTTTTCATTAGCAGCTTCTATGGTTCCGAATATGGTGGATGAAAAAATTAAAGAAGAATTATATAAATACTGGGAAGAAGGTGAAATTGTTGAAATGTTAGGCGTAATTTCTCTCTTTGGGTATTTAAACCGTTGGAATGATTCTATGGGAACAAGTATAGAAGATGGTGCAGTGGAAAGTGGAGAACAATATTTAGGAAAACATGGTTGGAATAAAGGAAAGCATGTATAAATGAAATTATCAAAAATAAAAAAGCTCGCAATTGCGAGCTTTTTTATTAAGTATTTAATTGATTATTTTTTTAATAAATCTCTAATTTCTGCCAATAACTCTTCTTGGCTAGGTCCCTTTGGAGCTTCTGGTGCAGGTTCTTCTTTTTTCTTCATAGCATTTACAGCTTTTACAACCATAAACATTACAAAAGCTACAATAATAAAGTCGATAACATTGGTTAAAAACTCACCATACATTATAGCAACTTCTCCTGTTATTTTACCAGCCTCATCAGCTACACCTTCTTTAAGAATGTATTTTACGTCTTTAAAATCAGCCTTGAAAATAAGTCCAATTAAAGGAGAAACAATTCCTCCAGTAAAAGAAGTTACTACTTGTTTAAAAGCAGCACCCATTACAAAACCTACTGCAATGTCTACTAAATTTCCTTTCATTGCAAAGTCTTTAAACTCTTTGAGCATTCCCATATTTTTGAATTTTAAATAGTTAATTGAATTGAAAAGTATAAAAAAATTAACTTTTCACCAATCTTTTTATACGTTGAGATAAGGCAGTAAGTATTTCGTATGAAATAGTTTCACATTTATGAGCCATATATTCTACATGTTGTTGATGATTGAAAATAATAACTTCATCACCTTCTTTACAATCAATTTTAGTAACATCTACCATAATCATATCCATACATACATTCCCAATGATAGGTGCTGGTTGATTGTTAATGAAAACGAATCCATTTTTATTTCCTAGTTTTCTTGAAATACCATCAGCATGTCCTATAGGGATTGTTGCACTTCGTGTAGGTTGACTAGCTACAAAAGCTCTATTGTATCCAACTGTTTCTCCTGGTTGAACTATATTGATTTGAGAAATTATAGACTTAAGCGTGTGTGTGTTTTTAAGTTGAGCGGTTTCTTGTTCATTATTTCCAAAACCATATAAACCTATTCCTAGGCGTACCATATCAAATTGAGCTTGTGGGTAATTGATAATTCCTGATGTATTCAAGATGTGTATCATAGGTTGATATCCTAAGTGCTCATAAACTTGTTTTACTATGTAAGCAAAGTTGTTGATTTGTCCAATAGTAAACTCTTGCTCACGAGGGTCTTCACTAGCGGCTAAATGAGAAAATATAGACTCAACTTTTACGTTATTTGATTTTTTTAGCTCTGCTACAATGGTAGGAACATCAGTATGCCAAAACCCTAATCGATTTAACCCTGTATTAAATTTTAAGTGTATAGGGTAGTTCATTAAAGGTTCTTCATCAGCAAGTTTTAAAAAAGCATCAAATATTTTGAAACTATACAAACTAGGTTCAAGTCGATATTTTACAATATCTTTTAAGTTTTGAATTTGTGGATTTAGAACTAAAATAGGAGTTGAAATTCCAGCTTCGCGCAAAGCTATTCCTTCACTTGAATAAGCAACAGCAAAATAATCAACATGATCTTGTACGATTTTGGCAACCTCTGTAGACTCACTTCCGTAACCAAAAGCTTTAACAACAACTAATATTTTTGTTGTAGGCTGTAGCTTCTGTTTAAAATAGGCTAAGTTGTGTAGTACAGCTTTAGCATCAATTTCTAATACGGTTACGTGATTACTGTTCATTATTACGTTCTTTTTTATTATGCATTTCGTGTTCCTTCATAGCCTTATAATAAGCAGCTCTACTTAGTGGTTCGTATTCTTGAGTTTCGCCTAAAAGTACTAAGTCATCACTTTGAGCTTTTCTATAACTATAGTGGGCTAAATTTCCTGTACGTGTACATACAGCATGAACTTTAGTAACATATTCTGCGGTAGCCATTAATGCAGGCATAGGTCCAAACGGCTTTCCTTTAAAATCCATATCTAAACCAGCTACTATAACACGAATTCCTCTATTGGCTAAATCGTTACAGACAGCTACGATTTCGTCGTCAAAAAACTGTGCTTCGTCTATTCCAATAACATCAACATCATTAGCTAATAGTCTAATGTTTGAAGATGCAGGAACTGGTGTAGAGCGAATTCTATTTTCATTATGAGATACTACTTCCTCATCATCGTACCTTGTGTCAACAGAAGGTTTAAAAATCTCAACACGTTGTTTAGCAAACTGCGCACGTTTAAGTCTACGAATTAATTCTTCGGTTTTCCCCGAAAACATTGAGCCACAAATTACCTCAATCCAACCAAATTGTTCTGTATGATTTACTGTATTTTCAAGAAACATTTTGTAATTTTAAGCTCTAATTATTGATTTTTGTATTACTTTCGAATGAGGAACAAATTTATTAAAATTTAACAGCAAAAATTAAATTCAAACAACAACTTATGCACAAAAAACTAGCATCGGATTTAACCAGTTTAGCACACAGTATCTTACAGATGAAAAATAGAGAAGATGTGTTTGAGTTAAAACAAAAAGCATATGAGGTTTACGAAAAACTTTCGGTTTTAGCGTATGTAGAAGAATATATAAATAACACTCCAAATCCAACAAAAACCAAAGAAGAGCTGTTAAAAGAAGTTTTACTTGCTGAAGAAAAAAAGCAGGCAGAAACGATGGAAGAAATTTTGCCTAAAGTAGAAGAGGTAAGTGTAGAGGAAGAGGTTATAGGTGATTTAGGTGCTGATATAGAAAAGACGGAACAACCAATTCAATCAATTCAAGAAGAAGAAAAAGTAGAAAAGTCTGTAGAAGAAAAGGTACAAAAGGAAGAACCTTTAGAAGATAGAAAAGTACATCACTTAGAAGAAGACTTAAAAGAAAAGTTTGAGCAAGAAGCAGATGAAATAGCTGAAAAAGTAATAGAAGGAATTAATGAAGAAATAATTACTAATGAAATTATTGAGCAGCCTTTTGATGAGTTAGAAGAACTATTACATGGAGATGCTGATGATGTAAAAAATGATGTAAAAGATGTTGGGGAAAGAAAAACTCCAACTTTAGAAGATGAGTTACAAGATACCATTTCGGTTGATGTTATGACAGACTTATTCACTAAGGCAGCTCCTAAGAAATCATTAAATGACCATTTTCAAACTACAATTCAAATTGATTTGAATGATAGAATTGCTTTTGTTAAACATTTGTTTAATGGAGATCAAAACGATTTTAACAGAGTAGTATCTCAATTAAATACTATTAAAACAGAAAAAGAAGCGAAAAAGTTTATCAATAAAATGATAAAACCAGATTATGACTGGTCGGAGAAGGAAGAATATGAAAATAGGTTGTTGGAAATCATTGAAAGAAGATTTGCTTAAATGAATTCTAATCTCATAGTTATACATACTCACTTTCATAAACGAAGAACAGGTGTAACAAGAAGTATTGAAAATATACTTCCTGAATTAAAGAGGTTGTGTACGACTTATTTGTATGGGTATGGTATAGAAGGAGAAAAAATTACAGTTTCTCAGTTAAAAAAGTTACTGTTTTCCAAAGAAAATATAGTCGTTCATTGTCATCGTAACAATGAGATTTTAAAAATGCTATGGTATAGAGCTTTAGGAGCAAAATTCAAACTAGTAGCTACAAGACATGCTGAAACAGAACCGTCTGGTTTTACTAAGTTTTTACTTAAGAAATCAGATGAGATTGTTACGTTAACAAATTCAATGCATAAGAGTTTAGGGATATCTAACGTAAAGGTACCGCATGGTGTAGATACAAACCTTTTTATTCCTAATCCAGAAAAAAAGTTAAGTAACATTGCTCAAAAGAATATTATCCTTTGCGCAGGAAGAGTGAGAAAGGCGAAAGGACAAATAGTATTATTAGAAGCCGTAGCACCTGAATTACAAAAAAATAAAGACTGGGCATTGGTTGTTGTAGGGAAAGTAGATAAACCACCATTTTTAGAAGAATTAAAAGCTATAGCAAAAAAAAATAAAGTAGAAAATCAGGTTTATTTTATTGATGAAACTTTAGATATTGTTTCTTATTATCAAGCAGCTAAAATTTCGGTAGTACCATCTTTTACAGAAGGGTTTTCTTTAGTTTGTGCTGAAGCAATGGCGTGCGGAAATACAGTAGTAGCAACAAAAAATGTTGGAGTACATTCTGAACTAATAACAAATTTAAAGTCAGGATACTTGTTTACTTCAGGAAATACAGCAGAACTTCAAGAAATAATTACGAACCTAATAAATGATAAGCTTCCTAGTTTAGGAAGTAGTGCTAGAAAAGAAATTGAAGAAAATTGGAGTGCTCGAAAAGAAGCTGAAGGTTTGGTTGAAATGTACAAAGAAATCAATAAAAAACCTTAGTAATTAAGTATTTTACCTGAAAAAAGATCAAGCTTTTTAATTCAATAAACAATAGCTCCGTAGCTATTAAATGACTTTAAAGGAGTGATTTTAGATATAGGGGGAAAACCCCTTTTTCTTTTTAGTGTCTGTAAGTGAAGTTGTTAAATAAGTGTTAATTGATTAACTTTGCTCTCCTAACTCATATTTCTTACATGAGTTTTTGTAACCTCTCAACAAAAAATCCCTTTTAACCTCTTTATATTGTAACCTCTCTTAAAACGAAAGATTAATACTTTTAGTTATTTAACAACCTCTTTAATAGATGTTTTACAGCTGATTTGCTTCTTATGTCAGCTAGATGTGTAACCCCTTTAATAACATAAAATTAAAGAATAATACCATGTAAAATATTACAATATGTTGCTTAATGATACAGAACCTGCCTGTAAAAGGAGAGGGTTAAAAACGTTAAAAAACTGCATTGATGAAGGTTTTAAAAGGTACCTATATAGTATGACGGGTTTTCTTGTCGTGCTTTTTTTGTTTTCAACAAATGCAGTAAATGCACAATTAGTAAATACAGAAACAACGGTTCAGGCCAACTTTGGTGTTGATGCTGATGTGTATTCAGGAATAGTATCCTTTCCAAATGGAGCAGTCTTCCCATTTGGAACAGACGATTGGTTTTTAGGAGACTCAGGAAAAGGGGTGATAGACGAAACACCAACAGCAGTTACAGCAAATCTATTAGTAGACGATAATGCTTCTGCTGAAATAAGAATGAGTGTTCCTATTTACACAGTTGTAGATGGAAGGTTGTGGATAGATGCTGTATTTATCAGGGATCAGAATGCTCAAGGTAATAATACAGATTCAAATGTATTTACAGGAGGGTCAGATAAAAACAATGATAACCCAAATACTTGGACAATTACTGATGCCTCAGTACCTCAAAAAAATGATATTATAGATGTTTTTGGACACTTAAGAAGAGAAGGAGCTACTGTGGGAACAGATGAATGGGCTTTTTTAGGAGCCTCAACAAGAAATGATAGTGGAGATAGCTATTTAGACTTCGAATATTTTAGAGAAAAAGTAAACTTAGTAGGTGGAACTATTCAATCAGAGGTGGACTTATCAGCTACAGGAGGAAGAACTCCATATGTATTTAATCCAGATGGTTCAGTACTACAACATGGAGATATCATCCTTTCTGTTAATTATGCTAATGGAGGAGCTAACGCAATAATCAAACTATTTGTTTGGGTTGAATTAGTAGGGGTTCCAGATTCTTATTTTGATACACATAACACGTTGCCTTTTAGACCATTTGAGTTTAAACAAGACAATAATGGGTATATACAGTATGATGGTGGTGATGGAGCAGGAAATTATGGATATGCAGAAATACAATTAAGACAAGGAGCACCAGATGCAGTATTTTCTCAGGTAAATGACGCTGGTCCTGTGCCAGCAGGGCCTTGGGGAACAATTAATAAAGGAGGAAATATAGTGTCTGACTACTCTCAAACTACTTTTGCAGAAATAGCAATTAATGCATCAGCATTAGGTTTTGATTCAAGTAGTACTCCTGGAATAGATTGTATAAGTCCGTTAGGAAGTGTAATTGTAAAAACAAGGTCTTCAGATTCATTTACCGCAGAGTTAAAAGATTTAGCGGGGCCATTTAGTTTAGCAGATACACCTGAAGTAACAGTAGAAATTGAAGGTGAAGATTTAGGATGTACAGAAGACAGTATTACATTAACAGCAACTGCAACTCCAGAAGGAAATACCTTTACGTATGTGTGGTATAAAAACGGAGAAGAATTAGAAGGAGAAACAGGAAACACTTTAGAAGTAACTGAAGCAGGGACGTATAGTGTAGCAGCAACCTTAGAGTTTGCTCCAGGAGTTTTTGGTTGTACGGCAGAAGATGATTTTGAGGTGAATGGAGAGCCTTTAATTCCTTTGAATCAAGTTTGTCCAGAAAACCAAACAATACCAGAATGTACTTCACAAGAAGATATTAATAGTGCTTTTACTACTTGGTTATCTGGATTTTCAACTTCAGGAGGAAATGGAACAGTAGTAGAGAAATATTATATAGGAGAAAATGAAGTTGATGTAAATACTCTTGAAGCGCCAGATACTTGTGGGGGAAGTATTGTTTTAAGATATGAAGTCTCTGATGAATGTGAACAAGTAGTTTCTTGTGAAAGAACATTTACAGTTACAGCAGATGATGAAGCGCCAGTAATTGCCGACCAAGACGATATCATGCTAGAAGAATGTAACCAAGCATGGCCAGAAGTGGTAAGCACTACTTGGACAGATAATTGTGGCATCGGAGGCGAGAAATCAGGAAGTTTAAACGGAGTAGCCGGAGAAGTAATGACAGGCGAAGACGGCTGTACACAATACAGAGACTACACGTTCAATGCAACAGATGATTGTGGCAACCCAGCAGCAGAAGTAGTAATCCGTGTAACCAGAATGTACGATGAAACCGCTCCAGTAATTGCCGACCAAGACGATATCATGCTAGAAGAATGTAACCAAGCATGGCCAGAAGTGGTAAGTACTACTTGGACAGACAACTGTGGAATCGGCGGAGAGAAATCAGGAAGTTTAAACGGAGTAGCCGGAGAAGTAATGACAGGCGAAGACGGCTGTACACAATACAGAGACTACACGTTCAATGCAACAGATGATTGTGGCAACCCAGCAGCAGAAGTAGTAATCCGTGTAACTAGAATGTACGATGAGACTGCCCCAGTGATTGCCGACCAAGACGATATCATGCTAGAAGAATGTAACCAAGCATGGCCAGAAGTGGTAAGCACTACTTGGACAGACAACTGTGGAATCGGAGGCGAGAAATCAGGAAGCCTAAACGGAGTAGCCGGAGAAGTAATGACAGGCGAAGACGGCTGTACACAATACAGAGACTACACGTTCAATGCAACAGATGATTGTGGCAACCCAGCAGCAGAAGTAGTAATCCGTGTAACCAGAATGTACGATGAAACCGCGCCAGTAATTGCCGACCAAGACGATATCATGCTAGAAGAATGTAACCAAGCATGGCCAGAAGTGGTAAGCACTACTTGGACAGATAATTGTGGCATCGGAGGCGAGAAATCAGGAAGTTTAAACGGAGTAGCCGGAGAAGTAATGACAGGCGAAGACGGCTGTACACAATACAGAGACTACACGTTCAATGCAACAGATGATTGTGGCAACCCAGCAGCAGAAGTAGTAATCCGTGTAACCAGAATGTACGATGAAACCGCGCCAGTAATTGCCGACCAAGACGATATCATGCTAGAAGAATGTAACCAAGCATGGCCAGAAGTGGTAAGTACTACTTGGACAGACAACTGTGGCATCGGAGGCGAGAAATCAGGAAGCCTAAACGGAGTAGCCGGAGAAGTAATGACAGGCGAAGACGGCTGTACACAATACAGAGACTACACGTTCAATGCAACAGATGATTGTGGCAACCCAGCAGCAGAAGTAGTAATCCGTGTAACCAGAATGTACGATGAGACCGCTCCAGTAATTGCCGACCAAGACGATATCATGCTAGAAGAATGTAACCAAGCATGGCCAGAAGTGGTAAGTACTACTTGGACAGACAACTGTGGAATCGGCGGAGAGAAATCAGGAAGTTTAAACGGAGTAGCCGGAGAAGTAATGACAGGCGAAGACGGCTGTACACAATACAGAGACTACACGTTCAATGCAACAGATGATTGTGGCAACCCAGCAGCAGAAGTAGTAATCCGTGTAACTAGAATGTACGATGAGACTGCCCCAGTGATTGCCGACCAAGACGATATCATGCTAGAAGAATGTAACCAAGCATGGCCAGAAGTGGTAAGCACTACTTGGACAGACAACTGTGGAATCGGAGGCGAGAAATCAGGAAGCCTAAACGGAGTAGCCGGAGAAGTAATGACAGGCGAAGACGGCTGTACACAATACAGAGACTACACGTTCAATGCAACAGATGATTGTGGCAACCCAGCAGCAGAAGTAGTAATCCGTGTAACCAGAATGTACGATGAAACCGCTCCAGTAATTGCCGACCAAGACGATATCATGCTAGAAGAATGTAACCAAGCATGGCCAGAAGTGGTAAGCACTACTTGGACAGATAATTGTGGCATCGGAGGCGAGAAATCAGGAAGTTTAAACGGAGTAGCCGGAGAAGTAATGACAGGCGAAGACGGCTGTACACAATACAGAGACTACACGTTCAATGCAACAGATGATTGTGGCAACCCAGCAGCAGAAGTAGTAATCCGTGTAACCAGAATGTACGATGAAACCGCTCCAGTAATTGCCGACCAAGACGATATCATGCTAGAAGAATGTAACCAAGCATGGCCAGAAGTGGTAAGTACTACTTGGACAGACAACTGTGGCATCGGAGGCGAGAAATCAGGAAGCCTAAACGGAGTAGCCGGAGAAGTAATGACAGGCGAAGACGGCTGTACACAATACAGAGACTACACGTTCAATGCAACAGATGATTGTGGCAACCCAGCAGCAGAAGTAGTAATCCGTGTAACCAGAATGTACGATGAGACCGCGCCAGTGATTGCCGACCAAGACGATATCATGCTAGAAGAATGTAACCAAGCATGGCCAGAAGTGGTAAGCACTACTTGGACAGACAACTGTGGAATCGGCGGAGAGAAATCAGGAAGTTTAAACGGAGTAGCTGGAGAAGTAATGACAGGCGAAGACGGCTGTACACAATACAGAGACTACACGTTCAATGCAACAGATGATTGTGGCAACCCAGCAGCAGAAGTAGTAATCCGTGTAACTAGAATGTACGATGAAACCGCTCCAGTAATTGCCGACCAAGACGATATCATGCTAGAAGAATGTAACCAAGCATGGCCAGAAGTGGTGAGTACTACTTGGACAGACAACTGTGGCATCGGTGGAGAGAAATCAGGAAGCCTAAACGGAGTAGCCGGAGAAGTAATGACAGGCGAAGACGGCTGTACACAATACAGAGACTACACGTTCAATGCAACAGATGATTGTGGCAACCCAGCAGCAGAAGTAGTAATCCGTGTAACCAGAATGTACGATGAAACCGCGCCAGTAATTGCCGACCAAGACGATATCATGCTAGAAGAATGTAACCAAGCATGGCCAGAAGTGGTGAGTACTACTTGGACAGACAACTGTGGCATCGGTGGAGAGAAATCAGGAATCCTAAACGGAGTAGCCGGAGAAGTAATGACAGGCGAAGACGGCTGTACACAATACAGAGACTACACGTTCAATGCAACAGATGATTGTGGCAACCCAGCAGCAGAAGTAGTAATCCGTGTAACCAGAATGTACGATGAGACCGCGCCAGTAATTGCTGACCAAGACGATATCATGCTAGAAGAATGTAACCAAGCATGGCCAGAAGTGGTGAGTACTACTTGGGCAGACAACTGTGGCATCGGTGGAGAGAAATCAGGAAGCCTAAACGGAGTAGCCGGAGAAGTAATGACAGGCGAAGACGGCTGTACACAATACAGAGACTACACGTTCAATGCAACAGATGATTGTGGCAACCCAGCAGCAGAAGTAGTAATCCGTGTAACCAGAATGTACGATGAAACCGCGCCAGTAATTGCCGACCAAGACGATATCATGCTAGAAGAATGTAACCAAGCATGGCCAGAAGTGGTGAGTACTACTTGGACAGACAACTGTGGCATCGGTGGAGAGAAATCAGGAAGTTTAAACGGAGTAGCTGGAGAAGTAATGACAGGCGAAGACGGCTGTACACAATACAGAGACTACACGTTCAATGCAACAGATGATTGTGGCAACCCAGCAGCAGAAGTAGTAATCCGTGTAACTAGAATGTACGATGAAACCGCTCCAGTAATTGCCGACCAAGACGATATCATGCTAGAAGAATGTAACCAAGCATGGCCAGAAGTGGTAAGTACTACTTGGACAGACAACTGTGGCATCGGAGGCGAGAAATCAGGAAGCCTAAACGGAGTAGCCGGAGAAGTAATGACAGGCGAAGACGGCTGTACACAATACAGAGACTACACGTTCAATGCAACAGATGATTGTGGCAACCCAGCAGCAGAAGTAGTAATCCGTGTAACCAGAATGTACGATGAGACCGCGCCAGTGATTGCCGACCAAGACGATATCATGCTAGAAGAATGTAACCAAGCATGGCCAGAAGTGGTAAGTACTACTTGGACAGACAACTGTGGCATCGGAGGCGAGAAATCAGGAAGCCTAAACGGAGTAGCCGGAGAAGTAATGACAGGCGAAGACGGCTGTACACAATACAGAGACTACACGTTCAATGCAACAGATGATTGTGGCAACCCAGCAGCAGAAGTAGTAATCCGTGTAACTAGAATGTACGATGAAACTGATCCTGTAATAGTTGATTTACCAGAAAGTTTGGAGTTATGTAATGGTGAATTACCAGAAGTGTTGAATGCGAGATGGACAGACAATTGTTCAGCTGGTGGTGATTTAGTAGCGTATCCGACTAATATAAGAGAAGAAAGTTGTGTTACATATGCAGATTATGTATTTACTGCTACAGACGATTGTGGTAATAAAGTTACGGAAACCGTTACAATGTCAAACAAAACAGATTTGTTTGAAAATTGTGGAACTGCATTTGCGAGAGCTGATAATTATACATGTTTCTTAGATGATGGCTTTAACCGTTGGGGTTGGACAAATTATTTTGCTGAAGAGGGCATATATACTATACCGTTATATACTGGAGCAGCACAATGTGATCCATCAAAAGGTGATCAAACAGGAGAAGTAACGGTTACTTACTTAGATGGTTATGTATCGGTGGAGTATAATCTATTTGAAGGTTATGTAATGAGCGTAGCACATGTGTATATAGGGTGTGAGAAATATCCTGCGAAGAATGGTAAAGAAACTGTAGCGCCTGGACAATATAATTTTAATACTAAAAAGTTAGATTATGTATCCAATTATACAGTAGGACCTATAGAAGCTAGTGGACCAATATATGTAATTGCACATGCGGTAACTTGTGAAGAAGTTTGTAGATGTGTTCCATCTGAAGATGATGGAGGAACTTATACTCCAGGTGGTTCTGTAGCACCATGTGATGCACCTGTTGAAGAGCAAATTCAGGAGCCACTAAGCTTTAGTGCTTACCCAGTACCATTTGAAAATGAGCTAACAGTAGAGTATAGTTATAAGTTTGATACCAATGTGGCTATCGAGATTTATACTATGAATGGTATTATGATAAAAAGAGTTGAAAATAATTCTTATATCAAAGGAACTAAAGAGCAAATGATCATTGACTTGTCAAATGTTCAAAATCAAGCTTTAATTGTTAGAATGATTACAAGTAGAGGTGTTGTTAATAAGAAAATTATAGCAATGCGACCTAAGAAAAGAAAGTAATCTGAATTATGAGTAGGAATTGTTTAGAGAGGTTGACTAAAAGGCTTCTCTAAACATACCTTTTGAAACTTGAACTAACCAAACAAAAGAAACGCTAAGATAATTATCTTAGCGTTTCTTCTTTATTAAAAGTTTTTTTAAACCTTGAAAGTAAGCATTGGCTTTATTGACTTTTTAGACAAATGCTTTGTAATACTTCCATTAAAAATATGAGACAAACCACTTCTTCCATGAGTAGCTAAAGCAATAATATCTGCATTTATTTTGTTTGAAAAATTTAAAATTCCTTTTTCGATTGAAGAATCGTTATAAACATTAATAGTGTAGTTTTTTAAATCATACTTTTCGATAAATTTTTTAATTCGTTTATTGGTTTCTTGAGTGTTTTCAAATTTTTGAGGTGTGTTTACTTTTAATAAGTTAATTTTACTATCAAAATTTTGAGCAAAGTCTAAAAACCGTTCAAAAGCTTTGGTTTTATCAGGTTTAAAGCTTGAAGCAAAAACAAGATTCTTAGGAACGAAATGATCCCCATTTTTTTTAGTAACAATAACAGGGGCTTCAGAATTTCTTACAACTTTTTCAGTGTTAGAACCTATAAGAATCTCTTCTAAGTTTGTGTGACCTTTGGCTCCCATAATAATAAGATCTGTTCCAATTTTTTTAGAGTAATCTTGAATTCCATCAAAGGGAGTTTGAAACCTGATAGCATGCTTGATATTGTTGTTTTTTGGAAAAAACTGTTTTTTGTAATCAAGCATTCTGTCACGAACTTTTCTAATATACAACATGCTTTCAGGGATACTAAAGTTAGTTCCTGAGCCCATGTCTACAAATCCAGTAGGAAGTTCAACCATATGAAGTAGATGAACTTCGCTATTAGCTTTTTTAGCTATTGTCGAGGCTAGCTTCGAAGCGTATTCCGAAGGTTTTGAAAAATCGATTGGGACTAGTATTTTTTTCATAATAAGAAGATTTAAAGAGAGATAGTTTCTTAAATATACGAAAAAACAATTAACAAATAAAAGATATTTGTGTGTTAATGAATAACTTACTATATTTGCAGCAAATTTATTAATCAGATAGATGAAGGGGACGAGAGTCCCCTCTTTTTATACCTAAGATGAATCAAGAACGAGTTAAAGAATTATTACAAGAAGCCTTACAAGAAAACGAATCATTATATTTAATAGATTTACAGTTTTTGGCAGACAATAAAATAAAAGTAATAGTAGATGGTGACTCAGGTGTACCTCTAAGTGAGTGTATTCGTATTAGTAGAAATATAGAGCATAATTTAGATAGAGAAGAAGAAGATTTTTCGTTAGAAGTTACAACCCCTGATATAGCTCAACCATTAACAGTTAAGCGTCAGTATAAAAAGAACATAAACAGAATTCTAAAAGTTAAAACAGCAACTGAAGAATTTGAAGGAACCTTAACAGAGGTAACAGAAGATACTATTACCTTGTTTTGGAAAGCAAGAGAACCTAAACCAATAGGTAAAGGGAAGCATACGGTAGAGAAAACAAAGACACTAGCGTATCAAGATATTAAAGAAGCAAAAGTGAAGATCATATTTTAATTAGAGAATGAAATGGAAAATATTGCGTTAATAGAATCATTTTCGGAGTTTAAAGATAATAAAAGTATAGACAGAGTAACATTAATGTCTATCCTAGAAGAAGTATTTCGTGCAGCCTTAAAACGTAGGTTTGGGTCTGACGAAAACTTTGATATCATTATCAACCCAGATAAAGGAGATTTAGAGATTTGGAGAAACCGAGTGGTGGTAGCAGATGGAATGTCTGAAGACGATAATGAGGAAATTGAACTATCAGAAGCAAGAAAAATAGAGCCAGATTTTGAAATTGGTGAAGATGTTTCTGAAGAAGTAAAGCTTGTAGATTTAGGTAGACGTGCTATCTTAGCATTGCGTCAAAACCTAATTTCTAAAATTCATGAACACGATAGTACAAACGTTTTCAAGCAATTTAAAGACTTAGAAGGAGAAATTTATAGTGCAGAAGTGCACCATATTCGTCATAATGCTGTAATTTTGTTGGATGACGAAGGAAATGAGATTGTTTTACCTAAGAGTGAACAAATTCGTTCTGACTTCTTTAGAAAAGGAGATGCAGTTAGAGGAGTGATAAAATCAGTAGAGTTAAGAGGTAATAAACCAGCTATTATTTTATCAAGAACTTCGCCAGCGTTCTTAGTAAAATTATTTGAACAAGAAATTCCTGAAGTTTTCGACGGTTTAATTACTATTGAAGGTGTTGCAAGAATTCCTGGAGACAAAGCAAAAATAGCAGTAGATTCTTATGATGATAGAATTGACCCTGTTGGAGCTTGTGTTGGTGTAAAAGGTTCTCGTATTCACGGTATTGTTCGTGAATTAGGAAACGAAAATATTGATGTAATCAATTATACAAAGAACGAGCAGTTATTTGTAGCAAGAGCATTAAGTCCAGCAAAAGTAACTTCTGTAGACATTGAAATGTATGAAGAAGAGAAGAATGGTAAAAAAGGACGTGTAAATGTTTTATTAAAACCAGAAGAAGTATCAAAAGCAATTGGTAGAGCTGGTGTTAATATTCGTTTAGCAAGTGAATTAACAGGTTACGAAATAGATGTTCAAAGAGAAGGAATAGAAGAAGAAGATGTAGAGTTAACAGAATTCTCAGATGAAATCGAAGCTTGGGTAATTGAAGAATTCAAGAAAATTGGTTTAGATACAGCAAAGAGTGTTTTAGAAAAAGACGTGTCAATGCTAGTACAGAGAACCGATTTAGAAGAAGAAACAATTTTAGATGTTCAACGAATTTTAAGAGAAGAATTCGAAGACTAAATATAGTAAGGAAGCTAGTTTCCTTTGTGGGAAATCCATATAAAATCTAGCAAAAAGTAGAAAAAAAGCATAACTATGCGTATTACGTGTAAAGTGTGTTTTTTCAATAAAAAGTATAAAACAATATATGGCTGAAGGCAAAAAATTAAGACTAAATAAGGTTTTAAGAGAACTAAACATTTCTTTAGATAGAGCTGTAGAACACCTAGCTAAAAATGGCTATGAGATAGAAGCTCGCCCTACTACCAAAATATCAGATAAAGAATATCAAATTTTATTTGATGGTTTTCAAACTGATAAATCTAAAAAGGTGGCCTCTAAAGAAGTTAGCGAAGAAAAGAAAAAAGAGAAAGAGGCAATTCGTCAGCAATTAGAGCAAGAGCAAGAAAGAAAACGATTAGAAGAAGAAGCTAAAAAACAAGAAGTTTTAAAAGCCAAAGCAGAAAAGTTAGAACTTAAAACTGTAGGTAAAATAGATGTTGAAACTGGTAAAGCTGTAGAAGAAAAACCAGAAGAAGCAAAATCTGAACCTGCAAAAAAAGAGGAGCAAAAGGTAGAAGAACCTAAGAAAGAAGAACCTGTTCAACCAGTTCAAGAAACTAAAAAAGTTGAAGAACCAGTAAAGGTAGAAGAGAAAAAGCCAGAGCCTCCAAAAATAGAAAAGCCAAAAGCAAAAACAGTTAATACTCCTAAAAAGGAAGAGAAAAAAGAACAGCCTAAAGAAGTAAAAAAGACTGTTGAAAAAAAGGTTAAAGAGGTGAAGCAATCAGAAAAAGAAACTGAGGTTACTCCAGAAAATGCTGAGAAAATTAAAACTCAGTACAAGAAATTAGATGGTCCTAACTTTACAGGTCAAAAAATTGATTTAAAACAATTCGAAAGACCAAAAAAGAAAAAACCAGAAGCTAAGACAGACGGAGATAAGAAGAAACGTAAGAGAATTAGCAAACCAGGAGCCCCAGGTTCAGGAGCAAAACCTCAAGGAAATAATAGAGGAGGTCAAAACCGCGGAGGCCAAAGAGGTGGAAACCGAGGAGGTCAAAGAGGTAGAAGACAAAATACCGCTCCAAAAGAAGAGTTAACAGAAGCACAAATCCAAAAACAAGTTAGAGAAACCTTAGAAAAACTTCAAGGAAAATCTAAAAAAGGAAAAGGTGCAAAATACCGTAGAGATAAAAGAGATGCTCACCGTCAGCAAAGTGAAGCCGAATTACAAGCAGCACAAGCTGAAAGTAAGGTGTTAAAAGTAACAGAATTTGTTACAGTAAGTGAAGTAGCTACGATGATGGACGTTCCAGTTACTCAAATTATTTCTAGTTGTATGATGCTAGGAATGATGGTAACAATGAATCAACGTCTAGATGCTGAAACATTACAAATTGTTGCTGAAGAATTTAACTATACAGTAGAGTTTGTTGGAGCTGAAGTAGAGGAATCTATTGAAGAAACAGAAGATAAACCAGAAGATTTAGTTACTCGTGCTCCAATTATTACAGTAATGGGTCACGTAGATCACGGTAAAACATCATTATTAGATTATATTCGTAATGCGAATGTAATTGAAGGGGAATCAGGAGGTATTACTCAGCACATTGGAGCTTATGCTGTAAATGTTGGAGATCAAAAAATTGCCTTCTTAGATACACCAGGTCACGAAGCCTTTACAGCAATGCGTGCTCGTGGAGCTCAAGTAACCGATTTAGTAATTATCGTAGTAGCTGCCGATGATGATGTAATGCCACAAACAAAAGAGGCAATTTCTCACGCACAAGCAGCAGGAGTTCCAATTATTTTCGCAATAAACAAGATAGATAAGCCTAACGCAAATCCAGATAATATTAAAACACAACTTTCTTCTATGAACTTATTAGTTGAAGATTGGGGTGGTAATATTCAATCACAAGAAATTTCTGCTAAAACAGGACAAGGGGTTGATGAATTATTAGAAAAAGTATTATTAGAAGCTGAAGTATTAGAGTTAAAAGCAAACCCTAATAAGAATGCAAACGGGGCTGTTGTAGAAGCTTTATTAGATAAAGGTAGAGGATATGTATCTACAATATTAGTACAAGCAGGTACATTAAAAATTGGAGATTATATCTTAGCAGGAAAGCATAGTGGTAAAGTAAGAGCTATGTTTGATGATAAAGGAAGAAAAGTAAAAGAAGCAGGACCTTCTACACCAGTATCAATTTTAGGATTAGATGGAGCGCCACAAGCAGGTGATAAGTTCAATGTATTTGAAGATGAGCGTGAAGCCAAGCAAATAGCAGCTAAACGTTCTCAATTACAACGTGAGCAATCAGTTAGAACACAAAAAACACTAACACTTGCAGAAATTGGTCGTCGTATTGCGTTAGGAGACTTCAAAGAATTAAATATTATCTTAAAAGGAGATGTGGATGGTTCGGTAGAAGCTTTAACAGATTCATTCCAAAAATTATCTACAGAAGAAATTCAAGTAAATATAATTCATAAAGGAGTTGGAGCAATTACAGAATCTGATGTATTGTTAGCAACAGCTTCAGATGCAATTATCGTTGGATTTAACGTACGTCCGCAAGGAAATGCACGTTCGGTAGCAGATAGAGAGGAAGTTGATATCAGAACTTATTCAATCATCTATGACGCTATCAATGACCTGAAAGATGCAATGGAAGGAATGTTATCTCCTGAAATGAAAGAAGAAGTTCTTGGTAATGTAGAAATAAGAGAAGTTTATAAAATTTCTAAGATTGGTAACATTGCAGGATGTATGGTAATGACAGGAAAAATTACAAGAGATTCTAAAGTTCGTGTAATTAGAGATGGAATTGTAGTTCATGATGGCGTATTAGCTTCATTAAAGCGTTTTAAAGACGATGTTAAGGAAGTAACTAAAGGATACGATTGTGGTCTTCAAATAAAAGGATATAACGATATTAAAGAAGGGGATACATTAGAAGCTTACACTGAAGTTGCAGTTAAGAAGAAACTTAAGTAATCGCTTACTTTAAATATAAAATAAAAAGGTGCCCAATTGGGCACCTTTTTTTGTACTTGATGATTAAAAATGACTTTTTTTACTGTTTTCATTATTAGATGTTTAAAAAAAGAGAGCATTGTCTTTTATTTCTCGCAAGTGATGTTTAAAGGGACTAAGGTGTTGTAAATGAGTAAGAAAAAAAAATTTTAATTGTGTGTTGAAAATTATATATTGCGTATCGTTAAAAAACCCTTCAAATTATTATTTAAATAATAAAATATTAACAATTTATCTTCTTTAAAAGAATTTTGTTTGTAGTTTTTTAACAAAACAAACAACACTTTTTAGTGTTTCTAATACTAATTTTTAAACATTCACAACATGAAAAGAATTTTTCTTACCATGGCAATCGCTGCTGGAATTTTAGTAGGTTGTCAAACAAATGAACAAAACCCAGATTTAGAACCTGAAGCAGATGTAACAACGCTGCAAAAAGCAGAAAAGCAATGTTTTGCTAACGATGTTCTAGAAGCAAATATGGCTAATGACCCTGGTTTAAAGAGCAAAATGGAAAGCATTGAAAACTTTACAGCATCTTACTTACAAAAAGTTAAATCTGGAGATGTCCAAGCTAGGTTAGTAAATGGAAAAATACAAATACCAGTAGTTTATCATGTAATTTATCGTCAAGCAAGTGAAAATTTATCATTATCGGTATTGCAAGACCAAATTGATGCATTGAACGAAGACTTTAATATGCAGAATCCTAACAGAGGAGCAATGCCTGCTGAGTTTGCAGGAGTTGAAGCAAATGTAAATATCGATTTTGTTATTGAGGATGTAGTTAGAGTTCAAAATACAAAAAAGAGAAGCTGGAGACCAGATGATTCAATGAAATTTACTTCTTCAGGAGGTAGTGATGTTGTAAATCCACAAGAGTTTTTAAATATCTGGATTGTAAACGTTATGCCATATAGAGGAGGGCAAATTTTAGGGTACGCACAATTTCCAGGAGGTAGCTGGTCTACAGACGGTGTAGTTTTAGCACATAGTTTTGTTGGTCGTAACCAAAGAACGGCTACGCATGAAGTTGGTCACTATTTAAACTTACGTCACATTTGGGGTGATGGTGGATGTGGTGCTAGCGATTTTGTTGCTGATACTCCAGACGCTGATGGAAATAGTAGAGGATGTCCTACTTACCCTGTAATTGAGTGTGGTAGTGCTAATATGACGATGAACTTTATGGATTATTCTGACGATAGCTGTATGTATATGTTTACAGAAGGTCAAAAAGCTAGAATGGATGCAGTATTTGCTCCAGGAGGATTTAGAGCTACTATGGCAGACTAGTCTGTTTTAATACGAAATTCATATATTAAGACGTTCTTTATTTAAAAGAGCGTCTTTTTATTATCATAAACTAAAGAGTAAGAATAGATGAAATACTTAAAAATAATAATACCAGTAGTGTTTTTATTAATGATGAATTGTGCAGCACAGAATAAAACAAAAGAGTTTGATAAAATAGCTTATGAAGCTCAAACAAGGGGAAGTTTGGTGCAGTTAACTATTGAAGGAAATAAATTATCATACAAAACGTATCAAAAGGAAGGAACTAAAGAAGTAACTAAAGAACAGTTAGAAGAGCTAAAAAGGATAGTTAATGAGTTGAATTTAGATAAAATAAGCGATTTAAAGGCGCCAAGTGAAAAAAGAATAACAGATGGGGCTTTGCATGCTGAATTCACTATTAAAATAGCTGATAAGGAATATAGGTCAAGCACATTTGATGCAGGTAACCCACCAAAAGAATTAAAAAAGCTAGAAGATTTTTTATATAAGCTTTCCGATGTAAAAGAATAAATAAAAAAAACCGAGCAATTTGCTCGGTTTTTTTGTTTAAAGAAAGGATATTAGTTCTTTTTATAAATTTTACTTTTTTTACCGTCTTTATCAATAAAATAGAAACCTTCAGATAGGCTTTTAATAACATCAGTTTCTTCTGTTTTGTTGTTGATAGTAGTTTCTTTAACCTTATTCCCGTTTACATCATGGATAGTCAACTGGGTAGGGGATTTAGAAGAAGAGGAGTTAACACTAGCATAGACTTGGTTGTTGTCTTCATTAGATTCAGAGGTGTTATTATCATAGTCAGCTATAGCATGTAAATAATAAAAATTGGTGAGATTATTTCCTAAATAAGTATTTGTTATATATGTTTCTGAACACATTTCTTTTGTTTGGTTAGGAGAGATAGTTAAAGATGAATTAGGATATGGGAGGTTTGATACAATACTAGCTTTACTTAAGTCGGAATTATTTGTTAAGATTAAAGCTGTATTGTTGATTGTGCCAGTTACAGCACCTGTGTTTTTAATATTCACACAGAATTTATGGTCTTGATTTTCTCTAAGAGTTAATGAATTATCATCGTTGGTATTTGTGGTTAAACCACCTGCATCAATAGATATGCTTACAATTACAAAATCAGGATTACCAAGAGGACACCCATTGTTAGAAGAAGGACCTGCTTGGTTAGGGCAGTTGTCCTGCCAGTTTTGTACCCCATCACCATCAAAATCTCTAGTATCTTTAGGAACCGTATAAGTAAGTATCTCTGAATTACCAGCATATTCAAATTTCAAATAAAATTTTCTTTCAGGGTCGGTGTCATAGTCAATAAAGCTAGTTCCCCATGGTTCTCTTTTGGTTAAAATGGGGAAGAACTCTTCATCCATTTCCCATACAGTTTTTGTTATCAGGTTACTTTGATTGACACTGTTGTAGTATATAGAGATAGTAATATCATTATTACCACTATTATTTTTACCTCTATAATCACCTTGAATTTCGTATTCGTATTCAAAAGTAGTATTTCTTGAAAAATTTTTATAGTGTGCTTGATTTACTTTAAAACTTTTTATTTGTTTTGGCAAAGGAGTGCTTCTACATGATACTTGAGTTATTGAATGAGGAAGGCTTAATCTGTAATCTTCATCTGAATGTTCACCAACTCTTGAAGATGTTAAATAATAGTAATTGAAGCCCTGACCGAAATCTAAAAAGTAGAACTTGTTAGGTTCTAAAGGTGTTGAGTCTTGAATGTTCACATAAAACCTACCAATTAAATCTTGAAAATCAAATGTCTCTTCACAAGGAATGTTTTCAACCATTTCTTTATTGAAATCTCCTAAAGCTCTAGAGCTTGAATAGAAAACGTGAGAATTATAAGATTGAGAAAAAACTTGTAGTGACAATAAGCATGCTAAAAGGAATAATTTTTTTTTCATAGTTTATATATTTTATAATTAATCACTTATAAAAATCAAGATTTTTCCTTGTTTATGAGTTAACAACAGATTACTAAAAAGTAAATAAACTATAAAACAAAAAACCGAGCAACATGCTCGGTTTTTTTATTGTTAGGGGATGTAAGTTTTATTGTCTAGTCCATCCAGCTCCCCAGGTAGCATAGTCTGTACCAGTTGCAGTAGCATTTTCAGTAACGAAATCAGCATCAGTAAAAGTAACACCTGTATCATTTTTTACTTTAACAGTAACATCTTCAAATTTTACATCAGTAGCTTTTAAGTCACCAGAAGTAACACCATTACCAGTTGGGTTGTCAGCAGCATCACCATCTAAATCAAATCCTTCAGCAAAACCGATTAATAAAATATTGTTAAAAATACCTTGAGTACCTGCTCTTAAACGGATAGCTTCATTTGCAGTTCCAGAACCTAATCCTTCAATAGTTAAGTTAGTTACTGTTGGCTTAGAGAAAAACTTAGGGCTAGATAAGTTTCCTATATCAGTATTGTAACCGTCAGCTTCAATTCCTTTATCGTGATCAGTACCATGCTTTACATAGGCGTCTGTAATAGTACCAGAGTATCCTTCAGTCCAGTCGATAGAATCATCTTCAGCATTAACAACAGATACATTGTTCACATTTACAGTTCCTCCAAAGAACTCTACACCATCATCTTTTCCTTCAAACATTTGGATGTACTCTACAGTTGTTCCATTACCAACTCCGTAGAAAGAGAATCCATTGTTTTCTGATTGTCCATCAGCTTTTCCCCCTGAATATTCAACTCTTACGTAACGTAAAGTTCCAGAGTTGTCATCAGCTGTATCACCACCGTAAGGTAAACTTGCGATTTCAGAAGTTGAAGTAGCAGTACCACCAGCTACAGAGTTAATAGGAGCTTTACCTAATAAGATTAATCCTCCCCAGTCACCTGCATTAGGAGTAGTAGCGCTAGAAGTAAAGATAATTGGTTGGCTAGAAGTTCCATCGGCCATAATCTTTGCTCCTTGAGAAATAGCTAAATAAACATCTGCACCAGTAGCTGCAGCTTTAATAACTGTTCCAGCAGGAATTGTTAAAGTAGTACCATCTTCAAATATAGTTGGTCCTGTTATTGTGTATGATTTAGAAGCATCTAATGTTAAATCAGTAGTATAGTTTCCTTTCAATTCAACAACATTGTCATTGTCTGAGTCACCTCCACTATTATTTGTGTTATTTGTAACACTGTTATCATTAATAATAATATCTGCTGTATCATCATCCCCACATGAAGCAAATAACGTAGCTGCTAAAGCTAATCCTAATAAAAAATTATTTTTCATTGTTTTAAAGTTTAATTGTATTCTTTTATTGAGTTTATTTTTGTTAAAATTTGTATTTAAGTCCTAAGCTTATATTAGTTCCTCTTTTGTATTCAGATAGAGTTACATCTCCAATTGAAGTATTTTCTCTAACTCTTTTTATAGATGGATCTAGTAAGTTTTTAGCCTTTAAGTCAACTTCCCAGTTTTCACCGAATTTGTTTTTCCAAACAAAATCCACTGTAGGCACTCCTTTTTCAATAATATTCCCTAATTCACCAGCTCCTAAAGCATGAATTCTATCTGAGAAGTAAGAAAACACTAATGATGTGATAGGTTTGTAGTTTTTAAACTGAGTTGGAGTGTAGTTTAAGTTAGCATTAACTAAGAAAGGAGAGGCTCCTTGTAACTCATCACTATCTCTGTTAAATGTTGTAGCGTATCCTGATACTCCTTTAATTTCTTTTTTTAAGTCCTGATCAGTATGCATGTAGGTGAAGTTAACACCTGCAGACATTACAGTATCATCATCTTCGTCTTTAACTAAGTTTTTACGCATTTCAATTTCAATACCTGCTACAGTAGCCTTATCTCCAGTTCTGAAGTAACGTTGGTTACCAGCGGCACTATTTGCAATTACTAAGTTTACTGGGTCGTTGATTTGTTTACCGAAAGCTCCGATGGATAATAATTCATCTCTTGAAATAAACCATTCGTATTTTAAATCTAAGTTGAAGATTTTTGAAAATGAAGGGTTATCTAATAAATCTGGATTACCTCCAATTCTTTGTCCAATTCCTTCGTAAATAAAAGGAGCAACTTCTTTAAATTCTGGCACAGATACAGTTTGACTGAAATTGAAACGTAAGTTTTGATCTTCGTTTACAGCATATTTTACGTTTAAGCTAGGTAAGAAAAATGTTTCTGATGCATTTCTAAAACCAGGGTCATTAGGGTTAATGTTGATTACGTCGTAGGTAACTTCTTGGTTAAAAGACTCTATTCTAATACCAGGAACAAACACCCATTTTTCACCAGACTTAATTTCTCCTGAAATATATCCTGCATGTATTTTTAATGTACCATTGTAAGTGTTTTCATATAAACCAGGTAAACTAGCGATGTTGCTGTTTTCAAAACCAGGTAACTTTCTGAAAACATCTAGTTTAAAGATTTTTCCTGTTTGGTTTTTAAAAATTTGAGCATTATTAATATTGAAAATACTGTTAAAATTATTTACATCAGAAACTTCATATTTTGAATCTAAAATATCATAACCATACCTAATATTATTAAAGTCTCTTTCTTTAATTCTACCATTATAACCAAAATTTAAAGTTAGGTTGTCAGTAGCTTGGTAAGCTAAATTAACTCGACTGTTTAATTCTTCATCAATAATTTTTTGGAAATAACGTTGGTTGTCAAATGAGTTATTTGTATAAAATATGGCATTTGTATTAGGATCGTTATCTAAAGTATTTTGAAAATTTTCTAAGCTTATTCTCTTTCTATCTGGTTCATGAGCAAATACATTGTTATAACCAATTCCCCAGCTTAACTTAAGTTTATTGTCTTCGAACTTATGTTCTCCAGTTAATTGGTTAACAAAAACTAAGTCCTGATTGTATTGAACGTTCATTTGATAAAAACCTTCATCAGTATTATTCAAAGCGTCCCTGTTTTTACCTAAGCCTTTAAACCCATAATAACCTACTTCATCGCCAGAGTTATTTAAAAATAAAGATGTAAACTTAACTTTATTATTGTCGTCAATTCTATATAAAGCACTTAGCATTGCAGTTGTTGAAGTAGAATACTCGTATTCTTTTGCATTAGGATATTCTTTCTTAAATACATTTGTAAAGTCTACGACAGGTCCTTCTCTGTATTCAAAGTCTCTGCTGAATGAAGCAGTACCAAAAAGACTTAATCTACTACCGTTTTCAAAATCGAATGACTTACCAGCGTTCAGACCAATAGAATTGTTAATTGGACTCCCCGCATTTACAGGGTCAACACCGTGTGAAAGAACTACAGCAAAAGGGTTATGCTTAAAACGATTGTAATAACCAAAATTACCAGTCCCTTCACTTTTTCTGAAGTCTTCTCCCATAGCTCTAGAATTAACACCAGATCCAATGCTAACTTCTACAAATCCATTACCTCTATATTCTTTAGAAGAAATGTCAATATTACCAGCAGCAAAGTCTCCGTAAAAGTTTGATGAATATGCTTTGCTAATTGATACGTTTTGAATGATGTCAGATGGAAATAAGTTTAGGTCTATGTTTTTCTTGGCAATATCATTAGAAGGTAATGAAAGACCGTTCATCGTTGTGTTTAAATACCTATCTCCTAAACCACGTACATATACATTACTTGAACCTTCTTGTTTAGAAACACCAGATATTTTTGAAACAGCACCTGCAGCATCAGAAATACCTTTTGAAGAAAGCTCTTCTGCTCCTATACTTTCTTTTATTACTGTTGCCTTCTTTTGTTCTAATAATAAAGCACTAGCCTTATCTTTACTAGTAGAAGCCTTAATCTCAACTTCATCTAATGCAACCCCTTCATTTGCACCTAAGTCCTGATTAATTGTAATTGTTTCATTTGCTTTTACTAATATTGATTTTTCAACTGTTTGATAACCAACAAAACTAAAAACAATAGTTTGATTTCCTGCAGGTACACTAAGCGTGTACTTACCGTCCATATCGGTTGTCCCCCCGATTGAAGTTCCCTTAATAAAGACATTAGCAAAAGGTAATGCCTCGCCACTCATCTCTTTATCTGTTACAGTCCCCGTTACAGTTCCTTTACTTTGCGAAAAAGCAAAGTTGCAAAGGCTTAAAAGAGTAATAATTATTATTTTTTTCATTCTAACTAACTTGTGTTCTTAAATACCCTGCAAAAGTGATGTGGTATTGTAAACCTAATGTTAGTTAGAAATTACTATTGTATTATTAGAATGTTTCTTAAATGTTAACCAAAGAAATGTATGTTACCTAAATATTAATTACTAGAGAGTTTTAAGCCGAAAACGAAGGTTCTTGGTGTAGCGGGACCGTAGATAAAATTACTGTCACGTTCTTTACCTACGTCAAAATTTGATTGATATGCATCAAAAATATTTTTAATACCAGCGGTAAACTCTAGGTTAGTATTTAATTTTTCTATATTAAAAGTATAGCTACTGTTAATCCCTAAATTAAAAAAAGAAGGAGAGTTGAAGTATTCATCTGCTGTTAGGTTTTGGGGAGAAGCTAAATGCAGTACTTCCATACTACCTGTATATACTAAATTTAAAGCTGTCTTAAATTTTTGGTTTGGTGTATAGGTTGCTGTAGTATATCCATAGGTATTAGGAGTGCGTAAAAACTCTTCTTTTAAAGGAAGTTCGTCAGAATTGTTAACAGCTGAATTGTACTTACTAGACTGATAGGTGAAACCTGCATCTAATTGTAAAATACCATCATAGTTGAAGCGTGTTTCTAAAGTAATTCCTTTAACTACGGCGCCATCACCATTTCTTTTTTCAAAAACTTCACCAAATTCATCCTCTCCAATAGATTCTAAGTAAAAAGCATCCTTTAGGTTAGTATAAAAACTCTCGAAAGTGAATCCGTAAATATAATGTTCGGTAGGTTTATCATAATTAAAAGATAAGGTATAACTATTAGAACGTTCTCTTTTTAAGTCGTCAGATAGTAGTACCCGTGAAATTCCACCACCAGCAAAAGCAATATGTAAATCGGTGTCAAAAGCTTGTGGAGCTCTAAAGCCAGTTCCCCAAGTTCCTCTAATTTGTGTGTTTTCAAAAGGTTTAAACAGTAAAGATACTCGTGGACTAGCAACATTATTTACAATAGCTTTTTCAGTCCCGTTTTGCTTCAAAGCATTTAATTTGTGATTATCGTAACGAATACCTGTTAGTAAATTTAATTGTTTGTTTATTTCCCAATCGCTTTGGAAAAAGAATCCAAAGTTCTGAGTTAATTGATCTACTTTGTATTCGTATGCATCAATAACATCAAAAACATCATCTTGTACAAATTCACCACCTAAAGTTAGTACATTGTTTCCTCCTAAAAACTTCTCTAATTGATGATTGAATTGTAACCCTCCTTGAAAAGTAGTAGTTGTTGAGTTACCATAAGGAGGTTTAGCCAAGTGCTTAGTATCTTCATCAGTGCCAACGTCTGGTCGAATTCCAGTATAGTGTTCTCTGTCGGTATATTGTGTAGCGAAATAAGAAATTATAGAGCTTTTGTCATCATTAAAGTTAATTTGATAATCAATATTTCCTACATAAACATCATGAACACGTTCTTCCGATTGCATTGCAAAATGAGGGGCTTTATAAACCATTTCTCCACCATAACGGTATTCATTCATTTTACTAAAATTCACTTCTATCTTTTGATTATCTGTCGGAAGGAAAAATAAGTTAGTTCCAAATGAATTATTCTTTAATTCAGGTAATTCAGAAAAGTTATCACCGTTAGCATCGTACAATTCTTTTTTTCTATTATTAATAAAAAATGAAGCACCAGCGTTTCTGTCTTCATTTACTATAGTAGCATTTCCAGAAATTATGTGATCTGAAGCTCCTTTAATGTTTTGATAGGTATAGCCGATACTGTAATTGTTTTTTTTCGGAATTTTCGTAATAACATTTACTGTACCTCCAATAGCGCTCGAGCCATATAAAGCAGACCCACCACCACGAACAACTTCTATTCGTTCAATCATATTTGTAGGGACTTGTTCTAATCCGTATAATCCAGTTAGTGGACTAAAGATGGGGCGCCCATTAATTAAAATTTGAGAATATCCGCCAGCTAATCCATTCATACGAAGTTGCGTGTAGTTACAAGTCTGACAATCGGTTTCTACACGTAAACCAGTTTGAAACTTTAAACCTTCTGATAAATTACATGCTTGTACATCAGCCAAGGTTTGACTATTAATTACATTAACTATAACTGGGCTATTAGTTCTGCGTTTATCGGTACGAGTCCCGGTGACAGTAACTTGATCTAAAATTTCTGCAGTTTCAATCAATGTGAAATTGACTATTTTTTCTTGAGAAGAGTGTAGGGTAACAGTTTTTCTTTCTGATATAAAACCAATCATTGAAGAAACTAAAACGAATTTATTTTTCGTTGTTTCTAATGTATAGTTTCCAGACTCATCTGTGGTGGTCCCAATATCTGTTCCTTTTATAAATACATTAACAAAAGGAATGGTTTCTCCTGAAGAAGAAGTAACTTTTCCTTTAATTACTTGTCCGTTTACAATGCTTGATAATAATATAATTGCTATGGCAATATGATTTCTCATGTTGAAAATGGTTTCCTGTTGAACAGTTTTTAAATTAAAATTTTATGCAAATATAAATTATTTTTTAGTCTAGACTAAAAATATGTTTAATTAAATCAAAAACTATATATTTGTATACCTAAAAAAATCATAATGTTTAGTCAATCTGAAGAAAACTACATAAAAACAATGTATCATTTAGCGGCTGATTATAAAAAAGGAATCAGTACAAATGCAATAGCAAAAAAGCTAGATACAAAAGCGTCTTCAGTAACTGATATGGTTAAAAAACTATCAGAGAAAAATGTTGTTAGTTATAAAAAGTATCAGGGAGTAACGTTAACTGATTTTGGAAAAAAAACAGCTGCGAATATTGTTCGTAAACATAGATTATGGGAAGTTTTTTTAGTAGATAAACTAAACTTTTCTTGGGATGAAGTGCATGAAGTAGCGGAACAATTAGAGCATATAAAGTCTCCAAAATTAATTAATGAGCTGGATGCTTTTTTAGATTATCCAAAAAGAGATCCGCATGGAGACCCTATTCCAGATAAAGAAGGAAACCTGCAAATAATAGAAAAAAGCTTGTTGTCTACTTTAAAGAAAAATGAAATAGGAGTTTGTGTTGGAGTTGACGATAGCTCTTCAGAATTTTTGCGTTTTCTAGATAAACAAGAAATCGCCTTAGGAAAACAAATAAAAGTAGTCGAAAAAGAACCTTTTGATGGTTCTTTAGTCATAGAGATGGATGGTAAAACACTTTCTGTATCTAACAAAATAGCAAGTAACTTATATATTCAAAAACCACGTTAAAGAGACAATATTTTTATAAATGGATTTATTTAATCAATTAGTTAGTTTTGGGAAAGAACACCCTATTCAAGCAGCGTTATATGCTTCATTATTTACTTGGGGTTTAACTGCTTTAGGAGCAGCATTAGTTTTCTTTTTTAAAAAAATGAACCGAGCCGTTTTAGATGGAATGCTTGGTTTTACAGGAGGAGTGATGGTTGCGGCAAGTTTTTGGAGTTTGTTAGCACCAGCAATTGATAACAGTCCAGGAGAAGGATTTGTAAAAGTATTACCTTCAGCAATAGGTTTTGCTCTGGGAGCGTTGGCTTTATTTGGGATGGATAAGTTGTTGCCTCACTTGCATATAAACTTTAAAGAGCATGAAGTGGAAGGTGTAAAAACAGATTGGCATAAAACCACTTTGCTAGTTTTGGCAATAACTTTACACAACATTCCAGAAGGATTAGCTGTAGGTGTTTTGTTTGGAGCTGCTTCAACAATGGTAGGAGTTGAGCAAACAGAAATGATTATTGCTGCCATTTCATTAGCTATTGGTATCGGAATTCAAAATTTTCCAGAAGGATTTGCGGTAGCTATGCCTTTGAGAAGACAGGGAATAAGTCGTTTTAAAAGTTTTTGGTTCGGACAACTGTCAGCTATTGTAGAGCCAGTAGCAGCAGTTTTAGGAGCAGTAGCAGTATCGTTTTTTACACCTATTTTACCATATGCTTTGGCGTTTGCTGCAGGAGCAATGATTTTTGTAGTGGTAGAAGAAGTAATTCCAGAAACCCAACGAGACAAATATACCGACATTGCAACTCTAGGTTTTATAGGTGGATTTATAGTAATGATGTCTTTAGACGTTGGTTTAGGGTAGAGATTAAATAATAATAAACTTAAAAAGCTAAACAAATCCTGTTTAGCTTTTTGTATTTTGCATAAAATTTAATTAGTGCAGCAACCATCTATTTTTCAAGTATACAACGCCTCTGCGGGTAGTGGTAAAACATTTACTCTAGTAAAAGAGTACCTAAAAGTTTTACTAAGGTCTGAAGATATTTTCCGTTTTCAAAAAATATTGGCAATTACGTTTACCAACAAGGCAGCAGGAGAAATGAAAGAGCGTGTGTTGGACAATCTACAAGATTTTGCTGATGGAAAAAGCAATGACTTGCTAGAAATTATCCTAGAAGAAAATTCACTTGATAGAACCGTAGTGAAAGATCGAAGTAAGAAGATATTGAATGAAATTCTTCGGAATTATTCTGCGTTTTCAATCACAACAATTGATAGTTTTACACATAAAATAATTAAAAGTTTTGCCTACGATTTAGGATTGCCTTTAAATTTTGAAGTGGAAATGGATGCTGTTTCTTTATTAAATGAAGCAGTAGATGTGCTAATTTCAAAAATAGGAAGTGATGAAACATTGACTAAATTATTGATAGATTTTTCGCTTGATAAGGCAGATGACGATAAATCTTGGGATATTTCTCGTGAATTAAACGAGTTTTCCAAAATTTTATTGAATGAAGATGATACTAAGCACTTTAAAAAACTAGCTGATAAACAACTTGCTGATTTTACCGATTTAAAAACCAAGATTTCAAAACACCAAATACATATAAAAAACAGATGGAAAGAGGTTGGAGATGAAGCATTGAGAGTGATTGAATCAGTAAAGTTAGATCATAAAGATTTTTATCGATCGATGTTGCCAAATCATTTTGTAGCACTAGCCAGTAATCCTGAAAAAGCAAAGTTTTTTGATCAAAGCAAATTAAGAGAGCGAATTGAGGAGAGTAATTTTTATTCCAAGTCAAAACCAGAAGATGTAAAATCTGCTATTGAAGGAGTTTTACCAGAACTACTAAAGATGTATACAGAATCGGAACAATTATATCAACAGTTTTCAATGAATAAACTAGCATTGAAAAGTATTATTCCGTTAGCGGTTTTAAACAATATCAATCAAGAATTAACACATTTAAAAGAAGAAAATAATTTAAGATTGAATGCTGAATTTAATCAGCTAATTTCGGAAAATATTAAAGACCAACCTGCACCTTTTATTTATGAGCGAATTGGGCAGCGTTTTATGCATTATTTTATTGATGAAATGCAAGATACATCAACCTTGCAATGGCAAAATTTAATTCCGCTAATAGATAATGCATTAGCACAAGAAAATAGTAATTTGTTATTGGTAGGTGATGGAAAACAAGCAATTTATCGTTGGCGTGGAGGTAAATCAGAACAATTTATAGGATTAGGTTCAGAAAAAGATAACCCATTTCAAATTTCTAAAGAAGTAAAAACCTTAGAAACCAATTTTAGAAGTTATGCTGAGGTGATTAACTTTAATAATCAGTTTTTTCAACATACTGCAAATTTCTTACAGAATGACTCTTACAAACAATTGTTTGTTGAAGGAAATAAACAATTAACAACAACTAAAAAAGGAGGCTTTGTCTCACTATCTTTTTTAGAAAAAGAAGAAGATAAGGAGCAAGAGAAAAATAAATACCCGAAGAAGATTTTAGAACTTGTTAAAAGTTTAGAGACTGAATTTTCGCTAGATGAAATTTGTATTCTAGTTCGTAAAAAGAAAGATGGAATTACAGTAGCGAATTACTTATCTGAAAATGGAATTGATATAGTTTCTTCAGAAACATTACTATTAGAAAACAGTTCAAAAGTCAACTTTATAGTAAACACGCTACAGATAATTCAGCATCCAAACGATAAAGAAACCTGTTTAGAAATGTTGTATTTTTTACATGAGCATTTAAAGGTCTTGGAAGACAAGCATTCGTTTATAGCTAAGTTAATACATCAGTCTAATAAAGCTATTTTTCAAGAATTAAAAGATTATGAAACATCCTTTGAATTGTCGATGTTTCATCAGTTACCTTTTTACGAAAAAATAGAGGAAATTATTAGAGGATTTCAATTAGTCACTTATTCAGATGCTTATGTACAATTTTTTTTAGATGTAGTTCTGGAACAACAACGAAAAGGAACAAGTATTCAAGAATTTTTAGATTATTGGTCAGAGAAAAAAGATAAATTAAGTATTGTAGCTCCAGAAAGTGGGAATGCTGTACAAGTAATGACAATTCATAAATCAAAAGGGCTAGAGTTTCCAGTAGTTATTTTTCCGTATGATTTAGATGTTTATAGACAAATAAATCCTAAAGTTTGGTTAAATGAATTGCCAGGGAATTATGACAAATTTAAAGAATTACTCGTTCCTTTCAATAAAGATTTGAGTTATGTGAATGATAGAGGTTCTGAGATTTACCAGCAACAAAGAGAAGAGTTAGAGCTAGATAATTTCAACTTATTATATGTAGCACTTACAAGAGCTGTGGAGCAATTATATATTGTAACAGAAAGGAAAATTTCATCCAAAGGTGAAGAAAACACGAATTTTTACTCAGGAGTATTTATTAACTATCTAAAAAAGGTTGGTGAATGGAGTGATGAGGTTTTAGAATATTCCTTTGGGAATAAAGAAAGGGTAAGTGTTTTAAAGGAGAAAACATCAGGAGTTCAAATACAAGAAGGTTTTATATCCACACCGTGGAAAGAACATAATATTCACATGTTAGCAAGTGCATCAAAATTGTGGGATACCGAGCAAGGTAAAGCTATTGAGTTTGGTAATTTGATTCATGAAATGATGGCAGAAATTATTACAAAAGATGATATTGAAAAGGTTGTTTATCGTTATGAACAACAAGGGATTTTGCCTCAAGAAAAATTATCTGAAGTAATAAAAAGCATACAGCAAATAGTAAATCATTCTAAATTAAAAGAATACTTTTCTGAAGAAGTTGTAGTGTTTAACGAGAGAGAAATTGTAGATGTTGATGGGCAAATAGTAATCCCAGACAGGTTGATCTTTAATCAAGGTAACGAAGCAGTAATTATTGATTATAAAACAGGAAAACCGTCTAAAGCATATCATCAGCAATTATTGCGATATGGAAGAGTATTACAAACGTTGAATTTTAAGGTATTGAAAAAACTACTTATATATATTGACGAAGAAATTTTGGTTGAAGAAGTATAACAACTAACTTTGAACTTTTATAGCAAACAACTTTCAAACATAAATTATGTACGGAAAAATAAAAGAACAATTACAACAAGAAATTCAGGATATAAAAGATGCTGGATTATATAAGTCAGAGCGTATAATTACTTCATCACAAGATGCAGTGATTAAAATATCTACAGGAGAAGAAGTAGTTAATTTTTGTGCTAACAACTATTTAGGATTGTCAAATCATCCAGAAGTAATTCAAGCGGCAAAAGATATCATGGATACACATGGTTTTGGAATGTCGTCTGTACGTTTCATTTGTGGAACACAAGATATTCACAAACAATTAGAACAAAAAATAGCTGATTTCTATACTACAGAAGATACCATTTTATATGCTGCAGCTTTTGATGCAAACGGAGGAGTTTTTGAGCCTTTGTTAACTAAAGAGGATGCTATTATTTCTGATAGTTTAAATCATGCATCTATCATTGATGGAGTTCGTTTGTGTAAGGCAGCACGTTATCGTTATAATAACAATGACATGGCTTCTTTAGAGGAACAGTTAATTGAAGCAAACAAACAAGGGCATCGTTTTAAAATTATTGTAACTGATGGTGTTTTTTCTATGGACGGAATTGTAGCAAAGCTTGATGAAATTTGTGATTTAGCAGATAAATATGATGCTATGGTGATGGTGGATGAATGTCATGCGGCTGGGTTTATCGGAAAAACAGGGCGTGGAACTGTAGAATTGAAAAATGTAATGGATCGTGTAGATATTGTTACAGGAACCTTAGGAAAAGCACTTGGAGGAGCCATGGGAGGATATACTACAGGTAAAAAAGAAATTATTGAAATTTTACGTCAACGTTCACGTCCGTATTTATTTTCAAACTCATTAGCACCAGCAATAGTAGGAGCTTCATTAAAAGTATTTGATTTATTATCTAATGATACTACATTACGTGATAAATTAGAATGGAATACAAACTATTTCCGTGAAGAAATGGAAAAAGCAGGTTTTGATTTAGTAGGAGCTGATGCAGCAATTGTGCCAGTGATGTTGTATGATGCAAAACTGTCGCAAACTATGGCAAATAAGTTATTAGAAGAAGGAATTTATGTAATAGGTTTCTTTTATCCTGTAGTTCCAAAAGAGCAAGCAAGAATTCGAGTTCAATTATCAGCAGCTCATGAAAAAGAACATTTAGATAAGGCAATAAACGCATTTATCAAGGTTGGAAAAGAGTTGAAAGTGATATAAAATAGTCGTTCAAAAACTTGCTTTTATTGTAAGTTTTTGTAGATTTGTTTTTGTAAATAAGTTTGAACAACTTACATTTGCGTAATATATAAACGAACTTTTAATTTAAATTTTTAATAATGAAACAATTAAAATTAGCTGTGATGGCTTTATTTGCGTTTGCTGCTGTAAACGTTAGCGCACAGGATTCAGACAACCCTTGGGCGGTTGGTTTCGGGGTTAACGCAGTAGACGTTAGGATCCCTTCAGATTTTGGAGATTATGCTAAAGATTATATCGGTACTAGTGACTGGAATATCTTACCATCAATTTCAAGAGTAACTGTTGATAGATATTTAAACGATGGTTTTACTTTACAATTAGCAGGGTCTTTAAACAAGATTGAGACTTTCCGTACAAAAGATGATATGGATGAGCTTTACTGGGCTATCGATGCTAACGTAAAGTATGACTTAAACAACTTAGTAGGTAACACTGGTTGGTGGGATCCTTATGTATACGTTGGTGGAGGTTATACTTCTTTAGCTGATGAAGGTGAAGGTATGTTAAATGCTGGTGCTGGATTCAACGTTTGGTTTAACGATAACTTAGGTTTAAATTTCCAAACAGGAGGAAAGAAAGAATTTGCTGATAAAGTAAGAGATCACTTCCAACACTCAATTGGTTTAGTATTTAAGTTCGGAGGAAAAGATACTGACGGAGACGGAGTATATGATAAAGATGATGCTTGTCCAGAAGTTGCTGGATTAAAAGAATTCAACGGATGTCCTGATACTGACGGAGACGGAATCAAAGATTCTGACGATGCTTGTCCAGAAGTTGCTGGTTTAGCTGCTTTAAATGGTTGTCCTGATGCTGATGGTGATGGTATCGCTGATAAAGATGATGCTTGTCCAACTGAAAAAGGAACTAAAGCTAACAACGGATGTCCTGATGCTGACGGAGACGGTGTTGTAGACGGAAAAGATAAGTGTCCAAACGAAGCTGGTCCAGCTGCTAACAACGGATGTCCTTGGCCAGATACTGACGGAGACGGAGTATTAGACAAAGATGATAAATGTCCAAACGAAGCAGGTGTAGCATCTAACAACGGATGTCCTGAAGTAGTAATCAAAGAAGAAGCTGTTAAGAAATTAAACGAGTTCGCAAGAGCTATCTACTTTAACTCAGGTAAAACTTCATTCAGAAAAGGAGTTACTGGTAAATTAGATTTAATCGCAGGAATTATGAAGGAGTACCCTAAAGCTAACTTTAGCATTCAAGGTCACACTGATAGTTCAGGATCTAACACTTTAAACCAAAGATTATCTGAAAAAAGAGCTAAAGCTGTTTTAGATTACTTAATCACTAAAGGAGGAATCGATTCAAAAAGATTAACTTCTGCTGGATTTGGTGAAGACTACCCAATTGCTGATAACAAGACAAGAGCTGGTAGAGCTGAAAACAGACGTGTTGAGATTAAATTAGTAAAGTAATTTAATTACAATTATAACATCAATAAAGGCCTCACATTCGTGAGGCTTTTTTTTATGGAAAAATACTTCGAAAGGTTTTTTAAATTCCACTAAAAAAATTACCTTTGCACCTTGAAAAAATGAGTTAAAACTCATATAGTAAATAAAATAACTTTAATTACATATAGTAATGTCTACAATAACAGGTAAAGTTTCTCAAATTATTGGTCCAGTAATCGATGTTGAGTTTAATACAGAAAATGCTGAATTACCAAAGATTTATGATTCGTTAGAAATTAAAAAAGCAGACGGTTCAACTTTAGTTTTAGAAGTTCAACAACACATTGGTGAAGATACAGTTCGTACCATTTCTATGGATGCAACTGATGGTTTACAAAGAGGGCAAGAAGTAGTTGCTACTGGTAACCCAATTCAAATGCCAATAGGTAATGATATCTACGGTCGTTTATTTAATGTAACAGGTGATGCTATTGATGGATTAGGAGATTTACCTAAAGAAGGTGAAGCTGGTTTACCAATTCACCGTCAAGCTCCAAAATTTGAAGAATTATCAACTTCTACCGAAGTGTTATTTACTGGAATTAAAGTAATTGATTTAATTGAGCCTTATGCAAAAGGAGGTAAGATTGGATTATTTGGTGGAGCAGGAGTAGGAAAAACAGTATTAATTCAGGAGTTAATTAACAACATTGCAAAAGGACACGGAGGTTTATCTGTATTTGCAGGAGTTGGAGAAAGAACTCGTGAAGGAAACGATTTATTACGTGAGATGTTAGAGTCTGGAATTATCAAATATGGTGATGATTTCATGCACTCTATGGAAGATGGTGGATGGGATTTATCTAAAGTAGATAAACCAGGAATGAGAGATTCAAAGGCAACTTTCGTATTCGGTCAGATGAATGAGCCACCTGGAGCACGTGCTCGTGTAGCTTTATCTGGATTAACAATTGCTGAGTATTTCCGTGATGGAGCTGGTGAAGCTCAAGGAAAAGACGTATTATTCTTCGTTGATAATATCTTCCGTTTTACTCAAGCAGGTTCTGAGGTATCGGCTTTATTAGGTCGTATGCCATCAGCGGTGGGTTATCAACCAACATTAGCAACAGAAATGGGAGCAATGCAAGAGCGTATTACTTCTACTAAAAAAGGTTCTATTACATCTGTACAAGCAGTTTATGTACCTGCAGATGATTTAACGGATCCAGCACCAGCAACAACATTTGCTCACTTAGATGCTACTACTGTATTATCTCGTAAGATTGCAGAGTTAGGTATTTACCCAGCAGTAGATCCATTAGATTCTACTTCAAGAATTTTAACTGCTGATATTTTAGGAAATGAACACTATAACTGTGCACAAAGAGTAAAAGAAATTTTACAACGTTATAAAGAATTACAAGATATTATCGCAATTTTAGGTATGGAAGAATTATCTGAAGAAGATAAATTAGTAGTTCACAGAGCTCGTCGTGTACAACGTTTCTTATCTCAACCATTCCACGTAGCAGAGCAGTTTACAGGGATACCAGGTGTATTAGTAGATATTAAAGATACTATCAAAGGATTCAACATGATTATGGATGGAGAATTAGACAAGTATCCTGAAGCTGCATTCAACTTAAAAGGATCAATTCAAGAAGCAATTGATGCTGGAGAGAAAATGTTAGCAGAAGCGTAATTAATTGCCTTAAGCAAAAGCTTAAAGCCTAAAGCATTAAAGTATGTATTTAGAAATTGTAACACCAGAAGCTATCTTATTTTCATCTGAAGTTGATTCTGTAGTAGTGCCAGGTGTAAATGGAGAATTCCAAATGTTAAATAATCACGCACCAGTGGTGTCTATTTTAAATGAAGGAAGAGTAAAAGTACATGTACATACTCAAGAGCATTTAGTTTTTGATGATTTACATGGAAGCATCGAAAGGTTACCAGAAGATGATAAAATTTTGACTTTAAAAATTAAGTCTGGAACCATAGAAATGAAAGACAATAAAGCGATTATTCTTGCAGATTAATTCGTTTTAAGTATAAAAATAAAAAGCCAAGCAAATATTGTTTGGCTTTTTTTTATTCAGTAAAGAATACCAGATTGAATTTAATTATCTTTGCAGTGATGAATGGAATATTTTTATTTATTGGAGGACCAGAGATTTTTGTAATCCTGTTGATAGTAGTCATGTTATTTGGAGCGGATAAAATTCCGGAAATAGCAAGAGGGCTTGGAAAAGGTATGCGTCAAATTAAAGATGCTACTAATGACATTAAAAAAGAAATTAATGATAGTGCAAAAAATCAAGGTATAGATACGGATTTTGTGAGAGATATTAATAAGGAAGTGAACGAAGTTAAAGACAATATAGATGATTTTACAGGTCCTATAAAAAGGAATCGTTAAAAAATAGAAATGGTGTAGTTTGCAAACTACACCATTTCTATTTTTGTGGTGTTCTTTACCTGTTTCATGACAAATGAACTTTGAATATTTGAAATAACTTCTAACTGCGATAATTTTTTTAACACAAAATCTTGATATTCGTTCATATCTTTTAAAACAACTTTTAGTAAAAAATCATAGACTCCAGCTATATAAGATACTTCTACTATTTCATCTATTTTAGACATATAATCCTCAAACTCTTTAAAAGCAGTTTCTTGATGTTTAACAAGTGTTACTTGACAATACACAATTAAATTTTTATCAATGGTTTCTAAATTTAATAAGGCAACATACTTATCTATAATCCCATTTAATTCCATCTTTTTTATTCGCTCATGAGTTGGAGTAATAGACAGGTTTACTTTACTTGCTAGTTGTTTAATGGATTGTTTGCAGTCTTTTTGCAGCTCATCTAATAGTTTTTTATCCACATTATCTAGTTGTTCCATGGTAAGTTTTTCTGTTTTAAAACACTTTTAATGTTGTTAATAGTTTTAATTGCTGTTTAATAGTTAAAAATAGTTATTTTTTTCTTTGTTTAAGTGTTTTAAGTAGGTTTTTATTCTTTAAAAGTATATTTGTTAAGTGATTTAATAACATTTAAAACAGGTAGATATGAGTAGAATAAATGAAATTTATAACAGAATTAATGAGGCTTCATCTAATTTTTTAGGTTATCCTTTAGCAAAAGATTTTAACTACAGTGAATTTGCACCTTTTTTAAATTTATGTATCAATAATGTCGGGGACCCAGAATCTCCTTCAACTTTATCAATAGACACGAAGGATATAGAAAGAGAAGTCATTAGTTTTTTCGCTGATATATTATCATCTTCAACTAATGATGTATGGGGATATGTTACGAATGGAGGAACAGAAGGAAATCTTTATGGCCTGTATTTGGCTAGAGAAAGTTTTAATAATCCTGTAGTATATTATAGCGAGTCTACACATTATAGTGTTAAAAAGAATTTACACCTACTAAATTTAAAGAATATAGTAGTGAGAAGTCAAGATAATGGTGAGATAGATTATGATGATCTAGAAAGTCTTATAACTCTTCATAGAGATAAACCAGCAGTTTTCTTTTTAAACATAGGTACAACAATGACTGAAGCTGTAGATGATTTAGATAAAATTAAAGGTATTATCAAAAAATATGCTATTAAAGATTATTATATCCATTGTGATGCAGCATTTTTAGGATGTATTGCTCCTTTTGTCGACCCTAAACCAAAGTTTGATTTTGCAGAAGGGATTGATAGTATTTCTATATCTGGACATAAATTTATTGGTGGACCAATACCCTGTGGAATTGTTTTAGCAAAAAGAAAGCATAGAGATAGAATTGTAAACTCAGTTTCTTATGTTGGAACTTTAGACACAACCATTACAGGTTCAAGAAATGGTTTAACTCCATTATTATTATGGTCTTTTATTGAAAAATACGGGAAAGATGGTCTAATTACAAGAGCTAGAAAGTCTCAAGAATTAGCAGCGTATACAGAGCAAAGGTTAAAAGAGATAGGAGTTAAAACATGGAGAAATAATGAGGCGCTTACAGTAGTTTTAGAGAAACCTTCTGAAGCTTTATGTAAAAAGTATCAATTAGCATCAGAAAACAAAATGGCACATATTATTTGTGTTCCTGGTACAAAAAAAGAACAAATAGATGCTTTTATTAAAGATTACGAAAAAGAATTATTTGTAGCTGAAAGATTAACTTATAATTAAAAACATATTTTAAAAAGAAAGAGTAAACCTTTTTGGTTTACTCTTTCTTTTTAAATAACTCTACTAATAGTTAATCCGTCTCGTATGGGTAGTAATACTGTTTCTAAGCGACTATCTTCATTTAAAACTCTATTATACTCTAAAAGAATTTTAGTATCTGTATCTTTAGGGTCTAGTTCTTCAACAACTTTTCCACTCCATAAGACATTGTCAGATAAAATTACTCCTCCTTTATTCATTTTTTCAATAATTAGATGAAAATAATTTACATAATTAGACTTGTCAGCATCTATAAATACTAAATCAAATTTAGAATCGATAGTGGGAATAATATCTATAGCATTACCAACATATTGTGTTATTTGGTCTTTGTAATCAGATTTTTGAAAGTACTTATATTGAAGTTCTTCCAATTCTTCATTTTTATCAATTGTATAAAGTTTTCCTTCTTTAGATAATCCTTCAGCTAAACATAAAGCAGAATACCCAGTGTAAGTACCAATTTCTAAAATTGATTTGGGCTGAATTAATTTTGAAATCATAGATAAAACCCTTCCTTGAAAAGCTCCACTTAACATACGAGGGTTTAAAACCTTTTGCCAAGTCTCTCTACCTAATTCTTGTAGTATTTTTGGTTCAGCTTGAGAATGTTTAACAACATAATTATCTAATTCTTCAGGTAAAAAATGCATGTGGGTTGTTTTTAATGCGCAAAATTAAAAAAACGGAATTTATTGCTATAATAAATTCCGTTTCAATCTAACAAAAAATCAAAAAATGGTTTTTTTAAAAAACCAAAATTGTTTAATTAAGTTTACTTAATTGTTCTTTTAATTCCTGCTTGTCTTTGCTTGACAAACAAGCTTTATCTTTATTACAGTTATTAGTTTTTACTTTCAAAATTTGTGACATCTTCTTGTTTTGTTTAGAGTATAAAGCACATACTTTACACACAAACAAATGCCAATTAAGTTGTAATTTTTCATATACTGAGGCTTCTCCATATTGACTTTTATCGCAAATGGTTGTGGCTTCATCACATGTAATTTTAAAAAATTTAAACATTGTATTTTTACTTATTAAACCAATTTTTTTCCATACAGCTTCTCAATTGTGTTCTAGCTCTATGAATGATAACCCATAGGTTTGACGGAGAAATATTTAGCTCCTTACAAATATCTTCAGTTTCAAACTGTTGTATGGTTTTCATTTTAAAAACCATGGCATATTTTTCAGGAAGGTTATCAATACATTTATCTAATTGATCTTTTAATTCTTCATTTTCAATATCCTTATCAGCATCATTACCCCAAGTTTGTGGTACTCGTTCTTCAATCCAACTACCTTGATTTTCACCACTATCATAAAAACTCATTCTAACTTCAGCTTGTCCTTTTTTTGAGTTTATTTTTCGATAGTAATCTATTATTTTTCTTTTTAAAATTGAAACTAACCATGTTCGTTCAGTGGATTTTCCTTCAAAATTCTTTGCAGACTTTAATCCTGCAAAAAAAGTTTCTTGCACTAAATCTTTAGCAACATTAGAGTTATTTACACGCACAACAGCATAATTAAACAGGTAATCAGCATAATTGTCTACCCATTTATCAGGAGATAAAGTATTTGATGGATTTGTTAGATTCATTAAATCAAAGATAAGTTATTTTTTGGGGAAATAAGTAACGTAAATTCTACTTAGTCCATTGGGGGCGTTTTTAATAAAATCAATTATTTCTTCAAAGCTTTTCTTTTCATTTAATTTATTTGTGATAGCACTTTTGCTAGTTGTATAGTAAATTTTATTATTTGTAAAATCTACAAAAGGACAATAATCCAGTTTTTTTGAATTGAGGTTAGTTAAGTGTTTAGCAGGCAACCATTTGTTATTATTTCCTTTTTTACTTAAGTATAAATCACCTCTACCTAAATCGTCTTTTCTTCCGTAAGAAGTAAAAATTATAAAGCTTTCATCTGGAGCGACGAAGGCATTAAACTCGTATTTATCAGAGTTTACTCCAGAGCCAAGAGAAACAGGCGTAGTATATTTTCCATCCACAAGCTTACTTACATAAATATCTTCTTTGCCTTTAGAATTTTCATACTCTGCTGTGAAAAATAAATCACCTTTTTCTGTTACTGAAGGATAAAATTCGTTGGCAGAAGTATTAATTATTGAACCAACATTTATAGGATTAGACCAACTATCAGACAAAGATTTTCGTGTTACATACCAAATATCCATATCTTTTTTTACCTCTCCTGAATCATTGTTCTTTCTATTAGAAGCAAAAAAAAGTTTTAATCCGTCAGGAGATAAAAATGGTTCTAAGTCCTTGTATTGTCCGGAAAAACTAACCACCTCGGGTTTTTTCCATTCTCCATTTACTTTTTTTGAATAGGCTATAAAAGAGTATTCTTTTAAATAACTTTCAACAGTAAAATAAAATTCATTTTGGTTTTTACTCATCGAAAAATCCCTGATATTAGGTAGTCCATTAAATAATTCAGGAAGGAATAATTCAGGTTTTTGTGCAAAACCAAAACAGGAAATAAATAAAAAAAGAAATCCAATTTTTTTCATAAAGATTACTGCTTAAGAGCTTCACAATTATCTTTACGTCTCATATCAACTAAGTATATGATTTCCCATTTTCCATTATTATTGAAAAGCTGAAAAGAATTTGCTCCACAATGACTAAACTTATCGTTTAAATAAAACTCATAAGGTGTCCAAACAGAAGCTAAATTACCATCTACTTTAATATCCCATGATAATAATTTTTCTAAATAAGTATGTTCAGGTTTTTTATTAGCAATATTAGTAAGTAGTTTGGTTTTACTTTCGGTAACTAAAACTTTTTTGCCTTCTTTATTTGTAAAAGTAGTTTGAATGTTAATTGTAGAATTAAGAGTAGAACTTACTAATGTACTGTCACCTTTATGTAATCCTTCAAAAAAGGTTTCAATAGTATTTTTAATGGCTTTTTTTTCTGAGTTTTCTTGTGCACTTACCATAGTTGTAAGAACAAAAACGATTAGTAAAGTAAAAATCTTTTGCATGTTAGTTTAGTTTAGCTAGGTAAAACTATTAAAAAAATAAACGGATAAAGTATAATTAACAGAAGATTAACGAGGTTAAAAAAGTAAAAAACGAAAGGCTTAAAGGTTCATAATAAATAAAACCACTAAATAATTATGTATTTTTACAATCCATAAAACAAAAGAAATGTCAGTAGCAAAAAAACAATATAAAAGAATTACCACTAAATCTCTTGTTGAAATGAAAGCAAATGGAGAGAAAATCTCAATGCTTACAGCTTATGACTATACCATGGCAAAAATTGTTGATGGTGCAGGAATAGATGTAATTTTAGTGGGAGATTCAGCGTCAAATGTAATGGCGGGTCATGAAACTACATTACCTATTACATTAGACCAAATGATTTATCATGCAAGTTCTGTAGTAAGAGGAATTGATCGTTGCTTAGTAGTGGTTGATTTACCTTTTGGTAGCTATCAATCAGATCCTAAAGAAGCATTACGCTCAGCTATTCGAATCATGAAAGAAAGTGGAGCGCACTCAATAAAATTAGAAGGAGGTAAAGAGATAAAAGACTCTATCAAACGAATTTTAAATGCAGGTATTCCTGTAATGGGACACCTAGGATTAACTCCACAGTCTATTTATAAGTTTGGAACTTATACAGTAAGAGCAAAAGAGGAAGAAGAAGCAGAAAAATTAATGAAAGATGCTTTAATGCTAGAAAGGTTAGGATGTTTTGCTATTGTATTAGAAAAAGTTCCAGCAAAGTTAGCACAAAAAGTAGCAGAAGCTTTAACAATTCCAGTAATAGGAATTGGAGCAGGAGGAGGTGTTGATGGACAAGTGTTAGTGATGCATGATATGTTAGGAATGACACATGAGTTTAATCCTCGTTTTTTACGTAGGTATTTAGATTTACATACAGAAATGACTAATGCTTTTGAGCAGTATATTACTGATGTGAAAAATCAAGACTTTCCAAACGAAGAAGAACAATATTAATTTAGATTTTTAGATAGTTGGATTATTCGATTTCTAGAAGTTAAGAGATGCATAGATATAAGGATTTTAAATTTTGGCAAGTGAGTAGATCTTTTTGCAAAGACATTTATTTACTCACATCAAAATTTCCTGAAGATGAAAAGTACGGATTAGTTTCTCAATTGAGAAGAGCTTCAGTATCTATTCCCTCAAATATAGCTGAAGGTTGCTCAAGAACATCCAATAAAGATTTTGCTAGGTTTCTGGTAATTGCATTAGGCTCATGCTATGAGGTTGAAACTCAATTATTACTTAGTTATGATTTGGGTTTTATCTCTAAAACTGATTTAGAAAATTATACAGAAACTTTAATGAGTGTAGTGAAAATGATGTCTAAATTCAATTCAACATTAAGCTAAATATAACTATCAAAAATTCTAAATATCCAACCATCTAATAATCTATTTTAATGAAAATACTTCATTTAGATACGAATCATCCTCTTTTAATAAATCAACTAAAGAGTTTAGGTTTTGAAAATTATGAGGACTATACTTCTTCAAAATCAGAAATTGAAGATAAAATTCACGAGTATGACGGAATTATTATTCGTAGTCGATTTACCATAGACAAACAATTTTTAGATAAAGCAACAAACCTTAAATTTATAGGGCGAGTAGGAGCTGGTTTAGAAAATATTGATTGTGATTATGCAGAAAAGAAAGGAGTACGTTTAATATCAGCACCAGAGGGAAATCGAAATGCAGTCGGAGAACATACCTTAGGAATGCTACTTTCTTTATTTAATAAGCTTAATAAAGCAGATAAAGAAGTACGAGAAGGAAAATGGTTGAGAGAAGAAAATAGAGGAATAGAATTAGATGGAAAAACTGTTGGAATCATAGGTTATGGTAATATGGGAAAAGCCTTTGCTAAAAAACTTAGAGGCTTTGATGTTGAAGTGATTTGCTACGATATTAAACCAAATGTAGGTGATGAAAATGCTCAACAAGTTTCTTTAGATGAGCTTCAAAAAAGGGTTGATGTTTTAAGTTTACACACCCCACAAACAGAACTTACCATGAAAATGGTGAGCTCAGATTTTATCAATAATTTTTCTAAACCTTTTTGGTTGTTAAATACAGCCAGAGGAAAATCAGTAGTGACAAAAGATTTGGTTGGGGCTTTACAATCAGGAAAAGTTTTAGGAGCAGGTTTAGATGTATTGGAGTATGAGAAAAAATCTTTCGAAAATCTATTTACTAATCAAAAAATGCCTGAGGCATTTCAGTATTTAATAAATGCAGAAAATGTATTGCTTTCTCCACACGTTGCTGGTTGGACCGTAGAAAGTAAAGAAAAGCTAGCGCAAACTATTGTAGATAAAATCAAAGAAAACTATCGCATTGAGAAATTTTAAAAAAGAGAATAAGAACTTAATGTTTTTATAAGTTATAATAGCTAAAGGTTTTTAATACTCGATTATCGAGAAAAATTTTGCTAACTTGATGCTTCAAATTCATGTTACATGAAATATGAAGCATCATCAATAAAAGAATACATTTCTCAAGTTCCTGAAGAACGCCAAGAAATTTTACAAAAGCTTAGTAATCTTATTAAGGAAAACTTGCCAGAAGGATTTGAAGAAGGAATCAATTATAATATGATTGGGTATTATGTTCCACATTCAAAATATCCTGAAGGCTATCATTGCGATCCTAAATTACCACTTCCTTTTATAAATTTAGCCTCACAAAAAAACTCAATCAACTTATATCATAGCGGGATTTATGCTAAAAAAGAGTTACACGATTGGTTTGTATCTGAATATCCTAAATATTCAAAAAGAAAACTAGATATGGGGAAGAGCTGTATTCGTTTTAAAAAGTTAGATGATATTCCGTATGAATTAATTACTGAATTATGTACAAAAATGACTGTAGATGAATGGATTTCTATTTATGAATCAGTCGTAAAAAAGAAATAAAATGAAGAAAAAAGGTAAAGTACTAGGAATAGGAGGTGTTTTTTTTAAAACAGAAGATCCAAAAGCAACAAAAGAATGGTATAAAAATAACCTAGGTTTTAATACAGATGATTGGGGTTGTACCTTTTGGTGGAAAGATAATGAAGGAAAAAAAGCGTCTACCCAATGGAGTCCGTTTGCAGAAGATACTAACTATTTTGAACCGTCTAAAAAAGACTTTATGTTTAACTATCGAGTAGAAAATTTAGAAGAATTGTTGGAAGAGTTAAAAGAAAGTGGTGTTACGGTTATGGACAAAGTAGAAGAGTACGATTATGGAAAGTTTGGATGGATTGTAGATTTAGATGGAAATAAAATTGAGTTATGGGAGCCAAAAGACGAAGCTTTTTTATAAATTTAGCACCGTCTAATAAATAAAAAGATAAAAAAATGAATGTAATTGATGAAAATGGGAATACTGTTCCTAATCAAGAAAGTAAAAGGGTTATTGCTGGTGTTTTAGGAATCTTATTGGGATCACTAGGTATTCATAAATTTGTACTAGGATATACAAAGGAAGGAGTTATAATGCTTTTATTAACAGTGTTGACTTGTGGTTTTGGAGGTTTTATAACAAGTATTATTGGCTTAATAGAAGGAATCATCTATTTAACAAAATCTGACGAAGAGTTTATTGAAACTTATCAAGTAAATCAAAAAGGTTGGTTCTAAACATTCTTTTTTTAATACTTACACTATGTCTAACGATAAAAATTCAAAGGATAACTTAGATAAAGCTAAAGAAGTTATGGATAACATAACAGAGAAAGCTAGTGAGTTGGCTGGAGAAACAAGTGAACACTTGGTAGATATAGTTGAAGATGTAAAAGAAAAAGTTGAAGAAATTATTTCCGACGAATCAATTCAAAAAAGTAAGGAAAAGGCGAACGAATTAACTAACGAAGCTAAAGAAGTATTAGAAAAGATAACTGAAAAAGCTTCAGAAGTTGCAGGAGAAGCTGGTGAACATATAGCCGATTTTGCAGAAGATGCTAACGAAGAATTTCAAGAGACTAAAACCAAAACTAAAAGTTTTTTTCAAAGACTCTTTGGAAAATAAAGATAAAAGAAAAGCGCCAGTCGGCGCTTTTTTTATGATGCTATATTATTAGCTTTATTTGTTCTAACAACAGCTTGTTCGTTTTTCCAGTCAATCCATTTTTGACCTTTAATACGGCGCATAACATTATCTATCGTACGCATAATAAAAACATTGTAAACGGCCTTTCCTAAATTTTTAGGATTACGAGCAATAGCACGTAAACTCATTGAAAAACCAGGAGTAACATAACGCATATAGTGCCAATAACCTTCAGGCATATACAAAACATTACCATGCTCAAGTTCAGCAACATGACCTTTTGCATTTTTTAGTGCAGGCCACTTTTCAAAATCTGGGTTGTTAAAATCAATATCTTCACGAGTAATTAACGAATGCGGAATTTTATACAAGAATTTATTCTGTTTTTGGTCAAACAAAATACATTTCTTTTTTCCTTCAAAATGAAAGTGGAAAATATTGGCTAAATCAATGTCATAATGCATAAATGTATATGAATCACGTCCACCAAAAAATAACATTGGTAATCCTTTCATTAAGCGCAAACCAAAGTCAGGAAAAGTAAAGTCTTTCTGTAATTGAGGAACTTCCTTTAAAATATTCCACAAGAAAATTCTGAACTTAGTAGGCTCACGTTTTAGTAAATCTACATATTCACTCATTTTCATGGTTGCATGAGGCTCATTAAACCCATCTTTATAATCCACAGGTCTGTCATCATATAAAGGAACAGTTTTATCACCTGCTATTTCCTTCATATATTCTAAAGACCATTTAGAATATGCTGGCCAATCCTCAATAAAACGCTCAATAACTACAGGCTTTTGAGGTTTGAAGTAATTTTTAATAAAGTCTTCTTTAGTAATGGTTTCTACTCTGTCTATTTGTTGCAACTGTAATCCCATACATTCAATTTTTTCGAGAAGCAAAGTTAAGAAAATGTTATGATGTTTTTTTGAGTTAACAGTGTTAAAAAATTAACTCAAACCTGAGTGGGTTTTAAAAGTTAATTCTGAAGCTAATATTTGGTGTAAAAGGTAATGAATAGGTATTTATCTCTTTAGCATTATCAGTATTATTTTCATCAACAACATAGTAGGTGTTTATAATGTTTCTTCTGTTGGTAATATTGGTAAAGCCAATTCTTACAGTTGATTTTAGGCCTTTTGAAATATTAAAATTATAACTTCCAGAAGCATTAACCCTAAAGAAGTTTGAGTGTCTTTCTTTATTTGGAGTATCGTAATTTACTATAATTCTATTTCCATCTTGTATGGTTTCATTATCTACAACAGGTTTTGTATATGGTGTGCCAGATCGTAAAACAGCACCTAAAGATAGTTTGATGTTATTTGTAATATCATAGTTTATAGCACTACTAAAAGAGTGTGTAATATCTAAACTACTAGGAAAAGTATCAGGAGTAAAGGTTTTAAAAGTATAGTTGTTTTCAGCAAAGGTGTAACTCAGCCAGCTGCTAAACTTTTTAGTTTTTTTATTAATTAAAAATTCAACGCCTTTTATTTTGTAGTCTCCTATAGAGTTTAGTGTTTGCACATTGTTATAAAAACCTTGATTGGCAACAGTTATACCATTAACAAATTTATAAAACCCTGTAACATCAATTTGTAGGTTGTTTTTAGAGTACTCAGTTCCAAAAGATAATTGTTTACTTTTAATTATAGGAGTTTTATCATTGTCAGCCAGTACCCATCTTCTTTTTTCAATACCTAAAAAATTATCTTGAAAATCTATTTTTTGCGTAGTTGTTTGGTTTTTGAATTCTCCTTCCAACTTAAAAAAAATACTATTACTAAGCTGTTGTCTCAGATTAATTCTTGGTTCAATGATGAGTTTATTGAAATCGTGAAAATAATTGGCACGAAAACCAACTCTAGCATAAGTGTTATTTTTATTATACGTTATTTCAGAAAAAAATGCAGATTTAAGTAAAACTTCTTTTACAGATTTAGAAAAGTCAGGAGCATTAACAGTTGTTTTATTAGCAATACCTATTTCATTAAAAATAGCACCATTAGTAAGTTGAAAAGTGTCTGAAAAACAATGATTTATAATAAATTTAATTTCAGTTTCTAAAACATTGTTAAACTGTGTTTGAAATTGATCAGTCTCTTTGTTAAAATCTGCCGAATTTATTTTATAATCAGAAATAAAAGTAGAGAGTTCTGTAGAAAATTCGGGTGACCAAGTGGCATTCCAGCTAATATTAGCACCAAGATTCTCTTGTTTTAAATTACTGTTTTCTTCTATTGTAGTTCCATTGTTAGTGTATTCTTCTGTGTATTCTAAATTGTTTTTTATATTTATTAAGTTAGCTCTTAATAAATGATTTTGATTAATATCGTATAAGACTTTAAAAGAATAATCATAGAAATAGAAATCAGTTGAGGCTTCATTTTCTTTGTTGGAAGCTATAGAGTTTTCTTGAAAGCTTCTACTAAAATACTTGTCATAGGTAGGGGTATCAAAAAAATCTGTATAAGACCTTCTTACCGAAGCGTGAACTCCAAGTTTTTTAGTTAAAGGAATTTGTACAAAAGCATCAGCACTTAATAAATTAAAACCAGCGCCGCCGGAAAACGTATCAGTAACTTTATTGTTTGTTTGCATATTAACAGTACTAGAAACACCGTCGCTAAACTTTGTACTAGTACCGTTTTTAGTTACAGTAGCTTTTTCTGTTAAATACGGGTTATATGCAGAGATTAGACCAAAAAAATGACTTGTGTGGTACATCTTAATTCCATCCCAAAGCATTAAATTTTGATCGTTTGTTCCACCTCGAACATTTATATTCGATACACTTTCATTAACACTTTCCACACCAGGAAGTACTTTAATCGTTTTTAAAATATCAGGTTCTATTAAACCTGGAAGAATTCCGAATTTTTTAGTTTTTAAAACAGTACTTCCATCAATGTTTTTTTGGAGACCAGTGGTTAAAAAGTTAGGAATAATTACTTCTGATAACTCTTCTGACAAACTTTCTAGGTGTATTTCTTTACATAAGTTTTGAGAGAATAAATCTTTTGCTGGTAGTATAATAGATTTGTATCCAACGTAAGAAATAGAAACATTTGCATTTACAGAAACTGAGTTGATATTGAATTTTCCGTTACTATTAGATGTAGTTCCATTATGAGTATTATTAACTAAAATAGTTGCTAAAACTAATGGTTCAAGTGTGTTACTGTCTACTATTGTTCCACAAATAGGAATTTTCTTTTCTAAGTATGATATAGTAATAAACCGATTATCTAAAATTTTAAAATTAAAGATGGTAACAGACTCTAAGTAACTTATAGTTTCAGATAATGATAAAGTATTATCAGGTTTTGTAATGTATACACTTTCTAAATCCTTATCGGAATAAGTAAAAGTTACCTGATGTTTTTTTTCAATTTCAATTAAGACGTCTTTTAATAAAGTTTTGGTAATAACATCCTGTGCTTTGATAGCAAAGGTAAATAGGAAAAGAAATAAAAAAGTAGTTTTTTTATTGACCATTCTTGTATATAGTAATGTTTTTTCCTTCTATTTTATACGATAATTGCAAAGGAATTGTAACTGCTTGCAGAGCTACATTTATGTCTTTATGAGTAAAACCACCAGTATAAAGCTGCTCTAAATTTACATCTTTAGTTTTTATAACATAACCATATTGGTTTTGTATGTCATTTAGCACAAATTGTAAAGGAGTACTTTTAAAATTAGACTCATCTTGTAACCAAGATTTATTATTAATGTTAAAGGTGTTTACAGTGTCAATTTTACCATTTGTAACTTTAAATATTTTTCCTTTAGCTAATTTAATAAGTGAGTTGTTATAGTTTACACTAACTAAACCTTCGTAGGTTTTTACTTCAAAATAATTATTTCTTTCTTTAACGTTAAATTGAGTTCCTAAAACTGTAACTTTTCCAACAGAAGTATTTACGGTAAAAGACTCTCCTTTTTTAACTTTAAAAAATGCTTCTCCTTTAAGTTGTAAATTTCTACTACTTTTCCAATCCTTTTTGTTGAAAGATATGGTAGAGTTAGCGTTTAAAACAACTTCAGAATCATCTGGTAAATTAAAGGTTTTTGTTTCCGCATATTGCGTACTAAAGTTCACTGCGTTATTAAAGAATAAAAAATAAGAAGAAACCAATAAAACAATAATAGCTGCTGCATACTTATAAAAATTCTTATAACTTAATGGAATAACCTTGCTTTTTTTAGAAGTAGCTTTTTTTAGTTCAAACTCTTTAAGAGCTTTATCAATATCTACTTTAGGAGTTTTTATGTGAGAAGAATAATGTGCTATTTTTTCAAGATTTTTAAAACTTTTATCTTGTTTTAATAGAGACAGCTCTTCATCAGAGATTTCTCCGTTTAACCATTTTAATATGTATTGTTCATCTTTCATTTTATGCTTAACTAACTTTTAGACAATAAAGAAGTAAATTTCCCTACCCTTACAATAATTCTATTTTTGACCTTAATTTTTTTAAAGCTGAAGACATCCTTTTTTCAACGGCTTTTTGTGAGATATTTAGTAACTCAGCAATTTCTCTATATTTTTTACCATCTATTCTATTCATTAAAAAAACCTCTCGTTCAGCCTCTGTTAAATTTTCAATAGCATTTTTTAGTTTGTTTTTAAATTCTTCTTCTTCTAGTAAGTATTCCGGACTTTGATTATTTATATCTAAATAAGGAGCGTTTTTAGCATAGTTTAAAACAACTTTTTCATGCTTTAATTTATTTAAAAAAAGGTTGTTTACACTGGTAAATAAGTATGATTTTGCTTTTTCATATGATATTTCTGAACATTTTTCCCACATTTTTAAAAAAGCTTCTTGTATTAAATCTAGGGCAGTATCTTTATCATTGGATTTATAAGATGAGAAGTTGGTAACGAATTGAATATTAGTTTTATAAAACTCGTTAAAGTCTTCCTCGTTACACAGTGATTTTTTAGTCATATGAATGCTTTTATAGAGTTAAAATAGAAAAAAAATCGAAAACAAAGGTAGGGTAAAACGATTTATAGTTTTCTAAAGGACAGAAAGAGCTCAAAAAATAAATGTTTAAAAAATTAAAACTAATTAAGATGAAAACGATAAAAATATTAACCATAATAGCATTAACTACTTTGACAATTCTTACTTCATGTCAATCTGAAGAAAACGAACAAATAGGTACAAATCCAAATGCAAATACCCCAACATCTGAAACCGCAAAGAAGTATAAAAGAACAGGTATGAACGATGGATCAGAAGATGATTTTTTAGATGGAAATTCATGTGCTGAGTTATTGTTTCCTATAACAGCAACCATAAACGGAAAAGAGGTAACTATAATAAATGAATTAGATTATAATTTGGTTCTTGAAATAATGGACGAATTTAATGATGATGATGATACAGTAGTTTTTAATTTTCCAATTACAGTAAAGTTAAATAACTATACAGAAGTAACTATTACTTCACAAACAGAATTGGAAGAATTAAATAGAAAATGTGATGAAGCATCAGATGAAATGGAAGATGCTATCTCTTGTGCAGAAATAGAATTTCCAATATCAATGTTAACCTACGATATTAATTTAGAACAAACAGGTACTGTTGTAATTGAATCAGAAAAACAATTGTACAATTTTGTAGATGATTTAGGCTCAAATGAGTTATTCTCTGTGAAGTACCCAATAATTGTAACTCTAAGCAACGGTAGTTCTATGGAAATAAATAGCGATTCTGAATTTGAAGATGCTGTTGAAGAGTGTACTACTTATGAAGAGGAAGAGGAAGCAGCAGAAGAAGCAGCTGACGAATTAGAAACCATTATCAGTAAAGCTAAATTTAAGGTAGAAAGCTTTATAGAAGCTGGAGTAGAAAAGGCAGAAGAATACGCTGCATATACTATAGAGTTTACAAATGAAGGGAAATTAATAGCAAGAAATATTGTAAACACAACTTTAGAAAACATTGAAGGGGAGTATGATGTAGAATCAGATACAAGAGTTCTTTTAGAGGTTCAGTTTGGAACCGGAACAGCTATAAGTGCTTTAAATAATGAGTGGGTAGTAACTACTTATACAAGTACTTTACTAACACTACAAAGTAAAACAGACAGTTCAGTAACGTTAACATTTAAAAAGATATAAAGACCTCTTAAATTCGTTGATTTTGAAACTTTATGGCTGCTCTAGTAGTGGCCTAAGGTTTTAAAAACCATTGATATTAAAATTACGTAAGTAAGATAAAGGAATAATAATGAGAAAAGAGTTTTTTATAGTTTTACTATTAAGTGTTCTATTTTGGGCATGTTCTACAGAAAGTGAATCAATAATTAATAATGGTGTTGAGGTTGTAAAAGAGAACAGGAAATCCACGGGAGCTTCAGCAAATGATTTGTTATCAGATAATACTTATAAAAAAACGATCGTAGAGCTAGCTTATGTGGAAGGCTTTGAACCTACTGAAGAAGCAAAGAACAATTTTAAGAGTTTTATTGAAGAAAGAACTTTTAAATCAAATGGAGTAGAGTTACATGTAAAATCAATACCTGTAACAGGAAAAGAGGTGTATACAATTAATGACATTGTAGCTATAGAAAACCAGTACAGAACTTATTATAATACACAAAATACTATAGCAGTTTGGGTATTGTTTGTAAATGGTAAATCTTCAAAAGATTCTGATTCTTCTTTTATTTTAGGTACTGCATATTATAATACGTCATTTGTAATTTTTGAAGAAACTATAAGAGAACTAAGTAATGGTACATTTGAACCAGAAAGAAGCTTATTAGAATCTAGTGTAATTCATCATGAATTTGGTCATATTCTAGGACTTACAAATTTAGGAACTCCTTTACAAACAGATCATGAAGATGCAGACCATCCAAAACACTGTAATGAAGAAAGCTGTTTAATGTATTGGGCAGCAGAAACTAGTCAAGGTATTGGAAATTTATTCTCATCAAATCAAATCCCAAAACTAGATAGTCAATGTATAGCAGATTTACAAGCTAATGGAGGAAGATAGATTGTAAAATTAAATCGATTAAAGATGAAAAAAATTCAGTTAGTAATATTATTTATAGCAATGATTAGTGCATCAGTAGTTGCACAAGATAGTAGTAAAAAGTCCAAGGCAGGTATTAAAGGAGGGTATAACTTGTCTGCAGTGAGTTTTAATGGAGATTCTGAAACGGAACAGCTACACGGATTCCATATAGGTTTTTATGGAGAGTCATTCATAAGGAGTAATGTTTCACTACAATTAGAATTACTGTATTCACAACAAGGGTATAAAATTATAGATGGAAGTGGTACTTATAAGCAAGAGTTAGACTATATTAATTTTCCATTAATGATGAAACTATATCCTTCCGAAAACTTTTTTTTAGAAGCAGGACCTCAAATAGGACTTTCAATAGCACACAAAGAAACTTTTGATAGTGGCTTTATTCTGTATGATACTTCAAAAGAGTTTGATCCTAGGAATTTTGATTGGGGATTGAATTTTGGTGGAGGTTTTAAAACAAATAGTGGAGTAAGTTTAGGAGTAAGATACCATTTAGGATTAAATGATATTTATGATGAAGATAAACCCAAAAATAGAGTCTGGCAGTTTTACATAGGGTTTGACTTCTAATAAAAAGCGATGTTTTAAACATCGCTTTTTTTCTACAATCAAGCTCTTTTATCATAAAACATGATATTATTTCTAAATTTGTGAAAATGAAAGTAAGAAGAAATGATAGAGCTATCAGAAGTATTTTGGAACAATAAGTACCTACATAATAAAACAGGATGGGATTTAGGAGAAATATCAAATCCGTTAAAAGAATATTTTAATCAATTAGAAGATAAAAATCATCGAATTTTAATACCTGGGGGAGGTAATTCATACGAAGCGGAATATTTATTCAACAAAGGATTTAAGAATGTTTTTGTAGTTGATATTGCTGAAGAACCTTTAAAAAGAATACAAAATAGAGTTCCTAACTTCCCAAAGGAAAATTTAATTCACGCTGATTTTTTTGATTTAAAAGGAACTTTTGATGTGATAATTGAGCAAACTTTTTTCTGCGCTATAAATCCTAAACTACGGTCAAAGTATGCACAAAAAGTACATGAATTACTAAATGATGGAGGAAAGTTAATAGGTTTGCTGTTTGATGCAGTACTAAATGAAGACCATCCACCTTTTGGAGGGAGTAAAAGAGAATATGAAGAATATTTTACACCGTATTTTAAAGGAAGTATGGAGATTTGTCACAATTCTTATGGAAGCCGACAAGGAATGGAACTATTTATTAAAATGATAAAAAAATAACCGTCAAATTAATTTGACGGTTATTTTTATCTAATTAGGCTCTTACTTCTTTAGCCTCTTGCTTTTTTTGTTCGTTACGCTCAATCTTATGATCTGGTCTCGTCCATTTTGGTTTTTCACCTAAAGCTTCATATTGAGAATCTTTAGCTTCAACAGACTCTCTTTGTTCATGTTTAAAGAAAGGCTTCTGTGTATTTAAACCTAAATCTTCAAACATTTTCATATCCTCGTTGATGTCAGGATTTGGAGTAGTTAATAACTTATCACCTGCAAAAATTGAGTTAGCTCCAGCAAAGAAACACATTGCTTGACCTTCTCTACTCATTTGCGTTCTACCTGCAGATAAACGTACTTGTGAGTCTGGCAATACAATACGAGCAGTAGCTACCATACGAACCATTTCAAAAATGTTAACAGGAGGTTGCTCCTCTAACGGAGTACCCTCTACAGCCACTAATGCGTTAATAGGCACAGACTCAGGGTGTGGAGAAAAACGAGTTAAAGTTTCAAGCATTCCAGCTCTATCTTCTAACGATTCTCCCATACCAATAATACCTCCAGAACAAACAGTTACATTTGTTTTACGCACGTTTTCAATAGTGTCTACTCTATCTTTAAAAGCACGTGTAGAAATTACATCATCGTAATAATCTTCAGAAGTATCAATATTGTGGTTGTAAGCATATAAACCAGCTTCAGCTAAACGATTTGCTTGGTTTTCAGTTACCATTCCTAACGTACAACAAACTTCCATGTCTAGCTTGTTAATAGTACGCACCATTTCTAACACTTGGTCAAATTCTGGTCCGTCTTTTACATTTCTCCAAGCTGCACCCATACAAACTCTTGATGATCCACCTTCTTTAGCACGTAAAGCTTGTGCCTTAACTTGGTTTACAGTCATCAAATCATTTCCTTCAACATTGGTGTGATAACGTGCTGCTTGCGGACAGTATCCACAGTCTTCAGAACACCCACCAGTTTTTATAGAAATTAATGTACTTACTTGTACTGTATTTGGGTCGTGGTATTTTCTATGCATAGTTGAAGCCTCGTACAAAAGCTCCATTAAAGGCTTATTGTATACTTCTAGAATTTCCTCTTTCGTCCAATCGTGTCTAATATCAGTCATAAATTCGAGTTGTTTGTGGTGGTAAAAATAAAAAATTCCGCTTCGAAAGCGGAATTTTATGAGTCTTATTTTTCTTTGGAAGAAGAATTGTCTTCTTCAATTAGTTTTATGTGTTTTTTGATGTTATTAAAACGGAAACAGCATTTCCTCCAAAACCAACAGCATTTACTAGTATTTTATTGAGTTTTTTTGGAGTTTGTTGAGGTTCAGCAAAAGGAACTTCAATTACTTGTTGATGTTGTATCATTAACATTGCTAACTCTAAACTTAACAAGCCAGAAGCACCAAAAGTGTGACCGAGTTTCCATTTATTAGTAGTTAAAAAAGGAGTTTTGTTACAGAATACTTTTTGAATCGCATTAATTTCTGACTGATCTCCTTTAATGGTTCCTGGGGCATGCATTACGATAGCATCCACTTCATCAGGAGAGGTTGTTCCTAAAGCCATTTTCATTGATTTTTGAAAACATTCTGCATCTGTTGTTACAGAAGTATTATGTTTCAAAACTTCAGTAGCATATCCTACACCTTCAATAAAAGCTAGAGCATTTTTTTTAGTTCCTTTCTCTAAACAAAATACCGAAGCACCTTCTCCCAACACCATGGTGTTTTTAGTTTTGTTAAGGTCGAAAGCTTTACAAGGGTATTCATTAATTTCTTTAGAGTACACTTTTAATGCCTGCATTTGGGCAATAGTAAAATCAGTTAGTGAAGCTTCGCTAGCACCAATCATAAATTTTTCTGACATTCCTGATTGTAACCAAGCGACTCCATTTAACAAAGAATGTAATCCTGTTGAACAAGTTATAGAATGTGAAATTTCAGGACCGTTACTTTGTAAATCATGTGCTATCCAAGAAGAAATATTCCCTAAAGTAGTGGTTGGAGAACTTAAGGTAGATGATTTGCCTGTAGCTAAAAACTCCTTATAATATTTCTCAAACAAAGAAGTTGCTCCTCTAGAAGAACCTATATTAATTCCGAAGTTGTCAGAAGCTTTCCAATCGGTTTTTTCCATTGCTTTTCTAGCAACAAAAAGGGTGTACAAAACAGACGGATCTAAATTTTTGTATTTATTGTCAGAGTTTCTAACATCTTCAATAGCATGTTTATCTTCATCAGATAATTGTGCTACCCATGCTTTGGAATCTTCAAAGTCTTTAAAACTTAAAAAATGTTGATTATTTAGATAGTGCTCCCAAATTTTCTCAGGAGTACTTCCTAAGGCAGAAACAGAAGCAAATGATGTTATTGAGATGAGTTCTTTCAACACGATAAAATTTCAGCAAAAATAAAGGTAAAATCAAGTATTCTAAAGAAAATAAAAATATTTATCTTGGTATAAAATTATTAAGGTTATGAGTGAACAAAGACAAAAAAGTTGGTTTGGAAGAAATTGGTTGTGGTTTATACCATTAACAGGATGTTTAGGCTTTATTTTATTAATTGTTTTAGGTGTAGGGGCGGCATTTTTTGGAGTGTCAAAAATAATGACAAATTCAACCCCTGTTGAATATGCTATTGAACAAGCATCTAAAAACAAACTGGTTATAGAGAATTTAGGAGAACCGATTGAACAATACGGAATTCCCTCTGGAAATATTTCTCTTACTAACGACGATGGAAATGTAGATTTTTCTATTTCTATAAGAGGTGATAAAGGAGAAGGTACTTTAATTGTTAGAGGTATTAAAGTAGATGGTGAATGGATTTATGAAGATTTATACGTTCACATTAAAGAAACTCAAGAAGAAATTAACTTATTAGAAAAGGAAAAAGTTCTAGAGACTATCTAGAACCTTTTCTATGGTTGTATATATTTTGTTAAGTTGTTCCTTTGTGATAACATAGGGAGGTTGAATGTAAACGGTGTTTCCTAATGGTCGTAAAAAAACTCCTTCATTCATAAAAGATTTTAAAAGCTGGTCACGCAACGTTCCATAACGACCAGAATTGGTGTTTAAATCAATAGCTAAAATAACTCCTTTACCTCTTGTTGAATTTACTTTTTGATGACTTTCTATCTTTTTGGCAAAAGTTTTATTAGACTTTTCAATAAACTGAATATTGTCCTGGATTTCTTGAGTTTTCAATAGCTCAATACTCGCTAGTGCAGCACTACAAGCTATTGGATTTGCAGAATAAGTATGGCAATGAAAAAAACCTTTAGAAATATCATTATCCAAAAAAGCAGTGTAAATTTCTTCAGTACAAGAAGTGATAGACATTGGAACTAAACCAGCTGTTAAGGCTTTACTTAAACATATAATATCTGGTTTGGTAGTAATTTCATCAGAAGCAAAATTGTTGCCTGTTTTTCCAAAACCAGTCATTACTTCATCAGCGATGGTAAGAATATTATTGCTTTTGCAAACTTCCAAGATGTTGTTTAGGTCTTTGGCCTTATGAATTTTCATCCCAGCTGCTCCTTGAACTAAAGGCTCGTAAATAAATCCAGCGACTTTATTTTCTGAAATGATTTCTTGTAATTTTTGTGCAATAGCCTCATTGTTTTCTCCATTCGGAACAGGAATTCGTTGAATATCCATCAAAAAATCTTCAAAAGGTCCATTATACACAGATAAACCAGAAACAGACATGGCTCCAAATGTATCGCCATGAAACCCGTCTTCAAAAGCAATAAAAGTGTTGCGTTTTTCTCCCTTATTAAAATAGTATTGCAAAGCCATTTTAATTCCCGCCTCTACAGCAGTAGACCCATTATCATTAAAAAAGATTCTATTTTGATTCTCAGGAAGAATTTTGATCAATTCTTCTGATAATTTTACCGCAGGTTCATGAGTAAAATCACTAAACATAATCTGATCTAAGGTTTGCATTTGTTGGTAAACACGACTGGTGATGAAATTGTTACAGTGACCAAACATGCAGGTGTACCAAGAGGAAATTGCGTCGATATATTCATTGCCGTGCTCATCAGTTAATATGCACCCTTTTGCTTTTACAATTCCTAAACTATCAGGGTGTGTTTGGTGTTGTTTTAGTGGATGCCACAAATGTTTTTTATCGCGTTCTTGTAAGTTCATACGTTTTGTTCTTTTGAAAAAGAGTTGTCAAATGTACAATAGAAATAGATAAAACTACTCCGAAATAGGCAATAAACAATAGCCACATAATTGGGGTTGAAAACAACTCAGAGAAAAATGCTGGAAAAACTAAAAAAAGTTCTGAAGTGAGTATAAAAAAGGCGTAAAGAATCCAGACGGTTTTATGAATGCTCTGACCTAATTCTATCCAAATAAAAGGTAGGTACATTCCTAAAAAAAGGAGATGTAACCAAGCTATGAGCATATATCTGTTGGTTATTACCAAATTTGAAAAATAAGGAATGCTACCGAAACAGTTTAAAATACCAACAAGTAATAAAATGCCAAAAAACAATCGGTATTGTAGTTTTTGCTGTAAATATGAACTTTTAAGCTTGAAAACTGTTATGATTAAAATTCCTGCACCAATGCTTTCTGTAATTTGAATAGCTAAATGATTAAAGTTGTATTTTAATGAATGAGTATACAATAATACTAAGGAAGTAGTAATTAAAGTAATTTGATTTCTTGAAATCTTAATTGTTGTTTTTTGAAAAAGTACTGCAAGCATCCAAAGAAAGAGTGAACCAAAATACTGGAAGTGTAAATAAAAAAAGATAGCTTGTTGATACCAAGGAGAAGTTTGCATTTTCATAGCCATTAGCGGACCTAAAGCATAAGGGCCAATTGATGAAATAAAATGAAAAACAATTCCTGTTTTAATTAATGTTAAATCTGATTCTTTACCCTGCAAACGTTTCCATAATCGTAGTAGCAACCAATAGCTAATCCATAAGTGTAGGGTAGAAAAAATAATGGTAACCAAAGCATAGCCTTGAATGATAAACCCAATTAACAAGATAGCTACACAAATTTGTAATGCAAGATAGAGTCGGTAAGAAATTTTATCAATTCCGTTAGTAAATCGTGTAAAAAGTAATACAATTAAAGCATTGAAAACAAATCCCAATAACATAATATGAGAATGGGAGTGTAATACAAACTTAAATGGGAAATTAGCAATGCCTCCTGTAAAAGCATACCGCAAGATCAACCCTATGATAGCTCCTAAAAAACCAAAGATAAGAGGGAAAGACCAAAGATGTTTTGCAGTAGCAGGTTTCATTTATAGCTTATCTTTAAATAGTTCAGCGTATTCTTTAATCACATTTTTATCAAAATAAGGTTCTTCTTCAATACGCCCAATTACAGGAATCTTAGTCATTTTCTTGATAATATCTTCGGTGGTTTTGTGTTCGTTTCCAGAAAAAACCAAAGCAACATCAAAGCCTTTTTCTTTCAGTAAGTTAACTGTTAGTAAGGTATGATTAATGCTTCCTAAATAATGACGAGAAACAACGATTACTTTATAATCTGGTTTTATAACATCTAACAAGGTGTTTTTATCATTCAAAGGAACCAATAGTCCACCCGCACCTTCAATAACTAAATGATTTTTTGTTGAAGGTTCTTTTATGTTGTCGACATCAATGGTAATTCCATCAATTTCTGCAGCTGCATGTGGACTCATAGGTGTTTGTAAAGCATATGAGTTTGGATGAAAAACAGTTTTTGAATTTGAAATGAGTTTTTCAACTTTATGAGTGTCAGAAAATTCTAAATCTCCCGACTGAATAGGTTTCCAATAATCAGCTTCTAGAGCTTCAGTTATGATGGCAGAAGCCACGGTTTTTCCTACTTCAGTTGAAATTCCTGTAATAAAATATTTTTTTTTCATTTGAAAATTGTTTTACAATCGTTGCAGATTAATTTTTTGCTTTCAAAAAAAGGAAAGAGCATAAAAAAGATATTTTTACGTTGTAAATCGGCAACTAATATTTTTGTTGAATTACATTTAGGACAATGAATGTTATTTCCATTTTCATCCTTTGTGTATTCTCTTATTTCATTATAAACAGTAGCAGCTTTTTCTAAATCATTGTTGTGTACCAGTAATTTTACTCCACCAATAGCTTGACTAATCAACGGGTCAGAATCTATTGTTTTTTCATCCATTAACATAGTTCTAATATCTTCCGAATCTAATTTAGCCTTTGCTACTTGTGCTTCGGATGAGTATTCGAAAACTGCCAAAATGGTGTAATTATCTTGCATCTTATTTTTTAAACAAAAGTAGCAAGCTTCTCTAAAACATCGGTAATTTCTTCTTTAGAATTATATGCGTGTAAACAAAAACGTAAACGTTCTTGATTTAAAGGAACGGTAGGCGATAAAATAGGTTTTACATCAAATGCGTTTTGTTGTAATTGTAGAGCGATGTTCTTTACGCGCTCATTTCCAGAAATAATACAACAATGAATGGCAGAAGAACTTTCAATAAAACTTAATTGTAGTCTGTTTGATTCTGAAATGAAATGCTGAATGTTTTGTTGCAGTTGTTCTTTGGAATTGCTGATAGATAATTCGTCGTAAGCAATTTTTATAGTAGCTAAAGCATGAGGTGATAACCCTGTGGTGTAAATAAAGCTACGGGCAAAATTTACAAGATATTGTTGTAATTGTTCACTTCCTAAAATAGCTGCTCCATGACACCCTAAACTTTTTCCGAAGGTAATAATTGTTGCGAAAACAGCATTTTCTAATTGCAGTTTTTGAATTAATCCAAAACCAAAAACACCTAAGGCATGCGCTTCATCTATAACTAAATGTACATTAGTATGTTTATTGGTTATCTGTGATATGGTTACTAAATCAGGAGAATCTCCGTCCATAGAAAAAACAGATTCAGTAATCACATAAACTTCTAAGTCATTCTGATGAATTCGTTTTAGTAGCTCTTCAAGATGAGTTAAATCGTTATGCTTAAACTTAAATGATTTCGCATTAGATAGTTGTATGCCGTCTCGTATTGAAGCATGAATAAATTCATCATATAAAATAATGTCACCACGTTGAGGTACAGAAGCAAAAAAGCCAATATTAGCATCATAACCAGAGTTAAAAACTAAAGCTGTTTCAGAATTATGAAGCTTTGCTAGTTGTTTTTCAACTTCAGTATAGAGTTTATGATTTCCTGAAAGTAGGCGAGAACCCGTTGCGCCATTAACTTTACTGTTGTTATCAACTAGAAATTGATGTGTTTTATTAAAAATAACTTCAGATTTAGCAAACCCTAAATAATCATTTGAAGAAAAATCGATAAGCGAGTTTTCTTTACCGAGCTTTCTTAGAGAGTTTTGTGCTACTCGTTGTGAAATTTTTTGCTGTAGTTTCTTAGGAAATTGCATAGTGTAAAAATAAAGAAGCCTTTTTTAATATTGTATTTATTTAGCTAGAAAAGTTTTGTGCTTAGAATGTTTATTTTTAATAGTCTCACTATTTTATTTGCTTATTTTTAAATAAAAATTAAATGTTAAAGTTCTTTTTTAGTTAAAAGTCTCACTTGAATAAAGTTAAATTTATCAACATTACTAGTTTAAAGTTTTTTTATTTGTTTTTAAACAGATTTTATAATTTATGATAGCATCAGAAAGGTTAGTAACTTACATGTATGTTTTGTTGGCGGTGTATGCTGCTGTAATTTTATATTTTGTAATAAGAGGAGCGCGAAAAAACACGAACATAAAAGATTATGCTGTTGGTAATTTAGGATTTCCATCTTGGGTTGTAGGGTTGTCATTAGCGGCTTCTATGACGAGTGCAGCCACCTTTATTATCAATCCTGGGTTTATTGCATTATATGGTATTTCAGGAGTAATTTCTTTTGCAATCGTTCTGCCAATAGCAGCATTTATTTCGTTAATTGTTTTTACAAAAGGATTTGCAAAGTATGGTAGTACGGTAAAAGCAACTACCATGGCTCAATGGATAGGAAAGCGATATGATAGTAAAAGTTATGCTTTTTTCTTCGGAATTATAGCGCTGTTGTTAATTACGTTTATTGTGTTGATTAATGTAGGGCTTACACAAGTTATTTCAAAAGCTTTAAATACTGATCCTTTTTATGTGTTAATGGCAATCACAATATTTGTTTTTGGGTATATGATGTTTGGAGGAGCTAACTCTATGGTATATACGAATACAATTCAGGCTATTATTATGTTTATAGTAGCTCTGATTTTAATAGGTTCGGGATATCATTTTTTTGATGAAGGAATAGGAGGGTTTATGGATAAATTATCTAGTATAGATCCAAACCTAACCAAAACAACCAACACAACGAGTTTTCTATTTCGTGATTATTTTGAAATTATAGTAGCACAAATAGTTATTGGAGTAGCAATTGTTTGTCAACCCCATATCATAACTAAATCACTTTTGCTTAAAGATGCTTCAAAAATTAATAAATACTTGTTTAGTGGAATTGTCTTTATGGTTGTGTTTTTTTTAGTGGTAATTGTAGGTCTATATGCGAGAATTAGTTTCCCTGATTTAACTGTTGATGGGAGGCCAATAAAAATGGATGAAATTATACCAACGTATGTTGTGAGTAAGTTTTCTGTAGGAGTAGGCCTAATTATAGTTGTGGGACTTATTTCTGCAGGACTTTCTACTTTGGAGAGTCTAATACAATCGTTGTCAATAACAATTACATCAGATATACTAAAACCAATATTTAAAGATCAAATTAGCAACAATACAATAACAATAAACAAGATTGTAATTATTCTCTTAGGAGTTGTAAGTTTTTTATTGAGTTGGCAGCAAATTAAAAGTCCAGATGTAAGTGTAGCTATTTTTGCTCAAAATGGAGTGTACGCTTATTTTGCAGCAGCCTTTGTACCTGTTTTGTTCGGGACTTTTTTGAAAAACGTGTCAACAAGATCCGTTTTTATAGCAAGTATAACTGCTATTGTGGTACATTTTGGTATTTACTACGGAAGAATCACTCCTTACATGCAAGAACCAGTGAATAACCCAGGAGTATCTGCAGCTTTTGGCATAGTAGCATCACTTATTGTTGGTTTTATTTTTTATAAATTGGATTTGAAAAAACTCTAAAATATGTTAAACTGGATAGCTAAGTGGGCAGATTATACACCTAGTAAGATAGCACTGACATCGTATGACACTAATGAAAGTTACACATATAGTAGCTTAGATACATATGCTGATAAGTTAGTTGTTAAGTTTACAAAAATGGGGTTAGAAGAAGGAGATAGAGTTGCTGTTTTAGCAGAGCATGGTTTAGCATTTATTGTGCTTTTTGTTGCTTGTCAACGAATGGGAGTTGTCTTAGTACCTTTAAATTATCGTCTTTCTATAAGTGAACTTCAAAGATTAGTGTCTGACTGTACTCCAAGTCTATTTATATATAGTAAGAGTTTTACAGATAAGGTTGAAGGGTTGGAATTAGGTGAAACTTCTACTCTTTTAATGAATGATGTAAAATATTTTTATCAGAGTAAAACAATAAAAATTTTAAAAAGAGGATATAAAATTAAAGAAGATAGCCCACTCTTTATATTTTATACGTCAGGAACAACAGGAGACCCTAAAGGTGTTGTATATACTAATAAAATGTTGTTTTGGAATAGCTTGAACACCTCTATGCAATTAGGAATTACTTTTAGAGACTCTACGCTAAACACATTACCTCCTTACCATACTTCAGGATGGAATGTTTTTGTAACACCGCTGTTGCACAAAGGAGGACATATAGGAATGTTAGAAAAATTTGATGCAGAAAAGGTGTTGTGTTTGTTAGAGTTGAATAAAATGAGTCTATTTTTAGCTCTTCCCACCATGCTGTTAATGATGCAAAAAACAGCTGTTTTTAAAAAAGTTGGACTTCAGGAACTAAGATATATTATTTCAGGAGGAGAAAAAGTACCACCTGAATTAGTGTCATATTGGAAGCAAAAAAAGAATATTTATATTCGACCGGGATATGGTTTAACTGAAGCTGGTCCTAGTATTACCTCACTGCATCATAAAATGGCCGCATTGAAACCTAATTCTATCGGAAAACCTAATTTTTACCTAGATACAAAAATTGTTGATGAGAAAGGAAAAGAAGTAGGAGTAAATGAAGTTGGTGAATTGTGTATTCGAGGAGAGATTGTGACCCCAGGTTATTGGAATAACTCAGTGAAAACAAGTAATAATATTAAAAAAGGGTGGTTGTTTACAGGAGATTATGTTTATAAGGATGAAGATGGGTATTTATATGTAAAGGGAAGAAAAAACGATATGTATATATCGGGTGGAGAAAATATTTATCCGCAAGAAATAGAAGCGCACTTAGAGTCTTTAAATGAGATAAAAAAAGCAGTAGTTCTGAGTGTTAAAGATAAGAAATGGGGTGAAACAGGAATTGCTTTTGTTACTGTTATAAATAAAAATATTACAGTAGAAAAAGTGAGACTTCAACTAAAAAAAACATTAGCATCTTATAAGCACCCAAAGTATATTTTCTTTTTAGATGAGATACCTTTAACCAGTGTGGGGAAAGTTTCAAGAAAAGACTTGTTACGTTATTATAACTCAATAAAAATATAAAAAAAATGAAACAGTTAGGTTTAGCACTAATTTTTATATTAACAAGTACTATTATAGTGCTTGCACAAAACCCAAAAAAATCAATGAAAAAGCTTCTTTCAGCATATGAATTTAAAACTCGATGTGTAAAAGTTGATGATATAGAAATGACTTATCTTAAAGAAGGTAAGGGAGACAAAACCTTACTTTTTTTACATGGTTTAAGTAGTAATGCTGATGCTTGGTTCAAAAATATAGAAGCTCTTAAAGAAACGTACACCTGTATTGCAGTCGATTTACCTGGGCATGGAAAATCTTCAAAACCTCAAGGTATTTACACTCCTACGTTTTTTGCAGATATAATATATAAGTTTATTAAAAAGAAAAGGCTTAAAAATATAATTTTAGTTGGGCATTCTATGGGAGGACAAGCAAGTATGAAGTTAGTATTGATGCATCCAGAGGTTATTGAAAAGCTGGTGTTAATAGCTCCAGCAGGATTAGAGCAGTTTTCAGAAGCACAAGGAAATATTCTTAAAAGTGTTTATACAGCTGAAGTGATTAAAAACACGACAGATGATCAGATAATGAAAAATTATGCACTAAACTTTTATGAGCAACCAAAAGAGGTTTCAAAAATGATTGAAGATCGTATTCGAATTAAACAAGCGTCAGACTTTAATGCACATTGTGAAGCAATTGTAAAAAGCGTGTACGGAATGTTAGATGATCCTGTACATAAAGATTTGGAGAAAATATTTCAAAAAACTTTAGTTGTTTTTGGAAATAAAGATATGTTAATTCCGAATAGATATTTACATCCTAAATTAACTATTCAAGATGTAGGAAATATAGCTGTGGATAAAATTAAAAACGTTACTGTTAAGTATGTAGAAAATTGTGGGCATTTTGCTCAGTTTGAAAAGCCTGAAAAAGTTAACTTGCTCATACAGGAATTTGTAGAAAGTGATTAATGAAAACAAAACTTAAGAAATTTACTGAATTTAGTAAAACTATTTTGCCAAATGAGGCGAAATATCTTCAAACAGTTTATCAATTTAAGGGCAAAGAAAAACAAGAAATAAGTAATCTGATAGTTAAAAATGCACTATCTAAACATAAGACTATAGCCTTTAATACTTCTATTGATAAACGTAAGTATTCATATATAAAAAATTGGACACAGAAAAAGTTAGCAAGCATAGATGTTGATGTTACAATAGATTGGTTAATGTCTTTAAAAAAGAAAATTTTAACCGATGCAATTACATCTCAAGAAGAAAAAGAATTCCTTCAATATATAGTAACATATAAAACAATAGAGTATAATTTTCAAAGCTTATACACATTAGCCAAAGAGTATAAATCTTACCTCTTAGTTCGAATGCGTTATAAAGACCATAAAATTGTGGCAAACTTCTTAAAAGAATACGAAACGCATTATAAAACTTCAAAAGAAATACATGAAAAACTGTATGAAGCAACTACAGATATTACCAATCAGTATACATTAAATAATATTGAAACAAAGCATTTAGAAAAATGGCTTTTACAGGTATTTAAAGATGAGTCTATTGACGGTAAAAATCGGTATCAATCCTTTGTTTTACTCGCTTTTATGTATACAAATTACAACGAGAATGATAAGTTAAAGTTGCTCTTTGATCAAATTGATGAATACTTCAGTCAAGGTAAAATGTATTCCAGACGTTTACTTTCTAACTATTACGCTAGTAGGGTTTTGTTACATTCTAAACAAAATGAGTTTAAAGAAGCAGAGTTTTATGGATACTTATCAATTCGACAGAATAATAATGATACACTCATGTATTTGAATAACTTGGTGGCTATCTTACTAAGAAATAATAACCCAGAAGAAGCTTTCGATTTACTTCATAAGTATGAAAGTTTGTATAAAGAAATACATAACTATCATCAAAAAATAGGGTACTGTTCTTATAAAGTACGTGTACTTTCCGAACTTCATAAGTATAAACAAGCAGAAGCTACTGCAAGAACATTTTTAAGAAAGCATAAAAATGAAGTATTAAAACATCGTTGGCATCACTTTTTTACGTCCTATATAAATGTATTAGTCACAGAAGAAAAATACGAAGAAGTATTAAAATTAGCTTCAAAATTTAACTTGATAGAAAAAGAGAAAGAACGTCAAAAGAAAAATAATTACGTTCCTAATATATCATGGAGTATTTCACTATCAAGATATATGGAAGGAAAGATAAACTCTAGTCGTTTGCTAGAGGAAATAAAGAAACCTTTAGAAAATATTCAACCTACAATCAACCAAAAACAACTAATGTTTAAGGTGATAAATAAGCTTTCAGATAATTTACCTGAAGCATTTTTTAAACTAAAGTCACATATTGAGTAAATCTCTTTTAAAAAAGGAAATTTTGTTTGTTTTTGAAAGAAAAAACTTTAGTAAAGTAAAAAGTCACACTTTGTAGTTTTTGTTTTTAAAATAGTTTATTCTCTATTTACCAATAGATTGCGAGAGAAACAAACTTAATAACAATCTAAACTTATGAAAAAACTATTTTTCTTTTTAGTCTTAATAACTTCCTTAGCTGTTAAAGCTCAAAGTACAGGGAGTATTGAAGGGGTAATTACAGATGTTAACGGAGTTCCTTTGGGTGGTGCCACAGTATATATTAAAAGTATAGATAAGGGAATTGATACAGATTTTGATGGGAAATTTGCAATTGAAAATATAAAAAAAGGAACTTATAATGTGTCTATTTCATTTGTAGGCTTTGAAAGTGTAGTAAAAACAGTTGCTGTTGAAAGTGGAAAGAAAGTAGAATTAAATGCTTCTTTAAAAGAAGCAAGTAGTGTTTTAGATGAAGTCATCTTAACTGCAAATAAAAAACCGCAAAAAAGGACAGAAGTTCCAGCTACAGTTAGTGTTATTAATGCTAAAGATATTCAAGACTTTCCAAGTTTTAATATTGGAGAATTAGCAGCAAGACAAAAAGGGGTTGACTTTGTACGTAGTGGAGTTTTAGGAACAGGAATAAATATTCGCGGATTTAACTCTGCTTTTAACTCCAAAAACTTACAAATGACTGATGATAGAGTTTCTATGTTAATAGCTACAGGGTTGCCTTATGGTTCTTTTTCAACAGTAACCAAAGATGATGTTGAGCGTGTTGAGATTTTATTAGGCCCTAATGGTACATTATATGGTCCAAATGCGCACAATGGTTTAGTAAGTACAATAACTAAAAACCCAAGAACTTCAGAAGGAACAACAATTGCATTTGGAGCAGGAAGTCAAAATGTAATTACAGGAAGATTACGCCACGCACAGGTGTTAAGTGATAAGTTTGCATATAAAATTCATTTAGAAAGTACACAAGGAACAGAGTTTGAGTATGTAGATAGTGTTTATGTGGGAACTAAAGCATATGGAGAGAAAAACCTAGATCGTGATTTTAATGCTTTAAAATATGGAGCTTCTCTGTATTTTAGACCTAATACAAGTTCTGAAATAACAGCATATTATGGGCATAGTAATAATACCAATTTAGCTGTAACCAACGCAGGACGTAACCAAATTAAAGACTGGACATTAGATATTGCTCAACTGAAGTATGTGTCTAAGAACTTCTTTGCTAATGCATACTATACATGGAGTAAAACGGATGATACATACGCAATTAATCAACGTACACAAAACTATGTATCGTTTATTGAAAATGGGTTTTCTGAAGAAGAATCTTGGAGTAGAGCATTATATGAACAATGGGTGCCTGCATATGGGGTAGCTATACCAAGAGGAGCGTTGTTTAAAGATGCTTCAGAGAGGTTTAATGCAGAGGCGCAGTATAATAATAATTGGGGTGATTTTTACTTAACAACTGGAGTGCAGTATCAATTGGATATGGCTGACTCTAAAGGGACTTATTTGTTGGATCAAGAGGGATCTATAGATATAGCCCAAAAAGGAGTGTACGGTCAATTTGAATATAAATTAGATTCAGGTTGGAAATTTCTAGCAGGGGTAAGATTGGATAACCATGATTTATACGGAACCAACTTTTTACCAAAAGCAGCAATAACAAAAACTATTGATGCGGGTACGTTTAGGTTAACCTATGGTAGAGGTATGGCTGTACCTTCAATATTAAACTTAAAGGGGAATTTATTTGGGGGGTTAGTGTTAGGAAACGGTGAAGGATTTACATTAACGGACGGTACTAAAATAGATAAGTTAGAAGTAGAAACTATTAATTCTTTTGAATTTGGATTTAATGGAAAGCTGTCGGATAAGTTTTTTATCGATGCTAGTGCCTACTACAATATGTCAGAAAATTTCATTAGTCCGTTACGTAATATAGTTGATGCGGCTAATGGAAATTACGTAACTCATATGGGGGAACAACCTATTGATGAGGTTTCAGCAGGGGCTAGTGCTTCACCGTTTTTATTAACGTATAGTAATTTTGGAAATGTAGATACTTATGGGGTTGATCTAGGTTTGAATTATTATTTCACTGATGCGATTAGAACGTCGTTAAATTACTCATACTTCGGAAGAAGTTTAGATAAAGATGACCTAGGGAATGATGGTAATTTGGATGGAGTTGTCTTAGAAAGTGAACTACCTATTAATACACCAGAAAATAAACTTAGCTTAGGCTTGCATTATGGAGGGAAGAAGCTATACGGAGCTCTTTTTGGTCGTTGGGTGCAAGATTATGACTTCTTTTCAGGGATTAATGTAGCCTCAAAAACACAAGATTTGGATGGGGATGGTGTAAACGAAATTGTGGAAAATGCTCGTGTAGGAAGAACTTGGAACTATGGTCCGTTAGGTGGCTTTACTGTAGATGCAAACCTAGGATATAATCTAAACGATAACGTTTCAGTTGGGGTTAATGTTAGTAATATTTTTGATGCGAGTATAAGAGAGTTTGTTGCTTCACCAGAAATAGGAAGGTTAATTTCATTCGAGTTGAAATATAATTTCAATGCGTTTAAGAAAAAATAAAGCCAATCAATTAAGCCTATAGAGTATGTCAAAAATAAAAGTAAATAAAATAGAGCTTAATTATGAAGAATATGGAAAAGGCGAAGTTCTTTTGTTTCTTCATGGGTTAGGTTCTACCCAGGCAGATTGGGATGCGCAAGTTCCTTTCTTTTCAAAAAAATATCGTGTTGTGGTAGTAGATCTTAGGGGGCATGGAAAAACATCCATTCCTTCTAAGGATTATGGAGTAAGGTTTATGACTGAGGATATTAAGCAGTTGTTGGATGTTTTAAAAATAGAAGAAACTAGTATTGTAGGGTTTTCTATGGGAGGAGCTGTTGCCTTTCAATTAGCGTACGATTGCCCTGAAAAAATAAAGAACTTGGTGATTGTAAATAGTGGTCCAGATTTTAACAATATGGGAAAGATAGGAGAAGATCTATTGAATAACAGAACGGAGTTTTTAAAAACAAAAGGACTAAGCGCTTTAGCAAAAGAAATAGCTTATAATATGTTTCCTGAAGATACTCAGGTTAATATGAGAAATGAATTTGAAGAACGATGTAAGAAGAATGATTATGATGCGTATTATAATTCATTTGTTACACTAATGAATTGGGGCTTGGGAGATAAATTAAAAGAAATTAAAACTAGAACACTAATTGTAGCTTCCGATATGGACTATACTCCCGTTTCGTTTAAAGAAGAATACGTTAAAAGGATGCCTAATGCAGAATTGAGTATCATTAAAAACTCAAGACATGGAACAGTTATAGATCAGCCAAAGGAATTTAATAAAATACTCGAAAATTTTTTAAACTATGAATAAAGTAGCATTAATAACGGGTAGTACTAGTGGTATCGGTTTAGGTATTGCAGAAGGTTTTGCCAAAGCAGGTTACAGTATTATGTTTCATGGCTTAGAGGCTAATGGGGCTAGCATAGCTAAAGAAGTAGGAGATAAGTATAGTGTAGAAGTTTCTTTTTCAAATGCAAATTTACTCGTTGCAGATGAGGTTGAGAAATTAATTGAGCAAACAATAAAGAAGTTCGGAATGTTGCATATACTTGTTAACAATGCAGGAATACAGTATGTTGCCCCAATAGAAGATTTTCCAAATAATAAGTACGAAAATATCATTGCTATTAATATGAATGCTGCTTTCTATGCTTCTAAAAAAGCATGGGAATTTATGAAAAACCAGAATTTTGGTAGAATTATTAATGTCTCGTCTGTTCATGGTTTAAGAGCATCTGAGTTTAAAACAGCGTATGTGGCTTCAAAACATGGTGTAATAGGTATGACTAAGGTATTAGCCTTAGAAGGAGCTGAATATAACATAACGTGTAATGCAATTTGTCCAGGATATGTAAAAACGCCTTTAGTAGAAGGTCAAATAAAAGACCAAGCTAAAGCACATAATATGTCTGCCGAGGAAGTTGTAGAGAAAGTAATGCTAAAAAAACAAGCGGTAAAAGAATTTGTTTCGTTGGAAACAATTACAGATATGGCTTTGTTGTTAGCAAAAGACAGTTCTTCAACCATAACAGGAACCTCATTTGCCTTAGATGGGGGTTGGAGTGCTCAATAACATTAAAAACTATTGTTTCTTTAATTTTTGAATATGTAAGAACACAGCGGTCAAATTTATTTTTTAAGTAGACAAGGCAGCTGCGTGAAGTTTAAGTTTAGTTAAAACAAAAAGCCAATCTATTTATAGATTGGCTTTTGCTTTTCTGCTCCCCCTCTTGGGCTCGAACCAAGGACCCTCTGATTAACAGTCAGATGCTCTAACCAACTGAGCTAAGGAGGAATGTTCGTATAGAACAATATATATGTATTGTAGAAATTATCGGCTTCTACGTTGCCTTTGCTCCCCCTCTTGGGCTCGAACCAAGGACCCTCTGATTAACAGTCAGATGCTCTAACCAACTGAGCTAAGGAGGAATTTAAAACATGCTTGTCTTAAAATGCGAGTGCAAATTTAAGTGCTTTTTTTATATCTGCAAATTATTTTTGATAAAAAGTACAAGTAAAATCTTTTATTTCTGAATTTCAGTAATTTATTTTTTAAAAATTATCCTTTTAACTGAAATTTAACAAAAAGCTAATACTCGTTAAAGAGTTTAAAATTAGACTAAAAAGGAATGGTATTTTTCGTAAAAGTTGTACTTTTGTCACCATTATTCTTATAGATAGAAAAGTATAACAAAATATATGGACAAGTTTTCGTTCTTAAACGCAGCACATGCAGGTTTTATAGGTGATTTGTATGAACAATATCAAAAAAATCCTGATGCGATAGAACCAAGTTGGAGAAGTTTTTTTCAAGGATATGATTTGGCTAACGAGAATTACTCATTAACAGATGAAGAAGTTTCGGTAGAAGTCCCTGAAGAAGTACGTAAAGAGTTTTTAGTAATCGATTTAATCAATGGTTACCGTACCCGTGGTCATTTGTTTACCAAAACAAACCCAGTACGAAATAGAAGAACATACACTCCAACATTAGATATTGAGAACTTTGGACTAAATCAATCAGATTTATCCACTGTTTTTAGTGCAGGAGAAATTTTAGGTATAGGACCTAAAAGTTTAGCAGAAATTATAAATTATTTAAAATCTGTTTTCTGTGAAAGTATTGGAGTAGAGTACATGTATGTACGAAACCCTGAAGAGTTAAAATGGTGGAACGAGCGTTTGAATAAAAATGCAAACCACCCTAGTTATGATGTAGAGTCTAAGAAATACATTCTTACGAAGCTTAATCAAGCATCAACTTTCGAAAGCTTTTTACAAACTAAATATGTTGGGCAGAAACGATTCTCTGTAGAAGGAGGTGAAACGTTAATCCCAGGAGTAAGTGTAGCGTTAAGAGACGCAGCTGAAGAATACGGAGTAGAAGAGTGTGTGTTAGGAATGGCACACCGTGGACGCTTAAATACTTTGGTAAACATTTTCAAAAAGCCAATTCGCGATTTATTTAGTGAGTTTGAAGGGAAAGATTTTGAAGATCAAGAAATTGATGGAGATGTTAAATATCACTTAGGTTTAACTTTAAGCAAAGCATATCAAGGAGGACAAAAGATGAAGATGAATTTAGTTCCAAATCCATCTCACTTAGAAACAGTTGATGCAGTTGCAGAAGGAATTGTTAGGGCTAAAATAGATAAAGATTACGAAGGGAACGAAAATAAAGTACTTCCAATTTTAGTACATGGTGATGCGGCAGTAGCGGCTCAAGGAATAGTATATGAAGTTGTGCAAATGGCACAATTAAATGGTTACAAAACAGGAGGTACTATTCATATTGTGGTAAATAACCAAGTTGGTTTTACAACTAATTACTTAGACGCACGTTCAAGTACATATTGTACTGATGTAGCAAAAGTAACGTTATCTCCAGTGCTACATGTAAATGCAGACGATGCAGAAGCGGTATGCCACGCAATGGAAATGGCAGTTGAATATCGTATGAAATTCAATAAAGATATTTTTATTGACTTATTAGGGTATCGAAAGTATGGTCATAACGAAGGTGATGAACCACGTTTTACACAGCCAAAACTATATAAAGCAATTTCTAAGCACAAAAATGCAAGAGAAATTTATGCTAATAAATTAATTGAAGAAGGAAGTATAACAGCGGACTACTTACAAAAGATTACAGATGAATTTAAGGCGCACTTAGAAGCTGAATTTACAGAGTCTAAAAAGAAAGAAACGTCTAAGATTCAAGAGTTCATGCCTGATGTATGGGAAGGGTTTGTACGCAAGCAATTGCAAGAAATGTTACAACCTGTAGATACAACTTATTCGGTAGAAGACTTAAAAGGAATTGCAAGAGTTATTTCAAAAACACCAGAAGGACATAAATTTGTTCGTAAGGCAGAACGTATCTTAAAGGGACGTGAAAAAATGGTTTTTGAAGATAATTTGTTAGATTGGGGAACAGCTGAAAACTTAGCATACGGTACGTTATTAGAAGAAGGATATGATGTTCGTATTTCTGGAGAAGATGTAGAAAGAGGAACATTCTCTCACCGTCATGCAATTATGCGTGATGAAGAAACTTTAGAGCGTGTTAATTTATTAAATACGAACCCTAAGAATAAAGGAGAGATGACAATTTATAACTCTCACTTATCAGAATACGGGGTGTTAGGTTTTGATTACGGATATGCAATGGCAGCTCCAAATACTTTAACTATTTGGGAAGCTCAATTTGGTGATTTTGCCAACGGAGCACAAATCATGTTCGACCAATATATTTCTTCGGCAGAAGATAAATGGAAGTTACAAAATGGATTAGTAATGTTATTACCTCATGGATACGAAGGTCAAGGGCCAGAGCATTCATCAGGTAGAATAGAACGTTTCTTACAATCATCATCAACTGATAACTGGACAATAGCAAACTGTTCTACACCAGCAAACATGTACCATATTTTGCGTCGTCAGATGAAGCGTGATTTTAGAAAACCATTAATTGTTTTCACACCAAAAAGTTTATTACGTCTACCAAAAGCTGTAAATCCTATTGAAGATTTAGCTAATGGAACTTTCCAAGAAGTAATTGATGATACTATCGATACATCAAAAGCTAAGAAAATGGTGTTCTGTACAGGTAAATTCTATTACGATTTATTAGCTGAGCGTGAAAAATTAGGAAGAGAAGATGTAGCTTTAGTTCGTATAGAGCAATTATTCCCATTACACAATGATAAAATCAAAGAGGTAATGGATAAGTATCCAAATGTAGAGCGTTACGTTTGGGCACAAGAAGAACCAAAAAATATGGGAGCTTGGGGTTATATGTTAGAACGTTTTGAATTAGCTAGGTTAGAATGTGCTTCGGAAGAGTATCGTTCGGCACCAGCAGCGGGTTCAAGTGCACGTTTTAAAAGACGTCATCAAGCTATTATAGATAAGGTTTTTGATTAAAAAATAAACGCGTTAGGGATTGAAGTAAGCTACCGTGTAGCGCGAAAAGCCCGACCCGATAGGGAACGCCCAAATAAAAGAAATAAAATAATTCAGATATATAAAATTTAGAACTGATGGTTTTAGAAATGAAAGTTCCTTCTCCGGGGGAATCAATTACAGAAGTAGAAATTGCAACTTGGTTAGTTGAAGATGGTGATTACGTTGAGAAAGATCAACCAATTGCTGAAGTAGATTCTGACAAAGCAACGTTAGAATTGCCTGCGGAAGAAAGTGGAATAATCACTTTAAAAGCTGAAGAAGGTGATGCAGTAGCAGTAGGTGCAGTAGTTTGTCATATTGATATGGATGCTGCAAAACCAGAAGGAGCAGGAGCACCTAAAGCAGCAGCACCAAAAACTGAAGAGAAAAAAGAAGCACCTAAAGCTGAACCAGCTAAAGAAACATATGCTACAGGTACAGCGTCTCCAGCAGCTAAAAAAGTATTAGCTGAAAAAGGAATTAGTGCATCTGATGTTAAAGGAACAGGTAAAGACGGTCGTGTAACAAAAGAAGATGCTGTAAAAGCAGTGCCTTCAATGGGAACTCCTGGAATGGGGTCTCGTGGTACAGAGCGTAAAAAATTATCTATGTTACGTCGTAAAGTGGCACAACGTTTAGTTTCTGTAAAGAACGAAACTGCGATGTTAACTACGTTTAACGAAGTAAACATGCAGCCAATTTTTGACTTACGTAACGAGTATAAAGAAGAGTTTAAAGCAAAACACGGTGTAGGTTTAGGATTTATGTCTTTCTTTACATTAGCTGTAGTAAGAGCTTTAGAAATGTATCCAGATGTAAACTCTATGATTGATGGAGATTACAAAGTAAGTCACGATTTCCAAGATATTTCTATTGCTGTATCGGGTCCTAAAGGATTAATGGTACCAGTAATTAGAAATGCTGAAAACTTAACATTTAGAGGAGTTGAAAGTGAAGTAAAACGTTTAGCATTACGTGCTCGTGATGGACAAATTACGGTTGATGAAATGACAGGTGGTACGTTTACAATCACAAACGGTGGAGTATTCGGTTCTATGTTATCTACACCAATTATCAACCCTCCACAAAGTGGAATTTTAGGAATGCATAATATTGTAAATCGTCCAATGGCGGTGAATGGAGAAGTAGTGATTCAGCCAATTATGTATGTAGCATTATCTTACGACCATAGAATTATCGATGGTAAAGAATCTGTTGGTTTCTTAGTAGCTGTAAAAGAAGCATTAGAAAACCCAGTAGAATTATTAATGGATAACAATCCTAAGAAAGCTTTAGAAATGTAAACCAAAATTTGGTTTTATAGATATGAAATCCTGTACTAAAGTGCAGGATTTTTTTTGTTTAAATTTTTAGTAACTTTAATAGCTATAAAATCAACTGATTATGAAAGTTACTGAAGAAGGGTTTACTGTTTACCATAACTTTCCTATAAAAGAGTTATCTAATAAGGTTTTTAAAGCAATTACTAACCCAGGTGATTTGGTTCATTGGTGGCCATTAAAATGTAGTGGAGTACCTGAGTTAGGAGCAGAATATAATTTTTTCTTTGGAGAACCATATAATTGGTACGGAGAAGTAGTTAAGTATAAAAAAAATGAATCTTTTTATATAAAAATGACAAAGTCGGATGAAGACTGGAATCCAACAACTTTCGGTTTTGACTTGTTTGAAAAAGATGAAGGAGTAACTTGGGTGCATTTTTTTCATAAAGGTTGGGTAGAACAAAACAATCATTTTAAGCATTCCTCTTATTGTTGGGCATTGTTATTAAATGGACTTAAAAATTATGTGGAAAAAGGAATTATTATACCTTTTGAAGAGAGAAATTAAAAATATAAGATTATGAAATTAGGGGCTTTTTCAATCAGTCTATCAGTTAAAGACATAGATAAATCCAAAGATTTTTATGAAATGCTTGGGTTTACTGTTTTTGCAGGTGAGTTAGAGAAGAATTATTTGATTATGAAAAACGGAAACTCATTAATTGGGTTGTTTCAAGGAATGTTTGAAAACAATATTCTCACTTTCAATCCGGGTTGGGATGAAAATGCAAACACGTTAGATGATTTTGATGATGTAAGAGACATTCAAAAGCATTTAAGAGAAAACCATATCAAGTTAAAAAGAGAAGTAGATAAAGATACTAAAGGGCCTGCAAGTATCGTTTTCTTTGATCCTGATGGAAATACAATTTTAATAGATCAACATGTGTAAAAAGCAACGAAAACAATTATTGTTTTCATTGCTTTTAATATGTGTAATAAGGGAAATTATTCTTTACTATTTAAGTTCCAATCGTATTCTAAATACACAACTTCAGCATTATCATTAGCTTTAATATCAGAGTATTTATTAATATAATCAACTAAGGTATTACGAGAAGTAAAATCTTCTTGGTACCATTGAAATATTTTTGATACTTCAACCTTGGTTAAGGTTATTTTATTTTTTGTAGAGTCATTTATAAAAGCTTTCATTAGGTTCTTTAACTCATTTTCTACATTGTTTTTGGTAAAAGCAAAGTTTACAAACCTAGGACCAGATTTAGAAGCGGCGTTCAACGCAACATGAATTCTTGGGTCGTCATACCATCTTCTAAGTATCTTATGTTCAATGTAGTCAAGTGAGTACAATTTTTTACCAACTGATGCAAATGGAATTTTCCATGCATTTCTTCCTTTACGCTTTATGTCAGTGATTTTCTTTAAAGGATAACTATCTAAAATTAATTTAATAGTATATGCATTGTAGGCGTTTATCCAGAAAGCTTTAGCTTCATTTGAAGACCATTTGTCACTAGGTATAGTATTTTCTAAATGCTTGATATAGATATCCAATAGAGCACGGTTTTTTCTCAGCCCTTTGTAATCTACATCTCCTTCAGAGCTAACGTAGGTTTTTAAAAGAGCATCATATACATCAGTCTGTGCATGTGATTGGATGCTTACGAAAAGTAGTAAACATGTTAAAGTGAGGGTAATTGTTTTTCGCATTTTTTAAATTTTAAGTAAATAAATTAGTTTACGGTACTTTTGACGTAGACTGATTTAATTCATTACATAAAATTTTATAGAAGTAAAAAACCACCTGAAAAAGGTGGTTTTTGATTTAAGAAAATAGAAATTTTATTTTTTTCCTATAATTGAACTTAAAGCAACAATAATAATACCAACAGCAATAGTAATATATGAGTTGGTGTTGTCTTGTGCTTCTATTAGATCTACATCACCGATAGAAATTTGAGTTTCAGGTTTAAAAAGAGTGTATACTCCGTATGCTAAAATTACTATTCCAGAAATAAAAGCAATTGTTTTAAGTGAGTTGTTCATAATAGAATTGTTTCTTTTAAAGATAAGAAAAACAAATTATACAGCTAAATGAATGATTTTAGTTAGTGTTATTTGTCATAAAAGAGTCCTTTTGTCACAAATAGGGAGCATTTCATACCATAGGAGCTTTCATTGTATATGAGAGGATACAGGTCAGATATTTTTGATGTGGATTAATAAATAAAAATATCAAAAATGATTACGTATTCTTACACAAAAAGACCAATCTTATTTTTAAGTTTTATACTCTTTTTCTTTGCTAGTTGTATTGAAGAAGATTTACCTTCTAACATAAAACAGCAAAACTTCACAATAAAATCAAAGTCAACAAATTTTAAATATGATGTTAAAATAGGAAGCCTTAAAGAAGTTGATGTAAACAAAAATTATCATGTAGTTTATTTGCTAGATGGTGACGATTATTACAATGAGTGTATGCAAATAATAAGTTCAGAAAACAAAGAGAATATTATTATTATAAGCATTGGTTATGCTGATGATAATGAAAGGGGAACTGACTATTCTTATCCGTATGATAGAGATTTTGATGGAGATTCAGGGGGAGCAAAGAGATTTATAGACTTTATAAACTCTGAGTTAATACCTAAAATTGAGGAAGATTACCAAATAATGAGTTTAACAAAAACAATCTATGGACATTCCCTTGGAGGATATTTCGCTTTGTATGTAATGATGCAAGAGGAGCAAGAAAATCCTTTTAATAATGCTATAGTGATAAGCCCAAATTTAATGTGGTATAACTCTTTTATTTTCGATTTAGAGATCAATGCTAAGGAATTGAATTTATTAAACGGAAAAGGTATTTATATGTCTATGGGAGACTTAGAAGGAGTTGGTATGAATGCATCTTTTCAAGCTTTAACAAAACAACTTGAGCTTAGTAACTATAATGATTTTAATTTTAGTTATGAAAGGTTTGAAGATACTTCACATAGAAATAGCCCAATACAAGGATTTAAAAAAGGATTACAAATTATTGAATAATAAAATGAAGAATATCTTATATATACTATTATTGAGTTGTTTTATGATGAATGCTCAAGAATCTAATACTACTAGAAAGTGGAAATTAGAATTAGGTTACACAACTGATATAATCAATGCAAGTTTTGGAGAACATTATGGTTTAGTTTTTAAGGCAAAAAGAAAGATTTTAGAAAGTAAAAAAATAACTTTAATGGTCGGTGCAGGGTATCAAAATAGTTTTATAAATGAAGAAGAAAACATGTTCACAAACCATGTAGGTGGCTATACAAGAGATATATCTTTTGTTGGTTTGTTTGACTTTAGTTTTTATCCATTTAATAAAAGGAGGTTTTATATGTCGGTTCAACCTTTTTTAGGGTATACAAATTTAAAATCTAAAGGGAGTTTATATATAGACCATTTAAACGTTTATGAGAAGTTTAAAAACTCATATTCTTATTTTAATTACGGAATGGTAAATTCTTTAGGCTATACTTTTAATAGGGTAACAGTAACTTTTGATATTTGGAGCTCGTTAAAAGGAATTACTGATAGTGGAAGGTTTAGGCCTGGAGACTTTGATTCAAGGTTGTTTTTTGGTATGGGAGTAGGGTATATGTTATAAAAACATATCTATTTATAATACTTGTCAAACTCCTCTTTAAATAATTTAAACTTACTTCTTGATACAGGAACCTCATGTGAAACATCGGGAAATGAAATTTTATAGTTTCTTGCGTTTCCAGAGGTTCTTCTTATGTTTTTAATATTGATTATATAAGAACGATGTGTACTTAAAATAAAAGAGTAATCGGACAAACTATTAAGTAGTTTTTGAATAGATATTCTATAAGGTTTAACATCTACCGAATTAATATTTTTAGTGTAAATGTCTACATAGTTCCCCTCAGATTTAGCAAATAAGAAAGTAGTCAAATCAAGAATTAATGTTTCATTTACATTATTCGTTTTTATCGATAAAACAACATTTTTGTCTTTCTGTTTTAATTCTTTTTCTAGCTCTTTATTGTATGCTTTAACACTTCTTAAATTCTCTTTTAAGATGATAACATAGTTTACCCAAATAATGATAAATATAGGTACGGTACCTATTAAAATAACATAAATAAAAGTATTAACTAAGCTTAAAAAAAAGTTACTATTAGAAACATTTTTTAATGGATATAAAAAACTGTTTTGAAAAAGAGCGATAGAAATAAGTATTCCTAGCGTAAAGAAAAACTCTCTAACAGTGTTCCAGCTTTCTTTAACTTCAGCAGTAAAAAAAACTTTAGGGACAAGTTCAGTAAAAAATAAGATGCTTAAAAAAGTAACGAAGCTAGCAGATAAACAAGCATAAAGTTTGTTTACTAAAAATACATTGCTAATACTTGTGTTTTGCGGCGAGTAATAATTAATTAAGAATATAATTATGCTTAATACACAAGCAATAATAAGGTTTCTTTTGGTATGAAATAAATAAGGGTAGGGAATTGATAAGTTTTTAAAAAACTTAGATTTCATAACATTTAAAGAATTAAAAAGGCATTATGTTAATAATGCCTTTTTATTTGTTTTATAGTTCAAAACCAATGTTAACACCTAATTTGTTGGCAATTAATTTGGTAATTCTTTTTTTAACCTCTGGTATTTTAACACTTTCTAAAACAGTATTAGCAAAGGCATACATTAATAGCGCTTTTGCTTCCTTTTTAGGAATACCTCTTTGTTGCATATAAAATAATGCTTGATCATCTAATTGACCGATAGTACAACCATGAGAACATTTTACGTCGTCAGCAAAAATTTCTAATTGAGGTTTTGCATTTATCGTTGCTTTATCACTAATTAAAACATTATTGTTTTGCTGGTAAGCATTAGTTTTTTGGGCCTCTTTTTCAACAATAACTTTACCGTTAAATACACCAGTAGAACGATCAGCATAAATACCTTTGTAATCTTGGTGGCTTTCACAGTTAGGCTCTATATGATTCACTAATGTATGATGGTCAACATGTTGTTTTCCTTCAATAATAGTAATTCCTTTTAAAATAGAGTTTATATGTTCTCCTTTTTGGTAGAAGTTTAAGTTGTTTCTAGTAATATTTCCACCAAAAGAAAATGTATGTACAGAACAAGTACTTTCTTTTTGTTGTTCAATATATGTATTGTCAACTAAAGAAGCATCATTATTGTCGTTTTGAATCTTATAATAATCTACTGTAGCATGTGTATCTGTATAAATTTCAGTTACAGCATTTGTTAAAACAGCATTGTTATTAAGATTTTGGTGGCGTTCAATAATTTGAACATGTGCATTTTGTTCAACTACAATTAAGTTACGTGGTTGTAACATAGTTGCATGTTCTTTACCGGTAGTAAAGTTAATTATTTGAATAGGTTTTTCAACTTCAACATTTTTTGGAATGTGAATAAAAGCACCCTCAGTAGCAAATGCAGTATTTAATGATGTTAAATTATCTTGTTTTGCTATTTTGTTAAAGTATTTTTCAACAACAGGTTTGTACTTTTCTTTTGAAAAAGCAGCAGATAATAAACAAACATCTTTTCCATCATGGGTAGTAGTTGATAAAAAAGAGCTGTATTTTCCATCTACAAAAACTATTTTATAGCTGTCTATCTCGTGAATGAAATACTTTTTCACATCAGCAAACTCTACAGAAGCATCTCTATCAGGAAATATACTATAATCTTCTTTTAAAATTGAATTTAAAGAAGTGTATTTCCAAGCTTCTAACTTTTTAGTAGGAAAGCCTAGTTTTTCAAAATTTTGTAGTGCTTTTGTTCTTATTTCGTGTAAATCTGAATTGATGTTTACACTGTCTTCAAAAGCTACGTATGATGATAATATTTTTTCTCTCAACTCCATTGTTTTTAGTTGTAAAGTTTATAAAGTATAAAAGTTTGTAAAGCTGAAAAGAAGCTTGTTTTATAGGCAACTTTTCACTTTTTACTTTTCAACTTTTCTAACTATTAGCCTCTTCTTTAATCCAATCGTATCCTTTTTCTTCTAGCTCTAAAGCAAGAGAAGCGTCACCAGTTTTAACGATTTTTCCATCGTGTAAAACATGTACATAATCAGGAACGATATAATCTAATAAACGTTGATAGTGAGTAATAACTACTACAGCGTTATCTTTAGATTTTAATTTATTAACTCCATTAGCAACAATACGTAAAGCATCGATATCTAAACCAGAATCAGTTTCATCTAAAATAGCTAATTTAGGTTCTAACATTGCCATTTGAAAAATCTCATTACGTTTTTTCTCTCCACCAGAAAATCCTTCGTTTAAAGAACGAGATAAGAATTTACGATCGATTTCTAATAATTCTGATTTTTCACGAATCTTCTTAAGCATATCTTTAGCAGGCATTTCTTCTAAACCTTGAGCTTTACGTGATTCGTTAATTGCTGTTTTAATAAAGTTTGTAACAGTAACACCAGGTATTTCTACTGGATATTGAAAAGATAAGAATACACCAGCATGAGCTCTTTCTTCAGGAGCTAATTCGCTAATATCTTCACCTTCTAACTCAATAGAACCAGAAGTTACTTCATAAGTTTCATTACCAGCAATTACAGATGATAAGGTACTTTTACCTGCACCGTTTGGTCCCATAATCGCATGAACCTCTCCTGCTTTTACTTCTAAGTTAATTCCTTTAAGAATATCTTTATCTTCTACCTGTGCGTGTAAGTTTTCTATTTTTAACATTACTGTATAGTTACTTTTTTAATAGATTTTGTAATTTTTTGAAATCTTTTGGTGAGTGTTGAATAATCACCTCAGCATTCTTTTCTTTAGCGAAAGCTTCAAATTTTTTCATGCTTTCTAGAGTTTGTTCAACATTGTAATTAAATGAAGGAACACCTTTAGTTTCTCTATTTTCTTCAAAGTGATATAAATCACCTGTTAATAAAATTGGTTTTTCCAAACCAGCTTCAATATATAAAGCTTGATGACCAATTGTATGACCTGGCATATATTTGATAACTACTGTACCATCTCCAAAAACATCATAATCACCATTAATTTTTTCAACATTCTTTAATTCCTTAATAGAGTTATAGGTGTCAGGGTCTTTAACTTTTGCAGAGTCATTAGTTATAAAATCATATTCATTCCCTTGAACCAACCACGTTGCATTTTTAAAGTAATTTGCATGACCAGTATGATCGAAATGAGGATGAGATAGTGCAAAGTATTTAAAATCGTTAATAGTTAATCCTATAGATTTTAACTGGTTTTTTAATGAATCTTTACGTTGTAAAGTAAAAGTACCAGAAGGCTCTGTAAAAGGTTCGTCTACAATTAAGGTTTCAGGTAAACCAGCATCCCACATTAAATTTCCTTTAGGATGAGATATTACATAGTAAGCATCTGAAAATTGTTTAGACTGCCCTGTGTATGTTGTATCTTGAGAAAAAACTTCAAGTTTGTTAACTAAAATTGAACCACCATCTAAAACATGAAGTTTTACTTGAGGCTTTTCAACTGTTTTTTCTTCTGTGGTTTGTTCTTTTTTAGCATTTTTACAACTAAATGTAACAATAGTTATAAGAGCTAATAAAAATATTTTTTTCATTTTATTGCGGTTTTGGTTAGCCTACACTTCCTTCTAAACTAATTTCTAGTAGTTTTTGTGCTTCTACAGCAAATTCCATTGGTAACTTGTTTAGTACTTCTTTACTAAATCCGTTTACAATTAATGCAATAGCTTTTTCAGTATCAATACCACGTTGATTACAATAGAATAATTGGTCTTCACCAATTTTACTTGTAGTAGCTTCGTGTTCTATTTGAGCTGATTTATTTTTAGCTTCGATATAAGGGAAAGTATGTGCACCACACTCATTACCCATTAATAAAGAATCACATTGAGAGAAGTTACGAGCATTTTCAGCTCTAGTGTTTACTTGTACTAAACCACGGTAACTATTTTGTGATTTACCTGCTGAAATTCCTTTAGAAATAATGGTTGACTTAGTATTCTTTCCTAAGTGAATCATCTTGGTACCAGTATCGGCTTGTTGATGGTTGTTAGTTACTGCAATTGAATAAAATTCACCTACTGAATTATTTCCTTTAAGAATACAACTAGGGTATTTCCACGTAATTGCTGAACCTGTTTCAACTTGTGTCCAAGAAATCTTAGCGTTGGTTTCACATAAACCTCTTTTGGTTACAAAGTTAAAAACTCCACCTTTTCCTTCTGAATCACCAGGGAACCAGTTTTGAACTGTTGAATATTTTATTTCAGCATCGTCTAAAGCAATTAGTTCTACTACTGCTGCGTGTAATTGGTTTTCGTCACGTTGCGGAGCAGTACATCCTTCTAAATAAGAAACATAACTGCTTTCATCAGCAACAACTAAGGTACGTTCGAATTGACCAGTTCCTCCTTCGTTGATACGGAAGTAAGTAGATAATTCCATTGGACAACGAACTCCTTTTGGAATGTAACAGAAAGATCCGTCAGAAAATACTGCTGAGTTTAATGCGGCATAAAAGTTGTCTGTTGGAGGTACAACAGAACCTATATATTTTTTCACTAATTCTGGATGCTCTTGAATCGCTTCAGAAATAGGCATGAAAATAATTCCTTTTTCAGCTAACGTTTCTTTAAAAGTAGTAGCTACAGAAACAGAATCCATTACAATATCAACTGCTACATTAGCTAATCTTTTTTGTTCTTCTAAAGAAATTCCTAACTTTTCAAAAGTAGCCAACAAATCAGGGTCTACCTCATCTAAACTGTTTAATTTAGGTTTCTTTTTAGGTGCTGAGTAATAAGAAATATCTTGAAAACTCGGTTTTTTATAGGTAACATTAGCCCACTCTGGTTCTTCCATTTGTTCCCAAATTCTAAAAGCTTCTAAACGCCATTCAGTCATCCATTCTGGCTCATTTTTCTTTTTAGAAATGGCACGAACGATATCCTCGTTTATCCCATTAGGAAACTTTTCACTTTCAATATCAGTATAAAAACCATATTCGTACTCTTTGGTTTTTAATTCTTCTCTTAAATCGTCCTCGGTGTATTTACTCATCAGTTTTTTGTATTCTTTTTGTGATGTATAGGCTTATAGAGAGAAACTCTCTCCGCAACCACAAGTTCTGTTAGCATTAGGATTGTTAAATACAAATCCTTTACCATTTAAACCTCCAGAATATTCTAAAGTTGTTCCAACTAAGTATAAAAAACTCTTTTTGTCAACAACAATTTTTACATCGTTATCTTCAAAAACCTTATCGTTTTCTTGTTGGGTTTTGTCAAAAGTTAAGTCGTATGATAATCCTGAACAACCGCCACTTTTCACTCCAACACGAACAAAGTCGGTTGTAGTATCAAATCCGTCATCAGTCATTAGTTCAATGACTTTCTTTTTTGCTGTGTCTGAAACTTTTATCATCGTTTAAATAGATTAAATCTAAGTGACTGCAAAGATAATGACAAAATATGATTTATATCATTTTTTGAAATGAATATAGTTATTAAGCGATAAAAATTGTCTATACTATAATTCTACTAACTGATTGTTAGAAGATTATTGTTGGAAATCAGGATTGTTTACAAAATTAGCATCAGAAAGACTCAAAAGAAAAGCTTTTAAGTCTGCTTTATCTTTATCTGAAAGTTGTACTCCTCCCTGATTCGCTTTTTTCATTAGAGGATCGATTGTAGAAGATATTTTTAATCCTTCAGAGTAGTGGTTAATTACCTCTTCTAAAGTAGCAAATCGTCCATCGTGCATATATGGTGCTGTGAATTTTAAGTTTCGTAAGGATGGACTCCTAAATTTTCCATTATCGTTAGGGTCACCAGTAACAGCACCTAAACCTAAGTCGGCAAAAGTTTCGTCTAAACCGTTGTTATGGAAGTTATTGTCTGTCCATAAAGGATTGTTATCACTCCCATGGCAATGAAAACAGTCTCCTCTGGTTTCATCCATAAACACATTAAATCCATTTTGTTCTTCAGGTGTTAGTTCTACTTTGCTTAAAAGGTATTGATCAAACTTTGAGTTTCCTGAAATTAAGGTTCTTTCAAACTGAGCAATTGCTTTGGTAACTAAGGTTGAATCTATTTTAGATGTTCCAAAAGCTTGTTGAAAAAGTGTGGGGTATTCAGCGTGTTCTAGTAATTTTTTAGCTACATTTTTCCAATCGCTATGCATTTCAATTGGATTACGAACAGGTGAGAATGCTTGACGCTCTATACTGAGTTCTTTTCCATCCCACATAAAACGTTCGTCAAAGTTCCAAGCTAAATTAAATAGCGGCATTGAGTTTCGTGTTCCAAATTTACCGTCAATCCCTTCACTAAAACGAGCGTCATCTGTAAAAGCATTTTTTGGATTGTGACAACTAGCGCAAGATTGTGTGTTGTCTCTAGATAAAATTGGATCAAAAAAAAGTTTTTTACCAAGTGTTATGCCTTCTTCTGTTAAAGGGTTGTTAGTTGGAATAACAGGAGCGATTAATTTTTGTTGAAATAATTCAGGGATTTCTAAACTAGCGGGAACAGGAGTGTATATACTTTCTTCTTCTCCTTTTGAAGAACAACTGATTAAAAGGAGTAGCAATAAAGAAAGATATATACTTTTTTGTGTCATTTTATTTTTATTGAGAAATAGCTCCTAAACTAAATACACCGCTTTTACCGTTCTCTGATATTTCTTTCTGAGCTTCAAAATCAGGCATTAAATTAATGCTTTTGTCGTTTAAATTCCAGTCATTAGGACTTTTAAACCACCCTGCTACATTCATTTTAACTTCTATAGTAGCATTGCTTTTTAAGAGAATAGAACCAGTTTCAACTCCAAAAGAAGTATCTAGGATAGAGTCTTTTTCTTTGTCGTAAGCTCTTACAGCGTGAAAATTGTACGGATTTTCTACCCCTAAAGTGTCTTTGTATTTACCATCTAGTTGCATGAAGTGATATCCTCCACCCATCATATCTGGTACATTCCAATCAGCAGAGTTTAGGTCTGGATATACTCCGCTTTTATTATCATCATTATTGAAACCGAAAGTAAAAAGTAGCTTATAACTTCCTTCTGATACTTTTTTAGAAAGAGCATAGGTTATACTGTCTGGTTTACTTACATCTATTAATTTATAACTATCAAATTTGGTTGTGTCTCCTGCTCCATTAACAAGACTAATGCGTGATATTAAATAGCGTAGTCTGCTTATAGAAAGTTTACTTCCTGTTTTGTTGGTGAACTCGGTGTTCTCTAAATCAGATTTTTCAATTACAGTTCCATCCCAGTTTTGACTAAATTTTAGTTTTACTGAAACTTCTTTGATAGACTCATCATTATCTGAGCTACAAGAAAAAAGTAATGCACTAAGAAAGAAAGTTAAAAAATATTTCATTTATTATTTTAGTTTGATAATTAATAGGTCTGAAAAACCTTTGTTTGTTGTTATATCTTGATTATTACTACTGCTTTCACCCACAGCAATAATATTTCCGTTTGTTAATTCAACAGCATCGTAACAAAAATCTATTTCTGTACCTCCAACTGTTGTTTGCCATAGAAGGTCTCCATTTGAATCAATTTTCATAATTAATGCGTCATTTTGACCTTTATTGATAAAGCTGTTGTCAGCACTTCTAGAACTTCCAGATATTAAAAAATCTCCGTTTAATGTTTTTTTAATTGATCGACCAACATCAAAACTAGAACCTCCATAACTTCTTTGCCAAAGTAATTCACCTTGACTTGTTATTTTGATTACCCATAAATCAGCACCACCATTGTTTTGGGAAATATCTTTATCAGAGCTACGTGTATCCCCAACAATAATAAAGTTCCCATCATTAGTTTTTGTTATTGCTCTAGCTTCATCAATTTCTGTACCACCAAAAGATTTTTCCCAAAGTAAATTTCCGCTTTTGTCAGTTTTAACAATCCAAAAGTCGTAAGAGCCTTTGTTGTTTTTTATGTCTACATCATTGCTGTCAGAAGAGCCAATTAATAGATAGCCGTTAGTAGCTTCTGCTACATCGTAGCAAGTATCAGTGTTTGTTCCTCCAAAATATTTTCTCCATTCAATATCTCCACTAGGATTAAGCTTAATCCCCCAGTAGTCACCCCCAGCATGCTTTGCTGCTTGTTTTGAATTTCCTAAACCTCCAGATGCTGTTACGTCTAGAATACTCCCGATAAAATAGCCTCCATCAGAAGTTTGAATGATTGAAAAACCTTGATCAGCTCCAGAGAAACCAATAGTTTTTCTCCAAACTATTGTACCATTGCTATCTAGTTTTAAAATCCAAACATCATCAAACCCTTCGTTTGAATCTACGTCTCCGTCATCACTTTTTCCGTAGCCAACAATAGCAAAGCCATTATCATTTGTTTGAATAATTTTAAATGCTTTGTCGTCTTTTGAACCTCCGTAAGTCTTTTGCCATTGAAGGTTATCGCTTACATTGAATTTTAAAACCCAAAAATCATATTGAATTGTATTTTGGGTGGTTTCTATATCTCCATCAATGCTCTGAGTATATCCAGCGACAATATAACCGCCATCGGAAGTACTTATTACACTTCTGCCACTTTCGTTTACAGAACCTCCAAGAGTTTTAATTAAGCTAACTTCAGGGGCTTTTGATGAGGAATTAAAATGTATGCCATCATCTTTGCTACAACTACAAATAATGGTTAATACGAAAAGTAATACTGAAAGTTGCTTGAGCATTTATTGTTTTTTAAGAATAAATAAACCTCTGTTAATATCACTTACAACAATTTTACCACTTTTAAAGAAAGGGTATACATTCCAAGCTCCATTAAAATTAGCATTGTCATTTTCTGGATGGGTATCAAAATAAGCTACTTCAGTAATACTTTTACTTTCAATGTTTGAAATATCAATAAAACGAATACCCGAAGTATAATTAGCTAAATAAAGAGTAGTTCCACTCACGTATAAATTATGGTCGATTGCTTTGGTAGGTCCATTATAAGTAAAATGTTGTTTAGGATTATCTAAATCGGAAAAATCAAAAATAATTGTTCTTGTATTGTTACCAAACTTTTGTTCATCTAACTCATCTCCTAAGATAAAATATTGTTGATTTTGAGTAAACCAACCTTGATGGGTGTATCCTACATTTGCATATGAAATTTTAGAAATAGTTACAGGGTTTGATTTATCGGTAATGTTAACAATTACAACTTCATTTTCATTACTTCCTATCAAAATTTCTTTACCAGTATAATCGGTGTCAGGTCCATTATAAGTAATTACCTGAGCATCGTGACTATAATTATCAGTTCCCCAACCGCCTTCACTTACAGGGTTTTTAGGGTCTTGGATATTGATGAATAAAGGGCCTCCTTTATACGTTCCAGTTCTATCAGTACCTACAGGATATGCATAACCAGTATCTTCATTAATTACAATATTGTGCGCTTTTCCAAAATCGGTAAAATGTGTATCTGCTGTAAATGTGTTGGGAGGATTGGTAACGTTTCTTAATCTAGTTAAATCAAACACTTGCATGCCATGTCCAGTATCTCCTTGGTTATTGTCGGCAACGATAAACGCATGATTATTATATACTTTCACATCTCTCCAATCACTGCTAATAGTAGGAGTAGGAAGTTTGCCTAAATATACTGGGTTTTCAGTGTCAGTTATGTCAATAAAAGCAGTTCCATTATCTAAACCTACAATAGCGTATTCTTTATTACTTGTTGGGTCTGTCCATCCCCAGCTATCATTTACTTCTGCTGCATTAAACGTGTTTACAGGGATATTTAATAGGAGGTCGTAACCATTACAAGGAAAACCATCTGCCATTCCATTTTCACAAGGTTTTTTATTAGTAGGGGTATTATCATCACATACATCACCAATGCCATCACCATCTGCGTCTTCTTGGTTTGGATTTGCGGTTGCTGGACAGTTGTCTTGAGTATCCACAATACCGTCGTTATCCTGATCCTTTACAGGATCTTCATTTGAAGAAGAAGAACATGATGTTAAAAACAACATTCCAGCTAAAACAAATAGAATTTTAAAGTTTTTCATAAATCGGGGTTTAAAAACACTAAATTAAGTAATTAACTATTTATATAACATACAAAAACTGCAAAACCCTATTTTTATTTTGTATAGATTACCTTAAGCAAAATAGTTCTTTTTGTTAGTTAGTCGTTATCTTTGCAGCATGTTAGAAGATAAAAATCAAGAAAGAACTTCGTTAGCTGAGCTTGGAGAGTTTGGGTTAATTAACCATTTAACAAAGCATTTTAAAATGTATCATTCTTCAACAGTTAAAGGTGTGGGAGACGATGCAGCTGTAATTAGTGCGTCAGATAAAGAAACTGTAATAACTACTGATTTATTAGTAGAAGGTGTACATTTCGATTTGAGTTATATGCCTTTGAAGCATTTAGGATACAAAGCGGTAATGGTCAATTTATCAGATGTATATGCTATGAATGCTGATGCAGAACAAATTACAGTGTCAATAGCAGTTTCTAATCGTTTTCCATTAGAAGCTATAGAAGAATTATATGCAGGAATACAATTAGCGTGTGATACATATAAAGTAGATTTAGTTGGAGGAGATACTACATCTTCAACAAAAGGAATTTTAATTTCTGTTACAGCTATTGGTAAAGCGAACAAAGAAGATATTGTATATAGAAATGGAGCTAAGGCTACTGATTTAATTGTTGTTTCGGGAGATTTAGGAGGTGCGTATTTAGGTTTACAAGTATTGGAGCGTGAAAAGCAAGTTTTCCAAGTAAACCCTCAAAATCAACCAGACTTAGATAAATATACCTATATAATAGAACGTCAGTTAAAGCCAGAGGCGCGTAAAGATATTCCTAAGTTATTGGAGGAGTTAGAAGTAAAACCGACTTCTATGATTGATATTTCTGATGGATTATCTTCTGAAATTATGCATATCTGTACACAGAGTAAAACAGGATGTAAGATTTATGAAGACAAGTTGCCATTAGACCCTCAAGTAATTTCTACTTCTGAAGAGTTTAATATGGATAGTACGATGATAGCTTTAAGTGGTGGAGAAGATTATGAGTTATTATTTACGGTTTCTATAGATGATTATGATAAAATAAAGGGAAATCCTAACTTAACAGTTATTGGTCATATTACCGAGGAAAACGAAGGAATGAATTTGGTAACACGTGCTAATCAGGAAATTGAGTTAAAAGCACAAGGTTGGAATTCTTTTAGTAAAGAGTAGACAATAAACATAATAGAATAAGCACCCAAATTTGGGTGCTTTTTTAGTTTTAAAAAGACTCTTTTAAAATTATTGTAGAATAAAAAAGCTGGTATAAAAATTGTATATTAGTCAGATAGTAAAAAGAATATTAACAAAAATCAAAAAAGAGAATGGGAATTTTTTCATTTATTAAAAATGCCGGAGCAAAAGTTTTCGGTATCGGAAAAACAACTGAAGAAGAAGCTGCTGATAAAGCTGCAAAATTAGTAGATGCTGTAAATAAACTGGAGCTTTCTGTTGAAAATTTAGCTATTAATGTAGATGATGATAAAGCTACAGTAGCAGGAGTAGCAGAAGATTTAGCTACTAAAGAAAAAGTAGTTTTAGTAGTAGGAAATACAGAAGGTATTGCTTCTGTAGAAGATAACATGACAGTTAAAGAGGTTGAGGTTATCGAAGAAGCTGCTATGGCTCAGTTCCATACAGTAGTAAGTGGAGATTCATTAAGTAAAATTGCAAAAGAATTTTATGGTGATGCTATGAAGTACCCAGTAATTTTTGAAGCAAACAAACCAATGCTTACTCATCCTGATAAAATTTATCCAGGACAAGTATTAAGAATACCACCTTTAGTGGACTAATCAAAAGTTAATCAACCAAAGGGAAAAGCACTGCATTTGCAGTGCTTTTTTAATTTATATAAGTAGGTATTTAAAGAAGAGTGTAGGATAAAATAGTAGTAAAAAAGAATAAAATTATCATCATCTTTGCACCTGTTTTTAAAACCATAAAAATGAACCAAAGAGCGTTAGCACTTACTGCGGCATCTATTGCGACACTTATCTACGGAGTTACATTTACAGTAGCCAAAGAAGTAATGGAAGGGTATATTCAACCTTTTGGTTTTATATTACTTCGTGTTGGGGGAGCTGCTATAATTTTTTGGTTATTAGGACTTTTTGTAAAAGCACCGTCTATTGAAAAAGAAGATTATAAAAGAGTGGCAATGGCTGCTTTTTTTGGAATTGCTTTTAACATGCTAACCTTTTTTAAAGGACTAAGTTATACTACACCAATCAATGCATCGGTAATGATGGTAACTACGCCTATTTTAGTGCTAATTTTTGCGAGTATTCTTTTAAAAGAGAAACTTATTTTAAGAAAAATTGTAGGTGTTGTTGTTGGTATGGTAGGAGCTATAATTTTAATAGCTTATGGAAACCCACTTAAAGGTGATGCAACTAACATGGTTTTAGGAAATTTTTTAGTATTTATTAATGCAGCATCGTATGGTATGTATTTAGTTGTTACCAAAAAACTAATAGCAAAGTATAATCCAATTGTTTTTGTAAAGTGGTTATATCTTTTCGGGTTAATAATGGTACTTCCTTTTGGCTTTTTTGAATTGTTAGAAGTACAATGGCAAACAATGCCAATATCAATTTTCTTAAAAGCAGGTTTTGTGGTATTATTTACAACTTGTATTACGTACTTGTTTAACTTATTTGCATTATCAAAACTTAAACCAACTACAGTAAGTGTTTTTATGTATTTGCAACCTGTAGTAGCGGCTATTTATGCATTAATAGTAGGAAGCGATCATCTAGATATGGTTAAAATAGGGGCAGCACTATTAATCTTTTTAGGAGTGTTTTTAGTAACTAAACGCCCAACAGAAACTCCCAATAAATAAACGTATCTTTGCGGATTATTAAACCGAAGTTATGATACAGTCAATGACGGGTTACGGTAAATCCGTACTACATTTACCCTCTAAAAAAGTAACAATCGAAATTAAATCTTTAAACAGTAAAAATTTAGATTTAAATACAAGAATTCCTTCATATTACAGAGAAAAGGAGCTAAGTGTTCGAAAAAAACTAGCAAGCAATTTAGTACGAGGTAAAGTAGATTTTTCTATTTATGTAGAAATGACTGCAGATGAAACTTCAACTACTGTAAATACAGGTGTGGTACGAGAGTACATGCAACAATTAAGAAATGTAACTCAAGTAGGAACTTCTGATGATGTTGAGTTGATGAAAATGGCTGTTAGAATGCCAGACGCATTAAAAACTGAACGTGAAGAGTTAGATGAAGAAGAATGGAAGCAAATTGAAGCCCATATTGATGAAGCTTTAAAAGAAATTATCCAATATAGAACTGACGAAGCAAAATCGTTAGAAGAAGACTTTAAAATAAGAATATTAAATATTCAAACAGCTTTAGAAGAGGTAAAAAAGTTAGACGGTGATAGAATTGAGCATGTTAAGGAGCGTTTACAAAAAGCGTTGACTGATTTAAAAGTTGAGGTTGATGAAAATCGTTTTGAACAAGAATTAATCTACTATTTAGAAAAGTTAGATATTAACGAAGAAAAAGTTCGTTTAGCTAATCACTTAGAATATTTCTTACAACAATTAGCTACTCAAGATTCTAATGGAAAAAAATTAGGGTTTATTGTACAGGAAATTGGAAGAGAAATCAATACAACAGGATCAAAAGCTAATTTTGCACCAATGCAAAAATTAGTCATCCAAATGAAAGACGAGTTAGAAAAAATAAAAGAGCAAATTTTAAACGTTTTATAAGAATGTCGAAAGAGTTTAAAGGGAAATTATTTGTGTTTTCAGCACCATCAGGTTCAGGTAAAACCACTATTGTACGCCATTTGTTGGCACAAGAACGTTTTAATTTAGAGTTTTCTATCTCTGCTACATCTAGAGCACCAAGAGGAGAAGAAGTAGATGGAAAAGATTATTATTTTATATCAGCAAAAGAGTTCAAGCAAAAAATAAAAAACGATGAGTTTTTAGAGTGGGAAGAGGTTTATAGAGATAATTTTTATGGAACGTTAAAAACTGAAGTTGAACGAATTTGGTCACAAGGAAAACATGTAATTTTTGATATTGATGTAGTTGGAGGTTTACGTATTAAGAAGAAATTTCCTGAAGAAACCTTAGCCGTTTTTGTAAAACCACCTAGTGTTGATGAATTGAAAATTCGTTTAAAGAAAAGAAGTACTGAAAGCGAAGATAAAATTAACATGCGTATTGCTAAAGCATCAGTAGAGTTAGCAACAGCACCACAATTTGATAAAATCATCAAAAACTACGATTTACCTGTAGCTTTACAAGAGGCAGAAGATTTAGTAGATGATTTTTTAGGAATAGAAAAGGAAGTGAAAAACGGATAAAGAATAAGTCTAGTATCTATTAATATGAAAAACATCGGATTATACTTCGGAACTTTTAATCCAATTCATATTGGGCACTTAATTATAGCCAATCACCTAGTTGAAAACTCAGATTTAGATGAAATCTGGATGGTAGTGACGCCTCATAACCCTTTTAAAAAGAAAAGTTCTTTGCTAGATAATCATCATCGTTTAGAAATGGTGTATTTAGCAACTGAGGAATATGAGAAAATTCAACCATCGGATATTGAGTTTAAGCTACCGCAACCAAACTATACGATAAATACGTTAGTTCATATTTCAGAGAAATTTCCTAATTATAAGTTTAGCTTAATTATGGGAGAAGACAATCTGAAAAGTTTACACAAATGGAAGAACTATGAAGTTATTTTAGAAGATTATGATATTTATGTTTACCCCAGAGTTTCAAACGGCGTGGTAGAGAATCAATTTAAAGATCACAAAAAAATTCATAGAGTAGAAGCTCCCATTGTACAAATATCTTCAACCATGATTCGCAATGCTATAAATGAAGGAAAAAACTGCAAACCTTTGTTGTCTGATAAGGTGTGGAAGTATATAGATGAGATGAATTTTTATAAAAAATAGTTTCGCCGTTTTTTCGTTGTATATTTGAAATCCAAACAAGTATAAAACGTGGCAAAAAAAATAAAAAAGCGAAAGCTTAAACAAAAACTTACGGATAAATATCGCTTAGTAATTATAAATGAAGATACGTTTCAAGAACGGTTTTCTTTAAAATTATCACGATTAAACGTTTTTGTATTTGGAGGAGTGTTTTCTATACTTCTTATTGTACTTACTACTTTGTTAATTGCATTTACAGGTATACGAGAATATATACCAGGATATTCTTCAACAGCTTTAAAAAAGAAAGCCACTCGATTAACATATGAGACAGATTCGCTAAAAACTAGGTTATCAGTTCTTGAAGGTTATACTAAAGCTTTAAAACCTGTTTTAACAGGAGAAATAGAGCCGGAAAAAATAGATTCTATAACAAAAGAAATGAAAACGATAGCTTTTGATGAAAGTAAATTACAAGCATCAAAGGAGGATTCTTTGTTTAGAGAAAAAGTTGAGAGTAAAGACTTATTTCCTTTGTATAATGGAGGAGCAAATAGAGTTAAAAATGTATTCTTTTCCCCATTAACAGGAAGCATTTCGCAACCATTTGATGTTAATGATAAACATTATGCTATTGATATTGTAGCAAAAACAGGTACACCAGTAAAAGCAGTAGCAGATGGTACGGTTATTTTAGCAGAATGGACAGCAGAAACAGGATATGTAATAACCATACAACATTCTAACGAGTTTATTTCAGTTTATAAGCATAACGGAACCTTATTAAAACAACAAGGAGATGTTGTAAAATCGGGAGAAGCAATCGCAAGCGTAGGTTCTACAGGAGAACTAACCACTGGCCCTCATTTACATTTTGAGTTGTGGAATAACGGGTTTCCAGTAAATCCAACAAACTATATAGATTTTCAGTAAAAAAGAAAAAAGAGAATGAGCATAAAATCAATACTAGCAATTCCATTTGCGAAAATTGTTCGTAAACAAGTATATAAATGGGCAAACAACCCACACAAAACTCAAGAAAAAGTTTTTGAATATTTGGTTACTGAAGGGTGTAAAACAGCATTTGGGAAAGATCACGATTTTATATCAATCAATAATTATGAAGATTTTAAAAAAAGAGTTCCAATTAACGATTATGAAGGTTTACGTCATTATGTAGATAGAGTTGTAGCAGGAGAAGAAAATGTTTTATGGAAAGGAAAACCATTGTATTTTGCTAAAACTTCAGGAACAACTTCAGGAGCAAAATACATTCCTATAAGTAAAGAATCCATGCCAACACACATTAAAGCAGCTCGAAATGCTTTGTTGTTTTATATAACAGAAACAAACGATGCTAGTTTTGTTGATGGGAAGATGATTTTTTTACAAGGAAGTCCAGTTTTGGAAGATAAAAACGGAGTAAAATTAGGACGTTTAAGTGGAATAGCAGCACATTATGTTCCAAATTACCTCTTAAAAAACCGTTTACCGAGTTGGGAAACCAACTGTATTGAAGATTGGGATACAAAAGTAGATAAAGTAGTTGAGGAAACATTACCAGAGAATATGACGGTGATAAGCGGAATTCCGTCGTGGGTACAAATGTATTTTGAACGTTTGAAGGAGAAAACAGGTAAGAATGTTTCCGAACTCTTCCCTAACTTTAATTTCTTTGTGTATGGTGGAGTAAACTTTGAACCATACAAGAATAAGTTTGAAGCGTTGATAGGAAAAAAAATAGACTATGTAGAGTTATACCCTGCATCCGAAGGATTTATTGCATATCAAGATTCGCAAACTGAAAAAGGTATGTTGCTACAATTAAATTCAGGAATGTTTTATGAATTTATTCCAGCAAATGAATTTTTTGATGAGAACCCAACAAGAATATCGTTAAAAGACGTTCAGTTAGGAGTAAACTATGTTATTATCTTAAACACTTCTGCTGGTTTATGGGGGTATAATATTGGTGATACTGTTGAATTTACTTCGTTAAAGCCTTACAGAATAAAAGTAACAGGACGTATAAAACACTTTATTTCTGCTTTTGGGGAGCATGTAATAGGTAAAGAGGTTGAAAAAGCATTAAACGACGCTATAAAAGGAACAGAGGTTAATGTGAGTGAGTTTACAGTTGCTCCTCAAGTAAACCCTGAAAGTGGATTACCATATCATGAGTGGTTTATTGAGTTTGAAAATGAACCAGAGAATTTGGATGAGTTAGCATCTAAAATTGATGCTTCTATGCAAGAGCAAAATGTATATTACTTCGATTTAATTGAAGGTAAAATTTTACGTCCTCTAATCATTAGAAAAGTGAAAAAAGGAGGTTTCCACGAGTATATGAAATCCATAGGGAAGTTCGGAGGTCAGAATAAAATCCCACAGCTATCAGACAATAGAAAAATAGCGGATGTATTAGAAGATTTCTTAATTGAATAAAAAAAATAAAATGAAGATTGTAGCTACTAACATTGGAGAAAGAAAAGAAATTGATTGGAAAGGAAAAACTGTAACGACAGGTATTTTTAAGTTTCCTGTTGAAACTCCTATTTTTTTAGATGTAGAAAAAGTAAAAGATGATGCTATTTGTGATAGAAAGTATCATGGAGGAATAGACCAAGCAGTGTATGCTTATTCAGAGAAACATTATGCATATTGGAAAGAGTTATATCCAAATTTAGATTGGGAACTTGGAATGTTTGGTGAAAACTTGACTGTTTCGGATTTAGAGGAAAGTCAATTGCACGTGGGAGATACTTTTAAAGTGGGAGAAGTTATTATTGAAGTAACGAAGCCGCGTCAACCATGCATGAAACTTGGTGTGCGTTTCAATGATATGAAAATTGTAAAACAGTTTTGGCAACAAAATTTACCAGGAGTCTATTTTAAAATACTACAAACAGGTTTTGTAAAAGCTGGAGATGAGTTTGAACAGGTTAAAAGCTGCCCTCAAAACCCAACCATTGAAGAAGTGTATAAGAGTAAGAGGGAAGCGAAGTTTAAACCTAAGAACTAAACTTTTTAGAATCTAAAATGTTTTTTGAAGCCATAGAGGCAAACCCCATTTTGTACAAAATATCAGCTCTGGTATTTTCTTTATGATTCAGTGTTTCCATAGTTTCTATTATATCCTTTTTGAAACCATTTCTATGATAAGTTTTATGAACTTCTTTAATAAAAGGAGTGGGAACTTGGAAACAGTGTGAACCAATCACATCCATAGCTGCCCCTTTTGATAGTAAATAAGCTTCGTTACCAAACTTCTTTTTGTCTACTGAAGGATATAAGTGCATATCAATAGCCGTTTTAATAATAGTAGCTTTATTTTCAGTGTCATTTTTCTTTACAAAATCATCAGCATAAGAACCGCCATAATTAGCAAAACATTGTTGACTACATACATGGTTGTGAGAATCAGTCAAACCAATATCATGCAGCATTGATGATACAAAAAGTAATTCTTTATCGTAATGTAATTTTTCTGAAAGAGCAATTCCGGCCGACCAAAAAAAGGTTCTATAAGAATGGTATAAAAGTATCGGGTTACATAACTCATTTGCCTCTTCTAAAGCTAGTTTAGATAGTTTAGAGTCTGGAATTCCAATAGTGTTAATGTCAAAATCTAGTTTAGACTTAATGCCAGTTTTATATAAAAACTTAGCATAAGTTTCTTTTAATTTAGAAGTAATTAAGAGTTTTTTAAATTGTTGAACTTCTTTTCTGTTGAGTACAGAAGGACTATGGTTATTATGTATTTGCATTGCTTATTTTTTTCGAAAAAAGCAAATATAAAATAAAAACATACTAACTAGTATGTTTTTTAAGTCTAATATTATTTTAAACCAGTTAAGTAAAGTTTTAATTGCTTTAAATGATGGGTATAAGTATCTGTCTTATTGCTTAATTTTCCTAAAGCTCTAGCTCCCCAATAGCTAGCTATAATAAAATCAGCAACTTCTTCAGCGTTAATACTTGGGTTTAAGGTGTTATTTTGTTGTTCTTTGATTATAGAACTAGAAATAGCATCTGTCCATAGCGATTTTACTTCGTTAAGAGCCTGTTTAAAGTCATTGTCTAATGGAGACATTTCTTGAGTTAAGTTGGCTAGAGGGCAACCATATTCTATAGTAAGAAAAGAGTTGTGTAAAAGTAATTCTTCAATCATTACGTATAGAGAATCGCATAAACTAGGAGAAGAAGAAAGAGAGCAAATAGATAAGTCAATGGTTTTTGGTTGTATTATCTCTTTAATAACAGCAATTCCCATTTGCTTTTTATTCTTGAAATGATAATAAAAAGCACCTTTTGTAACTTTAGTAGTAGCTATTATTTCATCGATGCTGGTAGATTGATATCCTTTTTTATAAATAAGTTCAAAAGCTTGTTGTAAAATAGTTGCTCTTGTGTTCGCAGATTTTTTCATTCGTTGTAGCGTACTCTTTATTAATTTACATGTAGTACAAATTTACTATTATGTATATAACAAAGTAATGCTAAAACTAAAATTTAGGTTAAAAAGAGATTTTAGTTAGGGGTATTCCATCCATGGATGAAGTTCTCTATAATAAAACTAAAGAATTCATAAGTCAATATTATTGAAGTAATACCCCCGATGAGTTTAAGTATACTTTTATTCATTTTGTTTTTGCTCTAACTCAAACACTTTTTGTAACATTTTATCATCTTGTTGGTCTACTTTATATAAACCTTCATCGCTAAAAAGTTCACGAGCTATCAATACTTTTAAGTTAATACGAAGCTGATTTTTTGTTCTTTCAGAAAGTCTGAAGTCTTTAAGTTCTGCTAAGAATTTGTTAGAAACTTTATTGTCTTCATCAAAATTGCTAATAAAATCTTCAACAGTTAGTGAAGCCAATTTTTTACGATTATCGTCCACATACGAAAAAGCAAAATCATTTAAAGGACGGAAGAATATTGTAGGAATATATGCTGAGGTGTCTACTGCTACAAAATAATCAGGAATAATTCCACCACCACCATATACTACTTTTCCTTTAGGAGTTGTGTATTTTAAGCTATCAACAGTTTTAATACTATCCTTGGTAAATAACTCCCCATTTTCTAATCGAAGTTCAAAATCGTGACTGTATTCTTCTGAATCTGTGTCTTTTTTATAAGGTTTTTGAATAGATCGCCCTGTTGGAGTGTAATACCTAGCAGTAGTTAATCGCACCGCAGAACCATCTCCTAAATCCATTTCTTGTTGCACCAATCCTTTTCCAAAAGAACGACGGCCAATAATAATACCTTTATCGTTATCCTGTAAAGCACCAGCCACAATTTCAGAAGCAGAAGCAGAATTTTCGTCAATCAGAACATACAATCCGCCATTTTCAAAATCTCCTTTATCAGTAGCGAAAGATTCTACAATATCACCTTTATTATTTTTTGTAAATACAATCAGCTTTTCATCCTCCAAAAACTCATCAACAATATCATTAGCAATATCAATAAAGCCACCACCATTTCCACGAAGATCTAGAACTAAATCTGTCATTCCTTTGGTTAGTAGTTTGTTTAGAGAAGACTTAAACTCAATATAAGTGTTACGAGCAAAACGATCTAACTTTATATAACCAATACTATCGTTTAGCATATAAGCAACATCAACACTTTTAATATTTACCTTACCTCGATTAATAGTAATGTCAAAAATACTATCGTTGGTTTTCCTGTAAACCTGTAAGTTTACTTTGGTGTTTGGCTTCCCTTTTAAAGCTTTCATTATTTGGGAAGTTTGTAATTTTTTTCCGTACAGCGTATCTTTATCTGCAAGCAAAATTCTGTCACCTGCTTTAATACCAGCCTCAATACTTGGTCCGCCTTTAATAGGTTCAATAACTGTTATGGTATCACCAATCATCCTAAATTGAACACCAATACCAACAAAGTTACCTTGCATGTTTTCAGTAACCAGTTGTAAGTTTTCCTTTGGAATATATACTGAATGTGGATCTAATTTACCTAGCATTTCGGCAATCGCTCCATCTAGTAATTCATCAGTATTTACATCATCAACATAATCACTTTGAATATAGTCTATCAAGCGTTTTATTTTACGTTCGCTTGATGAGCTTTTTCCAATAAGGTTACTTGAATTCCCGTTGCTAAAAAAGGTTCCGATAAGAATACCGAAAATTACAGCAATAGATAAATATATAGGTAGATTATTCTTGTTCATAAGGTAAATACGTCAGTTCAACACCTGCTTTTTCTAAAAAATCCAATCCAGATCGATCTTTGTATGCTTGGGCGTATACTACACGTTTTATTCCTGCTTGATGTATTAATTTACTACATTGCTGGCAAGGAGAAAGAGTAATATATAAAGTAGCACCTTTACACGATTGTGTGGAAGAAGCTACTTTTAAAATAGCATTGGCTTCGGCATGTAGTACATACCATTTGGTGTATCCTTCTTCATCTTCACAATAATTTTCAAAACCAGAAGGAGTACCATTATAACCATCAGAAATAATCATTCGATCTTTAACAATTAAGGCTCCTACTTTTTTACGAATACAGTGAGAAAGTTGTCCCCATTCATTTGCCATTTTTAAATAGGCAATGTCATATTTTAATTGTTTTTTCTTCAAAATTTTCAGTGTGGTTTTTCTTAGATAAGCTAAGGTAGTTAGATTTGAGTTAGTTAGTCGTTAATTTTTTACCAAAAAACTCGGTCAAACATCATTTGTAAAGCAAACCCTATAACGATAGAAGACATGATTAAAATCCAATCGCGACGGTTTACACTAAAGATTGATTGTACTAAAGCACCAATTAATAAAATTCCTAATACAATGATAATTTGTGCTACTTCTACACCTAATGCAAATTCTAATAATGGTAAAAACTTATCAGAAGTTTTTCCAATCATAATTTTAAAATAGTTGGAAAAACCAAGTCCGTGAATTAATCCGAAAAATAAAGCAAAAAATAAATTCTGATTTTCTTTTCCTACTGATGCCTTTTTAGCAGTTAATACATTCATTAATCCAGTAATAAAAATGGTTAATGGAATTAGAAATTCAATTAAATCTGCTCGGACATTTAATATTCCATAAGCTGAAAGTGCTAAGGTTATCGAGTGTCCAATAGTAAATAAAGTGATTAACCATAAAACTTTTGTCCACTGCTTAAATTGATATACAACAGCTAATACAATTAAGAATAAAATATGGTCATAGGCTTTAAAATCTAGTACATGAAACAAGCCTGTTTTAAAGTAGAAGATAAAATCGTTCATTCGGGGTTTTTAAATTTTTATTTGTCGATCTATTTGTTGGTCTAAAGATATAAAAGTTTCGGTTCTTGAAACCCCTTTTATGGTTTGAATATCCTTATTTAACAAATGCATTAAGTCTTCATTGTTTTTACATAGTATTTTAATGAAAATAGCATAGTTACCAGTAGTGTAGTGACTTTCTACAATCTCAGGAATTTCTTTTAAACGTTTAATTGCTGAAGAGTATAGGCTAGAAGAATCTAAAAAAACACCAACAAAAGCGGTAGTAGTGTACCCTAATGCTTTTGGGTTTAATATCATTTTGTAACCATCAATTAAATCCGATTCGTCTAATTTTCGTAACCGTTGATGAATAGCAGCACCAGATATACCCACTTCTCGAGCAATGCTTAAAATAGGAGTACGTGCATCTTTAACAAGGCGTTTGATAATGATTTTATCAATTCCATCAATTTTTAATTTTCTAACCATGAAACAAAAATAAGGAAAGTTAGTTAGAGTTCATTTTTTCAATATTCTGTACCTTTACAGTTATGTATGCGTTGGTAGATTGTAATAACTTTTATGCTTCTTGCGAACGGGTTTTTAATCCGAATTTGCAAGGAAAACCAGTAGCCATTTTAAGTAATAATGATGGCTGCGTTATTTCAATGAGTGATGAAGCAAAAAAGTTACAACTTCCATTTGGGGCACCAATTTTTAAGTGGGATCAATTTTGTAAAAACAACAATATCTCAGTGTTGTCTTCAAACTACCCACTGTATGGCGATATGAGTGCTAGAGTGATGAAAATTCTAGAGCAATTTTCTCCAGATGTAGAAGTATACTCTATTGATGAAGCTTTTTTACAATTCAAAGGTTTTGATGAGTATGATTTTAATTCCTACGGAAAAGAAATTAGAGAAAGACTATTGAAGTGGACAGGGATTCCAACCTGTGTAGGAATTGCACCAACAAAAGCGTTAAGTAAAGTAGCCAATAAAATAGCTCGTAAATTTCCAAAAGAAACAGGAGGAGTGTATGTAATAAATTCCGAAGAAAAAAGAATCAAAGCATTACAGTGGACTCCTATAGAAAGTGTTTGGGGAATTGGTAGAGGTATACAGAAGAGGTTGCTCGCCAAAGGATGTAAAAAGGCATACGATTTTACCCAGTTAGATGATAATTGGGTATTGAAAAATCTTTCTATAACAGGCTGGAAGTTAAAAAAAGATTTAGAAGGAGATTCGAAAATAGAATTAGATGAACCTACTAATAAGAAAGCAATAGCAACAACCCGAAGTTTTGAATATACATTTTCTGACTTAGATAATATTAAAGAAAGAATTTCAACCTTTGCAGTGAGTTGTGCAGAAAAATTACGCAAACAAAACTCTAGTTGTCATATGGTGATTGTTTTGCTACGAAGTGATTATCATAAAAAAGATACTGAACAACATCGAGTGAGTAAAACAGTTGTGTTTCCATATCCAACAAATTCCACATTAACAATAAGTAAAAGTGCAGTACAAGCGGTAACAACTATTTTTAAAGAAGGAATAAAGTATAAAAGAGCAGGAGTAATTGTAACAGGATTGGTTCCTTCAGATAATTATCAGATAGATATGTTTGCAAGAGAAAATCCGAAGCATGCCTCTTTAATGAGTGCGATTGATAAAATTAATCAGACTTATAAAGCAGATAAGATTAAATTAGCCAATCAAGATTTACAACGTACTTGGAAGATGCGTCAAGAACGATTATCGCCCAAATACACTACAAATATTAACGATATTATTAAGGTAAAATAAGTTTAGTTAAATAACAAACAATAAGATGTTACGAAAATTAAAGCCAGTAAAAGCATCAGAAGCATTGACTTTTTTCTTGCCAAAAGAGTTAAATGAAAGCGAAGGAGCTATTTTAATGGATACAGGTATTTCTGCAGGGTTTCCTTCTCCTGCTGATGATTTCAGGGAAACGCGTATTTCGTTAGATGAAGAACTTATTAGAAATAAAGAAGCTACTTTTTTTGCTCGAGTAAGCGGACAATCGATGATTGGTGCAGGTTTGGACGACAATGACTTGCTAGTAATTGATAGAAGTATTCCTCCAACCAATAATAAAATTGCAGTATGTTTTTTAGATGGTGAGTTTACTGTAAAGCGTCTGCGAGTTGAAGGTAGTGAAGTTTGGCTACAACCTGAAAATCCAGATTATCCAATTATAAAAATCACTGAAGAAAACAACTTTATTATTTGGGGAGTTGTAACTAATGTGATTAAGAAGGTGTAGCGGAGAAACAAGACCGCTTTGCTGTTAGATAGAAGAATCAAGACATTTTTTTAGAAAGATCAAAGAGTCAATCTGAATTTTGTATGAAGAATCTCAAAATAAAAAAATCCAGCAAATAGCTGGATTTTTTGTCTTTATTCTAAAAATCTTGTGTCTTAAAAAAGATTAACAAAACTCTTCGTAAGCAGCGGCTAAATTCTGAGCAATAGCTTGTGCTGAACGTCCTTCAATATGATGACGCTCTAACATGTGTACTAAATTACCATCTTTAAATAAAGCAATTGCAGGAGATGATGGAGGGAAAGGAATCATATATTCTCTTGCCTTCGCTGTAGATTCTTTCTCTACACCTGCAAAAACTGTAGTTAAGTTCGTAGGAGTTTTATCTGCTCCTAAAGAAGCGATAGCACCAGGTCTTGCAGTACCTGCAGCACACCCACAAACAGAGTTTACCATTACTAACGTAGTTCCTTCTTTGGCTAAAGCATTGTCAACATCTTCAGCAGTATATAAAGCTTCAAAACCGGCATCGATTAATTGATCGCGCATTGGTTTTACTAATTCTTCTGGATACATATTTTTGAATTAAAAATTTAAGGCAAAGATACTTCTTTTCGTGCCAACAATCAACCCGAAATAAGTATGGAGATAGATTGGTAATGTTTTATCTTTGTAGCCTCTAAAAAACAAACAATGGGAAAATTTGCAAAATGGCTTGGAGCTGGAGCTGGCTTTACATTAGGAGGGCCAATAGGAGCAATAATTGGGTTTGCTGTAGGAAGTTTTATTGATGGAATTTCTGTAGAAGATTTTGTACAAGAACAGCAAGAATTTCAAAAAAAGACTGGAGGTCAACCAAGAAGAGGAAGAGCTACATCAGGTGATTTCGAAATAAGCTTGCTAATATTAGCATCAGTAGTTATAAAATCTGATGGAAAAATAGATAAGAGAGAGTTAGATTATGTTCGTGCTTACTTTGTGAAAATGTATGGTAAAGAACGAGCAAATCACGCATTCAAGCTATTCAATGGAATTATAAAAAAACAAATATCTACACGCCAAGTTTGCTTACAAATACGTCAGTATATGTCGCATGCTACGCGATTACAATTATTACATTTTTTGTTTGGAATAGCAAAAGCAGATGGGCAAGTAACTAGTGTAGAGGAAGAAGAAATTAGAAAAATAGCAAGCTATTTATATATCAATGAATATGATTACTCATCAATAAAAGCAATGTTTTATGATGAGTCTGATGGAGCTTATAAAATGCTAGAGATAACGAAAGAATCGACTAACGATGAAGTAAAAAAAGCCTACAGAAGAATGGCTAAAAAACATCACCCAGATAAGTTACAAAACTTAGGAGAAGAGCATAAAAAAGGAGCTAACGAGAAATTTCAAAAAATTCAAGCAGCTTACGAACAAATTAAAAAAGAACGTGGGATTAGTTAATATGTTCAGATAAAATTAAGAATTATGTAAAAAACACCTCAAATTTGAGGTGTTTTTTTATGTCTCAAATTCAACAATTACAAGAAAATACGTAATTTCGCACATTCAATTAATAAACCGACAAAATGAGTAAGAAGTTTACTGAATACAAAGGATTGGATTTACCAAAAGTAGCAGAAGAAATATTAAACTATTGGGAGGAAAACAACATCTTTGAAAAAAGTATTACTACACGTGAAGGAAACGAACCATTTGTGTTTTTTGAAGGACCACCTTCAGCAAACGGTTTACCAGGAATTCATCACGTAATGGCACGTGCCATTAAAGATATTTTTTGTCGTTATAAAACCCAAAAAGGATACCAAGTTAAGCGTAAAGCAGGTTGGGATACGCATGGTTTGCCTGTAGAATTGGGAGTTGAAAAAGAATTAGGAATCACTAAAGAAGATATCGGAACCAAAATTACGGTTGAAGAATATAACGAAGCATGTAAAAAAGCTGTAATGCGTTATACCGATATTTGGAACGACCTAACTCAAAAAATGGGATATTGGGTAGATATGGAAGATCCATATATAACCTATAAACCAAAATATATGGAATCGGTTTGGTGGTTGTTAAAACAAATCTATAATAAAGATTTATTATATAAGGGGTATACAATCCAGCCATATTCACCAAAAGCTGGAACAGGATTAAGCTCACATGAGTTAAACCAACCAGGAACTTATCAAGATGTTACAGATACTACAGTAGTAGCTCAGTTTAAAACGATAAAAGAAACATTACCAGACTTTTTACAAGTTGATGGAGATGTACACTTTTTAGCTTGGACAACTACACCATGGACACTTCCATCGAATACAGCATTAACGGTTGGGCCAAAAATAGAATACGTTTTAGTTAAAACATTCAACCAATATACATTTGAGCCAATTCAAGTGGTGTTGGCTAAAAACTTAGTATCAAAACAATTTGCTGGGAAGAAGTTTAATCAAGTAGAAGATGTAGCGGAATTAGCAAATTATGCTGAAGGAGATAAGCAAATTCCATATGCAGTTGTAAAAGAATTTATAGGAAAAGATTTAGTAGGTATTAAATACGAGCAATTATTACCATTTGCTTTACCATATCAAAATCCAGAAAATGCTTTTAGAGTAATTTCAGGAGATTTTGTAACTACCGAAGATGGTACAGGTATCGTACATACAGCCCCAACATTTGGTGCTGATGATGCTTTAGTTGCAAAACAAGCAACTCCAGAAGTGCCGCCAATGTTGGTGTTAGATGAAAATGAAAACCCAGTTCCACTAGTAGATTTACAAGGGAAATTTCGCCCAGAAATGGGAGAATATGCAGGTAAATATGTAAAGAATGAATACTATACAGATGGTGAGGCTCCAGAAAAATCGGTAGATGTAGAATTAGCAATTCAACTAAAAACAGAAAACAAAGCCTTTAAAGTTGAAAAATATGTGCACAGTTATCCAAACTGTTGGCGTACGGATAAACCAATTTTATATTATCCATTAGATTCTTGGTTTATCAAGGTAACCGATGTAAAGGATAAAATGTTCGATTTAAACGAAACTATTAACTGGAAGCCAAAATCAACAGGAGAAGGACGTTTTGGTAACTGGTTAAAAAATGCGAATGATTGGAACTTATCACGTTCTCGTTTTTGGGGAATTCCATTACCAATTTGGCGTACTGAAGGCGGAACAGAGCAAATCTGTATCGGTTCTGTAGCTGAATTAAAAGAAGAGATTCAAAAGTCAGTTAATGCTGGCGTAATGTCTGAAGATATTTTTGCTGATTTTGAAGTAGGAAATATGTCAGAAGATAACTATGATAAAATTGACTTACACAAAAATGTAGTAGATAAAATTATCTTAGTTTCTGCTTCAGGAAAACCAATGAAGCGTGAAAGCGATTTAATTGATGTTTGGTTTGATTCTGGTTCTATGCCATATGCACAATGGCATTATCCATTTGAAAACAAAGAATTAATTGATAATAAAGAAAGTTATCCAGCTAACTTTATTGCAGAGGGAGTAGACCAAACTCGTGGATGGTTCTATACATTACATGCTATCGGAACAATGGTATTCGATTCAGTAGCATATAAAAATGTAGTGTCTAACGGATTAGTGTTAGATAAGAACGGACAAAAAATGTCAAAGCGTTTAGGAAATGCAGTAGACCCATTTACTACATTATCTGAATTTGGTCCAGATGCAACGCGTTGGTACATGATTTCGAATGCAAATCCTTGGGATAACTTAAAATTTGATTTAGCAGGAATAGAAGAAGTAAAACGTAAGTTCTTTGGAACTTTATATAATACGTATTCATTCTTCTCTTTATATGCAAACATTGATAACTTTACCTATAGTGAAGCTGAAATAGCTATTAATGAAAGACCGGAGATAGACCGTTGGATTTTATCTGAATTAAACACGTTAGTTCAAAAGGTAGATAAATTCTATGCAGAATACGAACCAACCAAGGCAACTAGAGCTATTTCTGATTTTGTACAAGATCATTTAAGTAACTGGTATGTACGTTTATGTAGAAGACGTTTCTGGAAAGGAGAATATGCACAAGATAAAATTTCAGCATATCAAACGTTATACACTTGTATGTTAACGGTAGCTAAATTAGGTTCTCCAGTAGCACCTTTCTTTATGGATCGTTTGTATAAAGATTTAATAAAAGCTACAGGAAAAGAAAGTTTTGAAAGCGTACATATAGCAGAGTTTCCTAAATATAATGCTGATTTAGTAGATAAGTCGTTAGAGCGTAAAATGGAAAATGCACAAACAATATCTTCATTAGTACTATCTTTAAGAGCTAAAGAAAAAATTAAAGTACGTCAACCGTTACAAAAAATTATGATTCCTGTATTGGATGCAACGCAGAAGGAAGAAATTTTAGCAGTAGCAGACTTAATAAAATCAGAAGTTAACGTTAAGGAGATAGAGTTATTAGACGATGCTTCAGGGATTTTAGTAAAACAAATCAAACCAAATTTTAAAGCTTTAGGGCCTAAGTTTGGTAAAGATATGAAGTTGATAGCTAATAAGATACAAGGATTTACACAAGATGATATCATCAAGATAGAAAAAGAAGGTGAAATTTCTGTGGAAATTAACGATAAATTGATTACTTTAGGAACCGCTGATGTGGAGATTTCATCGAAAGATATCGAAGGGTGGTTAGTAGCCAATGCAGAAGGGTTAACAGTTGCTTTAGATGTTACAATAAACGACGAATTACGCAAAGAAGGTGTGGCAAGAGAATTAGTTAATAGAATTCAAAACGCACGAAAAGACACAGGTTTAGAAGTAACCGATAAAATAAAATTAACCATTTTACAAGCTGATGATTTAAGAGAATCGGTATTGGCAAATGAAAACTACATTAAAGCAGAAACATTAACAAATGAATTAGTTTTTGTTGATGATTTAAAAAATGGTACAGAAATTGAGTTTGATGCCATTAAAAGTAGAATGTTAATTGAAAAAATATAGCATTATGGATGATGTTAAAATAAGATATTCAGATAGTGATTTACTAGAGTTTAAGGAAATCATTCAAAAGAAAATTGAAAAAGCTGAAGAAGACTTAAAACTGTTACAAGCATCGTATAAAAATGGTTCAGATAATGGAACCGATGATACATCGCCAACATTTAAATCTTTTGAAGAAGGTTCAGATACAATGGCTAAAGAAGCAAATATGCAGCTAGCTATTCGTCAAGAAAAGTTTATTCGTGATTTAAAAAATGCCTTAGTTCGTATTGAAAATAAAACGTACGGTATTTGTAGAGTTACAGGTAAGCTAATTCAAAAAGAACGCTTAAAGCTAGTGCCACACGCTACTTTAAGTATCGAAGCAAAACGAAAACAATAACTTTTAAAGTTAAAATAAATAGAGCCTCTTTTAGAGGCTTTTTTTGTATGAAAAAATATCTATTATTATATACTCTAATAAGTGTTCAATTTCTTTACTGTCAAGAAAAAATAATACAGAAGAGAAAAATGTTAGTAAACGAACTCGAAGTAGTTACTCACGGGTTAGACGATATTGTAATAGAAAATTCAAAGAGTAACGAGTTAGAAGTAATTTTACTTGATGAAAACCCACATACACATAATATACTGTTCAAAAAAGAAGGAGAAGTCATTACAATAGCATTTGAGTTAAATATTCCAACACTAAAAAATGAAGTTTTTCGAAAATATATAACAAGAAGACTAGAAAGAGCTAGGGCTATTATAAAAGTTCCTAAAAACAAACATATAAGTATTTATGGAAAAACTATTGGAATTAATTCAAAAAGTTACGCTGGAGATTTAGATGTTTATATTGAAAGAGGAAATATAAAACTGAATACTATTGAAAGGAACGTAAATGTGCGTCTTTTTCAAGGAAATGTATTTGCAAAAACAACTTCAAAAAGTACGTTAAACTTAAAAACCAATAACGGAACAATTCTTATAAATGGAGAGAAAAAAGAATCTCCGTTCTCTCAAGAAACTCCATCAACTTCTAAAAAACTTACCATAAACTCAATTCATGCCAACATAAACATAGAATTAGAGTAATTAACAAAATTTTATAATAATTACACGTAACAAAACATAAGTTACTTTGTCTAATGGTTAATTAAAAACTAAGAAATGAACAAAAGCATACTAACCGCAGCCATTGCAGCATTATTATTAATAAGCTGTAATTCCACAAAAAAAGCAACAAACGATTTAGCTGTTCAAACCCCAATAGCAACAACCTTAGATTTAACAAAGGTTGACAATGATAAAGTACCTGTAACAGTCAATCCAGGTAGATTTACAGTTGAAAAAGTAACATATAGGTTACCAAGAGTAGTTCAAGGAACTTATTCTGTAAGTGATTTTGGTAAATATGTAGATAGTTTTAAGGCTTTAGATTATGAAGGAAACGAATTAGAAGCAACAAAAGTTGACACCAATACATGGGAAATTACCAATGCCCAAAAATTAGATAAAGTAACCTATTTGGTAAACGATACTTTTGATATGGAAGTTTCAGGAGGAATTGGAGGAGAAACCCCATTTTCACCAGCAGGAACCAATATAGAATCTACTAACTATGTATTAAATCTTCACGGGTTTGTAGGGTATTTTGATTCATTAAAAAATAATCAATATAAGTTAGATGTTGTTTCGCCTACTAATTTTAAAAGAACTTCTGCATTACAAGAAGTAGGAACAAAAACAAGCGAAGATGGTTCAACTTTAACTTCAAGCTATTTTGCTCCACGTTATTTTGATATTACAGACAACCCGATGTTTTACGGAGAACTAGATGTAGAAGAGTTCAAAGTAGGTGATATTAAAATTGTATTAAGTGTATACTCTCCAAACAAAAAGCACTCAGCAGAAAAGCTTAAAAAAGTTATGGAGAAAATGATGCAAGCACAAAAAGCATACTTAGGAAGTGTTAACAGTACTGCTCGTTACGATATTTATTTATATCTATCTGATGGAACTGAAAAAGCACCTAAAGGATTTGGAGCTTTAGAACATCATACATCAACCGTAGTAGTATTACCAGAAGCAATGCCAGATGAAGCATTAGCAAAAAGTATGATAGATGTAGTATCTCATGAGTTTTTCCATATCGTAACTCCGTTAAGTGTGCATTCAGAAGACGTACATTATTTCGATTACAATCAACCAACATTCTCTAAACATTTATGGATGTATGAAGGAATTACAGAATACTTTGCTACATTATTTCAAGTAAATCAAGGTTTAGTAACAGAAGATGAATTTTACAGTAAAATTATGGGTAAAATTAAAACAGCATCTTCTATGAATGATTCTATGAGTTTTACTAAAATGAGTGAAAATGTATTAGATGAGCCTTATGCTTCTCAGTATTATAATGTTTACCAAAAGGGAGCTTTAATCGGTATGTGTATTGATATTTTAATGCGTGAAGAAAGTAATGGAAATAGAGGCGTGTTGTCATTAATGAAAGAATTATCATTAAAATATGGAAAAAATAAACCATTCGAGGATGATAAGTTAATTGAAGAAATTACAGAAATGACATACCCTTCAATAGGAGCGTTTTTGAACACACACGTAGTAGAAGGCACACCAATTAATTATAATGAGTTTTTTGCAAAGGCAGGATTAGTGTTGAATGAATCAAAAGTAAAAACAAATTATATCCAAAATGATGGAGCTATGATTGTTAGAGCAGACCAAGCGACAAAAACAATCAGATTTTCAGAAGCAGTAAAAGATAATAGCTTTTGGGCTGAAAATGGAGCACAACCTAACGATGCAATTAAAGAGGTTGATGGAGTAGCAGTAACAAAGGAAAGTGCAAACCAGATTTTTACGAAAATGTTTATGTGGCAACCAGGAAACGAAGTTGAGGTAAAACTAGAAAGAGATGGTAAAGAGGTAATTATTAAAACAACTTTAACTCAATCATACACCAAAGGAACTAGTTTAAAGGATGATCCTAATGCAACACAAAAGCAAAAAGAATTAAGAAAAGCTTGGTTAAAAGGGTAATTTCCTTTTTTAATCAATAAGTTTAAGACCAATATGCCTCAAAGACTATTGGTCTTTTTCTTTCTATAAATCAGAAGAAAAACATAAAAATAGTTTTCTTATTTTTGTTTCCATTAAATAAAAAAAATGTCTAAAAAACACATCGCAATACTTACCGTAATTTTGGCAATTTTAATTGATCAAATCAGTAAAATTTATATCAAAACACATTTCCAATTAGGAGAAGAAGTTATTGTTTTCAATGATTGGTTTAGAATTCATTTTACAGAAAATAACGGAATGGCGTGGGGCTTTGAATTTGGTGGTAAAGCAGGAAAATTATTCTTAACTTTATTTAGAGTTGTTGCCGTTACAGGTATTGTGTATTGGTTGTGGCAATCTATCAAGAAAAAAGCGCATACAGCCGTTATTATTGCGATAGCGCTAATTTTAGCAGGAGCAGTAGGTAATATTATCGATTCTGTTTTTTATGGTGTAATTTTCGATTCTTCTTACCATAATGTTGCTACACTTTTTTCAGATAATCCATATGGAGAATTGTTTCACGGAAAAGTAGTAGACATGCTATATTTTCCTATTTATGAAGGAGAAAGTTTTACCTTTTTCAATGCTATTTTTAACGGAGCAGACTCTTGGATTACTATAGGAGTAGCTTTACTATTTTTATTTAATAAGCAAGCATTTCCTAAAGAAGAAAAAGAAACAAAACAAGCTTCATAAAAACACTTTAAATACTTTTCCTATATTTATAGAAAAAGAAATTAATGCGTTTACTAAAATATCTTGCTGTTTTTGCACTAGGGTTTTTAATTGCTAAATTCTGGTACGAAAAAAAGGAAAAAAAATATGAGGAAGAAGAAATTCAGGTGGTTTTAAACGGAATTCAGAATCTAAGTAAGTTGGTGGTTTCAGAAGGGAATTTTTCTGAAATGTATAGCTTTACTGATGCAAAAAAGTATTTCTATGGATACGTTACCTTTGAAAAGAAAGCAATGCTCTCAGTAAACGCTAAGGTTGAGGTGGGGTATGATTTATCGGAACTAGAAATTCAAATAGATAGTGTTGGTAAACAAATTATCATCAATAAAATTCCTAAAGAAGAAGTTCTAATTTCTCCAGACATTAAATATTTCGATTTGCAACAAAGTCAGTTCAATACCTTCTCTAAACAAGAGCTAAATAAGCTGAACGCTAAAGCTATTGAAAAGATTAAATCGACAATAACAGTTTCTCAACTACAAAAGGATGCTAAAACTCGTTTGTTTGAAGAATTATCAAAGATTTACCAACTCTCTAAAATTTATAATTGGAAAGTGGTGGATAATACTAATTCTGGTGTCTTTGAACCTTTACTATTGAAAGATTAAAGCTTAATGAGGTAATTTTTTACTTATTACACCATAAATAAAAGCTCCTATAAGAGCTCCTAAGAGTACAATAATCATTGGGAGTATTCCTTGTCCAATCAAAACAAAAATAGGAGCAGGACAAGCGCCTGCTAATGCCCAACCTAATCCAAAGATAGTACCACCAACTAAAGTTCTAATAAAACCTTTCTTTTTCTCTTTGATGTTAATTTGGTTTCCTAAGTAATCTTTAATTTTTCCACTTTTAAAGAAATACATAAATATAGCAGAGATAACTACAGCAGAACCAATAATACCATACATGTGGAAAGATTGAAACTTGAACATTTCATAAATTCGATACCAAGAAACTGCTTCAGATTTAGACAAAATAATTCCGAAAACTATACCTATAACTAAAAATTTCAAATTCTTCATCTTAACCAAATATTAAAGGGAATAGCACCCAAATCATAATTAAACCACCAATAAAAAAACCAATTACAGCAATTAAAGAAGGCAATTGAAAGCTGCTTAACCCTGTAATAGCATGTCCAGAAGTACAACCATCAGCATAACGCGTTCCAAAACCAATTAAAATTCCTGCAACCAATAAAATTGCGAAACCTTTTAAAGTCAACATGTTTTCTATACTATAAATCTCGTTTGGAACATACGTTTTTCCAGCATCAGCAAAACCTAGTTCCGCTAATTCGTTAACGGTGGTAGGGTTTAAATGAACTCCTGGTGTAGCAGATAAATAATTAATAGCGATATAACCTCCAATTAATAAACCAACTAAAAAGACAATAGCCCAATCACGTTCTTTCCAATCTTTCTTAAAATAATCAGAAACTTTACCTGCACCAACCATGGTACAAATAGTTTCTAAATTGGTTGATACCCCAAAATTTTTTCCGAAGTAAAAAAACAAAAAAAGTACTATAGCAATAAGTGGCCCAGATACATACCAAGGCCATGGTTGTAATATAAAATCCATTATAATATGTTTTTTAAATAAGTGATAATGGTTTTTGTTGCCCCCACATTTTTTAAAATGTAATTGTGGTTAACATTCCCCATTTGCTCTCTTAGTTTTTTGCCTGATTTCAATAAAGCAAAATTACTAGAAAATTCGTTAGTATTTGTAACGGTCTTTGCACCTCCTATTTCAAGTAAATCAATTGCTTCTTGAAACTTATTGTATTTATTACCACCAAAAATAACAGGAACACCATATGTCGCTGGTTCTAAAATATTATGTAAACCAGTAGCGAGTCCACCGCCTACGTAAGCTACATCAGCATAAGAGTAAATTTTGGTAAGCAACCCAATTGTGTCAATTATAAAAACTTGATAATTGGATAGCAGTTTTCCTTCTTTTTCAGAAAAAAGAATCGTTTTCTTATTGATTAAGCTCTGTAGTTCTTTAATCTGTTTTTGGTTGATGTTGTGTGGAGCAATAATAAACTTTTCGTCATCGGTAGCGTTATTATTAATGTAATTGATAATCAATTCTTCATCTTCTTTCCAAGTGCTTCCAGCAATTACGGTATACTGATTGTTTTTAAACTCAGAAATAAAATCTAAAGAGTTGTCTTGTTGTAAAATATCATATACACGATCAAACCGAGTATCACCAGCAATGGTTGCATTTTGAAAATCAATAGAATTTAATAGGTTTTTAGAAGTTTCGTTTTGCACAAAAAAGTGATTAAACGCTGTCAATTTTTCACGCATAAAACCTCCATACCACTTAAAGAAGGATTGTTTTTTTCTAAAAATTCCTGAAATTAAAATTGTAGGAGCACCATGCTTTTTTAATTCAGAAAGGAGGTTAGGCCAAAACTCATATTTAATCATGATAGCTACATCAGGATGCACTAGTTTGATGAATTTTTTAACGTTCGATTTAGTGTCCAAAGGTAAATAGCAAATAACATCGGCTAATGGATAATTTTTTCTGATCTCATATCCTGAAGGAGAAAAAAATGTAACCACAATTTTATAGTCTGAATAGAGTTCTTTCAACTCCTCAATAATAGGTCTACCTTGTTCAAATTCTCCTAAAGAAGCAGCATGAAACCAAACTACTTTATCAGTTTTAGAAATACTTTCGAGTTTAGAAAATGTTTCCTTTCTCCCTTGGTAAAACAGCTTTATTTTTTTGTTGAACAAAGCTACAATTGGAAGTAAGATAGATACTAAGGCAAGAAGTAAATTGTATAAAAAATTCATTATGCGAATTTATGAAATAAAAAAATCAGTGAAGTTACTCACTGATTTTTTTATTCTATGTTGAAATATGTTATTTTTCCATTTCAAAATCTTCCATGAACTTAGTGGTATAATTACCAGCTACGTAATCTGGATGATCCATTAATTGTCTGTGGAAAGGAATAGTTGTTTTTACACCTTCAATAACATACTCATCTAATGCACGTTTCATTTTGTTAATCGCTTCTTCACGAGTTTGTGCAGTAACAATTAACTTAGAAATCATTGAATCGTAGTTTGGTGGAATCATATACCCTGCATATACGTGAGTATCGATACGAACACCATGACCACCTGGCGCATGATAAGAGGTTATTTTTCCTGGCGCAGGTCTAAATCCATTATATGGATCTTCTGCATTAATTCTACATTCAATAGAGTGTAATTGTGGCTTGTAGTTTTTGCCAGAAATTGGCACACCAGCTGCAACTAAAATTTGCTCACGAATTAAATCGTAATCAACAACTTCTTCTGTAATAGGGTGCTCTACCTGAATACGAGTATTCATTTCCATAAAGTAGAAATTACGATGTTTATCTACTAAGAACTCAACCGTACCAGCACCTTCATATTTAATGTACTCAGCAGCTTTAACAGCAGCAGCTCCCATAGCATCACGTAATTCTTCTGTCATGAATGGAGAAGGAGTTTCTTCAGTTAATTTTTGGTGACGACGTTGTACTGAACAATCTCTTTCAGATAAGTGACAAGCTTTACCGTAAGCATCACCTACTACTTGAATTTCGATATGGCGAGGCTCTTCAATTAACTTCTCCATATACATATCATCGTTTCCAAATGCTGCTTTAGATTCTTGTCTCGCAGAATCCCAAGCATCTTTTAAATCTTCAGCTTTCCAAACAGCACGCATTCCTTTACCTCCACCTCCAGCAGAAGCTTTTAACATTACAGGGTATCCTGTTTCTACAGCGATTTTCTCACACTCTTCAAAAGTAGTGATTACACCATCACTACCTGGTACACATGGTACACCAGCAGCTTTCATGGTAGCTTTAGCGTTTGCTTTATCTCCCATTCTATCAATCATCTCAGGAGAAGCTCCGATAAATTTAATTTCGTGCTCTTCGCATAATTTTGAGAATTTAGCATTTTCAGCTAAGAAACCATATCCTGGGTGAATTCCGTCAGCGTTTGTGATTTCTGCCGCAGCAATGATACGATCCATTTTTAAATAAGACTCGCTACTTGGAGCAGGTCCAATACAAACAGCTTCATCAGCAAATCGTACGTGTAAACTTTCAGCATCTGCTTTAGAATATACAGCTACTGTTTTAATACCCATCTCTTTACAGGTTCTAATTACACGTAGCGCGATTTCGCCTCTATTGGCAATTAATATCTTTTTAAACATGTCTTTTAGTTTATGAGTTTATTGGGTTTAGTTGTTTAAGAGTTTAGCATTTAACTAAACTTCTAAACTTAAAACTTCTAAACCAAAAATTATGATGGGTCTACTAAAAATAATGGTTGATCAAATTCTACAGGAGAAGAATCATCCACTAATACTTTAACGATTTTACCAGATACTTCTGATTCAATTTCGTTAAATAACTTCATTGCTTCAATGATACAAACAGTATCACCAACTTTTACTTCTGTTCCTACTTCAGCAAAATTAGGCTTGTCTGGAGAAGGTTTTCTGTAGAAAGTACCAATGATAGGTGATTTTATAGTTACATATTTTGAGTCGTCTGTAGTTTCAGCTGCTACTGGGGCTGCAGCTGGAGTAGCTGGCTGTGCAGCAGGAGCAGGGGCTATCATTTGTGGAGCTGCTGCAGGAGCAGGAGCTTGAATAATAGTAGTTTCAGGAGTATCACTTCCAGTTTTAATGGTGATTTTAATATCTTCCATTTCTAGCTTTACTTCACTTGCACCTGACTTAGCTACAAATTTTATAAGACTTTGAATTTCTTTAATGTCCATTTTCCTAAATTTTAGTTGTTTAGTTATGAGTTATATGCCCATTTTAAGTAGATCGCTCCCCATGTGAAGCCACCACCAAATGCAGCAAAAATTAAATTATCTCCTTTTTTCAACTCTTTTTCATAGTCAGCAAGCAATAACGGTAAAGTAGCAGAAGTAGTATTTCCGTACTTATGAATATTCATCATTACTTTATCATCTTCTAAGCCAACTCTATTCGCAGTAGCTTCGATGATTCTTTTATTAGCTTGATGTGGTACTAACCACTGAATGTCATCTTTTGTTAAGTTGTTTCTGGTTAACATTTTTTCAGAAACATCAGCCATGTTAGAAACAGCAAACTTAAATACAGTTCTCCCTTCTTGGTGAACAAAGTGTTGTTTATTTTTAACAGTGTCTTCTGATGCTGGCAAAATTGATCCACCTGCATCAATCTTTAAGAATTCACGACCAATTCCGTCGCTTCTTAAATACTCATCTTGTAACCCTAAACCGTCGTTATTAGGCTCAAATAAAACAGCACCTGCACCATCACCAAATATGATACAAGTAGCTCTATCGCTATAATCAATAATTGATGACATTTTATCGGCACCAATTAACAATACTTTTTTATATCGACCACTTTCAATATAACTTGAGGCAGTAGACATACCATATAAAAAACTAGAACAAGCAGCTTGTAAATCGTAAGAAAAAGCATTTACTGCTCCTATCTTAGATGCAGTATAAGCAGCTGTTGAAGCTACAGGCATATCTGGAGTAGCGGTTGCTACAATTACCATGTCGATATCTTCAGGTTTTGTGTTTGATTTTTGAAGTAAATCTTCTGCTGCTTTTATAGCCATGAAAGAAGTTCCAAGACCTTCACCTTTTAAAATCCTTCTTTCTTTGATTCCTGTTCTGGTAGTTATCCATTCATCATTGGTGTCCACCATTGTTTCTAGCTCTTTATTGGTTAGAGCATATTCTGGAATATATTTTCCTACCGCTGTTATAGCTGCAGTTATTTTAGTCATAGTTGTTTGTTTTGTAGTAAAACGAGTTTTCAAAGTAATGAAAATTATTTCACTTTTTTATAGAAAAAAACATCAAAAAGAGTATTTTTTGATGTAAAAACATAAAAAAACCCTCAAAGTAGAGGGTTTTTTAATTTTTTAAACTAGTTTTTAAGCCTCAGCAGCAGCACTTTCTAATACTACTTGACCTCTGTAATAAAGTTTTCCTTCATGCCAGTGAGCTCTGTGGTATAAATGAGCTTCTCCAGTTGTAGGATCAACAGCTATTTGAGGTACAGAAGCTTTATAGTGAGTTCTTCTCTTATCTCTTCTAGTTTTAGATATTTTTCTCTTTGGATGTGCCATTTTATGTCTTATTTATCTGTTAGTAAATCCTTTAATTTATCCCATCTAGGGTCTGTTGATTCTTCCTCAACAGTTTTTTCTTCGTTTATTCTTAATTCTTCTAATTTTCTTAAAGCATCTGACTGCATAGTACCATCAACAACATCTGGATGTATCCTTTTGCTAGGTACTGATAACACAATTAACTCATATATGTATTGAGATACATTTACTTGATAAGCTTCGTGTGGAAGTATCAAAATTTCATCGTGTTCATCATTAAACTCAGGTCCAAACTTAACAACTAAATTTAAATTACCATTAATTGGTAAATCAAATAACTCGTTAGTAATATCACAAGGAACATTAACTGTTCCGTTTATGTTAAAAGATAGTTCCAATAAAGTACTTTTTTTAACAAATGTAATATCAGCTTTTACGTTGGTGTTGTTAAACTCGTCAAACTGAAATGCTTCAAAGAACGTTTTGTCAATTTGATATTCAAACAAATGACTTCCTTCTTTTAAACCTACAAAAGGTATGTTGAATTGTTTTAAGTCTTTCATCTACAACTATCAATTTGAGCGTGCAAAGATATAAAAAATGTTTTTACTTTTATGTTTTGAGTAAAAAAAATGAACTATTTTGCTTTTAATGCGTTTTTTGTAAGTTCTTGATACTCTTTTCTGTTCTTAAATATTTGTAATGAGGTAAATAAGGCTTCTTTAAAAGACGTAGGGTTGGCTTTATTTTTACCAGCAATATCAAATCCAGTTCCATGGTCAGGAGAGGTTCTTATCTTGCTCAAACCAGCAGTGAAATTTACACCATTTCCAAACGATAAAGCTTTAAAAGGAGCTAAACCTTGATCGTGATACATGGCTAAAACTCCGTCAAATTGTTCATAGGTTTTTGAACCAAAAAAACCATCGGATGCATACGGACCAAAAACTAACTTACCTGATTCTTTAATTTCTGTAATCGTTGGGCGGATAATTTCGTCGTCTTCAGTACCAATTATTCCATTATCACCACAGTGTGGATTTAACCCTAATATTGCAATTTTAGGTTTACTAATGTTGAAATCTTGTTTTAATGAGTTGTACATAATCTCAACTTTAGACTTAATCAGTTCTGGAGTAATTGCTTCTGCGACTTTAGATACAGGAATATGACCCGTAATTAAACCAATACGTAATTCATCAGTCATTAAAATCATTAAGCTTTTTCCATCAAAGTTTTCTTCTAAATACTCTGTGTGACCTGGGAATTTAAATTCTTCAGATTGAATATTCTCTTTGTTAATAGGGGCGGTAACAATAAGATCTATTTGATTCTTTTTTAAAGCTCCAACAGCGGCTTGTAATGATTTTAAGGCGAATTTACCTCCATCTTCAGTAATCTTACCTAAATCTATTTTAACTTCTTCTTTCCAGCTATTTAATAAATTAACCTTTCCATGTACAAGTTTGTCTAAAGAAGCAATTCCATGGATATTAGTATTAAGTCTTAAAGCCTTTTTATGATATGAAATTAGTTTGTTTGAAGCGAATAAAACAGGAGTACAAAAATCAAGCATTCGTTTGTCTTCAAATGTTTTTAAGATAATTTCGATACCAATTCCGTTGATGTCCCCAACCGAAATTCCGACAATAATTTTGTTAGCTTTATCCATAGTTTACTTTCGTAGGTAAAGTTGTATTTTTGATGCTAACAAAAGTAACTAAATTTTTATAGAATGTTTACCGGAATAATAGAAACTCTTGGAATTGTTAAAGGTATTGAGCGTGAAAAAGAAAATTTACACCTCACAATAAAAAGTACAATAACCAATGAATTAAAAATAGATCAGAGTGTAGCACATAACGGTGTTTGTTTAACAGTTGTAGCAATTGATAAGGATGAGTATACTGTTACAGCGATTAAAGAAACGTTAGACAAAACGAATATTGGTGATTTACAAGTAGGAGATGAAGTAAATCTTGAGAGAGCAATGAAGTTAGGAGCTCGATTAGATGGACACATTGTACAAGGTCATGTAGATGGAACAGGTAGATGTAAAAGCATAGAAGATGCAGAAGGAAGTACAGTGTTTACTTTTTCATATGATTTTGATTGTACAAATGTTACTATTGAAAAAGGTTCAATTACAATTAATGGGGTGAGTTTAACGGTGGTAAATTCTAAAAAGGATGAGTTTAGTGTAGCTATTATTCCATATACATATGAACATACAACCTTTAAAACCTTTAAAATAGGTACTAAAGTTAATTTGGAATTTGATGTAATTGGTAAATACGTTGCTAGACTTCATAGTTTAAGAGAATAGATTGAAATTATAAAAAGAATAAAATTGCATTAAAACTATGGAGGTATTTAAGTCTATAGCCTTATGTTTTTCTGGAGGAGGATATAGAGCAGCTTGTTTTTCTTTAGGAACATTATCGTTATTAGAAAAAGTAGGATTGCTAGAAAATGTAAAAGCAATTTCTACAGTTTCTGGAGGGACAATTACTGGGGTTAAGTACGCACAATCACAGATTGAAGGAAAATATTTTCAAGTTTTTTTTGATGAATACTATAAATGGTTAGCAAAAGATGAGTTGACAAGTAATGCATTGAGTCATTTAAGATGGCAGTTAATTTGGAATCAGCCAGAGAATAAGCACAAGAGAAAGAATCCGATTAATGCCTTTGCTATAGAATATAATAAACTAACAAATCAAGCAACGTTAGGGCAAGTTCAAGATGTAATAAGTCAAGGTAAAACACACTTAGAAAGAGTCGTTTTTAATGCTACGGACTTTGATAGTACACATCAGTTTAGATTTCAAAATATTAAAGGGAATCAAAAAAGGTTTGGAAACGGAAAGGTACATAGCAAATATAAAGGAGTAATAGATGATATAAAGTTAGGAGATGTAATCGCAGCTTCCACAGCTTTTCCAGGAGGATTTGAGCCGATGGGGTTTCCGTATGACTTTACTCCAAAGCACAATGATTTAGAAGAGGTAGGTTTGATGGATGGTGGTATTGTAGATAATCAAGGAGCTTCTGTTTTTGTGTCAGAAGCACAGAATCAATGTGAAGGGAAACCCGAACGTTATGATTTATATTTCTTGTGCGATGTTTCTTCACCATATCCTGGAGAAGGCTTTAAGTTTGCTTCCGATTCATGGTTTAGTAAATATGTGTCTTATGTATCTAGTGCTTTTACTTTATTGTTTGTGTTGATAGCTACTGTATTTTTTGGAGTGCAAAAAATGATGGTTTGGTATACGATAAGCGTTGTAATATTAGCTTTTTTGGTATTTATTCATTTTTTGTTTTTCTCATTATCTAAATTAATGCAAAATGAAACAGGTGTAGATCAAAGATTGTATTTACCACCAAGAAGAGTAGGCTTTTATATACTTAACAGAGCGAAGTCTTTGGTTCGCATGGCAAGTGTGGTTTTTCTTAAAAATGATAGAAGACAACACGCAAATGCTATTTATAGTACTTTTCCTAATAAAATAATTACATCTACAGTGTATGAGTTACGATGTAAAGATGCTTCAGGAAATCAAACAACTCGACCAGAGAATGAGAGAGGTTGGGATGAGATAATGAAGCATACAGGAGAAATAAGTGAAGCAATTATTAAAAATTCACATAAAAGTACATCATTTGGTACTACTTTATGGTTTACGAAAAAAGATAAAGTAAATGATATGTTAAACACTGTTATTGCTTGTGGAGAGTATACAGCCTGTTATAACTTGTTGTCATATCTAATTATTCAATACGGAGATAGAGCTACTGAAATGCCTATTTTTAAAGAATTACTATCTCTATGGAAGAAATTTCAAGAAAACCCCAAATTTTTAGTTGAAGAACGTCAAGGAAAAATAAAGACCATGAACAAATAAATATTCATGGTCTTTTTATGTTTAAAAAACTAAGGTTTTTATAGTGCTAACAATAGTTTTAACAACTTTGTTTTTAAAATGTCCTAAGCTTATTTTTGATATCCCAGCAGCTTGTAAAGTTTTCATTTTAAATAAATCTTTTTGACTTTCTACTAGCCATTCAAAATCTTCTAAGGTAAGTTTACCTTGTGCTAATAAAGAGGCCCATCTTTCTAGTTTGTCTTTTGATTCATTTAAAAATAGTTCAATGTCTTTTTTTGACTCTTGTGAAAACTCACCAAACTTTTCACTAAATAATGAGACTAATGATTTTTTTAATTCTTGTAATATTTTTTCGAAATCCATAGCAGATTAATTGTTTGAAAGAAGTTGTAATAATTGATTTTTAGTAGCAGGCTCTTTTTTACTTTCATACTGTAGTAAAAGGTTGAGAGCTTCAGTTATTTGTCCTTTAGCCTCAGTAATAAAAAAAGGTGAAAGCTTGTCTTTTTCTTTCCATCGTTTTAAAAAGCCAGCAAGTAAGTTTTTGTCTTGGTCTGCTAATAATAACCACATTTTATGGGTTATCTCGTTGTTAGGTTTGTACTTTTCGTACTCAACAATTTTGGCAATCTCGTTTTGTAGCTCTTCAATCTCTTTAATATTGTCTTGGTAAGAGTTTTCAGCTTTTTCTATGAGTTGGTTAGCGTCTATTTTTATTTCAATAGTTTTTTGAAATGAGTATTGATCGTAAGGAGCTGTTTTGAGAATACTGCAAGAAGAAATAAAAGCAGTAATAAGCATTAAAATAAAGAAGGGTTTGTTGTTTTTCATTTTATAAGTTAGGTTAATTTTTAAAGCTAGTAAATTTAATACTTTACGAATCATGTATAAAGGGAAAAAACACCCAGAAAAAAGAAGTGTTTTTCAGGAATAAGCACTTTAATATATGATTATTAATTGTTTTCATGATAAAAGTCATGAAAATCAACAAGTTATATTTGTATCTTTGGGTAAGGTGTAAATTAATAAGTTATGGATGTATCAGTCTTTTTACTAAAGTTCTGGGGATGGTACTGTATTATTTTCTTCTTTGTACTAAGTTTTAATCCTAAAAGAGTAAAACAAATAGTTGATAATTTACAGGATGCTCGGTTTTTAATTATTCTTTCATTGTTTGCAATTATAATAGGCTTACTTAATGTATTGGCTCATAATATATGGGAGGCGAATATTAAATTGTTAGTAACTCTATTTGGTTGGTTGGCTTTAATTAAAGGTGTTATCCTATTTACTTTTCCTAAGCAAACTATTAAGCTGCTAAAACAAACCAATTTAAAGTTTATACAGGCCATATATGTGTTGTTGTTTTTCTTAGGGTTGTTTTTGTTGAATGAGGCTTATGGTATGGTTCCTTTTTAACTGAATTTTAATCGAAATGAAAAAAAAGATTTTACTACTAACCGATTTTTCTGAAGCATCATATAATGCAATCGCATATGCTTTAGAGCTTTTTAGAACTGAAAGATGTAGCTTTTATGTGTTAAATGTTTTTAAAACAACATATAATTTAATAGAGGATTTGGTTCCTCCTCAGCCAGGAGAGAAAGGGTACGATGAGCCAAAGAAAAAATCATTAGAAGGACTGAATAAAATATCAAAATTAATAGCGTCAAAAGAAGAAGGAAATCCTTTTCATGAGTTTGATTATATCTCTCTGGAAAATAAATCACTATTGAGTGCAACTGAGGAAATAGTGGAACAAAAAGATATAGAAATGGTTGTAATGGCAACGAAAGGATTAACTAATGATAGTAGTTCTGTATTTGGTAGTAATGCAATACAGGTAATGGAGAAGATTCGTAATTGTCCTGTTTTAGTAGTACCAAAAAAAGCTAAGAAGCAAATACCCAAAGAAATTGTTTTTCCTACGAGTTACAGAACACATTATAAAAAAAGAGAATTAGAGTATTTAATAGATATAGTTGGAGCTTGTAATGCATCTTTAAGAGTATTACATAATACTAATAATGGAGATATAGATGAAAATCAAAAAGAACACAAAGAAATGCTGAGTGAATATTTTGAAGGGTTAAAATTTTCATTTCATACATTATCTTGTGTAACAGTGTCTACAGCAATAAAATGTTTTGTAGAAAGTAGAGAAAGCGATATGGTAGCTTTTATAAATAAAAAGCACGCATTTTTTGATACTATATTTTCTAAACCATTAGTAAAGGAAATAGGGTATAAGTTAAAGGTACCTGTGTTGGTGTTACATGATTTAAGAAACTAAAAAACAAAACAATGAAAAACATAGGAGTTTGGTTAGATAAAGAGAAAGCTCTTGTTGTAACCATTGAAAATGGAACAGAAAACATGAAAACGATACCTTCTAATATAGAAACGTTTCGTATTCACGGAGGCTCTGGAACTCGATTTAAGGGAGGTCCGCAAGACGTGGTTCAGGATAGTAAGTATTTAGAAAGAGAAAAGCATCAAACAAAAAGATATTTTAATGAGCTAGCAGAAGAAGTTAACAATGCTGATTCATTAGCCATTTTTGGTCCTGCTGAAACTTTTGAAAAATTTAAGAAAGAGTTAGAAAACTCTCATAAAGAATTAAATGCAAAGGTTAAAAAAGTGCAAAGAGTTGATAGTATGACAGACAACCAAGTAAAGGCTTTAGTTAGAGATTTCTTTAAAAATGGAAACTAGTCCGAATAAAATAACAATAGTAAAAGCTTCTGGTGAAGTTGTAGAGTTTTCTTTAGCTAAATTAAAAAAGTCACTTAAAAGAACTGGGGCAGATGATACTTTAGTTTCAGAAATTATAGAAATAGTTCAAGGTGAATTGTACGAAGGAATAACAACTAAAGAAATTTATAATAGAGCCTTTGCTTTACTAAAGAAAAAAAAGAATGTATTTGCTTCAAAGTATAAACTTAAAAAAGCAATATACGAACTTGGACCTACAGGTTATCCCTTTGAATATTTTATAGCAGCAGTTTTAAAATACTCAGGGTATAAGGTAAAAGTAGGAGAAATTTTGCAAGGTGAGTGTGTACAACACGAGGTTGATGTGTTAGCTCATAAGAATAATGAAACTACTGTTGTAGAGTGTAAGTTTCATAGTGAACAAGGCTTTGTGTGTAATGTAAAAGTTCCTTTATATATACATTCCAGATATAATGATGTTAGAAATTATTGGAATACTTTTAATAAGCATAAAACAACGCTAACTCAAGGTTGGGTTGTAACAAATACCCGATTTACAGAAGACGCTACACAATATGGTAATTGTGCAGGGTTGTATCTGTTAAGTTGGGACTACCCGAAAGAAAATAGCCTAAAAGATATAATTGATAGGCTAGGATTATATCCAATAACAGTTTCTACACTCTTAACTAAAAGGGAGAAACAGTTTTTATTGAATAGAGATGTAGTGCTTTGTAGAGAGTTGATAAAAGATAGCTTTTATTTAGATCATTTAGGTGTTTCAGATACGAGAAAAACTAGAATTTTATCTGAAATACAACAATTGTGTAGTGCTTAAAAAGGAAGTAATATGCTAAATTTTGCAAAAGTTCATTTTTTAGGGGCAGCAGGTACAGTTACAGGTTCAAAGTTTTTGATTGAAGCTTGCGGAAAGCAAATTATGATTGATTGCGGCATGTTTCAAGGTCTGAAAGAGCTTAGAGAATTAAACTGGGCTGAACTTCCTATTGATGTTGAAAAAATAGATGTTGTGTTATTAACTCATGGACATTTAGATCATGTGGGGTTTTTACCACGGTTATATAAGCAAGGGTTTAGAGGTAGAATTATAGGAACAGCTCCAACATTGGCTATTGCAGGAATTATTTTAAGAGATAGTGCTAAAATCCATGAAGAAGAAGCGCAAAAAGCTGCCGAAGAAAATTATAGTAAACATAATCCAGTATTACCTTTTTACACAGTTACTGAAGCAGAAAACACCATGAGCTTATTTCAAGTTGAAGAAGAAGGGAAATGGGTTTCTTTTTCTGAAAAAATCTCTTACAGATTTCAATACAATGGGCATATTATAGGGGCTACTTTTATAGAATTAAATATCAATGAAAAAAGATTTGTGTTTTCTGGAGATGTAGGAAGAGTGAATGATTATCTGCTAGAAGCTCCCAAAAAACCAGTATGGGCAGATTATCTTTTTATAGAGAGTACCTATGGTCATAAGTTACATCCAAAAGAAAATATAGAAGAAATTTTATCAGCGTTAATCAGAGAAACAATTGTAAATAAAGGAAATTTAATCATTCCTAGTTTTGCTGTTGAGCGATTACAAATGCTAATGTATGTTTTATGGAAGCTGTATAAGAAAAATAAAATACCAAGCATACCAATTTTTGTTGATAGCCCAATGGGAAATAATGTTTTGGAGGTTTTTAAAAGGTATCCACAATGGCATAAACTACCCATGAATGAATACGAAGCAATGTGTAACCATATAAATATTATTGAATCTTATAGAGAAACATGGGAAACTATTGATGACCCTAGGTCGAAAATAATAATTGCTGGAAGTGGAATGGTAACAGGAGGTAGAGTTTTAACTTATTTACAACAACTAATAGATGAACCAACAACAACAGTTTTATTAGTAGGGTATCAAGCAGAAGGAACAAGAGGAAGGCAGTTGCAAGAAGGATGTCATGAAATAAAGTTTTATGGAAGGTACTTTCCTGTTAAAGCAAGAGTAGAGAGCATAGAAAGTTTATCTGCACATGCAGACCAAGGAGACTTGTTAAATTGGTTAAGTGATATTAAAAACATACCTGAAGAAGTGTTTCTTATACATGGTGAACAAACGGCTTTAGATGCTTTTAGATTGAAAATACAAAGAGAAAACAATTGGAATGTATGTATTCCAAAATTACATGCTATAAAAGAGTTAATGATATAGAAGTTTAACCTAAAAACTAACTCGATGAAAACAACAAAAACACACTTAAAATATGTAGAATGGTTAAGTGCAGAAGATATGCATTTAACGTCAAAACAATGGTTGTCTGAACTTTCATTTTTAAAAGATGAACAACTCTTTTTTGAGGACTTAATACGAAAATATATTTTTGAGCTTATAGCACCAGACCAATTTAAAAAAACAACTAAAATAGTAGAACTGTTGAGTAGTTCAAGAAAAAAAACGGAAGAGTTAATCAAACTTGTTGAAGCTCATGAAAGAGGTTTAGAAGTAATGGTAGATGGAGTTGATGAAGTAGTAGAGGAAGAAGTGTACAAGAATGAACATAGAAAGTTAATAGTAATGTTTAGTGAATTTTTAAAAGAATATAAAAATTTAAAACAAACGCTTTTTACTACCGTAAAAAAGATAGCCAAGTCAGAAAAAAAAGGATTAAATCAATAATAAATAAAAACGGAGTTCAATATTGAACTCCGTTTTTATTTTATAATTTAAGCGATGTAACGCTTTACTACCCATAAAGGGACATGTAAATCATGAGTAAACAACTCTTCTGTAACACTTCCTACTAAAAGAGAAGTAAAGTTGTTATGACCTTTGTCTGCAACAAACAAAATATCAGTTTTGTCTTTTTCAGCAATTGCCCTTATTTTTTCAGGAATGCTATCTTCACCTGCTGAAGCTTTAATAGTTTCTATGTTTGAGGCTTTTGTTTTATGAAGTAGTTTTTCAAACTGTAAATCAACATGTCTTTCTACTTTCTCACGAGCCTTATCTACTTTTATGTAAGGGAAAAATAGCTGAGGAATTTTAAAAACATTTAATGCTTTTAAAATAGATTTTTTCTTGTTGTTGATAGATGAAGCTGTATTAAAAGCTTTAAGAGAAGCTGAAGAAAAGTCGGTTGCAACCATTAGGTTTTCTGGATTAAGGTTAGCTTCTTTAGGAATAGAAAGAATGTTACACTTTGCCATTCGTAATAACTTTCCTGAAACAGACCCAGAACCTTTATAGGTGTTTTTATTACCTAAAATAATTAAATCAGCGTGGTATTTATTGGCAACATAACTAATTAAACTTTCTGTGTAAGCATCGTCAGAAACTAATAATTCGTAATTACAATCACTATCAAAGTGCTTGCTAATACTATTATCTAACTCTTCCTCAATAATGTCTTCAATACTTATGTTTTCTAACTGTTCAGAAAATAAATTACTTATTTCATACTTTTTTACATTATGAATAAAATATACATTTTCTGTTTCATGGTTTTTAGCGAGCATGCTACAGTACTTAATAAGTGTAACATCTAGTTCAGAAAGGTCTAAGGCTACTAGTATATTTTTAATTTTCATAATTTAAGATTTTTGTTTTTTCGAATCTATTAATCTTTTTACAGTTTCCTGATATTCTTCCTTTTCTTTTTGGTTTAAGCGTTTAAGGTATTCCTTATAATCTTCTCTTAATCCTTTAAAAAGAGAGTAACACATTAATAACAAAAGTAAGGTAAAAGGAAGACCTGTAGCAATAGAAGCTGTTTGAAGAGCTTTTAAACCTCCGCCTAATAATAATACAGCGGCTACAGCACCTTCTGCAAGAGCCCAAAATATTCTTTGACCTACAGGAGCGTCAATTTTACCACCAGAAGTTAAACTGTCAACTACCAAAGAACCAGAATCTGATGAGGTAACAAAGAAACTAGCAATAAGTATAATAGCGATAATATTTAAAGCCATTGAAAATGGGAAGTCTTCTAAAAACACAAAAAGAGCGGTAGCAACATTATCATTCACCCCTTCTGCAATAGTAGGGTCTCCTCCTAAAATTTCATGTAACGAAGTTGCTCCAAAAGCCGTAATCCAAAATAAGGTAATTAATGTAGGAACAATCAATACTCCAAGAATAAATTCTCTAATAGTTCTTCCTTTAGATACACGAGCTATAAACATACCTACGAAAGGAGACCAAGCAATCCACCATCCCCAGTAAAAAATAGTCCATGAGTTTTGCCATTCCGTTCCAGTATAGGCTTCAGCCCATGTAGAAAGATTGATTAAGTCGTTTGCATAACTACCAGTGTTTTGTACAAATGATTTTAAGATGAAAATAGTAGGGCCTAAAATTACTACAGCAAGTAATAAAAGTACAGCGATACGCATATTCATTTCACTTAAAAACTTTACTCCTTTGTCAACTCCTGAAACTACTGAAATGGTGGCTATTAATGTAATTCCGACAATTAGCCATATTTGTAATGAAATACCTGAATCTAAACCAAAAACATGCTCTAAACCAGCAGCAACTTGTTTAACACCTAGTCCAAGAGACGTTGCTAGTCCAAAAACAGTAGCCAAAACAGCAAAAATATCTATAACATCACCAATTCTACCATAAATTCTATCTCCTAAAAAAGGGTAGAATACAGAGCGAATTGTTAATGGGAGTCCTCTAGAGTATGTAAAATAAGCTAAAGACAAACCAACCAAAGCATAAATTCCCCAAGCATGTAGCCCCCAGTGTAAAAAAGTAACATTCATAGCTTCTTTAGCAGCAGCAGCGGTATTAGGGTCAGCTAGAGGAGGTGAAGATAAATGATAAACAGGTTCAGCAATACTCCAAAAAAGTAATCCGATACCCATACCAGCACTAAAGAGCATAGAAAACCAAGAGGTAGTTGAAAATTCAGGTTTTGCTTTAGCCCCACCAATACGTAAAGTTCCATATTTACTAAAAGCTAAATAAAGCATAAAGGCAACAAAGATGTTAACGGCTAAGATAAATAACCAGCCAGTTTTGTTGGCTATAAAACTCTGCGCTGTATCAAAATATGATTGGGCTCTTTCTTTAAAAAGTAAAGTTAAAGCTACACTTAGTATTATTACTATAGAAGAAGTAAAGAATACAGGACCGTTAACCTCGAGTCCAAAGATTGATTTCCGCTCGTCACTTCTAATTATTTTTTTTGCTTTTTTCATGTGTTAATGTTTTATGCTATTAAAAATAGTATCCGATATTTATGTTAAATCTCATGTCCCAATCAGCATTAGGTGTTCCGTTTGCTAAAGCATTTGTCCATACTGGGCCTAACCAAGGATGATCTTTTCCTGCGGCAAAATCTATATAAGTATAAACATTACCAGCAGTTACTAAGAAACCAAATACATTCATTAAACTGTCTTCAAAATCAACAGCTGCTTTATCCATGTAACCAAAGTCGTTATAAACTTGTATACTAGAAATAGGTTTCCATTTTACAGGGAAGGTATAAGCAGCGCCTAAAGTATATGTGGTAGCTTCTGTTGCAGTAAGGTAAGGAGCTCCATAAGCAGTTAAGGCTATAAGATCGTTATAAGTAGTATTCTTTGTATTGTATTTGTAGGTAGATACTTGTGCTTTAGCATCAAAGTTTTTTGCGTTTAGTTGATAGTGTAAGGCAAAAGCATGATGGCTAGATGTATCTTCAGTATCTAAATTATAAAGACCTCCATATTGTACAGAAAATCCTATTTTATGTTGAATACTTTTGTTACCGAAGTGATAATTTACCTTACCATTTAGTTGGTTTGTTTCCTTGTATCTTAAATCTAGATTCCCATCCCCATCAATGTCTATTGATGCAACATCGTAAGAGTATCGGCTATCAGAAACATCAGAGTTGCTTCCAAAATTAAGTTCTTCAGCATTTTTAAAAAAAGCTAAGGCGTATTCCCATTTTTTTCCCTTATGGGTAAACTTTACCCCCATATCATGGTCATCTTCTAGTCCTAGGTAATAATTAATACCAAAAAACCAACTATGAGAATTGTATTGAGTAATACCAAAAGGCACTTGTGTTAATCCTAATTGAATGTTGTCTTTTTCGTTAAAGTCATACCCTAACCAGCCTTGTTTAAGCATGCCACCTCCAAAACTTTGTGAGTAAAAGCGATATTCAGCATTTAGCTTTATTCCTTTGTATTTTGCTTTAGCATTAATTCTAAAGACGTCGAAACCGAAATCGCCTCCACGTTTTTTTTGACCGTCTTTCCAAGAAGATAGGTTGTAGTTAAATCGAAGTGCTCCGCCAATTTTAACCTCAGGCTTTTCTTGTGAAAACATAACTGTAACAAAAGAAAAAGCAACTAAGACTAGGCTTTTTTTTGTGAAATTCATTGTTGATATTAATAAGTGTGAAGAAAGTGTACTCGTAAAAGCACATTTTCAAGTGAAAGGATAAGAGAAAACTCTTTCTAGCTTAAAAAAATGGTAATTATTTTGAAGGAGGAATGAATTTATCTGATTGATTCCTAAAAACTAAAAAGTTAAAACTGAATACTCGTTTATTCTTTTTGTCTTTGAGTTTTTTTATCATAAGAGTGCAAAGATACTGATTAAAAAGGGGTTTTCAAAAAAGAAGAGCTTTTGAGTGTTGAATTCTTTAACTAAAATAAGAATTAGTGGTTCTCATACTTAATCCTATTTTTAGAATATGATAAAAAAACAAAAGTAGTATTAATACTACTTTTGTTTTTTTTTATTGGATTTCAATAATTTTTTTAGGTTTTTGCTTTGTTCCTTCTTTTTTATGAAGGTTTAGTTTTAAAATACCATTTTCGTAACTAGCCTTAATATCTTGATCTGTGTTGATAGATTCAGGTAAGCTTAAAGATCTTTTAAATGAATTGTAACTAAACTCTTTACGTGTAAAGTCTTCTTCTTTTTCTTCAACCTCATGTTTTTTCTCTCCGCAAACGTTAAGTACATTGTTATCAATAGTTATTTCAAAGTCTTTTTTTGAGAATCCTGGAGCGGCAAACTCGATTTCGAAGTTGTCATCCTGTTCCTTAACATTCATAGCGGGCATTAAACTATCTTCTTCAAAGAAGTTAGTGTTAAAAAAATCATCAATGTCTAGAAAGTTTCTTAAACCTCCGTTAGTCCATAAAGGTAACCCTCTTCTTTTTTCGTTAAATTTAATAAGTGACATAATCGTTAATTTTTGTGTTAAACTTAATTTGGACAACTAAATTACGTATCAAATGTTTTTTTTAAAATGATAATTGTCAGTTTGTTATGTGTGTTAAGAGGTGGTTTGTTAGTGTAGGATGTGTTTTTTAACTAGGAATAACTAAAAGAGGAATGTTTAAATGAAACCCTATCTGGTTAATTTTTGATTTGAAAAATAAATTTTCAAAAAATGAATGCTTATTATTAATCATTACCAATAAGTTTACGCGTGTTTTTAATTGGAAGTTTTCAATGGCTCCTGTTACACTTTGATTTTTTATGTCATGAAAAAGGAGAGCTATATGCTCAAAAAAAGGTTCTAGCATTTTGCGATTTCGTTCTTGTTCTTCTGATAAATTACTGTCATATCTTACGTTTAAGATATTAACTCTAGAATGATATATAGAAGCAATATTTACTATAGGTTGTATGTGTTTTTCTTGAAAATTAATTTCATAATCTGAAGGGAATAATATTTCATGAGGAGTTTCGAAAGAGAACTCACTAGGGATTGCTAGTACAGGGCATTTAGCGTTTTTTAAAACATGTATTGTGTTAGAACCAAACAAAACCTCCTTGACCCCAGAGGCACCTTTAGTCCCCATAACAATCATATCTATTGTATTATCACTACTAAGCTCATTAACTTCTAAGGGAAGTGTGTTAAATGCTGAAGAGGATAAAAAATGATGTTTAGGGTTATTAAATTGATTTTGAATTCTTTTTAAAACTTCTTTGAGTTTAGTTTCGGATACTTTTTTCATGGTATCAACTAACTTATACTGAGATGAGCTTACAGTTGTATAGTCGTATTGAAAAATAATTGGAGTATATGTGTTTAATAAATGAAAAGTACAGGTTTCGTCCTTAAATAATTGTAAGGAATATACTATGGCATTCCACGCATTTTCTGAAAAATCTGTAGGAATTAATATTTTTTTCATGACATCATTTTTAAGTTATTTTACTAAAAATATATCATAAAATGAATGTAGGCAATGATATATATCAGATTAACTACACTAACAGTTTTTACTTGTGTTTAAATTACATTTTTGTAATACTTGATTGCTCTTAGATCCGTACCGATAAATGGTAATACCTTTAAGTTCATATTCCCAAGCTGTTTTATAAATTTTTGAAATCTCATTAACAGTAGTTTGTTCAGGTAAATTAATAGTTTTAGATACAGCATTATCGGTGTGTTCTTGAAATTTTTTTTGATGTTTTAAATGGTATTGCCAAGGAATATCTAAGCTAGTTTGAAAAATAGCTTTAATTTGTAGAGGAATTGTGTCTGTATTTTGAATACTTCCATTGTTTAAAACTTCATTTTTTAGTTCATTGTTCCAAAGCCCTGATTTTTTCATTTTTTGAATAAATAGCTCGTTTATTTCAATTTGAGTTTGATTATCAAGAATACCAACTCTTTTGTATGCCAAAGCAAATAAAGGTTCAATAGAGTACGATGTATTAGCAATTACAGAAATAGTGCCAGTTGGAGCAATGCTATTACAGGTAGCATTTCTTAAGGGAATGTTGCTAAAAGTACTTTTACTCCAATTAGGGAATACACCTTTTTCTTTCGCTAAATTTTCAGAAGCTTGGTAGCTTTCCTTCTTAATGAAGAGCATAAGTGAATCTGCTAAATTTAATGCTTTTTCTGAAGCATAAGGAATTTCTAGTAAAATTAAGAGTTCAGCCCATCCCATGATGCCTAAGCCAATTTTTCTATTGTTTTTTACAATAGATTCAATTTCAGGGAGTAAATAATAATTAGTTGTAATAACATTGTCTAGAAAACGAATGGCAAGTTGAATGGTTTTTGATAAACTATTCCAATCTAAAGTGTAATAACTATTTTTTTTAATAACCATTTTAGAAAGGTTAATAGAACCTAAATTGCAACTTTCAAAACTTAATAAAGGTACTTCTCCGCAGGGATTAGTAGCTTCTATAGGTCCAATAGATGGAGTTGGGTTATGTTTATTTATTGTGTCTAAAAAAATGATTCCAGGGTCTCCTGTTTTCCAAGCTTCTTTTATAATAAGATTCCAAAGAAACTGTGTAGGTACTGTTTTGGTAACTTTGTTTGTTCTAGGGTTAATTAATTCCCAACTTTGATTGTTCTTTAGAGCATGCATAAAAGCATCAGTAACTCCTACTGAAATATTAAAGTTTTCAATTGCTTTTTTTGAAGACTTTGATGTTATGAATTTTTCAATATCAGGATGATTAATATTAAGAATCCCCATATTAGCTCCTCTTCGTTTGCCTCCTTGTTTTACATATTCTGTAGCGGTGTCGTACATTTTTATAAAAGCGATAGGACCTGAAGAGGTTCCACTATTAGAGCTTACTAAATCTTTTTTAGGACGCAGTTTAGAGAAGTTAAAGCCTGTTCCACCACCACTTTGATGGATTAAAGCAGCATTTTTTAAAGTAGTAAAAATACTATCTAAGTTATCTTCAATAGGTAAGACAAAACAGGCACTTAATTGTCCTTGCTTAGTTCCGGCATTCATAAGTGTTGGAGAATTGGGTAGAAACTTTAAGCTTTTTAGAAGATGATAAAATTGCTTTCTGTAAAAAGTACTTTTTTTTTCACAACTTGAAATACATTGTGCTACCCGCATAAACATTTCATCAGGAGTTTCTATTAACTCTCCTTTTTTGTTTCTTAAAAGATAACGACTTTTAAGGATTTGAATAGCATTTTTTGTAAGTGCATCCATGTAAAAGTTTACTTTTAATACTAGGTAGCTAAAGATATTTATTTTATGTAGTATAAAGAATGATAAATATCAGTTCAAATAATAGTGTTTTTCTAGTTTTTTAAGTGTTTAACTTTTGTTTATTCTTCGTGAAGAACAAGAAAAGGAATATTAGTATGGTAACTAATATGTTCTGTTTTAGAATGAAATAGAATTTGTTGGAAATAGTTTAAATTCTTTGCTACCATTGCAATAAGGTTTGTATTTCTGCTCTCAACAAAACACTGTATTCCTTTTTCTACCTTTGTATTGGTTAAATAATGATATGTGTAATTGAAACCATAAAAAAAATCACTTATAAGGTCTTTATGTGTTTTTTGATCTGTATTTAATTGTTCTTCTTTTTGACCGATATGTAAGATTCGTAAGGAAGAGTTGTTGTTCTTTAGAATATCTAAAATAGGCTGTAAAACACTTATTTCATAAGAAATAGCAAAATCTGTTGGAAAGGCAATTTCTTTTAATCCTGAATATGTTGCGTTTTTAGGAATTATTAGCGTAGAACATTTTACTTTAGTAATAACATCGCCTGTATTACTTCCAACAATATATTCTTTTAAAACAGAAGCTCCTTGAGCTCCCATAATTATTAAATCTATTTTTTTTTCTAAAACATGTTTGCGAACAGATTCTACAAAAAAACCGTAGTTGGTAAGTGTATAAAACTTATGGTTTTTATTATGAAATAGCTCTCTGGAAATTCGTTTTAATATTTCTTTTAAGCGTTTTTTTGTTGGTCTTGTATATAATTCCTCTATGTCATTTTGTTTGGATAAAGGTAGGATGTTGTCTTTTTGAAAGTCAAGAATGTTGTTGTTAACATGTAGTATGTAAAAACTACAGTTTCTTTCAGCAAAAAAACTAATTCCGTATTTTAATGCATTCCATGAGTTTTCGGAAAAATCTGTTAGAAATAAGATATTTTTCATTTTAAACCTCTCTTAGCCTAAACAAACCTAAAAGGAAAAATACTCATAGGAAATGATATTGGTCATAACTGTGTAGAGGTTAAAAAGATTTTAAAATATGTTGGAGCTTTTGTAGATCTATAATTTTAATGTTTCGTCCTTCAATTTTAATTATACCTTGTTTTTTAAAGTTTGACATTGCTCTAATTAAGGTTTCGGTAGCGATTCCAGCAACACTGGCTAAGTCGCTTCGAGAAATGTTTATAGGATCTTCTGTTTTGTTGTTTAGTTTTTCAGCAAATTTAAGAATAGTTAAAGCGGTTTTTTTTTGCACAGAGCTATATGCCATTTGTAATAATTGACTTTTCATTCCTTTAAGATCATTTGTTAAAAGTTCCATGAGTTCTAAAGTAACTTTATGATTTTTATTTAGAATATCTTTAAGTTTACTTTTAGTGAGGCCTATTATTTGGGTGTCTTTTATAGCTGTTGCTGTTTCTTGATATGGAATATTATGAGTAAAAGAAGTGTAACCGAATAAGTCATTTTCTTTGTAAAGCGCCATAGTTAGCTCTTTACCTCGTTCATCAAACTTATAAGATTTGACAACCCCTTTTATAACTAAAAAAATTAAGTTTGAATTATCTCCTTCTCTGTAAATAATGTCGTCTTGTTTATAATTAAAGGTAGTGCCATTGTTTTTTAAAAAAAACTTTAAATCATTTAAATTTTGTATTTCTTCTTTATTACATATTACCCCCCCCCCTTAAGTACTTTTCTTTTGTCTTTTAATATTGCAGCTTTTGCTATACGACTTTCTATTGTGTTTATAAGCTCGTCTTCATTAAAAGGTTTAGTAAGATAGTCGTCAGCTCCCATATTCATGCCCTTTCTTATGTCTTGTCGTTCTGTCTTTGCAGATAAAAAAACAAAAGGAATATATTTAGTATTGCTTTGTTTTGCTAGCTCTTGAAGTACACTATAACCATCTACTTCTGGCATTAAAATATCACAAATAATTATATCAGGAAGTGTTTCAATTGCTTTGTCTATACCAGTTTTTCCGTTAGAAGCTGTAATTACCTCATAGTTTGAGAGCTTTAGTAACTCAGAGGTGTTTTCTCTTAAAGTAGCATCATCTTCTATTAGTAAGACTTTTTTCATAGTTTAACAGTGTTAGGTAGTTCTATTGTAAAAATAGTTCCGTTTAGTTCTGTACTATCAAAGTAAATTTTACCATTTAAATTTTCCATATGGTTTTTAACAATATTTAGCCCAATACCAGTTCCTTGAGTTAGTAGAGCATTTTCAGCTCTGAAATAACGGTTAAATATGTTTTTTTGATCTTTAGCAGGAATACCTATGCCGTTATCTTTTACTTTGAATGTGGTTTTGGTATTATCTTGAGTGATACTAATATCTATTTGAGTATTTTCGGAAGAATATTTTATAGCATTATGTACTAAATTAGATAAAGCCAATTCTACAATTTTTTCATCTTGATATAAAGAGAAAGAATCAATGTTTTCTGGGTAATTTATTTTTTGTCCTTCTTTTAAGATCATATTAGCATTGTAAACCACTTCATTTACTATTTTACTTAATTTAAAAGTGCTTGGAGAGTATCTAATTTTACCTTTTTCTAGTTTGTCGATTGTTAAGAAATCATTTAAAATGTTATTGAGGTAGTGTACTTTGTCAGATATAATTTTAATATGTTTATCGCGTTTATCTTGCTGTTCTGTTAATTTGTACTTACTTAATAATATAGCAGATGTTAAAATACCGCTTAATGGAGTTTTGAATTCATGGGAAACTAGTGATAAAAAGCCTGTTTTTAATTCGTTAAGTTCTTTTTCTTTTTTTAGAGCTAACTTAGTTTTCGCTTCAGCTTTAATACGTTTTTTATTTTCTGCTTCTAAAGCAAGAACCATGTTTTTTAATTCATGAGTTCTTTTTGAAACTTTTTCTTCTAAATTTTCATTTAATGATCTAATTTTTTGTTCTTGTTCTTTACGAGTTGAAATATCTATCACCAATGCCATGACATATTTCTCTTCATAAACAGAAAAAGGATTAAGTCCTGCTTCAACAGGAAATACACTACCATTTTTACGAACACCAAAAATATCCCTGCCCTGACCCATTTGTCTTGATTCTTGTTGTTTCATAAAGTTTTTAACATGGTTCTGGTGCTCTTTATGGTAGTTTTTGGGAATTAAAATGTTAAGAGGTTGTCTTATGAGTTCTTCTTTGTCATAGCCAAACATTTTTTTAGTAGCATCATTTACTTCAACAATGTTTTGATGGCTATCAACTACTATAACACCTTCAGAAATTGAACCCAGAAGAACTTCAAAAATATCTTTACCTTGTTGGAACATTGTAAGTTAAGTTAGCTTTTAAAGGTATTAAATTACTTAAAATTAAAGTAAAAGTCAAGATTCTTTCGAGGTAAGAGTTAGGTGGTTTTGTTTAATATGTAGATTTTTATTTGGCTTGTAAGTTTACTAATGCGGATTAACTGTGAAAACAAAGCGATATAAAAGCAAAAGCTAAACTTTAATAGAAAATAGATATCTCTTACTAAAAGATTATTTTTTTTGAAATTAACTTAAGTATCTGCTGAAAAAACTTTTGCGTAATTTACTCCTAGTGTCTTCTATTAATTTACTAATTTTTTCTTTAGTAATTCCCTTAATTGTAGATATTTCGTCTAGGTTAAACTTGTATTTAGAAGAAAGTTCAAAGACTGACTGCATGTTTGTTGGTAATTTATGCAGAATCATCTGTATATGTCTTTGGGTTGTAGTTTCATCCAATTCTTTATCAAGCTTATCAATATAGTTTTGTTCTTCATCTTTAACAAAAACATGATTTAATGTATAATTATTTTTATGGTAAGAACTGTCGTCAAGTTCATCCATCATTAATAAATCACCTTCAGCGTCAGCACTAAACTTTTCTTCCATCTCATTCCATTCAGGTTTAGAGAAATCGTCAATGTTCTTAAAAAAAAGTTCATCAAATTCTTCTTCTTCAATGGTGTTTTCAAGTAATTGGTCTGCTTTTTTAAATAGCCATAAATAAAAATTATCTGCTTTTTTTACTTCATTAATGTTTTCATAGACTTCTACAAATAACTGGTCGATAAAATCATTAGCATTGTATTTGTTTTTAGGAAAGTGTCCCTTGCTAATCGCAGCAACTAGTCTTTGATTAACATACTTTTTAATACTTGGTAAAATTTTTAGTATTAATGTGTTGAAAGTTTCTTTATCTCCTTCTTCTTTTGACTTAATAAGGAGAGGAAATGCTTGTGCTACAAAGATGTGAAACTCTCGTTGCTGATAATTTATTTTAGTATTTTTCATCTGCTTTGTCAATTAGTTTAATTTTACTTTATTGGTCAGACCCTAATATTCTCTTATATTCTTCGTAGGCTTCTTTTGATATTTCACCTTTTGCAAAACGCTTTTTTAAAATATTTAACGGATTATCTTTTTTTGTTTTCTGAGTGCTATATGATACTATGAAAAGTCCTATAATGAAAATAATCCATATGAACCACCATATAACATGTATGTCAAAGGTGTATTTATAATGAAGCATGATTGTTATTTTAAAGTTTACTATTTTTTATTCATCCATAACCTCTTTGGAGTTCATCTTTTTCATGCAAGATTGTATACATTCATAATTAATCATTCCCCTTTGAAGCATCATTTGTAACATTTTATCCACTTGAGTGCTATCATTCATTATTTGATGCATCATATTTTTATTTCCGTGCATATTATTCATCATCACTCCTTTATTCATCATCATTTGCATAGCGTGCTCATTATTATGTGCTGTTTCCATAAACTCAGTCATATAGTCATGATTTTCTGTAATAGCTTTGAATATTTCAGATTTTGTTTCACGCTCTTTAAGTAGCTTTTCTACATCAGGTTTAGAGTTACAACTAACTAATATTTGTATTCCTAGAGCGAGTAAAAGAAATATTGATTTTTTCATGATATTAAAAATTCATTAATAATTATTTTATACTGTAAATCAGTAAAAGAAGGATGTTGAAAAGTAAAAAGAATTTTAGTTGTTTGAAATGATATATATCAGACTAATAAAATTGGGAAAAAGGGATTAAGTTTACTAAAAATAGTGGTTTAATTGATGGTTGTCATTTTTTATGTTTTTAAAATTCAATATATTAGTATGTTAAATGTCATATGTAAATGAAGATCCCAATGGAAAGAAAAAATTTATATGGCTATATCATAAATAGTATTATGGTTATAGCTTTAGGTGTTGTTTATTTAATAAATTTTACTACTGATAATGGTTTTTGGAATTGGGTTTCATTAGGGTTGATAGTTGTTATTTTGGGAATGTTAACAACAGTTTTTTTTATTTTAAAAGAGCAACTAAAAGCCAAAAAAAAATCGGAAGAAGAACTTTTAAAAAGTCAAAAACTATTACACTCAATAATTGACAATACAACAAATGCTATATCAGTAAAAAAGATAAATGGCGAGTATATGCTGGTGAATAAGAAGTATCAGTCAATTTTTGAAGTATATGATAAAGATTTAATAGGAAAAACGGACCACGACATTTTACCAAAAGAATTAGCAGATAGGTATCTTGACGCTGACCTGGAGGCTTTGAAGCTGGGAAAAGAAATTCAAATGGAGGAGGAGATTGAGCAGTCAGACGGAAAGCATACATATTTATCAGTAAAATTTCCTTTGTTTGATATTTCTAATAGGGTATATGCTATTGGAAGTATCTCTACAGATATTACAGAAAGAAAGACAATTATGGAATCGCAAAAGGAGGCGGATACTTTTTTCAATATTTCTACAGATAGCTTAGTTATAGCATCTAATGAGAAGTTTTTAAAAGTTAATTCTTCTTTAAGTAATCTTTTAGGGTATACAGCTGAAGAACTTTTGAATACTCCGTTTGCTACCTATATTTTTCCTGAAGATCTTGAAAAGACTGAAAAGGCAATTAAAAAGTTAGAAGAAGGCGCGAACTTAGTAAGTTTTAATAATAGATGGATTTGCAAGGATAAAAGTATTAAATGGTTGTCTTGGAATGCCACTTCAGATACAAGCACAGGAACCTTGTATGCTGTAGCTAGAGATATTACTAAAGATTTATTACTTCAAGAAGAGAGTGAAAAAAGAATTAATGAGTTGTATGAGAATCAGCAAAAGTTGAATATGATTATAGAAAACATTAGTGATGGTGTGTTAGTTGCCAATACTGATAAGCAGGTTATATTGGCTAACGAGGTTGCTAATGAGCTTTTTGGTATAGAAGATGATTCAAAAATATCTGTTGACTTTTCGGATCATTTTAAAGTGCTAAACTCATATGATGGAAAGGTTTTTCCTGTTCAAAGCCTACCAGCTGAACTAGCCTTAGAAGGTAAAATAACTAACGATATTGATGTGTTATTAATGAACAAAGAAACGAATGAAGTTAGAAGGGTTTTGTTGAGTGGAAGACCTATAATTGATAATGAAAATTATATTGCCGCTGTGGTTGTAACGATTAAAGATATAAGTAGGTATAAAAGGTTAGAAGCGGAGTTAAAAAGAAAAGACCAAGAATCAAGAAGGAAAATTGGTTTTAAAAAAGATGATTCAAAAAAGAAAGAATAATATTGCTTGAAGGGGGCAGAACAAGTTATTTATTCTTTTCGGCTTTTTTCTTTTGTCTTTCTAATTTTCTAAAATATCCTCTTGTTAAAAAGTTGTGCTTAAAAGCTTCCATATTTTCATTAAATTTTTCTGTTCCTTCGTTTATATTTTGAAGTGTGGATTTTAAACTGTTAACCAAAGAGGTGTCTTTAGTGATGTAGTTAAAAGCTCCTTTACTTGAGTTAAAATCATCAACCAAAACATTAATATTTTCTACAAGGCTATCAATTTTTACACTTGATGCATCAATGTTATTTAAGATAGATTTTAATTTTTTACCTGAAATAGAATCATTAATTAACACCCCTAAAACGGTGTCGTCGTCTGTTTTTAACGAAGTTATAACTTGGTTTAATTCATTAATTGTACTAGATGCTTGGTAACTTATTTTCTTTAAGTTGCTAACAGACTGTTTCATGTCTTTTGCCATAATGGTATCGTTCAGTAAAACTCCTAAAGTACCTTTACCTTCTAATAGTTTGTCGGTTATTTTTAAGAGATCGGCAGTAAGTATTGCTGCATTTTTATTGGTAACACTTAAGGTGTTTAAAATATCATCTGTTCCAATTTTGTTATAAGACCTAATGACATCTCCATTTTTAATTAAAGCTTCTGTTTTTTTTCCTGGAACGATATTTACAATCATATTCCCAACTAACCCGTCAGAACCTATAGTTGCAACAGCATTTTTCTTTATATGAATGGCTATTTTTTTATCAATTACCATATTTACTTTTATGGTAGAATCATTAATCATAGTTATGTCTTTTACAGTCCCTATGTTTATTCCTGAGTAACGAACATTATTTCCGTTTTGTAATCCATTAACATTTTGAAAGTAAGCACTAATAGTAAAGTTTTCTTGAAACATACTTTGACGTTGCCCGATGAGGTATATAGCAAAAACAAAAAGAATTGTACCTATAGATACAAATAATCCTAACCTAAATTTTTGTGAGTTTGTTGTTTTCATAATTTTTATTTAAAAAAAGCTTTAATCTTAGGATCTTCAGAGTTAGATAATTCTTTAAATGTTCCTGTAGCATAATCAATACCGTCAATAAGTAAGATCATTCTATCTGAAATAACACGTGCACAATCTACATCGTGGGTAATAATTAGCGATGATGTGTTGTATTTCTTTTGAATATCTTGCATTAAGATAATAATTTCTTTCGCAGTAATAGGGTCCAGTCCACTTGTAGGTTCGTCATATAAAATAATTTTTGGCTGTAGAATAAGGGTTCGTGCTAAAGCAATTCGTCGTTTCATACCTCCAGACAATTCAGAAGGCATCATGTCTATTGTGTGGACTAATCCAACATTTTTTAAAGCTTCAACAACCAGTTTTTCTGTGTTAATTAATTTTTTATTCTTTCTTGTACGACCTCGCAATGGAAATTCTAAATTTTCACGGACAGTCATAGAGTCATATAGTGCGCTACCTTGAAATAGAAAACCTATGTCGGTTCGTAAAATATCTAAAGCCTCTTGGTCTAGTTTGGTTATATCGTGATGCATCACTGAAATAATCCCTTCATCAGCTTCCATTAAACCTACTAAACATTTAATCATAACCGATTTTCCAGACCCTGATTTTCCCATGACTACTAAATTTTCACCTTCATAAAGGCTCATGTTAAATCCATTAAGCACATGGTTGTCTCCAAAAGCTTTGTATAAGTCTTTAATTTCTAGAACTACTTTTTTGTTAAGGGTATTTGTCATAATTCAAAAAAGATATCAGTTACAAAAACGGCTATAAAATCAATAATAAAAAGTAATAAAGAAGCAGTTACAACAGCTGTGTTTGTAGCTTTACCAACACCAGCAGTTCCTTTTTTACAGTTATACCCCTTAAAGCAACCAATAATTCCTATTGCAGCTCCAAAGAAAAAGGACTTTATTGTAGCTGGAACTACGTCTCCAAACTTTATAGCATCAAATACTTGATTAAAATACAAAATAAAAGAGACATCTCCTTTTGTGCTTTCAACTAAAAAAGACCCAAGCAAAGCAACAGTATCAGCTATAATTACTAGTAAAGGGAGCATGAGAGTAACGGCTAAAACTCGGGTAACTACTAGATATTTAAAAGGATTTATGCCAGAAACTTCCATAGCATCTATTTGTTCGGTAACACGCATAGAACCTAATTCGGCGCTAATACCAGAACCTATTTTACCTGCACATACTAAAGCAGTGATTATAGGGCCTATTTCTCTTATAATTGAAATACCAACCATAGAAGGCATCCAAGATACAGCACCAAACTCCATTAAAGTTGGGCGAGTTTGCAAAGTAAGAACTAAACCTATTATAAAACCAGTAATACTAACTAATAGTAACGAACGATAACCTATTTGATAACATTGTAACATTAGTTCCTTTAATTCAAAAGGACGTTTAAAAGCTTCTTTAAAGAAACGAGCTGTAAAAAATACTAATTCTCCAATTTCTATAAAAAATGACTTTAGCTGCTTAGTTAAGATATCAAAGCGTAGCATAAGTTAAGTTTAATGTTATTATTAAATATATATTGATCAAAAGGTGTTTAAAATGATAAAAATCATATTAAGAAACTGATAGATATCATTTCAAATAAAATATTTTGATTATAAATTTAAGTATAAATTTTAAGTAAATGTGTTATGAGTATAGGGTTAGTTCTTTCAGGTGGAGGTAGTAGAGGTATTGCTCATGTTGGAGCGATAAAAGCTTTAGAAGAGTTTGGGCTTTTTCCAACACATATTTCAGGGTCTAGTGTAGGAGCTGTAGTCGGCTCATTATATGCTTATGGTTATGACTGGAAAGATATGTTAGAGTTTTTTAAAAGTGTTCAAATATTAGATATTAAAAAATATGCATATAGAAAGCCTGGGCTTATTGATACTGAAAAGTTTTATAAACAGTTTAATGCTTATTTAAAGGAAGATAATTTTAACCATCTTGAAAAATCATTAGTAATTACAGCAACAGATATTTTAAAAGGAATTCTAAAAACATTTAACGCAGGAGAGCTTATAAGACCTGTATTGGCATCTGCAGCTTTTCCTGGTGTTTTTGCTCCCGTAAAAATTAACAATTCTTATTATATAGATGGAGGAACACTTAATAATTTTCCAGTAGGGTTATTAAAACCGCAATGCGATATAATAATAGGGAGTTATGTAAATGGTTTCAGTCCTGTAACCATTAAAGAATTAAAATATTCTCATAACGTTATGAAGCGTGCTTTTAGACTTAAATATTTTAAGGATGATTATGCAAAATTTAATGATTGTACTCTGGTAATTTCATCAAAAAAAATAAGTAAGTATGGTATTTTTGATAAAAAACATCTTGATGAAATTTTCACTATTGGTTATGATAAAGCGAGAGAGGTGCTTACCAATCAATTTATACTTAAACAAGCGGCAAGTTTAAAGAAAGCTATAAATTGATAATTATCATTTAACAAAGTTACTAGAGAACTTATCTTTATTAAATAACAACGATAAGTATAAAGGTCAACAACAAAGCATGTCTAAGATATTAAAAATTACTTTTACCCTTGCATTCATGATTACCTTAAAGGTTTGTCTTTTAAGAGATGAAAACACTATTTCAAAGGGAAAAGCAATTGATGATAAAGCTATAGCTCAATCTACATTACCAATTATGGTTAAAGTTTGTAACAACATTATTGTAGAAAATTATTTTGAGTATATAGATTCTATTGTCAAAAAGTATGATTCATTAGTTCCTTATACGTTGACAGAGCATCTCTTAGTTAGGTCAAACCCTTGGGTTATAGATACACTTCAAAATACTGATTATTATAGGATGAAAGCTATGGATTCTTTTGTTTTTAGTCAGAAAAAAATGATTGTCTTGCCTATGGGATCATTAATAGTAATCCCTGATTCTACGGCAGCAAAAAAGGTGCTTAATTCTTTTCAAAAGACAAGTATAGATATTAATATTCCTGAATTTAAACTTAGAATATATGAAGATTCTCTAAAGTTATATGACTTTCCTATAAGAGTAGGAAGAAATGAAAAAAAATACTTAAAAATGTCTGACAGGATAGAGGATTTAAAAACGAAGACAGGTAAAGGTTTTATTGTGAATTATGTTCGAAAACCACGTTATGTAAATCCAGTTAATAATCATGAGTATTTTACTACTAAAAGAGATGATGATAAAAGAACTGAGCTACCTCAAATTCCTTTTATTGAAACAGAAATAAATGGTATACGTAATGGGCAAATGATACATCCAACAACAAACCCTATAACTTTAGGAAAAGCGTATTCTCATGGTTGTATTGGAACAAGGGAGGCAGATGCTTGGGTTATTTATTATTATGCGCCAATTGGTACAAAAATAAAGATAAGATACGATTTGGAAATCTTAGATAAAGACAGGCAAAAAAAATATTTTAATAATATTTATAAGAAATAAGGTTCTTATTTAAAAACTTTGTAACTGAGTTCGTTTTCTGTTGCTTTTTTGTTATTCCAACAATTTAGATTGTAAATAGTAGTGCTAGCAATATTGGTTATTGCTTCATTGGTTAAAAAGGCATGGTGGCCAGTAATAAGTACATTTGGCATAGCTATTAATTTTACTAAAAGCTTATCCTCATGAGCTTTTTGAGAGTCATTACTAAAAAAAATACCTTTTTCTTTTTCGTATACATCAATGCCTAAAGCTCCAATTTTTCCGTTTTCTAATCCTACTATTATATGTTCTGTATTAATAACGGCACCTCTGGCTGTGTTGATAATAATAACACCTTTTTTCATTTCAAAAATCAAGTCACTGTTAATTAGATGATAGGTTTCTTTAGTTAAAGGTGTGTGTAAAGAAATAACATCAGCCTTTTTGCATAAAGTTTTTAAAGATACATATTGTAACTGATAAGTATCAACAAGCTCTTTATTCTCTTTAATATCGTGTCCTAATAATTTACATCCAAAACCATGCATAATTTTACACATAATAGAGCCTATTTTTCCCGTTCCAACAATACCAATTGTCTTGTTGTTTAAATCAAAACCAATAAGGTTCTCTTGAGCAAAGTTAAAATTACTTATACGCTTGTTAGACTCAATCAACTTTCTATCTAAAGCTAGCAAAAGTGCAGTAGCGTGTTCAGCAATAGCATAAGGAGAATAAGCAGGTACATTAGCTACCTTAATATTGAGGTTGGAGGCAGTTTTTAGATCTACATTGTCGTATCCTGCCGATCTTAAAGTTATATACTTAATTCCTAAGCTATCCAATTTTGTTATGATAGTGGAGTCAGCTTCATCTGCTGCAAATATAGATACTGCATCATATCCTTTAGCTAATGTCACTGTTTTTAATGATAAAGCTTCTTTTAAGAATGTTAGCTGAAGCTTTTCTTTATTAGCTTTTTTTAAGTGAGGTATTTCAAAGCTTTTGGAACTATATACAAGTACTTTCATGATAAAAATAATTAGTTGAGTTTAATCTAAAATATTGATTAATAGGTTTGTTTTCAATGATATTTGTCATTTTTAAATAGTGAGTTTAATATAGGGGCTTGAGTTTTTATTGATAATGAAAGAATAGAAGCTTTTATTGAAAAAACTTAAACATTAGCAAAAAAGAGTACTATAATTAAAATAAGAAGTCCTATTAAAAAACTACTATAGGCTAGTTCTAAATAAAAATAACCACGTTTCATTTCTTTTTCTAATAAAAACATGGTTCGAACTTGATTCCCTATTTGTAATTCTTGACTATTTAAAACTTTGTTGTAAGCTTTTTCATACTCTTCTAAAGTTTTACCGCTAGACATACCAATCATAAAAAGGTTTTCTTCTCTTTTCTTGTATTTAGAAACAACATCTCTTTTAAACCTCTTGTAAAAGGCTAAACTATTAGGTTTAGAAGCTAATATGGAGAATATTAAAGAAGTAAACGATGTTATAATTAGAATAACTGCAATTTTAATACCGAAGTGAATTTCGGTAATATAGTTAAAGAAAATAACAGATGCTGAAAGTATTGTAGCGTTTACTTTTAGCATAATTGCTGCTTTTCTATCAATTAAGTTTAGAGTGCTGAGGTAGAATTTATTTTGATTTCTTTGATAAGTAGCGAAAGATTTCCTAGGCTCTTTTTTTGTAGCAAATAAGCCTATACTTTCTTTAAGTTCGGTTTCTTTAGTAGTCATCTCTATAAAGTTTGTGCGATAAAGATTTACTGAGAGTGCTATAACTAATGAAGAGTTGTAAGTGTTAGTTTTGTTTCATTCTGTCTGTTTGTTGTTGATTAATTCAACACGTTGGTTATACTGTAAAATTAAATCGCTAGTAAATTGATAATTTATTCTTAGAAAAAAAAATTCGAGGAGTGACTTAAAGATACGAAAAAAATATGTGTTTTTATTTTTTTGGTGTTGAAAATGAGTTGTCTGTAGTTTTTGGTTTGGTGAATGATTGAAAAAAAGATGAATTAAAAATTAATAGAATCCTTTTTTTAAGTAATTAGTAAAAACAAAAAAGCACCAACTAAATGTTGATGCTTTAAAGGTGGTCCCACATGGGCTCGAACCATGGACCCCCTGATTATGAGTCAGGTGCTCTAACCAACTGAGCTATAGGACCCGTTAAATTTGGATTGCAAAAATAAAAACTTTTTTAAATAAAAACCTATTTTTTTACACTTTTCTGCTCATTAAATTTTTACCAAAAGCACGTAAGCCTTCTTTGTGCTTATCAGAAATGTTAAGGTAATTTAAGCTTTCGAAAGACTTATCTGTATAGTACTCAATAAGTTTGTGTGTTTCTTCTGGTATGTTATTCTCCTTAAAAATAGTTGAAACTGTAGCTATTTTTTCAGTGTTATTTTTTTGTTTTCCGTTATAAAGATTTAATAAATCGTCTTTGTCAGTACCATTTGCTACTTCTAAAGCCTTTAAATAAAGGTATGTTTTCTTGTTTTCTATAATATCTCCACCAACTTGTTTACCAAAAGATTCAGGATCGCCAAAAGTGTCTAAGTAATCATCTTGTAACTGAAAAGCAATTCCTAGGTTTAATCCATAGTTGTATAAGTGTTGAGCTTGTTCTTCATCAGCTTTCGCAACAATAGCACCCATTTTTAAAGCAGCTGCAACTAAAACAGAAGTTTTTAATGTAATCATCTTAATGTATTCATCAATAGTTACATCATTTCTGGTTTCAAAATCAACATCTAATTGCTGACCATCACAAACCTCTAAAGCAGTTTTACTAAATAATTGTGCTAGTTTTTGGAAAATTTCAGGTTCATAGTTTTCAAAGTATTGATATGCTAAAATAAGCATAGCATCCCCCGATAATATCCCTGTGTTTATATTCCATTTTTCATGTACAGTTTCCTTTCCTCTCCTTAAAGGAGCATCATCCATTATATCATCGTGTACTAAAGTAAAGTTATGAAAAACTTCTACAGCAAATGCAGCTGGTAATGCTTTCTCATAATCGTTTGAAAAAACATCAGCAGCAATTAAGGTTAAGATTGGTCTAATTCTTTTACCGCCTAATCTTAGTATGTAGTCTACTGGTTCATAAAGGTTTTTAGGCTCTCTTGAAAATTTTTGAGATTCTAAAAAAGTTATAAAGTCTGATTGATATGATAATATGTCCAAATTTGAAATTTTTTGTAAAAATAAGGTAAAGATAAATTTTAACTATAACGTAATGTTAAAAAAAGATTAAAACTCTGGAAACTTTTTTTGTTTCTAGAGTTTCCTGTTGTACATTTGCAAACAATTATGAGAGATAAAATAATTAATAAAGCAGGAGAAATGTTTTTAACCCTTGGGTTTAAAAGCACAACGATGGATGATATTGCGAAAGAACTTGGGATGTCTAAAAAAACATTGTACAAGTACTTTTCAAATAAAACAGCTTTGGTAGATGCTAGTACAGAATCGGTTCATAATACAATTAGCGAAACGATTGATACAGTGAAAAGCCAAAACTATAATGCAGTTGAAGAAGAGTTTGCAGTGAAAGCAATTTTTAAAGAAATGTTTAAAAATGCAAAAACTTCACCAATGTATCAATTAAAAAAATACTATCCGGAAACGTATACAAAACTAATAGAACGAGAGGTGTGTATGTTTAGAGATTGTAATGTAGACAACTTAAAAAAAGGAGTTGAACAAGGTTTGTATAGAGCAAACATAAAAGGTGAGCTTTTAGTCAATTTTTATTTCACACTTGTTTTTGGTGTGTTTGAAAGCGAATTGTATAGTAACGACATGCAAGAGGTTATGGAAATTGAATATGAAATTTTAGAATATCATATTAGAGCAATAGCAACTCAAAAAGGAGTAGAAGAATTAGAAAAACAATTAAGAAAAATAAATAAAAACTAAAAACAATGAGGAAATACATATATGGTGTATTTGTGTTCTTTTTTACAGGGTATATCATTGCTCAAGAAAAAGAAATGAGTTTGTCAATGCAAGAAGCAATTGATTATGCTATAAAAAACAGTTACGACAATAAAGTGTCCTTAAATGATATAGAAGCAGCTAAAAAGAAAAAGTGGGAAACTACCACTATTGGTTTGCCACAAATTAATGGTAAAGTAGAGTATCAAAACTGGATAAAACAGCAAGTGTCTTTACTGCCTGTTGCAGCTTTTGATAATACTCAAAGTACAATAGATATTGTTGAAGAATATTTTGATGGGGTTGTAAGAAATGGTAATGAGGTAACAACACCAACAGGTTTTATTCCTTTAAGATTTGGAACAAAACAAACAATGAATGCATCGGTAACGTTATCTCAGTTAATTTTTGATGGTTCGTATTTGGTAGGGTTACAATCAGCAAAAACATATTTGAAAATCTCTGAGCAAGCAAAAGAAAAAACAGAATTAGCAACACGCGAAGCTGTTATTAATGCTTATGGAAATGTATTGGTTACTGAAAAATCAATTGAGATTTTAGAGAACAATAAAAAAGTACTAGAGAAAAACTTGAATGAAACTCAAAAGACTTATGATAATGGGTTAACAGAGTTAGAAAATGTAGAACAATTACAAATCACTTTAGGTAATGTAGAAAGTAACTTAAGAAATGCTGAACGACTAAAGGAAATAGCATATCAAATGTTGAATGTTTCTTTAGGAAACTCAATTGAAACTAAATTAACATTAACCTCTACATTAGATAATTTAGTTATTGATAACACCGACTTAAGTTTGTTAGCTACCCAATTTAATATCGATAACCATATTGATTTTAAAATAGCTCAAAACGACAGGGAAAGTAAGCGTTTATTAATGAAGTTAGAACAAAGTAAAGCTTTACCTAGTTTATCAGCATTTATAAACTATGGTGCTAATGCTAACTCAGACGATTTTAACTTTTTAGACAGTAATCAAAAATGGTTTGACTATTCGTTATTTGGAGTTACATTAAATGTGCCTATTTTCAGTTCTTTTGGAAGAAGCTCTAGAACAGCACAAGCAAAAATAGCATTAGAAAATGCAGATATACGATTAGAAGAAGCAAAGCAGAAGCTAAACTTACAGGTAGAGAGAGCTAAAAGTGAGTATCAATTAGGAATTGAAAACTACGAAACAGCTAAGAAAAATTTAGCGTTAGCTGAGCGAATAGAAAAAAAGCAACAAGTAAAGTTTTTTGAAGGAATTTCTTCAAGTTTTGATTTGCTACAAGCACAAAATCAGTTATACACGCAGCAAAACAATTACGTACAATCAATGTTAAACGTAATTGCTAAAAAAGCACAATTAGAAAACGCATTAAACATACCACTAAAATAAAATCAACTATAATGAGAAAAATATATTCACTATTCGCAATTACATTGCTTTTAGCCTCATGTGGAGGTAAAAAAGAGCAGTCTGTACAAGACGTAATAGCATCTAATGATTTAGCGAAAATTAGAGAGAAAAAAGCATCGTTAGACACACAAATGCAAACACTATCTGATGAAATTAAGGTTTTAAACGATAAAATTTCTGAGTTAGATACCAATAAAAAAGTTCCATTAATTACAGTGCTTTCTGCTAAGGAAGAGGTTTTTGATCACTATTTAGAATTACAAGGAGCAGTACAAACAAAGCAAAATGTACTTATCTATCCTGAAATGCCAGGGCTTTTAACACGTATTTACGTAAAAGAAGGGCAGTATGTTAAAAAGGGACAAACTTTAGCGAAAATTGATGATGGAGGTTTAGCTAATCAATTAGCTCAAATAGAAGCACAAGCAGCACTAGCAGAAACAACATATAAACGTCAAAAACGTTTGTGGGAACAAAAAATAGGATCTGAAATTCAGTTTTTACAAGCTAAAACTAACTATGAAGCACAAACCAACGCGGTTAGTCAATTAAGAAGACAGTTAGCAAAATCGGTAATTACAGCACCTTTTTCAGGAGTAATTGATGATGTAATAAAAGAGCAAGGAACAGTAGTAGCACCAGGAATGGGGTCTGAAGTTTTCAGAATTGTAAACTTAAAAAACATGTATATCGAAACAGATGTACCTGAAAGCTATATTACTTCTATTAAGAAAGGAAAAAATGTTGAGGTTGAGTTTCCAGTATTAGGAGAAAAGTTAACTTCTAAAATTCGTCAAGCAGGTAACTTTATTAATCCAGCAAACAGAACTTTTAAAGTAGAAGTTGAAGTTCCAAATAAAGATGGAAGCATAAAACCAAACTTAACAGCTAAGTTAAAAATCAATGATTACTCAAATGAGAAAGCAATTTTAATTCCTCAAAGTATTATTTCAGAAAATGCTAATGGAGAACAATATGTGTATGTGGTAGAAGACTTAAAAGATCAGGTAGGAACCGCTAAACAAACAATTATAACTACAGGAAAAACACAAGGAGATATTATTGAAGTTCTAAGCGGAATTGAAAACGGAACAAAAATTATTGAAGAAGGAGCTCGTAGTGTAAAAAACGGACAAGAGGTTAAGGTATTAACTCTTTCAGAAGAAGCAAAATAAGACACCAAAAATTATCCGTCTAATGACTGAAAAACAAAAAAAACAAGTAGATAAAGAGTTTGGTTTATCCTCTTGGGCAATAAATAATAAAACAACTATCTACGTAATGATGGTTATGATACTTATAACAGGTATTTCTGCCTTTTTAAGTATGCCAAGAGAAAATTTCCCAGAAATTAGAGAAACCAAAATTTATATAAGTTCTCTGTATCCAGGAAATACAGCTGAAGACATAGAGAAGTTAATTACCGATCCGTTAGAAGATAGACTTAAAACGGTAAGTAATGTAGTAGAAATAACCTCTACATCTCAAGAAGACTATTCAATGGTGGTTGTTGAGTTTGATGAAAACATATCAGTAGATCAAGCTAAACAAAAAGTAAAAGATGAAATAGATCAAGAAACGTCTGGAGAAGATTGGCCTACGTTTAACGGAGCTAAAGTAGAACCAAATGTTTTTGAACTAAGTATTTCTGAAGAAATGCCAATTCTAAATATCAATATCTCGGGAGATTACCCAGTAGATAAATTAAAAGAATTTGGTGAGTATTTGGAGGACGAAATTGAAGATTTACAAGAAATAAAAAAAGTAGATATCCGTGGTGCTGAAGAAAAAGAAGTTGAGGTAGCAGTTGATATTTACAAAATGATGGCAGCGCAAGTAAGTTTCCAAGATGTAATTAATGCAATTAATGGAGGAAACTTAACAATGTCTGCAGGTAATTTAATTGCTAGTGGACAACGACGTACTGTTAGAATTTTAGGAGAAATTGAAGATCCACAAGAATTACAAGATTTTGTAGTAAAATCAGAAAAAGGAAATTCAATTTACCTTAAAGACATAGCAAAGGTTTCTTTTAAAGATAAAGATAAAACTACCTATGCTCGTGAGTTTGGAGAAGCAGTAGTAATGCTGGATGTAAAAAAACGTTCAGGGAAAAACATGGTAGAGGCTGCTGAAAAAATTCAGAAAATAGTAGAAGATACCAAAGCCAATATATTTCCGAGTAATTTAAAAGTAACCATAGCTAACGATCAATCTTCAAAAACTATTGGTCAGGTAGATGATTTGGTAAATAACATCATCTTTGGGGTAATTTTAGTAGTATTAGTACTAATGTTCTTCTTAGGGTTTAAAAATGCCTTATTTGTTGGATTTGCGATACCAATGTCAATGTTTATGTCATTAATGATATTGAGTTGGCTAGGATATACCATGAATACCATGATTCTTTTTGGATTAATTATGGGACTGGGAATGTTGGTAGATAATGGTATTGTGGTTGTTGAAAACGTATACCGTTTAATGGATGAAGGTATGCCTAGAATTGAAGCTGCTAAAAAAGGAATTGGAGAAATTGCATTTCCAATTATTATTTCTACAGCAACAACAGTAGCAGCTTTTATTCCGTTAGGAATGTGGCCAGGAACTATGGGGCAGTTTATGATTTATTTCCCTGTAACATTATCTGTGGTATTAGGTTCATCATTATTTGTGGCAATATTTTTTAACTCAGTGTTAGTGTCACAGTTTATGAGTGTTGAAGATAAAAATATGCCATTAAGACGTATTATTATCTTATCGTCAGTAATGGCAGTGATAGGATTGTTAATAGCGCTATTAGGGGGAACTTATAGAGCATTGGGAACTGTAATGATTTTTACAGCGATTATGTTGTGGATTTACAGATTAGCTCTACGCCCTTGGGCAAATCGTTTTCAAAATACAGTGTTGCCACGTTGGGAGCGTTTTTATGAAAAAATGTTAAGAGGAGCTCTAAGAGGCTGGAGACCATACATTATTTCTTTAGGCACTTTAGTCTTATTGTTTATCGCTTTTGGAGGTTTTGGAGCTTCAATAGGAAGTCAACGTACAAAAGTTGAATTTTTCCCAGATAACACACCAAACCAGATTATTGTTTATATCGAATATCCACAAGGAACTGATATTGAAAAGACAAATCTGATAATGAAAGATTTGGAAGAACGTGTGTATAAAGTATTAAACTCACCAGAATATGTTGATAATGGTTATAATTTCTTAGTAGAGAGTGTAGTGTCTCAGGTGGGAGCTGGTTCTGGAAATCCACAAACAGATGGAGGTTCAACTGCAGAAATGCCTCATAAAGGAAAAATAACTGCTTCAATGCGTGAATACAAATACCGTAGAGGAGCTGATAGTAAAGAGTTACAAAGAAAAGTTACTGAAGCATTAAGAGGGATTTACCCTGGATTAGAAATTTCAGTAGAAAAAGAAGCGGTAGGTCCACCAGCAGGATATCCTATTAATATTGAGCTAGAAGGAAATGATTATGCAGAATTAATCAATACTGCAGAAAAGATGAGAGATTTCATCAACTCAAAAAGTATTGCAGGTATTGATGAATTAAAGATTGATGTAAACAAATCTAAACCATCAATGTTGGTAAATGTTGATCGTAAAAAAGCAGGAGAATTAGGAGTAAGTTCATCGCAAGTAGGAAACCAATTGCGTAATGCTATTTTTGGTTCTAAAGCGGGTATTTACAAAGAAGATGGTGATGACTATGATATTTATGTTCGTTTTAATAAAGAAAACAGGTATAATAAAAGTGCAATTTTTAATCAGAAAATTACTTTTAGAGATATGTCTTCAGGAACGATCAAAGAAATTCCTGTATCGGCAGTAGCCAAACAAACAAATACCTCAGGATTTAGTGCAATTAAGCATAAAGATGTAAAAAGAGTGGTAACCGTATATTCTGCTTTAGCACCAGGGTATACAGATGCTGCAGCGATTGTTTCAAAAATTCAAAATGAAATGAAGACATTTACTGAAAAACCAGATTCGGTAAAAGTTGACTATACAGGACAAATTGAAGAGCAAAACAAACAGATGGCATTCTTAATGAAAGCATTTTTTGGAGGTTTAGGATTAATTTTCTTGATTTTAATTTTCCAGTTTAACTCAGTTTCTAAGCCAGCAATCATCATGCTAGCAATCTTCTTGAGTTTAATAGGAGTATTTGGAGGATTAATTATTACGGCAAAACCATTCGTAATTATGATGACTATGATGGGAATTATTTCGTTGGCAGGTATTGTGGTAAACAACGGGGTAGTACTGCTCGATTATACTCAGTTATTAATTGATCGTAAAAAAGTAGAACATGGATTGTCTTCTGATGAGTTTGTAGATGTACATACTTTAGGAGAAGCTATTATTAGAGGAGGAAAAGCACGTTTACGTCCAGTACTTTTAACGGCAATCACAACCATTTTAGGGTTAATTCCATTAGCAACAGGTTTAAATATTAATTTCTTTACCTTAGCTAGTGAGTTGAATCCACATATATATGTTGGAGGGGATAATGTAATTTTCTGGGGTCCATTAGCATGGACTGTTATTTATGGATTATTCATAGCAACTTTCTTGACATTAATTGTAGTACCGATATTATTCTACCTAATCACTAAGTTTAAAATGTGGTTACGTAGCGTTTTATAATTGATTTTTTGTTAACTGTAAAAAGGGTTAAAAGTAAATTACTTTTAACCCTTTTTTAATTGTGTAGAACAATAATTAATCAGGTAATCGATCTCTGTCCTTTTTTGTTCTGTTAAATCGATAAGTAAAAGTTACAGAAGAGTATCTACCAACAGGTTTGTTATACCTTGTTGCGATGTAGTTTTCACCAGTAATTAACTGTTTACTTACTCTAGAATCAAAAATATTGTTCATGTTTAAAGTAAGTGTAGCTTTGTCATTCCAAAAGTCTTTACTTACTCCGATGTTAGCTCTATACTGAGCTTCAGAAAATATTTGTCCGCTCTGTCTTTCTCCAAGATAATTTATGCTAGATTGAATAGTTAATCTTGAAAACTTCATTCTAGAGTTTAAACGAGTAGACCATGTGTTGTCATCAACAGTATATATTCCTCTTTGGTCGAAAGAATAATAGTTGAATTCACTAGATAGTCTCCACCATTTATAAGGAGAATATCGAATGGCTAATTCAGCACCAAATCTTTTTTCAGTTCCTGAGTTAATAGGTTTGGAAATTAAAGCTCCAAAAGAGTTTGTTACAACCAAAGTTTCAAACACATTAGTAGTTCGTTGGTAATATATAGAAGGGTTTAAGGTGAATTTACTCCATCTTTTTAATAAACCTAATTCGAAAGAGTTTGTATACATTGGGTTTAAATCAGGATTACCTACGCGTATGTTTCTTCGATCAGAAATTCCACCAAAAGGGTTTAAGTGCCAAAAACTAGGGCGTCTAATTCTTCTACTATAACTTAATTGCAAATTAGTAGCTTGATTAAAGCTGTATGTAAAATGGGCAGTAGGAAATAAATCAGTATACTTTTTACTAGTTTTAAATTGATTGTTTCTATCGGTACTTCCAGTATTGGCATGTTCAGCACGTAAGCCTAATAAGTATTGAAGTTTATTTTTTTTGTTTCCATATTGAATATAAGCTCCATAAATACGCTCATTATATTTTAATAAGTTGTTTAAACTATCAATTATAACAGCATTATCCCAAACTTTATAATCACTATCAATGTTTCTAATTTCTCCTTTTATTCCCATTTCTAAATGTGATTTTTCAATAATAGGTAGTTTAAAGTCAGATTGGAATAAAAAATCTTTACTACTTTCTATATCTCTACTTCGTAGAATATTTATAGCCGAAGTTGTAGGAAATTGTTGTTGTTCTTTAACTAATTCATTTTCGTCATCATTCCAAAAATCATATTGAAAATTAGCAGTAAATTTTTGTCCTTTTTTGGCGAACGTTTTTACGTAATTTAGTTCAATTTGATTTGCCTTTTGGGGCTCTCTATATGATTCTTGTGTAGTAAGAATGCTATCTGTTTGTTGCGTGTTGTCTAAAAAATTAAAAGTATAATCAACTTTGTTTTTACTTGTATTGTTTCTATGGTAGTAACTTAGAGTAAGGGTGTTTTTATCATTAATGTAATAATCACTTCCAAAATAAAGATTAAAAGTACTACGGCTTCTAGTAGTATTTGTAACTCTGTTAGAGTAAGAGGTTACTGTCCCATTATCGAGGTTAGTTCTGTTCAAGTACCCATTTCCATCGAAAGACATATAACGATATCCAATATTAGAAAATAAATTAAATTTCTCTTTTTTGTAGTTCATATTGTAGTTGATATTATGATTATCAGGAATTCCAGTAGTTAGCTGTAAAGAGCTACCAAAACCACCACTTTTATTTTTTTTTAAGATAATATTGATGATTCCAGCTGTTCCACTAGCATCATACTTAGCGGAAGGGTTGGTAACTACTTCAACTTTTTCTATGTTTTCGGAAGGAATTGACTCTAAGCCGTTGTTTGCTGTTAAAACAGAAGGTTTTCCGTTAATTAAAATACGAACATTCGGATTGCCACGTAAGCTTATACCTCCTTCAATATCTACACTTACTGACGGAACGTTATTTAAAACATCATTAACAGAACCACCTTTAGAAACTAAATCTTTACCAACATTGAATACACGTTTATCTAGTTTGTACTCCGTGGTAGATTTTTCGGCTGTAATTTCTATTTCATCTAAGGCTTGTAAGTCTTCTTGAAGAAGGATAGTTTGAAGTGATTGGTTTTTGGTTAGTGAAATATTGTTTATTGAATGATTTTTAAAACCAATAAACTCCACTTTAATATTATACTGACCTTTTTTAATATTCATTAAAAATTCTCCTTGGCTATTAGTAGATTCTCCAGCAACAACTTTGTTTGTTGTTGGATTGGTTAAAATTATAGTGGCAAATTCTAAAGGTTGTTTGGTGTTTCTTTCTACAACTTTACCTGTAAGTGTTATTTGAGCAGATAACTGAATAGAAATAAATAGTAGAAGAGTAAATAAAGGCTTTTTCATTATTACTTAATATTTGAATTATGTAGCAAAGATGAATTTAAAAGGCATGCGGGTTTGCCATAATAGATGAAGTACTACAAATAATCGACGTATTGAGGATTATTTAATAGAAAAGCAAATTAAGGCTTGAAAAAGCTTTATTCAGGATGTAAAAGCTCTAGTTTGTCGATTTGGTACTATAAATACTAAAGCTATTTATATCTTTACGAACTATGATGATAAGAACAGCCATTATTACTTTTTTTTCAAAGAGTAGAGTATTACAACATATACTATTTTGGTGTGTGTTCCTTGTTTTAGATTTTCCTAAAGATTCACTTATATATCAAGAAGAGTTTTCTTTTTTAGGAACCTTTGTAATGTCTCTATGTCATTTGATTCCCAAGATAATTATATCCTATTTCATAGCTTATTATGTTATTCCGAAGTTTTTATTGAAGAAAAAATATATAATTACAGTTGTTTTGTTTTTAATAGGAACATATTTATTAGCAGCGTTCAACAGGGTTTTGGTTGTGCATGTAGGAGAAACATTAATAAGAAAAGGAGTTTTTACACAAGAGCCCCTTTTGGAGATTTTAACTGATTGGAAAAAGTTGTTGTTTGGTTATATTCCAAATATGTATTTAACAACTTTGGTTTTCCTTTCTGTAAAATATTTTCTGGATTATAAAAGAGTTAAAGAAAAAGAACTAGTATTTGAAAAAGAAAAAACGGAAGCAGAATTAAAAACATTAAAAGCACAATTAAACCCACATTTCTTATTCAATACTCTTAATAATATTTATAGTTTGTCTTTGAGTAACTCGCCCAAAACACCAACCTCAATAGGTAAACTATCAGAAATGTTAGATTATGTCTTGTATAGATGTAATACTAAGTTTGTGTTACTTTCTAATGAAATACAATTGATAGAAAATTATATAGAGTTAGAAAAACTAAGGTACGACTCACGTTTAAAAGTTTCTTTGATAAATAATGTAGAAGAAGACATCAAAATACCACCATTGATATTGTTATCGTTAGTTGAAAATGCTTTTAAACATGGTGCAGGAGAAGATAGTGGGTCGCCGGAAATTAAAATTGAGCTTTTAAGCATAGAGAATAGTTTTAACTTTAAAATTTCTAATACAGTTTCCAAAGATTATATTCTCAAAAAAGAGAGTATAGGTTTGTCAAACGTTAGAAAACAATTAGATTTAATCTATCAAGACCAATATAGTTTGATAATAGAGAATGAAGAAAATGAATTTAAGGTAGTTTTAAAGATTTATTCAAATTAAGTAGTTGATGAAAGTAAAATGTTTAGTGGTTGATGATGAGCCTTTAGCAAGAGAATTAATAGAGAATCACATCTCAAAAATACCGGCACTAGAAATAGTGGGGAGCTGTGACAATGCACTTAAAGCATTTGAAGTTATAAGTTCTCAAGAAATAGATTTACTGTTTTTAGATATAAAAATGCCTAATATTACAGGAATAGACTTTTTAAAAACAATTAAAAACCCACCAAAAACAATTTTTACAACAGCCTACAGAGATTATGCTCTTGAAAGTTATGATTTGGAAGTGCTAGACTACTTATTAAAACCAATAACTTTTGAGCGTTTTTTTAAAGCTGTAGATCGCTTTTTGAGGTCAATAAAGGAGAGTGATATGTCTATAACCAAAGAAAACGAAAACACAGAAGAGTTTTTGTTACTGAAATCAGGAAGTAAGTACCACAAAGTCTTTATTGGAGATATATTATTTATAGAGAGCTTAAAAGATTATGTAAAAGTTCATACAGTTAATGATAAACGTGTTGTAACTAAGTATAAGATAAGCGATATTGAAGAAAAATTAAATAGTAATTTTTTAAGAGTACACAGATCTTATATTATCAATACGAATAAAATATCTGCTTTTACAATTAACGATATTGAAATAAATTCAAAAGAAATTCCAATAGGCGCTAGTTATAAAGAAAAGGTAGTCTCTTTTTTGAATCAATGGAAATAGAATTTATATTTTCGTGCTATGAGCAAACCGGTTTTTACAGTTGAAGAAATAAAAAGGAAGATTGAGCAGTATTGTGTTTACCAAGATCGATGTCATAAAGAAGTAGAGAAAAAACTTAAAGATTATAACTTAATTCCAGAAGCAAGAGAACATATTTTATTACACTTATTAGAACACAATTTCCTGAATGAGGAACGATTTTCAAAAAGTTTTGCTAGAGGGAAATTCAGAATTAAAAAATGGGGAAAAGACCGAATCGTTAGAGAATTGAAATTTAGAGATATTTCCGCTTATAACATAAAATCAGCTCTGAAAGAAATCGACGAAGAGGAGTATATCAAAACCTTATATAATTTGGTCGAAAAAAAGAATGCATCAGTTTCTGAAACAAACCATTTCAAAAGAAAAAAGAAAATTGCTGATTATCTTTTATACAGAGGGTTTGAAAGTAGTTTAATATACGAAGCCTTAAAAACTATTGATTCTTAAATAGGCTATCAAGATTTATTTCACTGTCAAACTTTTTCTTAGTGTAAACTGTATTAATCTTATCGTTAACACTACTAAAAAGCATCATAATTTTTTCAACCTGACTGTTAACCTGATTCGCAGATATTGACGGAATAAAAGTCATGTCTGCTAAACGTAAAGTCTCATTTTCAAAAACATTAATACGTGCTTTAAAAGCAGGTGTTTTAAGCGATTCTATATTTAAACTATCCTTAAATTGCTTGGTAAGTGTTTTTAGTTCTAAAGCATTGTTTAAAGCTTCTGTAGGAGTTGTGTTTTGTAATTCTTGTAAAAAATCTTCAACTATAAAATACTCTTTCCAAGGTTTAATTTCATTAACATATTTTTCATTTATTTTAGAGTAATCAGTATGCTTAACCGAAATATTCATTTCAGTTTTAGTTGGTAACTCTTCTTTTTGCTCACTCTTTTTTTTACAAGAAGTAACTAAAACAAAGAATGAAGCAATAACAAATAAAAAACGACTCATTTTAATAAAATAATTAAGCGATAAAAGTACATATTTTACTTGGCATTCTTTGTAGAATTAAATTAGAAGTTTGAAATCAGTAGATTAGCAGTCTCTTTTGTAGATAGTTAAAAAAGAATAAATACTTTTTGCGAAATCTTAAATTTAATAACTTTGCAAACATCTATTTTTGAATAATTTAAAATGAGTGAAACGATATTAATTTTAGGAGCTTGCGGGCAAATAGGAACAGAATTAACCCAAAAATTGCGTTCTATTTATGGAGCAGATAATGTAATAGCTTCCGATATTAGAGAAGGAAATGCAGAAATGATGAGTTCTGGACCTTTTGAAATCATCGATGCTACCAACCAAGAGCAAATTTTAAGTGTTGTTCAAAAATATAAAGTAACCCAAGTGTATTTAATGGCGGCAATGTTATCTGCAACAGCAGAAAAATATCCATTAAAAGGTTGGGATTTAAACATGACTTCGTTGTTAGCGGTATTGGAATTAGCTAGAGAAAAGCATATTCAAAAAATATATTGGCCTAGTTCAATGGCTGCTTTTGGACCAACATCACCAAAAATGAATACACCACAGCAAACAATCATGGAGCCTTCTACAGTTTATGGAATAAGTAAAGTAGCAGGAGAGCATTGGTGTAATTATTACCACGATAAATATGGGGTAGATGTACGAAGCATCCGTTATCCAGGAATTATAAGCTGGAAAACTTTGCCAGGTGGAGGAACGACTGATTATGCTGTTGATATTTACTTTGATGCATTGAAAAAAGGAACTTTTGAGTGCTTTTTATCAGAAAATACACGTTTGCCAATGATGTATATGGACGATGCTATTAATGCGACTATCCAATTAATGCAAGCAGATGAGAAGAATATTAAAACAAGAACTTCATACAACTTAGCGGCAATTAGTTTTACACCAGCTGAAATAGCTACTGAAATTAAAAAATACATTCCAGAGTTTACCATTACGTATAATCCAGACTTTAGACAAGCAATTGCTGACAGTTGGCCTCAAGTAATTGATGATTCAGCAGCAAGAAAAGATTGGGGATGGAGACATCAGTTTGATTTAGCTTCTATGACTAAAGATATTATTACCAATTTACAAGCAAAAGCTCAAGAGTCAGCTGAAGTGTAAGGTTGTATTTGTGTTTTCGTCTATGTTATTCAAGTTTTATAGTGAATTGTAACTTAGGTTACCTAAGGTTCACTATAGATAAAATACTTTTGTAATAACAATATATTTACGATGAAAAAAATTATTCAAAATAGCTTAGAAAAGGCACTGTCTTATAATGAATATAGAGACTTAGTAAGTGATTTATTGTCGCAAGGAAAATCTACAGGACCTAATCAATCAGATGATTTATTAAACTATAGTAAGTTAAATGATAAACGTATGAAACGTTTAGATAAAACCGTAAAACTTACTAAAGAGACACTTGCTAAAATTAAAGATGTAAAAGAACCACAAACTTGGTTAGTATTAACTGAAGGATGGTGTGGTGATGCAGCACAAAACTTACCTGTAATTAATAAAATAGCAGAAGAAAATCCAAACATCAATTTAAAACTAGTTTTACGAGATGAAAATTTAGAGTTGATGGATAAATTTTTAACGAATGGAGGAAGATCAATACCTAAGTTAATTGCTTTAAATCAGGAGAACGAAGTAATCAACACATGGGGACCAAGACCTACCACAGCAACTAAAATGGTTGTTGATTATAAAGAAAAACATGGTAGTTTGGATGCTGACTTTAAAACAGATTTACAAGTTTGGTATAACAAAAATAAAGGAGAAAATACACAAGAAGATTTAGTGTCAATGCTTCAGTAATATAGTGCATAAAAAAGCTAGAAATTCCCCTTTTTGTTTTTGTCAAAAAGGGGAATTGTTTTCTGTATCTTTGCGTCCATAAGGAATAAATATGTTTGTAGAATTCAGTAGTTTATCAGAAGAGGCAAAAGTTTGGGTATATCCATCAAGTCGAAAATTTTATCCGCAAGAAATTGACGGGCTAAAAGAAAAGTTACAAGGCTTTATTGATGGATGGAAGTCTGAAGATACTGACTTCAAAGCTTCTTTTGAGCTGAAATATAATCGTTTTATTATTTTTTCTGTCGAAGAAGGTTCAATATTAACGAATGCAGATATTGATAAACAAGTAGCATTTATTTTACAACTACAACAAGAATATAGAGTAGAGTTGTTAGACAAAATGAATGTGTGTTTTAAGCAAGGAGAATTTATTCAGTACAAAGACGTCAAAGAATTTAAAAAGTTGCTTAAAAAGAAGTCTGTATCAGCTAAAACAATAGTTTTTGATAATTTAGTACAAACTAAAATAGAATTAGAAAATTACTGGGAAGTACCTATTACAGAAAGTTGGTATAGCCGATTTTTATAAGTTTTCTATAAACTCATCAACACTCTGAGCATTATCTACAGAAAAATCTCCAATCTTGGTTCTTCGTAATACAGATAAATGTGCTCCAGAATTTAGTGCAACTCCATAGTCGTTGGCAATAGAACGAATATAAGTTCCTTTACTACATACAATTCTGAATTCAACATTTGGTAAATCAATCTTTGTGATTTCAAACTCATTGATTTCTACTTCACGAGCTTTAATTTCTGTAGTTTCACCTTTACGAGCCAACTCGTATAAACGTTTTCCATCCTTTTTAATGGCAGAAAAAATTGGTGGTTTTTGCTGAATTTTTCCTGTGAATTGCTCCGTAGTTTTATGCAGTAACTCTTCTGTTATATGTTCTATAGGAAACGTTTCGTTGATTTCTGTTTCTAAATCGTAACTTGGCGTTGTAGCCCCCACAACAAACGTACCTGTATATTCTTTTACTTGTCCCTGATACTCGTTGATGTTTTTAGTTTGTTTACCAGTACAAATAATTAACAAACCAGTTGCCAAAGGGTCAAGCGTTCCAGCATGTCCTACTTTAATTTTTTTAATATCAAAACGTTTACGGATATGCCAGCGTAGCTTATTCACTACTTGAAAAGAAGTCCATTCTAAAGGTTTGTCAATCAATAAAACTTGTCCGTTTTTGTAATCTTCTGCAGTCATCTAGAAAAATAAAGAATAGCCAATGGCAATTAAACCTACAATAGCGCAGTATAATGAGAAGTATGATAATTTACTCTTTTTAACTAAGGCTATCATCCAAGTACACGCTAATAATCCTGAGATAAAAGCAGCAACAAATCCAGCAGATAATGGAACGATCTCTGAGCTCTGAAAATTAATATCACCACTTAAAATATCTTTAGCAACTTTGCCTAAAATTAAAGGTACCACCATTAAAAATGAAAAACGAGCCGCTTTAGTTCGGTCTACACCTAATAATACAGATGTTGAAATAGTAGCTCCTGAACGTGAAATTCCAGGTAACATGGCAATTGCTTGAGAGATTCCTATAATTACTGAACTTTTAAAAGAAACACTTTTGTTAGTGTTCTTAGCTTTATCAGCTAATAAAAGTAGTACAGCAGTTACTAAAAGCATAAAACCTACTAATAAAACTTTCCCTCCAAAAAAGCTTTCCAATTCTTTTTCAAAGGTTAACCCAATTACTACAGCAGGAATCATAGAAAGAATAATTTTTACAGAAAATTGCATTTCCTCATTCCATTTAAACTGAAATAAACCTCTAAAAATCTCAGCAATTTCTTTTCTAAATACTACAATAGTACTTAATGCTGTTGCAGCATGTAAAACCACAGTAAATGTCAAACTTTCTTGAGGTACAGAAGTATCTCCAAATAAAGCTTTTGCTAATTCTAAATGACCACTAGAGGAAACGGGTAAAAATTCAGTAAGACCCTGGATAATTCCAAGAATAATTGCTTCTAATAAATCCATGCTTATTTTTTAGGATTGGCAAAAATAGCATAAATTTCTATACCCAATCCGATAATTACTAAGGTAGGAGCTAAACGAATTCTACGCCAACTATATATTTCTGGATTAAATACATTAGGATCATCACTACCGCCGCCTGCCATTAAAATAAACCCTAAGGCAATTACAGCAATACCAATAAGCATAATGATATAGTTTCGTTTACCGAATAGAAATTCTTGTTTTGGTGAATTGTCTTTTTTCATAAATATTTTAGTAGTACAAATCGTTGGTTTGTAAATTTAAGAATCGTTGTGTAGCAAAGAAAGTGCTAATCCATGTAATAAAAAAAGCAACAAGTATAACTCCTCCAGCTACATAACCTAAAGCAACATAGTCTGTAAGTAGTTCTAATGTAGGGATGTATTTATCTACATAATAAATTAAAATACCTAATCCACTTATTGCTATAAAAGCACCTAATAATCCTAGCTTAATACTTTGCCAAATAAAAGGTTTACGAATAAAGCTCTTAGTAGCACCAACCATTTGCATGGTTTTTATGTTGAATCGTTTTGAGTAAATTGACAATCGGATGGAACTGTTTATTAAAATAATAGCAACTAACCCGAAAAAACCACTCAATACTAACAGCCAAAAACTAATGCGTTGGATGTTTTTGGTAAGTAATTGCACTAATGGTTTATCATAGCTTACTTCTGCAACAAACTTGTTTTTATCAAAAGATTTTTCAAGTTCACTCATTTTTTCAGGAGTCACAAAATCTGCTTTTAGATAAATGTCAATTCCATTTTTTAAGGGATTATCTCCCAAAAACTGTAAAAAATCTTCACCTAAATCTTTTTTATACTCTTTGGCAGCGTCTTCTTTAGAAATATAAACAACCTTGTTAACAAACGTCTCTTTTTTAATTGATTCCTTAAGACTTTTAATGTTTTTATCAGCTACTTCATCTTTTAAGAAAAGCGTCATAACTACTTTTTCCTTAAAGTGATTCGCAACTTTTGTTGATTTTAAAAGAACTAAACCTAAAACACCAATCATAAAAAGTACTAAAGCAATACTTACTACTACTGATATGTATGAAGATTGTAATCGGCGTTTTTGAAAAGAATCAAAAGAGGTTGTCATTAGTAAATACTGATTTTAAGGCGTTGCAAGATACAAATATTTAATTTTTAAACTGTTCCTATTCTTCTATCTCTTGGCATAACTCAATAAGTACACCATTGGTAGTTTTAGGATGCAAAAAAGCTACTAGTTTATTATCGGCTCCTTTTTTAGGAGTTTCATTCAAAACAGTAAAACCTTCACCTTGTAAACGTTTAATTTCTTCTTTTATGTTATCAACTGCAAAAGCAATGTGATGAATTCCTTCTCCTTTTTTTTCTATAAACTTTGCTATAGGGCTCTCGGGCTTTGTAGCTTCTAATAATTCAATTTTATTAGGGCCAGATTTAAAAAATGAAGTTTTTACACCTTCGCTAGCAACTTCTTCAATTTTATAATGAGATTCTCCAAAAAGAGAAGCAAATAACGAGTTAGATTTTTCTAAATCTTTAACGGCTATACCAATATGTTCAATTTTGTTCATAACGTAAAAGTAAAAAATATAGCGAACTATCTATAAACTTTCTATTGCTATTTTTTCAGCCATAATAATAAGTACGTCTGATTGATTTATCATTGAAAGTATTTGTGAGCTAATTCCTTTAAGTTGTTCATGATTGCAGCAAAACCTCCAAACTTGTTCTAGAAATTGCGTAAAATCTTCATTTGTATCGTATTTAAACTGCTTGGTTTGGTAAATTACTGCTAAAAGTTGCTCTATCAAGGTTGTTGAATTATCTAAAATGGTAGCATAGGGAGTGTATACTTCCCATAAGTCTTGTTGAGCTTCTGTTAATGTTGATGCTCCTAATTGTAGAGTCTCTTTTTTCTTATTTCTACTATCAGGGATAAATGAACTTAACATGGCTCTTTTAACTGCAAATTTTGATGACTCTGGTAAGTTGAGTGCTTTTAAAACTTCTTCAGTAGCTAACAACCAATTGCGAATATTTTTAGTGCTTTGTGTATTTTTTTTCTCAATTTGATTCGCCAATTCATGTATTTCATTCAATTGAGTTTTGAGTTGATTGGTTATTTTTGTAATTGATTTTCTCATAACTATTCTGGTAATAGTTTGGTTTCTCTTACACCATCTTCATTTTCTGAAGTATACCACTCCATACCTTCTTCATTTAAAGTCATTTTAATCTGAACTATATTTTCAGGTTTGATTTCGTTTAGTTTATGAGCTTCTACAATAACTTTCGTGTTTTTTTGTGTTATTTGTCTACTTTTAATAGATGGTCTTAATTCTGAATTAAGTTTTTTAACCAATACATCGTAACTAACTTTTTCATTATAAATAGAGATAAACTCTTCAGATAATTGTTGTGAAAATCTTGATAATACAGGATCGATTTCACCAGTTGCTTTTATATTTTTTTCAAGTTCATCTGTTCTTTGTGCTATTACTGAACGAAGTATAGTAGACGTTTTTCTGTCAAAAGAAGTAATTTTTGAAGCATCTTTTAAAATTGTATAGGTTTGTGAATTGAAAGCAACATTATCAATAGGTTCGTAATCGGCTTCATAAGCCTCTTCTAATTCTCCAATTGCTACAGGAATGGTGAGTTCAATATTTTGTGCTTTAAAACGAGGAATAGAAAAATGTTTCAAGAGTTCATGACGTGAAAACTTCTCAGCAATCTCTAAAGATTTCAAATCAGACATTAAACGTGCTTCTGCAATGCTGGTGGCGATTCCCCCTAAATATTCATTTAAATTTATCATAATAAAAATTTTTAAAAAGAGGTTGTACGGTTTGGTACGGTACAACCTCGTTATCAATGTTAAGCTACAGCAGCAATACTGTCCTCTAGCATATTTAAAATTCTACTTAACCCTTCAGGTAATTCGTCGTTTACGGCACGAACTTTTACCCCAAGATTATATGTTTTATCAACCTTAACGCCTTGAGATGTGTTTCTTTTGTAAGATGCAGAAGCTTTAAAGTTTACAATTTTGTAATTGATTCCTAGTTCTGCACTAGCTGCAAACTCAGACGATACGTTTCTTGTTTCAGTAGAACTCAAGCGCGCATTAAAATCAATGTTTACTTCATCAATACGAATTGATGGAATGGTAAGCATTGTTAAAAATGGTACTTTGATTTCAATTTCACTTTTTATGAATTTTTGATTTTCAGGACCAATGGCTTCACTTGAATCATAATCAGGGTTAGGTACTGATTTTTCATATTGAAAATCAACATAACGTAATGAATCTGGATTAGCAGGGTTATTGTCTTTTTCAAAACCTACTTCTTTAATAAAATTTACAGTGGCCATAGAAGCTGCTGTTTGTGCTTGTATTGCAGCCTGTAAAGGACCTCCAACATATACGTTGAAGTCTAAACTGTTTAATTCTGGAACTAAATTTGGCATATTTTTTATTTTGTGTACCTACTCTGTTTATAATTAGGCTTTTCGGTGTTCGCCTAGTATTTCGAAATAACTGAAGGCAAAGTTGAATGAAATTTAGAGTAGATTTTCGAGGAGTAGAACTGTAAAAGTGTTGTGATAGCCCTAGGTTTTAAAGGAGATTTTTCTCCTGTGTATTTTAGGGAATAAAAGTTTTTGTTTTGTATAGTTATTATTATTATTATTATTAGATTTGAAATGCTATGAAAAATTTAATAAAAATCACTTCTCTACAATCTTGTATTACAGGTTGTTTTATGTATTTCCGAAGGTACACCGGTTTTTGTCAAAGTATCAATAGCACAAAAGTTTAATTTAAAAATTTATAAAAATGAAAAATTATGTATTGCCATTAATGGCGAGTGCAATTTTATGCCTAGTATCTTGTAGTCAAGATAAAACAGAAGACGTATTGGTAGAAAAAACAGTAAAAACTGCAAAACCACAAAATTTGCTTATGTATAAAGAAATGGTGGCTATGTTGGAACATTATGATGAAACAAGAAAGCCTGTTTTGGAAAAAGCATTGGGATATGAAGATACTCGCATTAACTTTTATACTATTGAAACTTTAGAAACATATTTAGCATATATGAAAAAAGTATCTGAAGAAAAAGGAATAAAACTAACAGGTATTAATATAGTATCGGCGTCGTATCCAGAATCAACAAGCCATGGAACTCCAAATTATCAAACAACAATGTTTATGCCTACGACTGAAATTAACGGTAGAAATATAGCTTTTGCTCCTGAAGTTTCTTCTGAAAATAAAATTGTAACCATGAAAGAAATGCTAGGAAGCTATGGTTACAATTGGGTATATGACAGTAAAGAAGATTATGAAAACCGTAATACTATAACTAAAGAGTTAAAATCAAATTTGCTAAACAGAGAACAGAAAGGAGATACTGAAAGTGGAGCTGGTAACTGGGGCAGTTTAGAGCCACCATACGCAGATTAATAAAAGATTTTTATTAGATAATAATAAAGCCTTCTACATCGTAACTATATGTAGAAGGTTTTGAACTTTTAAAAAGAAAAAAACAAGAGTATATGCCATGAAAAAACAAGAGTTAAAACATTTGTATGGTTTAGGGGTTTTTCCTGTTTGTGGGTTATGGAAGGATAAATAACTAGTTGATAACTCAGGTTTTAAAGGGTTTCTGAGTAATTCCGTTTTTTTTATTAAGAAATAAGCCGTTATATTTAGAAAATCAAAAAATCAATTTTATTATGAAAAACACTAACCAACTTAAATTATTATTGTTAACTCTTGTAATGAGTTTTGCTATTTCATGTGATAAGATAAATGGCAATAAATGTGATTGTGACGATTGGCAGTCTCAAGTGCCAGAAGGTACTTTTTGTTACTCTGATGAAGGAAGAACAAAAGAAATGCTAAACTATAAGGAAGTTATTCAAATGCTATCAAGTTATGATAGAACAAGAATTGCGCCACTAGAAGAAGCTTTAGGATATGAAGATACACGTGCTAACACATTTGACTTTGTGCAATTTAAAAAGTATTTGGGGCACGTAGAAAACCTAAGTAAAAAAGCAAAAATTAAAATAACAGGAATCAGTTTTATATCTACAGCTAAAGAAAATCATAAGGATACAGGTAAAAGCTATAGCAGTCTAATTTATATTCCTACGACTACAATTGATGGAAAGCAAATAGCTTTTGACCCTGTGCAATCCGCAAAACAAGGAAAATTAGTAACGTTTAAAGAAATGCTGGCAAAGCATGGATATAAATGGATATATAATACTAGAGAAGAGTTTGAAAAAGGGAAGAGAGATGATTATAACTATAGAGTAAAAACAGTGAGAGAAAATAAAGCTGGGTTTATGTTTGCTTCACCTCAAGATGATGAGTTGTTAAGTGGGGCAGGTAATTATGGGCATTTAGAACCACCTTACGCCAATTAATAAATAATTATTTTATGCATCTATTTGACGCACCTTTATATTCACAATTATTAGCAGCTTTATTAAGCAGTATTCTTTTATTGAAAAAAAGAACATTTTTTATAAAGGTATTAACATTATATCTAGTTATTACTTTTGTTGTTGAATTAATAGGGACGTATTTGAGTAGTATTAGAGGAGCAAATTTTAGGCTTTACCATTATTATGCTATCTTTTCTTACTTTACAGTATTTATTCTATTTAGGAGCGTTTTAAAAGAAAAAAAATATTTGAAAATTGTCTATGTATTACTAGTATTACTTGTAATTCTATGGGGATTGACTTTTTTTGATAAAAATTATATGCATTATACTGCTATGTTAGGATCTCTGTGTATAGGAGGTTTGATTTTTTTGTACTTAAGGGAGTTATTATTATCAAATGAGATTGTAAATTATAAAAAGCTGTTACCATTTTGGGTTTCAGTAGGATTTCTTGTTTTTCATTTACCAGCCATTCCATTTTTTAGCTTTTGGAGTTATATGAAAAATAGAGATCTAGTACCTATCTTACATGCGTTAATTGTTTTAATGAATATTATTATATCTTTTGGTTTAATATGGAGCAGCAGGAAGGTAGGATATTAATAGTTACAACAATTGTAATAATAATAATAATTGTTTTTTTAGTGACATTGTTTACGGTTTTCCAAAATAGAAAAAACAAGTTGCTACAAGAACGAGATAAAAATAAAAAACGATACGAAAGAGAAATTGCTGAGACTCAAATAGAAATAAGAGAAGAGACTTTAAGGAATATTAGTTGGGAGTTGCATGATAATATAGGGCAACTCCTAACTTTAGCTAAAATACAGTTACAACACGCTTCTCCTGAAAGTATGGAAGAAATCTCTGAAATTATAGCAAAAAGCTTAACGGAAGTAAGAGCGTTGTCAAAAATAATTAACCCAGATTTTATTAATAATATAAAATTAAAAGATGCATTAAATTTAGAAGTAGAGCGGTTTAATAGGTTAAACTATATTGATGCTAAATTAACAATTACAGGAGAAGAGCAAGAGGTTAACCAAAAACATGGAATAGTTATTTTTAGAATTCTTCAAGAGTTTTTTTCTAATACTATAAAACATTCTAAAGCATCTAAACTGGAAGTTTTTTTAACTTATAAAGAAGAATCAATAGAGGTAAAAGCTCAAGATAATGGGGTAGGTTTTGACATGGAAAGAGTGAGGTTAAAAGGTTTAGGATTACAAAACATAAAAGCCAGAGCCAAGCTAATTAACGCAGAGACTAAGTTTATGTCAGAGCCCCAAAAAGGCACAAGTTTAATAATAAATTACTATATTTAAAGAACCTTAGTGTATTTCCCCAACAACTAATAACCAATATAACCCACAAAATTATGAAATACTCAGTTGTTGTTGTAGATGATCATACGTTATTGTCACAAGCTATTGAAGGTATGGTAAATACTTTTGATAAATTTAAGGTGCTTTACACTTGCAAAAATGGTAAAGAAGTCGAAGAAAAGTTTTTGGCATCGCCTAAAAACATACCAGATTTAGTTTTAGTAGATGTAAATATGCCAGTGATGAACGGTATTGAAACTACAGAGTGGATAGTGAATAACTACCCACAAGTACATGTTATGGCATTGTCTGTAGAAGATGCTGATGGTACTATTTTAAAAATGTTAAAAGCTGGTGCTGTAGGGTACTTGTTAAAAGATACCAAAAAAGAAATCCTAGAGAAAGCGTTGTTAGAAATGATGGATAACGGATTTTATCACACCAAAAATGTTACCACGCTATTGTTAGATTCCGTTTCAGGGAAAAATTCAAGGAATAACTTTGCCTTTAAAGACAATGAAATAACTTTTATGAAGCTTGCATGCTCGGAATTGACGTATAAAGAAATAGCTGAAAAAATGTTTTTAAGTCCAAAAACAATCGATGGTTATCGAGACAGTCTATTTACAAAGTTAAATGTAAGAAATAGAGTAGGCTTGGTTATGTATGCGATAAAAAATAAAATTTACACTCCGTAATTTTATGCTTAAATTTGCAACATGGAAGAAACAAATAGACAGCGAAAAATAGCAGGAGTGTTGCAACAGGATTTAGTAGACGTTTTACAACGTGCTGCTCAAGATGGAATGAAGGGAGTGATTATATCGGTTTCTAAAGTTTCGGTTACTGCCGATTTGGGAGTGGCAAAAGTATACTTAAGTGTATTCCCTTCAGAAAAAAGAGACGAAATTATTGAAGGAGTAAAATCTAATACACCTTTAATTCGTCATGAATTAGCACAACGAACAAAAAATCAATTACGAAGAATGCCAGAATTGCTGTTCTTTGGAGATGATAGTTTGGATTATATTGAGGATATTGACAAGTCTTTAAAAGGAGAAGATGTCGACCCAATAAAAAATCCAGATGTTTTGCCTCGTCGTCAAAAACGTTAATAATTTTTGTTACATTGGCTAGCTAAATTTATTAATGCTTGAACTTTTCTTTATACATAGCTAAACGATACTTGTTTTCTAAAACAAGTACCAACGCAATTAATATTATTACAGCAATAGCTGTTTTTGGTGTTGTAGTAGGTACCTTGGCTTTGTTTGTTGTATTGTCTGGTTTTTCAGGATTAAAAACTTTTAGTGATTCATTACTTAATGCATCAGATCCAGATATAAAAATTACGGCTTCTAAAGGAAAATCTTTCCAATATACACAAGAAATAGATAATGTTTTAAAACAAAATGAAGAGATAGATGCTGCTTCAAAAGTAGTAGAAGAACGTGTTTTTTTAAAGTATAAAGATAAAGAGCATATTGCCCAAATTAAAGGGGTTGATTCAAATTACTCAAAAATTATTCCGACAGATTCTTTGCTAACAGTAGGTACTTGGATTGATGAAGAATATAAAAATACGGCAGTAGTAGGATATGGAATATCTTATAAACTATCGTTGGGTATTTTTAATTTTGGTGAAGCACTTCAAATTTTAGTGCCAAAACCAGGAAAAGGATTTATCAATGCAAATAATGCTTTTCGATCGGTTTCAACACAAATAGTAGGTGTGTATACAGGATCTGAAGAATTTCAAAATAAATATGTATTTACTGAGGCATCACTTGCACAAGAGTTATTAGGTTACGATAATAACCAAATAACAGGAGTTGAGTTACGCTTAAAAGAAGGTGTAAATCTCGATACATTCCAAGAGGATTTACAAAAGATTTTAGGAGATAAGTTAAAGGTACAAACACGTACACAGTTAAATACGTTGTATTATAAAGTAATAAATACTGAAAACTTTATCTCATATTTAATTTTTACGTTAATTGTAGCTATTGCTTTGTTTAATGTGATAGGGTCAATTATCATGATGATTATTGATAAACGTCAAAATCTAAAAACTCTCTTTAACTTAGGAAGTAGTATAGAGGATATAAAAAAGATATTTGTATTACAAGGTTTCTTGTTAACACTCGTGGGAATGGGGATAGGAATTGTTCTAGGTGTAATTATTGTATTAATGCAACAACGCTTTGAGTTGTTAATGATTACACAAAATTTAGCATACCCAGTAGAGTTTAAGTGGTTAAACTTACTAGTAGTAGTTGTTACAATTTCAGCTTTAGGATATTTAGCAGCAAAAATTGCAAGTTCTAGAATTTCAAAAAGTTTTATTGAACGATAAAACGTTAACTTATCCTATTTCAGGAATTGTTGCATTTCCAAACTTAGTTTGTACCTCGTCAAACGCAGCAAAAACATCTTTAGGATCATCAGAAGTAACCATTTTCATTCTGTGCTCTTTAAAATGTGGAATTCCCTTAAAATAGTTTGTGTAGTGTCTTCTCGTTTCTACAACACCTAAATGTTCACCTTTCCAATCTATAGCCATTTCTAAATGACGGCGTGCCATATCAACACGTTCAGAAATAGTTGGTTTAGATAAATGTTCACCAGTTTTAAAATAATGTTTTACTTCATTAAAAAACCAAGGGTATCCAATAGAAGCACGACCAATCATACAACCATCTAGTCCATATTTGTCACGCATTTCCATAGCTCTTTCAGGAGAATCAACATCACCATTTCCAAATACAGGAATATGCATTCTAGGATTATTTTTCACTTCAGCAATAGGAGCCCAGTCAGCATTACCTTTATACATTTGAGCACGTGTACGTCCATGGATAGAGATAGCTTTACATCCCACATCTTGCAAACGTTCGGCAACTTCAACAATTCTAATAGAATCATGATCCCAACCTAAACGAGTTTTTACAGTAATAGGTAAGTTTGTGTGTTTAACCATGGCCTCAGTAAGAGAAACCATTAAATCAATATCTTTTAAAATTCCAGCTCCAGCACCTTTAGAAACTACTTTCTTAACAGGACAACCAAAATTAATATCAATAATATCCGGATTTGTTTTTTCAACAATCTCTACAGAACGTAACATCGAGTCTAGATTAGCACCAAAAATTTGAATTCCAACAGGACGTTCTTTTTCGTAGATATCTAATTTCATTACGCTTTTAGCAGCATCGCGAATTAATCCTTCCGAAGAAATAAATTCAGTATACACTACATCAGCACCGTTTTCTTTACATAAAGCTCTAAACGGTGGATCACTCACATCTTCCATTGGCGCTAACAATAGCGGAAAATCAGGAAGTTCTATGTTACCTATTTTTATCATGCTGCAAAGTTACTTTTTTTTGAGTAATTACGTATATTTCGTCTTTTAACTCACAAACTTTTTTATTGAAACTACCTTTTGAGCCCATTTTGTTCGGTCACACGGTTAATATTCATCTTATTTTAGAATATTTAGCATTCTTTTTAGCTTTTCGTTATTATGTTTTTTTACGTAAAAAAAGGAAAGATTATATTTCTTCTAATAACAGATTGTCAATTATTTTAGGAGCTGCTGTAGGAGCTTTTATTGGTTCTCGTATAGTAGGAGTATTAGAAAATCCTTTAGTAACTTTTTCAGCAAGAAACATCATTCAATTATTGAATGTAAAAACTATTATGGGAGGTTTATTTGGAGGTTTATTAGGTGTAGAAATTGCGAAAAAAATAATAGGAGAAACGAAATCATCTGGTGACTTGTTTGTATTGCCAATAATTACTGGAATTTTTATAGGGAGAATAGGGTGTTTTCTTTCAGGAATTAATGAGTTTACCTATGGAATTGAAACTACTTCTTTTTTAGGTATGGATTTAGGGGATGGAGTGTTAAGGCATCCAGTTGCATTATATGAATTAGTGTTTTTAATAATGTTGTTTATCAGTTTAAAATACATACAAAGGAAATGCCAATTACAATCAGGAGAACTTTTTAAGATTTTTATGTTGGCATACTTTGGTTTTCGCTTTTGTATAGAGTTTTTAAAACCCAATACCTTTTTTGTGTTAGGGTTAAGTACTATTCAAATACTATGTATAGTTTGTTATGTATATTACACAAAATTTATAATTCTAAAAATAAAAAATGCCAGAAAGAAAATATAACTACTATGATTTTACATTGAGCTTGTGCCCTGAATGTTTAAAAAGAGTAGATGCAAAAATTGTTTTTGAAGATGACAAGGTTTATATGCTTAAACGCTGTAGAGAACATGGAAATTCAAAAGTGTTAATAGCTGATGATATTGAGTATTATAAAAATATCAGAAATTACAACAAACCTAGTGAGATGCCTTATACGTTTAACACAAAAACAGATTATGGATGTCCTTACGATTGTGGTTTGTGTCCAGATCATGAACAACATTCGTGCTTGACTGTTGTTGAGGTTACGGACAGGTGTAACTTAACTTGCCCTACTTGTTACGCTGTCTCATCACCTACTTATGGACGCCACCGAACTTTAGAAGAAGTAAAAGCGATGTTAGATGCTGTGGTGAAAAATGAGAAAGAACCCGATGTGGTACAAATTAGCGGAGGAGAACCAACTATACATCCACAGTTTTGGGAAATTTTAGATTACGCAAAATCGCTTCCAATTAGGCATTTAATGTTAAATACAAACGGAATAAAAATAGCTAAAAATCTTGCTTTTGCAGAACGTTTGAAAACGTATACACCAGATTTTGAAGTATACTTACAGTTCGATTCTTTTGAAGATAATGTGCTGAAAGAATTAAGAGGAGCAGATTTAAATAGTATTCGTAAGCAAGCACTTGATAACTTAAATAAGTTAAATTTATCAACAACTTTAGTAGTAACTCTTCAGAAAGGGTTAAATGATCACGAAATAGGGAAAATTATCGATTATGCCTTGCAGCAAAAATGTGTGAGAGGAGTTACTTTTCAACCAATACAAATAGCTGGAAGGTTAGAAAGTTTTAATCCAGAAACAGATAGAATGACGCTTACAGAAGTCAGAAGAAAAATCATGGAACAAACTGATGTTTTCAATACTGACGATTTAATTCCAGTACCTTGTAACCCTGATGCTTTGGTAATGGGGTATGCTCTTAAGTTGGGAGGAGAAGTGTTTCCGTTAACACGCTATATTAATCCAAACGACTTATTAGATAATAGTAAAAACACGATTATTTACGAGCAAGATGAAGCCTTGCATGGAAAAATGATAGATTTATTTAGTACAGGGAATTCTGTTGAAGTAGCAGAAGAAAATTTAAAATCAATAATGTGTTGTTTACCAAATATTGATGCGCCAGAGTTAGGATATGACAATTTATTTAGAGTTATAATCATGCAATTTATTGATGCTTATAATTTTGATGTACGAGCGGTAAAGAAATCATGTGTACACATAGTAGATAAAGACAATAAAATTATTCCTTTTGAGACAATGAATCTCTTTTATAGAGATGATAAAAAAGAATATTTAGAAAAGTTAAGACAAGAAATATAAGAAAAAGGATATGGTATTTTTAGAAGTAGGCGATCTTTCAGGCTTATTCGTAATTATAGGTTTAATTATGTTTGGTCCACCCGTGTTACTAGCTGTTATTGGAGCAGCTATTAGAAAAAAAAGTAAAACAGCCTCAAAAATATTTTACATACTAGCAGTTTTATATCTGATAATCGGATTAGGTATATGTGGTGGTATACTTAGTTAAATAAGTTAAAAATGATGTTTAATTTTCGCTATTTATTTTGTTTGTAGTAGCCTGCAAATAAAGTATCTTTGCAAATTACAAGTAGTTAGAATTACGACGAATGAATCCATGATAGGTATTGAGTAAACAAAAGTTTATGTTGCATATCTAGAAATGGCTTGAGAAACTTTATATTGATGAAGAACATTAGAAATTTTTGCATTATTGCACATATTGACCATGGTAAAAGTACCCTTGCAGATAGATTGTTAGACTATACGGGGTCAGTTACTGAGCGTGAAAAACAAAATCAGTTACTTGATAACATGGATTTAGAACGTGAGCGTGGAATTACCATTAAGTCACACGCCATTCAAATGGATTATGTTTATGAAGGTGAAGATTATATACTAAACCTAATTGACACTCCAGGTCACGTAGACTTTTCTTATGAGGTTTCTCGTTCTATTGCAGCATGTGAAGGAGCATTATTAATTGTAGATGCGGCACAAAGTATCCAAGCACAAACTATTTCTAACCTGTATTTAGCGTTAGAAAATGACTTGGAAATTATTCCAGTATTAAATAAAGTAGATCTGCCTTCAGCTAACCCTGAAGAAGTAACAGATGATATTGTTGATTTGTTAGGGTGTGAGCCAGAAGATGTAATTCACGCAAGTGGAAAAACAGGTTTTGGAGTAGATAATATTTTAAAAGCGATTATTGAAAAAATTCCTGCGCCTAGTGGAAATCCTGATGCACCTTTAAAAGCATTGATTTTTGATTCAGTATACAATTCATATAGAGGGATTGAAACTTACTTTAGAGTAATTGATGGTTCTATCAAAAAGAATCAACAAATAAAGTTTATGGCTACTGGTAGACAGTATGGAGCAGATGAGGTAGGAACTTTGAAATTAAGTCAAGTTGTAAAAAACGAAATAAAAACAGGTGATGTTGGGTATTTAATAACAGGAATTAAAGCAGCAAAAGAAGTAAAAGTAGGTGATACTATTACAGATTTTGCAAATCCAACTACAGATAGAATTGAAGGGTTTGAGGATGTGAAACCAATGGTATTCGCTGGAATTTATCCAGTAGATACTGAAGATTATGAAGAGCTTCGTGCTTCGATGGAAAAACTCCAGTTAAATGATGCTTCATTGGTATTTCAACCAGAAAGTTCAGCAGCACTTGGTTTTGGTTTCCGATGTGGATTCTTAGGAATGTTACACATGGAAATTATTCAAGAGCGTTTAGAGCGTGAATTTAATATGACGGTAATTACTACAGTACCTAACGTAAGTTACCATGCATTTACGAAGAAAAATCCAGATGAAGTTATTATCGTAAATAACCCATCAGATTTACCAGATCCATCAAAATTAGATAGAGTAGAAGAACCATTTATTAAAGCTTCAATTATTACCAAGGCTGATTTTGTAGGACAAGTAATGTCACTTTGTATTGAAAAAAGAGGACAGATTGTAAATCAAACCTATTTAACTCCAGAGCGAGTTGAATTAATTTTTGATATGCCATTGGCAGAAATCGTTTTTGATTTTTATGATAGATTAAAAACGGTGTCTAAAGGTTATGCATCGTTTGACTACCATCCAATAGGAATGCAAAAATCGAAATTAGTTCGTGTAGATATGTTACTTAACGGACAAATTGTTGATGCACTTTCAGCTTTATTACATGATAGTAATGCGTATTCAATAGGAAAACGTATCTGTGAGAAGTTAAAAGAACTGATTCCAAGACAACAATTTGATATTCCTATTCAAGCAGCAATTGGAGCAAAAATTATTGCTCGTGAAACGGTAAAAGCTTTACGTAAGGATGTTACGGCTAAATGTTACGGAGGAGATATTTCTCGTAAACGTAAATTATTAGAAAAGCAGAAAAAAGGTAAGAAACGTATGCGTCAAGTAGGAAACGTAGAAATTCCACAGCAAGCGTTTATGGCAGTATTGAAGCTGAATGACTAGTCTTTAGAGTAAAGATCGTAGAGAAGAGAATAATAAAAACCCATTTTGATTTTATCAAAATGGTTTTTTAATTGTTGTTACATTTTCAAGCTGTATATAATACACTGAAAATTAATCTCTATTACCTAAAACTTGTAAAGCCCAATATAATAACATAGCTAAAGAACCTAGAGCAGCTACTAAATATGTTCTTGCCGCCCATTTTAAAGCGTCTTTAGATCCAGCTAATTCTTCACGAGTAACCATGTTTTTATTCTCTAACCAAGCTAAGGCTCTATTACTTGCATCATATTCAACAGGTAAGGTTATAAAGCTGAAAATAGTACCTAAAGCCATAAAAGCTAAACCAGCTAGTGCTATATAAAAACCAATACCCGTACTACCAGAAGCAGCACCAAAAGCAATACCACCAATTACCATCCATTGAGAAAAACGTGAGGTAATGCTTACCATAGGTACTAGCTTAGAACGCATTTGTAAGTATTGATAAGCTCTAGCATGTTGTACTGCATGTCCAACCTCGTGTGCAGCAACTGCGGCAGCGGCAGCATTTCGTTGGTTGTATACAGCTTCACTTAAGTTTACAGTTTTGTTTTGTGGGTTATAATGATCTGTTAACCTACCTGGTGTAGAAATTACTTGTACATCAGAAATTCCATGGTCAACTAGCATTTTTTGAGCAATTTCGGCACCACTCATTCCGTTTCGTAAATGAACTTGAGAGTATTTTTTAAACTTGCTTTTTAACGTATTACTCACTAACCAACTGAAAAGAGATATAATACCAATTAGAATATAAAATCCTATCATAATCTATATAGTTTTAAAATTTTGTGTCATTTTTGTTGGTTAAATTTACAACATAAATTATTCCAAATTATTAACGGTATAAAAAAATGTCAAAATGGCAAATCAACCTAAAATTTTAATAGTTTACACAGGCGGAACTATTGGTATGGTTAAAGATTATAATACGGGCGCATTAAAAGCGTTTGATTTTAGTCAAATATCAAGTAAAATTCCAGAATTACAGCAGCTTAATTGTGAAATTAATACGATATCTTTTGACGAACCTATTGATTCTTCTAATATGAGTGTAGTTTATTATATACAAATAGCAGAAATAATCTCTGATAATTATGACAAGTTTGATGGATTTGTAGTCCTAACAGGTTCAGACACCATGTCGTATACGTCGTCAGCAATAAGCTTTATGTTTGAAAATTTACAAAAACCTGTGATTTTTACGGGATCACAATTACCCATAGGAGATTTACGTACAGATGCTAAAGAAAATTTAATTACATCTATACAAGTTGCATCAGCCTATGAAAATGGTAAACCTGTTATTCAGGAAGTAGGGTTATATTTTGAGTATAAACTATACAGAGCTAATAGAACTACAAAAATAAATGCTGAACAATTTGAAGCGTTTGCTTCTATGAATTATCCACCTCTAGCAGAAAGCGGAGTGCATTTAAACTTTAATTATTCATTATTACTTAAACCTAAAGAAAATCAAAGTGATTTAGTAGTAAGAAAGAACCTTGATAATCACGTAGCTATTTTAAAGTTATTTCCTGGTATTACAGAGTCTGTAGTGAGAAGTTTTATGAATATTCCGGATTTAAAAGGTATTATTTTAGAAACTTACGGATCAGGAAATGCACCAACCGAAAAATGGTTTGTTGATTTATTAGAGGAATCGGTAAGCAAAGGAATTTATATTGTCAATGTAACTCAATGTAAAGGAGGAAGTGTAATTTTAGGACATTATGAAACAAGTTCAGAATTAAAACGTATTGGTATTGTTGATGGTAAGGATATTACAACAGAAACAGCCATTGCTAAAATGATGTATTTGTTAGGAGAAAAGCTTTCAAAAGAAGAATTTACGCATTATTTTCAAACACCACTAAGAGGAGAAATGGCGTAGTTTGTAAATAAATCGTTAATTTTGTGTTTGTAACTGCTTGAAATACTATAGAAAAGAGTTAAAAAAGGTGTGGTTAATAGAAATCCTATAGATTTTTTTTAATGTACCAACATTTTTTTGTTACTTGCCACTCTGTAAAATTAAAAGCGTAATAAGTACAAGTAAAGAATCACTTATTTATAAAAAATTAAGTTTTTCATGGTAAAATTTGTATTTTTAACCCGTTAACTATTTAAAATTAATTATAACAAAATGAAAAAAGTAGTAAATATCCTAACTATTACAGGATTTATGTTTTTAGGAGCTATTCAATCAACTTATGCTCAAGAAGCTGAGAAAACTTTTCACCAAGAGTTAAAGCAACGTTTTATTGAAGGAGACCCTAAGTTTATGGGAATTGTATTGGTAGCCTTAATATTAGGTTTAGCTATTGCAATTGAAAGAATTATTTATTTAAACATGGCTACAACTAATACTAAAAAATTAGTAGCTAGCGTTGACGAAGCATTAAGTTCAGGTGGTGTAGAAGCTGCTAAAGAAGTTTGTAGAAATACAAAAGGTCCTGTTGCTTCTATCTTTTACCAAGGTTTAGAAAGAGCTGATGAAGGATTAGATGCTGCTGAAAAAGCTGTAGTAGGATACGGTGGAGTACAAATGGGATTATTAGAGAAAAACGTTTCTTGGTTATCTTTATTTATCGCATTAGCACCAATGTTAGGATTCATGGGTACTGTAATTGGTATGATTGAAGCGTTTGATAAAATTGCAGTAGCAAACGATATCTCTCCAGCAGTAGTAGCAGGTGGTATTAAAATTGCATTATTAACAACAGTATTTGGTCTTATCGTAGCGATTATTTTACAAATTTTCTATAACTACATTATTTCGAAGATTGATAGTATCGTTAACAACATGGAAGACGCATCTATCTCTTTAATCGATTTATTAGCTAAGTATAAAAAATAATCAATCAATATGAATAGTAAAATATTAACATTACTAGTAGCTGCAATTTCACTAATCGGTGCTGCATTGTTCTTAAATGTAGCAAGAATAGATAAAGAAGATGTAGAAGCAGTATCAAGTGCTGTTTCTCCTTTAGTAACTTATTCTTACTGGTTATTGATTGGAGTGGTAGTAACAGCAGTTGCAGCCTCAATGTGGGGGATGTTTAAAAACCCTGCAGCATTAAAAAAGGTATTATTAGGTGTTTTAGCATTAGCAGTTCTTTTTGCTGTATCTTATTTCTTGTCTTCAGATGCACAAGTAATAGGAGCAGATGGAGGAGAATTAGCAGCTCAAGGAAGTACATCTAAATGGGTAGGAACAGGAATTACATATAGCATTATCCTAGGAGGAATTGCTGGTGCATTCTTTGTTTGGGATTTATTAAAAGGAATCGTTAAATCGTAAGTTAATATGGCAAGAAGAGAAAACCCAGAAATTAATGCAGGTTCGATGGCAGATATTGCCTTCTTGCTACTTATCTTTTTCCTTGTAACAACTACAATGGATGTTGATTCAGGTATCCCTAAAAAGTTAGCTGAAAAAACTGATGTGAAGCCACCAATTATTAAAGAAAAAAATATTTTTCAAGTTAGCATCAACCGAAATAATCAACTTTTAGTTGAAGATCAGGCGATGGAGTTGAAAGACTTAAAAGATGCTGCTATTAAATTTATTGATAACGGTGGTGGTATTGGTAACCCAATGCCAGGAATGGAAGTAGGAACTACTTGTAATTACTGTAAAGGTGATAAAGATCCAGAATCATCAGATCATCCAACTAAAGCAGTAATCTCTGTTGAGAGTGATAGAGGTACTGAGTATGGTACGTATGTAGCTGTACAAAATGAGTTGTTAAGAGCTTATACTGAATTACGTAACAGATTATGCCAAGAAAAATATGGTATGAGCTTTACTGAGTTAGAACAAGCTTTTAAAGACAGTGCAAGAAAAGATGAGTCATTAAGAAAGAAAGTTGAAGATATTAAGGCGAGTTACCCTCAAATTATTTCTGATACAGACCCAACAAATGTTCAATAATAGTAAAACAATAGAGTATGTCTAAATTTAAAAAGAAGAAAAAAGGATTGCCAGCAGTATCTACGGCATCTTTACCAGATATTGTTTTTATGTTATTATTCTTCTTCATGGTAACTACTACCATGAGAGAAACAGATTTACAAATTGATTCACCTCGTTTACCAAGTGCAAGTGAAGTAAAAAAGCTTGAGCGTAAAAGTTTAGTGAGTACAATTTATGTTGGTAAAGCTAAAGACCCAAAGTATGGTACAGGATATAACAGAATACAATTAAACGATAAAATAGCTACTCCAGATGAAGTACCTTCGTTTATATATCTTGAAAGAGATAATGTTTCTGAAGCAGAAGTACCTTTTATGACAACTTCTATAAAAGCAGATAGAGAATCGAGTGTAGGTACATTAGCCGATATTCGTGAAAAGTTAAGAGATGTTAACGCTCTTAAATTAAGTTTATCTACGCATAAAGGAGATGTTATTAAGAAGTAATTACTTTTAAATAAAACAAAAAGAGCAATCTAATGATTGCTCTTTTTTTATACAAAAAAGGTATATTTATCGTTAGATAATTATCTATGAAGTACATTTTAAGTTTTTTTGTTTTTATTCTGTCTCTAAATATTTTTAGTCAGAAAGATTCTTTACAGTTGGGTGACAAATATTGGGAAGATCAACTGTATATTGATATTACATACAACTTATTACAAGATCAACCCGAAGAACTTGGCAGAACGGGATTCTCATACGGGTTGGCGTTAGGTTATATGAAAGACATTCCTTTAAATAGAAAAGGTAAAACAGCTATTGCCATTGGATTAGGGTATAACTATGATTCATTTAGTCATGAATTAAAAGTATTAGATGGAAATGTAAAAGAGTATGAAACTGACCCTGATATTACATCTAATAAAATAAAGCTACACAATTTAGAGGTGCCTATCCAATTTAGATGGCGATCTTCAGATGCAAATACATACTCATTTTGGCGTTTTTATGCAGGTTTTAAAGTCTCTTATAATATAAGTAATAGCTTTAGATATGATTCTCCAACAGGTCAGGTTAGTTTTTCAAATGCTGAGAAATATAATAAATGGCAAACAGGTTTAACTTTATCCGCAGGTTACGGTACATTTAATTTTCATGTATATTATGGTTTATCACCAATGTTTAAAGATGTTAGCTTGAATGGAAAGCCAATAAATAGTAAAATAGTTAAACTTGGTTTAAGTTTTTATCTTCTATAACACATAATAAGCCATAAAAGGAGCTATTAAGCCAATAAAAAAACCAAGATACACTTCTCTAACAGTATGAGCTTTTAAATGCAGCCTTGAGCTTGCTAGAAGACCAGACAAGAAAATAAACGATATAATTATATGGAGTATATAAACAGCTTGTATTTGTTGAAACAATAAGAAATATCCAACTGCAACACCCATGGATAATAAATGAAGGCTTCCTTTAATTTTAAAAGGAAATAGCAAGTAAATAAAGCCTAAACCAAATACAGTTCCGTAAAACAGGTAGCTAATGTCTTTTACAATACCCATGCTAGCAAACATTTTTCCTAAAATCAAAAATAAAGTCATCATAAAAAAAATAGGGAATTTTCGTTCGTTGATGCTGTGTACTCGAAAAGACTTTATATAGCCAATAGACTTTAAGAAAACAAGTAGAAGCATTGGTATAAGATATGTAGCAACAAAAACTATTGCTAATATTGTGTATTGCTGCTGTTTGTTTAAATTTATTGGTGAAAGTAGGAAATACAGAATAATCCCAATAGTAGGCATTACAATAGGATGAAGAATAGTTGATATGAATTTATGCCAACGCATTAAATCTCTTTACGTAATCTTGCGACAGGAATGTCTAATTGTTCACGGTATTTTGCAACAGTCCTTCTTGCAATAGGATACCCCTTTTCTTTTAAAATTTTAGATAATTTTTCGTCAGTAAGAGGTTTTCGTTTGTCTTCCTCTTTAATTACAGTTTCTAATATTTTCTTAATTTCTCTAGTTGATACATCTTCTCCCTGGTCATTTTTCATCGATTCAGAAAAGAATTCCTTAATCAATTTTGTACCATAAGGTGTAGAAACATATTTGCTACTAGCAACACGAGAAACTGTTGATACATCCATGCTAATTTCATCGGCAATATCTTTTAAGATCATAGGCTTAAGCTTACGCTCATCTCCTGTTAAAAAATATTCTTCCTGACGATGCATAATAGCATTCATGGTTACTAAAAGTGTCTGTTGACGTTGTTTTATCGCATCAATAAACCATTTTGCAGCATCTAACTTTTGCTTTATAAAGAGTACAGCATCTTTTTGAGATTTAGTTTTCTCTTTAGAGTCTTGATACCCTTTTAGCATGTTATTATACTCTCTAGAAACATGTAATTCTGGAGCATTACGAGCATTTAAAGTTAAATCTAAGTTGCCATCAATAATTTTTATTGAAAAATCAGGAACTATTTGCTCTGCAATTTTATTATTTCCAGCGTATGAACTTCCTGGTTTTGGGTTTAGTTTGCTTATTTCGCTAATAACATCTTTTAATTGTTCTTCAGAAATACTGAATTTTTCTAAAAGTTTCTTGTAGTGTTTTTTAACAAAATGATCAAAAGCTTCTTCTAAAACTCTTATAGCTAATGCTCTACTTTCATTCTCAGATTTAGCTTTTAATTGAATAATTAAACATTCTTTCAAGTTTAAAGCACCAACACCAGTAGGATCTAACTTTTGAACAACATTTACCAAAACATCTTGTACTTTTTCTTCAGTAGTAAAAACATTTTGAGTAAAGGCTAGGTCATCAACTAAATCAATAATATCTCTACGAATATATCCGCTATCATCTATACTACCCACTAAAAATTCAGCAATAGCACGTTCTTCTTCATCGATTCTAAAAGTGTTTAATTGATTTTTTAATGATTGATGAAAGCTAGTACCTGCTGCATAAGGAATTTGTTTATCATCATCGTCTGAAGAATAGTTGTTGGTTTGTGTTTTATAACTAGGATATTCATCATCGCTTAAATACTCATCAATGTTTATATCTTCAGCATCTATTTTTTCATTACCCGAATCGTCATAATCAACATCATTGGCTAAACTATCCTCAAAATTTTCGGGCTCGTCTTTACCAGTATCTAATGCGGGGTTTTCTTCAATTTCTTGTTTCAAACGTTCTTCAAAAGCTTGCGTAGGCAACTGAATTAACTTCATCAACTGTATTTGTTGTGGAGATAATTTTTGAAGTAATTTTTGATGTAAACTTTGTTTTAGCATATATACAAAGATATGAAATAGGACAAAAAAAATCGTCATTCGTAAAGGAATGACGATTGATATTTATAAGTTTTATGATTTTTTTAAAACTCAGCGTTTTGTGGTGTTCTTGGAAAAGGAATAACATCACGAATATTGCTCATTCCTGTTGCAAATAAAACTAAACGTTCAAAACCTAAACCAAAACCAGAATGTACTGCGGTACCAAACTTACGAGTATCTAAATACCACCATAACTCTTCTTCAGGAATATTTAGTTCAGCCATTTTTTCTTTTAAAACATCTAAACGTTCTTCTCTTTCTGAACCTCCTACCATTTCACCTATTCCAGGGAATAAAACATCCATGGCACGAACGGTTTTACCATCTTCATTCAAACGCATGTAAAACGCTTTTATATTTGCTGGATAATCAAATAAAATTACAGGACACTTAAAGTGCTTTTCTACTAAATAGCGTTCGTGTTCAGATTGTAAATCAACCCCCCATTCGTTAACAGGGAATTGAAATTTTTTCTTTTTGTTAGGCTTAGAGTTTCTTAAAATGTCAATAGCCTCTGTATAGCTTACACGCTTAAAGTTGTTGTCTACAACAAATCGTAATTTTTCAATTAAGCCCATTTCACTACGTTGCGCTTGAGGCTTTGTTTTTCCCTCTTGTGCTAAACGATTATCTAAGAAAGCTAAATCATCTTTACAGTTATCTAGCACATATTGTAATACGTACTTAATAAAGTCTTCAGATAAATCCATATTAGCATCTAAATCATTAAACGCTACTTCTGGCTCAATCATCCAGAATTCTGCTAAGTGACGTGTTGTATTTGAGTTCTCAGCTCTAAAAGTAGGCCCGAAAGTATATATTTTACCTAATGCCATCGCATAGGTTTCACCTTCTAATTGACCAGAAACAGTTAAGTTAGTTTCTTTTCCAAAGAAATCTTTAGAGTAGTCTATTTCACCTTCTTCGTTTACAGGAGCTTTGTTTGCTTCAAATTGAGTTACTTTAAACATTTCACCAGCACCTTCAGCATCAGAACCAGTAATAATAGGAGTATTTACATAGTAAAATCCGTTTTGTTGGAAGTACTGATGTACTGCAAATGATAATGCAGAACGTAAGCGCATTACAGCACTAAAAGTGTTAGTTCTTACACGTAAATGTGCATTTTCACGTAAAAACTCTAAACTATGTTTTTTAGGCTGAATTGGATATTCATCAGGATTTGAATCTCCTAAAATTTCTAAATTTTTTACTTGAACTTCTACTGTTTGACCTTTACCTTGACTTTCTACTAAAGTACCTTGGATACTAACAGCAGCTCCAGTATTTATTCTTTTTAATAAAGTTTCGTCGGTATTTTCAAAATCTACAACACACTGAATATTATTTATAGTAGAACCATCATTTAGAGCAATAAAACGATTGCTTCTAAAAGTTCTTACCCATCCTTTTACGTGTACTTCTTGTAAAAATTTGTCAGATTGTAATAAATCTTTAACGCTACTTCTTTTCATGTCTTTATATCTTCAATAAAATCAAGCAAAGATACTTTTTTGCTGTTAATTAGCAATAAAGAGACACAAGAATAAAGAGTTAACTTTTATTCATTAAATTTAATAGAAAAGCAAGCATTTGTAAACTAAGTATAATTATCCTAATACTAGTCTTGTTTATCTTCTTTTGGAGGTAATATTTTGAATTTAGTTTCCTTTAAAACTTTTTTGTTCGCTATCTTTTTCTCGAATGAAAGTAGGAGAGAAGGTAACAATAGTAAGTTTGAAACCATGGCTAACAATAATGTAATAGAAACTAAACCTCCCAATGCAATAGTACCACCAAAGCTAGAAACTGTAAAGACTAAAAAGCCAAAGAAAAGGACTATTGAAGTATAGAACATACTAACTCCTGTTTCTCTTAAAGCTGAGTATACAGCGGGTTTTATTTTCCAGTTATTTGCTAGCAATTCTTGTCTATATTTTGCTAAGAAGTGAATAGTGTCGTCTACCGAAATACCAAAGGCTATACTAAACACCAAAATAGTTGAAGGTTTTATAGGGATATCAAAGAATCCCATTAACCCACCTGTAATTAGTAGTGGAAGCATATTAGGTATTAGTGAGATTAATATCATTTGTGGCGAACGGAACATCCATGCCATAAATATTGAGATTAATATAATCGCTAACGATAGAGATATAACCAAGTTTTTAATTAAATAGTTAGTTCCTTTTAAAAATACTAATGCTTTACCTGTTAATGAAACGTCAAATTTTTCACCTGGAAATTGCTTGTTAATTACAGCCTGTAATCGATCCTGGATAATGTCCATTTTATCGGTACCAATATCCTTCATAAACGTAGTTATGCGAGCGTAACGTCCTGTGCTATCTACAAAGTTCTTCAGCATACCAGAGTTACTATCAGAGTTTTTAGTATATGAGAAAATATAACTCTTCTCTTGACTTGTTGGTAGTTGATAATACTTAGGATTTCCGTTATAGTAGGCTTGCTTAGAGTATTTTACAAGATTTGTAACAGATATAGGTTTTGATAATTCAGGAAAAGTTTCAATAGTTTCATTAAGCTTTTCCATCTTTTTTAATGTAGAAAGCTTCATAACACCTTTTTCTCTCTTAGTGTCAATTAAAATTTCTAAAGGCATAATTCCTCCAAATTCATATTCAAAGAACTTAATATCCTTATAAAACTGCTTTCCTTTAGGCATATCTTCAATCAAGCTTCCTGATACACGAATCATGTATAGGCCAATCATACTAAAAATGATTATTGAAACTGTAGTAATGTAAATAGCAATTCGTTGTTTTTTTACCATACGTTCCATCCAAGAAACAACATTACCCATCCATTTTTTCTCTAGATGGTTTAAATGCTTTTTTTCCGGTAGTGGCATAAAACTGTATATAATCGGAATGATTAATAATGCTAGAATAAAAATACTAATGATATTTACAGATGCTAAAACACCAAACTCACGCATTAGCCTGCTTTTAACAAATATAAAAGTTGCAAAACCTGAAGCAGTAGTAATGTTGGTCATTAATGTAGCATTACCAACTTTAGAAATTACACGTTGTAATGATTTTGCTTGATTTCCGTGTTTTTTTACTTCTTGTTGATACTTGTTTATTAAGAAAACCGCATTCGGTACACCAATTACGATAATTAAAGGCGGAATTAACGCTGATAGCACGGTAATTTCATAACGGAATAATCCCATGAAACCAAAAGCCCAAGTTACTCCAATACTTACTACGAGTAGCGTAATAAATGTAGCTCTAAACGAACGAAAAAAGAAGAAAAAGATAATAGCTGTTATTAATAATGCACCAATAACAAAAATTCCCATTTCATCAGTAATGTTCTGAGAATTTAGAGTTCTTATGTAAGGCATACCAGAAACACGAACATCTATTTTATTGTCTTTTTCAAAAGATTTTATAGTTGGTATTAAAACATCAAAAACAAAATCTTTACGAATAGGAGTGTTTACAATATCCTTATTTAAATAAATGGCTGTTTGTAAAGTACCTTTGTCATTGTATAATAAGTTGTTATAAAAAGGAAGTTTCTCAAAAAGTTGCTTCTTTATGTTTTTAATTTCTTCATCAGTAGATGGAGCTTCTTCAAACAGTGGCTCAACGACAAATTTTCTTTCTTTTCTATCGGCCTTTAATTGCTGAACATCAGCAACAGAAACAGTAAAATCTACTTGTGGTAAACTGTCTAAATCTTTAACAAGTTTATTCCATGCATTAAATTTAGCAGGTGTAAATATTGTAGAATCTTTTACGCCTAAAATGATGAGATTACCTTCTTCTCCAAAAATCTCTAAGAATTTGTTGTATTCAATGTTTACCTCATGATCGGTAGGAAGTAAGTTGGCTTCTGTATAGGAGAAGCGCATATATTTCATCTGAGTGACTAAAAGTCCTGTAATTATAGCAATAGTAATTAAAACTAAGTAACGATTTCGCAATAAGAACCCTGCGATTTTAGTCCAAAAAGTCATCCAAAAAAAATTTCAGCAAAGTTATGCTAAATGAATGAATTAAACGAAAAAAAGAGCGTCATATGATGCTCTTTTTTAACTATTTCTTAAAAGAAATTATACAGTCATAATTTCTTTTTCTTTAACAGCATACTTTTCGTCGATTATTTTCACATAATCATCAGTTAATTTCTGAACTTCAGCTTCAGAATTTTTCTTCATATCGTCAGAAATATCAACTTTTTTAATTTCGTTGTTAGCATCTTTACGAGCATTACGAATTCCAACTTTTGCGTGTTCAGCTTCTGCTTTAGCTTGTTTAGCTAAGCCTTTACGACGCTCTTCAGTTAACGGTGGCACATTAATTATAATGTTTTCTCCATTATTCATAGGATTGAAACCGATATTTGCAAGCATAATAGCTTTTTCGATCTCTTGTAACATATTTTTTTCCCATGGTTGAACGGATATAGTTCTAGCATCAGGAGTATTTACGTTTGCTACTTGCGATAATGGTGTTTGAGAACCGTAGTAATCAACCATAATTGTGCTTAGCATAGCAGGAGTTGCTCTACCGGCTCTAATTCCTACTAACTCTTTTTCTAAGTGGCTAATAGCTTTGTCCATTGCCTCTTTAGTCGAATCTAAAATAAAATCAATCTCTTCGTTCATTTTGTTCGTATTTAAAAACCTCAAATAGGTTGAGGGTAACTTTTCGGTTTATTCGTTATCAACTATTGTTCCAATGTTTTCTCCAGAAACAAGCTTTAAAAGATTTCCTTGCTTGTTCATATCAAAAACAATAATTGGTAATTTGTTTTCTTCACTTAATGTAAAAGCTGTCATGTCCATTACTTTCAGACCTTTTTCAATAACGTCTTTAAAGGTAATGTTTTCATATTTAACAGCATCTTTATCTTTTTCGGGATCGGCTGTATAAATACCATCAACACGTGTACCTTTTAAAATAGCATCAGCGTTAATTTCAATAGCTCTTAAAACAGCTGCTGTATCGGTTGTAAAATACGGATTTCCTGTTCCTCCACCAAAAATTACTACACGTCCTTTTTCTAAGTGACGATTAGCTCGACGTTTTATATAAGGTTCTGCAATTTCTTTAATTTCAATAGCAGTTTGTAAACGTGTGTGAATTCCTTGATCTTCTAAGGCACTTTGTAAAGCCAATCCATTAATACAAGTAGCTAACATTCCCATATGGTCACCCTGTACACGGTCCATACCTTGACTAGCACCAGCAACTCCTCTAAAAATATTTCCACCACCAATAACAATGGCTACTTCTACTCCTTTATCTATAACTTGTTTTATCTCTTGGGCATACTCTTTAAGTCTGTTTGGGTCAATACCATATTGACGTTCACCCATCAGTGCCTCACCACTTAATTTTAAAAGAATTCTTTTGTATTGCATTTGTTTTGTTGAAAGTTGTGCAAAGCTACATATTTTTTTTATTCTAATTTTAAGACATAAAAAAAAACCATCCGAAAATTGGATGGTTTAATATAAAATTGTTGTTGAGAATTATCCTAAAGTAACTCTTACGAAGTTTTTAACTTCAACGTCACCGTAAGTAGAAACATATTCTGCAACAGTTTTCTTTTCGTCTTTAATAAACTTTTGATCTAATAAACATTGTTCTTGATCTAAAGTTGTATTGTCAGAGATAAATCTTTCCATTTTACCTGGTAAGATTTTGTCCCAGATTTGTTCTGGTTTACCTTCAGCTTTTAATTGCTCTTTAGCTTCTTCTTCAGCTTTCGCTAAAGCTTCATCTGTTAATTGTAAACGAGAAACAAATTGAGGAACGTTCTTTAAAGTTTTACCTAAACGTACTAATTCTTCGTTGTCCTTTTTAATCGCAGCAATTCTAGCTTCAGTTTCAGAAGCTACATAAGCAGGATCAAAATCTTTGTAAGATAAAGAAGTTGCTCCCATTGAAGCAGCTTGCATAGCTAAGTCTTTAGTTAACTCAGCAGCGTTATCTACAACAGCAGTTAAACCTACCATTGCAGCAATTTTTCCAACGTGAGTATAAGCTCCTACGTATGGTGCTTCAATTCTTTCGAAAGCAGTGATATCGATTTTTTCACCGATAACTCCTGTTTGCTCGATTAATTTTTCAGCAACAGTTACACCACCAAAATCAGCAGCTAAAAACTCCTCTTTTGTTTTGTGGTTAAAAGCGATGTCAACAAATTCTTGCGCTAAAGCTTTGAATGAATCGTTTTTAGCTACGAAATCTGTTTCACATGCTAATACGATAGCAACACCATATGTGTTGTCATCGCTAATTTTAGTGATTGCTACACCTTCAGTAGACTCACGATCCGCTCTTTTAGCAGCAATCTTTTGTCCTTTTTTACGTAAAATTTCAATAGCTTTATCAAAATCACCTTCAGCTTCTACTAATGCTTTTTTACAATCCATCATACCAGCTCCGGTAGTTTCTCTTAATTTCTTTACGTCTGCAGCGCTAATTTTTACTGACATTTCTATCGTTATTTTTTAGTTGTAAATATATTGTTGTACAAAGTTGTAAAAATTTAAAGGTTTCAATGTAATGAAACCTTTAAATTAAAAATTATTTTGCTTCTTCTTTTGCTGGAGCGTCAGCTGCTTTTTCAGCTTTAGCTTTTTCTTTGTCAGCTTTTCTTTCAGTTAAGCCTTCAGCAATTGCATCAGTTACATACGATAATACTTTATCGATAGATTTAGAAGCATCATCATTTGCAGGAATTACAAAATCGATTGGTCTTGGATCAGAGTTTGTATCAACCATTGCAAAGATTGGAATGTTTAATTTTTGTGCTTCAGCAACAGCAATGTGTTCTTTCTTTACATCAATTACAAATAAAGCTCCTGGTAAACGAGTCATATCAGAAATTGAACCTAAGTTCTTTTCTAATTTTTCACGTTGACGAGTAATTTGTAATTTTTCTCTTTTAGATAATGCATCAAAAGAACCATCAGTCTTCATTCTATCAATAGCAGTCATTTTCTTAACGGCTTTACGAATAGTAACGAAGTTTGTTAACATACCACCTGGCCAACGCTCAGTAATGTAAGGCATGTTTACAGCTTTAGCTTTTTCAGCAACGATATCTTTAGCTTGCTTTTTAGTTGCAACGAATAAGATTTTACGTCCTGAGTTAGCTATTTTTTGTAACGCAGCAGAAGCTTCGTCAATTTTAGCTGAAGTTTTGTACAAATCGATGATGTGAACACCATTACGCTCTGTATAAATGTATGGAGCCATGTTAGGGTTCCACTTTCTAGTTAAGTGTCCAAAGTGAACACCACTTTCTAATAATTCTTGAATGTTTGCCATTTTAATAAATGTGTTTACGTTCTGTTTTCGCAATATTTCAGTAGTTATTAAGTCTGAAATATTTAGATACTAAACTGTTAAAAATTGATTTATAAATAACAGTCTCGAAACATTTAAATACTGAAACAAGTTCAGTAAAATATTAACGTTTAGAGAACTGGAATTTCTTACGTGCTTTCTTCTGACCGAATTTCTTACGTTCAACCATTCTTGGATCACGAGTTAATAATCCTTCTGGTTTTAATACAGCTTTGTTTTCTTCGTTAATTGATACTAATGCTCTAGTAATTGCTAAACGAATAGCTTCAGCTTGACCAGTAACACCACCACCATATACGTTTACTTTAATGTCGTAAGCCTCTAAGTTTTCAGTTAACATTAAAGGTTGTTGAACTTTGTATTGTAAAGTTGGAGTAGTGAAATAGTTTTTAAACTCTCTTTTGTTGATAGTGATGTTTCCACTTCCTTGAGAAACATAAACACGTGCAACAGCTGTTTTTCTTCTACCTATTTTGTGTACAGTTTCCATAATTATTTAAGATCGTTAAGGTTAATAGTTTTAGGCTTTTGAGCTTCTTGACCATGCTCTGTACCTGCGTAAACATATAAATTTTTGAATAACGCGCTACCTAAACGGTTTTTAGGTAACATACCTTTTACTGCTTTTTCGATTAATCTTGTAGGATCTTTTTCGAACATTTCTGTAGCAGTTAATGATCTTTGTCCTCCTGGGTAACCTGTGTGACGGATGTAAGACTTATCTGTCCACTTTTTACCAGTTAGGTTGATTTTTTCAGCGTTGATAATAACAACGTTGTCTCCACAATCTACGTGAGGAGTATAATTTGGCTTGTACTTACCTCTAATAAGTTTTGCAACTTTAGAAGCTAGACGACCCAATGTTTGCCCGTCCGCATCAACTAAAACCCACTCTTTGTTTACGGTAGCTTTATTAGCTGATACTGTTTTGTAACTTAATGTGTTCATAATTACACGATTAGTTTTTGTTTATTAATAATTTAATTTTATCCTTTAAAAAGGTCTGCAAATGTACGATTAATTATTTGATTGACAAATAGCGTGTTAGTTTAATTTTTTTACTATTTATTTTAGCTAAGCAAAACGTATAAAAAAAGCGTGCACATGGCACGCTTTTTAATCTATATGTTTAAAAACTATTCTACTTTTTGATCTAATAAATCAAAGAATTGATTTAGCCTTGGTAAAATAATGATTTTTGTACGTCTGTTTTTAGCTTTGTTAGCAGGACTGTTGTTTTCTACTAAAGGAACATAGCTACTTCTACCAGCTGCGATTAACCTTTCAGGAGCTACATTATATTTTCCTTGTAACTCACGAACAATAGCAGTAGAACGTAAAACACTTAAGCCCCAGTTATCTTTCAATGCTGATCCAGCTGAAACAGGAGTGTTGTCTGTATGCCCTTCAACCATTACATCCATTTGAGGTTGTCCGTTAACTACAGTTGCAACTTTTTCTAACACCTTAGAAGCTTTGTCGTTAATAGTGTAACTTCCGCTTTTAAATAATAACTTGTCAGAAATTGAAATAAATACTACTGTTTTTTCAACATTAACTTCGATGTCTTCATCATCAATACCGTCTTGTAATTCTCTTTTTAAGTGGAATGCAACTACTAAGTTTAAAGAATCTTTCTTAGAAGCAGCTTCTCTAATTTTGTTGATGTATTTATCTTTTTTACTTAATTGAGCTAGTGTTTCCTTAATGTTGTCATTAGCACCTTGAGTTAATACAGTTAAATTCTCAACTTGTTGTAACGTATTTTCTTTATCTTTCTTTAATTCTGTTACTCTAGACTCTAAAGAAAATGCTTTGTCTTCACAATTTTCTTTTTCAACTAAACATTTTGTTAAGTTAGCTTTTACAGCTAATAACTCTTCTTTCGTTTGTTCATGTTTAGCTTTAATAGCTTCTAACTCTTTTGTTGAAGCACATGATGCTAGTAAAATTGAAGCAGTAAGGAATAAAAATATTTTTCTCATTTTATTCTGATTTTTTTTAGATGTATTTATTAATAGTTAAGCAAATTTATAAAAATGAAGACACAAAAAAGAGAATTAACAATCTTTTATGAAGTGTGAAAGCATTATTTTTGTGACTAAATTTTTAAAGATGATTAAAAGGATAACGCTTTTATTAGTTTTATTATTGTTAGTAATAGCTTGTAAAGAAGAAAAAAAACAAAATATAACGAAGCTTCAAGGAGCTGTTTTTGGAACGACTTACCATATTACTTATGTGAGTAGTGAAGACTATCAAAAAACCATTGATAGTCTGTTTGTTTTGGTAAATAAATCATTGTCAACGTATATGCCTACTTCTGATATCTCAAAAATTAATCAAGGAGATAGTACAATAGTTGTTGATGATATGTTTGTTGAAGTGTTTGAAAAAGCTAAAAGAATTTATAATGAAACTGATGGGTATTTTGATCCAACTATAGGAAGGTTGATTGATGCATATGGATTTGGGTCAGGTAAGGAGAAAAAGAATCTAACTACTGAGGAAATTTCAGCCTTAATGGAACATGTGGGGTTTGATAAAGTTTCTTTAAAGGATAGAAAAGTTTATAGAGAAAGCTCAGATATAGAGTTTAATGTAAATGCTTTTGCTAAAGGTTATGGTGTTGATGTGGTAGGAAGGTTTTTAGAATCAAAAAATATTCATGATTATTTAGTAGAAATAGGAGGTGAGATTAGAGCTAGAGGGACAAAAGATGGAAAATTATGGAAAGTAGCCATTGAGAAACCAAATGTTGACGGAACACGCTCTATTCAAAAAGTAATTGAATTGGATAACGAGTCAATGGCAACTTCTGGAAATTATAGAAAATACAAGGTAAATGCTGAAGGGAAAAAAATAGTACATACGGTAAATGCAAAGACAGGATTGGCAGAGGAAAGTAACTTATTAAGCGTGTCAGTTCGTTTAAAAGGAGATTGCGCTGATGTAGATGCTTATGCTACTGCTTTTTTAGCAATGGGTCTAGAGAAAACAAAAGTATTTTTAGAAGAACACCCAGAGTTAAAGGTGGTGTTACTATATCATAATGAAGCAAATGAGTTAGCAGAGTATGCTAATTAATTTTTATAACATACAGGCAAAATTTCGCCTTTCATTAAAGCAAATCGTTCTAGTTTTTCTGGAGCGATTTTTTTTGTGTAGTCTATTTCATCAACTGTAAAACCTATAGAACGTAGTTTGTTAAAGTAATCACGACCGTATACGCGAACATGGTCATACTGGCCAAATATTTTTGCACGCTCTTTGGGGTCTGTAATCGAATTGTCTTCAAAAGTAACTTCTCTACTTAAATCTTGAGGAATTTGAAAAATACCAAACCCACCAACTTTCATTACACGATACAATTCTTGCATTGCTTTCGTATCGTCAGAAATGTGTTCTAATACATGATTGCAAAACACCACATCAAAAGAGTTGTCTTCAAAAGGAAGATCGCAAATATCTGCTTTTACATCTGCTATAGGTGATTCTAAATCGGATGTTGTGTACTCTAAATTTTGCTGTTTTCTAAAAAGATCTAAAAAACATTGCTCAGGAGCGATGTGTAATACTTTTAACTTTTTATCGGAAGTAAAGAAGTTGCTTTCCTGTTGTAAAAAAAGCCACATTAAACGATGTCTTTCTAGTGAAAGGGTGGAAGGAGAAAGTGCATTTTTACGTTGAATTCCATATCCGTAAGGTAAAAATTTCTTGAATGATTTTCCGTCAATTGGATCTGTAAAGTTATCCCCTTTTAACCACCAAGCAATTACAGGTCTAGCTATATAGCTAACTTTAATTAAAATTGGTCTTGGAATTGTATTTAATATTACTTTAAATAAAGACACAAATTATAAGACTAATGGTTGTTGTCTGAATTCGTCTTCCTCATTACTTTCAATACCTAACGCATCGTATATATACTTAAAGGTAGATAATAACTCAGGTTTACCATCAATAATAGCTACATCGTGCTCAAAGTGGGCAGAAGGTTTGTTGTCTAAAGTAGTGATGGTCCATCCGTCACTGTGTTGGCGAATTTTTTGTGTTCCTAAGTTTGTCATAGGCTCAATGGCAACTACCATACCTTCAATAAATTTTTTACCTCGTCCTCTGCGTCCATAGTTAGGCATTTCAGGATCTTCGTGCATTTTACGTCCTAATCCGTGACCTACTAATTCACGAACAACACCATAGCCATGCTTTTCAGTGAAGTTTTGAATAGCAAATCCTACATCTCCAACACGGTTTCCTACTTTAAATTCACGAATACCTACATATAAACTCTCTTTAGTAACGTCAAGTAGTTTTTGAGTTTCAGGAGCAATTTCACCTACAGCAAACGTATAGGCATGATCTCCATAAAAATCATTTTTTATAGCGCCACAATCAATAGAAATGATATCACCTTCTTGTAAAGGTGTGTTATTTGGGATTCCGTGAACTACTTGTGAGTTTGGACTCATGCAAAGAGTGTTTGGGAAATCATACAAGCCTAAAAAACCAGGAATGGCACCTTGCTCACGAATAAAGTCTTCGGCAAGTTTATCAAGATACAATGTAGTAACTCCAGGTTTTACTTCTTTAGCAAGCATACCTAAAGTTTTTGATACTACTAAAGCACTTTCGCGCATTAATTCAATTTCTTCTCTAGTTTTTGGTTTAATCATGGTAAAAATATTGAGGCGCAAATTTACAGTTATTTTTGATATGGATGTTTGTATTCTTGACCAGATAGTATTTTTAAGAAATCTTCTTCAACAGAGCTATCTTCAATAGCGTGTTCTACAAAACGACCAATTTCTTTTCCGTCTTTATAAAAGATAAAGGTTGGAACTCGAATTACATTAAAGCCTTCTTCTAATCCGTTGGCTTTTTTCTGACGGTTTACAGTAACCAATTCAAGGTTCTTATAGTCGAATTCTGCTTCGTCTAAAATTTTGTAAAAGTTAGGAATTTCTCTTTTGCTGTCTCCACACCAAGTTCCCATAAACCCTTTTATTTTTATGTCTTTTAAGTATGGTTTTAGTTTTTCTACGGTACTTTTGTCTGTTTCGTAATATGAATAAAAATCGTTGAACCAATCACTCCCATATGGTTCTTGCTGAAAGTCTTTTTTAGTGGCAATACCAACTAAATTTCCATTTTCGTTTTTTGTTGCTAGGTTCTTAGGTGTCGATGCACAAGAAACAATAAGTAAGGTTACAAAAAAGTATACGATTTTTTTCATAAAATTTATTTTTAAATAAGCGAATGTTGTGTCATTTCTTCAGGTTGCTCAACGCCCATCAGTTTTAAAATAGTTGGAGCAACATCGCCTAAAATACCACTTTTTATTGATTTTAACTCCTTGTCAATTAAAATCATAGGAACAGGGTTGGTGGTGTGTGCTGTATGTGGTGTTCCGTCTGGGTTAATCATTGTTTCACAGTTTCCGTGATCTGCAATTAAAATAGTAGTGTAGTCATTATCTAGTGCTGTGGTTATTACATCTTTTACACAGTCGTCAACAGCTTCACAGGCTTTAACAGCAGCTTCAAAAACTCCTGTATGTCCTACCATATCACCATTTGCAAAGTTTAAACACACAAAATCTACATCACCGCTTTGTAGTTCAGGAACAATAGCATCTCGAATCTCATAAGCACTCATCTCAGGTTTTAAATCATAAGTAGCTACTTTTGGTGACGGACATAATAAACGTTTTTCTCCTTTAAATTCTTCTTCTCTTCCGCCAGAGAAAAAGAAAGTTACGTGTGGATACTTTTCTGTTTCAGCAATTCTAATTTGACTTTTTCCTGCTGATTCTAATACTTCACCCAAGGTGTTTTCAATGTTTTTTCCGTCGTAAATAACATGAATATTGTTAAACGTGTCATCATAATTTGTCATAGTAACAAAATACAATGGTAATTTCTTCATGTTGAACTCAGGAAAATCTTTTTGACTTAAAGCTTCTGTTAATTGACGTCCTCTATCGGTTCTAAAATTGAAGAAAATAACAACGTCGTCTTCTTTAATTGTAGTTTTTGGTTGGTTGTTTTCATCAATCATAATTATAGGCTTGATGAATTCGTCAGTAACATCAGAATCATAACTTTGTTGAATGCTAGTTGAAGCATCCGAAGAAAAAGAGCCTTCTCCATTCACTAAAGCATCGTAAGCAAGCTGTACACGTTCCCAACGATTATCACGATCCATAGCATAGTAACGACCAGTGATTGTAGCTAATTCACCCGTAGTTTCTTGCATATGTTCTTGAATGTCGTTGATGAAATATTTTCCTGATTTTGGATCGCAATCACGTCCGTCAGTAAAAGCATGTAGGTATACGTTATCTAAACCAATATTGTTAGCTGCAGACAGCAACCCTTTTAGATGGTCAATATGAGAGTGAATTCCTCCATTGGAAACCAATCCTAAAAAATGAACATTTTTACTGTTGGCCTTTGCATATTCAAAAGCGTTTAGAAGTTCCTTTTCTCGTGCTAAAGTTCCATCTTTTACAGCCTTGTTGATTTTAGCTAAGTTTTGATATACAATTCTACCAGCACCTAAATTCATATGCCCAACTTCAGAATTTCCCATTTGTCCTACAGGTAAACCAACATGTTCGCCATCAGTTCTTAACTGTGCATGTGGGAATTTATCGTATAACGAATTTATAAATGGGGTTTTAGCGTTGTATATGGCCGATACTTTTGGATCTTGGGTAATTCCCCATCCATCCAAAATCATTAAAATTACTTTCTTGTTCATTTGTTGTGTGTTGCACTGCAAAAGTAAGAAAGATTTTTGGGGAATATTTTAGGAATTCACAAAAACAAAAGCAATGTATATTAGTATAGAGAAGATTATGAGGATGCCAATGCTATTTTTAATGTATTGAGTTTTATTTTTCTTTAAGGTTTGTAGGCGTATTTTATCAAGTTCCTTTTTGTTAGCACACCTATCAAAATATAATTTATCACTGTTTTCTTTTTGAAATCGTTCTAGTTTATCAAAAGCACTAACTCTTTTTCTTTTATTGTTTTTTAAACTGGTTATCATTGCAGATACCGCTCCACCAAAACTCATAGCAAATTTTTTAAAAGTATATAAAGTAAATTAAAAAAATAAGAAAAAGAGTGAAAAACAATATTTTTTTAAGTAAAGCTTTCTGGTTTTCTTTCTTTACTTTTTTTCTTATTTCATTAAGTTGTTTTTGAGAGGCTTTTTTATCCGTTATAGTGTAATTATTTTCATTGGTAAGTTGACCTAATTTTTTTAATGTATTAGGTTTGTTTCTTTTAAGGTATTGAACAGTTTTGTTCATATCTGATGCAGGGCCAAAACCAAAACTCATAGCAAATAATTTTAAGATGTAATTATTAGTATATTTAATTAATGAAACGTTACAATAACAACATTACTTTTTATACTTACGAATAGCCTCTTTAATTTTCTCAATTCTGTTTTCAGGATCAGGATGCGTACTTTGAAACTCAGGAATTCTATTTGGTCCTGCTGCAGCTTTTAAAATTTCCATTACTCCAATTAAGTTTTCAGGATTATAACCCGCATCAATCATTAATTTTACGCCTAATTCATCACTTTCTAGTTCATCACCACGACCGTTCTTTAACAAAGTTTGTTGTCCAATATTATTAGCTAATTGTCCTAAATCAGCACCAACAGAAGCTCCCATGGTTAAAAGTTTCCAAAAATTTGCATCAGTAATTCGTTCATTAGAATGTTTTCCTAAAACATGACCAATTTCATGTCCTAAAACTCCTGCTAATTGATCTTCGTTTTTTAGTTGAGAAAACAGAGCATGAGTAATGAAAACCTGTCCGCCTGGTAAAGCAAAAGCATTAATAGTTTTTTCGTCTCTTAATAAATGAAAATCGAACTGATAACCAGATTTTTTAGCTACCGTGTTGTTTACAAGTTTTGCACCAACTTTGTCTACAAGTGCTTGAGCATTTTCGTTAGGATATAAACCTCCATGCTGTTGAGCCATTACAGGAGCTTGTTGTAGTCCGATAGCGATTTCTTGTTCTGGAGATAAGCTAACTGCTTGTGTTTTTCCTGTGTAAGGGTTTACCTCTTGTTGACTGCATTTACGTAAATAAGCAAAAGCAACTATAGCTATGCCTATAAGTAAACGAGTTTTTAAGCCTCCTTTAATTTTCATCAATAAGTTGTTTTATTAGTCCCGAAAGTAAAAGTACAAAATATATAATTTAACGGATATCAATTTTTTGTGAACTATAAAAAACTTAAATTTACACAGCAAAACAAACAACATTATGGAGCCTCACTTTGAATTAAACGAAGTTACTAAGAAGTTACCCAAACACTTACATAAATTTGTGGTAAAACAACCGTACGATGAATATACTGCTCAGAACCAAGCAGTATGGCGTTATGTAATGCGTATGAACGTAGATTATTTAGGGAAAGTAGCGCATGCTTCGTACTTAGATGGATTGAAAAAAACAGGTATTTCAGTAGAGAAAATTCCTCATATGCAAGGAATGAACCGTATTTTAAAAGAAATAGGTTGGGCAGCAGTATCTGTTGATGGTTTTATACCACCAAATGCTTTTATGGAGTTCCAAGCATACAATGTGTTAGTGATTGCGTCTGACATGCGTACTATAGATCATATTGAATACACGCCTGCTCCTGATATTATTCATGAAGCTGCAGGGCATGCGCCAATTATAGCAAACCCAGAATATGCTGAGTATTTACGTCGTTTCGGAGAAATTGGAGCGAAAGCGATTTCTTCAGCAAAAGATTACGAAATGTATGAAGCCATTCGTTTGTTATCTATCTTAAAAGAAGATCCAAATTCTACTCAAAAAGAAATTGATGAAGCGCAAGAAAAAGTGGAGTGGTTGCAAGATAATATGGGAGAGCTTTCAGAAATGGCTCAAATAAGAAATCTACATTGGTGGACAGTTGAGTATGGATTGATAGGAACTCTTGATGATCCGAAAATTTATGGAGCTGGATTGTTATCTTCTATAGGAGAAAGCAAATGGTGTATGAAAGATGAAGTAGAAAAAGTTCCATATACATTAGATGCTGCTAATGTAAGCTTTGATATTACAAAACCTCAACCTCAATTATTTGTTACGCCAGATTTTGCTCATTTAAGTTTGGTGTTGGAGCAGTTTGCTAATAAAATGGCGATACGAACTGGAGGATTAAAAGGAATAGAAAAACTAATAGACTCTAAAAATTTAGGAACTATTGAGTTGAGTACTGGTATTCAGATATCAGGTGTTTTTACAAATGTAATAACAGAAGAGAATAACAAAGCTATATATGTACAAACTACAGGACCTACTGCCTTAGCAAATAGAGATAAAGAGTTAATAAGTCACGGTATAAATTATCATGCTGAAGGTTTTGGTAGTCCAATAGGAAAGTTAAAAGGAATTAATATTCCGATAGAAAATATGAGTCCGCGTGATTTAAAAGCGTATGGAATTTACGAAGGAGAACAAGTTACGTTAGAATTTGAAGGAGGGGTAAAAGTAGTTGGAGAAGTTATAACAGGAACAAGAGATTTAAGAGGTAGAATTTTATTGATTTCCTTTAAAAACTGTACTGTAACTCATGGTGACACATTATTATTTCACCCAGATTGGGGAGTGTACGATATGGCAGTTGGTGTTGAGGTAGTGTCGGCTTTTGCTGGATCTGCTGATGTAGCTTCATTTGGAGATGTAGGAAAAGTATCGGAAACTAAAACGCATAAAATTCAATATTCTGATTCAGATAGAAAGTTGTATGGTTTGTATGACAGAGTAAGAGAGTTAAGAGAGGGTGGCATGGTTTCTGAAGAAGATATTGAGGGAATTTTTACAGAAGTAAAATCGAAGTTTAAAAATGATTGGTTGTTGCCGTTAGAATTGTTAGAATTGGCAACGCTAAACAATTTTTCAATAAAACAAACGTTACGTGAATATCTTGAAAACATGAAAAGTAACAAGAGTTACACTACGTTAATAGAAAACGGTTTACTTTTGTTGGAAAATTACCAAGAAGTATAACATGGGATTATTTAATTTATTTAGAAAGAAGAATATGAGTAACGAAATACAGGAATATTTAGCTAAAGGAGCGATTGTGTTAGATGTGAGAACTTTAGCGGAATGGAATGAAGGGCATAGCGAAGGAGCTAAGCATATTGTGTTAGCTACGATTCCTACAAATGTAGAGGAAATTAAATCGTGGGATAAGCCAGTAATAGCAGTATGTAGAAGTGGAGGTAGAAGCGGGCAAGCAGCACAGTTTTTACAAAACCATGGGGTTGATGTAATCAACGGTGGTCCATGGCAAAATGTAGATCAATATTTAGTAAAATAAATATATAAAGATTAAAAATTTATAAAAGGAAATGCTTGTAAAAGTGTTTCCTTTTTTTGTTGTAGCTTTTTTAAAAACAACTGATGTGCTTCAGAGTTTGGATTAAAGGGTTTATGGTTTAATCCTCTTTGAATGGTATCAACTTGTTGCATGGTTTGATATGAATCTTCCATAATCCAAACCTCTTTAAACTTTTTCCAGATATAATTAATAGCTGTTTTATTAGGATGAATCATATCTTCATTGTAAAAACGATAATCACGTAACTCGTCCATCATAATTTCATACGAAGGAAAATAGTAAATAGCACTTCTTGGTTCTACTACTTCATGAATAGCTGAAAGTAAATGTGCTTTACTTCGTTGATTCTCTATAAAACCATCTTTAAGATGACGAACAGGTGATACTGTATAAATAACCGATATGTTTTTATTAACTGATTTTACAAGAGAACTAATAGCTTGTAAGCTTTCAGAAATTTCGTCAACACTTAATAATTCTTTTAAAAATTTTTTCTGAGGAACTTTATGACAATTAGCAACTAAAGTATCCGAAATAATTTCTCGATATACCCATGCGGTACCTAGTGTAATAATGAGGTGTGTAGTGTTTTGTAATTGTTCAAAAGTTTGTTGTATGGATAAGTTTAAGCTGTTTAATAATTCATTTTTATTTATAGCGCTTAAACTTGAATGTGCTTCAAAAGAGTGCCAGCGTTCATTATGAAAAAAAACATCTTTGTCAGTATATTTTTCTTTGTTTAGGGTTTTTATAATTAAATTTTCAATAGCCTTAGGATGGAATAAAATACCAAAAGGATTTTGTTTTGACTGAAACTTATAATAATCAAGTTTATTACCAATATTTTCAGAGAAACAAGAACCAAGTAATAATAATTTGGATTGATAATTAATTTGATTATGTTTTTGTTTTGTAAGTGGTACTTGTGTCTGAAAATTCATGATTTTTGAGAAAAATAACCATCAAAAATAAGTATAAAATATTCATAAGAAGCACTATAAGTTTGTAGTTTATGAAAATTTGTATCTTTGTTCAAAAGAATTTAGAATAAATTGAACAATATAAAATCTACTTTCACAATTAAAGACCTGGAAAACATTTCAGGAATTAAGGCCCATACTATTCGAATTTGGGAGAAACGATATAATCTGTTATCACCTGATAGGACAGATACAAATATTCGTTATTATTCTTCTGAGAACTTACAGAAGTTGCTTAATGTAGTGTTGTTGAATAAAAACAATATAAAGATTTCTAAGATTGCTGAAATGTCTGATGATACAATTGTTTTAAAGGCTAGAGAGTTGGCTTTTAAAATGGCTGTAAATGACGAAGCAATAAACTCTTTTAAGTTGGCAATGTTTCAATTTGATAAAACGTTATTTAACAATGCTTACAATAGGTTGCTTAAAAGAAAAACGTTTAGAGAAATCTTCAAAGATGTTTTTGTACCTTTCTTGAATCATATAGGGTTGTTGTGGCAAACAGACACGTTGTTGCCAGCGCATGAGCATTTTATTTCGAATTTAATTGTCCAAAAAATTCAAATTAACATAGAGAAATTAGAGTATTCTAATAATAATTCAGAAACGAGTTATGTGTTGTTCCTACCTGAAAATGAGATTCATGAATTAGGGTTAATGTACCTAAATTATGAGCTTATACTAAGAGGGTATAACACGATTTATTTAGGGCAAAGTCTACCTTTAGATAATTTAGATTGTTTTTTTAAAAGTAAATCGAAAGTTTGTTTTATTACATCTATGACAGTTCAGCCTTATGATGATAAAATAGAAGAATATTTTTCAGAAATTGAAGCTGTACTTGAAAACACTAACCATGAATTGATAGCTATAGGAAACAAAGCGATGGCTGTTGATAGTATAGATTTTAAAGCTAAAATAACAGTGTATTCTTCTCTTAAAATATTTTTAAATCAGTTCTAATTTTTTTTGAGTAACTTAATTTTGTTTATCTTTTATTTGTTTTTGTTAAACAAAAAATGTAATTTTGACTAATGTTTTGATTTTCAAGACATATTTTTTTAATGAAACTAATTTTGTTTAATGTTTTTTAATATAAAATAAACAAAGTCTACCGAAGCTGAAAAGTAGACTATAAAAAATAAGAGTAAGCAATAATTTAAAGTGTGAAATTATGAAAGTAAAGAATTTGACCTCGGTGTTGTTTTTGGGTTTGTTTTTAAGTTTTGGTTTATTAACATCATGTAGTGATGATGACCCAGTAATAGAAAAAACAAAGAATATAGTTGATGTAGCAGTTGCAGATTCCAATTTAAGTGTTTTGGTTGCAGCTTTGCAAAAAGCTGATTTAGTATCAGCATTACAAGCTGATGGATCTTTTACTGTTTTTGCTCCAACTGATGCAGCATTTCAGGCGTTGTTAGATAGTAATGACTCATGGAATTCATTAGATGATATTCCAGTAGAAACATTAAAGTCGGTATTGTTATTTCATGTGATAAGTGGTGAAGTAAAAGCGGCAGATTTATCTAACACTTATGTGAATACCTTATCAACAGGTCCAAATGATGAGATGTTGTCATTACAAGTAGAAGTTGATGGGGCAGTGGAGTTCAATGGAGATTCAAAACCAATTGCTACAGATGTTATGGCCTCAAACGGAGTTATACACACAATAGATAAAGTAATGTTGCCAGCTAATGTAGTGACCTTAGCGTTAAATAATAGTGGTTTTACTTCTTTGGTAGCAGCGTTAACAGATAGCCGTCATACTACAGATTTTGTTTCTTTATTAAAAGAGGATGGACCATATACAATCTTTGCTCCTACAAATGATGCATTTCAAGCATTGTTAGATAGTAATGATTCTTGGAATTCATTAGCAGATATTCCTATTGCAACATTAGAAGCAGTATTAAAGTATCATGTGTTTGCGGGAGGAAATGTACAGTCAGATGAATTAAGTGATAATCAAGAAATCACAATGTTTGATGGCAGTATAGTTACAGTTGATTTATCTAGCGGAGCTAAATTAGATACAAGTTCAGGGCAATCTGTTGTAATCTCTTTAACCGATGTGCAAGGAACTAATGGAGTAATCCATGTAGTAGATAGTGTTCTTTTACCTTAGTTTTATAGTAATGTGTTGATTACGAGTGAAAAAATATTTTCACTCGTAGTTAATTTAATTATATTTATAAGAAATAATTTGAAAAAAAAAGTATACATAATAGGTTCAGGATTCTCTTCTTTGTCGGCATCATGTTATTTAGCCAAGGCTGGGTATGAAGTAACTGTGTTAGAAAAAAATGCTACCATTGGTGGGAGAGCAAGACAATTGTTGAGAGAAGGGTTTACTTTTGACATAGGTCCTACATGGTATTGGATGCCAGATGTTTTTGAAAAGTTTTTTGCAGATTTTGGTAAGAAGCCATCAGATTACTACAAATTAGAAAGATTAAATCCGGCTTATGAAGTGTACTTTGGAGAAAAAGATTCAATTATAATTCCAGGAACATTAGATGAGATTTATGAGGTTTTTGAAAAAGAAGAAAAGGGAAGTTCAAAACACCTGAAGTCTTTTTTAAAATCAGCAAAATACAATTATGATGTTTCTATAAATGATTTAGTTTATAAACCTGGTGTTTCTCCTTTAGAATTAGTAACTCCAGTTACTATGGGTAAAATATTTCAGTTTTTTTCTACCATTAGACATGAAGTAAGAAAGAAAATTAAAAGTAAGAAGCTGATTCAAATTTTAGAGTTTCCAGTATTGTTTTTAGGTGCAAAGCCTAGTAATACACCTGCTTTTTACAATTTTATGAATTATGCTGATTTTGGCTTAGGTACATGGCATCCTAAAGGAGGAATGTACAAAGTAATTGAGGCCATGACTACCTTAGCTACGAGCTTAGGTGTGAAATTTCAAACCAATGCAAATGTTGAAGAAATTGTAGTAAATGACAAGGGAGAAACAATTGGTGTTGCGGTAGATGGAAAACTAATGGAATCTGATGTAGTGTTAAGCGGGGCAGATTACCATCATACAGAAACACTACTTCCTAAATATTTAAGACAATATTCTGAAAGTTACTGGGATAAAAAAATATTTGCACCATCATCATTACTCTTTTATGTAGGTTTTGATAAGAAATTAAAAAATGTATGCCATCATACTCTTTTTTTTGATACAGATTTTGATGTGCATGCAAAAACAATATATGATGTTCCTAGTTGGCCAAAAGAACCATTGTTTTATGCGAGCTTTCCTTCAGTAACAGATGGTTCTTTTGCGCCCAATGGAAAAGAAGCTGCTACTTTTTTAATTCCATTAGCACCTGGTATAGAAGATACTCCAGAGCTAAGAGAGCGCTATTTTAATATTATAATAGAAAGGTTAGAGAAATTAACAAATCAATCAGTAAAAGAGCATGTGCTTTTTAAAGAAAGCTTTTGTGTGAATGACTTTGTTAAGGAATACAATTCTTACAAAGGAAATGCATACGGATTGGCGAATATTTTAACACAAACAGCATTTTTAAGACCAAAAATAAAAAGTAAAAAAGTAAAGAATTTGTTCTTTACGGGGCAGTTAACAGTACCAGGACCAGGAGTTCCCCCGTCTTTAATTTCAGGAAAAATAGCTTCAGATTTAATTTTAAAAACGTACAAAGATGAAACAATTGTTTGATGAGGTTTCTTACGCATGTAGTAAGTTAGTAACTCAAAAGTATAGTACCTCGTTTTCGTTAGCCACGAAGATGTTATCACTAAAAATACGTGCTGATATTTATAATATCTACGGTTTTGTACGCTTTGCGGATGAAATAGTAGACTCTTTCCATGAGTATGATAAAGAACAATTATTACTAAAATTTGAAAGAGATTATTACGAGTCGAAGAATAGAGGAATTAGTTTAAACCCTATTCTAAACTCTTTCATACATACTGTAAATAAATATAAAATTTCTGATGATTTAGTACAGTCGTTTTTAAAAAGCATGAAAGCTGATTTGTACAAAACAGAATATACAACTACAGAAGAGTATAATGAATATATATACGGTTCTGCAGATGTTGTTGGATTAATGTGTTTAAAGGTTTTTGTAAATGGAAATCAGCAAAAATACGAGGAGCTAAAAGAGCCTGCAATGCGTTTAGGATCAGCATTTCAAAAAGTGAATTTTCTAAGAGATCTAAAAGAAGATTTTAATGAATTGAATAGGTCTTATTTTCCAAATATCAATTTTGGGGATTTAAGTGCGGAAGGAAAAAATACGATTATTAAAGAAATAGAAGACGATTTTGACTTTGCTTATAAAAACGGTATTTTAAAGCTGCCAGTTGAAGCAAAATTCGGAGTTTACATGGCGTATAGATATTATAAAAAGTTGTTAAAGAAGCTACAAGATACGCCTTCAACAAAAATTATGGATACTAGAATTCGAATTTCAAACCCTATGAAAATTAATCTTCTAGCAAGAAGTTATGTAAGGTATAAATTGAATTTAATATGATAAAAAGTGGTATCTTAGGAGTACTGTTTTTTATGTCGATTATAGGCTTCAATAATGCACCTAATTTTGTTATAGAGTACCATGAATTAGCTACAAAAGAAGCAGAGTTATCTTACATAAAAAAATATAAAAACAGTAAAGAAGTAAGTATACAAGCCTACGTAATTTCTTTACAAATGAAACAGGCAAAATATAAAATGATGCCGTGGAGTAAATTGAAAGTTTTTAATACAGAAAAGCATAAACTAGAAACACTAATTTCAAAGAATCCTAACAACATTCATTTAAGATATGTTCGTTTAGTAATACAAGAAAATACACCAAGTATTTTAGGATATAAATCTTCTATAAAAAAAGATAAACAGTTTTTAAAAGAAGAACTCCAAAAAAAAGACAGTACAAATTATTTACATACATATATAATTAACAATACATCATTATGAATATAGCAATTTACATAGCAGTTACTGCACTAACATTTATTGTTATGGAAGGAGTTACTTGGTGTACTCATAAATATGTAATGCATGGTTTTGGATGGTATTTACATGAAGATCACCATCAACCAGGATATCCACATGTGTTTGAAAAGAACGATGCCTTTTTTGTGGTTTTTGCTATTCCTAGTATGTCGCTTTTTTACTTTGGAATTCATCCAGAATTAAATGTTTTGTTCTTTATAGGTCTGGGGATATTATTTTATGGTATAGCTTATTTCTTGGTACACGATGTATTAATTCACAGAAGGTTTAAGTGGTTTGACAAAACAAATAACCAATACTTAAAAGGATTACGAAAAGCACATAAAATTCATCACAAACATTTGGGAAAACACGACGGAGAATGTTTCGGTATGTTGTTTGTGCCCTTTAAATACTTTAATAAAAGACAGTGAGTCAGTATTTGTATCTAATATTAAACCTAGGTAGTTTAAGTATTCCGCTATTATATAGTGTTTTTGAAAAAAAATTACACTTTATACAATATTTTAAACAAGCAGCGCTTAGTATTTTATTAGTCGCCTTGTTTTTTTTGATTTGGGACAGTTGGTTTACGCAAATAGGAGTGTGGGGATTTAACTCAGATTACCATTTATCCTTAAAATTACTGCACATGCCAATAGAAGAATGGATGTTCTTCTTTTGTATACCCTATGCGTGTTTATTTACACATGAAGCATTAAAATTTTTATTTCCAAAGTTTAAAATGTCAAAGTCAATGACAGTAATCATAAGCTTTTTACTCATAGTTTTAGTGAGTTTATTATTGATTTTTAACTTCGGAAAATGGTATACAACAGTTAACTTTATACTATTCTTATTGCTGTTGGGCTATGCGTTAAAATATCATTTGAATACGTTACAAGAATATTACCCAAGCTTCTTGGTAATATTAGTTCCTTTCTTAATCGTTAATGGAATTTTAACAGGAAGTTTTATAGAAGAACCAGTTGTTTGGTATAACAATTCAGAAAACTTAGGATTTAGAATTTTCACCATACCCTTTGAAGACATTTTTTATGCATTTACAATGTTGTTTTCAGTGCAGTTAATCTTCAATTCTTTAAAAAGAAAAAAACTTGAAAGAAAATAAATACATACGATTTTTAATATTCCTAATAGCTAATTTTTCAGCTTTAGCTATTGGAGTTTGGTTAATGAACGAAGGGCCAAGAACAGATTGGTATTTATCTTTAAACAAAGCTCCATGGACACCGGCAGGATGGGTTTTTGGAGCAGCATGGACAACCATTATGGTATTGTTTTCTGTATATATGACTAGAGTGAGTTTTCAACATGAATTTTTAAACAAAAAAGTACTCATTTTATATATAGACCAATGGGTTTTAAATGTAAGCTGGAATTATATTTTCTTCAATCAACATTTAACAAAACTAGGTTTAGTAGTAATCGCTTTATTGTGGATACTCGTAGGTTATTTCACTTTTGAGTATTTAAAAAAAGTAAAATGGTACACACTATTTATTCTTCCATATCTAATATGGATGACGATTGCAACTAGTCTCAACGCATACATCGTATTAAACAATTAAATCATGGCAAAAAAAAAGAACATAACTCAAGAAAAAATAATAGAATGGTATATGAACGCTGTACTATCAGCAGGTAAACCAAACTCCATATTTTCTTTCGCGCAAGAAAACAACTTTGAAGAGGCAGATTTTTACAAACATTTTTCAAGTTTTGAAAGTTTAGAAAAAGCTATTTTCGGAGTTTTTGCTAAAGAAACTATTCACTTATTGCATAAAACAGAGGCATACAAAGACTATTCATCAAAAGATAAACTATTAAGTTTTTACTTTACTTTTTTTGAACTGTTAACAGCTAACAGATCGTACGTGTTGTTACAATTCAAGGAAATGAAAACCGACTTTTCAAGATTATCTGTATTGAAAGAGTTGCGAGTAGAATTTATTGATTTTGTAAACGGATTAGATCTTGAAAAAATTGACTTTAAAAATGAAAAAGTAAATAAAATTCAAGATAAAACTGTTGCAGAAGGATATTGGATGCAGTTATTAATGATCTTAAAATTTTGGATAGATGATGAATCACCTAATTTTGAAAAAACAGATCTTTTTATAGAAAAATCAGTCAAAGCAAGTTTTGATATTCAGCAAATAGCACCTGTGAAAAGTGTGATTGATTTAGCAAAGTTTTTGTGGAAAGAAAAATCACCAATGGTATGAAAACGCTAAATAAAATACCAACCTCAAAAATAGAACGAGCTACAAAACTAGTTTCAACAGGAGTAAAAGTAGGTGTAAATTATGCTAAATATTACGGTAACAAAATCACTAAATCAGAAGAGGAAGCTAAAAAGCAGCTCAACGAAGATAATGCTACAGATATTTACGATGGATTAAAAGAATTAAAAGGATCAGCATTAAAAGTAGCGCAAATGCTAAGCATGGAAAAAAATATTTTACCCAATGCTTATGTAGAAAAATTCTCATTATCTCAGTTTTCAGTACCACCATTATCAGGACCTTTGGTAACCAAAACATTTAAAAAATACTTCAGCAAAACACCTAATGAAGTTTTTGATACGTTTACAGCAGAATCAGTAAATGCAGCAAGTATAGGACAAGTTCATAAAGCGACGAAAGACGGAAAAAAGTTAGCTGTAAAAATTCAGTACCCTGGAGTAGCGGATAGTATTTCAACCGATTTAGCGATGGTAAAACCCATTGCAATGAAAATGTTTAACATTAAAGGTGAAGGCTCTGACGAATATTTCAAAGAAGTTGAAGACAAACTTTTAGAGGAAACTAATTATGAATTAGAGCTAGCTCAGAGTAATGAAATTGCTGATGCATGTAAACATATTCCAAATTTAAAATTCCCAAGCTACTATCCAGACTTGTCATCAGATAGAATTTTAACGATGGACTGGATGGATGGGGTTCACTTGTCAGAATTTACTAAAGAAGAACAAACTGAAGATGTTGCAAATAAACTAGGGCAGGCTTTGTGGGATTTTTATATGTACCAAATGCACAAGTTAAAAAAAGTACATGCAGACCCGCATCCAGGAAACTTTTTAGTATCCAAATCAAACAAACTTATTGTAATTGATTTTGGATGCATGAAAGAAGTTCCTGAAAGTTTTTATGTGCCTTATTTTGAATTAGCAAAACGAGAGAATATAGATAATCCAGCCTTCTTTGAAAGCAAACTGTATGAGTTAGAAATTTTAAGAAAAGACGATACTCCAGAAGAAATAACCTTTTTTAAGTCGCTTTTTTATGAGATGTTATCACTCTTTACACAACCTTTTCAGCAAGAAGAATTTGATTTTTCTGATGAGATTTTCTTCGGAAAAATAGCTGATTTAGGTCAAAAATATGCCAAGAGTACAGAACTAAAAAAGATGAACGGAAATAGAGGGTCAAAACACTTTATTTACATCAATCGAACATTTTTTGGTCTGTATAACTTAATGCATGACTTAAAGGCGAATAAGGTAAAAATTGATAACTTTAATACGATATAATGCACATTACGCGTCAAGAAATAGACGAGTTTCCTCATCTTTATAAAATAAATTTGATGAATAGTATTTCTGGTTATAAACCAGCAAATCTTATTGCGACAAAATCTAATGACGATATTACCAATGTAGCGGTGTTTAGCTCTGTAGTGCATTATGGTTCAAGTCCAGCAATACTAGGTTTTGTATTGCGTCCTACAACCGTTGTGAGGAACACATATAACAATATCAAAGAAACGGGTTACTACACAATTAATGCTATTAATGAAGTAATGATAGAAGAGGCACATCATACCTCAGCTAAATATCCGTCAGAAATTTCAGAATTTGATAAAACAACACTTTCGGAAGAATTTAAAAATAACTTTCATGCTCCATTTGTAGCAGAGTCACCCTTACAAATAGGAATGAAGTTTTTAGAAGAACATCATATAAAAGCTAACGGAACTATTTTAGTTCTGGGAGAAGTTACTGATTTGTATTTTAACGACAATATGCTTTCAGAAGATGGTTTTTTAAATCTATCCAAAGAAAAAGTAGCTGCAATTAATGGATTAGATACCTATATGGTTGCAGAAAACTATACAAGATTATCATATCAAAGACCAAAGGAATGAAAATCTTAGTTACAGGCACAACAGGTTATATAGGAAAACGATTAATTGTTAGGTTGCTAGAAAATAACCATCAATTAGTCTGTTGTGTTCGTGATTTAGATAGAATACCAGATGAGTTTGAAAATAATCCGAATGTTACTTTTATAAAAGTAGATTTTTTAAATACAGAAAATACAGTTTTTCCCAAAGATATTGATGCTGCGTACTATTTAATTCATTCGATGGCGACGACATCAGAAAATTTTGAAAACTTAGAATTAACCTGTGCACAGAATTTTAAAAAACTAGTAGAACCTACTAATTGTAAGCAAGTGGTGTATTTAAGCGGAATAGTTAATGACAATTCGCTGTCCAAGCACCTAAAATCAAGATACGAAGTAGAAAAAGAATTACAATCAAATAGTTATGCCTTAACGACCTTTAGAGCAGGAATTATTGTAGGAAGTGGAAGTGCTTCTTTTGAAATTATAAGAGATATTGTAGAAAAGCTTCCTGTAATGGTAACACCAAAATGGTTAAAAACGAAAACACAACCTATTGCAGTTAGAGATGTATTAGCCTTTTTAGAAAATAGTTTACAAGTTAAAGAGGTCTACAATAAATCTTTTGACATCTGCGGTCCTGAGATATTAACTTATAAGGAAATGTTGTTACAGTTTGCAGAGATAAGAGGGTTTAAAAGATACATTTATACACTTCCAGTATTAACACCAAAACTATCTTCTTATTGGTTGTATTTTGTAACATCCACATCTTTTAACCTAGCACAAGCCCTAGTGGATAGTATGAAGGTTGAAGTAATCGCCAAACCAAGTAGCATTAATACGTTACTTAATGTAGAGCCCATAACCTATAAAGAAGCAGTAGCATTAGCATTTCAAAAAATAGAGCAAAACGAAGTAATTTCTAGTTGGAAAGATGCCATGAGTAGTGGAGTTTTTCACGATCAATTGGCAAAACATATACAAATACCTCAATACGGTTGTTTTAAAGATATAAGAGTTAGAGAAATACAAAACGAGGAGAATACATTACACAAAATTTGGAGCATCGGAGGAGAAACAGGGTGGTACAAGTTTAATTCTCTTTGGAAGATAAGAGGATACGTGGATAAACTTTTTGGAGGTGTTGGATTGCGAAGAGGTAGAAGACATCCCACAGAATTAGAACCAGGAGACCCACTCGATTTTTGGAGAGTATTGTTAGCAGATAAAAAAAATAAACGATTGATTTTATTTGCTGAAATGAAGTTGCCTGGTGAAGCATGGTTAGAATTTAAAATAGAAAAAGGTAAGCTACATCAAAGAGCCATTTTTAGACCCAAAGGAATTTGGGGGAGAATGTATTGGTATAGCGTTTTACCTTTTCACGCATTTGTATTTAAAGGAATGATTAATCATTTAATAAAAGCGTAATTATGAAAACAATTGTAGTAGTAGGAGGCAGTAGCGGCATTGGTAAAGCAATTATTGATGATTTAAAAGACACTCATAAAATTATCAATATAAGTAGAACCCAACCAGAAACTCATCAACATATAACACATTACACTTGTGATATAACAAAAGATGAACTTCCAGAGTTAGAGGAAGTACATGGATTGGTATATTGCCCAGGAAGCATTAATTTAAAATCATTTTCAAGATTAAAAATAGCTGATTTTCAAGCTGATTTAGAAATAAACGTAATAGGAGCAATTAAAACACTGAAAGCTTATGAAGGGGCTTTGACAAAAAATAATGGAAGCGTTGTGTTGTTTAGTACTGTAGCTTCGTTTTTAGGAATGCCTTTTCATGCAAGTATCGCAACTAGTAAATCAGCAATTGAAGGACTAACAAAATCATTAGCGGCAGAATATGCAACTAAAATCCGATTTAATGCCGTTGCTCCTACAGTAACCGATACACCATTGGCTGCTCGTTTATTACGAAATGAAAAACAACAAGAAAGTTTACAAAACAGGCATCCGCTAAAAAAATATTTAAAAGCAGAAGAAGTAGCAGGATTAGTAACCTTTTTACTTTCAGACGGAGCTGCGTCAATGACAGGACAAATAATTCCCATTGATGCTGGAATTGTAAGTGTAAAAATGTAGAAAATGAAATGGTTTTTAATTCTAAGTTTTCTTATGTGTTTGAATGATGAAATTATAATTTTTGACAAAGACAACAACACACAAAAGTGGTATATCACTAACGATACTGTAATGGGCGGCGTTTCTAATTCATCCGTTAAGATTAATAATGAAGGAAATCTTGTTTTCTCAGGAAGAGTTTCAACTGAGAATAATGGAGGGTTTGCTATGACCAAAATGTCAACAGCTATAAATTTAAATAACCAACATTCAAAAATTATATTAAGAGTAAAAGGAGATGATAAGCAATATCAATTACGATTAAAGTCAGACGAATCTCAACGTTATTCTTATGTGCAAGCATTCAGAACCAACAAACAAGAACAAGAAATTGTACTACCACTAAAAGGATTTTATCCCGCTTTTAGAGGTAGAAAGTTAAGCTTTGGTAATTTTTCTGCTAACCAAATAAAAGAAGTAGCAGTTTTAATAGGAAACAAAAAAGACGAAAAATTTTCGTTAGAAATAATAAAAATAGCAATTCAATAAAATGAACACAGTAAAAATATTCTTAATCATGGCATTATTTAGTTTTTCAGGAAAAGCACAAACAGTTGCTCCTAAAGAATCGTTATACGATATAAAAATAGAGGGAATTGATGGAAAAAAATTAGACCTTAATCAATTTAAAGGAAAGAAAATACTATTTGTAAATGTAGCATCAAAATGTGGCTTTACAAATCAGTATGAAGGTTTACAAGAACTATACTCAAAACACAAAGATAAGTTAGTAATTGTAGGTTTACCATGTAATCAATTTGGAGGGCAAGAACCAGGAACAATAAAAGAAATTCAATCATTTTGTAGTGTAACCTATGGAGTAGATTTTCCTATGACAGAAAAAATTGAGGTTAAAGGAGAAAATCAACACCCGTTGTATCAATGGTTAACACAAAAAGAGAAAAATGGAAAAATGAGTTCTTCAGTAAAATGGAATTTTCAAAAATATTTGGTAGATGAAGAAGGAAGGCTAATTGATGTTTTTTATTCAATCACCAAACCAATGAGTAAGAAAATCACCAAACTGTTATAATGATTCATTTCAAAAAACATTCAGGAATTTATACTTTATCAACAGAGCAAACTTTAAACGTTCCGTTACAGCAAGCGTGGGGTTTTTTTAGTTCTCCAGGAAACTTACAAAAAATAACTCCTTCACATATGGGGTTTCAAATTACTTCTGAAGTTGATAAAAAAGCGTATGCAGGGCAAATAATTACCTACAAAGTAGGGATTTTACCAGGCATTAAGTCTAGTTGGGTTACTGAAATAACACAAGTAAAAGAACAACAGTTTTTTATAGATGAACAGCGATTCGGTCCTTATAGCATGTGGCATCACGAACACTGGTTTGAAGAGTTGCCAAATGGAAAAACATTGATGAAAGACAAAATATCATACAAAATACCTTTTGGTTTTTTAGGACACATAGCCCAGTCAATCTTTATAAAAAGGCAGTTAAAAGGAATTTTTGAACATCGTTACAGTACGTTAGAAAAATTATTTAATGGAAAATAAAGTATCGTTTTTTTGGTTTCGTCGAGATTTACGTTTAGAAGACAACAAAGGACTACATGAAGCCCTACAATCAGGTCATAAGGTAATACCATTATTTATTTTTGATGAAGATATTTTAGAAAATCTTCCTAAAAATGATGCGCGTGTAACGTTTATTTATCAAACGCTACAAAAGATAGATAAAGAGTTAAGAAAACATCAATCATCTCTTATAATAAAAAAAGGAAAGCCTTTAGAAGTTTGGGGGGAACTTCTAGAAGAATATACGATTCAGGGAGTTTACACAAATAAAGATTACGAACCTTACGCAATTAAAAGAGACAAGGAAATAGCTGACTTTTTAACATCAAAAGGAATAATATTTAATGCTTTTAAAGATCAAGTAATTTTTGAAGAAAACGAAGTTTTGAAAAACGATGGAACTCCGTATACGGTCTTTACTCCCTATAAAAACAAATGGTTGCAAAACTTTTCTGAAAAGAAAGATACACAAGATTTTACGATCGACTTTGTTAACTTTTATCAGTTTTCATCTGAATTTTCATCATTAGCTTCCATAGGTTTTGAAGAAAGTACAATTAAAGTAAAACAATATAACTTATCTAATTTGGATTCGTATGATGAGGTGAGAGATTTTCCTGCTGAAGATAAAACTTCATACTTGTCGCCATATCTGCGTTTCGGATTGGTAAGTACTCGAAAAATGGTTCGATTTGCTTTAAAAACCAACCAAACTTTTTTAAGTGAACTGATTTGGCGTGAATTTTTTATGCAGATTTTATATCACTTTCCAAAAGTAGTTACCCAGAACTTCAAACAAAAGTACGATGCAGTTCCTTGGAGGAACAACGAAGAAGAGTTTAAAAAATGGTGTGAAGGTAACACAGGGTATCCTATGGTAGATGCAGGCATGCGAGAGTTAAATGAAACAGGATACATGCATAACAGAGTACGAATGATTACTGCTGGGTTTTTATGCAAACATTTATTAATAGATTGGCGTTGGGGAGAAGCGTATTTTGCAGAAAAGCTGTTGGATTATGACTTGTCAGCAAATAATGGGAATTGGCAATGGGCAGCAGGTACGGGTTGCGATGCAGCCCCATATTTTAGAGTATTCAACCCAGAATCACAGTTAAAAAAGTTTGATAAAGACTTACAATATGTTAGAAAGTGGGTAAAAGACTTTGATGAGCTAACCTATCCGCAACCAATGGTAGAACACAAGTTTGCTAGAGAACGAGCGATAAGTACATATAAAAATGCACTGCAATAAAAAAGGTTCAGAATTTTCTGAACCTTTTTTAGTATGTATTAAGCGATATAGTCTTTTGCTCTCTCTAATGCTTTTGGTATGCCTCCAGGGTTTTTACCACCAGCGGTTGCAAAGAAATTTTGTCCACCACCACCACCGTGGATTAGTTTTCCTAATTCTCTAACAACCTTTCCAGCATCGTATCCTTTTTCATTAGCCAAGTCTTTAGAAATATAACAAGTTAACATAGCCTTTTCAGCAGAAGGGGCAGTAGCAAATACCACAAATAAATTGTTAATTTCTCCACCTAACTCAAATAATAAGTTTTTAATGCTGTTAGGGTCTAAATCTACTTTAGTTGCTAAAAACTGAACTCCATTTACCTCTTGTAATTGGTTTTTAAGTTCGCCTTTCATGTTTTTAGCTTTATCTTTTAATAGTTGCTCAACTTGCTTTTTTAAAGCAGCATTTTCGTCTTGTAAGCTACTAACTGATTTGGTTACATCTTTAGGATTCTTTAATAACTGTTTTACAGCATCGTAATTACGCTCAACATCTTCAAAATAATTACCAACAGCTACATTAGTAATTGCTTCAATCCTTCTAATTCCTGCAGCAACAGCACCTTCCGATTTTATTTTGAAATACCAAATATCACCAGTTTGTTGTACGTGCGTACCTCCACATAATTCCATCGATTGCCCAAAACGAATGGTACGAACACTATCACCATATTTTTCACCAAATAAAGCTACAGCACCTTCGTCAATAGCTTGTTGCATTGGTATATTCCTTTGCTCTTGTAATGGAAGATTTTCACGAATACGAGCATTTACAAATTCCTCAACAGCCTCTAATTGATCATTGTCTACTTTAGAGAAGTGAGAAAAATCAAAACGTAAATAATCAGGACTAACCAACGAACCTTTTTGTTCTACATGATCTCCTAAAATAGTACGTAAAGCTTGGTGTAATAAGTGAGTAGCCGAGTGATTACTAGCAGCTAAACTTCTATGTTCTTTATTTACAACAGCCTTAAAAGTTTCGTTTAAGTTTTTAGGTAAATTCTTAGTAAAGTGAATGATAACATTGTTCTCTTTTTTGGTGTCAAGCACGTAAATAATATCACCATTAGGAGATTCAATATATCCTTTGTCACCAACCTGTCCACCACCTTCTGGATAAAAAGGAGTCATGTTGAATACCAGTTGATATTGGTCACCACCTTTTTTGGTACTAACTTTTCTGTAACGAGTAAGTTTTACGTTAGTAGCTAGTATGTCGTATCCAATAAATTCTTCAACATCATCGTCTAGTAAAACAACCCAATCACCAGTTTCACTTGCAGAAGCTGCACGAGAACGCTCTTTTTGAGCTTTCATACCTGCATTAAATTCCTCTTCATTAATTTCATACCCCTTTTCACGAGCAATTAACTGCGTTAAATCTAAAGGGAACCCATAGGTGTCATATAATTCAAAAGCACGTTTACCAGATACAGTTTTACCATTAGTAGTTGCTATAACTTGGTCTAATAATAATAACCCTTGATCTAATGTGCGTAAGAAAGAAGTTTCTTCTTCTTTAATTACATTGTGTACTAAAGTATTTTGTTTTCTAATTTCAGGAAATGCACCTCCCATTTGGTATGCTAAAGTTTCTACTAACTTATAAATAAAAGGCTCTTTTTGGTTTAAGAAAGTAAAACCATAACGAATAGCACGACGTAAAATTCTACGTATTACATAACCAGCACCATTATTACTTGGTAATTGACCGTCTGCAATAGCAAAAGCAACAGCACGAACGTGGTCGGCAATTACACGAATAGCAATGTCAATTTTTTCATCTTTTCCGTACTTAGCACCAGTAATTGTTCCTATCTCACGAATTAAAGGAGTAAATACATCAGTATCGTAATTAGATTGAACACCTTGTAAAACCATACATAAACGCTCAAATCCCATACCAGTATCAATATGTTTCGCAGGAAGTTCAACTAAAGAACCATCTGCTTTACGATTGTATTGCATGAATACTAAGTTCCAGATTTCAACAACCTGAGGGTGATCTTCGTTTACTAATGATTTACCATCAATTTTAGCTTTTTCTTCAGCAGAACGAATATCTACATGGATCTCAGAACACGGACCACAAGGACCTTGCTCGCCCATTTCCCAGAAGTTATCCTTTTTATTACCCATTAAGATACGATCTTCAGCAATGTATTGCTTCCAAATATCGTATGCCTCTTGATCCATTTTTGTACCGTCCTTTTCATCACCTTCAAAAACAGTTACGTACAAAATGTCTTTATCTACTTTGTAAACTTCAGTTAATAATTCCCAGGCCCAAGCAATAGCTTCTTTCTTAAAGTAATCACCAAAACTCCAGTTACCTAACATTTCAAACATGGTGTGGTGGTAAGTATCGTAACCAACCTCTTCCAAGTCATTATGTTTACCAGAAACACGTAAACATTTTTGGCTATCAGAAACTCTACCATTTTTAGGAGTTGAGTTTCCTAAGAAAAACTCTTTAAATGGCACCATACCAGCGTTGGTAAACATTAAAGTAGGGTCGTTCTTTAACACCATTGGTGCTGAAGGAACTATTTCGTGTTGTTTTGATTTAAAAAAATCTAAAAATTTAGCTCTAATATCTTGAGATTTCATACAACTCTGGGTATCTGGATTTTGTTAAAATATGTTTAAAAAACTGCTTATAAAAAGAAGTTTTAAAAGATTTTGTAAATTTGTGAGTTTTCAAATTGTACATCCCCTCTAAGGATGCTTAATTTAAAAAGCACAAAAATAGTACATTTAGCATTATGGCAAAAGTAAAATATTATTATGACCCAGACACTTTATCATATAGAAAGATAGAGGTTAAAAGAAGTGAAAAGTATAAGAAAACTTTTTTTGGGCTACTTAGTTTTTTATTAATTGCTTTTTTTGGTTTTATAGGTTTTAGCCAGTTTTTAATGTCTCCAAAAGAGCGAGCTCAAAAGAGAGAATTAGAAAACTTAAAATTACATTATGAGTTACTTTCAAAAAAAATGGAAGAAAGCGCTGAAATCTTAACCGATTTACAAGAAAGAGATAACAATATTTACCGAACATATTTTGAGGCTAGCCCAATACCAGAAGAGCAAAGAAAAGCTGGTTTTGGAGGTGTTAACAGATATAAACACTTAGACGGTTTTGATAATAGTTCAATGGTAAAGAAAGTAACTAAGGAGTTAGACATTTTATCAAAACAAATGGTAGTACAATCAAAATCGTTGGATGAGATTGTTGAGCTAGCCAAAGAAAAAGAAAAAATGTTAGCTTCAATACCTGCTATTCAGCCTGTAAAAAACCAAGACTTAAAAAGAATGGCATCAGGTTATGGAATGCGTTTACACCCTATATTAAAGTCGTGGCGTATGCATAACGGAATGGATTTTACTGCGCCAACAGGTACACCAATTTTTGCATCAGGAAATGGTATTGTTAAAAAAGCGCACAGAAGTTCTACTTTTGGTAAAGTGGTTTATATAGATCATGGATATGGATACCAAACCATTTATGCTCACATGAGTAAAATTTTAGCCAGAAGAGGACAAAAAGTAAAACGTGGTGATTTAATAGGTTATGTAGGAAACACTGGTCGTTCGGCAGCACCACACCTACACTACGAAGTGCATAAAAACGGAAGACCTGTAAACCCTATTTACTATTATTACGGAGATTTAACTCCAGAAGAGTTTGCAGCCATGCAAAAAGCTTCACAACAAAAAGGTCAGTCGTATGACTAAACACGTAACAAGCTGTGAAAAATGTATGTAGACTTACCCGATAAACGATATTACAAAATAGGAGAAGTTGCAAAAGCTTTTGGGGTGAATAGCTCACTTATACGATTTTGGGATAAAGAGTTTGAAATTATCAATCCTAAAAAAAATGCCAAAGGCGATCGGTTGTTTACACAAGAGGACGTAAAAAACTTTAAAATTATTTACAACCTTGTAAAAGAAAGAGGATTTACTTTAGATGGAGCAAAACAAAAACTAAAGAAAAACCCAGAGGGAGTCTTAAATAATCAGGAAATTATTAGTAGATTAGAAACTGTAAAAGCAGAGTTAATAAAAATCAAAAATCAATTATAATTACAAAAAATCAAAAATTATGAAAAAATGGTTAGTGCCTTTAATTATTATAGGAGTTCTAGTATTTGGAATTTATTCATGGGCGAAAGGATTTTATAATACAGCAGTAACATACCAAGAAGATGCTAAAACTACATGGTCTAATGTAGAGAGTTCTTACCAACGAAGAAACGATTTAATTGGTAATTTAGTTAAGACTGTACAAGGAGCTGCCGATTTTGAAAAAAGCACGTTAACAGACGTAATTAATGCAAGAGCAAAAGCAACTTCAGTAAATATTAATGCTGGTGATTTAACGCCAGAAAAAATGGCACAGTTTCAACAAGCACAAACAGGGTTAAGCGGAGCTTTATCTAAGTTATTAGTGTCTGTAGAACGTTATCCAGATATCAAAGCAAACAAAAACTTCTTAGAATTACAAAGTCAGTTAGAAGGAACAGAAAATAGAATTAATGTAGCACGTGATCGTTACAACGAAGCTGTAAATGTTTACAATAAGCACATTAAAATGTTTCCAGGAAACATGCTAGCAGGTATGTTTAACTTAACAGAAATGACGCGTTACAAATCAGATGCAGGTTCAGAAAATGCTCCTGATGTAGATTTTAAATTCTAAAAAATATGTCTAAAGTAGAAGATTTTCTTACTGCCAAAGAAGAAGAGGAAATCGTTCAAGCTATTAGGCAAGCAGAACGAAGTACTTCTGGTGAAATTCGTGTACATATTGAAAAAACTACCGAGGTTTCTCATTATGACCGAGCGCTAGAAGTATTTCAAATGCTTAAAATGTTTAATACCCAACAGCGAAACGGTGTATTAATATACATTGCTGTTGATGATCATAAGTTTGTAATTTATGGTGATGAAGGTATTAATGCAGTTGTTCCTACAAATTTTTGGGAAACAACTAAAGAAGCCATCCAAAATCAGTTTAAACAAGGAAACTTTAAACAAGGAATTATAGATGGTGTGCTGAAAGCAGGAAAAGAATTAAAGGCTCATTTCCCTTGGACTACCGATGATGAAGATGAGCTAAGTAATGAAATATCAAAAGGCTAAAACCTTCACAGAAGGAAGAAACATGATAAGAAAATTAACGTCATTATATAAAAGAACAAACAAGTTGCAGAACTTAAAAGTTGTTCTTTTTTTTATTGCATTTTTAAGCGGACACACTCTTTTCTCACAAGGGTATCAAATTCCTGATACACCTAAAGAGCAAACAAGTGTTTACGATTATATCAACCTTTTATCACCCAATCAAAAGAAAAGTTTAGAAAATAAGCTAATTAAATATGCTGATACTACTTCAACACAAGTAGTAGTGGCAATTATAAGTTCAACCGAAGGTGAAGAAATAGGGTATTTAGCTACCAATTGGGCGCATGAATGGGGAATAGGAGGAAGCAAAGAGCAGGATAACGGAGTGTTCATGTTACTGGCAAAAGATGATCGTAAAATAACCATCAGAACAGGTTATGGAACCGAACACTTATTAACCGATTATGTTTCTCGACAAATTATAGAGTACGACATCATCCCTTACTTTAAACAAGGCGATTATTACGCTGGGTTAAACAGTGGAGTAGATGCTGTTTTTAAGGTAATGAGTGGTGAATATAAAGGCTCTAGAAAACAATCTAAAAAAACAGATTTTAGCTTTATTATCTTTATCATCATTCTTATAGTATTTTTTATCATTATTTCAAGCGGTAGTAGAGGAAACCGTGGTGGTGGAAGAGGCTACAGGAAATCAGATGTTGCAAGAGGTATTTTAGAAACCATTATTTTAAGCAACGCAGGAAGAGGCGGTTTTGGCGGAGGAAGCTTCGGTGGAGGATCGTCAGGAGGCTTCGGAGGTGGTGGAGGCTTCGGAGGAGGTTTCGGCGGCGGCGGCTTTGGCGGCGGTGGCGCTACTGGAGGTTGGTAGTAACTTCATTTATTTAGTAAAGGTTAGTTAACGTTAAAGCAATGTTGAAATAGTACTTATGCAGGGAAATTAAATGACCCTTACGTATGAAGACTAACATTAAAAGAAGAAGCTTTTTAAGAAACTCATTATTAGCAACTGGAGGACTACTTTTAGTCCCTAATTTTATTAGTTGTAAAGATGATGATATTGATGAATTACCAATTCCAGATAACTTAGCAGAGAAAAACTTTGAGCAAGGCGTTGCTAGTTTTGATCCTACAAACTCACAAGTTATTATTTGGACTCGTTATAACACCAAACAAACTTCGGCAACCTTAATTTGGCAAATAGCAAAAGACAAAAATTTTAAAGATGTTGTTCGTCAAGCAGAAGTAACTACCGATGCTTCAAGAGACTTTACTGTAGCTGTTGAAATTAAAGACTTAGATGCAGGACAAAAATTATACTACCGTTTTGTAAGTGCTGACGATAAAGCAACATCACCAGTAGGAGAAACCCTAACATTTAGCGAATCAATTAGTGAAGTAAAGTTAGCAGTAGCATCTTGTGCAAACTTTGCTTACGGTTACTTTAACGTATACGAAGAGATAAAAAAATCTGATGCAGATGTTGTAATCCATCTAGGAGATTATATCTATGAGTATGGTGAGAACACTTACGGTTCGTTTAGAACACCTGAGCCTAAAGGAGAAATTATTTCGTTAGATGATTATCGTACTCGTTACCGTCAATATCGTTCAGACGAGCAATTAAAAGAGTTACATAGAAGAAAACCTTTTATCTGTGTTTGGGACGATCATGAAGTAGCAAACGATACTTATAAAGACGGAGCTGAAAACCATCAAGAAGATGAAGGAAGCTTTACTTCAAGAAAACAAAGTGCGTTAAAAGCATACAGCGAATACTTACCTAACATGACGAATCTTGTAGATAATTCAATTATTTACAGAAACTTGAAAATTGGAAGTTTGGTAGATTTAATTATGTTAGATACGCGTATTATTGGAAGAGATAAGCAGCTAGAATATTCAGCATTTTACGGTGAAAATGGAGCATTTGATTCAGCAGCTTTTCAACAAGCATGGTTAAATCCGCAACGTACACTTTTAGGAACTACCCAATTAGGATGGTTAGAAAGTGAATTAGCAGCTAGTAATAGTACGTGGCAAATTATAGGACAGCAAGTTTTAATGGGAAAAATGTTAATTCCTGCCGAACTATTAACACTCTTAGCTAAACTATTGGCAGAAGTATCTGCTACAGGATCAGCAAGTGAAGAAACGTTTAGTTTGCTTAAAACCTCTATTACAGAGTTGGTAACGATTAAAACAAGAGCTTTACAAAACGATCCTACTTTAACAGCAGAAGAAAAAGCAAGAATAGAAACGGTATTACCATATAACTTAGATGCTTGGGATGGCTATTTTATGGAAAGAGAACGTATTTTAGCAAGCTTTAAAAGTAAAAATGTAGTAGTACTAGCAGGAGATACTCACAATGCGTGGTATAGCGATTTAAAAGATAATTCAGGAGAAAAAGTAGCAGTAGAGGTAGCTACAAGCTCAGTATCGTCACCAGGATTAGAAACCTATTTAGGAGCGTCTGCAACAGATTTAGAAGCTGCATTATGCTTGTTAATAGACGATTTACAATACGGTAATTTATCTCAAAGAGGATATATGAAACTTACAGTAATAGCTGCAGGTATACAAACTGATTGGAACTTTGTTGATACTGTTACCAATAAAACCTATTCAAATAGTATAGGGAAAACAGTAACCTTTTAATTATATATTATAAGAACATATCAAAGGCTCCTGAATAACTCAGGAGCCTTTTTTGTAGAAAAGAAAATATAAAAAGAGTTACTAATTCAGTATTTTTACAAATAAAGTATTTGATTTTTATGAAAAAGCTACTCTTCCTGTTTCTAACCATTTTATTAATTACCAGTTGTACCAATTATGGACAACTGAAGCTAGTGTCGTATTTATCGGGAGATTTAAAAGAAGTTTCAGGAGTAGAGAAAAGCAACGACTTAAACATGTTATGGATGCATAACGATAGTGGTAATGCAGCTAAAGTGTTTAAAGTTAGTGACCAAGGTAAGATGTTGCAAAAAAGAGTACTAGCAGTAAAAAACCACGATTGGGAAGACATAACTTCTGACGACGATGGAAACATATATATTGCCGATTTTGGAAACAATAATAACAAAAGAAAGAATTTAGTAATTCTAAAAATTAAGGAAGAAGATTTGTTAAAAGGAGAGAATATAGAGGTAGAAAAAATAAAGTTTTCATACCCTAATCAAACCAAGTTTCCACCTAAAAAGAAAGACCGTTTTTTTGATGCAGAGTCTTTAATTTATAAAGATGGAGCTCTATATATTTTTACAAAAAGTAGAGTTAAAAATAAGCACGGAAAAACAATGTTATACAAAGTTCCAGCTACAAAAGGTGATTATACAGCTCAGTATATATCAGAGTATGTAAACTGTAACGATGTTCATTGTGCAATAACAGCAGCAGCAATATCACCAGATAAACAAAAAGTGGTTTTGCTAACACATCAATCTGTATTAGTATTTACCAATTTTAACGGAGACGATTTTTTTAGTGGAGACGTAAAAGAACACACATTCAATCATATTTCTCAAAAAGAAGGTGTTACTTTTAAAGATGAAAGAACTCTTTATATAACAGATGAAGCTGATAAAATAGGAAGCAGTAAACTGTATGAATTTGTATTAAAGGACTAAAAAATCAGTTACCAATGTATGCACATTGATAACTGAGAGAGTTAGGGGAATCATCAACACCTAGTTTGGGTGCCTATACGTAATCAATCTGTCTAGAATATCCTGCATTTATAGCTAATAAAATAGAATCTTCTCGGTTAAAACTAAATGGAATAATAGAGCTTAAAGGCTCTTCAAATTTTTCTTCTATTTTTTGTTTAGATAATATCAAAGCTTGCTCTACTAATTTATGATATTCGGTTATAAAGTATTTTTTAGGTAAGTTTTCAAACTTAGCAACATCAAAATCATAAAACTTTGTTCTTGTTACAGCTTTGTATTCTTGGTCGTTATGTATAAATAAATAGGTAAGATCAACGTGAATAGTAGTGTTAGCACCACTGGGATCGTCTGGCCAATTATAAATTAAAAGATAAGCCCCATCAATACTAACCTTTGGTTTAGAAATTTCCTCAATCTTTTCAAAACTCGTTAAATTACAAGATCCTGTTTTAATAACTTCTTCTATAGTTTCAACTGTACTCATTATTAATAATTTAATTTTTTAGTCAAATATCTTAGAAATTTGGGGCTGGCTTTTAGGTGTTTTATAAACGCATACTATTATTTTATAAACGTTTTGTTAAAGTGGTGGATAAGGAGGTGAAATGAAAATATATAATTATTTTAGTTGGCTAATTACTTACAAAAAAATGCCATTGTTTAAAAGAAGCTACTTTTTATATATCGTCTGTACCCTTTTAGTTTTTTCAGCCTGTAAAAGAAATGATGTAGATAAAGATTTACAAGAATATTTATTAGCTGTTGATAGTATTTCTCAACAAAAACCAAAAGAAGGATTAAGAAAAATAGATAGTTTATTAGAAAAGAAACAAAATTCTAAAAACAGGGCTTTATTGTTGTTTAGCAAAGGAGAACTTTTTTACCTGAACGATAAGTTAATAGAGGCAAAAAACATACACTTAGAAACCTATAAATTATTTACAAACCTTAAAGATGATTATAATAAAGGAAGGAGCTTAATAACATTAAGTGCTACTTGTATGAAGCTAAATGAGCTAGAAGATGCTCAAAAGTATGCGTTAGAGGCTTTAGAAATAGGCGAAAAAATAGAAAACACCCGACTACAAGCAAAGGCAAATAATCAACTATTTAATCTTCATTTTATATTAAAAGATTACGAACAGGCATTGTTTTACATAAAAAGGTCTGAAGAATTATTTACCGACCCAAATGATCCTAATTCAATTATAGCAATTAAAAGTAATATTGCTGGTGTTTACTTAATGTTAAAGCAATATAACAAAGCCTTAGAGCAGTTTTCAGAAGCATTAGCCTTGGGTGAGTCAGCGAAAGACCCAAAAACTATCGTAAGTGTTCTTAATAATATTGGATACACGTATTTGGAAGCAAAACGTTTTGAAGAAGCAGAGAAGTTTTTACGAGGTGCAGTAAAACTTAACCAAAAAATTAAAACAATTAACGGAGCTCCATACAAAGGTTTAGGAACCCTTTTTTTAGTAACTAATAAGTTAGATTCGGCAGCGGTAAATTACAACAAGGCCATGTCAATTTACAAAAGTAAAAACAACCTTTCTGAAGAACTAGAAATAAGAGATAAGCTAATATCAATAGCAATTCTTAAAAAGCAGTACCAAAAAGCATTAAACCATCAAATTATACGAGATAGTATAGAAGTGGTTAAGAGTAAAAAGCAAAACCAAAAACTTCTTCATTTTGCTAATGTGAACTATAAAATTAAAGAAAAAGAAATAGCATTAACCCATCAAAAAGAAATAAACAAACAAAATTGGTGGTTAGGAATTAGTGTAATTGTATCGTTAGTACTTATTTTAATTATAGCATTGTTTTTTGGATATAATAATAAGCTAAGAGCGGCTAATAAAGCTTCAAAATTAGAACAACGTTTGCTAAGAGCTCAAATGAATCCGCATTTTATATTCAACACCTTAGCGGCGATTCAGAATATAACTTTAGAAGGAAACCCAGTAAAATCATCAAACTATATAGCTAAGTTTTCAAAACTTATTCGACAAAATTTTGATTATGTTCGAAAAGAAGAAATTAGCTTAGAAGAAGAACTAGCTATGATTTCTAATTACATAGACACACAACAGCTACGTTTCAATAATAGTTTTAGTTATCATATAAATATTTCTGAAAACTGTGATACAAAACAAGTAAAAGTACCGCCTATGTTGTTGCAGCCTTTTGTTGAAAATGCTATTGAATATGGTTTAAAAGAAAAGAAATCAGGAGGAATATTGAACTTAAACATTCGAAAAACAGGTGAAGAACTGTTTTTTGAAATTGAAGATAATGGAGTAGGAAGGAAGCAAAAAAAGAGTCAAGAAAAAATAGCAAAAGATTTACACGCTACCGATATTTTTATTGAAAGACTACAGATAAGAAATAAAGGAGAAGAAAAATCTTTTACCATAGAAGATTTACACGATAAGGATGGACACCCATCAGGAACAAAAGTTGTATTTAAATTAAAGTTATAAAATGATAAAAGCTGCTATAATAGAAGATGAGTTTAATGCGCTAAACACATTAACAAAACTGTTGCAATACACGCAAAAAGATATAGAAATTGTAGCTAAAATTGATAATGTAGATGAAGCTATAGATTTTTTAAGCAACAATAATTTAGACTTGGTGTTTATAGATATTGAGTTGATTGGAGGAAATGCTTTTCAAATATTAGAAGCCTTAGAAACCATAAACTTTAAAATGATATTTACCACAGCGTATGATGAATTTGCAATAAAAGCCATTAAGTTTGATACGGTAGATTATTTATTGAAACCTATAGATTCTGACGAATTAAATGCTTGCATAGAACGTTTTAGAGCGGACTTTGAAAAAGAGAAAAAGTACACGCAAGCACTAAGTAAAATAAATGAGTTTGATAAAAAAGAGGCTCAAAAAACATTGCTTATTAAAACTACCGAAGAGCAACATTTTTTACATGTAGATGATATTGTACGTTGTCAATCAGACGGAAGTTACACGCTTTTTTATACCACAGATAAAAAAATAATGAGTGCTAGAAACTTAAAGTATTACGAAAATATTTTAAGTACACATGCCTTTGCTAGAGTACATCAATCTCACTTAATTAATATAAAATATTTAGCTTCAGTAAGTGCCAATACAGTTAAGTTATCAAGTGGCGAAAATGTTCCTTTATCATCAAGAAAAAAAACATATTTAAAACAGTTTTTAGAGAATTTTAATACGAATACAAAATAAGAAGTAACACATATAAAACTCATTAAAATAGCGCTAAAGTTCCATGTAATTTTGAGGTAAATAATTGAAAGTAACCTTAAAAAACAATCATATGGGACTTAAAGAAAAAAGATTCACAAAAACTTTTCAAGAAGAAAAATATCCTGCTTTAAAACAACAAATAAACGACGCAGCAGGTTTTGATGTAACAATTGATGTAGAGTGGGAAACCATGTTTGAAGATAAGTTTTTACACTTATATGATGACAGTTATCCTAAAATTTACTTCCAACCACTTATTGATGCCTTTTCTACCATAACTACAGATGATATGGGGAAAGAAGCATTGACAGAATCGTTAAAAAAAGTGGTTATTACCAATAGAGACGATCATCACAATCCAACACATGCTTACACCTTTGAAGAAGGGGTTTTACAAGTAAATCATAGTCCAATTTTAAATGCAGATAAAGTTCAAGATAGAACAGATGCACTTGTTGATTTATTAGAAAACAATTTATAGTCTAGTAATTTCATACCAAAAAAATAAAATTGCTATGGAAACAGATTATATCAATCAATTTAAAGCGCAATCGCCAGCAGCTATAATTCAGGGTTTGTTTAGAGAAAAAAAGCAATTAAAAATTGCTTTATCACTAAAAAACGGACTTTATGTAGAAGGCTTTATAGTAGACATTACCAAAGAAGAATATCAAACATTTGTGTGTATAAAAACCGAAGAACAAGAAGTATTGTTTTTCGATCTTCAAGAGGTATCTGTTTTACGAATTAAGCATCCTAAAAAAATAGCAGTTTCATTATCTAAAGGAAATATTAGTCGTCCATTAGGAGAAGATCCCATAAGTGTTTTACAATTAAAAAGATGGACTCTTGAGCAAGAACCTTTGTTAGAGGCAACGATTAATTTATCATTTGAAAAATCAGCATTACAAGAAGTAAACGCTCGATTAAATTGTAAAGATGTTATTGCAAGCTTATTAAAAGCAAAACAGTTAATAGTAGAGGATGAAATGGGGTTAGCAGCATGGAAAGAAATAGAAACAGTTGCTATTACTAATACAGGAACATTACAGGTAACTAGAGAAGGAAGTGTATTAAAAATTGGTATTGAAATTACTAAAGTATTGCCAAAAGAATTAGAGAATCTTTTTATTGAAAAGATAGAAAAAGTATTGTAGAATAATAAAATTATTAAAAAATGGGTCTTAAAGAAAAAAGAGCAGTTCAAACATTTAAAAACGAATCATTTCCAGCATTAGAAGCGGAAATAAATAATAAAGCAGGATTTAACGTATCGTTAAACATAGTTTGGGATACATTGGTAGAAGATAAGTTTTCTCACCTTTACAATGATACGTTTCCAAAAATATATTTCCAACCGTTAATAGAAGCTATCAAAGCAGTTAACATTGATGAAATTGGGGGAGAGTTGCTAAAAAATGGATTAAAAGAAGTAAAGATTGTTAATGAAAACAACGAGCATAATTTAGAAAGAGCAATCACTTTTGTAGATGGGGTATTAACCATTAATCACAGCCCAATTATGAATGCTGACAAAGTGGAAGAAAAAACGGAAAGAATTGTACATCTTTTAGAAACGCATTTAGAAGAATTTGCAGGAAGCGAAGCTAGTGTTGAAAGTACAGAAAACCCTAATAACATTGTAGGAGGAAAGGTAGATAACACTATAAAATTAAGTTTACCTCAGTTGCACAATCAATATGTAGCTTTAGCTTTTGAAAAGCAAGATAACTTAGCTGATATTGTTGAAGACTTACCATGGAATTGTGATATGCATCAAGGAACGGTAACTTATGGTGATCTTACCTTTAAAATGCAAGTATTAGGAACCTACTCTCATAATGAACAATCATGGTTGTGGGCTTGGGCAAATAAACAAAGTGGTATTCCAGAACAATTTTTAGAAGCTTCATTACAAATGAAAGCTCTTGGTGAACGTCATGGAATAGAAGATTTACTATCATCAAAAATAGAAACAGAACACGATCCTGGTCATTATTTCTCATTTGTAGCAACAGGGGTAAACCAAGCAAGTTGTTATGCTCCATTACCTTTTAAAGGGCTAACTGTATATGTATTACTATATACTGATGTAGTGGATGAAAAAGAGATAAATATTCCGGCTTTAATCTGTTCACACTTCTCAAAAACAATAACTCGTATGGATTTTGAACACAAGCACGCATTGTTTTGCTATTTAGTTCAAAAAGGATATGAGGTTGAGGTATCAGGAAACAATATTGTTGCTAAAAAAGGAGAGGATCAAATTTTAGGAATTTTTGACCTAAAAGGAAGATTACTAAAACTGTCTAACTCAATAGTTCCAGTAGGAGCTTAAAAAAGAAAAAAGTATGTACCAATCTACCACATTATCAGAATTAGAAAAAGAACATCAAGAAGCGTTAAATCAGGCGCAAAATAAAATGATGGAGGATTTGAATCTTGCTCAACAAAATGGTGACAACGATTTAATCCATCAAGCAAGTGTTCATTTTCAAAATATAGCAAAAGAATTAGCAGAACAATACACAAAGCGTATTGAAGAAATTAACGAGTTAAACCTTAAAAATGTTACTGAAAACATTCAAGAGGTATACGATAATTCTAGAGCAGAAATTGATTTAAATGCTTTGGTTTATGACGGTGATCGAGATTATGTTTTAAAGTTTCAAGAAGATGAGTTGATTCAAAAAACTTTAGAAAGAATAAAAGAAAACAACCCCGTTTTTAAGTCGAGAAGACACTTGCTAAAATCAAGTTTACGATTAACAAAAATGTTAGCTCCTGTACTTCATGAAATTGGGAACCATTGTAAAGAGGTATTGAAACTAAAAGCAGATATTGAGTTTTTCGTGTATCAAGAAGATAAATTTAATGCATCGTGTTATCCGCCAGATGAAGATAAATTATACATTATTTTAACTTCAGGAATTTTAGAGCGTTTTAGTAAAGACGAATTAGCTTTTGTTATTGGGCATGAAATTGGGCATGTATTATTTGAGCACTTTAACTATCCTGTAAAACATATTTTAGACGAAGGAGCTAACGATTTAGCACCAATTCATGCCATGAAGTTATATGCATGGAATCGTAACGCAGAAATTAGTGCCGATAGAGCAGGTTTATTATGTTGTAAGAGTTTTGAAGCAGCTGCAAGAACATTCTTTAAATTATCATCGGGAGTAACTTCTAATTCTTTAGATTTTAAATTGAACGAATACATTAATCAGTTTTCAGATTTAGAAGAAGTTTTAAATGACGACACGCACGATCCTTCAGATTGGTACAGTAGTCACCCATTCAGTCCACTTCGTATTAAAGCGTTAGAGTTATTCAATAAGAGTAAGACATATGAGTTATTTAATCCAGCAATTAATGGAGAAATAACAGAGGAAGCGATGGAGTTAGAAATACAGCGAATTATGTCGTTGATGGAGCCAGAAGACTTAGGAAATGAAACTGAACATTCAGAAAAAATTCAACGCTTTATGTTCTTAGGAGGTTATATGATTTCAAAGGCAGATGGTGTTGTGGATGATTCTGAAATACAAGCTTTGAGTAGTGTTGTGTCACCATCGGTTTTTGCTCAATGTATGTTAACCATTAAAGGATTAACAGAGCAAGACATTATTGATGAAATTATAGCGTTAGCCAAAGAGCTAGATATTGTAATTTCTGTAATGCAAAAACTAAATATTCTAAGAGATTTATCTATTATTTCTTATGCTGATGGAAGTATAGATGCTTCTGAAGTTGATGTACTTTACAATTTAGCAAGACAATTATATATAAAAACTGAATTTATAGATAGAATAATCAGCGACGCTCAGGGTGTTGACTAACAATATGATTTTTGTTTATCCATGTTAGCTAAACCATACATATTAACCGTGTATGGTTTGGCTTATGTTATATATTAAAAGTGCCCACCCAACAATTAGTAGTAAACCTCCTAAAGGAGTAATAGGACCTAAAAACTTCATTTTTTTACCTTTTGCACCTGATAATACCAAGCCATAAATACTAAAGGAAAAAAGTATAATTCCAACTACAAAAGCGTAATATATTGCCGAACTAGGAGCGTCAAAATAACCTCCAACAAATAATAAAACCAATGCGTGGTACATTTGATATTTTACACCTGTTTCAAATGATTTTAATTGCTCTTCATTTAAAACTTTCTTTAAAGCATGTGCTCCAAAAGCACCAAATATTACAGCGAACATACCAAATAAAGCGCCTGTAATTAATACAATTTGTTGTGTCATATTTTTTTAAGAATTAAAAAGAAAAACCAATACTTAAAGCTACTCTGTCTTCTTGTGAGTTTCCTTTAAAGTATGAAATATTAGCTGTGAACAAGTCGATTCCGCTTAACCATAAAGAACCACCATAACTGGTATGCCATTTCTTTGAATTTGGAGAATACGGAGACCATACACGACCATAATCAAATCCGCCAGTAACACCAATTTTCATAGGAATAATTCCTGTACGAATACGTCCAAAACGCAAACGTAAATCGTTACTATGATAAAAACTTTGAGTTCCAGAAAAACGTTCTCTATTAAATCCACGTAAACTACGTTCACCACCTAAAGTAGCCGCTTGGTAAACTTCAAAACGATTTCCTACATTGATTTGAGTCCCTACTTCAGAAGCAAAAACTAATGAACGGTTGAATACTAGGTTTTGATACATAGCCAAAGAACTCTTAATGTAACCAAAACGTCTGTCGAAATCTTCTAAGTTGGCTTTAGCTCCAACAGTTAAATCGAAATTCATACCTTTGGTAGGGAAACTGCTATTGTCTACTCGGTTGTGATTAAAGTTAAACTCACCACCCCAAAAATAATTAGTATCAAAAATAGCGGTAGGCTGGTTATCAAAATTATTGATAAATCGATTGGGAGTATCTTCCACTTCAATCGATTCAATAATTCCTGAAATTTTAAAAATGCTTCCACCTCGTAATCGTTTTAATAACGAAGGAGAAAAACTTATTTCTTCTTTTTTAACACGATAGTGATCTAAATCAAAAGTTTGATCGTAAACACTTTCGTTACCCCATCCAAAGAAGTTAAAAGAATAATTATCACTTGTGGCTTTAGCACGTACATGCAAGCTCCAGCTACCAATTAGTTCAGTGAATTCACCATTGTACTCTAAATCGTATCCACCAGTTGCAGAGTAGTAGTTTGCTGCTAAAGTATGTTGGTTTGCAAAAGGACGTTTTTTGAATCCTTGTTGTGTATATGTTACCGAAGCACCAAAAAAGAAACCATCGTCTGGGTTACTTCCTAAGCTAGGAAAAACAATAGTTGTATTGTTATTGATGTCGTGTGCGTCGTAGGTGTTTTTTAAATAACTATCCGAACGTAAATCCGCAGTTTCAGAACTCGGATTTATGGTATTTTTCTTTGATTTAAAATCGTAGATTTTAGTTTTCTTCCCCCAGCCAGCAACGGATGATTTATCGGTATACACATCGTGATTTTGACCACCTATGATTCGCAATAAAATTCCATCATGTACATCACCAGAAATTAAAAACTCATCATCTCCATTTAAACCATAAATCTGTATTTCTTTAGTTTCTTTTGTTTTGAAAACACGGTTGTAGATTTCATTTTCTTTTCTAAAAACAACAACACTAGTTTCCTCATCATTTAAACGTTTGATGATAAATTTATCATCTTTATCTGTACCAACTACATGTACAACTTTATTTAGTTTGGTGTAGTAACGTTTAGCAATTTCTTTTAATTTATTCCTTCTAGCCTTAATTTTAGCAATGGTTTCTTTTCCATCAATATCATAAATAGCCTTTGGTAATTGTTGAATTGATTTTTCAATTACTTCATCGGTTAAATATTGTTGAATATATTCAGCTTGTTTATTCCAATCATCAAGTGTTAATTGATTTAAAAAGGCAGCATCAAAGAAGCGAGCATAGTTATTATACCACTTCATGTTTTTGATATCGTTATCAAAAGTTTGCATGTTCTTTACTAAGGGCGCAAATTGTTGAAATAGAGGAATCATAACTCCATCAAACTTAGAAAAAGGTTGATCTCTATCTCTAGGAATTGGACGGTAATATTTTTTACCATCTTCAGTTTTAAAAGAAGCCCAACGCCATTGGTCCTCGTGCCTATCCCAATCACCAATTACCATATCAAACAAACGCGAACGAATTACCCATTCTTGGTCGATTGAATGTTTACCGTTTTTCCTGATTTTCTCTAAGACATCAAATGTGCTAATTATATCATCTGAATTTCCGAAGTTGTCTAATTCACTACGGTCTCCAGCAGGTCGTTCTTCTAATAGGTATAACTGCCCTCCAAAGATGTCGTTATGTTTTCCTAAAGCAGGTTGTTTAGGCATGTAATATAGCTTTGGATTGGTGTGATAAATACTTACAGCGTCTGCCATATCAGGAAGTACAAAAGCAGCATATGGGTGAGACATTGTAAAAATATCTTGAACCACATCAACTAAAAACGTTCCTTTTAAAATACCTCCCATAATACGACTTCCGTCTTTTATCATTGAACGTAATACGTACTGTTTACCTTCAGGGTTTTCTAATCGTAACGAATTTGTTTGATTACCACCTCCTCGTCGAATAGGAGTTAAGCCTCCAAAAACATTTTCTAATTCCAATACAGGAACTTTTACTGTTTTTCCGTATTTGTCTCTATTTAAATCTCCCCACATAAATTTATGAAAACCACTAATATCAGTAGCTTCAGGAGGGTAAATAGAGGTTTCTATAAACTTCTTGTGTTCTTCGTATTCAGGAAAATTTGAATAGTTTTTTGTTTGTTTTGGTTTTACAATTTCTTTACTAAACAAGAGTTTATGTCCGTCTTTGGTATTGGCAGCGTAGTATTCAATAACAGCTGAACCGTCTTTGTAATAATTCAATCTAGCATACCCGTGATTACCGTAAGTAAATTGTGCACCATAACCAATTAAGGCTGCCGATTGTTTTGAGCCCGAACCGCTAATTACTTGTTTAAATCCGTCTTGTTCTATGTATTGTAAGTTGTGGTCGTGACCAGAAACAAATACAATATTGTCTGTGAAATCATCAGAGACTGCTTGTATTTGATTAATAAAATCGCTGTAGTTTTTATTAAAAATATCAGTTTGAATCCCTGCATGAGAGCGTAATGCATTTTTCAATGTACCTAAAATTGGTGCTGGTTTCATGTGGTCTTTTACTGAAAAGCTTCCACCATGAGGACCATTGCTATATAAAGGATGATGCACTGCAACTACAACATTTTTATACCTGTTTTTTTTGAACAAACTAGATAGCTCTTGAATAAAACGTTCACGAGTTTTAATATCGCAATTATCGTTCATTTTAGGCTCTTTATCCCAGTCCATAATAAACCAACGGCTATCAATAAGAATTAAAGTTAGGTCTTCATTAATCTTTACTTTATCTAGTCCGCAACCTCCTTCAGGTAAAAACGAATTTTTACCTAAAGCTTTCTCTACCATTTTTTCTTGACGCTTTAAGCCATCAACACCATTGTACCAGTCATGGTTTCCAGGAATAAAAATTGTTTTTCCTTTAAAGTCTTGCAAAGCATCAATTTGTGTTTGTAAGCGATGTTCAGCTAGGGCTCTATCTTTGTGTTTCTTACTAGGTATTCCGTATGGGTATATATTGTCTCCTAAAAATAAGGTAGTAGCATTTTTAGTTGCTTTAGCTAACTTTTCTTGGAAATATTTTAGAGTAGGTGTGGTCTGTCCCATTTCGGCATTACCAGCATCTCCAATTAAATAAAAGGAGTGTACCAATTCTTTATTTGTTTGAATTGTTCTTGGAGAAGTTTTATCTGCGTACTTAGCTTTATAAGATGCACAACCACTAACTATAACAGCTATAGTTAGATACATGCAAAACTTGGTTAAGTTCATGTTTTGTTTTTTGGTTATGTAAAAATAAGGCTTTTTGAGCTAAAATTATTGCTTTAGTAAATGCTGATAGTCTTCAGGAGTATCAATGTCTAGTAAGTTTTGATGGGAATTAATTTTAAGAACATTACTGTTATGTTGTAATAGGAAATTCTTAGCTCCTTTATCACCTTCTAGATTTAACAAGTCATTAAAATATTTTTTCGGAAAAATGGCAGGGACTCCAACACTACCTTGGTAGTTAGAGGTAATTATTTTAGAAGGGTTCTTTTTTGAAACTTCAATCAACGAGTTCAAGTACTCAGAAGTAACATGAGGTTGATCTGCTAGCATTATTAAGGCATTGTCAAAGTTATGTTTTTGTAAGAAATCAATTCCTGTTACGATGCTAGTACTTAATCCGCTTTCATAATTAGGATTGTAAATGATTTTAATGGTATTTGAAGTAAGTTGTTTTTCAATAGTATCCTTATTAGCTCCTAATACACAAAATACATTTTTAACTATTGATTTTTGAGCTTGTTGAATAACCCATTCTAGTAACGTAGTGCTTTTATAAGGAAGTAATTGTTTCATTTTTCCCATTCGAGAAGCACTTCCAGCAGCTAATATGAGAATTGCTGTTTTTTGCATCGCACTAGTTATGGATTCGTCCAGTAATCTTTTTTAGAGAAAACACTTCTTTGTTACGAATTACAGATAATATTTCTGCTAAGATTGATAACGCAATTTCTTCAGGAGTTTCAGCTCCAATGTTTAAACCAGCTGGTGTATGAATTTTTTCTAAAAAATCATCAGTAATATCGGGTGAAAATTCAAATAGTTCATTAAATAGTTTTTCTCGTCGTTTAGCAGCGCCTAAAATACCAATGTAAACAGGGTCTTGCTCTTGTAATTTAATCAACCAACGTAAATCGTATGTAAAATTATGATTCATAATAACAACTGCAGTATTGTTATTTACATGTGAAAGCTGAATTACTTCTGGAGTTTGTGAAACCACCGATTTAGCACCAGGAAAGTCGGCTAACTCTTTTGGATCTTTTATAGAGGTAACTACATCAACTTCCCATCCTAATTGAGTTGCTTGCATACATAGTTTTACAGCATCATGTTCTCCACCAATAATAAGCAGGCGAAATAGTGGTTGTAAGGTTTGTTTAAAAGTAGTTAAATGGTCTGTTTTTTCAGAATAAAAATCTTTGTTGAAAGAAAATCTTTGTTGGTTGTTAAATTGAATTATAGAACCAAAATTCCCGTATGCTTCATCTTCTTTTAGAAAGAAAGATGTAATGTTATACGATGCTCTTTGAATATTATTTTCTGAGAAAGCTTCAATAAATTTAGTTGAAAGATTAAAAGGTTCTAAAAGAACATATAATATTCCTTCACAACCTAAACGATAACGACCATCATAGGTTATTACCTTAGGTTTGTTGTTTTCAAAAACCGATTGAGCTCTACGTTGTACTTCTTTTTCAACACAGCCTCCACTAATAGCTCCAATTATTTTTCCGTCAGAAGAAAGTAACATTCTAACTCCTGGCTTTCTATAAGAAGAGCCGTCTAAATCTACAACCGTTGCTAAAACATTCTGTAAGCCTTGTTGTTGATTTATGGTAGCTTGTCTTATAATTTCTTTAAGTTCGTGTGTCATTTTGTGTGAAAAAACTCTTTTAAAAATACACTTTTTTATCACTTTATTAAAAATTAATACTGGTTAATAATTTATTATTTTAGCAAAAACCTTTTTCATGAATAGTTTGATACAAGAAACAGAGCAGTTTGTAATTGATTTACTAAGTGAGAAATTAGATAAAAACTTTGTATATCATAATATAGCTCACACGCAACGAGTAGTTGAAAAATCACTTGAGTTAATAGAAGGGGAAGGCTTTTCAGAAGAACAGCAACAAGTTTTAACTTTAGCAGCATGGTTTCATGATGTTGGATATACAGTTAATCCTGAAAACCATGAAGAGGAGAGTACAAAAATAGCTGCTGATTTCTTAAAAAATAAAGAGGTTAAAGAAGGTGTTATTGATGAAGTGTCTAAATTAATAGCTTCAACAAAAATGGGAGCTAAGCCTGTGACCAAATTAGAAAAAGTGTTGAGAGATGCTGATTGTTCTCATGTTGGAAGTAAAAATTATACCGATTTTAACGAGTTATTACGAAAGGAGAGAGAATTAGTAAGTGAGAGAAAGATAAAAACTGTTGAATGGGATGATTCTAATCTTGATTTTTTAACAAAGCATCGTTTTTATACTAGTAAGGCTTCTAAATTATGGGAAAAACAGAAGAGTAAAAATATAGCTCAGCTTTTGAAGAGAAAACAAAAAGAAGTACAAGAAGCAGCTAAACTAAAACAGAAAAAAGAAGAATTAGCATACAAAAAAAATAAGATTGAATTACCGGAGAGAGGAATTGAAACTATGTTTCGTGTAGCGCTTCGTAATCATATAACGCTAAGTGACATTGCAGATACGAAAGCAAATATTTTACTGTCTGTAAACGCGATTATAATTTCGATGACATTGTCTACGTTAATTCCAAAGTTAGATAACCCGTCAAATCATTACTTAATAACACCTACCATAATTTTTGTGTTTTTCACAGTAATATCAATAGTGTTATCAGTTTTGGCAACGAGACCCAATGTTACCGAAGGGAAGTTTACCAAGGAAGATGTGGCAAATAAAAAAGTAAATTTATTATTCTTCGGAAATTTTCATCAAATGCAGTTGCCTGATTTTGATTGGGCAATGAGTGAAATGATGAAAGACCGCGATTATTTGTATGGTTCTCTTACCAAAGATTTATATTTCTTAGGGTTAGTTTTAAATAGAAAATATAAGTTACTACGAATTACGTATACCGTTTTTATGATTGGTATTTTAGTAAGTGTAGTAGCTTTTGCAATTGCATTTTATATACAAGAACAAGCATCAAAAGTAGCAGAAGTAGTTTCTGTGTTATTATAAAAACTATTTAAACTCTTGGATGAGCTCGTCAATAGTCATTGTTTTTTCAGTATCAAAGTTTTTATTGTAGATAACCTCTGCACGTAATGCTTTTAATCCTGAAACGCCTTGTAAATCTTCAATATCTAACTTCTCTACATTACCCAATAGGTTTTTAGATTGTAAGTATTTGATGTATTTATAATACTCCTCAGCATCTTTTTCTTGAGAGTATACAATTGCTATTTTACCAGGAACTGTCAGTCGTTCTTCGGTTCCTTTAATGTGAGCTTTATCAATACGTTTTTTAATTATTTCGTAACGAATATTGTATGCACCATCAACATCAAACTGTTTTTCATCCATTCTAAATTTTATTGCTAATGGATTACTATGTACTAAAATTAACGAAGCTACTCTAAGTTTATGCTCCATCTTTTCAGCTGCTTTTAAGGCTACATTCTCCATTTCACACATTACTTGTAACTGCCATAACCTAAGGTTGTATAAGTATAAGTCGTCATATTTTTTCTCTCTTGTTAATGACTGTCCTATGTACATGTTATACTCAACACCATCTGTTTTATAACGTTCAAAATAATGAGGAAACATTTGTTGTGCTTCTTTTTGTCTAGTATCAATAAAAGAAGCCAATTTATCATTTAGCAAAGTAACACTATCTTCATAAGCTTTACGTTTTTCGTATACTACTTGTAAGTTAGGATCTAAACGACTAATATATGATTCGACTAAGGAACTTAAGTCTTTATTAACCGTTTTTATATGATTAAAAACAGGATAGATTTCACGTTTTAAGAAGTCTAAAATAGCTATTTCATCGCCAGCTTTTAATCCTTTTTTTACTTCTGACAAATATTCTTCAACTCTAAATCGTAATTCTTTATAAATAGGAAGGCTTTCAACTTTACAGGCTTCCAATAATACGGAAATAGCTAAAGAAAGTTGAGTGGTTAAATCTTCTTTAATAGCTTTATTTCGGGCAATAGATGACCCTTTAATATCTGATTGACCATACAAAGGGTGTACGTCAGGAAAAACAATATCTTCAATTTTAACCTTTTCTTTAGTTTCATATGATTCTATATGAAATCTTTCAGCAGCCTCATAAAAACGCCATTTTACTGTTGGGTGAATAGAAGTGTAGTTTTCTTGAATTGTGGCTTCTAATATATTTTGATGTTCTTCAGAAAAACGATCAACAGCAATTTTAAATAACGGAATTAAATCTTGTAATTTATTTTGGTTGATTGAGTTTAATTCAAAAGGTCTTGGTGAAGCAAACTCAATAATAGCGAGACTATTTTTAGTGGATGCTTGTATTGGAACTAAAATAATACTACCTATGTTTTTGTCTTTTAAACGTTGGTAAAAATTTTTGTTCTCAGTTTGTTTACCATACTTTTCTACATCAGAAATAGCAAGGGTTTCGTTATTTATAAAAAGCTTTTCTAAAACATAATTACAAAAAATACAATCACAAGAAACATCTTTTTCATAGTTTAAAACAAGGCTTTCTTCTTTGTTTATGTGAGATGAGTTAAAGTTGTTTGAATCTGTTTCGAAAATAGAAAATCCTAATGATAAGTCATTTATTTCAAAGAATCTGCGAAAAATTTCTTGTAATGTAGTAACTAAGTCATCATCCTTTTTTATAAGACTGGTTCTTATTTCTGAAATAATTTCATCGGTTGTAACATCAAATAAATTCATTATCCCAAACCCTTTAAAAATATATGAGTCAGGAGGGAATTTTTCTTTCCAAACATCAATATCATCAAAATTATCGAGTAAAAACTTAATGTCTTCTTCTGTTATTTTTGGAGCGTTTTCGGTTGGTGAAATCTCCATGAAGTCAGCATTAAAAGCAGCACGATAATTCTTTATAGTATTGGTTGTTTTATCAGGAATATCAAAATAGAAAGGACGTTTTACGTTGATAGAGTAGTTGTATACCTCAGTTAATATAATACTACAAGCGTATTTATACATTAAATCACTTTCAAAATTACGAACTTTTAATTCGTAGTCATCTCCAGCATTTTGTAAAATCTTTTCAAATCGACTAGTAAATTTAAAAGATGTAAAAGTAAACGGAATACTAACCGCTTTAATTTCATTCTCTAATAATAATTCTGGGAATAATGGTTCAAGTAACATCTCAATAGTGTCTTGATACTTTTCTAATGTAGATTCATCAGAAAAACCATTAATTAATTCAGGAGCTTTGTTTGCTTCTCGAACTATCTTTTTAGATGATTCATGATATGGATGCTTTTCTTGTTCTTTAGCAGCATATTTTTGAAACAAAGCAACTATTTTTTCAAAACTTATTTTAAGTTTAAAAGGAAGCTCAATATTTTGAATGTCTTTTGTTCGTCTTATGTTCATAGAATGAAAAAAAATGAATCTATACAAATTTACAAAATTGTAAGCAAGTAGTCGTTTTTATTGTTGTTACCTTTCAAAAAACAAAAAGCTACTATTAACATTAATAGTAGCTTTTTGTTTGGTTATCATTGTATCGATTAAAAATGAAAATCGTAATTTTTTATTTTCCCCTTTTTACCTAAACTATTAAATTTCCAACTAAAGCCTAGCATAAAATACTGTTGTAATACGGTGCTCTCAGAATCCTCTATATAATTTGAAGTAGCTCTTCGTTGAGCATTGGTGTTTTGACTCAATAAATCATAAGCTTTTAGGTTAATAGTACCTTGATCTTTTAAGACCGAATAGGCAAGCGTAGCATTCCAAAACCAAGCAGATTTATTAAATCCAATTACGTTAGGATTGTATGTGTAACGAATATCATTTCTCCATTCTAATTTTTTAGGAACAGTAGTTTTTGTTCTTATGTTAACAGAATGTCTAGTGAAATTTTGATTTTGATTTGTGTTTATGTCGTATTTAGTATTTGAAAAGGAAATATTATAGTTTCCTTCAATAGAAGCGATCTTATTCCAATCTAAAGTAGCTCTAAAAACAGGACTTATTGAAGTTGTTTTAGCTCCCTCCTTGATGTCATTTAAAATGTTGAAATTTTTACTAGCTCTAATATTTGTACCAGCTCTAAGTTGAAGGCTTACAATAGAATCTAATTTTATTTTTTTACTGTAGCTACCACCTCCCCAAAAGTCATAACCACCATCTGTATTTTCATAAGTAGTGTTTCTTACTAAATCATCATCAATAAAAGTATTAGTTATTACTTGGTTTTGATAAAGAGTACCACTTAAATAAAACCAAAAACCAGTACGAGCTTGCCAGTTAAATTTGTTAAAGTTGATGTATGCTCCGTGATTTTGAGAGGGTTTTAGATTTGGATTACCTGTAATAATGTTAGAAGGATTGGTTACATCAGAAAAGGGCTGTATTTGATTAATGTTAGGGGCATTGTTGTTTAAACGATAATCAAAATAAATAGAAGCTTTAGAGTCAAATCGATATCTAAAACTAGCGTCTAAATCTAAATTATTAAATTCTTTTTTTAAACTTAACTCAGGACGTAATTTATCATTGTTTTCTAATGTTCTGTTTACAAAACCAGTACCTAAATTTAAACGCCATTTTTTAGTTCTGTATACCAATTCTAATGATGGTGTTTTAGTAATGTCATTATAGGTAAAGTCAGAACTCAAACCTGTATTAAAGTCACTGTACTGTTGTGTTGTTGAATTGAAGTCAAAGGTGTTTTCCTTGTTTTCTCGTTCATCACGTTGATAACTATATTTAGTATCTAAAAAGAATTTTTTAGCAATCAAAGGGAAACGATAGGTTAAGTTTGTGGTAAGTCCTATCAAGTTGTTTTCAATAGTACTTTTTTGGTCTCTATTTTCGATATCGGGATTGCTACCAAAAGTTTCAATGGTAGACTTGTTAATTTCTTCGGTATCTGCTTTATCGATACGATTAGTTATTGAGGCTTTAATAAAAGAACCTTTTGCCCCTAATTTTTTAGTAATATCTAATCTGTTTTGAAAATTGTTAGCTTCTGATTTAGAGTAGGCAGAGCTCACGTAGTTATTAGTAAGGGTATTGTCTTTATCTAAGGATTCTTCTTGCCTAAGACTACTTCCTTCTCTTTTATTAAATACAAAAGTAGGTTTAATGTTGATTAAGAATGTAGAATCTATTTCAATGTCAAAATCAGTGTCAAAACTATGATTGTGATTTTCATCATCAGAAGTAGTAGTGGAGTTAGAAAAATACTTCCTGTCTGGAAGCGTGTATTCTCTATTGCTTTTTGATTCATTGTTAGAGTTGCTTCCAGAGTAAAAATAATTAGCATTTACGTCTAAACCTTTACCAAATTCGTCAGCATAAGTTGCACCAGCGGTTTTTGACTTTATAATACCGCTACCACCACCAAAACGCCTTCCGTTAACGCTAAATCCGCCGTCTCCTCCAAACCAAATATTACTACCTCCAAACATTTTTTGAATTTCTCCAAAGCTAAAACCAGGGGAATTAATATTGTTTGTACTGGCTAATACGCTAAATCGTTGGTTGTTGTCAAAACGATTTACCATTGCAGCTCCTTCAAAACGTTTGTCGGTACCAGCACCACCAGATACTCTACCAAACCAACCTTTATTATTTTCTTTTTTTATGGTAAGGTTAATGGTTTTATTATTTGCATCTCCTTTTTCACCAGTAAAAGCTTCTGATTTAGATTTAGTATCGGTAATTTGAACTTTTTCAATAATATCTTTGGTTAAGTTTTTAGTGGTAATGCTTGGGTCGTTTCCAAAGAAAGGCTTTCCGTTAACCAAAATTTTATTGACTTCTTTTCCGTTTACAGTAATTTTTCCATCTTCATCTACTTCAACACCTGGAAGCTTCTTTAAAAGATCTTCAACATTAGCATCTTTTTTAGTTTTAAAAGATTTTACATTAAACTCTAAAGTATCTTTTTTTACTGTAATTGGTGCTCTTGATTGTATAACTACCTCGCTAAGTAAGTTACTTTCTTCCTTTAAAAAAATTGTACCTAAATTAAGGTTAGAGGTTTTGTCTAGTTCTATTGATTTAGAATAACTATCCATACCAACATAAGAAATAAAGAGTTTTACATCTTTGCTAAAAGACTTTCCTTCTAAAGAAAACTTTCCTTTGTCGTTTGAAATGGTATAGGTAACGATAGAGCTATCTCTAGCTTTCTCTACATGAACTGTAGCAGCCTCTATAACGGTTTTGTCTTTTTCAGAGTTAATTGTACCAGTAATTTTAAACGGGTAGGATTGAGAAAAAATAGAACTTGTAAGTAATAGGGTGAAAATAAAAAGTAGTTTTTTCATTGTTTATAGCAATATGATTTTCAAAGAGCTACAAATAAAAAGAAAAAACTACTTTCTGATAGTTAAATATTGTTAAAAATTATTTTTGCCTGAAATAAATACTAATTGGCACTCCATTAAAGTTATAATGTTCGCGTAATTGATTTTCAATATAACGTTTGTAAGGGTCTCTAATATATTGAGGTAAATTAGCAAAGAAAGCAAACTGAGGTGTATGTGTTGGCAACTGCATACAGTACTTTATTTTTATAAATTTACCTTTTGTTGCTGGAGGCGGATTATGTTCCATAATCTCCAACATCGTTTCATTTAACTTACTTGTTTGAATACGACGTTTTCTGTTTTCAAAAACTTCAACAGCAGTTTCAATAGCCTTGAAAATACGTTGTTTTGTTAATGCTGAAATAAATACGATAGGAACATCTGTAAAAGGAGCAATTGCCTGACGAACTTTAGCCTCAAAATCACGCATAGTATTGGTTTCTTTTTCAACCAAATCCCATTTATTTACTAAAATGACAATTCCTTTTCGGTTTTTTTCGGCCAACCAAAATATTTTTTCGTCTTGTCCTTCAAAACCACGAGTAGCATCAATAACTAATACAGCAACATCACAATGTTCGACTGCACGTACAGCGCGCATTACTGAGTAAAACTCTAAATCTTCTTTTACTTTAGATTTTTTTCTAATTCCAGCTGTGTCGACTAAATTAAATTCGAATCCAAAACGATTATACTTTGTATCGATAGAATCTCTTGTAGTTCCTGCAATATTGGTTACAATGTTTCTGTCTTCACCAATTAAAGCATTAATAAATGATGATTTTCCTGCGTTTGGACGTCCAACTACAGCAAAACGAGGTAATTCGTCTTGTTTTTCTTCGTCTTCTTCAGGCTCAGGAATTTCTTCCGCAATAGCGTCTAATAATTCTCCGGTTCCACTTCCATTAATAGAAGAAATAGTATAGTAGTCTCCTAGCCCAAGGTTGTAAAATTCAACAGCATCAGCATCACGCATTGCATTGTCAACTTTATTTACAGCCATAAATAGCGGTTTCTCAACCTGACGTAAAATTTTAGCAACTTCAGCATCCATAGGTGTAATACCTTGTTCAACATCAACTACAAAAACAATAATATCAGATTCATCAATAGCTAACTGAACTTGTTTACGTATTTCTCCTTCAAAAATATCATCAGAACCAACAATGTAACCACCAGTATCAATTACAGAAAACTCTTTTCCATTCCATTCAGATTTTCCGTAATGACGATCTCTTGTAACTCCGCTAACAGAATCAACAATAGCTTCACGACGTTTTACTAGTCGGTTAAATAAAGTGGATTTACCTACATTTGGTCTTCCTACAATCGCAATAATACTCATTTTGCAAAAAATTTGTGCAAAGATACAATTTAGTATATGATTTGTAATGATTTTTAGATAGTATATAGTTTTTGCTATATTGTTGGCACCTAATCTTTTATTTAATGGATGATAAATTATATAATCAGATTTTTTTAAAACCTCGTTTTCAATTAGAATATGAGATAAGTTCTCAGGTTTTATTAGAAGAAATAAAGAAGCATTTAAACGATGTTTCTAAGTATAAAATGAAGGTTGTAGATAATCATGTAGTAATTGATGTGCCAGAAAAAGAATCACATTTATGGTCTCCACAGTTACATATTGAAATAGAAGAGATTTCAGAAACTTCATCAAACATAAAAGGATTGTTTGGTCCTAAACCTCAAGTTTGGACTTTTTTTATGTTTTTGCACTTTTTGGTAGGGACAGCTTTTGTAATTTTTGCGATTATAGCATATAGTAATTGGTCGTTAAAAAAAATCACCATGTTGCCTATAGTAATGTTGGTTGTTTTACCCATTGTTTGGGTAGCACTGTACTTAGTTGGTAGCTTAGGTAAAGCTACAGGAAAAAAACAAATGGATGAACTGAAAGAATATACTAAACAGTTGTTACGAACAATTAAAAAGAGTTAATCTTTATATCCAAATCGTTTTAATTGACGTTCATTAGAACGCCAGTTTTTATTAATTTTTACATGTAAATCTAAGAAAACCTTTTTGTCAAAAAAATGTTGAAGGTCTTTGCGGGCTTCTGTTCCAACACGTTTGATAGCACTTCCTTTATGTCCGATGATAATTCCTTTTTGTGTTTCACGCTCTACCATAATAACAGAACGGATCTTTATAATATTATCTTCTTCAACAAAACTTTCGGTTTCAACTTCCACCGAATAAGGAATCTCTTTTTTATAGTGTTGAAGAATTTTTTCACGAATTTTTTCATTCACAAAAAAGCGTTCAGGTTTATCGGTTAATTGATCTTTTGGGTAAAAAGGAGGGGAGTCTGGTAAAAGCTCAATAATTTTATAAAAAACGGTATCTACATTAAAGTTTTCAAGAGCAGAAATTACATATACAAATGAGTTTGGAACTTTCTTTTTCCAATATTCAATTTTAGCTTCAACTTCTTCTTGAGTCGATTTGTCAACTTTGTTTAGTAGTAAAATAACTGGGATTTTACTGTGGATGATTTTATTGAAAAAAGCTTCATTTTTTAAGGCGGTTTCACCAACCTCTACCATGTAAATAAGTACATCGGCATCTTCAAAAGCAGATTTTACAAAATCCATCATAGATTCTTGTAGCTGATAAGCAGGTTTTATAATTCCTGGAGTATCAGAAAAAATAATTTGATAATCATCTCCATTTACAATACCTAAAATACGATGTCTAGTAGTTTGCGCTTTTGAAGTAATAATAGATAGCTTTTCACCTACTAAGGCATTCATTAAGGTAGATTTACCAACGTTTGGGTTTCCAATAATATTTACAAATCCTGCTTTATGTGTCATAGTGCAAAGATAGGTTGTTTTATGCAAGAAGTGTTTATTTTTTAGCTGCTTGTTATTTAGGTGGATATATTCATGTAAAAATAAAAGCTTTTTTATTTGGGTAGAACAAGAAAAAGAATGTATATTTGCAACCGCAAATCGCGGGATAGAGCAGTAGGTAGCTCGTCGGGCTCATAACCCGAAGGTCACTGGTTCGAGTCCAGTTCCCGCTACTAAGTAAAAGCTTTCGAGAAATCGAAAGCTTTTTTTATTTATAGTCTCAGAAAATCTAAAACCACCTTCCTTCTTGTTAAAATACATGTTACTGAATTGTATTAACATAAGTATTAGTTTTTCTTCTGTTATTATAGCATAATCTAGTTATATATCCTTTATAATATTTCATTAGGAAGTGTTTTTAGGGTATTGTTGTTTTTTCTATTTAGTTTGTTAAGGTGTATATCAGTTCTTTAGAATCAAACTAAGGATTATTAGCTTTTTATTTGGATAGAACAAAGAAAAATACGTATCTTTGCAATCGCAAATCGCGGGATAGAGCAGTAGGTAGCTCGTCGGGCTCATAACCCGAAGGTCACTGGTTCGAGTCCAGTTCCCGCTACTAAGCAAAGGCTTTCGAGAAATCGAAAGCCTTTTTTCGTTTTTGTATTTAGTTGCTAATGTTAAACTTTTTTTAATCTTTTGTGTTTTAGCAAATAAAGGCATTACATTTACAGGTTTAAGATAACGCAACTAAATAAAAACAATGAGAAAATTACTTTTAACTCTGTTGCTGGTTGTTTGCACTTCTGCATTTGCTCAAGTACATGATCCAGTAAAGTGGACTACTTCTGTAAAAAAGATATCCGATAAAGAAGCAGAGCTAGTAGCTACCGCAACAATTCAAAAAGATTGGCATTTATATTCGCAAGAAATTCCAAAAGGAGGACCAATTCCGACTCTATTTACTTTTGATGGAGATACCAAATACTTGAAAAAAGGAAATACCAAAGAAGAAGCAGGACATGTAGTAAATGATCCAGTTTTTGAAATGAAAATAAAGTATTTCGACACTAAAGCTACTTTTACTCAGAGAATTCGTTTAAAAACGACAGAGAAGTTTATTGTTAAAGGAGCAGTAGAATATATGGTATGTACAGGAATGAATTGCCTGCCGCCAAAAGAAGTAGAATTGACTTTTAATGTAAATTAATCCTTTTTCCCCTGATATGATGAAAAGAATACTAGCATTTTTGCTTTGTTTTACCATTGGGTTTTCGGCAATGAGCCAAATTCATAATCCAATAGAGTGGAAAACAAGTGTAGAGAAAGTTTCTGAAACAAATTATAACCTAGTTAGTACAGCAACAATTCAAGGAAGTTGGCATTTGTACGCACAACAAGTTCCTAGTGGAGGACCTATTCCAACAACTTTTACGTATGATGATGACGGAGGAAAAATTAAAATTGTAGGAAATACTACAGAGCCTGAAGGAGAAATTAAGTTTACAACACTTTTTGGTGAAGAAGGAATGAATATTAAATCCTTTGCACACAAAGCCGTTTTTAAACAAGAAATAGAGATAGTAGATACTAGTGTAAAAGAAATAAACGCTTTTGTGGAGTTTATCGCTTGTACTGATGAGATGTGTTTACCTCCAAAAGAAGTAGACTTGGCATTTGATTTAACAACGGCTACTGAAGCTTCTACAGGTACAGCAAATGAAACAAAAACAACAGATAAAGTAGCTTCAAAAGAAATTAAAAAAGAAGAAAAGAAAGGTTTATGGGCTATTTTCTTTATTGCTTTTTTATCAGGCTTTGCCGCATTATTAACTCCATGTGTATTTCCAATGATACCGATGACAGTAAGCTTTTTTACTAAACAAAGTAAAAGTAAATCGGCAGGGATAAGAAATGCTATTATTTATGGATTATGCATTGTCGTAATCTATGTATTGTTAGGTTCTGGAGTTACCTTTATTTTTGGAGCAAGTGCTTTAAATGCACTGTCAACTAACATTTGGTTTAACATAATTTTCTTTTTAATCTTGGTGATCTTTGCTGTGTCTTTCTTAGGTGCTTTTGAAATCACCTTACCAAGTTCTTGGGCGACTAAAGTAGATTCGCAAGCCGATAGAGGAGGATTAATCGGAATCTTTTTTATGGCATTAGCCTTAGCAATTGTCTCTTTCTCATGTACTGGGCCAATTGTAGGAACTTTGTTAGTAGAAGCTGCCTCAAAAGGAGGTGTAGCTCCAATTATAGGAATGTTAGGGTTCTCTTCAGCTATTGCACTACCATTTGCATTGTTTGCAGCTTTTCCAGGATGGCTAAATTCATTACCAAAATCCGGAGGATGGTTAAATACTGTAAAAGTAGTTTTAGGTTTCTTAGAATTAGCTTTAGCATTTAAATTTTTATCAAATGCAGATTTAGTATTACAATTACATTTATTAGAAAGAGAAGTGTTTATTGCTATTTGGATAGCTATTTTCGGAGCTTTAGCATTTTACTTATTCGGAAAAATACAGTTACCACATGATAGCCCAATCAGTCATATTTCGGTTGGAAGATTAAGCTTAGGGCTGGTAGTATTGTCTTTTACTATATATATGGTTCCAGGACTATGGGGAGCACCGTTAAACTTAATTAGTGCTTTTCCACCACCACAACATTACAGTGAATCACCTTACGGAGTTGGTTTTACTAAACAAGCAGTTGTAAGTTCAGGAGGTCAAGAAAATGGACATGAAAGTTTACCTGAAGGAGCACACTTAATGCCACCGCATGATATCATGTCGTTTCATGATTATGATAAAGGATTAGCCTATGCTAAAAAAGTAGGAAAACCTGTAATGCTAGATTTTACAGGACATGCTTGTGTAAATTGTAGGAAAATGGAACAAAACGTTTGGGTAAAACCAAAAGTTTTAGATGTGCTAAAAAACAAAGTAGTGTTAATTTCTTTATATGTAGATGACAAAAGACCATTAGAAGAAGATGAAGTGGTTGAATCTAAGTTAAATCCTGGAAAGAAATTAAAATACATTGGTCAAAAATGGAGTGAAATGCAAACCATTAAATATAAAGCAAACTCACAACCATTTTATGTATTAATGAATCACGATGAATCAAATATAATTGATCCGATAGCCTACACACCAGATGTAGATGAGTACTACAATTGGCTTGAAAATGGAATTACCAATTTTAAAAAGTAATTAAAAATTATATTATAAACAAAAAGCACTTTAGAAAAATCTAAGGTGCTTTTTTGTTAAGTTAAGTTTTGGTAGAATCGTACAAAATAATGTAAGAGGTTCTTTTACAGTAGCTGTTTTGAAATTATCCATAAAATTCGTATCTTTGTACGATATGGTAGATACTACACACGAGAAAAAAAATCAACGAGTTTTTACATTCAACTACCTTGTGTTCCGCAACCAATCGGACAAATTTATCCCACCAGGGTTCTAAATTAAGTTTATAATAGCTTCTCCTTTTGAGAGAAGACTCTCTAATATATTTAAAAACACTTTGTAGAACTATTTGCCAGTAAAAAATAGATTTATAAAATGTTTTTTTTGACCTTACGAATATCGATTTATAGATAATCGTACACTTTTCGAAAAAAAGTATTCTGCATTAAAAGACAAACACCAAAAAATAGGTTTTGTATTTACTGCTATTTAAGTTTCAATAAAAATGAACTAAAGAAACTTATAATTATTACATACCTATTCTTTTTTATAAAAATAAAATTATGACAATAAAAACTTACGATGCATTTAATCGTATAACCCCTTTAGAAATAGAAAGAGTAACTAACTTTTTATACAAACACCTTGAAAAATATGGAGATGAAAAATCAGCAATTCGTAAAGCAATAGATTATGCAGCAAAAGAGAGAACAGGATTAGGTGGGTATGTTTTTACGATAGAAGATAAAGGTGAAATTGTAGGTGCGGTGGTAATCAATAAAACAGGAATGGATGAGTACATACCAGAGAATATTTTAGTATACATAGCTACGCACAATGAATATAGAGGAAAAGGAATTGGAAGAAAAATAATGACACATGCTATTGAAAACTGTAAAGGAGATATTGCTTTACATGTAGAAAAAGACAATCCAGCTAAGTTTTTATACGAGAAACTAGGATTTACTACCCCGTATTTAGAAATGAGACTAAAGAGATAATATGAGACAGTTAAAAATAATAAAACAAGTTACCAATAGAGAATCGAAATCTATTGAGAAGTACTTACAAGAAATTGGTAAGATTGATTTGATTACTGCAGATGAAGAGGTTGAATTAGCTCAAAAAATCAAGGCAGGAGACCAACGAGCATTAGAGACTTTGGTAAATGCGAATTTACGTTTTGTTGTTTCGGTAGCAAAACAATACCAAAACCAAGGTTTACGACTTTCTGACTTAATTAATGAAGGAAATATAGGATTAGTGAAGGCAGCAAGACGTTTTGATGAAACACGCGGGTTTAAATTTATATCGTATGCAGTTTGGTGGATACGTCAATCTATTTTACAAGCTTTAGCAGAACAGTCTCGTGTAGTTCGTTTGCCATTGAATAAAATAGGGAGTATAAGTAAAATTAACAAGGCAGTTTCTAAGCTTGAACAAAGTAATGAACGTATGCCAACACCAGAAGAAATAGCTAAAGTTTTAGATATGACAGTTTCTGACGTAAAGCAGTCTATGAAAAACTCTGGTAGACATATTTCCATGGACGCCCCTTTAAAAGAAGGAGAAACATCAAATTTATATGATGTTATAAGAGCTTCAGAAGCACCTAAGCCAGATAAAGATTTAATGCAAGAATCTTTGCAATTAGAAATCAGTAGAAGTTTAGAAACACTATCTCCAAGAGAGTCAGATATCATAAAGTTATTTTACGGTTTGGAAAATTACCGACCTATGAGTTTAACTGAAATAGGAGAAACTTTTGACTTAACAAGAGAGCGTGTACGCCAAATTAAAGAAAAAGGGCTTAGAAGACTTAAACAAAGATCGAGAACCAAAGTGTTACAAACTTATTTAGGATAGTTTCGACTTTATTTAATTGAATTAAAACAGCGATAATAATTTAAAAATATATAATATGTTAATAATACAGGTAAAAGAAGGTGAGAACATCGACAGAGCGATTAAACGCTATAGAAGAAAATATAGAAATACAAAAGTATTACAAGAAATAAGAGAAAGAAAAGAATATACAAAACCATCTGTAAGTAGAAGGGAGCAATTAAAAAAGGCTCAGTACAAAGAGCAGTTTTTATTAGAGCAGGAAAAGTAAGATATGGATATACATTTTATTGATCTATTAATATTTGTGTTATATCTGGTTTTTATGCTTGGAGTAGGAGTTTACTTCATGAATAAAAACAAATCAAAAGACGATTACTATGTAGGAGGAAGAAATATGTCAGCAGGTCATATAGGACTATCTGTTGTCGCAACTGATGTTGGAGGAGGTTTTTCTATTGGCTTAGGAGGTCTTGGTTTTTTAATGGGACTCTCCGGTAGCTGGATGCTTTTTACAGGGTTATTAGGTGCTTGGATAAGCGCCGTTTTTTTGATCCCTAAAGTATACCCTATCGCTAAGAAACATCACTTTTTAACATTTCCAGAATCATTAGCATTTCACTACAATGCGAAAGTGGCACTAATGGCAGGAATTATCTCGCTAATAGGTTATATCGGCTTCACAAGTTCACAAATTTTAGCAGGAGCAAAACTAGCATCGGCCACATTTCCATCAATATCTATAACAAAAGCAGTTTTAATTATGGGAGTTATAGCTGTTGTGTATACAGTTATAGGAGGAATTAAGGCTGTAATTTATACAGATACAATTCAGTGGATAATCCTAATGGTAGGATTAATAGGCATTGGAATACCTATTGGTTATATAGAAGTAGGAGGATGGAGCGGAATAAAAGGAATTTTACCAGCCAGTTTTTTATCACTAACAAACGTTTCGTTTATAGATATGTTTAACTGGATAATTACCATTGTACCTATTTGGTTTGTTGGAATGACTTTGTATCAACGAATTTATGCCTGTAAAGATGAAAAAACAGCTAAAAAGGCATGGAGAGTTGCAGGGCTGTTTGAATATCCAATAATGGCATTTATGGGAGTTGCTTTAGGATTATTTTCAAGAGTAGCTTACGAACAAGGAATGTTTGCTAGTATAGGTTATGCACCAGGAGTAGAACTAGATGCAGAGTTAGGGCTTCCGTTGTTATTAAGAAGTATTTTACCAGTAGGTTTAATGGGCTTAATGATGTCAGCTTATTTTTCAGCAATTATGTCTACAGCAGATAGTTGTTTAATGGCAGCATCAGGAAACCTAACAACAGACATTTTTGGGTATTTCAAGAAGAGTATTAGTATAAAAAACTCACAACTTATAACTTTTTTAATAGGAGGTTTAGCCATTGTATTAGCAACAAAAATGCAAAATGTATTAGAGTTGATGTTGTATTCCTATGCTTTTATGGTATCAGGTTTATTAGTTCCTGTTTTAGGAACATTATTGTTAAAAAAACCTTCGCCTATAGCAGCCTTTTATGCTATGATTTCAGGAGGGTTGACCACTTTGTTATTAATTATTATAGAAGTAAAATTACCTTTTGGCTTAGATGCAAATTTCTTTGGAATTACACTATCTGCCATCGTATTTTCAATAATTCAGTTAATTAACAACCAAAAAACATGGAAAGCCTAAAGGATACTTTAGAGAAGATTAGAAAAGAATTGCATAAGTTTCCTGAAGTTTCTGAAGAAGAATATGAAACTAAGAAAAGAATACAAGCTTTTTTAAAAAAGCATACCTCTTGTGATGTATTACCAGTAGCTAAAACAGGACTGTTAGCAATTTTTAATGGAAATAAAGAGGGAAAAACAGTTATGCTTAGGGCAGACATTGATGCGTTGCCTATTCAAGAAATAAATAGTTTTGAACATAAATCTTTAAATGAAGGAGTCTCACATAAATGTGGACACGATGGGCATACAGCAATATTACTAGGAGTAGCAAAGCTTCTTACAGAAAAACCACTGTCTAAAGGAAAAGTAGTATTGCTATTTCAACCTTCAGAAGAAAATGGAAGGGGAGCACAATCAGTTTTAGAAGATTCTTCTTTTAAAAAACTCAATATAGACTATGCTTTTGCATTACACAATTTACCAGGTTTTACTAAACAAGAAATAGTTGTAAAAGGGAACGAGTTTACTAGCAATGTAAAAAGTGTTGTAATTACTTTAGAAGGAAAAACAGCGCATGCAGCAGAACCAGAAAAAGGATACAATCCAGCTAATGCTATTGCTGAAATTCTTCATTTTGTAAGACAAGAAACTAAAAATATACCAGAAGATTCCGATTTCTTTTTAGCTACTCCCGTGCACGTAACTATGGGAGAAAAAGCTTATGGAGTATCAGCTGGATATGGAGAAGTACACCTTACATTACGAAGTTGGAGTACAAGTTTAATGAAAGAAAAACAGAATAACCTTGAACAATTACTTCAAAAACTCGAAGAGAAAGAAAGATTGAGTATCAATACTTCTTGGTTTGAAGAATTTTACGCAAATAAAAATAATAAAGAAGCTGTTGAGTACATTAAAAAGGCTGCAAAAAAACAAGATTTATTAATTAATGAAATAAATACTCCGTTTAAATGGGGAGAAGACTTCGGACTGTTTACGCAACAGTTTAAAGGAGCCATATTTGGACTAGGAGCTGGAAAAGATACACCAGCGTTGCATAATCCAGATTATGATTTTCCTGATGAAATAACAGTAATAGGAGCACAATTATTTTATAATATTTTAAAAGAAATTCAACAATAATGACTCATACATCGTATTTAGAATTATCTGAATCAGCTATAAAAAATAATATCAATTTTATACGTGGAATAATAGGAGAGACAACTGTTTTTTCATCGGTAGTAAAAGGTAATGCTTACGGTCATGGTATTAAAACTTACTGCATGTTAGCATATAAGTATGGCGTAAGACATTTTAGTGTTTCTGATGCAAATGAGGCTTTTGATGTAAAAAAAACACTACCTTTTGAAGATGTAACCATTATGATAATGGGTATGATTGAAAACAGTCAATTGCCATGGGCAGTGGAAAACGGTATAGAGTTTTTTGTTTTTGAAGAAAATAGACTTCAGAAAGCAATAGAAGCGGCAAAAAAAGTAAAAAGAAGAGCTAAAATTCATTTAGAAATAGAAACAGGAATGAATAGAACTGGATTTATTCCAAAAGAGGCAACAAGAGTTCTTAAGTATATAGAAAAGGAAAATGAGTTTATTGATGTAAAAGGAGTTTGTTCTCATTTAGCTGGAGCAGAAAGTATATCAAATTACAAAAGGATAACTGATCAAAAGAAAAAATTTAAAAATGTAAGAAAGAGAATAAAAGAACTTGATTTATTTAATCCAACATATCATTTAGCAAGTTCAGCAGCTACAATAAGATATCCAACTACAAGGTTAGACTTGGTAAGAGTTGGTATTTTACAGTTTGGTTTTTTTCCAACAAAAGAAATATTGGTCCATTATTTAACCAAAGAGAAAATTGTAGAAAACCCGCTAAAAAGAATTATATCTTGGAAAACAGAAGTAATGGATGTTAAAACTATAAAGGCAGGTCAATTTATAGGTTATGGTACATCGTACTTTACAAATCAAGAAACTAAGATAGCAATTATACCTGTGGGATATTCCTCAGGATACAGTCGTTCTTTAAGTAATAAAGGAAAAGTTTTAATAAGAGGACAACGACATAAAATAATAGGAACTATTAATATGAATATGATGGCGGTGGATATAACACATGCCGATACTATTGAAAAAGGAGATGAGGTTGTATTAATTGGAAGTCAAGGTGATGTTGAAATAACAGTTTCATCATTCAACGATTCAATACAAATCATTAATTATGAATTATTAACACGACTTCCTGAGAATTTACCAAGAATAATAACAAAATAATTATGGCAGAATTAATTATATATTCTGAAAGAATAAAGGACAACATAAAAAAACTAAGTAACTTTTTTGAGAAAAACCATATAGAATGGAGTTTGGTAACAAAAGTTTTCTCAGGGGATAAAACATTTTTAAAAGCAATTTTAACTCCAGATGTAACCGAAAAAATAAACTCAATCGGAGACTCTAGATTAACCAGTTTACGTAATCTAAGAGAAGTAAACCCAGATTTACGAACGATATATATAAAGCCTCCAGCCAATATTTATGCAGATGATGTGGTAGAGTATGCAGATATTTCTTTAAATAGTTCACTATCTACTATTAAGAACTTAAATAAGGCTGCAAAAAAGAAAGGCAAGATTCATAAAATTATTATTATGATTGAACTCGGAGAGTTGAGAGAAGGAGTGAAGAGAGTAGATATACTTGATTTTTATGAGCAGGTTTTTGAGTTGTCTAATATTGAAGTAATAGGTATAGGATCGAATTTAGGGTGTATGTATGGAGTAGAACCTACATATGATAAGCTATTACAATTATCGTTATATAAAGAACTTATATCAGCAAAATTTAATAAAGAGCTAAAATATGTTTCAGGAGGAACATCAATTACATTACCATTGGTAGAAAATAAAGTTGTTCCGAAAGACATTAATCATTTTAGAATTGGAGAAGCTGCCTTTTTCGGTGTAAGCCCTTTAGAAAATAAACGATTTCAAGATTTACACACGGAAACATTTGAGTTTTATGCCAACGTAATAGAGTTAGAAAAAAAGAAAATAGTGCCTGATGGTATTATTAGTGAAGCTAGTATTGGTCATACCTCAGAATATGATGAAAGTGATATACAAGAAACATCTTACAAGGCTATCTTAGATTTTGGTTTGTTAGATGTAGATAAAGATGATATTGAAGTTGAAGATAAAGACATTTCTTTTGTTGGGATAACTTCCGATATGTTAGTAATTGATGTAGGATTGAATAAAGATGAATCAGGAAAAATAAAGTATAAAGTAGGTGATAAGGTTAAGTTTAAGCTTAGTTACATGGGAGTTGCTAGACTTTTGATTTCTAAGTTTATAGATAAAGTATACGTAAAAGACATTTAAAAATCTGTTTTTTTATTGTTTGTTTTAAAAAAACTCAAGAGCTATTATTTTAGTTTCTTGAGTTTTTAATTTAGTTAAAACGTTCAACATTAAAAGGAGTAATATTTAGGCTTGTTTTTTTATCATCGATAATTTCAGAAACTAATTTACCAGTAGCAGGCCCTAGGCTCCAGCCCATCATTGCATGTCCTGCAGCTATAGTTACATTTTTAAGATTTGAAATCTTACCAATGTAAGGTAAACCATCAGGGGAGCAAGGACGTAAGCCACTCTCAACATTATCTATTTCTTTTTGACTGATGTTTAAATTGTTGTAATAACTTTTACTAGCGTTAACGATAGCATTTACTCTCTTCTTGTTTATTTTGTTATTGATGCCAGTAATTTCCATCATACCTCCAAAACGTGTAAATCCATTCATTGGAGTTACTGCAACTTTAGCTTCCGTTAAAATGGCAGGAATTGTAATGCCAGTATCGTTTTTTACATTAATCCGATAACCTTTACCAGCTTGCACAGGAATATTGATTCCTAATTTTTTAGCTAGTTTCTGTGTCCAAGACCCAGTGGTTAAAATAAATTCATCAGCAACAATCGTGTTGTTTTTTGTATTGATTGATTTTATTGTATTGTTAGAAACATGAAAATCTAGAACTTCTTCATTAGACAAAAAGGTAACATTATTTTGTTCTAGATACATTTTTAATTGCTTCATATATTCACTTGGAGTCATGTGAGCATCAGAATGGTAATATACAGCTCCTTTAATATTCAATTGAATATTAGGTTCGAGTTTTTGAGTTTCTTCTTTAGTTAAATGTTCAACTTTCAACCCTTCTTTTATGCCAAGCTTTCCAACATTCCATTCTTCTTCTCCCATTTTATCAGTTTTATAATACATCATCAATCCTTTATGCTGATAATGAAAGTCAAAATCTTTTGAAGCCTTTATTTCTTCGTATAATTCTCTACTGAATAAATTAATGTCTTTAATAACAGGAATAGAAGCAGCAACTTTAGTATGTGTTGCAGATTTTTTAAAAAACCAAGCCCATTGTAAGAAATCATAATCTAAACGAGGTTTAATAGATAATGGACTAGTAGAACTAAGCATCCATTTTAGCCCTTTGGAAATCATCCCTGGAGCTGCTAAAGAAACTATATGACTAGGAGTAATAATACCTGCATTAGCAAATGAAGCTCCTGATGAAAAATCCGATTTTTCAATTACAGTTACTTTGTGTCCTTCTTTTTGAAGGTAATATGCGGAATTTAAACCTATAATTCCACCACCGATAATTATAATTTCTTTACTCATAAAAGATCTCTCGACTACGCTCAAGATGACATTTCGTTGCTTATAAAATATTAGATGACTTGAAAACCATGAGCATAAGGATCGTCTTCGTCATCAATAATAATAGTATTGTATCCATATACTTTAGCCCATCCTTGAATACTCGGAACAATTGCTAACCTACCATCTAAAGTAGTTTCTTTTTCTACCCTACCAATAAATTTGCTTCCAATAAAACTTTCATGAATAAACTCTTCATCAAGTTGTAGCTTTCCTTTAGCATATAACTGAGCTAAACGTGCTGAGGTCCCTGTACCACACGGACTTCTGTCAATTGCCTTATCACCATAAAAAACCGCATTTCTTCCTGATGAGGTTGGATCAATTGGATTTCCTGTCCATAACATATGTGTTACATCTCTAATTGTATCATTTTCAGGATGGATAAACATATTAGAATACTTTTTATTAATACGATCTCTAACAATTTGAGAGTATTGAATAATTTTAGAAGCAGTAAAATCATGAACTCCTGAAAAGTTTTTTTGAGGGTCTACAATTGCGTAATAATTTCCGCCATAAGCAACGTCAAAAGTGATTTCTCCTAATTCAGGACAATCTATGGTGAGTTCTTCAGCAGCTAAATAGCTTTTTACATTCGTTAAACGAACCCAATCTACCTTTTTACCAGTTTGTTGGTATTCAATTTCAACCAAACCAGCGGGAGCTTCCATTTTAATTTTTCCAGGAACTTTAGGTGTAATTAATCCTTCCTCAATAGCAATGGTTATTGTACCAATAGTTCCATGTCCACACATAGGTAAACATCCAGAAGTTTCAATAAATAAAATAGCAAAATTATTATCTGGATTATGAGGAGGAAACAAAATTGAACCACTCATCATATCATGACCGCGAGGCTCAAACATTAAACCTTTTCGAATCCAATCATATTCTTTTAGGAAGTGTTGACGTTTTTCGCTCATGTTGCTTCCTATTAAATTAGGACCTCCACCAGCAACCACCCTAACAGGGTTTCCGCAAGTATGTGCGTCAACGCAAAAAAAAGTTTTTTTCATCTTAAAATTGAATCGCCAGCTTGTATTCTGTAGTAGAAAAAACCCTTCAAATTTTTCTATTTGGAAAGACGAAGCTGGCTTTATTTCAATTTCTTTAGATGCTCCAAAAGTAAGGCTTTGGAGTCAGATATTTTCTAAAGAAATTATTAAATTTTGTTATATTATTTCTCCTTTTGTTAGTGTACCGTTAACAGAACGTAAAATATGTAAAGGGTTTTCATTTTTTAGTTCTTGAGGTAATATATGGTTGGGCCAATCTTGATAACTAAAAGGACGTACCCAACGTTTAATTGAATTAACTCCTACAGCTGTAAACCTACTATCTGTAGATGCTGGATAAGGGCCTCCATGTACCATTGATGGACAAACTTCTACTCCTGTAGGGACACCGTTAAAAATAATTCTTCCAACCCTGTTTTGTAAGGTAGCAATTACAGTAGGGTAGTTTACTACTTCATTATCATCTGAAATTACAGTTCCAGTAAGTTGTCCTTCTAAATTTGAAATAATTTCTTCTAATTGTTCTTCATTCTCACATTGCACAACTATAGAGTATGGTCCAAATACCTCCTGATGTAAGGTTGGATTATTTAAAAATGTTTTTCCTTCAACAGTTGTAACTACTTGCGAAGCATAGTTAGGTTGAGTTTTTTCTTTATATTTAGCTACTATAGTTAAGCCTTCTTGAGTAAGAGCTTTGGTTTTATTATTCTCATATGCTCCAATAATATTTGGATGCAGCATACAACTAGGGTTAATCTCTACAATTTTATGAGCTAATGAGTTAATAAAACTATCTAAACTATCGCTCTTTATTCCTAGAATTAACCCAGGGTTGGTGCAAAATTGCCCTGTCCCGAGAGTAATAGAATTCGCATAAGTACTTGCTAAACTTTCTGCTCTGTTTTGTAATGCTTTTGGAAGCATAATTACTGGGTTAATACTGCCCATTTCTGCAAATACAGGAATTGGTTCTTCACGTTTTGCTGCTAAGTCTAACAAAGCTCTACCACCCCTAATACTTCCAGTAAAACCAACAGCTTTTATAATTGGATGAGAAACTAATTGCTGCCCCACTTCAATGCCACTTGAATTTAAGTTAGAAAAAACACCATTAGGCGTTCCAGTTTTTTCTGCGGCCTTAATAATAGCTGAAGCTATAAGTTCACCAGTACCAGCATGCATTGGATGTGATTTTACTATTACAGGACAACCAGCAGCCAAAGCAGCTGCAGTATCTCCACCTGCTGTAGAATAAGCAAGAGGGAAATTACTAGCCCCAAAAACTACTACAGGACCTAACGGAATATTCATTTTACGTAAATCTGATTTAGGGTTTGGTTCTCTATTAGGTATAGCAGTATCAATAGTAGCTTCTACCCATGAACCATCTTTAACTAAATCAGCAAATGAACGTAATTGAAATACGGTTCTTCCTCGTTCTCCTTTAGCGCGCCCTTCTGGTAAACTAGATTCAGAACAATAAGTCTGTATTAACTTATCGTCTAAGGCTAAAATTTCATCAGCAATAGCATTTAAAAACTCAGCTTTTCTTTCACCTGAAACAGTTCTATACTCTTCAAACGCTTTTGAGGCTAAATTGACAGCTTGGTTAATTTCTTCTTGAGTTGCTTCTGAAAAGATATGTTTATTTTCCTGATTTAATTCAGGGTTGAAAGTTTTATAAGTTTTGTTTCCTAAGGCTGATAATTGATTTCCTATATAGTTTTTTCCTGTAATCATATTTTAATGAGGTAGAGAGTTAATTAGTAAGTAGCTAAAGCTTTATAATCAGGTAGTGTTGGTCTGTTTTTTAATCCAGCTTCTATTACATTTAAAACATGTTCACGTTCCTCACCTATTAAAGGTAATCGTGGAGCTCGTACATTTTCAGTTCCAATACCTGTAGCCACTTCTGCTAACTTAATATTTTGTACTAATTTAGGATTTATATCTAATTCTAACAATGGTAAAAACCAACGATATATTTCTAATGCTTCTTGTATGCGGCCTGCTTTTTGCAATTCATAAATAGCCACAGTTTCTTTTGGGAAAGCACAAACCAAACCAGCAATCCAACCATCAGCACCCATCAATAAGCTTTCTAAAGCCAAAGTATCAACACCCGTCATTATTTTTAAACGATCTCCAAAACGGTTTTTAATTCTTGTAACGTTTGATATATCTCTGGTTGATTCTTTAACAGCTTCTATATTATTGCATTTTAAAAGCTCATCAAACATATCTAATGTAACTTCAATCTTATAATCTACAGGATTATTGTATACCATAATTGGTAGTGATGAATTGTTAGCTACTGCTTTAAAATATTCAACAGTTTCTCTATCTCCTGCTTTATAGCGCATAGGAGGAAGCATCATCAAACCTTTAGCACCATCTTCTTCCGCTTTTTGAGCAGCTTCAATAGCTCCTTTGGTAGTTTGTTCAGCAATATTCATTAAAACAGGAACTTGATTGTTAACTAAGTTAACGGTTGTTCTAGTTAGTGTTCTTTTTTCATCATCAGATAATGTACTGGCTTCCCCTAGGGTGCCTCCTAAAACAATTCCATGCACGCCTGCTTCCAATTGTGCTTTAATATTTACTTCAAACATATTTAAGTCTAAAGTATCATCATTTGTAAACTTTGTAGTAACCGCTGGCATTACACCTTTCCAATTTATACTCATTGTAATATTGTTTTTTCATTACAAAGTTATGTGTAAGATAAAGAGAGTTTTAACTTGAAATTACCATATAGCAATACTATATTAACCTATATAATGTATTTGTTTTATTATATTAATAGTATTTGCATATTTTTGAATAAGAATAGCAATTTATCAATGAAAGTTTTACCCTTTAAAATACCAAAAACTCAAAACATTGGACTAATTTATCAAGAAGATAGAGAGAAGTATTTTTATGATAAGTTCCATCAACATGAAGAAATTCAGTTATGTGTTATTGTAAAAGGAGAAGGAACGTTAATTGTAGGTGATAGAATAAACAAATATTCATCGGGAGATGTTCTAGTTATAGGAAGTAACTTGCCACATGTTTTTAAAAGTGATGCTTCTGTTATAAAAGAATCTTTCATGATTTCATTATTCTTTACAAAGAGTTCTTTTGGGAAAGACTTTTTTTTATTGGATGACTTTAAAGAGTTAATCACTTTTTTTGAAAAATCAATATCAGGATTTAAACTTGTTGAAAATAGAAGTGAAGTGATGAAGATATTTTTAGGTTTACAAAAATCTACGAATCTTAATCGATTTATAGGGCTGCTTGAAGTTTTAAAAATAGTAGTAAACTCAAAAACAACTGAGCTGGCAAGTTTTGTATATCCAAGGAGATACACTGATAATGAAGGTAAGAGAATGCAAAATGTAATGGACTACACAATAAATAACTTTGATAAGAATATAGATTTATACAAGATTGCAGAAAAGGCTAACATGACACCTAATGCTTTTTGTAGATATTTTAAACAACGAACAAATAAAACGTATTTCACTTTTTTAAATGAGTTACGTATAGAGAATGCATGCAAATTATTAACTTCAGATAAGAGTTTGCCAATTAGTTCTGTAGCGTATAGATGTGGTTTTAATAATTTATCTAACTTTAATAGGAAGTTTAAAGAAGTAAAAAATGTTAGCCCTACAACATTTAAGAAAAAAAATTGATTATACAAGGGGAATTTAAGCTTAAATATATCTTATTTACAAAATTTAACATAAAATATAATATCTCTTAACTATATTTGGAGTTCTTTTACTATTATTAAAAATCTATGGGGGGAAGAATTGCTACTATTGCTTTTTTATTATTATGTGTGACTTTCAGAGTTTCAGGACAAGAAACACTACCAATTTATGCTGATTATTTATCAGACAATGTGTATTTATTGCATCCCGCTGCTGCAGGTATTGGTGATTGTGGAAAAATAAGATTAACTGCACGACAACAATGGTTAGGAGTAGATGATGCTCCTGCTTTACAAACAGCGAGTTTTCATACTAAATTAGGAGAATACTCTAACACAGGATTAGGAGTAATTCTTTTTAATGATAAAAATGGATATCATTCACAAAAAGGTATACAAGGAACTTATGCGTACCATATTGACATGGGTAATGAAAACCTTTTTAATCAATTATCCTTTGGATTATCTTTTTCTGTAGTTCAAAATGAGAGAGACCAAAGAACTTTTGTAAATGATCCAGCTGTGAGCCAAGTTATAGAAAGTGATTTTTATTTTAATGCTGACTTTGGTATGGCATATCATAAAAACGGATTGTCATCTTATCTTACAGTAAAAAACCTTTTTTTATCAGCAAAAAATAATCTAAATCCTGATTTTGAATCGTATAATCTTAGGAATTATATTTTAGGAGCTGGCTATTTCTTCGGAGATAAGGAAAAGCTACAATTCGAACCATCATTAATGTTTCAATATAAAGAACAAACAGAAGAAAAGATAGCAGATATAAACTTTAAAGTATATAAAACTTTAAGTGCAGCTCAATTATGGGCCGCATTATCTTATAGAAGAAGTTTTGGTGGAAATGTTTTTGGAGATTCTCAATATATAACACCTATAGTAGGAGTTAATTACAAAAATTGGATGTTTGCTTATACATATACACAACAAACAGGTGATATTGTTTTTTCAAATGGCGGATTTCACCAATTATCTTTGGGAATAAATTTATTCTGTATAAAGAGAAGAGCTGCGGCTTGTCCTAATATTAATGGAAGTTTCACATATTAAAAGTCAAGGAAGTTAATTTTACTTTCTTTATACTCTGTAAGCATAGTTTCTAAAACAGTTTTATCTTTATTAATATAAAAAGTGTTGCTAGGAAGCTCGTTATTCAGGTTTAGTAAGCCATTTTGTGATAAAACATTTTTTACCTGTTTAGCAACAGCTTCACCTGAGTCTATAATTTTAACTTTATTTCCAGTAATTTTTTGTATTTGGGGTAGTAAATATGGGTAATGCGTACAACCTAAAACAATATAATCACACTTTTTTTCTAACATAGGTGTTATGTACTTTTTTAATAAAAAGGTCATTTCATCAGAGTATATTTTACCATTTTCTATTAGTTCAACTAACCCTTCACCAACTTGTTCTATAATGTTTATTTCATCATTTAGACTAGAAGTAGTTTTTTCAAATAGGGCACTATTTAAAGTACCTTTTGTAGCAAGTATGCCAACAGTACCTGTTTCTGTATTTAAAGAAGCAGGTTTAATAGCAGGCTCTATACCTATAAAAGGAATCTTGTAATTACTCCTTAAGTATTCAATAGCATTGGTAGTAGCTGTATTGCAAGCAACAACAATAATTTTGGCTCCATTGTGAATTAAAAACTCAGTGTTTTTAATCGATAAGTCGATTATTTCTTGTGTTGATTTTTGACCATACGGGGCATTTTTACTATCTGATAAGTAAATAGTGTTTTCTTGAGGTAAAAGTTGGTGGATTTCTTTCCATATAGATGTACCACCAATACCAGAATCAAAAATACCAATAGGTTGTTGTGCAATAGTTTTCATACTTATAACAAAAATAAAAATCCTGCTGTTTAAACAGCAGGATTTTTATATAAATATATGTATTCTTTTTTAGAATCCTAATTTAGCTTTTACAGCATCGTAAATATCTTCTCCTTTATCGTAAACGATTAAACCTTTACCTGGAGCAGCATCTAAAACATAGATAATTCCTTTTTCAGCAGCAACAGCTTTAATAGCATCTTCAGCTTTCTTTAAAATAGGAATAGTCTTCTCTTGGTATTTCTTTTGCATTTCTTTACCAGCAGCTTGTTCAGCTTGACTAATTCTTAATCTTTCTTGTTGAACTTCAACAGCTCTTTTTTGGTTCACTTCTTGTGTTTGACTTTTACCTTCAGCTTCATATTTTTTCATTTTAGCCTCTAGTTTCTTATACATTGTTTCAATGTCGTCACGGTATGTTTTGTTTAGCTTTTCTAACTCTGCTTTCATAGCTTTTGTAGCAGGCATTTCAGCTAATAATTTATCAGTGTTAATATGTGCAGTTTTTTGTGCATTTGCCACACCACCTAATCCAATCGTAAAAATTGCAACTAATAATAACGTTTTTAAATGTTTCATCTTTGTTTAATTTAATTAATGTTATTTTATTCTTGATTTATTTGTTCTCTTTTGTTTCTTCTTCTTTTTTCTTTCTAGCTTCTTCTTGAGCTTTTAATAGGGCTTTTCTTTTCTCTTGTAAAAGCTTTCTCTTATCAGCTCTCTCTTTTAAACGTTGCTTTCTTTTTTCTTCAATTTGTTTAATCTTAGCAAGTCTATCAGCTTCTTTTTTCTTTTTTAATTCTTCTCTTTTTGCTATTCTTTCTTTTTGTTCGTCACTTAAATTGTCATTCTTAAGTAAAGACTTTTTAGCTTCAATTTTATCTTTCTTAGCTTGCCTTCTTTGATCTATATTGATCATTTGTACAACAAGGTCGCTAATATCGTGTTTTTTGTTGGAATATAGCATAACTAAATCTCCAGATTTGTCAAAAACAAAGTCGTACTTTTTTCTAGAAGCAATTGTTTGTACAGCGTTATATACTTGGTCTTGTACAGGCTTAACTAATTGTTTTCTTAAATTATACATATCACCATTTGGGCCAAAATATAAAGATTCTAATCTTCTCAAAGATTCTTGTTTGATAGAAATATCTTCTTCTCGCTCTTCAATTAAATCTTTGGTTAAAATGGCTTTTTCGTTAGTTAAATCAGTTTTTAAAACTTCAATAGCACGAGCTTCTTTGTCTAATCGAGCTTTCCATTTTTCAACTTTAGCATCTAATGAGTTTTGAGCTTCTAAATATGCAGGGATACTTTGAAGAATATACTCCATATCAATATAAGCGATACGTTGATTTTTTTGGGCAACGGTTATACTTGTAACAAGTAAAAGAACGATTGATAAAATATTTTTTTTCATCTTGTATAATGTGTTTAGAAAAAACCGTGCCAAAACCTAGACGCATTATAAATGCATGATTTTAGAACTGTCTTCCAATTATAAAATGCGTTTGCCAACCTGATTTTTCATTTAATCCAGGTAACGGATCGAAACCATGTGCAAAATCGATACCTAATAATCCAAATGCAGGCATAAATATACGAACACCTACTCCAGCTGAACGTTTTAGTTTAAACGGATTAAACTCGCTAAAATTGTCATAAGAATTACCCGCTTCTAAAAATCCTACTGTATAAATTGAAGCAGAGGGTTTATCTGTAATAGAGTAACGTAATTCTAACTGAAATTTATTATAAATAGCTCCTCCATCTAGAGAAGATATACGATTGTTCTCATAACCTCTTAAACCTATTGTTTCACGCCCATCCAATTGTCCTTGAGCAATACCATCACCACCAACGAAATATCTTTCAACCGGGGTTAAACCTAATTCATCATTATAAGAACCTAAATAACCCATCTCAAAATTAGACATTAATACTAACTTATTAGCTAAAGAAGTATACCACTTCCCTTTTGCAGAAATTTTGTAGTACTCTAACCACTTATATTTATCAGCTAAATAAGCTTGACGCTCATCAGGTGTTGGATTTGTTGGTTCAGTATAGTCTTTTCCGTTTACTAATGAGTAAGGGAAAGTAGCTTTAGCTTTTATTGTAAATTCAGAACCGTAAGTAGGGAAAATTAAACTAGGTCCAGCTGAATTACGACTCAGTGCAAATGTATATGCCAAATTATTTAAATCTCCTTGACTAAGTATATTGTTTGAAGAACCTACTCTATATCCGTAATCTTGCAACTCAATTCTTTGGTAACTAATGTTTTGAGAAAGTGTAAAATAATCATCAGGCCACTTTAAACGCTTTCCTAAACCTATAGATGCACCAATAATACTTAAACTTTCATCTTTGTTTACATCATAAGTTGTGTAATCAAAACGGTACTGGTTTGATAAGTATACAGAAAAAGATAATGATTGTGGTGTTTTACCTCCTAACCATGGTTCTGTAAAAGAGAAACTATAGGTATTGTATGTTCTACTAGCTTGTAAACGTAAAGATAGCTTTTGTCCGTCTCCCATAGGAAGAGGTTTGTAAGCTTCTTTGTTGAAAATGTTTCTAACAGAGAAGTTGTTAAAAGACAACCCTAAGGTACCAATAAAGGAACCACCGCCATAACCACCTTGTAATTCAATTTGACTACCTCCTTTTTCAACTACAGAAAAATCTATATCTGCTGTTTTATTTTGGTAATCTGGCTTAACATCTGGAGTTACATTTGTATCAAAGAAACCTAATTGTCCTATTTCACGAATAGATCTAATAATGTTTTGGCGACTAAATAAGTCACCAGGCTTAACACGTAGTTCTCTGTAGATTACATGGTCGTTTGTTTTATCATTTCCTGTCACTGTAACTTTCTTTATAGTTGCAGGTTCATCTTCTCTAATACGGACTTCAACTGTAATAGAGTCATTTTCTACTTTAGTTTCTACAGCATTTACTTGAGAAAATAAGAAACCGTTATTATGATATAATGTTTGAATGTCTTGAGAAGTAGGTGTACCGTCTCCAGAAATACGTTCTTTTAAAACTTTTCCGTTATAAATATCTCCTTTATCAATTCGTAAAATGTTACTTAAGAATTCATCAGTATATTCTTTATTACCAATAAAAATTATTTCGTCAAAACGGTATTGACGACCTTCTTCAACCTCAATTTCAAGGTTTATGGTGTTGTCATCATTCCAAACTACTTTATCAGATAAAATTCTAGCATCACGATATCCATTTTCGCTGTACTTTTCAAGAATACTTTTTAAATCTTCTTTGTAATCATCTAAAATATATTTAGATGCTTTCCAAAAACGACCAAAAATTTTACGTTTGGTGTTTTTCATAGCACCTCGTAAAGAAGCGTCTGACATAGCTTCATTACCAGTAAAATTAATTTCTTTAATTTTTATACGGTCACCTCTGTCAATAAAAATAGCCATGCTAACAGTATTAACATCAGAAGTGTCTCTTTTTGTGTCTAGTGAAACTTTTGTTTTTAAGAAACCTTTATCAGTATATTTCTTTTTAATAAAGTTACGAGTGGTTACAATAAGATTGTCTGTAACCATAGCTCCTTTTTTTAATTCAGTTTCTTTTTTAATCTCTTTAATTTGTGATTTTTTTACTCCTGAAATAGTAACAGTAGTTAACTGAGGTAATTCAGTTACGTCAAATTGAAGGTACACAGTTTCACCATCACGTTTAGATAAGTATACATCTACCTCACTAAACTGTTTACTTTCATATAACTTTTTAATAGCACTCGTAAGTTTGTCACCAGGTAACTTAATTGGTTGACCTTCTACTAAACCAGTATATATTCTTACTGTTTGTTCACTAAATTTTTGTAAGCCAGTTACGGTTATACCTCCTAAAATATACTCTTTTCCTTTTTCATAGGAAATAACATTTGAAGTTATACTGTCTTTAGGAGTTGTGTCTTGCGCTTGAGTACTCACCGCAAAAAGGGTGATAAAAAATACTAGTAAATACGAATATTTATTCATTGGTTTCAATCTGTTCACTGGTTTTTCCAAATCTTCTTTCTCTGTTTTGATAATCAATTATTGCATCATAAAGATGTTCTTTTCTGTAGTCAGGCCATAATACATCTGTAAAATACAGTTCAGCATAAGCCATTTGCCAAAGTAAATAATTGCTTATTCTTTGTTCCCCACTTGTACGTATCATTAAATCAACGTCGGGCAAATTAAACGTATATAAATGATTATTTATAATTTTCTCGTTAATTTTTTCAATTTCTATTTCGTTATTAACAACTTTTTTTGAAATGTTTTTGATTGCATTAACAATTTCTTCTCTTGAACCATAGCTTAAAGCAAAGGTTAAAGTAATTTTTGTATTGTTTTTAGTTGCATCAATAACTTTGTTTAATACTTTTTGAGCATTGCTTGGTAAATTAGCTAAGTTACCAATAGCGTTAACTCTAACATTTTTACGTTGAAATTCGGGGAGTTCTTTTTTAAGGGTAGTTACCAGTAGGCTCATTAAAGCATCTACTTCCAACTTTGGACGGTTCCAGTTTTCGGTAGAAAAAGCATATAAAGTTAAAAACTCTATACCCAGTTCAGAAGCTGTGTCAGCAGTTTCTCTAATGGCAGTTAAAGCATTTCTATGTCCAAAAACACGTTGCATCCCTTTACCTTTCGCCCATCTACCATTACCATCCATAATTATAGCAATGTGGTTTGGTACTTTTTGTAAGTTAATGCGCTGTAGTTTTTCTTCCATAATTATTCTGCTATTCCACCAAAACAAGGCGGTCTTCCAAAGGTATATACAATAGAAACTCCTGAGAATACATACCAGTCGTTTCCATTACCTCCAAAGTCTAATGAGTTTATTCTATCTGTTGTAAAATCTATATCGTCTACAAATGTAAATCGTACACCTGTTTCAAATGCAATAGCAAAATTATCTGTTAACCTTCCTTTAAGTCCTATACCTACAGGTACAGTATAAGAAAATTTATTTTTTAAAAGAATTGTATTACTAGAAGAAGTTGGTTCTGGGCTTTTATAATTAAAAGCAGCAACTTCTGCTAATATGTAAGGAGTGAATGTAGTTCTGTAATCGTTGATATTGTAATCAAAGAAATTAAATTCTACTCCAGCAGCAAACTCATGAATAGTATTTGAGAAGCTAATACCTCTATTTTGACGAAAAGCATTATCGGCATCATTATCGTTACCAGAAACAGGAATATATGTATATGTTCCTCTTAAGGCAATTCTAGGGTTTAAATTGTATTTGTATACAAGTCCGCCTGCAAACTCATTGGGTTGTATATAGTTGGTGCTACCAATGTCACCAACATAGTTAGAACCACCGGCAAAAAAACCAATTTCGTGTGTTTGTGATTGTAATGGTGTTACTACACAAGCCAATAATATTAATAAAATAAGTCCTCTCATTGTAAAATAGCGTGCAAATATAGGGAATTGAATTTGCTTTAAAAAGTTAATAATCCGTCTTTTTGATTAACTTTTTTTTTACGTTTTTATTGTAATTACTATCGTTATAACGATTCATTTCGTACATCTTCTCCCCATAAAAGTTTCCCACGCAAGGTATTCAAATAAGATTGATTTTTTGGTAAAACACTTTTTATGGTAAATGGAGCTTTTTGTATTTTTATTTTAGTATCCAATGGAACTGTCGTAATTCGAGAATCTAAGGAGATTAAAAAATCTTTTTCTCTAGCACTAACTTCCAGAAGAATATCAGTATCATCAGGAATTACCATTGGGCGCGCATTTAAATTATGCGGTGCAATAGGAGTAATAACAAAACTTTTTGAATTTGGTAAAATAACAGGCCCATCACAGCTAAGCGAATAACCTGTAGAACCCGTTGGAGTTGCTATAATTAATCCATCAGCCCAATAATTTGTTAAATACTCTGTGTTTAATGAGGTTTTAATACCAATCATAGAAGTCGTATTTCTTCTAGCAATAGTAACTTCATTAAGTGCAAAGTTAAGTTCTGTAAAATCTTCTGTAGCAGGAGATGTTTCTATTTGTAATAAAGAACGTTCTTGAAGTGTGTACTCTTTTTTTAGCATTAAGTTAATTGCTTCTTCAATCTGGTCTTTTTGAATCGTAGCCAAAAAACCTAAACGTCCAGTGTTAATACCCATAATAGGAATATCTAAATCTCTAATGTAGGTAACAGCTCTTAAAATAGTACCGTCTCCGCCAATGGTAAACATCACATCAAAAGTATTTGATAAGTCATTAAAGTGTGCGTAGGTGGGGTACTTTTTGTTAAGCGAATTATTTTCAACAAATAAATTATAGAACTGTTGTTCAAAAAAAACAACAATGTTATGTTTTTCTAAAATGGTTAAAAGAATTTTTACTTCTTTCTCTGCAAGTGTGGTATAAGCTTGACCGTAAATAGCGACTTTTTTCACTTCTGGAGTTTTGTTTGGTTATTGAAAAAATTACATATCTAAGTACTTTCTTAGATAGGCAGCTCTATCTTTTAGTTCTTCTAAATAAAAATCATCTTCATGTTGAGTGATAACATTGTAACCGTACCTGCGAAATGTTTGAATGATTTCATTCATCTCTTCTGAAACAATTTTAAGAGTAACTTCAACACTATTTATATTTTCAGAAGAAATGTATGCGCCTAATAGCTTGCCATTACTAGCTTCAACTATTTGTGCTACTTGACTCATAGAATAATCTGTTTTATTCTTATCAATAATCAAAGTGTCACTTTCGTTGTGTAAAAAAGGGCTGTTTGCAAAAGCATCTAAAATATCACTTAATTCATAATATCCTACATAATGCAAGTTCTTATCAAGAACAGGAATTAAATTCGAATCATTATCAGCAAACAAAGCAATTAAATCGAGTAAAGTAGCATTTTCATTTGTGTAAAAATGATCTAATAAGTACGAATACTCTCTAAGTGTACGATTTTTATTTTCTATAGTCTGAATGTCACTTTCAGGCAAACAACCTACCAGTCTGTTGTTTTCAACAACAGGAATATGGGTTATAGGCAAATCATTACACAGACTTTGAGCACTTTTTACAGTGCTGTTTAGTGAGAGTGCTTTAATTTCTTTTAATATAAAATCGTTGATTTTCATTACTACGAATATAGTTTAAAATGTTGGAATGCGTTACCTTTGTAGCCTAATTTTATAGCATGACAAAGTTAAGTGTTAATATTAATAAAATAGCTACACTTCGTAATTCTAGAGGTGGAAACGTACCTAATTTACTAAAAGTAGCAGCCGATATACAAGATTTTGGGGCAGAAGGAATCACAATTCACCCAAGACCAGATGAACGTCATATTCGTTATCAAGACGCTTATGATTTAAAATCAATTGTAACAACTGAATATAATATTGAGGGAAATCCAATTGATAAGTTTAAGCAAATGGTGTTAGAAATTAAGCCAACACAAGTAACATTGGTTCCTGATAGTGTAGATCAACTTACGTCTAATGCTGGTTGGGATACTATAACACATCAATCGTATTTAAAAGATGTGATTGCTGAGTTTAAAGAAGCAGGAATTAGAACATCAATTTTTATTGATACCGATTTAAAACTAATTGAAGCTGCTGCAAAAACAGGAGCTGATAGAGTTGAGTTGTATACTGAAGAATTTGCAACGCAGTACGAAAAAGGAAATAAAGAAGCTGTAAAAGTGTACGCAGAAGCAGCTATATTGGCAAATGAAGTAGGGCTAGGAGTTAATGCAGGTCATGATTTAAGTTTAGATAATATTCAATTTTTTAAACAAAATATTCCTCATTTGGCTGAAGTGTCTATTGGACATGCATTAATTTCAGAAAGTTTGTATTTAGGTCTAGAAAATGTAGTGAATATGTATTTACATCGTTTGCAATAACTATGGAAGTATTACACTCAAAAATAATTGGAGAAGGACGGCCGTTGCTTATTTTGCATGGATATTTTGGTATGGGTGATAATTGGAAATCACATGCTAATAAATTTGCAGAAGACGGTTTTGAAGTGCATTTAATAGATCAACGAAATCATGGAAGGAGCTTCCATGTAGATGCTTTTGACTATGAATTGTTAGTTGGTGATTTGTACAATTATATTCAACATCATAATCTAGAAAAAGTAGATTTGTTAGGACATTCTATGGGGGGAAAAACAGTAATGCTGTTCGCAACCGAATATCCTGAGTTAGTAAATAAACTAATTGTGGCAGATATTTCACCAAGAATGTATCCGCCACATCATCACGAGATTTTAGCAGCTCTAAACTCTGTAGATTTTTCAGTGCAAACCTCACGTAAGTTGGTAGACGAAAAACTGGCTGAGTTAATTCCAGAAAAAGGAATTCGTCAATTTTTAGCCAAAAACGTTTATAGAAAAACAAAAGATGAATTAGCATTTCGTTTTAACTTAAAATCGTTAACAGAAAATAACAGTGAGGTAGGGGTAGCGTTGCCTTCTTTTACGGTTTTTGAAGGAGATACGTTATTTTTACGCGGAGCAAATTCAGGATATATTTCAAAAGAAGATGAGCCGTTAATTCAAGCACACTTTCCAAAAGCAGTAATAAAAACTGTAGCCAATGCTGGGCACTGGCTACATGCTGAAAATCCAAAGGATTTTTATAAAGAAGCTATAACTTTTCTAAAATAAAAAGCGAGGAGGAATTTGTTAATCCCTAGTCCCTCGCTTAAAATACTCGCCCCCCGGCGAAAAACAAAAAATGTATTAAGGGAAATCACTGTTTATTTCATTAATCAAGCTATTTATATTGCTATCTATAGCTTGTTGGTCTTTCATATAGCTATGGAAAACAACTACAATAGCTTTTTCAATAGTTAAATTTTTTCTTTTACCAGAATATACCTTTTGTATAGTTTCTAAAGAAAAATTATGACCATTCTTGCTTAAGTAGTTTTTTACCTTTTCACGGTATTTAGGTGGTTTTATTTTTTCTAATTCTTTTCGTTGTATAGCAGTTATCATAAAAACTCAAATTGTTTTTTAGAAGTTGATAGCACTTTTTAATTTATATTTGTACGTATCCTGTACTTATTACGAAGTAAAAATACAAACAAAAATCTAAATACGAAAACAAAATTAAATAAAATTTAGAAAAAAGTTATTTTTCAATGAGCGATTTTGTAGATGAAACTTATAAGAGAGTAGAAGAAATAATTAACTATAAAAGGTTAAATATTAGGTCTTTTGAGGAGATTATTGATGTGTCTAACAATTCTATTGGAACAGCAATAAGAAGAAAATCGTCATTTAAAAGTAATGTGTTAAACAAAATTCTACATTCTTTTCCAGAGATAAATCCAACTTGGTTGCTTACGGGTAAAGAGGAAATGTTTCTTAACAATATAGATAAAGCTAACGAACCTGCATCTAAATATAACTTGCTAGATATAAAAAGCAAGGTAAAAGATAATCTAATACATTTATTGTTAGAAGACAAAGAAGTAAAAGAGGCGATAGCAACACAGGTTTCAGAAGTCTTAAGGAAATAAAAACTTAACGGTTACTTTAAAAGTTAATCTTCGTTTTCAGTTAAACTCTCCAAAGCATAATACAATCTATTTTGCGCGTTGTCTTGCGAACCAAAGATAGATCGATATACTTCACCGTCAGGAGTTAACAATATCCACTGTGGTGTTCCTTCCGAGTTAAAAAAATCATACATTTTATGATTGTTGTCTATATAAATAGGAAAAGGGAGCTTGTTTATAGTAAAAATACTTAGAATATCATCTTTAGTAACATTGTTACTGCTAAAATTACTATGAATACCAATAACTTCAATATCCTTGTAGGTTTGTTTAAATTTATAAGCTAATGGAATAGCTCTTCCTGTACAACCTAAACAAGCATTGTTGTAAAATAACAATAATAGAATTTTGTTAGCATACTTTTCAAGTAAATCAACTTCATTTTGATTAAAGTCGGTAACTTTTATTGAGGTTACAATTTTGCTAGTATCCATTTTAGGTTTTTAATTGAAGTTTTAGCAAAGTTATTTAAAAAAGAAGAAGCTTTTAATTCTCTACAAGCTAAAAACATTCTTTAGCTTGTAGAGTTAAGTTTGTTACTGTAGGTTTTTACCTAGTGTATATACTTTACTTAACCACAAATTTCTTTGTTCTATGGTTGAATCTTTTATTACTGATAGGAAAGTGGTTTTAACAGGTTTAATACCACAAAACTCCAATGTTCCTTTTTTAAACTGTCTAATAGCAGGTCTTTTCATAAAAAGATAATCATACCAACTAGGTGTGTCTGAAGTTATAATGAGTCGAGAGGTTTTACCTTTTAAAAGCTTTTCAGGAAAAGGTTTTCCTTCAACAGGCTGAAAAGTAATTCCTGGTAAAAAAGCTCTGTCAATAAAACCTTTCATTATCGCAGGGTAGCCTGCCCACCAAATAGGAAAAACCCAAACAATATGATCGGCTTTTCTAATTTTAGCCAAAGAGGCTAATAAATCAGGTTCAAGTTCAGTTCTTTTTCGGTAACCATATTTAAGAGTTGGGTTAAAGTTTAAATCAGCAATAGTAATTTCTTCAATTGTAGCGTTGGTTTCCAAAGCACCTTTTTTGTAAGAAGCGGCTAGTGCATGGTTAAAACTTTCTTTATCTGGGTGTCCGTTTATTAATAAAATGTTCTTCATAATATAGTTAAGATTATGAAGCAAAGTACGGGTGGTTTTACAAGCTTAAAAAGGACAATTGTCTAATAAAAAACCGATTTTCTAATTCGGCTCAAATGCCGTTGTGTAATTCCTAAATAAGAAGCAAGATATTGCAGTGGTATGGTTTGTAAATAGCTAGGGTGTGTTTCTAGTAGTTTTTTATAACGGTTTTCAGCGCTTTCATTTTGTAACACAAAAATTCTGTTTTCAAGATTTATATATTCTTGCTCAGCAAATGTTTTAAAAAGACGTAACCAATTAGTACTTGAATTTTCTAGAGCAACAAATTGCTCTTTGGAGATGCTGTATAGTTCAGCATCGGTTAACGCTTGAATGTTCTCGTTAGTTTTTGTTTGAGAGATGAACGATGAATATGCAGTAACAAACGAATTTTCTGATAACAAACAATAGGTAGCTTCTTTTTCGTCAGACGAATGATAAAAGGATCTAAAAATACCTGAAGCTATAAAAGCAACTTCTTTACAAGTGTTTCCTTCTTGAATAAAAAAATCTCCCTTCTTAAGTTTTTTATACCTAACTAAATTTACAAAGTTGTCTATTTCTTCTTTAGTAAGAATGTTATATGAGGCTAAGTGTTTTTTGAGCATTTTATATGGGCTAATAAGTAGCTTAATTATTTTTTACAGCAGAAATTATGATGAAAATAGGTCTTCTCATTTCATCTTTCATTTCTGGGTATTTTTCCAAAACTAGCTCAGAAGGTTTCGGTTCAGAAATTTCTTGAATATCAAAACCCGATTTAATTACTGTATTAATTATAGTTTCTAAGGTTCGGTGATATTTAATTACTTCATGTCCTAGAAAATTAGTTTTTCTTTCTCCTTCGTCTTGATAGTTGTCTAAAGGCCAATGCAATCGATTTTCATTTTCATCTAAAAACCAATTTTGTTCTGGCTTACATGTAAATGAAGGGTGTTCCATAGAAAATATAAGACTACCTCCTTTTTTTAGAGTTTTATTTATTTTGTTAAAAACAGGTTTTAAATCTTTTAAATAGTGGAATGCAAGTGAACTAATTACAATATCGAATTCTTCTGATTTAAAGTTAATGTCTTCTATGGCTGTTTGTATATAATTAATTGCCAGTTTTTTTGAATTTTCTATAGCTCTATCTATCATTTTTTTCGATAAATCAACTCCAGTTACATTTTTGGCACCTTGCTGTTTGGTATAAATACAATGCCACCCATACCCACAACCAAGATCAAGTACATTTTTATTTAGAAAATCAGGTAGCATTTTTTGTAAAACACTCCATTCTCCAGCGGAGTTTAGGCCGTCAATTGAACGAGGCATTTTGCCATAACTCTCAAAAAAATCATTATCATTATATTTATTCTGTTTCATCTTAAGGGTGTTTTTTGTGTAAACTTTAGTAGTTAACAAAAGTAGTTACTTAATAAAAAGAGTCAAACAAAAGTTTTTAAACCTGCCAAAACAGCAGGTTTCTGTTTTTGGTATGGTTGTGGTGAAGTATATGAGGTGTTACGAATTAATAGTTTCAGTGAAAAAGAGTAAATTTATAATTCATAACCAATTAAATAAAAAAGAAAAATGAAAACATTTTTAAAAGTATTATTAACTGCATTGGCAGTAATTGTTTTGGCAAATATTTTACCAGGAGTAACCGTAGCAAGTTATACAACCGCAGTAATTGTAGCGGTAGTAATTGCTTTGTTAAACCTATTTGTGCGTCCGTTACTAGTGTTTTTTACATTGCCTGCAACCATCGTTACACTAGGATTATTCTTATTTGTAATTAATGCAGTAATTATATTATTGGCAGATAAACTAGTGTCAGGATTTGCAGTTAGCGGATTTTTTACAGCGCTCTTGTTCAGTGTATTGCTGTCAATTTTCAGATCATTAATGTTTTCGCTATTAAAAGAAGGAGACGAATAAGTAACCTAAAACATTAAAAACTAGAAAATAAGGGAGGTAAAAAAGATAATATTCTTATAGCTAAAAGTCTTGGTTATCAATAAATAAAGTAGTAATTTTGCACCCGATTTTTTAAGAAACAGATTTTTAAGATGAATATAACAAAAGAAAACGTAGATGCATTAAATGCAGTTGTAAAAGTTGATATTGTTGCAGAAGATTATCAAGATAAAGTAACAAAAGTATTAAACGATTACCGTAAATCAGCGAACATTCCTGGATTTAGAAAAGGTCATGTACCAATGGGAATGGTAAAGAAGCAATACGGAAAATCAGTAATGATTGATGAGGTAAACAAGCTTTTACAAGAGTCGTTAAACAAATTCTTAGTTGAAGAGAAGTTAGATATCTTAGGTAATCCATTACCAAGAGTTCAAGAAGATTTCAATTGGGATGCTGATAAATTCTCTTTTGAGTTCGAATTAGGATTAGCTCCTGAGTTCGATGTAAACTTAAAGCCAAAAAACAAAGTAACTCAATATAACATTGTTGCTACTGACGAGTTAATCGAAAAAGAAGTTGAAAACATTCAATCTCGTTACGGTAAAATGTCAGCTAAAGACGAAGCTACAGAAGAAACTAACGTTACTGGTACTTTCGTAAACGAAGAGAAAGAAATCAACAAAAAATCTACAATTTCTGTAAAAGATATTAAAGGAAAAACAAACTTAAAAAAGTTTGTAGGTGCTAAAGTAGGAGACGTTTTAGAATTAAAAACTAAAAACTTATTTGAAGACGAGCACAAGTTACAAGGAGCTTTAGGAGTATCTCACGATGAGGTTCACGATTTAGACATTCCTGTAACATTTACTATTGAAGAAATTACTGAAATAGAGCCAGCAGAATTAGACCAAGAGTTATTTGATAAATTATTTGCTGACGGAAGTGTAAAAACTGTAACTGAATTAAAAGACAAAATTAAAGAAGACGCAGAAAAGCAGTTCCAACAACAAGCAGATCAACAATTGTTAAATGCAATTACTGAGAACTTAGTTGATAGTACTAAGTTTGATTTACCAGTTGAGTTCTTACAAAAGTGGTTACAAACTGCTGGAGAAAAAGAGTTAACTGCTGAACAAGCTGTTGAAGAATACAACAAGTCTGAAAAAGGATTACGTTACCAATTAATCGAAGGAAAGATTATGAAGGATAACGATATTAAATTAGACTATGCAGAGTTAGTAGACTATGCAAAAGGATTTATTAGAGCTCAAATGGCTCAGTTTGGAAACATGAATCCAGAAGAAAAAGAATTAGATGATATCGCAGGAAGAATCTTACAAAACCAAGATGAAGCACGTCGTTTACAAGAGCAATTAATTTCTCAAAAATTATTAGCTTTTTATAAAGAAAACATGAGCTTTGACACAAAAGAAGTTTCTTACGAAGATTTCATTAAAGAAGTATACAAGTAACAGTTAATTACTGATGTTATAAATAAAAACCTGAATGTACATTCAGGTTTTTTTAGCCATTAACTGTAACAAAATACTAACGAAATAGTTCTTATATTTACATCTTTATAACCCAAAAACATTTTAAAAATGGATTACGGAAAAGAGTTCGAAAAATACGCAACAAAGCATCACGGAATAAATAGCAGCTATTTAGGAAAAATTACTAGTAGCTTAACTCCATACATTATGGAAGAACGTCAAATGAATATTACTCAAATGGATGTTTTTTCTCGTTTAATGATGGATAGAATTATCTTCTTAGGTACAGGAATTAACGATCAAGTAGCTAATGTAATTCAAGCACAATTATTATTCTTAGAAAGTGTAGATGCTAATAAAGATATATCAATTTACATCAACTCACCAGGAGGTGGAGTATACGCTGGTTTAGGTATTTACGATACCATGCAATTTATTAAGCCAGACGTAGCTACAATTTGTACAGGTATGGCCGCTTCTATGGGAGCTGTGTTAATGTGTGCAGGAGAAAAAGGAAAACGTTCAGCGTTACCACACTCTCGTATCATGATTCACCAACCATTAGGTGGAGCACAAGGACAAGCTTCTGATATTGAAATTACAGCTCGTGAAATTTTAAAATTAAAAGATGAGTTGTACCAAATAATATCAAAGCACTCAGGTCAAACAGTAGAAAAAGTAAACCAAGATTCTGATAGAGATTATTGGATGAAAGCCGAAGAAGCAAAAGCTTACGGTATGGTAGACGAAATTTTAACTAGAAAATAATAAAACAGCTAATAGCAGTGAGCTGTTGGCAATAAGCTGATAAGATGTCGAAAGAAGAAAATTTACAATGTTCCTTTTGTGGGCGTAAAAAACCAGAAACCGATTTATTAATCGCAGGTTTAGATGCACATATATGTGATAAATGTATAGAGCAAGCTCATGGAATAGTAGAAGAGGAAATAGCTGAAGCTAAAACAAGTGATTTATCAAAAGATCTTACCTTAAAAAAGCCAAGAGAAATTAAAGCTTTTTTAGATGAATATATCATAGGGCAAGATCAAACTAAAAGAGCCATGTCTGTAGCAGTGTACAATCACTATAAAAGATTGTTACAAACTAGAGATGATGAAGATGAGGTAGAGATTGAAAAATCAAACATCGTTTTAGTAGGAGAAACAGGAACAGGAAAAACCTTAGTAGCTCGTACAATTGCAAGAATGCTAAACGTACCATTTTCTATTGTAGATGCTACCGTGTTAACACAAGCAGGTTATGTAGGGGAAGATGTTGAAAGTATCTTAAGTCGTTTGTTACAAGCTGCTGATTACGATGTTGAAAAAGCTGAAAGAGGTATTGTATTTATTGATGAAATAGATAAGATAGCTCGTAAAGGAGATAACCCATCAATTACACGTGATGTTTCTGGTGAGGGAGTGCAACAAGCTTTACTGAAACTATTAGAAGGAGCAGTTGTAAATGTAGCTCCTAAAGGAGGAAGAAAACATCCTGAACAAAAGTTTATTGAAGTAAATACCAAAGATATTTTATTTATTGCCGGAGGAGCTTTTTCTGGAATAGATAGATTTATTAGCAAGCGTTTAAATATGCAAGCGGTTGGTTATAGTGCTTCGGTAGAAGAAGATAAAATAGATCACGATAACTTATTACAATACATTACACCTTTAGATTTAAAATCTTTTGGCTTGATACCAGAAATTATTGGTCGTTTACCAGTATTAAGTTATATGAATCCGTTAGATGAAAAAACACTTAGAGCTATTTTAACAGAGCCTAAAAACTCAATTATAAAACAGTATACTAAGTTGTTTTCAATGGATGATGTTGAGTTTACAATGACCGAAGAGGCATTACAGTTTATTGTTAATAAGGCAGTAGAATACAAGTTAGGAGCACGTGGATTACGTTCGTTATGTGAAGCTATATTAACAGATGCAATGTTTGATATGCCAAGTTCTGATGAAAAAGAATTTAAGGTAACAAAAGAATATGCAGAGTCGAAATTAACAAAGTCAGCATTAAAAAAATTAAGAGCAGCATCTTAAAAATATTTACTGAGAGAAATAAAAAAGCCATCAAATTTTGATGGCTTTTTTATTTTATAAACTAAGGTGTTATTCTGCTTTATGAAGCTTACTATATTGCTGTATCCATTTAGTAATTTCTTCATCTTTAATATCATACTTATACATAAGATCTTCTCTTATCTGCTTTAAGTATTTTTCATTTAAAACACTTTTTTCATATTCAGAAATAACTAGTTGCTTAAAGCTTTCAGCATACTTTTGTACAGGTTTTTTAACCTCTTTAGGCTCATTTTCTGTAGTTTCAGTTTCTACAATCTTTTTTTCTGCCTGTTCTACAACAATCTCTTCTGTAACCTTGTTGTCAGCAACAACACCATTACTTGTCGCATAAGTGGTTTTTTCGTCTTTATACCATCCTTGAGGAATGTTAGCTAATTGCTCTTCACTAACAATAATAGTTTTAATCTTGTTACCTGTAACATCCATACTTTCTAAGTTAGGACAGTTTGATACGTCTAACGTAGTAAGTTGATTGTAACTAGCATATAAGCTTTGAATATTTGGGTTTTCACCAAGTATTAAAGAGGTTAATTTGTTATAATCGCAACTTATATAGGTTAAGTTATGATTCTTACTAACATCTAAGCGCTCAATTTTGTTTTCACTACAGTTTAAGAAACTTATTGAAGAGCTTTGAGATAAATCAATCTTTTTAATCTCGTTACCAAAACAATCCAAACGTCTTAAATTAGGAAAGCTTTCTAAACCAGTTAAATCTTTAATTTTTGAATAAACATTAGGTAAGTCTTTGTTTGTAACAGGATCATTAACATTTAAGTTAGTAACATATTCTGCATCACTAATTGTAATACTACCGTTTAAACCGTTAGAGTCAATTTTTAAATTGATTAAACATTCCTCTAAACCAATATCAGGAATTCGAATAGTTTCTTGTGAATAAATGTTAAATGCAAAAAGTGTTGCAAAACAAAGGGGGATAATTGTTTTCATCATAAGGGGAATTTTTGCCAAAATTATGTAATTATATGTTTTTAGCAAATTAAATTTGCCAAGAGTTTTATAACAATAAGCTAACTTTTAAAACTAGTAGTATATTTGTTAGCCGTATTTTATAGTATATGATAACCCAACAAACCATAGATAGAGTTTTTGAGAGCGCCCGAGTAGAGGAAGTGATAGGAGAATTCGTGCAATTAAAAAAGTCGGGAAGTAACTTTAAAGGCTTAAGTCCTTTTACAGACGAACGTACCCCTTCGTTTATGGTATCGCCAGTAAAACAAATTTGGAAAGACTTTAGTACAGGAAAAGGAGGAAATGCAATTTCATTTTTAATGGAACACGAGCATTATACTTATCCTGAAGCGATACGTTGGTTAGCCAAAAAGTATAATATTGAAATAGAAGAAACCGAGCAGTCTGATGAGCAAAAGCAGCAAATGAATGAACGAGAAAGTATGTTTTTGGTCTCAAAGTTTGCTAAAGACTACTTTCATGATGTATTAATGAATACACAAAACGGAAGAGCTATTGGTTTATCTTACTTTAAAGAAAGAGGATTTAGAGAAGACACTATTGAAAAGTTCGATTTAGGATATTGTAAAGACGAATGGGATAATTTTACCAAAGCAGCGTTGGCTAAAGGTTATGATTTAAAATACTTAAAATCTACTGGTTTAACGATTGTAAAAGAAGGAGGAGCAGAAGATAGAAAGTTCGACCGATTTAAAGGGCGTGTGATGTTTCCTATTCACAGTATGTCTGGACGTATTTTAGGTTTTGGAGGTAGAATACTTACTAACGATAAAAAGGCCGCAAAATACCTGAATTCACCTGAGAGTGATATTTATCATAAGAGTAAAATTCTTTACGGTCTATATCAGGCCAAAAAAGAAATAGCTAAAGAAGATAATTGTTTTTTAGTAGAAGGGTATACCGATGTAATTTCGTTTCACCAATCTGGTATTGAAAATGTAGTAGCGTCTTCAGGTACAGCATTAACACCTGATCAAATTCGCTTAGTAAACCGATTAACACAAAATATAACCGTACTTTTTGATGGTGATGCAGCAGGAATTAGAGCTTCAATTCGAGGAATTGATTTAATTCTTGAGCAAGGAATGAACGTAAGGGTAGTGGCTTTTCCAGAAGGAGAAGATCCTGATAGTTTTGCCAAAGCGCATTCAAATGCTGAATTAAAACAGTATTTAGAAGAGAAGTCACAAGACTTTATAGAGTTTAAAGTTTCTTTATTAATGAAGGAAGCAGCGAACGACCCTGTTAAAAAAGCAGGATTAATTAGAGATATTGTTACGAGTATTTCTAAAATTCCTGATGGTATTCAGAGAGAAGTGTATGTGCAAGAATGCGCACGTATTATGGATATTTCTGAAAGAGTACTATTTAGTGAGCTTGCACAGTTACTAAAAAAAGGTGCGACAGTAACGAGAAAGAGCAGTGTAGGACAAGACGCTAATCAACCACCTCCAGAATATTTTCAAGAGCAAGGACAAGCTTCAATGGAAGCTATAAAAGGAGGAAAAGGGAAGTTGCAACAAAACATCAATCAATTAAATATCCTTGAAAAAGAAGTAATCAGGATTTTGTTGTTATATGGTAACGAGATTGTTGATTTTGTAAACTGGGTAGAGGCAGTTGACGAAAGAGGACGCCCGTTTTTAGAAAAAGAAGAATACCAGAATACGGTATCAAACGAGCTGTATTTAAACTTACAAGAAGACGAAATAGAGTTTACCAATGAAATATTTAGATTAACTTATTATGAGTTAATTCATCAATTAAATCAAGATGAAAAAATAAAAGTAGATCATTTGGTAATGCATGAAAATCCTCAAATATCTAGTTTAGTAACTAATATTTTAATGGATGAAGAAAAGTACAATTTAAGCGATTGGGAGCGTAAAGAGGTTTTTGTAACAGAGACAGTTAAAATTCTTCCAAAGCTAGTTACCGATGCTATTTTAAACTTGCGTAGAGTTTTAATTGAAGAGAAAATTAAAGAGATTATGCAAGAAAGTCAAGAACAAAAAGCAGTTCCTAACCTAGAAGAAATCAGTAATTATACAGGATTAAAAAAGCGCCTTTTTGAAAAACTAAACCGTGTAATCTAAGGTTTATAAACTGCTAATTATTTAGGGTTTTAACATTCTTAACATTTTTTTTGTAACTTTACCAGCGAAAAGAACAAGAAATAAAAGAAAAAATGAGAAAGTTGCTACAAATTCTAGAATTACTTAGGTTGCTAGTTATATTACCTTTTAATATTTCTAACGGGCACAAAAAAAGTGCTTACCAAAAAATTAAACGACAAATGATGTCGGTTAATTTACTTTAAGTCTTTAGGAATTTCACAAATAGGAATAGGAATCATTTTATGCTGATTAATTCGGTTGAGACGAGTGTATATTTTATACACTTCTAACTCTCTACCAGAAAAATCACTTTCAGTTTTTCCTGCATCTTGCATTTCCATAGCCCATTCTAGTTCATCGTATGAAGCTCCAATTTGGTCTTCGTCTGTTCTATCATCACCCCATAAACCATCAGTTGGAGGAGCTACTATAATATCATTATTTATACCTAGATATTTTGCTATTTCATATACTTCAGATTTTACCAAGTCAGCAATAGGACTTAAATCAACACCTCCATCACCATATTTTGTATAAAAACCTACGCCAAAATCTTCTACTTTATTTCCAGTTCCAGCAACCAACAAACCATGTAAACCAGCAAAATAATATAAAGAAGTCATTCGCAATCTTGCTCTAGTGTTGGCTAAAGCCATAAAGCGTTTTTCTTCACTTTCAACAGGAGGTAATGAATTTACTAAACTATCAAATACAGGAGTTAAATTTATTTGTTTCATTGAAACATTATCAAATTTGTTATTTAACCAGTCTATATGGTCTAATGCTCTACTTACTTGATTTTTAGCTTGATGAATCGGTAACTCAATACATAATGTAGGTAAACCAGTTTTTGCACACAAAGTTGAGGTAACAGCACTATCAATACCACCAGAAATTCCTACAACAAAACCATTCACTTTGGCATTAGTAGCATAATCTTTTAACCAATTTATAATATGTTCAGCAACCTTAGGAGTGTTCATTTTTGTGATATTTTAAGAGTTTACAGTTAAGTGGTAAAAACTAATTTAGTAATTTCGACGTTGTAATTTAGAATGTAAATATACTAAAGTTCATGAGAAAAATTTTAGCCCTAGTTGTCTTAGTTTTTATAAATATTTCATGTAAAAATGATGAAAGTAACAAGTTAGGTGTAGATGTGTCTAATATTAATGTGAATATTAATTTAGAACGCTTTGATGTTGATTTTTATACAACTAAACCAAACGAATTAAATAAAACAAAAGAAAAGTATCCGATGCTTTTTCCTCCACAGCCTGATAGTGTTTGGGTGAACAAGATTAATAATAAAGACGAACGAGAGTTATTTGCTGAAACTCAAAAGGTTTTTCCTGATATAGAAGAAGAAAAAGGGCAATTAAGATCTCTTTTTAAGCATGTTAAATATTACAATCCAAGATTTGTAAGTCCTAAAGTGATTACTATGCTAACAAACATCGATTATAATAACAGAATTGTATATACGGATAGCTTATTGTTGATTTCTTTAGATTCTTACTTAGGAAAAGAACATGAGTTTTATAATGATTATCCAGCATATGTAAAACAAAATAATACCAAAGAACACATCGTAGTTGATGTTGCTAAAGCTATTGTTGGTAAACAAATGTTACCTAGTATGGCAAGGAGTTTTATTGATAAAATGATTTACAGAGGGAAAAAAATGTATTTGTTAGATGCTTATTTACCAAACACATCAGATGCCTTGAAAATAGGATACTCACAAACAAAATTAGATTGGGCAGAGAGAAATGAAGAACAAATATGGATGTATTTTGTAGAAAAAGATTTGTTGTACAGTACAAGCAAAGATGTTGATAAACGCTTTTTAGATTTAGCTCCTTTTTCTAAGTTTTATATGGAAGAGGATAGTCAATCACCAGGAAGAATAGGAGAGTGGATTGGTTGGCAAATCGTACGTTCGTACATGCAAAAGAATGATGTATCTTTGCATAAATTATTACAAACAAGTGAAGAGGAAATCTTCAAAAACTCAAGATATAAACCAAAAAGATAATGGCGATAGAGCATACATCAAAAATAACATTTAAAGTAGGGTTAGACGAAAACAGAATTCCAGAAGAAATTACTTGGAACGCAGAAGACGGAGGTATAAAAGATGAAGCTTCAAAAGCAATTATGCTATCTGTTTGGGATCATAAACAAAAAGATACATTGCGTATGGATTTATGGACTAAAGATATGCCTGTAGATGAAATGAAGCAGTTTTTTCATCAAACCTTAGTGTCTATGGCAAATTCTTTTGAAAGAGCTACAAACGATGAAAAAATGAGTGCAACCATGCGTGATTTTTGTGACTACTTTGCTGAAAAATTAGAATTAATTCAGAAATAAAAAAAGCAGCTTTTAAAAGCTGCTTTTTTTATGCGTTATAATTTTTTATTTTACTAATAATAGTTTCATAGTCATTTGGGTTGTTTACAAAATCTAAATCAGAAACATCAACAATTAGAATATTTAAGTCAGGTTGTGTTTTGATAAAGTTGCTATACCCATCATGGATTTTTTGTAAATAACTCGCTTCTATATTTTGCTCGTAATCGCGTCCACGCTTTTTAATGTTTTCTAGTAAACGTTCTGTGTTTTGGTATAAGTACACATACAAATCAGGCTTTGTGATTTCTTTGTACATTAAATCAAACATTTTTCTATACAATTTATATTCATCACTATGCAAGGTGACTTGTGCAAAAATGAGCGATTTAAAAATGTAGTAATCAGAAACAATAAAGTTTTTAAATAAATCAAACTGCGCTAAATCATCAGAAAGTTGTTGGTATCGATCTGCCAAAAAACTCATTTCTAAAGGAAAAGCATAGCGTTCATTATCGTTATAAAATTTTGGTAAAAAAGGATTGTCTGCAAAACGCTCTAAGACAATTTTAGCATTAAATTCATCAGACATCATATTGGCTAATGATGTTTTACCAGCCCCAATATTACCTTCAATAGCGATATAATTATACTTCTCAGTAATAGGAATTGGTCTTTCTAATTTTATATCAAGCTTTGTAATTTCTGAAGTGTCTGCACAATTTTCCAAACAAATATATAAATGCTTTTTTTCTATTGGATGAATAACATTACGAGCAATTTCAACCAATGGAACTAAAGCGAATTTACGTTCTAACATTCTTGGATGCGGTACGATTAAGGTTTTAGAGAAGATAATTTCATCATCAAATAATAAAATATCTAAATCAATTAACCTATCAGAATATCTTTCAGAGTTTTTTCGAGTCCTTCCAAGCTCTTTTTCTATAGAAAGTAACCTAAGTATTAGTTGTTCTGGTGGTAAATATGTTGAAACTTTAATACAAGTGTTATAAAAGTTATTGCTGTCAAACCCCCATGAAGCAGTTTCATATACAGACGCTACTTTTAATACAGCACCTACTTTATCGGCAATCAAGTTAATTGCTTGTTGAATATTATCAAGCTTATTACCTTGATTGGTTCCTATAGAAATATATGTAATTCGTTGTATTTTCATGAATGGGATGCAAAGAAAACTAAAACTAAAAAAACAAAAGCTAAAAAAAGATTTTTTATTTAAATAAATTTTTCAAAAAAGGGTAGGGTATTTTATTTTTTAACTGTTATAGTAGTGGATTTCTTTATAGAGTAAGATTTTTATATGATTATTGGGGAATGATCTGAAACAACTCTAAGTTAAAGGCTGCTAATTTTAGCAGCCTTTCTTCTTTTTAAGACGTATATAAAAACAAAAAAAAGCAACCTAATTAGGTTGCTTTTTTATATCTAAAAATTGAATCTTAAGACTCTTTTTTATCTTGTCTAGGTTTTCTATCATCACGACGATTATCGCGGTTACGATTATCACGACCTCTATTATCTCTGTTATTGTCTCTAGGTGGTCTAGCTACATAACCTTCAGGTTTAGGTAATAATGCCTTACGAGAAACTTTTTCTTTACGAGTTTTAGGATCAACACCAAAGTATTTTACATCAATAACATCACCAATGTTCACTACATCTGTAACGTTGTTTGTACGTTCCCAAGCTAACTCGCTAACGTGTAATAAAACTTCGTTTCCTGGAGCTTCTGTATATTCAACAACAGCACCAAAATCTAATATTTTTATAACTTTTACTTCGTATACAGAACCTTTTTCAGGTTTAAACATCATAGAGTCAATACGAGCTATAACTTTATCTATACCTTCTTGGTTTGTTCCTAAAATCTCAACGATTCCTTCTTCTGTAACAGGGTCTTCGTTAATAACAATCGTAGTCTCTGTTTCTTTTTGTAACTCTTGGATGTGTTTTCCACCAGGTCCAATAAATGCTCCAATTAAATCGTTAGGAATTACTCTATTCACCATTTTAGGTGCATGAGCTTTTACATCTTCGTTAGGAGTTTCAATAGTATCAGTTAATTTCTCTAAGATGTGTAAACGACCATCACGAGCTTGTTTTAATGCATTTACTAAGATTTCATAAGATAATCCTTTAATCTTAATATCCATTTGACAAGCAGTAATACCGTCAGCAGTACCTGTTACTTTAAAGTCCATATCACCTAAGTGATCTTCATCACCTAAAATATCAGATAATACAGCATAACGATCACCATCAGAAATTAATCCCATTGCAATACCAGAAACTGGTTTTTTCATTTGAACACCAGCATCCATTAATGCCATAGTACCAGAACAAACAGTTGCCATTGAAGATGAACCGTTAGATTCTAATACTTCAGAAACAACACGAACAGTGTATGGACAATCTTCAGGAATCATTCCTTTTAAAGCTCTTTGAGCTAAGTTTCCGTGACCAATTTCACGACGAGACGTTCCTCTTAAAGGACGTGCTTCACCAGTTGAAAAAGGAGGGAAGTTATAGTGTAAGTAGAACTTTTCTTCACCTTGTAATGTTGGAGAGTCTACCATGTTAGCATCTCTAGAGGTACCTAAAGTAACAGTAGCTAACGCTTGAGTTTCTCCACGTGTAAAGATTGAAGAACCATGAGTTCTTGGTAAATAATCTACTTCACACCAAATAGGTCTAATATCAGTAGTTTTACGTCCGTCTAAACGTAAACCTTCGTTTAAAGTTAAATCTCTAACTGCAGCTTTTTGTGCTTTGTTAAAGTATTTTCCAACTAAATCTCCAAAGTCTTCTAATTCTTCTTCGGTAAACGTAGCGGTAATTTCTTCTTTGACTTCAGAAAAAGCTAAACCTCTTTCTTGTTTAGAAGTACCTTTTTTAGCAATATCATAACATTTTTGATATGCCGCATCGTGAATTTTTTGAGCTAATTCTTCATCTTCTCTTTCACCTTCATACTCACGAGTTTCTTTTTTACCTGCAGCTTCTGCTAAAGCAACTTGAGCAGCACATTGTACTTTAATCGCTTCGTGTGCAAACTTAATTGCGTCAGCCATTTCTTCTTCTGAAATTTCTTTCATTTCACCTTCTACCATAGCTACAGAGTCAGCAGAAGCACCAATCATCATATCAATGTCAGCCTCTTGTAATTGAGTGTAACTTGGGTTGATGACAAATTCTCCGTTAATTCTTGCTACACGTACTTCAGAGATAGGTGTTTCAAAAGGAATGTCTGATAATTGAATAGCAGCAGAAGCAGCTAAACCAGCTAAAGCGTCTGGCATTACTTCTTCGTCATGAGACATTAATTGAATCATCACTTGAGTTTCAGCGTGATAATCTTTTGGGAAAAGTGGACGTAATACACGGTCTACTAAACGCATTGTTAAAATTTCTTCGTTTGAAGGGCGTGCCTCACGCTTCATAAATCCACCAGGGTAACGACCTGCAGCGGCAAATTTTTCACGGTAATCTACCGTTAATGGTAAAAAGTCAATACCTGGGTTTGCAGTTCTTGCTGATACAACTGTTGCTAATAACATTGTATCTCCCATTCTTACAACAACAGAACCATCTGCTTGTTTTGCTAATTTTCCTGTTTCTAATGTGATGGTTCTTCCATCTCCAAGCTCTATGACTTGGTTAAATACTTTTGGAATCATAAATTAATTCTTCTAAATTTTAATTCGTTTTTTTGTTGTTGTGTTGTTGTTGCTCCAATGGAAAATCAAAATTGTTGTTAGTAATTTTGAGCTTTTTATATATAAATTTCTGGTTGTTAGTCAGAAATACTATTTAGTTTAAAATAAAAAAGAGGCACATTTATAGAGCCTCTTTTTCTGTAGAATTATTTTCTAATTCCTAATTCTTTAATAATCGCACGATATCTGTTGATTTCTTTTTTCTTAAGATAATCTAATAAGCTTCTACGCTTACCTACCATACGTACTAATGAACGCTCTGTGTTAAAATCTTTACGATTTCTTTTTAAGTGCTCAGTTAAATGGTTAATTCTGTGCGTAAATAACGCGATTTGTCCTTCAGCAGTACCAGTATCATTTGCTCCTTTACCGTGTTTTGCGAAGATTTGTTCTTTAACTTCTTTTGTTAAATACATGCCAATATTATTTAAATGATTATTATGTACTCAATGCTATTACATTGAAGTTGCAAATGTACGATTATTTTTTGGAATGATAACGAAAAAGTTAGAAAGCAAAAAAGCCAGCAAACGCTAGCTTTTTTGTTATGCTCTTACAGGTTGGTTTTGTATTAAATCTAAATATAGGTTTACCTGTTTTTTTAAGTCTTTTCGTTCGTAAATAGCATCTAAGAATCCATGTTCTAACAAAAATTCAGAACGTTGGAAACCTTCTGGCAAATCCTTACCAGTTGTATCTTTTACTACACGTGGTCCTGCAAATCCAATTAAAGCATTTGGTTCTGCAATGTTAATGTCTCCTAACATGGCAAATGAAGCTGTGGTTCCTCCAGTAGTTGGATCGGTACATAAAGATATGTATGGAATTTTAGCTTCTGCTAATTGTGCTAGTTTTGCAGAAGTTTTGGCTAATTGCATTAAAGAAAGTAAGGCTTCTTGCATGCGGGCTCCTCCTGATTTGGAAATCATTAAAAAAGGAATATTGTTTTTGATAGAGTAATCAATAGCTCTTGCTATTTTTTCACCAACAACACTTCCCATAGATCCACCAATAAAAGCAAAATCCATCGACGCAATTACTAAATCTTTTCCCATTGATTTACCAACGGCAGCACGTGCAGCATCTTTTAAACCTGTTTTCTTCTGAGCTGCTTTTAGTTTTTCAGGATACTTTTTAGTGTCTTCAAATTTTAAAGGATCTTTAGCAGATAGTTTTGGATCTAACTCTTTGAAATTATTGTCATCAAAAAAGATTTCAAAGTACTCTTTACTACCTATACGTACGTGGTATCCGTCTTCTGGACTTACGTATAAATTCTTTTTTAATTCGTCGGTATCAATTATTTTTCCGCTAGGGGTTTTATACCACAAGCCTTTAGGCGTGTCTTTTTTTTCTTCTGTTGGGGTTTGAATCCCTTTGTCTGTACGTTTAAACCAAGCCATAATTTAGTTTTTTATTCTTTAGTTGTTTGGTTTTCCTTTTTCAAAGAATATTATAATGTATTCACATTATTTAAATCTTCAAAAGCTTTCTTTAATCTAGCTTTAAAAGTTTGTTCTCCTTCACGTAACCATTTGCGAGGATCGTAATATTTTTTATTAGGAACATCATCACCTTCTGGGTTACCTATTTGTGATTGCAAATATGCAGATTTTTCTTTCATATAATCACGAACACCTTCTGTAAATGCATATTGTAAATCTGTATCAATATTCATTTTAATAACTCCGTAGCTAATAGCTTCACGAATTTCTTCTAAAGTAGAACCTGATCCTCCATGGAATACAAAATCAATCGTATTATGAGGAACGTTATATTTTTCTGAAATATATTCTTGAGAGTTCTTTAATATTTTAGGAGTTAATTTTACATTCCCTGGTTTGTATACACCATGTACATTACCAAAAGCAGCAGCGATTGTAAATTGTGAGCTTACTTTCATTAATTCTTCATAAGCGTATGCTACTTCTTCAGGTTGAGTATATAGTTTAGATACATCTACATCAGAGTTATCAACACCATCTTCTTCACCACCTGTAATCCCTAATTCAATTTCTAAAGTCATTCCCATTTTACTCATACGAGCAAGGTATTCTTTACAAATTTCGATATTTTCTTCTATAGGTTCTTCACTCAAATCAATCATGTGAGAACTATATAAAGGCTTCCCTGTTTCCTTATAAAATTGCTCACTAGCATCTAATAAACCATCAATCCAAGGTAATAATTTTTTAGCAGCATGATCGGTATGTAAAATAACAGGAACTCCGTATGCTTCTGCTAATAAATGTATATGTTTTGCACCAGCTACTGCACCTGCAATAGCAGCTTTTTCGTTGTCGTTTGATAAGCCTTTACCTGCATTGAATTGAGCACCTCCATTTGAGAACTGGATTATTACAGGCGAGTTAAGTTCTTTAGCTGTTTCTAAAACAGTATTAATAGTGTTTGATCCTACAACATTAACAGCTGGTAATGCAAAGCCTTTTTGTTTTGCTAATTCAAAAATCTCTTGAACTTCTTTTCCGGTGGCAACTCCAGGTTTAATCATTTTTTATTTGTTTAGTAGTGTGTTACATAAATTACGGAACAAATCTACACTTTTTTATACAAGTTGCGATAAATTTTTAACAGAAAGTACTTTGTTAAAAGGGGTAATTAATACCTATATTTAGTACTGAGTTAGAGAAATTGAAGTTTTGAAACCACTTATTATTAGTTAAGTATGGTTCGTGTGCTTTGAATCCTAAATCTAATCTAGCAATTAAAAACTTAAAGTCATAACGAAGTCCGAAACCAGCTCCAACAGCTATATCTTTTAAAGATTTAAAACCATTAAATTTAGCTGGGTCATCAACAAATTCTGTATTAGTTATGTCCCAGATATTTCCTGCATCTACAAATAATGCAGATTTTAAGGAACCAAAAACATCAAAACGGTACTCAAAACTAGTTAAAAACTTTAAACTTCCTATGTTGTACTCAAGAACAGGTGCTCTTGTACCAGGTCCTAAATCGTATGTTCTCCAGGCGCGTATATCGTTAGAACCTCCTGCAAAATAACTACGAGAAAAAGGAACACCAGAATTGTCGTAAGTAAAAATAGCTCCAAGAAAAGTTCTGTGTGCTAATACATTGTTATCACCTAAATCCCAATATTTTTTGTATTCGATATCCGTTTTAAAGTATTGAGCGATAGGGATTTTGAATACGGTTTTTTGACCGGAACTGTTTGTTTTTTTAGATAGAAGCCCCATGATATTCCCTGAATTAGCGATTCGGAACTTAAAAAAAGAAAAGCTAGCGTCTTTAATGCTTTCTTGATTATTGTAGGTATAACCGTATGCTATCTCAGGGATTAAAAAGTCAGAAGTCACAATGTTATACCTGTTAGCAAGGTTTAAAACATTTTGAAATTCAGTAGGGTTTGAAGCTGCAAAATCAGCATCAGTAAGCACATTTGAAACAAAACTAATTATCTCATTAGAGCTACTAGGTGTGTTATCAGGAAAAGAATATGAAGGGTCATAAATTTCGGCAACTTCAGCTAATTTTCGATATTCTGAATTGTAAATAGAAAAATAATTGTCAACGTTTAAGTTTCTGATATATTGAGTGTTTAATAACTCCAATTGAATAGACTTTTTCTTGTCATAGTCCCATTTGTAATCTATTCCAACAGATATGTTTTGTTTATCTAAACCAATATTTTTTTGAATTCCAATTCCTGAATAAAACTTAGTTCTTGGAAACATTCTTTTGGGTACTAGTTTATTTAGCCCGAAAGGAGCCATAAAGCGAGGTACTTCTAATGAAATATCAGAACCAATTTCCCAACCAGGACCATTATTGGAGTTGAAGTAAGACCCAAAAGCTGATAATTTAAAAAGTTCAGCTCCTTTGAAAGTATTTCTATTTGTTAATGAAAACTTTAAAGAAACATCAAAGTTACGGATGTTTGAACGTGATAGTTCAGTTTCAAATCCTAAAGTATATTTTTCAATGGGAGTTAAATACACATTAGCTTCTAGCTCATTTTTACTTAGTTCACTATATCGAATAGAAGTGGCTTTGAAATTTTTCAGGCCTCTTAAATGTGTACGAGTTAAATTCCTTAATGAATCACTATATACTGTATTGGGCTTTATAAATAGAGATTGTGATAAATACTTAGGGTTATATTTTAACTTCTTAAGTGCATAAAAGTTAATCCCTTTATAAGAGGTAGTATCATTGTGTTCAGAGTTTCTTGTGTTGTAGGTATAATCGGTAAAAACATTTACTTTTTTTACTCTCTGAATTTGAAAAGGGACAGTTTTGTCAGAAATATTAATATCTACATCAGTTTTTTCATAATTTTTTAAAGTGTCATTTTCAAATGAAATATAGTTTTCATTGAATTGATATATTCCTTTGTTTCTGAAAAGTTTTACAAGTCGATTAGCCTCTTTTATAAAGTTGTCATTTTTATAATGGTCTCCAGATTTTAAATAGCTTTTGTTTTTTGAAATCTGATATAGAGAGTCTAAAACTGGTGATGTAATAAAGGTTTTTATAGTGTCAAGGTAAGAAGGATTTCCTTTTGTAATATGGTAACTAATTTCTCCTTTCTTTTTACCGATAGTATCTTTTTTTGAAGAAACTTTTGCTCTAAAATATCCTTCAGTTTGGAAGTAAGCTTTTAAGTTATCTACAGTCCTATTGGTTTTTTTGTCATCAATTATAATTGGAGCTTGTCCACTAGTTATAAACCAATTATTAAATCCTATAAATGTCTTAGCTACAGCAATACTCTGTTTTTCGGAAAAAACATTTTTATAAAAGTTATAGGTTTTTGGGTGCTTTTTAGCCCATTCGCTTGGTGTTTTCGGAGCTTCTGGGTTACCTAAATTATAAAAATGTAATGATAAAGGCATACCTAGAGCCTTAGCATTAGGACGTTGTATTAATAGCTCAGTAATATTTTCGCTTGAGTTTTTTACACTGTCAATGTATACCGTGTTTTTGGCTAGCAATAACTCGTTTTCTTTAACATATTTAATCGTGCTACAAGAGCTGAATAAGACTACTAATAAAAAGAAGAAAGAAAGTTTTTTCATTAACTTTACGCCTCGTATTAAGAATCAAAAATACTATTTTTTAGTGGTTTTAGAGTGTTAAAAACAATTTAATGAGTTTATCTAAAAACAATATAAAGTTAATAACTAGTTTACAGCAAAAAAAGTATAGGCAAAAGCATCAATTATTTGTTGCAGAAGGGGTAAAGGTAGTTAAAGAATTACTAGCCTCTTCTTTAGAACTAGAACAGCTGTATACTACAGATGAGTTATTTATTTCTTCTAAAAATGTTGAGGTTACTTTGATTTCTGAAAAAGAACTAAAAAAGATAAGTACCCTAAAAACACCAAATAAAGTTTTAGGGGTATTTAAGATTCCTAAAGAAAAAGAAATTGATAGGAGTAATTTTATAGTTGCTCTTGATGAAATTAACGATCCTGGAAACTTAGGAACAATTATTCGTTTATGTGATTGGTTTGGGGTTTCTGAATTAGTGTGCTCTAAGAATACAGTTGATTGTTATAACCAAAAAGTTGTACAATCTAGTATGGGGTCGTTAACAAGAGTTAAGATTTCATATGTTGACTTGCCTGAGTTTTTAACAAACACTTCATTGCCTATTTATACGGCAGACATGCATGGAGATAATGTATATACTACATCATTACCTCAAAAAGCAGTTTTAGTAATGGGAAATGAGGCAAATGGAATTTCACCTAAAGTTGCAGAGATCGTAAAGAATAGTGTAACTATTCCAAGGTTTGGTGATTTACAGAAAACTGAAAGTTTAAATGTCGCCACAGCTACAGCTATACTGCTAAGTGAGTTTAAAAGAAATTTGGTTTAATACAATTAGATAGCTAGTGCTTTATTTTTCTTAGAGAAAGCTTCCAATTCTTCTTTGTATGGTGTATCAGTACTTTGAGCAAAAGTTGAAAGATAATTTGTAATTTCAATTGGTTTTATTGGTTCGATATTCTCTTTTTTATGCAGTTCTGGATAACAAGATATAAAGAACTTTTGTATATGAGCTATTAGCTTAATTAAGTCATTACAATAAACTGAAGGATTATTAAAACCATTTTTTTTGCTATAACGATGAACTAATCTCCCTCCTTTACAAATTTCATTTAATGGACATTCTAAGCATTGTGTACAAAGCTTTGTGTTGAAATCGTTAAAGTATAATTTACCTAAAGAGGTATGTTGTATATCTTGAAAATTGTTCTTTTTAATATTGAGTCCCGTTTTAGTAAAACCGTGACCACAAGCTTTAAGAGAGTCAATAGCCTCTATTTCTCCATTAGTTTCGATAACTAAAACGGTTGATTCGTTTTTTGCTTTTTCATTAACTCTCATTAGAGAGTTTAACAAGCCTAAAAATAATGGGATTTTAAATCGCTTCGTATCTTTAATCCAAATGTCAAATAAATTAATTAACCAATCAGCCATTAAGGTTTTGTCTTTATCGAAAGGGAAATTGTCATGTGTGTAGTCAGGAATTAAAAAATTTACATAACTAACATTCATTTCTTTAAAGCTATCATAAATATCTTTTGGGTTTTCTTTAATGTTAATTACACAAGCTATATCAGCAAAATTCATTTCATTTTTTAATAATTTAACACTTTCAAAAACTGTATCGTAGCTGCCATTTCCTTTATGATCTACTCGATACATATCGTGTGCTTTTTTTGTTCCATCAACACTTACACTAGGGTAAATGTCTAGTTTTTTAAATAGTTCTATCCAACTTTTATCTAAAAGAACACCATTTGTTTGTAAATCGTATGAAAAAGAAACATCGGTAAGCTCGTTTTGAATTTCTTTCACCTTGTTAACAAATTTTATATAAAAATCTTTGGAAGCAAGTAGAGGCTCTCCTCCATGAAAAATAAAAGAAAACTCTTTTTTCTGATATTTTTTTATGTAGTTTTTGGTTTTTTCAATGATATTATCAACTACTTCAGTAGACATAAATTTAGGCTGGTTTTTGTAGGTAGTATCTCCTAGGTTGTACATGAAACAGTATGAGCAATTAAGATTGCACCTGCTAGCAATTTTTATGGCTAAAGAATTAAAGTTCATAATTTGAAATGATGTTGATTAAAACAAGGAAATTATATAGAGATACAATTTCCTTGAAAAGATTATTATAAGTTGTTCTATAGTTTAGATACTTCTTTTTCAGCATCCATTTCTATAAATCTAACACACTTTTGTTGCTTATCACTCCAAACTAATCCGTCAGGACATACTCTTCCTCCACCACTAGTAGGGTAATAAACTTCTTCTTCAACATAAATAGCACCTCCTTTAATAAGGTCTAAATTGTCCGTTTGTAAGTCTGAGAACTTCTCTAATCCTTTTGGTAAAAAAAATGTTTTCTTCATAATTATTAATTTTAGATTAATTGCTTACTCTATTTCTTTTTTTAAGTTTAAAGATTACATTTTCAGCTACCTGTAAATCATTAAACTAATAGAAGTTAAAAGGCTTGTTTTTTAACAAGTTTCTTAAATGAATTGTCGCAAATATTAGCTATTTGATAATAAAAAGTAAGGTGACTACGTGACTATTTATAAAAAAGGGAGGTACAATTTTAAAATTATAGCAGTCTTTAAATAGTAGTAATTAGTTTGTTCTAAAAGAGAGTTTTTTTAAGCTTTACGAAAAGTATAGAGATAATAGAAAACCCTTTGTTTCTTTAGTTTGAAAGCAAAGGGTTTGTTTATTGTAGCTTTAAGTTTTTAAGACTTAAAATAATCCGTTTATTTGAGAGTCTATTCTGTCGATGATATAGCCTAAATCTTCTTGATTGTCTACAAAGTCTAAATTGTCAACATCAATAATTAATAATTTTCCTTTGGTATATTGACTAATCCAAGCTTCATAACGTTCGTTTAATCGGCTTAAGTAATCAATACTTATAGAGTTTTCATATTCTCTACCACGTTTATGAATTTGACCTACTAATGTAGAAATATCAGCACGTAAATAAATTAATAAATCTGGTGGGGTTACCAAGTTTTCCATTAATTCAAATAGAGAAGAGTAATTGCTATAATCTCTATTAGTCATTAATCCCATGGCATGTAAGTTAGGAGCAAAAATATGTGCATCCTCATAAATAGTTCTGTCTTGAATTATTTTCTTACCAGATTTACGTAGCTCTAGTACCTGACGAAAACGACTATTTAAAAAGTAAACTTGTAAATTAAAAGACCAACGTTCCATTTCGCCATAGAAATCGTCTAAATATGGATTTTCGTCAACTGATTCAAAATGAGCTTCCCAATTGTAGTGTTTTGCTAATAATTTTGTTAAAGTGGTTTTACCCGCGCCAATGTTTCCGGCAATTGCTACGTGCATAATTGTCTGTGTAAAATGTTTTTTAATATCGCTGGCACTGCCAGATTAGGGGAGGGTAAAATTACATAAAAAAAGGAATTCATAAACAATTTAACAGATCAATTTATAACCATAACCTCTTACATTTACAATTTGAATATTTTCATCGTGTTTTAGTTTCTTTCGTAACTTAGAAATAAAGACATCCATACTTCGAGCATTAAAAAAATCGTCATCTCCCCATAGTTTTTTCAATATAAAAGATCTGTCTAAAATTTCATTTTTCTTTTGTAGTAAATGGAATAGTAATTCAGATTCACGGTGTGTTAGTTTTTTAATATCATCATCAAAAGACAACAGTTGTTTCGTGTAATTAAAAGTATAGTTTCCAATGCTAATTGCATCGTAGTTCTTTTTTAATTCAACCCTGTTTAACAGTGAGTGAATGCGAATAATCAGTTCTTCCATTGAAAATGGTTTTTTAAGGTAGTCATTTCCACCGTGTTCAAAACCTTCAACAACATCTTTAGCTTGCGATTTTGCAGTTAAAAAAATAATAGGAAGGTGTTTGTTTTCCTGTCGTATTTCTTTAGCAAGAGTAAAACCATCTTTTTTTGGCATCATTACATCTAAAACTAGAATATCAGGAGAGTTAGTTTGGTAAAATTCATAAGCTTCTTCACCATTAAGTGCATGAAAAACTTCAAAATTTCTAGTTTCTAAACTTTCTTTTACAATTTGTCCTAAACTAGGCTCATCTTCTGCTAATAGAACTTTGATAATCTTACTCATAACTTAGAACAATTTTAAAAAGGGTGTTATTAGGTTTTGAAGTCAGTGCTATGGTCCCGCCATGCTTTTCAATAATTTTTTTAGTGTAATATAAACCGATACCAAAGCCTTTAACGTCATGGGTGTTTCCTTTTGGGATACGATAAAACTTATCGAATATCTTTTCTTGTTGATTTTTGTCAATTCCCTTACCGTTGTCTGCTACAGTTATTTCAATAGCGTTTAATACTTGGTTAATATGTACCTCTATTTTGTTTCCGCCATATTTGATAGCATTATCCAATAAGTTTGAAATAGCATTTTCAAAATGAAATATATCAATATCTGTGATTATTTCAGGTTTGTTTGAAGAGAATTGAATTGTTTTTTTTGAGTTGGTAAACTGATGCTTTTTAGCATTGTTTTCTATCAGTTCAACTAAATTAATAGACTCCTTCTTTAAAAGTAATTTTTCACTATCAAGAGTAGCGGTTTCTAATAATTTTTCAACCATTAAATGTAATTTCTCTATCTGTACAGATGAAATAGAAATGTATTTTTTTGTTTTTTCTTTGTCATTTATAGCATTAAAATTATTAATAGCTTCTAATGCGGTTGAAACAGTAGTTATAGGTGTTTTAAATTCGTGAGTAATATTGCTAATTAAATCATTTTTAATCTCAGCTAGTTCTTTTTGTTGATTGATAACTTTTAATAGGTAAAATAAGCTTGTTACAACTGCCAGTGAAAGTAAAAGAGATAGTATAATTCCTGTTGAGCTCCTTTTAAGAATTTCATTTGAAGGATTATCGTATAAAAGGGATAGTTTTTCGTCACTTTTAACATAAGTAGACTTAGCATTGCTTTGTAGGTCTAGAGTAGGTGTTCCTTCTTTTTTTGAAGAGTAAAATAACGTATCATGTTTAAAATGGTTTAAGTAGAAAAGAGTTGAAATGCCTTTAGTTGTTAATTGCTTTTTTATAATTGAATCCAATTTTACATGATCTAAAGAGTCATTTTGAACAGAAATATAAATGGTTTGTAGTCCTTTTATTAATTTAAGACTGTCTGTAGCTTTTTTACCTTTAAAAACTTTTACCTCTTTATTTCCTGAAGAATCAAGATGGATACCAGATGTATGGTCTTTATTAAATTGAGTAATCTGGGTAATTTTAGAATACTTTTTAGTAGTGGAGTCATTAATCTCAAGCTTCACGTCATTAAGAAGCGAGTCAACAAAATAGGAGTTCATCTTCTTGAATTCTTTGGGGCTGTCAGTTTTTATATCAAAAGAGGAAACTTTAAATTGTATACTATCCTTTTTCTTATCGATCTGGGAAGAGAAAACTTCTTTCCAAATGTTTTTGTCACTCAAATTATTTTTAGAAGTTGTTTCATCAGATTCTACTATTGCAAAAAAGTTTTGCTTGGTTAAAGCAGCGTAATACTCTTCAACAGCATTGTCTAAACTTAATTGAATTTCATTTATAACACGTTGCTTGTTTTGTTGGTAATTTTTGTAGTTCCAGTAAAACTGTATCAAAATTGTAACAACAATTGTAGCGCTAATTAAATATAATATCCAGCGGTGTTTTTTTGTATTCATGTTTCAAAGATAAAGTGTTATAGTGAATAAAAAATATCGGTTAACACTCGTTAACACTCATTAACTCAAAAAGATAATATCACTAAGCATATTTGTAGTGTTGAATATAAAAACTAAAGAAATGAGAAATATCACATTATTAATATTGTTGCTAAGTGCATCAATGTTTTCACAAAACTTCCAAGGAAAAGCTATTTATAAGACACATCGAAAGGTTGATCTTAAAATAGATAATGGTAAAGGAGCTTCAAATTCTGAAATGCAAAAAAAATTACAAGCACAATTAATGAAGCAATTGCAGCAAACATATACGTTAAACTTCGATAAGTCAACATCTACATACAAACAAAATAAAAAGCTTTCATCACCACAAGCTCAAGTAGCAGGGATACAAATTCAAGTGATGGGTAGTGGAGGTGGAACTGATGTTTTGTATAAAAACATAAAGAGTAAAAGCTATATAAACAAAACGGAGATTAGTGGTAAACGTTTTTTAATAAAAGATAAGTTAGAGAATTTTGATTGGAAAATGACAGGGGAAACTAAGAACATTGGAAATTATACTTGCTATAAAGCTACTAAAACTAGAAAAGAGACCAGAACTTCAATGTCTATGACAGATGGAGAAACAGAAGAGAAAAAAGAAGAAGTAACTATTGAAACCGTAGCATGGTATACACCTGAAATACCTATTAGCAATGGCCCAGGGCAGTTTTGGGGATTGCCAGGATTGATTTTAGAGGTACAAGACGGAAAACAAACGATTGCCTGCACAGAAATTGTTTTAAATCCGTCAGAAAAAGTAGAAATAAAAGAGCCTAAAAAGGGGAAGAAAGTTACTCAAAAAGAGTTTGATGATATAATGGATGAACATACTAAGGATATGATGGAACGCTTTAAAAACAGACGAAAAAGTAAAGACGGAAACTCTTTTCAAATAGAAATACAAGGGTAGTCTTCCTGTATTAAATTTAAACTCTAGCTCTTATTTACTGTAGGGTTATGGTTTTAAAGACAACCTACTTAATAATAAAATCAAGTAATGAAAAAAATATTGTTCATAGCTATATTCATAGCTACATGGGTTACTAATGCCCAAGTTACACTGAAAGGAGTTGTGAAAGATAGTATTGGAACTCCACTAGAAATGGCGAATGTAATTGCTATTAATAAAACTACTAAAAAACTAGACTCTTATGGTTTTACAGATGCTAAAGGCAATTATAAGTTAAACCTAGCTCAAAATACTACTTATAGCATAAAGGTAAGTTATATAGGTTTGAAAACAGAAGAAGTTGATGTAGAAACAAAAGATAATAATTTATTTAAAGACCTTGTTTTAGAAGAAGACGATAGTTTAGATGAAGTAAATATTACTTATAAAATGCCTGTAACTGTTAAAGGGGATACAATAGTATATGATGCAGATAGTTTTAAAAGTGGAACGGAAAAAAAACTAGGGGATGTACTTCAAAAGTTACCCGGAGTTGAGGTAAACGACGATGGTGAAATTGAAGTAGAGGGGAAAACTGTAAAAAAGGTAATGGTGGAAGGAAAAGACTTTTTTGACGGAGATTCTAAATTAGCTACTAAAAACATTCCTGCAAATGCAGTAGATAAAGTCCAAGTACTCAAAAACCATAGTGAAGTAGGGCAAATGAGTCGTGTTACCGATAATGAGGATAACGTAGTTATAAATATTAAGTTAAAAGAAGGAAAAAAGAACTTTTGGTTTGGTGAAATTTCGGCTGGTTTAGGATTGGCTATGGAAGATAGTCGATATATAGCTCATCCAAAGTTGTTTTATTATAGTCCGAAGTACAGTTTAAATATTATAACTGATGTAAATAATATTGGAGAAGTACCTTTTACAATGAGAGACTATTTTAAATTTACTGGAGGTTTTAGGCAATTTGGAGATAATAACGGAACAAACTTTAATGTAGGATCTAATGATATTGCTTTTTTAACCTTAAGAAATAATAGAGCGAAAGAAATTGAATCAAAATTTGGAGCCTTAAACTTTAGCTATTCTCCAAAAAAAACTTGGGATATTAGTGGGTTTGCCATCTACTCAGGAAATGAAACAGATATGGAAGAAACCACCGAGCGTTTATATTCCAATGCAGGGATTGATAAAAATAGTATATCTGAATATGATCAAAACAATCCATCTTCAATAAAATATATTAATACAGAAAAAACAAAGGATCAAATAAATCAAATAAGTGATTTAGGATTGTTTAAGTTGAGTTCTAGTTATAAGCCTAATGCAAATAATCAATTAGATTACGATATTTTTGCAAAAGTATCTAAACAAGAACAATTGCAATCAACAATGTCATCAAGAACATATTTAAATGCAGATGATGAAATTGTACCGATTAATCAAATTTCAGAGCAAAGTCCTTTTTCTATTAATCAAAATTTAAACTACTATTATACGCTAAACGATAAAAATATTTTTGCTTTTGAAGCACAGCATTTATGGCAAAATGAAGATCCGTTTTATAATGCTGAACTGGAAAAGTTATCTTTTTATAACTTGTTGTCATTAACCAATGTTAATCCTAATCCAGGAGATCATAATTTATTTAATGTAGGTCAGAATAAAAGAATAAAAACAAATAAACTGGATGCAAAACTAGATTACTATTATGTGTTAAACTCAAAAAGTAATTTAAATGTTACACTAGGATCTACTTTGAGTAATCAGCAATTTAACTCTACCATTTTTGAGGTTTTAGACGGTAATAAAAATGAAGTTTTAGAACCCTCAACAATAAATAACGTTGATTTTTCTTTTGATGATTTGTATGTTGGTTTACATTATAAGTTTATTACTGGAATATTTACCTTTAATCAAGGTTTTACATTACATAACTATGTGTCAAAAAACACTCAGTTAGGGTCGGTTTATGAAAATAGTTTCACTAAATTTTTGCCAGATGCTTCTGTGAAAATTAACTTAAAAAAATCTGAAACACTACGTTTAAACTATGCTATGCAAACTAGTTTTACTGATGTAAATAAGTTAGCAGAAGGTTATGTTTTTAATAATTACAATAGCTTATATTCAGGAAATAGAACTCTTGAAAACTCATTATACCATAACATAAATTTGAATTATTTTAGTTTTAATATGTTTAATTACACCAATGTTTTTGGGTCAATTAACTATAGTAAACGTATTAAAGAAATTAAGAGTAATACAGAGTTTATTGATGTTAATCAAGTAAGAACTTCGGTAAACTCTGCTTTTCCTGATGAGTCTATTTCAGCAAGAGCAAACTTTCAAAAGAGCTTTAGAAAGTTTAAGCTGCGATTAGGAGGAAATGTATCTTATGGAAAATCGAATAGTTTAATTACTGATCGTCAAACGAATGAAACAAGAAATCGATTAGCTAAAACATTTTCACAAACATATACCTCAAAATTTAGTACAAACTTTAAAGAAGCTCCGAATTTTGATGTAGGTTATAATGTGTCTATCAATAACTCAGATATTGGAGGGGTAGAAAATACTTTTACAACACATAGTCCATATATAAATTTCGATGCTTTTTTCTTAAAAGAATTTATTTTTACATCAAAATATACATATAACAGAGTACTTAATAATGGAGAAACAATTGATAATTATAGTTTTTTAAGAGCAGATTTAACGTATCAAAAGAAAGATAGTAAATGGGAGTATAAAATAGGGATAACAAATCTATTAAATTCAAGAGGGCTAAATCAGAATAGTAGTAATGATATTTATGTAAGTAATTCTTCGTATGTAATTCAGCCTAGAGTCGCCATGTTTACAGTAAAGTATAACTTGTAATACAACAAAAAAAAAGCAGTCAAATTTGACTGCTTTTTTTATTTAGTTTTTAAAAAATTATCTAATAGCTATTTTTCTAGTTACTAGCTTTCCTGCATTTTCAATTTGTAAAAGATATAGTCCGCTAGCAGCTTTTGTAAGTTGCACTATTTCATTAAATTGACTAGAGATGGTTGAGAACTTTTGAGTTTCTATTAATCTACCTCTAAAGTCAAAAAGTCTAATAACTGTTAATTCTTTATCTTTTACCTTGAAACTTACTGTAAATTCTCCGTTTGAAGGGATAGGATATGTAAGTAAATCATCAAATAAAGTATTATCGGTGGCAAAACTCTCTTCAACCATTACAGTATAATCTTCTACCTCACCATTAAAGTTTAACCCACAAGAATTCGGATTGCTATCTTGTTTTGTAGAAACTCTCATAGTTGTAGCCCCTAGTGGAGCATTTTCTGGAACCCTTATAGAAACGCTGTTAGATACTATTTCATAAGTTTCATCAGTATCAAATGTACAATTATGATTCCAATCTATCCAAGCAAATGTATTTATGTTATCGTTTCCTGCTGTATTGATAGTGGTTGTTAAATCGTAGGTTTCACCTCTAACTATTTGAGTCGTTGTTGACTTAAAATCTGAATACCCATTTGTTTTATCAGAATTATTATTGATGCCGTTAAAAGTAACATTTGTAATACTTAATTGAGATTCAGTATTACCAGAAGAATTACAAAGACTATTGTTTACATTTAAAAGTGTATTTACCGATTTGGTCATTGAGGTACTATTAGCGGTAACAGTAATTGTATAATCTCCTGTAGCAACATCCGTTAAGTTAGTTACTGTTAAGGTAAATTTTCCATTACTACTCATACTAGTAGGGTTCACTGTTACAGTAGAGTTTGTAGGTGCTCCTGAATAAGAAAGATTAACAGTTTCATTAAAACCATATAAAGCGGTATAATCAAAATCAAAACTTATTTCGTTTGTAGATTGATTACATACAGATAAGTCTCCAGTAGTATTTGAAATAGAGAAAGTAGGTTCTAAAACTGTAATAGTGTAATCTTCTACTTCACCATTAAAACTCAGTTCACAAGAATTTGGGTCACTGTCTAACTTTGTAGAAACTCTCATAATTGTAGAACCTGTAGGAATTCCTTCAGGAACTGTAATTAAGAGACTGCTAGATGAGGTTAAATTATAAGTTTCATCAATATCAAATACACAATTTTGGTTCCAATCAATCCAAGCAAATGTTTTTATATTACTATTTCCATCAGTATTGATAGAGGTAGTTAAATTATAGTTTTCACCTCTAACAACGTCTGTGTTTTGACTAGTAAAGTCTGAATATCCATTTGTTTTATTTGAGTTGTTATTAATGCTATTAAAGGTAACGTTGGTTATACTCAATTGAGATACAATATTACCAGAAGAATTACAAAGACCATCATTTACGTTTAATAGTATGTCTACAGATTTAGTTATTGAGCCTGATGTCGCAGTAACAGTAATTGTGTAATCTCCTTTAGTAACCTTTGTAAGATCTGTTACAGTTAAGGTGAATTTTCCACTGCTATTAATTGTAGAGTTACTTAATGCTACTACAGAATTCGCAGGAGCTCCTGAGTAAGATAAATTTACGGTATCGTTAAAACCGTATAAGGTATTATAGTCAAAATCAAAAACTAGTTCATTTGTACCTATGTTACATACGGACATGTCTCCTGTGTTATTAACTATTGAATAAGTAGGAGAAGTAGGGGAAATTGTTAAGTTGGCGTTGTTTATGTTATAAAAAATATTATCTGCTGCCTCTACTAATATTCTAGCACTTGTAGTAGGGTTGTCAGGTATAACAATATCCTCTGAACCGTCATTAGGTGTGTTACTTTTTAAGGTAATAGGGAATGTAAGACCACCATCTGTTGAAAGTTTTATATTAACATTAGCACAGTTAATAGGATCTTGGTCAGATGTTCCTTTGCTCCAAGTAATGGTTTGTGTAGAACCTGCTCCCCAATCTACAGTAGAATTAGGGCTTGTTATGGTAAAAGCTTCAGCATCAGTAACTGTTACTCTCATATCATCTCTATCCGAACTACCACCACCAGAATTATTATCTCTTACCGTTAATGCAAAGTCTAGCTCTCTTGCCACAGAAGGTAAAACTTCCCATGTTGTAGAAGTATTACCGCTCAATACGGTAGAAAGTGCAGGCATGTATCTGTCAGAAGATGAAGAAGGAGGTAATGACCTGAACATTGGTCCACCAGTATTAGTAGATAATGGAGACATTGTTGCTGTTTCATTGTCGATTTGCTCCCAAGAGTACGTTAATGAAGATGTTCCGTCAGCATCTGTAGCTTGTCCTTTTAAAATAAATGGAGTAGATTTAGGAATACTTACATTGTTTCCTGCATTAGCAGTAGGAGCATTATTTCCTGTACTTGTTGAGGTAGCACAACTTCCAGATCCTTGTACATGACTCCACATTTGAGCTATACTAACAGCGTGAAAATAATCGTCACTCACACTTTGTACGTTAGGTGAGCAAATACCGGCATAAGCCATAATTGTAGAACCACTCCCAGGTTCAACAGCTGTATTAGTACTTCTATTTCCGTCACAAGAATTGTTAAATGTATGAGTTGCTCCAAATTGATGTCCAACTTCATGTGCAACATAATCTATATCAAAGGTGTCACCAATTGGCTGACTTCTACCTGTAACCCCTTGAGCCTTGAAGTTTGTAACACAAACAGAATTTAATTGAGCTAGCCCTCCAGCACCAGTACTAAATGTATGTCCAATATCATAATTAGCATTTCCAATAATATCATCACATTTTGCTTGACTTTCATCAATCAAGGTTCCAGCACTATCATTTGTTAATCCATCTGTGTCAGCATCTAAGAAAATTAAGGAATCATTATTATCTACGATAATCATTCTTACTGCTAAATCTCTTTCATAAACACTATTTACACGAGTCATAGTAGTGTTCATAGCAGATAATACAGCCGCTTTTTTTTCTGCGTTACTAGCTGTTGGTGATACTCCTTGATTGTTTATATGGAATTGAGCATATTCACCAGTACAAGCTATAGCCATTCTATAAGTTCTTAAGTTACCATCATTAGCATTCCTTCTTTGGCGTGGCGATATATTTTCGTCTTGTATAACGTCTTCAACTTTACACAAAAATTCATCTTTAGAAGGTGTTAAGCTACTTTTCTTGTAAACAATATACTCTCTATAATCTTTTGTATAAGGGGTTATGTATGAAGTGCCTTCATTTGCAGAAAAAATAATAGCATGAACCCCATCTTTCCCAATACTTACTTTAGCAGAAGAAGAAGGGTTGTCAACACCTTGTGCAGAAAAAGACTTAATCATAGGGAATTTTTCAGCCAATCCTGAAGCTAAATAAGAGGTTTCTTTTATAGAAAATCTTTCTAACTTTCCATTAGCATTAGGAAGTTGAATGATTTTTGAATTAGAGGTGTTTTTAGATAAAGAGTTTGGTAATATATTTTTAAAGTTATCTAAATCTAAACTCATCAAAATATATTCTTTAGGCAAAGAATTAGTATTGAAAACTTCTTTCTTCTGTTGAGCAATAGCATCTTTTTGAATTCTTGTCCATAGTTGTTGAGAAAACAAATTAGCTATTGAAAAATAGAAAGCAAATAAAAAAGGAAGGGTACTTTTTTTAAACATGATTTTTGTAATTGATATACGTTTAGTTTATAACAGTAAAACTTTAAATTTCCCTACCTTTGTAAGGTAGTTTAGCGGTACAATTTATGAATAAAAAAATAAGAATTAGTGATCTAGGAAGAAAAGATTACAAAGAAACGTGGGATTACCAAACTAACCTTTTAGATGAAATAGTGTCACTAAAAAGAGAAAGAAGAAGTGGTGGTAGTGAAATAGAAACGCCAAATCACTTTTTGTTTGTTGAGCATCCGCATGTCTATACCCTTGGTAAGTCAGGAGATATTAATAATTTATTATTGAATGAAGAGAAGCTTAAAGAAAAAGAAGCAACTTTTTATAAAATTAATAGAGGAGGAGATATAACTTATCACGGTCCAGGGCAAATTGTAGGCTATCCAATTTTAGATTTAGAAAACTTTTTTACTGATATTCATAAGTATTTGCGTTTGTTAGAAGAATCAATTATTTTAACAATTGCTGAATATGGGTTAGAAGGAGAAAGAAGTGAAGGCGAAACTGGTGTTTGGCTAGGTGTAGGTACACCATTTGCAAGAAAAATTTGCGCTATGGGAATTAGAGCAAGTAGGTGGGTTACTATGCATGGTTTTGCTTTGAATGTAAATGCCAATTTAGGTTATTTTGATAATATTATTCCTTGTGGAATACGTGGTAAGGCTGTAACTTCAATGGAAGCAGAATTAGGTAAAAAGGTTTCAGAGGAAGAAGTGAAAGAAAAAATTCTAAAACACTTTAAAGAATTATTTGAAGTGGAAGAATTTATAAAATCATAAAAAAAGGGTTGACAATTGTCAACCCTTTTTAATTCTTAAAAACTAAAATTATTTTTTAGCTTTAATATCAAAAGAAATTTCCATTAAGTCGTTGATAAACTTATCTTTTAAAGCAGCGTCAATTTTCTTAGACTTGTATGTAACACCAAAGTCAGTTCTGTCAATAGAAAAAACATCACTTTTAAAAGTTACCATATCGTCAGCTTCTGTAACAGTAGCAGGAATAGTAATGCTCTTAGTAACATCTTTAAGAGTTAAGTTTCCAGTAACGTGTACTTTTCCGTCTTTTAATTCAGAACTTGCTACTTCAAATTTAGCAGTTGGGAATTTCTCAACATCAAAGAAATCACCTGCTTTTAAGTGACCTTCTAATTTTTCTTTACCATTTCCAGCTTCTAAATCTTCACAAACAATAGTAGTCATGTCGATAATGAACTCTCCAGATTTTACGTTTCCGTTTTCAACCTCTAAAGTTCCTTTTTCTAAACTTACTACACCGTTGTGAGAACCAGTAGGCTTGCTTCCTTTCCAAGTTACAGTTGATTCTGCAACATTAGCTTTATAAGTATTGATGATGTTTTCTGTTTTTGCAACTTCTTTAACTTCGTCGCTAACAGCAGCTTTGTTTTTTTCTGTCTTACAAGAAACTGCTCCAATTGCAATAAAAGCAATAGCTAAAATTGTTTTTTTCATTTTTGTGTTTTTAATAATGATTATTAATCAGGTACAAATATAATTAAAAATAATTCCCATGGAAATTATTTTTTATCTTTGGAATCTATAATGATAGTTACAGGACCATCATTTAGTAATTCCACTTTCATGTCAGCTCCAAATTGACCAGTTTGTACTTTTTTTCCTAAATCAACTTCAACCTGTTGAACAAATTTTTCATATAAAGGAATAGCAATATCAGGTTTAGCAGCTTTAATATAACTAGGACGATTTCCTTTTTTAGTAGAAGCATGTAGGGTGAATTGACTCACAGCAACTATATCTCCATTGATATCTTTAATTGATTTATTCATAACACCTTCATCATCATTGAAAATACGGAGGTTAGTTATTTTGTTTGATAACCACTTAATATCTTCTTGAGTATCTTCATTAACAATTCCAAGTAAAATTAAAAGACCACTTTGTATTTCGGCTACTTTTTTATTTTCAATAGTAACGCTAGCTTTTGAAACGCGTTGAATTACAATTTTCATTTTATATAGATTGTTGGAGGTTGTAGATTTTTGGATATGGTAGACTAATTTAATAGTGTTATTCCCAAATATCAGTTCTGTAGTGTTCGTCTTCTCCTTCTAAAATTTGTAGATAACTTTTATAACGAGACCAAGCAATTTCCTCATTTTCTAGAGCTTCTTTAACAGCACACTGTGGTTCGTTTACATGAATACAATTATTGAATTTACAGTTTTGTTTTAAAGCAAAAAACTCAGGAAAATAATCACCTAATTCATCTTTATCCATGTCAACTACACCAAAACCTTTAATTCCGGGAGTGTCTATAATACGAGCATCAAAACTTAAATCAAACATTTCTGCAAACGTTGTAGTATGTTGTCCTTGCTTATGTTGTTCAGAAATTTCTTTTGTTTTTAGGTCTAAGGAAGGTTCAATAGCATTTACTAAGGTGGTTTTTCCAACACCAGAATGCCCCGCAAACATACTTACTTTACCAGTCATTAATGCTTTGATTTTATCAATATTGATGTTTTGAGTAGCAGAAACTTCTATACATTCGTAACCAATAGCTTCATAAATGTCTTTTAGATACATAATTTCTGCTCGTTGCTCAATTTCGTAAGAGTCAATCTTATTAAAAACTAATATAGTTTTAATTGAATAGGCTTCAGCGGTAACTAAAAAACGATCGATGAATGTGGTAAAAGTAGGAGGGTTGTCAATAGTAATTAATAAAAATACTTGATCAATATTAGAAGCAATTACATGAGTTTGCTTAGATAAGTTTACCGATTTGCGAACTATATAATTTTTTCGTTCGTGGATATTGGTAATTAAGCCTGTTTCCTCATCATTTTTGGTTTCTAATGAAAAATCAACAATATCACCCACTGAGATAGGATTGGTACTTTTAATTCCTTTGATTCGAAACTTTCCCTTAATGCGACACTTATATAGTTCGCCTTCAGACTTTACCCAATACCAACTTCCTGTAGATTTATAAACCGTTCCTGTCATAGAACAAAGATGAGAATAAAAATTGAATGTTTTAGTATTGTTTAATCTGTTAAATCGTTAATTTTCTGAGCTACTGTTCCTCTTTCTGAGATTCTAATAATCATGAAAATTATTTTAGGTATGAAACCAGGAGAAATAACTAAATCAGCTTTTTCAGTTATTTTAATATCTCTTTTATGTATAGTGTTTTCAAAATTACTAGTTGGTGTGTTGGCTAATTCTACAGCAAAATCCCAAGCACCATTTCTTGCTAACTCCATGCTGAAATCAACTAAAAAATCATCAACATCTTTAGTCCAGATAAGAATTTTCTTTAAAAAAGGATATACTTTGGCTAAATCATCTTGAACATCATTAACTAAAGAGGATAAAATTTCATTAATCTTATTAAAGTCACCATGTAAGTTTTGGATGTTTTGCCCTTTGGAAACTTCTGCTGCTGCTATTCCTAAATCTAAATTAATATGTGCGTTCATACCAACTAATAAGTGTTGTAAGACTATATACCAATACTTATTAGCTATGCTAAAAGCTTTTTCCCAAGAAGAAGTGATAGGTGTATTATTTTTGTAATTGTAATAGGCATCTATGTATCTTTTAGCAAAAATTATATCGAGTTTTTCCATTCGTTGGTTATCATCAAAATAGTCGCTTTGTATGCCTTCTTTTACTTTTATTGTTACTTTTTGGTATAAAGCAGCAAAATAGCCTAATGGACTTTTGTTTTCTATAGATTCATTAATGATGTCTTGTAATATGTTTATTACATCATCAATAGTATGGATAGGTTTCATTCTTTTAAGTTTGGTCGGATGAAAATACAATAAATAGAATAAAAAAGACCGCTATTTTGTTAGCGGTCTTTTAGATATTTAACTGTTAATAATTTTCTCTTGGTGATTGATACTTTCTTGGTGTATTGCTTTGAACATTTTAAGTACAAATTCTTCACTTAAGCCACGTTCATCACCTTCTAAAATCATTTTGCCTAGTATCTCATTCCATCGCTTGGTTTGTAAAATAGCAACGTTTTTCTCTTTTTTCAATTTACCAATTGAATCTGCTATTTTCATACGTTTACCTAACATTTCAATTAATTGATGATCAACTACATCAATTTGAGTACGTAGGGTATTTAAAGCGTTTCTGTACTCAGTTTCAGTATCGGTAGCTTTTCTAACTTTTAAATCAATCATCATTTGAATTAATGATTTAGGTGTAATTTGTTGTGCGGCATCGCTCCAAGCATTATCAGGATCGTAATGAGTCTCAACCATTAAACCATCAAAGTTTAAATCAAGAGCAGTTTGACAAACATCAAAAATAATATCACGACGACCAGCAATATGTGAAGGGTCACAAATTAGTGGTAAATCTGGAAAGCGATTTTGTAATTCAATGGGGATTTGCCATTCAGGGTTGTTACGGTATCTAGTTTTTTCATATGTAGAGAATCCTCTATGAATAACCCCTAATTTTTTAATGTTTTTAGCATATAAACGTTCAATAGCACCTAACCATAATGGTAAATCTGGGTTTACAGGGTTTTTTACTAATACAATTTTATCAGTTCCTTCTAAAGCATCTGCAATTTCTTGAACGATAAATGGGCTTACGGTGGTACGAGCACCAATCCATAAAATATCTACATCGTGTTCTAAAGCTAACTTTACGTGATCTTTGTTAGCTACTTCAGTAGCAATTAACATTCCCGTTTCTTGTTTGGCTTTTTGTAACCATTTTAACCCTAAAGCGCCTACACCTTCAAAATTTCCAGGTCTGGTACGAGGTTTCCAAATACCAGCTCTTAATACAGTAGCATCAGTATTTTTTAATTCGTGTGCAATTTGTAATACTTGTTCTTCAGTTTCAGCGCTACAAGGCCCTGCAATTACTAGTGGGTGTCCTAATCCGAAGGCATCTAACCACGTTCTTAATTCTTTTGTATTCTCCATTTGAGTTTCTATTGTTGAGGTACTCCCTCTAAAATTCCGTTTAAAATCTGTTTTATATAATTTGTGTTTTCCATTTCTGTGTAGATTTCTGGAAAATTCTTTTCTTCTAATAAGGTTTTGAATTGTTGTAAGTTATGAATATATTCATTTAAAGACTCAATAACATTTTCTTTGTTTTGTTCAAAAATAGGAGTCCACATTGTTGGTGAACTTTTAGCTAATCGTACTGTTGAGGCAAATCCGCTACCAGCCATATCAAAAATATCACGTTCGTTTTTCTCTTTTTCGATGACAGTTTTACCTAACATAAAAGAACTGATATGTGATAAATGTGATACATATGCAATATGTTTATCGTGCGATTTTGGATCCATATATCGAATACGCATTCCTAATTTTGAGAATATGTCTAATGCTTTTTCTTGTAATTTGAATGCAGTTTTTTCTACCTCACAAATAATATTAGTCTTGTTTCTAAATAAATTTATCAAAGCTGCATTGGGTCCTGAAAACTCTGTTCCAGCAATCGGATGCGTAGCTAAAAAATTTCTTCTCTTCGGGTGATTTTTAATAACATTGCAAATTTGTTCTTTAGTCGAGCCTACATCAAACACCAAACAATCATCTGAAATAATATCCAATGTTTTCAAAATTACTTCTTGTGAAACATCTACAGGAATGGCGATAATAACAATGTCTGCATTTGATAATTCTGAAAATACCGCTTTTTGATGGATGATCCCTCTTTCTAAAGAAAGATCTCCATGTTCTTCATTGGAGTCAATTCCGTAGATAGTTGCATTTTTAAATGCTTGCTGAATATCTAGGGCAAAACTTCCGCCGATTAATCCTAAACCTATGATAAATACATTCATTATATTCTGTTGATTGCTTCTTTTATTTTTTCTTCTGGTACGCATAATGAAAAACGGATGTATCCTTCACCTTGGCTGCCAAAGATGGTTCCTGGAGCCGTAAAAATGTGCTTGTTATATAATAACTCATCAATCATTTCTTCAGACGTTTTTCCTTCAGGAAGTTTACACCAAACAAACATTCCTGAGGTGTTTTTATCGTAGGTGCATCCTAGTTTTTCTGCTAGTTCAAATACTAGTTTTTGTCTCTTTTTATAGGTGTTGTTTAATTGTACAAACCAATTCTTGTCTAACTCTAAAGCTTTTGTTGCTCCTTTTTGGATTCCGTAAAACATCCCTGAATCCATTTGAGTTTTTACTTTTAAAATTTCAGTTAAGAATTCAGGTTTTCCAAGTAGCATTCCAACACGCCATCCCGCCATATTGAATGATTTACTAACCGAATTTAATTCAATAGCAATGTCTTTAGCTCCTTCAATGTGTAAAATACTTTGAGGGTGTTCATTCAGTATAAAGCTATATGGATTGTCATTTACAATAACAATATTGTGCTTCTTTCCAAAGTCAATTAACTTTTTAAAAGTTTCTTTGGTTGCATCTGCACCAGTTGGCATATGCGGATAATTTACCCACATTAACTTTATTTTTGAAGTGTCTAGTTTTTCTAAGGCATCAAAGTTAGGTTGCCAGTTAGTAGCTTCTTCCAAATCGTAAAAAATAGGTTCTCCTCCCAATAAATTGGTTACAGAACTGTAGGTTGGATATCCTGGGTTAGGAATCAATACCTGATCTCCTTCGTTTAAAAAGGCTAATGAAATATGCATAATCCCTTCTTTACTTCCCATTAAAGGAAGTACTTCGTTGGCAGGATTTATGGAAACTTTATAGTTATTCTGATAAAAGTTAGCAACCGCTTGTTTAAACTCTGGTAAACCTTGATAACTCTGATAGCTATGTGCTCCAGTATCTTGTAAACTATCTTGAATAGCTTTTAATACTGATGTTGGAGGTTGTAAATCAGGGCTACCAATACCAATGTTTATAATTGGTTTACCTTCTGAAATTAATTGACGTACTTCTTGTAATTTTTTTGAGAAGTAGTACTCTTGTACGGTTTGTAATCGATTAGCAAACTGTATCATGATCTTCCGTTTTTATATTCACCTAATATTTTAAATTCTTCTGCCATAATTTGAATTATAGTCTTTGCTTTTTCATAATCTTCATATTTGCCAAAGGTTACATCAACAAAAAAAGCATATTTCCATGGTGTTTCAATTTTTGGTAATGATTGTATTTTGGTAAGGTTTAATTTACAATCACTCATTACGTTTAACATTGCTGCTAAACTTCCTCTTTTATGGTCTAATTCAAATTTTAATGAAGCTTTGTTAATTTCATTTTTACCGTTTTTAGGAAGGCTTGTTTGAAGAAATACAAAGCGAGTTGCGTTATTTTTAATAGTTTGAATTTCATCTTCAATAATTGATAAACCAAAAATATTAGCTGCCATTTTTGGTGCAATTGCAGCAACACCTTTTAATTGATTTTCTGCAATTCTTTTTGCGACTGCAGAGGTGTCAACGTCTTCAACAAGTTTTATATGTTTATGCTGTTTGAAAAACTCTTTACATTGTAGTAAAGCCATTGGGTGTGAGCAAACTTCAGTAATATCTTCAATTTTTTGGTTAGGTAGCGCCATCAAATGATGATGTATAGGTAGATAATACTCTCCAGAAATATGTAAATCATGTTTATCAATTAAAGCATAATTTGGTATGATTGAACCTGCAATAGTGTTCTCTAGCGCCATAACTGCTTGCTCACTTTTTAAGCTTAAAAGACTATCAACTAATATATCAAAAGATAAACATTCGTGTAGGTTGATGTTTTCTCCGTAGTAGTTGTTCGCAACAATATGGTGGTTGCTTCCTTGTATTCCTTGAATGGCTATTTCTTTCATTTTTAATCAAAAAAAAAGCCTCGATAAATTCGAGACTTTGATTGGGTATATGTTTTTTTGTTAGGTTAACAATATGATACAAAGTCTCGTCTCTTACTAAAAAAGTAAAAGTAAAAATAGAAACCTTGCCATACGTTTTGTAACATCATTGTATTTGTGTTCTTTGTACAGGACAAATCTTAGAAATAAATTTAACTAAACCAAACTTTTTTTTGAAAAAATGTAAAAAAGAAAAAAGCTCCTCTAAAAAGAGAAGCTTTTGCGGTCTGGACGGGACTCGAACCCGCGACCCCATGCGTGACAGGCATGTATTCTAACCAGCTGAACTACCAGACCGTTGCTTGAAGCAATATATTGTATGTTTTTAGAGAAACTTTAGCGGTCTGGACGGGACTCGAACCCGCGACCCCATGCGTGACAGGCATGTATTCTAACCAGCTGAACTACCAGACCGTTGCTCTAAGCGGATGCAAATATATAACCTTTTTTTAAATAAAAAAGAGTTATTTCATAAAAAATTCTGTCTACTGATAAGGTAAGAGGTAAGTACTTTATCATAGCCCTCATTTATGTCTACAGGAACATAGTCTATCTTGTATTGTAAGCATTTGTTTTTTAGGTTATTGAAAAAAGTGCTGCTTAATTCTTGATATTTTTGCTGTACATTTTCAGTATATAAATTTATTTCTTCTCCAGTTTCAACATCCACAAATTTTTTTGGTGTATTGTCAAAATCGAATAAAAACTCTGTTTTTTTATCGTAGGTATGAAACAAGATTACTTCATGTTTATTAAATTTTAAATGTCGTAAAGCATTAAAAAGCTCTTCTTCATTTTTGGTTGTTTGAAACATATCCGTAAATAAAAAGATTAAAGACCTCCTGTGGATCTTTTCAGCTATTTCATGCAAGTATTGGTAGGTTTCTGTAGAAGAGGTAGATTCAGACGACAGTAATTGCTCTAATTGGTGTAATAACATCTTACGGTGACGTTCACTTCCTTTTTCAGGAGCATAATACTCATAAGTGTCTGAGTAAATACTTAACCCAACAGCATCGCGTTGTCTTTTTAAAATATCCATTAAAGAAGCTGCAGCAACTGTAGAAAAACCAATTTTATTTAAATTATCGACGGATTGATTTTTACTGATAGGATAATGCATAGAAGCTGAGTTATCGATGATTAAATGACACCTAAGATTCGTTTCTTCTTCATATTTTTTGGTGTATAGTTTTTCAGTTTTAGCAAACAACTTCCAGTCAATATGTCGAGTGCTTTCTCCTTTATTATAAAGTTTGTGTTCAGAAAATTCAACCGAAAATCCATGAAACGGACTTTTGTGCATACCTGTTATAAAACCTTCTACTACTTGCTTAGCCAGTAATTCGAGGTTTTTTAGTTCAGAAGTCGTATTTTTAAGATCAATCATATAATTTCGAAGATAAAAAAAAGGTTTAGCAATAGCCAAACCTTTTCTATAATATCAAATTAAAATACTATTTATATATTATAAAGCAGCATCAATTTTATCAGTATATGCTTTTTTAGGAGCGGCACCTACTTGTTTGTCAACAACTTCACCATTCTTGAAAATTAATACAGTAGGGATGTTTCTTACACCGTATTTAGCAGCAAACTCTTGATTTGCATCTACATCTACCTTACCAACTACAGCTTTACCGTCGTATTCATTACTAATTTCATCAACGATAGGAGATACCATTCTACAAGGTCCACACCAAGCTGCCCAAAAATCTACTAATACTGGTTTGTCAGATTTTAATACTACTTCTTCAAAAGAAGCATCTGTAATTTCTAATGCCATTTTATTTATGTTTTTATCTAAGTTACTTTCTTATTTGTACAGTACAAATGTAAACAAATATTTTACCAATACAATTTTACAAAAATTACTTTTTATTATCATAATATCAATACTTTCTATTTACTTGTAAGTTTGTTTTTAAGTGTGTAAAATAATCTATAACTTTGCCGAATATTTTTGAGGAAAAATTTGACTGATTGCAACCTCATGGAACAAGAGTTCAGAATAAAAAATGCTAAAGCAGTAATTTTCTACTCCTTTTAGCGACTCAGCAATCCAAGTTTTTTCTTTATAGTTAAATTTTAAAAAGAAGTATTTATGTCATATTTTTTTACTTCGGAAAGTGTTTCTGAAGGACATCCAGATAAGGTAGCAGATCAAATATCTGATGCTTTAATAGACAATTTTTTAGCTTTTGATTCAGATTCTAAAGTAGCATGTGAAACATTGGTAACAACGGGACAAGTAGTATTAGCTGGGGAGGTGAAGTCTTCTACTTATTTAGATGTTCAAAAAATTGCTCGTGAAGTAATTAACAAAATTGGATATACTAAAGGTGAATATATGTTCGATGGAAATTCTTGTGGAGTGTTATCTGCAATTCATGAACAGTCAGATGATATTAGTCGTGGAGTAGATAGAGAATCTAGAGAAGAGCAAGGTGCTGGAGACCAAGGAATGATGTTTGGGTATGCGACAAACGAAACTGAGCATTATATGCCATTAGCGTTAGACTTATCACATATAATTTTAAAAGAATTAGCAGCGATACGTAGAGAAAATAAGGAAATTACTTATTTACGTCCAGATGCTAAGAGTCAGGTAACAATTGAATATTCTGATGATAATGTGCCGCAACGTATTGAAGCAATCGTTGTTTCTACACAGCACGATGATTTTGCTGATGACGAAACTATGTTAGCAAAAATTAGAAAAGATATTGTAGAGATTTTAATTCCTAGAGTTAAAGCACAATTAACTCCAGAAATTCAAGCATTGTTTAATGATGATATCAAGTATCATATCAATCCAACAGGAAAGTTTGTAATTGGAGGACCACACGGAGATACTGGGTTAACAGGTCGTAAAATTATTGTAGATACCTATGGAGGAAAAGGAGCACATGGTGGTGGAGCTTTTTCAGGAAAAGATCCAAGTAAGGTAGATCGTTCTGCTGCATACGCAACACGTCATATAGCTAAGAATTTAGTGGCTGCTGGAGTTGCTGATGAGGTACTAGTTCAAGTATCATATGCAATTGGGGTAGTGGAGCCAATGGGGATCTTTGTGGATACTTACGGAACATCAAAAGTTGACTTAACTGACGGAGAGATTGCTCAAAAAGTTTCTGAAATTTTTGACATGCGTCCACACGCTATTGAAGATCGTTTAAAGTTACGTAATCCAATGTATAGCGAAACAGCAGCTTATGGACATATGGGAAGAACTAATGAAGTAGTTTCTAAAACGTTTACGCAGCCGAATGGTGAAAGTGTAACCTTAGATGTTGAATTGTTTACTTGGGAAAAATTAGATTATGTTTCTAAAGTAAAAGAGAATTTCGGTTTGTAAGAAATAATACAAAATATAATTTGAAAATACCTGTAATTTTTATTGCAGGTATTTTTTTATACAGTTATTTTTGTATGAAATTTAAAAACAATATAAACCGAACTTGTTTTTATATTTTTCAAATTGCTAAAAATTGCTGTTTTTTCGTTTACTCATTTTTATTGTCTTAAAGGACTTTATGTATGTAAGGGGAGGTGCTTAGTTTTTGCTTGAATAATAAAAATGAGTTCATTAAAAATTACAAAAAATGAAAAAATTAAAGTATGTTTTTGCAATTGGATTAGGAATGGCATTATTAACCTCATGTAGTAGCTCTGCTTCTGATGATTTTGATGAAATCAACGGGGAAGCTAAAAAGAAAAGATTAAAAAGTATTGCTGCCACTAACCAAGAAAGCGAAACAATTACTACTCAGTTTATGTATAATGCTGAAAAGGAATTAGTAAGCGTTTCTGGAACAAACGGAACAGATGCTACTTTAATAAACTATAACAATGATGGGAATACTATCAAAGTAACTGCAGATAGCGATCCATCAGAAAGTCTTTCAATAGAAGAGTTGTATCAATCACCATATAATATTTATGACACAGGAATAACATTAGAATATGATTCTAACAAAAATCCTAGTAAAGTTTTATTTCAAGTAGAGGTTTATGACTGGGAAACTGAAATGAATGTTATTGAAAGTTATACAGCTGAAATGTTTTATGACAATAAGCCAAATATGTATTTTTCTACTTTAGAGGCCGCAGGAGTTATAGAGATTTTAGATGGGGTTGATGTTAGTTTCGGTGTAAACCCTCAAGCTTCAGAAATAATAAAAGCTAGGAAATTATTACCATTAAATAACGTAACGAAAATTATTTATAAAGATGCAGATGATAAAGTTGTAGGTACCTTAACAATAGATTATACTTATGATTCAGATGGTTACCCATTAACGGGAAAAGGATTAGCAGTTGGTGGAGAGGAGTCAATTGCTATAAACACAACTTATAGTTATGAGTAAATTAAACTATTAAAACTAAAAAGCCTCGACATTGTCGAGGCTTTTTAGTTTTTTACTTCATTTGAAATATAAAGGGTATTCTAGCTTGAATTCCTTTTAGGTTTTTCATTTTGTGAATATTATAGTATAATTGGTAGTTCTCATCACCCAAAGTTTCTTTAAGTATTTCTTCTTTTGAAGCTTTCATAAATGGAGAGAACTTTAGAGTTTCTTTTAAATCAGTTTTGTAATTAGGATAATTACGAACTTTGTAGTTTTCAAGTTCTGCTAATTCAGCAGCAGCTTTAATTGCGTCATTTAATCCCCCTAATTGATCTACTAAGCCATTTTTAATAGACTCTTTACCAGTCCAAACTCTTCCTTGTGCTATTTCATTAACTTGTTCAAAGGTCATATTACGTCCAGCTGAAACACGGTTTACAAATGTAGTGTACATCTCCTCAATTCCTTCTTTTGTAACATCGTAAAACTTCTTATTCATTGGTTCAAAAACACTGTAAGAAGGACTGTTGTTGGTTGAAACTTGTTCTGCGTTAATACCTATTTTATCTGTAAATTGACTAAAGTTAGGAATTGCTCCAAAAACTCCAATAGATCCAGTAATTGTAGTTGGTTCTGCAAAAATTTTGCTTGCGTTACAAGCAATGTAATAACCTCCAGAAGCAGCATAATTCCCCATAGAAACAACTATAGGTTTTTCTTTTTTAGTAAGTTCTAATTCGCGCCATATTAGTTCAGAAGCTAATGCATTACCTCCAGGAGAGTTTACACGTAGTACAATAGCTTTTACATTAGTATCTTTTCTAGCTTTTCTAATGGCTTTATTAATAATTCCTTGACCGATAAAATCTTTACTACCTTCTCCGTAAATAATGTCTCCTTGTGCATAGATTACGGCAATTTTATCTTTAGCGGTTGAAGAAATCCTTCCTTTACCAGAGCTAATATAGTCTTCAATAGAAATTGTATTTACTTTTTTATCAGAACCCATAGCCAACTTTTCTTTGTACTCATCTTCGTAAATAGAAGCATCAATTAAGTTGTTTTCTTTAGCTACGGTAACGTTTCTTCCATTATAATTATCGGCAATAAGATTTAGTTTTTCAATAGAAATGTTTCTACTTTTACTAATGTCATCTGTAATTTCTGACCAAATAGATTTTAAAAATGAAGTAGTTTGTTCACGATTAGCTTCACTCATTTCATTTTCTAAAAATGGCTCTACAGCACTTTTATATTTTCCGTGGCGAACAACTTCCATTTTAATCCCATACTTATCTTCAAAATCTTTAAAATATAAAATTTCGGTAGATAAACCTCTAAAATCAATAACACCAATAGGGTTTAAAAATAAACTATCAGCAACAGAACTTAGGTAGTAATTTTTTTGAGTATAAATATCATTGTAGGCATATACAAATTTTCCACTCTCTTTAAACTCTTCAATTTTGTTTCGTATAGCTTGTATTTGTGCAATACCAGCATTTATAAAAGGTGTTTTAATACTTATTCCTTTTATTTTATCATCTGTTTTTGCATTTTCAATAGCATTTATAATCTTGTTTAAAGCTAACTTTTCATCTGTTAATTCTAAAGCTTCTGCAATAGGGTTGTTTTCTTTTGGAGCATAATCTTTAATAGGAGTTGATAAATCTAATTCTAAAACCGAGTTTGATTTTACAACAACTTTTTCTTCAGCTCCAACGATAGAAGCTATAGCAAAAAAGAATACAAAAAGTAAAAAAATGGCAATAAAAAAGCCAAGAATAGAGGCAAGTAAATTTCTTAAAAACTTCATGTTGTATGGTTAATTTTTTTGAGCAAATATACAGTTTTTAGAAAGACGCCTTTTTACTAAGATTTTGCTAGTTCCAGCGATTTATTCCTACACCTAAATTCATGCGATATTTTCGTTGTGCGAACTCAAAATAATTAAAAAGTTTATAGTTTACCTCATAACCATAATCAACGTGTGGACTATAATCAATTATATTTTCATAAATGTTTGAATTAAACTGTAGAGGATTTCTAGCTCGATAATTCCATGTATTTACATAAAGGCGGTTTTTATTTTCGAGATATTGTTGTGAATAAAAGCCTTCTGGTTTAGCAATACTGTTTAAATAGGTAGTAAAACCAGGGTCTATAATTATAATTTCATATTCTAAACTATCATTAGCAATTACAACAGGTTCCTCTTTTTGTTGAGTGTTTGAAGCATTTTTTATAGGAGTAGAACTACAAGACCATAACAAAATTCCGATAATGCTAAGAAATATAATGCGTTGTAAGGTTTTCATAATCAGTATGATTTGTAATTATAAAAGTGCAAAAATTATTCCATTTTTAATTGATTTTTAACTTGTTTAACAGTAATTTTCTGCATTAAATAATAGAAAATGAAGAAAAGGTGTTTTTGGGTTAGTGATGACCCATTATATATTGAGTATCATGATAATGAATGGGGGGTACCCGTATATGATGATGATAAATTGTTTGAGTTTTTAATATTAGAAACCTTTCAAGCAGGTTTAAGTTGGATTACGATTTTAAAGAAAAGAGAAAACTTTAGAAAGGCGTTTGATAATTTCGACTACAAAAAAATAGCAAAATACTCTGAAGATAAATATGAAGAGTTGCTTCAAGATGCAGGGATTATAAGGAATAAATTAAAGATAAAAGCTACAATAACTAATGCACAATTGTTTATAAAAGTGCAAGAGGAGTTTGGGTCGTTCTCAAAATATATTTGGGATTTTACAAACGGTAAACCAATAACAAATAAGTTTGAAAAGAAAGAAGAGGTTCCGGCTACCACAGAGCTTTCTGACGCTATTTCAAAAGATTTAAAAAAGCGAGGATTTAAGTTTGTTGGCTCAACTGTAATTTATGCGCATATGCAAGCAACAGGAATGGTAAATGACCATACAACGGACTGTTTTAGATACCATGAAGTTTAAATTTCGTAATTTTAGCATTCAAAAAAATAAATTAAAAACTATATAAATGAAACTAAAACAAATGCTTTGTGTATTTGCAGCAGCAGGAGTATTAACTTCTTGTGGTGTAGATGCAAAAAAAGAGCCTAAAGTAGTAGAAAAAAAGGCAAAAGAGTTTGAGTATGTTGTTGAGCAATTTGCTGATATAAAAGTATTACGCTATCAAATTCCAGGGTTTGATGAGTTAACACTAAAAGAAAAGAAGTTAGTGTACTATTTAACTCAGGCTGGTTTATCTGGACGTGACATTATGTGGGATCAAAACTACCGTCATAACCTTGAAATTAGAGCAGCTTTAGAAAACATCAATAGTAACTTTAAAGGAGATAAAGAAAGCGAAGATTTTAAAGCGTTTACAACTTATTTAAAAAGAGTATGGTTTTCAAACGGAATCCATCATCATTATTCTAACGATAAGTTAAAGCCTACGTTTTCTAAAGAATACTTAGAAACGTTATTAAAAGAAACTAATACTGAGTTATCTGCTGAAGCATTAGACGTTATTTTCAATGATAAAGATGTTAAAAAAGTAAACAAAAAAGCAGGAGTAGATAATGTATTAGCATCAGCAGTAAATTTTTACGGAGCTGATATTACTAGTAAAGATGTAGAAGAGTTTTATGCGAAAGCTGATAAAGGACCAGAAGGGCAACCAATTGAGGCTGGATTAAATTCTAAATTAGTTCGTGAAGATGGAAAGCTAGTTGAAAAAGTGTGGAAGTCTGGTGGAATGTACGGACAAGCAATCGATAAAATTATTTATTGGTTAGAAAAAGCAAAAGAAGTAGCAGAAAACGAAAAGCAAGCCAGAACATTAGAGTTGTTAATCCAATACTATAAAACAGGAGATTTACATACTTGGGATGAATATGCAATTGCTTGGGTAGAATCTACAGAAGGAAACATTGATTGGATTAATGGTTTTATTGAAGTTTATAATGATCCTAAAGGGTATAGAGGTTCGTACGAAACAATCGTACAAATCAAAGACTTTGATATGTCTAAAAAAATGAAAGTATTATCGGATAACGCACAGTGGTTTGAAGATAATTCTCCGTTAGATCCAAGTCACAAAAAGAAAGATGTTGTAGGAGTTTCATATAAAACAGTAAATGTTGCAGGTGAAGCAGGAGATGCGTCGCCAAGTACTCCAATTGGAGTGAATTTACCAAACAATAACTGGATTCGTCAACAACACGGTTCTAAATCAGTATCGTTAGGAAATATTATAGGTTCATATAATAATGCTGGAGGAACTGGACGTTTAAAAGAATTTGCTAACGATCAAGAAGAAATCGATTTAGAAATTAAGTATGGTAAGTTAGCAGATAAATTACACACAGCATTACACGAGGTGATTGGACATGCTTCAGGTGTAATTAATGAAGGAATTGGGCAGCCAAAAGAAACTTTAAAAAATTATGCTTCTACAATGGAAGAGGGTAGAGCAGATTTAGTTGGGCTGTATTATTTAATGGATCCTAAATTACAAGAATTAGGATTAGTTGATGACTGGCAAAAAGTTGGTAAAGCTGCTTATGACGGGTATATCAGAAATGGATTAATGACTCAGTTAATCAGAATTAACTTAGGAGATGATATTGAAGAAGACCACATGGTAAACCGTCAATGGGTTTCAGCTTGGGCTTTTGAGCAAGGAGCAAAAGATAATGTAATTGAAAAAGTTACCAGAGATGGAAAAACTTTTTATAATATCAACGATTATGAGAAACTTCGTGAGATATTTGGACGTTTATTAAAAGAAGCGCAAAGAATTAAATCAGAAGGAGATTTTGAAGCGGCAAAAGCATTAGTAGAAGGTTACGGAGTAAAAGTAGATCAAGATATTCATAAAGAAGTTTTAGATCGTAATGCACAGTTTACATCTGCTCCTTACAGCGGATTTGTAAATCCTGTATTAGAGCCAGTAACAGATGCTGATGGAAACATCACTGATATTAAAATCAAGCAACCAGAAACTTTTGAAGAGCAAATGAACTTCTATGCTAAAAACTATAACTTCTTACCAGTAAAAAACTAAGAAATTAAGTTTTAAAATAGTTGAAAATATCAAAACCGATTCTGATTAGAATCGGTTTTGTATTTTTAGAGAGATTAATAAAAGATAAATGGCAAAAAAAGTAAAAGATCCTGGTTTAGGTTATAGCTCCAGTAGTAATGCTCAAAGAATAATAAATGCAGATGGTAGTTCTAATGTTGTTCATGCAAACAGAAGGTTTGGAGCTGATGACTTGTATGCTTTTTTTATAGAATTACCGTGGTGGCAATTTTTTGTATTTATCCTCATTGGGTATTCGCTATTGAATATTCTTTTTGCATTTGTATATGTGTTTATTGGGATAGAACAAATAACACCTTCAAAAGGCAATTTTTTGGACGATCTTTTAAATGGATTTTTCTTTAGTGCACAAACCCTAACAACAGTAGGGTATGGAGGAATCGCTCCTAAAGGTATTGCAGCAAATGTTATTGCAGCTTTTGAGGCAATGATTGGTTTGTTAAGTTTTTCTTTTATTACAGGATTGTTATATGGGCGTTTTTCAAAAGCAAAAGCATCTATCCGTTTTAGTGAAAATTTAATTTTAAGAGATTTTAAAGAAGGAAGAGCATTAATGTTTAGGTTAATGAATCGTCGTAAAACAGTAATGATAGAGCCTGAAATAACAGTAACCTTATCACTATCTGAAAAAAAAATGAATGGAGAATACAAACGACAATTTTATGAGCTCAAACTGGAAAGAAGTAAAATTATGTATTTGCCTACCGTATGGACAGTTGTACATGAAATAGATGAGAAAAGTCCGTTACATAAATATTCAAACAAAGAAATAAGTGAATTAAACGGAGTTCTTTATGTTTTAATGCAATATCATGAAGAATCTTTTGGGCAAAAAGTATATCAAATTACTTCGTACAATTTCTCTTCTCTTGAAGTAGATGTGAAGTATACATCATCATTTTATTTCGATGAAGAAGGTAATACTGTATTAGACCACTCAAAATTAAGTGAAATATCAAAAATGAATTAGAATTACCTTGTTAGTAGTTTTGATAAGAATAATAATGCAATTACTACTGCAATTCCTATTGCCACATAAATAGCTGCATTTTGATAATATTTCTTATTGTTTTTAGCATCCTTTTTGTAGCTAAAAAACATCAAAATAATAAAAGCTATTACAAATAAACTAGCAAAAATGATTCTGCCCGTAGTAAACATTTTAGCAGCAATAAGTATAAACATAAAATTGTATTTTTAGCAAAGTTAAAGAATGATTTTAGAATGAAGAAAACTAAAACAGCAATTATTTTTGGAGGTACTTCAGGTATTGGAAAAGGGCTTGTAGAAAAACTAATACAAGAAAATTATATTGTAGCGGTAACAGGTAGAAGGTTCGAAAAACTAGAAGAGCTGAAGAAAAAACATCCAAGTCAAGTACTCATTAAGCAAAATGATATACAGCAAGTAGATGAGGTTGAAAAAGTGTTTAATGAGATAGTAGAAGAATTAGGAGAAGTTCATTTAGTGATACAGTCTTCAGGAGTTGGTTTTGTAAACCCAAAGTTGAACTGGGATAAACAAGAACAAACCATAAACACGAATGTTTTAGGAGTAACAAAACTATATGCTTTAGCTTATAAATTATTTAAAAAACAAGGTTTTGGTCATTTAGTGGGAATCTCATCTATAGCATCTATTAGAGGAAATAGAGCAGCTCCAGATTATTTCTCATCAAAAGCGTATCAAAAAGCATATTTAGAGAGCCTGTATATTAAAACAAAATCGATCAAAACAAAGAAAGTGTTTATTACGGATGTACGTCCAGGATTTGTGGATACAGCAATGGCGTTAGGCGATGGTATTTTTTGGATGGTACCTCTAGAAAAAGCGGTTAATCAAATATATTCAGCAATAAAACGAAAAAAACGAGTAGCTTATATCTCAAAAAGATGGAGCTTGATAGCTTGGGTGCTAAAAGTTGTGCCAGCAAGAGTTTTAAAAATGGCAACATAATGAAGAAAGAAAACTTAATAGTGTTTGATATTGATGATACATTAACTAAAAGTGAAAACCATCATCAAGAAGCATATGTAGAAGCAATGAAAAGTTTTGGGATAACTAAGGTTAATCAAGACTGGAAAAGCTATGAGAATGTGACTGATAGTTATATTTTAAAAAAGAATTACGAAGTTAATTTTAATTCAACGTTTAATTTTTCTTTCATTCCTGAGTTTGAGGAAAAAATGACAGAATTATTATTGTCCTTCACAAAAACAGAAGAGATACAAGGAGCGGGAGAAATAGTTGATTTCTTTATGAAAGAAACCGATTATGCTATTTGTTTTGCAACGGGATCTTTATTAAAACCAGCGCTGATTAAATTAGAACAAGCAAATATAAATTTTGTACCAAATTTAGTAGAAGCCTCAAATAATTTGTTTACAAGAGAAGAAATAGTAAACTCAGCAATTAACAAAGCAAGAGACTATTTTCAAGTTCAAGAATTTAAAAATATTATTTCGGTAGGGGATGGTATTTGGGATTTAAGAACTGCCAAAAACTTAGGAGTAAATTTCCTAGGAATTAGAAATAAAAATCTATCAGACTTTAAACAAGAAGGGATTAAGAGTCATATTGAAGATTGGACGAGATTTAATTTTCAAAAAGTAAAAACAGAGTTACAAATCATATAAGTTATAAGAAATGAAAAAAAGAATTGAAGCAGTACATGAATTTCATTCAGCATTTGGGTTAGGAATAAAAAATGAGCCAACAGCGAATATTGGAGAAGAACGAAACTTACTTCGTTTTAATTTAATGAAAGAAGAAAATGAAGAGTATTTAGAGGCTGCTCAAAATAATGATTTGGTTGAGGTAGCAGATGCTTTAGGAGATATGCTGTATATTTTATGTGGAACTATAATAGAACATGGAATGCAACATAAAATTGAAGAAGTATTCAATGAAATTCAACGAAGTAATATGAGCAAGTTAGGGGAAGATGGTAAGCCTATTTATCGTGAAGATGGAAAAGTGTTGAAAGGACCTAATTACTTTAAGCCAAACATTAAAGAAATTTTAAATAAATAAAAAAAGCTCCTCATTGAGGAGCTTTTTTACATTTTGTTTTTCTATTTATTTACCCATAATTCTTTCTAATTCTGATGTTAATGTTTTTACATTACTAACCATTTTAATAATAATACCATTAGCATCTACAATTAAATGAGTAGGATATTGTTTTACTTTTAGTTTTTTGGCCATATAATCCTTTTGTTCAGGAATAGTTGGATATTTAAACTCTTTAGTTTCTAAAAACTCAACAAGCTCATCTTTTTTATCAAAAGCCAAACTAACAAACTCTATTTTATCATCTTTGTACTTGTCTACAAGTTCATTTAATTGAGGAAACTCTTCAACACATACTTTACAAGTAATAAACCAACATTTAATTACTAACAATTTTCCTTTTGTATCCGCTTTATTGTGTGCTTTACCTTTTAAATCAACAAAATTGTAATCAGGAAGTTTTTTACCCTCCATTTTAAAATACTGATGTGCTATTGAAGCTTTACTAACAATTGATTTCTTAATTTTTTCGTCTGCAGAATTATCAATACCTGTAAGTTGATATTGTACTTTACCATCTTTTTCAGATTTAACAGGGATGTAAGCACCAGTACGAAGCAAGGTTAAAAAGATTCCTTTTTCCATAACAGCTCCCTCATCATCTAAAGGAATAAAAGTAGACATTAAATCAATGTTTTCCTTTGTGTAAGATTCCCAGTTGTCAAAACTTTTCTGAATATTTTCAGTGTCAATTGAACCTGAGTTAGCTGAAGATTCATTAACAGTTAAGTTTTCTACAGGAGCTTCCTCTTCTTCCTCAGAAGAAGTTTCTACAGGAGCAGTAACCTCACTACTTTGAGCTATGATATTATTTTCATTTTCTAATGAATCAGAATAAAAATCTAATCCAAAAAATGAAATAGCAAAACCAACTCCTATCGATAATAAAGCAGGTATAATATTTCTCATTTCTTTAGAATTTTTTGTTAAAATAACCTAATTCTGTTTACTAATATAGCTTTTTTAAATGAAATGATTAAATTTTAACTCTCCAGTTATGCTTGTCCTCTAATTTGTTGTACTGAATATTAAGTAGTTTTTCTTTAAAGAAAGAAGCATAAGAATCACTTATTTCAGGTAGTTCAAAAGAATCATTTTGATGTTTAAAACCTTTTATAGGGTTAATTACAGCAGCAGTACCAGAACCAAAAATTTCTTTTAGCTCCCCTTTTTTTGCTGCTTCTTTAATTTCAGCAACCGACACTCTTCTTACTTCAGTGTCTATATCATAATCTTTAGCAAGCTGAATGATTGATTTACGAGTAACTCCATCTAAAATGCGATCATTAGTTGGGGCAGTTACAAGTTTGTCTCCTATTCTAAAAAAGATATTCATAGTACCAGCTTCTTCAAGATACTCATGTGTATTAGCATCTGTCCAAACAATTTGTTGATACCCTTCTTTATGTGCTAAACTGGTAGGATAAAATTGTGCTGCATAGTTACCAGCAGCTTTTGCGAATCCAACACCTCCATCAGCAGAACGACTATACTTTTCAGCAAAAAGAACACGAACCTCACCAGCGTAATATGCTTGAGCAGGCGAACAAATAATAATAAACTTGTATTCCTCAGCAGGAGAAGCAGCGATTGCACCTTCAGAAGCAATAATAAATGGACGGATATATAATGAGTTTCCAATACCCTTTTTAATCCAAGCATTGTCTAACTCAAGAAGTTTTTTTAACCCTTCAAAAAATACATTTTCAGGAACTGGAGGCATCGCTAAGCGAGCGCCAGATTTATTAATTCTATGAAAGTTTTCATCTGGACGAAATAAAAACACATCATCATTATCATCCTTGTAAGCTTTCATTCCTTCAAAAACAGCTTGTCCGTAATGAAAAACTCTAGCCGAAGGTTCGAAAGATAAAGGCCCGTAAGGCATAATCTTTGGTGTTTTCCATTCTCCGTCGGCAAAATCACAGACTAACATATGGTCAGTAAAAGTGCGACCAAATGCTAAGTTGTTAAAATCTATCTTATCTATTTTTGACTCTTTTATAAGCTCAATATCAATATTCATTGTGTTGTTGTTTTTAGAAGTGCCACGAAGATACGAAATCTAGTGGTATATTTTAAGTTTAGCACCTTGCTAGAAGAAATATAAGTATATTTGTTGAATGTTAATTTTAAAATTTTGAAAATGAAAAGACTACTAGTTTTTGCTATGGTTTTGAGCATAGCATTTATTTCTTGTAAGGTTGAAAAAAAGAATGAAAAACCTGATGTAAACAATGCTAAAGAACAAAAAGTAGAATATGCATCATTTGGAGAAGAAATTTCAGATGCAGATGCTATTTCTGCTGAAGAAATGCGAACTAAATTCAAAAATTTAAAAAAAGGAGATACCCTAAACATAAAATTCACTTCAACAATTAATGAGGTATGTAAGAAAAAGGGATGTTGGATGAAGTTAGATTTGGGTGAAAAACAAGAATCAATGGTACGTTTTAAAGATTACGGTTTTTTTATGCCTTTAAATGCAGATAATAAAGAGGTGATAGTAAATGGTAAAGCTTTTGTTACTGAGATTTCTGTAGATGAATTACAACATTATGCCAAAGACGCTGGAAAATCGGAAGAAGAAATAGCAAAAATTACAGAACCAAAATATACCTATGCTTTTGAGGCAGATGGAGTATTAATGAAGAAATAATGAAACAATTAATTATTGTTTTATTGATGTCTTTGGCGCTTTTTTCTTGTAAAGAGAAAAAGGAAGAACAAAAAGAAGAACTTATTATGTATCAATCTTCAGAAATGGCAGCTTTAATGAATGCTATGTATGAAGGAAATATGACAATTAAGAATAAGATTCTAGAAGGAGAATCAATAGGTGAATTTCCTGAAAATTACTTGAATATTCACTCTGCAGTTTTAACTGATCCAGCAGATAGGAATGTAAGTTTTGAAGCTTTTTCAAAACAGTATATTCAAAATTTACAGCAAGTGTATTCGGGATCAAAAGATTCTTTAAAACAAAATTTTAACCAAGCAGTAAACAGTTGTATTGCTTGTCATAAAACAACTTGCACAGGACCAATACCAAGAATTAAAAAGTTACTGATTAAATAGTTTAGTTATAAAACGAGAAATTATCATAACGTCTGATGGTTCTACAACCATTCATTTACCAGATTGGAATGAGCAATATCATTCTAAGCATGGCGCAATACAAGAGGCATATCATGTATTTATTAGAAATGGACTAAAGTATGTAGATACTAAAAGTGTTTCTATTTTAGAAATAGGTTTTGGTACAGGACTCAATTGTTTTATTACGCTTTTAGAAGCAGATATAAATATTGATTACGTTGGGGTTGAAGCTTATCCAGTAGCCAAGGAAGAAGTAGAGAAACTAAATTATGTTTCAGAGTTAGAGGCAGGAGACAAACAAGACCTTTTTGATAAAATTCACGAAGTTTCTTGGGAAGAAAAGCACAATATTACTCCTAATTTTTCATTGACTAAGCGTAAACAGTTTTTTGCTGAAATTACTGATGAAAATCAATTTGATTTGATTTATTTTGATGCCTTTGGAGCAAGAGTACAACCTGACTTGTGGACAGAAGATATTTTTAGAATTATGTTTGCTGCGTTAAAACCAGAAGGGGTTTTAGTAACTTACTCAGCTAAAGGAAGTGTACGACGAGCAATGCAAGCAGTAGGGTTTGATGTAGAGCGCTTACCTGGGCCTCCAGGAAAAAGAGAAATGTTACGAGCTACGAAAGTAGGCGAGTAATATTCAGCGCAGCTAAAAGCTTTGTAGAACTAAAGTTAGGAAGTAATACTTTAAGTAATCGGGGTAAAAATTAGAAAACAAACAGATGGAGTTTAAAAGACGTTTCGGTAATCGAAAAAGAGGAAATCCTAAAAGAGGATTGTTCTTAGTAATTTTATTAATTATTGTATTGTATTTGTTTTTCAATGCAGAAAAAATCCTTGGAAGATTTTTATAAATGAAACCATTTCAATTTAAAGAGTTTGCGGTACATCAAGATAAAACTGCAATGAAAGTTGGTACCGATGCAGTATTGTTAGGTGCATGGTGTAATTTAGGAGATTATCCAGATACAATGCTAGATGTTGGTTCTGGTACAGGTGTTATTTCATTAATGTTAGCACAACGAAGTGACGCCATGACGATTGATGCGGTAGAGGTGGATGGAGATGCTTATGAACAAACTGTAGAGAATTTTGAGCAATCAGATTGGGGGGATAGGCTCTTTTGTTACAATGCTTCTTTTGTGGAATTTGCAGAAGAAATGTCTGAGGAAGAAGAAGAGTATGATATAATTGTATCCAACCCACCATTTTATACCGATAACTACGAAACAGAAGATGTTGCGAGAAATAAAGCACGATTTACGAGTTCGTTGTCTTTTGAAGACTTATTAAAAGGAGTGAGTGAAATATTGTCCGAAAATGGAAGATTTTCAACGATTATACCATTCAAAGAAGAAGCGGATTTTATCAAGCTAGCTAAAAAGTATAATTTATACTTAAACAGAGTTTGTCGAGTAAAAGGAACTCCTACCACTGAAGTTAAACGTAGTTTATTAGAGCTGTCGTTTACTGAAAGTTCTATACAAGAAGAAGAATTAATTATAGAAACACAAAGGCACCAGTATACTGATGCCTATATAAATCTTACAAAAGATTTTTATTTGAAAATGTAACCTTTTGTATGGTTACATTTTCGAAGCTTTAATTTTGTTCTTGTTGTGAACAATGTAGTTCCTCTGTATCTGTTTTTATAACTGCTATTGGGTTTTTATTTTCATCAATCGCAACAAAAGTGAACTCACCTTCGATGGCTTTTTCTCTATGTTGAGAGTACATCTGTTCAGTAAAAATTTTAACGGTAACTTTTAAACTTTTATTACCAATATAACTCACTTTTCCTGTTAACTCAATAATAGTTCCAGCAGGAATAGGTTTTTTAAAATCAATTTTATCACTACTTACGGTTACAACTTTTTGTCTGCAAAATCGTGTTGCAGTAATAAAAGCAACTTCATCCATTAATTGCATGGCAGTTCCTCCGAACAGTGTATCATAATGATTGGTTGTATTTGGAAATACGGCTTTGAAAATTCGTGTTTCCGATTGTGTTATTTTTTCTTCAGTGGTCATTTTTTATTTCTTTAGTATGATTAGTGCCCGAACATGATAGTATTCAGGCACTTTTTAAACCGTTATTAGTTTACAGTTTCTAAGGTGTTAGTATTGTAGTTTAATGAAGCTTCTTTTGCAGCTGAAACCATAGCAAGTAATGCTTTTTCAGTTTCATCCCAATGCCTAGTTTTAAGACCGCAATCTGGATTTACCCAAAGTAGAGAAGCTGGAATAACTTTTTGAGCTTTGTGTAAGAGTTCAACCATTTCTTTGGTAGAAGGAACTCTAGGAGAATGAATGTCATAAACACCAGGACCAATTTCATTTGGATATTTAAAATCAGCAAAGGCGTTTAGTAACTCCATTTGAGAGCGTGAACATTCAATAGTAATAACATCAGCATCCATATCAGCAATGTTCTGAATAATATCGTTAAATTCAGAATAGCACATATGAGTATGTATTTGCGTAGCGTCATCTACACCGCAAGATGAAATTTTAAAAGCTTCAACAGCCCATCTTAAATAATTTTCCCAGCCTGATTTTCGTAAAGGAAGTCCTTCTCTTATAGCTGGTTCATCAATTTGAATAATTCGGATACCTGCTTTTTCAAGATCAGCAACTTCATCGCGAATAGCTAACGCAATTTGTTTACAAGTAACTGAGCGAGGTTGATCATTACGAACAAACGACCATTGTAAAATAGTAACTGGGCCAGTTAACATACCTTTAACCCATTTGTCAGTTAAAGATTGAGCATATTGCGACCAATAAACAGTCATTGGATGAGGTCTGTATACATCGCCATAAATAATAGGAGGTTTTACACAACGACTACCATAACTTTGAACCCAACCTTTTTTAGTGAAAGTAACCCCAGCAAGCTGTTCTCCAAAATACTCTACCATGTCATTTCGTTCATATTCACCATGAACTAATACATCAAGATCTATTTTTTCTTGCCATTGAATGGTTTTTTGAGTTTCCTTTTTAAGTAAATATCTATATTCCTCACTACTTAAATTTCCCTTTTTATACTGAGCCCTCCAGCTTCTAACCTCTTTGGTTTGAGGGAATGAACCAATAGTTGTGGTAGGAAATAAAGGTAAGTTTAATACTTTTTCTTGTGCTTCTTTACGAACCGAAAAGTCATTTTTTCTTTGAGAATCTAATTTAGTAACGGCATTAACACGCTGTTTTACATCATTGTGGTGAATTAATGTAGAAGACTTTCTACTAGCTATAGCTTTTTTGTTTTCTTCAAAAGCAGTTAAAACAGTTTCATCATTCGTACTTTCAGATAACTTTTTTAACAAACTTACCTCTGTGAGTTTTTGTTTAGCGAAAGCAAGCCATTGTTTAATTTGGCTGTCTAAAGATGTCTCTAAATCTAAATCACATGGAGAATGTAATAAGGAACAAGAAGGAGCTATAAAAACTCTGTCAGAACCTAATTTATCTGTAGTTTTTTGAATGAGTTGCAAGGACTTTTCAAAATCATTTTTCCAAATATTTCTACCATCTACAATACCTAATGATAAAGTTTTGTTTTCAGTAATTGTGTTCAATACATCATCTAATTGTTCTTCACAACGAACTAAATCGATGTGTAAAGCGTCTATAGGAAGTGTATTAGCTAATGAGAGATTATCTTTTAAACCTTCAAAGTAGGTAGTGACTATAAACTTTAGATTAGGAAACTTTTTCCTAATCTCATTATAGACAAATTGATATGTTTCTTTGGCTTTTTCGTTTAAATCTAATGCTAAAAAAGGTTCGTCAAATTGAATCCATTCAGCACCTTGTACTTGAAGCTCTTGTAAAATTTCAATATATACAGGAAGTAGTTTTGAGGCTAAATCTAATTTATCAAAACCGTCCTCTTTTTCTTTACCTAAAAGGAGGTAACTAACTAAACCAATAATTACAGGTTTAGCATTAACACCTGCTTGTTTGGCTCCAGCAAACTCATTAATAATTTTGTTAGAAAATAGTTTAAATTCCTGATTTTTATAAAACTCTGGAACGATGTAATGGTAGTTTGTGTCAAACCATTTAGTCATTTCCATAGCAGTGATATCAAGATCATCTTTTTGATATCCTCTTGCCATGGCAAAATAAAGATCCAATTCCGGGTTTGAAGTTTTTAAAGCTACTTCATTGTAACGTTTAGGAATTGCGCCAACAGTAAGTGTCATATCTAACACTTGATCGTAATAAGAAAAATCATTACAAGGAATAAGGTCTATTCCTGCTTCTTGTTGTGTTTTCCAGTTTTGTTGACAGATGTTTTTTCCTGTTTCAAGAAGTTCCTGTAAACTAGTTTTGCCCGACCAATATTGCTCGCAGGCTTTTTTGAGTTCTCTGTTGCTACCTATACGCGGATAGCCAAGAATGTGCGTTTGCATTTCTTTTTAACTTTTATAATTAAACATTAATTTTAAAAGCTCTTTTAGATGCTTCGCAATGCTAAAAAACGATGTGATGTTTGAGGAAAAATAATGACATACCAAAAAGCACAGCATTTCATAGAAGAAAGTGTGCGTTAAAATATATCATTGGTATGACCCAAAAGCTTCAAATCGCGAAAGCATTGTCAATATCCGAATAGGCAGGTCTCCTGACTTATAACAGTTTTTATCATCCTTCCCGCTTTTGGCAGTGGATACTCTAGGATAAAAACCTTTGGTGTGTTACTTACAGTTGCGCGACAGTTCGTGATTTGCACACGATTCCCTATTAATCTACAGCTAAGTAAAACCTTTCCGGTTGATGAAGTATGTAAAGAACTTATCGGGGTAAATGTATGTATTATTTTTTTAGAACTGGTAATAAAAAAAGCATCAGTATACTGATGCTTCTTGAGTTTTAACAAGATTTTAAATTTTGTTATTTTTCCCAGTTTTTAAGTTGATCCAGATATAAGTAGCTTTCAATAAATTTTCTATGTTCAGTATTTGTCATAATTTCGAGTAGTTCTAAAGCTGAAATATAACTTGCTAAATTTCCGTTTGAAGATAAAAATTTACCATCTTTAATAAAAGTTACCAAACTGTCGTTTTGAACTTTTAAATTAGGGTAATCTTTTTGTAGTTGCTCACCACCACCAATCCATGTTACAATTTTATGACCATCAGCTATGCCAGATTTACCAATTAAATTAGCACCAGCACAATTACTAACAGTGTATTGGGTCTCTTGATTTTTTGTTTTTATAAAATCTACAACTTTATTGTTGTGTACTTGTGCGTACATGTCGTAAGCACTTGGTACAAATAAAGCTGCTAGTTTAGGGCAATTATCAAAAGTATAGTCAGGAACAAAATGCATTCCTTCTTCAGTAGTAATTGGTTTAGCTGTTTCAGCTATAGTAACTACATTAAAAAGTTGTTTGCCTTTTTTGTCTACTTTACCAAAAACATCAGACGTTGCTATAACTTCTCCTTGTAAAACTCCGTTAAACATTAAAAGTCCAATAGTTGGTAGATCAGGATTAAATGGTTTTAGGTGCTTAGTTAGTGTATCATTTGGAGATAGAACTTGTTCAACTTTTTCAGCTTTGTTATCTGTTTTCGATTTTTCTGAATTACAACTAACAGTAATAATTGTAAAAATTAGTAGTGTGATAATACTTAAATTTTTCATGCGTACTTTATTTAGTATCTCTTTGAGTAGGTTTAATAATCATTCTAAAATATTGGTCTTTGTATATGTAGTAGCCTAACCAGTTGTATAGAGTTCTTACTTTGTTTTTAAAATTTACAAGCCCCATGATATGTACAAAAATCCAAATTAGCCAAGCAACAAAACCTTTTAAGGATTGTTTTTGACCAGGGAAGTCAAGTACAGCCTTATTTCGTCCAATGATAGCTAAAGATCCTTTGTCGTTGTACTGGAAAGTTTTCCAGTTATCATCTTTCCTTTTAAGGTTTTTAGCTAAGTTCTTTGCCTGCTGTAATGCTGGTTGCGCTAATTGTGGGTGTCCGTTAGGATAGTTTTTATCACCTAAGATTAAGGCGCAGTCACCTAAAGCATAGATGTTATCATATGAGTGTACAAGGTTAAACTGATTTGTTTTTAGTCTTCTACCAGGACCAAAGCTTTCTTCTGAAAAGCCATCAAATGTTTTTGCAGATACACCAGCTGCCCATATAAGGTTTTTAGTATGTATTTCTTCTCCGTTTGATAAATACACGGTTTCGCCATCAAAGTCATTAACCATTGTATTCATTGTTAGCTTAACACCTAATTCACTTAATTTTTTAGAAGTGTATTCTTGTGCTTTTTTAGACATTGGAGCTAAAACAGAATTTTGGCCATCAATAAGATGTATTTCTCCAAAGTCATTTTTGTCTAGTTCGGGGTAATCTTTTATGATGATAGAAGTTTTTATTTCAGACAAAATTCCTGAAAGTTCAACTCCAGTAGGTCCAGCTCCTGCAATTACAAAAGTTAAACACTTTTTTCTTTCCTCTGGATTGTGGATTCTAGTAGCACGGTCAAATCGAGTTAAAATTACATTTCTAAGAGATAAGGCATCACTAATAGTTTTCATAGGTAAACTATACTTTTGAATGCTTTTATTTCCAAAAAAATTAGTCTCTGTACCGGTAGCCATTACTAAGATATCATACTCTATATCTCCATTACTTACCACAATTTTGTTTTCTTCTGGGACAACTTTTTCAAGGGTGCCAAGTCGAAAACGGGCGTTTTTAAATTTTCTTAAAATTTTTCTGAATGGATAGCTAATTGCAGATGGCTCCATAAAACCTGTGGATACTTGGTAGATTAAAGGAGGAAAGAAATTGTAGTTGTTACTATCTACTAGAATAATCTGATAATTTTCTGAATTTCCTAATCCTTTTATAAGTTCTAATCCAGCAAAACCGCCGCCAACAACGACGATTTTTTTCATATTTTTCATAATGCTATTATGCCCTTAAATTAATATAAGTACAAAGGTAGTTAAGAAGATTTCAGTAAAAAATAAACTAGCTTAAGAAATGTTACTTTCTTTTAATTTCACTTAAGTATTCAGGGGTTAACCCTAAAAAGCTGGCTAATGAATATTGAGGAACTCGTTGTACAAACTCTGGGAAGTCTTCTCTAAATCTAAAAAACATTTCTTCCTTAGAGTAGCTGTTTATGTATTTTAAGCGCATTAAAGCAGCTCCGTAAGCTGTTTCATAGATGCTTCTAAAATATTTTTCTAGTAATGGGAATTTGCTTAATAATTCATTGTATTTCGAAAAGGAGATTGATAAAACTATAGAGTTTTCAACTGCCTCTATAGTAAAGTTAGAGCGTTTTTGATTTTGAAAAGCTAAAAAATCAGTTAGCCACCAATTCTCCAAAGCAAATTGTGTAGTTTTTTTGTGGCCTAAATCATCAATAAAATATAATTGTAAACAACCTTTAGCAACAAAAAATAGTTTATCACAACGGTTACTTGTTGGTAATAAAGCTTCTTTTTTCTTGTAGGACTGACAGTCAAAAAATGAAAGTACTTCAGTTAATTCTTCTTCTGAAAGATTTGTGTAACTTTTAATATGATTTTTTAAAATGCTTTCAGCCATATCCTAGTGTAGTATTTAAAGGTAAAAATACTAACTTTATAAAGACTCTATTTAGTTTTAAAAGAAAAAGGCACCAAATACATTGATGCCTTTTGTGTTAGTTTAGAAAGGTTTTACCCTTTTATGCTTTCAGGATTATATCCTAAATAAGGTACTTCTTTTTCAACAAAATTAATTCCGTAATCTTCCAACTCTTTTAAAATTGGCTCGTATACTTCTTTGTTGATTGGTAATTGTACACCGGGAGTTGTAATATCATTATTTAAAATACGTACGGTAGCCATGGCTACAGGTAAACCAACCGTTTTTGCCATTGCAGTATAGGTTTGATCATCACCTTTAATAACCATACTACTTTCTATTTGGAACTTGTCTTCTTTGTATTGGTATCCAAAAATATGGTGCATTACAATCATGTCTTTATCTTCGGCTTCAAGGGTCCAAGAATCCATCAATATTTTTTGTAAAATTTCAGCAGGAGTTGCGTTTTTCAATCCTACTTTTTTATTTGGGTTGAAGATGTCTAACTCCAAAAATTTATCCCACATTAAATCATCTTGATCAATCTTTGCATATGAACGGAATTTCAACTCTACAGAATCAGAAGGAGAATAAGCTAAGAAAAGATTTGTGAAATCGCGATAGCTCATATTCTCAGAGTCTTCAATAGTATACGTGTCATCAGTCATTCCTAATTGAACAAATACATTCCAAGCACGAGAAAAACCAACTTTACGAATAGTTCCACGATACATGGTTTTAATATCTTCTAGACCATAAATGCTTCTATACTTTAAAGAGTCTCGGTTAGCATAGGCTTCAAACTTGCCACTACCATTAATAGTTAAAAATTCAGTCCTTCTAAATAGTTTTTGATATGGGATATACTTATAGGTTCCTTCTTGAATAAACATTGAAGCTCCACCTTGACCTGCTAATACAACGTTTCTAGGATTCCAAGTAAATTTATAGTTCCATAAATTAGTATCACTTTCAGGAGCAACCAATCCACCACAAAAAGATTCAAATAATAACATTTTTCCTCCTTGTTCCTTTATACGATCAATAACTTGCATAGCACTCATGTGGTCAATTCCTGGATCAAGACCAATTTCATTCATAAACACTAACCCTTTAGCTTTAGCCTGTTCATCTAAAGCTTTCATTTCATCAGAAATATATGAGGCAGTAACCATGTGTTTACCATAAGTAATGCAATCTTTAGCTACTTCAATATGAAAACGAGCGGGTAACATTGAAATAACAATGTCTGCTTTTTGAATTGCATTTGAGCGTTCTTCTGCATTAAAAACATCTAATTGAATTGCTGTAGCGTTTGAATGATTGTTAACTTTAGATTGAGCACTTTCTAATGAAACATCACCAATAGTTATATGTAGGTTCTCTTCTGAAGATTTATCTAATAAATATTTTATAAGTGAAGAGCTTGACCTACCAGCACCAATTATCAATATATTTCTCATTATAATGTATTTTTGTTATCAATAAATTTTGAGGCGACAATATCGCTAAAAAAGTTTAAATTTAAACAAAAACTATAAAAATGTATAAAAATTTAACAATAGCAGGGGTTTTAGGAGTCGTTGCTGTTATTTTAGGAGCTTTTGGAGCCCACACTTTAAAAACGAAATTAACACCAGAAGCTTTAGAGAGTTTTGAAACCGCTGTACGCTATCAGTTTTTTCATGTACTATTATTACTTTTTGTAAACATGTTTACTGAGTTTACAAACAAAGAAAAGAACAGAATTAGTTATTTCTTGATAGCAGGGATTTTATTGTTTTCAGGATCGATATATTTAATTTACTTAGCTAATGTTCCTGCAAAAGCAATTTGGTTTATAACACCTTTAGGAGGAATACTATTAATTGTGGGTTGGAGCCTATTAACATATAGCTTTTTAAAAAAAGTTATTAAAAGTTAAAGTTGATAAAATCTTTGTATCATTCATCTTTTTAATCAAAAAGAACTATTTTTGTCCAAAATTAAACACAACTAAAATCTTTTAAGATGACAAATCTTGATACGAAAACGATATCGTTAGATAACTTAGGAATAAAAGACGCTACGGTTCGTTATCAATTAACTTCAGACGAGTTACACGACATCACTATTGAAAAAGAACAAGGAGTAGAAACTAGTTTTGGAGCATTGGCTGTTAAAACAGGTGAGTTTACAGGTCGTTCTCCAATGGATCGTTTTATCGTTAAAGACGATATAACTAAAGACCAAGTTTGGTGGGGAGATATAAACATCCCTTTCGATTCAGAAAAATTTGACAAGCTATACGATAAAGTAACAAACTATTTATCAAATAAAGAGGTATTTGTACGTGATAGTTATGCATGTGCAGATGAAGATTACAAACTAAACATTCGTGTTGTAAACGAATATCCTTGGAGTAACATGTTTGCACACAACATGTTTTTACGTCCTACAGCAGAGGAGTTAAAAAACTTTTCTCCAGAATGGACAGTAGTAAACGCTCCAGGTTTTATGGCTGATCCAGAAGTAGATGGAACACGCCAACACAACTTTGCTATCTTAAATTTTACTAGAAAAGTAGCATTAATTGGAGGTACAGGGTACACAGGAGAAATTAAGAAAGGAATTTTTTCTGCGTTAAACTTTATTTTACCAGTATTTAAAAACACATTACCAATGCACTGTTCTGCAAACGTTGGTAAAGATGGTGATACAGCTATCTTCTTCGGGTTATCAGGTACAGGTAAAACTACTTTATCTACGGATCCAAATCGTAGTTTAATTGGTGATGATGAGCATGGTTGGACTGCTGAAAACACAATCTTTAACTTTGAAGGTGGTTGTTATGCAAAAGTAATCGACTTATCTCAAGAGAAAGAACCAGAAATTTACGGAGCAATTAAAAGAGGAGCAATCCTTGAAAATATTGTGATGGATGATAAAGGAAATGTGGATTTTGCTGATACATCAATTACACAAAATACACGTGTAAGTTATCCAATTTATCACATTGAAAATATTCAAACACCATCTAAAGGTGCAAACCCAAAGAACATCTTCTTCTTAACAGCAGATGCTTTTGGAGTATTGCCTCCAATATCTAAATTAACACCAGGTCAAGCAGCATATCACTTTATTTCTGGATACACAGCAAAAGTAGCAGGTACTGAGGCTGGAATTAATGAGCCATTACCAAGTTTTTCAGCTTGTTTTGGAGCTCCATTTATGCCATTACACCCAACACGTTACGCTGAAATGTTAAGCAAGAAAATGCAAGAAGCAGGAGTAAACGTTTGGTTAATTAATACTGGATGGACAGGTGGTGCTTACGGTACTGGTAGCAGAATGAAATTAAAGTACACTCGTGCTATGATTACTGAAGCTTTACAAGGTAATTTAGAAAACGTTGAATTTGTACAACACCCAATTTTTGGATTATCAATGCCAACTACTTGTGAAAATGTTCCTGATGAAGTGTTAAATCCAAAGCAAACATGGGCAGATAAAGATGCTTATGATGCAAAAGCTATGGAGTTAGCTAATTCATTCAGAAAGAACTTTGCTCAGTTTGAAGAAATGGCAAGTGAGGAAATTATTAAAGGTGGACCAATAGCGTAACCTTTAAAACATAAATACTAAGAAAGCATCCACTATGGATGCTTTTTTTATGAAAAATACTCAGTATTTTAGCAGTAAATAAATTTTAGCATGATTGTACAGGGAAATATAGTCGATATACAAAATAAACGAATCTTTAAAGGAGAAGTTGAGGTTAAAGAAGGAAAGATTATACAAATTAGAGAGGTAGAAAACACTTCAGAAAATTATATTTTACCTGGATTTATAGATGCACATATTCATATTGAAAGCTCGATGTTAGTGCCATCGGAGTTTGCAAAAATAGCGGTAACTCACGGTACCGTAGCTACGGTATCTGACCCACATGAAATAGCCAATGTGCTAGGTGTGAAAGGAGTTGACTTTATGGTTGAAAACGGAAAGAAAGTTCCGTTAAAATTCAATTTTGGAGCGCCATCATGCGTGCCAGCAACTTCTTTTGAAAGTGCAGGAGCGGTAATTGATTCAGAAGACATCAAAAAAATGATGCAGAATCCTGATATCAAATATTTAGCAGAGATGATGAACTATCCAGGAGTAATTTATCAAGATGAAGAAGTTTTGAAAAAAATAGCTTGGGCAAAACATTATAACAAACCAGTAGATGGACATGCACCGGGATTAAGAGGAGAGGATCTAGATAAATACATAGCAGTAGGAATTTATACCGATCATGAATGTTTCACTTATGAAGAAGGATTAGAAAAATTACAAAAAGGAATGAAAGTCATCATTAGAGAAGGAAGTGCTGCAAAAAACTTCGAAGCACTGATTGATTTACTTCCTAAATATTATGAGAACATGATGTTTTGTTCTGATGATAAGCACCCAGATGATTTGTTATTAGGACATATCAACCAATTATGTGAGCGTGCAGTAGCGAAAGGAATAGATGTTTTTAAAGTATTACAAGCTGCTTGTATCAATCCAGTAAAACATTATAATTTGGATGTAGGAACTTTAAACGAAGGAGATGATGCTGATTTTATAGTAGTAAAAGACTTACAAAAGTTTAAGGTGTTACAAACCTATATCAATGGGAAATTAGTAGCCGAAAAAGGAGAATCATTCGTACAACATGTAGACTTTGAATTACTAAATAATTTTGATACTGATAAAAAAAATATTGCTGATTTTGAGTTTCATTCAGCATCTGAAAAAATTCGAGTGATTGAAGCCTTAGATGGAGAATTAGTGACGAATGAAATAGAGGCGGATTCTTTAATAAAAGATGGAAATTTAGTTTCAGATGTAGAGAATGATGTATTGAAAATGACGGTAGTAAACCGTTATGAAAGTGCAGAACCATCCATAGCCTTTATTAAAAACTTCGGACTAAAAGAAGGAGCCATAGCAAGTTCTGTTGGTCATGACTCACATAATATTATTGCAGTAGGAGTATCCGATGAATTGATTTGTAAGGCAGTAAACTTATTGATAGAGAATAAAGGAGGAGTTTGTGCGGTAACTGAATCCGAAGAAAAAGTAGTTCCTCTTCCAGTAGCAGGAATTATGTCAGATAAACCAGCGGTTGAAATAGGGAAAGCCTATGCAGAATTGGATGTAATGGCAAAACAATTAGGTAGTAAATTACGAGCTCCGTATATGACCTTATCTTTTATGGCATTGTTGGTAATTCCATCTTTAAAGCTATCAGACAAAGGACTGTTTGATGGAAACACATTTAAATTTACCTCTTTAGAGGTTAAATAACCTGAAGTTTGAAGACAGAAAAAATTATATTAGGGATTGACCCAGGAACTTCCATTATGGGGTTTGGAATTATAAAGGTAGTAGGGAAAAAGATGGAGTTTGTGCAGATGAATGAACTACTTTTAAAAAAGTATGATGATCATTATTTAAAACTCAAAATTATTTTTGAACGTACTATTGAATTGATTGATACTTATCATCCAGATGAAATAGCTTTAGAAGCTCCTTTTTTTGGTAAAAATGTACAATCAATGTTAAAATTAGGACGTGCGCAAGGTGTTGCCATGGCAGCAGGATTGTCAAGACAAATTCCTGTAACCGAATACGCACCTAAGAAAATTAAAATGGCAATTACAGGAAAAGGGACAGCGAGTAAAGAACAAGTAGCCTTGATGTTAAAGTCGTTATTGAACTTAAAAGAACTCCCTAAAAACCTAGATGCGACAGATGGATTAGCAGCAGCGGTGTGCCATTTCTATAATTCAGGAACTAAAGTAGGAGGTAAGAACTATACAGGTTGGGCAGCGTTTGTAAAGCAGAACCCAGGAAAAGTGAAATAATTTGGCAGGAATTTATCTACATATCCCGTTTTGTAAGCAAGCGTGTTATTATTGCGATTTTCACTTTTCTACCTCTTTAAAAAAGAAAGAAGAGTTGGTATCTTGCTTGGTAAAAGAATTGGAGTCAAGAAAAGAAGAACTTCTAAATGAAACCATAAAAACTATCTATTTTGGAGGAGGAACACCGAGCCTGTTGTCGATTGACGAGTTACAATTGTTGATTGATATAATTTATCAAAATTATACCGTTTTAGAAAATCCAGAAATTACCTTAGAAGCTAATCCAGATGATTTATCAGAAGAAAAAATAATTGAATTATCTAAGACTTTAATTAACCGATTAAGTATTGGAATTCAATCTTTTTTTGAAGAAGACTTACAACTCATGAATCGTGCTCATAATGCAAAAGAAGCAAAAAACTGTTTGTCTTTAGCGACACGCTACTTTGATAATATTACCATTGATTTGATTTACGGAGTCCCGAATATGAGTAATGAACGTTGGAGAGAAAACTTACAAATTGCTTTTGATTTTGGAATCAATCATATTTCATCTTATGCATTAACAGTAGAGCCTAAAACAGCCTTAGACTCCTTTATCAAACAAGGAAAATATCCAGATGTTGATGAAGCTGTAGCCAAAGAACATTTTGATATTCTGGTAGCAGAAACCGCTAAAAATGGATTTGTTCACTACGAAATTTCCAACTTTGGAAAACCTAATTATTTTTCAAAACACAATACAAGTTACTGGTTAGGGAAAAAGTATATAGGAATTGGTCCGTCAGCACATTCGTTCAATAAAACACATCGTAGTTGGAATGTAGCCAACAATGCAAAATATATCAAAGCAATTCAAGAAGGAAAACTCCCTTTAGAGCAAGAGAAACTCACTAAGGAAGATCAGTTTAATGAATATTTAATGACAGGGTTAAGAACCATTTGGGGAGTGTCGTTAGAAAAAGTCACGCAAGAATTTGGAGAAGAATTCAGAAAGAGTCTCCTTAAAAATGCCGAGAAATTTATTAATCAAGGTCTATTGGTTATAGAGAATGAGTTGAACCAACCTGATTCTGATAACAATGTTAAGAAGGTTTTGAAAACAACTTCAAAAGGAAAGTTCTTAGCAGATGGGTTGGCTAGTGAGTTATTCATAATTTAGGTATATTTGAGTATGATAGCAACAATTGAATACAACTCAAGAAAACACAAAATAGATTTATCAAAACCGTTAGATATATCCATAGCTATTGACACTTCTAAGGAAAATGTAAATGCTTGGTATTTAGATGATCCGAAAATTTTCCCCGTTTCCGATGGAGATTGGGTAGGAAGTGTACAAAAAGGCGCTGATGTAAATTTTAATAATATACAGTTTAATCCGCATTCACATATTACACATACCGAATGTGTTGGCCATATAACAGAAGAAGTTTATTCAGTAAATAAAGAGCTATCAAAATTTTTCTTTTTAGCAGAAGTAGTGACTATCGCTCCAGAACAATTAAAAAATAAGGATTTTGTAATTTCAAAAAAACAATTACAAAATGTTATAGGAAATAAAAAGCGTGATGCAATAGTCATCAGAACTTTACCGAACTTATCAGACAAAAAATCGATGCGTTATTCAAATACAAATCCAACTTATTTGTTAGAAGAAGCAGCGATTTATCTTCGAGAAAAAGGAATTGAGCACTTATTAATAGATTTACCATCGGTAGACAAAGAAAAAGACGAAGGAAAATTGTTAGCACATAATGCTTTTTGGAATACACAAGGAGAAATTAGAATGCAGTCAACTATAACTGAATTTATATATGTATCCAATAAAATAAAGGATGGAACTTACTTTTTAAACTTGATGGTAGCGCCGTTTGAAAACGATGCTACACCTAGTAAACCTATTCTTTACGAAATACTTTAGTTATTATGATAAAAAACTATTACAGAATTTTAGGTAAGCATACTTATCTAAAATTCTGTAATGTTTTGTTGATATAACTCAGTAAATGTTTCTTTTTAGGGATCTCTATTCGTTCGGCGAGATTTACTTTATGTTTCATTTACATTATCAAAGATAAAGTAGATGTTGAAAGAAAAACAAAAATTAAGATTAAATGAAAGTTACTGTAGATGAACGGTTAAAATAAAGCTTTTAAGAGTATCGATAATTGTAAGAAAAATAAAATATAGAGTCTTTTGTAAAACCTATTTGTTTTTTTTATAGATTTACGACCATAAAATTACAACAATGACAATTTTTAATACATATAAGCAATGTAAATCGACTGTGGTAAGACACAGAAACGATCGGGCAATGTATGTATTATAGCTATGTTTATATAAAATATAATGATTACAAAAAGTCCGACTGAAAAGTCGGACTTTTTACTTTTATAACTAAAACAACCACTAAACTTTAATTATATGAAAAAACTCTACTTTAACTATTTAAACACCTTTAAAGGGCTCTCAAACGAAGTTTGGTGGCTTTCATTAATAACTCTGATAAACAGAGCAGGAACTATGGTAATTCCGTTTTTATCATTGTACCTAACAAAAAGCTTAAATTTTACTTTAAAAGATGTGGGCTGGATTATGACTTGTTTCGGGTTAGGGTCTGTATTGGGGTCTTGGTTAGGAGGTAAGCTAACGGATAAAATAGGTTTTTATAAGGTGATGAAAACTAGCCTGTTTTTGACAGGAATCCTTTTTATAGCGTTACAATTCGTAAATACTTTTGCAGGTTTTTGTTTAGGTATTTTCTTAGTAATGTTAGTAGCAGATACATTTAGACCAGCTATGTTTGTTGCATTAAGTACTTACAGTAAACCAGAAAATAAAACACGTTCAGTAACTCTAATTCGTTTAGCAATTAACTTAGGTTTTTCAGCAGGTCCTGCCGTTGGAGGATTAATTATAACCTCGTTAGATTATAGTGGATTGTTTTGGGTAGATGGAGTTACCTGTATTTTGGCAACAGTTTTACTGGTAAATGTATTAAATCCTAAGAAAGCAAAAGCGTTAGATGAAACAAAAGTAGAGAATCCACAATCAGTATTTTCAGATAAGGCTTTTTGGGTGTTTTTTGTAGGAATGTTTGTTTTCGGATTTATTTTCCTGCAATACTTTTCTACAATGCCTTTATATTATAAAGACGTTCATCATTTAACAGAGTTAGAAATAGGTTTGTTAATGGGGCTTAACGGGTTCTTTATATTCTTATTAGAAATGCCACTTATTAAATGGTTAGAAGAAAGTAAGTATACCAAAGAGTTTTTAATGTTTTTTGGACTGTTACTAACAGGACTAAGTTTTGTAGTAATAAACTTAACAGGTTGGGTAGGAATTTTAATTGTAGGAATGTTACTGATGACTATAGGAGAAATGATTGCATTTCCTTTTTCAAATGCTTTTGTGATGGAGCGTGCAAAAAAAGGAAATCAAGGAGAATACATGGCATATTATAGCATTGCGTTCTCAATGTCACATATTTTTGGGCATAATTCAGGTATGCAATTAATAGATAATATTGGTTTTGATAATACTTGGAATTTTATGATTGTGTTATCAGCCATTGGAGTATTGTTCTTGTTAATGTTAGTAAGAATTGTAAAAAGAGAAAAAGTAATCGCATGAACTTAAATCAAGTAACGATACCTTCTATTGATGTGAATATATCTGTAGAGTTCTATAAAAAACTAGGCTTGCATCTTATCGTAGATGCAAGCCCTAGATATGTTCGTTTTGAAGTACCAGATGGAGAAGCAACGTTTTCAATTCATCAAGTAGGAAAATTATCCAAGGGAGAAGGAGTTACTCTCTATTTTGAAGATGATAATTTAGATGAGTTAGTAGAAGAATTACAACAAAAAGGAATTCAGTTCACTCAGTTACCAATAGACCAACGATGGTTATGGAGAGAAGCTCATTTGTTAGATCCTGATGGAAATAAATTAATTCTGTATAAAGCAGACGAATACAGAAAAAATCCGCCTTGGCGAATCAAATAAGAAATAGAAGTTTTTATCTTTGAATATTTAATAAGAAAGTAGAAAGCATGAATATACAAGACGCACAAAAACAAGTAGATGATTGGATTAAAAATCACGGAGTACGTTACTTTAATGAGTTAACAAATATGGCGCAACTAACAGAAGAAGTTGGAGAGGTAGCTAGAATTATTGCGCGTCGTTATGGAGAGCAAAGCGAAAAAGAAAGTGATAAAAACAAAGATTTAGGAGAAGAGTTAGCAGATGTGATGTTTGTGGTATTGTGTTTAGCAAATCAAACAGGAGTAAACTTACAAGAGGCATTTGATAAGAAGCTAGATATAAAAACTAAGAGAGATCACGATCGTCATCATAATAACAAAAAACTACAATAAATGAGTCTCATAAAAAATATACAAAAAGGAAGTTTTTGGATTAATGTTTTAAAAGTAGGAACCCCATTTTTGATAATAGTAGCTGTCTTTTCTTTATTATTCAAAACAGGAGGAGCTATTTTTTCAGGAGACTTTGAAACTGTATACAATGTACATTTCGCAAATAAACAGTGGATTCGCTTTTGGTTAAGTAAAGTTGTAATCGCACTTATTTACAGTATATACATTGTAAATAAAAAAACGAAGTAGTTTTTTATGGATTTAAGATTAAAAACCGAAGAGTTTAATTCGGGTACTCATATAACGATTTCAGGGTCAAAAAGTGAATCAAATAGATTACTGATTTTACAGCAATTATATCCCGATTTACAGATAGAAAATTTATCAGATTCTGATGATACACACCATTTACAAGGAGCGTTAACTTCTGATGATACAGTTGCAGACATTGGACATGCAGGAACTGCGATGCGTTTTTTAACTGCTTTTTTCGCAACACAAGAAGGTGTTACAAAAATATTGCAGGGTTCAGACCGTATGCACAACAGACCAATACAAATTTTAGTTGATGCTTTACGCAATTTAGGAGCAGATATAGAGTACGTTGAAAAAGAAGGATACCCGCCACTCAAAATATCAGGGAAAAAACTAACAAAGGATAAAGTTTCAATTAATGGAAATGTAAGTAGTCAATACATTTCAGCATTAATGCTAATTGCTCCAAGCCTGGAAAAAGGATTGGAAATTGAATTGATAGGAGAAATTACTTCGGTTCCTTATATCAACATGACTTTACAGTTACTACATCAATTAGAAATTAAGGCTGAATTTGAAGGACAGCTTATAAAAATCAAACCAAAATCAGCTGTAAAAAAGCAAACAGTAGTTGTAGAGTCTGATTGGAGTTCGGCATCTTATTTTTATTCGATTATAGCGTTGAGCGAAGTAGGTTCTTCTGTGAAATTATCAGCTTATAAAAAAGATAGTCTACAAGGAGATAGTTGTTTGTCAGAAATATATAAACATTTTGGAGTAACTACTGTTTTTGAAGAAAATTCAATTCTTTTAACAAAAGAAAAAAAGCATAACTCAGAAGTATTAGAGCAAGATTTAAAAAATGCACCAGATATAGCGCAAACTATTGCAGTTACTTGTTTCGGGTTAGGAATTGCTTGTGATTTGTCAGGATTACATACGTTAAAAATTAAAGAAACCGATCGCTTAGAAGCATTACGTGAGGAGTTAACAAAATTAGGAGCTGATATTTCTGTAACGAATGAAAGTTTACATTTAAAATCATCTTCAGAAATTAAAGAAAGCATTCAAATAGCTACCTATAATGATCACCGAATGGCGATGGCATTTGCACCACTAGCATTAAAAGTTCCTATTGAAATTTTAGAAGCTGAAGTAGTAACAAAATCATATAGAAATTTTTGGAAAGATATGCTTAGTGTAGGAATTCAGAATGTTACCATAAAATAATACGGCAATCGCTTGACAACCCCTATGTTGAAATTGTATATTTGCCATCGTTAAGAAAATTTTACAAATGAAATTATCAAATTTTAATTTTGAATTGCCAAAAGAATTATTGGCAGAATATCCTTCAGAGCACAGAGACGAAGCACGATTAATGGTATTGCACCGTGACACACAAAAAATCGAGCATAAACTATTTAAAGATTTAATCGATTATTTTGATGAAGGAGATGTAATGATGTTAAACAATACGAAAGTATTTCCTGCCCGTATGTACGGAAACAAGGAAAAAACAGGAGCTCGTATTGAAGTATTTTTATTACGTGAGTTAAATGCTGAAAATCGTTTGTGGGATGTATTAGTAGACCCAGCAAGAAAAATAAGAATAGGTAATAAGTTATTCTTTGGAGACGATGAGAGTTTAGTAGCTGAGGTTATTGATAATACTACTTCACGTGGTAGAACATTACGCTTCTTATTTGATGGTCCTTATGAGGAATTCAGAAAGAAATTAATCGAGTTAGGAGAAACTCCATTACCAAAATACATTAAACGTGAGGTAGAGCCAGAAGATGAAGACCGTTACCAAACGATCTTTGCAAAGCACGAAGGAGCAGTAGCAGCACCAACTGCAGGTTTACACTTCTCTAAACACTTAATGAAACGTTTAGAAATTAAAGGTGTAGATTTTGCTGAAACAACGTTACATGTAGGTTTAGGTACCTTTAACCCAGTTGAGGTTGAAGACTTATCAAAGCATAAGATGGATTCTGAGCAAATTGTTATTCCACAAGCTAGTGCAGATATGGTGAATAATGCTATTGCTAATAAGAAAAGAGTATGTGCAGTAGGTACTACAGTGATGAGAACGATTGAATCATCAGTGTCTTCAAGCAACCAATTAAACGCTTTTGAAGGGTGGACTAACAAGTTTATTTTCCCTCCATATGATTTTAGTATAGCTAATTGTATGGTGACAAACTTCCACACACCAAAATCAACATTGTTAATGATGGTATCTGCATTTGCAGGGCACGATTTTGTTATGGAAGCATACCAAGAAGCAATAAAAGAAAAATATAAATTTTACTCGTACGGAGATGCGATGTTAATTTTATAAAATAGTTTTTTAAACCATTAACAAAACCTCACAAGTTACTTGTGAGGTTTTGTGTATTTTTGTACTAGATGACACTAAAGAAGAAAGACATACGCGCATTAACCAAAGAACAGCTTCGTGATTTTTTTGTTGAAAACGGAGATAAAGCTTTTCGTGGTAACCAAGTATATGAATGGTTATGGCATAAAGCAGCACATTCGTTTGATGATATGACAAGTTTATCTAAAGCAACAAGAAAAATGCTTGATGAAAACTTTGTAATCAATCATATTGAAGTTGATACAATGCAGCGTAGTAATGATGGTACTATTAAAAATGCAATTAAACTTCATGACGGGTTAATTGTAGAGTCAGTTTTAATTCCTACTGAAAAACGTACTACTGCTTGTGTATCTAGTCAAGTAGGTTGTAGTTTGGACTGTAAGTTTTGTGCAACAGCTCGTTTAAAACGTATGCGTAATTTGAATGCAGATGAAATTTACGATCAAGTTGTAGCAATTGATAAACAGAGCAGATTATACCATAACCATAAATTATCAAATATTGTTTTTATGGGAATGGGAGAACCTTTAATGAATTACAATAATGTAATTAAAGCTATTGATAAAATAACTTCAGAAGAAGGCTTAGGAATGGCAGCTCGTAGGATTACAGTATCAACTTCTGGTGTACCTAAAATGATTAAAAAGATGGCAGATGATGAGGTGCGTTTTAATTTAGCTGTTTCTTTACATTCTGCTATTGATGAAGTTCGAACATCTATAATGCCATTTAACTCTACTTTTCCGTTAAAAGACTTAAAAGAATCATTAGAATATTGGTATGAAAAAACAAAACGAAAAATAACGTATGAATATGTTGTTTGGAATGGAATTAACGATAGAAAAGAAGATATTGATGCATTGGTTCGATTCTGTAGTTATGTTCCTTGTAAAGTCAATTTAATTGAATATAACCCAATAGATGATGGAGAGTTTCAGCAAGCTTCAGATAGAGCTTTAAATAATTATATTTCTAATTTAGAAATGAACGATATTGTAGTAAATGTACGTCGTTCTAGAGGAAAAGATATTGATGCAGCTTGTGGGCAATTAGCAAATAAATCTTAGGCTTACATAAACAAAAAAACGATAAGAAAAGAGAGTAGCATTAAACTTAAGTTAAAGATAGCTTTGTAAAGTTTTAGTTTTTTTGAGAAAGCTAATACAATTACATCTAATATTCCCAATAAAAATATAGAAGGAACACCTAAAAAAGTATATGGTAAAATAATTGGGTTACCTAAACAAGAACGCTGATTACTGTCAGAAATATAAATACCAAATGATATAAAAGAGATACAGATTATAAGAAAAATAAGTCCTCTTGTCTTTAAATGTTTCATATTTTTTTTAAAATCAAAAGTAAACATTATTTATTCTTATTTTTGTTCACTAATATGAAGCCAGTAGAGCAAATAAAACTTCCGATTGCTAAAGAAATGGAACTCTTTGAAACTAAGTTCAAAGACTCGATGTTGTCTAAAGTTCCATTATTAAATAGAATAACTTATTATATAGTTCGTAGAAAAGGAAAACAAATGCGACCTATGTTTGTGTTTTTAGTTGCAAAAATGGTTTCTAACGGCGGTTTTGATGAGCGTACATATAGAGGAGCATCTGTGGTGGAGTTAATTCACACAGCAACCTTAGTGCATGATGATGTAGTTGATGATAGTAATCGACGCAGAGGTTTTTTCTCAATTAATGCGCTTTGGAAAAATAAAATAGCCGTTTTAGTAGGTGACTATTTACTTTCTAAAGGACTATTGTTGTCTATAGATAATGAAGATTTCGATTTGTTAAAACTGATTTCTATAGCTGTTCGAGAAATGAGCGAAGGAGAATTATTACAAATTGAAAAAGCTCGTAAACTTGATATTACAGAGGAGGTTTATTTTGAAATCATCCGTCAAAAGACAGCTACGTTAATAGCAGCTTGTTGTGGTATAGGTGCCGCATCGGTTGGAGCAAATAATGAAACTGTTCAACAAATGAGAAAGTTTGGAGAGTATATTGGTATTGCCTTTCAAATTAAAGATGATTTGTTTGATTATACAGAGGATAAAATAGGAAAGCCAACAGGAATTGATATCAAAGAACAAAAGATGACACTTCCATTAATTTATACATTGAATACTTGTTCACAAAAAGAAAAATCGTGGTTAATCAATTCGGTTAAAAAGCATAATAAAAACAAAAAAAGAGTAAAAGAAGTTATTGCTTTTGTAAAAGAAAATGGTGGACTAGAATATACTACTGCCAAAATGCACGATTATAAAAACAAAGCATTGGCTATTCTCAATAATTACCCTGATTCAGATTATAAAGACTCTTTATTACAAATGATTGATTATGTTGTGGAGAGAAAAATATAAATATGTACAAAAATAAAAACTCGAGAATTTCTCGAGTTTTATAATGTTAACAGATCTACTATTTTTATTATAACTTATAAATGTGTATTTCTTTATCAACCATAACTGACCTAGTGATTTTTTTAACTTTACTCATTCTGATATCTTGTAGACGGTAAAGTCTGTTAATACCATTTCCTAGTACGAGTTCATTATCTAGAAAAATCTTTGTTACTGTAGATGAAGTCACAGGAGAATTTTGTCCAAATTTTCTAGATACATTTAATGTACTTGAATTGTCAATACGAGTAAAGTTAGAGTTTAACTGTGTGTTAATTAACTTTTTCAACTTACGACTACTAACTCTTGAGTTGCTTTTTAAAAAATCTAAAAGTAACTGGTTTGATTTGACTTGATTGTTGTCAATTATAATTTCAATTGATTCTTTTGGTTTTTTCTTTGATTCTTTTCCTTCTTGAGCAAATAAGTTTAAAGATAATAAAGTAATAAATAGTAATAAATAATTTTTTGTTTTCATAGTATAAATTTTAATATTTAAATATTTAGCATCAAAAATCGCTCCAAAAAAAACCTCGAGACATGTCTCGAGGTTTCTTATATCTATCTATGGAGATTCGCCATTACATCATTCCTGGCATTCCACCACCCATTGGAGGCATTCCGCCACCAGCAGGAGCATCTTCTTTAATATCTACTAAAGCACACTCAGTAGTTAAGATCATTCCTGCTACTGAAGCAGCATTTTCTAAAGCCACACGAGTTACTTTTTTCGGATCGATGATACCAGCTTCTAACATGTCTACATATTGTTCAGACTTAGCGTCATATCCAAAGTTTTGGTTTTCTTCTAAAACTTTATTAATTACAACAGAACCTTCACCACCAGCATTTTCAACAATAGTACGTAAAGGAGATTCGATAGCTCTATTTACAATTTGAATACCTGTAGTTTCATCTAAATTCTCTGTAGTAATTGTTTCTAATACTTTTTTAGCACGCACTAAGGCAACACCACCACCAGCAACAATTCCTTCTTCTACAGCAGCTCTTGTAGCATGTAAAGCATCATCAACACGGTCTTTCTTTTCTTTCATTTCTACTTCAGAAGCAGCACCAACATATAATACAGCAACACCACCAGCTAATTTCGCTAAACGCTCTTGTAATTTTTCACGATCGTAATCAGAAGTAGTAGTCTCAATTTGTGCTTTAATTTGGTTTACACGAGCCTTGATTTGTGCTTCGTCACCAGAACCGTTAACAATTGTAGTATTATCTTTATCAATAGTTACTGTTTCAGCAGTACCTAATAAATCTAAAGTTGCATTTTCTAAAGAGAAACCTCTTTCTTCAGAAATCACAGTACCACCAGTTAAAATAGCGATATCTTCTAACATTGCTTTTCTACGATCACCAAACCCTGGAGCTTTTACAGCAGCAATTTTTAATCCACCACGTAATTTGTTAACTACCAAAGTAGCTAAAGCTTGTCCGTCAACATCTTCGGCAATGATTAATAATGGCTTTCCTGATTGAGCAACAGGTTCTAAAATTGGAAGAATTTCTTGTAAGTTAGAAATCTTTTTGTCAAATAATAAAATATAAGGATTGTCTAAATCAGCAATCATTTTATCAGCGTCTGTTACGAAGTATGGAGATAAATATCCACGGTCAAACTGCATTCCTTCAACAACATCAACATACGTGTCAGTTCCTTTAGCTTCTTCAACAGTAATAACACCTTCTTTTCCAACTTTACCAAATGCTTCAGCAATTAAATTACCAATTACAGCATCGTTATTAGATGAAATTGAAGCTACTTGCTTAATTTTTTCTGATGAATCACCAACTTCTTTTGATTGCTTTGCTAAATCTTCAGTAATAGCAGCTACAGCTTTATCAATACCACGTTTTAAATCCATAGGATTAGCACCCGCAGCTACGTTTTTTAAACCTTCTTTTACAATAGCTTGTGCTAATACAGTCGCAGTAGTAGTACCGTCACCTGCTAAATCGTTAGTTTTAGAAGCTACTTCTTTTACCATTTGAGCCCCCATGTTTTCTAACTCGTCTTCTAGCTCTACTTCTTTTGCAACAGAAACTCCATCTTTTGTTACGTGAGGAGCTCCGAAAGATTTAGAAATAATAACGTTACGTCCTTTAGGTCCTAAAGTTACTTTTACTGCATTAGCTAATGCATCTACACCACGTTTTAATCCGTCGCGAGCGTCTACATCAAATTTTATATCTTTTGCCATGTTTGTTTAAGTTTTTTAGCCGTTAGCATATAGCTTTTGGCTTAGTTTTTAAATTTTGTTTAATTGGCTAGTAGCGAAAAGCTAATAGCAAAGAAATTTTAGATAATAGCGAATATGTCGCTTTCTCTCATAATTAAATAATCTTTTCCTTCTAATTTAAGCTCAGTACCAGCGTACTTTCCGTATAAAACAGTATCACCAACTTTTACAGTTAAAGGCTCTTCTTTTGTTCCGTTTCCTACGGCTACGACAGTACCTTTTTGTGGTTTTTCCTTTGCGTTGTCAGGGATGATGATTCCTGATGCTGTAGTAGTTTCTGCTGCAGCTGGTTCAACAAGAACTCTGTCTGCTAAAGGTTTAATGTTTAATCCCATTTTATATATTTTGATTGATTAAATTAATTTTTACTGGTTAAGTTTTGTCAGAAATTATGCCATTAGATTTTAGCTGACAATTTTTCTAATAGATTAGGCTAATGCATAAAAAAAATGCCAACGTGTCATTTACGTTGGCATTTTATATTTTTTTTGTGAAAAACTACTGAGCGCTATCTTTAGCAGTATCTGTTGCTGCTGGTGTAGCAGGCGTAGTTGTAGTTTCAATATTGTTTAAAGTTTCATTTAATTGAGGAGCGTCAGCTGCATTACCTCTTGGAATAGCGAAGTTTGCTAATAAAATTAAAGCAAACATAGTAATAGCTAATGTCCAAGTAGTTCTGTCTAAAAAGCTATTTGTATTTTGTACACCTCCAATATTTTGAGCTCCACCGCCTCCAAATGATGAAGATAATCCTCCACCTTTAGGATTTTGAACCATTACAATTAAGATTAATGCTATTGCAACAATCAATATTAAAACTAAAAGTAAAGTATACGTTGTCATCTATTTATTGTTTTGTAAAATTTGTATTCTTTTAATTTGGTCTGCAAAGAAACCACTTTTTTCTGGATATTTCAAACTTAATATTTTATATGCTTGAATAGCACTGTCATATTTCTTTTGTTCTAAATATACCTTAGCTAAGGTTTCGGTAGCTAATTGGTTACTTTGTTGATTTTCGGATATCTTAATATCTGAGGTATTTGTTTTGCTAGGACGAGAAATCTTTGGAGCAGTTTCAATAAAACGATCAATAATAGCTTCATGTTCAGATTTAACAGGTACTTCTTTTATTTGCTTTTCTGAAGGTTGATTGTCTAAAGTTCTTACAATAGCTTTCTTTGATGAAAGTTGTAACCATTGATTGAAAGAAAAAGTTTCGTTTTGTGTGAAAGAAAGTGGTTTTCCAATAGCTAAATCTTCCTCCACAGCTGAAACTTTTGTTTGTTTTCTTTTTGGAAGAATTTTATCTTTTAAACTGGTTTTTTCTTCTTTTTTAGGAGTTTCTTTAAAAGCTTTTGAAGTAATAAAATCAAATAAAACAGTTCTATCACTGGTGTGAGATGCCGTTATTTTTAACTCGTTGTTGTATTTATAACTTTCTTGATTTTTTAAAATCTTTAAACGTAGCGCTTTAGCAGATTGAAAATAAGGATATTCTTGAATAATTGCAGAGATGTCCGAAAGATGTTCTTGCGAAATCAATTCAGGCTTTTCTAATAACTGTATGTATGTATCCTTATTCAAAAATTACCATTTTGCCACTGAGGCATTAAAAATATCTTGTGTAATACGCTCTAGAATCTCATCCAAGGCAGTTTCTAAAACTCCTCCAGTTAGTTGTTGGTTTGCTCCGTAATCGTAGTAAAAAGAAAAACGTTTTTCAAAATTATCTTTCTCTTCTAAAGCGTTTATAAAGTTTACATTTACTGTAATTGTTAATCGGTTTTGAGCAGCTGTTTGTTGAGCTGTTGCACTCATAGGTGTTATACGATAATCAACAATTTCACCAGAAAAATGTAGATCACCACCAGAATTAACCAAGGTTAAATTAGTTTGACGAGTGAATAAATCTTGTAAGTCTTGTGTGAATTTTTGACTAAGTATTGGTTCTACTAAAGGAGCTTGGTTAGGGAAAAAATCAACCTGAATTGTTTTTGCATTACCAGTATTACCTCCTGTAAAAGAATATGCTCCACAACCAATAATAGTTGTTAAACCAATAAATAACGATATTATATAAAGAGTTTTTTTCATTTAAAATTGGATGAGTTGTAAAAGTAAACAAATAGATTATAAATCATATTGTTTAATTTTTCTGTATAGAGTTCTTTCAGATATTCCTAGCTCCTTAGCAGCTAATTTACGCTTTCCGTTATTTTTTTCAAGAGACTTTTTTATCATTTCAATTTCTTTTTCTTGTAATGATAAGCTTTCATCTTCTTCAATGGTCTCTGCATAATCATACTCACTTTGGTGAGACGTAGATTTTGGTATTTGTACAACCTCTATGTTAGAAGCTTCCGATAAATCTTGATCTTGATATATGCGTTCGATTAAACGATGATTATCTTCTTGTACTTGTTCAGAGTCTCCGTTTTGCATTAAATCTAGCGTTAGCTTTTTTAGATCATTAATGTCATTACGCATATCAAACAAGATTTTATACATGATATCTCGTTCGTTAGCAAAGTCTGATTGACTTGTAGTTCTGCCACCTACAACAGCAGGTAGATTACTACGGTTTTCAGGTAAATATTGAATTAGTTTTTCAGGTGTAATTAGCCTATCTTCTTCAACTATTGATACTTGTTCAGCAATGTTTTTTAATTGACGAATGTTACCAGGAAAATGATAGTTCAATAAAACTTTTACTGCATTTTCATCAAGTCTTATAGTAGGCATTCGATATTTTTGCGCGAAATCCGCAGCAAATTTTCTAAATAATAAGTGAATGTCTTCTCCACGTTCTCTTAAAGGAGGTAGCGGAATTTCTATAGTACTTAAACGGTAATATAAATCTTCACGAAACTTCTCTTTAGAAATAGCTTCGTGCATATTTACGTTGGTTGCAGCTACAATACGAACATTTGTTTTTTGTACTTGAGAAGAGCCTACTTTTATAAATTCTCCATTTTCTAATACACGTAATAAACGTACTTGAGTAGTTAAAGGTAATTCACCAACTTCATCTAAAAAGATGGTACCACCATCAGCAACTTCAAAATAGCCTTTCCTTGTTTGTGTAGCTCCTGTAAAAGCTCCTTTTTCATGCCCGAATAATTCACTATCAATAGTTCCTTCAGGAATTGCTCCACAGTTTACAGCAATATATTTTGCATGTTTTCTGTGTGATAATTGGTGAATAATTCTTGGGATATTTTCTTTTCCAACACCACTTTCACCAGTAACAAGTACTGAAATATCGGTAGGGGCAACACGAATCGCTTTTTCAATAGCGCGATTTAGTTGCACATCGTTACCGATAATGCCAAAGCGTTGTTTTATAGCTTGTAAATTTTCCATTTCTTTCTTTAGAATAGAAAAAAAAGAATAGAGAGAAAAGATTGTGTCTTTTTTTCTTTCCTTTAGACTCTTTTTTCTAAAAATTAATTATTGTCTGAGTACCCAACAGCCTTACCTTTTAAGGTTGTAGAAGTACAATCTTCAATCTTTACATTTACAAAATCTCCCATTTTATAATGTTCCTTAGGGAAAACAACAACGGTATTTTGTGTATTACGACCTTTCCATTCATTTTCGTTTCTTTTTGAAGTTCCTTCAATTAAAACTTCCTGAATTTTTCCTACATGTTCTTTAGCTCTGTATAAACTATGTTCTTGTTGTAGGTCGATAATTTCTTGTAAACGACGTTTTTTGATAGCTAATGGAACATCATCTTCCATTTTTTTAGCAGCTAAGGTTCCCGGTCTTTCTGAATATGCAAACATAAATCCGAAGCTATATTTTACATAGTTCATCATGTCTAAGGTGTCAAGATGGTCTTCTTCTGTTTCTCCACAGAAACCAGCAATCATATCTTGACTTAAAGCCATTTCAGGAACAATTTTGTAGATATTGTCAACCAACTCCATGTATTCTTCACGAGTATGTTGACGATTCATAGCTTCTAACATATTGTTACTTCCACTTTGAACAGGTAAGTGAATATATTTACAAATGTTTTGGTGTTTAGCCATAACATGAATTACATCCAGAGTCATATCTTGCGGATTCGATGTAGAAAAACGAAAACGCATTTTTGGAAATTCAGTAGCACACATATCTAATAATTGTGCAAAATCTACAGCAGAAGCTTGTGCTAATTCCGAAGCCTTTTTAAAATCTTTTTTCAATCCGCCACCATACCATAAGTAAGAATCTACATTCTGACCTAGTAAAGTAATTTCTTTGAAGTTCTTTTCTTGCATACTACGGATTTCTTCAATAATACTCTTTGGGTCACGGCTACGCTCACGACCACGAGTAAAAGGAACCACACAGAATGTACACATATTATCACAACCACGAGTAATTGAAACAAATGCAGAAACTCCATTAGAGTTTAAACGAACAGGAGAAACATCGGCATATGTTTCTTCCTTTGATAAAATTACATTTACAGCATCACGACCAGCATCAACTTCTTCAATTAAGTTAGGTAAGTCTCTATATGCATCAGGGCCTACAACTAAATCAACGATTTTTTCTTCCTCTAAAAATTTCTCTTTCAATCGTTCAGCCATACAACCCAACACACCAACTTTCATCGTTGGGTTTGTTTTTTTAACAGCGTTGTATTTTTGAAGTCTATTACGAACTGTGGTTTCAGCTTTTTCACGAATAGAGCAGGTGTTAACCAGTACAAGATCTGCATCTTCCAAGTTTTGTGTGGTGTTAAAACCTTGTTCAGCTAAAATTGACGCCACAATTTCGCTATCGTTCATATTCATTTGACAACCATAGCTTTCTATAAAAAGCTTTTTGCTGTTTCCTTCTTTGTGTTCTGTAACAAGGGCTTTTCCTTGTTTTTTCTCATCAATTACTTTCTCTACGTGTTCCATAAATCCTTAAATCGTACTAAAATAGGCTGCAAAGATACAACCAAAAAGTGTAATTTGTGACAAATTGACATGGATAGTTTTTTTAAGAAAAAGTAAAATTTTGTTAAAAATAACCCATTAAAAAAAAACTATATACTTTTGCAAACCGAATTATGCCTATATTAATAAGGTGTAAAATGAGATAAGAGATATAAGACGTATGGCAAAAAATTTAGTAATAGTTGAGTCACCTGCTAAAGCAAAAACGATAGAGAAGTTTTTAGGAAAGGACTTTCAGGTTGAATCGAGTTTCGGACACATTGCAGACTTACCATCTAAAGAGTTAGGTGTAGATGTAGAAGGAGATTTCAAACCGAAGTATATAGTTTCTACTGATAAAAAAGCGGTGGTAAAGAAACTTAAAGACTTAGCAAAGAAAGCAGAAACTGTTTGGTTAGCATCCGATGAAGACCGCGAGGGAGAGGCTATAGCATGGCACTTAGCGGAACAATTAAAGTTGAAAGATGAAAACACTAAACGTATTGTTTTTAACTCTATTACTAAAAATGCAATTTTAAAAGCAATAGAAAATCCACGCACAATTAATTATAACTTAGTTGATGCACAACAAGCACGACGTGTGTTAGATAGAATAGTGGGGTATGAATTGTCTCCTGTTTTATGGAGAAAAGTTAAACCAGGTCTGTCAGCAGGTAGAGTGCAATCGGTAGCTGTACGTTTAATTGTGGAGCGTGAAAGAGAGATTGAAGATTTTACACCAGTAGCTTCTTACAGAGTTGACGCAGAATTTATAAATGCAGAAGGGAAAAAGTTTAAAGCAAAGCTTGCAAAAAATTTCTCAACAAAAAAAGAAGCAGAAGATTTCTTAAACTCTTGTTTAGGAGCAGAATTCTCTGTAGCTGATTTACAAAAAAAACCTGCAAAAAAATCTCCGGCACCGCCATTTACAACATCTACGTTACAGCAAGAAGCATCAAGGAAATTAGGCTTTCCTGTTGCTAAAACTATGATGGTAGCGCAACGTTTGTATGAAGCGGGGTTAATAACCTACATGAGAACAGATAGTGTAAATTTATCTGATGATGCAAAGAATGCAGCTCAAGCAGAAATTATAGCTTCTTATGGGGAAGAATATAGTAAGCCACGTAATTATGCAACAAAATCAAAAGGAGCACAGGAAGCTCACGAGGCGATTCGTCCAACAAATATGGAGAATCACGAAATTACAGGTGAGTATGATCAAACAAGATTGTATAGCTTAATTTGGAAACGTACGTTAGCTTCACAAATGAGCGAAGCTCAGTTAGAGCGTACCGTGGTAAAAATAGACAACGATAAGAATAAGAAACAGTTTACTGCAAACGGAGAGGTAATCACTTTTGAAGGTTTCTTAAAAGTATATTTAGAAGGTACCGATAATGAAGAAGAGGAACAAGCAGGAATGTTACCTAGAATGGAGGTTAAAGAGCCATTAATTAATGAGTTAATTACAGCAACTGAACGATATACACGACCACCAGCAAGATTTTCAGAAGCAGCTTTAGTAAAGCGTTTAGAAGAGTTAGGTATAGGTCGTCCTTCTACATACGCACCAACCATTTCAACTATTCAAAGAAGAGATTATATTGAGAAAGGCACCGTAGAAGGAAAAGAAAGAAATTATACGCAGTTAAGTTTAGCAAATCAAGAAGTATCAGAGCAAGTTTTAACTGAGAAGGTAGGTTCTGATAAAGGAAAGTTAGTTCCAACAGATATTGGAAATATTGTAAATGATTTCCTAGTTGCTAATTTCGATACTATTTTAGACTACGGGTTTACAGCTAAAGTAGAAAATGAATTTGATGAAATTGCTGAAGGAAAAGAAGACTGGACAGCAATGATTAAAGATTTCTATAAAAACTTTCATGTTGTTGTAGAAGATGTTGCCGCAAATGCAGAAAGAGCAAAAGGAGAGCGTTTATTAGGGGTTGATCCAGAGAGTGGTAAGAATGTTTATGTGCGTTTAGGACGTTACGGAGCAATGGTGCAGATAGGAGAAGCAACGGATGAAGAAAAGCCTCGTTTTGCAAGTTTACAAGGAGATCAAACAATGAATTCCATAACCTATGAAGAAGCGATGGATTTGTTTAAGTTACCAAAAACATTAGGAGACTACGAAGAGAAAGAGGTTGTTGTAGCTAATGGAAGATTTGGGCCTTATATTAAATTTGACGGTAAATATGTATCGTTAGATAAAGGTGAAAATCCAATGTCTGTAGACATGGATAGAGCTATTGAGTTAATTGAAGCAAAAAGGAAAGCAGATGCTCCTATTGGAGAATATGAGGGTATGCCAATTCAAAAAGGAGTTGGACGTTTTGGACCTTTTATTAAATGGAATTCTATTTTTATCAACGTAAATAAAAAATACGATTTTGATAATTTAAGTCAGGCAGATTTAGAAGAATTAATAGAAGATAAAAAACGAAAAGAGCGTGAAAAGCTAATTCACAACTTTGAAGAAGTTGGTATTCGCGTAGAGAAAGCACGTTGGGGACGTTTTAATGTGATAAAAGGAAAGATAAAAGTAGAGCTCCCTAAAACCACAGAAATAGAAAAACTAACACAAGAAGAGGCTGTTAAAATAATAGAGGCAAAAATGCCAAAGAAAAAAGCAACCAAAAAGAAAGCTGCCAAAAAAAAATAAAGAAGCTTTCAGAAAAAAAATAGTTTAGTATATTGCGACACTTAAATTCCCCCTTATAATGAATATAGACTTCTTTACACCTATTGAAGATTCTGTAGCTGCTCACGTAGTTTTACAGCCATCTTCTGCGTTGGGAAGAAATATTCAACTTCATACTGTTCAAGATGGTTTTCCAGATTTGACAGAGGTTTCTATAGCTATTTTAGGGGTAAAAGATGATAGAGGTGCAGTAAATAATTTTGGTAGTGGTAAAGAACTACATGAAATTCGTAAGCACTTGTATCAACTATTTCCTGGGAATTGGCATACAACAATAGTTGATTTAGGGAATATAGAAAAAGGTAATACTTTAGAAGATACCTATTTTGCTGTTAAATCATCAGTAGCATCCTTACTGAAAAAAAATATACTTCCAGTAATAATTGGTGGAGGACAAGATTTAACTTATGCGAATTATAGAGCTTATGATGAGTTAGAGCAAACAGTGAATTTAGTAGCTGTAGACAGTCGATTTGATTTAGGTACTATAGAAGAAGAGCTAAGTTCAAGATCATATGTGAGTAGAATTGTTATGGAAGAACCAAACAATTTATTTAATTTTAGTAATATTGGTTATCAAACATACTTTAACTCACAAGAAGAAATTAACTTACTAGATAAGTTGTATTTCGATGCTTATAGGTTAGGACAGGTGAAAGATGTGACGTTGGTTGAACCTATAATGCGTGATGCAGATGTTGTAAGTATAGACATAGGTAGTGTTCGACAAAGTGAAGCCCCTGCTAATCAAAATGCCTCACCTAATGGGTTTTATGGAGAGGAAATATGTGCCATTGCACGTTATGCAGGAATTAGTGATAAAGTAACATCTTTTGGTATATATGAGTATAACAGTAATTTAGACTCAAATAGTCAAACAGCAAATTTAATAGCTCAAATAATTTGGTACTTCATAGAAGGAGTGAATTCAAGAGCTAAAGATTACCCATTTGCAACAAAAGAAAGTTATCAGAAATTTACGGTGCTTTTGAATGATGACGACCCAATAAACTTTTATAAAAGTGATAAAAGTGGTCGTTGGTGGATGGAAATAAATTTAATATCGAATAATAAACACAAAAGACATGCGTTAATACCATGTAACTATCGAGATTATGAACAAGCGTTGCAGCAAAAAACACCAGAGAGGTGGTATAAAGCATTACAAAAGCTTGTTTAGGAGAAAGTTGTATGTTCTGTAAAAAATAATAACTCGTAATTGTTTTTTAATAAAAAAAATAATAGGTTTACGCCTCTTTTATAAGAAAGATATAATATGAAAAAAATAACAGTACTTGCATTGTTAGCATCTATCATCTACTCTTGTGGTTCAAGTGGAGATAGAGGAGAATTGGTAGGAGTAAAGTCTAAAAGAAAATGGTTTGCGGAGAAACCATATGGAATGGCTAAAATCCCAGGAGGATCTTTTACTATGGGTAAACAAGATGAAGATCCTATGGGAGCTATGAACGCCCCAACTAAGACTGTTACTGTACAACCATTTTATATGGATGAAACAGAAATAACGAATAGTGAGTATAAAGCATTTGTTCATTGGGTAAGAGACTCTATTACAAGAACTAAATTAGCCTACCAGGCAGAGTTTGCTTCTTTAGGAGGAGATGATGTAGCTAGTACAGGTAAAAACGCACAAGGAATTCAATTATACGCTTTTGGATCAAAAGATACAGTAAATGAAACTCCGTATGAAAAATATATGCGTGAAAATTACTACGAGTTAGGAGAAGGGTTAGACTCTTTGAAGCCATTAAATTGGGAAGAGGAACTTATTTGGGATTCTCAAGAGTATCCTGATGCAGATTATGTAGAAGTAATGGATTCTCTGTATATAAAGAAAGATGAAGCTTTAAATGGAATTAGAACATTCAATACAAAGTTATTAAACTATAGATACTACTGGTTCGATAATGAAGCTGCAGCTAGAACAGGTAAAAATAGAAAAGACTTCTTAAGAGACGAGGTTATTAATGTTTACCCAGATACAACAGTATGGATTAAAGATTTTAACTATTCATATAATGATCCAATGCATCAAGAATACTTTGGACACAAGGCATATGAAAACTATCCTGTGGTTGGAGTGACATGGAATCAAGCAAAAGCATTTTGTCACTGGAGAACTCAAACAAAAAACAACTTCCAAAGATCAAGAAAAAAATTAGGTTTAGTACCAGCATTCAGATTACCAACTGAAGCTGAATGGGAATATGCTGCCCGTGGTGGTTTAGACTATGGTAAATACCCTTGGGGGGGACCAAGTACAACAAGCGATAGAGGATGTTTCTTAGCCAACTTTAAGCCAGTTCGTGGTGATTATGCTGCAGATGGTGCTTTATATACAGTTGAAGCTATGTCATACAACCCTAATGAGTACGGACTGTTTAATATGGCAGGTAATGTTTCTGAATGGACAAATACAGCTTATAACCAAATGTCTTACTACATGGGATCTACAATGAACCCTAACGTAGAGATAAAAGAAAACAGAAGAAAGATTATCCGTGGAGGATCTTGGAAAGATGTAGCATACTTTTTAGAAGTAAGTTCTCGTGATTGGGAATATGCAGATACAGCAAGAAGTTATATCGGGTTTAGAACAGTACAAGATTATTTAGGTACCAATAAAAGTAATTAACAAGAAAACAAGAATAAATATTAATCCCCAAAATTTAAAAATCAAGAATTATGGCACAATCAAAATCAACGAAGAAAATGTTCAATATGGCTTACGGTTTAGGAGCCGCAGTAGTTATCATTGGAGCATTATTTAAAATTTTACACTGGCCTTTTGGAAATGAAGTATTAATGGTAGGTATGATTGTTGAAGCAGCAGTTTTCGCATTGTCAGCGTTTGAAGCAGTTGAAGACGATTTAGATTGGACAAAAGTATACCCAGAGTTAGCAGATGGTCAATCATTAGGAGGTAAAAAAGGTAAAGAAGCATCTCCAGAAGAAGCACAAAGCATGTTATCTCAAAAATTAGATAATATCTTAAGTGAAGCTAAATTAGATGCTCAATTAGTATCTCGTTTAGGAGATAGCATTAAAAACTTCCAAGGAGCAGTAGAGCCATTAGCTTCAGCTTCTCAATCAATTTCAGCTACTAATAGCTATAATGAGCAAATGTCTAGAGCAGCAGCTCAAATGGAGTCTTTAAATAGTTTATATCAAACACAAGTAGAAAATGCTAGTAAACAAGCTGATTTAAATTCTGCTATGGTAGAAAATTCTCAACGTTTACAAGAGCAAATGCAGTCATTAGCAACAAACTTATCTTCATTAAATGGAGTTTATGGAGGAATGTTAACTGCAATGTCTAACAAATAATTAATTAGTTTATCTAATTTATTAACTAAACAAACTAATTAATATGGCAGGAGGACAACTATCACCAAGGCAGAAGATGATTAACCTTATGTACTTAGTGTTTATTGCAATGTTAGCAATGAACATGAGTAAAGAGGTATTATCAGCCTTTGGATTAATGAATGAAAAGTTAACAGTAGCAAACGAAAAGGCTACTGAGAAAAATAAAACAGCTTACGAAACGTTAGCTCAAAAAGCAGCTGAACAAGCTAAACAATATGGTGAAGCTAAAGAGAAAACTGATAAGTTAAAAGTAGCTGCAGATGAATTATATGCTTATGTAGGAGATTTAAAAAGCCAGATGACTGGTGATTTAGAAGATAAGCAAGCATATGAAACAATGGATAAGTCTAAGTTTTTAGATGAGCTATTCTTTAAAGGGGGTAAAATATCAAAAGCAGGACAAGAGTTTGTTGCTAAGATAGATGCTTTCAGAAATGATGCAGTAACTGCTTTAGAAGGTACAGAAGTAGCAGGTGTTATAGCTGCTCGTTTTAATACTGATAAAGTAGAAAATAAAGATGGTAAGAAAATTGACTGGTTAAAATATCATTTTGAAGGATTTCCTTTAATTGCATCTTTAACTAAGTTAACTCAAATTCAAGCAGATATTAAAGCTACTGAATCTGATGCTTTAACAGCTTTATTACAAGGAGAGTTACAAAGTGCTGTGTCTATGACCAAGTATGAAGCAATGGTTGTTTTTGACAAGAGTGCTTATTATCCAGGAGAAAACTTATCTGGTAGAATTGTATTAGGTAAAAAAGACCCTAATTTAACTGCAGAAAAAGTTATTATCAACGATGAAGAAGTTGAGCAAGAAAAAATTCAAGCAGGGCAGGTAATTTTAGATGGACCAGCAGGAAATGTTGGAGATAAGGAGTTAAAAGGAGAGTTCCAATTTAAAGAAGGAGATTCTATTGTAAAGATAGATATCAAAGGAGCTTATGCAGTAATTCCTAGACCAAATGAGGCTTTAGTTTCTGCAGATAAAATGAACGTGGTATATCGTGGTTTAGCTAACCCGTTAACTATCTCTATTCCAGGAGTACCAGGAAACAAAGTTTCTGCAAGAGCTCCAGGATTAAAAAGAGTTAGAGGAGATAAGTATACTATGTATCCAGGTAAAGGAAGTGAAGTTAACATCGTAGTTACAGGAACTCCAACTGGAGCATCAAAAGGTGTACGTTCTGTTAAGAAATTTAGAATTAAAGACATACCACCAGCTGTAGGTATGGTAAGAGGTCAATATGGTACTGTAAAAATGCCCAAAGCAAGTTTAGGAAGAATAAGTGTTGCTGCAGGTTTACCAGATTTCTTATTCGATTTAAAACTAAACGTATCTAGCTTTAAAATTAAAGTACCAGGTCAAGTTGCAATCCCTGTAAGCGGAAGAGGTTTAAACTCTAGAGCAAAAGCAGCAATTAGTAAGGCAAGAAGACATGATGTTATTACGATTTTTGATATCAAAGCATCAGTTTCTGGATCTAATTATAGAATCAAGAAAGTATTGCCTGTTAGTGTAGAAATTACAAATTAATAAGTAAAATAAGAAAGTATGAATTGGAAGCGTTTTTATATGGTTTTATTCGCGTTTGCGGCAACAAGCTATGCAAGTGCACAAGCTAACCTTTTAAATGCTAAAAAGGTAGATGAAATTGGAGTTAAATCTGAAGCTCAAATCGCTTCAGAAGATGACAAACCACTTCCTTATGGCTATATTAGTGATAGAGATGTATTGTGGTCTAAAGTGGTGTGGGAGTATGTAGATTTAAACCAAAAAATAAATCTTCCTTATTACTACCCAATTGATACTATGAATGCTGGGTTAACTAGACGTTCTCTATTTGATACTCTTTTAAAAGGTATTAAAAATGGTGAAATAACAGAGGTTTATAATGACTCTTATTTTACTACTAAAATAGGAATGGAAGAGGTTAAAATGATGACGTATAACGAACGTCAAAATGGAGATTATATAGATCCTTATTTTGTAAAATCTGAAGATATCAAAGGATATATGCTAAAAGGTATTTGGTATTTTGACAAACGTCAAGGTGAATTAAAGTATCGTTTATTAGCATTAGCACCTATGGGGCCAGATGTACAGGTAATGGGAGTAGAAGAAATTGATGATAGTGAAAATGTATATGAGCTATTTTGGGTGTTTTTCCCAGCAGCTAGACAAACATTACATGAATCAAAAGTATTTAATCCAGAAAATTCAGCACAACCACTTTCTTATGATAACTTGTTAAATGCAAGACGCTTTAACTCAACTATTTTGAAAGAAGAGAATATTTATGGAGATAGATCTATAAAAGATTATGTTCGTGGAAACTCTTTATTCCAGTTGTTAGAAGCAAATAGAATTAAAGAAGGTATCCGTAATAGAGAAATGGATATGTGGAATTATTAATATTCCTTTCTATATAAACAAAAAAGAGCTTGCATTGCAAGCTCTTTTTTGTTGTAATAATAGTACTTTTGAACTATGAATAAAGAGGTAGATTATATTATTGTTGGTTTAGGCTTATCAGGAATAGCTTTTGCAGAACAATTAATTAAAAATAATAAAAGCTTTATAGTTTTTGAAAACAACTCACAAGTTTCTTCTGTAGTTGCTGGTGGAGTATACAATCCTGTAATTTTAAAACGATTTACACCGGTTTGGAATGGGCATGAACAATTAGAAAAAGCAATTCCTTTTTATCAAGAATTAGAAGAAAAGTTACAAGTTACTTTAGATTATAAATTTACCACTAAAAAAGTATTCACCAGTGTAGGAGATGAAAATAATTGGTTCATAGCTTCTGATAAACCTATGTTGTCTTACTATATGAATCCAAAAATTTCAAAAGAAAAAATCAAAGGAGTTATAGGAGACTATGGATTTGGAGAACTAAAGGGTACAGGGAGAGTTGACACGCCTTTATTAGTGAAAGTCTATAAAGAATATATCAAATTATTAAAAAGTCTCGTAGAGAAAGCTTTTGACTATTCAAAAGTAGAGATTTTAGAAGATAAAGTCAGCTATGATAACATCACGGCAAAAAGAATAGTGTTTAGTGAAGGGTTTGGTTTGAAGAAAAATCCATTTTTTAATTATTTGCCTCTAAATGGAACTAAAGGAGAAACCATAACAATTCATGCTCCCGAACTACAAATAGATTTTTTATTAAAAGGAAGTGTTTTTGTTATGCCATTAGGTAATGATACTTATAAAGTAGGAGCAACTTTTAATTGGACAGACAAAACTTCTATTCCAACTGTAGAGGGTAGAAAAGAATTAAAAGAAAAACTACAAAAAATAATATCGGTTCCATATACCGTTATCGAACAATCAGCAGGAATACGTCCTACGGTAAAAGACAGACGACCTCTAGTAGGAAAACATCCACAATACCCTAAATTAGCTGTTTTAAACGGTTTAGGAACGAGAGGTGTAATGATTGCACCAACAGTTGCCGAAAACTTGTTCAATCATCTAGAAAAGGGTGAAGAATTGGATAAAGAAATAAATATAAAAAGGTTCGTTGAATAACGAACCTTTTTATATTGTTATATTTTAGGAAATAGTAAGATTATTCCTCGTAGAATTATTTTTCTGATTGTAATTCTTTAGCGTCCTTTTTATAACTCACAAAAAGGTTTATCCAAATAATTCTTGAAAGTCTTAGTGTAATAGGTGTTAATATTAATGAAACAACTATTATAGCTATAAAACTATGCAAAATTGATAAGCCAATAAACATTTTAGCAATAATAAAAATAGCAACAAAAAGAGCCACGGCAAGTGCATAATTTACGTACATGGCACCAAAGAAAAAAGAAGGTTCCATCATATATTTTAAATTACATTTAGGACAATTTTCGTGTAAAGTTGTAACTTTTTTCGGGTTGAAGTTAAGCTTGTATTTAAAAAAATTTCCCTCATGGCAACGAGGACATTTATTATTAAAAATACTATACAGTTTACTTCCTTTTCCAAACATTTCTTCTAGGTATTAAGTTCAATTAACTATTTGCTTTTTGTAAGTTTGCACAAATTTCAACAAAAATAAAACTCTCGTTTGTAACTCTAGTTACAAAACCAAAGTAATTTGCTAAAAATATGTTAAACGTACACGATGTATCAGTTTCATTTATGGGAACAGATTTGTTCTCAGGAATCACCTTTAAACTAACAAAAGGAGATAGAATAGGATTGATAGGAAAAAATGGAGCAGGAAAATCTACTTTACTAAAAGTGCTATCAAAAGATATTGAGAGCAGTGGAGGGACGTTAGCGTTTGATAAAGATGTACGTATTGGTTTTTTACGTCAGGATATTGATTTTGTACACGGAAGAACTATTTTAGAAGAAGCTTACCAAGCATTTACTGAAATAAAAGAAATTGAGTTAGAGTTAGACGAGATAAACAGACAATTAGCTGAAAGAACCGATTATGAAAGTGAAGCATACAATCAGTTAATTATTGATTTAAATGAAAAAACTGAACGTTACGAATTACTAGGAGGATACAACTATCAGGGTGAAACTGAAAAGATTTTACAAGGACTAGGATTTCAACGAGAAGATTTTGATAAACTAACAGATACGTTTTCTGGAGGTTGGCGTATGCGTATTGAGTTAGCAAAATTACTTTTACAAAATAATGATATTTTATTACTTGATGAGCCCACTAACCACTTAGATATTGAATCTATTATTTGGTTAGAGAACTTCTTAAAAAACTATGCAGGAGCCATCGTACTAGTGTCGCATGATAAAATGTTTTTGGATAATGTAACCAACCGTACTATAGAAATTTCTTTAGGACAAATTTACGATTATAAAAAGCCATATACAGAGTTTTTAAAGTTACGAGCTGAAATCAAAGAAAAGCAATTACAAGCGCAAAAAAATCAACAAAAAGAAATAGAACACACTGAAAAGCTGATTGAGAAGTTTAGAGCTAAAGCCAACAAAGCTTCCATGGCACAATCCCTTATTAAAAAACTTGATAAGGTTGAACGTATTGAAGTAGATCAGGACGATAATGCAGTAATGAATGTCCGCTTTGCTATTTCGAAAGAACCTGGTAAAATTATAGTTGAAGCAGAGGATTTAGCTAAAAGCTACGGCGAAAAAGAGGTGTTGAAGGATGTTAACTTATTGATTGAGCGTAATAGCAGAATTGCTTTTGTTGGTCAAAACGGACAAGGAAAATCTACTTTAGCCAAAATGATGGTAGGAGAAATTCCATTTGAAGGAAATCTTAAGCTAGGACATAATGTTGAAATAGGATATTTTGCTCAGAATCAATCGGAAGAATTACCACCTGAGAAGACAGTGTTGGAAATTATGGAAGATGCTGCGAATGATACCAATCGTGTAAAGGTGAGAGACATGTTAGGAGCCTTTTTGTTTGGTGGAGAAGCAGTAGACAAAAAAGCAAAGGTACTATCAGGGGGAGAAAGGAATCGTTTAGCATTGTGCAAGCTGTTATTGTCGCCTTTTAATGTGCTAATAATGGATGAGCCTACCAACCACTTAGATATTGCCTCAAAAAATGTACTGAAAAAAGCACTACAAAATTTTGATGGAACCTTAATCGTTGTATCTCACGACCGTGATTTCTTACAAGGATTAACCACTACTGTTTACGGATTTAAAGACCGAGAAATAAAAGAATATTTAGGCGATATTGATTATTTCTTAGAGCAACACAAAATGGAAAGTTTACGTGATGCTGAGAAAAAAACTGTAGTAAAGGCAGAAAAGGATACTTCTAAAAAAGAAGCCTATCAACTATCTAAAGAACAAGAAAAGGAGCTTAAAAAGTTAAAAAATAGGCTGAATAAAATTGAAACACAAATCGCAGATTTAGAAGCTGAAATAGAAAAAATAGATTTAGAGTTAGCTCAAAACTATGATGAAGTGTCTTCACGTCCTAATTTCTTTGAAAACTACAAAGCTAAAAAAGCAAAAGTAGACGAACTGATGGAAGAGTGGGAGCAAGTAGAGGAGCAGGTAGCTGGTTTTTAACGTATTTGTGTATGATTTTTTGCGTGAAAAGGACGCGAGTCGTTTTACGTTGATGTGGAAAGATAATTAATAAGATTGAATTTCCGATTAGGAAATTCAGCCGCAATTAATTATACATTTTGTTGTACACCGTTTTTTATTTAATGCTCGTGATTTTCTTTTATCAATTCGTTAAAAGAGAGTGTCAACAGTTTGGATAACCTTTCATTTTCAGCTTTTACTACTGGTAGAAGCATTTTATAAAAGTGTTTATTCTGTTCATTGTCAGGATATGGTCCATCAAAGATGAATCTAAAGACACTTTTTATTTCCGAATCAGACTTTTTTGAAAGAGCTTTACAAGCAGGTTTGGAATTATAGTACAAATGTAGTCCAAAACCAAATGCTTCTCTTATTTTGTCAGCCTGCCAATATCCATCAATACAGATGTTAACATATTTATTATAGTATTTGTCGGTAGGAATTGATTTTAATTGACAGAAAAATCCTATGTGTGAGTCTGAGCTTACATAAGATTTAACTTTTCGAGGAATTTTCGAAAGATATAGAGGTGCTGGTTTATTTTTATAGCCGAAAATAGAGTCCATAATTGCGTATGAGCTTGGAAAAGCATCAAAAAATTTACTTTCCCATTCATTTTTATTACTAGTGTTTCCTGATATTGCTTTAAGTACAAATTGATGTATTGAATCAGCTTGAACTTGAATTGATTCAAAAGGGTAGTGTTTAAAATGACTTTCAGTTTGAGCTGCACATAGATTTATTGTTAAGAATATAGAAATAATCGAAAAGTATGTTTTTGTGGTTTTCATATTTTTTCAAATGGTGTACAACGGTCTTGTATATGAAAAGTAACGGATTTTATGCACTAATTTTTAGTTTATAACTGACCTTTAATTTATTTATTTTCTTCCAATTAAGCGATTAAACCGCTATTTTTTATATACGTTGTTGTGCGTAGTATTTCTTAATTCATCTTCTTCTGCTTCTATTTTCTTCTGTATTCTAACAAATTCTTCACTTAACTCATCTAACATATTCATTCCGATTTTTATATATAAAGAGTCTTCCAAATAAGTATCGAATTCTGATAATGTTAAAGTAGTCTGAAAAAGAGAAAACGCTGTATTTTGTCCAGGGTCAGCAAAACCATAATTACTCGGTCCGGCTAACATTACTTCATTACTGTCGTACTGTCCAAGTGTGAATATAAATCCTTTTGCGCCAGAATGTACAGAATTATTGGCCATTTTATAGAATGAGCGCATATATTTAAACTCTATTGTTTCTTCTATGCCAGCAAAATTCCATTTTCTTTTAGGAAGAATATCTCCAACCCAGCCATAAAGTTTTCCAAAATCATTTCCATATTTCTCCTTTTGTGCTTCGACCAAATTTTTAGATTCTTCTATTTCTTCTTCTGAAAGCGGTTCATATCCAAGTCGTTCACAATTTTTTTGATACTCTAATGTCTCAAAATAATTTTCTACGAAATAGTAGTCCAAGTATCTTTGACAAAGTTCTTCTGTTCCTTTTTCTAAAAAGTTTGCGAGAACTGATATTTCATACAGACTTCTCCATCTAGCCATTGCTCCATCAGCAAAACCTCCTTTAATTAATTCCAGTATTTCACAAGCTATTTGACATGACCTTGCGTGTAATCTTAAAAGAGTTTCAAATTTAACATCGTTTGGATTTTCTTGTCTGTATGAATCGGACACTATAACTCCATATTCTAAATTAAATGAGATGAAGATTTCTAATTGGTCAATTGCAGATTTCCAAGTCTTATTTAGTCTCTTCCTGAATTTTGAAATATCCTTTCTGTTTTGTTTGAGAATCGTTTTTGATTTCTTGTGAACTTGTTTTTCAAACATTGTAATTATCGAGGGCATTGATTCTTCAATGATTTCAGATAATTTCTCAATATTTTCATCAGTATATTCGAAACCAGGTCTAGCTTTTTCTAGCGATTTTTGGAAAAGTTTTTCTAGCCAATCTCTTTCTTGCATTCTGATAAATTTTGATGGTCAATATTACGCACAACATGTCATAAAAGAAATAAAAGTTCTGTTATCCCTGCGTTATGATGTGATAAGTGGAGATTTCAGCAATTTTATACATTTCAATTTTCGAGTTTCAATATAGTAAAATAATGTCATTTCGAATAAGCGATTTTATGAGCGACTGAGAAATCTTAAGGTTTTGAGTTACTTTTATTAATGAGATTTCTCCTTGCAGTCGAAATGACAGTAAGTGTTTTCCCTCTGGTCACAATGACGAGAGATAAAAAATGTCAAAAAAGTGTAAAAGAAATGTCAACTCTCGTCTAAAGCAATTGAAAAGTAGGATATTTGTAAATAGTATGAGTAAGAGCTTTAATTTAATAATATCCAAAATAGGGTTAACCCTATTTACTGTAATAATGCTGTTTACTTCGTGTACAACCAAGGAAAATTTTTCACAACGTGTAAAAGTTTCACTTCGAAATGTAGGACATCAGTTATTGCTAAGCAATGAAGATACTACTTCATTAGTTTTACCTGTACAACAGTTGAGTGAATCAACCTTTAAGCTAAGTTTTCAAAACAATTTGAGGATTGAACCAGATGGTTTGGTAACTTTAGTGAATAGAAGTTTTAAAAAGTCAAGTTTTCCAACAAATTACATTCTAGAGGTTAAAAATTGTGATAATGAGGAAGTAGGGTATAGCTACGAAATGCAGAAAAAAGAAGAAAAAGCAATAATCCCTTGCAAAGGAAGGGTGTTGCCTACTAACTGTTATTTTATAGAAGTTCAATTTCTTAAAATAAGCACGTCAAATAATAATCAGTTTATTTTTTATGGATTACTGGTTTTAATAATTGTATTTGTAGGTGTTGTGTATCAAAAAAAGAGGAAAAATAAAACAGCGACAACTAATAACTTAATGAATGTAGTAAGCTTAGGAATTTTTGAGTTTTACCCAGAACAGAACAAGTTAGTAAAGCAGGCTACAGAAATCAGTTTATCTAAAAAAGAATGTGAGCTGCTAGAAATTCTTATCAGTAGACCTAATGAAATTATAAAACGTGAAGAGTTAACCAAAAGAGTTTGGGAAGATAACGGGGTAGTAGTCGGAAGAAGTTTAGATACGTATATCTCTAAACTTCGTAAAAAGTTAAAAGAAGACACATCCATAAAAATAACCAACATTCATGGAGTAGGATATAAACTAGAAATAGATTAAAGGCTTATTTTTGCGTTGATAACTTTTTAAAATGCTGTTTCAACTAGAAATTTCCATACCAGAGAATCAACAAATTCATTTGACTATTTTAAAAACAAAAGGAATTGAACTTTTTGTAAAAAGGGAAGACACTATCCACCCATTTGTTTCAGGGAATAAATTCAGAAAACTGAAGTACAATATTGAAGAAGCAAAACGACAAGGAAAAGAAACCTTGTTAACCTTTGGAGGTGCCTATTCTAATCATATTGCAGCTACTGCTGCCGCAGGAAAAATAGCAGGATTCAAAACCATTGGAATTATTAGAGGGGATGAATTAGGTAAAGACTTAGTTAAGACGCTTTCTCAAAATGAAACTTTGAGAAATGCATACGAGAATGGTATGCAGTTTAAGTTTATTACAAGAGAAACCTACCGAAACAAAACTTCTGAAGAATTCATCAATCAGTTAAAAAATGAGTTTGGTGATTTTTATTTGGTTCCTGAAGGAGGAACGAATGCTTTAGCGGTACAAGGCTGTGAAGAAATTTTAACAAATGAAGATGAAAAATTCGATTATATTTGTTGTGCAGTAGGTACTGGCGGAACAATTTCAGGATTGATAAATTCAGCTAAAAAACATCAAAAAATAATAGGATTTCCTGCATTAAAAGGTGATTTTTTAGTAGATGAAATCAAACCTTTTATAAACAAGAATGAGTATTGGAGTTTGCAAAATGAGTATCATTTTGGAGGCTACGGAAAATATACAGAGGAGTTAATCCGTTTTATAAATGAATTTAAAGAGCAAACTGGTATTTTACTAGATCCTATTTATACAGGAAAAATGTTATTTGGAATATTAGATTTAGTAGCAAAAGATACATTTCCGAAAAACAGTAAAATACTGGCAATTCATACAGGAGGTTTACAAGGAATAGCAGGAGTAAATCAAAAATTAAAGAATAAAAATCAAGAGTTAATAAAGGTTTAATGAGAATAAAGGTAGTTTTTTTAGCAGTGTGTACTGTAATATTGACAAGTTGTGGATCAGGTAAAAATGTAGTAAAGAGTACACCAAATGAGGTGGTTTTAGAACCTAGAGAAGAAAAAATGCCTGAGTTACCACAGTTAGAGCAAATACAAAAACCAATATCAACTACTACAAATCATACCGAAGCATATATTCAAAAATTTGCGCCAATTGCGGTTAAGAAAATGCACGAACATGGTATTCCTGCTAGTATCACCTTAGCACAAGGAGTATTAGAATCAGGAAGTGGTAGAAGTGCATTAGCTCTTAGATCAAACAATCATTTTGGAATTAAATGTCATAGAGGTTGGCAAGGGCATAGTGTAACTCACGATGATGATGAAAAAGGAGAATGTTTTAGAAAATATAAATATCCAGAAACATCGTATGAAGATCACTCTCAGTTTTTATTAACTCGTAAAAGGTATGCAAGCTTATTCAGGTTGAGACATACAGATTACAAAGGTTGGGCTTATGGGTTAAAAAGAGCAGGATATGCAACGGACAGAAAATATCCTCAAAAATTAATATCTATTATTAGAAAGTACAATCTAGATAAATACGATAGAGTAAGACGAGATGGTTCTCTAGCAGCGAAAACACCAACTTATAAAACAAGTTCTCATAAAGTTCAAAAAGGAGATACGTTGTATTCTATATCGAGACGATATAATATTTCGGTACAACGATTAAAAGAAGTAAATGGACTAAGTGACAATAACATTAGTATTGGTCAAGATTTGCTAGTAAAATAAACGAAATATTATTTCGAACTGTAATGTAACGGAAGTGAGAAATCTGAAGGGCTTTGATTCTGTTTATAAAAAATATTTACTGTTTCTTTGAATGAGATTCCTCTCGTTGGTAGGAATGACGACATAAAAAAGCGGAGTAAAACTCCGCTTCAACTTAACCAAACCCAATCAAAACTACCAAGAGTAATTTTTCTTTTTTGCTTGTTTTTTTATAGCTTTAATCATAACACTTTCTAATTCATTTTTTTTAGAACTTTCGCGTTGTTTTTTTGCTACATAAGACTTTCTTTTTTTATTTAACTCTTGAATTTTTTGCTGAATTTCAGCACGTTCTTTACGTTTCTTTTCAACATACACTTTAATTTCCTTGGCAGATTTGTTTTGTAACTGTTTAGGAAGTTGCTTCTTTTTTAAAGAACTATAATCAATTTCTTTTTCTTCTGAAGCATCTACCAAATCCCATTCTGCATTTTTATATAATTTAGAACTTTTGGTTACGGCACGTTTAACTACTACAGCTTCATCTAAACTTTCAGCATTCATGTCTTGTTTTGCTTGATTGCTATGTTTAGAATATCCATAAGAACCATAGTGAATGTAGGTGTCATTTAAGCGTTTGTTTAAAATAATAATATCGTTATCGTATGGAGTTACAATATGTACAATATGCTTGTTTTGATTAATAGTCATATAATCACCACCTCCATAAATAGCTCCGTCTTGCCATCTTCCAGTAATACCTTGGTTATAATCACCACAAAAAATAGTATTTATGGTAACATCTTTTTCTTTAGCATTTGTAATAGCATCTCTGTAATTAATTTTTCCTTGAGTAAAAGGTTCATTTCCTGCAATAAAAATCATTTTTAAATCACGTTTATTAGCTCCCCAATCTAATTCATCTAGTGACGTTTGTATTACTTGACCACAATATTCGCTACCACCATTAGTACTCAAAGAAAAAAGATGCTCAGAAATCTCATCTAAATCACTAGTAAACTGTAAAACTTGTCGGATATAACCTTCTCTAGAAGATAAATTTGAGTTTCCATATTCGTACAAAGCTATTTCTAAGTTAGGTGTGGTATCGTTACATTTAGCATACGATAGTTCGTTTACAATTTCCCATAATTGTGCTTTTGCCTGATTGATAAGTCCATCCATACTATTACTTGTATCTAGTAATAATGCAACTTTAACGGTTTGTTTTTTTACTTTTCTTGTACGTTGATTTTCATTAGCAAACGTAGTTGTTGTTAGTAGTACTAAGCAAAAGAAAAATACTTTGAATGCGTGCGTTTTCATAATTTTTGTTTTTAGTTATTAATTGGTAAAAAGTTTGATTGGTGTTAATTTCTATTCAAAACTACCCCCAACTTTTTTCTTAAAAAATCAAGAATGAGTGAACAAGCTATTTTGTTTAGGGAAATGATAAGTTAAATGAGTAAGCCTCATTTTTTAACTACTTTTTATAGTGTTTTAGAGAGTTAACCGTTTTTTTGTATGGTATTTTGTGAGTATGTTTACAGTAAGAAATAAAGAATGAAGAAACTTTTTTACATACTATTACTCCCTATACTTTTACTGAGGTTTTCAGAAGTATACTCTCAAGTAGGCAAAGAACTATCGAAAGAATTTTCAGTAAAAGTTCAAGTGGTGAGTAAGGAAACAAATCGTCCCATTAAAGATGCGAGAGTAGAAGTAAACGGACGAACTTTCCGGTTTTCTGAAATAACGGGAAACTATACTGTAAAAGCAACAGCAGGAAGCCAATTGGAAGTGTCACATCCTAATTTTAATCGTGTTTTTTATACAATTAAAGATGATGAAGATATAAAAGTAGAAGTTGAAGGATTTACATCCAAAAGAAAATCAAAACTAAGTTCTTATAGTAAAAGAAAGCAAGTAAGCTTATACTCACAATATTTAGACTCAGTTGAGTTTTATAAAAAGAAAAATATTGATAAAAGTTTGTCTTTTGTTGAAAAAACGTTGTTGACAAACCCTAATAAAAGCCAAAGAGCAAATGTATTCAAAGAATTAGCAGATGTATATTTTTACTGGAAACAGTACGATTTAGCGGTTGAGAATTATCAAATTTCTTTACAAGAAGTGAATTCGCCCAGAATTCGTCTGAAATTGGCTAAAGCAGCATTTTTATCTGAAGATTATAGTAGTAGTGAACAAAACTATTTGCAAAGTTTACAAAGCGGAGTATTAAATAATTACTTGCGTTTAACTGCATATCAGGGGTTAGGAGACGTGTATTTAGTTCAAAAAAACTATAACAAGGCTAAAACAAACTATGAAAAAGCATTAGAAATTGCGAAAAAGAACTTAATCACTCCTAAAATAACAGATTTAAATTCTAAACTAGCAGAAGTTTTTGCCGCTCAAGGAAATACACAAAAAGCTGATGGATATTTTAAGAATTCTTTAAAATTAGCATCTGAAGAGAACAAGAAACGTTCGTTAAAGGAACAGCAAAAAGTAGCCGATTTTTATAACAAATCTCAACGATACGACGAAGAAATTCAGTTGAGAAAAGAGAGCTTAAAAGAAGCAGATGATATAGTTGTAGAGGCGGAGAGTAACGAATCGTTAGTTGATTCAATTACCTCACAAAAAATCAACTATAAAATAGGTAATGCATATATGCAAAAATCTGAATATGAAGAAGCAATTCCATATTTAAAAAAGAGTATTGCAGATGCTGATAAAAACAAAGATTTAATCATTCAAAAAGATGCTACTAAGCGCTTATCAGAAGTATACGCAACAGTAGGAGATTATACAGAAGCCTTAAAAACTTATCAAAATTATGTAACGCTGGTAGATACGTTGTATTCGAGAAAAGAGCAGGAAATTCAGCAGGTAAAACGTTTTAGTAAGCGAATTTCTGATAATCAGAACAGAATAGCGAGTTTAGAAAAAGACAAAAAATTAGCAGACAGTAAAATTAATTTAGCATATAAAGACCAACAATTAATCCAAGAAAGTAATAAACGCCAAAAATGGATTATTTATTCATTAATAGGAGGTTTTTTATTGATGATTCTGTTAGTGTATTTTATGTTTAGAACCAACAAGCAACAAAAATTAGCAAACAATTTATTGGCATTAAAATCGATGCGCTCACAAATGAATCCGCATTTTATTTTCAATGCATTAAACTCAGTAAATAGTTTTATAGCGGTAAATGATGAACGAAGTGCAAATCGATATTTATCAGAATTTTCAGTGTTGATGCGTTCTGTATTAGAAAATTCAGATGAAGATTTTATACCATTGACTAAAGAAATTGAGTTGTTAGAATTGTACGTTAAATTAGAACATAACCGTTTTAAGGATAAGTTCGACTACAACATCCATATTGAAGAAAGTATACCGCTGGAGCAATACTCTATTCCACCAATGTTACTACAACCGTATATAGAAAATGCTATTTGGCATGGGCTTCGATATAAAAAAGAAAAAGGAAAACTTCAAATTTCTATGTTTCCTAAAAATAATGAGTCTATCACAATTTTGATAGAAGATGATGGAATAGGAAGGGAGAAATCAATAGAAATGAAGACAAAAAATCAACTCAAACAGAAATCAAAAGGAATGAGTACTATTAAAAATAGAATTGCTATTCTGAACGATATGTATCAAGATAAAATATCTGTGATGGTTTCTAATGTTTTTGAGGACGGAAGTGGGACTAAGGTTGAATTGACACTAAAAAAAGACGAAAATTAGCGATGAAAATAAAAGCAATTATAGTTGAAGACGAGAAAATAAGTAGAGATATTCTACGAAATTATATAGCTAAATACTGTCCTAATGTTGAATTGTTAGGAGAAGCAAGCAATATTGAAGAAGCACAAAAGTTAATTGAAAAACACGAGTTAGACTTGGTATTTTTAGATGTAGAAATGCCTTTTGGAAATGCTTTTGATTTGTTAGAAAAAGTAGAAAACCAAACCTTTGAAACTGTATTCGTAACTGCTTACGATCATTATGCCATTGAGGCGTTAAATAATCAAGCAACCTATTATTTGTTAAAGCCAATTTCTATAGATGAGCTAATTAAGGCAGTAAGCATTGTAACAGAAATTAAAGAAAAAGAAAATGAGTTAGAAACTACTGTGTTAATGCCAAAAGCCATACATCAAGTAAATGGAAAGATAACCATTCCGCAGCAAGATGGATTTGAAGTAGTAGCAGTAAATGAAATTTTATTTTGTAAAGCAGATGATAACTATACTGAAATATATTTTGAGAACTCTAAAAAATTAGTGAGTAAAACACTAAAATATTTTGAAGAAGCCTTAAAAGATAACTCTTTTGTGAGGGTACATAAATCGTTTTTAGTGAATGTGAATGAAATTTCAAAATATAAAAAAGGAAAAGGAGGAAGCGTAATATTGTCAAACGGAAAAGAGATTATGGTTTCCGCATCTAAAAAAGCAAATTTATTATCATATTTTAAATAAAACTATGCCAATTATAAAATCAGTAAGAGGAAAACACCCACAAATTCCAGAAGATTGTTACATCGCAGAAAACGCAACTATTGTAGGTGATGTACAAATGGGAAAAGAGTGTAGTGTATGGTTCAATGCAGTAATTCGTGGAGATGTACATTATATAAAAATGGGAGATAAAGTAAATGTACAAGACGGAGCAGTAATACATGCAACCTATCAAAAATCACCAACTACTATCGGAAATAATGTTTCCATTGGTCATAATGCTTTAGTGCATGGATGTACTATTCACGACAATGTGTTGGTGGGTATGGGAAGTATTATAATGGACGATTGTATAGTAGAGTCAAACTCTATAATAGCAGCAGGGGCAGTTGTAACTAAAAATACGCATATTGAAAGTGGGAGCATTTATGCAGGAGTACCAGCAAAAAAAGTAAAAGATATTTCTAAAGAACTTATTTCAGGAGAAATTGACAGGATTGCTAATAATTATGTTAAATATTCAGGTTGGTTTAAAGAGTAATTGAAAAGTAAAAAGCCCGGTTCTGTTTCCAAAACCGAGCTTTTTTCAATCAAAAACTAATTTATTAAGAGGTTTAGCTTATTTTTCCTCTTGATGCTTTTTATGGTGTTCTCCTTTTCTGAACTTTTTATGATCACCCTTTTTTTGATGTCTTTTCATTTTTCTTGAAGTCATTTTCTCATAACGTTCATATTGTTGCTCGTTTAAAATACGTTTCATTTCACTTTTATGAGCAATTTGCTTATCTAACATTTTACTTTTCATAGCATAACGTTCATCAGCTGTAGCCTTTTTACCGCTTTGTTTCATGGCTTTTCTTTTAGCCCACATTTTTTGTTTTTCAGCAACTTGTTTTGCTATTAAAGGTTTAATTTGCTTTTGTTGAGCTTCGGTTAAATCAAGTTGTAGCGTCATTTTTTTTACAGCTAGTTCTGTTTTTTGCTCAGTACTTAATTCTTCATGTTTAGCCTTATCGCTCTTTTGTGCTTGAGTGGTAACAGTAAAACCTACTGCTAAAATTAATATTGTTAGTAATTTATGCATGTTATTAAATTTTAAGGTTCTTTAATTATTTACGCTTCTAAGACCTTTCCAGATTAAAAAAGTTTAAATTTGAAATCGTTTTTAACACTTTTTTAATTTTTTATGAAGTCATTTTTTAGAATTGTTTTAAGGTTTTTACTACTAGCTGTAGGATTGTTTGCAATCTTTTTTTTCTGGGCATCGTCCCCAACAATGGATGAAGCAGAATATGCCAAAGTTATTACACATGACTACACTAATACGACTGATAATGATTCTATCTACAGCATAGTAACTTATAATATTGGTTATTTAAGCGGAATGACAAATAACAGAGCAATAGCAAAACCTAAAGAATTATTTGATTCAAACTTAAGAAAGGTGCTTACAGAGGTTAAAAAAGTGAATCCAGACATTATTGCTCTTCAAGAAGTCGATTATAATGCAGCAAGATCTTATGAAGTAAACCAAGAAGAAAAATTAGCAGAATTAGGTTATAATTATGTGGCAAGAGGTATAAATTGGGATGAACACTATGTGCCGTTTCCATATTGGCCGCCAAGCATGCATTTTGGTAAAATAGTTTCAGGTCAATCAATTTTGAGTAAATACGAATTAAAAGATTATCAGCGCATAGTTTTAGAGCGAGTAGCTGACAACCCATTTTATAGAGATGCGTTGTATTTAGATAGATTGGTACAAGTGGTAAAAGTTATTTTAGGAGGAAAAGAAGTAGTTGTTATAAATCTACACTTAGAAGCTTTTGACAAAACAACACGAGTACGTCAATTTGAATATGTATTGAATCTTTTTAATAAGTATAAAAAAGAATATCCAACTATTTTGTTAGGAGACTTTAATTCAAAAGCAAGAGATAAAGAGGCTATTGTTAGAAAAATGTTTGCAATGAATGGAGTAGGAAATGCAGCCTTTTTTGTTGAAAATCCTGAAAATACATTTGATACAAAAAATCCAGTAGAACGTATTGATTATATTTTTTATACTGAAGATTCTATAGAGTATGTAGAAGGAAGTGTGTTAAATGAGTTCGGACAAGCATCAGATCATTTGCCAGTAGAAATGAAATTTAAGTTAAAATAAATAATGAAACTCGGTAATTTACCGAGTTTCATTATCGTTCTATTTTTTCTCTAAAATAGTAATATGTTGTCACAATGCTGTATAAAGGTTTGAGCATCGATTTATTAAATTTAAAGCTTTTTTCTTTTCTTTGTTTTAACTTCTTTTTTTACATAACTACCACCTAGAGTAACTTCTTTTAATTTTACTAAGCCTGTTTCTTCAGCCTTATCTATAACAATAGACAAATTCTGACTTTCTAAAATAGCTTTGATATCATGAAATTCATCACACCAAACTTCCTCTTGGTTTTTATCGAGGTTTGGGCTACGTTCGTGACTTCTGTTTTTATCGGCAACAACTCGTGCTTGGATACGACTTAGGTTTTTGGGGCTCATAAACTCTACGCCATATAACGAACTTTTTGCTTTCTTTACTACTAAACTTCCGTTTTCAACCCATGCAGTTTCCATTGTGTCATTAACTTCATAACCTGCATTTTGCAATGCCTTTTTAATAGCCTTTCGTCGGGTTTCAACAATGATTTTCTCCGAAATTTCAGCATATAAATATTTAGCTTTTTCGAAGGCATTTTTTATATCATCTAGATTATTTGAATTAAGTAATACCATCCATTTATCAATAAAATTCAGGTTCAATTCTAAAGATTCCAATTGGTCAACGGCTGTTTTAAGTTTTTCTTTAGCTTCTCGTAATGCTAATTGATTTTTACTGAATTCGGCTACCTGGATAGTTAATGAATCCAATAACAAATCGTAATTAGGGGCTTCTTCATCTAATTCGGTACAACGATCCATAAACTCCTGTATTTTGTTCTGAGAAATTTCAGAAATATACATTTTCTTCAATGCGTTTTCCAACTTTTTTAGTCTGGAAACCACTTTAGGACGATCGGAACGCCATTTTTGCACAGATAGCAAGCTTTCACCAGAAGATAATCGTTCTTGAATAGCTTTTTGTTCATCTGTTAATGTTTGAGAGTCAAAATAAGCTTCTTTTAAAAGGCTGTACAAATAATCTACTTTTTCACGGTATTCTTTTATTTCATTTATATTTGATGGAGTGTCGAAATCTTGAAAATCAATACTTTTCTTTTTAAGTAAGAAACGTAATTCGTTATGTGTACTCTTTAGGTTCTTAAATGATTCCCATTTAGATGTTCTAATTTTAACTACTTTTTTTACCAAATTCTTCTTTTCCTTATCTAGAAACTCAATTTGCCCAGAAACTTCTCGCTCTATTTTTCTATAATCATCTTCTGAAATATTTTGGTAATATTCCAATGTTTCATTCAAAGCAGCTTGAAGTTCTTCTGTAAACATATTGTGTTTGATGGCATAAGCCTTCACTTGTTCTATTTTGTTTTTTAATCGAGTTAACCACCTTTGCTTTATCAATTTTCGCTCTGCTGGGGTAACGATTCGTATAACTTTTGGTCCGCTCATGGTGTTATGTTTAAAGCATTTTCTATGGCGTGTTTCAGCCTTAATTTTTCATTTTCTGTATCTTGTAACCACTTATAAGAGGTAGTTCTATGTATATGAGGAATCGATTTCTTCAAAATCAATGGACGCCATATTTCACGATGTCTTGCATTTTTAAGTAATGGATTGTGAGGTACATCGCATTCAACCCCAATTACAAACCTTCCTGTTTTTTTGTCTTCAATGGCTAAATCCAAATAAAAAACATTGTTATCATTATTTTCTACGGTTTCATAGCCCAAACTGTGAATGTAGTTTTTAACAGTATTTTTAAAACCATCATTTTTTAATGCTTTGCTTTCTTTGGTTTTTCTTAATGAAAGTCTTTTTAATGATTGATTAGCAACTTCTATCTGATTATCAAAATGTGTTTCAGTATATTTCAAATAACCCTGAATATAATCTCTTGGTTTTGATGGAGATCGTCCTGTGGAAAGCATGTCAGAAATATCTTTAATGGGCATTGAAGTGGCAATAACAACTTTATGTCTTGCCCTTGTAATAGCTACATTGAGTCTCCTTTCTCCTCCACGATGACCGAGGGCTCCAAAATTGCGGCGGAAAACTCCTTGTTTATTAAAACCAAATGTAGTGCTAAACAAAATCATATCGCGTTCATCTCCTTGAACATTTTCTACGTTCTTAACAAAAAAGCCCATGGCTTCACCTTCTTGTTGTTTGTTACGTTCACGATTTAAAGCTTCCATAAAGACTTCATCTGAAAGTGCTTTTTCTTCAATTTTATCTTCTATAAGATCTGCCTGCTTTTTATTGAAGGTTACAATACCTGTGCTTAAAATTTCATTTTCGGGCAACTGCCAATGGTTAGATAAGTATTCAATTAGTACTTCAGCTTCAGTTTCGTTGGTTTGTTCATTATAAATACCATTTACTCGAATGACTTCTAGTGGTTTTGTTTTTTCAATTACGTTTTTGGGATGATAAGCAGGAATGTGTAATTGACCAGAATAAAAGGCATGATTGGAAAAGTTGATAAGTGCTTTGTATTGAGAACGATAATGAATTTGAAGTGTTGTGGTGGGAAGAACCGTTTTGGCTAATGTCAATAAATCTGGACAATCTTTGACTTCTTTTTTATTCCAAGCCTCTTCGTATAGTGTTAACTCTTCTTCTGAATTATCCTCACTGAGTTCGATATTTAAACCTTCACCTTCGTCATCATCCATTTTATGACCAAAGAAATTTGCCGGAGGCATTTGCTTTTCATCACCACTTATAATTACACGTTTTGCACGATAAAGTGAGGGAATAGAATGATCGATTAACATTTGAGAGGCTTCATCAAAAATTACCACATCAAACAACCCTGCTTGTAATGGTAAGGCTTGCGAAACTACCTCTGGACTCATCAACCAAATTGGACGAATATCCATTAAACCTAAATCGTCACCTAAATGAATAAATTCTCGAAGTTTTTTATAGTTCTGTCCTCGTAGTCGCGTAATGCTGTGCCATCGTGATTTTGAGCCAATTTTTTCAAAATCATAGTTTAGGGTAAGTAATTCTTTGTTTAATGCTTTTATTTCAGCCAAATTATTTTCCAGTAATTGTACATTTTGGTCAATATCACTATCAGCCATTAGTAAGGCTGGTGTTTGCTTTTCAATACGTTGTTTCCAACCCAACAAACCTTCTCGTCGTATTGTTTTTCGGATAATTTTAGACCAATGTTCTGAAGTATATTGAGCAATTTGCTCTTCGTAATTTCTAAGAATAGTTAAAAGGTGTAAAGTGATGTCTTGTTGAGGTTTACCTCCTAGTCTTATCCTGAATTTTTGATATGGAATAAAGTGGTTAATGTCCTGAGACATCATCTGAATAACCGACAAATCTACATCGTTATTTTTTATGTTTGAAAGGAAAGTTTTAAAACTAGAATCTTCTAACCATTGTTTTAGGTCTGTCAGTTTTTCGTATGATTCTTGTCTTTTTTCAAAACGTTTATTGGCATTGTTCAACTCTCTTATAAAGTTCTGAAACTCGACTTTCTTACCAGATTTCAAAACTTTTTTAGCTTCGTCTTTTAGAGGGCATTGTTTTAGTGCTTTTGCTAAAACAATCGTTTCCAATAGTTCGTTAATTTTACCACTAATTTTTACAGCAAGAAACTTGGGTTCGGTATTAGGCTCTACTGTGTTGTTTAATTTTCTTAATACATTATTAAAGTGATTTCGATATGCTCTAAAAGTAATTTCGTATTCCGAATTTGTTTTTAGTCGGTTTATACTTTCTTTATTAGTATTAAGTTTAAATTTTTTGAGAATTTTTTTCAATCGAAACTGATGTTTCCATGTTAAAGGGTTAAGAAACTTAAAAATGGACTTGTTTAGGTGATTATCACAAGCTTGAATTATTTTTTCTAGAGTTTCATCTCCAGATTGTATTAAAAAAATAGAAAAATTGACTTTTTTATAGTTGAAAATCAAATTTTTGAGATCTTCCAATAATCTTTTCAAATCATTAAGAATATCATCGCCAATGGATTTTTCATTGAATTCATCCCAAATCAAATCAAACCAAATTTTAGTATTTTTGGCCTCTTTATCAGTAATATTTAGGAGTTTTTGTTCGTTTTTATACAACCATGTTCTATAGAATTGAGCGTGTTCATTATCATAGACACCTGTGGTTTGTTTTATACAGTCTACTCTTTTTGTTTCAACCTCATTAAATCGTTCTATATTTTGTTTAATTACTTTTTTTGTAGCGTCATCATATTGTGTAATTTTTAAATTAGAGAGTGCATTATCTTCATATTTCGAAGGTAGCCAATCATGTATTAACGTGCTGATTTCTGTTTCAAGAATATTCAATTCATCTGCTGAAATGTTTTCTAAAAAATTCCGTGCTTCAGGAATATCAATATAATCATTGTCTTGAATTTCAATGAGTTCAGATAAAATGTTTCGATAACTTGCGCCTGCTTGCTCATCAGGTACATGAATCTCCTTAGAGATTGTATTTAATTCCGATTCCAGTCTGTCTATTTGTTTGGTTAGATCATTTCGTTTAAATGTAATTTTTTTAAGTATATTTTGTTGTTCGGATTCGTTTAAATCTAAAGAAACCTGTTCGCGAATACTCCGAATAATTTCTTGCCTGTCTTTGGTAATATCAGTGATAGAGAGTGCTCTTTTGTCTAGGCCTACGGCTTCCAGGCGCTTCATAATTACCTGAATTGCTGCTCTTTTTTGAGAGACTACTAATACTTTTTCTTTCCTTCCAATACAATCGGAAATAATATTGACAATTGTCTGACTTTTCCCTGTACCTGGAGGACCTTCAATCACAATACCAGGTTTTAACCGACTATGTATTACTGCGCGTTCTTGTGAAGGGTCTACATTTACTACAGTAAAGCGATTGTTTTCTGATTGTATAGGCTCATATTCGGGTATTTGTGGTGTGTGGATTCTTAAAATTGGTTCCATAGCCGTTCCCGAATGTGGTAGTTTTTGAAGCAAACGCAAATCTTCACTAATTGATTGACCTGTAAAATTAGCATTAAAAATCACTCCAGAGCCATGTAGTTCCAAACCTGTATTTTCCATCATATAAGTGATTTCTGGATGAGTAACAAGCTTTGAAGCCTTAGATTTGACAAATGAACCGAAAGCATCTATAACCTCTGAAATACTTAAAGATTGTCTACTTAAAATCTCTTGATAAATTTGTGTTATTCTTTTGTATTCCTCAGCCTCTAAGGAACTTGAAAGTGCTGGATTCAGTCGGATTTCTTCACGAACCTTGTCAAAACCAATTTCTAATGTAGGATTTGAACGGTTTTTAAAATCCAGTGTAATTGGCCATAGGATAATAGGCAAGATTCGGGGGCGATTGTTTTTTTTGAACTGATTAATTAAAAAAGGAAATCCTAAATACAAAGAATCCAAACCTGTATCGCGCTTAAAGTTTGCTGTTCGTAAAGCTAATCTTCTTGTTCGGTAACTAAGTAATGGGTCTTGACTGAAACTTAGTGGGTCTATTTTTTCCGTACTTGATGAGCGATTAATAATACTATTGAGTAGTTTTTCAGAAGGTTTTAAGGGTGTACCTAATGCTTTTAAATCTAAACGAGGGGAATGTTTAGAAATAATTAACCTTACCAAAGGTCCTCTGGAGGCAGTATGAATAATCTTTCTTTCAAAAAAATTCAATAAGCTAGACGCGTATTCATGCTTAGGTGGGATGACCCATTCTTCTTTGGGAATTGATAAACACAAAATCGATTGCAATATTGGTAGTCGCCTTTCTATTCTGAAACGATCTGCCCAACGATTTAAGTGGTCGTTATTACTCTGCGAAAAGCCCTCTAAATGTTCATGTAGTGATTCGTAAATCTCTAATCTGGGTTTTATTAGAACCTCTCGGAAAAAGCTTTCATTAGACTCAATTTTTATTTTTATCGCCAAATTAGAGGCATCTTTAATCAATTGCTCTAAGGGGATAAATTGATCCTGTTGGGCGCTTAAAACTAGTATTAAATCTTCTTCACTGAGTCGGATGTCTCCCATTAAATCCGATAGACTGATGTTTTTGGCATCAGGATAAATTTGACGTAAAAGATTTAATTCAGATTTTAATCGCACCCTAGAAGTGCTTAGAGAATTGATCTTGAACTTATCACAATCTAATTCAATATCCAAACTCTTTGCTTTATGTAATACATTTTGCTTTCTACTTTTAAGGTTGACCAACCATTTTTCGCGTGAAAGAGTATCCAAATAATCAGGAATGTCTCCTGCTATAAGTTCTGAAGCGAGTGTAGGGTTGCTAAGCAACCAAGCAGGAATAATAATTTGTCCTCGCCAAGTAAGCGGTAAAGCTTCATTGAGGTGCATTAAAGCTAATGAAAATCGCCATTCTAAATCAATATTCTCTTTAGAACGCAAATTTCTGATAGTAGCAGTTATTTTACCTTCGCCAAGGGTTTCTTTTATCCAATTTGAAATTTCACCCGAAGTAAATAAAGCCAAACCTTCTTCCCAATTATTCTCCTCAGCTGCTGCAAGTGCAAAATAGCTTACATTGGTATAGAATGTATCTCCGAGTTGTATAGTTTTTTCGTTTTTATGATCAACCTCAAGAGTAACTTCTATAGGAGGTGCAACGTATTCTTTATTCAACCATTTTTCCACTTGTTCCCAACGCCATCGTTTTAGAGGGTCTCTACACAACAAACCTTTTAGTAATAAAAGTATACGTTCATCAATGCCTTCTGGAATTTGAACACCTCTGGTTACCAAATGGATCATAAATGCTTTGTCATTGATACCTTGAAAGAATGTTCCTTTGGTAGTTTGCTCTAAAACTATCATTCCTAAACTCCACCAATCCGAAGCAGGACTTACTCCACCAATTATAGCTTCCGGAGCTGTATATCTGGTTAATTGTAAAGGTGTATCGGTATCGAGGTCATAATCTGATAATCTTGCAGAACTGTAATCGATAATCACCAAATCAAAGGTTTCATTGTCACGGATGAGAATGTTTTTGGGACATAGATTACGATGCCTAAAGCCCGCTTCTGAGAAATCTCGAAGTGCTCGACTAATTTCATTTACCAGAGTTTCAATTCTATTTTCTTTGATATATCCTAAATCATTGAGAGATCCTCCTTGGATATGTTCTGAAACTTCAAAAAAGCGATTGTTACAATAGCCTGTTTTAACCAATTGTGCAATATGATCCACATCTGCTCGGTGTAGTACATCATAAATTGCTTTATCAGGTTCAGAATTTTCATGATAATAAGTTAAAAAAAAGCGTTTACCATCAGTATCCTTAACTAAAAAACATTCTTTAGTAGCTCCTGAAATCTCGACAGATTCAATAATGGTATATGAATCTATTTGTTTAATAGTTTCTTCTTCCTGAACTGTTAACTCTTGAATATCAGCACCACATTCCATGCACATAAAATCGTCTTCTCCAACTTCATGCTCGTTTTTACAAAATCGTTTGATTGATTCTTCAGCTTCATGTTGAATTTCGACTCGGCCGCCAACTGGAGTTTGGGGCACATTCATCAATAACCAACTACAAGGTGAATTACCGATTAAATTTTGACAATACATTTCAGTTACTGGTCGTTCACTATTACATGCAGGGCAAAGTCGTACGTATTTCATTTCTTGTTTTGCTTTATTACCGATTGTGTGTCAGTTATTTCAACTTCATTTTTCCGAAAGCTTTCCGTTATTTTATTCATTCCATTAATAGGTATACCCGCCATCCAAAGTGTCTGATCATCAAACTGTATGTCCAATTTCTTATCGGGTTTTTTGCCCAAGTATTTAGTAAAGCTTTGTTCTCCTAAATCAGTAAGAAAATGAATTTGTTGATTATCACTTCCTAATAAGGCTTGGGTTTGAGTTTTTGTATAGTCATAAGGTTCAGAAATCAACACATCAATCAATTCTTCTTGTATAACTTTTTTATTTTTTAACTTCTGAAAAGAATATCCGCTATATACTAGAACGGAAAGCTTATAAGACTTAAGAAATTTTAGTAACTCTTCTAAAGCAGGCTCTTGATCAAAAGGTTCGCCGCCAGAAATAGTAATGCCATCACATTTTGGAAGCCACTTTTTTAGTAGATTTGTCACTTCTTTTATATTTATCGAATTGCTGTTGAACTGCCAGGTATCTGCTGAAATACAGCCTTCACAATGTATAGAACACCCTTGGAACCAGATGCCAATTCTTTGTCCTGGGCCAAGTGTAGTTACTGGAAAATGTAAACGTGAGATTCTTATATCCATTCGATTATTTTTTATTTAGATGAATGGTAGTGCTTCGGTTTTCAAAAGAAATAGAAGTTGCTTCTATCGTTTCTCCTTTACTTGGATTTAATGTGAATAAAGCTCTGGAAAAAGGTGAGATAAAATGATATTCAATTTTATTTCTAATACCTCTACCGCCATTATTCAAATCAGCAACAGATAATTCTTTTAGCGTTTGCATTACTTCGGGATGAATATGTAGTATAATACCCAATTGTTTTTGAATCCCTTTAATATTATTTTTCATCATCATATCAAAAATCATTTCACCAACATCTTTACGTATATAATCAAAAATAATAATGTTGTCTCCAATTCTATTGAGTAGTTCAGGTCGATTGAGTTCAAACTTAAAATAGCTTTCGATTTCATGTCGTACTTTCTTTTCAACTGTTTCAAAACTATCTTCATAAGTTACATTTGGTAATCGTTCACCTGTAGTCGAATTTTTATAAATCCCTAGGTTTGAAGTGAAAATAATCAGTGCTTCAGAAAAATAAACGGTGTCACCTCGTCCACTCGTAAGTACTCCGTCGTCTAGAATTTGAAGAAATTTATCTAATATTCTAGGGTGTGCTTTTTCAATTTCGTCAAATAAGACTACACTAAATGGTTTTTCTCTGATAGCATTGGTGAGTTCGCCACCAACATTATAACCAACATATCCTGGAGGAGCACCAATTAACCGTTGATCTGAATGTTCAGCGCTAAACTCGGACATATCAAACCGAATATAAGCACTTTCATCACCAAATAATAAACTGGTCAAGGTCTTAGCCAATTCGGTTTTCCCAACACCAGTAGGTCCTGCTAAGAAAACCACACCTCTTGGACGGTTATTTTTTTTAGAGTTACCCACTCCAGTGATGGCCCGTTTTACAATATCCATAATATGTTGTACGGAATGGTTTTGCCCCTTTACACGTTCTTTGATATAAGCTTCACCGTTTTCAATTTTGCTACGTTCAATTTTCATCCAAGGGTCTTCAGTTACACCCACTTTGTATCGTCGTACTGCATCTGCAATCATGGAAATTGGTATAGTTTCTGACCTAGCTAACTCTATAATTGCTACTAAGTCTAACAGTAATAAGCCTTCGGTTTCGTCTACAAATTCAGTAACTATAGCATCTACATTGTTTTTGTCTTTACTTAAGCTCTCTATAATTGGATGCACTAATCTTCTACGAGCAATATGATTGGGTTTTCCAATAGGTATATGTCTTATTTTTGGGTTGTTAACTACCATCCAATCGGGCAAATCACCTTCTTTATCTACTATCCAAATTACGATATTATAATAAGGATTTGGAGGGTTGCCGTAAGGTCTGGTTTCTGTAGTTTGAGATAAAATATGAGCCATACTAAATGAATCGTGCTCTGCTTTTACCAGATTTTCAGGGTTCATTAAAAACTGAGAGGCGAAATCGACAATCAAGCCAATGGGTTCATCAGGATAGTGAATAATCCTTTGTAATACGGTATTAAAGGTTTGTAAGTCGTTATAGACACCTTCTTGTTGAAGTGGGATTTGAAGTTTTTGAAAAAGAGCTTTTTTGTCTTCTGGGGTTTCTGTAAAAAAAGGAATATCAAAACCAGTCAATGGATTGTAGTAAATCACATGTGCATAGCCCATGCTTTTTAATTCCGAGTCTATTACATTTTCTAATCGATGCCAACTGTAGGTGCCAAAATCGTTTTTCAGTAACTGAAAATCCTTAATATTACCTGAAAGGAAAAATTGACTTTTTAAGGGGACAAACCTTCTGAAATCTTGTAACCAGCGAGATTTGGTGTTATTCATTCTTGTTTTATTTTAACTCATTTATCACAACTTTTAAAACGCTTAATGCTTAACTCTGATTAACATTAACAGCAAGAGTATAGATTTGATCTGTTAACCAAAGCGTTATAACGTTTACTGCATGTAGCGCAAAAAACTTAATGAGTTGATTAATATTTTCATGTTTTGCAATTTTTTTCTTTCAACCTTACTCATAAGAGAAGCATCAATACTCAACAATGTTGAGAGATACATAAATAGCGTGTTTCGTGTTTCATTGTTATCTTTAAGATATGATAAGGCCTTACAAAAGTGTTAATAGGTCTTGTTTTAACATGACCAATTTAAAAATAAACAAATATATAACTACAAAAATGATTAAAGAAAATTTGATTATATATAAGCTTTTAAAAAAGCAAGTACTTATAAGCTATATTTAATAAAGGTTTTAACAAGAACCCTTTAGTTTTATGTGTACTGAAACTGCTAAAATTGAAATAAAAGTTTACACTCCTTTGATGATAGGAGCAAGAATTGATGTTTAAAATAATTGTAGTGATAAGTGTTGTAGCTATGGATGTTTTACTTTTTTTAACTAAAAAACCCGAACAAATTTGTTCGGGTTTTTATCGTGGTGCCTCCAGGAATCGAACCAGGGACACAAGGATTTTCAGTCCTTTGCTCTACCAACTGAGCTAAGGCACCAGTCATAGCTTAAAAAAGTAACATCTTTAAAATAAAACTCGTAACAAGCGCTACGAGTTTTATTGTGGTGCCTCCAGGAATCGAACCAGGGACACAAGGATTTTCAGTCCTTTGCTCTACCAACTGAGCTAAGGCACCAGTTGCTACTTTCGTTAAGCGGATGCAAATATACAATCGTTTTTTAATTATACAAAGTAAAAGCTTTAAAAAAATGTGCCGTAAATTTACAAGCTCTAAGAAATGAAATATGTACTTAATTATTGATGTAGGCAATACAAGAGTTAAAGTAGCTGTTTTTGAAACAGATACTATTAAAGAAGTCTTTACTTTTGAAAAAGTAAATATAATTCCAGAACTAAAAAAAATAATTTCAAATTTTTCAATTTCGCATAGTATTGTGTCATCTGTAGCTAATTTTACAGATGAGGAAACGAAAAAAATAGCAGAACTTTTGAATCCAGTTTTTTTGGATTCAAACACAAAAGTTCCATTTAAAAATTTATATAAAACGCCAAAAACATTAGGAGTTGATAGAATTGCATTGGCATCAGCAGCTATAAATGCATTTCCAAATAAAAATGTGTTAGTGTTAGATGCAGGTACATGCATAACCTACGATTTTATTATAAAAGAAGGAGCGTACTTAGGAGGCGCTATTTCGCCAGGGATAGCTATGAGGTATAAAGCATTACATAATTTTACTTCAAAGTTACCGTTACTAGAAACAAGAGAAGTAGAAAACTTTATTGGTGTTGATACAGAAAGTTCAATTCATTCAGGAGTTATCAATGGAGTTTGTAATGAAATAGACGGAATTATAGCACAATATCAAAAAAAATATCCAGATTTAACAGTAGTTTTAACAGGAGGGGATACATATTTTTTGTCAAAACAATTAAAAAGTGTCATATTTGCCCATCCAAATTTTGTTTTGGAGGGGTTACATACTATTTTGATACACAATTTAGCGAATGATTAAGAGATTTATATTAGGAGTTTTTGTACTAACTACGTCGGCAATATTAGCACAAAGAAACAGTGCTTCACCATATTCTTATTTTGGTATTGGTGAAAATTTTGAGGCAGTAACAGTAGAACAAGCTTCTATGGGAGGTATTGGTGTTGCAATGAAAGATTATCATCACCTAAATTTTACAAACCCAGCGTCAAATGCTGATTTAAGGGCTGCAACCTATGCAATAGGAGGTAGCTTAACTTTTTTAACTGTTAAGGAACAAGATGCTTCTCAAACAGGAAACTCAACAAGTTTAAGATATATTTCATTAGGATTTCCTATTGGAAAAAAAGCAGGATTATCTGTCGGTTTACAACCTTTTTCATCTGTGGGGTATTCTTTGTTAGATGATGCTAACGCCGATGACGTTACTTTATTTACAGGAGAAGGAGGGGCTAACAAGATATATGCAAGTTTTGGTATGTATGCATACAAAGGCTTGTCTGTAGGAGCAGAAGCAAGTTTTATTTTTGGAAACATAGAAAATAGTGTTTTAAATCAGAGAGCTAATGTAGCTTTAGCAACTAAACATGAAGAGTCTTTCAATATTAGAGGAGGGCAATTTAAGTTAGGGTTACAATATAAAACAGAACTAAAAAATAAATTACAACTATCTACAGGTGCATCATTCACAATGACTACAGATTTATCTGCAAGAGGATCAGAGAAGATGTACTCATTATCGTTTAGTGGATCTGGGCAAGAGATTCCAAGAGACGAATTATTTAATAGATCTCTAGACGGAAATATAAATGTACCTCTAAAAAGTGCTTATGGTTTTGGTCTAGGAAAAGAAAATAAATGGTATGTAGAAGTGAATCAAGAGTTCCAGAGTGCTTTAGGAAGTAATAGTGTTTTCATAGCTAATGGATCATCACATAAATACGATGACTCAAGTAAGTTTGCAATAGGAGGATATTTTATTCCAAAAATTAATTCAATATCAAGTTATTGGGATAGAGTAACCTATAGAGCTGGTTTGCGTTTTGAAGATACAGGATTATTAGTGAAAACTACTGATAATTTTACTTCTGTAAAAGACTTTGGCATAAATGTTGGATTAGGATTGCCATTACCGAGACAATTATCAAACGTAAATGTTGGATTTGAGTACGGGCAAAGAGGAACGACTAACAATAACTTAATAAAAGAAAACTACTTTAATGTAAGATTAAGTTTATCTTTGAATAGTCTTAAGTGGTTCCATAAGAATAAAATAGATTAACAAAAACTGAGAACGATGAAAAAAATTACGTATTTACTAACAGGATTATTTTTGTTTGTAGCCGTAAATGGAGCGAAAGCGCAAGCAAGCCAAGAATGTCATATCAAGTATAACCTTTTTAAAGGAGATGCTACAACTAAGAAATATGCCCAAGCAAAACCTAATTTAGAGTACTTGTTAGATAATTGTGCTTCATTATCTATTAATATCTATAAATATGGAGCTAAAGTTGCTGAAAACTTGAAAGATCCTGTTTTAGCTAAGAAAGTATATGAAACAAGGTTGGCTAATTTTCCAGATAAAGACCCAGCAAAAGCACATAGTGATTATGCTGATTTTTTAATAGAAAATAAATTAGCTTCAGATGATGAAGTTTTTGAAATCTTAAAGAAGGCTTACGATATCTCTCCAAAAGATATGGGAGTAAAAAATATCTTTTTATACTTCCAAATGATATCGGATAAATATCAAGACTCTAATCCTCAAAAAGTTTTTGATACCTATGATGATGTAATGGAATCTGTAGAAGAAAAGTTAGAAGATTACAGTAAGAAGATTGCAAAATTACAGGAGAAAGATTCTGTAGGAACAATTACTTCTAGAGAGAAAAGAAACTTAAGAGCTTATACAATTAACTCAGGATTATTAGGTAAAGTTGAAGGAGGTTTAGATGCAAAAATCTCTAAGATAGCAACATGTGAAAGATTAATACCTATTTACTCTAGAGATTTCGAAGAAAACAAAACTGATGGTGTTTGGTTAAAAAGAGCAGTATCAAGAATGTATAATAAAGAATGTCAAACAGACCCTTTATTTGAAAAGTTAGCAAATGAGTATGCTAAGGTAACTCAGTCTGCAGATGCATATAACTTCTTAGCAGGAGTTTTAGCCAAAAATGGAGATAATGCTGGTGCAGCTAAAATGAGAAAGAAAGCGTTTGACTTAGAAACAGATCCGTTTAAAAAGGCTAAGTACAAGTTAAGAGAAGCTCAAAGTGCTGGAGGAAGTAGAGCTAGAGCTTTAGCTTACGAAGCATTAAAGTACAACCCTAATATGGGTAAAGCATATTTATTCATTGCAAGTTTATACCAAAGAAGTGCTAACTCTTGTGGTAGCGATGAGTTTGAAAAAAGAATGGTGTATGTAGCAGCTTTAAATAAGGCTTTAAAAGCTAAAAAAGTTGACCCAGGATGTGGAGCTGGAAGATATATTTCTAGTTACAAAAAGAATGTACCATCTAAAAAGTTAATTTTCCAAAAAGGAATGTCTTCAGGAGCTAGTTATAGAGTTGGATGTTGGATTGGAGAAACTGTTCGTGTACCTTAATAGAAGTTAATGCTTAAAAGAGCAAAACATATATACAATAGCATTGCTACCATTTTTTTGGTGGCAATGTTTTTTTCTTGTACCAATTCAAAAAAAGAGGTGCGAGATTTTTTGGCTGATAAAAATTTACCAGTAGGTTCGGCAATAAATATCTATCATGTTCATAAAGATTCAGGAAGAATAAGTTCAAAAACAAAAGCACCTGTTTTTTATGATTACTCTAATAGAAAAGAACACCCATATAGTGAGTTTCCTAAAGGAATTGAAATTGTAACAATTGATAAAACAGGGACAGACTCAACAACAATTTCAGGAAACTATGCTTTAACCTACAACAAAACAAAAGTATCTGAAATAAGAGGAAATGTGGTTATTACAAATCATACGAATCAAACAAAACTAGAAACTAATCAATTATTCTGGGACCAAAATGAACACTACTTTTTTACAGAAGATGGTTTTCGGTTTACAACTCCAGAATCTGAAATTAATGGCTTTGGATTTGAGTCGAGCGAAGATTTGAGTAAGTGGATAGCTAAAGATATTACAGGAGATATAGAAACAACACAAAAAGATATATAATGAACGCACTTTGGAAATATTTACAATACGGATACTTAATTATAGGAGTAATCTTTTTTGTTGAAGGAATTTTGAAATGGAATTCTGATAGACAAGAAGCGTTTATTATGTTTGGATTTGCTATCTTTATCATATTAATTTTCTTCTTTAAACGACATTTTAGAAGAAAAGTAGAAAAAAGAAACAAAGAACGTTAATGCAACCCGAACTCTTAATTATTCTTACTTCTATTTTATTTTCAGCCTTTTTTTCTGGTATGGAAATAGCTTTTATTTCAGCAAATAAACTTCACATAGAGTTAGAGAAAAAAGGGGATGGAATACTTTCTAAAATTCTAACCAAGTTAACTGAAAAATCTTCAAAGTTTATTACCACTATGCTAGTAGGTAATAATGTAGCTTTAGTAATTTATAGTTACTTCATGGGAGAGCTGTTGATGGGATGGTTCCAATCCTTTTTACCTTCAGACTATACAGTTGTAAATTATGTATTATCTGATATAAGCTTACTAACACAAACACTTATTTCAACAGTAATTATCTTGGTAACAGCTGAGTTTTTGCCTAAGGCTATCTTTAGAATTTATGCAAATGAAATGCTTAAGTTTTTTGCTATACCTGCTTATGTTTTTTATGTTGTTTTTTATGGAGTTACATGGGTAATTACTAAAATTTCAGATTTTTTCTTGCATGTTTTTTTCCGTACAAAAGAAGATGAAATTCAAACCGAATTTAGTAAAGAGGAGCTTGGAAACTATATTTCAGAACAATTAGATGCAGGAAATGATGAAGAACAGGTAGACTCTGAAATTCAAATATTCCAAAATGCTTTAGAGTTTCACAAGGTAAAATCTCGTGAAATTATGGTGCCTAGAACTGAAATTGTAGCGGTTGATTTACACGAGACAGTAAGTAATCTAAAAAAAATATTCATAACAACAGGTTTATCAAAAATTTTGGTTTATAAAAACTCGTTAGATGATATTTTAGGTTATGTAAATGCTTTTGAGCTTTTTAAGAAACCACGAACTATTAAGGCAATTTTGTTACCAGTAGAGTTTGTGCCAGAATCTATGATTATTAACGATGTACTTAATAATTTAATAAAAAAACGTAAAAGTATAGCCGTTGTAGTTGATGAATATGGTGGTACTTCAGGTATTATTACTGTTGAAGATATTGTTGAGGAATTATTTGGTGAAATTGAAGATGAACACGATACACAACAATTATTAGAAGAAAGAATCAGTGAAAATGAGTTTAATTTTTCAGCTCGTTTAGAAGTTGACTACCTTAATGAAGAGTATAACCTAGGCATTCCAAAGGAAGAAGCCTATGAAACAATTGGAGGTTTTATTTTAAACCATACTGAAACAATACCACTACAAGACGAGGTTTTATATATAGAAAACTTTCAAATTAAAATCTTAAAAGTAAGTGCAACCAAGATTGATGACATTTATTTTAAAGTAACTGGTAAAGAAGATTAATTTTCCTTCTTTTGCCTAGAACTCCCTCAAAAACAGCGTAAAAAAACATTGCATTATTTAATGTGAAATTGTATTTTCGCACACTGTTAATAAAATAAATTACGTATGGCAATTTTATCGAAAATTAGAGAACGCTCAATGTTCTTAATTCTTGTAATTGGTTTAGCACTTTTTGCTTTTGTATTAGACCCTTCTACAATATCAGACTTTTTTAGCGCAAGCAAAGTAAACGAAATAGGACAAGTTGATGGCGAAGCCATTTCTCGTCAAGAGTTTGCTGAAGCTCTAGATGCTTACAAAGCACAAACAGGAAATAATATGTCTGAGATGCAGGCTGCAAAAGCAGTATGGAATAACTTAATCCGTCAAAAAATATACAAAAAGCAATTAGAAGAAGCAGGAATCACAGTTGGGGATGCAGATATCTTAAATGCCTTATACGAAACTCCAGTAATTCAAAACGACGCTAGATTCCAAACTTCAGGGATTTTTGATAAAAATAAGTTAAAAGAGCACTTAGCTACCATTAAAGAAGAAAATGGACAAGAATGGGGTGCTTGGCAAAAATATATGGCTTCTATAAAAAGCAATATAGAAAAAACAACATACGATAACTTAGTTGCTGCTGGCTTAGGAGCTTCTTTAAAAGAGGGAGAATCTAAGTATTTCACTGAAAACACAAAAGTATCAGGCAAGTATGTATATGTACCATATACTACAATTGCAGATAGTTTAGTAACATTAAAGAAAAGTGATGTTCAAAATTATATAAACCAGCATCAAGACGCTTTTCAAGTAGAAGCTTCAAGAGATATTAACTTTGTAAAGTTTAATATAGAGCCTACTACAGAAGATGAAGAAGCTATTAAAGCTAACGTAGCAAAATTAATTGATGATTCAGTAATAAACAACACTCCTGTAAAAGGATTAAAAAATACTACAAACTATAGTGAGTTTTTAGAAGAAAACGAATCTGATTTAAGATTAGATAATAACTACAAGTTTAAAATTCAAGTCCCTCAAGTAATTGCCGAAGAAGTTTTCAATGGTAAAGAAGGAGATGTTTTTGGACCATATAAAGATGCAGGATTCTTTAAATTATCTAAAATTACAGAAGTAAAACAATTACCAGATTCTGCACAAGCAAGTCATATTTTAATTCCTTTTGTTGGTTCTGCAAGTGCTGATGCAACAGTTGTTCAAACTGAAGAAGAAGCTAAGAAGACTGCAGATAGTTTATTAGCTGTTGTTAAAGCTGATAAATCTAAGTTTGCAGATTTAGCTAAAGAAATGTCATCAGACCAAGGTTCTGCTGAAAAAGGTGGATTCTATGATTGGTTTGCTTATAATAGAATGGTACCATCATTCAGAGACTTTGTTTTTGAAGGAAAAGAAGGCGATATGGGAGTTGTAAAATCTCAATTCGGATTTCACGTAATTAAAATAGATGGTCAAAAGAACTTCCAACCAGTAGTAAAGTTAGCTACTTTTGGACGTAAGATAGAAGCTTCAGAAGAAACAGAAAATACAGTATTCCAAAATGCTGAAACATTAGCGTTAGAATTAGCAAATGGAAAAGATTTTGAAGAAGCTGTAAAAGAAAAGAACTTAACTTCTTTACCAGCGGTAGGATTAAAGTCTTTAGATGAAAATGTACCAGGTGTAGGTCGTGAAAGACAAATCATTACTTGGGCATTTGAAAAAGAAGTAAACGAAGGAGACTTTAAACGTTTTGATGTAGAAGGTGGATATGTAGTAGCTGTATTAACTGCAAAAACTGAAAAAGGATTAATGCCAGTAGACAAAGCAACTGCAAGTGTGCGCCCTATCTTAACAAACGAGCGTAAAGCAAAAATGATTGAAGATAAAGTTAGTGGTTCAACATTAGATGAAATTGCTAAATCAGTAAGTCAAACAGTTAGAACTGCTACAGATGTAAACTTACAATCACCAACAATTTCAGGTGTAGGTTTCGAACCAAAAGTAGTAGGAGCAATGATTAACGCAAAAGAGAACGAAATAGTTAAAAATGTAGTAGGAGATAAAGGGGTGTTTGCTTTTGTTGTTGAAAAGAAAGAATTACCAACAGCATTACCAAACTACGATACGTACAGAAAGCGTATTGCTAACGAAAGACAGAACAAAACCTTCCAGATGTATGAGGCGGTTAAAAAAGCGTCTGATATTGAAGATAACATGAGTTCTTTCTACGGAATTCAATAAGAAATAAAGTCATACAAATAAAAATCCTGAACTATTTAGTTCGGGATTTTTTATTATATTTTTAAAAGTATGAAAAGTTTATGTGTTGCCAGTATTTATTTTTAAAATACTTTTAAAATGTTTAATTTGACTATTAATTGTTGACATATCACCGTATTCTAAATAGGTAATAAGTTCGTTAAAATCTTTACAAGTTTCAAATGATTTTGAGTAGTCTTTTTTCACTATTAAATTTTCAATTTGCTTATTAATTATCTGAGAATTTTTAAAATTACCAACAATCCAATTTGTAGTAATCCAGTTTTTTGATAACCATCCACCATAATTTATTTGCTCGAAAGATTCACCAAAAAAAAGTGTACTTCCATTGAATAAGTGAGTATACCTGTTTATTTTATTAAACTGAGTAACATATTCTTTTACAAATGGCTTAATTTCGAACTGAATTACTAAACTATCCATTTTGCTATCCCCATTAATAAAGTTTGCTAGTTTTTTTGTTAATGTGTTTGTGTCTAATTCACCAGTTTCTAATTTACAACCTGCGTGTTTGGAAAAATACCTATATAAATTCTTTTTAGATTCAAACCAATTAACACCATAAATATCTTTAAAATCTATAGTTTTATCATGAAAAAGTTTTTCATAGTTAGAATCTGTGTATTTTATAAATTCATCATAAGCATCGTCATGTGGTCTTGTCCTAGATTCATTGCAGTTTTTACAAATGACTTTTTCAAACTTTAGAAAAGAATCTTTAAAGCTATTTATTTCGTGAGGCTCACCTCTATAGTATATTCCATTAATTTTTTTTCCATAAGTTCTTTTTAAATCTGAAGCTTTAAATTTATGCTCACCAGAGTCTGCTTTTTTATTACAAATCCAACATTTTGCTATTTCAGCCATGAGCTAATAGTTTAGGTATATAAACCCAGTTTAATGGTTTATATTTAACGTTAACGAAGTTAATTTAAAAAAGGTTAAGAATCAAACGAAAACAAAAAAGCAACCTCAAACGAGATTGCTTTTTTAAGTATATTTTAAAGCTTTTTATTAAGCATTTAATGGTTGTCCATCCCAAGCTGCTTTAGCTGCTTCTTTTACAGCTTCAGAGTATGTTGGGTGTCCATGACAAATACGAGCTAAATCTTCCGCAGAAGCTCTGTATTCCATCGCTACAGCTGCTTCCATAATTAAGTCAGCTACACGAGCACCTACCATATGAACTCCTAATACTTCATCTGTATTTTTATCAGCCAATACTTTTACAAATCCATCAGTATCTCCACTTGCACGAGAACGTCCTAATGCACGCATAGAGAATTTTCCAGACTTGTAATCAACACCAGCATCTTTTAATTCTTGTTCAGTTTTACCAACAGCCGCTACTTCTGGCCAAGTGTAAACAATACCAGGAATTAAGTTATAGTCGATGTGAGGTTTTTGTCCAGCTAAATATTCAGCTACAACCACACCTTCTTCTTCTGCTTTATGTGCTAACATAGCTCCACGAACTACATCACCAATAGCATAAATGTTAGAAACGTTCGTTTGTAAATGATCATTTACTTCAACCATTCCTCTTTCAGTAACTTTAACACCCGCTTTTTCTAAAGCTAATCCTTCAGTATACGGACGACGACCTACTGAAACTAAACAGTAATCACCAGTAAAAGTAACCTCTTCACCTTTTTTATTAGTAGCTTTTACCACAACTTCGTTACCATTTCTTTCAACAGAAGTTACACCGTGGCTAGCATTAATTTTCATACCTTGTTTCTTTAAAACCTTAGTAAGTTCTTTAGAAACATCTTTATCCATAGTTGGAGTAATTGTTGGAGCATACTCGATAACAGTTACATCAGCACCTAAACGCTTATAAACTGAACCTAACTCTAAACCAATAACACCACCACCAATAACTAATAAGTGCTTAGGAACTTCAGGAAGTTTTAAAGCTTCAGTAGAAGTTATTACACGCTCTTTATCAATAGTAATAAAAGGTAAAGAAGATGGTTTAGAACCAGTAGCTATTATAATGTTAGTACCTTCAATTACTTCTTCAGTACCATCATTTTTAGTGATTTTTACGTGAGTAGCATCTTCAAAAGAACCTAAACCTTCGTAAACCTCAATATTGTTTTTATCCATTAAATATTTGATACCTCCAGTAGTAGTTTCTACTACATTTGCTTTACGAGCTACCATTTTTCCGAAGTCAAAAGAAGGCTTCTCAACAGAGATACCATGCTCTTCGAAATGATTTACTGCATCATAGTAATGATGAGAAGAATCTAATAAAGCTTTTGAAGGAATACATCCAACATTTAAACAAGTTCCACCTAAAGTCGAGTATTTTTCGATAATAGCAACTTTAGAACCTAATTGAGCGGCTCTGATAGCAGCAATGTACCCTCCTGGACCAGAACCAATAACGATTAAATCGTATTTCATGAGTTGTGTTTTATTTTTTCATAAATAATGAAGCACAAAAATACAATTATTTGTCGATAAAATTAGTTTTCATATCTTTAAAACTTAAATTCGTTGTATGAAAATTTTCAAAAAAATTATAGGATTCTTATTAATACTATTGGTAATAGCGCAGTTTTTTCAACCAGAAAAAAATCAAGGAGAAATAACTACAGTTGAAGCTTTTATAAAAGAAACCAAACCAAATGATCAGGTGCACAAAATATTAAAAACAGCATGTTTTGATTGTCACAGTAATTCAACTCGTTATCCTTGGTATAGTAGTATTACACCAGTTAACTATTGGTTAGCTGACCACGTAAACCATGGAAAAGAAGAATTGAATTTTTCTGAATGGACTACTTATTCCTTAAAAAGAAAAGAACATAAAATGGAAGAAGTTTGGGAGGAAGTAGAAAAAGGAAAAATGCCATTAGATTCTTATACTTGGACACACGCTGATGCTCGTTTAACTAAAGAAGAAGTTGAGCAAGTAATTAACTGGGCTAAAAGTGTACAAGGAGATTACAAAATGCAGCTAGCGAACTAAATTAATGCAACAACTTTTAATAATTGGATATGTTTGGATAGAAAAAACTACAGGAGCTGGTAACCGAATGTTACAGTTACTTAATGTTTTTAAAGACCAAAACTATACCATTACTTTTGCAACACCTGCCCAAAAAACTGAAAACTCTTTAAACTTAGTAGAGTTAGGAGTTGAGGAGAAATCGATTGAATTAAATTCAAGTTCTTTTGATGATTTTATAAAAGAACAGCAACCAGATGTTGTGTTGTTCGATCGTTTTATGATGGAAGAACAATTTGGTTGGCGTGTAGCAGAATATTGCCCGAAAGCTTTACGAGTTTTAGATACAGAAGATTTACATTTTTTACGTAAAACACGTCATCAACAATTAAAAAAAAGAAAACAATTTTCTACAGAAGCATTATTGAAGTCGGATGAAGCAAAACGAGAAATCGCTGCTATTTTACGTTGTGATATGAGTTTGATTATTTCAACCTACGAAATGCAGTTATTGAAAGACGTTTTTAAAGTTGATGAATCTTTACTATATCATTTACCTTTTTTATTGAGTTCAATTGACGAAAAAGTAGTAAAAAAATGGAAGTCGTTTGAAGAACGAAAACATTTTGTATTTATAGGAAACTTTTTTCATGCTCCAAATGTCGATGCTGTTTTACAATTAAAAACAATTTGGAAAACGATAAGAAAGCAATTACCAGAGGCAGAATTGCATATCTACGGAGCCTATGCTACGCAGCAAATTCAGCAATTGCATAAACCAAAAGAAGGATTTATTATAAAAGGTTTTGCAGAAGATGCACTCGAAGTAGTTAAAAGTGCTAGAGTAGTGTTAGCGCCAATTCGTTTTGGAGCTGGGATTAAAGGGAAATTAACAGAAGCAATGGAATGTGGTACTCCAAGTGTTACTACTTCAATAGGTGCAGAAGGCATGCATGGAAATTTACCTTGGAACGGATTTATAGAAGATGATTTTGTGAAGTTTGCCAACAAAGCTATAGAGCTGTATACTTATGATATTCTTTGGAAAAAGTCTCAACAAAAAGGAATTGCAATTATCAATTCGATATATGATAAAGAAAAAATAGCTTTTTCTTTTGTAAACAAAATAAAAGAAATCCAAGAAAACCTTGAAACACATCGTACACAAAATTTTCTTGGAAGTTTGTTGCAACATCAAACCTTACAGGCTACAAAATTTATGAGCAAGTGGATTGAAGAAAAGAATAAGAAATAGAACTTATTTAATTTTAATATCTACTGAGGTTCTACTTTGCCATCCAGTAACATCAATTACAGAAATTTGACAATGGTAATCGCCAGAATCAATATCAGTAGGAATTGTAATGTTTTGCACTACCTCATATTCTTTACGATTGTTATCAATAGTATAGTTTTCCATAAAAATTAAAGGAGAAACAGGATCTTTTATAGGAGATAACTCACAACTAGAGCCTTGATCATCGTGTGTATGATGATCAAAATTATGATGAATGTCTATAGCGTAAGTAGCCAATGCAATGTTATCAGACACTTTTACGCGTATGGTATATTCTTTCCCTTTTTCTAATACAGTACACGACTTGGGAAAACCTTCGTTGTAATTTATGGTAATAGTTGGCTTTTCTGTATCTGGTTCTTCAGATTCACTACTACAACCTATATTTAATAAGATTAATAGAAGAAAAGCACTTGTTATTTTTAATAATTTCATAATAGTTTATTGTTACAAAAGACTACTTGAGAAACAAGTAGCCTTTTTGTTATAATTATTTAATTTCGATTGGAATAGACAATTTTACAGTTTCGCTTTCACCACTTTCTTTCGCATAGATGTTTAACCAGTAGCTTCCTACAGGAGCTCCAGAAATTAAATCGTAGTGATAATGTATGTGCGGGTTTTTAACTCCTTCATACAATTCTTTAGGTAAAACATTAATTACTTTATCCCACTTACCAACTTCAACATTTTGACCTTCTCTCCATTCTTTGAACCAAAATTCGTATTTAATTTCAGTAACAGTATTATTACCAGAAACATATTCAAATTCGGTATGTAACTCATCTTTTCCAAAGGCGATTGAGTTGTTATCACCAATTTCTAAGTCTTTAAATTTTTGAATAATGTGTAACTTTTTAGTAATGGCACTTTTAGTTCCGTCTTCATGTTCAACTGTAATTTTAAACTTATAAACTCCTTCAGCAGGTGTAAAAGAAGGAGTGTATTTGTTCTCTTCATCAAAATATACATGGTAATGTATATGAGGGTTTAATTGACCTTCATAACTATCAACAGGAACTAAATGATTCTTTAATTCCCAAATTAACTCACCTGTCTTGACTTTAGGAACATCAAAAGCTTCAACATCAAAATAAATTTTAGAAACCTTACTAGTTCCTTCGTAGTCAAATTCAATATGAACATCTACGTTTGATTGTGGTAAAACAAAATCAGAATTACCTAACTCCATGCTTTTAAAACGTTCTGTATTGATGTTTTCATCAAAAGTTTCTGGTATGTTATCTTCATCACTACAAGAAATAATTAAAAGGCTTACAAAAAATAAGATTGCTGTTTTAAATGTGTTTTTCATGATTAAAAAAATTAAATGATTAAAATGTTTGTATAATTGTTATTGAAAAGTTTCTTCCAGGCTCAGGAACTTCTATAAGTCTATAGAAACTCGTGTGGTCGAATACTTTGTTGTTTAAAATGTTATTTAACCTCCCTTGAATTTTAAGAGGTTGTTTTTTTGAGAAAAGATCTACACTCGTATGCAAACCAATATTTATTAAAGAATACCCTTCTGTCGTTTTTTCAGGGGGTACAATATTGTTTTGATCCGAAACCAATCGTATACTTGAGAATAGTTTAGTGCCGCCAAAAGTTAACCAAGGATTCAATGTATACTCAAGCGAAACAACTCCTGTTAACGGAGGAGAAAAAGGAAGTGTGAAGTTTTTCTTTTTTCCACTTAACTGCCTTGCTTTTACATATTCTAAAGAACCCGTAATCGATAATTTATCAGTAGGTTCATATTGAATCATAATTTCACCACCATATCTAAAAACACGACTTTGACTGTATTGGTACTTTTGAAGTGTTTCGTAATACTCAGGGGTTGGACTTAAATAAATATAATTATCAAAATAATTGACAAAAGGTGTGATTTGAATAGAGGCTTTATTATAATTTGCTTTAAATTCTCCATCTATTTGATAAGAACTTTCAGGCTCTAAATCAAGGTTTCCTTCTTCATATCGGTACATGTGATAATTTACTCCGTCTGAAGCCAATTCGTTTGCTAGTGGAATTCTAAAACTCTTACCTATATTTATTTTATATGATGTGCTTTTAAGTCCATAACTTAATCCAGCTGAAGCACTAAAACTTCCAAAAGTTAAATTCTTTCTTTCTGAACGCTGTAGTTGTTGCTGAGTAGTATTTCCGTTTTCGTCAGTAACAGGAGATAAAAACCATTCGTAATAGGGTTGTGTTTTTATTACGCCATAATCGTAGCGTACACCACCATCTAAATATAAATTGTTGTTGAGTTTTATTTGATCGTACACAAAAGCCCCAACTGTAAAACGAGTATATTCAGGAATAAGAAATCCCCAGCCATCAATAGTATTATCTTGATACTCTAAGTTTATACCCGTGGTAACTTTATGTTTTTCAAAATAGTGTAATTGACTTTTTGCATTAAGACTGTAAGTGTTCTTCTTAAACAAGCGTTCCATTGTAGATGACGGCTTGGGCATATAACCATGCGGAACAGGTTCTGAGTGTTCTTCACGATGATTATTTTGAAGCCCAAGCTCAACATCTAACGTGTAATTGGGGAATAGAAAACTGGTATTATTCGTTATTTTAAAATGATTGACTTTATGATGGGGTAAATCAATATCTCTATGGTCAGCATCGTACTCTATTTTAGAAGTTCTCACTTCAAGACCATGTGCATTAGCGAAAAAACCATTTTTAGAATTTACATTACTAAAAGAAGTTATAGAGCTAATATTATCTGATACATAACCTATAGAAACTCCAACATTATGATTGTATCCTGCTGTGTTACGTAAGTAATTTTTATGCAAGTCAAAAATGTAATTATCGTACGTGATTTTTTTGGTAGGAACTTTATAGTCGCCATAATCTTCATGAGTTATTCTAGCTTTGTAATACCAATGATTATAACGTTGTTTAACTCCCAAAGAAACTCCATAAAAATCGTTGTTACTTCTGTTAGTAAGGTTTAGTTCACCTGAAAAAGAATTAACATCAGGTAGTAAGTTATTTTTCAGGCTAATTACACCAGATATTGCATCAGAACCATAGAGCAGAGAAGCGGCTCCTTTAGTAACTTCAATATTATCAATATTATATTGGTCTATTTCTAAACCATGATCAGCTCCCCATTGTTGTGCTTCGTGTTTTATACCATTTTCAACAACAACAACTCTATTAAAACCTAAACCTCTAATAGTAGGTTTGGATTGACCAGAACCAATAGTAATTGTGCTAACCCCTGGAATATCTTTAAGGGTTTGCATTAAACTATTATCTCTATTTTTCTCTAAAAAACCAACATCAATTCTTTGTGTATTACTGGAGAACTTTGTTAGTGTTTTTTTAGGGTTTTGTGCAATAACCACCTCATTTAACACTGAATTGTCTTGTGTTAAAGGGATAATTATTACTGAGTTAGTAGGAGATATGTTTTTTTGATAAGTAACATACCCAACATGAGTAACAGTTAAGAGATACTCTTTGTTTAAAAGTTTGTAAAAACTACTATTTCCTTTAGTATTTGTGTACGCGTGCTTTGAACCAATACTCACGTGAGCATTGGGTAACTCACTTTGTGTTGTTCCATCAATTACCTTAATAGTAACAGAACTGGTATTCTGACTAAAAAGAATTGCATGAAACAATACACAAAATAAAGCACCTAAGCTTTGTTTTGTCATTGTAAACAGAATTTAAAAACGAATTGTGTTAGCCGAAATAGAAAAAATCGACTATTGATTAAATAAATTTAGAACACACGACTATAAATAGGAGTAAGTATATGTAATTACAGTGCAAAACCTAGTTTTAGGGTTACATAAATACACACTCTTATAAAAAGAGTATAAATGTTCTAAAAATAATATGTTACAAGTTTGTAGGAGGTCCTCTAAGCTTTCTATTCAGAGAGTGGTAAGAAGGTAAGATAATTGATTTGTAATTATCTATTATTGCCTTACTAGGAAGAATAGCTAAAGCTTGTGAGAAATTTTGTGTAGGTACATCAAATGAAGCAAAAGAAAAATAACAAATATCACAATGGTCGTTTACCGATTCGTGTAAGTGAGTAGATTTTTCTTTACAGTTATGATGGTGTGCTTCATTTTCATGATGATGGGCAGCTTTTATAAGAATAGGAAGCATAAGAAGAACCACCAAAGACAAAGAGGCGATTTTACTAAATATGCTATTTTTATTCAAGCTCATTTTTTATAACTGTAGGGAAACAAAAGTAAGGGCTGAGCAAACTTTTTATATGTGAAATTGTGTTAATTTTTTCTAAAAAAAATAGTCCCTTTCTTATAAAAAAGGACTATTTTAAATATTGAAATGTAATTGTATTAATTCTTGTCAATCAATCCAGCGCGTCTTAATAAAGCATCTGGTTTTGGCTCTCTTCCTCTAAAACGTTTGTATAATTCCATAGGCTCTTCTGTTCCTCCTTTAGATAATACATTGTTTTTAAATTTATCAGCAACCTCTTTGTTAAAAATACCTTCCTCTTTAAAATATTCAAAAGCATCAGCATCTAACACTTCTGCCCATTTGTAAGAGTAATATCCAGCTGAGTATCCGCCTTGAAAAATATGAGAAAAAGAAGTACTCATACAGTTTTCTGCTACATCAGGATATAATTTAGTTTCTGCAAAAGCATTCGTTTCAAATTCTTTAACATTAGTAATTGTTTCAGGAGAATCTCCAGAGTGCCAAGACATATCTAATAATCCGAAGCTTAATTGACGCAGGGTTTGCATTCCTTCATGGAAACTTGCAGATTCTTTAATTTTCTCAACATATTCCATAGGAATAACCTCACCTGTCTCATAATGTTTTGCAAATAACTCCAACGCTTCTTTTTCGTAACACCAGTTTTCTAAAACTTGGCTAGGTAACTCTACAAAATCCCAAGAAACAGAAGTCCCTGATAAGCTTTTATAAGTCGTATTGGCAAGCATTCCGTGTAAGGCGTGACCAAACTCGTGGAATAAGGTAGTAACCTCGTTAAAAGTTAATAAAGAAGGCTTAGTTTGCGTAGGTTTGGTAAAGTTACAAACGATAGATACTTGAGGTCTTTCGTTAGTATCGTTACTAATGTATTGTGATTTATAAGAAGTCATCCACGCACCATTACGTTTTCCTGGTCTTGGATGAAAATCTGCATAGAAATACGAAACAAAATTACCATCGGTATCTGTTACAGCATACGTTTTTACATCTTCATGATACTTGTCAATAGTGTCTATTTCTTCAAACTGTAAATTATACAATTTGTTAGCAACAGTAAACACACCATCAATTACATTTTCTAACTTAAAGTAAGGTTTTAGTAACTCTTGATCTAAGTTAAATAACTCTTTTTTTAGTTTTTCAGAATAGTAAGCACCGTCCCATTTTTGCAGTTGGTCAATTCCATCCAATTTTTTAGCATACGCTTCTAAGTTTTTAAACTCACGTTGTGCAGCAGGTTTGGCCTTTTCTAATAGCTCATTTAAAAACTCCATAACTTTTTCAGGAGTTTCAGCCATACGCTCTTCTAATACAAAATGAGCGTGGGTTTTATAACCTAATAGGTTAGCTCGTTTATGACGTAGGGTTACAATGTCTTTTACAACTTGTTCATTGTTATATTCATTTTGTTGAAATCCTTTTTTACCAAAAGCGATGGATAACTTTTTTCTCAATTCTCTATTATCAGCATAGGTCATAAAAGGAATATAACTTGGATAATCTAAGGTAATCATCCAACCCTCTTTACCTTTTGAATTGGCAAGTTCTTTAGCAGCTTCTTTAGCACTTTCTGGTAAGCCTGCTAAATCATCTTCATTGGTAATTAATAATTCAAAAGCATTGGTTTCAGCCAATACATGCTCTCCAAACTGTAATGATAATTTTGCTAACTCAGCATCAATTTTACGAAGCTCAGCTTTGTCAGCTTCATTTAAATTTGCTCCGTTACGCGCAAAACTTTTGTATTGCTTATCTAACAACATTTCTTGTTCAGGAGTCAGGTTTAAATCAGACAATTGATCGTATACGGTTTTTACACGTTTAAACAATTCTTCATTTAAAATCATGTCGTTTCTAAACTCACTTAACCAAGGCGAAATATCTTTCGCTATTTTTTGAATTTCTTCATTTGTTTCAGCAGAGTTTAAGTTGAAAAAGATAGAAGTAGCTCTATCTAACGTATTACCTGTATTATCTAAAGCAACCGTAGTGTTTTCAAAAGTAGGAGCTTCAGGATTCTCTACAATAGCATTAATTTCATTTGTTGCTATTTGTATAGCTTCCTTTATAGCAGGTTTATAATTTTCTTCTTTAATTTGAGAAAAAGGGGGCGTATTAAAATCTTGTAAAAGTGGATTTTTAGTCATGAAAATTTAGTTTAAAAAATTGAAGAAACCTCACAAATAAAAAATCTGTGAGGTCTTCAAGTTAATATTGTACTAAGGTACTTATTTTTTTACTCTTTCAGAAGCTTTTTCAACTTTCAGTTTTAAGCCTTCTTTATAAGCGATTATTTTGTCTAACACACATTTGTCAGAAGCTCCAATAATTTGAGCAGCTAAGATACCCGCATTTTTTGCTCCATCTAAAGCTACAGTAGCCACAGGAACACCTCCTGGCATTTGAAGAATAGATAAAACAGAATCCCAACCATCAATAGAGTTTCTACTTTTTACAGGAACTCCAATTACAGGTAACGGACTCATACTAGCTACCATTCCAGGTAAATGAGCAGCACCACCAGCACCAGCAACAATAACTTGTACACCACGCTTGTGTGCATTATTAGCATAATCGAATAATTTTTCAGGAGTTCTGTGTGCAGATACGATATCTACTTCTACTTGAATATCAAAACTCTCTAAAATATCAATTGCTTCTTGCATAATTGGAAGATCTGAATCGCTTCCCATGATAATTCCTACCATAAATTTATGTTTTTGTCATCTCGAGCGTAGTCGAGAGGTTATTTTGCTATTACCTTAATAGTTTCTTTTACTTGTTGAGCGACTTTTCTCGCTTCATTTATATCTTCATTAACAATAGTTACGTGTCCCATTTTACGGAAAGGTTTGGTTGTCTTTTTTCCGTAGATGTGAGGGGTAACTCCGTCAATCTTTAAAATTTCTTCGATGTTTTCATATACTACATCACCAGTATAGCCTTCAGCACCAACTAAGTTCACCATAATTCCGGCTACTTTACTTTCGGTATTTCCTAAAGGAAGGTTTAAAATACTACGTAAATGTTGTTCAAATTGATTGGTATAACTTGCTTCAATTGAATAATGCCCTGAATTGTGAGTTCTTGGAGCAGCTTCGTTTACTAAGATGTTGTCATCTTCAGTTTGAAACATTTCCACAGCTAATAACCCAACAAAGTCAAAAGCATCAGCAACTTTTAAAGCAACTTCGCGCGCTTTTTTGGCAACTGTATCCTCAATTCTTGCAGGACAAATTACATATTCTACTTGATTAGCTTCTGGGTGAAATTCCATTTCAACTACAGGATAGGTTTTGGTTTCCCCGCTTGCATTTCTTGCAACAATAACAGCTAATTCATTTTTAAAAGGAACTAGTTTTTCAGAAATACACTCACCAGTAGGGAGATTTTTTAAATCGCTGATGGCACGAACAATTTTTACCCCATTACCATCATATCCAAATCGAGCAGATTTCCATACAAAAGGAAACGTAACCGCTTCGTTGCTAATAGCGTGTTTTAACTCTTCTAAAGAAGTAAACCTAGAAAAGTCAGCAGTAGGGATATTGTTGTCGTGATAAAACACCTTTTGATGTGCTTTATTTTGAATAGTTCTTAAGTTTTTAGGCTTTGGAAAAATAGTTAACCCTTCAGCTTCTAAAGCATCTAAAGCATCAATATTTACGTTTTCAATTTCTATGGTTAACAAATCTACTTGTTTTCCAAAATTGTAAACAGTATCATAATCCAATAAATCTCCTTGATGAAATTCGTTACATATCTGAGCGCAAGGAGCGTCAGCGTTTCCGTCTAAAATAACAGTATAGATATCGAATTTTTGCGTTTCGGTAAGTAACATTCTTCCTAATTGGCCGCCTCCTAGAACACCCAATTTAAAGTTTGAAGAAAAGTAGTTTTTCACGATAAATGTGTTAATTGTGTTGTTGTTGCTGCAAAAATAAGAATCTAATTGTTAGTACAAATAGTATTAACGAGATATTCTTAACTGATTGTTACTAATGGGAGTAACAAAATACATTAATGCATTACAACCTTCACCGTCTAAAGGAGCACCACCAGAAAGGTAGTTGTATTTTTTATCATCGCAAGGGCAGGTAATCTCTACTCCGTTAAAAGTCATTAAAGAGTTACAGTTTTGCTCTGGGCATTGCTGGTCAAAAGCTCTGTAACCAGAGGTTCCTGTTCTAAAAATAAAAACATTTCTCCCTTGTATTACATTTTGAGATTCTCCTCCAGGAACTAATAAACCGCTAAATTCTGGAAGCGATAAATCGATAATAGCATTCATTTTTATTCCAGAAAAGCAATTGTTAATAGGAGTGTTATCACTACAGCTAAAACAAATTATAACAAGAAATAAATAAAATATTTTTTTCATTTTTTAGTATAGAAGTTGTTATTGTAACGCAACGAAGTTACAAATATTTTGTACATTTGTAAGACAATCTCATTCCTAACGGCGTGGGATTTTTAAATTTAACCCTCAGGGTTCTAGGAAGAAAAGTTATATGCTTCTTATAAAACGTTAAGGAAAGCGTATAAAAGTTTGTTGATTTTAAAAAGAGAGAAGAGATGAGTAATGTATCATATTATACGGAAGAAGGATTAAAGAAACTTAAAGAAGAGTTAGCACATTTAGAGCAAGTAGAAAGACCACGTGTTTCTCAAGAAATAGCGGATGCTCGTGATAAAGGAGATTTGAGTGAGAATGCAGAATACCATGCTGCTAAAGAAGAGCAATCATTATTAGAAACAAAAATAGCTAAGCTAAAAAATGTAGTAGCTAATGCTCGTGTTATTGATGAAAGTCAGTTGGACATGTCTAAAATCTTAATTCACTCAATAGTTAAGATTAAAAATACGGTTAACGGAATGGAGTTCACCTACACACTTGTTGCAGATAGTGAAAGTGATGTAAGAAACGGAAAATTATCTGTAAACTCACCAATAGGTAAAGGTTTGTTAGGTAAAAAAGTAGGTGATGTAGCCGAAATACAAGTACCTAACGGAATTATGAAGTTTGAAGTTATGGAGATTTCTCGATAAGAGAAAAGAACAAATATAAAAGAGTAAAGATTTATTCGGGTTTTAGCTTCGCTAGAACCCGATTTCTTTTTTATTTTTACTGTAAAATTAAATAAAAAAACATGGCAAGTATTTTTACAAAGATTATAAACGGAGAAATTCCATCATACAAAATAGCAGAAGACGATAACTATTTTGCTTTTTTAGATATCAACCCAAATGCAAAAGGACATACATTGGTTATTCCTAAACGAGAGGAAGATAAATTATTTGACTTATCGAAAGAAGAGTACGATGGATTAATGTCTTTTTCTTATAGAGTAGCCAAAGCGATTGAGAAAACCATTCCATGTGAACGTGTGGGAATGAGTGTAATTGGTTTAGAAGTACCTCATGTACATGTGCATTTAATTCCATTACAAACCATGGAGGACATCCGATTTGTAAAGAAAGAAAAATTAACAAATGAAGAGTTTGTAGCAGTAGCAGAAGAAATTGCTAAGAGTTTTGAATAATTGAGTCATTATTTATTTCAGCGAGATTATAAATATAAAAGATAAAATAACCAAATAAGAAAAATTAATGCAGAAAACTATCATACTAATTTTATTAACATTTACTATACTATTTAGTTCTTGTCAATTTAATCAATCAGCAAATAAAGATTTAATAACAGGAGCATATTCAAGAGGAGACGGATTAGGGTCTGATGATGTACTTATAGAAGTTAATGGTAAAGTTGAAAAGAGAAATGAATTTGTTTTTGGCGAAAAAGTAAATTTAGTTTTTAACAATGTTACTGGATTAACAAAACTGGATGAAAAGACTTATCCAGGACTTTCAATGTATATTGTTAAAAATGAAAAAGATACTGTGCTATCTAATCCTGATTTATTAGGGAATATAACTGATGGAACAGCGCTTTCTCCTCTTAAGTTACAAGCTAATTTTAGAGCAGCATTAGCATATCAAAATAACGAAAAGTATAAGGCTTATTTACAAATATGGGATAAAAAAGGAGAAGGGAAATTCAACTATGAATTACCATTTACTATAAAGGAAAACGATTTACTTAAAATAACAAATAATGATATTGAGTATACAAATATTTATTTGTGGAATGAGACGCTTAAACAACCAGTTTTCGATAAAAATATAAGTCCTGAACACTTATTTATTTTAATAATTGAAGGGGCAAAAGGATTAGAATTAAGCGATAACAAAGTTTTTCCTGTTTTTTCACTTGAACTTTCAGATAATAAAGGAGGTAAGATCATTTCTAACCCGAACCTATTGAGTGCTTATAAGGAAGGAGTTGACCCTAAAGCTTTAGAAAACCAATTAACAGCAAAAATTAGTTTCTCTAAGGGGAAAATTAGCAATCCATGTAAGTTGGTAGCTAAGTTAAAAGATGAGAATTCATCAAAAGAAATTACAGTAACAACAGAGTTGGTTATTAATTAAGGTAACATTAAATAGGAGAGAAGGAATTACTAAACCTTATTCAATAAAATTTCAAAAGTAGTTCCTTTTCCTATTTCAGATTTTAATACGTGTATTTTTCCGTTGTGGTAATCTTCAATAATACGTTTAGAGAGCGATAAACCAAGTCCCCAACCACGTTTTTTTGTGGTAAACCCTGGGTTGAATATTTGTGAAAACTGTGTTTTAGGAATTCCTTTACCAGTATCAGTAATTAGAATTTTTACATTCTTAGAACTTTTACTAATGCTAACAGATAAACTCCCTTTACCTTGCATAGCATCAATAGCATTTTTAATTAAGTTTTCTATTACCCAACCATATAACTCGGTATTTAGGTTGGCGCGAATTTCTTCTGCTTCGGTAGTAAAAGAAAAAGAAATTTGTTTAGAACTTCTATTTTCTAAGTAGTCATAAGCAGCTTTAGTAATGGATACAACGTTGTAAGGTTTTAACTCTGGTAGAGATCCTATTTTAGAAAAACGATTTGCGATGGTATTTAAGCGTCGCACATCTTTTTCAATTTCATCAACATAATCACTGCTAACATCCTCAGCACGTAAAATAGCTATCCAACCTAATAAAGAAGAAAGCGGTGTTCCTATTTGATGCGCAGTTTCTTTAGCCATTCCTGTCCACAACTTATTTTGTTCAGCAACTTTGTTAGACTTGTACACCATGTAAATAATAGTAAGGAATAACCCTAAAATTAGTACTAAGGCGAGCGGGTAGTATTTAAGTTTGTATAAAAGATCAGAGTTTCTGTAGTAAATATGTTCTTTAATACCTAAGTACTCTATAGCAATTGGTTCATTCTGTTTTTTCATAATGCTCAATTGCTGTTGAAGATACTTTGGGTCTGTAGATTTTATAGAATCTAAGTTATGGAACTGCTTTATCTGTCCATCTTTATCAACTAAAATAGAAGGAATATTCTCTATGGTTTCATAAACTTTGTTTACTAAGTTAAAGTTACCATCTGAGTTTGGGTTAGATACCACTTCTTTAATAGCAGTGGCATAAATCTCCATCTTAGCACGTTCATCTTTTTTAAATTTTTGAAAAAACACGTAGGTATTCCATAAAATAAATAAAACGATAAGTAATGAAATACTAATAGCAATACGTTTTACCCAATAAGTGTTTCTAAAAAAAACCATCAATCAAATATAAACTATTATCTAGAATAACTAAATTTATAAATAGGTAGTATATTTACACTAAAATTATACAGAATGTTATCAATAAACCCTAAAGATATACCAACTTCTAAACTTCATGGATATTTATTAGGAGCTGTAGCTCCAAGACCTATTGCTTTTGCAAGTACTGTAGATGCAGATGGAAACCCAAATTTATCACCATTTAGTTTTTTTAATGTATTTGGGGCAAACCCACCAATTATGATTTTTTCTCCAGCACGTAGTGTACGAGGAAATAAAACCAAACATACGTTAGACAATGCTGAAGCAACCAGAGAAGTGGTTATTAATATTGTAAATTACGATATTGTTCAGCAAATGTCGTTGAGTAGTACCATGTACCCAAAAGGAGTAAATGAGTTTATAAAAGCTGGTTTTACAATGTTACCTTCAGATGAGGTAAAGCCGTTTAGAGTAGCGGAGTCTCCTGTACAATTTGAGTGTAAAGTAAAAGACATTATTTACACAGGTGAAGAAGGTGGAGCAGGAAACTTAATTGTTTGTGAGGTAGTAAAACTACATGTAAACGAAGATGTGTTAGCAGAAGATGGTAGTATAGACCAACATAAAATAGACTTAGTAGCCAGAGCAGGAGGGAATTATTACAGTAGAGCTAGAGATGGTTTTTTTGAAATTCCAAAACCATTAACTACCTTAGGAATTGGAGTAGACCAAATACCTGCTGAAATAAAAAACAGTACAGTATTAACAGGAAACAATTTAGGTATGTTAGGCAATGTAGAACAGCTACCTACAGAAGAAGCTGTTAATAACTTTGCGAAAGAACATTCACAATTTGTGGGTATTTCAACTGAAAAAAAACATACTTTTGCACAAGAGTATTTACAAAACAATGATGTAGAAAGTGCTTGGAAGGTACTTTTAATTAAATAGATAAGAAATGGAAGTAATAGGAAAAATTAAATTAATTAACGAGACACAAACATTTGGGTCTAACGGATTTAGAAAGCGTGAACTAGTAGTAACTACTGATGAGCAATATCCTCAAATGTTATTAATTGAATTTATTCAAGATAAATGTGATTTATTAAACAGTTATCAGGTAGGGCAAGATGTAAAGGTTTCTATTAATTTAAGAGGAAGAGAATGGATTAACCCACAAGGAGAAGCTAAATACTTCAACTCTATTCAAGGATGGAGAATTGAAAACTTAGCACAAGCTGCTTCACAAAACATTCCACCAGCTGACCAGTTTGAGCCAGCTCCAGATTTATCTGCTAACGAACCAGATGATTTACCATTCTAAGAATATTTAGAAAACTATGAATACAAAAAGAGCGCAAAATTTGCGCTCTTTTTTTGTTTTGCGGAAAACTACATTTATACTTACGGATATCCCTTTTAATGTACCAAAAGACAGTTATATATTTGTATCATAATCATTCAATAAATAATTATTGATTGAGAAATTTAAGGGGAAAATAAAAACCTTCTGATTCAATCAGAAGGTTTTTTAATTATATAAGTGTTAGTGGTGTGGTTACTTTTTTGTTGGCTTTTTTTCTGGCATCGGACCTCTTAAATGAATAATTAATCCGTTTAAAAAGTTACGTAAAAACTGATCTCCGCATTCCACATACTTAGGATGATCTTCTTTTCTAAAGATTGCGTTGATTTCCGATTTAGAAACTTTAAAATCAACTAAAGCGCAGATTTCAATAATATCAGTATCTCTTAATTTATGTGCTACTCGTAGCTTTTTAAAAATGTCGTTGTTAGTTAGTCCCATAATTGTTTTAAGTTAATTTACTACCGAAAAAATAGCCCATGCATAAATAGCAAAACGAGCAAAACGAAATAAGCCTACAAAAACTACATTTTTAAAAGGGTATTTAATCATACCAGCAGTTAAACAGCTAATAGCAAAAGGTAGTGGTAATAGTGCACCTACTAAAATTAAAAATCCACCCCATTTACTAGTGTTTTTAAGGTTTTTAGCCATTTTAACTTCTAAGTAATTTCTTACAGAATCTATCTTTAAAGAAGCCCTACCTATAAAATAAGCACACAAACCTCCTAAATAAGATAAGGTAGCTAACAAAGAAATATTTACAATAGGGTCGGCTGTTTTCTTAGACCATGCGATAAAAATCTCTGGCGGAATTAATCCTAAAATTGTTTCAGAAATAAAAAAAGTAACTAAAACTCCCGTTCTAGAAAAAGTTTCGGTCATATGTTGTAAACCATCGTTAATATTATAAACATACTTGTTAAATAATAATATACCAACAACAGCTCCAACAATTGGCCAAAAAGCTTTTTTCAAGCTAATCCAAATGAACATGTAAAAACCAGTGCGATTATAGTAGTTGTGTAAACGTTTATAATGCGGCTTATCTATTTTCTTTTTGTTATTTTTTTTATTCTTTTTACTCATCGCTAAAAAAGCCTCTAATTTTTAGGAATAGCAAAAGTACGAGGTAATTGGAAATTACACCAACAAATATTTGTTAATTATTACAGGTTTGCAATGACAGCCTCAGCACAGCGTTCACCGTCCATAGCAGCCGAAATAATACCACCCGCATAACCACCACCTTCACCACAAGGAAAGAGCCCTTCAATTTGTGGATGTTCAAGGTTTTCTTTTCTCGGAATATTTACTGGTGATGAGGTTCTAGACTCCACCCCAACAATGTTGGCTTCCGCAGTATAATAACCGTGCATCTTTTGCCCGAAAGCAGCAAAACCTTTACGTAATCTACTTCCAATCAATTTAGGAAGTAACGAATGTAGCGGAGAAGAATTCAATCCGGGTTGATACGAACAATCATTTAAAGAAGAAGATAATCTACCTTCCACAAAGTCAGTTAAACGTTGTGCTGGGGCAACTTGACTTCTTCCACCTGCGTTAAAGGCTAACTTTTCTAAATCTTTTTGATATTGTAAGCCTTTTAAAACTCCGTATTTCTCATACTTCGGTAAGTCTTTATCAACATTAATTTCAACTACAATACCCGAATTTGCAAACTTGTTATTACGACGCGAAGGCGACATTCCGTTTACTACTACCTCACCATTGGCAGTTGCCGCAGGAACAATGAATCCACCAGGACACATACAGAATGAATACACTCCACGGTTTCCAACTTGATGAACTAAACTATATGCAGCAGCAGGTAATAACTCATCACGTTGACCTGAACAACTATACTGAATTTGATCAATAATTTCTTGCGGATGCTCTACACGAACTCCCATAGCAAACGACTTTGCTTTCAGTAAAATGTCTTTTTTATGCAATAGCTCGTATATATCTCTTGCAGAATGCCCAGTAGCCAAAACAACAGCATTCACAGCCATTTCCGTTCCGTTTTGGAGTTGTATAGCTTGTAGCTTGTTGTTTTTAACGATAAAATCAGTAACACGAGTTTCAAAATGAACTTCTCCACCGTGTTTTAAAATCGTTTCACGAATATTTTGAATAATCTTCGGAAGTTTGTTAGTTCCTATGTGCGGATGTGCATCGACTAAAATTTGATCGGTAGCACCATGATATACTAAGTTTTCAAATATTTTACGAACATCACCACGCTTTAAACTTCTTGTATATAACTTTCCGTCAGAATACGTTCCTGCACCACCTTCACCAAAACAATAGTTAGAGTCTGGGTTTACCTCATGAAATTGATTAATAGCACGTAAATCTCTACGACGATCTTGTACATTCTTACCACGCTCTAACACAATAGGCTTGTATCCTAACTCAATACAACGAAGTGCTGCATACATTCCTGCAGGACCAAAACCTACAATATGAATTTCTTTCGCATTTGATACATCTTGATATTCAAAAATATAATCAGGAGTATCTGGCTGTGGTTCGTTAATGTATACCGCTACTTTATAGTTAAAAATAACTTCTTTTTTACGTGCATCTATCGATTTACGTAACACTTTTACGCTAGTAATATCAGCTATATTAATACCTAGCTTCTTAGCAGCTTTTAGCTGTAAAATATTGTCTTTGCGTTCTTCTACTAAATTAACACGTAATTGAAGTTCTTTTACCATACTGCAAAACTAGTTAAAATAAGATTCAGTCTATTTAATTATTTTAGCAAATCAAACCCTATACTATGAAAATTACGCAGGTTATAGAAAATGTTTTTAAAAAATATTTACCCTCACCTTTTACCATCGCTATATTATTAACACTGGTAACTCTTTTATTAGCACTGTTTTTTACAAAACCAGAAGAAAGCTCTGTAGTTACCTATTCTTTAGAAGTTTTACAATTTTGGGAAAACGGAATTTGGTCTAACGGATTACTCGTTTTTGCCTATCAAATGATGTTGATTTTGGTATTAGGGCATGTATTGGTGTTGAGTAAGCCTGTGAGTAATTTAATTTTAAAAGTAACAAAATTCTGTACCAACACAGCAAATAGTGCAGCCATTGTAAGTTGTACTACTATGTTGGTAGCTTTCTTTAATTGGGGGTTAGGACTCATTTTTGGTGCTTTATTGGCACGTAAAGTAGCAGAACATGCGCAACAACAGAATATCAAATTAAATTATCCAATTATTGGAGCGGCGGGTTATATGGGTTTGATGGTTTGGCATGGTGGAATTTCTGGGTCGGCACCCATAAAAATTAATGAGAGTGGGCATATAAAAAGTATTATGCAATCGGTTTCTTCGGATGAGGTTTTAGCTCAAATACCTGATGTGATTGATTATTCTCAAACGATTTTTAGTTGGTGGAATTTGCTGATTTTTTTCGTGGTAGTAGCTGCGGTATCGGCAACCTTTTATTTTTTAGGGAAGAAAGCAACTCCTACAGCGATTAATTTACCAGAATATAAAATGCATACCGATGAAAAGGTTAGCACTCAAGCAGAAAAACTAGATAGTTCTCAGTGGTTAGCTATTGCTTTTGGTGTGTTGATTTTAGTAGCGTTTGGTTATCGTTATTGGGCAGACATTCAGCAGTTGAAAATTACACCTAACCTAATTAACTTTTTTATGTTAGGATTAGGAATTATGCTACACGGAAGTTTTAAAAAGTTTACCAATGCTGTGGGAGAGTCAATTAGTGATGTTTCTGGAATTTTAATTCAGTTTCCATTGTATTTTGGTATTATGGGTGTGATGAAAAGTACGGGAATGGTTACTTTAATTTCTGATTTTTTCGTGTCTATAGCAACGGCAACGACCTTACCCATATTTACCTTTTTTAGTGCTGGTTTGGTCAATATTTTTGTACCGAGTGGGGGAGGACAGTGGGTTGTACAAGGTCCTATTGTGGTAGAAAGTGCATTAAAATTAGGGGTTCCGTTACCTAAAGCAATTATGGCACTAGCATATGGAGATCAAATAACTAACATGTTACAGCCTTTTTGGGCATTACCCTTATTAGGAATTACAAAACTAAAAGCAAAAGAAATTTTACCCTACACGTTAATTGCAATGGTGGTAGGTAGCGTAATTTATTTGTTAGGACTTACCTTGTTTTAAGAGTTTATTGAGGAAACGTCAGCGCGTTACGCTGATGGCTCCGTTGTGTTGAGGAAACGCCAGCGAGCTTCGCTGATGGTTCCGTTATGTTGAGGAAACGCCAGCGAGCTTCGCTGATGGTTTCGTTGTGTTGAGGAAACGCCAGCGAACTTCGCTGATGGTTTCATTGTGTTGAGGAAACGCCAGCGAACTTCGCTGATGGTTTCATTGTGTTGAGGAAACGCCAGCGAACTTCGCTGATGGTTTCGTTGTGTTGAGGAAATGTCAGCGAACTTCGCTGATGGCTCCGTTGTGTTGAGGAAATGCCAACGAACTTCGCTGATGGCGACTATACCACGTTTTTATTAATAAAACTTTTATGTTGAATTCACGGATATAGTATTTTTGTAAAAAAGAATGTAACGAATGATTTGGCTTTCTGAAAAAATAGAGTTTCCTCCGTATGAGTTGGCTACTGATGATGGTTTACTGGCTTTGGGCGGTGATTTATCGGCTGAACGATTGGTGTATGCCTACCAACATGGAATTTTCCCGTGGTTTAATGAAGGGGAGCCCATTGTTTGGTATTCTCCATGGGAGCGTATGGTGTTGTTTCCTGAGGAAGTGAAGATTTCCAAATCGATGAAACAGGTATTGCGAAAAGGCGGTTTTACGATAACGGAAAATAAAGCTTTTGATGATGTTATTTTTAATTGTCGACACATCAATCGTTTTGATCAATTAGGTACTTGGATTACCGATGAAATGGAAGATGCTTATATAAACTTACACGACAAAGGCTATGCAAAATCTATTGAGGTATGGATAGATGACAAACTGGTTGCAGGTTTGTATGGAGTAGATTTAGGAAACGGTGTGTTTTGTGGTGAAAGTATGTTTAGCAAAGTAAGTAATATGAGCAAAGTTGCGTTTATCCATTTAGCGAAAAATGGAGGCTACAAACTCATCGATTGTCAAGTATATAACGACCATCTAGCAAGTTTAGGCGCGAGAGAAATTCCTAGGGAGGAGTTTTTGAGGTGGTTATAAATGATATTTAGTTTTCAATTTTTTTTATTTTTATTTTCTTTAACAATACAATTATTATAAACAGAAAACCAATAGATAGAATTAATTTCCAAGAGTTATTGTAGTATTTGTTGACTTCTGATACTTTTAAATAAATTAAACCATTTGGAGAGCGAATATCAAAACAATCAATATCACGATTGATTTTCTCTCTTGTTGTTCTTTCTTTTCTAACTAAAATTATTAGTGGTTCTCCTTTTTTTAATGATAGAAATTTTTCTTTGTTATTAATATTGTCATAAGAATAACCCTCAATGTCAAATTCAAATGGATGTGTTTTTAATTTGAATCGAATATTATTGTCTCCCATATTTCCACAATCCTCACATAATTCAGGTTTTTTTTCTAATATTCCTGCGATTTGTTTAAGTTCGGTTTCATTTATTTTTCCAGGGTTTAGAAACAAATACAATGCTCCGATAAATAATATAATTATTACTATTAAATCATTTTTTAGTTCCTTAGTCATGTGTATGGACGAAATTGGTTACAACGTTTCATGTATGGTGTCGTAGCATCCCGCAGGGTGCTATGCACTATACATATTGTTGGCAATAGTTTTTATCATGATTGAATAAATTTCAAAGCTTCCAAAATGTCCATTGGTATCATACCTGGCATATCATCTATTATTTTATCAATCATTTCAAGTTTTAGTAACTCTTCCTTGTCTTTTTTTAACTTATTCAATCCTGGGAACGCTGTCAGAATTTTACCTTCAAGTTCATGCCCATGATGTATTAGATACCAGTTAGGAATTTTAATTTCCGATCCACCTACATAAGTAATAGCAATTTCATCTAAATTCTCAGTTGGATTAACTTGTTCTCCAATTTTGGACACTATAACATTTGATATACTTTGAAGCTGAGTATTATCCATGTGGCCTATATCCATATAGTTTTGCTCATCAGTCAACCCCAAATCAGATTTTTCTATAAGTTTTTCTCTTAACAGTAATGCTGCTAAAAGGATAGGGTCAAATATGTAATTCTCAATTGCATATCTAGTTTTGTCCCCTAAAACTTTTATATATGAATATTCTTCTGGTTCATTTTCATTATCCCAATCTATAATTCCCCAGACTGATTTATTACCTGCTTCATTAAGGGTTTTACAAATATTTTTTACTTGTTCACAATTTGATACTTTCTGCCCATGTTTATCTGTTCTACTTTCCCCAGAGGAAATAAAAGTCAAAGATATCTCAGGTGTTAAATGTGTGTTTAGTTTATGATGTAATTTTTCATAAAAAACAACATCATAAGGACTTTCAACAAATACTTGACGCCTGTTTTCGTAATGAATACTAATTGTGTTTAAGCCTTCTGTTAATACACTCAAGGCTTTGTCTTTGTCAACTTGTTCAAATCTTTCTCCAACTTTGGACATGCAGAATATACTATCTTCTCTTGCAAGCGCAACCGTTGATGGAGAATGAGTAGTTAGTATTACTTTAATACCTTTATTTATAACCAATTCATCATAAATAACATCTAAAAATTCCTTTGACATTGAAGGGTGAAGTGGCGCATCTGGCTCATCAAGCAAAAGAATTTTAGGATAAATATTGCTTTCAGCTAGTTCAATATTAAATAAGCAGAAAGCTAAAGAAACAATAACTCGTTCTCCACTAGACAAAGCGTTTACTTGAACACGGTCATTTGTAATACGGTTTATGAACTCTGGAGTTATAGTCATGCTTTCATCAAAATTCTCTTCTTTGATTCCTTCAACAAAATAGTCTGATTTAGATTTTATTAGAAACCTATTAATTAGTTCCCATGGATTAATGTTTTTTTCATTGAATTCTTCGTCTGTAAGCACATCATAAGTTGCACCTTGTGAATTCCTATATTTTCTATAGTTATTCTTTTCTCTGTTATAGGCGTAGTTGTAGAATAGTTGTCCCAGATTGGTTTGAAAAATATCTGCAATTCCTAAATCTTCATGAGAAAAGGAATAGTCTAGAATGTCCTTCTCGTTAAGTTCCGAAAACTCTTTTCCTAAATTTTTAGCAATTTTTTCTGCTATATTTTTTCGTTGAAAATTCCTATTTCTGCCTTGTTTAAGTCCTTGAGTTATTTGCCGTTTTATTTGGTAATAAGATTGTTTGTTCATTGACCCAAGGTTTGATGGATTTAGACCATTGTATGCAATGTATTTAATTACCCCCGGGGAATAATCATCAGAAAGCAAGCGAATTGTATAATTTAATTGACCCGAATTTTGGGTGAATTCAACTTTGTTTTGAAGTTGATTAAAAAGTTCAAGAAGCTGAGATTTTCCAGTCCCATTTAACCCTGTTACCACACAAAAATCTCCTAAAGAAGGTGTTTTGAAATCAGTTAAGGATTTATATTTTCCAATTAATTCAAATTTCATTTATTTTCAATTATTGCCAACTTGTTTATATAAGTACTTTTAGTGTTTTTATACGAATGATATGGAGGTATAATAGCACTTTTTCATCCAAATATAAAAAAAATAAAAAGAGTATAATAAATACATTTAGGTATAGGGGTAAGAAATTCCTAGAGAGGAGTTTTTGAAGTGGTTGTAATTGGTTTCAGCTATGAATAGTGAAGTAGTTTAGCAATTAATTTTATAGTATGTTACATACTGGCTTTTTTATTTCGCTTTTGTCAAAGCCATTTTTACAGCAAGTCCAGTTAATACTGAAGTCATAAACCACTTCTGTATTCTTAACCAAATTGGCTTTTTCGAGAACCAATTTGCCATTTTAGCAGCAGATATAACAATCAAAAAATTAACTAAAAAACTTATTAGTATTTGTGTAATTCCGAGTTGAAAACTTTGACCTAAGATAGAACCATGTTCAGGCTTTATAAATTGAGGAAAAAAAGAAAGATAAAATACAGCCATTTTTGGATTTAGGATATTTGTCAAAAGTCCAATATTAAATAGCTTAAGAGGTTTGTCCGATTTCAAGTTTTGGTCAGCGTCAAAAATTTTATTTTTAGATTTAGCGGTATTATAAGCTAAATATAATAAGTATCCTACTCCAAGAAACTTAACTACTACAAAAGCATAAGGGACAGCAAAAAATATTGCAGTAAGTCCAAAAGACACCATAAGTATATGGAATAAAAACCCACACATTACTCCCAAAAGAGAAACGATTCCAGCTTTTTTTCCTTGTGACAAAGACCTTGAGATTAAATAAATCATATTCGGTCCAGGTGAAAGCACCATTATTAATGCTGCTAATCCAAATAGTAATAAATCATTAAATGGTATCATATTTCTGTTTTAGTTTTATGTTTTACTCTATTCCAATTAAGGATATTAACCCATCTGAAAGTGTTCCTCGCCAATTCAAGTAATTGTGTCCTCCTTTAAATTCATGATAATCTACTTCATAACCTTTTATTTCAAGGATATCTCGAAACTGTCTATTCATTCCTAGCATTGATGCACCAGCATCATATAAACCTATATCCATATAGAATTTAATAGGTAATCGTTTACTCTGTTTGTATAAATTGATTAGTTTTCCATTATTTTCTGGATATATCCAATGATTTTCATCTTTAGTTCCTTTAATCCAATAAGATCCTGATTGGGAAAGAACATTCCCTATTACATCTGAATATCTAAACGCGATATAACTAGCTGCAAAGCCACCACGACTTGAACCAGCTAAAATAACTTTGCTTGATTTAGGATGAATGTTGTATTCTGCACGTGCCCAAGGAATGAGTTCAGTTGCAATAAAGTCTCCAAATTTTTCGTTTACCAAATCTTTACTACGGCTACCCATTGACCATACTAAAACAGTGATAGTAGGTGAGATTTTTTTGTCCGCTATTAGATTGTCAATTATAGTTGGAGTAGGTATTCTTGACCTACGATTTGGTCTTGATCCGTATGATTCTCCGTCAAAAACTATTAATAAATTATGAGGCTTCTTTGAATCGTAATTAGCAGGTGTGTGAATAGATATTTTTCGTTCTTGATTTAAAATTTTACTTTTAATTAATGTTGGATACAATATTCCTCTGCTAATATTTTCTCTTTTTGAAATGTAAGTTTGTTCAGGGGCATTTGGCATTTCAATAGTTCCATCATAAGCGTGTTTAACACTTCTAGATTCAATTTCCTTGTTTGGACCATATTTATCTAAATTAAAATAATTGAAACCATAATTGAAGCGAGCATCATTAGGAACTTTTTGCGTAACAAAATGGAGTTTTGTGTTTGGTAATCGTTGAAATCGAAGTCCCAAAAAATCAGGGCCACCGCTCAACATTACATATTCTGTATTATTATCTGGCACACAGAAATAGGTGACTAACATATTTACATTATCACCTTCAATTGGTTCAATAATATGCCTTTCAGTATGGCTGGCTACAAATTTATCAATAGCGTTGTTATCGTTAAGTGTAGATTCCCATAGCTTGTATAGTGTTTCTGTTGGAAGCTCCTTTTTGGTAATACGTTTAGTGTTTTCTGGAAAGCTCAAAATCTGTTCTACTTCTAAAGTGTAGTTACCTTTTTTAGCATCTTTATCGAGAGAATGAACTATAAACTTGTATAAACCAGATTGATTCGCAGTAAGGTCAATCGGTTCTTCTCCTTCTTTTCCGTTTGGACTGTCAACTTGATATAAAAGCTCACCTGTAGGGGAATATACATCGATAACCAAATCTATCCCTTTTTGAACAACCTTTCCGGTGATTGCCATACCATTTTCTAATTGAACAGCATAAGTGTGCTGCTCCTCAGTAGAAATGGTGTTCTCGATTATATCATCGGTAGTTAGATTTTTAATGCTTTGATTCTGTGCAAAGACAGTATTGTTAAGATTCAATATTAAAAGTGTCAGGATTGACAAGGCAGGTTTCAAAAAGATCTTCATTGAGTTTTAATTCTATTTCGATTGGTTTGAATTGTACATAAGTTGTTTATATACGTGCTATTTTATCCAAATATAAAGATAAAAGAGAAGAAGAATCTAAAAAAAGTGTTGAAGAAATACTAAATAAGCGTCTGTTTTAAAGACGCTTATTTAGTATTATAGGTTTTAAACAGCACTCACAGGACCAGCAAGTGGAGTTTGAGCAGGTTTGGCTATTCCGTAAACAACTACGACCCCAGAGCCACCACCCCAAGTAGAATAGGCAGGGTCAGGTTTTGCTTCCATTACCGTTTGAGGTAAGTTCCAGTTATTGGCACACCAAAGGTTTCCTGCTTGGTCAACAACTACATCGGTCAGCATTTGTATACTCCCCGAATGAATGGTGTGAATCACCTCTCCTGTAGTAAAATCTTCGGTACGTCCAGTTGGAGAAGCACCTGCCATAAACGATACACCTCTCCCCATAAAGTTGGCAACCCAAACATCATCATTTCCATCAATAGATACTCCCCAAGGTGCGTTTAGTTCCCCATCTCCGTAAGGTGTTAAATTAGATTTGTGGGTAATTTTATCAATCGTGTCTATAGGTGTAGCATCCGCAGGAATCATAAAAACGGAACCTGTTTTATGTTTGCGTCCCACTGTTTGTTGTAAATGCGGATATCCAAGTGCAAACCCTTCAATAATAGAAACACCGTCTGTAGTAGTGGTATGAGGAAAGTCTGGACTCGTATTACAGGCTACCCAACAATTTCCTTTGGAATCTAAAGCAACACCGCGTCCGCCACCTGCAAGAATAAAACGTTCTACAGGTCTGTTTTTTTCAGAAGGAGAATAACGAACCAACGATACACCATTGGTATTACTAATCCATACACGATTGTTAGTGTCTATGGAAGCCGCAAACGGAGCAGAAAGTGATTCATTGAGTTTTTCATTTATAACAACTCTACCTTTGGTAAGGTCTCCTTCAGGAAAATGTAGCATGATGTTAGATGAGGTTCCAACAATCCAAATATCACCATTCGGAGCTACTCCAATACCTTGCAAGCCTCCAATTTCATTTAAGGCTTCAGCTAAGTGTTCAGGGACTTTTTCAACGATTGGTGAACCGTCTTCTAGTTTATACACACCAATAGCTCCGTTAAAACTTGTTACCCAACAAGTGCCATCTTTGGTAACAGCTGTACCCCAACCTGCACCATCAACATTCATACCTGTGTAACCAGTTACAGGTGGAGATAGTAGTTTTCCTGTAGAGTCCAACTTTACAAGTCCGCCACCGATACCTTGGTATACACCATTTTGAGCTCCTGGCATCCAGTTTAGACCTGTCCATAAGTTTCCTTCTTTATCAAGAGAAAGTTTTCCTGGAGCGCAGATTCCCCCTTGACCAAAAGCTAAAATCATGGCGAAATCTTCTGGAGCAAAACTTAAATATGGTACAAAAGGAGCATTGCGTCGACTTGTAGGAACTTTGCTATTGGGTTTGGCAGGGAAACCATCTTCTGGTGATGGATAGGCTTTGTCAAAAAGATGAAATAAATCTGCTGGATACAGCCAAGGAGATTGGGCGACACCAATTATAGCTTCGGCAGTATTTTGTGGTTTTTTACCTCCTAATGGAGTTGTGTGCTTCAAGAAATTTTCCTTCCAATTGTATCCTTCAATCTCTACCGTTCCGTAGGCTGCGATTAATGCTGCTAATGTATTTAATCGCGCTAGTGTTTCGTTTTGTGTGATGTTAAAAGGATCCATTAAGACTTCTCCATAACTGCCTGTTACAGGATTGATAAGGTTAGGAGTGTTTTTAGCGGCAATTCTTATTCCATGTAGACTCCCAGTTAACTGAAGTCCGTTAAAAAATTGAGCACAGGTAAAAGCAGAGGCTACTGTAGTTAACTCATTTACAACAATGCCTTTTTTTGTAATGTCTTCTTCAAAATTAGGTGACAGTACAGAGAGTAGCACTACTTTAGAATTTTGTAGTTCGGCAGTGATGTAGAGAACAGTGTCTTTTGCTTTAGGAGTTGCTTTTATGGTGAATTTACCTTTTGCTTCAGATGAAATGATATGCTCACCAATTGCTTCTTTATTATTTGCCTCCCACAATTTTACAATTGCAGTAACATTATTAGATTGGTTAAACGATACATCTCCTTTAATAGTGGTTTGATTAGACATAGCTTTAGTTAGTTTTAATGTTGAAAAAATTGTTTTAGCGATTAAATTGTCAGTAGATTCTAACACGTGAGTTTAATAGCAAAACATTTTCAAATTACTAATAACTAATTTATATATGTACTATTGATGTTCTTATGTAGTAATATTAAGGAATAAAAGTGCTTTTTTAAAGTATAAAATAAAAGCTTAAGCAGTTTGATTCTTTTAACCAGCTGAAGCTTTATTAAAGCCAACGGTTTCTCTGTAAAGTTGTGGAGATATATCTACATTTTTTTTGAAAAACCTACTGAAATAGTATTGGTCATCATAGCCTAACTCATATGCAATTTCTTTGATAGTTTTATTGGTTAGGTATAACTCTCTTTTAGCTTCAATAATGATGCGTTCTGAGATTAAGTTGGTTAAAGTTTTGTTGAAGTGGGTTTTGGTGAGTTTTGTTAAAGCTTTTGGTGTAATTGCTAGCATTTTAGCATATTCATTAGCAGAATGTTTTGTTTTGTAATGTGTTTCAATGTAGTTTTTTAAATTCTGTAAAATGAAAGGAGGTTCTTCGGTATTATTTGTTGCTGTGTTTTCTTTGGTTTGTTGTGCCGTTTTTAGTCTTGAGGCTGTTATTAAAAATATTTTTAAATAGGAGATTAATAATTCATATTGGGCTAAAGCAGACTTTTTTATTTCGTCTTTGAACTGTTCTATTATCATTTCAAAATTAGCAGTAGTTTTTTCTTCAACTTGAACCATTGGTGAACTGTAAATATTATTAAATAGGACTCCATGACAAGCAACGTCTTTATGATGTTTGTGAATACAGAAAAAATCAGGATGAAAATGAATTATTACGCCACTGATATCTGTTTTAGGAGAAAGCATAAACGGTTGATAAGGTGAAAAAGACAACAACGTGTTCTCATTAAAATCGTATTCGGAAAAATCAGCTTTGAGTATTCCTTTACCCTTTTGTATCCAAATAAGCGAATAATAATTTAGTCTTTGAATATGATCAAAAGGATTTCCTTTTTCTAAATGATATATTTTAAATGCAAGATTACCCGTTTGCGAATTAATGAGGGTGAAGTTGTTGTTTTGCATCATGATAGAATGTTTTATATAAGTTTTCTTTCGTTTTCTGCAATTTTTAAATCGTTTATACTGGCATAGCGTTTTTGCATAAGTCCATTTTCATTAAACTCCCAAATTTCGTTACCGTATGCTCTGTACCATTGGTCGTTTTTATCTTGAAATTCATACTCGAATCTAACAGCCATTCTATTTCCTCTAAAACCCCAAAGCTCTTTTTTTAGTTTATAATGCTTTTCTTCTTCCCATTTTTTGGTTAAAAAGGTAACAATTTCTTCTCGTCCATTAATAAATTGTGTTCTGTTTCTCCATTCAGAATCTATGGTGTATGCTTTTGATACCTGTATTGGATCTTTGGAGTTCCATGCGTCTTCTGCTTTTTGTACTTTTTCAAGTGCAGATTCAAAAGTAAATGGTGGGAGCGGATATTTTTTTTCTTCTTTATTCATTTCTAAATAGGTTAAAGGTTGAAAATGAAGGAAATATGAAAATCATATTTCCTTATTTTATTTAAATAGTTTCAGCTAAAGGAAAATCTACAGGTACCTTAGTAAGGTTGTGTAAATAGTTCATAGCTGTCTTATCACTCACTTGTAGTATTAGATCTACAAGGTTTTCTTTAGTATACCCTTGAGCAAAGAAGTCTTCTACATTTTCATTTTTAGCTCTACCTCTGTTTTGAGTAATATCAGCCGCTAATTTTACCAATGCATTTAGTTTCGCGTTTTCACTTCCTCCTTTTCTGATATTTAATAATTGTTCATCATTAAATCCATTCATTTTCCCCAGTACTAAATGTGCACTTTGACAATAGATACACTCATTTACTTGACTTACAATAAGGTTTACAGCTTCTTTTTCTTTATTGGTTAAAGATGTTTTAGCATTTTGATAGTCTAAAAATCTTTTTAAACCATTGTTTGAATACCCTATGGTTGCATATAAGTTTGGTACAAAACCTAATGCGTTGTTTAAACTGTCAAATATCTCTTTATTGGTTTGAGATACTTCATTTCTTGTAGGAACGTTAAATCCTGTTGCAGTTATATTTTCCATTTTTTCTATTATTAAAATTGTATGTCAATATTGACGTTACAAAGTTGATGAAGAAAGCAATGGTTTAAAATGGATAATTATCGTTAATGAATGGATAATTTTCTTAACTAAGGCTTTTATTGTATAGAAGTTATTATAATGAATGTGTTTTTAACACAGAAAAATAAGAGCTGTGGTAGCTTGACTAATAGTATTTTAGTTTGTGAAGTTTATCTTAGGTTTTTATTACTCCACTCCATTATCATAGTTAAGTTTTCTTTTAAAGATTTTCCTTTTTTAGTTAGGCTGTATTCAACTTTAGGAGGGATTACAGGATATACTTTCCTATTTACTATGTTTAATTTTTCGAGGTCTTTTAATTGTTGAGATAACATTTTTTGACTAATACCATCAATAGCTTTATCTAGTTCGTTAAACCTCATTACTTCGTTTAAAAGTAAAAGCCAAATGATTACAGGTTTCCATTTTCCTCCAATTTGTTCCATAAATATGGTTATTGGACACTCTTTAGCTTGCTGATATTTTTTTTCAATTATTTTTTCTTCTGTTTTCATATAAAAATACATTTTTCCGACTTGCAGGTCAGTTACTTACCAAAAGGTAAGTACTTGTCAAATGTAAAGTTATTCGCCAATTTTGCAAAAAAAACATATGATGAATAATAAAATTATAGTAATTACAGGAGGAACATCAGGGATTGGTTTTGCTTGTGCAGAATACTTGTTAAATTTAAATTATAGAGTAATAATAACAGGAAGAACGAAAGAGAATTTAGATAAAGCTGTTGCTGAATTAGGAAATAATTCAGTAGGTATTTTATCAGACACATCTTCATTAGTTGAGATTGATAATTTAGTAGCTAAAGTTAAAAATGAGTTTGGAAAGATTGATGGATTGTTTGTAAACGCAGGTATTTTTAAAGCTTCTAGTTTTGAAGAAACTTCTGAACAACTATTTGATGAAACAATGAACATTAATTTTAAAGGAGCTTTTTTTACAGTTCAAAAATTTATTCCAATTCTTAAAAATCCTTCAAGTGTTGTTTTAAATACTTCTATTGTTGTTTTTAAATCTTTTTCTAATACAAGTGTATATACAGCTAGTAAAGCTGCTTTGGAAAGTATAGCAAGAGTTTTAAATATTGAACTTGCAGATAAAGGAATTAGAGTAAATGTTGTGAGCCCTGGTGTTACAGAGAGTCCAATTCAGAAAAAATCAGGGATGAGTGATGAGGCTATTGATAATCTTTTAGAACATTTTTCAAGTACTTCTCCTATTGGTAGAATTGTTCAGCCAACAGATATTGCTCCAATTGTTGAATTTCTACTTTCAGATAAATCACAAGTTTTAAGAAATGAGAAGATTATAGTTGATGGTGGAACGTCGCTTTAATTTTTAAATACCAATAATTGCTTATGCAAGAGGACATATACAAATGGGCTTTTAGCCTGTTTATATTGTTTATAGGTGATGTTTATGTTATTTAAATATACGTTACTCTCTTATCTTTAAAATTGTTTCGGTGCCTAAGTTGCTCAATTTAATGTTTGCCCAACTAGCTTTAGAAGGGGGGTAGGATACCCGTTTCTGTTAGTTTTAACGATGATTAATAATCCGTTGTCATCGCCAATAGCTGTGAATGTTTCACTATTATGATTTTTTCAAATGAATGTTACTACTCTCTTATAGCTATCAGTAAAAAGATTAAAGCTACTATTTTAGTGTAGTAGTATTAGAGTATAATTATGAGTGGATTCGAATAGATAAGAACCCACTGGTAATTCCAGTTATACAAAGAAATCACGCAAGGGTTAATATGTTTTGCTTTATATTCGTTTGTCACGTTGAACTATTGGTATTGTTATGAATAGGTTTATTATTCTAGTTTTTCTTCCATAATTTATCCCACCCTAAATTTGAAAAACAAGGACCTTGTGTAGCTTCTGAAAACTTAATATCGTTATGTGATCCATTCCATTCCATAATTTGTATTTCATTATTAGTATCTATTATCATATCCCAGCCAATACAAATTGCAAATGGAACCATTTTATGAAACTTAACTGCAGTTGAAAGAAATTTATCAAAGTGAGGTATCTTTTTGTCTTTAAAAATAAATTTGGTATCAGGATGCTCATTTATTTTAAGCCATTTTGTTGAATAACCATATTCGTCTAATTCTCCGGTGATTAGATTTATAGGAATTCTAATATGGGAACTAGATTTAACGTGTGTATCAAAATTTCTACCTACTCGTAAATAGCAAGCATTTATTGAAACCTCACCACGATTATTGATTACACTAGTAATTCTTACAGTGGCCACAGAATTAGGAGATATTTCTCGGAAAAAAGGATGTTGATTTATATATCTTTGCAATACACCATTACCTAGGGACTCTAAATATTCAATAGTTAAGTCCTCTTTTTTTAGAAAATGTACTCCTTTACCTTGACTAGAGTTGTCCGTTTTAAACAATAACATTGAATCTTCATTACTAATAATATTTAAAGCTTCAGTTTTAGATAGAACATCATACCTGGTAGATAACCAAAGTCCATTTGAAAAATAAACTATATTGGGGAAATTGGAACAGTTAAAAAATTTATTTGTTAGAGAATTATAATCTGCAATTTTACCATAATTCCCTTTAAGTTTGGGTACTAATACTCTGCCATAATAATTATCAGGTATCCAGCCTTCCACAAATTCTCCCTTTATAGCACTGTAAACATATAGCCAAGGGGCAAATTTTTTTGAACCTAGTACATCTTTGGCATATTTATCTGCTAACTCAATTATTTTACTATCGGTTTTACCCTTAACAGATTCAATGTCTTTTAAAATCTTTAAGGCTTGTCTTTTATGTCGAGAATGGTATGATCGATCGCTTAAATCTTTTTTAATTTTCTTGATTTTCTTTGTTGTTCTTTTCATTAGACTAACATTTTTTTTGTTTTTTGCTCGGCTCTGTATTGTGTAATCAATTTACCTATAACTTATTTATATAAATGTTTTTAGTGTTTTTATACTAACGATATGGAAGTATAAGAACACTTTTTTATCCAAATATAAAAATAAAAAGAGTACAAGAATCCTATAAATAATGCTTTTAAGAGGTTTTTTAATATTTAAACGAACTTTACTCTCTTATCTTTAAAATTGTTTCGGTGCCTGAGTAGCTCAATTTAATGTTTGCCCAACTAGCTTTAGAAGGGGTTTGTGTAGGATACCAGTTTCTGTTAGTTTTAACGATGATTAATAATCCGTTGTCATCGCCAATAGCTGTAAATGTTTCACTATTATGATTTTTTTCGAATATATGTAGTCCATAGGTGTCAATTAAATATTTTCCATAAACATCAGGTTGGTCTTTAACAATTCCAAACTCACTTATATTTAAGATTTGATTGCTATTGAACTGCGTTGTAGTAGCATTATCCAAATCGTGTCTAGCAATAAACTCTAATATATTTCCAACGGCATCAAAAAAATATACTGAATAGGCGTTCCAATTCTCGAAGTTGGTAATGAATTCCTCATTTTCTTTTTTTATAAATTCAAACTTGTTTGTTGACCAGTTTATAGCTTCTTGCAATTTGTTTTTGGGGATGTTAAAAGCTAAATGATATGCGGGTAAGTTTTTTTCAGAGTCTTCTATGAATTTTAAATAGGATTTACCAGCTTTGACACATATCGATTTGCTATCAATCTGTGTAGTTGGAAGCTCCATGATATTTTTATAAAAAGCTTTAACAGGTTTTATATCAGATGTTTTAATTTCAATCTCGTTTAGTGTCATCTTGGTAGCTTTTAAATTTTGAATTAACTTTAATTAGTGTTTTACCATTCTCTGATATTTCCTTGATGCCAAAAATATCCACTCTTAGAATTGTTAGTTATTAAATTTCTAACATCTGTTGCAACATCATTAGGTTTTCTAGAAGCTTCATTTCCTCCCATATCGGTTTGTGTCCATCCAGGGTCAAGAGCAGAAACAATTATCTGTTGTTTTTCGAGTCTTTTAGCTAATAGCTTTGTGTACATATTCAAAGCAGCTTTTGACATTTTATAATGAGGTTGAAATTCATCAAAATTCTTTTCGCTAAAAGAACCCCAGTCAGATGTAATATTAACTATTTGTCCATCTTTTTTAAAGTTAGGAATTAATTTTTCGGTTATTTCAATTGTTCCAAATAAATTTACATTAAACGTTTGTTTTAATTGTTCAATGTTTATGGATGCATCGTTCCAGTTTTCTAATAAGATACCAGCATTGTTAATAAGAAAGTCAATCTTGGTGTTTTCAATTTTTTTTATAAAATTATCTATGGAATCACTTTTTGAAAGATTTAGCTGATAGGCTTCAAAATTTGACTTTGTAATAGGAGAAGTTCCTGAAGTAGAGGTTCCAATAATTTTATAGTTGAGGTTTTCAGTTAATAGGTTAGCAATAGCAAATCCAATTCCTCTACTGCACCCAGTTATTATTCCAGTTTTCATTATCGGTTAGATTTATAAAGTGTTAGTGTATCAAACCTATTGAAAATTATGCCTATTAGGGAGGTAATAGCATAGTTATTTTATTGTCTTTTATAGCTTTTTCTTATAATGATTAGTAAGCTATGTTAAAGCAAAATCAATAATATTTTTAACGTGTATTTTGGTGGTGTCAAATACAGGAAATTCAAAATAGTTTTGTTCAATTAACATAGGGATTTCAGTGCAACCTAAAATAATTCCTTCTGCTCCTTGTTCTATTAAATCATTTGCGTATCGTCTAAATTTTAGCTTAGACTGGCTGGTTACAATTCCTTTCCCAAGCTCATTTTTTACAATATGCTGTATTTCTTCGATGTCTTTTTTTTCAGATGGAATAATGGTTTCAATATTGTTTTCTTTTAGTTTGTTTTTATAGAAGTCCATTTCCATTGTGAACTTTGTTCCTAATAACCCTACTTTACTCAGCTTTTCTTTTTTTATTTCTTTAGCAGTTGCTTCTGCAATATGGATAATTGGAATATTAATTTTTGATTGAATTTCATCAGCAAATAAATGTGCTGTATTTGCGCCTAAAACTATAGCATCTACATTACTAGATGCTAAGTTTGTACAGGCATTATAAATTAGATCAAAAGAGTTTGTCCACCCTTTGTTTTGAACATCTGAAAAGTTTAGTGAGTAAATTAAACATTCGGCAGAACTTAAGCCACCTAACCTTTGGTTGATTCCCTCATTTATGTATTTGTAATAATCTAAGGTTGAGGTCCAACTAATACCTCCTACTAATCCTATCTTTTTCATTTTTTATAGTTTAATTAGTTAGTCTACTTTTTTGAATACTAATAAGGTTTTATCAGGATTTAAAAGCGTTAGTCGGTTGTTTGCTATTTTATAAGAAATGGTACTTGCTAGGGCTTTAGTAAATTCTTGTTCTTTTTCACCTCCTTTAAGGCATAACATTTCTGTTGAGGCAATATTGGTAAATCGAATTCTTTCTCTTTCAGAAAAAAGTTTACCTGTAACTCTGTTACACCCTGAAGTTCCCATAAAGGTGTTTTTAGTAGTGTTTATTTCTATATATGGTAATTCTTTTCCGAAATCTTCTTTACTAACTTTTACGCCATTCAATTCTTCTAATGCCCAGATATCGTGCAATCGATAGTTAGTGATGTATTGCCCACACCCTTCTAAGGTAGTGTAATCAGTATCTTTTCTTTTTTTATAGTTAATAGTTACCGAGTAAGGGAATGATTTACCAGACATAGCATTGATACATTCCATTTGATTAATTTGAATACGAACCTCAGCTAATTCAGTTTGTAAATTATACATTTTTACATTACTGTCTTGAGCATAGATAGGTTCTGTATGCGGTGTAAGAATAGAGTCTGAATCATGAAGTGTTTTTAGCTTAATCATGTTATCAGAAATGGTTAAGTTCCAAAAAGGTTCAACTCCATGTGCTTTGAAATAAGCATCAGTAATTGTTTTTTTCGAAGTTACAGTTGATATTTTTTGAACAGAATCAGTAGTAACTGTTTTGTTTATAGGAGTTTTTTTATCTTTTTTATTAGAACATGCTGAAATTGCTATGCAGGCACTAAGAAGTATAGGTATAAGGTTTTTCATAAGTAAGCTTGTTTTATAGTATGTTAAATATAGGGGAATATTTTAATATTTGTAATTGGTAAATATTGATGTTTTTAGTGTTTTTGTGTTGTTGTTCAGTTGTTTATGTGTTAGTTGAGTGAGAGGTTTATTTGCTTTATAGTCTATATATTTTAAAATAGATGTATAGATTGTAAAAAGGTTGCGTTACTCTATAACTTTATCAATTATTTTGTTAGAAAGCTCGTTTAAATCACCTTGAGATTGATTATTAATACTATTTGTTACTAAAAAAATGCCAACTTTCTGGTTAGGGTAAAGAGCAGCCCAAGAAGAATGACCAAAAGTTCCGCCATTATGATAAAGCATTTTTTTGTGGCTATCATAATTATAAGTATTCCAAGCATAGGCTCTACCATGTTGGTTGTTACCAGCTAACTTATTCATGGCTTGTTTTATAACTGGGTCATTACTTTCTAAATACATTTTAAGGTAGTTTTGTATTGAGCTTGTAGAGGAAACCAAACTTCCTGCATGCTTGTAAAAACTGTTTATTAAAGGCATAGGTTGTTGTTCATTATTCATACCTTTTAAAACAGGAAGCTTGTTGTTTGTGTTATAGCTTGTTTGTTGTTCTTTTGAACGAGAGAAAACGTATTTTTCTAATAGTTCTTGAAAAGATAACTGATAAACGTTTTCTAATATATATCCAACAAGTTGTACTCCGGCATTTGAATAGTTATAATCTTTTCCGGTTGCGTGAGTTAGTTTTATGTTTTTTAATTTGGTAAAGAAATCTTCTTTGGTAAAAGACTCAAAACATTTAATTTGTTCTTCTACAGGAGCATTGTTGTCTGTACAATTAATGTTGAGAGGAAGTCCAGAAGTATGAGTTATTAAATGACGTAAGGTTATAGGAGCATTATTGTGTAGTTTTAAGTTAGGGTAACTGTCATGTAGATATGTTTGTATGTTATTTTCAAGATTAACTTTTTTATCATAAACAGCTTGAGAAAGTAATAACCCTGTATAGGTTTTGGTTAAAGACCCTATTTCATATAGGGTTTCATTGGTTGCTTTACTTTTATCAATTAACTCACCGAAGTGAAATTGATGTGATACTCCATTTATGTATAGAACACAAGATAAAGAGGTATATGGAGGTTTTAAAAAATTATTCACCTCTTTGTTTACAATGTTGTTTATTTCTTCTGTAGTTAAAGGCTTAGTCTTTTTTGAATTACAACTATTAAAAAGAATGAAAATTGTTAGAATTATTATTTTTTTCATTTTGAGCTTAGAGGTTTGTTATTAGAGGTAGTAGAATTAAATTTTAAGACAGAAATAGCTAAAAGAGCATAAAAAAACTCACAATACTCTTAGGTATTGTAAGTTTTTAAATAGAAAAAGTTTGCTATTATTTTAAGACTGTAAACTCTATACTAGAGTCAGTAAATACAGAATGTGTTTGTGTTTTAAAGTCTTTTTCATCTGCTTTGTAAATATTGTCTACATAGGTTTGAGGATTCAAGTCAATTAAAGGAAACCAAGTGCTTTGCACTTGTATTTGTACTTTGTGTCCCTTTTTAAACGTATGGAAAACATCTTGTAGTTTAATATTTACAGCTGTTTTATTATTTGGAGTAAATGGTTCTGGACTTGAAAAACTGTTTCTAAAACGTCCACGCATTACTTCACTACGTACCATTAAATGATAGTTGCTCAATTTTAAATGTGGTTGCATTTCTTTGTTGTCATTTTTTAGATCAGCAGGATGCACATCAACAACTTTAACAATCCAATCGGCAGCAGAACCAGTGGTAGCTACTTGTAGTTTTGCTAAAATATCACCCGCAAGTGTAAAGTCTTCGGTTAATACATCTGTTTCATATACCAAAACATCAGGTCTACGTGCAGCAAAACGCTGATCGTCTGTCATATATTTACGTGGAGTGAATACCGTTTTTATGTCTTCTGAATAAGGTACAGGTCGCTTAATGTCACTAATAAAACTAACCTTGTTATTTCCTTTTTGAGTTGCTGTTAATTCTTGGTTTTCTGAAAGGAAAAATGTTTGTTTTTGAGCATTTTTTGGTGGCCATGCATCGTAAGATTTCCACGTTTTTTTACCTGTATCAAAAACATAGGCTTCTGGTAATCCTGAGTTTTTAGAACCATCACCTTTTAAGAAATGATTGAAGAATTTTGTTTCTACCTCTTTTTGAAATTTTAAAGAGATTGAATCTCCAAAGTAATAGTTACCAACTTTGTTAGCTACTTTATTTCTAGACCATCCGCCATGATCCCAAGGTCCGAAAACGATTGTATTATAGTTGTTTGGTTGATTTTTTTCAATGTTTTTGTAGGTTTCTAATGGACCATACAAGTCTTCAGCATCAAATTCACCTCCAACAATCATCGTGGCTACAGTAGAAGGGACTTTATCTAAATGTTGAATGATTCCTTTACTTTGCCATACTGAGTCGTAATTAGGGTGCTCTACAATTTCTTTCCAAAAGAAATCATCAATACGCTCTTTATTTTCAACAACTTTGGTATCTAACTTATCGTACTGAAAATATTCGTTTAAGTTTTTAAGAGGTCCTTTATCTAAGAAAAACTGATATTGGTCTTGAGTTTTCATATCAGGAAATGAGTACCAAGCAGAATCGGTAGGTTGATCTTTGTATGTACCAAATAAAGAAATGGCTTTAAAGTAGCTCAATAAGAAAGCTCCGTTATGGTGGAAATCATCAAAAAAGAAATCTCCAATACAAGCTTGTGGTGAAGCAGCTTTTAAAGCTGGATGCGCATCAATGGTTGAAACAGTAGCGTAGTGACCAGGATATGAAATTCCCCATGTACCTACCTTACCATTATTGTTTGCTACGTTATTAACTAACCAATCAATAGTGTCATAGGTATCTGTAGTTTCATCGGTTTGTTTTTCTGTTTTATTTGGAATGTATGCACGCATGTTGTCGTATACTCCTTCACTCATCCAACGTCCGCGAACATCTTGATATACGATAATGTTACCCTCTTTCATTAAAACTGGGTTTGGACCAATTTTTTTTCTGAATTTATCTTCTCCATAAGGTTGACAACTATACGGAGTACGTTGTAACAAAATAGGGTAGGTTTTACTAGTGTCTTTTGGTGAGTAGATAGTGGCATGAAGTTTTACGCCATCTCTCATTGTAATTTTTACCTCTTTTTTAGTGTAATGGTCTTTTACGTAAGTGTTTTCTGTCTTTTCAGCTTTCTTTGCTGTTGTTTTTTTTGTGCAGCTAGCAAATGAGATTGCTAGTATAAATAATAGAAGTAAGTTTTTTTTCATTATAGTTTTTTAGTAGATGGAAGGTAAATGTAAAAAAAATAACAGCAACCTATTAGATTGCTGTTATTTAAGAAAAATTATTTATTTGGATTTAGAATAGTGTCTATTCTATCTACCGCATCTTGTAAGTGGTAACGAGTTATGGTGTTACGAGCAGAAGGAATACTTCTTTTAATATCTCTTTGTAAACGTTTTAATTCTCCTCTTACTACAGGTTTAATATCTGATTGATTAATAGTAACGGCTGTTTGCTTAAAGTAACCTCTGTCGCTTTTAGCAGCTTTTTGATCTTTCGCTTTATTTAGTAAAAAGTCTAATCTGTCTAAATGTGCACGTTGTAGGTTTCTACGATACGGATCTATAGTTTTGTTAGCATATACTTCACTCCAAATACCTTTGCGTAAATCTCCCATCATTTGAAGAAGTGTGTAAGCTTTATTACCATTCAGTGTTTCGTTTTCAATCATACGTGTTAATCTTCCAGTTTTTAAAACTCTATTTAACGTTCGTACTTGTAAACCTCTAATACGCTCAATAACACCTGAGTGTTGTGTTTTACTAATAATATTTTCGTCAATTAACCAATTTGGAGTTTTAAATAACTCATCATTTACAAATTGTAACGCTCTTTTTTGGTGTTCTTTTGGAACGTGAATGTATACAGCACCATCTTGATCGGCAGTTTTAAAGTATTCATATACACCACCAATATTAGAACTTACGTGTCCCATGTATCTGTTAAACTGTCCAACTACTTGTCCGTACATAGTTTTAAGTTCTTCGTAGGTTTCACCATCTTCGGTAGTCCACTCTTCTAAACGAGGTAAAATACGTTGTAGGTTTTTAATACCATAAGCACTCGCTTTCATAGCGTCATCTCCTAAGTCTTCTGTTTGTGAACTAGGATCAATAATGTTACGAACTTGTTGGTGTCCGAATCTGTAAACAGGATTTCCAGCTTTGTCTTTAATCCACTTATTTAATACAGATTTTTCTTCCTTAGCAGATTTATATAAGATTGGTCTGTACCCCCAATTGATAGCATACTTGTCGTAAGGACCAATATTAGGCATTAATGCCACACCTTTGTCTTCTGGTTGTGCTACGTAGTTAAAACGAGCATAATCCATAATTGAAGGAGCAGTTCCATTTTTCTTAGTGAATTCAGCTGAACGTAAAGAGTCTACAGGATAAGCAACTGAGCTTCCCATGTTATGAGGGAGTCCTAGTGTATGTCCAACTTCGTGAGAAGAAACGAAACGAATAAGACGTCCCATAATTTCATCTTTAAACTTATTTGTTCTTGCTTCTGGATTAATAGCTGCTGTTTGTACAAAATACCAGTTGTGTAATAAGGTCATTACATTGTGGTACCAGTTAATGTCTGATTCTAAAATTTCTCCAGAACGAGGATCACTAACGTGAGGTCCGTTTGCATTTGGAATTGGAGATGCTAAATAGCGAACTACAGAATAACGTACATCTTCAGGACTCCAATCTGGGTTTTCTTCTTTACTAGGTGCATCTTTAGCTATAATTGCATTTTTAAATCCAGCAGCCTCAAAAGCAACTTGCCAATCTTCAATACCTTGTTTAATATATTTACGCCACTTTTTTGGTGTAGCTCTGTCAATGTAGTATACAATTTGTTTCTTAGGTTCTACTAATTCACCTCTTTTAAATTTTTCAAGGTCTTCATCTTTTACTTCTAAACGCCATCTGTCTAAGTAGGTAACTGATTTACTTTTCTGAGCATCTAAACCATAATCTGTTTGAGAACTAGTAAACCACCCAACACGCTCATCAAAATAACGTCTTTTCATAGGGGTTTTAGGAAGTAAAATCATAGAGTTACTTAACTCCATAGTTACAGAACCTACACTTGAATTTGAAGGCGGATTTCCTGCAATGTATGTTTTAACGTTTCTAACTTCTATGTTTTGAGGATAACTACTAATTCTATCTATATAAGACCTGCTTTTATCCATTTTAGAAATCTTATAGCGTTTTCTACTTCTTTGAGGGAAAGCAATTGCTTTTACATCACCTTCAAAAAGTGGACTAGCATCAATTACAGTAGCTGTTGAGTCTTTGCTAAATGCTTTGATTGGAAAAGCATATAAGATAGGTTCAAAATTAGAGTTTACAACGGCTTCGTGTACTGGTAAAATAGTGTCTGCTACAACATTGTGAGAAACTACTTTTAGTAAAATTTGTTTCTTGTTTTTTACCCAACGTAACACTTGTGTATTTTGTTTTCCACCTCCAAAACCAATTCCGCTAGCTGTTTTGGCTATTCTGGTAACCATTAGCATTTCTCGGTTTAGAAGAGAATCTGGAATTTCAAATAAATATTTAGAGTCTTTTGAGTGAACTTTAAACAAACCTTCGTCTGTTTTGTGTTTTTTGGTAACAACTTTTTCGTAAGGTTGTATACCGCCCTTTTTAGGTTTGTCTTTTTTAGTGGTAGTCTCTTTTTTTGCGTTTTTTTTCTTCTTTCGTTGTGCTTCTGCATTCAAAGAAACTCCTAAAGCAAGAAATACCATTAAAATAGTTGAAAGTATTTTTTTAGTCATTGTAAAAATTAATTGAATAAATAAGGGCGGAAATTAGTAAAACTACTTTCGGTATTATCTTAATTAATTGTTAAAGGGAAGTTAAACTAAATGGTGTGAGTAGTTTATACTTCATAATTCATATTAGGTGATAACTTAGTCGTTTTTTTACGCTCTATTTTTTTTCTTACTTTTTTTAACCCCTTGTTTACAACATCTTTCATTTTCTGTAATTGTTCATTTAGAGTTTCTTGAGTAAAAGTTTTAGGTTCTTTTTTTTCTAAAAGCTTATTAATTCTTTTAACTTGATTCTTTTTGTTGAAATCAACTAGTTTAAATTTCGCACCTGCAGAAAAAGCTCCCATTACAGCATTAGTTTCAACTAAATAAACTTTGTCAGCTTCTAAATTAGCTTCTAACACATCAATGTTTTCAGCTTTAATCCAAAATACTTTTTCTCCTGGATCACATTCATAACGTAAATAGTTAACACCATTAAATCTTCCTAGATAATCTTCTTTATCAAAATACCTAATGTTCATTAAAGCTCCTAAACCAGTCGTTCTTAGAAAGTAAATTACAGACTTTCCTTTAGCAGGAGGGATAATTTTTTCAGTTTGTATTTGAGAAAAGGCTTGAAGTGATAAAAATAATAGTAATAGAAAAGTAATGTTTTTTTTCATTTTGGGTTTTTATTTAAATTAATTAGGGAATAAATCTAGTTAAAAATTATGAGTTTATTTTTCTTGTTAGTTGTGTTTATAATGTAGTTTTCAGTTTTTTACTGTATTGTAGTGTAAATAAAACCCCGTACCTTTGCAGCGGCATGAGAATAAGACGACTTTCAGATTGGTTACCGACTACAAAAAAGGAGGTGAAGTTAAGAGGATGGGATGAATTAGATGTAATCCTATTCAGTGGAGATGCATACGTAGATCATCCATCATTTGGTCCTGCAGTAATTGGGCGTATTTTAGAGAGTTATGGCTTGCGTGTGGCAATTGTTCCGCAACCAAGTGTACATGACAATTTGCAAGATTTTGAGAAGTTAGGAACTCCAAGGTTATTCTTTGCAGTAACAGGTGGTTGTATGGATCCGATGGTAAGTAATTACACGGCTAGTAAACGTCGTCGTGATAAAGATGCCTACACTCCTAATGGAGATAAAGGGTTCAGACCTGATTATGCAACTTCAGTATATTCTAAAATTTTAAAAGAAAAGTTTCCAGAAGTTCCTGTGTTAATTGGAGGAATAGAAGCTTCGCTACGTCGTGTTACACATTACGATTACTGGTCTGATAAATTATTACCAACGATTTTAGAAACTTCTAAAGCCGATATGTTGGTATATGGAATGGGTGAGCAGCCACTAAGAGAAATTGTGGAGTTGTTGCAAAAAGGAGTGCCATTTTCGAGTTTAAAAACTATTAAGCAGACTGCTGTTTTATTAGAAGAAGATGAGAAAACTCCGAAAAATAAGAACTGGGACGATGTAGAAATTAGTTCGCATGAAGTTTGTTTGAAAGATAAGAAAGCTTATGCTTCTAACTTTAAAGTGATAGAGCAGGAGTCGAACAAATTATATGCACGTCGTATTTTTCAAAAGGTAGGGAATAAAAAGCTGATGATTAATCCGCCGTTTCCAACAATGACAGAGGAAGAAATTGATGCTTCATTCGATTTACCTTTTACACGATTACCACATCCAAAGTATAATAAACGTGGACCAATACCCGCGTTTGAAATGATTAAGTTTTCTATTAATATTCACCGTGGATGTTTTGGAGGGTGTAGTTTTTGTACTATTTCAGCGCACCAAGGAAAATTTATTGCGAGTAGAAGTCAAGAGTCTGTTTTAAAGGAAGTGGATCAAGTTGCCCAAATGGATGACTTTAAAGGGTACTTATCTGATATTGGAGGACCATCGGCGAATATGTACAAAATGAAAGGTAAAGTACAATCGATTTGTGACAAATGTGTTGCTCCGTCTTGTATTTCACCCGTAATTTGTAGTAATTTAGATACCTCACATAAACCATTAACTGAGTTATATCAAGCTGTTGATGCACATCCGAAGGTGAAAAAATCATTTATTGGTAGTGGAATTCGACACGATATGTTAGTGCCTGAATTCAATAAAAATGCTGATCCAAAAGAGTTAGATGCATATACTGAAGAGGTAATGACTAAACACGTTTCAGGTAGACTTAAAGTTGCTCCTGAGCATACATCTGATCCAGTATTAAAGTTAATGCGTAAGCCTTCGTTTAAGTATTTTCACTTATTTAAAGATAGGTTCGATCGTATTAATATTAAAAAGAAATTAAAACTTCAGTTAATACCTTACTTTATATCTAGTCATCCTGCTTGTGAGGCGGAAGATATGGCAAATTTAGCTGCTGAGACCAAAGATATGGGCTTCCAGTTAGAGCAAGTACAAGGGTTTACACCAACACCGATGACGGTTGCTACGGTAATTTATTACAGTGGATACCATCCTTATACTTTAAAAGAAGTAAAAACTCCGAAAACTAAAAAGGAGAAGGAAGATCAACATAAATTTTTCTTTTGGTATAAAAAGGAAAACAAAAAGTGGATTAAAGATACATTGAACAAAGTTGGTCGTACTGATTTATTGAAAAAATTACTTCCAGAAGACACTTCTTGGAGAAAAAATAAAGCAGGAAAAACTAAAAATACATTTGATGATACTGTAACGTATAAACCATCAAAACCTTCTAGAAGAAAGAATAAAGGTTTTAAAAAGAAGAGACGATAAAATAAAAAATCCGCTATTAAGCGGATTTTTTTTATGCTTCGTTTTCTAAACGATTTCGTTTCATTTCAAAAGCTTCGGTAGCTTGTTTTATAATCTTTAAGGTGTCAGAAGCTCTTACCATTACATTTTCGAGTTCTTTGTCTAAATCTTTTGACTGAATATCGAATAGTTGAACTTCAACCATACCAATTTTTTCAATTAAACTTTTTTGCGTGTTTTTAATGTCTTCCATCTTAACTAAAACGGAATTCATTGTATCTAATCTTTTCTGTTCTTGATCTGTCATAAGTTTCTTTTTTAGTTGCATTTAAGATATGAAAAAATCAAGAGTTAAGCAAATTGAATGGTTTTTAATGTGTTGATATATAGTGTTTTTAGTGGGCGTTCTAATAAAAAAAGCAGGAGTTTAACTCCTGCTTTTTAATACTACTCTGTAAGCTCTAACACACTGTTTTTTGTACGAAGTCTTATTTCACTTAGTTTTTCATCAACTAACAATTTTCCGTCTTTAAAAACTTCTCGTAACTCGCCTTTTTGTTCTTCATCCCAGCTTACCTGATCGTTGAGTTTGTATTCTCCATCTTCTAAAGTTATTTTTAATAATCCTTTGGCAGATTTTTTAGTTCCGTCATCGGTAATTGGATCTTTAAAAATTTCTCTTCCCTCTCCATCTACTTCTCCGTAGGTAGCTTTCATAGCAAATCCAAAAGTATCTCTGGTGTTGTATTGATAAGTGAAAGAACCAATTCCTAGCACTACATTAGTAGAAGCAAATCCTTTTTGTTTTAAGCGTTCACAAATTTGTGTTGCTCTTTCAAGGGTAATACTATCGCCATAAATAGCTCCGATATGGCTATCAAGTTCTTTATATCCTTTTGTATTGGTTGTTCCTCCAAAAACTTCCCAAAGTAGTTGTATAACTCCTTTTTGTGCTGCTTCAGTTTTACCGTTAGGATTTCCACAAATAATATCCACTGGATCCCCGCTATCTGGTCTAATTACTACTTTCCCATCTCTAGCCAATACTTCTTCTTTTAGATTCGGTAAATATTCGGTAAGAACCTTCCATAAATCCCAAGTATCAGAAACTATTGAAACAATACCGTTTGGATATACTTCAGTAATTAATCTTTTAAAAGTTTCTTCCTCACCACTGTTAGTTCCCATACACATTACAGAGTGTTCAGTTGCCGCAACGGAACCTCCAATTAATTCGTTGTCAGAATCTGCATTGTAATACTTTTCTAAAAAGTCTACGGCTGGTATAGTATCTGTTCCAGTAAAACTTAATAGGTGACCAGCAGCACTCATTTCAGCAGCTTCTAAACCAGCCATTCCTCTCATAGAAAAGTCGTGCCCTTGCCAATCTACCATTTCAGGAACAGATGAGGTTTCTTGTGCGTATTTGTCTAATATTTTTCTGTACTGTTTTGCAATGGTTGCTGAATTACATGGTAACCAAACAGTGGTAGATAATAAAGTTTCAAAGTAATTGGTTAACCAAAAGAATTCTGGTAATGTATTATACATAGTAAACATTGGTACTCTGATAGGAACTTCAACACCCTCTGGTAATGCTTTAAAAACCATTGGAATGTATCCTAAATCATGTAAAGCAGCAATGTGTTCAATACCTACAGAGTTTTCACCTAAATAGTTATTAATTCTTCTACTGTATTGTTTGCAAATTTCTTCTTTTGGTTTGTTAAAAAAGTTGGTTTGAAAATCTTCAATTATATATTTTTTAATGAAGTATTGTAGTCCGAAAAAAACTACTTTTTCAACTCCTTGAATTCTACTTTTTCTTGGGGTCCAGTTTGAATATACTAACGTGGTATTGTTAGGGTATTGTCTTCTGTGGTCTACTTTATAACCGTCTGTATATAATAATGGATTCATAGTTTGTTATTTTATTTGCGTCAAATTTACGCAAATTAAATTATAAGCAAAAATTTTTCTTAATTTTTATTTTAATTCCTTCCTTTTTCGTTTGAATACAAAGTTTTTACTTGATCACTTTGCCAAAACTTTTTACTGTCAATATCCATAATTGTTAAATATCCTGTAAATGCAGCGCCAGTATCAATATTCCATAGGTTTAAAGCGTTTATAGGTGTTGATGAATTATAGCGTATAGTTGGTGTGTGACCAATGTATATTTCTGAATAGTGTGTGAACCTCTCAGGGTATAACTCTGATTCTTTAGGCAAATCTTTATCAGTAGCTAAAGCAGTTTCCCATAAGGTTCTATCAAAATGATAATTTAATTTGAAAGTTTCTTTTTCAACTCCATGCATAGAGGTAAAACCAGCATGAATAAACAAACGATTTTTACTATCGATATGGTAAGGTTTCATTTGTTGAAAAAATGCTAGATGTTCATGTTTTTGTTCTTCTGAATAAGATTCATAACTCTTTTTGGTTTCTTCTCCACCATGTACTAGCCAAATGGTTTCACCTTCACCAGTTCTCAACCAATCTTCACACCACAAATCATGATTTCCTTTAATGAAAATACATTTATGCTTTTTGTTTAACTCTATTAAAAAATCAATGACTTGTGCAGACTCACTCCAACCATCTACATAATCACCAAGAAAAATTAAGGTATCTTCTATAGTGATTTTGGTTTTTTTTAAAACTTGGGGTAAGGCTTTTAAGCCTCCATGAATATCACCAATGACTAATGTTCTCATATCTATTATAAATCTTCAAAATCAATGAACTCAGTAGGAACAAGATTAGTTAGCCAAACTCCATTATCAGATAAAAAGAACTCATATCCTTTTTTATGCATATCACCAGATTGAACAGTCAAAATTATAGGTTTACCTCTTCTGCTACCTACTTTTTTAGCAGTTTCTGAGTCAGAACTCAAATGAACATGTTGCCTACTCATTTTTTGTAATCCGTTTTCTTTTATTGAAGGAATAAACTTAGCTACTGTTCCGTGATATAAATATGGAGGAGGAGTCTTTATTTCAGTTACTATTGTTACATTTTTTAAAGAGTGTCCTTGATTTGCTCTTATTTTTGTTTGATTTTCATTTAATGAAAATCGTTGTTTGTCGTTGTTTTTTACGATAAACCCCAATTCTTCTTTTGTAAAAGTAACTCCGTTGTTACTTGATTTGTTCAAAAGTTCTTCTATTGAAGCCCATCCGCTGCTATCTAATTTTAAACCAATTTTTTCAGGTTGATGCCTTAGTATAAGGCTTAAAAACTTACTTATTCTTTTTGTATTTTTCTCATTCATAATTTAGATTTTTAGTCAAAATCATATACTGTGGTGGAAATGGATTTTTTTATCAGTTCTTTTGTTATTAATGGTTCTATTTTATCCCATGTTCCGCCAGCTAATCCACAGCCAATTCTTGGCATATGAACGGATGCATTTAACTCTTTAGCCTTATTATATACTTTTTGTAATCCTTGTTGAATAGCTTCATAACGAATTGGAGGATTACCATTTTCATCTTTTCTAATTTTGTGTTGCCCTATAAGATTTGTAATCCATAGATCGTCTTCAACTTGTATAAATTGAACTTCTCCTAAATTAAAATTTTCTTTAGTTTTATACCAGTTACGATACGCTTTTTCTGGAGTTTTCCATCTTTTTGAAATGGCCATAACAAAACCTTTTCCCCAGCCACCAATATCATTACAAACATGAGCAATAATTTTATTACCTTCTTGTTTTGGTAGGGTTGCGTCTCCTTTTATATAGTTGATATTATTCATTATTTAATAATTTTTTATATATCGTATAGTTTTCGTTATCAAAACAAACAAAATTTACCTCCTCTAAAATAGGATTACTTTTAACTGTTTTAATAGCAATTTCAGCTGCTATTTGTTTAGGAAAACGATAAATTCCTGTACTAATGTTAGGAAAAGCGATAGATTGTAAATGATTTTTCTTAGCAAGTAACATGCTGTTCTTGTAGCAATTTGCTAGTAATTCTTTTTCTTTATTTTCTCCCTTTTGATACACGGGACCTATTGTATATATAACTTTTTTAGCAGGAAGGTTTCCAGCGGTTGTAATTACAGCTTCTCCTGTTTTACATTTGCCTTGCTTGTTTCTTATTTGTTGGCATTCTTCTAAAATAGCTGAACCACCAGCTCTATGTATAGCACCATCAACACCACTTCCACCCAATAAACTTGAATTAGCAGCATTAACTATTGCATCAGTTTCTATTTTGGTAATATCACCTTTTATAATTTTAATTTTCATATCAATTTTTTTGGTTTTTATAGCAATTTTCCCAGTTTAATCTGTATACAATTATCGTTTTCTATAGTTTTAAAACTATCTGTTGTAAAAATTTTGGTGAAGTGTTTTTCAAGTTCATCAAAACCTTTACTAAATATTCCGTGACTTATCGCTAAGTATAAGTTTCCTGCATTCTTAGCTTTTAGTTCTTTAGCTAGCCCTAAAAAAGTACCCCCTCCATCACAAATATCATCCACAATTAAACAATCTTTTCCTTGTAGGTCATCAGCATATACTTTGAAACCTGTTAGTTGACCAGTCTTAACATTTCGACTTTTTGAACACTCTACTACTTCATAATTTTGAAGATAAGCAGCAACTTTATAAATCTTTTTTAAAGCGCCTCCGTCTGGTGAAATTAGAAGTAAGTTGTCTGATAATTGTTTTGTAATATGCTCTATGAACTTGTGGTTATCGATAACTTTACAGTTATTCAATAGGGCAGGAGTTACTTCAGAATGGGGGTCTAAAACAATTACCGACTCAAAGTTTTGTGCATTTATAATATCTGCATATACTTTTACCGATAAAGGTTCACCTGATACCATTAATCTATCTTGACGTGCAGCAGGAAAATAAGGAAGTACAACATGTAGTTTTTTTATTCCCATATTTTTGAGCGCATTGGTAGCCAATAATAACGTACCCATGTCATTAAAAGATTGAATGCGATGTGTAATCGTTACTTCTGCTACCTTTTCTAGTTTAGAAATGATTTTAATATGCGGTTCCCCTCCTGAAAAAGTAAAGAAATTATAGTCTATATTGTTTTCTGTTCCGTAAGGAGTAAAGTTTTTATCTAAGTTTAAAATCATATTGCGTAATTTTTACACAAATATAATTCAGTTTTTTAAAATAAAAAATGTTTTAGTGTTTTTTTTACGCAAACTTAATTTCGAAGTGGAATCCTTTCTTTTCTAGTTCTTTGTATTTTTTAGCATTAAACTTAAAAAGTTTCGCAGGTCTACCACTAGATGGTTGGTGTATTTTGTCTGTTTCAGTAAGTATTCCGAAGCTCATAATTTTCTTTCTGAAATTACGTCGGTCAATTTTCTGATCAAGAATAGTTTGATAAAGGTTTTCTAAATCAGAAAAAGGGAATTCTTTTTTTAGTAGTTCAAAACCAATAGGTTGGTAGTTTATTTTGTTTTGAAGTCTTTGTAAAGCTGTGGTTAAAATAAGATTGTGGTCAAACGCTAATTTGGGCAATTCATGAATAGGGAACCATTGCACTTCAGCAGCGTCTGTATTCGCACTGATTTTAAAATGATTGGGGCTCACTAATCCAAAATAAGTAACAGAAATAACTCTATTTCTTGGGTCTCTTTTTGGAGTTCCAAAAGTATACAGCTGTTCAAGATAATCAATAGTTACTCCAGTTTCTTCCAATAGTTCTCTTTCAACAGCATGTTCTAGTGATTCGTTTTCTAAAACTAATCCACCAGGTAATGCCCAAGCTCCTTTAAAAGGTTCAATGCCTCTTTTTATTAATAAAACAGAGAGTTCTTTTTGTTGATAGCCAAAAACAACAGCATCTACAGCAACTTTTATATTTTGTGATATCTTCATTTAGTGTTGAATTTACACAAAGTTACGAAAGTTTTAAAAAACTACTGATTCTTATTTTTAAACTTTGAAGTTAGCTTACCTAAAGGTGTTTTTTGATTGTCTTTTTGTAGAGTAAACTGAACAATTTTAGCAGTAAAAGCAACAAATGTTCCGATAGACAAAAAGGTATATATTATTGTAAATATTTTACTAATATTATGAGTAGGGACAAAATCTCCATAACCTACGGTTGCCATCGTCATTACAGAAAAGTATAAGGAGTCTACAACTTCCCAATGTTCAATTTTGTTATAAAATATGGTAGAACTCGTTAGTAGAATAGAAAGGAAAAAGAATAAATATCTAAATTCAGTATCTTTTTTAATACCTATAAAAACAAGTTTGCAAAAGCGATAAAAGTTGATAAAGAACGAAATCATAATTAAAAAATAAGTTAGAAGAAAAGTTGAATATATAACTTACTTACAAACTTTACAATCTTCTTTGTCTTGAATTTCACCTACTAACTTTCCTTCTTCGTTAAGTGAAAATCCACAGCAATCCATAAAACCTTGTGCAATCAATTTACGAGCACGTTGAATTTGAGATTTTGTAGTAGGTAAATTTTGTTTTAAAGTATTAGCGACTTCTTGTTGTTTTAAGCCTTTTATGTCTGATAAAAACAGTGGATCTCTATATTTTTTGGGTAAGCTTTGTAAGATACCGCGCAAGCAATCTTTTTCGGTATGTTCGTGCTCTTTTTCATCTATTTGAGTTTCAAAATTGTTTAATTCAACTGTTTGATTAGTGCTTTTGAAGTAATCCATCATAGTATTACGAGCAATTGTAAAAATCCACGGTTTTAATTTAGTAATATCCTTTAGGGTATGAAGTTTCGTATGAACTTTAATAAATGTTTCTTGTAGCAAATCATCAGTCACAGTAATGTCTTTCACTTTACTTAAAATAAAGTGCTTTACATCATCTGCGTATTTTTTCCAAACTTGTTGCGTTGTCATAGTATAAATTTACGAAAAATGCCACGCTGAATAAAAAGAATATTTTGTTTTCATTGTATTCAGAGTGACAAGAATTTTAAAAGTTGATTTAATTAACAGTTACAGTTGTTACATGTGCAGTTTTCACATGTGCAATTTGAGCAGTCACCTGTTTTACATCCTTCGCAAGTACAAGTACATTGATTTTTATTTTTCATGATATTATCTGTTTTTTGTTTTCATATAACAGACAAAAAAAAGTGTAAAAAGATGCATTTATTGTCAAAAATATTTTTGAAGTTCTTTTCTAATAGGAATAGGTTTAATTGCAGATATGTTAGAACCGCCTGTATTTCCTATAGGTACCCAAACTAAAGTAAATAAAATTGAAGCTATAATTCTGAAAAATTGGCCAACAATTTCTTTAAGACTATATGTTTTTATTCCGTAAACTAACATCCAGTAATGAGATAAAGTGTGCCTGTAAACATGTTTTTGTCCTAAAATGTGAGCATTCTCTAAATGATAAAAAGACACCTGAAAGTGTTTACTTTTAAGTGCCTTTTTAGCTAAAGTTAATTGTTTGTAAAATTGTTGTTTTCGCTGTAGTTGTGTCATTATTTGTTGATTTTATAAATCAGACTACAACGAATAGAAAAAGATGCATTTTTAATTTACTTTTTCTCCGTTTATATAGGTTGCTAAAACCTTTGTATTTGGAATTTCTTTTCCATCAATCGTCATGATATCTTTATCTAAGATGATAAAATCAGCTACCTTACCAACTTCGATACTTCCTTTTTCTTGTTCTTCAAAGTTTGCATAAGCGTTCCAAATGGTCATTCCTTTTAAAGCATTTTCTCTAGATAAAGAATTTTCCATTTGATAGCCTTTTCCAGGATATCCTTTTAAATCTTTTCTGATGGTTGCTGCATAAAATGTATATAATGGACTTACGTGTTCAATAGGAAAGTCAGTTCCTAAGGCAACTTTTCCGTATTCTTTTAATAAGTCATTATAAGCATAAGCTCCTTTAATTCTATCTGATCCTACACGGTCTTCTGCCCAATACATATCTGAAGTAGCATGCGTTGGTTGAATAGATGGAAGCACATTTTTAAATAGATTAAAGTCTTTTGTATCTACTATTTGAGCGTGCTCAATACGCCAACGTCTATCATTTTTGTTTTTCAATACTTCATTATAAGTTTTTAGCATTATATAATTTGCAGAGTCGCCAATAGCGTGTGTGTTCATTTGATACTCAGAGGCAGCAATTCTTTTCGCTAATTTTTGTAGATTTTCATACGAATTAACCAAAGCACCAAAATGCCCTTTTTTATCAGAATATTCGTCTTTAAGAGCAGCTCCTCGTGAACCTAATGCGCCATCAGCATATACTTTTACAGAGCGAATATTTAATCTATCTGTTTTAATGATTCCTTTATTAAGATAATAATCAAGATTTTTTTGATTATTAGAAATCATCGCATATACACGCATTTTTAAATCGCCAGATTGTTGTAAGCTATCGATTAGTTCAATAACCTCTTTGTTTAACCCTGCATCGTCAACTGTGGTTAATCCTAAATCAAAACAGATTTTTTCAGCATCTTTTAACGCTTGAATCTGCTCTCTTTTCGATGGTTTCGGATTATTGATAAAGTTCATTGCATTATCAATAAGCACTCCAGTTAATTTTCCATCTTTTTTTATAAATTCACCACCATCAATTTTTGATTCAGTAGTAATTCCTGCTAAATTAATTGCAGCTTGGTTTACTAACATTGCGTGGCCATCAATTCTACGAATAGCTACAGGTATATTAGGAAATATGCTGTCTAGTTTTTCTTTGGTAGGGAATTCTTTTACTTCCCAATCGTTTTGATCCCAACCACGCCCAGTTATGTAAGTAGTGTTCTTTTCTTTTTGAAAATCAACTAAACGTTGAAGTACTTCGTCATAACTTTCTGTTCCAACTAAATCGGCTTTTTGTTGTTGTAATCCTAATCCGTAAAAATGACAATGTGCATCGATAAATCCAGGGTAGACAGGTTTGTTTTTTGCATCGATAAGATTCGTTGCTGTGTATTTTTCTTGTATTTCTTTGTTGGTTCCTAGAGCCACAAATTTTCCGTTTTTTACAGCAAAACTTTCTGTTGTATCAAAATTAGAGTTTACGGTATAAGCTTGAGCATTAATAACAATAGTATCTACTTTTTCTTGCGGTTTGCAAGAGAATAATAAACTGAAAGCAAGTAGAGGGAGCAGTGTTTTTTTCATTAGTATGTGTAAATTAAATAAGCAATGTATAATAATAAAAATTGGAGAGGTACTCTAATAATGGCTATTTTCTTAGATCCAATTGCAGGTTTGTCTCTGAAAACATCCCAAATGTGGATTGGTAAAAAAATCAACATTAGTATAAACATTGCTAGAGCTGCCTGTTTTGTAGTTTGATTAATTAATAATCCAATACCAATAGCTAACTCTAATAAGCCAGCTATATAATTTACAACTAATTTGGGTAGGAAATTAGGTATAAATCGATTGAAAATTTTAGGCTTTATAAAGTGCATAATTCCTGCAAAAGCAAAAAATATTCCGAATATAATTCTAAGAACTAATATTAATGTATTCATTAACTGAGTTTATTACTGGATTAATATATAAGTATGAAGAGTTTTCTTTTTTATTCTGTTCAGTCTTCTTAGATAAATAGTTATTAAAAAGATTATATAAGACAATTATAACAAAGGTGATAATTAAATTAAAGATGGCTTTTTTAAAGTAAATTTCTTTTTTCTATAATCCTCTTTGTACTTTCTTTTAGTTTCAAAGTACTCTTTGTTTAATCTACCACTCATCTTATACTTTTTTAAGGCTTTAAAGCTTCTTCATTGTATAAGTATTTATCCATTAAATACACAATACTGGTCATAGATGCACTACCTAATTCTAATTCGCGTTTATTTACCTTATCAAATGTATCAGTAGCAGCATGATGATAGTCGAAATAGCGTTGTGAGTCTGGACGATAGCCTACCAAGGTAACATGGTCGTCTTTTAAAGGCCCGATGTCTGCACCTCCGCCTCCAGCAGTAATATCGTGTAAACCGTAAGGAGCTAATAATTTTTTCCAACTTTGTACAAGCTGTAAGTTTCTTTCATTAGCATCAATAGAAAAACCTCTAGGTGTGTGTCCACCTGCATCAGATTCTAAAGCTCCAATATGAAATTCGTTATTTTCCTTGGCTAAACGAGCATATTCAGTTGCACCACGTAAACCATTTTCTTCATTCATGAAAAATACAATACGGATTGTATTTTTTGGTTGAATATTATTCTTTTTTAATAGATATGCTACTTCTAAAGATTGTACAATCCCTGTTCCGTCATCATGAGCACCGTCACCTAAATCCCATGAATCTAAATGTCCACCTATGACCATAATTTTATTAGGATATTCACTTCCTTTAATTTCTCCTACGACATTATGTGAAGGGGCATCAGGTAAGTTTTTACAACTTTGTTTAAAGTGAAATTGTAAAGTTGGTTTTTCTTTTAAATGCTTGCTCAGATTTTCAGCAGCACGAGAACTAATAGCAGCAGCAGGAATATATTCTTCTTCAGGAATATCCCCATAGCCCATAGAACCTGTGTGCGGATAATCATCGATTCCGTTAGTCATAGATCGTACGATAACTGCTTTAGCACCAAATTTACCAACTATAGCGGCTCCCCCATAACGTTGTCCTACACAACCACCATAAGCTTGGAAGGTATTGATGAGTGTATTGTCAAAAGCACCGTTAAAAAACACAATTTTTCCGTTGGCTTTATCTCCTAGTTTTTTAGCTTCCTCTATGTTTTTTACTTCAATAATCTCTGCAGTAACTCCTTCATTTGGGGTTGCAATAGAGCCTCCTAAAGCACAGATAGGAACATTAATTTCCTCTCCTTTAAATTTGTAGTTGGCTACTTCTTTTTCTCCACGAACCCAATGTGGTACCATTACAGGTTGTAACCAAACAGAGTCTAAACCAACTTCTTTCATTAGCTTTTCTCCCCAGATAACAGACTTAGCTGCTCCTTCTGATCCTGATAAACGACTTCCAATGTTTTGTGTTAAATCGCGTAACCATTCGTATGATTTACCTTCGGTAAGTGCTGTGCTAAATAGTTTTTTTATTTGTGTAGAATCTTGTTGGTAGTTTACTTCAGTATAGTTTTTCGAAGTAGTTGTAGCCTGTTTTTGTTCTGTTTTACAAGTAACAAAAGCAATACTTGTAAATAATAAAAAGGTTAGTTTTTTCATTTAGGGTATTAGTTTTTAACACCCTAAATGTAAGTTTTATATTTTAATTCTTAGAATAACGTATCAAACTTCCAAGTTAAACCTCCCATTGCCTGAAATCCTTGTACGTTAAAGTTATTGAATCGTTGGTAGCTGTTGTTTAGAACATTATTTAAGTTTAAGAAAACAGAGAACGAATCGTCAAAATGATATCCACCATTAAAATTCACATCAAAATAACTTTTCAAATCTGTAGAAGTAAAAGTATCGGCAGGTAAAACATCATAGGCTCTTCCTTTACGGCTTCCAACAAAGTATAAGTTAGCGCCTGCAAACCATTTGTTGGTTTTATAAGTTCCGAAGATTTCACCTTTTATTTCAGGGGTATTCCAAGCTTCTGTTTCATTGGTTAAGGTAAATTTATTGAACTGAGCATTAGCTCCAATAGTAAGGTTTTTAATACCATCAAAGGCAACTTCACCAAAGAAGGTCATCAGTTTAATATCGTCATACACAACTTTAAAAGAGTTTCCATATTCATATCCGTAGAATGTAAATCCGTTAGTTCCAGCAATATTAGAACCATCTGATTTTGATTGATTCAATACAAAAAATGGATTATTTTCAATATCAGCATAACTTACCTTTGCATTATAACTAAATTGATGGTTTAGTTTACCTCTAATCCCTCCAAAAGCATCAAACTTTTTATTAGTTTGTCTCATGTCAAGAGTAGGAGATAAGTATGGGTTGTCATCTGTAAAAGATTGATACATGTTTGTGGTTAAATCACCAGATGCTCCAACAAATACATTTGCTAATTCTTTAATGATAGGATATGAAATCTCTACATCAGGATAGATAAAAAAGTTGTTTTCGCTATTCTCTGTATCCATTGAAAAATAGCTTTTTGCTCCTAATTGAATAGCTAAATCTTGTACATTGAATTTGTAAGTTGGATGTACTCCTAGTGTAATGAAGTTATAATCTATAGGAGTAATTGCGTCATATGCATAGGCATAAGAGCCTCCTAAGTAGTTAACTGTTGTGTTTACATACAAATCGTTTAATTGGCGATGAAAATTATCTAAAGGAAAACGAAATTGTGCATTACCATCAACTAAAAATTCAGCAGTTTCAAATGAGTCAGAGAAAAAAGCGATTGATCCATTAGCTTCTTCTAAAAAAGAATCATCAGGTTTTATTTGACCAAATATTTTTATGTGATTATAACTTTGTGCTTCTTCAATAGCACTTAAAGTAGCTTCTGTAAACGTAATATTTGTAGGTAAACCGTACCAGTTGTATTTGTCTTTTTCAGCATCTAAACCTGCTGACCATTGAAAATAACGTTCTTGTTGAGTGTAGTTTAAGTTTAAGTCAATATTATAAAAAGTACTACTTAATTCAGTATTTGCTACGGGGTCAGATGATAATAAGAATTTTAAATGAGCCCCCAATTCGCTATTGTAGCTTTCGCTACGTCTTACATAGGCTTCTAAAAAAGGAGAAAGGACGTTTCCAAATCCAACCGATACGTAGTTAGGGTATAGCTTTTCTCTTTTACCCAAGTCTACCTTTTTCATTGTTCCGCTTTTAGGAATAAAGGTAGAAGCAACAGGAACTGAAAATATTTGGTATTCTAAAGCTTTTTTCTGAGTTTCTTTTGTGTGTTCAATTACTGGTTTTTGTTTTATTTTAAAGGCATCAGTAATTTTTGGAACATATGAAGTTACAACATTTACAACTTCTGTTTTTATAATAGTGTCTTTAGCTTTATTGGTAACATTTTTTTCTTGTGCATTTGTATATGCTATTACAAATAAAACAAGTAAACTTAAGTGCTTTTTCATCGATCTAGTCATTTAACTTTCGTTTGTTATTAACAAATTTTAGTTTTGGGTAGTTACTGATTCGTTTGTTTTTGCTTCTTTATTTTTAATGGTACGAAGCTCATTTTTTGCTTCTTCAATTACATCTTTATACTGTGTAAAGTTTTTGATGATATTTTCCAAGATATATGTTGCTTGATACGCATCTTTTAAGGCATAATAATTTTTTGCCATAATTATATAGCTTTTTACTCCCCAGTATTTGTATGATGAATAATTGGCAATTAAATCTTGTACAGCTTTGGTAGAAGCTTCATATTCTTTATTCTCATGTAAAAAGAAAGCATTGTAGTATAAACATTCAGCTTTCAGTTCACCAGTAGCTTTTTTACTAGCTTCGTTAAAATATTCTTCAGCAGTTAAAAAGTCATTGTTTTTAAACGAAGAGCGAGCTAAAATGATTTTAGCATCTTCAGCAATGTTTGTGTCTACCTTTCCTTTAACTAATACTTTTTCAGCATAGGCAATAGCATTTGTATAATCTTCTTTTTTGTAATATCCTTTCATTAAATTACTTTGAGCAAAAATGATGTTTTGCGGATAGTTAGCTTCTTTTTCCAATTGTTGAAGTACTAAAATACCGTTGTTCCAATCTTCTTTTTGTAAATAGATATTAGCTAACTTGGTTAAAGATTCTTCTGTAAACTCACTTTTAGTTTGCTTGTTTACATAAGTATAATGAGGAATAGCTTTATCGAATAGCTTAGAGTTGTTATAGGCTTGTGCTAAGTAAAAATGAGCTTTTAAAGCATTAATTCCGTTAGGGAATTGCTGTAAATATTTATTAAAGCCTTCAATAGCTTTATTGTTGTTGTTTTCTAAGAATTTGTTTTCAGCAGATTGATAAGTGGCATTATCTAGTTCAGCATTGGTAACATTGGCAAAACTTACATTTTTAACCCAAGCAGCATATTCATCAACTTTACCTATATCAATATATACGTTTTTAACATTACTTACTGCTTGTTTTGCTTCGTTTGAATTTGGGTGTTTCGCAACGACTTCTTTGTACTTTTCAATGGCTTTTCTATTATTGTTGTTGCTATAGTATAATAACCCTTGACGTAACAGTACGTTTGGAACGTAGTTGCTTTTTGGGTGATTGGTTAGTAGATTTTCATAAGTTTTTTGAGCTTTTGAAGCATTGTTCATAGTTGTGTAAGTTGTTGCTAATTGGAATAAAGCGTCATCTTTTAACTGAGAACCATCATAATCACTAATTAGGGTTTGAAGGTTTTGAACTTTTACATCGTTTTTACCTAAGAAACCATTACTCATAGCTGTTTGATATTGTGCATAATCTGATCCTACACCTCCTTCTTGAATTACTTTATTGTATGCTTTAATAGCGTTTGTATAACTTTTTGAGGCGTAAAAAGAGTCTCCTAAACGATTTGAAGCATCATCATTCAAATCGTTATCATCAAGATTCTGTTCTAAAAATTGCTGAAAATATTTTGCAGCATTAGGGTAGCTTTTTAGTTTGAAGTTTGTGTATCCAATTTGGTAATTTAACATTTTAGCCTCTTTAATATCTTTATCAGTAACGGATAAGAAGTGTTTAAGAGCGTCTTGATAATTCCCTAAAGAATATTCAGTTTCAGCTAACCAATATGCCCCTTTATTACTCACAGTCATGTTTTCTGATTGTGTTGCATTTATAAAGTATGGTTTTGCTTTGGTTATCTTGTTTTCATTGTATAACTGAATACCTCTGTATAAAGAAACTTCATTTATAATACTTTTACTTTCTGGAGTTTCTGAAGTATTTAAAAAGTCTAGAGCACCTTGGTAATCTCTCTGGTGTAAGTATGAAGTAACTAACAAATTGCTAATTTCAGCAGCGTTAGGAGATGTAGGGTATTTAGCTAAAAAACCTTTTAAAACATCTGGAACACTTTCATATGGGTTTCCTTCTTCATAACTTAATTTAGCGTAATTTAAAGAAGAACTTTGTGTAATTAGAGCATCAAAATCCATTTCGCTAGCATTTTTAAATGCGTTTAATGCTTCCGTTTTTTTATCTAGTTCTAAATAACATTCTCCTAAATGGTAGTAAGCATTTTGTGCTACTTTATTATTTCCTCCAATAATTTTATTGAAATTACTAACAGCAGTTTCGTAATCTTTTTGTTGATAATAAGCATAACCTAAATAATAGTAATCGGTGTTTGTCCAACGACCATTTTTACCTTTATAGGCTTTTAAGTATGGAATAGCTTTTTCATATTTTTTAAGGTTGAAATAACTTTCCCCTACAATTTTAGAAATTTCAGAAATCTCTTTTTTGTCCTTTGTAGTTTTTAATAATTGCTCTCCAATTTGAATTGATTTATCGAATCGCCCAGCTTTAAAACTAATATCTAAAATGTAATAGTTTGCTTTAGCTTGGTAGGTAGCATCGTTTGCTAGTTGACTTAAATTGTCTTCTGCTTCTCCAAAGTTTTCTTGTTTGTAGGCAATATAACCGTAGTAATAACGAGCATCGTTACCATAAATGGGATTTCCTAACAAGGTTTGAAAACGAGATTTGGCATCTCTTAGATAATTAGAAACTAAAAGTGCATATCCCATTTTATAATTGAGTTCATTTTTTTCTTCTGGACTCAATAGTTTTTCGTTTACTTTTTGATACCATTTTAGGGCATGGGCAGCTTTTCTATTAGCAAAGTAATAATTACCAACATTTAAAAATGCTTTCTCTTTTTTATTATTGTATGGGTAATTTTCTACAAATTGATTAACTCTATAATCAGCATCGTCTTGTTGCAGTTTAATGGCACACATAGCATCGTAATAATCAGCATCAGCTTTTAAGTTATGATGTTTTTCAGAGTTTAGAGAAACTCTACGGAAAACTTCTTGAGAAGCAGCGTATGCTTTATTATTGTATAAACGTATTGCTTTATGAAAATCGGCATTTGCATCAGTATTTACAGCCGACTCTTGCGCTATTACCGCTGTTGTAATGGTTAAAAAAAGAAATAAGTAGCAGCTTTTTTTGAAACAGTTAAATCTCATATTTTTTAGTTATCTAGAAACTATAACGTTAGTTTTTTATTTTTGTTGGGAGACTTTTTATCAAAAGTAAGAAATGTTACAGAATTACGTTATAAAATTTTAGATTTGTAAAAAACTATACTCCATGGAAAATCCTGTTTTACACCTTGAAAATGCAGATATTTATCAACAAGACAATTTAGTGTTGTCAAAAGTAAATTTTACCTTGAATAAAGGGGACTTTTATTATTTAATTGGTAAAACAGGGAGTGGGAAAAGTAGTTTGTTAAAAACCTTGTATGGAGATTTACGTTTGCAACGTGGTTTGGGTAGTATAGTTGATTTTGACTTGAAGCAAATGAAGGAGAAGGATATTCCTTTTTTAAGAAGGAAGCTTGGAATTGTTTTTCAGGATTTTAAATTATTAAATGATAGAAATGTTTTTGAGAATTTAGAGTTTGTATTAAAGGCTACTGGTTGGAAAGACAAAAATGAAATGAAAGATAAAATTCATGAGGTTTTAGATAAGGTTGGAATGAAGGAGAAGTACTATAAAAAAACTTTTGAGTTATCAGGAGGTGAGCAACAACGTGTAGCAATTGCCAGAGCGTTATTAAATGATCCTGAATTAATTTTAGCAGATGAGCCAACTGGGAACTTGGATCCAAAAACTTCACTAGAGGTAATGGAATTGTTAAATGAAATTCACCAAAGTGGAAAGACAATTTTAATGGCTACACACGATTATCAGTTGATTGTAAAGTTTAAACAAAAAGTAATTAAATGTGAAGGTGGAGAATTGTTTGAAGTAGTACAACAAGCAGTTTAATAGTATAAAAAACAAACCCACTTCAAGGATGAAGTGGGAAAATTGCTATGAAAAACTATGAAAAGAAACACTACTAATGCTTCTCTACTATAAAGACGTTTATATTGGCAAAATCTTACACAGTTATCGGAATTTTAACAAAAGTTTATAAAAAAATCCTGAGTAATAAGACTACTCAGGATTTTTATATTATACAGTGCTAACTTCTTAGAAAGTTAAAGCAGTATTGTTGTTTTTAACAGCTTCAGCTGAAGAAGTTAAAGCAGCTTTTTCTTCTTCGCTTAAGTTGATTTCAACGATTTTTTCAATTCCGTTTCTTCCTAACACAACAGGAACTCCGATGCATAAGTCAGATAAACCATATTCTCCTTCTAATAAAGCAGAACAAGGGTATATTTTCTTTTGGTCACAAGCAATTGCTTGTACTAAACCAGATACAGCAGCACCTGGAGCATACCAAGCAGAAGTGCCTAATAAACCTGTTAAGGTAGCACCACCCACTTTTGTGTCTTGTTTTACTTGTTCTAATCTTTCTTCAGATAAGAATTCAGATACAGGAACAGAGTTACGAGTAGCTAAACGAGTTAAAGGTACCATTCCTTTGTCAGAGTGACCACCAATAACCATTCCGTCAACATCAGAAATTGGAGCTTCTAAAGCTTCTGCTAAACGGTACTTAAAACGAGCAGAGTCTAAAGCACCACCCATACCAATAATTCTGTTTTTAGGTAATCCAGTTGCTTTGTGTACTAAATACGTCATTGTATCCATTGGGTTAGATACTACGATGATAATTGTATTAGGAGATTGTTCAACTAAACTAGCAGCTACTGATTTTACGATACCAGCATTGATTCCTAATAATTCATCACGAGACATTCCTGGTTTACGAGCGATTCCTGAAGTAATTACACAAATGTCTGATCCAGCAGTTTTACTATAATCTCCTGTAGTTCCTGTAATTTTAGTATCGAAACCATTTAAAGAAGCAGTTTGCATTAAGTCCATTGCTTTACCTTCAGCAAAACCTTCTTTAATATCAACTAAAACAACTTCAGAAGCGAAATTTTTAATAGCAATGTACTCAGCACAACTTGCACCTACAGCACCTGCTCCTACAACCGTTACTTTCATTTTATATATGTTTTTTTGTAATTAATTATGTTTATAAGTGCGGAATCCGCACAAGATGCACAAAAATAGCGATTTGGCTATGGATATAAAAGAAAAACCCGTTGATATTTCAACGGGTTTTTGAATAAATGTTTTTATGCTTTTGATTTCATTTTAGTGTATTCTGAAATGTATTCACTAAAGTATCTCCATTTTAACTTCTTTTTTGGGTATTTCTTTTTAAACTCTTCACAGTCACCGAATAGGTTATCATAATTGTCTTTTAAATTCTTTTTTTGTAACCAAAAAATTTCATCATTTTTTTTAACATAATAAGATTTAGCTAATCCACCAGCGACACTTATAGGACCAATTCCAAGCCTTGTGGTTGATTTTGCCCTTGGATCACCATATACTTCAATATACTTAGCGAAAGCAGGGTTTACCAATTGCATTAAATATTCTTTACTTTTTTTTCGATTTTTAAGAGAAACTTTATTGTTTTGAAAATATATATATCCTTGTCTTAATACATCATTGTTAAGGTCAGAGCGTTCCCATTGTCTAGCATCATAAACATGGTTTAATGTTTTAAAAGCTTTTTGAATTCCACTAGGGTATAAATACATTTCTTTTATTTGGTCTGAATCGAATTTTAATTTTTTACCAGTTTCCTTATTCTTTATTTTGATGTAGTAAATTTGGCCTTTTTTTCTGTCTACATCTCTTTTGTGGCCTATAATTTCAGTACCGTCTTTTAAAGTGATGTAAGAAATTCTTTTTTCAGAATAATGTGTATAAACTTTACTGAATAAATCTTTTCCGTTTCCTGATTTTTCTTTTTCTTCTTCTTGACTATAGCTTAATATAGTAGTTAATAATAAAAAGAATGAAATAATTTTTGTTTTCATAACGCTTAAAAATTGAGAGGTTAAAATTTTATTAAAATAAAAATTAGGTGCGAATATAAACATTAAAAAAACCCTATTTAGATAAATAGGATTTTTTATTATGCATTTTATAAAGTGAGTCTTATCTAAAGCTAAAAGCAATACCTGCATTTAAAGTGTTTTGCTCTTGTAAAGTGTAGCTTCCAAAAATTTTAAAGAAGCCTAGGCTTAGTCGGGTACCTAGTGTAGCATTAAAACCACCTGTATTGTTTGAAAGAGATAGTGGGTCTTTGACAGTTTCTTGAACAGGAATAGAAGGTGTTGTATTTGTTTGGTATGTTAGTGTGTAATCACCTAATACGTTTAATTTTGTGTTACCTCCATTGTAACCTACTCCTCCATAAAAATTTATGATAGGTAAGTTCAAAGAAGCAATTGCTTGAATAGTGTAGGAGTTAAGCTTAAACTCAGTTAAACCATTATTTGTTGATACTTGCCCTGTTGCTGTACCTATTGTATAGTCAACACTCATATTGGTATAAGCAGCTAATAAAGATATATGTAAAGGTGTTTTATCCATAGGTCCAAACCAATCTGTAATTTCTTTTTTAAGACCAATACCAAATAAACCAGCTTTTACATCGTCTGAACCAACCTTAGGTACAAAACGTAACATAGCTTCTAATTTAAAAGGAAGTCCTAATCCAACTTGAACCATTGGAGAAGGTGTTATATCAAAAGATTCTCCTCCTGGCATTGTAAAATTAGCAGAAACATTTTGACCAGCAACAGTGCTGTTAAATGTTACGGTAGTTGCAGGGATACTTTCTTCTGCTGAAATAGAAGGAGATGTATTGTTTGAGTAAGTTGTTTTATTTGATAAACCTAATTTTGTTAAATCAAAGATGTCATCTTTAGAAGGGGCAAATGAACCACTAGCCCCTATAGTAATATCAAAACCAAATTTTTTATGAACTTTAGCTGTATGATACCAACCGCTATTAGAGCTGTATATTAAACCTTTCATTGTGGGGTTAATATATGCTTGTGTAAGTTTAGAAGCATCTTCTTTTGCTAATAAAATAGTTTCTAACTCCTGAGCTTTAAGACTAAAGCTTACCATTAAAGTTAAAAGAGGTAAAAGAATTTTTTTCATAATTATGAGGGTGTTGTTTTAAGGGGTAAAAATATAAAATAAAAAAAAGCTCAATAATATTATTGAGCTTTTTTAAAGTTAAGAAAATATTTTATGCATCAATATTAGCATACTTTGCATTCTTTTCTATGAAATCTCTACGTGGCGGAACTTCATCTCCCATTAACATAGAGAAAATTCTATCTGCTTCTGTTAAGTTCTCAATAGTAACTTGTCGTAATGTTCTAAACTCAGGGTTCATGGTAGTGTCCCATAATTGTTCTGCATTCATCTCTCCAAGACCTTTATAACGTTGAATAGTTACTGATCCACCCATTTTTTGAGCTATTAAATCACGTTGATTGTCATCCCATGCGTACTCACGTTTTTGTCCTTTTTTAACTAAATATAAAGGAGGAGTAGCGATGTAAATATACCCTTGTTCAACCATTTCACGCATGTAACGGAAGAAGAATGTTAAAATTAAAGTAGCAATGTGAGAACCATCAACATCGGCATCACACATAATAACTACTTTATGGTAACGTAACTTAGATAAGTTTAACTCGCGAGGATCGTCTTCTGTACCTATAGTAACTCCTAATGCGGTAAACATGTTTTTGATTTCTTCGTTTTCAAAAACTTTGTGTTGCATTGCTTTCTCTACATTTAAGATTTTACCTCTTAAAGGAAGAATTGCTTGAAAGTTACGATCACGCCCTTGTTTTGCAGTACCACCTGCCGAGTCACCCTCTACAAGGAAGATTTCACATTCTTTAGGGTCAGTTTCTGAACAGTCAGATAATTTACCAGGTAAACCACCAATACTCATTACTGTTTTACGTTGCACCATTTCACGAGCTTTACGTGCTGCATGACGTGCTTGTGCTGCTAAGATTACCTTTTGAACAATGGTTTTAGCGTCATTAGGGTTTTCCTCTAAGTAATCTGTTAACATTTCAGAAACTGCTTGTGATACAGCAGCACTTACTTCACGGTTACCTAACTTTGTTTTTGTTTGACCTTCGAATTGAGGTTCTGCTACTTTTACAGAAACAATTGCAGTAAGTCCTTCACGGAAATCATCACCAGCAATTTCGAATTTTACATTTTTAAGTAAACCAGACTCATCAGCATACTTTTTTAATGTATGTGTTAAACCACGGCGGAAACCTGATAAGTGTGTACCTCCTTCGTGTGTGTTAATGTTGTTTACGTATGAATGTAAGTTCTCAGCATATGAATCATTATAAACCATTGCAACTTCTACAGGGATGCCGTTTTTTTCACCTTCCATAGAAATTACATCTTGAATAATCTGAGTTCTTGTCCCATCTAAGAACTTAACAAATTCAGATAAACCTTCTTCAGAGTGAAATGTTTCAACAATATCATTACCTTCATCATCTTTATTACGTTTGTCTGTCAAAGTAATAGTAATACCCTTGTTTAAGTATGCTAACTCACGCATACGAGTAGCTAAGGTATCGTAGTTGTATTCGGTAGTTTGTTGGAAGATTGATCTGTCTGGTAAAAAAGTAACAATGGTTCCTGTAAAATCAGTATCACCAATAGTTTTTACTGGATATAAAGTCTTTCCTCGCTCATATTCTTGTTGCCAAATTTTCCCTTCTTTGTGTACGGTTGCAGTTAAATGGTCAGAAAGTGCATTAACACAAGAAACCCCAACACCGTGTAATCCTCCAGAAACTTTATAAGAGTCTTTGTCGAATTTACCACCAGCACCAATTTTGGTCATTACTACTTGTAGTGCAGAAACTCCTTCTTTTTTGTGGATTCCTACAGGAATACCACGTCCGTTATCTTTTACGGTGATTGAGTTGTCTTCATTGATGTCTACAGATATTTCATCACAGTGACCTGCTAAAGCTTCATCAATAGAGTTATCTACAACTTCGTATACTAAATGGTGTAAACCACGCACTCCAACATCTCCAATATACATGGAAGGACGCATACGTACATGCTCCATTCCTTCTAGTGCCTGAATACTATCGGCAGAATAATTATGTTTTTTTTCTTCGCTCATTATAAAGAGAGTTAAATTAAAATCTTTATCATAAAAAAATCGCTCGAAAGCGACTATTTGTATCATACAAATTTACAATTTTTAAACCTTAAAATAAAGTTTTTAAGAGGTTTTTGCTAGGATTTATCAACATTGCTTTGAAAAATAAAAAGCTCTTAAAAAGGCTAAAAACCTCCTTAAATTAAATTTTGGAGAAAACGGAGTAACTGTAGTAAATTTTTCTTTAGTAAAGTAGCTTACAGGTCTTTAAATACGTTTTTGTTAGCGGTAAGTTATTAAGTTATTTATTTAGTGTTAAAAAAATACATTTATATATGTATTTTATTTGGTTATGTTTTTTTTATGTAAAAAATTAACATTTTTTAAGTTTTTTATTGTGTTTTTTGTTAATATTGAATCTAGTATTAATAAATTTAAATTTTTTTAAAAATGAAAAACCCCCGAATTTTATTAGGAGCATTGTTTGTTTCAATGCTGTTTATGAGCTGTAACAATTCAGAAGAGTTAATTGGAAACTCTGAGAATATTGTTCAAGAAGAGTTATCAAACTCAGTAAACAAGAAAGAAATTACAATGCAGTTTATTGATTTGATGAAAAATCAAAGCTTTAAAGAAAAGACTCTTGAATTGTTGAATAATCAACAACCAAGTGTAGGTATGGCTAAAATTTTAGAACAGACTTCTGATTTTGTGAGTAATGAAGAATCGTATAAAAAACTAAGGTCTAAAACAACGATGTTGGAAGGTAGGGCATCTAAAGAAGATGCTCCAGAAAAGATAGAGATTTTAGAAGTTTGGATGCACAATGGAGAAAGGGTAGAAAATTTTTCTAATGTGTTGTTTTCTTTTGCTCCAGAAGGAGAAGAGGAAACTTGGAAAAGAGTTGAAGCTTATACGATAGATAAAGAAGTAGTTTATCTTGATCCAAAAGAAGCTCCTAGTCAAACAGTTATAGTTATAGAAACTGATGGTTTTGAAACTTTAAAAAGAGAGGTGATTTATATGAATAAGTACCTTCAAGAAAATGGAGTTCAAAATAACAGATTTTCAAACTCTTCATTAGATTTAAGTGCTAAATCTGCTAGAAATGTAGGGTTAGAAACTACAAAACTAGATAAAATAAGATTAAATGACGATGAAGAGCCATGGATTAGTGGTGCTGCTGAGGTATATGCAGTAACATCAGGGATTAAAGATGATCAAAATAATCCAGAAATAAAGGTAATACCTATGTATTATTTAGATCATGATGACACTGATTATTATCCAAATCAAATATTATTGTTTTGGGATGATTATCAATATCAAGCTGCAAATATTCAGCTGTTTGAAAAAGATGATAACACAAATTATAAAGATTTAGTTTCTGCTATTGTAAATGGAGTTTTTCAAATTATAGGAGCAGTTTCAACCCAGCCTTGGGTTAGTGTTTTAGGCCAAGTTGCAGGAGCTATACTTCAAGCCATGCCAGATAGTTGGTATACTAATAATGATGATTATGTAGATTCATTTTATACAATTGAAAAAAATAAGAGTTACTATAATTATTATGGTGCTAGAAGAAATGCTAAGGTAAACTTATCTCCTTTTTATGTTGCGCCAAATTAAAAAGTAAAGGATAAGTAAATGAAAGAGCATTCTGAATTTTCAGGGTGCTTTTTTTATTTTAAAATGTTTTGATTATGATAGTTGTATGTTGTGAGGAAAACCTAGAGAGTTTTTTTGTTTTGAAAGCTCTTTTGGAGACATGCCGAACTTTTTCTTAAAACAATTAGAAAAGTAAGAGTTGCTGTTAAAGCCTACATCTGTCGAAATTTGGCCTATAGCAGATGAACTCATTGTTATAGAGTCTATAGATTTTAAGAGTCTAAATTCTTTCAGTAGTTGGTTAATAGATTTTCCAGTAATGTCTTTACAGTTTCTGTACAGTTTAGTTTTAGACATCATCATTAAATTACAAATGTCAGAAACTTTAAATTTTGGTTTATGATAGTTTTTTGAAAGTATTTCTATTAATGACAATATAAAGGATTCTTTTTCGGGTGTTAGCCAGTAGATTTTTTTTAAGTTAGAAAGTGAAGGATGCATGTTTGTTGTTTTTGAAGAAATAATAAGTTGTTCTTTCTTTTTTATAAGGTAGAGTAGTTTTGTAAGCTTAGGAATTGTTTGAGTAAAGGTAGTTTCTTTATTGTTGTGTAATGATGTGTATAAAATGATTTTAGTGGAAGTGTTATCTGCTCTTTTATTTAGTTTATCTAATATAGAAACAGTGCAGCCTAAAGCATTTTTAAAAGAGTGAAATGAAGCTGTAATGTATTCATTGTCCTCTATTTGATTCCCTTTGTAAGAGGTGATTAAGTTTTGAATAATAGATTTTTTAAATGATATGGACTCAAGGGCTTTTGCTTTGTTTAGTAAGAATGTTTTTTTATTGAATGTTTTAGCTAAAAAAATAACTGAATGTTTTTTGGGAGGGTAGAATGACTTAGATTGTATTGCTTTAAGCTGCTGTACACTCTTTAAGAAAGCATAAACTAAATGGTTGTTAACTGAGGTAATTTTGTAGGGACGTAAATTAATAGATTTATAGTATAGTTTTTGTATTGATCTTTTATCAGAAGCTTTTATAAGGTAAAAAACACTATTTTTTTTACGGTCAATCCAACAGTTAATACATCTTTTAAGAAGAGTTTGTTGCAGTTTGGAATAAAAAGCAATAGCTAAGTCAATAGCAGTGCTGTTATTCGTTATATGTTGTATTAAATAAACCGACATATGTAAAGTTAATAAATAGTAACTTGAAAAGTTGCTAGCTTTAAAGGAAAGAAGGAAAATCCCAAATAAAAGGGGAAAAACACTAAAAAAAAGTATTTTACAATTTAGTAAAATACTTTTTTATGTCGTTATAAAGGAAACTTATTTCTTAATGAATATTACCATCATAATCTAATTTTAAATTTTTTCGTTTTCCGTCTTTTCTAATTTGAACTTTAAATACTTTTTTTGATTTACTGTTGTTTCTGTAGGTAACAAGGTAAACATCTTTATGTATTATCCAGCCAGGATACTTGTTTAAAATAGCTGTTCTCACTACTTTAGGTAGTAGTATGTTCTTATAACGTTCAATAGAACTCATAATTTTACCATTAGAGTCGTAAGTAGCTGTTATTAGTCCAGTTGTTCCTCCTTCTTTTTTTGTTCTGAAAATAACTTCATAAGCTTCAAACTCTCTATCAAAAATAGGGTCTTCTGTAATGTCATATCTAGCGGCTTCATTTTCTAGATTTTTGACTAGTTCAGGTGTGTCCTTGTGTTGAACTTCGTTAAGATAGCTTAGGTTTAAAGGTTTAATGGTAACGGGCTCTAAAATAATATTTTTAGCGACTCCATTACTTTGGGAATGTACCAGGCTGGTTAGACCTAGGAAAAGTAAACCAAATACAAATTTCTTCATAATACTAAGTTTTAGTGGTTGTTAAATAAAACGAGGAGTATGAGTAATAATTCGGTTTTGAGGAAGAACAAAATTACTGTCAAAAAAATAAAAGTGTTATCAAAATTGTTCTTATTACTATAAAAAATGATTCAGAGAATTTAGTTTAACAAAGTTTTAAGTTTTTGTATAAAAAAATCCCGCAAAAAGCGAGATTTTATTCACAACTAAAATTTGAAAAAAACTAAGAATTTTTCTTAGTATGCGTCTTCATGTACAGCTTTTATAGCTCTACCAGAAGGTTCGTTTTGATTTTGAAAACTTTTATCCCAGGCTAATGCAGTAGGTGTACTACATGCAATTGAAGGAACAGACGGTACTGTTAAAGCAGCTGTTTCACTAGGAAAATGTTCTTCAAATATTGAACGATAATAATATTCTTCTTTTGCTATTGGTGTTTGGATGGGAAAACGATGTGAAGCATTTGCCATCATTTCATCAGTAACAGCAGCTTCAACAACTTCTTTTAAGGTATCAATCCAGTTGTAGCCAACACCGTCAGAGAACTGCTCTTTTTGTCTCCAAGCTACTTCTTTAGGTAAGTAACTTTCAAAGGCTTTTCGTAATACCCATTTTTCCATGCGCTCACCGTTAATCATCTTGTCTTCTGGATTAATACGCATTGCAACATCCATGAACTCTTTATCTAAGAATGGAACACGACCTTCAATTCCCCAAGCCATTAAGCTTTTGTTAGCACGTAAACAATCGTATTGATATAGCTTATCTAATTTTCTAACTGTTTCTTTGTGAAATTCTTCTGAGTTTGGAGCTTTATGGAAGTATAAGTATCCTCCAAAAAGTTCATCAGCACCTTCACCAGATAGTACCATTTTTATTCCCATAGATTTAATAACACGTGCCATTAAATACATAGGTGTAGAAGCACGAACTGTAGTTATATCGTAGGTTTCTAAGTTGTAAATTACATCACGAATGGCGTCTAAACCTTCTTGAATGGTAAAAGTGATTTCATGATGAATAGTGTCAATATATTCAGAAACTTTTTTAGCAGCAGCTAAATCAGGAGATCCTTCTAAACCAATAGAGAATGAGTGTAATTGAGGGTACCAAGCAGCATCTTTATCACCAGATTCTACACGTTTAGCAGCATATTTTTTAGCAATAGCAGAGGTAATAGAAGAATCTAAGCCTCCAGATAATAATACTCCATAAGGGACATCGCTCATTAATTGACGATGTACAGCAGCTTCTAACGCATCACGAACTTCATCAATAGAAGTTTGGTTGTCTTTAACAGCTTCATATTCCATCCAGTCACGAGAATACCATTTTTGTAAACCATCTTCACGTGTGTAATAATGACCCGGAGGAAATACTTCAATTTTGTTACAAACTCCTTCTAAAGCTTTTAATTCAGAAGCTACATAGAAAGTACCATGCATGTCCCATCCCATGTATAAAGGAATGATTCCCATGTGATCTCGAGCTACTAGATATTCGTCGGTTATAGAATCGTATACGGCAAAACCAAAAATTCCGTTCAAATCATCCAAAAACTCCACACCTTTTTCTTTATAAAGTGCAAGAATCACCTCACAGTCAGATTTTGTTAAGAACTCATGTTGTTCTTTAAGTTGTTTTCTTATTTCTTTATGATTGTATATTTCTCCATTAGCAGCTAAAACAAATCTACGGTCATGGCTAAATAGAGGCTGTTGTCCAGAGGCAGGGTCAACAATTGCTAATCGCTCATGTGCCATAATTGTCTTTTCATCACTATAAATCCCGCTCCAATCTGGACCTCTATGGCGAATTTTTTTAGCCATTTCTAATAATTGAGGTCTCAGTTTATCTGAAGGTTGTTTTAAATCAAACGCACATACAATTCCACACATAATAATATTTTTTAATTCTATTCTTTTTGGTTTATTTCTGGTACAAATAACAGAGGAATGTTTTTTAATTGTAAGGTAAAAATTAAATATAATTATAAATTAAAACTATAAATGTTGTTTTTGTGTTAAAATGAAACTTGTTGTTGCTAGTTTGCTCAAATAAGCTTACTGTTTTTTAGTTGTAATAAATAATTTGAAAGAAAAGTTTGTAAAATCAAAATCACTTTATACATTTGTAGCATAATGATGAATCAACAATTAAATAACTGGTGGTGGAAAACTCATAACTTACGTTAGTGAGACCATACTGTTATATCTATAATACAACGAAAAGGCTTATCTCATGATAAGCCTTTTTTGTTTTTACAAATTAAATGAAATGAAAAAAATTACTTTTAAAACAATAGCAAAAAAACAATTGGCAGATATGGTTACGCCAGTTAGCTTGTATTTAAGAACAAGAGATAAATATGCAAATAGTTTGCTGTTAGAAAGTTCAGATTATCATAGTAAAGAAAATAGCTATTCATTTTTATGTATAGAACCTTTAGTAATAATCAAAGCTGAAAATGATCAGTTAGTATTGTCTTACCAAAAAGAAGAATTAGAAAGAGTAGCTATTCAAAGAGATTTTTATGAGAAGTTTGATGCCTATAGTAATGTTATTTCGGTAGAATGTTCAGAGGAGATTAAATCATTTAATGGATTGTATGGTTATACTACTTTTGATGCTGTACAATATTTTGAAACTATTCGATTTAGTTCTAAAAAAGCACCTTCTGAAATTCCATTATTACAATATAGTTTTTTTCGATTTATAGTAGCAATCAATCATTTTAAGAACGAAATGATATTGATAGAAAATATTCCTGAAGGAGAAGAGTCTAGATTATCAGAAATTGAAAATTTGGTAAATTCTCAATCTTTTGCAAAATACGACTTTGCTTTTCAAGGGGAAGAAACTTCGAATATAACAGATGAAGAATTTAAGGAAAGTGTAACCAAAGCAAAGGAACATTGTAAAAGAGGAGATGTTTTTCAATTAGTATTGTCACGTCAATTTCAGCAACAGTTTAAAGGTGATGAATTTAATGTATATAGAGCATTACGTTCTATAAACCCTTCACCTTATTTATTCTATTTTGATTACGGAAGTTTTAAGTTAATGGGGTCTTCACCAGAAGCACAAATTAAAATAGAAGAAGGTCAGGCAATTATTAACCCAATTGCGGGAACTTTTAGGAGAACTGGAGATGATGAGAAAGATAGGGAGTTGGCTAAAGAATTAGCAAACGACCCAAAAGAAAATGCTGAACATGTAATGTTGGTGGATTTAGCCAGAAATGATTTAAGCAAGCATGCTACTAATGTAACGGTTGAAACTTATAAAGAAGTGCAGTATTTTAGTCATGTAATTCATTTAGTTTCTACAGTAACAGGAAAGATTACAGGAAATCCGATAGAAATTGTAGGCGATACATTTCCTGCAGGAACGCTAAGTGGAGCACCTAAATATAAAGCGATGGAGTTGATTGATAGGTATGAAAATCAAACTCGTGGGTTTTATGGAGGTTGTGTTGGATTTATCGGGTTGAACGGGAATGTAAATCAAGCCATAGCAATTCGTTCTTTTGTAAGTAAGAATAATACTTTATTTTATCAAGCAGGTGCAGGAATTGTTATCAATTCAAAAGAAGAAAACGAACTACAAGAAGTAAATAACAAATTAGCAGCACTAAAAAAAGCATTAGTGTTGGCAGAAAACATATAAGATGGATATACTAATTTTAGATAACTACGATTCATTTACCTACAACCTGGTACATTATGTAGAAGATATCACAGGGAAGTTACCTGATGTATATCGTAACGACGAAATTTCAGTAGAAGAAATTAAAAAATACGATGCTATTATTCTGTCACCAGGACCAGGAATTCCTGATGAAGCAGGTATATTAAAGGAAACTATACAAACCTATGCAGGTAAAACTCCAATTTTTGGTGTGTGTTTGGGCTTACAAGCAATTACTGAAGTTTTTGGTGGGGAGTTAGAAAACTTAAACGATGTATTTCATGGAGTTGCTACTGAAATGAAAGTGACTAAAAAAGACACTACAACCTTTAAAGGTATTCCAGAAACATTTGAAGCAGCACGCTATCATTCTTGGATAGCTTCTCATACTAATTTTCCAGAGGAACTTGAAGTAACTGCAATTGATGAAGACGGAAGTATTATGGCGTTACGCCATAAAGAGTTTGCTATTGAAGCAGTACAGTTTCATCCAGAAAGTATTTTAACTCCAGAAGGAAAAAAGATGATTCAGAATTTTATTGATCTGGCGAAAAGCCAAAAACCAAAAGCTTAAAGCTATTCACATGAAAAAAATACTAAACACCTTATTTGAACAAAAACGATTAACGAAAGAACAATCTAAAGAAGTGTTGATGAACATTGCTCAAGAAAAATACAATGCTTCACAAATAGCTGCATTTATTACAGTGTTTTTAATGCGTCCAGTTTCAGTTGATGAATTGTCAGGGTTTAGAGAAGCTTTGTTGGAATTAGCAATAAAAGTGGATTTATCAGATTTTAACACCATTGATTTATGTGGAACAGGAGGTGATGGAAAAAACACGTTTAACATTTCAACATTAACCTCATTTATCGTAGCAGGAACAGGACATAAAGTGGCTAAACATGGGAACTATGGAGTTTCTTCAGCTTCAGGATCTTCTAATATGCTGGAGTTTTTAGGGTATAATTTTACGAATGACGAAACTACTTTGAAACGACAGTTAGAAGAAGCGAACATTTGTTTTTTACACGCCCCATTATTTCATCCAGCGATGAAAGTAGTGGCTCCCATCCGAAGAGAATTAGGAGTAAAAACATTTTTTAACATGTTAGGACCGTTGGTAAATCCAAGTCGACCACAAAACCAGTTGGTAGGCGTGTTCAATTTAGAAGTGGCCAGAGTATACAATTATATGTTACAGCTATCAAATGTGAATTATGGGGTGGTACACGCACTAGACGGGTATGATGAAATTTCACTCACAGGAGATTTTAAATTATTTACAAAAGAAGCAGAGCAACAAGTTTCCCCGTCCGATTTAGGACAACAACAAATTGCACCATCTGCCATTTTTGGAGGAAACACAGTGAAAGAAGCTGCCGAAATATTTGTGAATATTATAAATGGAAAAGGAACTGAAGCACAAAACAATGTGGTATTAACCAATGCTGCTTTTGCTTTAAAAACCTTTGATAAAGAGAAGAGTTTTGAAACTGCTTTTGAAGAAGCAAAAGAATCTTTATTAGGGTTAAAAGCGAAAGAATCGTTAGAGAAATTAGTAAACTAAGACTGAAGAGTGTCAGTTCGATTGAATTTATAAGGAACGAATAAATTAGTACTGAGAACAAGTATTTCTCGATACAATTTCCTACTAAAGTAGAAAATCACTCGAAATGACAAAATATTAAAAAATCATAATTGATTATATGACAATACTAGATAAAATAATAGCCTTTAAAAAACAAGAAGTAGCAAAAATAAAAGCTGAGGTTGCAGTTAAAAAACTGGTGGAGAGTCCAAATTTTAAAAGACAACCAATCTCGTTAAAAAAATCATTGTTAGAGCCATATTCAACAGGAATTATAGCCGAGTTTAAACGTCAATCACCTTCCAAAGGAATTATCAACGATAAGTCAACAGTTGCTGAAGTAACCAACGGGTATTTAGATGCCAATGTAGCAGCGCAATCTATTTTAACCGATACTTCTTTCTTCGGAGGAACCATGGCAGATTTGATGGAAGCGAGAGTTACTAACCAACAAAAACCAATTTTGAGAAAAGACTTTATTGTTGACGGATTTCAAATCGTGGAAGCAAAAGCTATTGGAGCCGATATTGTTTTGTTAATAGCTACTTGTTTAACAGTACAAGAATTAAAAAACTATGGACAATTAGCAAATGATTTAGGTTTAGAGGTATTGTACGAAGTACATACCCAAGAAGATTTAGATAAAATTGGAGATTTAGACAATAAAATTATAGGAATTAACAATAGAAACTTAAAAACATTTGAAGTTGATTTAGAACATTCTATCAACTTAGCAAATCAAATTCCTGATACTGTTGTGAAGGTTTCTGAAAGTGGAATTTCTGATCCAAGAATTATTACGGGGTTAAAAGAACATGGTTTTCATGGTTTTTTAATAGGAGAAAATTTTATGAAAACAGATAACCCTGGACAAGCCTGTCAAGAATTTATCGATCAAATTAGATAATATGAAATTAAAAGTTTGCGGGATGAAGTTCGTAGAAAATATTCAGCAAGTAGCTGAATTACAACCTGACTATTTAGGTTTTATTTTCTATGAAAAATCTCCAAGAAATTTTGAAGGTATCATTCCGAAACTACCCAAAGGAATCAAAAAAGTAGGCGTTTTTGTAAATGAATATGTAGAAATAGTAGTTTCATTAGTTGAAGAATATCAGTTAGAAGCAGTTCAGTTACATGGAGATGAATCTGTAGCGTATATTAAAGAGTTAAAACAATATCTACCAAAAGTAGAAATCATCAAAGTATTTGGAATTAAAGGAGAATTCAATTTTGAGCTTTTAAAACCGTACGAAGAAATAGTCGATTACTTTTTGTTTGATACTAAAGGAAAAGAGCGAGGAGGAAATGGGATAACATTTAATTGGCAAGTTTTAAAAGATTATAATTCAACAAAAGGGTACTTTTTAAGCGGTGGAATAGGTTTGGAAGAAGTGGATGAGTTAACCATGTTTTTTAAAACGTCAGCATCTAAGTATTGCTATGCCATTGATGTGAACAGCAAGTTTGAAACAAAACCAGGAATAAAATCAGTAAAAAAAATAGAACAGTTTAAGGCTTATTGCCAAAAGCTAACAGCTAAAAGCTAATCATATGAAATTTCAACCAGATAATAACGGGTATTATGGGCAATTTGGAGGAGCATTTATTCCGGAATTGTTATACCCAAATGTAAAAGAGTTAGAAGACAATTATATACAAATTATAGAGTCTGAAGCTTTTCAGCAAGAATATAAAGACTTATTAAAACACTATGTTGGTCGTCCGAGTCCGTTGTATTTAGCAAAACGATTATCAGAGAAGTACGGAGCGACTATTTATTTAAAGCGAGAAGATTTAAATCATACAGGAGCGCATAAAGTAAATAACACCATTGGTCAGATTTTAATAGCAAAACATTTAGGGAAGACTAAAATTTTAGCAGAAACTGGGGCAGGCCAGCATGGAGTGGCTACAGCAACAGTGTGTGCATTAATGGGCTTAGAGTGTGTTGTTTTTATGGGAGAAACCGATATTAAACGTCAAGCACCCAATGTAGCACGTATGAAAATGCTAGGAGCAACAGTAGTCGCTGCAACGAGTGGAAGTAAAACCTTAAAAGACGCCACCAATGAAGCGATTCGTTATTGGATTCAACACCCAGACACGTATTATTTAATAGGTTCTGTAGTGGGCCCACATCCATACCCAGATATGGTAGCACGCTTACAAGCAGTAATTTCAGAAGAAATGAAAATCCAATTAAAGGAGCAAACAGGGAAAGAGAATCCAGATACCATTATAGCATGTGTAGGAGGAGGAAGTAATGCTGCTGGTGCTTTTTATCATTATTTAGAGGATGAAGAAGTTGAATTAATTGCAGTTGAAGCAGCAGGATTAGGAGTGAATTCTGGAGAAAGTGCTGCGACATCACAATTAGGAGAAGTAGGAGTTATTCATGGAAGTAAAACCATTTTAATGCAAGATGAGTACGGACAAATTGTAGAACCGTATTCGATTTCAGCAGGATTGGATTATCCAGGAGTTGGTCCTTTACATGCCTATTTACATGAAACAGAACGCGCAACGTTTATGAATGCTACTGATAAGGAAGCTTTAGATGCAGCCTACGAACTAACAAAAATAGAAGGAATTATTCCTGCGTTAGAGAGTGCACATGCTTTAGCGGTATTACCAAAAATGAGTTTACAAAAAGATCAAGTTGTGGTGATAAATTTATCAGGAAGAGGAGATAAAGATTTAGAAACGTATATAAAACATTTAAGCTAATAGCCTTTGGCTAATGGCTAAAAGCTATTAGAAATGAACTCAATTCAACATATATTCAATCAAAAAGAAAACGATCTATTATCAATTTTCTTTACAGCAGGTTTTCCAAAATTAGACGATACCACAAAAATTATTGAAGAGTTAGGTAAAAGCAGTGTAGATTTTATTGAGGTAGGTTTGCCATATTCTGATCCATTGGCTGATGGTCCAACCATTCAGCATAGTAGTGATGTCGCTTTAAAAAATGGTATGAATCTCGATGTTGTTTTTAAGCAATTAAAGTCGATTAAAGATTCAAATACAACTCCTTTGGTATTAATGGGCTATTTGAATCAGATTATTAAATATGGAGAAGATAAATTCTGTCAAAAAGTAAAGGACTGTGGCATTGATACGGTAATTATTCCAGACTTACCAATGGTTGAATACGAAAATCATTATCAGCAGTTATTCAAAAACTACGGAATTACGAATGTGTTTTTAATTACACCGCATACATCATATGAACGTATCCGTAAGATAGACTCTTTATCAGATGCTTTTATTTATGTAGTTGCTTCAGCATCTATTACAGGTGCTAAAGGCGAAGTTTCATCAGCACAAATCAACTACTTTAAAAGAATTAAAGCGATGAATTTACAAAGTAAGCTTATTGTTGGTTTTGGTATTTCAGATCATAAAACATTCTCTACTGCCTGTGAATATGCAAACGGAGCAATTATTGGTTCAGCTTTTATAAAAGAGCTAGAAAAAAAGGGAGTTGAAGGAATTGGTGATTTTGTGAAAACTGTTAAGAACTGTTAATATATTCCTAATTTTATTAGAGTTTTAGTCATAATGAAGTAATTTGGGGATTTAAAAAATCAAACAACATGACTAAAAAGATATTCTTAGGGGTGGCTTTAATAGCAAGTAATTTTTTATTTGCGCAACATACGTTAATTCGTAAGCCTGTGATAAGCCCTGATGCTTCTCAAATGGCATTCAGTTATTATGGCGATATTTGGCTATATAACTTTAACAATCAGCAAACAAAAAGGTTGACCATTCATAAAGGTTACGAAAGCAACCCTGTTTGGAGTACAGATGGAACTGAAATTGCATTTTCATCAAATAGAAAAGGAAATGATAATGTATTTGTAACTTCAGTAAAAGGAGGAGTTCCTAAACAGTTAACATATTATCCAACAACAAATACACCTACGGATTGGACAAAAGAAGGAGATGTTGTATTTACTACAGGCCGTGTATTAAGAGGTCCAGAGTGGGATAAACAAATGTATGTAGTTAATGAAAAAGGAGAAACACCACGTCGTTTATTAACTGCTTATGGAGAAATGGCTTCCGTATCACCAAGTGGAAAATTAATTGCTTTTACCAAAGGAGCATGTCGTATTGCACGTGAAGATTATACTGGTTCTGCACAACGTGACATTTGGATATACAATACAGAAACAAAAAAATATCACCAAATAACAACAAGTAATAAGAACGATCATTCTCCAGCTTGGGATGCAGCCGGAAATTTATATTATATAGGTGCAAAAAGTGGACGTTATAATATTTATAAGCAAGTAATTTCATCAAATGGAACTGCTGATGGAACAGCTACTCAATTAACGAGACAAACTAAAGATGGTGTACAGACATTTTCGGTAAGTAACAGCGGGGTAATTGTTTATACTAGTGGAGCTGATACGTTCAAATTAGTAAATGGGAAAACTCAAAAAGTTAATTTAGATATTGTTTCAGACAATCGTTTTGAAGAAGAAGAAACCAAAACAGTTTCAGGAGACATCAGTAATTATGCGGTTTCACCAAATGGTAAAAATGTAGCTTTAGAAATTAAAGGAGAAATCTTTGTTAAGGAAAACAATAAGGAAAAGAAGCGTTCAAACAATGTAAGCAAGCATCCTTATAGAGATATTAATCCACAGTGGTTAGACGATAAAACAGTTGTTTTTTCTTCTGATAGAGATGGAGTTTATCAATTGTATAGTGCCGTTTCTACAGATACTTTAGTAGGATTACACCGTAGTTTAAAAACAAAAATTACTAAGCTTACCAATAATAAAGAAGATATAGAATATTCCTTAGTTTCTCCTGATGGAAAGAAGATAGCTTACCAGGTAGGAAGAGGAATTTTAATGATTGCTGATGTTAAAAAAGGTAAAATAACAAATGCTAAAGAATACTCTAACTCATGGGCAGCAGCAGAGGGAGTTTCATGGAGTCCAGATAGTAAGTACGTAGCGTATTCTCAAGAAGATTTAAATTTTGATAGTGAAATTTTTATTCAGTCAATTGAAAAACCATCTACCAAAATGAATGTGTCGATGCATCCAAGAAGTGACCGCAATCCAGTTTGGAGTGCTGACGGAAAAAAGTTAGCATTTTTATCAAACAGAAGCGGAATTAATTATGATGTATGGATGGTTTGGTTAGAAAAGTCAGATTGGGAAAAGTCAAAATTAGATCACGAAGAAGGAGCTTATTATCCTGAGAAGAAAGAAGAATCCTCTAAAGAGAAAGATGCAAAAAAAGGAAAGAAAAAGAAGAAAAAAGAAGTAGTAGTAAAAATAGATGAGGACAAAATTTATAATCGTTTAGTACAGGTTACTTCTTTACAAGATGATGAGTATAGTCCAGTATTTAGTGCTGATAGTGATTTTATTTATTTTTCAGCAACTAACCCTGCTACAGAAAAAAGAAGTACATATAAAGTTAAATGGGACGGTAGCAAACCAAAATTAGTTAAAGGTGTAGCCAACGCAAGAAACTTTACTGAAAACAAAGGGAAAATTTACTTTACTTTAAAAGGAAGATTAGCTGAATTAAACACTAAGTCAGATAAAGTAACAAATTTACCTCACAGTGCTACGTATACTACCCATAGAGACGAAGTTTTTGAGCAGGTTTTTGAAGAAGGTATACGAGCATTAACCGCTGGTTTTTACGATCCAGAATTTCATGGTTATAATTGGAATGCCTTGGTGAAAAAATATAAGCCATGGGTATTGTCAGCAACTACACAACAAGATTACACATATATGTTTAATTTGTTGCTAGGACAATTAAACGCGAGTCACATGGGCTACCGTGGAAGTGCGCCAAGAAATACAAATGATAAGGTTGGAGTATTAGGTTTAGAAGTAGAAAATACTAAAAAAGGAGTTAAGGTTTCTTATGTGTTACCAAATTCAGTAGCAGATAAATCTACAAGTAAATTAAAAGTAGGAGATATTATTACAGTTGTTAACGGACAAGAAATTAAAAAGAATACGAATTTTTATAGTTTACTAAAGAATACACAATCAAAAGAGATTTTATTGAGTTTAGATAATGGTAAAGATTTAGTGTTACGTCCAGAAAGATCGTTAAGAAAGCTGCAATATGAAGAATGGGTAAATTCTAGAAAGAAATTGGTAGATGAGTATTCAAATGGTCAATTAGGATATATTCACATTCAAGGAATGAACATGCCAAGTTTTGAACGTTTTGAACGTGAACTAAAAGCAAGTGGGTATGGTAAAAAAGGAATTGTAATTGATGTACGTTATAACGGTGGTGGTTGGACTACAGACCGATTAATGGCTGTGTTAAATGTAGATCAACATGCATATACAGTACCAAGAGGAGCAGCAAAAAGTTTAAAAAATCATCAAAAATTTAAAGGAAATTATCCATTTAATGAGCGAGCTATTTTATCAGTAAATACAAAGCCTATGGTAGCTTTATGTAATGAAAATAGTTATTCAAATGCAGAGATTTTCTCGCACGCGTTCAAAAATTTAGGCTTAGGGAAATTAGTAGGACAACCAACTTTTGGAGCAGTAATTTCTACAGGAGGTAAACGTTTGCAAAACGGAATGATTCGTATGCCATTTAGAGCGTGGTATGTAAAAAAATCAGGAAAGAATATGGAGAACGAAGCCCCAGCAGTACCAGATTATTTAGTAAAAAATGCACCAGGATGGAAGGATAGAGGAGAAGATGCTCAATTAAAAAAAGCAGTTGAGGTGTTGTTAAAGGATTTGTAATAATAAAAAACTGAGTTAATAAAACTCAGTTTTTTTATTTTCTTAGTAGTCTTTTATTTACTGGTAACCTCTATAACTCCATTAGCACCTCTTATACCGTACTTAGCAGATTCAGGACCTTTAAGTATTCTTACAGATTTTATATCTGTGGGAACAATTTGTGAAAAATTATCTTGACTAATAATAATTTCGTTAAAAACAAATAAAGGAGTAGAGTTACCATTTACTGTATTGATTCCTCGTATAGTAATTGTGCTACCTACAATATTAACACCGGGCACTTTTCCTCTAAGATAGTCATATATGTTTCTATATTGAAAAGCATTAGCTGTAACCGTATTATGGTCATTATCAACAGAAATAAGGTTTTTGTCCTTACCTTTTAATATTTTTAGATAAACAGCATCTTGACCAGCATACCTAATTTTTTTTATTCCTATTTTAGGAGAGAAGGCAGTTATTTCCTTTGGGTGTTCTTTTATTTTTGTTTTAAATATACCTTTTGAATTAGTCCAACTTTTTTGCCTCACATTATCAAAAAGAATAATAGCTCCAGGTATAGGCTTATTGTTCTCATCTGTAACTTTAATGGTTAATTTTTTTGTCTGAGAGTTAACAGAGAAATTAAAAGTGATTATAGCAATTAATAAAAATGTAATTTTTTTCATAAAATTTGTGTTTTAATGGTGTAATATATAAAAAAATAAATAAAAAATTAGGCGAGTTGTATTGTTTTTTATATTTGATTAAAAATAAGGAGCAAGTTTAAGCCTTTTTTATTCCTATTTTTGCCAAATGATGCAGATTACAGAACAAGAATTGTTAGAAAAATTAAAGGTAAATTTTGGATACGATAGTTTTCGTTTAGAGCAACAAGCTATTATCGAAAATATATTAGCAAAAAAAGATACGTTGGTTATTATGCCAACAGGGGGAGGGAAGTCTATTTGTTATCAACTACCAGCCTTATTTTTTGAAGGTGTTACTTTAGTTATTTCTCCGTTAATAGCCTTGATGAAAGATCAAGTAGATAGTTTAAAAGCAAACGGAATTCCCGCAACTTTTTTTAATAGTAGTCAATCTACCCAAGAACAGCAAGAAGTGTTCGATGCAATAGCTTCAAAAAGCATAAAACTATTATATGTAGCACCAGAAAGTTTATCATTACTCCAAAACGTACTAAACCAATCGTATATAAGTTGCATAGCAGTCGATGAGGCACACTGTATTTCTGCTTGGGGACACGATTTCCGTCCTTCCTACAAACAATTAGCATTTTTGAAAAAGTCGCTACCAGAAACTCCAATTGTAGCCTTAACAGCAACGGCTGATAAAGCTACGCAACAAGATATTTTAGAACAGTTAGCTGTACCATATGCTACACAGTTTATTAGTTCTTTTAATAGAGAGAACATCGCTCTAGAAGTGCGTCCTGCGAACGATAGAGTGCAGCAGATCATCAAATTTATTCAGAGAAGACCTAATGAAGCAGGAATTATTTATTGTTTGAGTAGAAAGGCTACAGAGCAACTAGCTAGTAAATTACAACAAAATAACATCGATGCAAAAGCGTATCATGCTGGATTATCATTTGAAGAAAGAGCTCAAACACAAGAAGATTTTATCAAAGATGATTGCGAGGTAATTTGTGCTACCATTGCTTTTGGAATGGGAATTGACAAATCGAATGTTCGTTGGGTAATTCATTATAACATGCCTAAAAATATAGAAGGCTATTATCAAGAAATTGGACGTTCAGGTCGTGATGGATTACCAGCAAAGGCTTTATTATTTCATAGTTATGCAGATGTTATTCAGTTACGCCAGTTTATAGAAAATACAGGAAATAAAGAAGTGCAAGAGGCAAAATTAGAACGTATGAAGCAGTTTGCAGAAGCTACAGTTTGCCGAAGAAAGATACTGTTGAGTTATTTTGGTGAACTGATAGAAGAAAATTGTGGAAACTGTGACGTGTGTAAAAACCCGCCTCAGTTTTTTGATGGAACTGTTATTGCGCAAAAAGGACTCTCGGCTATTTATCGATTACAAGGAAAAGAAGCTATGGGAACCGTAATTGATGTATTAAGAGGAGCCAAAAATGCGACTGTCTTAGATAAGAATTACGATAAGCTAAAAACCTATGGTGTAGGGAATGATATTTCTTGGAGAGATTGGCAACATTATTTAATTCAGTTAACCAATCAAGGGTATTGTCAAATTGCTTTTCATTTAAATAATAGTTTGCAACTAACTGAGTTTTCAAATAAAGTGCTTTTTGAGGGTGAAAAAGTACAATTAACAACACCAGTAGAGCTTACAAAAGAAGTAAAAACGGTAACAAAAGAGAAAAAGAAAAAAGCAGTTAAGGATACGTTATTTGAACGTTTGCGAAAGCTACGTTATCGCATTGCTCAAGAAGAAGATATTGCAGCCTATTTGGTGTTTAATGATGCGACTCTTAGAGAAATAGAAAATGAAAGACCAGAATCTGACGAAGAGTTTTTAGCAATTAGTGGAGTAGGGCAACGAAAACTAGAAGTTTATGGGGCTGAGTTTATGGAAGAGATTAAAACTTTTTTAAACGAAAAGAAACGAACTAAAAAAGACACTACTTTAGAAACGTTTAAGTTGTATAAAGAAGGATTTACGGTTGATGAAATAGCCGAAAACCGCGGATTAAAACCTACCACCATTTTTTCTCATTTATCCAAGCTATATTTAGAAGGAAAAGATGTGAGTTTAGACGAATTTATAGAAGCGGATACCTTAGCGTTAGTAGCAAACGCAAAAAAAGTTTTGAAAAATGAAACCGCTTTAAAACCATATTTTGAGTTCTTAGGAGAACAAGTTCCGTATGAAAAAATACGAGTAGGATTAACTATTTTACAAAGGAAGCGATAAGTTTATTACACATGAGTAAAGAAAACTTTCCTACAGAATCTAAGTCAGATGAAGTTTCAAGACTGGAAGAGAGAGTTAAAAACCTTGAGACTGAAATTATTTCCGTTGAAACTAAGTTGTTTCCTTTTGAACAATCATTACGTAATGAGATTTCTGATTTAATTGTAGAAGAAAGGGAGTTGGTAATGTTGTTTAAGCAACAAAAGAAAGCTAAAAAAGAGAAAAGGTTAGCACAAAAAAGAAAAGGTAAAAATTATAAGGAAGTTACTCAAGTCGTTCCTGTTTCAAAAGAACGAGTAACACAAGAAAGAGAGCATCAAAAAGAGAAGAAAAGATTGTATAAAGAGGCAATGTTGTATGTACACCCTGATAAATTTTCGATGCAAGAAAACGAACAAGAGAAAGCAACTGAAACCACCACAAAACTTATTGAAATATACCAGAACGGAAGTTTAGAAGAGTTAGAAGCTTTTCATGCGCATATTTTTGGAGGTAATACGACTATATGTTTTGATAAAGATATTTCGCTAATTCAAAAAACAACCAATAGTACTTCATATTTAGTAAAAGAAGTTGAGCGATTAGAAAAAGTATTGAATGATTTATTGGAGAGTTATACGTATAAAGTTTTAACAACCTATGAAAATCCAATGTCATTTGTAGCCGAATTGAAAGCCTATTACGATGATAGAATTTTTAAACTTCGTAAGCGAACAAGAACAAAAAAATAAACCAGAATTGTTAATAACAACTCTGGTTTATAATTGATTAAGAATTTTTTAATTCTTCCAATTCTTTAATAATATCATCGAGCTTTGAAATAAGGCTGTGATATAAAACTTTGGTTGAAATGGTATATACAAAATAACCAATCATTGCAGTAGCTATAGCCACCATAAGTCCAACTCCTAAGATGCCTAAGAAGGAAGTTTCGCTAGAAATATAATTAGATAAAAAGCTTTGCTCTTTTACCCCATAGGCCAATGCGAAAATTGATACAATGGCTAGAGGAATTGCAAAAATAAATAACTTTTTTGTGGCTTTAGATACCGAGTTAATTACACTCCTGTAATTTTTTAAATACGTTAGGTTGTCAGATTTAACATCAATAGTCTTAAACCTTTTCAATAATCTTGTATTAAAAAAGTACAAGCTTAAGATTAAAAAAGCACCGTATGCACCAATAATAGTTTCAGATAAAAGGATACCCCCAATAACTGCAATTCCTGCCATAGGTAGTAACCCTTTATTGTCAAACTCGTAGGTTCTTCTAATCTTGTTAATGACCGATTTAGACTTCTTGTTGTATATATCGTTAATTTTTGGAGCTATTAATGATTGTTCGTCAACAAAAGCTTCATTCCATCTTTTTTCAATTGATTTTTCCATCTAATAATATTTTTAATTGTTTTTTAATTCTGTTAATGCGTACTGCAATATTGTTAGCGCTAGTTCCAATAATTGCAGCAATTTCTTTGTAAGGATTTTCTTCTAAATGCAGTAAAATTATCGCTCTGTCGACTTCAGATAATTTTTTAATAGCATCGTATAACAAGTTTAAATCTTCGTTTTGAAAAGCTTTATTATCTTCTGATAAATTAGGAGTTTTCTCTAAAGAATATTCTTTTTTAGCATTTCTCTTCGCTAAGGTTAAACAAACATTTAGCGTAATCCTGTATATCCAAGTGGACCATTTTGACTTGTGCTGGAAAGCATCTCTACTCTTCCATATTTGTAAACAAGCCTCTTGATAAAAGTCTTCAAAATCTTCTTGAGAGTCCGTATAAGCTCTACATATTTTAATAATAATACCAGCATGTGGTAAAATGGATGTTATATAAAAATCGTTACTCAAAATTTGGTTTTCTTGATATGTATTCTGAAAAGTAAAATTATTACAAGAGATTAAATAAAAATTTAAAATATTTTATTTTCAGTAATTATTGAAAGTTTAATATTTTATTATATATTTGTGACATGAAATTAGAAGACGCAAAATTAAAATACATTCATACCTGGGGTAGTTTAGCTACCAGCTGGGGTATTAATAAGACCATGGCACAAGTACATGCGTTGCTGTTAGTGTCTACAAAGCCTCTTTCTGCCGATGAAATTATGGAAACCTTAAAAATTTCTAGAGGAAATGTAAACATGAATGTTCGTGCTTTAATTGATTGGGGAATTGTAAGTAAAGAGTTTGTAGTTGGGGAGCGAAAAGAATTTTTTGTGGCAGATAAGGATATCTGGGAGCTATTTAAGCAGGTAACGAAAGAGCGTAAGAAAAGGGAAATTGAACCTGTTTTAAAAGTGTTAGATGAACTACAAGAGGATGTTAAAGAAAACTCTGAAGAGGCAGAAGCCTTTAAAAAAGTGATGAATGATTTATCATCAGTCACTAAAACAGTAAATGGTATTTTGGAGAAAGCAATTAAAGCTGATGAGCATTGGTTGTTATCTAACTTTACCAAAATGATAAAAAAGTAAAAAAATTTAAACACAAACTTTCAATAATTTCTGAAAATTTAATATGTACAGAAGATTTATTTATACAGTACTAACTTTTTTAATTGCTTGTGTTTGGTTGATTAATGGACTCTTTTGTAAAGTTTTTAATCTAGTTCCAAGGCATCAACAAATAGTAGGAGAAATTGTAAGTAATGACTATTCAAGAGAGTTAACGCTAATGATAGGTGTGTCAGAAGTAATAATGGTTATATGGATTATATCAAGCTATAGGTCAAAGTTAAATGCAATAATACAGATTGCAATTGTTTCAATAATGAATATAATTGAGTTTATGATTGCTTCAGACTTACTACTCTGGGGTAAGCTTAATTTAGTTTTTGCTGCTTTGTTTGTATTTATAGTTTATGTAAATGAATTTAAGCTAAACCCTAAAATACAGTAATATGAAGGAGATACTAAAAAACCATCCATTTGCTGTTGAAGCATTTTTTGAAACTTCAATTGTTACAGCTTTTGCAGTACCAAAGGAACATTTAGAAGACTTTATTCCTGAATGTTTGGACTTAGACACTTTTAATAATAAGTGGGCTTTTTTAGCAGTAGCTATGGTGCAAACTAAAAATTTGAGACCAAAAGGGTTTCCGAAAATTTTAGGGAATGATTTCTTTTTAATTGGCTATCGCATTTTTGTGAGATATACCAATTCAAAAGGAAGAAAATTAAGGGGACTGTATATTTTAAAATCCGAAACGAATAGTAAAAGAATGGAAATCGCAGGTAACTTATTTACTCATTATAACTACACAACTTCTGATATTGAGCAGACTAAACTAGATAGTAAAATAAGTGTTAGCTCAAAAAAATCAGATTTTAAAATAGTGTTTAAGGATCAAGGAAGTGGTGTGTCATTACCAAAGTTTTCGCCTTTTTCTGATTGGAAAGAAGCAAGGCGCTTTGCGGGGCCTTTACCATTTACTTTTACATATAATAAGCCTAAAAAAGAAGTATTAATAATTGAAGGAGTAAGAAATAATTGGAAACCAAAGCCTATTGAAATTGTCGATTATAATTTTTCATTTATAAAAGACCTTGGATTAAAAAATGTGAGAGTTGCTAACTCATTTATTATTAAAAATGTTCCATACTACTGGAAAAAAGGGAAAATTGAATTATGGAAATAAGAAGAAGAAAGTTTCAAGGAGTATTAAACATACTTAGTTTTAATAGGCATTTTTATTACATTGGCTTAATAGCTTTATTAACGGTTTTTTTGGGACACTATTTATTTAGCTATAATGATTACCTGAAGTGGTTTTTAGTTGTAATTATTATATATGGATTGTTAACTCCCTTGCTAGTGTCTGCTTATGTATATGATTTTTCGAAATACTATGATTTTAAGTGGGTAGATAATATCAACTTAAAAGGTAATAATAACCTTGTAAATATTAATGCAGGTTTTGATGAGACTAGTTTCATTTTAAAAAATAAGTTTCAATCATCAAATTTGCAGGTTTTTGATTTTTACGACCAAACAAGACATACTGAACAGGCCATAAAAAGAGCAAGGAAAGTGAGTAGGGTATATCCAGAAACTAAATCGATTAGTACAGATAAAATTCCATTAAAAGATTCATCTATAGACATTTTGTTTTTACTCTCTGCAGCTCATGAGGTTAGATCTAATGAGGAGAAAGAACTTTTTTTTAATGAATGTTCTAGGGTTTTAAAAAATGGAGGGAAAGCTTTGGTCGTAGAGCATCTTAGAGATTTACCTAATTTTTTAGCTTTTACAGTAGGGTTTATGCATTTTTTTTCAAGAAAAACTTGGATGAGTGTATTTGGTAAAGGTAACCTCAAACTAGAAGAAGAGATAAAATTCACACCGTTTATGTCGGTTTTTGTTCTTGAAAAAAATAATGAAAAATAAAAATTACTATGGAAGTTCATTTAAAGATTATAGGATATTTGTTAATGTTTTTGGCTTTAATACATGTTGTTTTTCCAAAATATTTCAATTGGAAAGATGAATTAAAGGATCTTAGTCTAATGAATAGACAAATGATGATGGTTCATACTTTTTTTATTGCACTAACAGTGTTTTTAATGGGAAGTATTTTAGTGTTAGAAAGTAAAGAATTGATAGAGACAAATTTGGGAAGAAAAATCATACTTTGTTTTGCGATTTTTTGGTCTATTAGATTATTTATACAATTATTCGTGTATTCTCCACAATTATGGAAAGGTAAAAATTTTGAAACTGTTGTTCACATTTTTTTTACATGTTTTTGGGTATATATAAGTGCAATAACTTGGAATATATGGTTTAATTAAAATAGTATTATATGAGTTTTTTAAAAGCAGAATGGCGAAAATTGGTCATGGTGAATTATGAGGTAAATCCAGAAGTACTAAAAGATTATATACCTAAAGGAACTGAATTAGATTTTTATGAAAACAAATGTTATATAAGTGTTGTTGGTTTCATGTTTTTAAATACAAAATTATTAGGGGTAAAAATTCCTTTTCATGTAAATTTTGAAGAAGTGAATCTTCGGTTTTATGTGAAAAGAGAAGGTAAAAGAGGAGTAGTCTTTATAAAAGAGATAGTACCAAAACCGGCAATCACATTAGTAGCAAACACAATTTATAAGGAAAATTACCAAACATTACCTATGAAACATAGTTGGACTGAGAAAGATGATAAGTTTAAAGTGTCTTATCAATGGGATATAAATAAAAAGAGGAATTCGGTTTCAGTTGAAAGTGAATCTAAATCAGCTCCGATTAAACCCTATACTGAAATTGAATTCATAGCAGAGCATTATTGGGGATATGCTAAGGATAAAAATGGAACAACTGAGTACGAAGTGAAACATCCAACTTGGAAGTATTATCCAGTGACAGATTACAAAATAGATGTTGATTTTCCTGCTACTTATGGAGAGCATTTTTCTTTTTTACAGAGTCAAAAACCTAGCTCTGTATTTTTACTAGAAGGTTCTGAAATTAGTGTTGAAAACAAAACAGTTTTATAAACAAAAAAAGCCTCACAGAAATCTCTGTGAGGCTTTGAATATTTATCTGTAAACATTGTTTGCTACATGTTTCGTCTATATTGACCTCCTACTTCAAATAAAGCAGAAGTAATTTGACCTAACGAACAAACTTTAGTAGCATCCATTAATTTTTCAAAAAGGTTTTGATTGTTAATAGCAGCAGATTGCATTTCAGATAAAAGTTGTTCTATTTTATCTTCATGTGCTTTGTTTAAGTTTTCTTTCGTTTTGATTTGGAATTGTTTTTCCTCTTCGGTAGCACGAATAACTTCTTGTGGAGTAACCGTTGGAGAACCTTTAGAACTTAAGAAGGTGTTTACTCCAATAATAGGGAACTCACCCGTATGTTTCAACGTTTCGTAATATAAACTCTCTTCTTGAATTTTAGAACGTTGGTACATGGTTTCCATCGCTCCTAAAACACCACCACGTTCCGTAATTCTATCGAATTCCGTTAATACTGCTTCCTCAACTAAATCAGTTAATTCTTCAATAATAAATGAACCTTGAATTGGGTTTTCATTTTTAGCCAATCCTAATTCTTTATTGATGATTAACTGAATTGCCATCGCACGACGTACAGATTCTTCTGTAGGTGTTGTAATTGCTTCGTCGTAAGCATTTGTATGTAACGAGTTACAGTTATCGTAAATTGCATACAACGCCTGCAATGTTGTACGAATATCATTAAAATCAATTTCCTGAGCATGTAAAGAACGTCCAGAAGTTTGAATATGATACTTTAGCATTTGTGCTCTTGGGTTCGCTCCGTATTTGTGTTTTAAAGCTTTTGCCCATATTTTACGTGCCACACGACCAATTACAGCATATTCAGGATCGATACCATTAGAGAAGAAGAATGATAAGTTTGGTCCAAACTTATTAATATCCATTCCTCTTGATAAGTAGTATTCTACGTAGGTAAATCCGTTTGCTAAGGTTAAGGCTAATTGTGTAATTGGATTAGCACCAGCTTCCGCAATATGATACCCTGAGATAGATACAGAGTAGAAATTACGGACATTTTTCTCAATAAAATATTCTTGTACATCACCCATTAAACGTAATGCAAATTCCGTAGAGAAAATACACGTATTTTGTGCTTGATCTTCTTTTAAAATATCTGCTTGAACCGTACCACGTACTTGTGCTAAAGTGTTTGCTTTAATTTCAGCATAAACATCCGCAGGTAAAATTTGATCACCGGTAATACCTAATAATAACAATCCTAACCCATCATTACCTTCAGGAAGTTCGCCGTTATATCTTGGACGCTCTAAACCTTTATCGTCGTATAATTCTTTAAGTTTTGCTTCTACCTTTTTCTCTAACTTGTGTTCTTTGATGTATTTCTCACAATTCTGATCAATCGCAGCATTCATAAAGAATCCTAATAACATAGGAGCGGGACCGTTAATAGTCATAGAAACAGAAGTCATAGCATGACTTAAATCGAAACCAGAATATAATTTTTTAGCATCATCTAAACAACAAATAGATACACCTGCGTTACCAATTTTACCATAAATATCAGGTCTGTGTCCTGGATCATTACCATATAAAGTAACCGAATCAAAAGCAGTAGATAAACGCTTTGCAGGCATCCCTAAACTCACATAGTGGAAACGACGGTTGGTACGCTCTGGTCCACCTTCACCAGCAAACATACGTGTAGGATCTTCTCCAGTACGCTTAAATGGGTATAATCCTGAAGCATATGGAAACTCACCTGGTACGTTTTCTTGTAAATTCCAACGTAACAAATCTCCCCAAGCTTGATATTTAGGTAAAGCTACTTTCGGAATTTGTGTGTGTGAAAGTGATTCTGTGTGTGTTTCTATTTTAATCTCCTTATCACGTACTTTGAACGAGTAAATAGGATCTTTGTATTTTTTTACTTTGTCTTGCCAATTTAAAATAACTTCCCAGTTATGTGGGTCAAGATTTAGTTTTACTTTATCAAATTGAGCAAATAATAATTTTACAAATGGTTGCTCTTCTTCTTGAACTTGTTTCTGAATTTCATCTTGGTCAATTCCGTTTTTGGTAAGGAATGATTCTGTTACTTCGTTTGGAATAACAGATAAGATGGTTTGATAGATTCCATATAATTTCTGAGCTACTTTTTCTTGCTCATCAACTTTTTTATCGTAAGCACGGTTGTTTTCAGAAATTTCAGATAAATAACGCGTTCTACTTGGTGGAATTACAAAAATCTTTTCAGACATTTCTTTTGTAATTTCAAAAGTAGATTGTAAATCAGCTCCTGCTTTTTCAACTAACTTATCCATAATCGCTTTGTATAGCGAATTCATTCCTGGATCGTTGAATTGAGATGCAATCGTACCAAAAACAGGCATGTCATCCATATGAACATCCCATAAATTGTTGTTACGCATGTATTGCTTTTTTACATCACGTAAAGCATCTAAAGCTCCTCTTTTATCAAATTTGTTAATAGCTACTAAATCAGCAAAATCAAGCATGTCGATTTTTTCTAACTGTGTAGCCGCACCAAATTCAGGTGTCATTACATATAAAGAGGTATCAGAGTGCTCAATAATTTCAGTGTCTGATTGTCCAATACCTGAAGTTTCTAAAATAATTAAATCAAATTCTGCAGCTTTTAAAACTTCAACTGCTTCATTTACATATTTAGATAAAGCCAAGTTCGATTGACGAGTTGCTAAAGAACGCATGTATACACGTTCATTGTTAATCGCATTCATACGAATACGGTCACCTAACAAAGCTCCACCTGTTTTTCTTTTTGATGGATCTACAGAAATTAATCCGATAGTTTTTTCTGGAAAATCAATTAAGAAACGACGAACTAATTCGTCCACTAAACTCGATTTACCAGCACCACCTGTACCTGTAATTCCTAAAACAGGGGTTTTAGAATTTTTATTTTTTTCGTGAATAGCATCTAAAGCGTCTTTAGCAACTTCTGGGAAGTTTTCTGCAGCAGAAATTACACGTGCAATACTACCAACTTCTTTATCTGCTAATTTGTTTACTTCACCATTTAGTGAATCTCCGATAGCAAAGTCAGATTGTTGAACTAAATCGTTAATCATTCCTTGTAGTCCTAATTCACGACCATCATCAGGTGAATAAATACGAGTAATTCCGTAGTCCATCAATTCTTTGATTTCCTCAGGTAGAATTACTCCGCCACCACCACCAAATATTTTAATATGTCCAGCTCCTTTTTCTTGCAATAAATCGTACATGTACTTAAAGTACTCATTATGTCCACCTTGATACGAAGTCATAGCAATAGCATTCGCATCCTCTTGAATAGCACAGTTAACCACTTCTTCCACACTTCTATCATGCCCTAAGTGAATAACTTCAACCCCTGTAGATTGAATAATTCGGCGCATAATATTAATGGCAGCATCGTGTCCGTCAAATAAGGAAGCTGCGGTTACAATTCGTACTTTGTGTTTAGGTTTATAGGGAGTTGTTTGTTCCATTCGTAAATTGTCTTAATTTTCGGGTACGCAATTTACGGAAATCTTAAAAAATAGCGGGATGTTTTAACAATTATAAATAGGATAGGAACGCCCACCTTTTTCGAGTAGTGATATAATCTAAATTATGTTCGTTTTGGTAGGCCTCACGTTCAAAACTTAAATTACTATAAGCTTTTGAGGTATTACGGTAAATTAATAGCTTGATAAACCATTCTAAAAAATAAAATAGATAGAAGAAAACAATCAATAATTCTAATTGTTGTTTTAAATGAATTTTTTCATGGTTTATTAAAACAGGATCACCTTTTAAATCTTCTCTTTTTAAAAAGATAAAAGGATACAATGTCATTCCAGAAAATCCTTTTGGTATTATATGTTTTGAAATAAATATCATAAACCCGTTCATGCAATAAACTTACCAAAGGTACAATTTATTGTTAGCACAACAGAAAAAATACAAAAAGAAGAAAAATTTATACTTTTTAAAGATGCAGTTTTTAACAGTATAAACTTATATTTGTGCAAACTTCAAAGAAGATGGATTTTTTAACTTTAAAATATAAAAAGAGGATTGAAGCTCAGTATCACAGAGCAGATATCCGTTATCCATAGTTTCTTCATTTTTACGATTATCAACAGATTTAAAATTAATAAGTTTTCATCTTTTACTGGAAACTAAAAACCGTATAAAATGACTTTTAAAGAACAAATAAAACAAGGAATACCAACTGCATTACCTCCAAAAAAGGAGTATGATACTACGATAAACCACGCACCAAAACGTAAGGAAATTTTAACTGAAGAAGAAAAGAAGTTAGCTTTACGTAATGCGTTGCGTTATTTTGATAAAGAACATCACGAAGAATTATTACCTGAATTTACTGAAGAACTAGAGAAGTACGGACGAATTTATATGTATCGCTTCCGTCCTGATTATAAAATGTACGCGCGTCCTATTGAAGAATATCCAGGGAAATCTGAGCAAGCAAAAGCTATTATGGTAATGATTCAAAATAATTTAGATTATGCTGTAGCACAACATCCTCACGAATTAATTACTTACGGTGGTAATGGAGCAGTATTTTCTAACTGGGCACAGTACTTATTAACCATGAAATACTTGTCTGAAATGACAAATAAACAAACCTTAGTAATGTATTCAGGACATCCGATGGGGTTATTTCCATCGCATAAAGATGCGCCAAGAGTAGTAGTAACGAACGGAATGATGATTCCTAATTATTCAAAACCAGATGATTGGGAGAAGTTTAATGCCTTAGGAGTAACACAATATGGGCAAATGACTGCAGGAAGTTACATGTATATCGGTCCACAAGGAATTGTGCATGGAACAACCATTACTGTGTTAAACGGATTTAGAAAAATAGGTAAATTACCAAAAGGAAACTTATTTGTAACTGCTGGTTTAGGAGGAATGAGTGGAGCGCAACCAAAAGCAGGAAACATTGCAGGTTGTATTACAGTTTGTGCTGAGGTGAACCCAAAAATAACACAGGTTCGTTTAGATCAAGGGTGGATTGATGAGAAGATTACTGATTTAGATGAGTTAGTAGCACGTGTTCGAAAAGCAAAAGAGAATGAAGAAGTTATTTCATTAGCATACTTAGGAAATGTAGTGGATGTTTGGGAGAAGTTTGCAGAAGAAGATGTGTATATTGATTTAGGTTCAGATCAGACGTCGTTACATAATCCTTGGGCAGGAGGATACTATCCTGTAGATATGTCGTTTGAAGAATCAAACGAAATGATGGCAAACAATCCTGAATTGTTTAAAGAGAAAGTGCAAGAAACCTTACGTCGTCATGCAAAAGCAATTAATAAGCACACAGCAAAAGGAACTTATTTCTTTGATTATGGAAATGCCTTTTTATTAGAAGCAAGTAGAGCAGGAGCTGATGTAATGAATCCAAATCCAACTTTAGGAAGAGAGTTCAAATACCCTAGTTATGTACAAGATATTATGGGGCCTATGTGTTTTGATTATGGTTTTGGTCCTTTCCGTTGGGTATGTACTTCAGGAAAACCAGAAGATTTAGCTAAAACGGATGCTATTGCTTGCAAGGTGTTAGAGAAAATCATGAAAAAATCTCCTGAAGAAATCCAACAGCAAATGGCGGATAACATTCAGTGGATTAAAGGAGCGCAAGAAAATAAATTAGTAGTGGGTTCACAAGCACGTATTCTATATGCAGATGCTGAAGGACGTATGAAAATAGCCGAAGCTTTTAATAAAGCAATTAAGAAAGGAAAAATAGGACCTGTAGTATTAGGACGTGACCATCACGATGTTTCTGGAACTGACTCACCTTATCGTGAAACTTCAAACATTTATGATGGTTCTCGTTTTACAGCAGATATGGCGATTCATAATGTAATTGGAGATAGTTTTAGAGGAGCTACTTGGGTTTCTATCCACAACGGAGGTGGTGTAGGCTGGGGAGAAGTAATTAACGGTGGATTTGGCATGCTTCTTGATGGTTCTAAAGATGCATCAAGACGTTTAAAATCAATGCTTTTCTGGGATGTGAATAACGGAATAGCAAGACGTAGTTGGGCACGAAATGACGAAGCTGTTTTTGCTATTAAACGTGCCATGGAAGTTGAAAAGAAACTAAAAGTAACACTTCCTAACTTAGTAGATGATGCATTATTAGAAAACATGTAAATCCTAAGAAAATGAAAAATTTAAAATTACTTTTTTGGCCAATCGTAGCTTTACTAATTACTTCATGTAGTTCGGTAAGAGTAGTTACTGATTATGATACTCAAACTGATTTTAATCAATATAAAACATTTGCGTTTTACAAAACTGGAATAGATAAAGCTCCAATTTCTGATTTAGATAAGAAACGTATTATGCGTGCTATTGAAGCTGAATTAATGGCTAAGGGAATGACCAAATCAGCAACGCCAGATGTTTTAGTGAGTTTATTTACTAAGTCTCGTGAGCGTATTAATGTAAATGATAATTATTATGGAGGTTTTTACTATCCATGGTATTATGGTCCGAGTCCAGTAACGGTTTCTCAATATACAGAAGGAACATTATTTATTGATTTGTTAGATGCTGATAAAAAAGAGTTAGTTTGGCAAGGAATAGGGACAGGAGCTTTGAGTACAAGTAGTGTAGAAAGAAAAGAAGCTCGTATTAAAGAGTTTGTAGCAGAGATAATGGCGGAGTATCCTCCTAATGCTAAAAAGTAAGATTTAGTTTTTTAAGATAAATGTAAATACGTTAGGCAGAAATACAAAGTCTGTTTAACGTATTTTTTTATGATATTTGTAACATGAGAAATAAGATATTAAAGCCTACGCCCGATGAGTATTATACGAATGAACAAGGGTATAGGGTTTTTAAAGAAGCATACCATTTACGACGTGGGTATTGTTGTAAAAGTGGATGTAAACATTGTCCGTATGGATATGATAAAAATACTGACAGCTTCAAATAAATGTGACAATAATTAGTTTATTGTTTCTAAAGTATAGATAAAATCAAACAAGTAAACATGAAAAAAATTACAGTATTCTTTATTGCACTTACTTTTATGGGATGTGCAGAGTTGCAAAAAGTAGTAAATCAATTACCACAAGGTGGATTATTAACACAAGAACAAATTGGTAATGGTCTACGTCAAGCATTAGATAATGGTATTCAGCATCAAGTAACCAAGTTAACTTCAAAAGATGGTTTTTATAAAAATGATTTGGTGAAAATTTTATTGCCAGAGGAACTACAAGCAGTTGATAAAGGTTTGAGAAAAATAGGTTTAGGTAATTTAGCTGATGAAGGTTTAAAGGCAATCAACAGAACTGCTGAAGATGCTGTAAAAACGGCTACACCAATTTTTGTAAATGCTGTTAAGGAAATTACGTTTGCAGATGCCAAAAATATTCTATTAGGGGCAGATAATGCTGCAACTTCTTATTTAGAAGGAAAAACAACAACAGCTTTATATAGTGAGTTTAATCCAGTAATTAAAAACTCATTTGCTAAGGTTGGAGCTGATAAAATTTGGTCAAACTTAATATCAAAATACAATAGTATTCCATTTGTAAAAAAAGTAAATCCAGATTTAACAGACTATGTAACTACTGAAGCATTGGAAGGAGTATTTACAATGATTGCTGTTGAAGAGAAAGGTATACGTAATAAAGTAGGATTGCGTGATACAGCGTTATTACGACAGGTTTTTGCTTTGCAGGATAATAAATAGAATTAAAGAGCTCTTGAGAAATCAAGAGCTTTTTTTTGTTATTAATAATATTAAAAATAGGAATTTTCCCCATTTTATATTTAATTTATTTTTTTATATAGTTGTAAATCAAATAAATATGTATATTTATAATCCGTGTTAACCCAATTAGAAATGTCAAGAATTAATCAATTACGTAGATATAGAAAACATCTTGAAGAGAGATATCGTAGATTGGTTGAGACAGCTAACGATTATAAATATGAAGATGAGTGTAAAAGTGATCGCTCAGCATTCAAAGCAATGAAGATATTAGAAAAGCTAAATAGAATAAAATATTTAGATGAAGATATGTCAAGTCCTGCTGTGTAATTCCTTAAAGTAATCAAAAGCTTTTAACAGTCTGCTACCATACCAAGAGAAGTATTCACCGTCAACTAATATAGGCGTTGAGTTACTGGTATGTTCTTTAATTTCAGTAATGTGTTTTTCTTTGAAAGGAAAAGGTTCAGAAGAAAGTAAAATTAATTCTGGTTTTTTCTTAAGAATATCTTTTATATTAACTTCTGGATACCTTTTTGCGTTAGCATAAACATTGTCAAACTTGTTTAATTCTAACAGGTGGTTTATAAACGTATTACTTGCTGCAACCATCCAAGGGTTTCTCCAAATAAAATAAGCTACTTTTCTACTTTTTTTATTTTCAATAAACTTCTTAAAGTCAATTATTTTTGACTCTAAGTTATTGATCATCTTTTCAGCTTCAACTTGCTTCTCAAAAAAACTTCCATATAAAGAAATTAATTCTAAGGAATCGCTAAGGGTAAAAATATCAGAGACATGTGTAAATGCTATTTGTTGACAAGCTTCAACTATTTCTTTTGTGTTTTCTTCTTTATTACACAATATAATATCAGGTTGAAGATTTTTAATTCTATCAATTTTTATGTTTTTTGTACCACCAACAATAGTTTTGGTTTTTAAAAGATGTTTGGGATGAATACAGAACTTAGTTACCCCGACTATATTCTCTTCAAGTCCCAAATCAACTAAAAGTTCTGTTTGACTTGGGACTAATGAAATTATTCTTTCGTGTTTTTTATCAATGCTCATTAAGCAAAAATAAGAATTCAGAAAAGAAAGAGTTATTATTTAACTCCCATTAGCTCTTGAAAATCTTTTTTATAACTCTTACTTACTCTAAAAGTTTTATTATCGTTGATTTTTACATCTGTTTCACCATAATTGGAAGTGATGATCTCATCAATAAAATTAGAATTAATTATAGTAGATCTATGGATTCTAATAAAAAGGTTAGAGTTTAGCCTTTTAATTATACTAGATAAAGATTCACGTAGTAAATACTTTTTGTTGTCTGTAGTGAAAATTTCTACATAGTACCCCGAGGCAGATATATACTTAATAGCGTTTCGTTCTAAGAAAATTATTTTGTTCCCAGATTTGATATTAATCTTAGTCCCTTTCACAGGCATTTCGATAGGAGTTTTTTCTTTTACAAGATCTAAGATGTTATCTAAACTAGAAAGCTTTTCTATTTTTTTATAATCTATTACCTTTTTAATAGAAGCATAAAATCTATCTTCTTTTAGAGGTTTTAAAAGATAGTCAAAAGCAAAATAATCAAAGGCTTTTACAGCATGCTCGTTAGAAGAAGCAGTGAAGATAAAAATAGGCTTTTTTGGTAAGGTTATTTTTTCAATAATATCAAATCCTGTCATATTATTAATCTTTGTATCAAGATAGACAACATCAGGGGATGAATTATTTATTTTTTTAATAGCGTCCAAACCATTGGAACATTCACCAACAATTTCTACGAAATTATAGTCACTCACTAATTTTTTAAATCTAGATCGAGCAGCTTTTTCGTTGTCAACGATTAGAATTGATATTTTCATATACATTTTGTTTTCTTGTAGCTATAACAGCTTAAACTAGGGGATACCCTAACTTTTAATTTATTAAAGTTTAGTTAAATGAATATTAAAACTTTAATTATTTGTTAAAGCTTATAGTCTGATTATAATTAGTAAATAGAAGGGGGATTTACTTATTATTTAAATAAAAACGAACCGCAAAAATAAAGAAGAACCTTTCTAAAATTCAATTAAAATAAGAGGTTTAAAAAAAAATTAACACTAATTAACATTTGGTTGTTTTTGGATGGTTTGTTGCTGACTTCTTAAAAATGTTTTTTCACATCAAATTAAAGGGTGTTAGCTTCAAATGGGTGTTAACAAAAACTTATAGCCTTTAGATTTACAACTGTTAATTAATAAAAATTTAATAATTTATGAATCTACATTTTAAAAATGTGATCTGTGTATTGTTCTTTTTTAGCTTTATGTTAAATATGAACGCGCAGGAGAAAAAAATCACTGGTGTGGTGTCTGATAGTGCAGGACCTTTACCTGGTGTAAATGTAATTTTAAAGGGTACGACCATAGGTACTGAAACAGACTTTGATGGTAAGTATTCATTAAAAGCAAAGACAGGAGATGTTTTAGTTTTTAGTTTCGTTGGAATGCAAGTTACTGAAAGAGTTGTAGGAGCAGCTTCAGAACTAAATATTTTGATGAAAGAGGACACTAACATATTGGACGAAATAGTAGTTGTTGGTTATGGAACAACTACAAAACAATCTTTTACGGGAACAGCTAAAGTTGTAAAGACTGAAGATTTAGAGGCAAAAAGTGTATCTAATGTTTCTCAAGCATTAGCTGGAGAGGTGGCAGGTGTTAATGTAATCAATACATCTGGTCAACCAGGAACTGTAGCGACTATTCGTATTAGAGGTTTTGGCTCGGTTAATGGAAATAGAGATCCTTTATATGTAGTAGATGGAGTACCTTTTTCAGGTTCAATAAACTCTATTAACCCATCAGATATTGCATCTACTACTGTATTGAAAGATGCTTCTGCAACTGCTATTTATGGTTCTAGAGGTGCAAATGGGGTAATTATGATTACAACTAAGTCTGGTAAATCAGGAGCTACTTCTGTAGAGGTTGATTTAAAAACAGGTGTGAATTTTCAGTTTTTACCAAGATATGATGTAATTAAATCGCCAGATGAGTATTTAGAGTTATCATGGCAAGCAATGGCTAATAGAGGTTTAGATATAGATCCTACTACAGATGCAGTAGCTTATGCAAATACAAATCTATTTTCTGATAAAATAGGAATACCTGCTGCTTTTAATTATTTTAACACAACAGATGTGTCTCAAATAATAGACCCACTTACAGGTAAAGTTAGGCCAGGTTTAACTAGAAAATATACTCCTGAAGATTGGAATGATTATGCTTTTCAACCTTCTATAAGAACAGAGGCTAACATTAAAATGAGTGGAGGAGATGATAAAACTAAATACTTTAGTTCTTTTGGATACTTGGACGATAAAGGTTATTCTGTAAACTCTGGTTATAAGAGATATGCTGCAAGGTTAAATTTAACACATAAGCCTGCAGAGTGGTTAACAGCCAAGGCCAATGTAGGTTATACTTTAAGTAAAAGTATTCAGAATGGACAATCAGAAGATTCTGGAAGTATTTTCTGGTATGCAGATAACATTCCTTCTATTTATCCTTTGTTTAAACGTGATGCTAATGGAGATTTTATAGAGGATTCTAAATATGGTGGTAATCAATATGACTACAGAGATAGAGGTTTTGGTGGAGGTACCAATGCTATTGGTGATGCCATGTACAACTATGTTGGAGCTGAACGTCACTCTTTAAACGGAAATTTCTCTTTTAAAGTAGATTTAGCTGAAGGTTTGGAGTTTGAAACTCAGTATGGAGCTCAACATTACAGTAGAATTTATAATAATGTTCAAAATCCTTTTTATGGTTTTGCAGTTAAACAAAATGGTACTCTTTATCAAACGAAGTCAAGTGCTTTAACACAGAACTTTTTAAATATTTTTAGATATAATAAATCATTTGGAGATCATAACATTTCAGCATTAGCAGCTCATGAAACTAATCAAAGAGAGTATGAGATAAGTACATTAAGTAAAAACACTATAGTTAATTTACAAAATGGGATAACAGATGCGAATAATTATATTAATGTATCTTCTCCGCCAACAGGATACAAAACAAAAACAGCTTTAGAAAGTTATTTTGGTCAAGTTTCTTATAATTATTTAAGAAAATACTATTTATCTGGAGCTATTCGTAGAGACGGTTCATCTAGATTCTTTCAGAAAAAATGGGGTACATTTGGTTCTGTAGGAGCTTCATGGGTAGTGTCTGAGGAAAATTTCATGAATAATGTTGAGTTCGTTAATTTCTTAAAGTTAAAAGCGAGTTATGGTATTTTAGGAGATCAAGCAGGTGTTGATATTTATTCAGGTCAAGATACTTATACAATTGGTAACTTAGGAGGAGAAATCTCTTTACGTCCAAACGCAATTCAAAACCCTAGCTTAACTTGGGAAACATCAAAAATGTTTCAAACAGGTTTAGAGTTTACATTATTTAACGATATTATTGATGGTTCTGTAGATTATTATATTAAAAATACAGAAGATTTAATTTTTGAAACTAGGTTAGCTCCATCTACAGGTAATGCTATTTTAGATGTAAATGATGGTAAATTAAGAAACTCAGGTTTAGAGTTTGATATCACTGCTCGTTTAGTAGAAAAAGAAAACTTTAAATTAAATTTTGGGGTTAACGGAGAAATGTATGACAACGAGTTAACACAAATGCCGATTGATCCAGCTAATAATGAAAGAAAATTATTAGATATCTCTGGAGCTTACGGTAGAGCTAAAGGTAGAGGGATTTACGATTTCTACATGAGAGAATGGGCTGGAGTTGATTCTCAAACAGGTAATCCTTTATGGACACAATATTATCATGATGCTAACAATAATGGAACTGTAGACGATGGAGAAGGTATTGGAAGTTTATATGAATACAAAGCATTAAACCCAGATAAGTCTATAAGTAAAACAACAACGAGTAAATATAGTGATGCTACTCAAAAGTATCTAGATAAATCTATCATTCCAACAATAAGAGGTGCGTTTAGATTCAATGCTAAATATCACAACTTTACACTTAGTACATTATTTGGTTATAGTTTAGGAGGATATTCTTATGATAATGTGTACGCTGGTTTAATGGATAATGATCAAATAGGAGCAAACAACTGGCATACAGATATTAGAAATAGTTGGAAGAATCCAGGAGATGTTACTGATGTTCCAAGATTAATTAGTGATAGAAATGTACAAGTAAATTCTCGTTCTTCAAGATTTATTACATCTACAGACTATTTGTCTTTAAGTAATGTTAGGTTAGGATATACAATTCCTTCTAACCTAATAGAAAAATCTGGAGTTAAGTCATTAAACTTTTGGGTATCTGGAGATAATTTATTCTTATTGAGTGAAAGAGATGGTTTTAATCCAACTACATCAGAAACTGGTTCTTCAGATGTTTACCGTTATCAACCATTAACGACAATAACTTTTGGAGTAAGAGCTAAATTTTAAAAAATAGAAATATGATACTAAAAAAATATATAAAATCAGTTGCTATAACAGCTTTAGCCTTTACAATATCTAGCTGTGGCGAAGAACTTTTAATAGAAACACCATCAGAAGATATTTCTGTTGAAGATGTTGCAGAAACAGGTGAAATCTATCCTAATGTTCTTGAAGGAGCGCTTAGAGGTGTGTACGAAACAATGTTTCAAACTGAGACTGGTGGGACTGAAGCTCATGAAGATTATGGGCAAAAAGGATATGATGTGGTGTCTGATATGTTATCAGGTGATCTTGCTTTAGCAGCTAATGTATACAACAGATATAGTAATGTTGCTCAGTTATTGGCTACCGAAGACTTTACTTTTAATACTCCCAATTATATAGCATGGAGATATTATTACAGGATAATCAATAGTAGTAATCTTGTTATAAGGTCTTTAGGTGGAAATGATGCTGCTATCACTGATGCTAATAGAGATGCTATGGGACAAGCTAAAGCATTGAGAGCTTATGCATATTTTTATTTAAGTCAATTGTATATTAAAGAGTATGAACCAAACTCTAAAGTTTTACCAATATATACAGTAGCAAACTCAAGTGCAAAAGAGCAAAGTACTACAGCTGAAGTTTATGAGCAAATGATTAAAGACTTAGAAGAAGCTGTAGTTTTATTAGATTCTTTTAACTCAAATGGAAAATATCAAATTAACAAACAAGTAGCAGAAGGTTTATTAGCTTATGTATATGCAGCAAGAGGTGAGGCCACAGATATTACAAGAGCAAGAGAATTGGCAGAAAATGTTATTAACTCTGGTAAATACCCTATTACTTCAAAAACTCAAGTAGTTGGAGGTTTTAATGATGTTTATACTAACCCAAGTTGGATGTGGGGAGTAGATATTACTTTAGATAACGGATTAGACTTAGTATCATGGTGGGGACAAATGGATTATTATACATTCAGTTATCAGTCTTTTGGTGACAAAAAACAAATAGATAAAGGTTTATATGATGTGATTAAAGAAAATGATGTAAGAAAAACCCAATTTGATAATGACCCTACATCTGGTAGCTATTTAATGCCAATTAATAAGTTTTATGACGCCAATAAACAATTCAGAGGTCAAAGAAATATTGAGGCAGATTATATTTACATGAGAGTTGACGAAATGTATCTTTTATCAGCTGAAATGGCAGCAAAAGAAGGCTTAGAAGCCGATGCTAAAAATCGTTTGAAAGATATATTAGCTCAAAGATTTGACAATGCAGCTGATTATGCATACATAGATGCGCTATCTGGTCAAGATCTTTTAGATGAAATTTACTTACAAACTCGTATAGAATTATGGGGAGAAGGTAAAAGCTATTTGGCTTTAAAGCGTAATAAAGAAACATTAACAAGAGGAGAAAACCACGTGTATTTAGCAGGTGAATCGATTGAGTATAATGATAATAGAATTACCTTAGAAATTCCACAATCTGAAGTTCAGAATAATCCATTTATAAATTAATTTCTTTAGGGAAAACAATTTTTTCTTACAGGAATAGACATTCCCCTAAAAAAGAAAGGGCTGAGTTTTAAAACTCAGCCCTTTTCATATTAAAGAAATTGTTTTTCAATTCAAAAAAAAGGTAATTCAAATCAAAGTTATAATAACGAAGAGTTAAGCTTAATACATTTGTGCTAACTTATACCAACTTTGTTTTCATTGGTGTAATTATTTGAATTAATTATATAAGTCAAGGAGTCATTAACCTTGACTTTTTTCTTTTTTAAGCACCAGTTATTGTTTAGTTAATTGTTTTTTTGTTGTCTTTTAGTGTTTTTAATGTTTTTTTGTTAATTATTTAACTTTTTATATGTTAAAATAGTTGTTTTGTAGTGTTTGTTTTAATGTTTTGTTAATTTTATAAGATATCAATTTTAAGGCTCTTGTTATAAGAGTTTTAAGTCTAAAAGATTTAGTTTATGAAATTAAAAAACTACCTATTGCTAATGTTCATACTTATAAGTATGTCAATTTTAGCACAAGAAAAAACGGTTACTGGAACTGTAACCGACCAAACGGGGGCATTGCCAGGTGTTAGTATTGTTATTAAAGGTACTAATCGAGGTGTTGAAACAGATTTTGATGGTAAATATACCATAAAAGTAAATCAAGGAGATATACTTGTTTTTAGTTTTGTGGGGCTCAAAACTGTTGAAAGAATAGTTGGAGCTATTTCTGTTTTAAATATTAAAATGGAGGAAGATGCTAACTTGTTAGATGAAGTAGTAGTTGTAGCTTATGGTACGACGACTAAAGAAGCATTTACAGGTTCAGCAAGTGTTTTAGGAGTTAAAGATTTAGCTACACGTAATGTAACATCACCTATCGCAGCTATTGAAGGTCGTGCAACTGGAGTTCAATTCACATCATCATCAGGCCCAGGAGCATCACCAGATATTGTAATTCGTGGTGTAGGTACATTAAATGGAGATACTGACCCATTATTTATAGTTGATGGTATTCAATATGAAGGTGAGTTAAATACAATAAATCAAGAAGATATAGAGTCTTTTACTGTGCTTAAAGATGCATCTTCTACATCATTATATGGTTCCAGAGCAGCTAATGGAGTTGTAATTATTACGACCAAGAAAGGAAAAAAAGGAGGAGTAAAAGTTAATCTGACAGCTCAATCTGGAGTTGTAGCAAATGGAGTCCGCACATACGATCAGGTGTCACCTGGTCAGTACTATGAGGTAATGTGGGAAGCTCTAAAAAACTCTAGTGCTGGAGGAGGAGATCCAGCATTTGCTAGTGCAAATATTTATAATCAATTAGGTTACAACCCATTTAATGTACCAAACGATGAAATTGTTGGAGCAGACGGTAGGTTAAATCCTAGTGCGAGAGTTATATATAAGAGCCTTGATTGGTTTGATGAATTGCAGCAAACAGGCTTTAGAAATAACTATAATGTTGGTATATCTGCAGGAGGTGAAGATCATACAGTGTTTTTTTCGGCTTCATATTTGGATGAGGAGAGTTATGTAGTTACTTCAGGTTTTGAGCGTATAACAGCAAGATTGAATGCTGATTTTGATGTGAGTGAAAGTATAAAAATAGGAGGAAGTGCTAATATTGCTCTTACAGAAGCAAGAGGACCTAGTTCTGCAGGAACAGGAAGCATTGTAAACCCATTTAGTTTTGCATTAGGTATGGGGTCAGTTTACCCAGTATATGTAAATGATTTGCAAGGGAATATTGTAAGAGACGAATTTGGAAATCCAGTTTTTGACTCAGGTGAAGGTTTCCCGGAGTATAATATAGGTTCTAGACCAACTAACCAAGGGCGTCACGCACTTCAAGAATTGTTACTTAATAATGAAAGCGATAAGGATAATACTTATGGATTTAGGTTTTATGGAGATATAAAGCTTTTAGAAGGGCTTAATTTAAAAGTAACTTACGGTAGAGATATTAATGAATTATTTGAAAGAGAATATGAAAATGCAATTATTGGTGATGCTCAACCAGATGGAAGACTGAGTGAAGATAGAGGAAGAAGAGAAGTAGAAAACTTTAATCAAATTTTAACTTATGTTAAAAGTTTTGGTAGCCACAATTTAGACTTACTTGCAGGACATGAGAGCTTTGAAAGGTCTATCTCTAATATTGAAGGACTTGCTACAATACAAGCAGCTAATGGAATTTTTGAATTTGCTAATTTTTCAAATATTGTAGATTTGGATGGAGCAACTTTTGATAAGGCAATTGAAGGATACTTTTTTAGAGCTAACTACAATTATGATAATAAATATTATCTAAGCGGTTCTGTTCGACGTGATGGATCTTCTGTGTTTGATATGGATAAAAGATGGGGTACTTTTTATTCCGTAGGAGCTTCTTGGCGTATCGACCAAGAAAGTTTTATGAAAGATGTCTCTTTCATAAATGGATTAAAATTAAGAGCATCTTACGGGGAAGTAGGAAATGATGATTTGCTAGATTCTTATCTTTCACAAGCTCGATTTTCAATTACATCCAATGCAGCTAATCCAGCAATTATTTTTACAGATATAGGGAATGCGAATTTACAATGGGAGACCATAGAGAACTTTGATGTAGCACTAGAGTTTGCCTTGTTCGATAATTTTTTAGATGGTTCTATTGAATATTATAAGAAAAATTCAACAGATTTACTTTACCTCTTACCAATTGCGCCAAGTAATGGGTTAAATGAAGTTCCAGTAAATGCAGGTGATATGTTTAACTCTGGTTGGGAGCTGGGCTTAACAACTCATCTTTTCAACAAAGAGAATTTTAAGTGGGATTTAACACTACAGGCTTCTACATTTAAAAATGAGATAACAAAGTTACCAGACCCGTTTATAAATGGATCAAAACGTTGGGCTGAAGGTAGGTCAAGATTTGATTACTTTCTATTAAGAACTGCTGGTGTAGATCCTGATAATGGAGATCAGTTATTTTATATGTATGAGCAAGATGAAAATGGAGAAAGTGTTCCTGTCTTAGATGCGAATGGAAATCATGAAACAACAAATGATTGGCAGGATACAGAAAGAGCATATACAGGAGACTCTTCAGTACCTGATCTTTTAGGTTCAGTTTTAAGTAAGATTACATACAAAGATATCACTTTTGATTTTTTAGTAACTTATGGTGTAGGAGGAAAAGTATTGGATAACGCATATTCATCAATGATGCATAGTGGTAGTTATGGAAGATCTTTACATCCAGATATATTGAATGCCTGGAAACAACCTGGAGATATAACAAATGTTCCAAGATTGGAAAACGGAAATCCTGATTTGGTTAGAACTCAATCAGACAGGTTTTTAACTGATGCTTCTTTTTGGGCATTAAAAAATGTCAACATAGGTTATACATTAGATAAAAAGGTTGTTGAATCACTTAAAATGGATAATATAAGATTCAATTTATCAGGAGAAAATTTATTCTTAAAAAGTAAGAGAAAAGGATTAGATCCTCAATATAATTTAGCAGGAACGCCATCTGGTGATGATTTCTCTCCTCCAAGAATTATTTCTTTTGGTATAAATGTTTCATTCTAAAAAAAATCATTATGTTAAATAAATTAAAATACTTATCAATAGCTGTTATACTTATTTCGATAACATCTTGTAAAGAAGACTTTCTTGAGAGAACTCCAACAGATGCTATTTCTGCATCTGATGCACTAGCGAACGAAACAAATATGCAGTTAGTACTGGATGGAGTGCATAGGGGCTTATACTCTCAGTCACAAACAATATTCCCAGGAGGAGACTCTCAAAGAGCAGGAAATCATTATTGGGTTCCATTAGGAGATAATTTATCTGGAGGATTAATTCATAGTGCTAATGCTAATAATTTAGGTTGGAGAACAGAAATGCAGTGGAATTCACATACACAACCAACATCACTAACGAACGAATTATTATGGTATCATCGATATAATATTATTCTACATGCAAATTTGTTGATTAATGGTATTCTAGAAGGAAACTTAACAGAAACCCCGGCATTAAATTCAATTTTAGGGCAAGCTTATACGTATAGAGCTTATGCATATTTATCTTTGGTGCAGCATTATGCTAGAGGGTATTTAATAGGTAATCCTAGTAGTGACCCAGGCGTGCCTTTACTTTTTTCTTCAGAGTCACCGTTTACTAGCGAACCAAGATCAACAGTTGAAGAGATTTATAATCAAATAGAGCTAGATTTAGATGCTGCTATTAGTGCTTTTGAAAATGGATCAACAAGACCATCAGGAGGCCCAGAAGTAAAATCCCAGTTGAATATAGATGTAGCTTATGGATTGAAAGCTAGATGGGCTCTTTCTAAAGGAGATTGGCAAACAGCTGCTGATGCTGCTGTGGCCGCACGTCAAAATTATCCGTTAATGAATGAGTCAGAATGGAAAGCAGGATTTAATTCAAATGACCTTTCGGAAGTTATTTGGGGAAGTAATGTTATTCAAACAGAAACAACATTTTTCCGTTCATACTTTTATCTAGCTAGTAATACTTTTAATGGAAGTCAAATTAGAAATAATCCAAAAATAGCTGACAGAAGGTTGGTTGATGCAATTCCTGATACAGATTATAGAAAAGATGTATTCATAATTGACGCACCTAATACGAATTTTTCTGCGGCAAACAATGAAGGAGGGCTTGATTCAGATACTGGATTGCCAAGAGACCCTAATTATGCAAGTGATCTAGATGCATATAATGCCAGAAGAGCAGAAATAAATTCAGAGTATGGTATTACGAATAGTTTTAACCAACATCCTTATATGCATTTTAAATTGAAGAATAAGAATCCTGGATCTATTGATCCTGATGATATAATTTATATGCGTGCCTCAGAAATGTATTTAATTGAAGCTGAAGCAAAAGCAATGATGAATGATATTACAGGAGCACAAAATGCTTTAAAACCATTAGGTGAAGAGCGTGATAGTGCTTATGATGTAACAGTTTATAATACACAAGAATCTTTAATGGATCATATTAAGTTTCAAAGAGGAGTAGAATTATGGGGAGAAGGGTTTGGATACACAGATAAAATCCGTTGGGATGAAGGGATAGATCATGGAGCTAATGGAGGTTCAGGTGCTTCAGCGGTACTTTATCAGGGAGCTTATCAGATAGAAAAACCTTCTTTAAATGATGATTGGATTTTTAAAATTCCTCAAGCAGAAATTAATGCAAATCCAAACATAACACCAAGTGATCAAAATTAAAAGAGTTGTGAATAGAATAAGAAGCTAATTACATTAAATTTTTGTTTTCATTTGATGTAGTTATTTGAATTAATTATAAGCCAAGGAGTCATTAACCTTGGCTTTCTTTTATTTTAGGATAGTTTCCATTTGTTGTTGTAGCTCCTCAGCTTTTGTAGTAGCAGCTTCAGCGAAATTAGTTCCGTTAGAAGCATAAATAACTCCACGAGAAGAATTAATTAATAGCCCTACAGTATCAGTCATTCCGTATTTGCAAACTTCTTCTAGATTTCCTCCTTGGGCACCAACACCAGGAACTAATAAAAAGCTTTCAGGAATAATCTTTCTGATGTCAGCTAAATATTCAGCCTTGGTAGCTCCCACGACATACATCAGATTTTGAGAATTTTCCCAAGATTTAGAAGTTTCAATGACCTGTTTATATAACTCTTTACCATCAACTGTTTTTGTTTGAAAATCAAAAGCGCCTTGGTTAGAAGTTAACGCCAACAGAATGGTGTGTTTATCTTTAAAAGCTAAAAAAGGTTCAACAGAATCTTTTCCCATATATGGGGCAACAGTTACTGAATCAAAAGCTAAATCTTCAAAAAAAGCTTTTGCATACATAGTTGAAGTGTTACCGATATCACCACGTTTAGCATCAGCAATTGTGAAAATTTCAGGATATTTTTCGTTTAGGTAATTAATCGTTTTTTCAAGAGATTTCCATCCTTTAATACCATATGCTTCATAAAAAGCAGTGTTTGGTTTGTAAGCTACGCAAAGATGATGCGTAGCATCAATAATAGCTTTGTTAAAGGCAAAAATGGGATCTTCTTCTTGAAGTAAATGTGCTGGAATTTTGTCTAAATCAACATCTAATCCAATACATAAAAATGATTTCTTTTTTCGGATTTCTGATACAAGTTGTTGTGTTGTCATGTGTTGTTGTAAAAGTTAGGCAAAAGTACATAAATTTAGCAGTTTCTGTTATCTTTGTTACATATGTTTCAATATATCATCAACAAAATTTTTTACGGATTCTTAACACTGTTTGGAGTGGTAACAGTAATTTTTTTACTGTTCAATATCTTACCGGGTGACCCCGCTCGTATGATGTTAGATCAACGAGAAGATACTGAGCAATTACAAAATATACGAAAGAAATATGGATTTGATAAACCTGTTTTTACTCAGTACATGTATTATTTAAATGATGTATCACCATTGTCGTTCCACAGTAAAAACAAAGAGAATTATACTTTTTTATCTGAAGGAAAATACAATGCTCAATCCTTATTCTCTATAGGGAATACTGAAGTAGTAATAAAAACTCCGTATTTGCGTCAATCTTTCCAAAAAAATGGTAAAAATGTTTCTGAAGTAATTAAAGAAACCTTACCAAATACTGCAATTTTAGCTATTGTAGCCATAACAATAGCACTGTTTTTAGGGATTGTATTAGGAATATTTTCTGCCTTATTTAAAGACACTTTTTTTGATAGACTTATAGCTGTCGTCAGTACTTTAGGAATGAGTGTGCCTTCATTTTTCTCAGCTATATTGTTTGCTTGGTTTTTTGGGTTTGTGTTAAATAAATATACACATCTAGAAATGACGGGAAGTTTATATGAAGTTGATGATTTTGGTGAAGGAATGCATATTCAATGGAAGAATTTAATATTACCAGCAATAGTGTTGGGAATTCGCCCGCTTGCTGTAGTAATACAGTTAAAGCGTAATTCATTGTTAGAAACCTTAAATCAAGATTATATTCGAACAGCAAAAGCTAAAGGGTTAACGATGTATCAAGTAATAAAAAAACATGCGTTGAAAAACTCATTAAATCCAGTAATAACAGCAATATCAGGGTGGTTTGCCTCGATGCTTGCCGGAGCAGTTTTTGTAGAGTATATTTTTAACTGGAACGGATTAGGAAAAGAAATAGTAAACTCGTTAAACACGCTTGATTTACCAGTAATTATGGGAGCTGTTTTAGTAGTTGCTACACTATTTATAATTATAAATATTTTAGTAGATATATTATATAGTTGGTTAGATCCTCGAATAAGATTACAATAGATGAGAGCATTTTTTTTATTGATTACCATAGTTTTTTTATCAAGTTGTGCTGTATTTCAACCTAAAGAATTCACGTTAGAACCTCTAAATGAAGAATTACTGACTTTAGATAGAAAACCAATTTTATTCAAAGAAGTTTTAGAGAAAAATAAAGGTAAAAAGGTATTTGCACAAATATTTGCAACTTACTGTCCTTACAGTCAACGCAGTTTTAAAGATGTAATCAACTTTCAGAAGAAAAATCCAGAACTTGCGTATATTTTTCTATCAGTAGATCATTCATATCATGATTGGAAAAGAGGCTTAGAAAGCATTCCTGTAAAAGGTCAACACTATTACATTCAAAAAAAAGGAAAAGGAGCGCTTGGCGAGTTTTTAAAATTAAAAACGATTCCGAGATTTTTAGTAATTGATGAAGAAGGTAAAATTAGCGTGTATAAATCATCTAAAGTGTCAGATAAGCTCCAAAACAAAGTACAATAGCATGAAAAAAATAATAATAGTAGCTTTTATTGGATTAACCTTATTCGGTTGTTCAAAAGAAAGCCCAGATCGTTTCTCTACAGAAGCGTTGGAGGATGTTTTTACTTCTTTAGAAGGAAAAGAGGTTTCATTCAGTAAAATCTTAGAAAAACACAAAGGGAAGAAGATATTAATAGATATTTGGGCTTCTTGGTGTCCAGACTGTTTAAAAAGTATTCCTGAAGTACAGAAGGTACAAGAAGATTACGGAGGAGCTAGATATATTTTTTTATCCTTAGATAGAAATAAGACCGATTGGAAAAATGGTATTGAACGCCTAAATATAAAAGGAGAACATTATTTTATAGAATCAGGATGGGAAGGCAAGTTTGGTAAGTTTTTAGGTTTAGGTTGGATACCAAGGTTTTTAGTTATAGACGAAAATGGAAAAATAATTGTTTTTGATGCAACAAAAGCCACCGATAAATTAATTCGTCAAAGCCTAGAAAAAATGTAATTTTGCAAACACAAAATCAATAACCAGAAAAAATAATACACGTGAGACAAAAAATAGTTGCAGGTAACTGGAAGATGAATAAAAACCTTGATGAAGCAAAAGGATTAATCGAGGGAATAAAGAAAGAAGTACAAGCTGGTTTAGAAGAAGGTACTAGAGTAATAATTGCTCCTAGTTTTGTAAACCTACAATTAGCAGTTAAAAACACTGAAGATTCGGTTGTAGAGGTTGCCGCACAAAACATGCATCAATCTAAAAGTGGAGCGTATACAGGAGAGGTTTCTGCAGATATGTTAACGAATTTAGGTGTTAACATAGTAATTTTAGGACACTCTGAGCGTAGAGAATATTTTGGTGAAACTGATGAGTTATTAGCTCAAAAGGTAGATGCTGCTTTAGAAAACAAATTAGAAGTTGTTTTTTGTTTTGGGGAATTGTTAGAAGATAGAAAGTCTGGAAATCACTTTAAAGTAGTTGAAAACCAACTTAAAAAAGCGTTGTTTCATCTTAAAGAAGCTGATTTTAAAAATATTATTTTAGCGTATGAACCAGTTTGGGCAATTGGTACAGGAGAAACAGCTTCGCCTGAGCAAGCGCAAGAAATGCATGCTTTTGTAAGAGAGCTTTTAGCAAAAAAGTATGGAGCAGAAACAGCCAATGCTATTTCAATTTTATACGGAGGAAGTGTAAAGCCTGCTAATGCTAAAGAAATTTTTTCTAAGCCAGATGTAGATGGAGGTTTAATAGGTGGAGCAGCATTAAAAGCTGAAGATTTTGCAGCAATAATTAAATCAATTTAATGGATAATATTTATATAGAATATACTTTTGAAGTAACACCAAAAGAACCAACTACAGAAATTTTAATAGCTGAATTGGGAGCTTTAGGGTTTGAAAGTTTTGTTGAAAACGAAAATGGGGTAGTAGCGTATATTCAAAAAGATGATTGGAGCGAAACTATTTTAGAAGATGTTTTTGTTCTAAATTCAGAAGAATTTTCAATTCAATACAAGCATAAAGAAATAGAACAAACTAATTGGAATGCGGAATGGGAAAAGAACTTCAATCCTATTCAAGTAGATGACTTGGTAAGCATAAGAGCTCCGTTTCATGAAAACCCGAATTTGCCATATGATATTGTTATTGAACCAAAAATGAGTTTTGGTACAGGGCATCATGAAACTACACACATGATGGTGCAACATTTAATTAATTTAGATGTAACTGATAAAAAAGTTTTAGACATGGGATGTGGAACAGGGATTTTAGCAATTTTTGCTGAAATGAAAGGAGCACAGCCTATTGATGCTATTGATATTGATGCTTGGTGTTACGAAAACTCATTAGAAAATGTAGAAAGAAATAACTGTAAGCATATTTCAGTTTATGAAGGAGATGCGTCACTTTTAGAAGGAAAAAAGTATGATGTTATAATAGCGAATATCAATCGTAATATTTTACTAAATGATATGCAAACGTATACAAATTGTTTAACTGAAAAAGGAGTTTTATTATTAAGCGGATTTTATAGTGAAGATATTCCAGTGATTGATAATGAGGTGTCTAAGTACAGTTTAACATTAAAAGATACCATAAAAAGAAATAATTGGGTAGCTTTGCAGTATCAAAAATAAAACAAATGAGTACGATAGAAAAAATTCAAGAAGAGCTTGATGTTTTATTAAATGAAACAAGAAAGCATGAAATTGTTTTACATAACGATGATGTAAATACCTTTGATTTTGTAATTGATAGTCTTGTAACCGTATGTGATCATACATTAGAGCAAGCAGAACAATGTACTATTTTAGTGCATTATAAAGGAAAATGCTCGGTTAAGACAGGAGAGTATAAAGATTTAGAACCAAGATGCTCTAAGTTATTAGAGTTAGGTTTATCAGCAGAGATAGTGTAAGAATGGAGAACATTTTTAGGTATTACGAATTTTCAGAATTTTTTAAAGATAGCTCAGGAACGTTTCAAGAAAATGAAATAAGCTTTTCGGAACTGAACAAAGAGCATTTTTTAATTTTTGAAAAGAAAGATTCACAATATAACTTGTACGTATCAAAATACAGCTCAAAAAAGGGTATAGGAAAAGAACCTCCAGAAATATTAGAATTGCTGGTTGAAAACTACGATAAATCTATACCAGAACACAGAATAGTACTTAGAAAATACTTGTATTAAAAACTCAAAAACTTTTTTGAGTTTTTTTTATGCTTTTAGGTGACCAATTAAAAATAATGGTGTCATAATAGTGTAGGCAAAAGAAAAGAATACAAATTCATTAAAAATATTACCCTTTAAATACAAAACTTCTCTTTTCTGCTTAAAGCTTACAAAGAGAAGTTTTTAAAGGATTAAAAATAGTAGTAGTTAGTTTTTATACTAAGTTTGGTTAGACGAAAAGGCCTTAAGCGGAAGTTTAAGGTCTTTTTTATTGTGTTCTTTTAACTTAAAAATAATTAAGACTTTGTAAAAAAGAATGAAAAAAAATGTATCTTTATATAGATGAAACAGTAATAATAAAAGCCTATGTAACATCATTTTCTTTAAGTGCCACGAGCATAACTAAAAGCTAGTTTTTGCTAAAAGAAACTTGGACTTGTTGTGGTTAATATCCAAGATGAAAGTTTATTAATTAAAATTTTTAAAGAAAATGAAAAGTACATTTATAAAAACAGTTTTTATATTATTTATTGGGGCAAGTTTGGCTTTTACAACTAAACAAAATAAACTTATAGACCCTATAAAAACTGTAGCAATTTTTCAAGGTTATGATGAGTATGGTTATACTTTTTCGTTTGAAGACGAAGAGGGAGATGAAGATGTAATTACTTTTGAAACTATATCAGAGAAAATATTAAAAATTTATAATTTAAAAGATGATAAATTTGTAGAACAGAAGTTTGAAATTACGTATGATTATAAGGTATCAGACGATGAAATTGAAACTCCTGTTTTACAATCAATAAAAAAAATAGAATAATTATGAGTATTGTAGATTTATACGAATCAAGTAAGCATAGAAATAATGTAGCTCACTTTAGTGCTATTGTAAATCTTGCTATTATTGATGGAGATTTAAATGAAGATGAAGAAAAATTAGTAAATCGTTTTGCTAGAAAATTAGACATTACGGAAGCAGAGTACAAAGAAATAGTAGAAAACTCAAAAAAATATCCAGTAGTGCCACAAGCAAAAACTGATGATAGGTTGGAGCGTTTACTAGATTTATTCAAAATAATTTATTCAGATCATGAAATAGATGAGGCTGAGTTAAAATTAATTTTGAGATATGCTATTCAGCTAGGTTTTTCACAAGAAAGAGCAGAAGAGATAATCTCTAAAACCACAAAGGTTTTTAGTGGTAAGATAGATTTAGATCAGTATAAATCAATACTAAGTATATTATAAAAAGTTAAATCCCATTCTAAAGAGAATGGGATTTGTTTTTAAAGTGGTTGTAAGTTTTCTAACTTAAAAATTACAAGATCTTCATCATCTACATCATCAAAAATTTCTTTGTACGTAATTTCAAAACTTTTATTTTTTAGAGATGAAGACTTTAAATCTAAATGTTCAAGATTCTTTTTGTTGATTTGTTCAAAGTCAATAATATCTCCGTTTTCTAATTCAAAAACATAATAGCCGTTTGTGTATCCTTGATAAACGCCGACTAATGTAACTGTTTGTTGTGAGTTATAATAAGCCATGGTTTAAATACAATTTACTATTTATTCATTATCGAAATCATCAGTTATTTCAATTTCATCAAAAGTATCATCATTATCTTCATCATCAGTTTCATGATCTTCCATAGATTGTTGTAACTGAGAACTTATTTTTACTAAAAAAAGAGTGTCTTCAGTATTTACTTCTACAGCTTTTACTGTTTCCCCTTTACTGTTTTTAAAGGAAATAATGTCCGAATGATCGTATCCATCAGGATATCTCTCTACTAATAGATCTAAAATATCAGTAGTTAACTTAGCATAGTCTACAATAACTCTTTTCATAAGGTTACATTTTTAATAAATAAGCAAATATTAATGGAGCAACAATAGTTGCATCACTTTCTATAATAAACTTTGGAGTATCAATGTCTAATTTACCCCATGTAATCTTTTCATTAGGAACAGCTCCTGAATATGATCCGTAGCTTGTAGTTGAATCTGAAATTTGACAGAAATAACTCCAGAAAGGAGTGTCTTCTCTCTCTAAATCTTGATACAACATTGGTACTACACAAATAGGGAAATCTCCAGCGATTCCACCTCCAATTTGGAAAAAACCAATTCCGTTTTCTGAGTTCTCAGCATACCAGTCAGCTAAAAAAGTCATATATTCAATACCAGATTTCATAGTAGAAGCTTTTAGCTCTCCTTTTACCACATAAGAAGCAAAAATATTTCCCATAGTACTATCTTCCCATCCAGGAACAACAATTGGTAAATTCTTTTCTGCAGCTGCATACATCCAAGAGTCTTTCAAGTCGATTTCGTAATACTCTTCTAAAACTCCTGATAATAAAAGCTTGTACATAAATTCATGTGGAAGATAACGTTCACCAGCTTCTTCTGCATCTTTCCAAATTTTGAAAATATGCTTTTGTAGGCGTCTAAAAGCTTCCTCTTCAGGAATGCAAGTATCGGTAACACGGTTTAACCCTTTTAATAATAAGTCCCATTCTTCTTGGGGTGTTAAGTCACGATAGTTTGGTACTCTTTTATAATGTGAATGAGCAACTAGGTTCATAATATCTTCTTCAAGATTTGCACCAGTACAAGAAATGATATGCACTTTATCTTGACGAATCATTTCAGCGAAAATTTTACCCAACTCAGCTGTACTCATAGCACCTGCTAATGACACTAACATTTTAGAGCCTTGTTCTAGTTGTGCTTCATACCCTTTTGCAGCATCTACTAGAGCAGCTGCGTTAAAGTGTAAAAAGTATTTTTCTATAAAATTGGTTATAGGTTTGTCCATTTTTTTATTTTGTTAAATAAGTTTTTCAACAATTACCTGTACTACTTCAAAAAGAATTAGAAGAATGATAATCCATTCTAGCATGCTACTGTATTTATGTTGTAGTATATCGTTGAATAAATCTAAATTTTCTTTAATTACGTTTAAACTATTTTCAATTCCTTGATGACGTTTTAAAATGTCTAATTCATCTTTTAGTTTATAGTCTAAATCAGACAAGTCTTTGTTATTCCAAGCAACATCTGGTGAGTCAAAAACAAATAAGTTTTCAGCAATGTTATTTTTTAAATTTAAGGTTTTACCAATAAATTTTCGCATTTGAATTTTAGAAAGTTTAAAACTTCCAGTTTTTTCTAATTGCTTTGAATACACTAATGTCTTGTCGTGTAAATCAGATGTTTTATTTACATAATTCATCAATGCTACAGATTGTGCTAGGTTGAGCATGATAATATGTGCTACGTCATCGTTTAAATTTTTAATTTGAATAGTTCCAAAATCAACTTCTATAGTATCAGAAAAAGTGATGTTGTATTTTTCTGAGGGTAAGTTGTTGACATTTGAATTTTCTTTATTGATTAAAAAACTAACAATTTGACTAATTAAATTATCCGTACAGTTCATGAAAACAACACTTCCATAATCTTTTACATAGATGTATGAGTTGTCAGTAATTTTATATAATAAAAAAGAATGTTCTCTTTTTATTAATTCATACGATTCAAACTGTGAGCGAATAGCACTAAGTGCTATTCGTTTTTCAAGATGATATGCAATTGTTTGTAAGTGCATTTTAATAATCGTCGTCGTCGCTTTTAAACTTTGCTAATTTGTTAAATGCAGAGTTTTCGTCATCATCATAATCTTCTTCATCTTCCATGGTAGAAGAAAACTTATAGCTCAACATTTTATAGTATAATTTTGCTGCTAAAAAATCTGAAGATTTCTCATTTTCGTTAGGGCATAATTCTACAATATCAAAACCAACTACATTTCTTTCGGTAAACACTCTCTTTAAAAACTCTAAAGTTTCATAGTAAAATAATCCTCCTGGTTCAGGTGTTCCTGTACTTGGCAATAATGAAGGATCTATAGCATCTAAATCAAATGTGATAAAAACATTACCTGTTAATTGATCGATAACTTCATCCATCCAGTATTCATTTACAGCCATATCGTGTGCAAAAAAGACTTTATCCATATTCATAGAAGACTTTTCTGATATGTCCATACTGCGAATACCTACTTGTACTAAGTTAGTCGTTTGACTCGCTTCGTATACAGCACAAGCATGATTGCAAGAGCTACCTTCATATTCTTTACGTAAATCGGCATGTGCATCAATATGTAAAACAGTAAGGTTGTTAAAACATTCGTTAAAAGCACGGATTGTTCCTATTGAAATTGAATGTTCTCCTCCAAAAAGAGTTACAAACTTATTTTTATTGATGAATTTTTTTGTTGTTGCATGTACAGCTTCTACCATAGCTTCAGGAGAAGAGTCTTCAGTAACAGCATCAGCTAAATAAACACCTTCTTTGTATACTTCACTATCAGTTTCTATATCGTATAACTCCATGTTTTCAGAAGCATCTAAAAATGCTTCTGGTCCTTTATCAGCTCCTTTTAGCCAAGTACTAGTTCCATCATAAGGAACAGGTATAAGTACTACTTTCGCATTTTCTAGTTTTGCGTATTGGTCAGGTATTCCTGCGTAATTTCTTTTTTTCATTTTGATATTTTTTTACTAGTATCCTAAGATAGATAATAGTTCTTCGCTTTTTTGTTGTTCTTTAAATAATTTGGTGGTTAAATCACCATTTTTGTTTATGTCAATTAATATATGTTTTGGAGTTGGGATTAAACAGTGTTGTAATCCGCCAAAACCACCAATAGTTTCTTGGTATGCTCCTGTATTGAAAAAGCCTACGTATAAAGGACTCTCTTTTTCGTATACAGGTAAATAAATTCCGTTTACATGCTGCTCTGAGTTGTAATAATCGTCGCTATCGCAGGTTAAACCTCCTAATAAAACACGTTCGTATCTATGATTCCATTTGTTAAGAGGAAGCATGATAAAGCGTTTGTTTATAGCCCAAGAATCAGGTAAGGTGGTAATGAAAGATGAATTAATCATATTCCATTTTTCACGATCATTTTGTTTCTTTTGGTATAACACTTCATACACAGCTCCTCCCGATTCTCCTACAGTAAAACTTCCAAATTCAGTAAAAATGTTAGGAACTTCTACACCAGCTTCTTTACAAGCAAGATTTATTTGGTTGATGATTTCGTCTACCATATACTCATAATCGTAATCAAACGCTAATGAGTTTTTAATAGGAAACCCTCCACCTATATTTAAACTATCTAAACTTGGACATACTTTTTTAAGTTTTGTATATACTCGTAAACACTTTAATAATTCGTTCCAGTAATAGGCATTATCTCTAATTCCTGTATTGATAAAGAAGTGTAACATCTTTAACTCTACTTGCGGATTATTAGCTATTTCACGTTCATAAAAGGATACAATATTTTTATAACCAATTCCTAAACGGCTAGTGTAAAACTCAAACTTAGGTTCTTCTTCAGAAGCTATACGAATTCCTACATTAAACTTACTTCTAGTTTCGTCTAGTAATAAATTTAACTCCTCATAATTGTCTATTATTGGTATGCAATTTGTATGTCCGCCATCAATTAAACTAACAATATTAGCAATGTATTGATCGCGTTTAAAACCGTTGCACAATACATAAGCATCATCACTTAACTTACCTTCTTTTTTTAGTGATTTTACAATATCTATATCAAAAGCAGACGATGTTTCAATATGTATATCATTTTTTAAAGCTTCATTTAAAACATATTTAAAGTGTGAGCTTTTGGTACAATAACTATAGTTGTAACTGCCTTGATAATTGTGCTTTTCAATAGCTTTATGAAACCAGTTTTTGGCTTTGTTTATATTTTCTGATATTTTAGGTAAATAAGTGAATTTTAACGGTGCTCCGTATTGCTTCACTAATTCCATCATATCAATGTTGTGAAAAAATAAATTATTGTTTTCAGTATGAAATTCCGCTTGCGGAAAATCAAACGTTTGTTCTATTAAGTCTTTATATTTAGTATTCATTATTATTTTAGTTGTATCTGTATATTGTGTACAGAAAATCACTCAAAAAACAGTTGAGGTATACACCAAAACTTTTTTAAATAAATTGTATAACAAGGCTTTGTTGCTGTTTTACAACAAGATGTTAAACCAAAATAAAATGAATAGTTAGACTCTTAAAGCTAAGCAATCACCGCACTGTTTATAAAAATTCAGTGGTAGAGAGTATTGAAAGTAGGAAGAAACCTTAATGTTTCGGTTGTGTTTCTCAAACACTAAATAACTCACTATCTTCCCATAGAAGTTATTGCCGAAATAAGTAAAACGTAACATTTTGACTTATGTAATAAGATGTGGTAAATGTAAACTATTTTTTAATACAACAAACTTTTTTTTATTTTTTTTAATAAATTGAAGTTTAGTTGGTTAGCTTGTTTTTTGTTTCTTTATTAGCTCTATCCCTTTGTATAAAATAGTCGTATTAGGTATAGTAATTTCCCTTTTTTCTTCTGGCATATACAGTAAAACGTAAAATCCAGTAATGTTTTTTACAACACCTTGTAAATCGAAGTCTTTGTCTATAATTTTTATAGTATCTCCTATACGCATAGGGTGATAAAAAAACAGAATAATGCTAGCCGTTAGGTTTGATAAAATAGACCATTGAGCAAAAAAACCGACTCCTAATACTGCGAGTATTGACGAAGCAAAAACAATTACTTCTTTAAAGTTAATACCAAAAATAATTAATGAAATGAATAAGGCTAAAGTATAGTATAAAAAATAGCTTATGTTTAAAATTAACTTTCTTCTATGAGGTTCAATAGCATTTTTTACAACATAAGATCTAGTTAATTTTTTTGTTACATGAATTAAAAAAAATAACGAAGCTGTTAAAAGCAAGAATTGTAAAAATGGGTTGTAGATAGATAATTCTAGAAAACGATTTTTCATTATTGTGTTTTTTATACAAATATACTTCTGGTTTTGTAAATATAATCTCGAAATAAAAAATTATATTTGATTGAAAATCATAGTTATATATCGTTATGAAGAATGTTTTAATACCCTATAATTTTTCAGAAGCAGCTATTAATGCTTTAAATTACACAAAACAACTGTTTAAAGGTGTTGAGGTAACCATTTATTTATTAGATGTGTATATAAGTCAGCCTTCAGAACTATTGAGCGACGAAGAAAATGAAAAATGGTTTAATGAAATGGATAATGAAATTGAAGATGAATTAAAGTATTTAATTGAAGTTTTAAGAAGAGAGAATACTGGTTTTAATTACGAGTATGTTGTAGAGTCAAATTCATTAACAAAGGCAGTTACTAAAACAATTGAAGAAAAGAATATTGATGTAGTAATTGCGGGTACGAAAGGTGCAAAAAGTTTGGCAGAAACATTTATTGGTACAAATACCATGAAAATGATTAATGTAGTTAATAAATGTCCAATACTTGTGGTTCCTATGAATTACAAGTATAAACCATTACATCAAGTTGTGTTTTCAACAAATTATAAAAGATTGTTTACAGCAAAAGAGCTACAGTTTTTAATTAATTTAAGCACAATTAAGAAATGTATGTTGGAAGTTGTAAGCTTATCTGAAGAGAACTTTTTATCTGAGAATCAACAAAGGAATAAGGTAAAATTAAGAGAGTTATTACAAGATGTAAATGTTACGTATAAAAAAATTGATTGGGAAGGCTCTGAAACGTTAACAGTTGAAAAACATATTGAAGAAACAGAAAGTGAGTTGTTGGTTTTAATAAACCATAAGTACAATTTTTTTAATCGTTTGTTGGAAGAAAATGTAATAAAAAAATCAGCATTTAACAGTAAAATACCTATATTGATATTACCAGAAATAGCTTAATTATGAAATTTACTGAAGGATTCTATAAAAGTATAGCTAATTTATTTTATGCAGTTTCTATGGCAGATAAAAACATGACTGTAGAAGAAAAAAAGAGTATTGTTAAAAGAGTAGAAAAAAACTGGTCTGCATCAGAAAATAAATCAGATAGCGAGTTGATATATGAAACGTTAAGAGAACTTATAAAAGAAAAAGCAACATCAGAAACAGCTTATGAAAGCTTTAAAGAGTATTACTTAGTGAATAAAGAAGAATTCTCAAAAAAAGTAATTCACGATTTATTAGCAGCGTCACATGAGATTTCTAGCTCTTATGCGAGAAAAAATAAATCAGAACTCATAATTTTAGCCAGACTTTACAAATTATTTAATCTCGTATAATTAAACAGATGACAAGGTTTATAACCAAGCAAAAAAACACTAAAAATGTAATTCCTGGAAGCCCAGTTTTTGTAGGAAATCAAAAAGAAGAGAATACAAGGATACGATTAATAGGATATGATGAAAATGAACTTGAAGAAATAGAGCTAGAAACTATAGATGAACTTGAAAATTATATAAATAAATACAAGAGACTTTGGCTTAATATTGATGGTTTACATGATGTTGAATTAGTAGGGAAGGTTGGTGAATTGTTTGATATTCATACACTTGTTCTTGAAGATATTGTAAATACCGATCAGAGACCTAGAGTAGATATTGAGGAACATTACATTTTTACAAGTATTAAAATGTTGTTTTTAAATAAAGAAAAGCATCAATTAGAAGCAGAGCAAATATCTATGTATTTATTAAAAAATGTGCTGATTACTTTTCAAGAAAAGCAAGGAGATATTTTTGAGTCAGTAAGAGAGAGGTTACGTCATAAAAAAGGAAGAGTACGAAATTATAGTGTAACATATTTAAAGTATTGTTTATTAGATGTAATTGTAGATAACTACAATTTTTTAATGGAAACTTTTGGCGAGAAAGTTGAATTCTTAGAAGATAAAATTTTACTACAACCTAATAAAAATACATTACAAGAAATTAATAAATACAAAATAGAACTTAATTATTTTAGAAAAGCAATACGACCAGCTCGTGAGGCAATAAATAGTTTTAGAGCATTAAAAACAGAATTAATAACAAAAAAAGAACAACCTTTTTTTAATGATTTGAATGATTTGGTTCAACGAAGTTATGATTCAGTTGAAAACTATAAGAGTATGTTGAGTGAGCAACTTACAGTATACTCAACAAACGTAAACAATCGTTTGAATGATATTATGAAAATACTAACGATATTTTCGGTAGTATTCATTCCCATTACCTTTATAGCGGGTATTTATGGTACAAACTTTGAATATATTCCTGAGCTTACGTATCGTAGTGGGTACTTTGTAATGTGGGGAGTAATTTTGTTCACTGTAATGATAATGTTAGGGTATTTTAAATACAAAAAATGGTTTTAAGGATTGTTTAAGTTTTTGAAAATTAAATTTTTGTATCTTTGTGGCGTAAAATGAAAAAAGCATTTGGTAAAATAGCATCTATTTTAATGTCTTTTGTAGTGTTGTTATCTACAATGTCATTTACCGTTAATAGTCACTTTTGTGGAGACATGTTAGTGGGTACAAGCTATTTTGTAAAGGCTGAATCTTGTGGAATGGAAATGAAGCAGGAATCAAAACCTGAAGAATGTTCAGTAATTAAGAAAAATTGCTGTCAAGATGTTGCATCTGTAGTTGAAGGACAAGACAATTTAAAGCTTACTTCTTTTGACCAACTGTCTTTTGACCAACAAGTTTTTATAGCTACATTTTACTACAGCTATATTAATTTATTTGAAGGAATTCATAATAAAGTAATTCCTTTTAAAGATTATACACCTCCACTGGTCATCAAGGATATTCATGTACTTGATGAAGTATATTTAATATGATTTTTAAACAATAACTATTTGTCCTTTTGAAAATTTCAATTGGATGATTTGTCGTACTCGATGTTTTTAACATCAATGTTTAATTGTTTAAAATCATTTTTATATGCTAAATAAAAGCATCAAATTTTTAATAGAAAACAAACTGGTAGCAGTTATATTACTCGTTTTATTTGTAGGATGGGGAACTGTAAATGCACCATTTAATTTAGATACGGGTTTTTTACCAAGCAAACCTGTAGCTGTTGATGCAATTCCAGATATTGGAGAAAATCAACAAATTGTTTTCACAAAGTGGGATGGACAATCACCACAAGATATAGAAGACCAAATAACCTACCCTTTAACAACATCTTTATTAGGAATTTCAGGAGTAAAAACCATCCGTAGTTCTTCTATGTTTGGACTTTCAAGTATTTATGTCATTTTTGAAGAAGGAGTAGATTTTTATTGGAGTCGTTCTCGAATTCTTGAAAAGTTAAATTCATTACCAAGTAATTTACTACCAGAAGGAGTAAGTCCTTCATTAGGACCAGATGCTACTGGATTGGGGCAGATTTTTTGGTATACACTTGAAGGACGTGATGAAGATGGGAATGTCACTGGAGGTTGGGATTTACATGAATTACGTAGTGTACAAGACTATTATGTAAAATATGCACTTTCGTCTGCAAATGGCGTGTCTGAAGTAAGTTCTATAGGTGGATATGTTCAAGAATATCAAATAGACGTAAAACCAGAGTTAATGCGTCAATACAATATCAGTTTACAGCAAATTGTAGCAGCAGTAAAGCAAAGTAATCAAGATATTGGAGCACAAACGATAGAAATAAATCAAGCAGAATACCTAGTTCGTGGTTTAGGATATGTAAAGTCAATAGCAGATATTGAAAATGCTGTAGTAACTGCTAAAAATTATACTTCAATACGAGTAAAAGACATTGCAAAAGTATCGTTAGGAGCAGAACCTCGTAGAGGTATCTTAGATAAAGAAGGAGCTGAGGTAGTAGGAGGTGTAGTGGTAGCTCGTTATGGAGCAAACCCCTTAGAAGTAATTACCAATGTAAAGGAGAAGATTAAAGAACTAAGTGCAGGTTTACCAAGTAAAGAGTTAAAAGATGGTAGAACCTCTCAATTAACCATTGTTCCGTTTTACGATCGTACAGAGTTAATTCATGAAACTCTAGATACGTTGAACGAAGCTCTTACGCTAGAAATATTGATAACGATTTTGGTAATCGTAGTGATGGTTTTTAATTTACGAGCTTCTGTACTAATCTCAGGATTATTACCCGTGGCAGTATTGATGGTTTTCATAGCAATGAAAGCCTTTGGAGTTGATGCAAACATCGTAGCCTTATCAGGAATTGCTATTGCTATTGGAACAATGGTAGATGTCGGGGTTATACTCTCCGAAAATATTATAAGTCACTTAGAGAGAGATGAGAATAAATTACCGATAAATACATTGGTTTACAATGCGACAGCTGAAGTTTCAGGAGCAATTGTAACAGCAGTAATGACAACTATTATTAGTTTTATTCCTGTATTTACGATGATTGGTGCAGAAGGAAAACTATTTCGCCCACTAGCATTCACCAAAACTTTTGCTTTAATAGCAGCGATTGTGGTAGCACTGTTTTTAATACCACCATTTGCAGCCGTATTATTCAAGAAAAAAGAGCTGACAAAAAACTTTAAATATATTGTAAACGGAGTTTTAATCGCTTTAGGTATTACAGCTATTTTTTACGGACATTGGTTAGGAGTTGTATTGGTAGCTTTTGGAGCTGTACAGTTTTGGAGTAATTATTCAGGGAAAACAACAACTCATGTTTCGTTTTCTAATTACAATTTTACACTGCCAGTAAACACCATTAATATCATTATATCTGCATTAGCAATTGTTGGTTTGTTGGCGGAATATTGGAGACCTTTAGGAGTTGATAAAAGTATTGTTACCAATCTTTTATTTGTAGCACTTGTTTGTTTCGGCCTGTTAGGTTTTTTTAGTTTACTTCAAAAATATTACAATCAGATATTACAATGGGCATTGAATAACAAACTGATGTTTTTAACCATTCCGCTAACAGTATTAACTTGTGGATTCTTAATTTTTAAAAATACAGGAAAAGAGTTTATGCCTTCGTTAAATGAAGGGTCATTTTTATTGATGCCGACCTCTATGCCACATTCAGGGGTAGAAGAAAACAAGCGAGTATTGCAACAACTGGACATGGCAGTTGCTAATATTCCAGAAATAGGAACGGTTGTGGGTAAAGCAGGAAGAACTGATTCAGCACTAGATCCAGCTCCTTTATCAATGTATGAGAATGTGATTAACTACAAGCCAGAGTATGCGTTAAATTCTGATGGAGAACGTCAACGTTATCGAGTGAATGAAGAAGGGTTATTTATGTTGAAAAATGGCAAAGCGGTTGCAAATCCAAATATGACAGATAAGACTTCAGAAATTACTTTCTATGAAGTTTCTTCAAATGAATTAATAGAAGATGAAGACGGAGAGTTTTATCGTAATTGGAGACCAAATATTAAGTCTCCTAATGATATTTGGAACGAAATAGTAAAAGTAACTAAGTTACCTGGAGTAACATCTGCACCTAAGCTACAACCTATCGAAACTCGATTGGTAATGTTACAAACAGGAATGCGTGCTCCTATGGGAATTAAAGTGAAAGGACAAGATTTAAAACAAATTGAAGCTTTTGGAGTAGAACTTGAAGGAGTTTTAAAAGAGATTGAGGGAGTTAAAAAAGAGGCAGTTTTTGCGGATAGAATTGTAGGTAAACCTTATTTGTTGATTGATATTAACAGAGAAAAATTAGCACGTTACGGAATAGCTATTCAAACGGTACAAGATGTATTAAAAGTAGCAGTAGGAGGTATGCAATTATCGCAAACGGTAGAAGGAAGAGAGCGTTATGGAATTCGAGTTCGTTACCCAAGAGAATTACGCTCTAGTCCAACGGATTTAGAAAACATTTATGTACCAGTAGCCAAAGGAGCTCCAATTCCGTTGAGTGAATTAGCAACGATTCGTTATGAGCAAGGACCTCAGGTGATTAAGAGTGAAGATACTTTTTTAATCGGGTATGTATTATTTGATAAGTTAGATGGTTTTGCAGAAGTAAATGTGGTAGAAACAGCTCAAAAAGCAATTCAACAAAAAATAGACTCAGGAGAGCTAACTGTTCCTAAAGGAATATCATATCAATTTACAGGAACTTACGAGAATCAATTAAGAGCAGAAAAAACGCTATCGGTAGTAGTACCACTAGCATTGATGATAATTTTTTTAATACTGTATTTTCAGTTCCGTTCTGTAGCTACCTCGTTAATGGTGTTTACAGGAATTACAGTAGCTTTTGCAGGAGGATTTATTATGATGTGGTTATACGGACAAGATTGGTTCCTGAATTTTAGTGTATTTGGAGAAAACTTACGAGAACTATTTCAAATGCATCCAATTAACTTGAGTGTTGCTGTTTGGGTAGGATTTATTGCATTGTTCGGAATTGCAACCGATGATGGTGTGGTAATGGCTACTTACTTAACACAAACATTTAATAGAGATAAACCTAAAACAATCGAAGCCATTCGAACATCTGCATTGCACGGAGGAAATAAGCGTATTAGAGCATGCTTAATGACAACGGCAACAACTATTTTAGCCCTATTGCCAGTATTAACTTCAACAGGAAGGGGTAGTGACATTATGATTCCAATGGCAATTCCTGCTTTTGGAGGAATGATTATAGATGTTACTTCATACTTTATAGTACCTGTATTATACAGTTGGAGAGAAGAATTTTTATTAAAAAGAAAAACGAAAAGAGATGAGTTTTAAAATAAATAATAAAAAAGTAACCTTATTTCTGGCTTCTATGTTTTTTACTTTTACAATACAAGGGCAAGACCTACAGGAATATATTAAAATAGCCTTAGAAAACAATCCAGAAGTACAACAGTTTGATATTAAGTATAAGCGTATTTCAGAGAAAAAAGAAGAGGTAAATACATTGCCTAATACAGAGTTTGGAGCAGGATATTTTGTAAGCGAGCCAGAAACGCGTACAGGTCCACAACAATTTAAACTTTCGGTAAAACAAATGATTCCATTTTTTGGAACCATAACAGCACGAGAAAACTATGTGTCTTCATTAGCAGATGCAGCTTATCAAGATATTGTAGTAGTAAAACGTAAACTAGCAACATCAGTAGCACAGTCGTATTACAAGCTTTATGAAGTTAAAGCAAAACAAAAAGTATTAGACGAAAATATTGCGTTACTTGAAACGTATGAAAAGTTAGCGTTAACTTCTGTTGAAGTAGGAAAAGCTTCTGCAGTAGATGTGTTGAGGTTACAGATAAGACAAAACGAGTTAGCACAACAAAAAGAAGTGTTACAAGAAACTTTTTTAGGAATGCAGAAAGCATTTAATAAATTATTAAATCAAGATGTTAATACATTAATTTCAGTAATTGATAGTTTGAATATTCCTAAAGAAGCTGATAAAATACAACCAAGTACCTTAAAGTTACATCCAGAATTAGTGAAGTTTGATAAGTTGTATACTTCTATAGAAAAGTCTGAATTCTTAAACCAAAAAGATAAACAACCAATGATTGGTTTTGGGCTGGATTATGTGAATGTTGGTAAACGTACAGATATGAACGTGGTAGATAATGGAAAAGATATTGTAATGCCGATGGTGTCGTTATCAATTCCTATTTTTAATAAGAAAAATAAATCTATCAGTAAGCAAAACAAGTTACAGCAAGAGGAAATTTTATCACAAAAAGAACAACGATATAATACGTTAGAGTCTGTATTATACAGAGCTGTTTCGGATAGAAATGCATCCGTAATTAGTTACCGAACACAACTTAAAAATTTAGAGCAAGCAAAAAATGCCGAACAAATTTTGGTGAAAAGTTACGAGACAGGAACCATAGATTTTAACGATGTGTTAGATATTCAAGAATTACAATTGAAGTTTCAAACAAATATGATTGTATCAGAAGTAACTTATTATACACAAAGTACCATTATTAATTATTTAATTCAATAAATACAATAAGATGGTAAATAGGCATACATCATTAAAAATTAGAAAAATACATAGATACTTAGGATTATTTTTAGGAATTCAATTCTTAATGTGGACGATAAGTGGATTGTATTTTAGTTGGACAAATATTGATGAAATTCATGGCGATCATTTAAAAAAAGCTGAATTAAAACCTAAAGCGTTTAATAACTTAATTAGTCCGTCAGAACTTAATATTTCTGAAGGAATTAGAACTATTGAGTTAAGAGATGTTAATAATGTTCCGCATTACTGGGTGAATAAAAAGAGCTTATATAATGCTTTAAATGGAAACTTAAAAGAAAGTATTACAAAAGAAGAAGCATTACATATAGCTAAAAACTATATGAAAAGTAACCTTGAAGTAGCTTCAATAGAACAGGTAAACGACGTAGGAGAGCATCATGAATATAGAGGAAAACTACTCCCGGCTTATGTTATAACATATAAAGCTAAAGGAGATATTAAAGCTTATGTGTCTGTTAATGACGGAAAATTTCAAACGGTAAGACACCAGAGTTGGCGTTGGTTTGATTTTTTATGGATGACTCATACAATGGACTATGAAAGTAGAGATAATTTTAATACCACTGTTTTGAGGGTGTTTTCATTATTAGGTTTAATAACAGTATTAAGTGGTTTTTTATTATGGTATATCACATCTCCCTCTATTAGAAAACTAGTAAAAAAGAAAAACAAATAACAATGAAAAAATATATAATATACATAGTAATTTTAATTGCTGGCTTATTCATGGGGTGGCTATTTTTTGGAGATTCTTCAAGCAATGAAGAGACGCATGATCATACTACAGCAGAAAAAGGTAAGATGTGGACATGTTCTATGCATCCACAAATTATGCAACCAGAACCAGGAGATTGTCCTATTTGTGGAATGGATTTAATCCCTGCGGAAGCAGGAGCTGAAGGACTAGCTGCAAATCAGTTTAAATTGACTAAAAATGCAATGGCATTGGCTAATGTACAAACGACTGTGATTGGTAATGCTATAAGTACAGATAATACAATTACATTATCTGGAAAAATAGCAGAAAACGAAAAATCAAATGCAGTGCAGGTAAGCTACTTTGCAGGAAGGATAGAACGTTTAAATGTGAATTTTACAGGAGAAAAAATAAGAAAAGGTCAGTTGTTGGCAACTGTATACTCTCCAGAACTGGTAAAAGCACAACAAGAATTATTAACAGCAGCGTCAGTAAAAGAAAATCAGCCAGCATTGTATAAAGCAGTTAGAAATAAACTGAAATTATGGAAGCTTTCTGAAAACCAAATTAATCAAATTGAAAAAACAGGAAAAGTAAAAGAAAACTTTCCTGTATATGCTACGGTTTCAGGTACAGTATCAGAGAAACTAGTTGAACAAGGAGATTATGTAAGTCAGGGACAAGCATTGTTAAAAATAGCTAATTTGAATTCAGTATGGGCAAACTTTGATGTATATGAAAATCAAATCAGTAATTTTAAAGTAGGTCAAGACATATCAATAACCACCAATGCGTACCCTAATGAAACTTTTAAAGCAAAAGTTTCGTTTATTGATCCCGTGTTAAATCAAGAAACTCGTACGGTAACTATGCGTGCTGTTCTTAATAATAGTAAAGGGAAGTTTAAACCGGCTATGTTTGTTACAGGAAAAGTGGAAGCTACAGAGAAACAGACAAAGGAACAATTAAGTATTCCTGCAACAGCAGTATTATGGACAGGAAAGCGTTCAGTTGTATATGTAAAACCCGATGAAAGTAAACCAGTTTTTGAAATGCGAGAAGTAGTATTAGGTGGAAAAGCAGGAGACAACTATCAAGTGGAAAAAGGGTTAAAGTCAGGAGAAGAAATTGTTACGAATGGAATATTTACCATAGACGCTTCAGCACAATTGCAAGGAAAAAAGTCAATGATGAATCATACAAAAGAAATTATAGAATCTTTTAGTACTCCTAAAGCATTTAAAGAGCAATTACAAAAAGCTTATGATGGATATATAGGCTTAAAAGACGCTTTAGTAAAAACTGATGCAAATGCAGCCAAAACAAGTGCAGAAAACTTACAAAAAGAGTTAACGTTAGTTGATATGAAGTTGTTAACTAACGAAGAAGCTCACAAACAGTGGATGCAATTAATTCCCGCATTAAAGTCAAGTAACATAGAAATAGCAAAAACAACAGATGTAGATACACAACGAAAGTATTTTAAAGTATTGTCAGAACATTTTATTGTGGCAGTACAATCTTTCGGGATTAATGAGGTGGCTTATAAACAGTACTGTCCTATGGCAGATAGTGATAAAGGAGCTTATTGGTTAAGTAAAGAAAAACAAGTGTTAAATCCGTATTTTGGCGATATGATGCTAAAATGTGGTGAAGTAAAAGAAACAATTAATAATAATTAAATATCAATTCAAAATGAAAAAAGCAATCTTAGGAGTAGCTATGTTGGCTACTATTGGTTTAGTAAGTTGTAAAAACGAAGCTAAAAAAGAAACAGAAACAAAAGAAGTACAAACAGAGCAAACTACTAAAGAAGTAGCAATGACTGACGCAACTTTTGGAGTAAGAGGTAACTGTGGAATGTGTAAAAACACAATTGAAAAGGCAGTAAATGGTGTTGATGGAGTAGCATCGGCAGAATGGGATAAATTAAGAAAGCAAATCAACGTATCGTTTGATGATTCTAAGACTAATTTAGATGCTATTCATAACGCAATTGCAGCATCTGGTTACGATACTGATAAAGTAGCTAGTAGTGAAGAAGCTTATGGAAACTTACCAGGATGTTGTCAATACGATCACAATATGGAAATGAGTTTAAAAGGTGATGTAAAAGCAGACGAAACGTCTAATCACTAATTTTTAAAAAAGTGTAACGATATACTTCGTTACACTTTTTTTCTTGTTTTAATTACCACAACTAAACAGCCAGCGTATTCCGTATTTATCGGTTATACTTCCAAATAAATGTCCCCAATAATTTCTTCTTAATGGAAGAGATACTGTTTTCTTTTTTGAAAAACTTGAATAGTACTGCCTTGTTTTAGTTTCATCATTGCTTTTTAGAAGAATAGAAATAGTGTTTCCTTGTAATAATTTATCTTCATCAAACAAATCAGTACCCATTAATAACATATTTTCTTTTTTTAGAAAAGCCTGTACAATGTGTTTTTTATAATTGTTGGGAAGACCCTTGGTTTTAGGGGAGTCTTCTAAGGTTTGAAAATATAATTCGCCACCCAAACAATTTTGGTAAAAAAGCATCGCTTCTCTACAATTACCGTTAAATGTAAGATACGTTATTAGTTGACTCATTATTATCTTTTACAAACCTTCAGTGTATTTTTTAAAATTATCTAAAATAGCTTGCCATCCCTCTTTTTGCATTTCAATAGAGTTTTGAGTTTCGGCATCAAAAACTGTTATAACTTCAGTATAACCTTCTTTTGGTGTAAAGTTTGTTTTTGCCTTTCTACCATCACCCATGGTATAAGCAATACATTTAAGAGGTGTCACTTCATCATAAGTACCAGTAAAGTCGAAACTAAAACTTCCATCTTTAGCTTCCATTCTTGATAAGAATTTTCCTCCAACTTTTAAATCGTTTTCAGCTTTAGTTGTATGCCAATCTTCAGATGCCGTATTCCATGTTTTTATATGCTTTGGAGTTGTCCATATATCCCATACTTTGTTAGGAGTTCCTTTAATTGTTGTTTTAACTGTTATTTGTTCCATGATTTTAAGGTGTTAATGTTAATACTACAAAGATGAGGTTAATTTAAAGTTTTGTTTGGGTGGTATAACGGCGTTTTTAAGGGCTAATTATGTCAATTTCTTATATTTGTTTAATGAAGAACGTTTCTATACTTGTCCCAGAGTCAGCTGTAATAGAGTCTGTTGCTGATCCTCAATACATGTTTTCGGCTGCTAATAATTTTTTAATTTCTAATAATCAAGACCCTCTATTTAAGGTAAACCTTGTAGGAAGTAAAAAGGAGATAAGGTTTAATGATGGTATGTTTTCTGTGCATACAAATAAGCTGTTAGAAGAGGTAACTCAAACAGATCTTATAATAATACCAGCCCTTTTTGGAGATATGAAAACTGCAGTAGAACTTAATAAAGAAGCTGTTCCTTGGATTGTAAAGCATTACGAAAAAGGAACTGAAGTAGCTTCCTTATGTGTTGGTGCATTTTTATTAGCTTCAACAGGAATTTTAGATGGAAAAAAATGCTCTACTCATTGGGCTTTTTACAATGAGTTTCAAGAAACGTATCCTAATGTTGAGGTAGTAGACGGTAGTGTTATTACAGAAGAAAACGGAGTTTATTCTAGTGGAGGAGCAAACTCATATTGGAATTTATTGTTATATCTTTTAGAAAAATATACAGATAGAGACACGGCAATTTTAGCATCTAAATATTTTGCGATAGATATTGATAGAGATAGTCAATCAGCATTTACAATGTTCACAGGACAAAAAAATCATAATGACTTAGAGGTTATAAAAGTACAAGAATATATAGAAGCAAATTATAAAGACAAAATTACTGTAGATGATATGGCAAGTTTAGTAGCTGTTAGTAGAAGAAGTTTTGAAAGGCGTTTTAAACAAGCTACTAATAATACTATTATCCAATATCATCAGCGTGTAAAAGTTGAAGCTGCTAAAAGGCACTTTGAAAGTACTAGAAAAAACATTACAGAAGTAATGTACGATGTAGGATATTCAGATACGAAAGCTTTTAGAAATGTTTTTAAAAAAGTTACTGGATTAACACCTATTGAGTATAGAAATAAATATAGTAAGGGCGTTTAAGTCTTTAAAGTATCCTTTTTTTGTTTGTAGATTGTTGGTTGTCAGTTGTATATTTTTTCATTTTTTCTGTTTTAAATTTGCGCAGTCAAATAACTTCACTTAATTTAGCAGTTAAATAACTGCGTAATGAAATTAAGAAGAGATGTTTTTCAAGCCATTGCAGACCCAACTCGTAGAGCTATTATTTCTTTAGTAGCCCTTCAAGCAATGACGCCATCTGCAATAGCCAATAATTTTGAATATTCTAGACAAACAATTTCTAAACACATACAAATACTATCAGAATGTGATATTCTAAAACAGGAACAAAAGGGTAGAGAGATATACTATCATTTAAACCCTGAAGGAATGAAAGAGATAGCGGCTTTTATAGAGCCTTTCAGGAAATTTTGGGATGAACGTTATAATAAATTAGAATCTGTTATGAAGAATTATAAACCTAAAAAATAAACTATGGAACAGAAAACTAAAGTTGTGGCAGAAACAGGAAAACAAGATATTATAATAACACGAATGTTTGATTTGCCTATAGAACATTTGTTTATGGCGTATGTTGAACCTGAAATTATTGAGCAATGGATGGGAACAAAGGTTTTAAAAATTGAAAGTAAAACAAATGGAAGTTATGAATTTGAAACAACAGATCCAGTAGGGAACAAACATTTGTTAAGAGGAGTTATTCATGAAATTATTCCTCAGAACAAAATTGTTAGAACTTTTGAAATGGTAAGCATGACTTTCGGTGTACAATTAGAAACGTTGGTGTTTGAAAAGTTAACAAACAATAGTAGTAAGTTAACTAAGAAAGTAGTTTATCAATCTGTTAAAGATAGAGATGAAAACCTAAAACTTCCGTTTAAACAAGGTATTAACTGGGCACATCAACGATTAGAAGAAGTTGTAATTAAATTATTAAAAGTATGAAAGTAAAAACTACCATATATTGGATACTGACAATATTTCTCTCGATAGGTATGCTTGCAGGAGGTATTCAGCAGATGTTGCAAATTGGTGGATATAATGACATCATTAAAGCATTAGGATATCCGTTATATGTACTAAGTATTTTAGGCGTATGGAAAATACTAGGAGTGATTGTTATTCTAGCTCCAAAATTAACCTTGTTAAAAGAATGGGCATATGCAGGCTTTTTCTTTGCTATGTCAGGAGCTGTAATTTCTCATATCTCGGTAGGACAAAATTTTATTGAAGCAATGCCTGCTTCAATATTATTAGTGATTGTCGCTTTATCTTGGTATTTAAGACCAGATAGTAGAAAAATTAAAAGAATTATAAAGTAAGTTTGAAATGGAAAAAGTAGATAAGTATATAGAAAATATAAAAAATTGGAAAGAAGAAACAAAACTGTTACGACAAATTTGTTTGGATTGTGGTCTAGAGGAAGACTTTAAATGGATGCACCCTTGTTATACTTTTCAAGGAAAAAATATTGTGTTAATTCATGGTTTTAAAGATTATTGTGCATTACTTTTCTATAAAGGAGCTTTGTTAAAAGATACAGAAAGGGTTTTAATTCAACAGACAGAAAATGTACAATCTGCTCGTCAAATTAGGTTTACTAAACCTGAAGAGGTTTTAGATTTTACACCAACAATCAAAAGATATATTTTCGAAGCAATAGAAGTTGAAAAAGCAGGCTTAAAAGTAAAAACTAAGAAAACTTCAGAATTTGAAATGGTAAGTGAATTTAAAGAAGTTTTGGAAGAAAAATCAGATGTAAAAAAAGTTTTCGAAGCACTAACACCAGGAAGACAAAGAAGTTATTTATTGTATTTTTCTCAAGCTAAACAATCAAAAACACGCTTATCAAGAATAGAAAAATCGATACCTAAAATGATTGAAGGTAAAGGACATAATGAAAGATAATAAAGCTACCTAAATTTAGGTAGCTTTATAGAAACTTAGATGAAAACTAGATAAATTAATATTATTACATATTAATAAATCTTGGAAGTAGTGTGAAACATTTGTGTAGAAACCGCAATACGATTCCAAATATTAATTTCTCCTATTTGCATAATAATTTGTGCTATTTCGTTATCGGTAAAGTACTCCTTAAGTTTCTGAAAGGTACTTTCTGTTAATCCATTATCACTTATCAGTGTTATTTCATCAGTAGCAGATAACAATGCTTTTTCTTTTTCGGAAAATAAAGGAGATTCCTTCCATGCACTCAAAGCAAAAATTCTGTTTTGTTCTTCTCCATTTTTTAGAGCCTCAGTAGTATGCATTTCTATACAATAAGCGCATGTGTTAATTTGTGAAGCTCTTATTTTTATAAGGTTTTTACTTTTTTTTGAAAGAGTTGTTGTTTCAAGATACTTGTAAATTTCTAAGATAGCATTGTAAGCATTGGGTTCTAATTCTTGAATGTTTAGTCTTTGTTTCATAATTTTAAATTTTATAAACCAAAGGTATTACTCCTTGTAAAGTTAAAACTTAAGCTAGTTTAAGAAAGGTTAAGCAGTATTAAGAATCAGAAAAAGGATTAGTTAAATATAAACCGCCTTACGATATTTGTTAGCATATTCAGAAGGAGTCATATTGGTAACCTTTTTAAAAACCTCTCTAAAACCTTTTGGGTCATTATAACCAACTTCGTACATTATTTCATTAATTGTTTTATTTCCTCTCTCAAATTCTTTTTTAGCAGCTTCTATTTTAACACGTTGTACATATTCAATCACGGTGTTGGCTGTAGCCTTTTTAAAACGTCTTTCAAAAGTTCTACGGCTTACAGCTATTTTTTCAGAAAGCTCATCAACAGTTATTTTCTGCTGATAATTTTGTTCAATATATTCTTGAATTTTTAAAATTTCTTTATCGTTATGAGATTTCTGACCTTTAAAAATAATGAAAGGAGATTGACTGTTACGACTGATATCTATTTCAAAAATTTTAGAAGAAAGCACAGCCATTTCACGACCTGCAAACTTTTCTATCAAATAAAGGTTTAAATTTAAAGAAGAATAAGCTCCATCACTTGTATATAAGCCATTTTCATCAGTAATAATTCTATCGTCAACAAGATTAACATCAGGAAACATTTTTCTAAATTCATCAGCAGCCAACCAATGTGTAGCACAATCTTGACCGTTAAGTAATCCTGTGCTGGCTAATAAAAAAGCACCTATACAAAGACTTGCTACTTCAGCACCATTAGCATATTGTTTTTTTATCCAAGGAATAAAAGCTCTGTTTTTAGAAATTACTTGATTATAATCTCCGTGAATAGCAGGAATGATAATCAAATCTGTTTTTTGTACATCAACAATTGTGGTGTTAGGAATAATACTAAATAGTCCATTGCTTAATCTGGCTTTTTTATGTGTACCAACAAGATGTGTTGTAAACATTGGTTGTTTACCTGCTTTTGATAAGGCGTCATTAGCCATGGTAAACATCTTATAAGTTGCCTCTAAGTTACTCAAACTAGAGTCTCCTTCTGGTACAAGAATAGAAATATGTTTCATGAGTTGTTTTTCAAGAGGTTAGACCATTTCAAATATAAGATAAGTAATTGTCGCAATCAACCCTTTGGATTGTCGGAAATGTACCTTTGAAGTATGGATTAGACTCTTTAACTTTGGTTATCAAATAATTAGGTTATGGAAATATGGGCAAATTTAGGAGTAGAGGATATAGAACGTACACAAAAATTCTATCAAACATTAGGTTTTAAACTTAATGGAGTTCCAACGGATGAAATAGTAAGTTTTTTATTTGGTGAAGATAAGTTTGTAATCCATTTTTTTAAAAAGGGAAAGTTAAAAGAAAGCTTTGAAGGAGAAATAGCAAATCTGAATAACAGTAATGAAATAATGTTTACACTTTCAGCAAAAAGTAAAGAGGAAATTAATGTATTAATAGATAAAATAATTGAAGCAGGAGGATATGTCCGTTTTGATCCTAGAAAAGACAAGAAAAAGTTTTATGATGATAACGGCTATTATGTTTGTGTATTCGCAGATTTAGATGGTCATTTATTTAACCTGTTTTGCAATTTGAATAAATAATCAAAAAAATAAAAGAAAATGAAAACTATTTGGCTAAACCTTCCTGTAAAGAATATGAAAAAATCAAAAGTTTTTTTTAAAACAATTGGTTTTGAGGAAAATCCAATGCATAAAAATACAGAGCATATTGGTAGTTTCTTTATTGGAGAAAACAATTTTGTACTCATGCTTTTTCCTGAAAAAGAATTTAAAGGCTTCACAAAAAATGAAGTTAGCAATACTCAAAAAGGAACAGAAATGCTTATCAATGTTGATGTACAGAGTAGAGAAGAAGTAGATAAAATGGCTATAACTGTTAGTAAAGCTGGGGGTGTAATATTTTCGGAGCCTAGTGAGTCTCAAGGTTGGATGTATGGCTTTGGGTTTGCAGATTTAGACGGACATCGCTGGAGTATGTTATATATGGATATGGAAAAAATACCACAATAAAAACTTTAAAAATGGAACAGCAAAAATTTACAAAAGTTATAAATACTAGCAATGAAAAGGTATGGAAGGTTCTTTGGGATGATGAAACGTATCCTCAGTGGACAGCAATTTTTTCAAAAGGATCTTATGCAAAAACAGATTGGAAAGAAGGGAGTAAAGTATTATTTCTTACACCAGATGGTAGAGGGATGGTAAGTAAAATAAAAAAGAAGATACCTAATGAGTATATGCTCTTTGAGCATTTGGGAATAATTGAAAATGAGATAGAGAACCATGAAAGTAAAGAAGCTAAAGAATGGGCTGGAGCTACAGAGGCATATATGTTAGAGTCTGTTAAGAACAATAAAATGCAATTAACAGTTAAAATGGATGTAGTTGAAGAGTATAAAGACTTCTTTTTAAATACATGGCCCAAGGCAATGAGTAAAATAAAAGATTTAGCAGAAAATAAAAGTTAGAATAAACATAACCTTAAAAACAAGAACAATGAAAGTAAATCCTTATTTAAATTTTGACGGGGATGCAGAACAAGCATTCAATTTTTACAAATCAGTATTTGGTGGTGAATTCATTGCAAATATGAAAATGAGTGACGCTCCAGATGTAGAAAAATTACCAGAAAATGAGAGAAACCGTACAATGCATATTTCGCTACCATTATCAAAAGATACTATTTTAATGGCGTCAGATACCGTGCCATCAATGGGACATAAGCTTAACAAAGGGAACAATAATTATATTTCAATTCACCCCAATAGTCGTGAAGAAGCAGATCGTTTATTTAATGGACTTTCTGTAGAAGGAAAAATTGAAATGCCCATGGAAGATCAGTTTTGGGGAGATTATTATGGAAGCTTTGTAGATAAGTTTGGAGTTCATTGGATGATTAATTATAACGAGCAATACAGTTAATTTTAATGCTGTTATTTAATGGTAGAAGTTTTTAAAACGTCGGTAGTATTAATTGAAGATGAAGAATATCTTTTAAGAGAACTTCAAAAGAAGTTTCCAGATTATCTAATTAATTTTGATCTGGAGGATTGTGATAATATTCTTCGAATAGAAATTGCTAACGAAAAAATTAACGTTGCTAGAATTATCAAATTAGTGAGGTCTTATAATTTTGATATAGAAGTATTGGAAGATGTAGTAGGTTAAATATAACTTCAAGCTATTAAAAATAAAACCCTGTTAGAAAACTAACAGGGTTTTTTGTGATTTTGATAATATTATTTCTATTTATGAGGCTTTGTTTCTTAAAGTGATAAAATCTTTTATACCTCTAAATCAAAAAGATATATTTGTAAAGTTAAAATGTGTTGATGAAAATTGTAAAGAGCTTGTTTGTTTTAGTGTTGTGTTGTGGTTGTTCTAAAGCTAATATGGAGGTAGAGTTTTTAGAATCTGATAAATCAAAAATAGTTTTTGAACATAATATCTTGACAAAATCATTTTTAAGTAATTTTGATGAAAAGAAATATAAATTCAAAAAAGAACTAAGTGAAGAAAGCGATGAAACCACTTATAAGTATGAGGTGGAGTTGTTCAAAAAAAATCAATTGTTAGTTTCATATTCAACTAGTACATACTATTATCCAAATTTTATTGAAGAGAATGATATGAATCTATATTTTGAAGGGTATATGTTAGGACATAAGTATATAGATTCTAATAGTTCTACAATTAAATATGAAAGAGATTCAGATTTTATTTTACCATTTAGTGTGTTTGAAGTAGATGAAATTAAGAATCAAAATAACAAAGGCTTAGGATATAATTTTTATATCTTAGACAAGAATAAGATAATATTTATTTCAATAATTACTCATCAAGATTTTGTAATAAATAAAACATTATTATTAAATAGGATTACAAATATGTAAAGTTTAGTAATATTGAAATACAGGAAGATGTATTGAGTATAAAAGACAAAACAATATTAGAAGGCTAACAAGAAAAAGAAAACCTATGACAAAAATAAAACCCTGTTAGAAAACTAACAGGGTTTTTTGTGACCTCGGCAGGATTCAAACCTGCAACCTCTTGAGCCGTAATCAAGTGCACTATTCAGTTATGCTACGAGGCCTTTTTGCGGGTGCAAATATAAGAATGTTTTTTAAAAACTAAAGCAAAAAAATAATTTTTTTTCAAGCTTTTTTAATTATTTATCAGCTTCTATTTCTTGTTTAAAATCGTCAATAGTGCGTTGAGCTTTTTCAAGGTCTGATTCATAGATAAATACGTCAATAGAGTTACCTAAAGTTCCAAAACCAGCAACCCTTCCAGCTTCTTTATTATCTTTTACTAAATACGGAACTTCAATTTCATTAAGTAACTGACTTAATCTGTTCACAAAGATTTGAGAACCTGAGAAAACTTTAATATGCTTGTTCATAATGGTAAATTTTAATCCAACGAATTTATTGTAATATAAGCACGCCATCCAATAATAGCCAATTGAAATTTTGATGCTTTCGATATATCCAATTCCTTTTTAGTAAAGGAAGGTAGTAGAGCCTTGTTTAGTTTGGCTAAAAACTTAAAAAAACTTTTTTTCATTAGTAGTTGATTCTACTATCAAAAATAACGAAAAATAATTTGTTATAATAAGAAAGTATAAACTTTACTTGACTTAAAATGAAAAGTATAGGTTTTAACAAGCCAACCTCTTAAAAGATCAATTCCAGTAATAAATAAGCAATTTTAATGGTTATTAGAATTAGTTTTAAAGCAAGTATAATCATGTTTGATTTATGTGTTTTTAGTTAGTAAATAATGATGAATTCCGGAATTGTTTTTTCAATATATGAGAAAGGAAATATTACAGCCAAACTTTTGAATCTAATTTAATTGGATTGAGTTTATATTTAAATCTATAAAAACACTATTAGTTTTAATTTATAACCTTATTGTTTATGTTTAAGTTATTGAATGAAATAAAAAAAATGTTTTTTGTTTTGTTTAGTAATAAAGTAAAGGGCTTTTTTTAAATGAAATTGAAAAGTAAAGGAAAAAGGATCTTTTAAACAGAGGATTTTTGGCTTTTTGATTTTTTTTGAAGTTAATCATAAGGAAAAAAGTATTGGTTTTAAAAGTTGTATTTACCTATTTGTTTATGTTTCAAAACTTCGTTACAAAAGAGTATCTTCGCCCAAAAAATATTTTATGAGCATTCTATACATTATTATTGGTTTAACATTGTTGGTTTTAGGAGGGAATTGGCTGTTGAAAGCAGCGGTAGGTTTGTCGCTAAAACTAAATATACCAAAAATTGTAATAGGTATGACTGTAGTGTCTTTTGCTACTTCAGCACCGGAATTAATAGTAAGTATAAAATCAGCTTTAGATGGAGCTACAGGACTAGCTGTAGGAAATGTAATTGGGTCTAATATTGCGAACCTAGGTTTAGTATTGGGAATAACAGTAATACTATCGTCAATTGATGTAGAAAAAAGTTTTTACAAGACTGATTGGCCAGTAATGATGATTGCTTCTGTAATGTTGTATTTTTTTATAGTGAATGATAAAACCATCCAGTTTTACGAAGGAGCTATATTATTTGGAATGTTGGTGGTGTTTTTAATCTATTTATTACGTTTTCAAAAACAAGCTGTGGTTGATGAAATGCCTGAAGATGATGAAGAGCTACCATTATACAAAATAGCACTATTCTTAGCAGTTGGAGGAGTTGGTTTATGGGGAGGTTCAGAATTATTAATTAACGGCTCAGTAAGTTTAGCGAAGAATTTAGGTGTTAGTGACGCTATAATTGGAGTAACAGTAGTATCGGTAGGAACAAGTGTTCCTGAGTTAGCAGCATCAATTATTGCGGTGTTAAAGAAAGAAAAAGCCATTTCATTAGGAAACCTTGTAGGTTCTAATGTGTTTAATATTTTAGCAGTTTTAGGTATTACAGCAATGATTACTCCTGTTGAAGTGAAACCAGATGCATATAGTTTAATAAATAATGATATTTATTGGATGTTAGGAGTTTCGTTTGCTATACTACCCTTGGTGTTTATTCCAAAAGGTATGCGATTAGGATGGAGAGATGGAATCGTTTTACTAGGAACGTATGCGACTTTTATATATTTAACTATTTCATAAAAATAATTAGTCATAAGTCAAAAAAAAAGCCGCTATTAGCGGCTTTTTTAGTTGTGTTGTTGTGTTTGTTAACTATATTTCTGTACCTTTTACAGTCTCTATAATTCTACCAGCTACTTTGTAAGGATCAGCGTTTGAAGCAGGTCTTCTGTCTTCTAACCAACCTTTCCATCCTTTTTCTACAGTAATAATAGGAATACGGATTGAAGCACCTCTATCAGAAACTCCATAACTAAAGTCTGATACATGAGCAGTTTCGTGTAAACCAGTTAAGCGCTCATCATTGTTAGCTCCATATACATCCATGTGCTCTTCAGTAACAGGTCTGAATGCTTCACAAATTTTCTCGTAAGTTTCCTTAGAACCACAAGTTCTTAATGTAGTGTTAGAGAAGTTAGCATGCATACCAGAACCATTCCAGTCTCCTTTTATAGGTTTTGGATGATACTCAATATAGTAACCGTACTTTTCAGTTAAACGATCTAATAAATAACGAGCAACCCAAATTTCATCACCAGCTTTTTTAGCACCTTTAGCAAATAATTGGAATTCCCATTGTCCTGGAGCAACTTCTTGGTTAATTCCTTCAAAGTTTAAACCAGCTTCAATACATAAATCAGCATGCTCCTCAACAAAGTCTCTTCCCCAAGTGTATCTTCCACCTACAGAACAGTAGTATTTTCCTTGAGGTCCAGGAAATCCACCACGTGGGAATCCTAAAGGTAAATCAGTTTTAGTATCCATTAAGAAATACTCTTGCTCAAAACCAAACCAAAAATCATTATCGTTATCATCAATTTTAGCACGTGCATTAGATGCGTGCGGAGTACCGTCAGCATTTAAAACTTCAGACATTACTAAGAATCCATTTTTTCTAGTTGGGTCAGGATAAATAGCAACAGGCTTAAGTAAACAGTCAGAAGCACCTCCAGAAGCTTGTTCTGTTGAACTTCCATCAAAAGACCAAATAGCACAATCTTCTAATTTACCGCTAAAGTTTTCTTCAACTTTAGTTTTACTACGCATGTTTTGAGTTGGTTCATGACCATCTAACCAAATGTATTCTAATTTTGATTTACTCATGATTTTTGTTTTTGTGTTGTTTTCGAGTTAATTATGGGGCAAAATTGAGTATTTTTTATCAAAGGTCAAAATTTTTCGGGGTATTTTTGTTTAAAATTAACTTTAAATTAATTTAACCCCTATTTTTTTAGGGGTGTTTGTTTTAAAAATGTATTTTTGATTATCTAATTTAATACTTTATTATATGTCAACTTTAAGATTAAATGCTTTACAAGAGGTTTTACATAGAGAAACTGTTGTAGTAGAAGAAAAAGAACGTCGTTCAGAATTGTTTGGTAAAAATGTGTTTAATGAACAAGCAATGCGTCAATATATGACCAAAGAGGCATACCAAAGTGTAATGGATGCTATTGAATTTGGAACTAAGATTGATAGAAAAACTGCTGATCAGATTGCTGTGAGCATGAAAGATTGGGCATTATCTAAAGGAGCAACACATTATACACACTGGTTTCAACCTTTAACGGGGTCTACAGCAGAAAAGCACGATGCGTTTTTTGAAACTGTTGAAGGAGGAGGAGCAATGGAGAAGTTTGATGGAGGTCAGTTGGTGCAACAAGAGCCAGATGCGTCGAGTTTTCCTAACGGCGGAATTCGAAATACTTTTGAAGCACGTGGTTATACGGCATGGGATCCAACATCACCTGCGTTTATTTATGGTACCACCTTATGTATTCCAACAGTTTTTGTAGCATATACAGGTGAAGCGTTAGATAATAAAGCACCATTGCTAAGAGCATTACAAGCGGTTGATACAGCAGCTACAGCAGTTTGTAAGTATTTTGATAAGAATGTAAGTAAAGTAAATGCAACCTTAGGTTGGGAGCAAGAGTATTTTTTAATTGATACGGCATTAGCAGCGGCACGTCCTGATATTATGATGACAGGAAGAGCATTGTTAGGACATGCTCCAGCAAAAGGCCAACAATTAGATGATCATTACTTTGGATCAATACCTACAAGAGTATTGAACTTTATGCGTGATTTGGAGCATGAATGTATGCTGTTGGGAGTGCCAGTTAAAACACGTCATAATGAAGTAGCACCGAATCAGTTTGAATTAGCACCAATTTTTGAAGAAGCCAATTTAGCGGTAGACCATAATTCATTATTAATGGATGTGATGGAAAAAGTATCGCAACGTCATAAGTTTAAAGTGTTATTCCACGAAAAGCCATTTGCAGGAATTAATGGTTCAGGAAAGCATAACAACTGGAGTTTATCTACCAATACAGGAGTTAATTTATTAAGCCCGGGAAAAACTCCAATGAAGAATTTACAATTCTTAACCTTTTTTGTAAATACCATTAAAGCGGTTCATGATTATGAAGAATTAATAAGGGCGTCTATAGCAAGTGCAAGTAACGATCATCGTTTAGGGGCAAATGAAGCGCCACCAGCAATCATATCAGTTTTCATAGGTTCACAATTATCATCAGTATTAGATGAGTTAGAAAATGTAACGAAAGGAAAACTATCACCTGAAGAAAAAACAGATCTAAAATTAAATATTGTAGGTAAGATTCCAGAAATCTTATTAGATAATACAGATAGAAATAGAACTTCACCTTTTGCCTTCACAGGAAACAAGTTTGAGTTACGTGCAGTAGGTTCATGGTCTAACTGTGCAGGGCCTATGACAGTATTGAATACCATTATAGCTAGACAATTAAATGAATTTAAAGAAGAAGTAGATAAATTAATTGATAGCAAAAAACTTAAAAAAGACGAGGCGATATTTAATGTGTTAAGAGAATATATTAAGGCATCAAAAAGTATTCGATTTGAGGGAGATGGGTATGGAGAAGCTTGGGAGAAAGAAGCAAAGAAAAGAGGTTTATCAAATAATAAAACAACCCCAGAAGCTTTAAAAGCAAAGATTTCAAAAAAAGCAATTTCTCTTTTTGAAGAAATGGGCGTAATGAATAAGGTAGAGGTAGAAGCACGCCATGAAATTGAGTTGGAAGAATATTCAAAGAAAATTCAAATAGAAAGTAGGGTGTTGGGTGATATTGCAAGAAACCATATTATACCAATTGCTATTCAATACCAAAACACCTTAATAGAAAACGTAAGAGGGTTGAAAGAAATTTTTGGAAATAATTTTGAGAAGTATGCTAACGAACAAATTGATTTAATTCAAAAAATATCAAATCATATTGCTGAAATAAATTCAAAAGTTGAAGATATGATTGAGGAACGTAAAAAAGCCAATAAACTGGAAGGGCAGAAAAATGCTGACGCATATTGTAATAAAGTAAAACCTTATTTTGATGAAATTCGTTATCACTGTGATAAGTTAGAGTTAATGGTTGATGATAACCTTTGGCCTTTAACTAAGTATAGAGAGTTATTGTTTACTAGGTAATGAATGATAAAATAAGTTTAGAAAGATTAAATTCCACTCACGAGATTTTTATTCGTCTAGTAAAAGAACTAGACGAATACCTCTCAGGAATTAACGGTGACCAAGATGCTTTTTTTAAGGAGTTTAACACTATAGATAAACTACAGTATGTAGTGGTGTGTTACATAAACAAGGTAGCGGCAGGTTGTGGTGCTTTTAAGCGAATTAACGGCACAACTGTTGAGGTTAAACGTATGTACGTTAAACCAATATACAGAGGGAGAAATATAGCAACCTTGATTCTAAAAGAACTGGAAGAGTGGGCAAGAGAAGAGCGGTTTAGTTCTGTTGTTTTAGAAACGAGTAAAACCATGCAACCAGCGATACATTTGTATAAGAAAAATGAATATGGTGTTATATCGAACTATGGTCCTTATAAAGGTGTAGAATCAAGTATATGCTTTAAAAAAACATTGAACTAAATAGTTTTAAGGTAAATAATATGATAGAGGTAGTTAAACTTACTCAAAATCATTGGAAAGAAGTAGCTGAAATTTATAAAGAAGGTATCGCTACAAAAAACGCTACGTTTAGAACAAAAGTTCCTAGTTGGGAGGAATGGAATACTTCACACCATCAACACACTCGATTTATAGCTATTGAGGATAATAAAATATTAGGTTGGTGTGCTATAGCCCCAGTATCAACAAGATTTGAATATAGAGGAGTAGCAGAAGTAAGTGTTTATGTTAAGTTAGGAGTATTAGGAAAAGGTGTAGGAAGCTTATTGATGGATGCTGTTGTAAAATCTTCAGAAGAAAATGGTGTTTGGACGTTGTATTCAAGTTTATTTCCAGAAAATGAAGCAAGTGTTAAACTACATGTTAAATATGGTTTTCGAAAGATAGGTTATCGAGAAAAAATAGCTGAATTAGATGGGATATGGAGAGATACCGTATTGTATGAAAGACGAAGTAAAAAACAATAATTACTTTGATAGTTTCCTGTTTTTAAAGTAATTTCGCGGCAACAACAACACAACACATGAGTAACGAAGTATCTAAACGCTACGCACAACGCGGAGTATCGGCATCTAAAGAGGATGTACACAACGCAATCAAGAATATTGATAAAGGATTGTTTCCAAAAGCTTTTTGTAAAATAGTTCCAGATTACTTAACAAATGATGAAGAGTACTGTTTAATCATGCATGCTGATGGTGCAGGAACAAAATCGTCTTTAGCATACATGTACTGGAAAGAGACAGGAGATATTTCTGTATGGAAAGGTATTGCTCAAGATGCTTTAATCATGAATATTGATGATTTATTATGTGTAGGTGCTACAGATAACATTATGTTGTCTTCTACTATCGGACGTAATAAAAGTAATATTCCAGGAGAAGTTTTATCGGCAATTATTAACGGAACAGAAGAGTTAATTAATGAGTTGAAAGAATTTGGGGTTACCATTCATTCAACAGGAGGAGAAACTGCAGATGTAGGAGATTTAGTACGTACAATAATTGTTGATTCTACAGTAACTGCCCGTATGAAACGTGCTGATGTAATTGATAATGCAAATATCAAAGAAGGAGACGTAATTGTTGGTTTAGAGTCATTCGGACAAGCTACTTACGAGAAAGAATATAATGGAGGTATGGGAAGTAATGGATTAACTTCTGCACGTCATGATGTGTTCCATAAATATTTAGCAGAGAAATACCCAGAAAGTTTTGATGCTTCAGTACCGTCAGATTTAGTGTACTCAGGAAATACAAAATTAACAGATGAGGTAGCAGATTCACCAATTGATGCAGGTAAGTTAGTGTTGTCTCCAACAAGAACGTATGCGCCAATCATCAAAGAAATTTTATCAAAGTATTCTTCTGAAGATGTACACGGAATGATTCACTGTTCTGGAGGGGCACAAACAAAAATTTTACACTTTGTAGATAACTTACATATTGTAAAAGATAATATGTTCCCAATTCCACCATTATTCAAATTGATACAAGAACAATCAAAAACCGATTGGAAAGAAATGTATCAAGTTTTCAACTGTGGTCACAGAATGGAATTATACGTTTCTCCAGAAGTAGCGGAAAATATCATTGAAATTTCTAAGTCATTTAATGTGAATGCGAAGGTGATTGGTAGAGTAGAAAAATCTGATAAAAAGCGCTTGACAATCAAAAGTGAATATGGAACTTTTGAGTATTAATTCAACAAGATAAAAGTAATATAGAATCCTCAGAAAAATCTGAGGATTTTTTTTATTTCATTTTATCAAAAACAAAATCAATAGAAAACTCATCGTTAGCTACGGTAGCTTTTAGTTGACCGTTCTCTTTCCAGTAATGAATAGAAGAAGGGAATTCATTCAGTTTGTTTTCCGCAGTAAAAGAAGTATCTGTTTGTTGTGTAAAGGCAAATAAAGTAGGATTTTCATTTACACCGGTTACTTGTAAAAACAATGAATCGTTTTTAGTAATAATGTGTAAAATCTCTTTAAATACAGTATCGTTTTTTTGTAAGGAAAAACCAATTCCAGAAAAATCATTTTCCCAAAACTCGAAAGTCCTTTTATCAGTTTCGTTATAAACACGTTCCCATTTACCAAACAACCAAGTAGGTTTTGTGATTTTCTTTTCTTGCAGACAAGAAAAAAGTAGTGCACAAGTAAAAAATAAGATTAAAATTCGCATAACAAAAGCCTTAATGAACTAAAGATATGAATAAAATTCGATAAAAAATCGTAAATTCGCACCCCAAGAAAAGATACTATGCTAGATAAATTACAGATAGTTAAACAACGTTATGATGAGGTTTCAGACTTAATCATCCAACCAGATGTTATTTCTGATCAGAAACGTTATGTACAATTAAACAAAGAATATAAAGATTTAGGAAAGGTTGTAAAAAAAGCAGACGAGTACAAAACTTTATTAAATAATATAGAAGAAGCTAAGGAAATCATTGCTGACGGATCGGATGCAGAAATGGTTGAAATGGCGAAAATGGAAATGGACGAAGCAAAAACTCGTATTCCTGAATTGGAAGAAGAGATTAAGTTTTTGCTAATTCCAAAAGACCCTGAAGATGCTAAAAATGCGGTTGTTGAATTACGTGCAGGAACAGGAGGGGATGAAGCAAGTATTTTTGCAGGAGACTTATACCGCATGTATACCAAATATTGCGAAAGCAAAGGATGGAAAGTATCCACAGTAGATTTTTCTGAAGGAACTAACGGTGGATTTAAAGAAATTCAGTTTGAAGTAACTGGAGAGGATGTATACGGAACGTTAAAGTTTGAAGCGGGTGTACACCGTGTACAGCGTGTACCACAAACAGAAACACAAGGACGTGTACATACATCAGCAGCAACTTGTATGGTATTCCCAGAAGCAGAAGAATTTGATGTAGAGATTAATCCAAAAGATGTACGTATTGATTATTTCTGTTCATCAGGACCAGGGGGACAGTCAGTAAACACTACGTATTCAGCAGTACGTTTAACGCATATTCCTACAGGATTAGTAGCACAATGTCAAGATCAAAAATCACAGCATAAAAACAAAGAGAAGGCATTTAAAGTATTACGTTCTCGTTTATACGATTTAGAATTAGCTAAAAAACAAGAAGCTGATGCAGCAAAACGTGGTTCAATGGTAACCTCAGGAGACCGTTCTGCAAAGATTAGAACGTATAACTATCCACAAGGACGTGTAACAGACCACAGAATTGGATTAACCTTATACGATTTATCAAACATTGTAAACGGAGATATTCAAAAAATTATAGACGAGTTAATGCTCGCAGAAAATACTTCTAAGCTAAAAGAACTAGGAGAAACTATTTAATTAAAAGGCGTTACTATTTTAGTAGCGCCTTTTTTAATGTCTCAAATCCTTGTAGAGCCGATAAATAAAACATACCTTTGCGCCGTATTAATGTTCTGTCCTTTTAGGAGAAAATCTACAAGTCTTTATACTATTTTCTGTAACCATCAGATTCCATAGTCTTCAGTTGCTTTACAAAGCGTTTTCAATAGAATTTTTAATCTAAAATAAATATCATATAAATCATAGCATAGTTTATACTATGTTTAGTATTGTGCTGTAATTTATATGACTTAAAGTATGTCAAACAATAAAACCTTATAGTATGTTAAGAATAGTTGTAAAAGAAGGTGAAAATATCGATAGAGCCTTAAAGCGTTACAAGCGTAAATTTAGAAACGTAAAAGTTTTACAAGAGTTAAGAGAAAGAAAGCAATACACTAAGCCTTCAGTAACAAGAAGAGCACAAGTTCAAAAAGCAGCTTATAAAGAGCAGTTATTTAAAGAAGAATAGTAGTATAGCTATATAAAATACAAAAGCGCAACCAAATTGGTTGCGCTTTTTGTTTGTATAAAGTTAATAGTTATCTCGTTTTCTTTTTAAAAAGTTAGTTATGCTAATTGCTATAGCAAAAGCAGTTAATGTTATTATGATGGATTTTAACTCAGTCATAGGGCTAGATAAATGGATAGCTATTCACTATTATAGTAGAGACCAAATAAAATATAGCAACGATTACAGGGTTGAAACGAAATAAAGGAGTTTCATTCGTTCGGATGGAGCGCTTTTTAGTTGGTGTACCTCTAATATTGTCTTTTCAAATCTAAAAAAAATGTATTATGGAACAAACACCTAAAAGTTCACTTGAAGCTTCACAATTGGCGCATTCGAGTAATGAATTATCAGCTTACGGATACTATGTTTTGGTAGAAGGGTTATTTTATACTATAGAATCATATACAATTAAAATGGAATTCGGATTTAATAAGTTGGGAAGCCTAAAGTATGCTCCAGCAGATAAAGAATTCAAAATTGTTGTATTTCGACCAGATTGGTACTATGAGCATACATCGTTTTTTGCTCAAGACCTTGATATAGTTAACCATGATTATACAAACCGTATAGAGCCAAGAATAACAAAGGTAGCAGAGCAAGTATATGAACTGGAGTTTCCAGTATTAAAAAGAGGGCAGTTATTAATTATAAGAGATTATAATAATTTATATGGTATAGGAATAGGAAGTGTTTCAGAAGCTTTGGTAGAGCTTTTCAATACAACTAAAGCACCAGCTTATGCTGTGATTGATAATATTAAAAAAGCTTTAAAATCTTTTCCAGATAATTTAGTTATTCAAGCCTTAAAAGGAGTTTGGGAACATAAAGAACTAGAAGAAAAAACGGAAAAAACGTGGAATACTGTTCGGGAAAAATTAGATAACTATAATCAACGTGATGATAGAGGAGGAAAATTAGTTCTAGCCGATGAAGCACTTCACGAAATTGCCTATTACCTTTCTTTAGATGATAACACTCCAAGAAAGGACGAAGCAAAAGCTTTAATTAAAGAAATAGAAGCTTTTAAAAATGAGAAGCCAGAAACAGTAAAAGAAGAACTTCCAGAGATGTCTTTACTGGCAGATAGTGTGAGGAATTATGTAGGAGATATGTTTACACTGACAATGGTTGAGATAGGAGATGACGTGTTACTTCGGTTTAAGGGAATTCCTAATGAATACGATGGAGTTGTGTTAAAGCATAAAAAACAAGTACAAAATGAAGCTACTGGAGCTTTTTTACTACAAACTAATGAAATAAATGGTGAAAACTGGAATACTTTCTGTTATGAAAACGATGGATGGGGCGGATTATATACTTATGTGTATCCTCCACAAATAAACAATAAGGTATATGTAAAAGAAGGAGGAGAAACAGAGGATAGTCCATTGAAACTATACAAAGACTATGCTAAGCAATAAAAATAACAAAATAATATAGGTTATAGTTATTAGTTTAAAATAAACCCTGCAAATATTGTATTTGCAGGGTTGTTTTGTGGAGACGCCGAGAATCGAACTCGGGTCCAAACAAGTAGCTCAAAGGCTTTCTACATACTTAGTTTTTGTTTAATTTTCGATTAAGACCTGACCAAAAACTGCCCAATCTTAACTTATCTTCTTCAGTTTCGAAAACCTATCGAAGCTCTAAGTTCTCTATGTTTACTTTTACGATGCCCAAAAATGAAACGCCGTAAACCAAGGCTTTTCGTGGACATTTAGCTTGCGCACCTTGTGCGCCGAGGCAAATCTTACTGTTAATTCAGATTATGCAGCTAAAGCGTAGTTATCTTCGCCGTTTAAATGTTTGAAATAAGTTTAACGAGTTATCATTTCACTCCTCGGTATGCTTACATTTTCACTAATCTCGCTGTCAAAACCAGTCGTCCCCAATATGTCAAAGATGTTATAAATATCTCTGCAAAAAATATACCAGATAATCTTTGTAATTCTATGCAATTTAGTTTGGCAGTACTATAAAGATATACAGCTTAAACAAAGAGAATGCAAATATAAAAAAATACTACTTGTACAATCATTTTAAAACGAGTATTTTCGCTGCAATTGTTATAAACTATAACATTATATGTAAAATTGTTTAATTTTAATACAAAATCAATTATGAAATTCGGAATTATAAAAGAGCGTAAAAACCCACCTGATAGAAGAGTCGTATTTTCTCCAGAAAAACTGCAAGAGTTTAAACAACAGTTTCCTCAAGCAGAGATAGTGGTAGAAAGTTCAGGTATCCGAGTTTTTTCTGATGAGGCTTACACAAAAGCAGGTTTTGAAGTAACAAATGATGTTTCTGATTGTGATGTGTTATTAGGAGTAAAAGAAGTTCCTGTAGACAATTTAATACCAAATAAAAAATACTTTTTCTTTAGCCATACTATAAAAAAGCAACCATACAATCGTAAGTTGTTAAAAGCTATGTTAGAAAAAAATATTGAAATGTTCGACCATGAAACCATTATACAAGAAAACGGAGCTCGTTTAATTGGTTTTGGTCGTTATGCAGGTTTAGTAGGTGCATATAATGGTTTCAGAGCCTTGGGCTTGCGTGAAGGTTTATTCAATTTACCTAAAGTAGAAACCTTAGCCGATTTAGATGCGGTAAAAGCTGAATTAGATAAAATAAGCTTACCAAACATTAAAATATTACTAACAGGAACAGGAAAAGTAGCCAAGGGAGCTCAAGAAATATTAGACCATCTAAAAATTAAACAAGTAAGTGATGCTTTGTATTTAACAAGTGAGTTTACTGAGCCAGTATATTGTATAGCTGATGTAATGGAATATGCAAAACGTAAAGATGGTAAAGTAGGAGATAAGTTTGAGTTTTATAAAGACCCAACTGGTTACGAAAGTAATTTTATGGCGTATGCGAAACAAACTGATTTCTTTATAGCGGGACATTTTTATGGAGATGGAGCACCGTATTTATTTACACGTGAAGATGTTAAACATCCTGAGTTTAGAATAAAGTATGTAGCTGATATTTCATGTGATATTGATGGACCTGTAGCATCAACATTAAGAGCTTCTACAATAGCTGACCCTATTTATGGCTACAACCCAGAAACAGAATCAGAAATTGATTATAAAGATGAAAAAGCTATCACGGTAATGGCTGTAGATAATTTACCTTGTGAATTACCAAAAGATGCTAGTGAAGGTTTTGGAGAAATGTTTTTAGAGCATGTAATTCCTGCATTTTATAACAATGATAAAGATGGAATTTTAGCTCGATCAAAAATGACAACTAATACTGGTAAATTAACCGAACGTTATGCATATTTGCAGGATTACGTAGACGGAAAAGAATAACACAATTTAACTCCCGCTTCGGCGGGATTTTTTATTTAAATATGATACCAGACAAGCAATTTTTAATTGATACAGCAAACATGAGAATGCCTTTTGGTAAATATAAAGGAACGTATTTAATTGAAATTCCTGAATATTATATTGTTTGGTATAAAAATAAAGGATTTCCACAAGGAAAACTAGGCACAATGCTAGAGCTAGTTTACGAATTAAAGTTAAACGGACTAGAAGACATCTTACGAAAGATTAGAAGATAATTTATGAGTTAAAATTTTTTCTAAAAGTAGAATAGTACCAATCCCCAATGTATAAGCTATTAAATCAACAACACTAAAAGTAGCACCCAATATAATTACTGCCAATCGATTATTTTCTAAACCGAGAAATTCTAAAAGAGGAGTTAATTGTAAAAATTCTACGATATAAGCAAAAATTAGGACAGAAACTGCTACGGTTTTATTAGAGAGGTTAAAGAAAGTTTTTACTAAATAAAAGAGTAAGATAACTACTAAGAAGTCACCAAAAGTATGTCTTATAAACCCTGAAGTTTGAGCTATTGCGATTTCTAGTAGTAAAAGAAAAGCAAAAACAAGAAAGTTTTTCAAATTAAATTTCATAGTTGTTTATGTAAAAGCAAACTACCATACAGTATGATAGTTTGCTTATTAATAGTATTAATTAATCGTTTTGCCAGTCTATTTTTCTTGAGGCATACATTACTGAGGCTAGAATTATAAATAACCCTACACTACCTACTAATAAAGCATAATTTTCTAGCTGAATAATTACAAAAATAAAGGCGTATAATGTGGTAAGAGAAGCTCCAACAAATAATGGGAATCTAATACTTTTTAAAATGGATTTAGAATACAACGTAATCAATAGCACTACTGCTATAGAAGCAATTAAATATGCCTTTAAGAAGCTGCTATGTTCAGAAATTGATATCAGTAATGTATAAAACATAGTTAAGGCAACACCAATCATTAAATATTGAAATGGATGAATGGATATTTTACTCATTGTTTGAATTAAAAAGAAGATTAAAAAGGTAAGTCCAATAACCAAGAATCCATATTTAGCCGATCGTTCACTTTTTTGATATTCGTCTACAGGAATCATAAAGTTTACACCAAAAGCATATTCTTTTAAGTTTGGAATTCCATTAAAAGATTGTTGAGAAAATGGTCTGTTAATATCTAGTATTTTCCATTTCGCATCAAAACCATTATCAGAGATTTTGTCAGAGTTAAAGGGAAGATATTCACCAATAAAATTAGCAGTTTTCCAGTCAGAGTTTATATGAACGGATGTTTCTTTTCCAATAGGAATAAAACGAATTTGTTTACTTCCATTAATACTTAGAGATAGACTAAAGTTTGTATCTAATTTTTTAGGAAGGTCTTCTTCATTTAAAAATTTACTTTCTAATTTATGAAGGTTTAAATAGTTGTAGTAAGCTTTTTCATTACTGTCATCACCTTCATATTTAGAAGTAAAAGCATAGGTGTTTTTATGCAATTTTATTTCAACTAAGTTGTTAACTCCTTTTAAATTAGAAGTTTTTATAATTAATCGAGCTTTGTTCCAAAGTATATCTTCTTCATTAATATCTTTTTCACTAAAATCAGGCTTCGTAAAACTTCCATCGATATCTATCTTACTATTATACACCGCTGTTTTATAAATACCACGTTTTTTCTCTTCAGGATTTATAGAAGATTTGATATTTAATTTCTTCGGAAAAAAGTAAGCATATTTAATTTTTTCTTCAATCTCGGTTTGAGTTTCTTTTGTTTTTTGATTTCTAACAAATTTCTCTTTATATGTTTTGTACGGAACTTTTAAAATAGGACCATATAACAATACCTCTTTACCCCATTTTTGATTGATTTCTTGTACAACTTCTTGCTGTCGATTCATTCGCTCAACAATTAAGCTTTTAATGAAGGATAAAGGGATTAAAAGTATGAGAATTAAAAATCCAATCATTAACATCCTAGCTGTAATTGATGTTTTTACCCACTTTCCGAACCTTCCGTTTTGTTTGTTTGATGTTTCCATAGTTTGTTGTTTTAAAAGAACTTTGAAATTCAAAGTTAAATAATAAAAAAATTAATGTTATTTATTTTTAATCAGTTTTTCTAAAGCGTCAATATGTTTTTTAAATTCTTGTTTACCAAGCTCTGTAGCGTAGTATCTAGTATTGGGTTTTCTACCAATAAATTGTTTTTCTATCCTAATAAATTCAACTTTTTCTAAGGCTTTGGTATGGCTTGCCAAATTACCATCTGTAGCACCTAATAATTCTTTTAGGGTAGTAAATTCAGCATATTCATTTACCATAAGAACAGACATAATTCCCAGTCTAATTCTATGATCAAAAGCTTTATTTATATTTAGAATAATGTTTTTCAAAAAAGATAAATTTTAAAGTACGAAAATAGTTCTTATTTTCTATCGTGTTTAAAATACATAAGTGTACCGTAAACTATATGCATAATTCCAAACCCTATAACCCAAAACCAAAAACCATAACCGGGTAACATTGCAGCAATAAGTCCTAAAACAACTTCAGTATAGCCTAAATACTTAATATCTCCAACAGTATATTTTGAAGCATTAATCAACGCTAAACCATAAAAAAGTAACATTAATGCACCTGTTTGTCCATATTTTTGATGACCTAGTATGATAATGATATAAATCGCTCCAGAAACTAGAGGAATAAGGAAATTTAAGAGTAACCTTCTTGTGGTGGCATCCCAAATTTTTTCTCCATTTTTTTTAGCTTTTCTTGTGGTTAAAAAGATAGCTGTAGCAATACTTAAAAAGCCAACTAACAATAAATCAAAGATGACTATTTGGAAAATTTTTCCATCTAGCATCAAATAACCATTAGAATTGTTGCTAACTAACCAGTATGCATAAGCTGCACCAATTAGTGCATATATTCCTGCTAAAACACCCGATAAACCACTTAATGATATAAATCTGGATGATTTATTCATTAAGTTTTTAATTTCTGATATGTCTTTTAAATAATCTTCTGAACTCATTTTTAAAGAACTTTGAAAAACAAAGTAAAAGTAATTTTATGAAACAGACAAATAAAATTTTAATGTATTTTTGAAAGAATGAAACCAGCTGAAGAATATATACTCAAACAACCAGAACCATTCAAGTCTATTTTACTGCATTTACAGGTATTGATAGAAAGTAATTTTCAGGATTTAGAACTAAAATACAAATGGAAAATACCAGTATATTATGTTAATGGTAAGCAATTATGTTATATAAATGCATCCCATAAAAAAGGATTTGTTGACGTTGGATTTTGGGCAAAAGGTATTCTACAAGATTATGATGCTTTTTTAGTTTCGGAAGGAAGAGCAGTGGTTAAATCACTCCGTTATTCATCTATAGAAGAAATTAATGAAGAAATACTACTACAAGTTATAGGCGAAGTAGCAAAACACAATCATAAAGGTTTTTGGAGGAAATAATTACTGAATCAAAAACTCAAGCATAACTTTTTTATCTATAATTAAAAATAGCCGTTTGCTATTTTTAAGAGGAGAGGTTGTAATTGTAGCAACATTATTTTTGATAGATATACTGTGTGGTTTTACTGCATATCGGTATCCACTATATCCAAAGGAAACTGATTGATTAGGACGTAGATTTTTTATTTTTAATTCAATAATAGAATCTTTTTTTAACAACCCTTTAGAAGGTGTTATTAATTCTAAATCTGATTTTAAAAAGGCAGCATCATAAATTGGTTGATTATAAAAATCTTTTTTATCCATTCTACCAACTCTTAATTGCCAAAGTTTCTTTTCAGGAAAATGTGTTTTAAAGTATTTTTCTTCTGGAAAATTGAAGTAGTAAGCATTAAATGAAGGTTGCCATCTGTTATTATTCACAACACCAGCTGCCCATGTAGCATCAATATAAATCCATATATCATTCAGCTTAACAGCGTTCCAAGCATGATTTGAGTTGGTTTTAGGATTAGCTATATCGTTTGAGGAATTTCTGATATATCCTTTTATAACTTCATTCTCAATCTGAAGTATTGAGCAAATTTTTGCAAAAGTTTGCGCATAGCCCTCGCAAATAGCCTTTTTAGTTATAAGTGTTTCGTTAACAATGTTATCTTTTATAGCCTGTAATTTTTCTAATCTTTCTTGCTCGTTTCTGTATCTAAAAGAAATTCTTTTTTGCTTTGGATTGTAATACCCGTCTAAATCATATCTAATATTATGAGCTAGCCAATAAAAAGCAGCTTGTACTAGCTGTTCTTCAGTTTTAAAGTCGCTTGCTATCTGTTGAGCTAAATTTTCTACTTTATTAAATTTAGGGTAACCATTAACTTTTTTTTCAACTAAAGAAAAGTTTTGCGCGCTAACAAGGTTAGTTATTAGAAAGAATAAAAAAAGAAGTTGTTTCATATATGAGTTTAAAAACAACTTTATAAAACAAAAATTGTGCCTATAAATTATTAATGGTTTTTCTAATTGTTACTAAGTTGGTAAGTAAACCTTCTAAATAATCAAGGTGTAACATGTTGGCTCCATCACTCTTTGCATTGGCAGGATCAAAATGAGTTTCAATAAATAAACCATCAACATTGTTAACCACACCTGCACGAGCAATTGTTTCAATCATATCTGGACGTCCTCCAGTAACACCACTTGATTGATTAGGCTGTTGTAATGAATGTGTAACATCTAACACAGTAGGAGCATATTGACGCATGGTTGGAATTCCGCGGAAATCAACAATCATATCTTGATATCCAAACATGGTTCCTCTATCAGTTATCCATGCTTTTTGGTTACCAGCATCATGTACTTTTTTTACGGCATGTTGCATAGCTTCAGGACTCATAAATTGTCCTTTTTTTAAATTCACAACTTTACCAGTTTTCGCCGCAGCTACAACTAAATCGGTTTGACGAACTAAGAAAGCAGGTATCTGTAATACATCTACATATTGAGCTGCTTTTTCTGCATCAGAAACTTCATGAATGTCGGTTACGGTAGGAATATTAAAGGTTTCAGAAACTTTACGTAAAATTTTTAATGCTTTTTCGTCACCAATTCCTGTAAAACTATCAATTCTACTACGATTAGCTTTTTTAAAACTTCCTTTAAATACGTAAGGGATTTCTAACTTGTCGGTAATAGAAATTGCTCTTTCAGCGATTCGCATAGCCATATCTTCTCCTTCAATGGCACAAGGACCAGCAAGTAAGAAAAAATTGTTTGAATCAGTATGTTTTATGTTTGGAATATCAGTTAAAGCCATCCTTAAAAATTTTCAACAAAATTAAGAAATTAAATTGGCTATATTTAGGCTTTTAAATAAATAAAGAATGAAAAAAGTTTTATACCCATTAGCACTTGTAAGTGTATCAGTTTTATTATCGTGTAAGCAGACTAAAAAGACTAGTAACGAAGTTGCTATGAATACTGTAGAGGTAACTCAGAAAAAAGAAAATAAAGAAGAGTTAATTGATTCTATTGTAGTGAGAAAACACTTATATACACTTGCTTCAGATGAAATGGAAGGTAGAAAACCTGGGACTGATGGGATGGAAAAAGCAACCCAGTATATAGAAAATGAATATAAAAGAATAGGTTTAAAAACTTTTGATACATTAACTACATATCGCCAAAACTTTGAGTATAAAGGAATCAAAATGAGCAATATTATAGGCCTGTTAGAAGGAAAATCTAAAAAAGATGAGTTTGTTATAGTATCTGCACATCATGATCATTTAGGTGTAAAGAAAGATGGAGAGGGGGATAGAATTTTTAATGGAGCAAACGATGATGCTTCAGGGGTAACAGGTGTATTATCTTTAGCTGAGTATTATGCTAAAAAAGAAAATAATGAGCGTAGTATTTTGTTTGTATGTTTTACTGCTGAAGAAATGGGATTAGTAGGTTCTGAATATTTCGGAAAAGGAATTGATGCCGATAAGTTTGTAGCTGGAATTAATTTAGAACTAATTGGAAAACAACCAAAAACAGGACCAAAAACTGCATGGTTAACAGGTTTTGATAAATCGGATTTTGGTAAAATAATTCAGAAGAACTTAGAAGGATCAGGATACAAGTTATTTCCAGATCCATACCCTAAATTTCAATTGTTCTTACGATCAGATAATGCTTCTTTAGCACGTTTAGGTGTGCCGTCTCATACATTTTCAACCACTCCAATTGATATTGATGCTGATTATCATAAAGTAACAGATGAGGCTGAAACCTTAAATATGACTGTATTAACAGAAACTGTTAAAGCAGTTGCTAGAGGTACTCAAAGTATTATTGAAGGAAAAGATACCCCCACTAGAGTAAATATGGAGTAAACATATTGAAAACTTAAAGTAAAGAAGGAGCTATAGGCTCCTTTTTTTATTGGCTTTCTATACGTGGGTTTTAAGATAATGTTAATTATCATAAACCTTAATTGCGTTAAGTGTTAAAAATATATTAAAATTTTAGTATATTCGAAAAAAAATAAATTTAATCTTTAACCCCTTCAGAAAATGAAAAAAACACTTTTAAGCCTAACGGTTGTTTTAACTATGATCTCATGTTCTAACAATGATGAAACATTAGACATAAAACAAGATCAAGATTTACTTACCAAAAAAGAAATCAATTCAAAAATCAAGGAATCTTTACAAAAGACAGGAGATTTTAAATGGATGTCACAAGACGCTCATACAATATGGAGTGCAGTGAATCATGGAGAAAATATCTTGACTATAGGCTACGGTACTTCAAAAAATAACTATGCGAAGAGTGAAGAAAGTACGAATATTAAAAATGAGTTACTAGCCTTAGTAAGAAGTTTTGAACCTATTTCAGCAAAGGGAGAAACGGAACTATATGTAAACGAAAATATTAATGTATTAGATATTAAAGTTACCAACAAGGAAACAATAAATGTCTTATTAAAAGACAACAGAGTTCGTTATATAGAACCAGGAGGATATAGTTTTTTAGAGTCAAATGCTCAAGCTAAATCAGATTCATCAGGTTCTTCAGGATGTGGGTATGGTACAGCAACTTTAAATACGAGTGATTATCGTACAGTATCACCAGGTGCTAGGTTACCATGGTCTTTCGATGCACATAATATTTCACAAGCTTGGAATTACAGTACAGGTTCAGGAGTAACTGTAGCTGTAGTTGATTCTGGTTTATCACCAGAGCAAAAATGGATGAATCAATATTTTAATGATGGATATTCATCAGGAAGAACAGTTCAGAAATATGGAACCTTTGTAGATTCTTGGTGGGCTTGGTCTAATAATTATGATGGCGTAAATGATAAGTGTGGTCATGGAACAAAAATGGCAGCAGTAGCTACAGCTCCTAGAAATAATGATAATTTACCTGTTGGTGTTGCTTATAATGCAAGCTTAGTAACGTATAGAGCTGTTGAAAATGTGGTAATTGACGATTACCATGAAAAAAGAGGTGTTGTTGAAGCATTAACAGCATTGGCAAACAGAAGTGATGTAAAAGTTATTTCTATGTCGTTAGGTTCTCCGTTTAGTATTGGGAATGTATCGGATGCAGTAAAGTACGCACATAGCAAAGGAAAGATGATTTTAGCAGCAGGAGGAACTTCTACTTCATTTACTACTTGGTATGGAGTAATTTTTCCAGCAAGTATGTCTGAAACTGTTGCGGTAACAGGTGTTAAAGAAGGACAATACAGCAAGTGTGATGTATGTCATACAGGATCACAAATTGATTTTACTGTACAAATGCAACGTACTAACGGAACAGATAATAAAATACCTGTATTAAGTTATTATGATGGGCAAGCAAATTATGTTGGAGGTTCATCTGTAGCAACAGCTACTACAGCAGGTATTGCTGCATTGGTATGGGCAAAAAATCCTTCTTGGTCAAGAGAACAAGTTTTACAAAAAATGAAAGAGTCTGCTGATTTTTATCCAAACAAGCATTCAGAGTTTGGATATGGAAATATTGATGCTTTAAAAGCGGTTCAATAAAAATCAACTAACTAACCTTAGAAAAAAGTCTCGTTTACGCGAGGCTTTTTGTATTTTTATAAGGTATAGTTTTTGATTAAATACACCGTAAAGAATTTATATATGAAGTATTACAAATATTTTTTTCTGCTAGTTATTATTGGGTGCTCCTCTTCTAAAGTAGTATATGACTACGATAGTCAAACAGATTTCAGTCAGTATAAAACCTTCAATTTTTTTGAAGATGCTGGTAAAGGTTTAAATGAGTTGGATATAAAAAGGGTTACTTATGAAATAACGGCTACTTTAAAAGCTAAAGGAATGCAATTGACTGAAAACCCAGATATGTATATCAATATTTTAGCTGAAGAACGAGAATCAGTTAATAGAAATACGATAGGTGTTGGCTTAGGAAGTGGGGGAAGAAATGTTGGTTTTGGAATTTCAGGAGGTATCCCTATTGAAAGTAGAAAAATAAACCAGCAATTAACCATTGATTTTGTTGAAAGTAAAGACAACCAGTTAATATGGCAAGGAATTGCTACTAGTGAAGTAAGAGAAAAAGCTACTCCAGAACAAAAGAAATTACATTTTCAAAAAGTAGTTGGAAAAGTAATCAATAATTATCCGCCGAAATAGCCTCCTTTTTTGTTTTAAAATACTGATAACCGTACAATTGACGTACTGAAAAAGTAAGTCAGTGACCTACTTTTAGTAAGTCATTGACTTACCAACTAGTAGTTTTAAAATAGTAGTTTTGTATAAATTATAAAACTATATAATATGAAAAAGAGAATCAATAAAGCAACTATTGTAAAATTAAGTCTATTTTTATTCGGTATTTCATTTCTTTTATGGAGTTGTGAAAAAAGTGAGGTAATTGAAAAACAAGAAAGTAATATTACAATAAAACAATATTCACTTGAAGATTTAAAATCAAATACCCAGTTCAGTAATGCAATTAAATCAATTGAGTCTAAGAAAAAAGAGCTTTCTAAAAGTGACAAATCAAATAATTTGTATGATTTTATAATAGTACCAAATACTATAAAAGAAGTTGTGTTGAATACTGTAACTTCATACACCTTACAGGTTAAAAGACCTTATCCTACGCCAGAATATTTTGAAAACCTAGTTATTAAGTTTAAGGAAAACAAAGAGGTTAAAGCATATCTTTTAAAATATAACTTGAATAAGAGAATAGAATTATTTGAAGATCATAATTCTTTTAGTTTTGAAGGAAACGTTAATGTTTCTTTTTTAAGCTTTAATGATATAGATGTTTTTTCAAAAATGAACGGATGCCCATTGGTAGAACAAGCATGGTGTAGCTGGCGATTTAATCATGTAGCAGGTCCTGATTGCTTAACTGCTAATGATGGTAGAGTATATATAAATTATGTTGAGGATGAAAATTGCACAGAGAGTGGAACGACAAACATAAGTATGGGAGGTGGAGGAGATGGTGGAAGTACTTCTACAAGCGACCCTATACCTACGTCACCTATAAACGAAGATGGCTCAGATTTTAACATTACCAAAGAAAAAGCTTTAGCTTTAGAAATAGACTATGAGCTAGGTCATAGCTTAAGTAGAGCAGAGCTACAATGGTTAGAAACTAATTTTACAGAAGCTATTAAAATTGATACTTTCTTATTTGAAAATACGACTTCAGAAGCCAAAACATTTGCCGAACAAGTTATCAAAGCTGGAGAGAAAAATACATTGTTAACAGTATCTCCCTTTTTTAAATACCCTCCAGATAGTAATTATGAAATACTTTACCCTAAATTAACAGAATATCTTAAAAATCAATTACCAAAAGTAGGCGAAATACCTTTGATAGTTAATACTATAAAAGATATTACAGGATTGACAGTAGAGAGAATAAAAAAAGATTTACAATGGGGTTACGGTCCAACAATCAAGATTGTGCAGCTAGATAACCTTGCCTCTAATACAAGTAACTTAACAGCAGGAGCATTTGACATAAGTACACCTAATATTTTATATTTAGACGTAGATTTTGTAAATGAGCTTGAAAATGGAATAAATGATCAAGGTTTGGAAGATTCTTATTTGTTTTTTCTTGGTGTTACAGTTTTGCACGAATACGTTCACTTAGGAGATAATGTGGATGGGAAAGATTATGCAGGAGAGGAAGGGGAGATTTTTGAAATGAAAGTATATAACACTTCTATTACACCTACAAGTTTAATTTTTGAATTAAAAAGAAAATAAAATGAAAAAAATATTATTTATGACTAGTTTTTTAATCTGTTTCATATGTACATCATGTAAAGGAGAGAGAAAAAGTGAAGAAAAAAAAGAAAAGCCTTGCTTGACTATTCAAGATAAAGAAGAAATTCTATTATCAATCTTACATACAAAAGAGGTTGGAAGATATTTATTATCTAGTTTAAAAGAAGAAAAAAGTATTAAAGTTTTGAAAAATAAATATCTGAATGATTCTTTAGAAGTTTACTATTCTAAAAAAAAGATAGAATTTACAAATGATTCAGAGCTAATTAAACAAATGTTAAAAATTTCTTTTTTAGAGATAGAATGTAATAATTCAGTAAGATTTTCCTTCTATTATAAGTTTGAAGGAGCTCACATAGAAGGTTATATAATCAAAAAAGAAGGGAAATGGAAATTGAGTAAAATAACTTTGGATGCAGAAGAATAAAATAATAGGAAGCAATATTAAACTTATACTTTTTGTACTTGTATTAATTAATAGTGCAGGTTGTGATAATCTAAACAAAAAAGAAACTTCACAAATAGAAAACGGATACTTTTATGATATAATTCTCAATGAAGTTAGAGAAGTTGATACTGACAAGTATTTGATTGAGTATTTAATAAATAGTGATTATGAAAAAGAGAATAGTTTTAAGTTAAAAAACACTAATAGTCATTTAAAATTAGATTTTTGTAAAGTATATAAATTCTTTTCTAAAGAAATTTCCTCAGAAAATAAGAACATAATAGATCAATCCACAAAAGAAAAAAAGGATAAAGAAAAAATAATATATGAATTTTCATTGCCTTGCAAGGTTAATGAAGATCAGGTATTGGTCTTTAACAAAATTAAGTTTGTTTCTTCAAATACTAATAGAGTTAAAGGAGGAGGAGAAAGAGTTTTTCATTTTATTAAAAATAATAATAAATGGGAAATTAGTGAAACCATCCAATTAGAAGATTATTAGTTTAATAAGATAAATAATGAAAAAAACAATAATTCCTATTTTAATACTAGTACTTATACTTTGTGTTGGTTGTTACAATGATAATGTAAAACTTATTGTAGTTAATAAATCGATAGTGGAATTAGACAGTATAAAAATAGGCTCTTCTAAAGAAAATCAAACTTTAGTAACAAAATTAGCTCAAGGACAAAAAGTAAGTAAGAAAATAACTTTTAATAGTATAGAAAGTGATGGAAACTATTTTTTAGAAGTTTATAATAAGGGTGAGTTAATTCAATCTAAAAGATTTGGTTATTACACGAACGGTTCTCCACTAAACAATTCATTTGAAATAAAAATATATAAGGATTCTACATTAATTGTTCATCATTAAAAACAAAAAATCCCTATCATTTTTTATGATAGGGATTTTTTACGGCTTACGCCTTCTTTTCAAAAGTAGCCAACTTTAAAGCATTTTTAATGAGTTTACCAGGTCTAAAAATAGTGCGTACACTTTTTATGTTACTAGCAGTTACCTTATCGGCAGTTTCACTACCTTCACTACTACCACCTGCTTGTAGGGTAAAATAATCACCTGCATATACAATTTTACCATCAGCTACATCATTAGCTATTTTAGTAAATACTGTTTCTAGCACAGCAAGAATATCTCCCTTGCTAACCGTAGAGGTTTCAGAAGCATATTTAGCTAAGTCATTTAACGTGGTTTTACCATTCCCTACAATATTTGCATAAAACTTTTCAGGTACTTGAGGGTCTCTTGGATTTCTTCTTTTTACTACAGTGAATTTCACAGCCATAATTTTTAATTTTTTAAGTTATTATTGTTTTGAAAATAACAAAATTCATACCAAAATAACAGCTACTTTTCTAGCACTTAGTAACCTATAAAAACAAAACACTAAGAAGACTTATAAAAAAGACCTTGACGTTTTTACAAAAACATCAAGGTCTTTTCATCAAAACATCAAGATCTTTTTTTAAGACTATATTTTAAGCTACTTTTATAAGTATTAAAAAAGCCTCTTGGTTTTACCAAAAGGCTTTTCAAATTACACAACAAACACACTAATTTGACTAATCTAAATGTAGACTTTTAGAAATTTTTTGCCAGTCAATGATTTTAAAATTTTGATGTAAACTGTCTTTACCTTGGGTATTAGCACCATCTTGCGCGATAAAGAATCCTTTAGGGTATTTTGCGCCAAAATTAACAGAGGTTACATCAATTCCATCCGTATCGTAGGTACCGTCAATAGCACCATCTTTTAAAGAAAAACTTCCTAGAAATTGATTGCTAACTCTATCGAAAACAGCATAACTGTTATTTCCTTGTGAGGATAAAATAATATATCCTTTTCCGTTTCCAGCATCGTATAAGGTAACACCTTCAAAATCATCTTTCATATTCAAACCGTTGGTGCTGATAACCTTTACACGGTTGTTTTCAGCATTAGGTTCTGCATTGTACTTCCAAAGCGCTTTGTTCTCTTCTCCAATATATACTTTGGCATGTACATCGTCGGCAACAATACCTTCTCCTTGACTTCCTAATGAAAATTCACGAACTAACTTGGCATCAATTTGAGTGTTGTTTTCAAACAATTCCCATTGTTCAACACCCCCTTTTTTACCAACCATAAAAACATAAAATTTGTTAGTTTTAGGGCTCTTGTACATCCCTAAACCGTATACTTCTTTTAAGTTAGAAGTTATTTTTCGTGCAGCAGCATCTTCTAATTCACCTGTTGGTTTTACAATCAATATAGAAATAGTATTGTAGGTTCTATTACTGGCAGTAACTACTGAAACTTCTTTTCCGTTTAATAAGAATCCATCACGAATATCAACATTGTTTACACGTCCTATTTTATAAGAATACAAACGTTTTCCGTCTAAATTATAAACCTCTAAACCTTCTTTTTTGTTTGTACCAATTATGGTTGATTTTGTTACATCAACAGGATTTATCCACACACACGGATCATCAGCGGCGTCGTCAAAAGAAGTGACAGGTTCTGTTTCAGCGTTAGCAACTAAAGCTACTACTGGTTTAACTTGTGGGTTTTGATGTACTATTTTTTCAACTTTACAAGCGCTTAAAACAAGGCAAGTAAGTGTTATTTTATATAAATTATTCATTTTTAAAAATTGTATTTTAAACCAGCATTCCAGTTGTAGTTATAAAACTCAGCCTGCATTGTTTGGTGTTTTGTACCTTGGTAAAAACGTAATTCTTGATTGGTTAAGTTTTTTGCTTCAGCAAAGATTTGTAAGTTTTTGGTAATACGGTAAGAAGCATTTAGGTCTACAAACAATTGTTCGTCATAAAATACATCAGTAAAGGTATCGTCTCCGTATTCAAAAATATAATCATCAGCAAAGTTTAGTGAGGCTCTAATAGATAGTTTAGAACTTTCATAGGCCAACGATCCGTTAAACATGTTTTTAACAGCACCAGCTAAAGGTAATCCATCTTCTCTATCAGCAATACCATCTGTTTTAGAATCAGTGTAGGTATAGTTACCATATATTGTTAAGTTTCTTAAGAAACCTGGTAAGAAGTTTAATTTACGTTGTAAAGCAACTTCAAAACCATAAATTTCGGCAGTACCTCCGTTGAAAGGTCGTGTAACATCATAGGTTTCTGTAACACCTCCAATGGTAATCGGTTCTTCAGTAACTGAATTGTAAATAAATTGATCTAAATCTTTATAAAAAACTCCTGCTGATATAATACCTACATTACTAAAGTAGTGTTCAAACATTAAATCAAAGTTCATCGCTTCAGTAGGATCTAAATTAGGGTTTCCATACTCAGCTTCAATATCATCACTATTAATGTTTCTATAAGGTACTAAATCGTAATAGTTAGGTCTTGCAATTGTGTTTGTCCAAGCAGCTCTAACAATAGTATTTTTATCAATATTGTATTTTGCTTGTAAGTTTGGTAACCAGTTTGTGTAGTTTCTAGTTCCTGATGTTTTAGTTACGTCGCTTAAATCTTCAGCAGTTTCAACATCAATAGCAAAACCATTATAGTCAGTTGTTGTTTTTTCAACTCTTACACCAGCAATAAAAGAAAAGTTATTATTAATGTTTTGTTGCAACATTCCGTAAAAAGCATAAATATTTTCGTTTGCATTGTAGTTTTCAGGAACAAATTCATCTAGTACAAGTTCACCTCCTGTTAAGTTTAAACTTCCTAAAAATTCTTTTGAAACAAAAAGCCCTGATTTATAATCCTCTCCAGCTAAATAACCATTAATAGTATAGTCTTTAGTAGTGGTGGTATTCATGGTTGGAAATTGATTTTCTAAATCATATTCATAAAAACTATTGTCTCTTACTTTTTCTTTGTATTTGTGCTTAAATCCAAATTTTAATGAGTTTTTATAAGTCCCTGTAGCATTAATTGGAACTAAAACATCAAAATTAGAACTGATTTTACGCTCTTGCGTAAATCCTTGCTGTTGCGTTACTTCTTTATATTCAAAAGTTGAAGGATCGTTAAAATCGTTATTTGTTGGTCGCAATACTGGGAAGTTTGTTCGAGAGAAGTCTTGCATAACTTCAATGTCATCATTCTCAAAACTTATATAACGTTCGTCTGGACGTTCTTCTTTTGCCTTGGCAGTTCCTGTTTTCCAGTTCAACTTAATGTTCCCAAAAATAATATGTTCTCCACCTACAGATATATTGTAAGTACTTTGACGCTCTAAACGTGTGTTGTCGTTTGTATCATTGTTGATACCTCCTTTAGTTTGACGACGTACTTCAGCTTTTGATAATCCAGTAGCATCAGGTTCATCTATTTTTCTAAAACGTACTCTATAACGATTTTCATAATCGTTTCTTTGGTTGTACATTGACTTAAAGAAAAGCGTATTGTTATTGTCAGGTGTCCAGTCTAAGTTGGCGGAAACACTCATTCTATTTCTTTTTACATCGTAGCGTCTAATATCGTGTTCACCAATGTAGGTTTTACTATTTTCTTTTTCCCATTCAAACTCAACATTATCTGAACCATAATCGTTAGAGTTATAAGAAGCATTGATTACATACCCTAGTTTGTCTTTAAAAGTTCTGTTGGCAACTAATGCAGAAACATTATAGTTAGGCGTATTTCTTACAGGATTTTGTCCGTAAGAACCAGCAACGAAAGCTCTAAAAGTAGTAGGAGCAGAGCGTGTAACTAAATTAACAGAACCACCAATAGCGTCTCCTTCCATATCAGGTGTAACAGCTTTGTTAACCTCAATGGTTTGAATCATGTCAGAAGGAATTAAATCCATTTGAACTCTACGGTTATCTCCTTCAGCAGACGGAATTCTGTCACCATTTAAAGTTACCGAGTTTAATTGAGGTGCTAATCCACGAATAACAATATCTCTAGCTTCTCCTTGATCATTTTGCATAGAAATACCAGGAACACGCTTTAAGGCATCACCAATATTAGCATCAGGAAACTTCCCTACTTGATCGGCAGAAATAATATTGGTTATATTCTCTTTGTTTTTTTGCTGATTTAAGGCTTTGGCTTGTCCTTTACCAATACTTCCTTTAATAACAACTTCATCCAACCTGTCTATTTTAGGTGTTAGAGAAAAGTTCTTAGATTGAATACTGTTTGTAAGTGTAATAGTTTCTGTTAGGGTTTGATAACCTAGGAAAGATATTTGAACTTCATAATTCCCTATTGGTAAATTTAAAAGTTCGTAGTTTCCATTAAAGTCTGTAGAAAATCCAACTTGTAAAGAAGGAATGCTAATCGTAGCTCCAGGTAAAGGTTGATTTGTTTCGTCTAAAACTCTTCCTTTTAATCCAGATTTACTTTGTGAGTATCCTAAAATACTAACAAAGCATAAAGTAATTAAAATTATTTTTTTCATTTTGAAATCTTTAGTGAATTATCCACGGCGAAATTATTTATGATAACTAGCAACCAGATTTCAAATTTGTTAGTAAAAAATTATTAAAATGTATTTATAAAGTTGATTATATGTTAATTGGTTAAGGTTTTAATGATGTTTTGGTGTTTTTGAATTAAAGTAAAAATTACTTTATAAAAATATTTAACGTTTAAATTATAAGGGCATAAAAAGAAAAACCTCCAAGTTAACTTGGAGGTTTTTTATAAATTTTATTACTGTCTTTTTAGAATTGGTAACGGATACCTAAACCGAAGTCAGAGTTAAAGTCTTTATAGTAATCACCGAATCCTATGTCAGGTCTGTAATCTAAAGAAATCATTAAAGGGATATCAAAACTATATTCGATTCCAATTACACCAGAAACAAAAACGTATGTTTCTGACACATCTACATTCTTTGCATTCCAGTGACCTAAACCACCACCAGCACCAGCGAACCAGTTAAAGCGGTTTTCTAATTGCCATACCCATTGGTATAAAGCAGTAGCTTTAAATCCATCATAGCCACTACCATTTCTTAAACCTAAATCAAGTTCTAAACGATTGTTATCGCTTAATCTACGTTGGTAAGAAATTTCAGCTCCAAAACCATCATTATCTCCTAAACGAAGACCAATTGCGTTGTCAGAAATTTCTTGGGCATTAGCTGTAAAAAACGAAAGGGTTAAAAATCCGATAAATAAAAAGATTTTTTTCATAATTTTTAATTTAATGTTATGTGTTGCTAAGATAGTTATTTTATTTAATTAGTAATCTTTCTCCTTTTGAATGACTTGTAAACTCTGGGGCATACATACTTTGAATTGTTGTAATGCCATTGCTAAAGTTTCCTGCATTATTTATACGAACATCATATTCAAATACATATATTCCTTTAGGTAAACGTTCAAAAAAGAAATTTGTTGCAGCGTCTTTTGTGCTTTCGTAGTATCCTAAACCATCTTGCCACTTGTATTGTGATAATACATTAATCGGTTCAACTCCGCTTGCTCTCATATCTTTCATATGAACAAACTCCATATTTCTATCTGAATGAAGTTCAATTCTAACAGTAATTAAATCTCCAACATTTAACTGTGTATTTTCTGTAACTTCTTGGAGTTGCTTACCCGTATTAGTATTAACTTTTTTAAATAGTTTTTTATTTAATTGTAAAGGAGTTTTAGCAGAAGTAATTTTATCTAAATTTTCAAAATACTGCCAATACAATCCACCCCAAGCAATACCTTTTCCTTTTTTAGAAATACTAACAGTACTCATATTAGGAGTGATTTCAGAACCATTCCATGAAGTTTTAAAATAACCAGTACTTGCTTCAATTTTTGTATCTTCTAATTTAGAAGGATTGATAGTTTGCTTTCCGATTTTCACATCCACCATATCAGTTACCGAGATCCAATCATTACCTTGTAATAATAAAGCATATACAGCCTCAGTAGTTGCTTTGGTGGTTTTCCAACGATTGGTTTGTTTGTTTTTTAGTAACCATATTTTTAAGTTATCAACCGTTTCTGTGTTATTTTCAATTTCTGAAAAAGCTTCAATTAATAACGATTGGGTTTCAATAGGTGCTTGGTGCCAATACCAACTTGGTTGATTCTCTTTCCAATACATTCCTAATTCATCAGAAGTAATACTGTTCTCTCTTAAAGATTTTAAAATTTTATCAGCGATTAATGTGTTACCATTTCTAAACTGTAGCAGAGAAATTTGTCCTTTTCCGTATAAACTAAACTCTTTCCAGTAAGTTGCTGTTTGACTTTTATAGTATTCAAAAGCGGTTTTTGCCGTATCGTTAATTTCAATATTAGTAAAAAAAGAACGCATGTATAAATACTGAATAATGAAATAGTTTAGATGGTTTTTCTTTAAGTACTCAGTATATTTTTTTTGACCTTTTTCAGCTTTAATACGTTCAGCACTTTCTAATAATTTCTTGTAGGTATGTTCAATTTCAGTATCTAAAAAGTGAATAGCATCTAGAAGCATTTTCTGTAAAGAATCATCTTTATTATCAATACCTAATTTTTGTAAATGTCCAAAACCAGTAACAATATGATTCGTGATATAAACATTAGGATTATCATTCCCTTTAAACCAAGGGAATCCTCCATTGTTTAATTGCATTTGTAATAGTTTATTAATGGCGTTTTGTTGCTCGTTTTTCATTTTGTTTAAATCAAATAACAAAGCAATACGCTTCTTTTGCTCGGTTTCAGATTGAGCATCACGTAACCAAGGAGTTTCTTGGATAATCAATGATTTCAATTCTTGATTTTTCTCTAGGTTACTTAATAAAGCATCTGAAGATTTCCATGCATTAAATACCTCTTGTATTCTTGGATTTGAATTTGCGATATGGCTAGCTAATGTGTTAGCATAGTAACGTGCAAAAGTTTGTTCACTACACTCGTACGGGTATTCCATTAAATATGGTAAAGCCTGTACAGCATACCATGCAGGATTAGAAGTTACTTCAAGAGTTAGTTTATGGTTTTTCAAGGTACTTGAAGTATTCTTTTTTAGTTTATCTAATGTAAATGTTTTGGTTTCATTTGAACGAACCCACATAGGTAGTGTTTCAGTAACTAACATTCTATTAGATAAAACAGGCAATACATTTTGTTCTCCATCAGAAAAATCTCCAGCCTTTGCAACTACTTTATATTGAATTGCTTGATAGGTGTCAGGAATTGATAAGTTCCAAGATACACTGGTGTTTCCATTAGAATTAACACTGAAAGATTGATTTTTCGTAGAATTGTTTAATAAGTTGATTTCTTTTCCTGTAATAGCGTCAGTTAATATAAGTAACGCTGTCCCTTGTAAGTTTTTATCAGAGATGTTAGCTATTTTGGTATTTAATGTAATTTGATCTCCTTCTCTTAAAAATCTTGGAGCATTAGGAATTACCATCAACTCTTTTTGAGTTACAGTAGTTAATGTCTTGGTAGCTGACTGTAATTCTTTTGTATGTGCTAGTAACTGCAATTTCCAGCGTGTTAAAGCTTCTGGAGTGGTAAAGCTAAACGTAATATTACCTTCTTTATCAGTTTGTAAATGCGGATAGAAAAAGGCAGTTTCTTGTAGATTTTTACGAATTTGTACTCCATCTAAAGAGACTTTATTTCCCTTTTCCTCTTTTACACCTAGAGCGGTCACAACCATTTCATCTAGTAAGTTTTCTTGAGTATCTAAAAGAGCTTTTTCTTCAACAATCTCTCTTTCAGGTGAAGGTTGCATTTTAGAACTCATAGCTAAGCCTCTTAAACGAATATTTCTATTCATTCCGAAGTAAAAACCAAACCAGTTTAATTGGTCGTATCGTTGAGTTTTAAAAGATGAAGGGTAGTTATTATTAAAAATTCTGAAACGTTCATTACCAAAACTTTGATAAGCGTTAGCGTAACCGCTTTGTGAGTAATATGTTGAAGTTGAGATAGGTGAAAACTCCCAATTATGAGGCTTAAATTCATCTAAAGAAGCATCGTACATACTCGCTAACACCTCTGCAGCGACTTTGTTTTTTTTATCATTTTTAATAGTAAAACTCCATGTTTCTTGGGTTCCAGGTTGTAATTTATCTCTAAACGTATTAGTTTCTATAGTAATGCTATCTTGTTCATTTGGAACAGAAATAGGAATCATTCCACTTACGAAACTATTGTAATTCACAAAGTAATATTTGATAACAAACCCACCAACATCTTGTTTTGTAACAGGAACTTCAATTGTTTTAAGTTTGTTGTTTAAATGAATAAGTTTGGTTTCTACAATAGCGTGGTTTTTTTCTGTTTGAACTATAACCGTTGCATCTTTTGAGGCAGAACCAATTTGTAATGCTACTATATCATTTGGTTTGTATGTTGTTTTGTTTGTGTTGTACGTGAATAATTGGTTATCAGTTACACTTTTTTCTTTGTTATCAATTACTGTAAAAAGAGCTTTGTCGGTAACTTTTTGTCCAAACTCATCTTTGGTGTCTAGAATAAGAATATACTTTCCTGAAATCCATTTTTTATAGTTGGTAAGCGTAACTTCTTTCGAGTTTTGTGTGTTGAAAGCTTGCTCAAATACTAGTTTCCCTTTTTTCCAATTTAGAGGACTTTGCTCTTCCGAAGTGTAAGCATCATGAGGAAATAGGTTTCTAAACTCACTTTCTGAAATGTCTTGATAATCTGGAGTATCCCATGGTCTTTTACGTAACGGATTTTTAGGTGCCTGAAGTTTATAAACTTTTAAACTTCCTTCTGCAGGAACAAACTCACTATTTAAGTTTTTGCTTGAAATTTCAATTGTTGTTTCCTTGTCTGATTTATGTATTGTAGAAGGAACTTGTATAGTAGCAAGTAATGCATGATACCCAACTTTTACAATAGAGGTTGCAGAGCGAGTTTCTCCATTAATATCGGTTACATCTGCAGTAATTTCATATTCAAAAACAGGTAAGTTTTCTTTGTTTACACTTTCATCAGGTAAAGCCTTAAATGTAATTGAAAAGTTACCTTGTGCATCAGTTGTTAATTCACCGTGTGTAATTTCTTGTGCTTCTGAAGTAAACTGAGGTTTACGCCAGTACCACCAAATAGGATATTGTACTTTACGATGTACGCGATATACTACTTTAGCATCTGTGATAGTTGATCCTGTAAAAGCTTTTGCAAACCCGTTTACTGTAATGCTATCATGTAACTTATAGGTTTTTGTTACAGGTTTAAATTCTGTTTCAAACTTAGGACGCTTATATTCCTCAACTGAAATACGAGTAATGTAGTCTTCATGTTCAAAATCAAAATCTATAGTGTCATAAAAGATACTTTTTTGCTTTTCACTCTTATCAATAGAAAACCAATATTCGCCTGTTAACCCTGTACTAGGTAATATAATTTCTCCTGAAGCCGATCCGTATTCATTTAGTTTTAGATCTAGTTTTTTTACTGCTTCTCCATTGACATTATTTAATGTTATTTGAACAAACTCATTGGTGAATGGAGTTGATTTGTCTTCCGTTTCTTTAATAAAAATAGTTTTAAAGTATACAGTTTGTCCTGGTCGATAAATGCTCCTATCTGTAAAAATAAAGGGCTTTATAGAGGTATAACTATCATTTGCAGTTGGAGAGACTTGTTTTTGATATTTATTTAGGTAGTAGTTACCAAAAATAGCAGTATCGTTTTTGTATGTAACTGTAACATACACATTACCATAACTATCATCACTTTTAAAAGAAGCAAAACCGTTTTTATCAGTTGTTAGTTTTTTGTGAATTGATTTTCCATACCTACGCTGTTTGTTTTGTAACAATAACTCAGCATTTTTAATTGGTTTTCCATTGTTTCTATCAACAACTTGATAAGTTTTTATACCATTATTGCTATTTTCAACTAAAACTAAATTGGTTGCTTGTAAATGAGCAGTAGCATATAAATCTTTAGAATTTAAAGTAGTATTTTGATGTGTTACAATTAAATAATTTCCTTGAGTTAATTTAGGAAGAACTACTTCAGTTGTGTGTAATAAGTAATCTTTTTCATTTCGTAAATTACTGTTCCATGAAGTAGCTTTTGTAAGTTTTTTTATAAAGTTAAAGCATTCTTCTTCCTTATAAATCTTTTGAAACTCTTCTAATTGTTTTTGGTCAATTTTATAAGCAGAGAAGTATAGTTTATCAATATTCTTATAAGTAATTAGTAACCTAGAGTGAGATTGAATAGGAACAAACTTTTCAGAAAGAATACTTAGCGATGTAGTTTTGATTTGTTGTTGTAGATGCTCAGATTTTTCAGCAGCTAAGCTTTTAGGAAATTGTTCAATAACCTTTTTACAAATAGCAAGTGCCTCTCTGTTTTTAAAACGAAACTCTTCATTTTTTTCAGCTTTATAAGATTCAGCTTGTTGATTATAAACTCTGGCTATTTCATAGTTATATAATCCAGAAATTTCATTGTTTTTATAATTACTAACTGATGTTTTAAGTGTTTGTAACAATAACTCTTGTTTGTTATTTAAAGTTATATGCTGCTTAACAAACTGTAATCGTTGAATATCTACATCAGCAAAGGCATTGAGGTTGTCGTTTTTTAAATGAAAGTTTATTAATTTTTGATAAATTTTCAATGCATTAAACTGTAGTGATAAATTATCTTTCGTGGTAAGGTTTAATCCAGAAAATTTGTTAGCTCTACTCAGGTATAAAGCGTCATCAATTTTAAATTGATAAGTAGGTTTTGTAATATTAGTTTCTGTGGTTTTATAAAACCCTAAGGCATTATGAGCTAAAAAATCAAATAGGGTAGGACGGTATTTTTTTGAATCCTTTTCTGTTTGAATAATATCTTTAAAAGTATGAATAGCTGTTTTTTGTAGTTCAGATTCATTTTCTAAAGAGTTTTGATAGTGGCAATGAATTTCTGCAAATAGCGTATTTAAATCCCATGTTCTAAAATCATTTTCATCAACTTTTTGTTGAGTTTGAGTACGATTGTAAAACTTCCATCTGTTCTGATTAAAATATTGCCAGTATAAGTTAGCTAATACATTTTCTAGCACATTTTTTGTTGGAAAATTACTTTTATTAATTTGTTGTTTGAATTCATCAATAATCTTTAATTGTGCGTTTTCTTCTAAAGTTAGAGCGTATTTACTTTTATAAAACAATGATTTTATAATTTGAGGAGCATTGTTGCTTTTTTCAGCCTTATCGTAAATAGTGTTTACTATTTTTAAAGCAGATTTAGGCAGGTTTTCTGACTCAAACTTGTGAACTTTTTCCCACAGGTTGTTATAGTTTTCTTGGGCGTGTACTAATGTTGAAAATAAAATCATTAGTAAAACGGGGGTTATTCTTTTCATCTATCTAAATTTTTATATTTTTTTGATACTAGTCGTGAGTATACATATATGAACAAAGCACTAAAAAATAGTGGTTTTTTACAAGTTGAAGTTTGTAAAGGTACTATTTGAGTGAGTGAACATAGCTATTTAAAGAGTTTCGATTTAAAGATACTTAAAATTCTCACTTGGTTTTGTATTTTTGACGCTTATATCACAGATAACAGTACTATGAAAATTCACTTTATAGCTATCGGCGGTAGCGCAATGCATAACCTAGCAATCGCATTACAACAAAAAGGATACCAAATTACGGGTAGTGACGATACGATTCATGATCCGTCAAAAACTCGTTTGGCAAATAAAGGTTTGTTGCCAGATGTGTTTGGATGGTTTCCAGAAAAAATAACTACCGATTTAGATGCTGTAATTTTAGGAATGCATGCAAAAAAAGATAATCCTGAGCTGTTAAAGGCGCAAGAACTTGGAGTGAAAATTTATTCGTATCCAGAGTTTTTGTATGAACAATCTAAAGATAAAACACGTGTGGTTATAGGTGGTTCTCATGGAAAAACAACGATAACTTCTATGATTTTACATGTGTTAAATTATCATGATAGAGAAGTAGATTATATGGTAGGTGCACAGTTAGAAGGTTTTGATACTATGGTGCATTTAACCGAAGAAAATGAGTTCATTGTTTTGGAGGGAGATGAGTACTTGAGTTCTCCTATAGATATGCGTCCGAAGTTTCACCTGTACAAACCGAATATAGCGTTGTTAAGTGGAATTGCCTGGGATCATATCAATGTGTTTCCAACGTTTGAAAATTATGTAGAACAATTTTCAATTTTTACTGATTCTTTGACGAATGGTGGAATTATGGTGTATAATGAGGAAGACGAGGTGTTAAAAGAGGTTGTTGAAAGTTCAAATCACCCAATAAAAAAATACCCTTATAATACTCCTGATTGTTTTATTGATAATGGAATTACTTATTTGGAAACAGAAGAAGGTGATTTACCATTAGAAATTTTCGGGAATCATAATTTACAAAATCTTGCAGGGGCAAAATGGATTTGTCAGCATATGGGAGTTGATGAAGATGAGTTTTATGAGGCAATAGCTAGTTTTAAAGGCGCTAGTAAGCGTTTAGAAAAGATTGCTGAAAACTCTTCAACAGTTGTGTTTAAAGATTTTGCACATTCACCATCTAAAGTTGAAGCAACTACTGCTGCGGTTAAAGATCAATATTCAAATAGAACTTTATTAGCATGTTTAGAGCTACATACTTATTCGAGCTTAAATGCTGAGTTTTTATCAGAATACAAAGGTGCTTTAGATAAGGCAGATAAAGCAGTAGTTTTTTATTCTCCACACGCTGTGAAAATTAAACAGTTGGAAGAAGTTTCAGAAGAACAAATATCTAAAGCGTTTGGACGTAACGATTTGATTATTTACATAAATCCAGAAAAGTTTAAAGAGTTTTTATTCAATGAGAACCTTGAAAATACAGCTTTGTTATTAATGAGTTCTGGTAACTACGGAGGGTTAGATTTTGATGAGGTTAAGGCTTTGGTTGATTAAAAAATCTATCAAATAAATATTTTCTATACTTTTTTAAATAAAAAGATTTTAAAATAACAAAAAAGCGGTGTTTATATAAAAAATATAGGTCCCATTTTTTTTTGTTATCAGCACTTTCTTTTGGGTTGTTAATGAAAAAAAGTACTTTTTTGATGTAGCTTTCAGTCTTATGTGTTTTTATATATTCGAGTGATTCAGGAGAGCCAAAAATATAATTAGTAATAGCAAGAAAGTTTTTTAAATAGTCAGATTCAGAATGATAAAACTTGTTTAAAACTGTCTTAATCGAAGCTCTTTTAGATAACATATAAAGATCATAAGAGTTTCTTAGAGAGATTGTTTTAGTCCATTGAGCTTTCTCGTTAATTTGCTTGTTAAAACAAGTTAAAAGAACTTGATTTTCATACGAAAGGATATTAATGTTATTCGTCAGTTTTTTTAGGCTATTTTCAACAAAATTATAGTCGAATCCTTTTTCATTTGTAATCATTTTATAATGTACTTCAACGGCAGCAATTTTTTCTTTTTTGGTTATTTTTGGGTAATGCCTATTTAAAACTGTATTATCTAAATAATCAGAAGTCTTCTCTTTATACCCATTTTCTTTGAGAATATTAATAGTAAGCTTAAACTTTTCTGGATTGACTAAAAAATCAATATCACCTACCATACGTTCAGCGATATCTTCATATAGGCCTTCTAATAAATTACCTGTTCCTTTTAAAAAAATAGGGATAATATTATTTGAGAGTAGCAATTCGTTAATTTCTTTGGCTTCTGCAATAATTTGTTGATTACGCTCTCTGTTTAAGTCAGTAATATGTTTCATATACTCGACTAAATCTGTAGGTAGGAATTGCAAAAAATTTACACGTTTTAAGTTGCAATATAATGCGGGGAAAACATAGTGGGTTGTACTTACTTTAACTACAGCTTCCCAATCGACTAAACCGGATTTTATTTTTTGTTCAACTAAATTTCGATTCTTTACTTCATGGGTTATAGTTAAACACTTACTAATAAATAATAATGTTTCTTTATAATTCATCCGCAAATATTTTTTTTACAGTTTCAGTCATTTTTTCATTATTAGAATAGGTTAGTTGGTAGCAAGGTAATTTTTCAAACCAATCTAAAAAGAGTTCAGCATTTTGAGGTAATGGAGATAACCAAGAATCAGGAACCAATTGTTCAAAAGCTGTAATGTTTGAAATTTTATTAATGATTAAGTCACTATCTTTTTGATATTTAATAAAAATTAGAGCTTTGCAAGGAGTTTTTAGCGAGTAATCATGGTTATTTGTAGGTAAGTAGCGAACAATTTTATTTAGCTTTTTAAAATGATATTCAGCAGATGTTTTTAATTCAGGATAAATTGGAAGTAGCGTTTCTAAACTATTTTTTTTAATAGATATAGCAGAAGGAAAGCTATGTACATTTAAAGAATTATCAACAGGTACAAAATCATCGGCTAAACAAGTAAAGCCATTGGCTTGTAATAATGCTAATGAAGTACTCTTTCCATTTCCAGAATCACCTAAAAATAAAATAGAATTATTGTTCTTACTAACTGCGGAAGCATGAAAAACTCCTATCCATTCATTTTCATTTTTTTGATGTATTTTTTGCACTAGTTCCATTGAGAATTTTCCTTGAAAGTAATGCACTTCTTTTAAACTCCATGTACCAATAAGGCTATCGTCAACAGAAAAAGAAATAGATTTAGAATCATTATACACTTCAAAATGATGGTGTGTTTTGACTGTTTCCTGAATTTCTAAATGAGCAAATTTTGGGTGTATTAAAAAGGCTTCAGTATTAGATGCATAGCTTACTTTAAAATATAAACTATTTATGCTATAGTATTTTACAACTTCAAAAGTCTTAGGCTTAGTTACAGGTATTAGCTTTTTATCGTTTTTATTTTCTGAAGAAATAAGTAAAGATTCAATATCAGTAACAAGTTCTACTGCTTGTTGGTAAGGTATGTTAACTTGCTTTATTACTTGATTAATAATTTCTTGTTTATCAATCTTTTTATCTAAAAGAGATAGTGTTTCTGCTATCAAGGGGTCTACAACAAGATATTGATTATTGTCTTGAAACCAAATAACTCGCTTATTCTCTATTTGTTTACTAGTCATGTACTTATAAAAGTAATAAAACCTCGAGATATTCTCGAGGTTTTAGAGTGAAATAATTTTTTGATATTAAAAATCTAGTCCTGGATCTTCAGGGCTCTGTGCCTGTGCTTTTTGTGGATTTAAGATCATATAAGTTCCTAATGCTGTTAAAGCTGCATATTTACCATAACTCCCTATTTTTTTTATGGCTTCTTTACGAGTAATGTCTTTAGAACCTTTATCAGTGTTTTTTATGTTTTTTTTCATGATTGCTCGATTTTGATAGCTTACTTATTTTAAAATTACTTTTTTAGAAATTTCTCCTAAATTAGAATTTAGTTTTACAATGTATACTCCGGTAGCTACGTTAGGGATACTTACTTTACTAACTCCGTTAGAAATTATGTTTCGATTTATAATTTCTTTACCCAAGATTGAATAAACAGCTATATTCGCTTTTGTTTGTAAACCAGTAATGGTTATTTCATCCTTAGAAGAACTATAAATACTAACATTATCTAAAGAAGATTCAATAATTGATGTTGGCTTTTCTGAACTTGTATGTAAATAGAACTGTCCAATACTATTTGAATCTTTGTTAAGAGTAGTAGTATAATTTTCCTCAGATAAATTAGTAAAAATGTTATTTATTCTATCTTCTAAATATACTTTAAGATTCGCTGGTATATTTTTAGTATTGATTGAAAAAGTTACCTTTTCATCGCTTAAAGCTCTTAAACCAACAGGAATTACCATGTTCTCATAATCATTATTAGGTAAGGTTTGAATAGCTAATTGTTTTCCTTGGTTATTAGTTAGTAACTCAGTAAAAACAGCTAAGTCAGAAGTATCTTCTCCAAACATTTTTGAATCATAACTTCTATCATATCCCGTAGTTTTTCCTGAAGCATAAAAAACTTTTGTAGATCTTTTGATATCGTTATTACTAACAGATAATTCAATTGAAGGAATAGGCTCTTGCCTCATGAATGTATCTGAATTTTGATGACTTTGGTTAGAGAAAGCAAAGATAAGATTGTTACTTGCTGCAGCTTCCACAAAGAATCCTTGACCTGGAGCAATTTCTATGTCATCAATCGCATTCTTAGTTATATATTGTGAGCCATTCCATAGCCAAATAGTTTCCTCTGTAAGTATAGCTGTATTCGCAGCTGCAAAATTAGCAGAGTTAATGTAAGATGTATACGGATTCCCTACAAGGTTGTAATTAGTTCTACTACCTGTAGAAATAGCTTTAGCAATATTAGAAGTATTTGCTGTTCCACTGATTGAAACATCTCCAGGTGTAGCTAACTTAATAGAAACACCTGTTCCATTAGTTACTGTTCCTGTATTACCACTTTGAACGTATAACCATGCAGGCCCAGTAATATTGCTATAAGGAGCTAACCCTAAATTACCACCAGTTCCGGAAGCTAAGGTATGGTTAGCAATAATATCTTCTAAAGTTTCACCAGCAACAGGAGGTGATACTAAGTACCAGTTTGTAGTTGGTAAACTTCTTTTATAAGTTACAGTACCAGTAACTGTACTTTGTGGTATAAAAGAAGCTCCGTTATTAATTGTTAATGAATTAAAAGTAACAGCTGATGAAGCCGTTGGGTAGTTTGTTAAACTAGAAGGTATAATAACATTAGCATTGGTTGGGGGAACTACACTAGGACTCCAGTTTGATGCTGTATTCCAATCGTTATCAGTAGATCCTGACCAAGTAACGGTTTCTATACCCACTAAAACATTGGTGGTACTACCTACACTGTTTAATGTTAAAATAACATCGTTAGAAGCAGCATCTTTTAACGTTCCTCCATTTGCAGCTAATGTACCAACAGCTATACCATCAGTATCTGAATCACCTGATTGTACTGTGTATCTAAAAACTAAGGCACTAGTTCCGCTTCCGCTTTGGTAAACTGCTTGACGCGTAGTTGCTCCAATAGTGATAGCTATTTGAGGAGTTCCCCCTGTAGTATTTACAGTTATATTCTCATCAAAATTTACAGTAAAGTCCAAGTTTTGACCTGTAAGATAATTACCGTTTGCAGGAACACTAACACTTGTTACAGTTGGAGCAGCAGCATCTACTAAAACAGCGGCTGTAGAACCTACACTATTTAAAGTTAGGTTTGCATCTTTTCCTCCAGCATCTTTTAAAGTGCTTCCATTTGCAGCTAACGAACCAACAGCAATACCGTCAGTATCAAGATCTCCTGTAAGAATTGTGTGTCTAAAAACTAAAGAACTTGTTCCGCTGCCACTAATATAAGTTGCTTGGCGTGTGGTAGCTCCGATAGTAATAGCTATTTGTGGTATTCCTCCTGTAGTATTTACAGTTACATTTTCATCAAAGTTTACGGTAAAATCTAAATTTTCCCCTGTTACATAAGTAGCATTGGCAGGTACACTCACACTAGAAACAGTAGGTGCAACTGCATTTGAAATTACAGTTGTAGTGTTGTCCGTATCATCAGTGGTACCATCATTAATAACTACTGTAAAAGTGGTTGTTTCTGAAGTAGCTGTTCTGTTGTCAGTTGGGTTGAAAGATAAAGCTCTTAGTTTTGACTGTAAATCAGTAGGTGTAGTAGTAGCTATAGTATAAGGACCACTACCAGAAAGTCCCGTACCTGTTAATAATCCTTTTGCATTATTATCTAAAGTAATAGTTGCTGATAAGTTATCTCCATCAGTATCTGTGGTTGTAATACTAGAAAAAGGAGAAATTGTACTATTATCATTCACACTTTGACCAGCAGTTGTTCCTCCAATTACTGGAGCTGTATTTGAAACAGCAGACGTAACTATCATTTCATCTATAGAGAATCCTCCAAAAATTTCAGTATCAGGTGTGATAATTAATTCGTCAATATCAGAAAATGAACCAGTTGTAGGGGATGTAAAGTCTATACTTATAGCAGAATTATGAGTAGGTGATACTAAACTAAGCGTACCAACTACAACACCATTTTTTTTACCAGTGAATGTAAAATCAATAATAGTACCGCCTACAGCTTGCTCGTAAGCAAATTGAATTGATGTTATACCTACTTCACCACCACTATCTGTTGATAATGTAGCTGAAGACACTGCTGAACTACCATTACCGGCCCAAGCTAATACAGCATCAGTAGCTCCACCAATTGCATTAGTACCGACTCCATTTCCACTTGTAGCTAAGGCAAGAGTAATATTTCCATTTGATGTACTAGATATATCAAAGTTGTTTAATAGAGAACTAGCAGATTGATCTGCACTAGGATCTGTACCAGTAGCTAAAATTGCTGTTGATGAACCAAATTCCATAGTACTAGGAGTTTGAGCTCTTAATTGGTTGTTTGCGAACAATAGCACAGAATAAACAATTGCATTCAAAAAGAGTTTGAAGTAATAATGTCTCATTTTATTTAGTATATGATTGGTTAATAAATATTAAAGCTATTTTATAGATAAAACTCTAATGATTTCCACTAGAGTTTTATTTTATAAGTGAACTGTAGTAAATAAGTTAATTTCTAGAAGGAAAAATACCTACCAAAGCAATAATATAATTAATAGCTAAATAAGGCTGTACATTAGTATGTGGTAGGTTTCCACCTGTGTTAAGTATATTTAAACCAGCGTTAGCACTAATAGTTTGCCCATTAACAGTATTGTTAGCTGGCCCATAAGCATTTACAGGTGTTGCACCAATACCAGATCCAAAACTTGCGCCAGCAGGGACATCTCCTGCTTGAGGAGTACTACGAATACCAGCATCAGCACTTAATTGAATATGTTGGTCAGCTGCTGTGTTATTTTGAGTTGCATGATTATGACTTGGCATTTGAGTAATGTTTAAGGTAACCGTTTCTACACCTCCTCTTTGCCCTAATCTATAATCACTTAAGCCAGGACCATTTCTAGGTCCTATTGGGGCTCTACCTCTTAAATCAGGTAAAGCAAAAGTTGTTCTTCCGTCACCTCCGTAAGTGGTGCCTAAAATTGAAAATAAAGCTGTGTTTTGAGATATTGCTAATAATTGACCATCACAAAACGCCCAACCTCTTGGAGCGAAGTTTCCTCCGAACATAACAATTTCTCCGATAAATGGATCCATAAATAATAAAGTTTAGTAGTTAATGTTTAGAACAACAATTTAGTAAAAAAAACAATATGCTTCATGTAACTGTTTAATTATTTGTTAATTACAGTGTTGGGTGCAAGCTTGTGAAATTACTAAATGTTGAATATTTGTTTTCTAAAATCAAATTTAAAGACAAACAGAACTAAGCTTTAATTCTATTGTTTAAGCGTGCTTGATTAATATGCGAACGTATATTTTTAAGGTATATACGTTTAAGAAGAAATGTTATTTATTGGTAAGTGTGTTAGCTAAGTTAGTTTTTTCTCCAGAAGAAAGGAGTCAATAAAATTAACACAGTAAATAGCTCTAGACGACCAATTAACATTAAAAAAGAACAAAACCATTTTGCGCCTGCTGATAAATGATTAAAATTATCTACAGGACTAACGCTACCTATGGCAGGCCCAATGTTTCCTAATGAAGAAGCACATGCACCTAAAGCAGACTTTATGTCTAAACCTAAAAGGGCCAGTACAACAGTACCAATTATAAAAATCAGCATGTAGAGTACAAAAAACGAAAGTATGTTAAATATAATGGTCTGGTTTACAGCTTTACCATCATAACGAACAGGTATTATTGCATTTGGGTGTAACGATTTTTTAAACTCTAAAAAACTATTCTTCAACATAATAATGTGACGAACAATTTTTACTCCTCCAGATGTAGATCCTGCCGATCCTCCTAAGAAAAATAAAGAGAAAAATATAGCTGTAACAAAAAAGCTCCACATAGTAAAGTCTGCTGTAACAAACCCAGTTGTGGTTACTACAGAAATAACAGAGAATAAAGAATGTCTTATAGCGCTTTCTATTTCACCCCATACTTTAGGGTGCTCTATACTGGTTTGTAGGTTTGAATCCTGAAAGAAGATAATCATTAAAGCTACTATGGTAGAAATTCCTATAATCCCGAAGAAATAGTATTTAAATTCTTCACTTTGGATAACTTTTCTAACTTTTCCTTTTAAAGCAAAGTATGTAAGTACAAAGTTAGTTCCTGCGATGAACATGAAAAATATAATGATATATTGAATAAGTGGAGTTCCATTCCAATGAGCTACACTAGCATTTTTGGTAGAAAACCCACCTGTACTAACGGTTGCCATAGCGTGGTTTATAGCATCAAACCAAGTCATTCCAGCTACTTTTAGTAATAAAAACTCAATAGCAGTTAATAATACATAAATTAACCATAAACGTTTTGCTGTATCAGTAATTCTTGGATGTAGTTTATCAGCAGAAGGTCCTGGGGCTTCTGCCATAAAAAGTTGCATACCTCCAATACCTAATAAAGGTAAAATAGCTATGGTAAGTACAATAATTCCCATACCACCAATCCAGTGTGTACAGCTACGCCAAAATAAAATACCTTTTGGCATAGATTCAATATCTGTTAAAATAGATGATCCTGTTGTTGAGTACCCTGAAATTGTTTCAAAAAAAGCATTGGTAACACTTGGAATACTTTCTGTAAGTAAATATGGAAGCATTCCTGTAAATGATAGAGTAAGCCATCCTAAAGTAACAATAAGGTATCCTTCTTTTTTATGGATGTTTTTATTATCAGGTTTATTAAAAAAAAACAGCAAAGATCCAATTGCAATGGTAATAATACCAGCATTTAATATTCCTAACTTTGCTGACTCATCATAATAAAAACTTAAGGGTAGAGCAAGCCACATAAATAATCCGTTCAGGATGGCAGTAACTCCTAAAAAACGATAAACTAATTTAAGGTTAAGGCTTTCCATTACTTGAATAGGTCTTCTACAATATTTATGGCTTCAGGTAAACAAAAAACAATGGCTTTATCACCACTTTGCATTTGAAAATCACCAAAAGACATTAAGGCTTCTCCGTTTCTAATTACACCACCAATAATAGCTTCTCTAGGAAAACGTAATTCTCTAATTATTTTTTGAGTTACTTTAGCTCCAGGATGTACTTCAAATTCAAAAACTTCAGCATCAACATTATGTAGGTTGGCTAAAGCTACTATTTCACCTTTTCTAATATGACGGAAAATATTACTTGCAGCAATTAACTTTTTATTAATTAAAGTGTCAATACCAATAGTCTGAGAAATATTAATATAATCCATATTCTCCACTAAAGCTACTGTTTTTTTTACACCTTTAGATTTTGCTACTAAACAAGACATGATATTAGTTTCAGAGTCTCCAGTAACTGCCACAAAAGCATCCATTTCTCTAATACTTTCTTCCTCTAATAATTCTAAATCTCTACCATCACCATAAATGACTAATGTATTACGTAGGTCTTCAGCAAGTTGTAAAGCTTTATCTTTATCTTTTTCTATTAGCTTTACTTTAAAATTATCTTTACAAAGTTTTCTCGCTGTTTTTCTTCCAACACGGCTTCCTCCTAAAATCATCACATTTGTAATGTCGATATATTCTTTTCCGATAATAGGATATAGTTTATCAATACTATATTTAGGAACAGAGAAATATACTTGATCGTTTATTTTATACTCAGTATCTCCACGAGGAATAATTGTTTGAGAAGTTCCTTCGCGTTTTATAGCAATGGTGATAAAGTCTACTAAACAAAACTTTTCTTTAGTTTCCTTAACTGTTAGATCAAGAATAGGCGATTTATACCCAAGAGTTGTTCCCATGATGTTAAAAACTCCATTTTCAAAGGCAACTGTATCGTTAAAAGAAGATTGGTTAAGTAGTGATTTAATTTCTTCAGCAGCTAACTCTTCTGGAGAAATCATAAAATCTACACCATAATCTTTAAAATTAATACAAGGATTGTTTAAAAATTCAGGGTTACTAATTCTAGCAATTGTTTTCTTTACACCTAATGCTTTACCTATTACAGAAATAGTAAAGTTTGTATTAGGACTTTCAGTTACTGCTAATAATAAATCGGCAGAGCTTACACCTATTTCTTTCAATAGTTTTATAGAGGTAGCGTCTCCTTTTTTGGTGATAACATCTAAATGATTGTTTAGATATTCTAATTTTTCACCATCAAAATCGACTACATATGTGTCTTGTGCTTCGTAAGAAAGGAGTTTAGCCAAATGAAAACCAACGTCTCCAGCCCCGGCTATAATAATCTTCATATTAAAAATTAAAAAAGATAGAGTGCAAAGATACTGTGCTTCTTTTGGTTGTGCAAAAAATGAATTATATTTATAAATCTATAAGAAAAAGTAATTAAAGACTCATAGTTAAAAGACTAAATTTATATATGAATAGTTTTATAAGACTGTGAAAAAGAAAATAAATATGAATAAGATTTCTATTAAATCGTGGGCATTAGATGATAGGCCAAGAGAAAAACTAATGTCTAAAGGAAAAACAGTATTATCAGACGCTGAGCTAGTCGCTATTTTAATAGGTTCAGGTAACAGGGATGAAAGTGCAGTTGCTTTAGCTAAAAGGATATTACTATCAGTAAATAATGATCTAAATGTATTAGCAAAGTTATCGGTAGAGGAATTGATGAAGTTTAAGGGAATAGGGGAGGCGAAAGCAATATCGGTAGTAACAGCCTTAGAATTTGGGAAAAGAAGGCAATTTGAAGAAAGAGCTACCGTGCCAAAAATCAAGAGTTCTAAAGATGTAGCAAAGATTATGCAACCCCTTATAGGAGATTTGCAGTATGAAGAATTTTGGGTATTGTACCTCAATAATTCAAATAAAGTATTAGCAAAACATCAGTTAAGTAAAGGTGGTTTTACAGCTACATTGGTAGATGTTAGGTTGCTTTATAAAAGAGCTTTAGAGCTTTCTGCAATTGGAATAATTGTTTGTCACAATCATCCTTCAGAAAAATTATCACCAAGTAAATCAGATGTTGATATAACAGAGAAGATAAAACAAGCAGGTGTTACTTTAGATATTAAATTATTAGATCACTTAATAGTTACTGAAAAAGCTTATTTTAGCTTTGCAGATGAAGGAATTTTATAATCGTTTTACGATTACTAGTTAATGTTTATGATACTTATTTACACTCACAAAGTTACTCCAAGAGTACGTTATATTTTTAAACATATTTTTACTCGTATTTTACAAGTTAAAATTGATTTTACAGGTAAGGTAGAAGAGTTTGTAGCTTATAATGGACCTAAGTTTTCATATACAAATGTTCCTTTAGGAAAGGAGTTTTTTGTTCAGAGTAATGAGTTGCTGTTCCAGCAAGGAATTAAAGATGTAGAGATAGTAATTCAAAAATGGGATGAAGTTCCTTGTTTCTTTCCAGCTGTTGAAGCTTCTGAAATTCCGTTTGATATTTTTGCTGCTAGCTTCTTCTTAGTTTCAAGGTATGAAGAATATTTACCACATATAAAAGATAAACATGGACGTTTTACGGCAAGTGAAAGTATAGCTTATCAAAATGGGTTTTTAGAGAAACCCTTAGTTGATATTTGGGGCTATAAATTTTTGGAGACTTTGAAACAAAAATTCCCTGATTTTGAACATACAACAAGGAAATTTGAATATATATCTACAATTGATGTTGATAATGCTTATGCATATAAGCATAAAAGTTTTATAAGAACCATTGGAGGTTTCCTAAAGGATGCTTCTCAGTTCAAGGTTTTTACTATTTGGGATCGATTTGCTGTACTTTTTAATATTAAAAAAGATCCTTTTGATACATTTGAAAAAGCTATTGAATTAAAGAAAACCTATAATGTAAGAACCATATTTTTCTTTTTAATAGGAGATTATACTACATTTGATACCAATGTGTCAGCTTCAAAAAGAAAATTCAAATTATTAATAAAGGATATGGTTGATTATGCTCGTGTTGGGTTACACCCGTCATATTACACGATGAATGATGCTATAATGTTAAAAAAAGAAAAAGAGCGTTTAGAGGCAATAACGAATATGCCAATTAAACGATCAAGACAACATTATTTACGAGTGTCTTTACCTGAAACCTATCAACAGTTAATAGATTTAGAAATAGAGGAGGATTACTCTATGGGGTATGCAACGCATGTGGGATTCCGTGCAAGTACTTGCACACCTTTTTACTTTTACGATTTAGATTTTGAAATTCAAACACCCTTAAAAATATTCCCGTTTGCTTTGATGGATACAACGTTAAACGATTATATGAAGTTAACGCCAAAGCAATCTTTAGGGAAAATTAGAGATTTAAAAAATGAAGTAAAGGCAGTAAATGGTACTTTAATAACGGTGTTTCATAATGAAAGTTTGAGTAACTATTTAAGATGGAGAGGATGGAATAGACTATATAATTCAATGCTTAAAATAGTAGGAAATGTTTAGGGAAGAAATGGAAATAAAGCATTTGTTTTTTGATTTAGATCACACGTTATGGGATTTTGATAGAAATTCTAAACTAACTTTTCAACAGATTTTTGAAGAACAAAAAATTAATATTTCAATACATGATTTTTTGAAAGTGTATATTCCTGTGAATCTAAAATACTGGAAACTGTATAGGGAAGATAGAGTAGAAAAATCAGCACTAAGATATCATAGGTTAAAAGAAACATTTGATAGCTTAGAGTATACAGTTTCTGATAAATTAATTAATCTAATATCAGAAGACTACATTCGTTATTTACCTAACTTCAACTATCTGTTTGATGATGCTATTGAGGTTTTACAATATTTAGAGAAAAAGTATCATTTGCATATAATTACAAACGGTTTTAAAGAAGTACAAAATTTGAAATTAGAAAAATCAGGAATTCATACATTTTTTAGAGAAATAATAACTTCAGAATGTGTTGGAGTTAAAAAACCAAACCCAAAAGTTTTTGAATTTGCATTAGGTAAAGCAGGAGCAAAGGCACATCAATCGGTTATGATTGGAGATAGTTATGAGGCAGATATAATAGGGGCGATAAACTCAGGTATGAGAGCTATTCATTTTTCACAAGAAAATAAAGGTACCGAAGGACAACGAGTAAGTACCTTGGTAGAGTTAAAAAAATATTTATAGGTTTAAAGCTAAACTTATATAAAAACAATAAAAATGAAAAAAATACTTTTATTAGCGTTGTTTATTACAACAGCAAGTTTTGCACAAAAGTCAATCAATAATTATAAATACGTAATAGTACCTAGCAAGTTTGGTTTTGTAAAAGAAAAAGATAAGTATCAAACAAGTTCACTAACAAAATTCTTATTTAATAAATACGGATTTACCGCTTTTTTAGAGGATGAAAAATTACCAGAAGAGACTGTAAACAATAGATGTTTGGTTTTAACAGGGGTAGTTAAAGATGATTCTGGATTGTTTACAACAAAAAGTATTGTAGAATTAAGAGACTGTTATAATAAGGTGGTGTTTACTTCGCAAGTAGGAAGAAGTAAAGAAAAAGAATATAAAAAAGCGTATCATGAAGCCATTCGTAATGCTTTTAAATCGATTGAAGCTTTAAAGTATAAATATGTTCCGTTACAAGAAGATGTTGTAACTAAAAACAAAGAAGTACCAGCCTTAGCTGTCATATCAAAGGCAGCTGAAAGCACACCAGCTGAGGTTGTTGAAAAGCCAGCTAAGGCTAAAGAACAATTATTCGCACAGCCCATAGCTAATGGATTTCAATTAGTAAACATGAAGCCAGAGGTTGTTTTTCAAGTATTAAAAACTAATGTAAAAGATGTTTTTGTGATAAAAGATAAAAACGGAATCTTATACAAAAACGGAAATTCTTGGTTTGTTGAATTTTATAATAAAGGTGATAAAATTGAAAAACAATATCAGATAAAATTTTAAAAAAGTATAAAAAGAGAGTTTGTAAAACTCTCTTTTTTAATAATTATACTTGTCTTTCCAACGTTGTTTTAACAATTCTCTAAATTGATTTTCACGAGCGTTATTTCCAGGTTCGTACAATTTAGTGTTTTTTATTTCATCAGGTAAAAATTCTTGGTTCACAAAATTTCCCGCATAGTTGTGCGAGTACTGATACTCTTTTCCGTAGTCTAAATCTTTCATTAGTTTAGTAGGAGCATTTCTTAAGTGAAGGGGAACGGACAAATCCCCTGTAGTTTTCACCAAGTTTTGAGCTTCTCCAATCGCCATATAAGAAGCATTACTTTTTGCTGAATTGGCTAAATAAACAGCACATTGACTTAAAATAATTCTAGATTCGGGAAAACCAATAACTGAAACAGCTTGAAACGTATTATTAGCTAGAATCAAAGCCGTAGGATTTGCATTACCAATATCTTCAGAAGCAGCAATTAACATTCTTCTAGCAATAAATTTCACATCTTCACCTCCTTCAATCATTCGTGCTAACCAGTATACAGCAGCGTTAGGATCACTACCTCTTATAGATTTTATAAAGGCAGAAACAATATCGTAATGTTGTTCGCCAGTCTTATCATAACGAACAGTATTTTTTTGAATTTTAGATAACACTAATTCATTAGTAACCTCAATTTCATCATCAGCAGCGACCAATAACTCAAAAATATTCAAAAGTTTTCTGGCATCACCTCCAGAAACCTGAAGCAGAGCGTCGGTTTCTTTTAAATTGATTTTTTTTTGAGAAATGATTTCATCTTTTTCCATCGCTCTATGTAAAAGAGCAATCAAGTCATTTTTATCAAAAGAATTTAAAATATACACTTGGCATCGAGAGAGTAGGGCAGGTATAACTTCAAAACTAGGATTTTCTGTTGTTGCACCAACTAAAGTTACCCAGCCTTTCTCAACAGCACCTAATAAAGAATCTTGTTGTGATTTACTAAATCGGTGAATTTCATCAATAAATAAAATTGGATTTTTCTGAGTGAATAGTCCTCCACTTTTTTTAGCTTTCTCAATAACTTCACGAACATCTTTTACCCCTGAGCTAATAGCGCTTAGAGTATAAAAAGGACGTCCAGATTCATTTGCAATAATATTTGCTAAAGTAGTTTTACCAATTCCTGGAGGTCCCCATAAAATTAAAGAGGGAATAATTCCTTGTTTAATATGATTAGTTAAAATACCATTTTCACCCACCAAATGTTGTTGACTAATATAGTCACCCAAACTTTGTGGACGAATTCTTTCTGCCAAAGGTTGATTCATAATGTAAAAATAGCAAAGATTTATGACAGAAGTTCATAAATACTACTTTGGATTTATTTTTGTTATTTTCAGCATTATGAAAACTGAACAACAACTAAAATTTTCTCCGACAATCTTTACTATTCCACTTCTATTTGTATTTACAATATGGTTTGTATACTGGTTAGAAATAAAATTTGGATGGAATTTTAACAAGTTTGGAGTGTTTCCCAGAAATTTTAGTGGCTTAAAGGGGGTTTTCTGCTCTCCTTTTATTCATAGTGATACTAATCATCTTTTTAATAACTCTGTTCCGTTATTTGTGCTTTCAGCATGTCTTTTTTATTTTTATAGAAAAGTAGCAGTAAAAGTTTTGGTGTATGGAGGTGTTATAACTGGATTATTAACTTGGATAATTGCAAGAGAGTCGTACCATATTGGAGCTAGCGGAATTGTGTATTTACTTTTTAGTTTTGTGCTTTTTAGTGGGATAATAAAAAAGAATTATAGATTAGTAGCTGTCTCATTTATTACTATTTTTCTATATGGAAGTATGGTTTGGTATGTGTTACCTATTAAAGAGGGTATGTCTTGGGAAGGTCATTTATCAGGATTAATCACAGGAGTAGTATTAGCTTTGTTATATAGAAATAAAGGAATAGTTAAGGAAAGATTTGAATTCTCCAAAACAGAATTTGATGATATGTTTGATGAAGATGGGAACTATGTTCCGCCAATTATTGAAGAAGAAGCTGAAATAGATTTGAAGGAAATAAAATACCGTTACATTTATAAAGAAGAGGAATAAAAAATCCTGCACTAAGCAGGATAGGATTTAAAATATTATAAACGTTGTCTTACGGCTTCGTATAAAAATGCGCCACATGCAACCGATACATTAAGGGATTCTATTTCTCCTAGTAATGGCAATTTAGCTTTATAGTCAACCATTTTTAAAACAGAGTTACTTACTCCTTTGTGCTCAGAGCCCATTATGATAGCTATCGGCTGATTAAAATCAACATCATAAACCGAATCTTCGGTTTTTTCAGTTGCAGCAGCTAGTTTAATGTCAGCAGCTTTTAGTTGAAAAATGGCGTCTTTAATATGATCTACTTTACAAATAGGTACTTTAAAAGCAGCTCCAGCAGAAGTTTTGATAGTCTCAGCATTTACAGGAGCACTACCACTCTTTTGAATAATAATCCCATTAACACCAGTACATTCTGCAGTTCTAATAATAGCTCCAAAGTTTCTTACATCTGAAACTTGATCTAATAATAAGAATAGGGGAGTCTTGTCTGATTCTAATGTCTCTTCTATTAAGTTTTCTAAATCGTAAAAGTCAATAGGAGAAATCTTAGCAACAGCACCTTGATGGTTGTTGTGTTTAGATAAACGATCTAATTTCTCTGTAGGAACTACACTGGTTGAAATTTTATTTTTTTTCAAGAGCTTATCTAATTGAAAAAATAAGTCTCCTCTCAAGCCTTTCTGAAGGTATACTTTATTAATAGAAGCTCCACTTTCTATAGCTTCAATAATGGCTCTAATACCAAAAATGTTTGTGTTTTGTTCCATGCTGCAAATGTAGTTGATTTTATGGTATAAAAAAACCACCTCGAAAAGAGGTGGTTTTAGTATTATTTAAAACTAAATTAAAAATTAGTTAGTGTCAAAATCTGTAGATTCAGAAGAACCAAAATCTCCTCCACCAGAAGCCTTAACAACACCTCCTATAGTAAGTGTATAAGTACCATTTGCAGGATAGCTTAAACCATCACCATAGTCATCATTAATAACAAAGGTAAAACTTCTTCCAGCACATAGTGTTACAGGTATAGAGGCAGAAGCTTGCCCTTCGCTATATGTTCCCAAATCAGCAGAAGCTACAACACCACCTAAGGAATCTAGAATTTCCCAACTAGTTTCATTACCATACCCGTCAAAAACAATGTCTAATGTACCAGATACTTCATTACAATTTTGAATATAATTAATAGTTGTAGATCCTCCATTTGATAATCCTTCTTCTGTTCCAAAGTTTAAAACTAATTTATTAACACTTATTCCAAGATTAACATCTGATAATTGAACAGTTAAAACTCCTTCATTCTGATTAGCTGGAATAGTTACAGATGTAGGAACACTATAAGATCCAGCATCAGCATTAGTAGCACCTTCATCAACAGAAACAGTAAAAGTTCTATCAGACCCAGTAGTGTTAGCGGTGTAAATAGTTACATCATAATTAGTGGTAGCGCCAACATCAACACCGGTAGAATAAGATGGTTTACTAAATGTTATATAGTTTGTGTCTAATGATTCTACTTCATCAGTACAGCTATTTAAAGAGATAATAGTAATTGTGGCAATAAATAATAATTTTATTTTTTTCATAATTGTTGAGTTTAGTTAATTGGTTTAGAAAAAAAACCACTAAATCTACATAGACTTAGTGGTTTTATTAAAAATTTACTGGTTTTGATCAGTAATAAAAGGATTATTTTGAATTTCAGATTCTGGAATTTCAAAAGTTAATCTTTCATCATTATACTGAATTGGTTCACCTACAAAAGAAAGATGGTTAGATCCTCTTGTAATAGTAGCTTTATTACGCTTCATAGCTAAGTAACTTTTACCTTCACCCCATAATTCTATACGAGTTTGTAAGTAAATTTCATCTAGTAAAGCTTGACCGCTAAGACCATCTACATAAGAAGCATCAGGTACTCTGGTTGCAACAAAATTCTTTAATAAGGTTTTTGCAGCACCTTCATTTCCTGATTTAGCAGCAGATTCGGCAGCTAATAAATGCATTTCAGCTACACGCATGTATACGTAATCAGCTTGTACAGTTTGAGAAGCTCCGTATCTTTCTCTGTTTTCATCATAAAACTTATATAAAGGCATTAAATGTTCTCCAACAGTATTGTTGTCTAAGAACTGTCCTTTTCTAGCGTCATCACTAGGTATAGCATCAAATAAAGATTGATCTATAGATTTAAAGTCACCAAAAGCAGGGTAACTGTAACTGTAATAGTCCATTTGTCCCCACCAAGAAACTAAACCTAACCCAATCTCAGTATTTAAGTCAACACCCCACATCCATCCAGATGTAGCTAAGTTGTTAAATCCACCAGTTAGTTCACCTCCTTGCATTAATGTGTAGGCACCTCCGTTAACTACAGCAGCAGCATGAGTATATGCATTTGTATAGTCTCCTTTAGCTGCTAAAACATAAGCATAAATAGCTTGAGCTATATCTTTATTAATTTGCGTTTTGTTTAATCTAGAGAAACCATCAAGTAAAGATATTGCATCAGTTAGGTCACTTTCTATCAGTGTATAAATCTCTTCAGCACTTACTTTAGCACCGTTTTGATCTTGAGCACTTCTGTAAATTGGTAAGATTAATTCAGAAGGATTATACTCTTTTTGAAAAAACTGTGTTAAATAAAAATATGAATGAGCTCTTAGGGCCTTGGCCTGTCCCATGATGTATTTATTATCATCACTTTCAGGAATAGCATCCATACCTCCTAAGCCATCAATAACTTGGTTACATGCTCTAATTATTCTATAATAATATCTCCAAACTTGATAATTGTCTAAAAAAGTAAAGTCAGTTGGTCCTTGAAATTCGGTAATACTAGCTCTATACCATCCATATACACTTTGGCTAAGCGCTAAATCACCAGATAACATGTCTCCAAAAATATCATAGGCTTTTTGACCAAAGTCGTCGTGACCAGTAGTACCACCTGTTTCTGTTTGAAATGTTAAAGAGTAAACTCCTGTCATTAATGCTCCAGTAACTTCAGGGTCAACAGCAATAGCATCTGCTAACTGAACTGAAGATAAAGTCTCTGTTCCTTCTTTTATAGGATCTTCTAAAAAGTCATCACCACAACCGTACCCAAAGAAAAGTAAGGAAGATAGTAAACCTATTTTAATTATATTATTTTTCATCTTAAATATTGTTTTTAAAATTTAACTCTAACACCTAAAGTAAATGTAGACATTGGTGCGTATAATCTTCTTCCTGAATTTCCTGATTCTGTTGTATTAGGTAAGAAACCATTACGAGCAGTGGTCATAAATAGATTATCTCCAGTTAAAGAGATGTTTACCATATCCACCCCTGCTTTTTCTATGAATTTATTTGGGATTGTATATCCTAAACTAATATTGTTTAAAGCAAGGTAATCAGTGCTAGTTAAGAATCTAGTTGAAGCAGAAGTAGCAGTTTGATCTGCTCCATCAGCTAACCTTGGTACGTCTGTAATATCACCTGGATTTCTCCATCTATTAGCGATATCTTTATGGAAGTTGTTACCTACAGCACCGAAACGGTCTGACATTAATTCAGCATATTGACCGTCATAAGCATAACCGCCTAAACTATATGTGAATTGAGAAGATAAATTAAAATCTCCTAACCTTGCAGCAAGTCTAAAAGCCCCTCTAATATCAGGGATTAAAGATTTGTTGGCATATACATTTGTTGCTTCACTATAAGTTTTAGTAACAGTTTTCTTAATGTTCGTATCAGAAACTCTTCTTTCATACTCTACAATAGAACCAGTTTGGTTTGTATCCATACCATTTTCATCTGGAATAGCAAATCCAGCTTCACCAGAATCTAAAACTCCGTTATCATTTTTATCATCATAATATTGGTACCACATTGGAGCTCCATCAGCAGGATCTACACCTGCCCATTCTCTCATATAAAAGTCATAGATAGATCTACCTACAGAGTACCCATAACTTCCATTAGAGTTGTCTAAATATTTTTGCTCACCAGTTGCAGGATCAATAGGCATTTCAGAAATTTCATTATTAGCTAGTTCTCCATTTACAGATAAATCTAAAGAAAATCTTTCTTTTTTAATTAAATGACCTGTTAACTGAAACTCTAAACCTGAGTTTTGTAATTCTCCATCATTAACGGTAATGATAGCAATACCTTGAGAAGGTCCAACTCTTCTATCAAAGATTAAGTTATCTGTATTCTTTTGATAGTAGTCAACAGTACCATCTAAGAAATTACCTAAAGTAAATTCAGTACCTACTTGGAATTGTCTTGAAGTTTCCCAAGTTAAATCAGCATTACCGTTACTATCAGGTGATACAGAGATTTGACCAGCTAAGTTACCTAAGATAAATCCATCCGCACCAGAGTAGTAGCCAACACCAGCCTGATCACCAGTAACACCATAAGAAGCTTTAAGTTTTAAGAAACGGAATAAGTCATTGTTACTTAAGAAATCTTCGTTACTCAAAATCCAAGCAGCACCAACAGAACCAAATACTCCCCATTTATCTTTTAAGAAACGAGAAGAACCATCTGTTCTTACCGAACCTGTTAAATAGTATTTTTGCTTATAGTTATAGTTAGCTTGAGCAAAATAAGATTCTATAGTATATCCTTCTCTATAACCTGTAGGTAAAGCTAATTCACTTTGGAAATTGTTTAAATCTAAGTTAAATGGACTAACTTGTAAACCTTTCCATTGAGTGGCTTGAGTTTGAGTGTATTCAGTAGATTCGTGAGCAGCTAAAACTTCTAGGGTATGATCGTTCCAATTTTGGTTAAATCTTAGTAATTGTAAAAAGTTTTGAGTCAAGAATGTTTCATCAGTAACGAATAAATCTCCTCCAGTAGATTGACCTCCTCCATAAAACTTATTTGTATAGTTTTTGTTTTGTCTAGTAGTGTACTGAGCACCATATCTAACTTCTGCCTTTAAGTAATCTGTAAGCGTAAAGTTAAACGAGAAGTTACCATCAATAGCATGAGCGTTTCTTCTGTTTGTGTCATAATTTGCCGACCCAATAGGGTTAAGTCCATTAGCATTAGGTCTATCTCTAAAACCAGAAAGAGAACCGTAATCATACTGGAAACCTCCATAAAATGGATCAGGAACTAATTGACCATTGTCATCTCTCAAAAATACAGGAAAAATAGGCGCCATTTTATCAGCAAATTCAAAAACATTTTCAGAACCTTCAATTTGTCCATTTGCTAATCTTTCAGAAAAGTTATAACCAATATTAGAGCTTACTTTTAACCAAGGTTTGATATCGGTAGTAAGGTTTAAACGAGTAGAGTATCTCTGGAAACCAGTATTGATAGAATACCCATTATCATCTAAATAACCAAAAGAAGCAAAGTAAGTAGTGTTCTCACTACCACCACCAAAACGAGCATTTGCTTCTGTTCTAATAGCTGCATCAAAAGACAAATCAGCATATCTCTGAGGAGTATACTTTCTAGTTACACCTGGTAGAACAGTACTTGTTTGAGGGTCAATTAAATCAGCACCACTAGTAACATTCCACATGTTATATCCAGGGGCAACATAATTACCTGTAAAAAGATTGTTATTGGCAAAACCAACAGGGTCAGCGTTACCGTCAATAGCTGCTTTATTTTTGATACCTTCCCAAACATAACCAATATATTCCTCAGGAGAAGTAACTACATCGTACCTAGGAATTAACTGGTCGTTTATACCTGTTTTAACATCAACTTCAATATAAGAGTTGTTTTTCTTCCCTTTTTTAGTTGTTATTAAAACAACACCGTTAGCTCCACGAGAACCATAAATAGCTGTAGCAGTTGCATCTTTTAAGATTGTTGTACTTTCGATATCCGCAGGGTTAATAGAGTTTAAACTATTACCATAAGGAACACCATCTACAACATATAACGGACTACGGTTACCATTTACAGAACCATAACCACGAATACGTACTGTACCAACTGTACCAGGCTGACCAGAAGTGTTTATTACATTTACACCAGCTACCTCACCAATTAAAGCCTGAGAAACGTTAGAAAAAGATTTAGCTTCAATATTTTCAGCTTTAACAACAGAGGCTGTACCAGCATAAGCCTTTTTTGTAGTTGTACCATAACCTACAACTACTACTTCTTCTAGTAAATTGTCACTTTCTAGTATTAAAGAGATTTGATTAGAAGCTCCAACAGTTCTTTCTGCTGTTTTCATTCCTACAAAACTGAATACTAAAACATCGCCTGTTTTAGCTTGAATTGTATAGTTTCCATCAAAATCTGTTTCGGTACCTTGAGTAGTACCCTTTTTTAAAATCGTAACCCCAGGTAGTGGCCCAGTCTCATCAGAAACAGTACCTGAAATTGTTCTCTCTTGCGCAAAGGATATTTGCACAATTAACGCTAGAAAAAGCGTTAAAATTCCATTAAACTTTGTTCTCATTATGTAATTATTTGAATTAATTAGCTGCTAAAATCATAAATATATCTTAAATAAACAATTTTTTAACATAAAAAAACGCCCTGTAAAGACAAGGCGTTATAAATAAATAAGAACAGTTTATAGGAAATAAACTAGTTTACATCCCACCAAACTTTTGTAGTAATACTTGCTGGATTTGAAGTAACACTACTCAAATTAGCTGAGTTGGTAGTTGTTTCAGATAAAGGATAAGGAAGTTTTACCGGTATAGTTGGGATTTCAGCAGCAGCAGGTACCGCTAAAATAGGGTAATCTAATCTCCTCCATTCATTCCAGGCTTCAACACCATTCATGTATAAAGCCACCCACTTTTGTGTACCGATAGACTGTTTCCAATTAGCAGCGTCATAAGGGTTTGAAGAAATGTATGTTGAAATTGCTGAAGCATCAGTAATTCCCCATCTATTCATAGAAGCAGTAATCGCTTCAGCATAAGCTGCAGCTGCAGATCCGCTAGCAAAACCTCTTTGATAAGCTTCAGCTAAAAGGAATTGTACTTCGGAATAAGTAATTATGTAAAAAGGGGTTTCAGCTTCCCTAAGGTTAGCAGCCGGTCTTGAGGTTGTTGGTTTTAGAGATGTTGCATCGTTATCTGTTAAACCATAAGGCATACCAACTATTGAACCATTAGAAGAAGGAGCAGCATATTTATCTAGCCTAGGGTCATTCATGTTTTCTAAAGTAGTTACTAAGAATTCTGATACGCAGTGATCGTCCCTGTTTCCTCCTAAAGGGTTAATGTCTATGTGTAAAGGATTTGCTCTATTAATGTTTGAGTCAAACTTGAATAAAGCGTTATCTGCATTACTCGTAAAAACACCATGACTAATTGCTTTATTAACATATGTGCTAGCATTAGCAGGGTCTACATCGGCTAATCTAATAGCATACCTTAGCATTAAAGAACTTGTTAGTTTTTTCCAAGCATCAATATCTCCATTATAAATAACATCACCGCTACTAAAAGAAGGAGAAGAATTAGTAAAAGTACTTGCAGCATTATCTAATGTTTCTAAAATGCCCAAATATACATCTTGTTGAGAATCGTATTTTGGTAAATTAACTGCAGAAATTGCCTCTGTGTAAGGTATAGCGCCAAACCCGTCTGTAAGTACAGAAAATGCTTGTGCGCTCATTACATCTAAAATGTTTTTACGGTTATTTTTTATATTTTCGCTTACATTTTGCATGTCTACCAATGATTTAGCGGAGTACAATTCTTTAATTACATTTGTGTAAATACTTGAGAAAGTACCATCAAAAGAAGTTACGTCTATTGCGCTATACCTACTATCTGAGGTGTACTCGTTCTGTGCCCAGTATTGAACCATTAATTGTCCCCAGTCGGCATTTAAAGTTCTACCATGTACAGTGCTGTATAACCTAAATTCAGATTCTGTTAGAAGGTATGATGGATCAACACTTACAGCATTGTTAGGGTCTATGTTGGTATCTCCAAAATCACTACATCCAACATATAAAGTTGATGCGAGTGATAATAATATATATTTTATTTTTTTCATTTTTTTTATCTTTTAAAATTTAGCAGAAAGGTTAAAACCAAATGATCTTGTAGAGGGAACCTGTGCGTTCTCTAAACCTTGTCTGTTTCCTGAACCAGTAACTACTTGAGGATCTAAGTGAGGAACCTCAGAATATAAAACAGCTAAGTTTCTACCATAAGCACTTAAACTTAAACTTGTAAATGGTGTATTGTCAATAAATCTAGAAGGAAAGTTATAAGATAATCTTATTTCCCTTAATTTAAGGAAGCTTGCATCGTAAGTAAACAGAGCAGATTTATTCCAATGGGTTTGATAGAAAGCTTGAGGTGCTACACGGATGTCGTTAGGGGTACCGTCTTGTTTTACGCCAGGTAAAACCATTCCATTAGCACGGGTGTCAGATTCTCCGTTAAAAGATACTGTATTAGGGTGCATTCCTGAATAATGTGACCATTGTAATGAGTCAGAGTGTAATACGCCTCCAATTTGAAAGTCTAAAAGTCCTGAAAGAGTAAATCCTTTGTAGCTAAATGATGTGTTAAAACCTCCTGTCCAATCAGCTAAAGCAGAACCTAAATATACTCTATCAGAAGTAAATTGGTACATACCGTAATTAGCGTTTGGTTTTCCATCAACAGTTGGTCGGCTATCTATAACTTTATTACCGTTATCGTCATAGATAAAATCTTGACCAAATAGAGCCATATATGGAAGTCCTTCTTGTACTCTTAAATCTGAAGACCACGTACCACCTAAACCTATACTTTCTACAATAGTTTCTCCATTTTCGTCTTTAAGTAATTCTACAACTTCATTTTCTTGTTTAGTTAAGTTGATACCAAGATCCCAGCGGAAATCAGCAGTTTGAATTGGTGTACCGCTAATCATTAATTCAACACCTGAGTTTTTCATTGTTCCAGCATTTAATAAGCTAGATTGGTATCCTGTAGTTGATGATACTGGAACGTTGAAAATTTGATCTTCTGTAGTTCTATCGTAATAAGCAGCATCAATACTTAATCGATTATTGAACATTTTAACTAAAAAACCAAATTCCATTTCAGTTGTTAACTCATTTTTTAGGTTTGGGTTTTGTTTAGAATTGGGTACTTCGTATGAAGGTAATCCGTTCAAGTTAGGAGTAACAGGGCTGTAAACATCTAAAAGTCTATAAGGGTCGCTATCATTTCCTGCCTGTGCAATACTGGCTCTAACTTTGGCGAAAGTTAGGGTTGGGTTTCCCTTCAATCCAGGTAATTCACTAATAGCCCAGCTTAAAGAAGCTCCAGGGTAGAAAAAGCTATTATCATCTTCTGGTAATGTAGAAGACCAGTCATTTCTTGCTGTTAAATCTAAAAACACCATATCTTTCCATCCAAGAGAAGAGGTGAAAAAGATACTATTAATGGCTTTGCTTTGTTCAAAAGTTGAAATGTTTGGAGAGTCTTTAGAATTAGCGATATTATAAAACTTATCAACAACTAAACCACCAGATGTACTTAAAGAGGTTTCTCTATAGGTTCTTGTCATTTTGTTCGCACCTACAAGTGCGTTTAAGGTAATATCCTCTCCAAATGCAGTGTTGTAGTTTAACTTAACGTCCATGTTGGTTTCTTGAAATCTTCTTTCTACCTCAGAGTACCTAGAACCATCCACTGAGTTAAAAGGAATCCCTTCTCTAGCACTAATTTGATACCAGTCTGTTCCAAACTGTGATGAAACAGTTAATTCATCAGTTAATTTGTAAGAAACGTTTGCGTTTCCGTATAGTCTGTTTTTAGAGTCTTCTTGGAAAAAGTTAGATCTTGTCCAATGTGGGTTATCAAAATAGTTAGGGGAAGCATCAAAGGAAACAAGATTAGGGATACTATTTCCGTTACCTGTTTCAGTAAGAATACCACCTGGGTTCCAAGTATGTTGTGTACCGTCAGATCTGAATTGGTTTCTTTTTAATCTATTAACGTCTAATTGAGATTGCCACCACTGAGTAAAGCCTTGCATAGGGTTTCCGTTAGAGTATCCTGTAACGTTTCTTCCTTCAACGTCTGTACGGACATAGTTAGCTACAATGCCAGCTTTTAATTTGTCTGATAAATTGTAACTTCCATTGAAGTTGATAGTGTTTCTCTGAAGGCTACCACCTGGCATAACGCCTTCTTGATCTAAATTTGTATAACCTATTCTAAAAGTTCCTTTGTCATCGCCTCCAGCTAAAGCAATACTATTAGTTTTTGTAAAACCAGTATTAAAGAAGGCGCTGTAGTCATTCTTTGGAGCAACCCACGGTCTAGTTTCTTTGTAGTTTGGAGAGTTTGGATCCCAAGAGTCCCAATGCCTTACCATGATATTAGGGTTAAATTTAGGTCCCCAAGAACCATCTTTTGCGTAATTAGGTGCTAAATACGTTTGACCATCTTGGTTAAATACTTTAAATCCATCTTGACCAATTCTATCTACGTTGTTACCAAATTCATCTGTGGTAAAATCTGCATAAATAGAACCTCCTCCATACATTCTTTGAATAGGGATTAAATTAGTTACTTTATCAAAGCTAATAGCAGAGTCAAATGTAACGCCTAAGCCTTTTTTGTTTTTACCTGTTTTAGTTGTGATTAAAATAACTCCGTTAGCACCTCTTGAACCATAAATAGCAGTAGCGGCAGCACCTTTTAATACAGACATGCTTTCTACATTGGCAGGGTCTATATCAGAAGCTGAGTTACCATAGTCATAAGAACCACCACCAAAACCTCTTTGTTGTTCAGGTGTAGAAAAATTAGAGTTGTCAATTGGTACACCATCTACTACGAATAAAGGTTGGTTGTTACCTAAAAAAGAGTTAGCACCACGTATGGTGATTCTTGAAGAACCTCCTAAAGAAGATTGACTACCTTGTATTTGAACACCTGCAACTCTACCTTGTAAAGAGTTAACAATGTTTGTCTCTTTAGCTTGGCTTAATTTTTCACCATCCACTTCTTGGACAGCATAACCAATTGCTTTTTCTGCTTTGCTCATTCCTAAAGCAGTAACAACAACTTCATCAAGAACATTGTCGCTAGACATGGTAATATTCATAGTGCTAGTGGTACCAATCGTTTTTTCTATTGTCTTCATTCCAACAAAACTAAAAACAAGAATGTCTCCAGTTTTTGCACTGATAGAAAATTTCCCATCAAAGTCAGTTTCTACACCAGTGGTGGTACCTTTTATTAATACGTTAACTCCAGGTAAGGGTCCTGTTCCGTCAGAAACTGTACCTGAAATTGTTTTTTCTTGTGCAAAGGATATTTGCACAATTAACGCTAGTAGTAGCGTTAAAATTCCATTAAACTTTGTTTTCATTATGTAATTATTTGAATTAATTGAGTCAAAAGTCATAAATAAAACTTAAAAAAACAAGGTATTTGTTAAAATGTTCTAAAAATATTAAAGTATTTTAGGTTTAAGTGTTTGTTTTTGGGTTATAGCTTATTTATTTGGTTTTTATTTTAAAAAATATTTATTTTTTTAACATAAAGTAAGGTGATTTTTGTGGTTTTAGTTGCGTTTGGTGACAAGGAGTGGTGCTGGGGTGAAGTTTTATGTTTTTGGTAGTGTATTTAAAAATAACTACTTGATATTTGAATAAATAGAAAATTATCGTACATTTGCACACTCTTAAAATTAGAGTAATTTAAGTACAAATTAAAAACAAGTAATAATTTAGTATGCCAACTATTCAACAATTAGTTCGTAAAGGAAGAGCCAAAATAACTAAGAAGAGTAAATCGGCTGCTTTACAAGCATGTCCACAAAGACGTGGAGTTTGTACGCGTGTGTATACCACTACACCTAAGAAACCTAACTCAGCAATGCGTAAGGTAGCAAGGGTTCGTTTAACAAATGGTAACGAAATCAACGCGTATATTCCAGGTGAGGGGCACAACTTGCAAGAGCACTCGATAGTATTAGTTAGAGGTGGAAGGGTAAAAGATTTACCAGGTGTTAAATATCACGTGGTACGTGGAGCATTAGATACTGCAGGAGTTGAGGGTAGAACCCAACGTAGATCTAAGTACGGTGCAAAACGCCCAAAAGACAAAAAGTAAAAATTAATTAGTAACTTTTTTAATGTAAAGACATGAGGAAAAGAAGAGCTAAAAAAAGAGTTTTGTTACCGGATCCAAGATTCAATGATCAATTAGTTACACGTTTTGTGAATAACTTAATGTGGGATGGTAAGAAATCTGTAGCGTTCAAAGTGTTTTACGATGCAATGGATATCGTAAATGAAAAGAAAACTGACGAAGAAAAGTCGGCTTTAGAAGTGTGGAAAGATGGTTTATCTAACGTGATGCCTCACGTAGAAGTTCGTTCTCGCCGTGTTGGTGGAGCAACTTTCCAAATTCCAATGCAAATTCGTCCAGACCGTAAGGTGTCTATGGCGATTAAATGGATGATCTCTTATGCGCGCAAGCGTAATGAAAAAACAATGGCACAACGTTTAGCTGCTGAGATTTTAGCTGCTGCTAAAGAAGAAGGTGCTGCTGTTAAGAAAAGAGTTGATACTCATAAGATGGCTGAAGCAAACAAAGCATTCTCACACTTTAGATTTTAATAAGAAATGGCAAGAGATTTAAAATATACAAGAAATATAGGTATTGCTGCTCATATTGATGCTGGTAAAACAACAACAACTGAGCGTATCCTTTTCTATACAGGAGTGTCTCATAAAATTGGAGAAGTGCACGATGGAGCTTCTACAATGGACTGGATGGAGCAAGAGGCAGAGAGAGGTATTACAATTACTTCTGCTGCAACTACTTGTACTTGGCAGTTTCCTTTAGAAAATGCAAAGCCATTACCTGAAACAAAAGGATACCATTTTAATATTATTGATACTCCAGGTCACGTTGACTTTACTGTAGAGGTAAACCGTTCATTACGTGTATTAGATGGATTAGTGTTCTTATTCTCAGCAGTTGATGGAGTAGAACCACAGTCTGAAACTAACTGGCGTTTAGCTGATAACTATAAAGTACCTCGTATCGGTTTCGTTAACAAAATGGACCGTCAAGGAGCAAACTTCTTAGCAGTTTGTCAGCAAGTAAAAGATATGTTAAAGTCTAACGCAGTGCCAATCGTATTAAATATTGGTGATGAAGCAGACTTTAAAGGTATTGTTGATTTAGTTAAAAACCGTGCTATTGTATGGCATGATGATAACTATGGGTCAACTTTCGATGTTGTAGATATTCCAGAAGATTTAAAAGAAGAGGCTCGTGAGTTACGTGGTAAGTTAATCGAAGAGGTTGCTGCTTATGACGAAAACTTATTAGAGAAGTACATGGAAGATGAAGATTCAATTACAGAAGAAGAAGTGCACGCTGCATTAAGAGCTGCTGTAATGGATATGTCTATCATTCCAATGGTGTGTGGTTCATCATTTAAAAATAAAGGTGTACAGTTCTTATTAGATGCTGTATGTCGTTACTTACCTTCTCCTGTAGATAGAGATAATATCATTGGTACTAACCCAGATTCAGGTGAAGAAGAAACACGTAAGCCAGATGCAAAAGCACCATTCTCAGCTTTAGCATTTAAAATTGCTACTGATCCTTTCGTAGGTCGTTTAGCATTCTTCCGTGCGTATTCTGGTCACTTAGATGCAGGTTCTTATGTGTTAAATAACCGTTCAGGTAAGAAAGAACGTATTTCACGTATTTACCAAATGCACTCTAATAAACAAAATGCAATCGATTTTATCGAAGCTGGAGATATTGGAGCAGCAGTAGGATTTAAAGATATTAAAACAGGAGATACGTTATCTGACGAAAAACACCCAATCGTTTTAGAATCTATGGATTTCCCAGATCCAGTAATTGGTATCGCTGTTGAGCCTAAAACTAAGGCAGATGTAGATAAGTTAGGTATGGCTTTAGCTAAATTAGCTGAAGAAGATCCAACGTTTACTGTAAAAACAGATGAAGCTTCAGGGCAAACTGTTATTTCAGGAATGGGAGAGTTACACTTAGATATTATTGTAGACCGTTTAAAGCGTGAGTTTAAGGTTGAAGTAAATCAAGGACAACCACAAGTAGAGTATAAAGAAGCTTTAACAGCTACTGCAGATCACAGAGAGGTTTATAAAAAGCAATCTGGTGGACGTGGTAAGTTTGCTGATATTGTATTTACTATGGAGCCTGCTGATGAAGGTGTAACAGGATTACAATTTGAGTCTATAATTAAAGGTGGTAACGTTCCTAAGGAATTTGTACCGTCAGTAGAAAAAGGATTCAAAGAAGCAATGAAAAATGGTCCTTTAGCTGGTTACGAAATGGATTCGATGAAGATTACTTTAAAGGATGGATCTTTCCACCCTGTAGATTCTGATCAATTATCATTCGAATTAGCGGCTAAGTTAGGTTACAAAGCTGCTGCAAAAGCTGCAAGAGCTGTAATCATGGAACCAATGATGAAATTAGAAGTGTTAACTCCAGAGGAGAACATGGGAGATATCGTTGGAGACTTAAACAGAAGAAGAGGACAAGTAAACGATATGAGCGATCGTGCAGGATCTAAAGTAGTTAGAGCAATCGTTCCTTTATCAGAAATGTTTGGATATGTTACTTCTTTAAGAACATTATCTTCAGGTAGAGCAACTTCTACAATGGAATTCTCCCACTATGCAGAAACTCCAAGTAACATTTCAGAAGAAGTAATCGCAAACGCTAAAGGTTAATTAAGATGAGTCAAAAAATTAGAATAAAGTTAAAGTCTTACGATTATAATTTAGTAGACAAGTCTGCTGAGAAAATCGTAAAGACAGTAAAGAGTACTGGAGCTGTAGTAAACGGTCCAATTCCTTTACCAACAAATAAAAAGATTTTTACAGTATTACGTTCACCACACGTAAACAAAAAATCTAGAGAGCAATTTCAATTATCTGCTTACAAAAGATTATTAGACATTTATAGTTCTTCTTCAAAAACTATTGATGCGTTAATGAAACTTGAGTTACCAAGTGGAGTTGAAGTTGAGATCAAAGTATAAGTAAATCAATAACTTTCGGTTTAATTTTGTTAAGCCGAAAGTTTTTTTTACTTTTGCACACCGAAATTTTAGTTTTCGGAGTGTGTAAATTTCTGGAAAGTATTCAGAAATGACATGTCCTGAGGGTTTCGCGAAGGAAAAACGGTAAAACAAATTCAAAGAGTGAAGATGTTTTTCGCTCTTTTTTTTTGAGAAATTTGAAGGAAAACAAGAAACATTTGTTTCAAAAATTTATTTTATTAATAGACGCGCTGGATAAATTAAATCTATCGTCTGAAAATTAACAAATATGTCTGGGTTAATAGGAAGAAAAGTAGGAATGACCAGCTTATTCGATGAAAACGGGAAGAATATTCCTTGTACAGTAATCGAAGCAGGTCCTTGCGTTGTTACCCAAGTCAGAACCGAAGAGGTTGACGGCTATAACGCGTTACAACTTGGTTTCGATGACAAAAAAGCAAAAAGCTCTAATAAAGCTTTAGATGGTCACTTTAAAAAAGCTGGTACATCTGCTAAAAGAAAAGTCGTTGAGTTCCAAGGATTCGAAGGTGAGTACAAATTAGGTGACTCAATTACTGTTGAACACTTTGCTGAAGGAGAATTCGTTGATGTATCAGGAGTTTCTAAAGGTAAAGGTTTTCAAGGTGTTGTTAAACGTCATGGTTTTGGCGGAGTTGGACAAGCAACTCACGGTCAACATAACCGTTTAAGAGCTCCAGGTTCAATTGGTGCAGCATCATACCCTGCAAGAGTATTCAAAGGAATGCGTATGGCAGGTCGTATGGGTGGAGACAAAGTAAAAGTTCAAAATTTAAGAGTTTTAAAAGTGGTTGCAGATAAGAATCTTATCGTTGTAAAAGGGGCTATTCCTGGTCACAAAAACTCTTATGTAACTATCGAGAAATAATGAAAGTAGCAGTATTAGATATTACAGGAAAAGATACTGGTAGAAAAGTTGAACTTTCTAGCGAGGTATTCGGAATTGAGCCAAATGATCACGCGATTTATTTAGATGTAAAGCAGTATTTGGCTAATCAAAGACAAGGTACTCATAAATCGAAAGAAAGAGCTGAGATTGCTGGTAGTACAAGAAAGATAAAAAAACAAAAAGGAACTGGTACAGCTCGTGCGGGTAGTATCAAGTCTGGTGTTTTTAGAGGTGGTGGACGTATGTTTGGTCCAAGACCAAGAAACTATTCTTTTAAGTTAAATAAAAACTTAAAGCGTTTAGCACGTAAGTCAGCTTTAAGTATTCAAGCAAAAGAAAACAATTTAGTAGTTGTAGAAGACTTCAACTTTGAAGCTCCAAAAACTAAAGAGTTTATCAATGTATTAAAAGCTTTAGAATTAGACGCTAAAAAGTCTTTATTCGTATTAGGTGAAGAAAGTAAGAACGTTTACTTATCATCTCGTAACTTAAAAGGTTCTAAAGTAGTAGATGCTTCAGGTATTAACACATACAGCGTTTTAAATGCTAATAAAGTTGTTATTTCTGAAAGCTCTCTAGAAGGAATTGAGTCTAATTTAAGTAAATAGGGAACAAGATGAGTATTTTAATTAAACCTATTATTACAGAAAAAGCTACAAATGATAGCGAGTTAAACAACCGTTATACATTTGTTGTAAATAAGAAAGCTAACAAATTAGAAATCAAAGGAGCTGTTGAAGCTGCTTATGGTGTAGCGATTGAATCTGTAAAAACAATGAATTATCCAGCACAAAGAAAAACTAAATACACTAAAAAAGGTTTAGTTACTGGATTAACAGGTGGATACAAGAAAGCAATCGTTCAGTTAGCTGAAGGAGAAACTATTGATTTTTATAACAATCTTTAAGAAAAGACAGAATGTCAGTTAGAAAATTAAAACCAATAACACCAGGTCAGCGTTTTAGAGTTGTAAATGGGTTCGACACCATTACTACTGATAAGCCGGAGAAATCTTTATTAGCTCCGAAAAAACGATCTGGAGGTCGAAACAACCAGGGTAGAATGACTACACGTAATATCGGTGGAGGTCATAAACAAAAATACCGTATTATCGATTTTAAAAGAGATAAACAAGGTGTTCCTGCAACAGTAAAAACTATCGAGTACGATCCAAACCGTACTGCATTTATTGCTTTAGTTAGTTATGCTGATGGTGAAAAGCGTTATGTGATTGCACAAAACGGATTAAAAGTAGGTCAAACAATCATTTCAGGAAAAGGAGCATCTCCAGAAGTTGGAAATGCTATGTACTTAAGTGAAATTCCATTAGGTACTACAATTTCTTGTATTGAATTACACCCAGGTCAAGGAGCTGTTATGGCTCGTTCTGCTGGAGCTTTTGCTCAGTTAGTTGCAAAAGAAGGTAAATATGCAACAGTTAAATTACCTTCTGGAGAAACAAGATTTATCTTATTAACTTGTATGGCTACAATTGGAGTAGTGTCTAACTCAGACCACCAGTTATTAGTTTCAGGTAAAGCAGGTAGAAGTAGATGGTTAGGAAGAAGACCAAGAACAAATGCCGTTAGAATGAACCCAGTTGATCACCCAATGGGAGGTGGTGAAGGACGTTCTTCTGGAGGGCATCCAAGATCTAGAAACGGTATTCCTGCTAAAGGATTTAAGACTAGATCAAAGACCAAAGCTAGTAATAAGTATATCGTAGAACGTAGAAAGAAATAATAAACCATGGCAAGATCATTAAAAAAAGGACCTTACGTTCACTATAAGTTAGAGAAAAAAGTGTTAGCTAACGTAGAAGCAGGTAGTAAGTCAGTTATCAAAACTTGGTCTAGAGCAAGTATGATTACTCCTGATTTCGTAGGGCAAACAATTGCAGTTCACAACGGACGTCAGTTTGTACCAGTTTACGTTACTGAAAACATGGTAGGTCATAAATTAGGCGAATTTTCACCAACACGCTCATTTAGAGGACATGCTGGTGCAAAAAATAAAGGTAAAAAATAGTAGGAAATTATGGGAAGTCGTAAACATAACATGGCAACACAGTTAAAAGAAGCTAGAAAGTCTAGAGCTTTCGCTAAGTTAACTAATTGTCCTACATCACCAAGAAAAATGCGCTTGGTAGCAGATTTAGTAAGAGGAGTTGAAGTAGAAAAAGCTTTACAAATCTTAAAGTTCAGTCCAAAAGAAGCATCACGTAACTTAGAAAAGTTATTATTATCAGCAATTGCTAACTGGCAAGCTAAAAATGAAGATGCAAGTATCGAAGATGCTGGATTATACGTAAAATCAATTTGTGTTGATAGCGCAGGTATGTTAAAAAGGTTAAGACCAGCTCCACAAGGTCGTGCACACAGAATTCGTAAGCGTTCTAATCACGTAACTTTAGAGTTAGGAACTAAAAATAACAGTAATTAATCAAAGTAGAAATGGGACAAAAGACAAATCCAATAGGAAATCGTTTAGGAATTATCAGAGGATGGGAATCTAACTGGTATGGTGGAAATGACTACGGAGATAAGATTGCTGAAGATGACAAGATAAGAAAGTATTTATATGCTAGATTATCTAAAGCAAGTGTATCAAGAGTTATTATTGAGCGTACTTTAAAGCTTGTAACCGTTACTATCACTACAGCACGTCCAGGTATCATTATTGGTAAAGGAGGTCAAGAGGTAGACAAGTTAAAAGAAGAGCTTAAGAAAATTACTGGTAAAGAAGTTCAAATTAATATTTTCGAAATTAAACGTCCAGAATTAGATGCAAAATTAGTTGCAGCTAGTATTGCACGTCAAATTGAAAACAGAATTTCTTACAAGCGAGCTACTAAAATGGCTATCGCTGCTGCAATGAGAATGAATGCAGAAGGAATTAAAGTGCAATTATCAGGTCGTTTAAACGGAGCTGAAATGGCACGTTCTGAGCATTACAAAGAAGGAAGAATTCCTCTTTCTACCTTCAGAGCAGATATCGATTATGCACTTGTTGAATCACATACTACATACGGAAGAATCGGTGTGAAAGTATGGATTATGAAAGGTGAGGTTTATGGAAAACGTGAGTTATCTCCATTAGTTGGACTATCTAAGCAAAAGGGTAGTGGAAACAAAGGTGGTGGTAAACGTCAACCTCGCAGAAGAAAATAATTTTTAAAAGAAATTAACAATGTTACAGCCAAAAAGAGTAAAATACCGTAAGGTACAGAAGGCGAAAGGAAATATGAAAGGTAACTCTGGAAGAGGTACTCAACTTTCTAACGGAATGTTTGGTATCAAATCATTAGACCAGAACTTACTTACCTCTCGTCAAATTGAGGCAGCTCGTATTGCGGCAACTCGTTATATGAAAAGAGAGGGGCAACTTTGGATTAAAATTTTCCCAGACAAACCAATAACAAAGAAACCGTTAGAGGTACGTATGGGTAAAGGTAAAGGAGCACCAGACCACTTTGTAGCAGTTGTAAAACCAGGTAGAATTTTGTTTGAAATTGGTGGTGTACCAATGGAAGTAGCAAAAGAAGCTTTACGTTTAGCAGCGCAAAAACTTCCTGTAAAAACGAAGTTTGTAATAGCAAGAGATTTTGATTATAACGCTTAATTCTATTAGATCATGAAACAATCAGAAATTAAAGAATTATCAACAGCTGACTTACAAGAAAAGCTAGGGGCGTTGAAGAAAAATTATACTGATCTTAAGATGGCTCACGCCATAACTCCATTGGAAAACCCATTAGAGTTACGTAGCTTAAGAAAAACTGTAGCAAGAATTGCTACAGAGTTAACTAAAAGAGAATTACAATAATTCTAGTCAGTTTTAAAGATGGAAAAAAGAAATCTTAGAAAAGAGAGAATCGGTGTAGTATCTAGTAACAAGATGGAGAAGTCTATCGTTGTAAACGAGGTAAAAAGAGTAAAGCACCCAATGTACGGAAAGTTCGTATTAAAGACTAAGAAGTACGTTGCACATGACGAGAATAACGATTGCAACGAAGGTGATACTGTAAGGATCATGGAAACACGTCCTATGAGTAAATCTAAGCGTTGGAGATTAGTAGAAATCCTAGAAAGAGCTAAATAATATGTTACAGACAGAATCAAGATTAAAAGTCGCAGATAACACTGGAGCAAAAGAAGTTTTAGTGATTAGAGTTTTAGGAGGAACAAAAAAGCGTTACGCTAGCGTTGGAGATAAAATCGTAGTATCGGTAAAATCTGCAACTCCAAACGGAACTGTAAAAAAAGGTCAAGTATCTCGTGCAGTTGTTGTTCGTACTAAGAAAGAAGTTAGACGTAAAGACGGATCATATATCAGATTTGATGATAATGCTTGTGTACTTTTAAATCCTACTGAGGAAATGAGAGGAACTCGTGTATTCGGACCTGTGGCTCGTGAATTACGTGAGAAACAATTTATGAAAATAGTATCATTAGCACCTGAGGTGTTATAAAATCAGATTTTAAAATGAAAAAATTTAAAATTAAATCAGGAGATACTGTTAAAGTTATAGCAGGAGATCACAAAGGATCTGAAGGAAAAGTTTTACAAATTCTTAAAGATAAGGATAGAGTAGTAGTAGAAGGTGTAAATATGGTGTCTAAACACACTAAGCCAAGTGCTGCTAATCCACAAGGAGGAATTGTAAAGAAAGAAGCTCCATTACATATATCAAACGTAGCATTAACCGAAAACGGTGAAGCTGTTAGAGTAGGATATAAAGTTGAAGGAGATAAGAAAGTAAGAGTATCAAAAAAATCAGATAAAGCAATATAACAATGAGTTACGTACCAAGATTAAGAGAAGAGTACAAGAGCAGAGTTATCAAAGCTCTTACTGATGAATTTGGTTATAGCAATGTAATGCAAGTACCTAAATTACAAAAAATCGTTGTAAGTAAAGGTGTTGGTGCAGCTATAGCAGATAAGAAATTAATAGAATACGCTATTGACGAGTTAACTACTATTACAGGTCAAAAAGCAGTATCTACAATCTCTAAGAAAGACGTTGCAAACTTCAAATTACGTAAAGGAATGCCAATTGGTGCAAAGGTTACGTTAAGAGGAGACAAAATGTACGAATTTTTAGATAGATTAGTTACAGCTTCTTTACCACGTGTAAGAGACTTTAACGGTATCAAAGCAAATGGTTTTGATGGTAGAGGTAATTACAACTTAGGTATTACTGAACAAATCATCTACCCAGAGATTAATATTGATCAAGTGAAAAAAATTAGTGGTATGGATATTACTTTTGTAACATCTGCTAACACTGATAAAGAAGCTAAATCATTATTAGGAGAATTAGGATTACCATTTAAAAAGAATTAATAAGATGGCTAAAGAATCAATGAAAGCGCGTGAGCGCAAAAGAGCTAAAATGGTTGCAAAGTATGCAGAAAAGAGAAAAGCTTTAAAAGAAGCTGGAGACTATGAAGCATTACAAAAGTTACCAAAAAACGCATCACCAATTAGAATGCACAACCGTTGTAAACTAACTGGACGTCCTAAAGGATATATGCGTCAGTTCGGAATTTCACGTGTTACTTTCCGTGAAATGGCTAACCAAGGATTAATTCCAGGAGTAAAAAAAGCAAGCTGGTAAACAGCTCTTTAAATATGTAAACAAAAGGTGTATAACAATAAAAAGTTATACGCCTTTTGTGTTTAATATAAAGCTGTAACCGCTAAATATATAAACTTCACTTTAGTTTAAAATAGACTTATAAAAACGTAATATTTTGATACTAAAAATGATAATGATTAAAAAGGTTTGATTTTTAAAAAGTTTATGTATATTTGCACACTGTTTTTATAGGGTAAATTATGCCTTGTAAGTAAATACTAATCAAACAGTATAATGCCTACGAGATTTTACTCAAAAAACAATTAAATAAATATTAACTGGTTTCAGGTTTAGTATTTGTAAAGATGCTAAAAACCAAAACCGAAAATTAATTAACTATGTATACAGATCCAATCGCGGATTTTCTTACTCGAGTGAGAAATGCTATTGCAGCAAATCACAGAGTAGTTGAAGTTCCTGCTTCAAAGTTGAAGAAGGAAATGACGAAGATTTTGTTCGATCAAGGTTACATTTTAAGTTATCAGTTCAATGAAGATAAAGTTCAAGGGACTATTAAGATAGCTTTAAAATACGATCGTGATACGAAAGAATCAGTAATCAGAAAGATTCAAAGAATTTCAACACCAGGTTTACGTAGATACGTTGGCGCTAAAGAAATGCCAAGAGTATTAAACGGATTAGGTATTGCTATTGTTTCTACATCAAAAGGTGTAATGACAAACAAAAAAGCAAGACAAGAGAACGTTGGTGGAGAAGTATTATGTTACGTTTACTAAAAAACATTTTGTAAGATGAGTAGAATAGGAAAGAATCCAATCGCATTGCCACAAGGTGTTGAAGTAAAAGTAGACGGAAATGTGGTTACAGTAAAAGGTAAATTAGGAGAGTTAACTCAAGAAATTAAGTCTGGAATTACTGTAAAAGTTGAAGATGGTACTATCACTTTAGAGAGACCATCAGAAAGTAAAGATCATAGAGCTGCACATGGTTTATACCGTGCTTTAATCAATAATATGGTTGAAGGTGTAAGCAAAGGATTTACTAAAGAGTTAGAGTTAGTAGGTGTTGGTTATAGAGCATCTAACCAAGGACAAAAGTTAGATTTAGCCTTAGGTTTCTCTCACAATATTGTAATAGATTTAGCTCCAGAAGTTAAGGTTGAAACAGTATCTGAAAAAGGTAAGAATCCAATCGTAAAATTAACTTCACATGACAAGCAATTAGTTGGTCAAGTTGCAGCAAAAATTCGTTCATTCCGTAAGCCAGAACCTTACAAAGGAAAAGGAATTAAGTTTGTAGGAGAAGTATTAAGAAGAAAAGCAGGTAAATCTGCATAATAAATAAGAGAAATTATTATGGCATTATCAAAGCTTGAAAGAAGACAACGAATTAAGCATAGAATTAGAAAGATTGTTACAGGAACAGCTGAAAAACCAAGATTATCAGTTTTCAGAAGTAATAAAGAAATCTATGCTCAGTTAATCGATGACGTTGCTGGTGTTACATTAGCATCTGCATCATCAAGAGATAAAGAAATTACATCTAGTTCTAAAGCAGAAGCGGCTACAGCTGTAGGCAAAGCTATTGCTGAAAAAGCTGTAAAGGCTGGTGTTGATACTGTTGCTTTTGACCGTAACGGATATTTATACCACGGAAGAGTTAAAGTATTAGCAGACGCTGCAAGAGAAGCTGGTTTAAAATTTTAAGAAATTATATTATGTTAGGATATAAAAACGTAGAAAGAGTAAAACCAAGCGGATTAGAGCTTGTAGATAAATTAGTAGGTGTACAACGTGTTACCAAAGTAACTAAAGGAGGTAGAGCATTCGGATTCTCTGCAATCGTAGTAGTAGGAGATGGTAACGGTGTTGTAGGTCACGGATTAGGGAAATCTAAAGATGTTTCTTCTGCAATTGCTAAAGCAGTAGAAGATGCAAAGAAAAATTTAGTACGTATCCCTATTTTAGAAGGAACATTACCACACGAACAAAAAGGTAAATTTGGTGGAGCGAAAGTATTCATCAAGCCTGCTTCACACGGTACCGGGGTTATTGCTGGGGGTGCTGTACGTTTAGTATTAGAAGCTGTAGGTATTAAAGACGTATTATCAAAGTCTCAAGGATCATCAAACCCTCACAACGTAGTAAAAGCAACTTTTGATGCTTTATTACAATTACGTAGCGCTGCTACTATTGCTAAGCAAAGAGGTATATCTTTAGAGAAAGTTTTTAACGGTTAAAATTTAAGACGATGAGTAAAATTAGAGTTACACAAGTAAAAAGTCAAATCGGTCGCCTTAAAAATCAAAAAAGAACGTTAGAGGCGTTAGGTTTACGTAAAATGAACCAAACTGTAGAACATGAAGCATCAGCTACAATTTTGGGTATGGTAAGTAAAGTTTCACACTTAGTTTCTGTTGAAGAAATTAAATAAGACAATATAAAGATGAGTTTACACAACTTAAAACCAGCAGCAGGATCTACAAAAAGCGGTAAAAGAATTGCTCGTGGAGAAGGTTCTGGTCACGGAGGTACCTCTACAAGAGGACATAAAGGAGCTAAATCTCGTTCTGGTTATTCTCGTAAAATAGGATTTGAAGGAGGACAAATGCCACTTCAAAGACGTGTGCCTAAATTTGGTTTCACTAACATTAATCGTAAAGAATATGTTGGTGTAAATTTAGACAAGTTACAATCATTAGTAGATAACGGAAAGATAACAGATACAGTAAATTTAGATGTTTTAGTAGAAAACAGATTAGCTCGTAAAAACGACTTAGTAAAAATATTAGGTGGTGGAGAGTTAAAAGCTAAATTAAATATAACTGTACATAAATTTACAGCATCAGCTAAAGCAGCTATCGAAGCAGCAGGAGGTGAAGCAGTAACATTATAAGAATTGTAAATGATGAATTTTATAAATACTTTAAAAGACATTTGGAAGATTGAAGAGTTAAAAGAGAAATTACTTTTAACCTTAGGTTTAATCGCTGTTTACCGTTTCATGGCAGCAGTTCCATTACCAGGAATTGATCCTACTCAGTTAGCAGCATTAAAAGACAGCACTGACAGTGGACTTTTAGGTTTATTAAACGCATTTACAGGTGGGGCATTTGCTAGAGCGTCAGTAATGGCACTTGGTATAATGCCTTATATTTCTGCATCTATTGTAGTTCAGTTAATGGGAATCGCAGTACCATACTTACAAAAACTACAAAAAGATGGAGAAAGTGGACGTAAGAAGATTACGCAAATAACAAGATGGCTTACAATTGCTATTACATTGTTTCAAGCGCCAACCTATATTGGAGTAATCCAAAATCAAATGGGTTTACCGCAAGAAGCATTCTTAGTAACAGGAGCAACATTTTGGGTATCATCAATCATTCTTTTAAGTGCAGGAACAATTTTTGCAATGTGGTTAGGAGAGCGTATTACTGATAAAGGAGTTGGTAATGGAATTTCATTATTAATTACCGTAGGTATTATTGCAAACTTCCCAGCAGCATTCATACAAGAGTTAGTTTCAAAGCAAACTGCAGGAGCTGGAGGAATTATGATGATTTTAATCGAATTAATAGTTTGGTTTGTAGTAATCTTGTTAACCGTATTATTAGTTACAGCAGTACGTAAAGTAGCCGTTCAATACGCACGTCGTACAGCAGTTACAAACATTAAAGATGTTGATGGCGCAAGACAGTACATTCCTTTAAAATTGAATGCAGCTGGAGTAATGCCAATTATCTTTGCACAAGCTATTATGTTTTTACCAATAGCATTAGGGCAAAAATACCCAGCATTAAACAGTTTAACTGATATTAACGGTTTATGGTATAACGTTATATTTGCTTTATTAATTATTGTCTTTAGTTACTTTTATACAGCTATTACTATTCCAACAAATAAAATGGCGGAAGATTTAAAGAGAAGTAATGGTTTTGTTCCAGGTTATAAGCCAGGTGAAGAAACAGCTAATTTCTTAGATTCAGTATTGTCGAAAATTACATTACCAGGATCTATTTTCTTAGCAGCTTTATCTATTTTACCTGCAATCATTGTAAAGTTTGGAGTTACACAAAACTGGGCAATGTTTTATGGAGGAACATCATTAATCATTATGGTAGGAGTTGCAATAGACACTATTCAGCAAATAAACTCGTATTTATTAAACAGTCGTTATGATGGTTTAATGAAAACAGGTAACAGTAACAGAAAATCATTAAAATAATATGGCTAAACAACCAGCAATTCAACAAGACGGAACCATTACAGAAGCATTATCAAATGCAATGTTTCGAGTAGAATTAGAGAACGGACATATTGTTACGGCTCACATTTCAGGAAAAATGCGTATGCATTATATCAAACTATTACCAGGAGATAAGGTAAAGTTAGAAATGAGTCCGTATGATTTATCAAAGGCAAGAATTACTTACAGATATTAAAAACACACACTGATGAAAGTAAGAGCATCATTAAAGAAAAGAAGTGCCGACTGCAAAATTGTACGCAGAAAAGGCAGATTATATGTAATTAACAAAAAGAATCCTAGATTTAAACAAAGACAAGGGTAGTTATGGCAAGAATCGCAGGTATAGATATTCCAAAGAATAAAAGAGGTGTTATCGCTTTAACTTACATCTTTGGTATAGGAAGAAGCAGAGCTAAAGAAGTTTTAGCTGCTGCCAATATAGATGAAAGTATCAAAGTTCAAGACTGGACTGATGATCAAATTGCAGCAATTCGTGAGCAAGTTGGAACTTACACTATTGAAGGTGAGTTACGTTCTGAAGTTCAATTAAGCATTAAACGTTTAATGGACATCGGATGTCAAAGAGGTATTCGTCACAGACTTGGTTTACCATTACGTGGACAAAGAACAAAGAATAACTCTCGTACAAGAAAAGGTAAGAGAAAAACTGTAGCTAACAAGAAAAAATAATCATTGATTATTTTTTACTAATAGTAAAGAATTATGGCAAAGTCTAAAGTAACAAAAAAACGTAAAGTTGTAATAGAGTCAGTTGGTGAAGCACACGTAACTGCATCTTTCAACAATATTATTATTTCTTTAACAAACAAAAAAGGTGACGTTATTTCTTGGTCATCTGCAGGGAAAATGGGCTTCAGAGGTTCTAAAAAGAACACTCCTTATGCAGCTCAGTTAGCGGCAGAAGATTGTGCAAACGTTGCTAAAGAAGCAGGTTTACGTAAAGTAAAAGTGTACGTTAAAGGACCAGGTAACGGTAGAGAATCTGCAATCAGATCTATCCACAATTCAGGTATCGAGGTAACAGAAATCATTGATGTTACTCCAATTCCTCACAACGGATGTCGTCCACCTAAAAGAAGAAGAGTATAAGTTGAATTAATTCAACTTATACTTTATTTAGCGTACTTTCGTGCGCAAAAAACAAGTATTTTAACACAGTAGGATTTAAAGATTATCGAAGGAGTAAGCCTTAATTCATAATCCCTACTAATTTTTATTAGAAATGGCAAGATATACAGGACCAAAAACTAAGATTGCTCGTAAGTTTGGCGAGGCAATTTTCGGAGACGACAAGAACTTCGAAAAAAGAAACTACCCTCCAGGACAACATGGAGTAGGTAAAAGAAGAGGTAAAAAATCTGAATATGCAATCCAGTTAATGGAGAAGCAAAAAGCTAAATATACTTATGGTATTTTAGAGCGTCAGTTCCGTAACCTTTTCAAAAAAGCATCAGCTTCTCAAGGAGTAACAGGTGAAATCTTATTACAATTATGTGAATCTCGTTTAGATAACGTAGTATACCGTTTAGGTGTTGCTAATTCACGTAGAGCTGCACGTCAGTTAGTATCTCACCGTCACATTACAGTTAACGGAGATATCGTTAACATTCCATCTTATAGATTAAAAGAGGGAGATGTAGTAGCAGTAAGAGAAAAATCTAAGTCGTTAGAAGCTATTGAAAATGCTTTAGCTGCTAATAGCAATGTTTACGAATGGTTAACTTGGAACGCTGATCAAAAATCTGGAACATTTGTAAAAGTACCAGAAAGATTACAAATTCCTGAGAATATCAAAGAGCAGTTAATCGTAGAATTATACTCTAAGTAATAAATTAATAATATTGGTATTCAGCCAAAGGGTTTATTCGTATTTCTTCACACTTATAAACCGCGCAACTGAATAACAATTAAAACGAAGAAAAAAATATGGCAATTTTAAATTTTCAAAAGCCTGATAAAGTAATAATGATTGAATCTACTGATTTTTCAGGAAGATTCGAGTTCAGACCTCTTGAACCAGGTTTTGGATTAACAGTTGGTAACGCTTTAAGAAGAGTATTATTATCTTCTCTTGAAGGATTTGCCATTACATCATTACGTATTGACGGAGTTGATCATGAGTTTTCAACAATTCAAGGTGTTGTAGAAGATGTAACTGAGATTATCTTAAACTTAAAACAAGTACGTTTTAAGAAGCAGATTGAAGAATCAGATAGAGAAACAGTTTCTATAGCAATATCAGGACAAGAGCAATTAACAGCTGGTGACTTACAAAAGTTCATTTCAGGTTTCCAAGTACTAAATCCAGATTTAGTAATTTGTAACATGGATAAATCGGTAACGTTAAATGCTGAAATTACCATTGAAAAAGGTAGAGGTTTTGTACCAGCAGAAGAAAACAAAAGAGCTGGTGCTCCTTTAGGAACAATTTTTACAGATTCTATTTACACTCCTATAAAGAATGTAAAATATGCTGTTGAAAATTTCCGTGTAGAGCAAAAGACCGATTACGAAAAATTAGTTTTCGATATCGATACTGATGGATCTATCAATCCTAAAGATGCCTTAACTGAAGCAGCTAAGATTTTAATCCACCACTTTATGTTATTCTCTGATGAGCGTATCACTTTAGAGGCTGATGAAATCGCACAAACTGAAACATATGATGAAGAATCATTACACATGCGTCAGTTATTAAAGACGAAATTAGTTGATATGGATTTATCTGTTCGTGCTTTAAACTGTTTAAAAGCTGCAGAAGTAGATACTTTAGGAGACTTAGTATCATTCAACAAAAGCGATTTAATGAAGTTCAGAAACTTTGGTAAAAAATCATTAACTGAATTAGATGAGTTAGTGGCTAACAAAGGTTTAAGTTTCGGAATGGATTTAAGCAAATACAAATTAGATAAAGATTAACCTTTCATAGTTTGCTCCTCTAAAATAGAGTAGTAGCAAGATGAGAGCTAAAACCAAATGTCATGAGACACGGAAAGAAATTTAATCATTTAGGAAGAAAAACAGCGCATAGAAAAGCGATGTTATCTAACATGGCTTGTTCTTTAATCGAGCACAAGCGAATTAATACTACTGAAGCTAAAGCGAAAGCTTTACGTAAGTTTGTAGAGCCTTTAATTACAAAATCTAAAGACGATACAACTCACAACCGTCGTGTAGTATTTAGTTACTTACGTAGTAAGGAAGCTGTTACAGAATTATTCAAAGAAATTTCTGTAAAAGTAGCAGACAGACCAGGAGGATATGTTCGTATTATCAAGTTAGGAAACCGTCAAGGAGATAACGCTCCTATGGCAATGGTAGAATTAGTTGATTACAACGAGTTATACAATCCAAAAGGAAACAAAGCTAAAAAGAGTACTCGTCGTAGCCGTCGTGGTGGAGCGAAGAAAACTGAAGCTGCAGCTGTTGAAACTCAAACTTCACAAGAAGAAGAATAAAAATGAAAATTTTTATAAATTATATAAAAGGGATAAACATTTAATGTTTGTCCCTTTTTTTAAATAAAAATGTTATAGATTAGAGGGATATTAACTTAAATTTTTATATAAAGATGAAAAAGATTCAATTTTTAGCTATGATTTTATTTTTTATGTTAGGTTCTTTAATGTATTCACAGTCCTCTTTCAGGGTTGTTGATAGTAGTCCAAAATCAAGCTTTACAAAAACATCGTCAGGGTTTTACAGAATGACAGAAACTAAACAGAAAATCAAAAGGGAATATTACTATAAAGATTTTTCTAATAAGGCTATAATTTTTGATGCAAATAAAAAAAAGTACGTAATAAATAATTTTAATATTGATTTAATTGATAATTGTTTCGTTTCTAGAATTAATAATGACAGTCTTTTTGTTTTCTCAACTATAGATAAGGCGATAATAGGTAGAAAAGAGTTTATAAGAGATAATAATAATATTTATGAAACTTTAGTAAAAGGAAAAAGATTAAACTTAAACTTACGTTTTTTTTCTTATAAGAAAGAAGAAGTTATAGACAAGTTAAATGGAAAAGTTATAAGGCCAGCACATTTTAAAATAAAAAAAGAATACTTAATAAAAGATAAAATCAAAGGAAAAGTTTTAAACTTAAAAAAAATAAAGAAAAAGTCGATCTTGAAGCATATAGATAAAAATCTAAAAAAAGATGTAGAGTCTTATGCTCAAAAAAATAATTTCTCTTTTAGAAAAGAGAAAGACGTAAAAAAAATTTTAAATTATTATAATTCATTATAAAATAACAAAAGGGTAAACAAAGTATTGTTTATCCTTTTTTTATATATTTTTGCAAACAAATTACACAACACCACTAAATGAAATATCAAACACGTAAAAAAGCATTAGTTTTATTAGCAGACGGAACTATTTTCTACGGTAAATCTATTGGGATAGAGGGAACCGCAACAGGAGAAATTTGTTTTAATACCGGTATGACAGGATACCAAGAAATTTTTACAGACCCTTCTTACTTCGGACAATTAATGGTAGCAACCAATGCTCATATTGGTAATTATGGAGTTAATAATGAAGAAGTAGAATCAGACGGAATAAAAATTTCAGGTTTAATTTGTCGTAACTTTAGTTTTACACACTCTCGTGTAGATTCTGACGGAAATTTATTTGACTGGTTTGAAAAGCATAATTTAGTAGCCATTTCAGATGTTGATACACGTGCGTTAGTATCTTACATTAGAGAAAATGGAGCTATGAATGCTATTATTTCAACTGAAGTAGATAAAATAGACGAATTAAAGAAGCAACTAGCTGAGATTCCTAATATGGAAGGATTAGAATTAGCTTCTAAGGTATCAACTAAAGAACCTTATTTTGTAGGTGATGAAAATGCTCCAATTAAAATATCAGCCCTAGATATAGGTATTAAGAAAAATATCTTACGAAATTTAGCAAAAAGAGGAGCATACATTAAAGTATATCCATACAATGCAAGTTTTGAGCAAATGAGCGATTTTAATCCAGATGGATATTTTATTTCTAACGGCCCTGGTGACCCTGAACCTTTAGAAGAAGCTCAAAAGACAGCAAAGGAAATAATCGAAAAAGATTTACCATTGTTTGGAATCTGTCTAGGACATCAAGTAATTGCATTAGCCAACGGAATCTCTACGTATAAAATGCACAATGGCCATAGAGGGATAAACCATCCGGTAAAAAACTTATTGACAGGAAAAGGAGAAATCACTTCTCAAAACCATGGTTTCGCTATCAATAGAGAAGAAACAGAAGTGCATCCTGATGTGGAAATTACACATGTACATTTAAATGATAATACAGTAGCAGGTATTAGAATGAAGTCTAAAAATGTATTTTCGGTACAATATCACCCGGAAGCAAGTCCAGGTCCACACGATGCAGAATACTTATTTGATCAATTTATAGAAAACATCAAAAAAGTAAAAGCTTAAAATAGATAAAAAATATAGAGATTCCCGTGAACTAATATTCACGGGAATCTATAATTAAAAATAAATTTCACACCACTCTTAGCCTAGTTCAAGAGTAAAAAATAAACACTATGAGTATCATAATAAACATCCATGCACGTCAAATTTTTGATTCAAGAGGAAATCCAACAGTTGAAGTAGATGTAACTACTGAAAACGGAATTGTAGGTAGAGCTGCAGTACCATCAGGAGCTTCTACAGGAGAACATGAAGCCGTTGAATTACGTGATGGAGGTGATAGCTATATGGGAAAAGGTGTACTAAAGGCAGTTGAAAACGTAAACACTGTTATAGCACAAGAGTTATTAGGAGTATCAGTATTTGAACAAAACATGATCGATCAATTAATGATTGATTTAGATGGGACTCCAAATAAATCAGTTTTAGGAGCAAATGCTATTTTAGGTGTTTCATTAGCAGCAGCAAAAGCAGCAGCAAATGAATTAGGATTACCTTTATATAGATACGTTGGTGGAGTTTCAGCAAATACATTACCAGTTCCTATGATGAACATCATTAATGGAGGTTCGCATTCAGATGCACCAATTGCATTCCAAGAATTTATGGTTATGCCAGTAAAAGCCCAAAACTTTACAGAAGCAATGCAAGTAGGTTCTGAAATTTTTCACAACTTAAAGAAAGTATTGCATGAACGTAACTTGTCTACAGCAGTAGGTGATGAAGGAGGTTTTGCTCCAACTTTAGAAGGAACTGAAGATGCCATTGAAACTATTGCTTTAGCAACTAAAAATGCAGGATATAAATTTGGAGAGGAAGTAATGATTGCACTAGATTGTGCTTCAGCTGAATTTTTTGTAGATGGAAAATATGACTACACTAAGTTTGAAGGAAACAAAGGAGCAGTTAGAACTTCTGAAGAGCAAGCAACTTATTTAGCAGAGTTATGTGAAAAATATCCTATTATTTCTATTGAAGACGGAATGGATGAAAATGATTGGGATGGATGGAAAATGTTAACGGAGAAAGTAGGAGATAAAGTTCAGTTAGTAGGAGACGATTTATTTGTTACTAATGTTGAGCGTTTATCAAAAGGAATTGAAAATGGTATTGCAAATTCAATTTTAATTAAAGTAAATCAAATTGGTACCTTAACAGAAACAATTGCAGCAGTAAACATGGCACACAATGCAGGATATACTTCTGTAATGAGTCACCGCTCAGGAGAAACAGAAGATAATACCATTGCAGATTTAGCAGTAGCATTAAACTGTGGGCAAATTAAAACAGGCTCAGCTTCACGTTCAGATCGTATGGCAAAATACAATCAATTATTACGTATTGAAGAAGAATTAGCGGATGTAGCTTATTATCCACAAGAAAAAGCTTTTAAAGTAAAATAATACTTTTTAATATAGTTTTTAAAGCTCGTACATAAAGTACGGGCTTTTTTAGTTATAAAATGGTAAAAAAGATTTAAAAACCAGACTGAAGCCTAATTAGGCTTATAATAGTTATTAAAACAAAGGCTGTCTTTACATTTTAAGACAGCCTTTTAAATTCAATTCGTAATTATTTAGTTAGTTGTTTTTTAGTTTAAGTTTAAGAATTCATCTTCTGAAATTTCACCTGTGTAAATTTTATGTAATTCTTCTAGGTGAGCAACAATATTCTCATGTTGACTTTGTTCTATAGATGCTGGCTTTTTTAACTCTAATTTTAGTCTACCACCCACAACATAATAGTCATAGTAGTAAAAGAAGTTTCTGTCAAAATTTCTGTTGCTAAAAGTTCCGTTGTCTCCTAATAAATATCCTAATCTAAAAGCAGACCTTCTTTGAGAAGCAGTACCGTGAGAGCTTCCATTAGGTCCAGCTAAAGTTTGCGAAAAATTATAAGCACTAGCAGCAGTATTCCAGTTACTAGTATAAGTTCTTCGGATAAAATATCCTCCAAATCCATCAGCTTCTAATTCAGTAGCACTTACATGATTACCACTAGGTATAGTATTATCTCTAAATTGTACCTGATGTCCCATTTCATGTGCAGCAACGTATGCAATGGCAGCATTACCATAACTTAAAGCGCTTGCTAACAATTCCTCTCCCCAAACAATATAACCGTTTGAAAAAGAAAGAGCATTGAAAGTTCCGTCACCACCCGCTAAGTATAAAGGTACATTACCCATTCCAAAAAAGCTTGCAGCTTCGTTATGTTCAGTCTTTAAAAAATTAGTAGTAGATTGATTAACTATATATTCAGCCCAATAAGAATTTGGACCAAAACCATCAACTGTGTAGTGATCAGCGTCGTTAACATTTAGCATACTTGGTGAACTAATACCTGTAGGAGCATTGTCATTTGTAAGGTTATTTTCTTCTTGGGTACATTGTACAGTAAGAAAGGATATGCATAATAATGCAATAATAAATTGAAATTTTTTCATTGTGAAAGGGTTTTATGAATTGAATTTATTTTTTTGAAAAGTATATACTTATTGAGTATTAATGAAATAATAATAAAAAATTAACATTTTATTTTATAATGTTATTTTTTAGCAGAGTAAGTATTTTAATTAATCTTTCTTTTAAAACAAAAACATGTATCTAAAAAACTAAAAAGAAGTTTTCTTGAAAGAGAGGTTAAAGTGTTGTAATTCAGTCAGTTTTAAAAAACTGAAGAAAAAGTATGAGAAATTAGTAAAGAGATTTTAGATATAGAAACCTTATATTATATATAAGTGAGTTTTAGTTTATTTTGAATAAAATAAATTGATTTTTTTATATTAAAAATCTATCTATTCGCTCTTTCAAAATAATCCAAAAAATGGTATCTTCGCAACTCACTTCAATCATAAAAAATTATAGTTAAAAAATGTCAGATATAGCAAAATTACAAATTGGCGAAAATACGTATGAGTTTCCTTTAGTAAAAGGAACAGAAAATGAAACTGCAATTGATATTAAAGCCTTAAGAGGAGTCACGGATGGAGTTATAACCATAGATCCAGGATACAAGAATACAGGTTCATGCCAAAGTGCTATAACATTTTTAAATGGTGAAGAAGGTATTCTAAGATACCGTGGATATTCAATTGAAGAATTAGCAGAAAAAGCAGACTTTTTAGAAGTTGCTTATGCTTTAATCTTTGGAGAATTACCAACTAAGGAACAATTAGAAAAGTTTTATGGTGATATCTTAGATGAAGCTATTGTTGATGATGACATCAAAAAAATAATTGATGCATTTCCAAAGAATGCACATCCAATGGGAGTGTTATCATCATTAACGTCTGCATTAACAGCTTTCAATCCATCTTCTGTTAACGTTGATTCAGAAGAAGATATGTATAAAGCTATCGTTAAAATTATGGGTAAATTCCCAGTATTAGTAGCTTGGACTTTACGTAAGAAGCAAGGACTGCCATTAAACTATGGATCTCGTAAATTAGGTTATGTTGAAAATATCTTAACGATGATGTTTCAAAAACCAAACGATGAGTATGAGTTAAACCCAATAGTAAAAGATGCTTTAGATAAGTTATTAATCTTACATGCAGATCACGAACAAAACTGTTCTACATCTACAGTACGTATTGTTGGATCTTCTCATGCAGGATTATTTGCATCATTATCTGCAGGTATCTCTGCTTTATGGGGACCTTTACATGGAGGTGCAAACCAAGCAGTACTTGAAATGTTAGAAGCTATTAAAGAAGATGGAGGAGATACTAAAAAGTACATGGCTAAAGCTAAAGATAAAAACGATCCTTTCCGTTTAATGGGATTCGGACACCGTGTATATAAAAACTTCGACCCAAGAGCAAGAATTATTAAAAAGGCAGCTGACGAAGTATTAAACGACTTAGGAGTTGAAGATCCAATCTTAGATATCGCAAAAGGATTAGAGCAAGAAGCATTAAATGATCCATATTTTGTTGAAAGAAAATTATATCCAAACGTAGATTTCTATTCAGGAATTATTTATAGAGCTATGGGAATTCCTGTAGAAATGTTTACAGTTATGTTTGCTTTAGGACGTTTACCAGGATGGATAGCACAATGGAGAGAAATGCGTTTAAACAAAGAACCAATAGGTCGTCCACGTCAAGTTTACGTTGGAGAGAACTTAAGGGAGTTCGTAGAATTAGACAAGAGATAAACTATTTAAAAAGTGTCATTTAAAATAATTAAATGACATTTTTTTTATGTAAAATAACTGATGATGAAAGAAATTAAAATTATCAAAAACAGATCAGATATTGGAGCAGGAACTCGTGGATCTGATATGGGGGTTGATGCAATTGAAATTGCAGCAATAAACAAAAAAAGTAATTATTTCGATTCTTTTGATTTTGAAGATGTAATTACAGAAAATGAATCGATTTATAATAAGGTAAATAACTCATTTGCAAAACGAATTGATAGCGTTTTTAATCAATGTAAACGTTTAAGCAATCACGTAAAAGTTAATTTACAAGAAGGGAAGTTTCCAATAGTTTTGTCAGGAGATCATTCTTCAGCGTTAGGAACTATAAGTGGAGTAAAAGCAGCAAACCCAACTAAAAGAGTTGGAGTAGTTTGGATTGATGCTCATGGAGACTTACATTCACCTTATACATCGCCATCTGGAAATATTCACGGTATGCCTTTGTCTGCAGCAATTTCAGATGATAATTTAGATTGCCAAATTAATGATGTAGACAGAGAAACGTCAGAGTTATGGGAACGTATGAAAAACATAGGTACTCCAGGACAAAAAGTTTTACCAGAAGACATTGTTTTCTTTGGGGTTCGTGATACAGAAGAGCCGGAAGACAAACAAATGGAAAAATATGGTATTAAAAACTATATGGTTGCTGAAGTCCGTTATCGAGGATTAGATGTTTGTGTAAACGAAGCTTTAGATAAACTTTCTAATTGTGATGTTATTTATGTGTCGTTTGATGTAGATTCAATGGATTGTGATATGATTTCTTATGGAACAGGAACACCTGTACCTAAAGGATTTGATCAGTATGAAATCATTAATATTATCAATGGATTATTAGCAAGTAAAAAAGTAGCTTGTGTAGAGTTTGTTGAAGTAAATCCGTTATTAGATTTCAAAGGAAATAAAATGGCTGAAACTGCTTTTGAAGTACTTGAAGAAGTAACTAAAAAAGTAAAGACCTTATAAAAAAATATAAAACAAAATAAAAAAGCGAGTATGTACATACTCGCTTTTTTATTTTTATAAAGGTAGTTTAGAAAAATAAACACTTATATTTGCTTCAGTAAACTTTAGGAGTAGCTAGTTCGCTAGTTTGAGAAACATCCTTAGAACCTGATATGGTTAACACCAGCGTAGGGAAAAGTTGTAACATTTTATTCAGTGTCGTTTTTATTTTAAAGAAACGATTCTGAACTTCTTCTACAGTTTACTTTAAAATAAGTTTTATATGATAACCTTAAAAGTAAACGACACTCAAAAAGAATTTTCTAGGACACTTTCGTTACAAGACTTAGTTAATGAGCTAAAAGTTAAAACTAATGGTATTGCTATTGCAGTTAATAGTAACGTAGTGAAGAAGGAAGAGTGGACTTCACGTATACTCCAAAATAATGATAATATTTTAATCATTAAATCTACACAAGGAGGTTAATATTTTCAGCAAACAAAATTCATAAGAATAAACAAACAACCCTAAAATGAAGAAAAAAGATACAGCACCAAAACAAGATGGTGTAACAAGGCAACCGTTTCCGAATTCAAAAAAAATATATGTTCAAGGAAAAATCCATCCACAGATAAAAGTAGCGATGCGTGAAATTGAATTGAGCGACACTGTGGATTCGATGACTAAAAAAAGAACACCAAACGAACCCGTAACAGTTTATGATACTTCAGGGGCATACACTGATCCAACAAAAGAAATTAACATTCATAATGGATTAGAACGTATTCGTGAACAGTGGATTTTAGATAGAGGTGATGTAGAAGAACTTAATGAATTTACTTCGGAGTATTGCAACGAACGATTAAATGATAAAAACTTAGATCATTTACGATTCAATTTAAAACACAAACCTAAGAGAGCTAAAAAGGGAGAAAATGTAACACAGTTACATTATGCTAAAAAAGGAATTATCACTCCAGAGATGGAATATATTGCGATTCGTGAAAACCAGCGAATAGATGAAATGACACGTTTATCAGAGCAACATCCAGGACAAGATTTCGGAGCTAGTATTCCTGCAAAGATTACTCCTGAATTTGTAAGAGAAGAAGTTGCTAGAGGACGTGCTGTTATTCCTTCAAATATAAATCATCCAGAAGCAGAACCTATGATTTTAGGACGTAATTTCTTGGTGAAGATTAACGCTAATATTGGTAATTCAGCCACAACCTCATCAATAGAAGAAGAAGTAGAAAAAGCGGTTTGGGCATGTCGTTGGGGAGCAGATAATATCATGGATTTATCTACAGGAAAAAATATTCATGAAACTCGTGAATGGATTATCCGTAATTCACCTGTACCAGTAGGAACTGTGCCAATTTATCAAGCCTTAGAAAAGGTAAATGGTGTTGCTGAAGATTTAACTTGGGAAATATTTAGAGACACTTTAATTGAACAAGCAGAGCAGGGAGTGGATTATTTTACCATTCATGCAGGAGTTCGTTTACGCTATGTACCTATGACGGCAAAACGTATTACAGGAATTGTGTCTAGAGGAGGATCTATCATGGCAAAATGGTGTTTGGCACATCATAAAGAGAGCTTTTTATACACACATTTTGAAGAAATCTGTGAAATTATGAAAGCTTATGATGTAGCTTTTTCATTAGGAGATGGTTTACGTCCAGGTTCAATTGCTGATGCGAATGACGAAGCACAGTTTGCAGAATTAGAAACGTTAGGAGAGTTAACGCAGATAGCACGTAAGCATGAAGTACAATGTTTCATTGAAGGTCCAGGTCACGTGCCAATGCACATGATTAAAGCCAACATGCTTAAACAATTAGAAGCTTGTGATGAAGCTCCGTTTTATACTTTAGGACCTTTAACAACCGATATTGCCCCAGGATACGATCATATTACTTCAGGAATTGGAGCGGCAATGATAGGTTGGTTTGGTTGTGCAATGTTATGTTATGTGACACCGAAAGAGCATTTAGGGTTACCAAATAAAGAAGATGTACGTACTGGAGTAGTTACTTATAAATTAGCAGCCCATGCAGCCGATTTAGCAAAAGGACACCCAGGAGCGCAACATAGAGATGATGCGTTAAGTAAAGCTCGTTTTGAGTTCCGTTGGGAAGATCAGTTTAACTTAGGGTTGGATCCAGAGTTGGCTAGAGAATATCATGATGAAACCTTACCTGCAGAAGGGGCTAAAATAGCACACTTTTGTTCGATGTGTGGACCAAAATTCTGTTCTATGAAAATATCACAAGAAGTACGTGATTTTGCAGCTGAGAATGAAGTAGAAGGAGATGAAGTGTTTGCAAAAGGAATGGAAGAAAAATCAAAAGAATTTAAGGACAAAGGTTCAGAAGTATATCTATAAATCCTGAACTTAAAATTATGAATTACGAATTGACAATTTCTAAATTCGTAATTCATAATTTAAAACTGATTATATGATTGTTCTAATAGCTCCAGAAAAAGACATTCCGAATGAAATTGAAATCCTTCAGCAATTATTTGAAGAAGGACTGGAATATTATCATCTCAGAAAACCTGACAAAAACTATGAAGAGCATGTAGCTTATTTGAATCAAATAGATAAAAAGTATTATGATAGAATAGTCACTCATTATTTTCATGAACTTATAAACGAGTTTAATCTAAAGGGAATTCATTTTCAAGAACAAAAAAGAGTTGATGCTTTAGAGAAAGGAAGTGAATATTTCATAGGATTAAACATGATAGGAAAAACAATGAGTAGTTCTTTTCATGAACCTTCAGCATTAGCAAATTGTGATATTGAGTTCGATTATCATTTATTGAGTCCTGTTTTTTCATCTATTTCAAAGAAAGATTATGAAGGAAGAGGTTTTGATGTAAATCATATAGATAAAATGATTATAGGAATGGGAGGAATTAATACTGATACTATTCAAAAAACAATTGAATTAGGTTTTCAAGGGATAGGTGTTTTAGGAGGAGTATGGAATGCAGAGAATCCTGTTGAAAGTTTTAAAAATATAAAACATCATTTCGAGGAATGTACTACGGAGCAATCTTTTCATTAAAAGAAAGTATAGCTAAAAAATGAAACAACAACCATACATACTAACCATTGCAGGTCATGACCCGTCGGGAGGAGCAGGATTGACTTCGGATATAAAAACATTTGAAGCGCATGGTTTATATGGACTTTCGGTATGTACAGCAGTTACAGTTCAAAATGATATTGATTTTAAAGAATGTGTTTGGATTGAAAAGGAAGTAATTATTAATCAAATAACAACCCTATTTGGACGCTTTGAAATATCAGTAGTAAAAATAGGAATCATACAGTCTTGGGAAGTATTATTAGAAGTCGTTCAGATTCTTAAAAAATACAATCCATCCATAAAAATAGTTATAGACCCTATTTTAAAAGCAAGTGCCGGATTTAATTTTCATTCTAAAGAAGAGGTAAAGGTGTTTGAAGAAGTATTATATCATTGCGATTTTATCACTCCAAATTATGATGAAATCAAGAGTTTATTTCCTAATAAATCGATTGAAGAAACGATTGAGTTTATTTCAGAGAAGACCAATATTTATTTAAAAGGAGGGCATAGAGAAGACAAAAAAGGATGGGATGAAGTGTATCACAGTAAGATAGTACAGTTGAATATTCCACCGAAAGCTACATCTGTTTTTGAAAAGCATGGAAGCGGTTGTGTGTTGTCTTCAGCCTTAGCTTCAAATATAGTGAAAGAATTTTCTTTGGAAGATGCATGTATACATGCGAAATGGTATACAGAACAATTTTTAAACTCTAATAAAACGCTCTTAGGAGAGCACAACTATAAATGATAAGTAAATTACATTATATAACTCAAGGAAAAACTCCAGAAGAGCATTTAGAAAATATTCAAAGAGCTTGTGCTTCTGGAGCAGAATGGGTGCAACTTAGATTAAAGAATCTAGATCCGAAAATAATTCTAGAAACAGCACAAAAAGCAAGAGAAATTACGAGTCATTTTCAAACTCGTTTAATTATAAACGATTATTACAAGGTAGCTAAAGAAGTCAATGCAGACGGAGTTCATTTAGGAAAAACGGATACGTGTCCGTTAAAAGCTCGTGAGTATTTAGGGAAATGGTATTCCATTGGTGGGACTGCTAATACTTTAGAAGATTGTAAAATTCTACTAGAAAAAGGAGTAGATTATATTGGTTTAGGGCCTTATAAGTTTACTGAAACTAAAAAGAATTTGAGTCCAGTTTTAGGAGCTGTCGGATACCAAACATTATTAGAAGCGTTAAATACAACTACTCCCATCATAGCTATTGGGGGAATTACTATAGAAAATGTACCTGAAATTATAAATACAGGAGTGTATGGTGTTGCTGTGTCAGGAGCGATTACTCAAAACTTCAACTCGATTTCTACATTTCATAAAATATTAAAGGCACCTAGCACCAACGAACAAGTGTACAAAATAGGAGCGCAATAAATTAGCAATAATGAATACCAACTTAACAATAGCAGATAAAACATTTACCTCACGTTTATTTACAGGAACAGGAAAATTTAGTTCTTCACAATTGATGAAAGAAGCTTTATTAGCTTCTGAAAGTGAATTGATAACCGTTGCTTTAAAAAGAGTAGATGTTCAAAATGAAGAAGATGATATTTTATCACATTTGAATCACTCAAGAATTAATTTATTACCAAATACTTCGGGGGTACGTACAGCAAAAGAAGCTGTATTTGCAGCTGAATTGTCTAGAGAAGCTTTGGAAACAAATTGGGTGAAGTTAGAAATACATCCAGATCCGAGGTATTTATTACCAGATCCTATTGAAACCTTAAAAGCTGCGGAAGAATTGGTGAAAAAAGGTTTTGTTGTAATGCCTTATATACATGCGGATCCTGTTTTATGTAAACGATTGGAAGAAGTGGGGACACAGTGTGTTATGCCGTTGGGGGCACCTATAGGAAGTAATAAAGGATTAAAGACCTTAGAATTTTTAGAAATCATTATTGAACAATCTAATGTTCCTGTAGTGGTAGATGCAGGTATAGGAGCACCTTCTCATGCGGCTTATGCTATGGAATTAGGAGCCGATGCTGTTTTGGTAAATACTGCTATTGCTGTATCACAAAATCCAGTAGCCATGGCGCAAGCATTTAAAATGGCTGTAGAAGCAGGAAGAATGGCTTACGAAGCAAAGTTAGCACCTGTAAGAAGACAAGCAGAAGCAAGTAGTCCGTTAACATCATTTTTGAACTAATGAGTAAAACATTCAAAAACACTTTCAGTCAATACAGTTGGGATGATACATTACAAAGCATCTTTAATAAAACAGGCATTGATGTCGAAAGTGCTTTAGCAAAGGACAAACTTGATTTGGAAGATTTCAAAGCGCTTATTTCGCCCGCTGCAAAACCTTTTTTAGAGCAGATGGCACAGAAGAGTCGTATACTGACTAAAAAACGATTTGGAAATACCATTCAAATGTATGCTCCGATGTATTTGAGTAATGAATGTCAGAACATTTGTACGTATTGTGGATTCAGTTTTACAAACAAGATTCCGAGGAGAACCTTAACTGATACTGAAATATTGAAAGAAGTTGCCTTTTTAAAGGAGAAAGGTTACGATCATATTTTATTAGTAACTGGAGAAGCTAATAGAACAGTGGGAGTGGATTATATTAAAAATGCAATTCAGTTGATTCGTTCTCAATTTTCAAATATTACTATTGAAGTTCAACCTTTGGATCAGGATGAATATGAATTACTGATTGAAAGTGGATTGTATGCAGTGTTGGTATATCAGGAAACCTATCATCAACAGGAATATAAAAAGCATCATCCGAAGGGGAAAAAATCAAATTTTGAGTATCGTTTGGAAACGCCTGACAGATTAGGAAAAGCAGGAATTCATAAAATAGGTTTAGGAGCTTTGTTTGGATTAGAAGATTGGCGTGCTGATAGCTTTTTTACCGCATTGCATTTGAAATATTTACAAAAAAACTATTGGAAAACGAAGTATTCTATCTCATTTCCAAGGTTAAGACCACATTCAGGAGGATTGGAACCTAAGGTAGAAATGACTGACGCTGATTTGGTACAATTAATCTGTGCATTTAGAATGTTGGATGAAGATGTTGAGTTGTCTATGTCTACCCGAGAAAGCGAAGTTTTTCGAAATAATATTGTTAATTTAGGGGCTACCTCAATGAGTGCAGAATCTAAAACAAACCCTGGGGGATATAGCGTTGAACCTCAATCGTTAGAACAATTTGAAATTTCAGACGAACGAAGTACCGAAGAAATTGTAGAGATGCTAAAAGGTCAAGGGTTAGAAGTAGTTTGGAAAGATTGGGAGCAGTTTGTAGGTTAGACTAATACGCTGCTAGAATCAAGAAATTAGAATTAATGTCATTCTGAACTTGTTTCAGAACTTCATGAAATTATGAACTTAAGTAACGAAGAACAAAAACAATACAATCGTCATTTAATTCTCGATAAAATAGGAGAAGAAGGGCAACTAAAACTAAAACAAGCCAAGGTATTAGTAATAGGAGCAGGTGGACTGGGTTGTCCTGTACTACAATATTTAACAGCAGCTGGTATCGGAACGATTGGAATTATAGATGATGATGTAGTAGATCAAAGTAATTTACAGCGTCAGGTTTTATATACGATAGATGATATAGGAAAGTCAAAAGCGCAAACAGTGGCAAATAGGTTATCAAAATTAAATCCGTTTGTTCAGTTTCATGTCTATCAAGAGAAATTAACCAATCAGAATGCTATTTCTTTATTTGAAAAATATGATGTAATTGTAGATGGGAGCGATAATTTTGCTACTCGTTATTTAACCAACGATGCCGCAGTACTTACTCAAAAACCATTAGTATATGGAGCTATTTTTAAATTTGAAGGACAAGTAAGTGTGTTCAATTATCAAGGAAGTGCTACGTATCGATGTTTATATCCAACTCCACCCAAACCAGAAGAATCACCTAATTGTTCAGAAATTGGAGTAATAGGGGTGTTACCCGGAATTATAGGAGCTTTACAAGCTAATGAAACCATTAAAATCATTTGTGAAATAGGAGAAGTGTTAGCGAACAAACTATTGATGTATAATACCTTAAGCATGCGTCAAATGCTTTTAAAATTTGAAAAGACTGATAAAGCTGAGGTTAATGAGTTAGACAAAGATTATGAATTCTTTTGCGGAATTAAATTGGCTACCCACGAAATAACTTTGGAGGAACTACAAAACAATCAGTCAGCATATAATCTATTAGATGTTCGCGAAGATTGGGAACGAGAGCAACATCATATAGGCGGACAACATATTCCGTTAGGTGAGCTTACTCAACGGTACCAAGAAATAGCAACAGACAAACCTGTAGTGGTTTATTGCAAATCAGGAGTACGAAGCCGACGAGCGATTGAATTTCTTGAAGAACATTATAATACAATCACGTTTTTAAACTTAAAAAAGGGACTAGGTTAATAGTTTATTAAATCTAAAAGTACGAAAACAAATACTTTCCTATTTCTATACTATGAAGAGTACTTGATTAAAAAATTAAGAAAGGATGCTACGCAATCTTCGTCCCATTTTTAACACTACGTTCAGCAGTTAATAAAGTTACCTCTTTATCATCTCCTAAGCCACCTAATACAAGACATTCACTCATCATATTAGCAATTTGTTTTTTCGGAAAGTTTACCACAGCAACTACTTGTTTTCCTATTAAATCTTCAGGTTTATAAAGTTTAGTAATTTGAGCTGAGGTTTTTTTTATTCCGTAGTCGCCAAAATCTACTTGCATTTTATAGGCAGGATTTTTCACTTCTTTAAATATTTCAGCAGAAATAATAGTGCCAATACGCATTTCTACTTTCGTAAAATCGTTCCAAGTTAAATTGTTATTGTCTTCCATAGTTTTTATTTAATAATCGTTTCGCAGCAGTAAATGGAGTAGTTTTCCCGTTTTCTAGTTTAGTAACTTCCTGCTGTAAGCGTTCTTTAATTTTTGGATTATTGTAAAAGTTATTTTTTAATTGTTGATTGATGGTTTCTAACAACCAATAGTTATTTTGTTCATTTCTTTTCTGCTGAAAGTAACCAGATTTTTTTACTAAGTTCATGTACTCTTCAATCATAGCGTAAATAGCATCAATTCCTTGATGATGTAGCGCACTTGCTAATAAAACTTTAGGTTGCCAGCCGCTTTCTTTAGCAGGGTATAAGTGTAAGGCTCTATTGAACTCTACTTTTGCTAGTTTAGCATTTTTCTCATTACCACTATCAGCCTTATTAATCACAATAGCATCAGCCATTTCAATAATTCCACGTTTAATACCTTGTAATTCGTCACCAGCTCCAGCCAATTTCAATAATAAAAAGAAATCGGTCATAGAATGTACAGCAGTTTCCGATTGTCCCACACCCACCGTTTCAATAATAATTGTATCAAAGCCAGCGGCTTCACATAAAATAATACTTTCACGTGTTTTTTGAGCAACACCACCTAATGAAGTTCCAGAAGGAGAAGGACGAATAAAAGCGTTCTCATCGGTTACTAACTCTTCCATACGTGTTTTATCTCCTAAAATACTTCCTTTATTAACAGAACTACTCGGGTCTACAGCTAAAACAGCAACTTTTTTACCTAACAAAGTTAAATGCTTACCAAAAGATTCAATAAAAGTACTTTTTCCTACACCAGGAACACCTGTAATTCCAATTCTAACCGATTTATTGGCATGAGGTAAACAAGCTTCTAAAATTTCATTAGCTTGTTGTTGATGTTTTGGATTGGTACTTTCTACTAACGTAATAGCTCTACTTAAAAAAGGAATATTTCCAGCTATTATTTGAGTAACAAAATCTTCGGTTGAGGTAGTTTTTCTTCTATTACGTTTTATTTTTTCTGCAGATGATTTACTGGTGGTTTCAGGCTGGGAAACCCCGTCTTTTTCAGAGAGTGCAGATGTGTCTTTATTGGTCATTATGTAGGTAAAACAAAATAATAACGTAAATTTAGAAATAAAAATGCAGGAAAATGCAACACGAAGGAAAAAGTGTCGTATTTAGGGTAAGAAATCAATAATGAAATCAACCAAACAGATACATCAACCGGTAATAGATGCCTGTAAAAACAATGATGCAAAAGCACAAATGCAATTATATGATTTGTATTGTGATGCTATGTATACAGTGGCATTACGTTACGTGAAAGATTCATTTATAGCGGAAGATGTTATGCAAGAGGCATTTATAAAAGCATTTAAAAATATTGATTCATATAAAGATGGAGTAGCCTTTGGTGCTTGGTTAAAAAGAATCGTTATCAACCAAAGTATTGATTATTTAAAGAAGAAGAAATTAGAACTGGTTTCTATTAACGAAGAAATTACCACAGTAGCAGACGATGATAATTGGAATGTAGCATCTACTATATCGTATCAAGATATTGTAAACTGCATTCAGCAATTAAAAGAAAAATATAGAGTTGTGTTAACCCTGTTTTTGTTAGAGGGATATGATCATGGAGAGATTTCGCAAATATTAGGAATTTCTGAAGTGAGTTCAAGAACACATTTATTAAGAGGAAAAAGACAAGTTCAAGAACAATTAAAAGCAGTACATCATGTCTAAAGATATTAGAGAAATACTAAAAAACAATGTTGAAAACACGGAGAGGTTATCAACAAATCACAGACAGCGTTTTCAACAAAAGTTGATGGATGAATTGCACGAAAAGCCATCAACAAGAAAATCATATCAATGGTTGTATATAGCAGCATCTATTGTGTTGTTGGTGAGTTTGGGAATTCAGTTTTATCCAACAAATACTGTAGATCCAATAATAACTGAGCTTCCAAAAGAAACTCAAAATCAAATTAGTTTAGGAGCAATTTCACCTGAATTAAAAACAGTAGAAGATTATTATGTAAATACCATTAATTACGAATTAAGTCAGTTAGAATTAACCGACGATAATAAAGAACTTTTTGATGGTTACTTGAACAAAATAGGAGAATTAACCAAAGAATATAAATCGTTAACCGAAGAGCTCAATACAAAAGGAATTAACGACGATACTATCAATGCATTGATTGGAAACCTGCAATTACGTTTACAGCTGTTAAAACGTATGCAAAAACAATTACAAGAATTTAAAAATCCAACTCAAAATGACATTCAAACAATTTAAAATCAGTGTTTTTTTACTGTTAGTAACTGGCGTTGTATCTGCACAGAAATACAACAAAAAGTTTAGTGAAAATTTTAAAACAAATAAAGACGTAGTAGTTAATATTAATGCATCTAATGCAGATGTAGATGTGACTACATGGAATAAAAACGAAGTTTCAGTAGAAGCAGTTGTAGAAGTTGAAGGGCTAGATAAAAAAGAAGCTCAAAAATATTTAGACAACTGGAAATTTGAAGCTTTAGGGAATAAAAGTAAGGTACAAATTAATGCCAACAAAAATAGCTTTAGAATAGGAGGAGACAATATTGTGTTCTTTAATTCATCAGACAATAATTATCCAAGAGTATTTCAATTTGATGGTGATGATGAAGTTGTCGTAGTTCCAGAAGTAAGAATTCCAGAGATTCCTGAAATACCTGAACTTCCAGAAATAAAAATCCCTGAAGTTAACTTTGAAGAAATAGTAACAGGTTTGGAGGATATCGAATTTGACTTTGATAAGTATGCAAAAGATGGAGGAAACTACTTTTTTCAATGGAAAGATGGTGTGAATGACATTACCATAAAGTCAAAAAAAGAATGGGAAGAGTTTAAGAAAACAGATAAGTATAAAGAGTTTAAAAAACATCAAGAAGAAAGAAAAAGAGATATTAAAAAAGAATTAGAAAGAGTTAAAAAAGAGCGAATCAATGAAAAGGAACTAAGAAGAGAAATGGCTAAAGCAAGAGCAGAAATTAGAAAAATTAATAGAGAAGAAATAAGAAAAGAACTTGCCAAAGCTAGAGAAGAAATGCACAAGGCAAGAAAAGAGATGAGAAAAGTTCGTATGAATTATTCTTACTCTTCAGACAATGATAACCTTATGATTAATGGGAAAAAAGTAAAAATCACAAAGAAGATTATTATAAAGGTTCCAAAATCAGCAACCTTTGACTTAAACACTCGTCACTGTAAAGTAAAACTACCAAAAACTAAAGCTTCAGGAAAGGTAAGTTATGGAACCTTTAAAGCTGATGCACTTGACGGAGGAAAGTTGAATATTTCATTTTCACCAGTAAACATAAATTCATTAAACGCTTGTACGTTGTTCTTAAATAATGTAACCGATGCTCAATTAGCATCGGTTACCAATACAACAGTAAACTCTAATTCATCAGGGCTTGTAGTGAGCAATGTTTATAGTAATGTTGAAGTAAATAATAAGTTTGGAAATTTAACCATTGCCAAAGTACACCCTAGCCACGATAATTTAAAAGTATTTTTAAGTTATTCTGACGCTGGAGTTGATTTAAAAGGAATAAATAAGAAATTTAATATTCAAGGAGACAAGGCTAAAAAATTAAAAGATGGAACTGTAGAATATAATGGTGAGTTTATTTTAATTTCAAACGATAAGAAAATTGAAATAGACGGTAAATACAGTCAATTAAAAGTTAAAAATCAATAAGAAATACAAACAAAATTACTTTTTATTTCTACAAAATTGCTACCAAATTCTTTTTCTATATTCCTTATAAAGTGCCTATATTAGCGATTGCAAATAGTCACTTTTACTATGGAATTATACAAAGAAAATCAACTTAAAATATATAACTCTTTAACCAAATCAAAAGAGCTTTTTAAACCAGTAATTGAAGGACGCGTAGGTATGTACGTATGTGGTCCTACAGTATATAGCAACGCCCATTTAGGAAACGTACGAACTTTTATGTTTTTTGATGTGGTGTATCGTTATTTATTACACCTAGGGTATAAAGTACGCTATGTACGTAATATTACAGATGCTGGTCACTTAGAAAACGATGCAGATGAAGGAGAAGATAGAATTGCAAAAAAAGCACGACTAGAGGAAATTGAACCTATGGAAGTAGTGCAACGTTATACAGTTGATTTCCATAATGTATTAAATAACTATAATTTTTTACCACCAAGTATAGAACCTACAGCAACCGGTCATATTGTAGAGCAGATTGAAATGATTAAAGAAATCATGGATAAAGGTTTTGCTTATGAAGTAAACGGTTCTGTATATTTTGATGTATTAAAATATAACGAAACGGGTAACTATGGTATTCTTTCTGGTAGAAAATTTGAAGACGCTATTCATAATACAAGAGCTTTGGATGGACAGTCAGACAAAAGAAATCCACAAGACTTTGCACTTTGGAAAAAAGCCGATGAACGTCATATCATGCGTTGGCCTTCACCTTGGAGTGATGGTTTCCCAGGTTGGCATTTAGAGTGTTCAGTAATGAGTACAAAGTATTTGGGCGAGCAATTCGATATTCATGGTGGAGGAATGGACTTAAAATTCCCGCATCACGAGTGTGAAATTGCACAATCACAAACTTGTAGTGGTGTAAAGCCAGTAAATTACTGGATGCACACCAATATGTTATTGTTGAACAGTCAAAAAATGGCAAAATCAACAGGTAACTTTATTTTACCAAATGAAATTTTAACAGGAGAAAATAACATTTTAGGGAAAGCGTTCTCTGCAAGTGTGGTTCGTTTTTTCAATATGCAAGCCAATTATCGAAGCATTTTAGATTTTTCTGGAGAAGCTTTAGAGGCTGCTGAAAAAGGACATGCAAAGTTGATAGAAGCTGTAGATTTCTTAGATAAAATAGAAGCAGATAGTTCTTCTTCATTTGATGTTGAAAAATGGAGACAAGATTGCTACGACGCCATGAATGATGATTTTAATACACCAATTTTAATATCACATTTATTTGAAGCTGTAAAAGTTATCAATCAAATAAAAGAAGGAAAAGCGAGTTTAACTACCGAAGATCTAGAAGTATTTAAGAATACAATCAATGCGTTTGTTTTTGATGTATTAGGATTAATGAATGAAACTTCAGAAGGAAACAATTCAGATAAATTAAGTGGTGTAGTTGAAATGTTAATTAGCATGCGTAAAGAAGCACGTGAAAATAAAGACTGGGCATTATCTGATGAAATTCGTGATAGATTATTGGAGTTAGGTATTCAATTAAAAGACGGTAGGGAAGGAACAACATTTACAGTTAACTAATTGAAAAAAATATTAACATATCCATTTATATTGTTAGTTCGATTTTATCAAACAGCAATATCTCCGTTTACACCAGCAACATGTAGATATTCACCAACGTGTTCAAGCTATACAATTGAAGCATTGCAAAAGCATGGATTGTTTTACGGTGGTTGGTTGGCATTAAAAAGAATATTTAGTTGTCACCCATGGGGAGGAAGTGGTTACGATCCTGTTCCAGAGAAAAAAGAAAAATAATAATTGTCATAGAGAAGTTTATTAAGAAGTAATCTTAAGATTATTTCATTTTAACTTGTCTTTAGCGACAGCCGAAAGGTTTGCAATGACACAAAAACTAAATTAAAGTAGATGAATTTTTTATCCATAGTGTGGGATTGGAACCCAGAAATAATAAATTTAGGAGGTTTTGGTATTCGTTGGTACAGTTTAATGTTTGTAGCAGCGTTTATTTTAGGACTTCAATTAATGAAAAAGATTTATATCAACGACAATATTTCAGTTGAGAAACTAGATCCGTTATTTATGTACGTATTTGTTTCTATGTTGGTAGGAATGCGTTTAGGAGACGTTTTCTTTTATAGTTGGGATTATTATCAAAACCATTTATTGGAAATCATATTACCATTTAAAAAACAAGAAGGAGCTTCAGCTTTATTCGGATTGTTAGATGGATGGAAATTCACAGGATTTACTGGGTTTGCAAGTCACGGAGCAGCAATAGCAATTCCGATTGCAATGTACTTTTATGCTAAGAAGCACTTACAAAAACCATGGTTGTTTATCTTAGATAGATTAGGAATTATGGTAGCTTTAGCAGGGTTTTTCATCCGTTTCGGAAACTTCTTTAATTCTGAAATTTACGGAAAACCAACAGGAAGCAGCTTTGGTGTAATCTTTAAAAGAGCAGGAGAGACGGTACCACGTCACCCAACCCAATTATACGAAGCATTTAGTTACTTAGTATTGTTCTTTGCTCTATGGTATTTCTATTGGAAAACAGACAAGAAAAACCAAACAGGATTTTTATTCGGACTGTTTATGGTAGTATTATGGTCGTTACGTTTTGTAATAGAATTCTTAAAAGAAGCACAAGTAGAAGGAAGAGAAGATTGGGTGTTTAATACCTTAAATACAGGTCAAGTATTAAGTATTCCGTTAGTATTAATCGGTTTTTGGTTAATGTTTAGAAAACCCAAGGCAACTGCATAAAAACAATAAAAAACTCCAAGTGTACACTTGGAGTTTTTTATTATTAAAAAGTAACAGTTTTACTCTTTAGAAAACTTTTCAGCTAGCAAATCCCACAGCTGAGAATAGCCATTGTCATAACCCAACGCCCAAATACCTACACCGCCTATTTTATTGTGTTTTATCCAGTCGTATTTCAAAGCAAGAGATTGTACGTCTTCAAAAAACAACTGTCTATACTCTTGGTTACTATCTTTAATAATTATATAGCTAGAAGCACTTTTAGGATCAAATTTAACGGGGATTTGTAAAGAATCAATGTAAATATCTCGTATGGTATGGTAACGAGGATGCGATTTGAACTTAGTTACTTTAGCACCCATTTCAGATTTTTTTGTATACCATTCAGCACCGTAATAAGGGAGTCCGGCAATTAATTTATGTAGCGGAACACCTTTATTTTTATAATAATTAACGGAAGCTTTTAAACCATTTCCGAATTTTTCACTGTATTTAAAAGGAGTTACAGGTCCAGTAGTTTTACTAAAACTACCGTAGTAATCGTATCCCATTAGCGTGTAAAAATCAATATGCGGATTGATAGCAGGAATATCAAAAACATTGTTCCAGTCAATAGCATACAGACATAAAGAAACCATATAATTAGGATTTTTCTCTTTTAGTTTTTTAGAAACGTTAATGATAAATTGTGTAAACTGACTTCTATCTTCTTTAGCAACACCTTCAAAATCTATATTAATTCCATTAGCATTTCTTAACGCAAGTAACTCAGCTAGGTTCTCTATTAATCTTGTTTGAGCTTTTGAATTTTTTAAAAATATAGCATTGTTTTTGCTTCCAAAGTTAGTAACAGATAAAAAGACTTTACAACCTTTTGTTTTTGCGCTGTCAATTAACGGAGTAGTTTTCCATTGATGTATACTTTTATAATTACCTGTTTTGGGTTCAACAGAATATGAAAAATATGAAATTCCCCAAAGCATGGAAAAGTTATAACTTTTATAAGCAGAACCGTTTGAGTATACATGCCATCCAAATGTGCGATATTTTGGATGTACGGTTCCTTTTTTATGAGTTATAGGTTTGTAAGAAATATTGTTTAAACTATCCCATTGACGCTCGGTAGAAAAGTTGAGGTTACCATACTTTTGCTCATGTAAATTACGTTGGCTTACGAATTTACTGCTGTCAGAAATTCTACCTATTTTTTCATGTTTTAATGATGGTTGATTATTGTTGTTAAGGGTAACTTTCTTTTTCTTCTTTGAACAAGAAGTAATTAATACGATTAAAAACAAGAGGCTAATTAATAACCGTGTTTGTTTATTTTGGGGGTGCTTCATTTTTAACAAAAAGATAGGTTAGTCAAATTCATAGCTTATTACAAACTATAAGAGTTACTAAAATACAATAAGTTTTCTAAGCAAGTTTTTGTTTAAAAGTGGATGTATAGAAAAATAAAAAACTCCAAGCGAAAAGCTTGGAGTTTTTTTTATTGTATTAAGGTAGGATTTCTTATCCTTTTATTTTAGCTAACTCTTGTTTTTTAGCATCAATTTCGTTTTCAATTTTTAACAAGCGATTTTCAATTTTATTAACAATAGCTTGTTTTCTTTCAATACTTTCTTTTGAATTAGAAGCATCTTTTTTAGCCTCTTCTAATTTAGACTTCATTCTAGCTAAACCTTCTTTACCACTAATTAAAATCTCTTCATTAATGCTAATATCATCTTCAAGGTCACTAATTAAAGTGTTTTTCTCTTTACTAATATTCTTTTCTTTAGCTTTAATTTGGTTACTTAATTGTTTAAGTTTCTCTTCTTCTAAACGTAAAGCCTCTTGCTCTTTTAAATAAGCAAGCTCTCTAGCTTTTCTTTCTTCGTCTAATTTTTTACGAGCCTCTTCAAGCTTTTGCTTTTGTAAAAGAACCTCTTTCTGCTCATCACTTATATTATCTTCATACACAACAAGACCAGTGCTTGCAGCAGTAGATTCAGTTTTAGTTTCTTCTTTAGGTTGTTCTTTCTTTTCCTTTCTAGCTAATTTTCTTTCTAAAGAAGCTAAATCTTTTTTATGCAAATCAATTTGATTGTTAAGCTTGCTAAGTCTTTGTTGCATGTTAGCAACAATTTTTTCTTTTCTCTCTACTTCTTGTTTTGTAGCTTTTTTACTTTTTTTAAAACGTTCTAAGTTTCCTTTTACACGTTTTAAAGCATCAACTCCACTAATTAAAATCTCTTCATTAGCACTAATTTGATCTTTCTTATTCTTTACCTGAATTTTTAAAGCTTTAATATCATTTTGAGCATTTACCTGCTGTAGGGAAGCAAACGTTATGAAAAAAGTTAAAGTAACTAAGAGTCTTAATGTTTTCATTTTAATCTATGTTATTAAGTATATGTTTTTTTGGGGCGCAAAAGTATGGCTAATTGCAAAAAAAAAATAACTTTTTAACATGTTTTTTACTATGCTTTTCAGGAAATTAAAAACATAATGCTTTGAGTAACATAAAATTTGATGTAAATAAAAATTTTAGAGTTTTTACTCGTGATGATAAGGTTCGTTTCTAAGAATAGTAAAACCACGATACACTTGCTCAACAATAAATAAGCGAATCATTTGGTGAGAAAATGTCATTTTAGATAACGATAACTTTCCTTGTGCTTTATTGTATATAGCATCAGAAAAACCATACGGACCTCCAATAACCAACACTAGTTGTTTAATACCAGAATTCATCTTCTTTTGTAAATATTTTGAAAATTCTACTGAAGTATGTTGTTTTCCTTTATCGTCTAATAAAACTAACTGATCTGTAGGTTGTAGTTTAGCTAAAATTAACTCTCCTTCTTTTTCTTTTTGTTGCGCCTCGCTTAGGTTTTTAACGTTTTTTATATCTGGAATAATTTCCAGCTCAAACTTTACGTAGTGTTTTAATCGGTTTTGATATTCGTCAATTAATTGTTGTAACTGCTTATTGTCAGTTTTACCTATAGCGAGTAGTTTTATTTTCATACGGCAAAATTACGAATGTTTTATAAACTCTTAAAGGGTAGGTTTAAGTGTAAGAAACAAGTTTTTCTATAGATAATATTGAGAGAAACAGAAGAGTAGTCAAATTTAAAGTAATTGAGGTTACATATTGTTGAGCTTTTATTTCTTTAATTCTTTCAAGTATAAGTTTTCTATTATTTTAATATGATGTAATTCGTGTCCGAGAATATGATATCCCAGAGCTCTTGCACTTGCTCTATTTCCGTTTGCAACCCCGATACGTTTTAATGATTTGTCAGATAATCCATTAAACAAAGCTATTGTTGATAATCTTAAAGCTTCGTATTCCTCTAATATATTCTCAATTGTTCTTTCCGATGTGTCAGAATAATAATTATAATCTTCCTGTTCAAACCCTGGGAGATTTGTTTTATCATTTCTAGCAAATGAAAGAGCCCTATATCCATATATTCTTTCGTCATCAATTATGTGAACTAAAACCTCTTTAATTGACCATTTATTCTTTTCATATCTATAGTCTAATTCATCATTCGATAAGTTACTTATTAAAGACTTTGTTTTATGTAAACTCGACTTCAATTGTTCAATAAGACTTCCATCTTTTTTAACTAGTTTCATGTACATTTCGGCATAACTAGGATATTCATTTTCTAATGGAAATTCAATGTGTTTAATCATATAGCTTTTTTTATGTTGTTGTCAACGTGACTATGAGTAGTTAGTTGTTTTAAGCATCCAATTTAGCAAATAAAAACTGAACAGAGAATCCGCAAGGATTTTCAGCAGGAAAATCAGAAGCTAACAAACCAGCAATTTTTTATATACTGTACTGTAAGTAGTGTTTATTTCCGCAATTCTGAAACAATTCCGTTTATTATTACTCCATTACTGACTATAAAAATCAGTAGTATTAAGTAAAAAAGTCCAATTACAATTGGACTAATGTCATTACCAAATTTAAATCCGAAAAGATTTATTAAAATCACAATTCCGAGAATTAAAGTTCCACCAGATATTATTAATGACAACATTTGAATTGTTTTTTTTATTCTATAAGTCCACATATTTTTATAATTCGGTACAATTATAATTCCGCAGAGTATTAAAATCAGTCCAATTTTGTCATTTGAATCAATATTAAATTGATGCCCTGAAGTTCCCAACAGTACAAAATAAAATAGAATTGAAAAAATCAAAATTATTAGATAAATCCTAGTGCTATATTTTTCAAGAATGTCTGTTTTCAATTTCAGTTATGTTGATTACAACTCATTTTACCTCAATTGTTTACTTTTTTTTTTTTCTCTCTCAACGAAAGCATATGATATAATAAAGCTTAGCAATTTTTATACGGCTAAATTACGAATGTTTTATAAACTCTTAAAGTTGGTACTCACAAGCTTGAGAGATTTGTTTGTTAAGTAAGTATAGGTTACGTGCAAAAAAATAAGTTATTAAGTTACTCATAGCCATTGTTGTGTACAGTATTTTTATTTAGGCTCTTTAATATATTCAACCTCTTTGCCATTAGTAACGAGTATCATTCTATTTGAGTTTAAATATTTTAATTCAGAAGTCCAGATACTGTATAAGCTTGTAAATTTTAATTTAAACCCTTGGTCATATTTGATGATATCAACAAAAGGATGATCATCAATTATTAAATATTCGTTTTCATTTTCGGTTCGTTCTATTTCGGTTAGGTTTCCCTGTCCTTTTTCAAACCAGTAATGATAAATGGTTTTTGAGTCAGAATTTTCCATTTTCCATTTTCCGCTCAAATAAGATTCCACTTCTTTTTTCGATTCACAGCATTTTAAGTGTTGTCCGAGTATAGTTAGAGGTAAAAAAGTTAGTATTAAAATTAGTGTTTTTTTCATTTTCAGCGTTTTGTAAGTATTAATTATACACTTTGTTAGCAATAGTTTATCCGTGATAATAATCCCAAGATTCCATTGTTATAAATTTGTCTTTTAACATAACAATACAAACTCCGTGTTCCTCATCCCAATTACATTCTCCTTTATACATAACAAAGGAAGAACCATTTTCGTGGTTATCTGAAATTATTATATTTTCTATTGATATAGCTTTTTTAAAATCACTTGTGTCTTTTATTTTAGGTAAGAATTCTATAAACTTTTCGAATCTCTTTAAGTAAATGGAATTGTATGAGTTTACAGCTCCTTTGATTAAAGAATTAATTATCCTTTCTTCGTTTTTTAAGAGAAATTTATAAGCAATTAATTGTTCTTTACTTGGTTTTTCACCAAATCCAAAAAAATCAATAGATATGGAGTCTTTAGGTTGATGTTTTTTTTCAAATTGATTGAGAGATTTTAAAGTAACCAATGAGTAATATTCATCCTCTTCTTTTGAGTATTCTATTTTCATTTTGTTTTTATAATTATTGCTAACATGCTTAAACACCCAATTTATCAAATAAAAACCGAATAGAAAACCCACGAGGATTTTCAGAAGTAGGAGAGGACAAGCAATGAACTTTATTCGGTCTTGTAGACTATAATTTTCTTTTTTATTAATATTCTAATCATGCTAGGGATTAGAGAGATGATTGCACTTGTTCCTAGAATCTTTCCATATTTTATTTCATTCCAATGTAATTTCCTAATACCGTTTTCACAAGTTGTACATTCAATAACTTTAATGTTAGCATCTATTGCTGAAATAGCAATTAATGAAATCCCAAAAAGGATTAGGTAAATAATTACGTTTTTTAGGATATGAATGGTTTTTTGATTCAGGTTTTCTAGAGTCAGAATCAGAAGTCCAATTCCAAATGTTAGGAAATAAAGTTTGTTAGAGAAAACAAAAAAGTTTTTTCCAATGAATTGTATGGTATCAGAAGTTGACCATATAAAAATATTCTGAATTAAGTCACGAAAAAAAGACTCAGAATGGTATGCTATCCCAATTCCGACTATAAATGCTAAAATTTCAAATACTACCTTTTTTATCAATTTTGAGTAAGTTTTTCTACTTGTTTACAATGTTTTTGTATAAGATTAGGTGCATGTTTAAACACTAAATTTAGCAAATAAAAACCGAATAGAAAATCTATAGTGCTTCCGTAAAAAGTATAAAAAGACGTGGTTAATAACACAATTTTTTTTATTCCAAGCCTTGAAAGAAGAAGTCTGTTTCTTTTTCTTTTTTGTTTTCAGCCTCTACAGAATTGATAAGTTTTTTACATATTTTAATATTATATATGTCATCTTTCAAACTTTTAACGATTCCATCAATTTGATTTTGATGTTTTTCCAAAAAATCTTTGACATTATTTGGAAAAAAATAAAATTCAGCTTCTTCAATTTTAGTATCAAAATTTACTTCAATTATTACCGATTCATCTGGCTTATATTTACATTTTTTCAGAAGATTACTTTTCTTATTTCTTAATAACCTTTTTGTGGGAAAACCTTTGTCGATTTTTAGTAATACAGTTTCTAAAGATTTATCTTTAATATCATTCAATCCAACGACTACTTCCATTGAGTTAACAGGGTGCTTGCAGTACTTTTCAAGAGATGGTTTTAGATCTTGAATGTTATTAAAAAAGTATAATAAAGCTTTTTTATCAGGTTTAAAAAAAGCCAATCTTTTATCAAAAATATAGTTAGAAATTCTCAAAATGACTTCAAATATTTCATCAGATTCATATTTTTTAACTTGTTCATTATAAAATGTGTTATAAGATTTACAGATAGGATATAAAATATGCTTTCTGAAAGACTTAAAATCTATATCGTAGCATAAATCGATGATACCATAATAAGAGATTGAATTTTGTTCTTCATAAAGTCTAGTTAGGATTTCTCCTTGCTTTTCTTTCGTGTCCCGACAAATAAATTCTGCAGCAAAATATTCCTGTAAGGTTTTATGTGACCATTTATACTTTAAACCTTCTTTCTGAAAAATTGGTACATGAGTTATTATATCATATATGAATTTATTTGTGTCGAATTTTATGCCAGGAAAGAAATCATTAGACCTTTTGATAAATCGTTCTAGTTCTATTTGATTAAATTCTACTTGATTAATTAAAGCTGTAAAATATGCTAATCCACGGAGTATTTTATGAAAATCATGCATACTTAGCCCAGTTTCTTTATCCCTTTGGAATCTTTCGCCTTTTATTATATCATGTGCTTGAAATAGGGCTTCAAAGACTTCCCAATAAAACTCTTGCTTATGAATAGGAATATTCTCTCTGTGTTCAAATTTTTTGTATAATAATGAAATTAGTAATGGACTTTCTAGGAACTCAGAAAGTTCTTTTCTATCATCACCTTTTAGTTGGTCGACTAAAGACAGTGATTTTACATTATTATTACCTATTTTTTTTATGAGTTCATAAGCTTCTGCCTTAGTCAATCTATCAATACTAAATTCCTGAAAATCACCAAAGGTCTTTAGTGTATCTTCTGGTCGAGAAGATATAATGAATAGATTCTTATCAGCTTTGGAAATAAATTGAGATAAATCTTTAGTGACAAATGATTTATTCCCTTTTGAAATTTCATCATAACCATCTAGAAAGAAAACAAACCCTCCTTTTGAAATTAAATTGCGAGTTAGAGACTTTTCTAGCTCCTTATCAATGGGTTCAAGCTGACTAGTTATTTCATCGATAATGGAATTATCTTTATTAAGACTTCTTAACTCAATAAAAATTGGAATTCCTGAGTTCTGAATAACACAAGATCTAAAAAGCCATTTAAGAATTGTTGACTTTCCCATACCACCATGGTCGCAAACTAGAACTTTTTTGTATTTTGGGATAAAGTCATCAGCATATCGATGTGTATTTATTTTTGCAGGTTTCTCAATGTCTTTTTTACAAGATAATGTTAAAGGGTAATAATAATCTTCAATCTTCTTTTGTTGATTCCCGAATACTAATGTTTGTGCAGAGGAATATTTATTTAATGCTTGTGCTAAATATGTTTTGAACCTAAATTGGTAATCTTCAATAGGTAGATCTTCTTTTTTAACTTTTTGAATTAGAGGTTCTAAATAGGTTGAAACAATTTTTTCAATTAGAGTATTGTCTGTCGCAGTATATATTTTAAAGAATGTTTTGGCTATATTGATATACTCCTTGAGGTATATGTCGATGTCTTCAGGAATAACTTTAATGACTTTGATATTGCTCAATATATCTTTTAAATCATCTATTTGTTCATGTAAATTAACAGTCTTTAAACTAGCATATTGTTTTATTATGGATTGACTTAAATTGATTAAATCTTCTTTCAATATTTTCTCATTGAAATTTGATAAAAAATTACTAGCCGTATTTGCAAACCCAGTACTAACCACAAAATAATAAGTGAAATTTTTCTTGCTATCAACAAGTTCTGGTTTTACTAATACATTAAGAGAAAACTTTAATATTTCGTTTATCGCTTGAGGTTTTGTTAACCTGCTTTTGTATTTTTTACATTGAATAAGTCCATTAATTTTACCATCATGATAAAGAGTTGAATCAAACCCCTTTTCACCAACTCCTGACATTAAATCAATATTGTCAAATTTACCGTCAAATTCCTTATCATTAAATTTTATTCTTTCTTTGAATAATAAATAACAAAGTGTTTCAAATTCTCTATCTGTAATATCATTTAATGGGAAGTTTCCATTGTAAATAGTTGGTTTAGAGGCGTTGTTTTTAATTTCTGCAATTCTCTGCTCTGTTATTTTCTTCATTAATAAATGTTTGATTTATAGTAGAAGCTCTTTGTATTTCTATATTATACAAGCCTTCAGTAAGATTACAATTGTATTATGTGTTTACATCCCTGCGAACCTAATACAAAGTATATACACATTCTTACGGAATCCCATAAGTTCAACTATTTAAGTAATAAAAGTAGTTTTAGGTACCATTAACGACTTTTGATATAGCTATTTAGGTCGCTGATATCACGGCATGCTCCGAAGACACCACGGCATGCTCCGAAGACACCACGGCACGGGTCGCTAATATCACGGCATGCTCCGCAGACACCACGGCACGGGTCGCTGATATCACGGCATGCTCCGCAGACACCGCGGCATGGGTCGCTAATATCACGGCGTGCTCCGTTGACACCACGGCACGGGTCGCTAATATCACGGCATGCTCCGCAGACACCACGGCACGGGTCGCAGATATCACGGCATGCTCCGAAGACACTACGGCACGGGTCGCTGATATCACGGCACGGGTCGCTGATATCACGGCATGCTCCGTTAACACTACGGCACAGACCTTTTTATCAAAAGTAATTGCCGTAACAACATAAGAACTTTATAGAAATAAATCGCTAACTCCCAAGAACTAACAACTAAGCACTAATAACTAAAAACTAGCGATTAACTACTACCTGTACGGAGGACCCGCAACCCAACCAACAATAGACTTACGAACCCCTTTAGTAATAGGAGTAACACGATGCATCATAAAAGAAGGAAAAACAATAATGGTACCTTTCTCTCTAGGAGCAGTTACAATTTTCTGATTGAACATAAACTGTAAATCACCACCCTCATACTCATCTGGGTCAGATAACTGCATAGAAATACTCAACTTTCTATCAGAAATTTCACCCGCACCAAAATCCAAATGCCAATCAAAAAAATCACCCTCAGTATAGCTAGCCAATTGCAAATTGTTATGAAACCCCAATAAATCAAACCAATACCGTTCGTTATTACATTTAATAGCCAAACCAGCCAATCGGTTGTAAATCCATTCGTTTTCAGGAGTATTATCAATAAACATCACATCACTTTTTCGAAGCTCATCATCATAAGTGTCTGCTCCGCTCAGCGTAGCTTTAATTTTTTCATTATCATCCCATAAATTAAGAATTCGTTCCGTTTCATGCGGAAGAAATAACCCATTATAATGCACAAATTCAGCAAAATTATGTTTCAACGGAAGACCAAAAGGATAGTTTATTGCCATAGTATTTAAGTAGTTAAAAGCGAAGAAAAAGTAAGCTTTTCTTTATAAAAATTAGATTTTTAACAGCAAAGTATAAAAAAACAACCAATAACCATATAAAGAATACCGTAAAAGCAAGTATTTTAACCAAGAGTGTCAAGTAGTAAGTAATAGCTCTCAGTTTTTTTAAAATAAAGGCAACCCTATTAGTCCAAAAAACAAGAATCATTTTAATAATTATAAAGCTATTAAGTATTAGAATAAAACTGTAGAAGTTGTAGAACTTTGTTAGCAAAGGAGTGATAAAAATTATCAAACAATAAACTAATAACTAAAAACGGAGAACTAAAAATAGTTGTATTTTTACGTCAATAATTCAAAACTATGATTTCAAAAGAACAATTTAATAAAGAGTTAGATTTAATTATAGCCAATGCTATTAGAGAAGATATAGGAGACGGAGATCATACCTCATTATCATGTATTCCTGCCGATGCAAAAGGTAAAGCAAAGCTTTTGGTAAAAGACGAAGGAGTAATTGCTGGGGTAGAATTTGCTAAAATGGTGTTTAATTATGTTGACCCAGAATTAGAAGTAGAAACCTTAATAAATGATGGAGAAAAAGTAAAGTATGGAGATATTGTTTTTTACGTATCAGGAAAATCACAATCCATATTAATGGCAGAACGTTTGGTGCTAAATGCCATGCAACGTATGAGTGCTATAGCAACCAAAACCAAGTTTTTTGCAGACCTGTTAGAAGGAACTAAAACTAAGGTGTTAGACACTCGTAAAACAACACCAGGAATCCGTGCTTTAGAAAAATGGGCAGTAAAAATAGGAGGTGGAGAAAACCATCGATTTGCCTTATACGATATGGTAATGATTAAAGACAATCATATTGATTTTGCAGGAGGAATAACACAAGCAATAACTAAGACTAAGAAATACCTAGCGGAAAAAGGACTAGATATTAAAATTATTGTAGAAGCACGCAGTTTAGAAGAAATTGAAGAAATTTTACAAAACGAAGGGGTGTATAGAATTTTGATAGATAATTTTAACTATGAAGATACCCGAAAGGCGGTAGCAATGATAGGAGATACATGTTTAACAGAATCTTCTGGAGGAATTAACGAAAAGACTATTAGAGAGTATGCAGAGTGTGGTGTTGATTTTATTTCGTCTGGAGCCTTAACACATTCAGTATATAATATGGATTTAAGCTTAAAAGCAGTCGATTAATATAACTTACTACATCATGAAAAAACAACTATTACTCATAGCAACGCTAGTAGTAGCTATGTCGTGTAAAACAGAGCAAACTAAAAAAGAAACCACTTCAAACATGGTAGAAAACCCATTATTAGTAAAAAGCAGTTTACCTTATGGTGCACCAGATTTTACCAAAATAAAAAACGAACACTTTATGCCTGCAATTTTAAAAGGTATGGAAGTTCAAAATGAAGAAATTGCTAAAATTATAGCAAATTCAGAAGCTCCAACATTTGAAAATACAATTATAGCTTTTGAAGAAAGTAGCAAAACGTTAGATAATGTTGAGGCAGTTTTTTATGCTTTAGCAGGTGCACATACGAACGATACAATTAAAGACAATCAAAAAGAATTAGCTCCAAAGTTTTCTAAACACAACGATGAAATTTTGCTAAATACGCAACTATTTGAAAGAATTAAATTTCTATATTTCAATTTAGAACATCTTGAGTTAGATGCGGAGTCTAAACACTTGGTAAAAGAACAATATAAAAAGTTCGTTAAAGCAGGAGCTGACTTATCTGAAGAAAAGAAAAACGAGTTAAAAGAAATTAATGCAGAATTAGCAAGCTTATCTAACGACTTCGGAAAAAAGTTATTAGATGCTAGCAAAAAAGGAGGTTTAACGGTTACGGATAAAGAACAGTTAAAAGGACTTTCTGAAGAAACAATTAAAGGATTAGAGAAAGACGGAAAGTACGAAATCCAATTAATCAATACTACGCAACAACCTTTATTACAAACTTTAGAAAATAGAGAAGTTCGTAAACAATTGTTCGAAAAATCTATTCACAGAACAGATGCAGGTGAGTACGATACAAGCGATTTAGTAAAGAAAATGGCTTCGTTACGTGCTAAGAAAGCACAAATTTTAGGTTTTGACAACTTTGCTAGTTGGAGCTTACAAGGAACAATGGCTTCTACACCAGATAAAGTTTTTGAAATGTTCAACGGATTAATTCCTGGTTCATTAGAAAAAGTAGCTGCTGAAACAAAAGAAATTCAAGCAGAAATTAACAAAGAAGGAAACGACTTTACTTTAGCACCATACGATTGGAATCATTTTGCTGAAAAAGTACGTAAGTCTAAGTACAACTTAAATGAAGATGAGGTAAAACCATACTTTGAGCTAACCAATGTGTTAGAAAAAGGTGTGTTTTATGCGGCAACAAAATTATACGGAATTACCTTTAAAAAGCGCACAGATATTCCAACATATCACCCAGATGTGGTAGTGTATGAAATCTTTGAAGAAGATGGTAGTAAGTTAGGGTTGTTCTACGGAGATTTCTTTGCAAGAGATAGTAAAAGAGGAGGAGCGTGGATGAGTGCTTTTGTAAAGCAATCTAAATTAAGAGGTCAAAAGCCAGTAATCTACAACGTTTGTAACTATCCAAAACCAGCAGAAGGAGAACCAGCATTAATTAGTTTTGATAATGTAGAAACTACCTTCCATGAGTTTGGACATGCGTTACATGGTTTATTCGGAAATCAAAAATATGCATCAATTTCAGGAACAAGTACAGCAAGAGATTTTGTAGAGTTTCCATCGCAGTTTAACGAAAACTGGGCAACACATCCAGAGGTATTAAACAACTATGCATTGCATTATAAAACAGGAGAAGTAATTCCTGATGCATTATTACAAAAAATTAAAGATGCAGGAACGTTCAATCAAGGATATTCAATTATAGAAAACTTAGCATCTTCTAATTTAGATATGCAATGGCACACTATTTCAGCAGATACTACAATTGAAGATGTAGCTAAATTTGAAGAAGAAGCTTTGGCTAAAATGAAGTTAAAGATTGATGAGGTACCACCAAGATATCGTTCAACGTATTTTGCACATATTTTTAGTGGAGGATATGGTGCAGGATATTACTCGTATTTATGGACAGAAATGTTAAGTCACGATGCGTACGATTGGTTTAAAAACAACGGATTGTTAACTAGAGAAAACGGTCAGAAGTTTAGAGAGCAAATCTTATCGAAAGGAAACACGATGGATTATGCAGAAATGTATCGTGTTTTTGCAGGAAGAGATCCACAGGCAGAACCAATGCTAAAAGCAAGAGGATTACAATAAATGAATGATTTCTTTGACAACGAAACATTTACAAAGGTTGATTTTACAGTAACAAAAATCAGCAAAGGAGAATATGACAGCTGTACGTTCGAGAATTGCAATTTCGAGAACGTACATGCTTCAAATATTGAATTTTTAGAGTGTGAGTTTATCAACTGTAATTTTAGTAATACAGTGGTAAACCACACTTTTTTTAAAGATTGCACTTTTGAAAATTGTAAAATGGTTGGGGTAAAGTTTAATGAATGCAACAACTTTTTGCTAGAAATGAGCTTTCATAACTGCCAGCTAAACTTATCTTCTTTTTACCAATTAAAAATTCCCACTACAAAATTTATAAGTTGTAATTTGCAAGAAGTAGATTTTGTTGAAGCTGACTTAAGTAGAGGTCTCTTTAAAGATTGTGATTTAAAAGGAGCAATTTTTGATCGGACGAATTTAGAAAAAACAGATTTTACAACTGCCACTAATTTTGCAATTGATCCTGAAAATAATAGGGTTAAAAAAGCGAAATTTTCCAATGAGAATATTGCAGGACTATTGTATAAATATGGTATTGTGGTGGAGTAATGTGGTAGCCTCGTTGTTTGAATTACAAACGCAACTTGAAATTTCTTCAAACTTAGAGTATATTTCAAAAGAATCTTTTGACAGACTTTATGAAGAATCAAGAGAGATAGAAAGAATGCTGTCAAGTTTAATAAGAAAGCTAAAAGAAAAACGATAAAAACTATGCCACTAAAAAAACTATGCATCTTTGAATCTCAGAAACCAATAACACTTTGCAACTAAAAACACTTTGTAACTTAGAATCTCTGAAACTAGAAACACTTTGCAACTAAAAAGAAAATGACTAAACAGATAGAAGAAAACCTTGAGAAAATTCCAGTAATTAACTGGCTCGTGGCCTTTGGAAAGAAAATTAAAATTCCAGGGTTAGAAGGAATGTCTTTGTACGATGTACTTGAAATGTATGTTATTGGTATTGTAAAAGGAGCATTAACTACAAGGGCAGGAGGTATTGCTTTTAGTTTCTTTATGGCAATCTTTCCATTCTTATTATTCATTTTAACATTGATTCCTTACATCCCGATTGATGGATTTCAAGATGGGTTACTTTCATTAATGCAAGAAGCATTACCACCAAAAACCTTTGAAGCGGTAGATTTTGTTATAAAAGATATTATTAACAATCAATACGGTGGATTATTGTCATTCGGTTTCTTAGCCTCTATTTTTTTAATGACCAATGGTGTAAATGCAATATTTGGTGGGTTTGAATATTCTTATCATGTAACCGAAGTAAGAAATGTTTTAAGAGCCTATTTTATTTCGTTAGCAGTATCATTGCTAATGTCATTTTTCTTAATCGTAACGGTAACACTCATTATCTTTTATCAAATAGCCTTAACAAGAATTCACAAAATTGGATGGTTAAACACAGGAGATTTAGACTTGTTTTACTACGGAAGAGGTTTCTTGTTTTTAGTAATGATTTTTACCATTGTATCTTTACTCTTTAGGTACGGAACTAAACAAGGTAAAGAGGTAAAGTTCTTTTCTCCAGGTGCTATTTTAACTACAGTAGTATCTATGTTTACCTTTTACTTATTTGGAATTTATGTAGTTAAGTTTGCTCAATACAATCAGCTATACGGCTCAATTGGTACCCTGTTAATTTTAATGTTGTTCGTATGGTTAAATGCTATTATTTTACTCTTAGGTTTTGAGTTAAACGCTACAATTTATCGTTTAAAACGTAAAAATAAAGCGAGAGCTAAATAACATTATTCTTCATATTTTTTTCGGATATTTGCAGGCTAAAACGCAAAACAAATTACGAATTAATAATTACGAATTATCAATAAATTCATAATTAAAAATTCATAATTCATAATTAATAAAAAAAATGAAACCAGGAATCCCAAAAGGAACAAGAGATTTTTCATCAACAGAAGTAGCAAAAAGAAACTATATTTTCAATACAATTAAACATTCGTTTGAAAATTTCGGATTTCAACCTATTGAAACACCAAGTTTTGAAAACTCTTCTACATTGATGGGGAAATATGGTGAAGAAGGGGATAGATTGATTTTTAAAATTTTAGATAGCGGAGATTTTTTAAATAAAACCCAAGAAGATATAATTAAAAAAGGTTATTTAGAAAATCTATTAGACATTTCTTTTTTCAAAAAACTTTATGAAAGAGAGATTAGAGATGAAGGAATATTGAAAGGTTGTAAGGATATTTTTGAGTCTTTTAAGCTTATAAGAGATAAATCTGAGATAATAAAACCAAAAATAACCATAGCATTAGAAGCCAAAATTTTTGAAATAAGCTACAAAGATAACTATTACACACAACAGACTCATAATTTTTATAATTCAATAAAGGAAGAAAAAATTAATGATATATTTGATACGTTAATAACAATTTCTGGGAAGATTAATTGTGCGATTGATTTTAAAGATATTTTTATAATTTCAGACATAAATAAACTTCATACTTCCATAATAGCAAATAAACTAGTTAATTTTAGTAATTATTTTGCTTCTCAAATTTCTGAAAAAGCATTGCGTTACGATTTAACAGTTCCGTTTGCACGTTACGTAGTACAACACCAAAACGAAATTACATTTCCATTTAAACGTTATCAAATTCAACCAGTTTGGAGAGCAGATAGACCACAAAAAGGACGTTTCCGTGAGTTTTATCAATGTGATGCCGATGTGGTAGGAAGTACTTCATTATGGCAAGAAGTTGAGTTTGTACAATTATATGATACTGTTTTTAGTAAGTTAGGATTAAAAGGTACGACTATCAAAATCAACAACCGAAAAATCTTATCAGGAATTGCTGAGGTAATCGGTGCATCAGACAAACTGATTGATTTTACAGTGGCTTTAGATAAGTTAGATAAAATAGGAAAAGACGGTGTGGTTAAGGAGATGTTGGAGAAAGGAATTTCTGCTGAAGCTATTGAAAAAGTTGATCCGTTATTTAATTTTTCTGGAAGTAATCAAGATAAGTTAGCTTCTTTAGAGGCCATGTTACAAGGTTCGGAAGAAGGATTACAAGGAGTGGCTGATTTGAGAACCGTAGTTAATAACGTAGAAAGTTTAGGGCTAGATTCAGCAAGCTTAGAATTAGATGTAACCTTAGCTAGAGGATTGAACTATTACACAGGAGCTATTTATGAAGTAGCAGCTCCAGAAGGTGTAAAAATGGGGTCTATTGGTGGTGGAGGTCGTTATGACGACTTGACAGGTATTTTTGGTTTAAAAGATGTTTCTGGAGTAGGAATATCTTTTGGATTGGATAGAATTTACTTGGTAATGGAAGAGTTAGGATTGTTTGAAGCAGTAGAATTGCCAAAGCCTAAAGTATTGTTTTTAAATTTTGAAGAAAGCGAGAGTTTAGATAAAGTAAAAGCCATAAAAACATTAAGACAAAACAATATAAAGTCAGAAATGTATCCAGATGTGGCAAGCAGTAACAACCAGCAAAAAAAGCAGTGGAAATATGCTACAAATAGAGAAATTGAGTTTGTAGTGACAACTGTTGAAAATGGTACGCTTGTTGTTAAAAATATGTCGACGGGAGAGCAAACTACTTGTTCTTTAGACGAATTGATAAATAAAGTGCAGTAAATTACCAACAATGTTGTAAATTTGCGCCCTACTAATTTTAGATAGAAATGTTTGAAGTGAACAACAACAAAATGAATGACGATAGCATAGATGAAATAGGAGAGAACCACATTGGTACGTCGGCTAAAACGCCTTTACGTGCGGATGCTTTCGATATTTCTGACAAGGAAAAAATTGAAAAAATTCAAGAGAACGTTAAAGAAATTCTTGAAACGTTAGGAATGGATTTAACTGACGATAGCATGCAAGGTACTCCTAAAAGGGTTGCAAAAGCTTTCGTAAATGAGTTGTTTATGGGGTTAAACCCACAAAATAAACCAGAAGCGTCAACATTTGACAATACTTATAAGTATGGTGAAATGTTAGTTGAAAAAAACATTATTGTATATTCAACATGTGAGCATCACTTATTACCAATTATTGGTAGAGCTCACGTTGCGTATATTTCTAATGGTAAAGTAATAGGTTTGTCTAAGATGAATCGTATTGTTGAGTATTATGCTAAACGCCCACAAGTACAAGAGCGTTTAACAATGCAAGTAGTACAAGCAATGCAAGAAGCTTTAGGAACTCAAGATGTTGCATGTGTTATAGATGCAAAACACTTATGTGTTAACTCAAGAGGTATTAAAGATATTGAAAGTAGTACAGTTACTGCTGAGTTTGGTGGAGCATTTAAAAATAAAGAAACCAAACGTGAATTCTTAGACTACATAAAATTAAATACTGATTTTCAATAGAAAATAAAGTTTAAATAAATAAAAAAGCTCATTCGAAAGAATGAGCTTTTTTTATTATGATTGAGTTTTATTTTGTTTTAATTTTTTAACACCATCAACTATAAACCAAGAAGCAAACAAAACTCTAAAGAGTAAGAAAACATATTGGTTTTCGGTTGTGAAGTTGAATAGGAGTCGATACACTTCTCTTTTTTGAGAAAAGGCAGAAAACGTATTAATTAAAATAAATATACCTATAAATAGATATATATAAGGAAGTGCTTTTTTCACTATTTAACTGGAATTTTAATTTCGTATAGTTTTCTACTACGGTTGTTTAATTTGTTTTCTCGTAACCAAGAGTTATGTAGTTTAAGCTCTTTGTAGGTAATTCCGAATTTTTTGGCAAATAAGGCGATATTACTAATAGCAGTATCTACTTTAACAGTATAGGTTTCAGGAAGGGTATATAAATCTTCTTTATCGAAAACAAAACCATACTCTTTTGGATTAGATATAATTTCTTTTAAAGCTAAAATTCTAAAAACGTAGCGCTCGGTTTCATCAGGTAACAATGCATCGTAATAGCTAGTTACACCTTGAGCATCTAATCTTTTAGAAACACCATAGTTTCCTGCATTATAAGCCGCAGCTGCAAGCGTCCAAGAACCAAAACGTTCTTTCGATTTTTTTAAATACTCAGCAGCTACTTTAGTAGATTTTTCTATATGATAACGTTCATCAACATTACTATTAATTTCTAAACCATATTCTCTACCTGTTTGCTTCATAAAGTGCCACATACCAGCAGCTCCTACATGTGATGTTTCATCAATAAAACCACTTTCAGCTAAGGCTAAGAATTTGAAATCGTCAGGTAAACCATATTTTTCTAACAAAGGCTCTAAAATAGGAAAGTATTTATTTGCGCGTTTTATAAGTAACAATCCATTAGACTGCCAATAGGTGTTTACTAATAACTCGCGATCCATTCGTTCTCTAATGTCAGGTTTTTCAATAGGAACTCGCTCTCCTGCTAAATTTAGATCGTTAGGTAATTTTAGAGCTTTAACCTCGTAACTTTCCGCTACATTTTTAATGGTTGGTTCGTTTGATTTGCTTATAGTATTGGTAAATAAAATTCCAACAAATACTATAGTTAAGATAGATAAGAAGCGGATTGATTTGTTCATTTCTCTTTTAGTTTTTGTCAAGTTGTGTAATGATGTTAATCCATCAAAAAACATTCCTTTTTTAGTATTTCAGAAATTGTTTTTGCTTTGTTTAAAATCATTACATGTGTTCCATTTTCAATTTCAATTGAATTTTTAATATATTTTATAGGAAAAACTTCATCTTTTTTTCCGTGAATATGAATTATACCGGGAATAGATTCTTTTTGTTTCCAGTGTAATACGTTATATATAGCCCATTGCAAATATTCTTTGTTTCTAACTGATAGGTATATTTTATATAACTCAGCACGTTTTTTTAAATAATCATTAAAAAAGTAACGTTCATAACTTTCAATATTTGAAATAACTTTTGAAGGGAAAAGCTTATAGGCTTTTGTTACTTGTACTAGTTTAAAACGCTTAGGAAACTCTTTATTGCTTTTAACACTTGATATTATAATTATTTTTTTACAATCAATAATTTTACTCATTTCCTGTACCATAATACCTCCAAAAGAAACTCCAATTAACACAGGGTTTTTGTGTTGAATTTTAGCACACATTCGTTGAGCATATTCTTCAATGCTTTCGTTAATAGAGGTTGGTGGCATCCAATCTAAAAAGTGCAGTTCAAAATGTTCTTCAGGTAAAGAAATATGCTCAAATATTTTGGTATTGGCAGCTAAACCAGGGACAAAATACAGGTGATTTTTAGGCATTATTCAATAAACTTTTTGTCTAATAATATACCATCAATATATTCGTGTACATCAATAAGCTCATCAGGAATATCTTTCCATAAACGAATTAAGATTTGTTTTCCATCATGAACTATATAAGTACTAGATAAATCTGGAATTTTAGGATTATTATAAGCGTCCTTAAAGCTTTTAAAATCTTTTTTAGTAAGCTTTTCGTTTAACTCTTGTAGTTGTTTTTCTGAAAGAGCAAATTTTTGAATACCCTCTACAAGTACATATTCTATCCCATTATAAACTACATTTCCTTCTTTATCAATAGAAACTGTATATACAGGGCAATCACCAAAGCATTTCGTTTTGATAATTCTTAAAAGGTTATTTTTTTCTTCGGAAATGATGTTAGTTAATTTTTCTTCTGAGTTGGCATCAACTAATCTAAACTCTCCGCTTTCCTGTAGTTTACCAATCCAAAATTCATGCTTTCCTTCAGGAACTTCAACAATACCTATTTTTGAAGCATCTGTTTCATAAGCCATTTTACTCCAAGTTAAACCGCTGTTTTTTATAAGTGATTTTACATTATCAATACTTTTAGCGTTTTTAAGAACGACAATCAGTTCGTTTTGAGAATCTATAGGTTTTGTAACTTCTTCTTTAGTAATTGTTTCTTTTTCTATTGGTTCTGTTAATTTGGTTTCAGAACTTTTTTTAGGAATACCACAAGAGATTCCTAAGGCTAAAAAAGAGTATAATAGGTACTTCATAAATGAGTTTTTTGATTGTGTGAACTAGTTGACAAGTTAAGCAATAACTCCAGCATCCACAAAATCAAAACGAACTAAACCATCTTCATCAATTTTTGTTAACGTAACTGTGTGTAATGTATTTACCAATTCAGGATTCCAAGGAGCCTTAACTTTTACATAGTTTTCTGTAAAACCGTGGATATATCCTTCTTTATTTTCACTTTCAAATAAAACTGTTAAGGTGTTACCTAACTGACTTTCATAAAAAGCTCTACGTTTTTTAACAGATAACCCGCGTAGCATTTTACTTCGCTTTGCACGTGTTTTCTTTGGAACCACACCATCCATTTCAATAGCTTCAGTATTTGGTCTTTCAGAATAAGTGAAAACGTGTAAGTATGAAATGTCTAATTCACTTAAATAGTTATAGGTTTCTAAAAACAATTCATCTGTTTCACCAGGGAAGCCAACAATAACATCTACACCAATACAAGCGTTAGGCATTACTTCCTTAATTTTTGCAACTCTATCAGTATATACTTTACGTAAATAGCGACGCTTCATTTTCTTTAACAGTTCATCACTACCAGATTGTAGTGGAATGTGAAAATGAGGAACAAATGTGTTTGAGTTTGAAACAAAATCAATCGTTTCATCTTTTAATAAATTAGGCTCAATTGAAGAGATTCGTAAACGGTTAATTCCTTCTACTTTATCAAGAGCTTGTACCAACTCTAAAAAGGTATGTTCGTGCTTTTTGTTACCGAATTCACCTTTTCCGTAGTCACCAATATTTACTCCTGTTAAAACAATTTCTTTAATCCCTTTTTCAGAAATTTCTTTGGCATTTTTCAATACATTTTCTAACGTATCACTTCGAGAAATTCCACGAGCTAGCGGAATGGTACAGTAAGTACATTTGTAGTCGCAACCATCTTGCACTTTTAAGAAAGCACGAGTACGATCTCCAATAGAATACGAACCTACATAAAAATCGGCATCTTCAATTTCACAAGAATGTACTTCACCAATATCATTTTTGGTTAAGTCGTTAATATAGCTAGTTACATTAAATTTTTCAGTAGCACCCAATACCAAATCTACCCCATCAACAGCAGCTAATTCTTCAGGTTTTAATTGCGCATAACATCCTACACCAATAACAAAAGCCTCTTCATTTTTCTTTAAGGCAGACTTTACAATACTTTTAAAACGTTTATCAGCATTGTCTGTTACCGAGCAGGTGTTAATTACATATATATCTGCTTTTTCTTCAAACTCAACACGCTCAAACCCTTCATTAACAAAGTTTCTGGCAATGGTTGAGGTTTCTGAAAAATTTAATTTACAACCTAATGTGTAAAAAGCTACTTTCTTATCTACATTCATCTTTTCTCTGTCCTAAATAAAAAACAAAAGCCTTGTACAAGTCTTTAATTTTTTAGAAGTTCGTATAGTTTATTTAATCTACTACTGCTTAAAGCAGTTTTGGGTTTGCAAAAGTACGATAATATTCATGATTTTTGAAACGAAAAGATTACTTATTCGAAAGCTTCAAGTTGTTGATATAGAACCTTTTTATGAGTTAGAAAGTAACCCTAGAGTATTGCAATATGCAACTGGGGAACCTAAAAATTTAGAAGAAAGTAAAGAGGATTTAAAACAGCTGATAGCACGATACACTAATAAAAAAAATGATTTTTGGATATATGCCATAGAACGTAAATCAGACAATGAATTTGTAGGTACGGTTGCTTTGGTAAAAGATGAAGAGGGAAATGATGAAATAGGATATCGGTTTATAGAACGATACTGGGGTAATGGCTTTGCAACAGAGCTTTGTGAAGGATTAATACAGTACTGTAAATCGGTAGGAATGAAAAAACTTATTGGGTGTGTGGTGGATGAAAATATAGCTTCCGCTAAAATATTAGAACGATTTAACTTTGTTGCGATAGAGAAATTTATAAGTGACGATATTGGCTTACCAGAAACAAAATATGAACTAATTTTATGATAATAGATAATTTAAAACCTCCGTATTACGCAGTAATTTTTAGCACAACTCTTTCAGATGATACAGAAGGATATTATGAAATGGCTGAAAAAATGGACAATTTAGCTAAAGAACAAGAAGGGTACTTAGGAGTAGAGTCAGCGAGAAGTGATGTAGGGATTACGGTTTCTTATTGGGAAAGTTTGGATGCTATCTTAAAATGGAAAAATAACATAGAGCATACTGAAGCTAGAAATATAGGAAGAGAGAGATGGTATAAAAAATATCAACTTCGAATAAGCAAAGTAGAACGAGAGTATGGGTTTGAAAAAGTTTAATAGATAAGGTAGTAAATTTATGTACGCAGCACTAAATAAATTTTTAAGTAAGTTTTTTAAGAAAAGTACCATATTTAAGTATGGGTTTAACTTATCTCCAATGTACAAAAGGTCTACAGGAAAAATAATATATGTATCTGATGACTTATTGAATGTGAAAGTGAAAATTCCTGTTAGTTATAAAAACAAGAATTATGTAGGATCTATATTTGGTGGAAGTTTATTTTCGGCAACAGATCCAATTTATATGATTCAATTAATTAATATTTTAGGAAATGATTATGTTGTTTGGGATAAAAGTTCATCTATTAAGTTTATAAAACCTGTTTATGAAGATGGTTTTATAGATTTTATTTTTTCTACTGATGAAATTGAAGAAATAAAGAAGAGAATAGAAGTAGAGAAAAAAATAGATTTAATTAAAGAGCTAGAAATAGTAAGTAAAGATAAATCTACAGTTTTTACAAAAATTGATAAAACCATATACATTGCAGATAAAACGTACTATAAAAATAGAAGAAAGAATACATAATTTTTTATTAGTTCTTATAGCTTTATTAGTTATAACTTCTTGTAAAAAAGAAAAAAGTAATTTTACTGATAAACAAGTTTTTCGCTATAACGAGCATTCAAATATTACTTCATTAGATCCTGCTTTTGCAAAAGACCAACGAAATATTTGGGCTGTAAATCAATTGTATAATGGATTGGTAGAGTTGGATGATAGTTTACAAGTACAACCTTCAATAGCTAAGAATTGGACAATTTCTGAAGATGGAAAAACCTATCAGTTTCATTTAAGAAATGATGTATTATTTCATAAACACGAACTGTTTGGGAAAGACTCTACAAGAAATGTAATAGCCAAAGATTTTGAATATTCTTTTAATCGATTACTTGATAAGAATGTGGCGTCTCCAGGAGGCTGGGTATTACAAAATGTTGCTAATTTCAAAGCAGAGAGTGATTCTGTTTTTACAATCAATTTAAAGCAACCTTTTCCACCTTTTTTAGGATTGTTAGCTATGAAGTATTGCTCTGTAGTTCCAAAAGAAGCAGTTGATTATTTTGGAAATGAGTTTAGAGCAAACCCGATAGGAACTGGTCCTTTTCATTTTAAACTTTGGGTAGAAAATACCAAGTTGGTATTGAGAAAAAATCCACTATTTTTTGAAGAAGATGAAAAAGGAAATCAACTTCCGTATTTAGAAGCAGTAGCTGTAACTTTTTTACCAGATAAACAAAGTGAGTTTTTACAGTTTATTCAAGGAAATATCGATTTTATGAAAAGTTTAGATGCTTCGTATAAAGATGACATTCTAAATACTGATGGAACCTTAAAAGAGAAGTATGTTTCTAAAATAGATATGAAAACAGGGGCGTATTTAAATACAGAATATTTAGGGATTTATTTAGATGGAGAAGATGAGCACCCAACAAAATCGAAATTGATACGACAAGCTATAAATTTTGGTTTTGATAGGGAGAAGATGATTAAGTTTTTGAGAAACGGAATCGGGAGTCCTGCTACAAGTGGATTTATCCCGAAAGGATTGCCTTCATTCAATAATCAACAAGGATATTCATACAATCCTGAAGAAGCAAAGAAGTTGGTAGCAGAATACAAAGAAGAGACAGGAGATGAGAATCCGCAAATAGCAATTACAACGAACAGCAACTATTTAGATTTGTGTGAGTTTATTCAACGTGAATTACAAAAAATAGGAATAGTAACTAAAGTAGATGTAATTCCACCTTCAACGTTACGCCAAGGAAAAGCAAATGGTAAGTTACCTATTTTTAGAGCAAGTTGGATTGCAGATTATCCTGATGCTGAAAATTATTTATCGCTTTTTTATAGCAAAAATTTTACACCAAACGGCCCTAATTATACACACTTTAAAAATGATTTTTTTGATAGGTTGTATGAACAATCCATTAAAGAAGTAAATGTAAAAAAGCGTTATACCCTATACCAAAAAATGGATAGTATTATTATTGCTGAGGCTCCAATTGTACCATTATATTATGATGAGGTAATCCGCTTTACACAAAAGAATGTTACAGGTTTAGGAATTAACCCTATTGATTTATTGAATTTAAAAAGAGTACAGAAAAATTAAGAGCTACTTTTTGCTTCGTTCCAATAATAGCTATCAGGGTAGATACGTTCTCCAAAAATAGCTGTTCCAACTCGTACAATAGTAGCACCTTCTTCAATAGCGATTTCTAAATCACCACTCATTCCCATGGAGAGTTCTTTCATAGCTACATTAGGAATTTGTAGTGCCTTGATTTTTTCTTGAAGCTGTTTTAAAAGGCGAAAACATTTTCGAACTTCATCGGATTCTGAGCTTAGTAAACCAATGGTCATTAATCCCTTTATATGAATGTTTTTAAACTTAGATATTTCTTTTACAAGCTCAATAGTTTCTTCTGGATTGGCTCCGAATTTACTTTCTTCAAAAGAGGTGTTTACTTGTATGTATACATCAATTTCTTTTTCTTCAAAAGTTAACCGTTGATGTAATTTTTGAGCAACTGATAAACGATCGATAGATTCAATACAACTAGCCCATTTTATAACTTCTTTAATCTTGTTACTTTGTAAATGACCAATAAAATGTACTTCAGGTTGTAAGTGTTTTATTGCATTACATTTTTGTTTTAGCTCTTGTACTTTGTTTTCACCAACAAGAGATTCACCTTGCTCTAAAGCAAAATTTATTTTGTCTGTATTTACCGTTTTTGTAGCTAATAATAAACGAACATCTTTTGGGTTTCTATTCGCTTTTTTACAAGCAAATTGTATTCTTTGATGAATAATGTTGAGGTTGTTTTGAATATTATCCATTTACGAATTGATTGTTTAATTCTTGTTTTTCAATAATTTTATTTTTTACAGCTCGAAGAGTAATGTCTTTTGCTTCCGCATACGATATATCGTACACACGATTTACTTTTCTAAACTCTTCTGGGAATTGTTGCAGTAACGTTTCGTAATAGCTGTCTAAGTCTGATTCACTAGGCGCTTCGAATTTAAGTTTTAACTGAAAACGTCTTAAAAGTGCAGTATCTATAACACTAGAGTAATTGGTAGCAGCAATTAATAAAACATCGTTAGGTAATTGATCTATTAATTGAATTACAGTATTAACCAATCGTTTCATCTCGCTAGAGTCTTTACTGTCGTAATCACGAGCTTTACCGATGTAATCAAATTCATCTAAAAATAACACAGCACTTTCTCTTGTAGCTTTTTTAAAAACTTCGGAAATATTTTTAGCGGTTTCTCCTAGTTTTGAAGAAACAATGCTACCCAAATTAAGTATGATAATTTTTTTATCAAGCTTTTTAGCAATAGCTTTAGCGGTGGTAGTTTTACCACAACCAGTATGTCCGAATAATAAGATTTTATTGTCAACAGGGAGTTTGTATTGATTCAAAACAGCTATATGTTTAAATTCTTTTAGTAGTTGCTGTAGCGTATTTTTATTTTTATTACTAAGATGAACTTCATCTAGTTCTATAGTTGTTTCTTTCGTTTGAAGAATCAAGTTATGTATAGCCATTTTATAATTTTTTGTCAAAAATAAAAGGTTATAGGTAATAAAGTAAACCTTTTAACATACAGTTAAGAAGTAGGATTGATGCTTTAAAACACTAACCTTTAAACTCATGTTCTGGACAATCAATTCTTAACTCTTTCGAAGCTAATTTAGATTGTAAAAGTTTACAAAAATGCTCATTGTTTTCATTTTGATAATAAGAACAAGTAAAGCACATTCTCTGAATAGTTATAACTCCTGCCTGATTTAGTTGGTATATTACTTTTAAGAGTCCTGTTAGTATATCTTTCTTTTGATCTTCAGGTAATGAACTTAAAGGTTTCTCTATATTAAGTGTAAAATTAGCTGATTTCTCTGCTATTTGTTTTCCTTGATTGGTTAAACCAATAATATAACTTCTAGTATCGCTAGGATTATTAAACTTTTGAACCAGTTCTTTTTTTAATAAAACCCTAATACTATCACTAATGGTAGCTTTAGTCATATTGAACTCTTCAGCTAAATAACTCACTTTACATTTTTCTTCTGAATGAAACAGTAAAAAAATTAGAATTTGAATTTGAATAGGACTTAAAGAGTTCTCTTTACTTTCGCTCCAAAGAAGTACTCTGAAAGCTTCAGAAATTCGCTCCAAAGCCACAACTATTTTACTTTCAATTTTAGCGTTTTGCTGATTTAAGTCAAAAGGAGATTTCATTAATTACAGTTTTCCATTTCGTATATAAAATACCCTTTTTTATGTATAGCATCTTCCCATTCAGGTTTGAGTATTTCAATATGGCAAAATACACATTCTTTTGAAGATATTTCTAGGTTTTCTAGACCTTTAGTTCTTAAATATTCTTTTCCATAATTAAAAATTATGTTAGTGTCTTTATTGTTAGAAGGGGCAATAATATCAAAATGCATTATTGTACTATCTTTCTTAGTTACATAAGTATCCCAAACAGCTACTTCCATTTTATATAATTTATAACATTAAAAAGTCCTACAAAATTAGGAATCCTAACTTTGTAGGACAAAAAAATTATCCTTTTACTTCTTCCATTGATGCTCCAAAATTAATATGGAGTACATTACCAGTAGGAGTAACCAAAGCAGGGACAGATTTTACACCAGCATTTTCTGCTTCTAAAATTCGATTTTTGTCATTACCGAAGTGAACTACTTCAACATTGTCTAAACCAATTAGATTTATAATGTCTTGTTCTGCACTAACACAAACAGGGCAACCTGCGTGATAAAAAATAGATTTACTCATAATTATATTGATTTTAAATTTCACTACAAATATAGTTAGGTTTCCTAACTAATAAAAATTATCAGGAATAAATTTTTAAAAATAAATACTGATAAAAGAGTTTTATTTCTTTAGAAAGGAGTAGAAAGAATAAAATCATTAATAGTTAATTAAGAAATAAAAATGTTATGTAATTTTAGCGGTTCTAATTGTTTAGAGAAAAGGTTTAATAATTGAGATGAGAATAGGTTACTTAAAAAGAGGTATGAGATTGTTATTTGTAAAACAAGTTACAATCGCAGTCTTTTTGTTTTTTACTTTTAAAGCAATGTCACAGTCGGAAGGAGTGCAAGGGTTTAAAGCTTTTGGAGTAAACCCTACAATACCTAATGATTCTCTTTTTTTAAAAATTAATACTGCAGAAAATTTTAAAGCTAAATATGATGCTACATTTGATCTTATAGAATTTCATAGAGAAAAAGGAAACTTAGACTCTATAATATACTATGGAAATAGACTGTATACAGAAACCACTAAGAATAAATTAATAGACAAAGAAAATCATTTATCAAAGGTTTCAAGTATAGTTGCTGAAGGAAAGTTAGAAAAAGGACTTTTTGACGAGGCTTTGAAGTGGTTTTTTAAAGGAATAGAACATTCAAATAGTGAGTCGAATGATGAGTTGTTTATCAAAAATAGAATAGGACTAGGAATAGTAAAATATGTTAGAGGAAAAGAAGAGGAAGGAAAAGCAATTTTAGAAGAATGTATTGAAAATGCTCCAAACGAAAAGCTAAAGCACGATGCTATTTTTGAGCTAGGTTTTATTTATTACACAAGAAAAGAGTTTGAAAAAGCAAAGGAAAACTATGAGAAAGCAAGATTATTTTATGTAGCAGAAGGTTTTGTAAAAGAAGCATTGAAAACTGATTTATGGCTTGGTAGAATATTACAAAAAGAAGGTAAAATAGATGAGGCATTAGATCTTTGTTATAATGTTTTTAACGAATCGTTATCCAGAGGCTTCTATACCTTATATGCTAAAGCAGGGAATGTAGTAGGTAATTTTTATTTAAAAGAGAAAGACTATGAAAATGCCAAAACTATATTATCTACAGTATATATAAACTCTATTCAGTGGAGGAATTTAGAAATAGAAAGAAGAGCTATTTTAGGTCTTCAAAATGCTTATGCAGAAACAGGAGATTATAAAAATGCGCATGCTTTAATGACACAATTAAATCGTGTAAACAATGAAATTTTAGTAAGTCAAAATAAACAGCAAGTCAATGAGCTAGAAGTACAGTATAAAACACTGGAGCAAAAACAAGAAATAGAACGACAAAAAACAATGAAAGCGTATATTTTAATAGTCTTTCTTATTGTATTAATACCTGTACTTGCTCTATTATATGTTTACTATCAAAAGCTTCAAACACAAAGTAAACTTAATAAGACTTTAGAAGAAGTAAATCAACAAAAAATAACTACTTTACTTAAAGACCAAGAGTTAAAATTGGTAAAAGCTTCACTCGAAGGACAGAATAATGAAAGAAAACGTATTGCTAGAGAGTTACATGATAGTATTGGAGGAAACTTAGCAACTATAAAATTGCAATTATCTAATAAGAGTAAATTAGAAGAAGAAAGTCTCATTAAACAAGTAGATGAAACGTATAATCAGGTAAGAGAATTGTCTCATAATTTAATGCCTAAAAAGTTTAAAGATTCTGCTTTTACAACAATTATAACAGAGTATATAAACAATGTTAAAGCGCTATCTAAAGAACAAATAACGCTACAAATTCATCCGGCAGATGAGGTGGATCAAATAGATGAGAACTTGAAAGTAGAACTCTATAAAATAATTCAAGAATTATTGACCAATGCATTAAAACATGCCAAGGCAACACAAATAGACATTCAACTTTCCGTATTCAATAATACAATACAACTACTTTTTGAAGATGATGGTGTTGGATTTGATCAAGAAAAAGTAAGGTACGGACTTGGGTTTCAAAATTTAAAAGATAGATTAAAAACAATTAAGGGAAATGTTTTAATAAACTCTTTTCCTAGCAGAGGAACAGTGATAGATATTGATGTACCTTTAAATTAATACATGATGACTTATAATATTATTTTAGTTGATGACCATAAAATGTTCTTAGACGGATTGTTAAACATTTTTAAGAATGAAGATGTTTATAATATCTTATTAACGGCAAATAGTGGTGAAAATGTAATAAAGTACATAAAAACAAATCCAGATCAACATATAGATATTGTTATAAGTGATATTTCTATGCCAGATATAGATGGTATTACATTGAACGATTATATAAAAAAAGAACGTTCAGACATCAAAACATTAATTGTTAGTATGCATACAGATACAGGGATGATAGATGCATTAATAAAGAATAATGTTGATGGATACCTGTCTAAAAATGCAACACAATCAGAATTATTACAAGCTGTGCAAACTATTCTTAATGGTGAAAAATACTTTTCACAATCTGTACGGGAAGCATACATGGAAAATGTTTTTAATAAAAGAAAAGAAATGTCTGTAATGTTAACGGCAAGAGAAAAAGACGTACTTAAATTAATTGCTGAAGAATATACTACACAAGAAATAGCAGATAAACTTTTTTTAAGTAAGCATACTATTGAAAGTTACAGGAAGAATTTAATATCAAAACTCAACGTAAAAAACCTAGCTGGATTAACAAAATACGCAATAAAACTAGGGCTTGTAGAGTAATAATTTAGCGTAGCCCCTGAAAACAGGGTAATAACTTTCACTAGTTTCAGTCTATTTAAACAATAGATACTCTCGCATCTTTGTACCGTAATTAATAAGTAATAAAGTTATGGTAATTTTTGGATGGCGAGAAGCCAAAATAAACATACAACCAGTAAACAATCATAGTTGCAATTATTGTAATACGCCAGAGCGATTGTTTATACAAGTAAATAGATTGTATGCACATATATTTTGGATTCCTGTTTTTCCATTATTCAAAAAAACATACAGTATTTGCGGGCATTGTAAATTAGAAATGAGCAAAAGTCAAATGCCACCAGATTTACAACGAAAAGCAAAAGAGCATAAGCAAACAAGTAAAACTCCTTGGTGGATGTTTTCAGGACTTATCATCGCAACTTTTTTAATGCTGTTTATGTTTTCTTCAGCACTTTTAATTCATAAATAATAAAATCAATATAAACCATTTAAATTTTAATTAAACATGATTTACGGAATCTCATTAGTATTTTTAAGTATTGTGGCAGTGCCATCTTTAATCTTATCAAAAAAACCAAACGCCAAAGAATTATTAGAAAAAATAGAGCCTTATCAAGGATGGATTGGTCTTATCTTCTGTATTTGGGGAATTTGGGGAATCATTTCAGCTGTTTTAAATATAGGTTGGTTAACTACGGCACCAATATGGTGGGGAACTTTCTTAGCAGGTAGTATTGTTGAAGCAGGGTTAGGTTTTATGTTAGGATACGGAATGATAAACAAGTTATTATTATCAAAAAATCCTGAAGCTAGAGAAAAAGCAGAAATATTGAGAGGGAAGATTGCGCCGAAACAAGGAAAGTTAGGATTATTAGGAATAGTTGTAGGAGTGTGGATGATTGTAGCTTCATTCATCTTTATATAAGCTAACTAAATAAAGAAAGAGAAAAAAATATAACATTGTAAACTAAGGCTTAAATAAGGTAGGGGTGTGGGGTTTCTATCAAAAAATCAAAAAAAAGCCTTGTTTGCAATGTTTTTTACATAAACGTTAAGAATTTATTTTATAACCTGATAAAAGATATTAGAAATGAAAAGGGTAAATAATATTTTAGGGGTAATTGTAGTATTTATAATGTTTGCAAGTTGTCAGAAAGAAACTCCGCAAAAAGTTGTTGAAAAAACAGTACTTAAAGCCAATTTATTGATGGCTAATTATGGTATAGGGTATTTTGAGCAACTTAAAGAATTACAAAAAAATGAATATCTAAAGTACTATGATAATGACGGAGAAGAATATGCTGCAACATATTCTCAATACCTTCATAGAGTCACCATACCAAATCTTGAAAGAAGTTTAAAAGATATTCAGAAATTAGAAGTAAATGAAGATTCAAAAGAGTTAATAAATGCTTCTGTTGAATTATTTGAGTTTTGTATCGACTTTTATAAAAAGGACTATGCAGAAATAGCATATATGTATGATGAGGGAAAAACTCAACAAGAAATTAATCAGTTAATCAAAGAGTTTAAAGCTAAAAGCCTAGAAGAGTTTAAAGAAAAAAACTTAGAACTAGATGAGGCAGCAAAGAAATATGCTGAGAAAAAAGGAGTAAATTTAAAGTTTGTTTAAACAACTTTTAAATCAAGCTTAGGTTCAACACCAATTACATATTTAGACTTAATAGTTAAGGATTTTTTTTTGTCGTTGGAAACATCTTTAATGTATTTAGGAACAGTTAAGCCGCTTTCATTTATAATAAGTTTCTCATTTTTATAAATTGTAATTTCTGTCATCACCACAATTTCACTAGCTGTAGAAAGTTCTTTCTCTTTTAAAACTGTATGCTTTTCAGTAAAACCTAATTTGTTTGAAGTCTTTTCAAACAACCAATCATTCGATTTCATGGCTTCTTTACTAACTTCAAAAACCTCGTCATGTTCGCGATAATATTTTTGTTGAATATCGGGTTTAATATTTTCAGAAGAGCCTGTACCAATAGTTAACGTAATTTTCTCAGGAATAAAGACAGTATCTGAATTAGATTGTTTCATTAAGTTATAAAAAACAGAAACTTGTTGCTCACTATCCAATGCACGTTGCATAGTTTCACTAACAATAATATCTGGAGAAAAGTTTTTTGGGAATTGATATTTTGTAGCGTCTTGATTTATAAAGTTGATATTATTGGTTTCTAAACCTAACTTTTTAATTGTACTTTTTAAAGTTTCAAAACTTAGAGGATTAACCTCTAAAAGTGTGTATGTTATATTCAAATCAGCATACTTCAATATAAAAGGAAGTATAAGCGAAGCAAAAGGACCAGTACCAGCATATAGAATATGTAGTGAGTCTTTTTGATGGATTTTCTCTTGAATAGCAACCTCAATCCCTCTAATAAACTTATAGGTTCTTACCAAATCATCAAGACAATTAGCGGCCCATAAAGTACCTATTGCTACACCATTTTCAAGTTGAACATTATTTCGATGCTCTTCATTATTTATAGTTTCATTTGAAATTCTAAAAAGTAATTGTTTATACTCTTTTAAAGCTGAAGAATAATCAGATGTTTTTTCAAAGAATTGAGAAGTAATATGCAGTAACTCTTTTTTAAAATTTATCATAAGTTATTATTTAGATGTAAGTTTTAATAACTTTTGTTCCATTTCATGAATAAGTTTTTTAGAGGCAGGCTCATTGTTACGTTTTAGCTCGTTTAAGATAAGACGAATAGTTTCAGGAGAATCAGTTTCTTCTTGTATAGGTTGAAAGCTATCTTTTGGAGCAAGTGAAAAGAATAAAGAATCTGACCATTCGTTTCTTTCTGCATCAATAACTAAGTGTATGCGATCCTTATTTCCTTTGTTGGCAACAGAATGTACATAATTTACATTCGTATACCAACATTCTCCAGGCAACATATTCAGTTGTTTATCATTTAAAATAAATTCAACCTTGTTATTTGTAATAATCGGAATATGTAAGCGAAAGTTGCCATCTTCATAACCCAGTTTGTAATCACGATGAGGTTTTATTTCTGCGCCAACATTCAAACGAAGCAAGCGAGCAGATAAAATAGGGCATTGAAAAGAGTTAATGACCTCTCTAAAATAATTACAATTATTCATTATGGGAGTTTCCTGAATAGTACCATTATCATTTTGAAAAGCAAAAATGTTAGAAGTGTCACCATTGCTAGTATATAAAGGAATTGCTTTCCACTCACCTTCATATCCAGACTTGTTAAAATGAGGAATCCAATGTTGATTTACAACTAAAGAATAATCATGTAAAAGCTTATCTGTATCAAACTGAAAAGGAAGTTTTAAAGATGTGGTAGTTTTAATTTCTTTCACTAGAATGTAAAATTTAAAGATGCAATAGTTTTACAGCAAGTTAAAAGAAAAAAAGCAGACAAAATATCTTTTGAGAATAAGTGCTAACTTTTTAAGTATAAATGAAAGAATATTAAAAATAAAAAAAGCAACCTTTTTGGGGCTGCTCTTTATTTTTAAGAAACTAAATCTTTTATTCGATTTGTAATTGTTTTTTTAATGTCTTTAGGATAACTTCTATCCCCGTGAAAAACATCGGCCATAGCTTCGCTAAACTGTTGACCGTATTTTTTCAATACAATATTTCGAATATTTTTTTGTTCGTAAAACCACTTAGAAAGCCATAAACCAGTTTTTATTTCAGGAAGTAAGCTTTCTGATATTTTTTCTAGGTATAATTTAGTAGCTAATTCAGGCTCTTTTTTACTCTCAATTATAGCTTCAGCAGCTAATTTACCACTGTAAATAGCATTAGAAATTCCTTCTGCAGTAATAGGATCAGCAAAGCCAGCAGCATCACCAATTAAAAACACATTGTTTTTAACAAATCCGTCTGTACGAGGAGAAACAGGAATTTGAAATCCATGCTGAGATTCGCTAACAATATTAGTAATATTTAAAGTTTTTAAATATTGTTGATAGTGTTCTTTTAAGTTAATTTTAGTTCTTCTAGCGGAAGCAACTCCAATAGATAAATGCTTCTTCTTAGGAAAATTCCATGCATAACCATAAGGAATTGCATCAATATCAAAACGAACTTCTTTAGATAAACGTTCAAAGTCTTCATCAGAAACCTCTACTTCATATTCTAAAGCAGGAATTAATTTACGAGTATCTTCTTTCCATCCAGCCATTTTTGCGGTTGGACTCAAAGCTCCGTCTGCAGCAATTACAAAATTAGCAGTAAAATTCCCCTGAGAAGTTTCTAGAGTAATAATATCATCAGAAAAAGATAATCCTTTTAATTTATGATTTTCTAATAACGTAGCTCCAAATTCTTTTGCTTTTTGGGTAATTAGATTGTCAAAAGAATCACGCATAATCATAGAAATAGTTGGTTTTTCTCTATGCGTTTTAAAATGAAGTTTTTCTCCCAAATAAATATCAACAGTATGGAACTCTTTTTCAACTACCTCCTTAATATCAAAAGGTAAGTTTTTACGTCCTCTAAAAACAAAACCACCTCCGCATGTTTTATAGCGAGGTAAAGTTTCTTTTTCAATAATAACAGTTGAAATACCTTTTTGTGCTAAATAAAAAGCTGTTGAAGCTCCTGATGGTCCGCTGCCAATAACAGCAACATCGTAATGTTGTTTCATAGGTTAGTTTTTAAATCGGTTAAAAATACACTTTTATACCGAAATAAAAATAAAATTACCAATGTAAGCGAGCCATAACAGGGTAGTGATCAGAAAGTTTTATGTCTCCGTAGGTTTTAAACTGGTTAATGGTAGCTTTTTTATCTGTTAAAACAAAGTCGATACGCATAGGGTAGATGTATCGGAAAGATTTACCTAAACCAATTCCACATTCAATAAAAGCATCTTTTTTATCAGTAGCCAATTGTTTATACGCCCAAGAATAAGCTGTGTTATTAAAGTCGCCACAAACAATTTTTTTGCCTTTCCAAGAATACTCATGTTGTTGGATTAATTCAACCTGACTTACTTGTTTAACAAAACCATTTTCTAAACGCTTAAATAAACGTTCTGAACTTTTTTCTCCAAAATTTTCTTTCTTCGGATTTAGTTTTAACGATTCTAAATGTACATTGTATACACGAACAGTGTCATTTTTAACAAGAATATCAGCAAAAATGGTATTGTTAGCACTTTGTTTAAAATCAAGAGAACCAGAATTTATAATTGGGTGCTTAGAGTAAATAGCCAGCCCAAATTTATTCGTTTTCGTTTTCGTTTTTATGTATTTGTAAGGAAGTTTAATGTCTAACATTTTTGAGTTATAAAACTCCTGTATGGCAATAACATCTGGATTTTTATTGTTGATGAATTCGTAAATTTTCTGCTCAGTAGTTATATCTTCTTCATGTTTATAATGATTAAATAAATGAACATTATAACTCATTATTTTTAAATCATCATTTAAGATTACTTCCTTGTTTGAAAATTTAACTAAGGGAGTAGAGATAAACCATCCTATAGCTAAAACGAGTAATGATAAAAATGCATTTTTATGCATTTTAATAAGCCAATACACAAAGAAACCAATGTTTACGATAACTAAAAACGGGACAAACAAGCCAAAAACAGAAAGGAAAGGAATTGTTTGCGGAGATACGTACGGAAGTGCGTACGATAGCAATAAAACAGCTGCAAAAACTGAATTGATAAAGAATAAAAATTTATTAGCTATCGAAAACTTTCTCATTTAATTTTTTCCTTGTTTAAATAAAAACTCTTTTTCACTTTTACTTAAAGTATCGTATCCAGATTTACTAATTTTATCTAAAATAGCATCTACTTCTTCTTGATTTCTTGTTTTATCAACGTTTGATTTTTGGGTTTTATTACCAGACTTATAAACTGTTTTTAGCTTTTTCTCTCTTTTAGAAAAAAGTTTGTTTATTGATTTAAAAATATCCAAATCCTTGTTACTAGCGCTACGAACATAGAAAAAACCTAATAAAGCACCACCTAAATGTGCTAAATGCCCGCCAGCATTACCAGCAGGAATTTGAATAATATCAATAGCAACCCAAATACAAGCTAATACCCACAATTTTACAAAACCTATTAGAGGAAACTTTAATTCGTAATTAGGCATGTAGGTAGCAATACCAATAAAGATGGCAGAGATACCTGCCGAAGCACCCAATAAAACACTATTATGTGCAACATCTTGTAATGCAGGGAAAAAATTATAACTAGCTATAAAAATAATACCTCCAAAGAGAGTTCCTAATAAATAAAAACTAAGTAACTGTTTAGGAGTAAAATATTGTTGAAATAAATGCCCGATATAAAATAAAGCAATTAAGTTAAGTAAAATATGTAAGAAGCTAGTGTGTAAAAAACCATACGTAATAATAGTCCACGGTTTTAGTATAAAATCATCAAAGTTGGCAGGTAAAGCTAGCCATTCTACTAAAAAGTTAGTTTTAGATTGAAAAAGAAACCCAAAAGTATTGGTAACAAAAACAAGTAAGAAAACAGCTAAGTTTACATAAATTAACTGTTCAACAATTCCTGCATGTTTAAATCTATATTTTAAGTTATCGAGTACATTCATGATGTATGACTTCAGTAAGAATAAAAATTTTAGTTACTAAATTAACGAAATTTAAATTGATTTTTTTTCCAGTACCAAGCAATAATAAAACCAATTATAGCACCACCAATATGTGCAAAATGTGCAATATTACCAATTGAATAACTAGTCATACCAAAGAATAAATCACTTAAAATAATTAAAGGAATAAAGTATTTGGCAGCAATAGGAACAGGGAAGAAAATCAATGCTAGTTTAGCATCAGGATAAGTTAATCCAAAGGCAACTAAAATTCCATAAATAGCACCAGAAGCACCAACGGCAGGAGTGTGGTATAAACTATAAAACTCACTCATAGTTTTATTAGATAAAGTAATTAAACTATCGTTATACTGTCCTGAACTTAAAATATTTTGAATTTCAGCAGGAGAAACTCCCATGCCAATTAGTTGTTCATAAATTCCATTAAATTGATAATAATTTGCGAAAGTGTAAATTAAACCCGCACCAATCCCCGCAGAAAAATAAAAGAATAAAAATTTATTTCGTCCCCACATTTGCTCAAGTGGAGTACCAAAAGCCCACAAACCATACATATTAAAAAGTAAATGAGCAGGCCCACCATGCATAAACATGTGTGTAATATATTGCCAAACCCCAAAATGTTCATTTTTAGGATAATGCAAAGCAAATAGATTAGTTAAATCCATGTTTAATAGCTGCGGAGCAAAATACATAATCACGTTAATGATTATTAAATGCTTTATGGCTTGTGTTAATCTAGGCATATTACTTTTTATTTATTAAAAATGGCATCTATTTCATTTAAAGCTAATGTTTTAAACGTAGGTTTGCCAAATGGTGAAATATTAGGTTCTTTACAAGAGAACAAGTTGTTTACTAAGTTTTCTTGCTCTTTTGGATTTAAAGAAGTTCCTGTTTTTATAGCGAGTGATTTTGCAAATGATTTTGCCATTACATCAAAGTGACTAAAGCTAGTATCAGGTACTTCAAGTTTAATATCATCTAATAACTGCTCTAAAATAAGTGTGATTTGACTTTCACTTATTGAGGTTGGAATTCCGGCAATTACTACACTTTCTTTGGTGAACTCATCAAACATAAAGCCAGCACTCTCTAAATCAGATTTTATGCTATATATCATTTCTATATCAGACGAAGAAAAAGAAATATTTACAGGAAACAACAGTTGTTGACTGCTTGCTTCTTTAACAGTAATATTTTCCAAAAATTCTTCATACAATACACGTTGATGTGCTAAAGATTGGTGAATTAATACGACTCCTGATTTTATAGAACTCAACAAGTATTTTTTTTGAATCTGGAAGGTTTTTCCAGTCTCGGTTTCTTGCTCAGGTTCAAAAAGCTGTTCTTGCTGAACAGGATCAATAGTTTCGGTATTTGTATATAAAGCTTCCCAACTTCCAGTATCTTTTTTAAAGTTAGATTGATAACTGTGTGTTGTGCTACTTTTTGGTGAATTACTTGTATTAGAAGGCTCTTTATAACTAGTTTCAGTTTTAAAAGGGTTAAATGTAGGATCTACAGTTATTGGAGGAACTGAAGAGTTACTTTTTTTACTATAATCGTAAGGAGTATCTAAAGTAGAGTCTCTATCAAAATCCAAAACAGGAGCTACATTATATTGTCCTAAACTATGTTTAACTGTAGCACGTAAAATAGCATATAACGCTTTTTCGTTATCAAACTTAATTTCTGTTTTTGTTGGGTGAATGTTAATATCAATCGTGTTAGCAGGTACTTCTAAATATAAAAAGTATGAAGGGTGTGAACCACTCTCTAACAAACCTTCAAAAGCATTTACTACAGCATGATTTAAGTATGAGCTTTTTATAAAACGGTCATTCACAAAAAAGAATTGTTCACCACGTTTTTTCTTAGCAAACTCTGGTTTTGCCACAAAACCATTAACAGTAATAATATCGGTTTGCTCATTAATAGGAACTAACTTTTCATTCATTTTAGTTCCAAAAATAGCGACGATACGTTTACGTAAATTACTTTTCTTTAAATGATAAACTTCGTTGTTATTATGATGTAATAAAAAAGAAATATTAGGATGTGCTAAGGCTACACGTTGAAATTCATCAACAATATGACGCGTTTCAACAGTGTCGGATTTTAAAAAGTTACGACGAGCAGGAATGTTAAAAAATAAGTTTTTAACAGCAATACTGGTGCCCTTAGCAGTTGAAACTACTTCTTGAGAAGTTATTTCACTACCTTCAATTTTTATTTGCGTGCCTAACTCATCATCTTCTTGCTTAGTTTTTAGTTCAACATGTGCAATGGCAGCAATAGAAGCCAAAGCTTCACCACGAAATCCTTTGGTGTTTAGGTTGAATAAATCTTGTGCATCTTTAATTTTTGAAGTAGCGTGACGTTCAAAACTTAAACGAGCATCGGTAGCACTCATTCCTTTACCGTCGTCAATTACTTGAATCAAAGTTTTTCCAGCGTCTTTTAACAATAGGGTAATAGAAGTAGCACCAGCATCAATAGAGTTTTCAATCAACTCTTTTACTACAGAAGCAGGGCGTTGAACGACTTCTCCAGCAGCAATTTGATTCGCAACATGATCAGGTAGTAACTGTATAATATCTGACATTTAATTATTTTTTTGGGAAAAAGATTGAAAGGTCAAAATCAATAATAAATAAAAATATTAGTGTTAAAACCAATGCTATAACTACTATAGTTTTATTCAGTTTGTAACCAGAATCTTTAAACTCGTCAAAAGCAGCATTAAACTTTCCCTTTAAACTTTTTCTTTTTCCAACAGTAGTTCTATACTCATCAAATTTATGTTTTACTTGATAAGGATTACTATCCCCTTTATAATAACGAGGTTTGTAATCGAACTTTTTATTTTCTCTTTTGATAAATCCCATAAAATTGTTGCTTCTTTAATAGCTTAAGTGGAACAAAAATCACACCAAATAAGACGAGTTCCAAAGTTACTGAATTATAGAGAGGTGGTCAAAAAAAGTGTATAAATTAAAGTTAAAAAGCGTCTAGGTTGTACAACCTAGACGCTTTTTAATAATGTTTATCTAAAACAGGATTAATTAAAAACCTAATGAATTTGATGGACGTTCTTGATTTTTAATTGCGGCCATTTTAACTGCTGCTACAGCACATTCAATTCCTTTGTTTCCTAGTTTACCACCTGAACGATCAATAGATTGTTGTTTAGTGTTGTCGGTCAATACACAAAAGATTACAGGAATATCGTATTTAATGTTTAAGTCTACAATTCCTTGTGTTACACCTTCACATACAAAATCGAAATGTTTGGTTTCACCTTGAATCACATTCCCAATGGCTATGATAGCGTCAAGCTTTTGTGTTTCGATCATTTTTTTGCATCCATATACTAATTCGAAACTACCAGGAACATCCCATGAGACGATGTTTTCTTCAGTAGCTCCACAATCTAGTAAAGTTTCAATAGCACCTTTGTGAAGGTTTTTAGTGATTTCAGGATTCCATTCTGAAACAACAATCCCAAATCGAAAAGACTTCGCATTTGGGATTGTTGCTTTATCGTAATAAGATAAATTTGTTGTTGCCATTATTGAGCGTATTTTGCACTGTTGATATATTTTTCAATATCTCTTCCTTGATCAGAATCAGCGTATTTTTCTTTAATGGTTGTGTAAAATTTTTCAGCTTTACCGTACTCTTTTAAATCCATTGCAATTTGAGCTGCTTTGAATAAAAATAAAGGAGTAGTAAATTGATTGTCTTTTTTATTTGCTGCTTTTTGATAGTAGTCTAAAGCATCTTTTGGCTGGTTAATATCAGCAAAAGCATCACCAATAGCACCTAAAGCAGTAGGCCCTAATAATTCATCGTCAGAACTAAAATCACTTAAATACTCAATAGCTTCTTCATACTTTTTCATCTTTAAGTAAGAAATACCAGCATAATAGTTTGCTAAGTTTCCTGCCTTTGTACCACTGAATTGATCAGCAATGTCAATAAAACCATATTTTCCATCACCACCTTCTAAGCCTAAAGTATATAATGAGTCAGCAATAGCACCTGCAGAAGTGTTTGCTTTTTCAAAGAAAGTACGAGGGTATGCTAATTCGTTTGAAGCTTCCTGTTGTGTTGGCTCAGCAATAAATTTATTATAAGCTAAGTACACTAAAATTAAAGCTGCAACAGCTACCAATCCGTAAAATAATGGCTTGCTATTTTTTTCAATCCATTCTTCTGATTTATTCGCAGTATCGTCTAAAGTGTTAAATACTTCAGCAGTAGTACTTTGAGATTCATCAAATGTTTCTTCTACTTCTTGTGTAACCTTTTCTTTCTTAGGTTTATAACCTCTTTTCTTGTATGTAGCCATAATTGCTTAAAAAATTAGTGGCGACAAAAATAGTTTTTTTAATTGGATTTTAAAAGTCGTTTTTTCGTAAATTTTCGATAATTTGCGCTTTCTTTTAGTAATAAGGCTTATTCATGTATTTGCAAAAACTATCTTTGGTAAATTTTAAGAATATTGAATCGCAAACTTTTGATTTTCAAAAGAAAATTAACTGTTTTGTAGGGAATAATGGTATTGGGAAAACCAATGTGTTAGATGCAATTTATTACTTGTCATTTGCTAAAAGTTACTTCAATTCGATTGCTGGACAGAATATTCGACACGGTCAGGATTTTTTTATGGTTGAAGGAGATTATTTGTTAAATAATCGACAAGAAAAAATTATTTGCTCTTTAAAAAGAGGTCAAAAAAAAGTATTGAAGCGTAACGGAAAAGCCTATGAAAAATTTTCTGAACATATAGGGCAGTTACCGTTGGTGATTATTTCTCCTGCGGATAGGGATTTAATTGTTGAAGGAAGCGAAACTCGCCGTAAATTTATTGACGGAGTAATTTCTCAACAGGACAAAAAATACTTACAAACATTAATTTCGTACACTAAAACGGTGAGTCAGCGAAACGCATTGTTAAAATATTTTGCTGCTAATAGAACATTTGATGCTCTGAATTTAAAAGTATATGATGAGCAATTAATTGAATACGGAACGATTATTTATAATAAAAGAAAGGCTTTTTTAGAAGAGTTTGTGCCTATTTTTAATGCTAAGCATAAAATTATTTCTGGGGCAAACGAAGAGGTGAATTTGCGTTATAAAAGTCAGTTGCACGATATGTCTTTAGAGGATTTGTTGCAGCAAAATCTAGAAAAAGATAAGATGTTACAGTATACATCGGTAGGAATTCATAGAGATGATTTAAACTTTGAAATTCAAGAACATCCTATTAAAAAGTTTGGATCTCAAGGGCAGCAAAAATCGTATTTAATAGCGTTAAAGTTAGCGCAGTTTGAGTTTATAAAAAAACAATCAAACGTAACTCCAATTTTGTTATTGGATGATATTTTTGATAAGTTAGATGAAAACCGAGTTGCTCAAATTGTTGATTTGGTAAATAGTAATGAGTTTGGACAGATTTTTATTACAGATACACATGCTGATAGAACAGAAGAGGTGATAAAAAAGAGTAATCAAGAATATCAGATTTTTAAGTTATAATGTTGTTATATAAGTAAGACAAAAAATAAAACTAATGGCTAAAAGAGAAAATGATAGTTTTTCATTAAAAGACTTGATGGGAAGTTTTATCCAAGAGAACAATAAACTAAAAAAAGGTTTTCAAAAAATCCATATTGATGAAGCTTGGGAAAAACTTATGGGTGCAGGAGTAGCTTCTTATACAAGCGAAGTAAAATTACAAAACGGAACCTTAATTGTTCGTTTATCTTCTTCGGTACTACGAGAAGAGTTAAGCTACGGAAAAGATAAAATAATACGCATGATTAACGAAGAAATAGGAGAGGAACTCGTTAAAAAACTAATGTTGGTTTAGTAATTCTAATTTTTATACATTTATTTACTGTTAGTTGAATTGTAGGTTTATTTAACCTTTTGAAAGATAACACCATCTTTATCGTTAAATTCAGTTGGACGACTTCCTTTAAAACCGAATTGAAGTTTAATAGTGTTTTTCTTAATTTTTTTAGCGATACAGAATAACCTACTTATTTCGCCGCTTTTTTTTGTTTTAACAATAAAATCAATTTCTATTGGTTCTTTAGAGTAATCAACTTCATATGACATGGTTGCTTTTTCTCCATTTATAGTAAACTTTTTTCCTCCTAAAGTTTTTTCTTGGGTTTTAAAGTAAGCATATCCATTTTTTTTAAAAATTATGTAACCGATTTCTTTTTTGTATTTCTCTTTCCATTTTCCTACAATACTAAAATCACTTTCAGGGTGCTTAGTAAATGATGTTAATGTTAAGGTAAGAATTAATAAGGTTATTATTTTTTTTATAGCTTAAAGTTTTTTGAGTTATATGTTTGTCTAAATAGTTTTAAGTTAAATAAATAGGGTTCTAAGTCAATCAAAATTAAACTTAGTCCAACAATAAATTTAGTTACAAAAAAACTCGCTACAATTAAGTAACGAGTTTTTTATTGTTATTTCTTTATTGAGTTAAAGCTAAACAATAACGATTGATGATTTTTCATTAGGATCATACTTGATGTTAATTGTTTCTCCAACTTTAGGTATAGATAGTTTAGATATGTGCGTTGTGGTGCTAATATCAAACTTTTCCCCAGATACTGGCTCAACATGAAGGCTTAACAGAATAATAGGATCAAAATTAACTAATGATCCTGTGTCCTGTACTAGAGAAACTTTAGCTTTAGCAGGTATTCCTTCTGTAATTAATCTTTGTTGTTTACCAACTAAATCAATTTGAGCTTCAGAAGCTTCAAGTATGTCGTTTGTTTCATCAACAAAACTTTTACCTAAGAATAATTTTGTTAGCCAGCCAACTATACCTCCTGATACTACTTTTTTTGTTTGTTGAATTGCTTCTTTTGGGTCTTGATCTTTTGCCATTTTTTTAATTTTAAGTTGTAGAATTATTTTTCTGCTTTTTTAAGCGGAAGGCAAAACTAGGTAATATAAAAGCTTTTTGAAAGGAAGTTGCTGGATAAAAGAAAGATTAAATGTTAAGTGCTTGTTTTATACTTTCTTAATGGAAGGAATGATTGTTTTTAGAATAAAAGCTAAGTGTTATATATAGAGAGTATTAAACAAAAAAAACTCGTTACAATTATGTAACGAGTTCAATATATAAAGTTTTTTCTTTCTAAGAATTAAAACATTTCTCTACCAGAAAAGTGGAAAGCACCTTCGATAGCTGCGTTTTCATCAGAATCAGAACCGTGCACTGCGTTTTCTCCAATAGAAGTAGCATATAACTGACGGATAGTTCCTTCAGCAGCTTCAGCTGGGTTTGTAGCACCGATTAAAGTTCTAAAATCTTCAACAGCGTTGTCTTTTTCTAAGATAGCAGCGATGATTGGTCCGCGAGTCATAAACTCAACTAATTCACCAAAGAAAGGACGCTCACTGTGTACTCCGTAAAAAGTCTCAGCATCACGCTTAGTCATCTGTGTTTTTTTCATAGCTACGATTCTGAAACCTGCAGCATTAATTTTTTCTAAAATTGCACCAGTATGTCCGTTTTCTACAGCATCTGGTTTAATCATTGTAAAAGTTCTATTTGTTGCCATTATTAAATGTAATAAATATCAGTAAATGATAAATTCCTTAATTGTTGTTGCTTATGCAAATTTGTGCATAAATCGGCGCAAAAATACACTTTTTAATGTTATTAGCAAGTTAAGGGTATATTTGGTTGATTTCTTGTAAGATAACTCCGTTTTTACCACGCATTTGAAAACTAACTTTTTTAGTTTTTAAGTTTAAAATCAACATGCCATAGCTTAAAGAGTTAACGACATTACCAACTCTAAAGTCGTTTTCTTCTGAGGTAAATGAAGAATAGGAGTGTGTTAATCCGCTTGAAGTAAAATCAATAATTGGATATTTTACTCCGTTAATGTTAGTCTTAGAAAACTCAGAAATATGTCTGTCACCAGAAAGAAGAATGACATTGGTATTTGTTGATTTTTGAATTAAATTGAATAATTTATCTACTTCATGAGGAAAGTTTGCCCATTTTTCAAAACCATGTTCTTTAGGTAATATTTGAATACTGCTAACTATCACAGTAAAGTTTGCTGTAGAGTTTGTTAACTCATTAGTGAGCCATTCCCATTGAGTTTTTCCTAAAACTGTACCTTCATTGTATTCATTTGGTTGAAAACGTTTCCCGTTGGTTCCTTTGGTAAGAGAGGTTCTAAAATAACGTGTATCTAAAACAATAACTTTAACATTGCCGTTACCTGTTTTAAAAGTTTTAGAATGATAAACACCTTGTTGTTTTCTTCTAGGAGAGTTTTTTGGAACATCTAAAAAGTCTAAAAATAATTGTTGACTTTCATCCTTCATTTCAAATTCTACTCCTGCATCATTTTTACCGTAATCATGATCATCCCATGTAGCAAGAATAGGAATCTTAGTGGTTAGTTTTTTATAACTTTTTACATTTTTTTGAGTTTTATACATGCGTTTCATTTTACGCATATTGTTGGTGTCTGCATAAATGTTGTCTCCACCCCATATCCATACATCTGGTTCAAGAGATAAAATGTCTTCCCAAAAAGGGTTGATAAGTCTCTGATTATTACAAGAACCAAAAGCAATTGTAAATGTTTCTTGGCTAAAAGAGGTTAGAGAAAAGGCTACTAATAATACAAATGAAGTAGTAAATTTTATAATGGTCATGGTAATTTTATTTTTGAACGAAGAAACAAAAAGAAATACATAAAAAGGTTAATATAGCATTAATTTGTATATTCGCCTTTTATGATTTTGAAACACTTTACAGAACTGCAAGAATTCTTGTCAGAACCTAGAAATGTTGTGATAATTGGGCATAGAAATCCTGATGGAGATGCAATAGGTTCAACGTTAGGATTAAAACATTATTTAGATAAAAAAGGGCATACTACTCAGGTATTAATGCCAAACGAGTACCCTGATTTTTTACATTGGGTTCCTGGGTCAAAAACCGTAAAACGTTTTGATCGTCAAAACAAACAATCAGTCAAAGCCTTATCGAAGTCTGATATTATTTTTTTACTAGACTTTAATGCATTGCATAGAGTTGGAAATGACATGCAAAACACATTAGAGCAATATGAAAATGATTTTGCTTTAATAGATCATCATCAACAGCCAGATGATTTTATGTATATGTATTCTGATACATCTATGTCTTCAACATGTCAAATGGTATACAATTTTATTGAAATGATGGGAGATGTTGATTTGATAGATAAGAATATAGCTACTTGTTTGTATACGGGTATTATGACAGATACAGGTTCATTCCGTTTTAGGTCTACAACAAGTACGACTCATAGAATTATAGCAGACTTGATAGATAAAGGAGCTGAAAATGATAGAATTCATAGTAATATTCATGATGCAAATTCTTACAACAGGTTATTGTTGCTAGGACAGGCTTTGAGTAATATGAAAGTTTTACCAGAGTATAAAACAGCCTTCATAACCTTAACGGAAGAAGAGAAAAAACGATTTCATTACGAAAAAGGAGATACAGAAGGGGTTGTGAATTATGCATTATCTTTGAAAGGGATTGTATTTGCAGCTATTTTTATAGAAGATGAAGAACAGGGGATTGTAAAAATATCTTTCCGTTCTAAAGGAAGTTTTTCTGTAAACCAGTTTGCTCGTAACTATTTTAATGGAGGAGGGCATGATAATGCTGCAGGAGGCAGAAGTGATGATAATATGGAAAATACGATAGAGAGATTTAAGTCGTTATTACCTACATACCAACAAGAGTTAGAAAATTCGTATGAAGCGTAAAATAACATTTTTTGTTTTTATAGCATTAGTTGTAGTGTCTTGTAAAGAACCTCAGGCAAGAAGACCAAAGCAGCATGGTACAACAAATTTTTATAAAGAAGTTCTTAAAGAGAATAAGAAGTTAAATGCTTTAGAAAAACAGCGTTTAGAAGAATGGGTTGCTAAAGATACTGTTAAAGAATATAAAAGTTCACCTAATGGTTTTTGGTATACATATGTAACTAAAGACACATTGAATTTAAGTTCTCCACAAGTTGAAGATTTGGTAATGTTGTCATATAATATAAAGGATCTTAATGGAGATGTTCTTTATGAAACGAAGGAGAGAAGTTATAAAGTAGATAAAGAAGATTTTATTCCTGCATTACAAGATGGAATAAAGTTGATGAAAAAAGGAGAAACCATTACATTTGTCATTCCATCATATAGGGCCTTTGGAGTAACAGGAGATGGAAATAAAATAGCTGTAAATCAGCCAATACAAAGTACAGTAACATTAATCGATATAAAATCAAAAAAAGAAGAATGAAATTAACCAACATTTTAGCAGCTACAGTTGTAGGTTTATCAATTGTTTCATGCAGTAACGGTCAGTTTAAACAAAAAAGTTCATTAGCAACAGAAGTAGACTCTGTAAGTTATGCTTTAGGTTTAGATATGGCTAATAAAATTAAAACAAACTTTGATGAAATGGATCAAGATTTGTTTGTACAAGGTTTTAAAAATGGAATGGATTCTACAAACTTATTAGTAGAGTCAAAAGACATAAATAATATCTTAAGAGCATTTTTCCAGAAGAAGCAACAAGAAAAAATGAAACAAATGCAAGAAGAGCAAGCTAAAAAAGCAGAAGCTGAATTTGGAGACAATAAAAAAGCAGGAGAAGACTTTTTAGCAGAAAATAAAACAAAAGATGGAGTAAAAGCTACTGAAAGTGGTTTACAATATGTTGTTTTAAAAGAAGGTGAAGGAGATGCTCCTACGGCTAGTTCTAGAGTTAAAGTTCATTACCATGGAACTTTAATTGATGGAACTGTTTTTGATAGTTCTGTGGAAAAAGGAGAGCCTGCTGAATTTGGAGTAAGTCAAGTAATTAAAGGATGGACAGAAGGTTTACAGTTAATGAAGCCAGGAGCAAAATATAAATTCTTTATTCCACAAGAATTAGCTTATGGTCCACAACAAAGAGGTCAGCATATTAAGCCTTTTTCTGCTCTAGTTTTTGAGGTAGAATTATTAGAAGTAAAATAAATAAAACTTAAATAGTTGATAATTAATTAGGTTAGCACTTGCTGTTAACCTAATTAATTGTTTATAGGAGAAAATAAATTAAAATAAATGAAATTATTTAAAATAGTACTTGTTACGCTACTAGTATTTGTATCGTGTAAATCAGCTAAATACCCTAGTTTAGAGAACGGGCTGTATGCAGATATCCAAACTAATAGAGGTGATATTTTGGTAAAGTTTTTTTACGATAAAGTACCAATGACAGTGGCTAACTTTGTGGCATTAAGTGAGGGGAGTCATCCTAAAATGATTGATTCTTTAAAAGGTACACCGTTCTATGATGGAGCTAAGTTTCATAGGGTAATTAAAGATTTTATGATACAAGGGGGAGATATAACAGGAACTGGTTCAGGAGATGCTGGTTATACATTTGCAGATGAATTTCCAATGGATGATGAAGGTAATCTATTGTATAAACATGATGGACCAGGAGTACTGTCGATGGCGAATTACTCGAGGCCAGTTACAAATTCAAGTCAGTTTTTTATAACACATAAAGCAACACCTTGGTTAGATGGTGGACACTCTGTTTTTGGTCGTGTTTTACAAGGTCAAGCTATAGTGGATACTATTCAGAAAAATGATTATATAAAGCATATAGAAATTTTAAGAATAGGAGAGGAGGCCTCTAAATTTGATGCACCAGTAGTTTTCGAACAAGAACTAGCAAATGTTGAAAAGAAAGAAGAGGAAAGAAAGAAGAAATTAGAAGAGTTAAAACAAAGATACCAAGAAGAGCAAGGGATTAATGATGCTGTTACAACCGATTCAGGATTGAAAATTTTATCCTTACAAAAAGGAAATGGGAAAAAGGTAAATCCAGCATTGCCTACTACAGCACATTATACGTTGTATTTGGCAGATGGAAGAAAAATTGATTCTAGTTTAGATAAAGGAGAAGCTTTTGTTTTTACTGTTGATGATGAAAACTTTCCGTTAATAGCAGGGTGGAAAGAAGGTGTGAAGACAATGAGAGAAGGAGATAAAGTGCGATTGTTTATACCTTCTTATTTAGGGTATGGTGATCGTAGAGTAGGTCCAATACCTCCAAAGTCGGATTTAATTTTTGAAATAGAAGTTTTAAAAGTAGGAAAGTAGTTTTGATAGAAAATATTATACAAAAAGATAAAGAGCTTTTAATTTATCTTAACAATTTAGGAAGCGAACAATGGGATGGTTTTTGGTTAACAATAACAAATCAATTTACTTGGACGCCACTATTTGCTTTTGTGCTGTTTTTAGTGTTTAAACAGTTTGGATGGAAGAAAGGATTGTTTACAGTATTATTTGTAGCAATTATTGTTGCTTTTTCTGATCAATTCACAAATTTAATTAAAAACACTACAGAAAGAATTAGACCTTGCAATACAGAAGGTTTAAAAGAGTATTTAAGGAATTTTACATATAAACCTAGAGGATATAGCTTTTGGTCTGGTCATGCTTCATTATCTACTACAATAACTACTTTTATGATTTTGTTATTGAGAAAACATTTTAAGTTGATTTATTTAATGATTTTATTTCCTTTAATTTTTGGATATAGTAGAATATATTTAGGAGTGCATTTTCCTGTTGATGTTACAACAGGGTATGTTTCAGGGATGATTTTAGGAACATTATTTTATTTTGCATACTTAGCTTTAGAAAAGAAGCTAGGGGTAAGAAAGTGGTAGTTTTATATACATAAGGAAGTATAGTGCTTCTAATAAACTAAAAAAAGCTTACAGTTTTGTAAGCTTTTTTTCTTTAATCCCCTAAAAAAAAATCCGAAGCTTTCGCTTCGGACTTGCGGAGAAAGAGGGATTCGAACCCCCGGTCCTGTTACAGACAACGGTTTTCAAGACCGCCGCATTCGACCACTCTGCCATTTCTCCTGAGTGCCTCATCAGATATGTTCCCTGATTGCGGGTGCAAATATATGACCTTTTTTCAATTCAAAAAAAGTTTTTTGCTACTTTTTTTAATAAAATTTAAGCATTAAAAAAGTTGTGAAACGTAACGCTTTTGCTATCAATAAGTTTGGTGTAGAATACAAGAATAAAAAAAATAAAGATAAAAGTGAGTAGACTTGAATAAAGGATATAATAACAAGTTAAGCTGTAATTATAAGAATGAAAATTATCGTTTTTAGTAAATAAATTCTACCTTCGTTCTATTAAATAATAAGATATGTTTAATTCATTCGGAAATACTTTAAAGCTAACTACGTTTGGTGAATCTCATGGAATTGCAATTGGGGGTGTAATAGATGGATTCCCTGCAGGAATGAAAGTTGATTTTGATGCTGTTCAGCAAGAATTAGATCGTCGTAAACCAGGACAATCTAAAATTGTAACACAACGTAAAGAGCCAGATACGGTTGAGTTTATGTCAGGTATTTTTGAAGGGGTGACTACAGGAGCCTCAATAGGATTTATAATAAAGAATACAAATCAAAAAAGTAAAGACTACAACCATAATACAGATGTATACCGTCCTTCACATGCTGATTATACGTATGACAAAAAATACGGAATAAGAGATCATAGAGGCGGAGGAAGAACATCTGCAAGAGAAACAGCTAATTGGGTTGTGGCAGGAGCTTTAGCTAAGCAATTAATCCATCATATTAATATCAATGCATTTACATCATCAGTAGGTGATGTTTTCATAGTGAAACCATATCAAGATTTAGACTTTTCTAAAATAGAAAGCAACATTGTTCGTTGCCCTGATGAAGCATCAGCAGAAAAGATGATTGATAAGATTCATGAAATACGTAAAGCAGGTGATACTATTGGAGGAACAATAACCTGCGTAGCTCAGAATGTACCTGTAGGGTTAGGAGAACCTATTTTTCATAAGTTACATGCAGAACTAGGAAAAGCAATGCTTTCTATTAATGCAGTAAAAGGATTTGAGTATGGAAGTGGTTTTTGTGGAGCAAAAATGCAAGGTTCTGAACACAATGATATTTTCAATCCAGACGGAACAACCCAATCTAATTTATCAGGAGGTATTCAAGGAGGAATCTCTAACGGAATGGATATTTACTTTAGAGTAGCTTTTAAACCCGTAGCAACGATAATGCAAAACCAAGCTACGACAAACTCGAAAGGTGAAGCTACAGAAATACATGGAAAAGGACGACATGATCCTTGTGTAGTACCAAGAGCTGTACCTATTGTAGAAGCGTTAACAGCTTTAGTGCTCGCAGATTTTTGGTTAATGAATAAAACTAGAAAAGTTTAAAAAAATAAAAAGCCCAGATATAATATGTCTGGGCTTTCAAGTATCTTAAAAATACGACTCTTTCTAGTAAAGAGTTAACATTGCATTTTTATCGTTATTGTTAAATGTAGTAGCAGGTCCACAAGATTGCATAATAGAAGTATTATCAGATCCAGTTGGAGTACCAGCAATATGAATAGCTCCTACACCAGCGCTTCCTTCATTAACATTTTGTCCACAGCTTTCACGTGTTTGATAATCAGTATGACGGAAACCAATACAGTGTCCAATTTCATGAGCCATAGTACCAGCAAGCTCGCTAGAAGTAGGCGCAATAGATAATTCAAACCATCTACTGTTAATACCAAAACCTTTAGCAGGGTCTCCTCTTCTAGTTGGGAAACCAGCAGCTCTACCTAAAGTGATAAACCCACCACTTTCTAATTCGTAAAACTCATTAACTTCAATATCAGCCTTAGATTTACCTTTACCACCATAAGAAACTCTTTGGTAAGTTAATTGAGAACCTAAGTTGTTTAACATAACAATAGTTTTATCTAAAGCATCTGAACCTAAAGTTCCTAAATCAGGAGAAACACTTACAGTAATAACTCTTGGTAAACCTGTTACTAAATTAGTAGTTCTGTAATGTTCAGTGTTTGGAATGTTTGAACCTTCACCTAACTCATCAATTTGAGCAAAAGTAAAGAACATGTCTTCTACAGCCACACCTTTTTCTCCCATAAAGGTAGTTACTTTAGCTGAAGAGGTTTCGAAATAAGCAGCTTGTAGTTTTGAAACTATTTCGGGCGTAATTTCGCTAGTTTCGTTGTTTGGAATAGTCTCTTCTGAAGAGTTACATGCAGTAAACAAAATAACTGCAAAAGCCAAAAGGCTTAATAGTTGTGAATTTAAATTTTTCATTTTTTTGAAAGGATTTTTATTAAAAAATTTCAACGAATGTATGTTTTTATCATGAAATATGCAAAAAAAGTGTTTTATTTGCGTTAATAATATATTTTTATGAGGCTGTTTTTTCTTTTTGTTTTCGGAATATTTTTAACATTTAAAATGTACTCGCAAGTTGATTTTCCTGATTATGTGAAAAAAATAGAACCACAAAAAAATCAGGAAAAAGAGTTGAAAAAAAAATATTATTTAATTCATAAAAAAGATCTGATTTTCAATGAGAAAGAAGTTAATGTAGTACGAAAATTAGACGAAAACTTTTTTATAATAACAAAAAAAGAAAAGCCTTTTTCAATTAAAGGAAATTTATTCGATATAAATAATAGATGGAAACAATCATACAGAGTTTCACAATTGTTTAAGAAAAAGAATAAACAGGTGAAGGTTGTTGTCAAAACAATTAATTCAAAACTATTTTTAGAAGAAGTAGAAGAAAAAAATATAAATATTGAAGTACAGCATACGTATAAAAATATTCTAGCTCTTAGAGTATCTTCAGTTGATGTAAGTAAATTAACCCGCCTGTATTATGTTGTTTATGTAGATGTTCAAAAAACTCCTAGTCCAGAAAAAACACCGATAGAAAAAATAGATTTAAGCGTAAATAATATAAATAAACTTCAAAATGATTTTAAAACAATTAATGGTGAGGGATTAACTGTTTCTGTAAAAGAATTGTTGTTTGATGTTAACGATATAGACTTAAGAAATAGAATAAAATTGTACGGAAATGAAGCAGAAGATGTTTCTAGTCATGCAACTTTAATGGCTACTACAATAGGAGGAGCTGGGAATAGTACACATAACTCCAAAGGAGTTGCTTATCATAGTAATTTATCATCTTCAGACTTTAGTACGCTATTACCTGATAATGACACTTACTATCTTAACAATAATATATTTGTTCAAAACCATTCTTACGGAACAGAAATAGAAAATTTTTATGGAGCCGAAGCGAATGCCTATGATCAAAGTACAATTGATGTTCCTGAGTTACTTCATATATTTTCTTCTGGTAATACAGGAGAAGCAGCATCTAATGAAGGGGTTTATCAAGGTATAGAAGGATATGCTAATATGACAGGAAACTATAAAATGGCAAAAAATGTTTTAGTTATTGGAGGGGTTAATAAAGAGCTAGTAGTAAACACAAGAAGTTCAAAAGGACCTACTTATGACGGTAGAGTAAAACCTGAATTAGTGGCTCATGGACCAGATGGAACATCGGATGCGGCTGCGATAGTTTCTGGAGTAGCAACGCTACTACAACATAAATATAAAGAGAAAACAAACAAATTTCCTTCTTCGGCATTGTTAAAATCTGTATTAATCGCGGGAGCTGATGATGTGGGGCCAAAAGGAATAGACTTTAAAAGTGGTTATGGTAATGTGAATAGTTATCAAAGTGTGGAGGTTTTAGAAAATGGAACATATATTAATGATGAAATTTCAAGTAATGAAGTTAAAGAATATTCAATTCCTATAAATACTGAGTCAAAAGAAATAAGAATAGCATTAGTTTGGAACGATGTTCCTGCTAATGTTAATGACAATAAAGCGTTGGTAAACGATCTAGATTTAGAAGTGAATAGTGGTGTAAATTCATGGTTACCTTGGGTTTTAGACGCTTCACCATCCAAAAGTTCGCTAGAAAAAGAAGCTGTATACGGAGAAGACCACTTAAATAATGTAGAATTAATAACGATTGACAATCCAGAAACAGGTACATATACTATAAAAGTAAAGGCAAATTCGTTAGCAACATCAACGCAGTCATTTTCGATCGCTTATTTTTATCAATCTAAAAATATTTTCACATGGAATTATCCTAATAAAGATGATAAGTTACCAACTGTAACAGATAAATATGTACGATGGACAAATAACTTGGATTTTCCAATAAATAAAATTGAATACTCTATTAATAATGGAAGTTGGATAGAAATAGCAAACGCTACAAATGTTACAAAACCATACTTACTTTGGAATACTCCAGAAGTTAACGGAGTAGTTCAATTAAGAGCTTTAGTAAATGGGATATATTATAATTCAGAAGAATTTATAATTTCAGATATTATTACACCAATTGTCGATTTTAACTGTGATGAAAGTATTCAATTTAGCTGGGAGTCAGTTCCGAATGCAACAGCATATAATGTGCAACTGCTGGATGATACTTATATGTATACAAACTCAATAGTAAACGAAACGAATGTTGTAATTCCAAAAAGTACATTTAATACACCTTATATATCAATAACGCCAGTATTTAATAGTGAAGAAGGAGCTAAAGGTCAAACAATAAATTACAATTCGCAAGGAGTAAACTGTTATTATAAGAATTTTTTAGCCTTTGTGAAAAATGAAAATGTAGTAGATGTTCGATTAAGCTTGAGTACTTTGACGAATGTAGCTTCAGTTGTTTTTGAAAAAACACTCAATGGAGAAACTGAAATTATTCAAACTTTTACAGCTTCCAATGTTCAAGAACTCCAAACGGATGATATCAGTGTTAAAGGAGGAAAAAACGAATATAGAGCTAAAATTATTCTTGATGATGGAACAGAAATTTATACAGATAGTATAAAAATAGATTTCCCTTTTGATAATACCTTAAAAATATATCCAAATCCGGTAATAGCATCAGAAGGAATGTTTGTGTATTCAAGAGGAAACAACTTAGATATAGAAATTGTAGATGTTACAGGAAGAATAATTTATACAAACAAAATTCAAAAAATCAGGCAAACCATTTCTATACCAAACTTTAAAACAGGTTTATTGTTTGTGCGTATACTAAAAGATGGGAAACAAATAGCAGTAAAAAAAATACTAGTAAAGCCTTAATAGCTATAAATAATATTTAAGAACACTAAAACTTTTGTGTTAATTTTTGTAATTTTACAAAGTCACTTCGGATGATTTCGTTACTCTATCGAAATTGTATCGAGAAGTTTATACGAACCTGTTCTCGATAAAGTCATTCTAAAGACAATTTTATAACGTTTTATTTAGATATGATTATGGACTACATTAAAGGACGTGGTGCACAACACAACACACACAATAAATTTACACAACATCAACATGAAGTGTTGGATGATTTCTTAAACTATTGCGAAGCTGAAAACGAATCAGCAGACAATAATAAAACAGCATATTTAGAAATTTATCCTAAAACAATTCTTAATAAAGTGACAAGTCCAGATATTGGGTTTTCATATTCAATGAATCCATATCAAGGTTGTGAACACGGATGTATTTATTGTTATGCGCGAAACACACATGAATATTGGGGGTATTCTGCAGGGTTAGATTTCGAACGTAAAATATTGTACAAAGCAAATGCACCAAAACTATTAGAGAAAAAACTACGAAGTCGTAATTGGCAACCACAAAATATTATGTTTTCTGGAAATACAGACTGTTATCAACCGATAGAAAAGAAACTTCAAATCACCCGAAAAATGCTACAAGTACTATTAAAGTTAAAGCATCCAGTAAGCATGATAACAAAAAATGCATTAATACTTCGTGATTTAGATATTTTAAAAGAAATGGCAGCTCTTCATTTATTAAGGGTAAGTATATCTATCACATCACTATCGGAAGAAACAAGAAGAATAGTAGAGCCAAGAACAGCGACCATCAAAAAAAGATTAGAAACAGTCAAAACCCTATCAGAAAATAACATACCAGTAAATGTAATGATGGCACCAATCATTCCTTCAATTAATAGTCACGAAATATTACCATTAGTAAAAAAGGTAAGTGAGCTAGGGGCAACATCAGTTGCATATACGATAGTACGTTTAAATGGAGTGATAGGGGAAATTTTTACCAACTGGGTAAGAAAAACATATCCTGATAGAGCGGATAAAATACTACATCAAATAGAAGATTGTCACGGCGGTTCATTAAATGATTCTCGTTACGCAAGTAGAATGAGAGGAGAAGGTAAAATAGCAGAACAAATAAAAATGCAGTTTAATTTGGCAAAAAAACTGTATTTAAAGGATAAAAAACTTCCTCCGTTAGATTTTACCAAGTTTGATAAATATCAAACCAATCAAACAACACTGTTTTAAATAAGATATTGTAAAAGCATTTTTCCTACAATATATAAGTAAATGTATTTCAAGAAAGAGTTTAATTTTTAGGGCGTTCCACTTTGTTGTTTGTTTTCGCTGCGCTATAACAGAACAAAGTGTCGGGCTTTCCGCTATATCTTTTGCTTAGTCTGCTAAGGGCAGCCTAAGTAAAAGGATGCCGCTTCAATCCCTAACGCGAACAATTACATTATATATAGAAGTATAAAAAAGGGAAGTTTCTCCATATTAGAAGTACCAAAATAGTAATAAGTATAATAAACAAAGGTATGAGAGGGGTGTATTGAAAAAAACTTTTGTATGTAACTAATTAGATTTTAAAGTATTAAAAAATAGTTTCAAAAAAAGGTTAAGAAAGTACTTGTTG
>NZ_CP141806.1:3230000-3431602 GCF_056815515.1 Tenacibaculum sp. DPLXC6
GATCTCCCCCAAGAGCTCACATCGACGGGGGGGTTTGGCACCTCGATGTCGGCTCGTCACATCCTGGGGCTGGAGAAGGTCCCAAGGGTTGGGCTGTTCGCCCATTAAAGTGGCACGCGAGCTGGGTTCAGAACGTCGTGAGACAGTTCGGTCTCTATCTGCTGTGGGCGTTAGAAATTTGAGTGGATCTGACTTTAGTACGAGAGGACCGAGTTGGACTGACCTCTAGTGTATCTGTTGTCTCGCCAGGGGCACTGCAGAGTAGCTACGTCGGGAAGGGATAAGCGCTGAAAGCATATAAGCGCGAAACCCACCACAAGATGAGATTTCTTTAAAGGGTCGTGGAAGATCACCACGTTGATAGGCTATAAGTGTAAGTGCAGTAATGTATGTAGCTGAGTAGTACTAATAACCCATAGGCTTATGTACGTATCCCGGTCCTAGTGGCCGGGAGCAAACTCTTTGATGATTTAGGATATGATTTTACTAATATGTTAACTATTACAGTTGAAATATACTGCAACGATTTAAGGTGATTATCGCAATGGGGCTCACCTCTTACCATTCCGAACAGAGAAGTTAAGCCCATTAGCGCCGATGGTACTGCCACTGGTGGGAGAGTAGGTCGTTGCCTTTCTTTTAAACCTCAATCTTTTAGTAGATTGAGGTTTTTTTTTACTCTATATTTTAATGAAAATTCTTTTTTGCTGATGAGCAGCAACCACTTGAATTTATATAGTGTTATATAAAACAAACTCTTATCCTATATTACTATCAATTATACGGAAGAATAAGCTTTTTTTTAGATACTATAAAATATACTAACTAGTTAATAGCTCTAGAGTTTTGTTGTCTTAAAATGGATTATAATATGTTACTAGGTAATACTATTTTTACTGTAAATAAGATTTGTACATTGAAATTTGTTTTTTAATATTTACGTTTTATAAATACGAAATGAGTTTGGATAACGCAGTTTTATTTTTTATTTGTTCTTTAGGTGTTTTTAATGGTCTCTTGGTGAGTATCTATTTTTTATTGCTAGATAAAACAAAAAGAGTCCCTAATTTTTTGTTTGGGCTGTTAACTTTCTTTTTAACTGTTAGAATTGGTAAATCAGTTTACACAATATTTACTCCTAGGGAAGAGAGAAATTTATGGATTATCCAAATAGGACTATCGGCTTGTTTTTTAATAGGAATTTCGTTGTATTACTATTTAAAATCATCTGTTACAAAAACGAAGAAAATTCCGTTAAACTGGAAAGTTCATTTCTCGATATTATTTCTATTGATAACTGTAGTCGGAATTGTAAAACCTTATTCAACAGATACCCTTTTTTGGAACACATACTTTGTTAAGTTTATTTATTTGGTTTGGGGTATTTATGTTGTGTTATCAGGGGTAGTCTTAAAAGATATTTTCAAAAAACTATTTTCAAAAAAAGAAATTTGTACTACTTCAGAAGTATGGTTGGTAGCTGTTTATATGAGTAATTTGCTAATTTATTTGGCATATATTATTGGTTATTTTTATTTCTATTTTGTGGGAACTGTTACTTTTTCTATTGTTTTTTATGGATTAGTGTTGTTGTTTCTTTCTAAGAAAAATAGAGAATCTATTTTTAGAGACTTACCAGAAAAATACTCTGCAAAAAAGATTGAAAGTAAAGAAGCTGATTCTTTAAAATTTCAATTAGATGCTTTTATGAGAGAAGAAGAGTTGTATAAAAATACGGCTATAAAACTGTCTGATATTTCTGTTAAAATAGGGGTGTCTTCTCATAAATTATCGCAATTTCTAAATGATAATCTTGGAAAAAGCTTTGCAACATTCTTGAATGAATATAGAATTGAGGAAGCGAAGAAACTATTAAAAGAGAATCATAAAATTACTTTAGAAAGTATTGGTTTTGAAGCTGGCTTTTCTTCAAAATCAAACTTTTATGCGACTTTTAAAAAAGTAGTTGGACAAACACCTGCTCAGTATCAAAAGCAGTTTTTGGAAGACTAAGTTAGTGCAGAATTATAATTTAGTACACCTAAATTATAACATATCATCGAAATAGAATATTGTTTTAAGAGGTTTGAAGTAAAATTTAAATCTTTTAAAAAATGAAAATTATATCTACGTTAATTTCAGCTTTCTTTTTTATCTCTAGTTTTTCACAAGATAAAGAAGATATTAAAGAAAAACTTCTTGTTAATATCTATGGAAGTAAACAACAAAAAGTAATTAATTATGACAAGAGTTTTGTGTCAGATGATAAGTTGCTTTATGAAAGTATAGATCGTCCAGAAGTAAATTTAACACTTTCAGATAAAGAGTTAATAGAGCAAACACTTAATAATTATATTGAAGGAAGTTCTTATAATAAACTTAATATTTTAAAAGAATCTTTTTCAAAAGATGCAACTCTTTATTTAACAGGAAAAAATGGTTTTAAACAATACAGTCCTGATGAGTATGCAAACTTTTTTTCTCCTGGTAAAAAAGGAAAATTTAATGGTAGAATAGGAGAAATAATATCTATCGATATCACTAATGATATTGCCACTGCTAAAGTTGAAATTTTAATACCTAACCGTAAATGGAGATTTATTGATCTTTTTTTATTGAAGAAATTTACTAATCAATGGAAAATTATAAGTAAAACAGCAACGAGAGAATCATCTAATGAAACTGGAAATAAAATTTTATTTGTAGTTTCTAACACAGATTATTATTTAGGAACCGATATTCCCACAGGTAATAGTTTTGATGAAATAATATTAGCTTATGAAATGTTTAAAGATGCTGGCTTTAATATAGATGTTATAAGCCCTAAAGGAGGAGCAATTCCTTTAAAATACTTGAATACGTCAGAAAATAAGAAGAAGGAATATTTATACGATAGTGATTTTATGTATGCTTTAAAAAACACAAAAAAGCCAACACAAGTTCATTCGACAGATTATAAAGCGATTTATTATGTAGGAGGAGGAAGTGCTATGTTTAATGTACCTAAGAATAAAGAAATTCAAAAGATAGCAATAGATATTTATGAAAAGCAAAAAGGTGTCATAAGCGCTGTTTGTCATGGTACAGCAGGAATTGTTTATTTAAAGAAAAGTAATGGAGAATATTTAGTGAAAAATAAACGTGTAAATGGTTTTCCAGAAGATCATGAAAAGAAAGACAGAGCATATTTTAAAAGTTTCCCATTTTTAATTAGAAACACGATAGAAAAACATGGTGGGAAATTCTTTTATTCAAGTTCTCCTCTTGAAGCGCATGTAGAGGTTGATGGAAGATTAGTAACAGGACAAAATCCTGCGTCAGTTCCTAAATTGGTAAATGAAGTAATCAAAATTGTTAACTCAAAATAATGCTGATGTCTGATTCAGTAAATAAAAAAAGCTCGCAAACTGCGAGCTTTTTTTATTTATGATTTTATTAAAAACTAAGCTAACATAGTAACTGGGTTTTCAATATAGGTTTTTAATGTTTGTAAAAACTGAGCACCAACAGCACCGTCAACAGTTCTGTGGTCACATGCTAAAGTTAACTTCATAGTGTTTCCAACTACTATTTCTCCGTTTTTAACTACTGGCTTTTGTACAATTGCACCTACCGATAAAATTGCAGAATTAGGTTGATTGATAATTGAAGTAAAGCTTTCAATACCAAACATCCCTAAGTTAGAAACCGTAAATGTACTTCCTTGCATTTCAGCTGGAGTGATTTTTTTGTTTCTAGCTTTACCCGCTAAATCACGAACAGCAGCGCCAATTTGTGTTAAACTTAATGCATCAGTATGTTTTACAACAGGAACGACTAAACCTTCATCTACAGCTACAGCAACACCTACGTTAATATGACTATGGAATAAAGTATTATCATCGGTCCAGGTAGTGTTTACTTGTGGATGCTTTTTTAATGCCATTGCACATGCTTTTACTACCATATCGTTAAATGATATTTTAGTATCAGGAATTGCATTGATAGTTTTACGAGAAGCCATTGCATTGTCCATATCTACTTCAATATTTAAGTAGAAGTGAGGTGCAGAGAATTTAGAATTACCCAATGCCTTAGCAATAGCTTTACGCATTTGAGAGTTTTTAACTTCAGAAGTGTTTTCTTCTCCAGCAATCGCAAAATTAGTTACTGCTGATGGAGTAGCACTACTAGTAGCTACTGGAGCTTCAACTTTAGCAGCTGGAGTATAGTTTTCAACATCTTTTTTGATGATACGACCATTTTCACCAGAACCTTTAATGTCTGCTAAATTGATTCCTTTGTCTTTAGCAATTTTTTTTGCTAAAGGAGATGCAAAAATTCGTCCACCTTTATTATTTGATACAGTCTCTACTGGGGTAGCAACTGTTTCTGTTTTATTTTCTACTGCTTTAGGAGCTTCTTCTTGTTTTTCTGAAGTTTCTCCACTAGTTAAAGTGCCAGCTTTGTGAGCTTCTACTAAGGAAGAAACATCAGTTCCAGCTTCACCAATAATAGCTAACAAACTATCTACAGGAGCACTTTCACCTTCTTGAACACCAATATGTAATAAGGTTCCTTCGTTAAAAGATTCGAATTCCATTGTAGCTTTATCGGTTTCAATTTCAGCTAAAATATCACCTTCCTCAACATTGTCACCTACTTTTTTTAACCAAGAAGCAACAGTACCTTCAGTCATAGTATCACTTAAACGAGGCATTGTTACCACTTTTACTCCTTCAGGAACAGTTGTGTTAGTAGATTCTGTTTTTGGCTCTTCAGTTTTAGGAGCTTCTGTTTCTGTTTTAGCAGGCTCAGAAGTATTTCCATTTAATAATGCAGAAAAATCTTCTCCCTCTTCACCAATAATAGCTAATAAGCTATCAACAGGTGCTGTTTCACCTTCTTGAACACCAATATGTAATAAAGTTCCTTCGTGAAAAGACTCAAACTCCATTGTAGCTTTATCAGTTTCAATTTCAGCTAAAATATCTCCTTCTTCAACTTTATCTCCTACTTTTTTTAACCAAGAAGCTACCACTCCTTCTTCCATCGTATCGCTTAAGCGAGGCATGTTTATAATTGTAGCCATAGTTTACTTAGATTTTATAAATGGATAATCTTCTTGTTCGTATACCATATCATATAATTGATTTAGCTCTGGATATGGAGATTCTTCTGCGAATTTCTCACATTCTTTAACCATATCTTTTACTTCTTTATCAATTGTTTTGATTTCATCTTCTGTAGCATATTCCTTTTCTTTGATGACCTCTAAAACTTGAGTAATTGGATCTATTTTTTTGTACTCTTCAACCTCGTCTTTAGTACGATAGTGTTGAGCATCAGACATAGAATGACCTCTATATCGGTAAGTTTTCATTTCTAAGAAAGTAGGGCCGTCGCCACGACGAGCTCTTTGAATAGCTTCATCTACAGCTTCAGCAACTTTGATAGGATTCATACCATCAACTGGTCCACAAGGCATTTCATACCCTAATCCTAACTTCCAAATGTCAGTATGGTTTGCAGTTCTTTCAACAGAAGTTCCCATTGCGTATCCGTTGTTTTCAACAATAAATACTACTGGTAACTTCCAGTTCATTGCCATGTTAAAAGTTTCATGTAAAGAACCTTGACGTGCAGCTCCATCACCAAAATAACATAAAGTAACAGCATCGCTACCTTTGTATTTATCTCCAAAAGCGATACCAGCACCTAAAGGAATTTGTCCTCCTACAATTCCGTGACCACCATAGAAACGGTATTCTTTAGAAAAGATATGCATTGAACCTCCCATACCATGAGAAGTACCTGTAGCTTTACCATATAACTCTGCCATTACACGTTTTGGGTCTTCACCCATACCAATTGGTTGAACGTGATTACGATAAGCAGTAATCATTTTATCTTTAGTCAAATCCATTGCATGTAATGAACCTGCTAAAACAGCCTCTTGACCGTTATATAAGTGTAAAAAACCTCTAACTTTTTGTTGAATGTAAACTGCTGCTAGCTTGTCTTCAAACTTTCTCCAAAATAGCATATCTCTATACCAGTTGATATAGGTTTCTTTGGTGATTTTCTTCATTATATACTTTAGTTGTTTATTTAAATGTTTGTTTGTTTTACCTATAGCAAAACGTAGCTACAAAAATAAGTAGTTTTTAGTAATTTAAAAAAACTTATTACTAAAAGTTGAAGAAAGGTTTTAGACAAAAAAAAGGCGATAATTACTGCTCCTTGGCTACAATAATTGTGGCTTTTGCACCTGTAGCCAAATTCCATTCATTAGATGAAATTAACATACCAGCGTCATTATATATTTTAAAAGCAGCTGTATTAGGGCCTGAGGTTCCTTGATTTAAAGCAACAATCTTTATAGTATTTATTCCTTTATCTAGGGGAAGGTTAAAAGATTGATAACGTTGTTTTAGTGTAAGGTTACTAACAACTGGAACATCATTTATATAGATAGTAACTTTGTCTCCATCTGGATATTGATAATCTCTACAAATAATATTAACACTTTTTGACTTAGTACTAAAACTTCCTAAATCTTGATCAATAACAGGGTATTGATACATACCATTAATTTGTTTGAAGGCTTTTAAGTATTGTTCTTCTGCAATTTTAGCTTTGGTTAAAATCCCTTTATTTTCTAAATCTTTTTGAGCTTGCTTTTTTTGGAGTTCTTTTTGTTGTTTTTGATGAGCGGTTTTAAACCCGTTATTATTATCAAAATCTAGCGTTTTAGGTTTTTTTACTTCTTTAGCAGGCGCAGTAATAACACCAAAAGAAGAATTCCCCTTTTTTTTACCACCAATTGTACCATCCATCTGTGCAAAAACATTGGATGTTACGCTACATAAAAAAACGATTACAAGTGTTGGTACTATTTTTATCATTACAAATAAGTCAAAGCAAATATAATGCCGATTTTTAAGTGTTTTTAAAATTTAGAGTTAAAACTAATTATTTTACAGGAAAATCAAAAAAGGTTTTAGGAAATGGTTCTCCTCTTAAGGTAAAATGCCACCATTCTTTACTATAAGATCTAAAACCATGTTTACGCATTACTTTTTGTAGTAATTGTCTGTTCTTTTTTTGTTGTTTAGTAAGATTATGATAAGTAATGTGAGAAGAAACTCCAAAAAAGTCATATGGACTCCCCATGTCTAGTTCTTTACCTGTTTCTAGATGTATAATTGTTAAATCGACAGTACTTCCTCTAGAATGTCCAGATTTTGAAGAAATATATCCTTTTTTAAATAAATGACGTTTATTAATCTCAGGATAGTATTGTTGCTTCATTAATGTATCGTTCATTACTCGAGCCCATTTTACAAAATGGTTTACTGCTGTTTGTGGACGATAAGCATCATAAACTTTTAAGCCTAATTTTTGACTTGCTAACTCATCTTGAACTTTTTTTAAAGCTTTAGCAGTAGGAGTGGTAGCTATAAGAGTATTTTCTTCATATCCATTAACTGGAACTCCCATAAAGTTGTTGTTATGACAGTATCTTAATTCGCCTTGAATGGTAGGAGATATATCTTTTATATATGAAAATCCTTTTGGTAATTTCTGAGATTGAACTGCTAGTGAGGTAAGTAAAAATAACGATAAAATCCATTTCATAGGGTAAAAGTAATGAAATGGATTTTAACAATTTCTCTCTTAATGAAAGATTAACTTTTATTTATCTAAAAAATCTTGATAGGCATCCTGACTGATAGCTCTTCCTAAAGAATCTAAAGGCTGATAATTGCCTTCTTGTATTACAGGTTTATTGCTTACATAATCATAAACAAAAGTTCCGTTTTTAGATACAGTACCAAATCCTTTATTAAAGACATAATGTACATATTGATTTTCAGAAGTGTTAAAAATGTTTTTACCAAACTTAAATTGTTCTGGTTTGCCTCCCAACATTTCTGTTAAAGTATACGCTAAATCACTTTGAGCACTAAAATTGTCAATGGTAATTCCTGTTTTATTAAGAGCTCCACCCAACCAAACCATTGGGATTTGAAATCTTTTAGGAGAATTAAAATATCCTTTATGTTTAGGTAATGGATGTCCGTGATCAGATAAAATAACAATTAATGTATTATCCCACCAAGATTGTTTTTTAGCTTCGTCAATAAACTTACCTATAGCTTTGTCTGTATAAGCTTGAGCACTTCTGTATAAATTTTCTACAGAATTTTTACCAAATTTATATTCTCCAGGAAATTCATAAGGTTCATGACTAGTTAATGTAAGAGCTACTTCAAAAAAAGGTTCTTTAAGGGTAGGTGAAGATAAATCTTTCATAAATCGATCTAAAAAGATATGATCATGTGCTCCCCATTTTGAGTTCCAGTTTTCTTTGTCAAACTCAGTTCCATCTACAATTTTATCAATTCTACCATTGCGTAAATAAGTAATCATGTTTCCAAAATTACTATCACCACCATAGTAGAAACTAGTATTGTACCCTAATTTTTTCATTTCCTTGGTAAGCATTGGTAGTTTTCTTGCTTTATATGGGATTTTCATGATGCTTTTTGTTGGCTGAGGGTAATAACCACTTAAAATAGCAGGAACCCCTTTGTCTGTTCTGTCCCCATTTCCATAGAAATTAGTAAACAAAATACCTTCTTTAGCTAGTTTATTTAGGTTTACAGTAACATCAGGCTCACCACCTAGAGCACCCACAGCTTTTGCTGAAAGGCTTTCCCAAATAAGAATAATAACATTAGGCTTTTTAATATTTAAAATAGAGTCTGTATGTGCTGTTAAAAGTTGATTCTTAGTTTTATTGATGATGTCTTTAGCAATATTATTCTTATAGTGCATATAAGGATTTTTACCATCAGTTTTATGACTAATCGTATTAGCAAAGTTCCAGATGAAATTTACCGCAGCGTGATTAGCAAACATGTTTTTGGAGAAGTATACATTACTTTGGTTAATAGGAATATTGGCAAAACCACCTCGCATAGGGATAATTAAACTTCCTATTAGTAATAAAAACACCGGGGCTTCTAAAAAATGTTTCTTATTTAATTTATCTAGTGCTTTATTTAAAACTTTATTAAATAAGTAAATAGCAATCGCAGAAAGTAAAATCCAAGCAAATAAACCGCTAATCAATTGTAAAGTGCTTACTGAAGCCAGCATTGCTTTAGGAGTGTTAATGTAATTTAAGACAGTTACGTCTATACGAACTCCCCAGAACTTATACAAAGAAATATCTGTTAACATAAACAAGTTAATTACTGAAAGAATAGGAAAAGTGTATCCTTTAATAATGTAACCGATAACTTTTTTAGGAATCCATATTGAGAGTAAAATAACTAAAAAAGGAATAGCAGCTAAGTAAGCCGCAAAAGAAAAGTCTAATTGAATACCATATACAAACGTTTTTAACGTAGTAAAAAAACTTAATTCAGAAGTTTTATCGAAGTAATACAATAAGAACAAAAAGCGAGCGAGTAAAAAATATACTACCCACAAAAAATAATATGTAATACTAAAAAGAAATCTGTTTTTAAAGTTAGTCATTGTAGTATATAAAGAGATTTATTCAGTAACTTTTAAACGAGCTTTAGCAGTTACAGAAATATCAGAATAATCATTGTTTAAATATTTTAAATATCCAGCTATAGCAATCATTGCAGCATTATCAGTAGTGTATTCAAACTTTGGAATGTAAGTTGTCCACCCCCAGTGTTTTTCTGCTAAAGTTAAACGTTTTCTTATTTCTGAATTGGCAGAAACACCACCAGCAATTGCTATATGTTTAATACCAGTTTGTTTTACAGTGTTTTTAAGCTTATCCATCAAAATTTCAATAATAGTATATTGAATGGAAGCACAGATGTCGTTAAGATTTTCTTTAATAAAATTAGGATTCTCTTTTACGTTTTTTTGGATAAAATATAAGATTCCAGTTTTTAAGCCACTAAAACTAAACTCCAAATCACCAACCTTAGGTTTCGTAAATTTAAAAGCTTTGGGATTTCCTAATTGAGCATATTTATCAATTAGAGGCCCTCCTGGATAAGGCAAACCTAAAATTTTAGCAGATTTATCAAAGGCTTCACCAACTGCATCATCAATTGTTTCACCCAAAATTTCCATTTCAAAATGACTGGTGATTTTTACAATTTGTGTGTGCCCACCACTAATAGTTAAGCAAACAAAAGGAAATGGAGGTATTTTACTTTCTTCTTCTTTAATAAAATGAGCTAAAATATGTGCTTGCATGTGGTTAACATCTATTAAAGGAATGTTTAACCCTAAGGCTAAAGATTTAGCAAATGAAGTACCAACTAATAATGAGCCCATTAACCCTGGGCCACGAGTAAAAGCAATTGCATTTAAATTGTTTTTAGTTATACCAGCTTGTTCAATAGCTTGTTGTAAAACAGGAACAATGTTTTGTTGATGTGCCCTTGAAGCTAACTCAGGAACCACACCGCCATATTTGGCATGAACTTCTTGGTTTGCCACAACGTTACTCAACACTTTTCCGTTACAAATTACCGAAGCACTTGTGTCATCACAAGAACTTTCAATACCTAAAATATAGATGTTTTCTCTACTCAAATCTTTTCGGATTTAGGTTACAAAAATATTGATATTACGTTAGATTTTCGTTAAAAATAACATTTCTTTAAAATAAGGCAGCATTTTTGCAGTTTGCTGATTACTTTTGTTAATAGGATTATAAATAAGGGAAGTTATTAAAAGATTAGGGAACATAATAGGTAGAATAATAAAGTACGCAGTACTTTTTCTGCTCTTGCTTTTTCTTTTACTATCATTACCTTTTGTACAAAGTCAACTTGCCAAACAAGCAACGAATTGGGTAAACAAAGAGTTTAATACCAATATTGTTGTAAAAAAAATTGATTTATCCTGGTTAGGAAGTGTTCAGTTAAAAGAAATTGAGATTAGGGACCATCATAAAGACACCTTAATATTTGTAAATAACCTAACTACTTCCTTACAGAACGCCAAACGAATATTAGAAAATAAAGTAGATTTAGGTGAAGCCTCTTTAAGTGGAGTTCATTTTTATATGAAAACCTATAAAGGAGAAAAGAATGATAACATGTCTATTTTTGTAGACAGTTTTGAAGATGGAAAGCCCAGAGACAGTTTAGCTGCACCATTTATTCTTAAAAGTGATAAAATTACTTTAGAAGATTTAACTTTTAAGTTAATGGATGAAAATAAGCAAGATCCACTTGAGTTTGCAGCATATAAAGCAGGAGCGGAATTAAACGATTTCTCGATTATAGGTCCTGATGTTTCTATGAAAATAAGAAATATGTTTTTCACAGGAAACAGAGGGGTTAACGTGTCAAATTTATCGACAGACTTCACGTATACAAGATCCTACATGGATTTTAAAAATACAACGTTAGAAACAGATAATAAAACTAAACTCCAAGCTAAAGTTAAGTTTACTTACAACCGAAAAGACTTTGTAAACTTTAATGATAAGGTAAGAATAAAAGCTAAGTTCCAAGAAAGTGTAGTTTCAGTAAAAGATTTAAATAAGCTATACAATGAAATTGGTGGGCATGATTTTTTATATATAAGCGGAGATATTGATGGAGTTCTAAATAATTTTAGTGCCAATAATGTAAGAGTACATTCAAGGGGAGGTATGAGAATTATTGGAAATATGGGGTTTGTTAATGCCGTTAAAACCAGTAGAGGTTTTGTGTTTGATGCAGATTTGGATAATCTTACAGCAAATTACTTCCAATTAAGAAATGTACTACCAAACTTATTAGGGAGAACATTACCAACAGAATTTCAAAGACTTGGGAATTTTACTTTGAATGGGATAGTGAGAGTAACTCCACAACAAATGGATGCTACTGTATCAGTAAAATCAGAAATCGGAACTGCAATTTCAGATCTTCAATTAACAAATATTGATAATATAGATAAAGCAGAGTACACAGGAGAGGTAGAGTTTAAAGATTTTGACCTTGGTGTTTTTGCTAACGACCCTGTACTGGGAACCGTTTCGTTAAAAGCAGATGTTAATGGAAGTGGATTTAATGTTGATAATGTCAATACCATAATTATAGGGAGAATAAGTAGTCTGTTTTTTAATAAATATGAATATAAAAACTTACAAGTAAACGGACAGTTCCAAAATAAAAAATTTGACGGTTTACTAAATGCAGACGATGATAACTTCAAGTTAAAATTTGAAGGACTAGCAGATTTTTCATCAGAGATAAACAAATTTGATTTTATTGCTGATGTTGATAGAATTGATTTGAAGAAAACAAACTTATTTACTCGTGATAGCATTTCTGAGTTAAAAGGAAATATTAACTTAAACATTTCTGGAAACACATTTGATGATATTGTAGGGAAAGCAACCTTTAAAAATTTAGTATACAGAAATCAAAAACAAAGTTACCCTTTTAAGAGTTTTGAAGTAAACTCATCGGTAAAAGATAGTATTAAAAATATTGAAGTAAACTCGGAAGATATTGTAAAAGGATACGTAAAAGGAAAATTTTCTTTTGAAGAATTACTACCAATTACACAGAATGCTTTGGGTAGTGTGTATACAAACTATCGTCCGCATGAAGTAGCACCAAATCAGTTTTTAGATTTTGATTTCACAATTTATAATCAAATTATAGATGTTTTTTTACCAAACATTTCAATAGGAAAAAATACACGATTAAAAGGTCGTATTAATTCAGATAAAAACTCGTTAAAACTTACATTTGAGTCTCCTGAAATAAATGCATATAAAAATATAATTGAAGGAGTAGTACTGAGGTTAGATAATAAAAACCCTTTGTATAATACTCACTTAACAGCTAATAAGGTTAATACAAAGTATTATAATATTGAAAAATTAAATCTGTTAAACCGTACTCAGAATGATACATTGTTTTTTAAATCTCTATTTAAGGGAGGAAAAGATTATGCAGAGAGCTTTAGTTTAGATTTCTTTTATACAATTAATGAATTTCAAAAATCTGTTGTGGGAATTCAAAAATCTAAATTACACTATAAAGGTTTTGATTGGTTAATAAACCCTAGTGATGACAGAAATAATAAAGTAACATTTGATTTACAAAAAGATGATTTTACAATTAGTCCGTTTGTTTTTAAATCAGGAGAACAAAGAATAGATTTTAAAGGAATTGTAAGAGACAGTACTTATAAAGACATACAAGCAAACTTTAATAAAGTAAAACTAGCTAGTTTTTTACCACCAGTGGATAGTTTAAAGTTAGATGGAAAACTGAACGGGAGACTAGAGTTTAAACAAGAAAATGAAATTGTAGCTCCAGAAGGAAACTTATATGTAGAAGATTTTTACATAAACGATTATTCACAAGGAAATTTAGCACTGAATGTTACGGGAGATAACTCTTACGAAAAATATAATGTCAATTTATCTTTAGAAAATGAAAACGCAAAGAATATATCCGCTACTGGAGGAATTGACTTTTCTACAGAGAGACCAGTTATTGACCTAGATATTTATCTGAAAGAATATGATATTGCTGCTTTCAGTCCATTAGGAGAAGATGTTTTGTCTAAATTAAGAGGAAAAGTAACAGGAGACTTTACTGCAAAAGGGTATTTGAGAAATCCTGATTTTAAAGGAATCTTAAATTTTGAGAATGCAGGATTAGCTTTTCCATATTTAAATGTGGATTTTGACTTAAAAGGAAATACAAGTGTTGTTTTAGATAAACAAGAATTTATTTTTCAAGACATAATTCTAGAAGACACAAAGTACTTAACACAAGGGGATTTATCAGGAAGTATTGTGCACCAAAATTTTAAAGACTGGTTTTTGAATTTTGACATTAACACTCAAAATTTATTGATTTTAGATACACAAGAAACTGAAGAGTCTCAGTATTATGGAACAGGCTTTTTAAATGGAGAAGCAAAAATCAGAGGACTTACAAGTTATTTAGATATTGAGGTTAACGGAAAAACAAACAAAGGAACCCTATTTGTAATTCCGCTAAGTGATGTTAAAACGATAGATAATTATAAGTTAATCCGATTTAAAACAGGAGAAGAAGAGGAGGGAACAAAAGGAAAGGTTATTGGAGATATTAAAGGTCTTGACTTAAGATTAAATTTAGCTGTAACTAAAGATGCAGTAGCTCAGGTGGTAATTGATAAAGTTTCGGGGAGTGAGTTAAAAGGAAGTGGAGAAGGAAACCTTAGAATTGATATTGATACACGAGGTAAGTTTAATATGTTTGGAGATTTTACCGTAGACAATGGTTTTTATAATTTTAAATATGCAGGAATAACCAAGCCTTTTATTGTACAAAAAGGAGGAACTATTTCTTGGAACGGAGATCCATATGAAGCAGATTTAGATATTACCGCAGTATATAGAACTAAAGCAAACCCAGCACAGTTATTAGATAATATCAATTCAAATCGTAAAATTCCAATTGACCTATACACGAAAATTACAGGAGGGTTATTTAGTTCAAAACAAGAATTTGATATTAAAATACCAAATGCAAATTCAACAGTTAGTTCAGAGTTAGAGTTTATTTTGAATGAGAATGATTTAAATACCAAAATGCAACACTTCTCGTTCTTGTTAGCCTTTGGTACATTTTATAATCCAGATGCTATTGGTAGTAGTGCCAGTTCAGGAATTACAGGAACAGCCTCTGAAATTGCTTCAAGCATTTTAACAAACATGTTAAATAGTGATGGAAATAAATTTCAATTAGGAGTTGGGTATACACAAGGAGATAGAGGAAATGTAGACAACCTTAATTCAGACGATCAGGTAGATGTATCTGTATCAACGCAATTAAGTGATAGAGTATTGGTAAATGGAAAAGTAGGAGTACCAGTAGGAACTAACACACAAACCAGTGTTGTTGGAGAGGTAAAAGTAGAGGTGCTTTTAAATGAAGAAGGTAATTTAAGGGGGACAGTATTTAACCGTCAAAATGAAGTACAGTATTCTACCGAAGAAGAAGGATATACACAAGGAATAGGTATTTCTTATCAGGTTAATTTTAATAACTTGCGCGATTTAGGAAAAAAATTAGGTTTAAATAAAAAAGAAAAGAAGAAAGAAGTTAAAAAAGATACGTTGAAACCAAAGAAAAAAGGACTGATAAACTTTAAATCTAAAGAAGAAAAATAACCAAACTATTTTATGAATAGAACAAATAAGGATTACCTTGTAATCACATTGAAAGGAATGGCTATGGGAGCTGCTGATGTAGTTCCAGGTGTCTCAGGAGGTACTATTGCATTCATTTCAGGAATTTATGAAGAGCTATTAGGTTCTATTAGTAATATTAATTTAAAGCTGCTTAAAACTTTAAAAAATGAAGGTCTTAAATCAGCTTGGAAACAAGTAAATGGTAATTTCTTAGCAGCTCTTTTTGTTGGAATTTTTATTAGTATTGTTTCATTAGCAAAAATGATTTCCTGGTTATTAGTACATCATCCAATTTTAGTATGGTCTTTTTTCTTTGGATTAGTATTAGCAAGTGTTATTTATATAGCAAAACAAGTTACTCAATGGAATTTAGCTTCAGGAATTTTACTAATATTAGGAGCTATATTAGCTTATTATATCACAACTTTAAACCCGTTAGTCTCTGAACATTCCTCAATGTCGTTTATGTTTTTAGCAGGAGCTATAGCCATTTGTGCTATGATTTTACCAGGTATTTCAGGGTCTTTTATTTTGGTTTTATTAGGAGCTTATAAACCAGTTTTAGCGGCTGTAAATAACCGTGATTTTACAACTATTGCATTTGTTGGTTTAGGAGCAATAGTAGGTTTGTTAACGTTTTCAAGAATTTTAAAATACCTGTTCGAAAACTATAAAAACCATACTCTAGTTGTGTTAACAGGATTTATAATAGGTTCACTAAATAAAATTTGGCCTTGGAAAAAAGTTTTGACATACAGAATCAATTCACATGGAGAACAAGTACCTTTTAATGAGTTATCTATTTCCCCATTTTCTTACGACGGAAACCCTCAATTAATGTATGCAACAGTGTTAGCTATAATTGGTTTCGGACTTATTTTATTATTAGAAAAATTAGCGGTAAAAAAGCACTAGAAAATAACTAACTTAGCGTTCTAATCAAACCGCATGTATAAAGAGCGCACGCTATCACAAAGAATAAACCTTTTTTTAAAAGGATTAATAATGGGAGGAGCTAATAAAGTACCAGGAGTTTCAGGCGGTATGGTGGCTTTTGTGATGGGGTTTTATGAAGAACTTATTTATACTTTTCAAAGAATTAACGGCAAAGCTTTTAAGCTGTTATTTAACGGGCGTTTTAAAAGTTTCGCTAGTTATACCAACTTACAATTTTTAGTATGGGTAATGGCTGGAAGTATGTTTAGCTACTTCAGTGTGTCCCTTGTTTTAGATTACTTCTTAAGAAATTATCAATTATATGTATGGTCATGGTTCTTCGGAATGATTATAGGCTCTATTTACTATATATCAAAAGATTTCGGAGACTGGAAACCTAAAACTATTTTAGGATTACTTATTGGAGCTTCAGTAGGAATCTCTATTAGTTTTATGACACCAGCTACAGAAAATGATAATCTGTGGTTTGTGTTTTTATGTGGAATTATAGGAGTTTCTGGAATGACATTACCAGGACTTTCAGGCTCATTTATCCTTATATTACTAGGGAACTATGTACTGTTGTTGGTAGATAGTGTAAACGTGTTAGGAAGTGTAATCACAAACCTATTGTCTGGAAACTTTGAAGTTTTAAACGATCAAGCAAAAGTTCGTTACTTAAAAATAATAGGTGTTTTTACAGCAGGGTCAGCCTTTGGACTTGTATCTATTTCACATGTTTTAGGTTATGTATTAAAAAGATGGCATCAAATTGTAACCGCAATTATTATAGGTTTTATCACTGGATCGCTTGGAGTTGTTTGGCCATGGAAAGAAACTATTTATAAAAAAGAAGAAGGTGTGTTTTTGCTTGATCAAAGCGGAAATAAAATTATAGAAAACTACCAGAGATTTATTCCCAATTTTAACAGTCAAGAAACATGGATTTCTATAGGATTCATTATTATTGGAATCGCATTAATACTAATTATTGATTTTTATGACCAAAAAAGAAAATAAGCATTTATATGCTTTAGTAGGAAAGAATATTTCGTACTCATTTTCTCGTGGATACTTTACCGAAAAGTTTGATAAACTAGACTTAAAAAATCATGAGTATATCAATTTTGATATTCAATCAATACATGAGCTTCCTCAAAAAATAAAAGAAAATAAAAAACAGCTAAAAGGAATGAATGTAACCATTCCATATAAACTAGATGTTTTTAATTTTTTAGATAGAATAGATAAAAAAGCTTTAAAAGTAGGTGCAGTAAACACTATTAAAATAACTAAAAAAGGAAGATTAAAAGGGTATAATACGGATGTATATGGGTTTAAAAAATCATTAAAACCATTATTAAAGAAACGACATAAAAAAGCCTTGATATTAGGAACAGGAGGAGCATCAAAAGCAGTAGCTTATGTACTTGAAGGTTTGGGGATAAAGTATAAATATGTTTCTAGAACCCCTGAAGGAAAAAAACAAATTTCGTATCAAGATATTAATAAAGAACTTATAGAGTCGTACACCGTTATTGTAAATTGCACTCCTTTAGGTACACACCCAAATGTGGAGAATTCTCCTGATATTCCATATGAGTTTTTATCAAGCAAACATTTATTATATGATTTAATATACAACCCACCAGAAACCACTTTTTTAAGAAAAGGGAGAGAGCAAGGAGCAACTATTAAAAATGGATTAGAGATGTTACAGCTTCAAGCAGAAAAAGCTTGGAAAATATGGAACGATAGCTAAAATTTTAAAAACTAAAATTTGCTATTCTCTAAGAATCCTTATCTTTATAATCTAAATCAAAGGAACTTAAACATTGTAGATATGTTAGAAAATAACGAAGAGAAAGTAGAAAAACCAATTACAGAAGAGCAAACGAAGGCAAATAACGATACTGAAAATGCTGTTAATGAGGTTGAAAATGAAGTAGCCAATGAGTCTGAAAAAGCAGATGAAAAGCATGAAATTCCAATGCTAGACTACGCTTCAATGGAGTTAGAGAAATTGGTTGATGAATTAAAAAAACTGCTAAAAAGCCACCCAATACAACAATTAAAATCAAACGTAGATGCTATCAAAACAGCATTTAACTCAAAGTTTGGAGCTTTATTAGCAAAGAAAAAAGAAGCGTTTTTAGCAGATGGAGGAAATTCTATAGACTTCCAGTTTTCTAGCCCAGTAAAAACAGAATACAATAATTTATTAGGTGAGTATAAAGCGAAACGCGATGCTTACTATTCTCAGTTAGAAAAACAACTAAAAGAAAATTTAGAGAGAAGAAATAATTTAATTGAAGAGTTAAAGACTTTAATTAAAGATGCTGACCCTAAAACGATGTATAATGATTTTCAAGAAATTCAAAATCGTTGGAAGAGTGTAGGAGCAGTGCCAAAAACAAAGTACAACGATACTTGGAGAACATACCATCATCATGTAGAACGCTTTTACGATTTACTACACTTAAATAAAGATTTTAGAGAGTTAGACTTCAAACATAATTTAGAAGAAAAATTACGATTAATAGAAAGAGCAGAAGCTTTAAGTGATGTAGAAGATGTTAATGTGGCTTTTAAAGAGTTACAAGAATTGCATCGTATGTGGAAAGAAGACATTGGACCTGTGTCAAGAGAACATAGAGAAGATGTTTGGGGTAGATTTAGTGAAGCTACTAAAAAAATTCATGATAGACGCCATCAACACTATAGAGAGCTGAAGTCTAAACATCAAGAAATGATTGATGCAAAACTGGCGGTTGCGGCAGAGATTAATGCGTACGACACATCAAACAATAAAACACATAACGACTGGCAAAAAAGTATTGTAGAAATAGAAAAGCTACGTAAAAAATACTTTGACATAGGAAAGTTACCTTACAGTAAAAGCGAAGCAGTTTGGCAAGAGTTTAAGGCAGCTACCAAAAAGTTTAATTCAGCAAAAAATGCTTTTTATAAGCATGAAAAAAGTGCACAAAATGAGAACTTAAAAAGGAAAATGGAATTGGTAGAGCTTGCTGAAAGCTTAAAAGATAGTGAAGACTGGAGTGAAACTACCAATACAATGAAACGTATTCAATCTGATTGGAAAAAAATAGGGCATGTGCCAAGAAAGTTTTCTGATGATATTTGGAAGCGATTTAAGAATGCATGTAATCATTATTTCGATAGGTTACACGCACGTAAAAATGAAGAGAATAAAGAGCAGTTAGCTGTAGTAGAAGCTAAAAAAGAATTTATAGAACAAATTAAAACTGCTGAAATATCTACAGAAGAAGATGTAGAAAAAACATTAGCAGATTGGAGGGCGCTAGGAGCTTTACCAAGAAATGCACGTTACTTGGACGAAAAATTCAACAAAGCAATGGATGCACATCTAGATAAATTAGATATGGGCAGAATTGATATTGAAATGATGAAGTTTAAAGGTGTTGTTGATACGTATTTATCGCAAGAAGACTATAGAAAGTTAGATAGCGAACAGTTCTTTATTAGAAAGAAAATAGATGAAACTGTACGCGAAATGCAACAGTTAGAAAACAATTTAAGTTTTATCTCAAACGCTACAGAAGATAATCCTTTAGTACAAAATGTTCGTAAGGGAATCCAAGAGTTTAAAGACCAATTAGACCTTTGGCAAGAAAAACTAGACTACTTAAAAAGATTAGATTACTAAGGTAATTCAGTAATAAAAAAAAACTCGAACTTTGAAAAGTTCGAGTTTTTTTATGTTTAATTTTTAGCAAGTTGTTTGGCTACTGTAAGTTCAAAATTTGATAGAATGATAATAATAAAGATTTCAACGATAATATAAGTCCATCCTAAGTTGCTAATAGTTTTTCTGTGATAGAATGCTATTCCAATAGAAAGACAGCAGTATAGTAGGTTTATAATTGCAATTCCTTTTAAAAAAGATTTAAGGTTATTGTGCTTTTTTTGGTAACAGTAAAAATCATAGATAGCAAACAACAAAGGGAAAACCGCTAGGAAATAGAGAGTAGAAGGAGGAATTCCTATGATGCTTTCAAACTTTACTAATATAATACCCAATAAAAAAGCAGATAAAACTGCTCCTAATCCATCAATTAAGAACAGCTTTTTAGGATTAAGTGTAAAACTTTTTAATAACCGTTTAATCATAAAAAAGAAAGAATGAAGTTTTAAACGGATTTAGAGTTTATGTAATAGTTCTTGTCAATTTTAATAGAACTTGCTTTGATAGTTTTTGTTTGCCAATTTTCTGTTGGAGTTAATAGTATAGATTTTCCGTTAACGTTTATTCTTAAAGGCATATCAAATCCTTCCACAACATTATTCCAACGATATTTTAATTCTTTGTTCTTGATTGTGTACTCAAATTCTGGAATTTTAACCGTTCGTAAATATTGATCGAATACTTTACTTAAATCAATTCCAGATTTCTCAATCATGTATTGTTCAATTTCTTGAGTTGTTACTGTTTTATGGTAAAAATCAGCATTTAAACCACGTAAAATTTGACGCCATTTTTCATCATCGTTTACCAATTGACGAATGGTGTGTAACATATTAGCTCCTTTGTAATACATATCTCCAGAACCTTCATTATTAACATCGTAATGACCAATAATAGGTTTGTCATTTTGGATAGAACTTCGTGTTCCTATAACATATTCAGCAGACGCTTTTTTTCCGTAATAGTAATCTAAGAACAAGTTTTCAGAGTAAGCCGTAAAACTTTCATGGATCCACATATCAGCAATGTCTGCATTGGTAATATTGTTAGCAAACCATTCATGACCAGCTTCGTGAATAATAATAAAATCAAATTTTAATCCCCAGCCAGTTCCAGATAAATCTCTACCTAAATATCCATTTTTATATTGATTTCCATAGGTTACTGAGCTTTGATGTTCCATTCCTAAATACGGAACTTCTACTAGCTTAAAACCGTCTTCATAAAAAGGATATTTACCAAACCAATGTTCGAATGCTTTCATCATTTTAGGAGCATCTTTAAACTGCTTTTTGGCTTTTTTAAGATTATCACGTAACACATAATAATTCATGTCTAACTCTCCATCTTCACCTTGGTACTTCTCAGAAAAATGCACGTAATCTCCAATATTTACATTTACTCCGTAGTTGTTAATCGGATTATCAACAAACCAATGGTAGGTAGTTGTGTTATCATTGTGTTGTTCAATATTACGTAAACGCCCATTAGAAACATCCATTAAGTTTTTAGGTACACGAACACTAATTGCCATACTATCCACCTCGTCGTACATGTGGTCTTTATTTGGCCACCAAACACTTGCGCCTAATCCTTGACATGAAGTAGCAACAAAATGATTTCCATTACTATCTTTTTTCCAAGAAAAACCACCATCCCAAGGAGCTCTAATTGCTTCTTTAGGGTTTCCTTCATAATACACATCAACAGAATTTATAGCTCCTTTTTTTTGAGGAGATTTCAACTGAATAAAATGAGCATTGCCTTCAGAAACAACTTTTAGCTCTTCGTTGTTTTGAGTTGCTTTGGTAATTTTTAATGGAGGTTGTAAATCTATTTGTAAAACTTGATGAGGTTTTAAAACTTTATATTGTACAGTGTTTTTTCCTTTAATAAACTTTTTGTCAGGATTAACGGCTACATTAAGATGGTAATACGTTAAGTCCCACCACGATCTTTCTGGAGTTATAGAACCACGTAAAGAATCTTGGCGTGTAAATGTTTCATTTTTAGAAAATAATGACGTGTTTTTTTGAGCAGTAGAAGAGGAACATCCAGCAATTAAAATTGCTAAAGATGTCATAAAAACAGATAAAGAAAATGTTTTTTTATACATAGTATTTGTTCTTGAAAGATAAAGTGCTAAGATAAGTTTTAAAGTTTTTTTATTGAAGTTAACTTTAAGATATTTGCTTAAAATTACAAGAATGTCAAAAATAGTTTTCATAACAGGAGCTTCTTCAGGAATAGGAAAATCAATTGCTACTTATTTACATGATAGAGGATTTAAAATTTACGGAACAAGTAGAAATCCTCAAAAAGTAACTACTCCGTTTCAAATGGTAGCATTAGATGTAACTAATCAAGAGTCGATAAAGAAAGCTGTAGAAGAAGTAATTACTGCTGAAGGAAAGATTGATGTGTTAATAAATAATGCAGGAAAAGGAATTACAGGTCCTATTGAAGATACTCCAACAGAAGAAATGAAAGATAACTTTAATACAAATTTTTTTGGAGTAATTGATGTAGTTAAAGAAGTGTTACCTCATATGCGAAAGCAACAATCAGGAACGATTATTAATACAACCTCAATAGCAGGTTACATGGGGTTACCTTTTAGAGGGATTTATTCTGCAAGTAAAGGAGCATTAGAGTTAGTAACAGAAGCGTTGAGTATGGAGGTAAAAAGTTTTGGTATTAAAGTTGTAAACGTAGCTCCAGGAGATTTTGCTACGAATATTGCTGCGGGAAGATACCACACACCTGTTTTTGAAAACTCTGCTTACAAAGAAAAATATGCTGAAAATTTAGCTTTAATGGATGCTCATGTTGATTCAGGAGCAGACCCAATACTAATGGCAGAAGCAATCTATAAAATCATTGAAAACAAGAACCCTAAAATCCACTATAAAGTAGGAGGATTTATGGAGAAATTTTCAATTGTATTAAAAAGAATATTGCCCGATAAAGTTTATGAAAAATTACTAATGAATCATTATAAATTGTAAATTCGCAGAAGATTAGTAATTAAAGAAAATTACGGCATAAAACATCATTTTATGCATTGTTTTATAGAGAGTTGAACTCTCGTAAAATTCAAGAATTAGAACACAACTACATAATAAATATAAAGATGAAATTTTTTATTGATACAGCTAACTTAGATCAAATTAGAGAAGCACAGGCTTTAGGTATTTTAGACGGAGTAACAACAAACCCGTCATTAATGGCTAAAGAAGGAATAACAGGAGAAGATAACATTATCAATCACTACAAAGCAATTTGCGAAATAGTAGAAGGAGATGTTTCTGCTGAGGTAATCTCTACTGATTTTGACGGTATGGTGAAGGAAGGTGAAGCGTTAGCTGCTTTAAACCCTCAAATAGTAGTAAAATTACCTATGATTAAAGATGGTATTAAAGCGTGTAAATATTTTTCTGATAAAGGAATAAAAACCAATGTAACATTAGTATTCTCTGCAGGTCAAGCATTATTGGCTGCAAAAGCAGGAGCAACGTATGTATCCCCGTTTATTGGTCGTTTAGACGATATTTCTACAGATGGTTTAAATCTAATTGCTGAAATTCGTCAGATTTTTGATAATTACGCATTTGAAACAGAGATTTTAGCAGCATCTGTACGTCATACTATGCACATTATTGATTGTGCTAAGATTGGTGCTGATGTTATGACTGGACCTTTAAGTGCTATTGAAGGATTATTAAAACACCCTTTAACAGATATAGGTTTAGCTAAATTTTTAGCAGATTATAAAAAAGGAAACTAACCAACTTTAGTTGGAAAAAATACAATGTCATTTCGACAGAAGTGAAAAATCTACTTAATCAAAAAGGTTTTTCGTTTTTTCGAAATGACATTTTTTAACTTAAAAATAAATGTTCCCAAAAAAAGAACTCGCGCAATTAGTAGTTTCAGCATGTAATCAATTTAATATTGATACTGTTGTAATTTCTCCAGGCTCTCGTAATGCACCACTTACAGTTGGATTTTCAAATCATCCAGAAATAAAAACATTAAGTGTAGTAGATGAGCGTTGTGCAGCCTTTTTTGCAATGGGAATAGCACAACAAAAGCAGCAACCTGTAGCTATTGTGTGTTCTTCAGGGTCAGCTTTGTTGAATTATTATCCTGCGATAGCAGAAGCTTTTTATAGTAACATTCCATTAGTTGTAATTTCAGCAGACAGACCTAAACATTTAATTGATATTGGTGACGGACAAACTATTCGTCAAGAAAATGTGTTTGAAAACCATATTTTGTTTTCTGCTAATTTGATTGAAGAAGAAAGTCAGTTAAAAAATAACATTAGTTTATTAATTGAAGCATTGCAAACTTCAATCACTCAAAAAGGACCAGTTCATATAAATGTTCCGTTTGATGAGCCTTTATACGAAACGGTAGAAGAACTAACACCTTTTGATTTTTCAAGTGTTATTGCTAGCAAAAAGAAGCAGTTTGTTGATTTAAACAAATTAACTTCTATATGGAATACTTCAACTAAAAAAATGATTTTGGTAGGAAGTAGTTTTCCAGATGCTGAACTTCAAAAAATATTGAATGTGTACGCTGAAGATACTTCTGTTTTAGTGTTTACAGAAACAACATCAAATATATACCATTCAAAATTTATTAATAGTATTGATAAATTAATATCTAAGCTAACTGAAGACGAGTATAAAGAACTACAACCTGAAGTATTAGTTACTTTAGGAGGAATGGTAATATCAAAAAGAATAAAACAATTCTTACGAAAGTTACAACCAAAACATCATTGGCATGTTGATGAGTTAAAGGCAATGGATACCTATCATTGTTTGTCTGAGTTTATGCAGATAAAACCAGTTACATTTTTAACAGAACTCTCTGAGGAAAAGAGAAATGTTGAAAGTAATTATCAAACAAGATGGCTGGAAGAGAAAAAACTTAGAGCTATTAAGCATGAAGAATATTTGAAAAATTGTGAATATTCGGATTTAAAATCTTTTGAAATCATTTTAAATAATATTCCTGATAATTCACAAGTACAAATTAGTAACAGTTCTATAATCAGATACTCGCAATTGTTTGATGTGAACTCCACACTACAAGTATTTTGTAATAGAGGAACAAGTGGAATTGATGGGAGTACTAGTACAGCTGTAGGAGCTGCATTTGCTTCAAAAAATCAAACAGTATTTATTACAGGGGATCTAAGTTTCTTTTACGATAGCAATGCGTTATGGAATACAAATATTCCGAAGAATTTTAGAATTATTATTTTAAACAATGCAGGAGGCGGTATTTTTAGATATATCCCGGGACCGTTAACAACAAATGCGACTGAGTATTTTGAAACACCACATAATTTAACAGCAGAGTACTTGTCAAAAACGTATGGTTTTGAATATGTTCAAGTAAAAGATTTAAAGAGTTTGCAAACAAGTTTGACTTCGTTTTATTCAGAATCGAATCAACCAAAAATAATGGAGGTTTTTACTCCAAAAGAAATAAATGATGTAGTTTTAAAAAACTATTTTAAAAACTTATAAGATGGAATTAAAAGAAGGTGATAAGGTAGATTTAGTTATCGGAGTTCAAACCGCGTTAGGTTATACGGTTTTGATTAATGAAGCTTACGAAGGTTTGCTATATAATAATGAAGTTTTTAGTGATGTAGAAGAAGGAATGCGAACAGTAGGGTACATTAAAAAGATACGTGAGGATGAAAAGGTAGATGTATCATTACGCCCACAAGGATTTAAAAATGTAATTGATTCAGATGTAGAAAAAATACTTAAAAAGTTAGAAGAAAAAGGCTTTTTATTATTAACAGATAAAAGCTCTCCTGAATCAATTAAATTTCACTTACAAATGAGTAAAAAAGCATTCAAGAGAGCTATTGGCAGCTTGTATAAGAGTAAAAAAATAGAATTACAAGAAGACAGAATAGTGTTAAAATAACCTATTCTTGTCCTTCTTCCTCTTGTTCTTCAATAATTTCCTCGTCATTATTTTTAATTTCTTCTTTCTTCTTACTTCCCATTAAATCGTTTACACGCTTAATATTTTCGTAAAAAGCATTTGCATTAGGGTCAGAAGGATCCATCTTACCATAAGCAGCTTTATAGTAAAAATCAGCCTTTTCATAATCCTTTCCTAACTCGTAATACTTACCTATGTAAAAATCACCCATGTGAGAATCAGGATACTTTATCATTACAAAGTCGCCTAAAACTCTAAGGTAATCACCATCTTGTCTGTCAATTACAATATCTTCAATAACAAAAATATCATCCAAACGAACATTTAAGTTAGAACCGTATAAATATTGAATGTCTAAATATTTTTTCTCAACGTACTTAATAGCATCTAAAGGAGCTAGATCTTTTACATTAGCTTCATATTCCTCTTTAGTAATCTTAGAATATAAACTAAACATTTGTGTAAAAGCTCTTGGAATAGTTTCTCCAATCATAGCTAAATAGCTAGGAGAAGAATCAAATTCATCAAAAGTAACATTAAAGTTTTTAGCTTCATAAGATGTTAACAAAGTTCTAATATCACTAAATCTATTATATTGTTTAGCATCAATATACTTTTTGTTATTACTTGTATACAAGAAGTAAGTGTTATCTATAGAACCTAGTCTGTTAAGAGAATACGACTCCATTATTGCAGGAGCAAACTGAGGAAAATCAGGTGTAATACAGATATAAGAATTAAAAACAGGCTTTTCATCCTTTAAATAATGAGTGATAAAATTAGCAGCCTTTCCTTCACCAACAATTGTCATAAAAGGAGAAGTTCTAAAATTCCCTTCCATAAAAGGAATCAATTCATGTTTAATAAAATTAAAAAAATGTACACCAGTACTTGTTAAGGAATTATTAGAAGGTATAATAGAAATATCTTTTCCATAAGTACTCTTCATATCAATTCCTACCACAATTTGTCTTGGCGCTTTATCTACATTTGCATAAAGCTTAGCATTTCCTACATATAAATCAAAAAGGTACTCATCACCTAAAACAATAGCTAGAGGATAATTAGTGGTTTCATCTACATCATATCCTTTAGGAAGGTAGACTTTTATGTTTCTATCTTTTCCTAGCTCTTTTGAATTGACATTTTGAGTAACAACTTTTTGAGAGAAAAGACTAGTACTAATTAATAAGGTAAATAATAAATAAACTTGTTTCATATTAGGGGTAAATTATATCGTTCAAATATAGAAAAGAAAAATAAAGTTATTATGTTATTTTTGTACAACTAAATAACGACAATATTTTAAAATTATGATACAACCAGACTGGAAAGTTGCCAAAGAGTACGAAGATATTACCTATAAAAAGTCACACAACGTTGCAAGAATAGCATTTAACAGACCAAATGTACGTAATGCGTTTCGACCAAAAACTACTTCAGAGTTATTAGATGCATTTCATGACGCACATGAAGATACCAATATCGGAGTTGTATTATTATCAGCTGAAGGACCATCAACAAAAGATGGAGTTTGGAGTTTCTGTTCTGGAGGAGATCAAAATGCACGTGGACATCAAGGATATGTTGGAGATGATGGTTACCACCGTTTGAATATTTTAGAAGTACAACGTTTAATACGTTTTATGCCTAAAGCAGTAATCTGTGTAGTTCCAGGTTGGGCAGTAGGTGGAGGACATAGTTTGCATGTAACTTGTGATTTAACCTTAGCAAGTAAAGAACATGCTATTTTTAAACAAACTGATGCAGATGTAACTTCGTTTGATGCAGGATATGGTTCTGCTTATTTAGCTAAAATGGTGGGACAAAAAAAAGCTCGTGAAATCTTTTTCTTAGGAAGAAATTACTCAGCACAAGAAGCTTATGAAATGGGAATGGTAAATGCAGTAATTCCTCATGACGAGTTAGAGCAAACAGCTTTTGATTGGGCACAAGAAATTTTAGCAAAATCACCAACCTCTATTAAAATGTTAAAGTTCGCAATGAATTTAACGGATGATGGAATGGTAGGACAACAAGTATTTGCAGGAGAAGTAACTCGTTTAGCATATATGACGGATGAAGCTAAAGAAGGACGTGATGCGTTTTTAGAAAAACGTAAGCCAAATTTCCCAAAAACTTGGATACCTTAAAAGCCCATCCTAACCCTCTCAAAGGGAAGGAATTAGTTTGAGTAAATTATAAAAATAAAAGAGTATGATTTTTCCCCTTTGGGGAAATTAAAAGGGGCTTATGAAAATAATTTGTATAGGGCGTAATTACGCAAAACATATAGAAGAATTAGCAAATGAAAGACCAGAAAACCCAGTCGTTTTCTTAAAGCCAGATTCGGCTATTCTTCCTAAGAAAATGCCATTTTTCATTCCACCATTTTCAAATGATATTCATTATGAGGTAGAAGTATTGGTAAAAATAAACAAAGTAGGAAAACATATTTCTCCAAAATTTGCACACAAGTATTACGACACTGTTGGATTAGGGATTGATTTTACAGCTCGTGATGTACAAGCGCAATGTAAAGAAAAAGGATTGCCTTGGGAAAAAGCAAAAGCTTTTGATGGTAGTGCTATAGTAGGAGAGTTTTTTCCAAAAGAAGACTTTGACTTAGAAAACTTGTCATTTCAATTACAGAAGAACGATGAGGTTGTGCAAGATGGAAATACATCTAGTATGTTGTGGAAGATTGATGAATTGATTAGTTATGTGTCGCAATATTTCACGTTGAAAAAAGGAGATATTATTTTTACAGGAACACCAGCAGGTGTTGGTAAGGTGGCTGAGAATGACATTTTAACAGGAATTATAGAAGGAAAGCAAGCTTTTCAAATTAAAGTAAAATAAAATATATCCCGCTTCGGCGGGATTCTTTTTTAGATATATAAATGAATGCAGAAATCATTACGATAGGAGATGAAATTCTTATCGGACAAATTGTAGATACCAATTCTCAATGGATTGGTCAAGAACTTAATAAAATTGGAATTTCGGTTTATCAAATCTCCTCAATTCAGGATGAAAAACAACACATATTAAATGCGTTAAAAGAAGCAGAAAGTAGAGCAGATATTGTGATAATAACTGGAGGTTTGGGGCCTACTAGGGACGATATCACAAAAAAAACAATTGCTGAATATTTTCAAGACGATAAGGTTGTTGAATATCCAGAGGTGATTGATAATATTAAATATTTATTCAAAAAAGTTAATCACCCATTCAACGAAATTCAAAAGTACCAAGCACAGCTTCCATCAAAAGCAACTTTATTAATGAATCGTTTAGGAACCGCACCAGGAATGTGGTTTTACGAAAACGATACGGTTTTTGTGTCACTTCCTGGAGTTCCTTATGAAATGAAAGGATTAATGAAGTATGATGTACTACCAAAGTTACAGTCTACTTTTAAATTGCCATTTATTTTACACCGAACCATTATGACAGTAGGTACAGGTGAAACAATTATTGCTGAAAGAATTTCTGATTGGGAAGATAATTTACCTGATTTTATAAAATTAGCATATTTACCATCTTACGGAAGTGTTCGTTTACGATTATCAGCTAAAGGAAACGATGAAGATTTGTTAGCGAAAGAGATGGAGAAGCAGGTTGCTGCACTATATGAATTAATTTCTGAGATAATTGTTGGAGACGATAATGAAACTTCATTAGAAAAAGAGGTGGGGAAACTGTTAAAACAATATGGTAAAACCGTAGCTACTGCAGAGAGTTTAACAGGAGGAAAGATAGCATCAACTATTGTTTCCGTTTCAGGGGCATCATCTTATTTTATGGGCGGATTTGTTACGTATACAGCAGCGTTAAAACAACAACTACTTGGGGTTTCTAAAGAAACAATAGATAAGTTTACCGTTGTAAGTAAAGAGGTAGCAAAGGAAATGGCTAAAGGATGTTTAGAAAAATTACAAACAGATTTTGCTATAGCTGTAACAGGAAATGCAGGCCCAACGACCGATCATAATGATAAAAGTGTAGGCTTGGTGTATATTGGTATAGCAACGAAAAACGGAGTGGAAGTTCATGAGTTTAATTTCGGGCAACCGAGAGAAAAAGTTATTAATAGAACGGTAACCAAATCTTTAGAACTATTACAGGCTGCCATATTAAAATAAATTAGTATTTTTGCGCCCGTTACGCTTCCAAATAGGTTAGATGCTGAACCTAGTTTTGAAAAGATTAAAATTAATTAAAAATTTAATCGAGAATATTTTTGTGCAGTAAATTAAAATGCATAAATTTGCACCTCGTTTAGAAATAACACTAAAAACTGTCAAGAAGATGTCTAGAGTTTGTGAATTAACAGGAAAAAAAGCGATGGTAGGTAACAATGTATCTCACGCTTTAAATAGAACTAAAAGAAGATTTAACGCTAATTTAATGACTAAGCGTTTCTATATTCCAGAAGAAGATAAATGGGTAACTTTAAAAGTATCTGCTTCTGCATTAAAAAATATTAATAAAAAAGGAATCTCTGCGGTTATTAAAGAAGCTAGAGAAAAAGGTTTCTTAACTAAATAATTCCTTACTAGATAAAATTTTAGAGAGATGGCAAAAAAAGGAAACAGAGTTCAAGTAATTTTAGAGTGTACTGAGCATAAAGCTTCTGGTCAACCAGGAACTTCTCGTTATATTACAACAAAGAACAAAAAAAATACTCCTGATAGAATGGAATTAAAGAAATTTAATCCAATCTTAAAGAAGATGACAGTTCATAAAGAAATTAAATAATAAGCTACGGCGTAAACTTTAATATAAAATGGCAAAGAAATCAGTAGCATCGTTACAAACAGGTTCGAAAAGATTAACCAAAGCTATCAAAATGGTAAAGTCTCCTAAATCTGGAGCTTACACTTTTGTTGAAGCTATTATGGATCCAACACAAGTAAGCGACTTTTTAGCAAAAAAGTAATTCTTGTATACAGTTTAAAGAAAAGCTACTTTCATTAGAGAGTAGCTTTTTTTATATTTACACGTTTGTATTAACAACATAAGTATAAGTTGGGCGTTACCCCTAGCGGGTCGGGCTTTCGGCAGTCGCTTCCCGAAGTATCGGGAGAGCTTCAACAAATGCCTCAATCCCTAACGCAAGAGTAATGACAATTTGACCGTATTAATAAAACGGTATAGTTTTTAACCTATGTAAGCGATTATAAAATTTAAGAATGAGTTTTTTTAAGAAAATCTTCTCGAAAGAGAAAAAGGAAACCTTAGATAAGGGGTTAGAAAAAACCAAAACAAGTTTTTTCTCTAAATTATCAAAAGCAGTTGCAGGAAAAGCAAAGGTTGATGATGATGTATTAGATAATTTAGAAGAAGTATTGGTATCGTCAGATGTAGGTGTAGAAACTACCTTAAAAATTATTGATAGAATTGAAGAGCGTGTATCTAAAGATAAGTATTTAGGTACAGATGAGTTAAACCAAATCTTACGTGAAGAAATAGCAGGTTTGTTATCTGAAACAAATACTGGTGATGAAACCGATTTTACCATACCGGCTAATAAAAAACCATATGTTTTGATGGTTGTAGGAGTTAATGGAGTAGGAAAAACAACAACCATTGGTAAGCTAGCTTCACAATTTAAAAAGAAAGGCTTAAAAGTGGTTTTAGGAGCAGCTGATACGTTTAGAGCAGCAGCAATAGACCAGTTACAAGTTTGGGCAGATAGAACAGACGTACCAATTGTACGTCAAGAAATGGGCTCAGACCCAGCCTCTGTAGCTTTTGATACTGTTCAGTCAGGAGTTAACCAAGATGCAGATGTAATCATTATTGATACAGCAGGACGTTTACATAACAAAGTAAACCTTATGAATGAGCTAACAAAAATAAAGCGTGTAATGCAAAAAGTAATACCAGATGCACCACACGATGTATTGTTAGTGTTAGATGGTTCAACAGGGCAAAATGCTTTTGAACAAGCGAAACAATTTACTAAAGCAACCGAAGTTAATTCATTGGCAGTAACAAAATTAGACGGAACAGCAAAAGGAGGAGTGGTAATTGGTATTTCAGATCAATTCCAAATTCCAGTTAAATATATCGGAGTAGGAGAAGGTATTGATGATTTACAAGTGTTTAATAAACACGAATTTGTAGATTCTTTCTTTAAGTAATATAATACCAGAAAAGACAGGAAACAATCATAGAAAAACTCCCAATTTGGGAGTTTTTTTATTTTTTAAATTGTCTCAATAACCTTATCAAGAGCTAATCTCGATTTAGGTTTTCTATCAGGTTGGTTAGAGTCCTCTACATCTCTATAGCCTATAGCTACAGCAACAAGAGTGTTATAACCTTCGTTATTCAAAATTTTGTCATAATTTTCAGGTTCAATACCTTCCATTGGAGTAGCATCAATTCCCATTTCAGCACAAGCACTTAAAAAGACTCCTAAAGCTAAATATACCTGCTTATCAAACCAAGCTTTAATCTCTTCTTCAGGTTTTGGTTTTATAAACTCTTTATAATAGTTTACAGCTCCTTCTGGTAGTTCTTTCTCAATTTGTTTTTCAAATAATGCTACGTCATTAATTCTGTTAAACACCACAACAGTATCGCTTTCAAGAACCTTACTAGTGTTTAGCCAAGATACCTCTGAAAGTTGTTGCTTAGTATCAGCATCAGAAACAAAAATAAATTTCCAAGGTTGACTATTTATTGATGAAGGACTTAGTTGTAAAACCTGTTGCAACTCTTTAATTTTTTCCGATTCAATTTTTTTTGAAGCATTGTATTTTTTGGTAGTATAACGTTGCTGCATTGATGTTATAAAGCTCATATTCTATTTTTTAATCAAACTATAAAAATTATAGTAGCAAAAGTAATTATAGTATTTTATCTTTGCAATAACGGTCAAAAAGGATAGTATAAGTTATGGAGGTACAAACATCTAAAACACTTAAATTTAAAGGAAAAGAGTTTCCTTGTTGCACAAGTCTTACCATGGGAATTATTGGAGGGAAATGGAAAACTGTCATTCTTTTTCATTTAATAAAAGGAACACTTCGTTATAGTGAATTAAGAAAAGAAATTCCAATGGTTACAGAACGAACGCTCAGTTTGCAGTTAAAGTCGTTGGAAGAGGACGGAGTAATTAAAAGAAAGGTGTACACATCAAAACCTCCTTTAAAAGTAGAATATTCTTTAACTGATTTAGGAAAAACATTGATTCCAGTAGTGCAGTCTATTGCAGATTGGGGAGATTTTGTAGTAAACAACTACTCCAAGTAAAAATTAGTAAACCGCAAGCTATTTGAATTCATATACGGGAAAGCTTCTTTTTAAGGTAAAAGTAACTTTTCGTTTTTTATAATTACATTTGATAATCAAATACTTGACTCCATGAGAAAAATACTACTATTACTATTAATCACTTTATTTATTTATTCATGCAAACAAACATCTAGTAAATTGTACTTTAAAAAGTATGATGAATCTTCAGAAATAGAAGCACAGCAAAAGCATGAAAAGAAGAGAATGCAGTTTAAACTACTACAGTCTCATTTTTTAGATTTAAATAAAGAATTTAAACCTTTTGAAAAGGAGTTATCAAAATTTTCAGAAGAAGAATATCAACAACTAAAATCATTAATTTTAGAAAAAGATATTCCAACTATTCAAAAAAGCATAACAAATAAAAAACTCACCTACGAAAAACTAACATTATTCTATTTATATAGAATTCGAAAATATGAAAGTGATAGTACAAAGTATTTGAATGCAATCATATCACTAAATCCAAAGGTTCTAGAAGAAGCGAGAGCAAAAGATAAAGAGGCTAAAGAGGTTAATGAATATTCGCTTAGTGGAATTCCTATTTTAATAAAAGATAATATTGATGCAGAAGGAATGATAACTACAGCAGGAGCAGTAGCCTTACAAAACAATTTAACCGATAACGATGCTTTTATTGTCAAAAAATTAAAAGAAGCAGGAGCGTTGATTTTAGGAAAAGTAAACTTAAGTGAATGGGCATATTTCTTTTGTGAAGATTGCCCGTTAGGTTATAGCGCTACTGGGGGACAGACCTTAAACCCTTATGGAAGAAAAATTTTTGAAACAGGAGGCTCAAGCTCAGGAAGTGGAGTTTCTGTAGCTGCAAACTATGCAGTAGCTGCTGTAGGTACAGAAACAGCAGGGTCTATAACTTCACCATCAAGCCAAAACTCAGTAGTTGGGTTAAAACCAACAATTGGTGTTTTAAGTCGCTCAGGAATTGTTCCGATTTCAAGTACGTTAGATACACCTGGACCGATGACTAAAAGCATAGTAGATAATGCTATTTTATTTGAAGCAATGTTTGGGAAAGATAACGAAGATGCTGCTTCTTTAGAAATAGAAGATTTTAAACCCAAAGAATTGCTTAATGAAAGCTACACAATTAAAGGAAAAAGAATAGGAGTACTAAAACCTATTCTAACAGATTCTATCTATAAAGCAAGTGTAGAAAAGTTACAAGAAGCTGGTGCAGAAATTATAGAGATAACTCCACCAGAAATTTCATTTGATGGATTTATTACGCTGTTAAATATAGATATGAAACATGATTTACCTAAATACCTATCTACTTATGCAAACAAAGAGCTAACAGTAAAAGGTATAGAAGATGTAGTTGCATACAACAAAAAAGATTCTATTAAAAGAGCTCCTTACGGACAACAGCTATTTGAAGGAATAGTAAAAGACACAACAACTTTAGCACAGTTAGAAGTCGTAAAAGATAGTTTAAGTTTTAATGGTAAAAAGTTTTTACAAGATTTAAAAACTCAAAATTTAGATATTATTCTATCTATTAATAATTATCATTCTGGTATTGCAGCAGTAGCTAAGTACCCGACATTAACAGTTCCTATGGGATATAAAAACTCAGGAGAACCTGTTAGTTTAACGTTTATAGGGAAGCCTTTTACTGAAAAAGAATTATTACAGCTAGGATATACATTTGAACAACTAACGAAAGTAAGAAAGACTCCAGTTGATTATCATTAATTGACAATATATAAAATAAAAACTCCCAATTCGGGAGTTTTTATTTTAATCTTCTAATTTATATTTTCCAATATAACCAGACACATCTCCGCCGAGATAAATATATCCTTCATGCTCTTCAACTGAACTAGCTTCTGACACAACTTTACCAGTTGTGTCATAATAAGCTTTTAAAATCTCTCCATCAGCACTCAAATGCATAATCATTCCATAGCGAGCTACTTTAGGTTGTAAAAATAGAGGAAGACCATAAACTAACTTTTTTACAAGAGGTTTAGAATGTATTTCATCTAAAGAAGGATCTCTTTTAGTTGAAAAACCAAGCCAAAAGCTACCATCGGTTCTTCTAGAGACTCCATTAGGAAAACCAGGTAGGTTGTCTAGAAAAATATCTGTTGTTCCTTTATTACTACCTTTTAACCAGTATCTAAGAATTCTATATTTAGCCAAATCTACCATTAACACAAAATCATCATTCTTAGAAACCGCGACACCGTTTCCAAAATAAGTGCCATCTATGAGTGTTTTTACTTCTTTAGTTTTAGGATTGTAACTATAAAGACCTCCATCGGGTTTCGCTTCCATTAAAAGTTTCCAAATATGTGTTCTGCTAAAAGGAATTTTAGAAGAAGTATTAGTAAAGTAGATAGTTCCATCAGAAGCAATGTCTACATCATTCGGAATTAAAAACTTGTTTCCGTTTTCATCTTCACTTGCTAAAGTGTTAATTTCCCCTTTTTTATCTACACTGATTAAACCTCTTTCTAAGTCGCAAGCAATTAGATTTTGATTGCTGTCAAAATGTAAACCAGCAACCCAAGATTCAGTATTACAAAACACAGAAACTTTTCCCGATGTGTCAATTTTTAAAATTCTACCATCTGAAAAGTCTGTTTCAGAAATGTGTACCCCACAATATAAGTTTCCTTGTTTGTCTACGGCAATATCCTCAGGCCCATACCAACCTTCTAAATCGATGTGTTGAGTTGAGCTTAAGAGCTCATTTTCAATAAGTGCGCCTACTAACTTAGGAGGTGTGGGAGGAGACCAAGCTTCTGGATTAATTGAACACGATTTAAAAGTAACACTGGTTATAAAAATGAGTAAGATTAATAATGTAGCGTATTTTAATAATGATGTAATTTTCATTGTATTTGTTTTTATAATTTACAAAGACAAAGAAAATGACAGCAATTTATTTCTATCTTGACAAATGTTAGGAAATGGTAACTTCTTTTCGAATTCTACTCAAAGATTCAGCAGCTATACCAAGAAAACTAGCAATTTGATATTGAGGAGCTCTTAAAACAATTTTTTTATCATAGTTTTTAATAAAGTCTAAATACTTTTTCTTAGCCGATTTTGTTTGCATAGTTAGAGCTCTTTGTTGTGCACAAAGGTGATTTCTCTCAGCTAAAACTCTACCAAACTTCTCAAAATTGGGAGATTCTTTATATAATTGAGTTAAACTATCAAAAGAAATTTTATAAACTACGCTGTCTTCAATAGCCTCTAGAAACTCAAGGGAAGGAGTTTGGTATATAAAACTATCAAAAATTGTTATAAACTGGTTATCACAAGAAAAATAGGTTGTAAACTCTTTACCTTCTATATTTTTAAATGTTCTAAAAAAACCAGATTCAATAAAGTATAAATCTTTCGCTTTTCTCCCTTCTTTAATAACTAATGTTTTTGCTTTGTATTCTTTTCTTTCTAATCGATTATAAAATATTTGAAACTCATTCTCAGTAAGTCCAATTAAGTCATGTAGCAATCTTTTGAGTTCGTCCATTTTTTAATATAAAGTTCAATTAACAGCGAAGTTATCTAAAGTAAGGCTAAGAATCAAACTAATTTTTAAGGGTTTAAAGTTAAAGAAGTTCAATTAAAACGTATCTTTGCACACCGAATTTTTATAGTATGCGTACCAAAACAACAAAACAAAACAAAATTAACGTAGTTACTTTAGGTTGCTCAAAAAACGTTTACGATAGTGAAGTGTTAATGGGGCAGTTAAAAGCCAATGGTAAAGAAGTGGTTCATGAAGATGAAAATGACGATGGTAATATTGTAGTAATTAATACATGTGGTTTTATCGGTAAAGCCAAAGAAGAAAGTGTAGAAACTATTTTACACTACGCACAGAAGAAAGAAGAAGGTGAAGTAGATAAAGTATTTGTTACGGGGTGTTTAAGTGAACGTTACAAACCAGATTTAGAAGCTGAAATTACCAATGTAGATCAGTATTTTGGTACACACGATTTACCAAACTTATTAAAAGTTTTAGAAGCTGATTATAAGCATGAGTTAATAGGTGAGCGTTTAACTACAACTCCAGAGCACTATGCCTATTTGAAAATAGCAGAAGGTTGCGATCGTCCGTGTTCGTTTTGTGCTATTCCATTAATGAGAGGTAAACATGTTTCTACTCCTATAGAAGATCTGGTTACAGAAGCTACGAAGTTGGCTGAAAAAGGTATCAAGGAAATCATGTTAATAGCACAAGATTTAACTTATTACGGATTGGATATCTATAAAAAGCGCGCTTTAGCAGATTTATTAAAAGAATTGGCAAGAGTTGATGGAATTGAATGGATTCGTTTACACTATGCCTTTCCAACTGGTTTTCCAATGGATGTGTTAGAAGTAATGAAGGATGAGCCAAAAGTTTGTAATTATTTAGACATTCCATTACAGCATATCAATACGGAGATTTTAAAATCGATGAAGCGTGGTACAACGCATGAAAAAACGACTTCATTGATTCACAAATTCCGAGAAGCAGTGCCAAATATGGCAATTCGTACAACGTTAATTGTTGGATATCCAGGAGAAACTGAAGAACAGTTTCAAGAATTGAAAGATTGGGTAGAAGAGATGCGTTTTGAGCGTTTAGGTGCTTTTGAATATTCGCATGAAGAAAATACTGGAGCGTATGTTTTAGAAGATGATGTTCCTGCTGATGTAAAGTTCAGACGTGTAAACGAAATTATGGAAGTACAGTCTCAAATTTCTTGGGAATTGAATCAAGAGAAAATAGGAAAGACGTTCAAATGTTTATTCGATAGAAAAGATGGAGAATACTATTACGGACGTACTGAGTTTGATTCTCCAGATGTAGATAATGATGTAATTGTGGATGCTCGCGAGCATTATATCAAATTAGGAGAATTTATAGATGTTGAAATTTTTGATGCTGGTGATTTTGATTTACACGGAAAACCAGTAGTAAAACAAGAAAGGCCAGTTCCTTTAAATCAAAAGAAGAAATAAAATCAAACCTGCTAAAAGCAGGTTTTTTTATGCATATTTGCTGTATGAAAAAAGCTTATTTTAACTGGAGTTCTGGAAAAGACTCTTCATTAGCATTATACAAAATATTACAGCAAAAAGAATACGATGTGCAAAAGTTGATAACGAATGTAAATCAAGACTATCAACGTGTTTCAATGCATGGTTTGCATGAAGATTTGTTAGATGCACAGGCTGAAAGTATAGGGATTCCTTTAGAAAAAATATATTTTCCTGCTGAGGTTACAATGGATTTGTACAATCAGAGAATGAAGGAGAAAACAGCTGAGTTAAAAGAAGCAGGGCTTGTAAATGGTATTTTTGGAGATATTTTTTTGGAGGATTTAAGAGCTTATCGTGATTCGAAACTGCAAGAAGTAGGAATTACAGGTGTGTATCCGTTATGGAAACAAGATACAAAAGAGTTACTTCGTGAGTTTTTAGCCCTAGGTTTTAAAACAATAACTGTTTGTGTGAATGCAAAATTGTTAGGAGAAGAATTTGTAGGGAGAGTTATTGATGAAGATTTTATTAATGAACTTCCTGAAGGGGTAGATGTTTGCGGAGAAAATGGTGAGTTTCATACCTTTTGTTATGACGGACCTATTTTTAAGAAACCTGTGGAGTTTGAAATAGGAGAGAAGGTGTTGAAATCGTATACTTTGCATAAAAGTGATGATGACAATTGTTATCAAGATTCAAAGAAAACTAAGAAAACAGAGGAAAGCTCCACTAAAAACTATGATAGAAGTTTTTGGTACTGTGATTTACTGTTAAAAAAGTAATTTGCTTATTGGTTCTAATAAATTTTTTGCTGGGGAATTTTCTAAGCAAGAGCTACATGTATTGTACATAAATAAGCAGTCGATAAAATCGGTTAGCATGTGTAGTAAGAGTCCTAAACCGATAATGTTATAAGGTCTTTTCAAAAAAAGTAAGATAATATACAGTCCTATTGCATAGTAAGAGTGGAATATATGAAAACCAAAACTACATCGATTGGGGTCAAATATAGGACTTGCTAATAAGTGATCTACATCTACCAACATGGTAGCAAGTAGTAATAGTGCAATTTTTTTCCAGTTATTTTTAAAAAATAGATAGGCTATAATTACAGGGAAACCAAAATGTAAAAAGTAGTGAATAAATGTTTGCATTTGCTTAAAGCTTAAACCACTTCTTTTTCTAAAGCTAAAAAATGTGTGATTTCCGAGTTGTTATTGTTATGTAGTGGGATTATGTATAGTTCACATTTATAGGTAGATTTATCTTTTCTGTAATTAATGATTACATCTTTAAATGGTTTTCCCTTTAAAAGTTTTGTTTGAATCCTTTTTCTAGTAGTTTCCTTTGTTTTTTCTCCTTGTAAAAAGCGTGGGGTTTTGTTTAATGCAAATTCTTTTTTGTAGCCCGTCATTTTGGTAAAACCATCACTTACCCAAATTATTTTCTTTTGTATATCGGTAAGAACTAACGATTCATAATCGTTTTCTTTTATAATAGATGTAATGTTATTTTTCCAGTTGAAGCTTTTTGAAAATGTTTTTATAAGTTTTAAGTCACTGTATAGTTCTTTTTCAATAAACAAGTCTTGAATTCCCCAACTTAAAAGATTTATACTTTTTTTAGATGAAGGATTAAGGTCATCAGCAATTTTAACGTATTCTTCTTTGTCTAAATTTGATACATAAATATCTAAAGACATCATTTTATCAAAACTATTTTTCATATCTACTAAATAACTACTTTTTTTAGTAAAACTAAAATTTTTCAAAAACACCTAGACCAAATAAGGCAAAATCATATTTAACAGGATCTTTTTTATCAAACTTTCTTAGAGTTACATCAAGTTCTTGAATGGCTTTCCAATCGTTTTGCTTTCTAGTAAGAATTTTTAATTTTCGAGCAATATTTCCTGTATGTACATCTAGCGGACAATGTAAATGTGCTGGAGAATGTGTTTTCCAAATACCTAAATCGACTCCAGTTGTATTGTTACGAACCATCCAACGTAAAAACATGTTAATTCTTTTGGATGCAGAACCTTTTAAAGGGTCAGAAACATGTTTTAAAGTTCTTGATTGGTGTGGAATTTCAAAAAACACTTGTTTAAAGTTATGAATAGCATGCTGATAATTATCGGCATTATCTTTTGGTTGTAACACAGCCTCTAATCCGCCATGATTTTGGTAGATGTTTTTTAACGATTGAACAAAGAGTTTAAAATCATCAGCATTAAACGTTCTGTGTACAAATCCGTCAAAATTAACTAAATCTTCTTCAGAATGATTGAGGACAAAATCGTACGGAGAATTTCCCATTAAATCCATCATTTTATGGGAGTTGTTAATAATCATTTTACGGTTTCCCCAAGCAATAGTTGCAGCTAAAAAACCAGCGATTTCAATATCTTCTTTTACCGAAAATTGGTGTGGAATTTGAATGGGGTCACTATCAATAAAATCTGGATTATTGTATTGTATTACTTTTTCGTCTAAAAATTCTTTGAGCTCCTTTTTGTTCATTTTATGCTAAATCTCCTGCAAAACTAAGCAAAACAAAAAAAGCATTGTAACAAGCGTGTAATAAGATGCTCCATTGTAAACCAAAACGAACCCTGATAAACCCTAAATAACCACCTAAAATAGTTTGCGGAGCTACTAGTATTGGAGCTAATAAAAGTACGTTGGTGGTAATATTAAAGTTAGTTAAATGTACCAAACCAAAAAGTAGCGCAAATACATAAAAGGCTACTTTAAAAGTTTTTTTACCATGAAATAAAGTAATTGGTGCTCTAAAAAATAACTCTTCAAACAAAGGAGCTAAAATGATTGTAAGAAAAGCAATAAACCATTTGGTATGCGCTTTTAGTAATTCTTCCATAGCATGTTCATTCATGTTTATCAAACCTAATTCTTGAACAAGAAGAAAAAGAGGTGATAATATTGCACCTGTAATAATGCTTATGAAAAGGAGGTGAAAGAATTTTTGAAACCGATATGAAATATCTTGGTTGGTATCTTCTTCTAAAACAGGATTTTTTAAATAGGTAACAAGTTCTTGAAAAGTTTCTTTCATGGGAGTGATTTATTAATTAGTAGCAAGAAACTTTAAATAGTTACATCATTCAACAATAATTCCGTCTTTCATTGTAAGCGTTCTATCAGCCATTTTTGCTAATTCTTTGTTGTGTGTAACTAATACAAACGTTTGTCCAAACTCATCACGTAATTTAAAAAACAATTCATGTAAGTTTTTTGCTGAGGTAGAATCTAGGTTTCCTGAAGGTTCGTCAGCAAAAATAACAGAAGGCTCATTAATTAAAGCTCTGGCAACAGCAACACGTTGTTGTTCTCCTCCAGAAAGCTCGTTAGGTTTATGATTTTCTCTATGCGATAATCCTAAAAAGGCTAGTAATTCTTTGGCTCTTTTTTCGGTTTCTACTTTTCCTTTTCCTCCTATAAATGCAGGAATACAAACGTTTTCTAAGGCTGTAAACTCTGGTAATAACTGATGAAATTGAAAAATGAATCCGATGTGTTTATTTCGGAACGCAGAAACTTTTGTGTCGTTTAAATCTTTGATAGAAACACCATCTACCAATAATTCGTAGCTCTGATCTTTTAATGGTTTATCTAAGGTTCCTAAAATTTGCAGTAAGGTTGTTTTTCCTGCTCCTGAAGGACCAACAATAGCTACAATTTCTCCTTTTTTTATATGAAGATCAACGCCTTTTAATATTTCTACCTCTCCGTAATGTTTGTGGATGTTTTTAGCAACAATCATAGTATTATTTTCTAAGTAACGAAAGTATAAAAAAGAAATCAGATAAGCTTTAATGCTTATCTGATTTCAAACAATACATAAACGTGTATTTAAATTATGTTTTTAATGTTGTTGTAATCGATAAAATAAACTAATCGAACTGAAAACCTATGCTGCATACTTTGATCAAAAAGTTTTGAGATGTTGTTTTTAAAATCAATGTTTGCAGGAGCAAAATCATGATCTGGCCTTATAGAATTTCTGTAAAAAAATATTAATTGGCTACCCGGAGCAAATTGCCATTGATAGTTTAGATCTAAGTTCCAACTATTAAAGTTTTTATCGTGCTCTCCTTGGTAGTTGTTTTCTGTAAGTTCTCCATTTTCTTCATTTAAACTAAAATACTTTCCTTGATATGGAACTTTACTCCAGTTATGTCTAAATGATAATGATACTGCAGATTTTGTACTAAAGGTATATTTTCCTGTTAAAGAATTGTCGTATGTAGCCCAATCTCGTTGACCAAAAATAATATGATCTTTTAATGGTGCTAAAGAAGGTTTTTCTTGCACATCGTCTTCACTAACTTTTGTAACATATCCTTGATCGTTATTGGTTTTTCCGTACCTGAAACCATAAATTAAAGAAAATTTGTTTGTAAAACGATATCTTGGTGAAATTCTGAATCCGTAGTCTTCTTTAGGGTTGTAGTTATAAAAGGTATAATACCAATTATAATCTATTGCAAACTTTTTTCTATAATCGGTAGAACCCCAATGGTTCACATTCAGCCTTTCAGGTTTGTTAAAGTAGATGCCACTTGTTGTTCCTTGTCTTGGTTCAAAAAAGTCTTTTCGTTCTGTGCTATAATTTAAGTTTCCTCCAAAGCTGAATCGATTTTTGGTATCAGCCCAAAAAGATAGGCCAGCATTGGTACCAACATAAGTTCCTGGGTTGTGCAAAAAGTTAAAGTTATAGTATATGTTGGCCCCGTAATTATTAAATATTCCTTTAGGTTTTAATAAACGGTAACCAACAAAACCATAAATAGTTTGTTCATTATTACTAAAAAGAATCCCCATATCATTAGGGTTGTAGTCTTTGTTTTCAAAATTGTATCCAATTTCTCCACGCCAATTTCCAGATTGTTTACCTATACTGGTATCAAAAGCGTATCCTGTATTAGGGTTGTCTTCATCATCAGAAATATTACTCATTTTAAAGCTACCATCTATATTATACTTACTTTCTTTGTCTTCAACATGCCAAATCAATCCAGTAACATTTGCATCTCTAAACCTTCCATCACGAGTTACATTGGTATTGATTAAGGTTATCGCAGAGTTTTGATTAAATTGCTGATCTAGTACCATAATATTGTAGTTAGAAAAAGGGTTTACTGTAGTTTTATAGGTACTAACATTCGTAATAGTGTCTAATCCATTAATTGTTTGCTCAGTTCTTTCAACAGTAGCTTCTGTTTTTTCGGTAATAGCGTTAAAAAAACCTACACCTAAACCTCCTTTGGTTCTTCCAGATATTTTTATGGCGTTTAGCATTTGAACTTTATCAGGAACATCTATAACTTCATCGTTAACTTTTTTCCCATCAGTAAATTCTTCATCGTCTCTTCGTTCACCAGAAAATTGATCTATTGGTCTTCCTCCAATTCTTCTTGAATAAAATAGGCGTCCTTTACTAAATAGTTCAGTTCCTTCAGTAAAAAACTGACGTTGTTCTGTAAATTGTTGTTCAAAAGGACCAAGGTTTAAGGTAACATTATCAAAACCTACTTGGCTAAAATCAGGAATTAAAGTAGCGTCTAAAGTAAAGTTTTCGGTAATTCCATATTTTACATCCATACCTACACTCCAGTCAAAATCAGTATTACCATCTTTAGTGGTGGTAGTAGCGGATGCGTATGGGTAAAAGTTTAATCGAGTAGGAGGTTTTATGTTGGTGAAGTTTTCATATAAACCATCATATTGTGTCCAGTTTCCTTGTTGGTTATCAATATGATTCCATGTAAATTGAGCATTTAAATTCAATGCTTTTCTGTGGAAGTTAATTCCCCATGATTGAACCGGAACATTGGCAAAACGTAAAGCTCTGTAAGGAATCTTCATTTCTACAACCCAAGAGTCTTCATTAATACTAAAATCACTATCCCATACAGCACTCCAGTTAAAATCTTCATTTCCGTTTGATACTTTTGAATCTGCTTGCGCACCAGAACTGGTTACAATAAATTCAAAAGGATTTTGTCCATCATCGTTAGGGTTAATGGTTATTAAAAAGAAATCACTGTTACCAATATTGTCTCTGTTAGTATACTCAGCAGGTATTTTAGATGGTTCAGGATCGTACATTTTAGCACTGATGTAAATAGCATTATCATCGTACACTAATTTTACTACTGTTTTATGGGTGTCAGGTTCTGCTTTTCCGTTATCAGGACGCATCATTACAAAGTCTTTTGCGGTAGGAACATTTTTCCAAGCAGCATCATCTAATTTTCCGTCAATTTTTGGAGGTGAATCTACACGTATTACGTCTAGTTTTTTTCTATTTTGGTTAATTGTTTGGGCATTTGTAACTCCTATAAAGAAGAAACAGGTTGTAATAAATGCTAAAACTTTAAGCATAGTTGATTGAGATATAGTATTAGTTGTTGGGCTAAATTATTATGATTAGGATAAATAAATCACAAAATCATGTTAATTACGGTAAAGACCTGTTAAAAAAAAGAATGTGACACGTTAAAATGTTAAAAAAATGCAAAAATGAAAATTATAATAAAATTGATTTTAATCATAAATTAAAGTACAATTTATAAGGTATTATAAATTGAATTTGTATTTTTGTTCGACTTTAAAAATTCATATCTAATGAACTTACACGAATATCAAGGTAAAGAAATATTAAGCAGTTTTGGCGTTCGTATTCAACGTGGAATTGTTGCAAATACTCCAGAAGAAGCTGTTGAAGCAGCGAAGAAATTAACAGAAGAAACAGGTACTGGTTGGCATGTAATCAAAGCTCAAGTACACGCAGGTGGTCGTGGAAAAGGTGGTGGTGTTAAGTTAGCTAAAAACTTAGATGAGGTAAAAAGTATTGCTGATGACATTTTAGGAATGATGTTAGTAACTCCTCAAACTTCGGCAGAAGGTAAGTTAGTTAACCAAGTGTTAATTGCTGAGGATGTATATTATCCTGGTGATAGTGAGCCAGATGAATTTTATATGTCAGTTTTATTAAACCGTGCTACAGGTAGAAACATGATTATGTACTCTACTGAAGGAGGTATGGATATTGAAACTGTGGCAGAAGAAACTCCACACTTAATTTTTACAGAAGAAATTGATCCAGGAACAGGATTATTACCTTTCCAAGCTCGTAAAATTGCTTTTAACTTAGGTTTAAGCGGTGGGGCTTTAAAAGAAATGGTAAAGTTTGTTACTGCTTTATATACAGCATACATCAAGTCTGATTCTTCGATGTTTGAAATTAACCCAGTATTAAAAACATCTGATGATAAAATTATGGCAGTAGATGCTAAAGTATCGTTAGATGAGAATGCATTATACCGTCATAAAGATTATGCTGCAATGCGTGATTTACGTGAAGAAAACCCAATTGAGGTAGAGGCTAAAGCTGCAGGATTAAACTATGTAGATTTAGATGGTAACGTTGGATGTATGGTAAACGGAGCTGGTTTAGCAATGGGAACTATGGATTTAATTAAGCAAGCAGGTGGTGATCCAGCTAACTTCTTAGATGTTGGTGGTACTGCAGATGCACAACGTGTTGAAACTGCTTTCGGAATTATCTTAAAAGATCCTAACGTAAAAGCTATCTTAGTAAACATTTTTGGAGGAATCGTTCGTTGTGACCGTGTTGCTCAAGGTGTTGTAGATGCTTATAAAAATATGGGAGATAAAATTAATGTGCCTATTATTTGTCGTTTACAAGGAACAAACGCTAAAGAAGCAAAAGAATTAATTGACAACAGCGGAATGGAAATTATCTCAGCTACTGAGTTCCAAGAAGCTGCTGATAAAGTAGGAGAAGTTTTAAGCGCTTAAAACTTTTTTTAATTAATTCTTAGTAATATATTTAAAAAAACCTCACTGTTACAGTGAGGTTTTTTTGTTTCACTATTGGTTAGAGTATCCTTTGTTTTAATGATTGATATAGTTCGGTAACGAATTTAGTTTTTCTTTAAAAAAAAATAATTTCATTTCGCATTTGGGCAGCAACTAAAAAAGTTTAAAACTCTTGTAGCTTCTATTAATTGTTTAATTTGTTTTATTTACTATTTCATTAATAACTTGGTCTAATTCGTCTGTTGCTTCAAATAAATAGCTTAAACATTTATTTTTTTCTTCAGCAGACATCGATGCGTTATTTTGTATAGCATTTGAGATTCCTAGTATAGTAGCAATTGGTTTTCGTACTTCATGAGATTGTTTCCAAGCAATTTCTCGTAATCTGTTATTTTGAGATACTATTTTATTATAAGAGGGTTTTATAATCAATTGAAACTCTACAAAAATTATAATTATAGTTATAAGAGCTAATACGATTTCTATTATGACAATATTTGAAAGTTTTTGATCTGTTATTTCTGTTAAATCAACAACAATACTTTCCATTAAAGGTAAAAACTCATCGACATTTTTATTTATAAGTATTAATGAAGCATTGTTTAGATTTCCTTTTCTAATAATAGAATCGGTGTTGTTAATTATTTTAAGTCCAGTATTTAATTTTGAATATGTATCTCTATTAGTAATTTTTGAAGTTTTTAAGTCTTCACTTCCATTCATGATAGCTAATTGAGCAGTTTTCCAATTATTTAAAGTTGAAATTAACTGATCACGATTGTCATTTTGTAAGATAACATTTCGAAAAGAAAGTTGATTAATACGTTGGCTTAACATTCTTTGTTTACCACCGATATCTATTAAATGAGAGTCATTTTTTTTATCAAAAAGAAAATATTGTATAATAGCTTGATTAATTAATATAGTTCCAAGCATTATTGCCATTAATGTAAAGTATCGTATTTTATTTTTCATAAATTACACCAAACAGTTTTTGGCTTTTTACAATGTTTTTGAATTATTATGATAATAAATACTTGTAAATTACAAATTTTCTTTCAAAACTTCAATCTCATCACGTAATTGTGCTGCAACTAAAAAGTCTAAAGCTTTGGCAGCTTCTTCCATTTGCTTACGTTTGGTACGAATACGTTTTTCTATTTCTTGCTTAGGTAGGTATTCCAACTCTTGTTCGGCAGCTTTTTGCGCCACATTATCATAATGATAGGAGGTAATTGCATTTTTAGAAAGCGTATTGTCTATCTTTTTATTGATCTGTGTTGGAGTAATTCCATGAGCAGTATTGTAATTAATTTGCTTTTCACGTCTGCGATTGGTCTCATCAATAGTGAGTTGCATGCTATTCGTAATTTTGTCCGCATACATAATTGCCTTACCATTTACGTTACGTGCAGCACGACCTACGGTTTGTGTTAACGAACGGTGTGAACGTAAAAAACCTTCTTTGTCAGCATCTAAAATAGCGACTAAGGAAACTTCTGGTAAGTCTAATCCTTCACGAAGTAGATTTACTCCAATCAATACATCAAACAATCCTTTACGTAAATCTTGCATAATTTCTACGCGTTCTAAGGTGTCTACATCTGAGTGTATATAACGGCAACGTACTTGAATTCTAGTTAAGTATTTAGCTAATTCTTCAGCCATACGTTTTGTTAAGGTTGTAACTAAAGTACGTTCATCTTTTTCTACACGCACTTGAATTTCTTCAATTAAATCATCTATTTGATTTAAACTCGGACGGATTTCAATTTCAGGATCTAATAGTCCTGTTGGTCTAATAACTTGTTCTACAAATAAACCTTCTGTTTTTTGTAGCTCGTAGTCTGCTGGTGTTGCAGAAACGTAGATTACTTGGTTTTGTAAAGCTTCGAACTCTTCAAATTTTAATGGACGGTTATCCATTGCAGCAGGTAAACGGAATCCGTACTCTACCAAGTTTTCTTTACGACTTCTATCTCCGCCATACATCGCGTGAACTTGTGGTACAGTAACATGACTTTCATCAATCACCATCAAGTAGTCATCAGGAAAATAATCTAACAAACAGAAAGGACGCGTACCTGCTTCTCGTCCGTCTAAATAACGAGAGTAGTTTTCAATTCCAGAGCAATAGCCTAACTCACGAATCATCTCTAAGTCAAACTCAGTGCGCTCTTGTAAACGTTTTGCTTCTAAATGTTTTCCTATTTCTTTAAAATAATCTACCTGTTTTACCATATCCTCCTGAATTTGATGAATGGCGTTTTGTAGTATATCTGGAGAGGTTACAAAAAGGTTTGCAGGATAAATATTGAGTTTTTCTAATCGGGTAATAACTTCGTTAGTTTCAATATCGAAGGTTTCTATCTCTTCTATTTCATCTCCAAAAAAGTGAACTCTATATCCGTTATCTCCATAAGATGGATAAATTGTAACTACATCACCTTTTACTTTAAACGTTCCGCTTTTTACTTCAACTTCAGTACGTGCATATAAACTTGTTACTAAGCGATGTAAAAATTTGGTACGAGAAATTTGTTGATCAACTTCAATGGTGATGACATTTTTTTTGAACTCAGTCGGATTTCCAATACCATACAAACAAGATACCGAGGCTACTACTAACACATCTCGACGTCCTGAAAGTAGGGAAGAAGAGGTGCTAATTCGTAAACGTTCTATTTCATCATTTATGGATAAATCTTTCTCAATATACGTTCCTGTTACAGGAATATAAGCTTCCGGTTGGTAGTAATCATAATATGAAACGAAATACTCTACAGCATTGTTTGGGAAGAACTGCTTGAACTCAGAATACAATTGAGCAGCTAAGGTTTTGTTATGAGCCAATACTAATGTTGGACGGTTAACTTCAGCTACAACATTGGCAACTGAAAACGTTTTACCAGACCCTGTAACACCCAAAAGTGTTTGGTACTTTTCATCTGCTAAAATACCATTTGAGAGTTGCTTAATTGCTTGAGGTTGATCCCCCGTTGGTTTAAATTCTGAGTTTAATTCAAAGTTCATTCAACAAAAATACGGATAGTTATTTATGTGATGAATTTTAATTTCTTCTGAGTGTAAAATGCCCTTTTTTATCAATTATATTATCGTTAAGATCTTTTAGTTTGGCATGGAACCAGTAGTCGTTAGAAGGAAGTTTAATATTGTTATAAGTTCCATCCCAACCAAATTCTGAGTTATTATCGTTTATGACGTATAGAATTTTACCAAAGCGATTAAATATTTTAATATCTATTTCTTTAAAGAAGTTAGAGCTAACTCCATAAACTTTCCAATAATCGTTGAATCCATCGGCATTGGGAGTTAAAAACTTAGGGTAGCCAATTATGCTAGCAGAGGCTTTAGTAGGACTTTCGCATTTGTTAAGGTCTCTTATGTAAATAGTGGCAATACCAGGTTGTACATTGTTAAAAGAGTGATAAGTCCCACTTCCAACATAAGTAGTATCATCTAAAGAAAATTCATAACTACTATCACCATCAATACTAATATAAACACTGTTGTCGGTTTCGCTTTGAACATTTACTTCGACGTTTAAAATATTAGGAGGGGGAGGGTAGTTAACGGTAAATTTTTTAGTGTTAGCACATTCTACACTGTTTACTGTTTTGTATGTGGTTAAAGAAAACGTTCCTTCTCTAGTTAAGGGAAAATTATTACTGGTGCTAATGGTATTATTATTTTCATCTTTCCATTCAAACCGATCGTTTGAAGCATCTGCATTTAAGACAACAGGAGGATGCTCAGAAGGACTAATGCAAATAGTATAATTGTCTTGTAAATTAATTTGAGGATGATTAACAATTAAATCAATAGGAGATATACCAAAGCATCCGTTTTCATTTTCTATTTTTACCCAAATAGTAGTAGAACCTGAAATATATTCAAAAGGAAGAGGAGCAATTGATTTTTTAGCGTTATCTAAGGAAGAGAAAAAAGATACTTTTTCAAGTTTACTTAAACCTAAATCACTTATTATTTGACTTCTTTTAACTCTTAAATCAAATGACCCCTTATTTTCATCTGTACTATTTTCAGAATCTCTACAAACAGTTATAGGATTAATAATAAGTGCAGGTCTAAATAATGCTTCAATAGAAAAGCTTTCGATATCAGAGCAACCATTTATAGAAGTGGCCTTTGTGTAAATAGTTTGTGGATTAGTTTCGTTATAGAAGTTTTCAGGATCAGATATTTGATTTGTGTTATTTTGAGCGTCGATTAAACTTCTATAAAATTTATAGGTATGTGTATTGTCATTAGATATCTTATCAGTAATAGTATATAAATTAAATAAATTTACACCATCATTATCATCATCACACTGAACAATTTCTTGATTGGGGATTAATTTAGGTGCTGGAAATACAGTAACTCTTTTGTAGAGGGGAATATTTTTGTTATTAATATTGATCGTAGCTGTTACAGTATATTCACCAGAAATTGTGTATGTATGTTTAGGAGCTATTTCAGTACTAGAGTTCCCGTCTCCAAAATCCCACACTACGCTGTTTATAGGAGCGTAAGAATCTAGATTAAAGTCAAACGAGTCAAAAACACATTGATTTTCAGTAATAATTCTATTTCTAAAGTAAGATTGAATAAAAATAGGAAGGCCTTTAATAGATTCACTTTGATTAAGTTGAATAGCCATGTTTTTATAATCAGATTCAAGTTTATATTTATTGGGAGAGTTTATAAAACCAATGTTTTTAAGAGGGGATAAGTTGTTAATTTCATCTACGGGATTTTTTTTATCATATGTAGTAACATATATTTTTCCATTACTAGCCAACTGTAAAGAACCAAAAGAATAGTCATACGATTCAAAAATAGGAGTCTTTTTATCATATATGGGGTTGGAAGGAAAAGGGCTTTCAAAAAGGTATTGAACTAAAATACTGGAGTCAGTTCTTTGTCTTGCAGTATAATATAGTATTTTAGAGTTTGGAGAGAATTCAACACCATATGGGTAAGTTGGTGATAAAAGAGCTATATCTGTAAAAATTCTTTGTAAGAAACTAACATTACCTGTTGAATTATCAAAGTTATAAACATAAATATAAGAGCTGTTATAATCTGTAATAGCTAGTTTGCTACCATCAGGTGAAACCTTCATAGCACCAATAGCATTGATAGGCTCTTCAATAGTATTGTTTACTTGAGGTCTAATTAATCCTGTCTCATCAATTTTAAAAGCAGAAATATTCTCTATAGGAGAATCAAGTGAAGAGCCTCTATTCAAGGTTATAACCCAAATTGACTTTCCATCTTTGTGATGAACAGCGGTTAACCTTTCTGTAGTAAGGTTTTTAACTAAAGCATTTTTTCGTTTGACAACTCCATCAGGAAAGTTTACAGATATTTCTATCTCTGCTAAAAAAAGAGCAAAGGTTCCTTTTGGTAAAGTACTTTTCATGTATAAAAAGTAATAAACTTCATTAGAGTTTGGTTTAGGTATTATTAAGGAGTTTTGAAACAATTCTTTTTTATCACCTAAACTATCTCCTCCTTCTATGATTTGATGTTTTTTATTCCAAATTGTTTTACCGTCTGAATAAAACAGGAGTTTTCCTTGTGAGTCAGAGATAGACGTACATCCAGCTGGAGTTACCATTTGACTATCTTCACGAATGTTAACTATACCTTTATTAAAGGTGAGTCCTGCATTGTTTCCGAATAACCAGTTATCTGCTTCTCTTTGGGAAAAACAAAAAAAGGAGAAAAAACATAACAGTAAAAAGAATAATTTATCCATAGCTAGTTAATTGTTTCTTAACCTGCAATTTAGGGAAAACTATGGAATTTATATGTTAAAGTTTTTTTTAAAAGAAGGGAGTTATTTCCTCAGTAAAGAAAAATGCCCTGTCTTTTTTCGGGTTCTACCATTTTTATCAATTAATTTAGCATTGTACCAATAATCGTTTGAAGGTAGAATAGTACCATTGTAAAGCCCATTCCATCCAGAGTTGTTTTTATTTGTAATTTCATTAATTAGTTTTCCAAAACGATTAAAAATTTGAACTTTAACAACATCATAATAATCGTTATCAATCCCTAAAACTTTCCAAGTATCAAAATGTCCGTCTCCGTTAGGAGTAAAGTGACGTTGAAAATATATGGTAGAAATTTTATCAGAAGTAACGACACCACAACCATTTCTATCTCTAATTGAAATGGTGTTTAGTCCTGGAGGAATATCCGTAAAAGTATATGAGAGGTTTTTAGTGCCTTTCACAAAATCGCTAAGATCGATACTGTTTAAAGCATATTCATAGTCGCCTATTCCGTCTATTACAATATCAATTTTATTGTTAAGAGGGTTATCTTGATCATCGACAGATTGTATGTTAACAATTAATGCGTGATTCGATTCTTTTACAAAAAAGGTATTATACCCCATACAATCTTCAGAGATATTAAGGTGACTCCTATAAACTTCAACTTTGTATTCTCCTTCAGTATTAGCGTTGTGAATTGCTAATGTTTCTCCAGCGAGTAAACTACCGTTTAAATACCACTTGTAAGTATCTGTTGGATTTCCAGTATAGGCATTTAAAGGAACTGTATGTGGTTGAGGGCTAGATCTTGGGTTGTCTATACATAAAATGATATCGTTTAAATTGCCTTGAGGTATAGGAAGATTTTCAACATGTAGGTTAAATTTTCCTACACTTTCACAAGCATTATTGGTTTTGGATATAATTCTTACAAATATTTCTGAATCATTAGTAAATAAATCGTCGTCGTATGGAGGTAGAATTTTATTTATTTGTAAAGAAGCGTCGCTAGCTGTTTTGTAAAATTCAATAGAATGTGTAGCGGTTGTTAAAGCTCCATTAGATTTAGTAATAATATCACTTCTTTTTGTATCAAAATCAAAAAAAGCATTTTGACTGCCTATACTTTGGATAGCATTAGGATTTGAGGCATTAATGTCTAATTCACATGAATACATGTCGTCAAAAGTATCTAGACCAGATGAATTAACAGTTAAATCTATGCTTCCTGTATTAAAACACTGTGTTGTATTATTTATAATTTTTACAAGTAGTGTTTGGTTGAAAGGTGAAGTGTTAGTGTAGTTTTGTGGTGATGTTATTGATATGTTATTGTCAAAATCAGTTTGATTTTTAAAAAAGAGAACAGTCACATTTGTATTGTTATTTGATATTTCAGCTACTTTACTTTCCAAATTAAATGTCGTAATTCCGTCAGTAGGATTGCTATCAAAATCACATTGTTGATATGGCTGTATTGGAATAAAATCAGGAGTAGGATTTATCTCTAAATTAAAACTAGTAGAGGTATTTAGGCATCCGAAGTTGTTTTCTACTCTAATAAAAATTTCTTGAGAGTTTTTTTTAGTATTAGTAAAAAAAGTGTTTTTGTTTATAGAGTTTAAATTATTTTGAGCCTCATTAAGGCTTAAATAGTAATTCACAGTATGTGTATTTGGATCTAAAGTTCCTAAAACTTCATTGTCTTTAGAAGATAGTAGAAAAGAACTGTATAAACCATCTGTGTTACTTCCACTATTGATATCGTCACAGACAATATAGTTAATAGGTTGAGTGATGTTTACATTATTATTTACGATAACATTAAAATCGGTTACAGAAAAACATTCAGAGCTTATATTTGTTAACCGTATAAAAATTTTTTGAGGATTACTTGTGTTTTTAAAGGTATTTGGATTTGGAATAGGGTTTGTGTTAGTTTGAGCATCATTATTACTCAAATGATAGCTAATTTTAATATCTGTTTGACTATTTAATATTAGGTTGTCATTGGCAGTTAGGTCAAAATTAGTACTATTATCGAAAGTACCATCACTGTCACATTCTTGCAAATCGTACGATTGACCAACTGTCGGAAGATTGATTGTTGGAGGCTTGTTAAAAGTAGCACTACCAGTCCAATCAATTTTAAAACTACTGCTGCCTATAGGTCTATCAATAACAAGAAAATAAGAATCATTATCATTAACGTTTAAAGAACTAACAAAACTATTACCTAGTGCACCTGGACCTTCAGAGACATCTGTTTCAGATGCTTTAATACCTGTTAGGTTATTTCCTTGGTTACTTGCTGCTGGGTTTGTAGTAGAACAGCGTATGGCTTGACCGATGTTTCCACAACTTACATTTGGGCCAAAGATAAAAAAGTCAAAATCGATGTTAATATCAGTATTATGACTGCCATCAGGGTTAGTTGGAGTTAAGGTGAAGCCTAATGTTCCTCCTTGGTCAATTTTAATTTTAATCCATAAACTATTATTTTCCTGACTAGAACAGGTATTAGAACCTGAAAGTTCTTGAACACCTACCCCAGTAGCATTTAAGTTTTGAAAGCCACTATTACCACATACAACAATTGCATCAGAACAATCATTTTGAGTAAATACTGGTGCACAAGCAAATAATAAACTTAGTATGATTAACTTTTTCATAGCGTGTAATTTATTTTTTTAGTAAAGAGAAATGCCCTGTTTTTTTTCTCACTTTTCCATTAGAATCAATTAACTCAGCATTATACCAATAGTCGTTTGAAGGTAATGTAGTTCCATTATATATGCCATTCCATCCTGGATGATTTTTGTCGGTAATTTCACTAATTATTTTTCCAAAGCGATTAAAAATTTGAACTTTAATAACATCATAATAATCATTATTAACTCCTAAAACTTTCCAAGTATCAAAATGTCCATCTCCATTTGGAGTAAAATGACGTTGAAAATAGATAATTGAAATTTTGTTAGATGTAGTAACTCCACATCCATTTCTGTCTCTAATAGAAATTGAGTTTAGTCCAGGTGGAATATTAGCAAAAGTGTATGTAAGGTTTTCATCTCCTTTGACAAAATCACTGAGATTTGTACTATTTAAAGCGTATTCGTAGTCTCCTAACCCATCAACAGTAATTTCAATTCTATTACTGTCTGGATTATCTTGATCGTCTACTGATTTAATATTTACAATCAATGCTTGGTTAGATTCTTTAACAAAAAATGTATTATATCCCATAAAAGGGGAATTGATGTTTGGATGAGTTCTATAGGCTTCAACTTTATATTCACCTGTAGAGCTTGCGTTTAGAACTGAAGAGTTTTCACCTGAAATTATACTTCCGTTTAGATACCATTTGTAAGTGTCTATAGCATTTCCTGTATCGGCATTTAATGCAACTGTATTTGGTTGAGGATTTAACCTTGGGTTATCAACACATAAAATAATGTCATTAAGGTTTCCTTGAGGAACTGGAATTTTTTCTACAAAAATTTTAAAGTTACCAACAGATTCACAAGATGCAGCTCCCTTATTTGAAATTCTAACATATACATCCGAATTATTGGTAAATAAATCATCTTCGTAAGGAGGTATAATTTGGTTTGTTTGTAGGGCAGCATCTTCTGTTGTTCTATAATATTGAAAATCGTGAGTAACTTCAGATAACGAACCTCCTGAATTATTAATTATTTGTTGTGTCTTCAAAGAGAAGTCAAGAAAATCGTTATTAGTACCAATGCTAAATTTAGCATCAGGGTTAGATGCGTTTTGATCTAATTCATGAATGTATTCATCACTATATCTAGTTAACCCAGTAGGGTTTACCTGTAAGTTAATTAAGTCAGTTTGATAACATTTTGTTGTGTTATTAGTAACTCTAACTATAATAGAGTGATTTATAGCCACTAAATTTGTGTAGTTATTTTTGTTAATAGGTGAAGAAAAATTAGTGTCAGATGTTTCAAAAAACTCAATTGTAACTTCGGAAAGGTTATTTACTAAAGCATTTTCTAGTACTTCAAGGTTAAAAGTTGTAAAACCATCAATAGGTGTATTATCAAAATCACATTGTATGTATGGTTGAATCGTATTAATTGTTGGTTTTGGTTCAAATGTTATTTGGACTTTACCAGTGAATGTTTTTTTACAATAGGAGTTTGATTCTATTTGTATTTCATATAAACCACTACCATAATTAGTATAATCAACTGTTAGAGCCCTAGTATTCGCTATTACTTTTCCATCTTTAAACCAAGTATACGTGTCGTTAGGGTTGTTCTTTTCTGGTACTATATTATACGTTTCCCCAATACAAAAAACTTGATTAGTATTGTTTAAGACTTCGTTAGAACTTAAGTCGATTAACTTTACAGGAGCAAAAAAAGATTGAATAAAAGGTGGTAACCCTTGTGAAGATATTGCTCCTCCTAAATCTACAGCATTTGAAGTAAATTGAATGTCAACAGCATTACCTTCTGGGTTTTCTATGGCTCCTAAATAACGCCTATCTGGAATAGAAGCATAAATTTTTCCATTAGGAGCTAGTTGTAAAGCACCTCTGTAGCCTTGTTCTTGATGAACCTGGGTTTTGGTTTGTGCAATGTTAGCATCTAATAGATTATATTGAAAAATTCTGAAAGAGTTACTATTTTCATGATATAAAGAAGCGTACAGTTTTGTAGACTCTTGAGAGAACTCAACACCATAAGGAGAACCATCAGTTGGGCCATCTGTAAGAATTAGTCCGTTAGAAGATACTTTACCTGTAGCATTATCAAAATCGTATAAAACTAATCTTCCACTTTCGTCATTTGTAAAGTCAGCTAAAGCTATTTTTTTTCCATCAGGAGATACTTTTAAATACCCTCTTTTATCTCTTAAAAAATAAGATGAAGATGATGTGACAGGATTTGTAAAGTCTACTCCGTTTATATCAATTTTATAGGTATAAAAAGTGTCTTGTACGATAGATAAAATCCATATTTCTTTACAGTCCTTTCCTTGAACAGCTGTTACTTTTTCAGACCATTCTCTATCTCGTCCATTAGACAGGTTAATAGGTCCAGAAATAACTTCGCCTCCATTTCCTTTAGAAATGTCGATGGTGTAAAACTTAAATCCTGGGTTATCAGGGTAAGGAAGGTTACCTATAAAATCTGTACCTACTGTAAAAATGTAGTAAATGTTTTTATTTTCTGGGTTTGGAACAATTAAACCAGATTGTGAACTTGATGGATTTCCTTCTAGATTATTAGCTAAACTACCGTTAGAGTAATGCATTAGTTCATGGTTTTTTGTCCAAACATTAATTCCGTCTGAATAAAACAATAGATTACCATTTTCATCTGAAATGGAAGAACAACCTTCATCGGTTCTTAATAAACCGTCATTTAAAGCTACCGGATTACCTGAGTTAAAGTCTAACCCTGCATTGTTCCCAAAATACCAAACATTTGCTTCTTTTTGACTATAAAGAGATATAGAGACAATAATAAAAAACGCTAGAAGTAGTTGTTTCTTCATTCAAATGAAATTATTTATACAAATAAAACAACTAAACTACATAAAACCCTCTATAAATCACGTTTTTTTAACAAAGCATATGATGAATAAATAAAAATAGCTGTCCAAATTAACACGATTGCTATGTTAAAGAGACTAACTGAATAATCCTTAGTAAAGTTTTCTCCTATTTGGTTAGCAACTGATTTTACTGCTCCTAACCGTGTAAATGGTTCTTTAATTAAATTAGCCATAGATTCTAGAGGAAAAAATTGCATGATTGAGTTTACAGCTTCATCAATACCAGTCTTTACATTTCTAAATGTCCAGTATAAATAACCTTTAATTAAACTTTCAATAATTAACCAAACAATCATAGCAGCTACAGCAAAGGCAGATCGTTTAATTAAGACTCCTAAAAATAACCCAAAAGAGAAAAAACCTAAAAGCTTAATGAAAAAAGCAAATAAATAATCTAGATCAGAAAAAATGATTGCAATTTCATTAAAGTCAGAATAGATAGCTCCAAGAATTAATGAGACAACAAAAACAAAAATGGTAGAAATAAGAGCAAAAGCTATAACTGTATAAAACTTTGAAAGGATAAACTCTTTTTTACTCAGGCCATCAATTAAATTTTGTTTTAAAGTTTTGTAACTATACTCGTTAGCCATCATAGAAACGATAACTAATAATAAGAAAAATTTAAAAATAGCTGCCATGTAGGTGTTAAAGTGCCATATATATGGGAAATTGAAAATTCCTTGTTCAGCTAAATGAAATTTTATGGGACCAATATCAAACTTTATTGCAGCAATCAAAGCAATAGAGGTTAATAAAGCGAAGTATATAATTGAAAGAACTTTACTAGCTCTGTTATATTTTAATTTATGAATTTCTATATTTAAAAGTCGTAACATGATGTAAGTTTATTGGTTGTTGGTTAGGTCTAAGAATTGTTGCTCTAAGCTAGGTTTACGTTTTACTAAATGAGAAAGAGAAACTCCTTTATTAAATAAAAACGTATTGATTTCTGAAGCAGATAATTCTGAGGCTAGACTAGCTATTAAAACGCCATTTTCTTCTTTAATACTTCCTATAGCTGAATGATTTTCTAAAAGTTGTTTAAGTGTTTCTTGATTGTCTGCTTGAAGTTCAAAAAAGCCATTAGAAGCAGTCATTTCATCAACTCTACCACTATATAACTTTATTCCGTTTCTTATTACTACTACATGAGAACATACTTTTTCAACCTCGTCGAGTAGGTGAGAGGCTAATAAAATTGTGGTTCCATTTTTAGCAATTTCTTTAATTATTTGACGAATTTCATGTATTCCTTGAGGATCTAGTCCATTTGTAGGCTCATCTAAAATTAAAATCTCAGGGTCATTTAGTAATGCAGAAGCAATAGCTAAACGTTGTTTCATTCCTAAAGAGTAAGTTTTAAACTTACTATTTCTACGCTCGTAAAGGTTGACAGTTTTTAGTTTTTCTTCAATTTTATCGTATGAAACTCCTTTAATTTTACAAATTAACTGTAAGTTTTGAACAGCGCTCATGTATGGGTAGAAGTTAGGACGTTCTATAATTGCTCCTACTTTTTTTAGGGCTTCATGGGTGGATAATTTTCCATTGAACCAGCTAAAGTTACCAGAGGTTTTATTTACTACATTTAAAATAATACCTAAAGTGGTAGACTTTCCACTTCCGTTAGGTCCTAAAATTCCATAAACAGTTCCTTTTTGAATATCGAAAGAAAGATTATTTACGGCATGAACTTTTCCGTATTTTTTATCGAGGTTCTGAATTGATAAAATTGTTTCCAAGCTATTTTGGTTTTTGTTGATTATATGTATTTGACGATTGATATAAATTATTGTTACAATGTATAAAAAAGAAAAGACTTCTTTAATTAAAGAAGTCTTTTACTGTTATTAAAATGTATGTATGTCTTATTTGTTGTCTATTAATCTAAACCCTTCACCGTGAATGTTTAAGATTTCAACATTTTCATCACTTTTTAAATATTTACGAAGTTTAGCAATGTAAACATCCATACTACGAGAGGTAAAATAATTATCATCTCTCCATATTTTTGTCAATGCTAATTCACGAGGCATTAAGTCGTTTTTATGAATAGCTAACATTCGTAAAAGCTTACTCTCTTTAGGTGAAAGTTTTTGAGCTTCACCTCCTTTGTATGTTAAATGACGTAATTTAGAGTTAAAGTCAAAAGCCCCAATTTTAAATTCAAACTCATCACTATCATTCGTTTTTTCAGTTTCTTTACGTTGTAAAATAGCTTTGATTTTATGTAATAAAACTTCTGAATCAAAAGGTTTGTTTAAATAATCATCAGCTCCTACTTGGTATCCTTTTAAAACATCTTCTTTTAGCGTTTTAGCAGTTAAGAAGATGATAGGAATTTCTTTGTTGGTTGCACGGATGTCTTCAGCTAAAGAAAAACCATCTTTACGAGGCATCATTACATCTAAAATACATAAATCATATTCTGCATTTTTAAACATAATCAAACCGTCTATTCCATCTTTAGCATGTGTAACATTGTAATCATTCAATGCTAAATAATCTTTCAGAACTGTTCCAAAATTAGGATCATCTTCTACTAATAATATTTTTTTACTCCCCATTTCTTAATAATTTATATTAATGGTAATTTAACTGTAAATGTGCTTCCTTTACCTTTTTCACTTTCAACATAAACGGTACCTTGGTGGCTGTCTATAATTTCTTTTACATAAGCTAAGCCTAATCCATGACCTTTTACGTTGTGTATATTCCCTTTATGTTCTCTATAAAACTTATCGAACACATACTTTTGAGCGTTTCTGCTCATTCCTATTCCTTCATCTTTTATCTTAAAGATAAAGTATTTATTTGTGTTTTCAGTAAATACATCAATTTTTGGTGCATTTTCTGAATATTTTAATGCGTTTTCTAACATGTTAACCACAACATTTGTTAGATGAAACTGATTTCCAAGAACTTCTGTAGAAATGGCTTCAAAATGTGTTGTAACACTCCCATTTTTGTCGTCGGTTAAAAGTTGAATATGTTCAATAGCCTCTTCAATTATGTCGTGCATATCTACAGCATCCTTACTAATTTCAATTTGGTTCTTTTCTAGTCTTGAAATTCGTAATACATTTTCTACTTGTCCATGCATTCGCTTGTTTTCATCGCGAATCATTTGAACATATCGTTTAACCTTTTCTTCATCAGATATGATTCTTGGGTTTTTAATAGCATCTAATGCTAAGTTAATAGTAGCAATAGGTGTTTTAAACTCATGTGTCATATTGTTAATGAAGTCAGTTTTTATTTCAGAGATCTTTTTTTGACGAATAAGTTGATACAACGATGTTGAAAAAGCAGCAATGATAATTCCTATAAAAAATAAAGAAAGTATCAGTACTTTCATCATACCTGAAAGTAGATTCTTTTTCTCGTTGGGAAATTTAACATATAACTTGTATTTACTATTTCCATTTTCATCTTCTAATAACGGATAGTTAATATCTTCTGGTTGTATGTTAAAGTATCCAGACTTTAACTGTGTTGCTAGTCCGTCTTCGTAAACAACATATTTAAAGTCTTGTGTAATATTCATCTTAGCAAACTCTTCTGTAAGTGTATTGCTTAATTCTTTATTACTTATCCTTTGGTTTATAGGAAACACTGCTTTACTTCGTCTAAAAGCATGTTCCATTACTTCGTCATTCCATGTACTATATATTCTGAAAGAAGAGTGGCGGCTTTCATCTAAAAAAGGCTTAAAATCTTTGCTTCCAGATTTTATTATTTGGGAAAAATAAATGTCTTCTTTTCCCGAGTAACGTTTTATAATGATGGAATCATTATCTACGAACTCATTGGGCATTTTTATACTCTCTTCTAAAATAGTACTACCAAAAGAAAACTTTTTATTACTTACAGTGTCTACTTGCTGAAAAAGAAAAGTTGTTATTTCAGCTTCAGTTCTAAGCTTATCGTTTTCAAAATAGTCTTTATAATTTTGCTGAAACTCTAGGTACTCTCTCTCTTTTATGTTTTCAGAGGTACGAGCTAAAGCAATTTTTACGTTGTTTTTAAATTGTTCTTTTTTATTTTTAATAGCATCATTTATCCAATACACTTGAATAGAGATGATTCCTATCAAAGAAATACTCATTAAAACAACAATGAGAATAAAAATTTTCTTACCCATTATTCAAAAATAAATTAATAAAATTTAGGCGTATAATCTTTTAACTTAGATTAACAAAGTTACTATAAAATTAAGATAATTTTAACAGAAAGAATTAACAAAGCGTAAATTAACGCATCTTTTTTGTTAAAGAATTGTGGATTTTTAAGACTTGTTCTTTTGAGTTTGTAAGTGTAAGGTTTTCAATTAAGTAGTTAGATTGAAGTGTTTTTTTAGTTTCACTCCATTGATTTTTTATTCTATTTTTTACATCTTTAATTGTTGAGTTATCTCTTTTCATAACTCTATCAATTCTTATATTTTCAGGAGCGGTAACTGTAATGATTTTATCGCAAAAAGAATCGCTTCCATTTTCAAAAAGAATTGCGTTTTCATATAGGATATATTCTTTATTGCTGTTTTTTTTTATAAAGTTTTGTAAATGCTCATTAACAACCGGATGTACAATGTTGTTAAGGATAGTTAGCTTTTCTTTGTTATTAAAAACGATTGAAGCTAAGTAGGGTCTGTTCAACTCATTATCAATATACACTTGCTTGCCAAATTCGGCAATTAATTGGTTTTTAATTTTTGGAGATGTAACCATTATTTTTTTAGCTTCATCATCAGCAATATAAATGGCAATATTTTCAAACTCTGAAAACATTTTAACTATGGTAGATTTTCCACTACCTATACCACCTGTTAGACCTACTACCATACTATTCGTATATTAAAAAATCAATTTTATTGGGGACTATCCTTACTAATGTAACCATATCTGGAAGATCTTTTATTTTAGGAGTAAGATAATTGATGTCTTTGTTTTTAGACTGTAGGTAATCGCACTCAACTTTAAATAAATCAGGAGTTACTTCATTAAAGTTTTGTAATCCCACTTTATAAATAATTTTAACCTTTTTTGGAAAAACGTTAATCCCTTTAGGAGCATTTTTAACAAATACAGGAATCTCTATTTCTCCTTCTGTGAATTTATCAACATCAATGTTAATTTCAGCTGTAGAGTGACTTGACTTCAGCTGTACATTTTCAGGAAAAATAATAGGAGAGGAGATAGTAGTACTCTTAGATAAGTTTTCCAAAGTTATACTTTCTAAGTTTAGAAATTCGGTTTTAGCAACATAGGTTTCATCCCCCGAAATTAAAACACTATCAGGAACAATAGTTACAGGCTTAGAAAGGTCATAACCTAACTGAAAAGAAATATTTAAGTTAGATTTTAAAGGAACTTTTTTTGAACTAAGTGTACCAATTTTTAAAGGAATAGTGTCTTCTTTAATTTCAATTAACTCAATGCTGGATTTTAGTTGTTCTTGGACTTCAGAAATTAGATCTTTAGATAAGAAGTAGTAATTAGTTCCAGTTTTTCTTGAAGCTTTATCAAGGTTTAGTTTAATAGGTTTGTGAGTAATGCTAGCAACCAATAAATTATACCCGCTACTTTTTAGCTTTAAAGAAAGATTGTTAATAGGTGTTTCTATTAATGTTTTTTGTTGTGGTAATTGCGTATACTCAACATCATATACTATGGTTGTATCATATTCTTTTGACAGATTAATAAGTAGCCAAAAAAATATTGAAGCAGTTAAAAAACCAAAGAAAGTTTTAGGTATGTTAAATTTTGTTTTCAAGAAATAATTTATTGACGCAATCTACATAAAAAACAAAAAAGTGAGCCCATGAGCTCACTTTTTTATAAAGTTGTATACTGTTATTTTTTAGTTTCAGTAATATATTTTTTACTCATTTCCATAGAAATGGCAGAACGTTCAAACTTTATTTTACCAGCTCCTGTTTCAATAGTAACAGTATTGTCAGTATCATTAATTTCAACAATTTTACCATGAATTCCGCTAGTTGTAACTACTTTAGCTCCTTTTTTAATTTCAGTTTGAAATTGTTTTTCCTTTTTCTGACGTCTCATTTGTGGACGAATAATTAAAAAGTAAAAAACGGCAATCATTGCCACAAAAGGAAGCATATTCATTAAACTTTCTTGTGAGCTAGCTTGTAAAAAAATGGTTGTAAACATTATGAGTTCTTCTTTTTAGGAGTTACCATTCCAGAAATCTTAATAACTTCTCTACCTTTTTCTGTATTGGTAGTTAAAGTGATAGATTTAGATTGCTTGTTAACTCTTCCGTTAGTATTAAAGCTAACTTTAATATCTCCCGTTTTACCTGGAGCAATAGCTTCTTTTGGCCATACAGGAACAGTACATCCACATGATGCTTGCGCATTCGTAATAATTAAATCGCTTTTACCAGTATTTGTTACTACGAAGGTAGTTTTAACAACCTCTCCTTCGTTAACAGTACCAAAGTCAAACTCTTCTTTGTCAAAAGAAATAACAGGCGAGCCTAAACCAATAGAGCTATCCCTTTTTTCTGCGTTTTCAACATTTTCTTTTTTAACTTTTGATGAAGCATTTCCTTGTCCGCAAGAAACTAACATTCCAGCTGAAACAACAAATGCTACTATTACTGCTATTTTCTTCATTTTAAAATATTTTTAGTTTGTTGTAAAAATACTAATTTATTATAATAAACCTCTACCAATTTTAACCATCTTGTTTGAACTTAGATAGTCTTTGGCTAATTTATCTAAAACACCATTAATAAAGTAACCACTTTTGTTTGTAGAATAGTCTTTAGCTAATTCAATATATTCATTAATGGTAACTCTGCTTGGAATAGAAGGGAAGTGTAAAAACTCTGTAATTGCCATCTTGATGATAATCATATCAATATCGGCAATTCTATCAGCTTCCCAGTTAGGAGTTTTCTCTTTAATGTCTTCTTCATATTTATGCTGATGTAACATTGTTTTTGTAAATAAATCAGAAACAAAAACCTTATCATCATTATCTTTATACAAACTTCCTAATATAAATGGCTTATTTGCTTTTTGTTTGTTTAAAGATTTAAGAATCCAAGTATTTACAAAAGGAATATCATCAACCCAAGAAATCATTTTGTCCTCAAAATAATCAGCTAACTTTTCATTAGGAGCTACTATTTCTCTGAAAAAATCAATAACAAAAGCTTTGTCTACATTATAAGAATCTTCAACAGTGTCCATATATTTTTTGTAGATGTCACTTTTCTGTAATTCATCTAATAAGATTTTTACGTATTCATCATCAAGATCCCAATAATTTAGCTTATTAAGCTCAACATACCCCTCTAAACTTACACTTTCGTTAAGTGAGTTTAAAAGTTTATTATCTATAAATTTTGTATTTGGATTGAGTTCTTCTTTGGTAGCTAGTATTTTCTTTTTAGAAAGCTCTATTCTCTTACGAGCTAATTTTTGTACTTCAACTAATAATTGAAGGTTTAAAACGTACAAATCGTACATTTTTTGAATGCTATGTTTTAAGAATTTTTCTTCCTTAACTAAATCATCGCTATGCGATTGTTGCATCGCATAAACCGATTGCATTACTTTAACACGAATATGTCTTCTGTTAATCATTCTAAAGAACTTTAAAAAAAAGAGCGATAGAAACTATTTCTAACGCTCTGCAAAAGTAAAACTTTTTTATTTTTTATCTAGCTATTTTGCTCTTTTTTGCGAGCATCAATTCTTGCTTGTGCAATATTGAAAGCAGCTTGATGTGTAGTTATATTCTCTTTTTCTGATAAATTGAAAATATCTAATGTAGTATTGTAAATGTTTTCAGTTCTCTTTAAGCTTTCTGCTTTATCGTAACCAACAACCTCTGCATATACATTAATAATTCCACCAGCGTTAATTAAGAAATCAGGAGCATAAGCAATTCCTTTTTCTTTTAACATTGTACCGTGTTTTAACTCATTAGCTAATTGGTTGTTAGCTGCACCAGCAATAACTTTAGCTTTTAGTTGAGCAATACTTTCATCATTAATAGTAGCACCTAAAGCACAAGGAGCGTAAATATCAACATCTAATCCAAAAATGTCATTACCTAACACCACGTTAGCACCATATTTTTTACTTAACTCTTCTAAACGAGCTTCGTTAATATCATTTAAAATAACTTGCGCTCCTTCATCAGTAATATGCTTTACTAAAGTTTCACCAACATGACCAACACCTTGAACTAATACTTTTTTACCGTCTAAGTTCTCAGTTCCAAACTTGTATTTAGCAGCAGCCTTCATTCCCATATAAACACCATAAGCAGTTACAGGAGAAGGATTTCCAGAACCTCCAATACTTTCAGAAACACCTGTTACATGTGGAGTAACTTCACGGATAATATCCATGTCACGAGTTTCCATTCCAACATCTTCAGCAGTAATATATTTTCCGCTTAAAGAATTAACAAACTCACCAAATTTACGCATTAAAGCGTCGTTTTTTTGAGTTTTAGCATCACCAATAATAACTGCTTTACCACCACCAAGGTTTAATCCAGTAATAGCAGACTTGTAAGTCATACCACGAGACAAACGTAAAACATCGTTTAAAGCTTCCCATTCACTTTTATATTGCCACATTCTAGTACCTCCTAAGGCAGGTCCTAAAGTTGTGTTATGGATACCGATAATTGCTTTTAAACCTGTATCTTCGTCGTTGCAAAAAACGATTTGCTCGTGATTGTCAAAAGATAACTGACCAAACACTGGGTCATTCTTAAGATCTTTAGTATCAATGATTTCTGATGTCATTTGTTTTGTTTTTTAATTTGAGATGATTTGGACAATCTCAAAAATTCGAGGGCAAAAATAAGAAATCGTTAAAACATAAGCAAAAAAAGTGGTCTCAATTAAGGTATCTTTAACAAGACCCTTTATAAAGTTTAATTTTTATAATAGAATAGAATTGAAAGCATTACAATACTTAAATAAGTACTTTGTTAAATACAAATGGAGGTTATTATTAGGAATTTTAATTACGATATTATCAAAAATACTAACACTAAAAATTCCTGATTTTGTTGGAGACTCATTAAATGTTGTAGAAGATTATCAGTTAGGAAAAATAGCTGAAATGTCTGAAGTAAAAAGTATACTTTTTAAGAACATTTTACTTATAATAGGAGTAACCTTACTAGGTGGTTTTTTTACTTTTTTAATGCGTCAAACTATTATTGTAATGTCTCGATTGATTGAGTTTGATTTAAAAAATGAGATTTACCAGCAATACCAACGACTATCACTTAATTTTTACAAACAAAATAGAACGGGAGACTTAATGAACCGTATTAGTGAAGATGTGTCTAAGGTTCGTATGTATTTTGGACCAGCTATTATGTATTCATTAAATATGTTAGTTTCATTTGCTGTTGGTTTTACCCAAATGTATGCAATATCACCAAAACTTACTTTGTATACAATGATACCTTTTCCAGTATTATCGGTATCAGTTTTTGTATTAAGTAGGCAAATAAATAAACGGAGTACAGTAGTTCAACAGTACCTCTCAAAATTAACTACTTTTAATCAAGAGTTTTTCTCTGGAATTAATGTGGTAAAATCATACGCAATAGAAAGTGCTGTGATTAAAAATTTTGATACGCTGGCAGATGCTAGTAAAGACAAAAACATAAACTTATATAAGGTACAGGCATTATTTTTTCCATTAATGATTTTATTAATAGGAATTAGTAACATTATTGTTCTATATGTTGGTGGTACATTATATATCAATGGAGAAATTCAAGTAGGAGCCATTGGTGCTTTTGTTATGTATGTAAATATTTTAACATGGCCAGTAGCAGTAGTTGGTTGGGTAACTTCAATGGTACAGCAAGCAGAAGCTTCTCAAGAAAGAATAAATGAATTTTTAGAACAAGTTCCTGAAATTAAAAATACAAATGAAGAAGAAACTATAATAGAAGGAGAAATTGAGTTTAAGCATGTTTCGTTAACTTATGAAGACACAAATATCACAGCTTTAAAAGATGTGAGCTTTAAAGTAGAAAAAGGAGAAACATTAGCGATATTAGGAAAAACAGGAAGTGGAAAGTCGTCTATTATTAATTTAGTTTCACGTTTGTATGATACTACTGAAGGAACTGTGTTAATGGATGGAAAAGATATTAAAACCTGTAATTTATATGATATAAGAAACCAAATAGGTTTTGTACCGCAAGAACCATTTTTGTTTTCAGATACCATTGAAAACAATATCAAATTTGGTAAAGAAGATGCTACTGAAGAAGAAATTATTGAAGCGGCTAAAAATGCAGTCATACACGATAATATTATCGATTTTAAACAAGGCTATAAAACTATTTTAGGAGAACGTGGCGTTACGCTTTCAGGGGGGCAGAAGCAACGAACTTCTATTGCAAGAGCAATTATAAAAGATCCTAAGATTTTAATTTTTGATGATTGTTTGTCAGCAGTAGATACTGAGACAGAAGAAAGAATTTTATCAAATTTAGAACGTGTTTCTAGTGATAAAACAACGATAATAATAAGTCATAGGGTATCTTCAGCAAAAAATGCAGATAAAATAATTGTATTAGATAACGGAAAGATAATTCAGCAAGGTGTTCATAATCAATTAGTAAAACAAGAAGGTTATTATAAAGAGTTGTATGAGCAGCAGCTTTTAGAAAAAGAAATATAGCATTTCGTATTGTCAAGTCAAATATTTTGTTAGATTTGTTGAGAAAATTTAAGTAAACAACTATTATTTTAAGTAGCGAATTATGAGCGAGAGAGTAGAACAAGAGGAAATCTTTTCACAGGTTTTAAGAGCAGGAAGAAGAACATATTTTTTTGATGTTAGATCTACAAAGGCAGATGATTATTATTTAACAGTAACAGAGAGTAAGAAGTTTACTCACGATGATGGTTCTTTTCATTATCAAAAGCATAAAATTTATTTATACAAAGAAGATTTTAACGACTTTAAAGAAATGTTGAATAAAGCAACAGACTTTATTGTAAACGAAAAAGGATCTGAGGTAATCAGTGAACGCCATCAAAAAGACTATAAAAAGGAAGAGAACGTAGCAACAGAAGCAACTTCAACAGAAAGTTTTACTGACGTTTCTTTCGACGATATTTAAACAGAAGAAACTGTTTTGCATAGCTCTAAACACAAATTGTACAATTTGTGTTTAGATACTAGATTGTGCAGAAAAAAATCAATTCAAATTCAATTTACACTAGAAAAACCGCCAGTTGTTGCACAGCAATTGGTGGTTTTTTACTTTTTACATAAGTGATTTTATTTTGTTTGGTAGTTTTGATGCGAATTCAACCAGCTGCTTATAAGTTAAAGTTCTACCTACTCTACTATTAAGTTTATCTTCACGCTGGCTAATCCTAAGTAATTTTTGTTTCATAGGAAAGCGAGTTTTGAGTTCTCCTAAATATAATAAAAAAAACTGAATATCAGTAGGTTATATTTTGTTTAAGTTGAAGTATTTTATCAGGAAGTTATTTTTCTTATAAAACTTTTTTCATGGTAGTTGTTTTTGCAACCGTTTCTTGCCATTCTTTTACAGGATTACTGTCGCGTGTAATTCCTCCACCAACATAAATATTTACAGTTTTATTAGAAACCTCCATACAACGAAGATTAACAAACAAATTACTTTCTTTATCATTAATGTTTAACTCTCCTAAAAAACCAGTATAAAAGCTCCTATGGTAGCTTTCATTATCTAAAATAAACTGTTTTGATGTTTCTAAAGGCAATCCGCAAACAGCAGGAGTAGGGTGCAAGCTTTTAATTAAAGAAGCAGTATTAGTTTTTAATTTACCGTTAAGTATAGTTCTTAAATGAAGTAACTTCCCAGCTTTAATAGTTTCAACAGCAGATGTAGTAATTTCTGAAGAAATATTTAATAACCTGTCGGTGATATAATCAGTAACAAACTGTTGTTCTTCTAGCTCTTTAGGTTGCCAAATAACATTAGTTGTGTCATTGTAAACTTGTGTTCCGGCCAAAGCCATAGTAGTAAAACTCTTGTCTTTAATACTTACTAAGGTTTCTGGAGTAGCACCTAACCACATCCCAACCTTAGGGTGATACCATACATATACAAAAGCAGTAGGATAGCTGCTTAAGAGTTTTTGAAAAGTTTCAATAAGGTTAAAGTCAGGTAACTCAACTTTTTCCTTTCTAGATAGCACCACTTTTTTAAATTCCTGGTTTTTAATAGCAGCTACTCCTTTTTCAACTAATTGAATGTGATTTTCTTCGGAAGCAGTATCAGGACTGTGATTTGTATTGTTAGCTAGAATATTATCAATAATAACCTCTTCTTCAGTGTAAGTAGATTGGTTTTTAGGAATCAAAACAGCTTTATCCTTACTATCAAACGGAGCAAAAATAAACCCACTTTCACTATAGTTTTCCGAAGTAATTAAATCATCATTTTGTTGAAACCATCCTTTTACTTTAGAAGTATTAGGTTTTCTATAAGTAACAAAAGGTAATTTTTTGTCTAAAGTCTCTTTTATGTTTGAAAAAATACTCAATCTAGTTGTTGTATTAAATGTTCTTTAATTGCGTCAAATTTACTCCAAATAAATCCATGACCAGCATCAGGTATACTAATTAACTCAAACTGATTTTTTGGAAATTGTTCTTTTAAAAATAATGAGTTTTCAAAAGGTACAATCCAATCATTAGTTCCATGAATACTTACTATGGTGTTTGGTGTAGATTTCCAATTGTTTTCAAAAAGTAGTAAATCTTGTTTATGAGATAACTTTTCTCTGCTAGCTTCTTGCCAAATAGGTGGAACCAACCATCGAGTAAGCTTCCACTTATATAGATTTAAAGACCATGGCATAGGTTCTATTTCGCTATACACTGCTGGAGCCAACAAAATCACTTTCCGAATCTTTTGTTGTATAGCCAAAGCAATAGGACCGCCGTAAGAGTAGCCTACTAGTATTGTTTTGTTGGGGTTATAATCTTGTAAGATACTCTTTAACATATCACGTTCAAAAGCAATACTTTCTTGAACAGGGTTTTTGTCTTGATAATTATAACCAATCCTGTCGTATGAAATCATATTTGCTTTACTAAGCAATACACTGTCTTTCATATATCTTACGAAATCAGTAGAAGATCCTATGGTTCCATGAACAAAAACGAGTGTAGGTAAAGTCGTGTCTTTTATAATGGAAAGTTTCCTAAACTTAAACCCTTTAAAGTTTTCATGAGTGAGAATAGGAGTAACATATCTATCAGAAAACTTTTCAAGTACTTTTGCATCAGATTTTGGAGCAGAAAAATTCCAGAATAAGTAGTACAAAATAAGAAAGAGCACAAAGAGAGTAACTCCAACAATTTTTAAGATTTTCTTCAGCAATTTCATGCTACTGTTTATCTAAAACAATATTGGTAATCTTACAAAGTGAAATCAAGTTATCATCTTCATCAACAATTCTCACTTCCCATAAATGTGTAGTTCTGCCTTTATGAATAGCTTTAGCGGTAGCAAAAACAAGTCCTTCTCGCTTACTTTTTACATGATTGATGCTTAACTCAATTCCTTTTACAATTTTAGAAGAATCTCTTAAAAAAAAAGCAGAAGCACAACTACCTACTGATTCTGCTAGGGCTGCTGTTGCTCCACCATGTAATAATCCATAAGGTTGATGTACTTTAGGAGTTACAGGCATTTTAGCAGTAATAAAATCATCTCCAACATCAACAAACTCTATTTCTAAAGTTTCCATTAATGTATTTTTGTTGTAACTGTTTAAGGTTGTAAGAGATGCTTGCTTATTCATGGTAACTAAAAATTATCACCCAAAAATACGTATTTTTGTACTGACAAAAAATGATAGAATGTATAAAGTACGCGTAATTTTAGATACGAAAGAAGATGTAATAAGAACCCTATTGGTAAATGAAAAAGCTTCGTTAGAAGACCTACACTTTGATATTGCAAAAGCGTTTGGTTTTAATGTACAAGAAATGGCATCTTTTTACCGTACCGATGAAGATTGGAACCAAGGCGAAGAAATTCCACTATTTAATATGTCAGAAGCAGGAGATGGAATTTCAATGGCAACATGTATTTTACATGAAACCTTGCCAAATCAACACGATAAGTTAATTTATGTGTATGATTTTTTACAAATGTGGACGTTTTACGTGGAGGTGATTGAACAATCGAATGAAGAAGTAACTGAAACAAAAATGATTTTATCTGTTGGAGAAATTCCAGAAGAAGCCCCAGAAAAAGAATTTAAAGCAGATGACCTTTCAAAAAATATAGATGATGAAATTGATGATGAATTTAATAACTTTGAAAGCCTTGATGATTTTGACTTTGATAATTACTAAGCTATGGCGCAATTTATAAAATTGTATAACGACAACCCCAATCCAAAAGAGATTGAAAAAATTGTAAAAGTTTTACAAAATGGTGGGTTGATTATCTATCCAACCGATACTGTTTATGGTTTAGGTTGCGATATTACCAATACTAAAGCACTAGAAAAAGTAGCGAGAATAAAAAAAGTAAAGCCAGAAAAAGCCAATTTCTCATTTGTTTGCAACGATTTGAGTCACTTATCAGATTATGTCAAACAAATTGATACAACCACCTATAAAATTTTAAAAAGAGCATTACCAGGACCATATACTTTTGTGTTACCAGGTAGTAATTCACTTCCAAAAGCGTATAAAAAGCGTAAAACGGTAGGTATTCGTGTGCCAGATAATAATATAGCAAGAGCCATTGTAGAAGCTTTAGGGAACCCAATTGTATCTACGTCTATACATGACGAAGATGAAGTATTAGAATACACAACCGATCCTGAATTAATCTTCGAGAAATGGCAAAATATAGTTGATGTTGTAGTTGATGGAGGATACGGAGATAACCATGCATCTACAGTAATTGATTTAACAACCGACGAGCCAGAAGTACTTCGTGAAGGAAAAGGAAGTTTAGATATTTTGTAATTAATAAACTTAGTTTAAATCTTAAAAAATCACTTTTCAATTAAAAGCACAATTCCTATCTTAGTACAGAATAGAAAAAGGATATATGTTTTTACTGGATAGATTCCCTAACGACAGCGGACCAATATATCAAGAAACCATAGCAGGCAGATTACCTGTTGAACCTTTCAATACCTTTAGTAACTTAATATTTATTGTACTACTGATTTACTTCGGAAGAAGAGTTTATCAAAACCCTAAACAATATCCGTTTTTTCTGTTTGCCATTCCAGTAATATTTATCAGTTGGATAGGAGGCACCATGTTTCATGGAACACGAAGTCATGAGTTTTGGTTGTTGTTAGATTGGGTTCCTATTATGATTGTATGTTTAGGAGCTATTATTTATTTCATAGGAAAAATTAAAAAGAAATGGTGGCAACGATTAGCAATAATCGTAGCTATACTTTTAGTATCTATTTTACCAAGGTTTTTACCAATACCTTCAGGGTATAGAACATCGTTTGGATATGCAGTAACAGCATTTGCAGTAATAACTCCGTTAATTTGGTATGCTTACAAAACACATTGGAAAAACGTAAAGTATATAATGTATGGAGTAATGGTATTTGGAATAGCGTTGCTATTTAGAACATTGGATAATAAAGTAGAGTTACTACCTATGGGAACGCACTGGTTATGGCATACTTTCGGAGGAATAGCAGTTTTCTTTCTGCTATATTATATCTATAAAGATGAACAAGAATTAACGTAGTTCAGTAAACTTTTTTCTTCCTTTAGCGTAATACTGCCAAACTATAGACTTGTGTTCGTAGTAATTCGATTTTTTAGGAGATTTATTTCTCTTTTTTATGAACTTAGGAAGATGCATATAAAAACTAAAATGAGCTTTTAAAATAGCAAACAAATGATTAGGTTTTCCTTCTAATAAAAATTTAAGGCTTGCCAAACCGTCTAAGATCAAACGAGAAAAAATAATTGGAAACAATTTCGTAGAAGGTAAGTTTTTAACCAAGTTGAGTAAACTATTCCTGAAATTTAAAAACGTTTTTCTAGGATTTAACGTATCCAATGTAGCACCACCCACATGGTATACAATTGAAGCCCCAACGTACTTTATAGTATGTCCACTGTTTTTAGCGCGCCAGCACAAATCAATTTCTTCTTGATGTGCAAAAAAGTCTTCATCAAAACCGTTGAGTTGATGAAAAACTTCTGAACGAATAAAAAAACAAGCTCCCGATGCCCAAAAAATTTCAGAAGTATCGTTAAACTGTCCGTTGTCAATTTCCAAGTCGCTAAACAAACGACCACGACAATACGGGTATCCAAAAGCATCAATAAAGCCACCACCAGCACCAGCATATTCAAACTTCGATTTATCTTTAAAATCTAAAATCTTTGGTTGAATAATCGCAGTGTTAGCTTCTTTCTTAAAAGTATCAATAATAGGAGTTAACCAATTCTTGGTAACTTCAATATCAGAATTTACCAAACAATATACATCTGCATCAATATGTTGTAATGCGTCGTTGTAACCTTTTGCATAACCACCGTTTTCGGTATTTTTTACAATCTTAACAGTAGGGAAATGCTGCATAATAAAGGCAATAGAATCATCCGTAGAAGCATTGTCAGCGACATATACTTCTGCTTCTTCAGAGCTAAAATTTACGACAGAAGGTAAAAACTGCTCAAGCAATTTTTTTCCGTTCCAGTTTAATATGACGATTGCTGTTTTCAAGACGGCAAATTTACAGTTTATAAATGAAATTACATTAAAAACCTCTCGTCATTCCGACTGTATGGGAGGAATCTCTTTAAGGTGTGTTACTCATATTCATGAGATTTCTCCTTCCGTTACACTCCAGTTCGAAATGACAATCGTGTTTCGTCATTGCGAGCGGTAGTGAAGCAATCTTTTTTATCGAGAGTAAGATAGCCATGTAATTACCATTCCTTGCTATGACGTTTCGCATTCCTGTCATTTCGAACGGATGTGAGAAACTCCATTTAGAGGAGTAAGTAACTCTTATGTTTAAGATTTCTCAGTAGTTACCTCTTTCGAAATGACATTATAGTAATCGTCATTGCGAGAGGAACGAAGCAATCTGTTTGTTGAGAGTGAGATAGCTACGTCGTTGTCACTCCTCGCTATGACGTTTCACATTTCCGTCATTCCGAACGACAAAGGAGGAGGAATCTCATGAGGCGAGTAACTCTCATTAAACAGCGCAATTCCTATTCTAATTCTACAGGTATATATGTTACATTCTCTAAACTAAAATTAAAAGGCTCAGAACCTCCGCCAGTCATTACAATATCAGCGCTTTGAACCTCAAATAAATTTATTTCCGTGTTTATTTTTGAAATAATAGCAGAATTAAGAATTTCTCCTTCTACAATTTCAGAAGCAACACCTATATAAAGTTTAGGATTGAATTTAAAAACAGCTTTTTGACCTGGTGCAAGATTAGTTTTTATAGCTAATAGTTTACCATCCTTATAACAATTAGCATCAATAGCGCTTCGTGTTAGGTTGTTTCGTACTTCTACTTCATCTATGTTAGAAGCAAAGTGTTGGGATGGTTGTAAAGTGTGTCCAGATGCTCTCTCAACCATTTCAAAAGCACTTCCATCATAAGCGGCTAATTTGGGTGTGAAGTTTCCGTAAGAATCAACAGCAGAAACTTGAAAGTTAGTAGAATAATTAATAGGATGGCTTTCCCCGTGACTTGGATTTTTAATCACTTTCCATGCAATATGACGTTCATCAAAATTGCTAGCAACATTCTTTTGAAAAATTACAACATCACTATTATTCGCATCATTTGATTTGTTTACAAAGTTTAATTTAATAGAGTTACTCATAAAGTCAATTTTTAAAGTTTGGTATAAAGTTGTTTTGTTATGTGAATTTAAGAATTTGATAGCAAAAAAGATAAACGAATGTTATAAGCGCATAATTTTTTGTGTTGAAGTGTGTGTTGGATATCCTTAAAGAAGCTGTCGTCATTGAGAACGTAATGGAGGAATTTAATGAGGAGAGTAACTTTTTTGTTTAAGATTTCTCAGTCGTTAGCTCCTTAATAGTTACCAGTTCAGCAGTAAAATCTGTTTTCGTAAAGTTTATTGGTACTCAGGAATATCTCTTAAAAACACATAGGTTTCCTTCTCTTTATCGAGCATACAAAAAAAGTGTTGTAGTCCGTTGGTAACGATGAGGTAATCGGCATCAAGCTTTAAATTATAACGTGCAATTTGATCAAATGTGTCTTGCGTTATTTTTATATGCGGAGCCTTACATTCTACAATAATATTCGGATGTCCGTCCGAAGCAAAAATCACAATATCGGTACGCTTTTTAAGGTTGTTGATAACCAATTGTTTTTCAATAGCAATAAGCGAAACAGGATAGTTTTTTTCTTGAATTAACCACTGAACAAAATGCTGACGTACCCATTCCTCAGGAGTTAATACCATATATTTTTTTCTCAAATTATCAAAAATAAGCGTCTTATTTTCGTTACTTTTGAGCTTGAATGTATAGCTAGGAAGGTTGAGCTTTTGCATAACCCAAAAGTAAGAAAATTATAAGTTATTTCTAATGGAGAAGAAGGAGAAGCCGTCATTTTGACCAGAGGTAGAAATCTCATTCAGCGGAGTAACTCCCTTGTTTAAGATTTCTCAGTTGTAACCTCCTTCGAAATGACATTATAGTAATTGTCATTCCGAACGACGAAGGAGGAGGAATCTCAAGAGGTGTGTTACTCTTATTGTTAAGATTTAGCTTCGCTGAACCTTACGGTTTCTCGTCGCTCATAAAATCGCTCCGTCGAAATGACTAAGAGTGTTATTAAGGAATGAATACTTAGCTACAACATTTTAATAACAATAACACCAAAAGAAGGCAGAAGAAAGACACATGAACGAAATTAAATCTATCATATCCGATATAAAAGGAGGCAACATCAAACCCATTTATTTTTTAATGGGAGAAGAACCGTATTACATCGATAAAATCTCAGATTATATTGAAGATAATGTGTTAGATGAATCTGAAAAAGGGTTCAATCAAGTAGTTATGTACGGTCGAGATGTGTCGATAGAAGAAATTGTATCGTCGGCAAAACGTTTTCCGATGATGGCAGAAAAGCAGGTGATTATTGTTAAAGAAGCCCAAGATTTAAGCCGTACGATTGATAAAATAGAGTCATATGCTGCCAATCCGCAACCGAGTACCGTATTGGTGTTTAACTACAAATACAAAAAGCTCGATAAACGTAAAAAGGCGTACAAAGCCATAGCAAAAAGCGGACTCATTTATGAAAGTAAAAAACTGTATGATAATCAAGTAGCCGATTGGATTCGTCAAGTGTTGGGCGGAAAAAAGTTTAACATCGAACCGAAAGCTGCACAAATGTTGGTGGAGTTTTTAGGAACAGACCTGAGTAAGATTAGCAACGAATTAGATAAACTAACCTCAGTATTGCCTGCGCAAACCATTATTACCGATAAGCATATTGAAGAGAACATAGGGATTTCTAAAGACTTTAACAATTTTGAATTGCGTAAAGCTGTAGGACAGCGAGATGTGGTGAAAGCGAACAGAATTATCAATTATTTTGCACAGAACCCAAAGAACAATCCGTTGGTAATGACTATTTCCTTACTAAATAGCTTCTTTACACAGTTATTAATGTACCACGGATTAAAAGACAAATCAAAAGCTTCGATTGCTAAAAACTTAGGAGTAAACCCATATTTTGTGGACGACTACGTAAACGCTGCCCGTAACTACCCGATGCGAAAAGTATCACAAATTATAGCCTTATTACGTGATGCCGATGTAAAAAGCAAAGGAGTAGGAGCCAACCAAACCCATGCAGATATTTTAAAAGAATTACTGTTTAAGATTTTGCATTAATAGTATTGTGTACAAACCTTATCATTAAAGAAGTAAAGAACTACGAGTAAAAATGTCGTAAAACGATATTTTACAAACAAAATTCTAATAATGAGGCAATCAAATTAAGTTACCTACTCTCTCTTTTCATAATTAAACGTATCAAATAGACAACTACTCGAATAAAGAGATAAAAAAATACGTACTACTTTGTCTCTTTTTAAGTACATAAAATTGTATGTATAAGTACAAGTTGCGTACAAATAAAATTGGTTCTTCTTAAAAGACAGTGTTTTACGGTAAAAAGCTTAAAAATCAATACACTAATTGTATGATTTTGGAGATATTTTATATCTTTAACTCAAAAAATTGTACCACCCTAAAAAAAATCTATGAACATAAAAGCAAAGCTTTTTGTATGTGGTGAGGAACGAGAATTGCTTACTGCTAACTTAAATTACAACAGACTTACTGACTGGAACGGTAAACCTACTTCTGCCTTAATGGGAGGAACTATCTCAGTAACTTTTGAATCACAAATGTATGACGACTCTTTTGCAGAGTGGATTAAAGCCGATAGAACCGAAAACCCAAAAGTTGAATATCCCGCTAATTTATACTTATTAAGAGATGGTAAAATAGTCTTTTACAAAGACGAGTTTGATGGAATAGAACTATTTCAATACAACTTTCAAGATGGTGTACTTGTAAATTACTACGAAGCTTTTGACAACCAAAAAGGTATGTATGTTACGTTAACCATATCGCCTGCGATGCAAGACTATCGTTTTTTTAATAATAGTACAGACTGGAGAAGAAAAAGTCCTACTCGTTATATAAAACACTGGCAAGAAAGTTTTATACCGCCTATAAAAGAAACTCCTTATAAAGCGAAAGAAACTAATAAATCAGAAAAAAAACCTCAAATAATTAGTGGATGGTGGACTAAAAATAAAAATGACAGATTAAACCTAAAAAAAGCAAAATTAGGAGACACAGTTTATTTTCATATAGAAACTAAGAATATAAAGGATCGTGAGGAAATAGACTGTAAATTATATGATTTAGATAAGTTTTTTTCAGATGACTATTTAAACCCTGACGATGATGAATTCGATAAGAAAGAAATTCATAAAAAAGCTATTGTAAAAAATAATAAGGCGACTATTGAACTTTTTCTTAACCAAAAATGGGAACAAAATCTTGTAGAAGATAGAGCTTACGATATTGAACTTTATTGGAGAGTTACTTATAAAAAAATAACTAAAAATTTACCGAATAGAGAAAATCTTTATCTTAATGTAGCTTTTTCCGATCGAACACTGTTTTTTAAACCTTCTATTGCAGGGGGTAAATTACCACAACTTATTGCTAATGATGGAAGCCCTTTATTTTTGGCAGAACTTAAAGGTGCTACAACTGATGAAGTTGAGGGCATTGCTAAATCAAAAATTAAAAAGAAAATTAAAAAGAAAGCTGAAAAACTTGTAAGTAGTGCTGTAGCAGGTTATAATAATGCTATTGAAAGTAGAGTAACTACCATTGCATTGGCGAAATTAGCCAAAGGTACTATGGTAGACACAAATGGTAAAATACATACTAAGTCTAGAAAAATTTATCAATACACCGAAGAAGTATTTAACAAAGAAGTAATTGTAAAAAGAGGTAGACGTTTTAATAACGGTGTTGTAAAATCAGCAGCTAACCAAGCACATTATTTTGCAACTAATGGTACTAATGTAGAAATACTAAATACATTACGTATAAGACCACTAATGAGTGCAGAAGACGCATCTGAAGCATTTAGTAAAATATTTAGTTTGGTTGATTTCTCTATGATGAGCTTAGAAGAAATAACGGATACACCTTTAAACGTACCTGATTTTTTGTTAAAACGTTTTTTACCCAAAACTCCCATAGTAGGTATTAGTTTATGGCTTGAGTTTTTAGGATATGTAGCATTAGTTGAACATGAAAAGCAAGAGGCTATGGTTAACCAAATAATGCAAGAAAAACTTGAAAGAGCAAAAACAAAAGGATTAGATGCTTTAAGAACATTTTTACATGTTTATGAAACAGATTATAATTTGATTCCTATTTCAAGTAAAACTCTCTCAGCATTGTTATTAGGAGAATTTAAAACTTTTGACGAACTTTTAGATTATGATGTAAATACTAGAGGTGCTAAAAAAATAGAACTTTTAATTAAAGAAGTAAAAAAAGACTACCTAAAAGAAAATCCTAGAGTTATCGAATCAATTTTATTTCAAAAATAAATCAAAATGAAAATATACTTATATATACTGTTATTAGCATGTACCTCTTGTAAAACTGTCAGTAAAATAGAAGTGGATAATTATCCTTCTAATAAAAACAAAGTTATAGCTTGGTATGATAAAGAGCAGAAAGATATTTGGGCTATTAGCTTTCCCTTTGTTTTAACTATAAATAATAAATCAGCTAATCAAAAGGAAGAGCTTACTTTTCATCAATACATCTATAAAAAACCTAGTGAAGGTGCTTTCGCATTTTTGTATAAGGAGAATGATAATAACGATTTAATAAAACTGAGTAGCACGCTCAAAAAAGAGATACTTCCAAAACAAAAAAAAGAGTATGTCGTTTACTCAAAACATCTTATTGATAACCTGACGGATTCTAATAAAATTCTTTCAGCCTTTCAAAACAAACATTTAAATAAAGACTCAATACATTTGAGTAGTTTTAAAAACTTCAAAAATAAACTGCCTGAATTGACACAAAAATTATTATCAAATGACAGCATTTTTTTAAAGTTTACAAATTTTGATAAAACAACTTCTCCTCCTAAAAGAATTAAAGTCCCTATTAAAATTAACTAATGAAGTTAACTATTTACTTATTTATAATCTTAACAACATTTACATGTGCCAACCCTAAAAAAGATCTTGTTTTTAATCAAGTTCAGGCTAATGATTATCCAGTAATAATAGGGATGTATAAAAAACGAATTGAAAATAAAATATCATACATAAAACTTCCCAATCAAATTAAAATAAGGAATACATCTTATGTTAATCAGACACTAAGTAAAATTAATTATTACCATTTTAGCCCTTATATAGAAAAAGAAAAATCTCAATTAGGGCTCTATACTATTAAAGACGATTCACTTATATACGCTACTAATCACCAAAAAAGAATTATTTATGGTAAAGACAGTTTAAATTACGTCTATTATATAAGATGTCATCTTTTAGATGCTACCAATGCTATCCAGTTACAACTTAAACCTTATGTTGAAAAAATGATAAAGGAAAACAAGGATACTTTGCACATAGGTTCTTTTTCTCAGTTTAAAAACAAACATTATAACTTATTGGAATTACTGACTAAAAATGATACTATTTCACTGAATTTTATTACAGGTTTAGGAAAAGCTCGTAAAATGAAGTATAATCCTACAGGAAGCTCAAAACGTAGTGAAGTTAAGGTGAGACCCACTCGCTATAAAGCTGTTTTTTTTCCTGTAGAATGGTAAAAAATAAATTATGATAAAAAATATAATCAATATAATGCTGATCTTTTTCAGTAGTATTTTTACTGCTTTTCAAATAATCTTATTCATAATTTTAGCAGAAGTACTAATGCAAGGAGAGCCTGATAGAGGTAGTAAAGGCTTTTTGTTGTTTTTCTTTTTTATAATTTTATTAACTGCTTTTGGTCTATTAATGAATTTCAAGGGAAGAAAACCACTTGTATATGTTACCTGTGCTGGGTTTTCAACTTTAATTATGGTTTATTTGATTAATTATATCGATGAACACTTTACTTATGGCAATGAGATAACAAATACATTGTTAAACATATTTAAGTTTGGAAAAGCTAATTCAGAACTAAATGTTGCAGAACGTTATTATTATGCTAACTTAGTTATAATCTATCCCTTTACTTTGTTATCATCTTATCTAGCTTTCTATTATTTTTTATTCTACAGCAAAAGAAAAATAGTTAAAAATTAAAACATCAAAGAACCCCATTAATAATGCAGTTTAGCTTAGTAACATTTATAAGAAAAATAGTTGAAGGTATTTACCTTACATCTTCACATAAGAGTCCCGATAACTATAATAATGCTACCAGATACAACAATAGGTCAAACAAGTTGCTCTTTAAAGATTACTTACACATAAAAGTATCTACAGAAGATGTTAGAATTGAAGGATTCTATTACGACGAAACTATATCTATTGATGTATATGGAAAAGAATGTAGAGAAAATCCAGACGATTACTTTGATGAAAAGAGTAGTTTTTTAGACGAATTATTTATAAGGTCGCCTGAATATTATAAAAACAAACACGACAGGTTTGAAACTCGTAAAAGGTTTAGGTCGCAAATAACAATTTCTTTAAAAGACAGAAATATAAAACTGCAAACATCAGTTTTTATGAATGAAGTTGAAGCCAGAATGAAGCTTTACGAACAAAACGTTATTAATATATATTATAAAAAATGGGAAATGGAAGATATGTATTTAAGTAGAGCTGGAGAAAATATTCTTAAAAAAGATTTTGAAGAATACTTTGTAGACTTAAAGTTTTTAAACCAAAGAAAAGTTGATTTTAGAAGATTAAAAGTTTTATAAAGCCCTAAAAACTTGGGGGTAAACCCGTATTTTGTGGATGACTACGTAAACGCAGCCCGTAACTACCCGATGCGTAAAGTATCGCAAATTATCGCCTTATTACGCGATGCCGATGTAAAAAGCAAAGGAGTAGGAGCCAACCAAACTCATGCTGATATTTTAAAAGAATTGCTGTTTAAGATTTTGCATTAACGTTCCGGCTATGAAGCGTAGGAACGGTTTGGTTGGTTAGGCCTATGCTTTATAGCCATTGTTGCCAAACGTTTTTATTTTTTATTTCTATATACTTGATAATAGTCAGTCTCGTAACGAATTAACAATTCGTCTGATTCCAATTTTGTGATTTCTCGTTTATTGTTCTCAACAATATTTCCGTCTTGGTCATATTTTAAGGTCTTACCAAACATTTCTGCTGCTGATTTGAGCATATTATAACTACTAGTCCCTTTTTTGGTCACTAATTGGAGTATAAGAGAAGTCGGGCTTTCTAAAAACCAATTTCCTTTGTCCGTGTTTTCAGGAGTAAATTGAAGTTCATAGCTTCCATCTTCGTTTAATGTCATTTTAGGTCCTGTTGCTTTAATCTGGATTTCATTACCCAATGGTGAACCTTTCATTTCTCTCGTTATAGATTCAACTTCTTTCCCGTCCTTGTCTATCACTTTTTCAATTTCCCATACTCCAGTCAAAACTCTGGTTAAAGAGTCTAAGTTTTCTGTTGGTTCTTGAGCAAAAAGAGAAATTGTCCCAATTGTCAAGGCAATTACTAAAGTCAGTCTTTTCATTTTTTTAATGTTTGGCAACGGTTTTGTATAAGATTAGTTGCGTGATTTAAGCAACTAATTTAGCAAATACAAACCGAATAGAAAATCCGCGAGGATTTTCGTAAGTAGGCTTGCACTAGCAATTAATTTTATACGGTGTTGTGCAACGTACTTATTCGTATAATGTAATTCTAAAGTCCTTTATTAATTCCGATAGTTCATCCATTTCTTTTTGTCTTGGATAATGTTTGTTAATTATATTAAAAGTAACATAGTTTAAAAGAATTGAACATATTAAAACAAAGCTAATTCTGGTTCTGTGAAATATTTCTAATTCTTTTTCATCATTTGGTTGTTCACTTTCGGGTTTTGTCATTCCACGTGCAAATAGACTTCCAAAAAGTGTTCCGTGCATAATTTCAGATGAATGTCGGTAAATAAAAAATAAATTTATAACTAGCATCATTCCAACTTCCTTTCCGTAATAATCTCTAATTATCTCAATTTTTTTAAAAACATTATCTCCAGTCCAAGACCTAATTTCAAATCCTTTATTTGAAGTGAAGTAATTCAGTGCTTCTTTAAGTTTGTCCGAAATTGGTGTTTTGTCAATATCCTTTAATCCGATGCCAAATGTTAAATCTTTTATTTCAATTTTTCTATCTAAATCACGAAATGCCTTTTGGTGATAGTGTTGTAAAGCCTTTTTAACGGTTTCTTCTCCTTTGGCTCCAAAATATCCCAAATTCAAAACGTGGTCAAATATTATACGAGACAAAGAATAACAATCACGCATTTTTCCCATAGTGGATAAAACAAGTAAAGAATTACTTGTGTCCAAAATTGGACCCACCATAAGAGAAAAAGACATTGCCACATCGTCTTTTGTATTTGTCAATCCTTTATTTACAGATTTGGCTATTAATCGAATAGTTTTGTCAAGTGTTTGCTGTGCAATTTCTAAATACTCTTCAGTGCCTAATTTTATTTCTTTATTCATTTTGTATAATTTATTGTATAATCTTTAAAATAAATAGGCTGTCTGAAAAGACAGCCTATAATTTAGTAGCAGACCGAGGAATCGAACCTCTAACCCGTCCCTAGGTTTCATAAATGTTGGAGCTTTCAAGGAATTTCTTTTTGGACACGTCTGCTGTTCGGGATGGTCTGCCCACCAAATAGAAATAACGTTATTAGAATTACTGGAATTATAATAAAGGTTAGACCTTTTACGATATTATTGAATCTTTTTTTCATATGACTTATTTTTTTAATTATAGAATCACAGATTAATCGAACAATAACTCCTTGAGTTAAGCTATAAACCCAACTATTTAATTCACCAAGATTTTAAAGAGCGTATTATTATTTGTCAAAAATTATTTCCAAATATAATTCGGAATAATTAGTTTTCGGTATGTTGCACAACTTGTTTATATAGATGTATAATACATCGTTATACAACCATTTTGGTAGGTTTATGATTGTATTTATGTTTGTTTATACTTTTACGAACCTAAAAAAAGACAAGTACATATTCTTACGGAATCCCATAAACTCAATTATTTAGGTACTAAAAGTAGTTTTAGCTATCATAAAAACTTGCATGGGGCGCTAATATCACGGCATGCTCCGAAGACACCACGGCATGGGTCGCTAATACTACGGCATGCTCCGCAGACACTACGGCACAGGTCGCTGATATCACGGCGTGCTCCGTTGACACCGCGGCATGGGTCGCTGATATCACGGCGTGCTCCGAAGACACCACGGCACGGGTCGCTAATATCACGGCATGCTCCGCAGACACCGCGGCACGGGTCGCTGATATCACGGCATGCTCCGTTAACACCACGGCATGGGTCGCTAATACTAAGGCAATAGATAAATTAATAGCACTCGTAAAAAAGTTGACAGCGGTGCTAGCCGTAGCCTCAAATCCCAACAGATATTACAAAACGCTCTCGGAGAAAACATTAAAAGAGATTAAGAAAAAGCTACCAACCAATACTTAAAAGTAGAATTTTGTTAGTTGTAGTATGAGTTAGCAGCCGTACAAACAAATGAACGGACAAAATTCTATATTATATGAAGGATATTGCTAATCTTTATGAGGTTAAACTAAGTTCTCTTTCTGTTATATGCATGTGTTTTGTGAAGAGTTATTTAAATTCTAAATTCTTTTTTCTAATTGTAAAGTCTCTAAAATCAGGTGTATATTTTAGTCTATTATGTTCTGGTTGTTTAGAATGACATTCAATACAAAGTACTTCAAGATTTGTCGGGTTATCGTTTGATTTATCTCCATCTCTGTGATGAACATGAGCAAACTTTTTATGTTCATTATTTGACATGTCAATTTCACAATCTTGGCATATATAGTTTCTTTTCTCCCTTATAGCTTTACTCTTTAGATTAAAATTTTTGTTGTAAACATTTAAAGGGGCATTATTCGCGTTTCTAAAAAGTCCAGTATTTAGGTTTGAATCTTTGAATTGATTGAAGTATTCTGCTAAATCAAAATTTTCGTAAATATTTGTTTTAATATGATAGGGGTGAATTTTATATTCTTTATAATTAACTTGTTCAAGACAGTTTTTGCAAACGTTCATGGGTTCTATTAAATCTTCCTTTACAATTTGATTGTCTTCCATTAGGTTTATTTTAAATAGACCGTCAGTTCTTAAGGAGACAACGTATCTTGAATTCCGTCTGTTTAAAAAAGCTCTACCAATTGTATTGCATTTTGTTAAATGAAACTTGTAACCTCTTGAGTAATACTTGTAATATTGATCGCGTATGTAAACAATCACTTTTTTTCCTTTGTACTCAAAAACACCATCATTAGTCTTGATTTCACTTAATTCAATCTCAACTTCACCTGTTTTGAGTAATTCAGCTAGTTTTGAATCATCAATACCTTCCCAGCTATTGGGTGTTTTAATTCTTTTTAATTCAGCTCCCATTTCTTCAAGAAGTGAATTTAATTTCTCAGAATTATAAAAATTAATCAGCTTCATTACTCGCTAAGTATTTTAGTTATTCTTTTTTCTGCGTTTGTTTTAACTCTAAACTCTACACGTCTTGATAATTCTCTGTTCTGTGTCCCATCTTCATTATAAATAAGTTTACTCGAACTAAGTCCGTTGGCAGTTACATTAAGTCTAATCCATTTCGCTAGATTTTTATCAGGTTCTTTACGGAGTACGTAGTCAAGGACATTCCGAGTTCGGTTTTGTGAAAGCTCCATATTATATATGTAAGCTTTGCTTTCGGTTGTTTTGGCTCGCCAGTAACTAGAAGTGTGTCCTTCAATACGAATTTCATCAATATCGTTTCTGTAATTATCTTTATGTAAAATTGCAATAAACCTAGGGAAGAAATTAGCTAAAATTCTTTTAAACTCTGGTTTTAAGTTAGCACTCCCCATATTGAATAAGATGTCTGGAGATTTAAATCGAACACTTAAGCTAGTCTTATCAATTTCCGCATTCCATTTTTTTAGGTCTTCTTTAAATTCAAGGTTCAAATCTTCATAAAGTTCATTTTGAAGTTTGTTATAGGTAACTGCAACTTCTTGAATTTTTTCTTTTTCTAAATAAACCTTCAACATGTAGCTCACAGCAATAAGTAAAAAAACCATCATTAATACAGACATTAAGTCTGATATTGGTAACCATTGACTTTCACCTTCTTGTTTTTGGCTAAAATTCTCCATACTAGTTAATTTTGTTGGCTAATTGTACTACTTCCTTTAGTTTTTCAGTCAATGGTTTGTAGTCATTAACAAAATGTTGAGATAAACTGGTCAGTTGACTACCAAGACTTTCTAGAGATTTATTTAACTCTTGCCCTAATTCATTATCTAGGTTTTTAATTCTATCAGCATTATCAGTAATCATTTTTTCAATGTTCGCCTTGTAGTTTTCTATTAATCGTTTTTGAGTACTCGAAAACGAATCATAGTTTGTTTGAATGTCCGCTAGTGAGTCCCTTATGTATTTGTTAGATGTTTCGGTTAAAGAATTCATATTTTGCTCAATGATTGGGAATGAATCTTTAGCCTTATCACCGAGTTCAGCAAATGATTTAACAGTAGATGAAAAATCAGTAACAGTCTCTCTTAGTAGTTCATTTGTCTCGAATATAGTATTATTACTTTCGGCAGTTGATTTTAACGCGTTGTCAATTTGTTGAATATTTGTGGCTATTGCAAAAAATTGAGCAGTTAATGTTTCAATATGTTCTTTGTATTCTTTTTGCCATTCAAGCATAGAACCTACAGCTTCATTTAATTGTTTAAAATTTTCTCCAAATTGCTCGTTAATCTTTGTGTTAAAATCTTGCATTACTTGAGTTAAAGCATCAACTAGACTTTGAGTGTTGTCTGCAACCATTTTCTCAGCAAAATCTTCAAATGAGTTATTCATTTTATCAAAACCATCTGAATTGGTAGTTCTAATTTTTTGTAGTTGAGTAATCATAGTAGATTCTCCATCACCTACAATTGAATTAGTAAGACGATTTAATGACTCAATCATTTGTTCAGCTATATCATCAGACTTTTTACCAGCTAGTTCTTCCCTAAAGCCATATACGCTTGGATAAATTCGTAAAACCAGATTAGCAAGAAGTCCAGCAATAGAGGTTATAAAAGCTGTCTGAAGCCCATTTATTAGTTTAGGTACACTATCCGTAATATCGTCTGGATTAAAACCAAGTAGTCCGATGAAAACACCAAGAAAAGTTCCAAAGATTCCAATTGTAATAGTGAGGTTAGCTATATGTCCCTTACCAAATTTACGTTTTAGTAGAAAAGGCGATATTAAAATCAAAATTGCTAAGCAGTATGAAATTGTGTCAATGCTTTGATTTAATATTTCTATCATGTGATTTCGTTTTTTTTCAAATGACAACTAGTTTGTTATAAAAGAGCAATGCCTTTTTATTTAATTAAACATAAGATGTCAGTTTCACTTTTAGTTCTCACGAACCTAAAACAATGAGTATACATATGTTTATGGAAATCCGTAAAATCAGTTATTTATGTAATAAAAGTTTTTCACAAGTTTATACACCATTTTTGCTAATTTCGCCGCTTAAAATATTTTGTATGATTACGGTAGATCAATTAACGGTTGAGTTTAGTGGTAACACCCTGTTTAGCGACGTTTCGTTTGTAATAAACGAGAACGATAAAATTGCCTTAATGGGTAAAAATGGCGCAGGAAAATCCACCATGATGAAAATTATAGCAGGAGTTTCTAAACCAACTAAAGGAGGCGTTCGTAGTCCGAAAGATACCGTAATCGCTTACTTACCTCAGCACTTGTTAATGGAAGACAACTGCACGGTAAAAGAAGAAGCATCCAAAGCATTTGCGTCTATTTTTGCTATGAAAGCCGAAATGGATGACCTCAACAAACAATTAGAAACTCGTACCGATTACGAATCGGATGATTATATGAAAATCATCGAGCGAGTATCGGATTTAGGGGAAAAATACTACGCGTTAGAAGAAGTAAACTACGAAGCAGAAGTAGAAAAAGCTTTAAAAGGGTTAGGATTTAAACAAGAAGATTTTGAAAGAGCTACTTCAGAGTTTAGTGGAGGTTGGCGTATGCGTATAGAGCTGGCGAAAATCTTACTGCAAAAACCCGATTTAATTTTGTTAGATGAGCCTACCAACCACGTAGATATCGAATCGGTAATTTGGTTGGAAAATTTCTTATTAAACAAAGCCAAGGCGGTAGTAGTAATTTCGCATGATAAGGCGTTTATCGATAACATTACCAACAGAACCATTGAAGTAACGATGGGAACCATTCACGATTACAAAGCCAACTATTCACACTATTTAGAGTTGCGTAAAGAACGTCGTGCACATCAGTTAAAAGCTTACCAAGAACAACAAAAGTTTATTGCCGATACCAAAGCGTTTATCGAACGTTTTAAAGGAACCTATTCAAAAACGAATCAAGTAGCCTCGCGTGAACGAATGTTAGAAAAATTAGTTCCTGTAGAAATAGATGAGGTAGATACTTCAGCCTTAAAATTACGTTTTCCACCGTCACCACGTTCGGGAGACTATCCTGTAAAAGTGGAAGGATTGACGAAGCAATACGGAGACTTAACCGTATTTAAAGATGCAAGTTTCTCTATAGCCCGTGGAGAAAAGGTGTCGTTTGTAGGAAGAAACGGAGAAGGAAAATCAACCATGATTAAAGCAATTATGGGAGAAATTGATTTTGAGGGTGAATGTGGTTTAGGGCACAATGCCAAAGTGGGATATTTTGCACAGAATCAAGCATCATTGTTAGACCCTGAACTAACAATTTTCCAAACCGTAGATGAGGTTGCGGAAGGAGACGTAAGAACGCAAATCAAAAATATATTAGGGCGTTTCATGTTCTCGGGAGATGATTTAGAAAAGAAAGTAAAAGTACTTTCTGGAGGAGAGAAAACCCGTTTGGCAATGGTGAAACTATTGCTAGAACCTGTAAACGTGTTGATTTTAGATGAGCCTACGAACCACTTAGATTTAAAATCAAAAGAAGTAATTAAAGAAGCCTTATTACACTTCGACGGAACGTTGATTTTAGTATCGCACGATCGTGATTTCTTACAAGGATTGTCTCAAAAAGTATTTGAGTTTAAAGACCAACGCGTTATCGAACACTTTGAAAAGATTGATGCGTTTTTAGAGCGTAATAATATTAAAGCGTTAAAGGAAATAGACTTATAAAAAACGTCATTACGAGTGGAACGAAGCAATCTGCTAGTCGAGAGTAAGATTACTTCAGTCGTAACCTCCTTCGTAATGACGTCTTGTTTATTGTCATTGCGAACGAAGTGAAGCAATCTGTCAGTTGAAGAAAAGATAGCCGCGTCGTTATAACTCCTCACTATGATGTTCAGTAAGTGTCATTCTGATTAATTTTATGTCATTCCGAACGGATGTGAGGAATCTCAAGAGGTGAATAACTCTTATGACTGATATTTAGGTTTCTTCAGCTAATATTTTAATTGAAATAAAGATGGAATTGAAGCTATGATTTTTTTAGTATTTCTGTTCTGTGGTAATCTTCTATAATATTATCCATTTTAGACCACCATCGTCGAGTCTTATAGTCTTCACCGGCTTCAGTTAGTAAATCTTGAAGGACATAACTGGTATGTCCCTTTACTTTTTTGTTTTTAGCATTGTCATGATATTGAAATAATAAATTAATCATTTTTTCAAAAAAACTAAAATCATTATCATAGATGTTATCTACTTCAAAGGAATCAATAACCTCTAAGATTCGATATTTTTTTGGTTCTTTTTCAACAATGTTTAAAATTCTTTTTAGTTCATCAAAAAGAAAATCATTCCAGTCTGTAGAATAAGTTGAAAGGGCTTCATATATTATATTGTGTGATGATATAAGTGAAGGTTCAGAGCTAAGAGTATAATTGATAACCTTGCTCTTGTGGTTATTAGCATACATAACAAATTCTTTCATGAAGTTATCGGAGAATTCCACAGAAGTATTATACCAATTATCAAGTTCGTCTTTTTCGTATTCAATCAACTTTTCTATCATAACAAAAAATGTAAGTTACTTTTTTAAGTAAATGTAAGAATTAGTTGTGTATCGAACAAAAAGATAGCCGCGTCGTTATGACTCCTCACTATGATGTTCAGTAAGTGTCATTCTGATTAATTTTATGTCATTCCGAACGGATGTGAGGAATCTCAAGAGGAGAGTAGTTCTTATGCTTAAGATTTCTCAGTCGTACCTCCTTCGAAATGACGAGTAGAGGAGAAGGTCTAGTTCACTCCGCAACACTTCTTGTATTTCACACCGCTATCACAAGGACAAGGATCGTTTCTGGAAATATCCAAACGTTTTAAATGCAGGTTCATGTCGTCCATATCTTGTTTAAAGATTTGCTCTAGCAATGCATAAAGCTCAGGATGTTTTCTGGCTAATAATTTCGGACGCTCAAAAAAGTATTCGCTTGCTACCGAGAAAAATTCCGCTTTGTTAGTTCCGCCATACGGATTGATATCAGAAGCGTCGTTGTATATTTCTTCAATTTTTTTGTTGATTAAGTCTACCCACGGAATACTGTATTGCTTTTCTAATAATACATGTGGTACTCCGTCAATATTACCATCTAGTTTATCAATTAAATGTACAAACTCATGGATGGCAGTATTCTTTTTATCAGTTTCATTTTCAAAACCTAAATGTAAAGCAGGTTTAGATAAAATCATTTTTCCTTCTAAATACCCGTTACCTACCATTCCTAAAATTCTTCGGTTGTTTCCTTCGGTTTCAAAATGCTCGTTAAACATAGCAGGATATAAAATGATTTCTTTGATGTTAGGATAGCGCCATTCAGGAAAATTAAAAATAGGAATTACAGCACTAGAAGCTATCAGTAATTTGTCAGTAATTGTAACTGTAACATCAACACCAATAACCTCATGATTTAATAGGAATTCAAAAACTTTAAACTCGAACAATTCTTTTTCATCAGGAGTGAGTGCGTTGTAAAAAGCAACTTTTTTAGTTAAAATAACTTTCCATTTACTGGGGAATGGAGTTGTTGGTTGTTTCCACTTAGTGGTTGAGGTGTTTTTTTTGAATACAAGAAAAATACCTACGAGTATAATTATAGATAGATAAGTCATTTAAAATAGCGTTGTGACTAGTAGTAATTTTTTTCAAATATATAAAAATAGGGTAGAGAGGGAGTACTTTGTTGAGATTTCTCAGTCGTACCTCCTTCGTAATGACGTTAGGTAAGTGTCATTCCGAATGGATGTGAGAAACCGTAAGGTTCAGTGGAACTAAATCTCATGAAGTCAGTAATTTTCATTATTGAGGTCTCTCACATTCCGCGTTGCTCCAGTTCGAGATGACGGGATGATTTGGTCATTCCGAACGGATGAGAGGAATCTCATGAAGTCAGTAACTTCCATTATTGAGATCTCTCACATTCCGCGTTGCTCCAGTTCGAGATGACGGGATGGTTTCGTTATTGTGAGGGAAACGAAGTAATCTTCTTTAGTAATGGTATTTAAGTTTTTGGTTTTGAGTGTTTTGTAATTGTTTGTTTGTTTTGTTGATTGTTTATTAAAAAATAGCCACTTGTTTTTTGTAGGTGTTAAAATTTATGTTGTTTTATTAAATTATTTGTAAATAAGGTTTGGAATGTATACATTGGCAACAAGATTAATGTATTGTATTTATACATACCAATTAATTAGTAACCATAAATTCCCCAATATATATGACTACAAACTTAAATTTTCAGACTGTAGCAAAAGAACAAATCAAGTTCTTGAAATTTCCAAAAGAAGAGGTGTTAAACAAAAAGAAAGCAATGGTAAATCGTATTTTAGATTTACAACGAGCACTATCTTTAGGAAACTTAGAAAGAGAAAAGGTAAAAATATTTTTTATGGATATGGATGGCTTAAAAAAAGTAGAAACTACTGTTTGGGGTATTACTGATACTTCAGTAATACTAAAACAGGCAACCATTATTCCGTTAGAAAGAATTGTAAGAGTTGCATAAATAAAAAAGACCTCGAAATTTCGAGGTCTTTTTTTATAGGTGTTATATTTATTAAGCTTCCGCTTCCATATAATCTTCAATAGGATTACAAGAACAAATTAAGTTACGGTCACCAAAAGCATCATCTACACGACGTACTGAAGGCCAAAACTTATTGTCTGCAATATACTCTAAAGGAAATGCTGCTTGTTTACGAGAGTATGGTAAATCCCATTCATCAGCAGTTAACATTTCTTGCGTATGTGGTGAATTTTTAAGCGGGTTGTTAGGGTTTTCCTTACTCGCTTCAGCAATCTCTTTTCTAATAGAGATTAACGCATCACAAAAACGGTCTAATTCAGCTACACCTTCCGATTCGGTTGGCTCTACCATAATTGTACCCGCTACAGGGAAAGATACAGTAGGCGCGTGGAATCCGTAGTCCATTAAACGCTTCGCGATATCGGTAACTTCAATTCCGTTTTGTTTAAACTCACGACAATCTAAAATCATTTCGTGTGCTGCACGGTTCATTTCACCTGTATATAAAGTGCTGTAGTGTCCGCTTAAACGCTCTTTAATATAGTTTGCGTTTAAAATTGCATTCTTAGTAGAGTTTGTTAACCCGTCGGCACCTAACATAGTAATGTATCCGTAAGAAATTAAACATACCAATGCAGAACCCCAAGGAGCTGCTGAGATAGCAGTAATGGCATTGTCACCACCAGTTGCTATAACAGGGTTGCTAGGTAAATACGGAACTAATTGAGGAGCTACACAAATTGGTCCAACACCTGGTCCACCACCACCGTGAGGAATCGCAAATGTTTTGTGTAAGTTTAAGTGACAAACATCGGCACCAATAGTTGCAGGATTTGTTAATCCTACCTGTGCGTTCATGTTTGCACCGTCCATATATACTTGTCCGCCATTATCGTGAATAATTTGCGTAATCTCTTTAATAGCCTTTTCAAATACTCCGTGAGTAGATGGGTAAGTTACCATTAAAGCAGCTAAATTATCAGCATGTTTTTCAGCTTTTGCACGTAAATCTTCTACATCGATGTTTCCTCTTTCATCTGTTTTGGTAACTACCACTTTCATACCTGCCATAACAGCAGATGCTGGGTTAGTTCCGTGAGCAGATGCAGGAATTAAACAGATGTTTCTGTTGGTGTCTCCATTTGCTTCGTGATATGCTCTAATAGTCATTAATCCAGCAAATTCACCTTGTGCACCAGAGTTAGGTTGTAAAGAAGTACCTGCAAAACCAGTAATAACGTTTAATTGGTTTTCAAGGTTATCTAACATTATTTGGTATCCTTCCGCTTGGTTTAAAGGTACAAATGGGTGGATGTTTCCCCATTGAGGATTACTCAACGGTAACATTTCAGAAGCAGCATTTAACTTCATGGTACAAGACCCTAAAGAAATCATTGAGTGATTTAATGCTAAATCTTTACGCTCTAATTTTTTGATATAACGCATCATGTCAGTTTCTGATTGATACGTATTGAATATGTCGTTATCTAAGAAAGAAGTTGCTCTTTTTACATCTGCAGGAATTACGTCAGCTGAAGTAAATTCAGTAACTAAAATATCTTTGATATTAAATGCTTGTTCGAAACAGTCAACAATTTCGTTGATTTCTTTTAAACCAACAGTTTCGTTTACAGAGATTGAAACATGCTCTGCATCGATGTAGTTAAAGTTGATTCCGTTAGCTTCTGCTACTGGACGCAACTTGTCTGCTTCAACTTCAACTAAAATAGTATCGAAATAAGCGTTGTTTTTTTGTTTGAAACCTAAATCTGTTAAAGCTTTTGCTAAGGTTGTAGTGCTTGTGTGTACACGATCTGCAATGTATTGTAAACCATCTTTACCGTGGTATACAGCATACATACCTGCCATAACAGCTAATAATACCTGTGCAGTACAAATATTAGAAGTTGCTTTTTCACGTTTAATGTGTTGTTCACGTGTTTGTAATGCCATACGTAAAGCACGACCACCGTCAACATCTTTTGTAACTCCAATAATACGACCAGGAATACTACGCTTGTAAGCTTCTTTAGTAGCAAAATATCCAGCGTGAGGTCCTCCGTATCCTAAAGGAATACCAAAACGTTGCGTAGTACCTACAACAACATCAGCACCAAATTCAGCAGGAGCTTTTAATTTTACTAACGATAAAATATCAGCAGCTACAGCTACTTTAATGTTATTAGCATTACAGCTAGCAACAAAATCAGTATAATCATATACTTGTCCGTGTTTACCAGGATATTGTACAATAGCTCCAAAGAATTCTTCTGAGAAGTTAAACTCTTGGTGGTTACCAACAACTAATTCAATTCCGATAGGAATAGCACGTGTTTGTAATACCGATAAGGTTTGTGGTAAAATTTCTTCTGAAACAAAGAACTTGTTTACGTTAGCTTTTTTTTGTGCTCTTTCACGAACATCAAATAATAAAGCCATAGCTTCAGCAGCAGCAGTACTTTCGTCTAATAACGAAGCATTCGCTAACTCCATTCCTGTTAAATCACAAATCATAGTTTGATAATTTAACAAGGCCTCTAAACGTCCTTGTGCTATTTCAGCTTGGTAAGGAGTATAAGCAGTATACCATCCTGGGTTTTCTAAAATATTACGTTGGATAACACTAGGTAAAATAGCTTCGTGGTATCCTAAACCTATATAACTTTTAAAAACTTTGTTTTTAGCACCTAATTCATTGATGTGATTTAGGTATTCATATTCGCTCATGGCAGGAGCTAAATCAAGCTCTTTTTGTAAACGAATATCGTCGGGAATAGTTTCATAAATCAATTGGTCTAAACTCTCAATGCCAATTGTTTGAAGCATTTGATCCTGATCTTTAACACGAGGACCTATATGCCTAAGTTGAAATGAATTTGTGTTCATTATTGTGTTGTTGTTTTTCGTGCCTCAAAAATAGTGAAATTGGTTGATTTGATACTACATATTTTTTTGTTAAAAACAATATTTTATTAACCAAAACAGCTGGTTATAAACATAAAAGTTATTTTTGTTAGATGAACCTTTTTAAAAAAGCACTCGATTTTTATATAAATTCTAGTATCCATGTAGCCTTAGCGGTGTTTTCTTTGTTTAGAATTACAGAATTATACTTTGGTTTTTCATACGATGAGTCACTGATTTTTTTTGTGTTTTTTGCCACAATTACTGGGTATAATTTTGTTAAATATGCAGGAGTTGCGAAACTCCATCACCGAAGTTTGACTAAAAACCTGCAAATCATTCAAATATTTTCGCTGATTTGTTTCTTGTTAATGTGCTACTATGCATGGTTATTACCTCTAAGAACATTATTGTTTTTTGTGCCTCTAGGAGTTTTAACTTTTTTATATGCAGTACCTTTTTTAAGTGGATTCCAAAAAAACTTACGAAGTATTGGTTATTTAAAAATAATAGTAGTGGCTTTAGTATGGGCTGCAACTACGGTATTGTTACCTATATATGCCAGTGAAACCTCTTTTACAACTGAGGTTTACTTATCTGCAATACAACGTTTTTTATTGGTGGTAGTATTAATCCTTCCATTTGATATAAGAGATGTGCAATATGATGCTATTTCTTTGCAAACAATCCCTAAAAAGATAGGTATAGAAAACACTAAAAAGTTTGGAGTTGTTCTGCTTGGATTATGTTTGGTGTTGGAATTTATGATTAGCCCGAATACTCATTTTCGAACTGTTTTTTTAGTGTTGTTTACTGTATTACTATTTCTGTTGATGAGGGCAAAAACAAATCAGTCTAAATACTATAGCTCTTTTTGGGTTGAAGGCATACCGATTTTTTGGTGGTTATTTTTGTTCGTTTAAAACTGAAGTTTTTTAGAAGTATTAGAACTTAAAAAGTAATAGCTTGTAAGTAGCATATTTTTTATAGTTAAAAACTGAAACTTAAGGGTTTTGTAATATGTGTTTTTAAGAAAACCTTTGTACATTCGTTGGCTTAACAACACAACAACAAAAACACAAATTAAGTAACATGAATTTAGCAAAACGAAATTTCGTTTTCGATTTCGATAGCACGTTAACCCGTGTAGAAGCATTAGATGTTTTGGCAGAAATCACGCTGGCGGGAAATCCGAAGAAAGAAGAGATTGTTCAAGAGATAATCCACATAACCAATCAAGGAATTGATGGTGATATTTCTTTTACTGAGTCCTTAGAAAAGCGGATTCAATTATTAAAAGCAACAAAGGCAGACTTGCCTTTGTTAATTGAGGAGTTAAAGCAAAAAGTGTCTCCTTCTATTGAAAGAAATAAAGATTTTTTTGAAAATTTTTCGGATGCTATTTATGTGATTTCCGCAGGATTTAAAGAGTTTATTGATCCAATTGTAGCGGCATATAATATTCCTTCTGAAAGAGTATTTGCAAACACATTTGAGTTTGATAAAGCAGGAGTTATTGTAGGATTTGATACTCAAAACCCATTATCTAAGCATAATGGTAAAATAGATTGTTTAAAATCCTTAAATTTAGAAGGTGAAGTACAAGTGATTGGAGATGGCTATAGTGATGCAGTGACCAAAGAAGCTGGTGTTGCAGATACCTTTTTTGCGTATACCGAAAATGTGTCTAGAGAAAAGACAATTGCCAACGCCGACCATATTACACCGAATTTAGATGAATTTTTATACGTTAACAAATTGCCTAGAAACTTATCATACCCAAAGAACAGAATCAAAATTTTATTATTAGAAAACGTACATCCTGATGCTTTTACAAAGTTGTCAGGTGATGGATTTTCTGTAGAAACTGTTTCAAGAAGTTTGTCGGAAGATGAATTGATTGAAAAATTAAAAGACGTTCATGTGTTAGGAATTCGTTCTAAAACACAAGTAACTCGCAAAGTGATTGAAGCTGCTGAAAAACTAATGGTAGTTTCTGCTTTTTGTATTGGAACCAAGCAAATCGATTTAGAGGCTTGTAAAGAAAACGGAGTAGTAGTTTTCAATGCACCTTATAGCAATACGCGTTCGGTAGTTGAATTAGCGATTGGAGAAATTATTATGTTAATGCGTAGTGTTTTCCAAAGAAGCACTGAAATTCACAACGGTGAGTGGAACAAAACAGCTCAGGGATCGAGAGAGGTTCGTGGTAAAAAGCTAGGAATTGTAGGGTACGGGAATATTGGTAAACAACTATCTGTATTGGCTGAAGCGCTTGGAATGGATGTGTACTATTACGATGTAGAAGACAAATTAGCTTTAGGAAACGCTACAAAGTTGGATACTTTAAAAGAATTATTGAATATTTCTGATGTAGTTACCTTGCATGTGGATGATAATGCTGCCAACAAAAACTTTATAGGAAGAGAAGAAATAGCTGAAATGAAAGATGGAGTTCATTTAGTAAATCTTTCTCGTGGATTTGTAGTGGATATTGAAGCTTTAGTAGAAGGATTGAAGTCTGGTAAAATTGCAGGAGCAGCCGTAGATGTGTATCCTGAAGAGCCAAGTAAAAATGGTGAGTTTTATACTGAATTAAAAGGGTTGGATAACGTGATTTTAACTCCGCACGTTGGAGGTAGTACAGAAGAAGCTCAAAAAGATATTGCTGATTTTGTTCCGAATAAAATCATGGCATATATCAACTCTGGAAACACGGTAGATGCGGTTAATTTCCCAAATATTCGTTTACCGAAACATAAAAACGCACACCGTTTTTTACATATTCATAAGAATGTACCAGGAGTAATGGCGAAAATTAACAAGGTGTTAGCAAAATATGAATTGAATATTACTGGGCAGTATTTGTCTACAGATGAGAAGGTTGGATATGTAATTACCGATGTGGATAAAGAATACAATCAAGAAGTAATTGCAAAACTGAAAAAAGTAGATGGTACTATTAAATTTAGAGTGTTATATTAAAAATTAAAGTTATATGAAAAAAAGATTGCTATTGATTATGTTTTTAGTTTCTGGTTTGGGTTTTTCTCAAATTAAATTAAAAACATATGCTAATAAAATAGAGAAAGGGTATGAGTTTTTAGCAGATAATGATGAATATTGCCCTGTTTCTATAAAGGTAGATTTTACGTTAAATAATATGGAATCTTCTGAAGGAAATAATAAAGTGTTTGTTGTTCCAGCTAGGACGAAAGGTTTTTTGTTGTCTAAATTGACTTATGTGAAAAGAGGACGTTACGGTTATGGTTCTAAGACAAGATTTAATTACGGAAATCACTTCAATAGTAAAGCTGATACTTCTTTTGTGTACAACTTGCCATTTGAAAAAGATAGATTGTTTAAGCTTTATCAAGGATATAATGGTAGTTTTTCTCATCAAAATGAAAACTCATTAGATTTTACTATGCCCATAAATACTGATATTTATGCTGCAAGAGATGGAGTTGTGGTTAAAGTTGTTGAGAACAATAATAAAACATGCCCAACTAAAGAATGTGTTAAATACAATAATCTTATTTTAATTTATCATTCTGATGGTACTTTTTCAGAATATGTTCATTTAAAACAAAATGGAGCTTTAGTAAATGTAGGAGATAAGGTGAAAAAAGGACAGTTAATAGCCAAAAGTGGTAATGTAGGCTTTTCTACTGGACCACATTTACACTTTGTAGTATTTAATCAAAAAATAGGAGAAAGAGAAACTTTAAAAACAAAGTTTAAAATTAACGATGGAGAGGATTCTGTTTATTTAGAAGAGAAACAAAAATATAAAAGGACTTATAATTAAGCGATGGAATATTTAAACTGACAAAGAAGCCTTGAAAATTTTCAAGGCTTCTTTGTTTTTTATAAAATATCAAAATCTTCTAGCGACTGTTCAATTTTCGAAGCACCTTTTTGTAAAATCTGAATGTAACTAGATACATTTTCCATTTTAAATCTGCTAGAAGGTCCAGAAGCACTGATTCCTGCTATTACTTTCCCTTTATTGTTATAAATGGGGATTGCAATACAAACTAAACCTAATTCTGATTCCTCAATATCTAATGCAAATTGTTGCTGTTGAATTTGTACTAATTCCTTTTTAAATTTTGAAACTGAGGTAATGGTGTTTTTGGTAAACGTCTGTAGTGTGGTTGAATTTAGAAAGGCTTCTTGGCTTTCTAATGAAGAAAAAGCTAAGAGTAATTTTCCAATGGCACTTCCATTGACAGGTGCATAAGAACCAATAGATGTACTTATTTTTAGTCCTTGTAAACTATCAGCTTTATTGATGTGTAATACTTGTTGCTCTTTTAAAATACCTAATAAAACAGTTTCTTGAATTTCTAAAGCTACCTTCTGTATAGGTTCATTAGTTAAATTTCTTAGTGATTTATAGATTGAAACACGATTTCCTAACTCAAACAGCTTACTACCTAGTTGGTATTTTTCATTGTCGTTTTGTTGTACAACATTCAACGAAACTAAAGTACTTAGTAATCGATATACGGTACTCTTATTATAGCCTGTTTTAGCAGCTAATTCTCTAACTCCCCATTCTTTTTTATCATTGGTAAAAGCGTCTAAAACAGCAAACGCTTTGATAATAGATTGGTTTAAATTTTTAGAATCTGTATTCATTTTCTCAAAAAATTATTGACCAATATAATAAAAATATGTAGATTTATAAAACACCGTTTTATTATGTGAAACACTTTAGGTTTTATTTTGAGGTAAAAATGAAGTATCTTTAGTGTTTTTGAAATGGTTTTTAGAAATATAATAAGCATGTATAAACCAACACTCGATTACGCACAACAACTAGATAAAGAAGATAATTTAGCGCATTTAAGAGCGCAGTTTCATATTCCAAAAGATGCAGAAGGGAATGACTGGTTGTATTTTACAGGAAATTCTCTTGGATTACAACCTAAACAAACGCAACAATACATTCAACAAGAATTAGATGATTGGGCAAAATATGGAGTAGAAGGGCATTTCGAAGCTCGAAATCCATGGATGCCATATCACGAGTTTTTGACAAATTCGATGGCAAAAATAGTGGGAGCTAAACCATTAGAAGTGGTAGTGATGAACACGCTAACGACCAATTTACACTTGTTAATGGTGTCGTTTTATCAACCGACTAAAACAAAGTATAAAATTGTTATAGAAAGTGACGCTTTTCCTTCAGATAGATACGCGGTACAATCGCAATTAAAATTCCATGGTTTTGATACGGAAGAAGGATTGATAGAATGGAAACCTCGTGAAGGAGAAGAGTTATTGCGTATTGAAGATTTAGAGAAAATAGTAGATGAACAAGGTGATGAAATAGCCTTGTTGTTGATTGGTGGTGTGAATTATTATACAGGGCAGTATTTAGATATCAAACGTATTGCAAAAATTGGTCATGCTAAAAACTGTATAGTAGGTATCGATTTGGCGCATGGTGCAGGAAATATTTCTCCAGAGTTACATGATAGCGGAGTAGATTTTGCAGCTTGGTGTACCTATAAGTATTTAAATTCGGGTCCTGGAAGTTTAGCAGGATTGTTTGTACATGAAAAACATGCACATAATAAAGAATTACCTCGTTTTGCAGGTTGGTGGAATCATAACAAAGAAACTCGTTTTAACATGCGTCAACCCTTCGATGTAATGCCAGGAGCAGAAGGTTGGCAGTTATCAAATCCTCCTATTTTATCGATGGCAGCAATTAGAGCTTCGTTAGATATGTTTGAAGAAGTAGGAATGGAAGCTTTAAGAGCTAAATCAGAAAAACTAACGGGATATTTTGAATATCTAATCAATCAGATTGATACTGATAGAATTAAAATAATTACGCCATCGAATCCGAAAGAAAGAGGGTGTCAATTGTCTATTCAAGTAAAGAATGCAGATAAAAGTTTACACAAAAAACTAACCGAAAATAATATTATAACCGACTGGAGAGAGCCTGATGTAATCCGTTGCGCACCAGTGCCAATGTATAATAGTTTTGAAGATGTATACAGGATGGTTGAAATTTTAAAAACATTGTTATAAAACAAATGAACAAACAAGAAAACATAGTAATTATAGGTGCTGGTTTATGCGGAAGTTTATTAGCACTTCGTTTAGCACAAAGAGGCTATAAGGTAGCAATGTATGAAAGTCGTCCAGATTTACGAGTTACTGATATTTCAGCAGGACGTTCCATTAACTTAGCATTATCTGATCGCGGTTTTAAAGCTTTGCGTTTATGTGGTGTGGAAGAAAAAGCACGTGAAATTTGTATTCCAATGTATGGGCGCTTAATGCACGATAGAGAAGAAAATACTTTTGCGTCTAATTATTCAGGAAGAGAAGGAGAGTATATCAACTCTATTTCAAGAGGTGATTTAAACGGGATTCTATTAACGGAAGCAGAGAAGCACGAAAATGTAAATATTTATTTTAATACAGAGTGTACTTCGGTAGATATTGAAAATACAGTAGCGCACTTTAAGGATTATAATACCAAAGAAGAGTTTTCGGTAGATGGAGATGTGATTTTTGGAACTGATGGAGCGGGATCTGCATTGAGAAAAAGCTACTATTTAGAAAGAAAATTCTTGTTTAGCTATTCACAAAACTTCCTTACGCACGGATATAAAGAATTAGAAATTCCTGCGGATAAATTAGGAAACCATCAAATAAGTAAAGATCATTTGCATATTTGGCCTCGTGGAGAGTATATGTTAATTGCTTTACCTAACTTGGATGGAAGTTTTACTGTAACTCTGTTTTTAAGTTATGATGAAGGAGAATACAATTTCAATAACTTAACTACTGAAGAAAAAATAACCGAGTTCTTTGAAAAAGAATTTTCAGATGCGTTGGCATTAATACCGAGTATTAAAGACGAGTTTTTAAACAATCCAACAGGAGCTTTGGGAACGGTAAAATGTTCACCATGGCATTATCAAAATAAAACCTTGTTAATGGGAGACGCAGCCCATGCAATTGTTCCGTTTTATGGTCAAGGAATGAATGCTTCTTTTGAAGATGTAACTGTATTTGATACAATTTTAGATGCGCACGAAGGAGATTGGGAAGCTACTTTTAAAGCCTATGAAAAAGCACGTAAAGAAGATACTGATGCTATTGCCGATTTGGCGATTGATAACTTTTACGAAATGCGCGACCATGTAGCAAACCCTTTATTTAAACAAAAGAGAAAGTTGGAGATGGATTTAGAAAAAACATTCCCAACCGAATATTTTTCAAAATACTCTATGGTAACTTTTAATGAAGAAATACCGTATGCAGAAGCGATGAAAAAAGGACGCGCTCAAGACAAAGCTTTGTTAAATATGGTGGCGCACCACGATTTAGATACAATTAGCGATTTAAATGAGGTGTTAAAAAAAGTACAAGAAGAAACCAACGAAATTATAGAAGAAGATAAAATTGCAGGGTTTAGGTAGGTTATTCTAATTCTCTTTTTAATTTAAAGAATTCTTGTTCTAAAAAAGAGAGTTTGTTTTCGATGGAGGTATTAAAATCAGGAACTCTGTTAAAAAAAACGTATTGTATTTTCCATAACTCTTTAATGTCTTCAATAGAAAATGTTTTATCAGGGATGTTTTTATGATTTGCACGGAGTATTACAGAATCGTCATTGACGTAAAGTCTACGTAAAATCAATTCATTTTTGACAAGAGTAAGGGTAAGTGCTCCGTTTTTTAAGTTCTTTATATTGTTGTTTGGTGTAAGTTCACCTATTACTATGTCATTAGGGTACAGTCCATTGTCATGATTAGCCATTTCTAAATTTGAAATAGTGTAAGCTCTAAGTTTTTTTTGAGAGCTAATTGGGAGTTGGATTATAGGTAGATCATTAATAAAAGAAGTATTGTTATGGTGTTCTAGGTATTGTGTGATTGCTTTTTCGGTAATACAAGGGATTTTGGAGGTAGTTTCTTTAGGTAGTTTTTCAGTTTCTAGAGTTAGACTCTCTTTAAATTGAAGTAAATTATTAACAGTAAGCTCAGAAGTTAGTAAGTTGTCTATAGGTATGCTAAAATAATTAGCAATCTTTATGATAGTGTCAATTTTAGGCTCGCTTCTACCTTCTTCATAGGCGCCTAATGTAGCTCTTTTCAGGTTGAAGAGTTCAGCAAAAGCTTGTTGGCTTAGGCGTTTGACGCTTCTAATTTTTCTTATGTTTTTACCAAAGAATGACATGTTTTGCTAATTTTATTTGCTGAATAATTTTATTTTCGTATATTTGAGCAAACAATATTAGCTAATTATTTTTGTTTTTGCTAATTTTTTTAGTTTAAAAATTAGTAGAGAGTATTTAAAATTAAAAATTTATGTTACTAATAATATTATACTGAGTGTCTTTGGTTTTAGAAACTTTTTGTAATATTATCGCTTAAAAAGAATGCTATACAAACTAATCAAACTACTTAAAAATGAATGTACATTTTAGTAAAGTAAAAGGATTTTTACTGGAGTTAAATTTCAATATTGTAAAAGAAAATCAAGAGGAAGGTATTTTTGTTGTCGAAAAAGAAAACGAAGGGATTAAAAACTTAATTATAGGTGTTGCAAATCCAATAATCATTTTTGAGCAATATATTTTTAAAATTAAACAGCCAAATCAAGAGGTTTTTAAGAGTCTGTTGCAGAAGAATAGAGATATTATTCATGGTGCTTTTGTCTTGGATGAAAGTGGAGAGCGTGTTATTTTTAGAGATACACTTCAGTTGGAAAACTTAGATGCTAACGAGTTTGAAGCTAGCTTAAACTCACTTAGCTTACTATTGAGTGAATACTCAGATCACATTATTAATTTTTCAAAATATTAAAAAAAATAGATATGAATTTTTTTAAAAGACTTTTTAAAATAGGGCAATCAGAAGCAAATTCTGCGATAGATAAAATGGAAGATCCTATTAAAATGACAGAGCAGGGGATTAGAGATTTAAAATTAAATCTTGAAAAAAGTTTAGAATCGCTTGCACAAGTAAAAGCATTAGCTATTAGAGCTAAAAACGATAGAGAAGAATTAACTTTCAAAAGTCAAGATTATGAGCAAAAGGCGATATTAATTTTGAAGAAAGGACAAAATGGAGATATGGAGGTAGCTGAAGCAGATCGTTTGGCGAAAGAGGCTTTGATGAAAAAGGAAGAAACAAACCATAAAATAGTAATGGTGAAAAAAGATGAAGTTCAATTCAATGATTCTGTGAGTAAATTAGAACATAATATTCAAGAAATTAAACAGAATATTAGTAAATGGGAAAATGAGTTGAAAACATTAAAAGCTAGAGTTAAAGTTTCTAAAGCTACAAAGAACTTGAATAAACAAATGGCTGATATTGACAGTGCGAGTACTGTTTCTATGTTAGAACGTATGAAAGAGAAAGTACAACAAGAAGAAGCTTTAGCAGAAGCTTATGGAGAAATAGCGAAATCCTCTAAGTCAATAGATCAAGAGTTGTCTGAGGCAGCAGATGTTACTGAAAATACAGCTGAAGAAAGTTTATTAAAACTGAAAGAAAAGTTAGGGTTAAACGATAAAGACGCATAGAATTGAACACTTTTACCGATATTATATTTTCATCAGTAAATTTACCTCTAACAATATTAGTAATTATACTATTACTATATTGGATAGTAACCATGATTTCTGGAATAGATTTCGATTTAGATGTAGACGTAGATATTGATGCAGATTTCGATATAGATACAGATTCAGGTATTGAAGGAGGAAATGCAGATTTTCATGATGTTTCTAATGCAGAAGTAAATAAAGAAGATGTATTAGGGAAGAAAAGAAAACCACTAAAATGGTGGCAAATATTTCTTATTTATTTCAACTTTGTTGGTTTGCCTTTTATGTTCACATTTACTTGTTGGATTTTTATTTGGTGGATTTGTACAGCATTTTCTACAGTTTTAACGGGTAGTATAAATAATAGCTTTGGATTTGTGCTAATGTTAATAGGTTTTTTACCGTCACTATTCATTAATAAAATATTCACAACACCTTTTAAAAGTTTTTTTAAGAACTTAAATCAGCATGGAGACTTACCGATAGAAATAGTAGGTAGAGTAGGTGTTTCTTTATCTAATATCAAAGAAAAAAAATTAGGTTCAGCTGAAGTAAAAGCTGAAGGGACTCATTTATCGATAAATATTAAATCGTTAGATGGGAGTCCAATACAATATAGAGAGCAAATTTTGATTATAAAACAGAGTCAAGATAAGTCTTTTTATTACGCACAATCATATATTAATTAAAAACAAAAATTTTTTAAAAAAAGAACTATGACAAACAGTTTATTACAGGTTATTGGAGTAGGAGTAGGCTTAATTCTATTCCTTATTATTCTATACTTTGCTATAATAGCAATGTTCTACAAAAAGGTACCACAAGGAGAAGCTTTAATACGTACAGGTTTTGGAGGAACCAAAGTGGCTACAGATAAAGGAATGTATGTTATACCTGTATTTCACAGGGTAGAAATTATGGATATATCTGTGAAGAAAATTCAAATAGAACGTTTAGGTAATGATGGATTGCTTTGTAAGGATAATATGCGAGCAGATATTAAAGTAGCCTTCTTTGTAAGGGTTAATAATGAGGTAGAATTCATCAAGAAAGTAGCACAAACTATAGGTTGCGATAGAGCATCAGATATTTCAACACTAGAAGATTTATTTGAAGCAAAATTTTCTGAAGCATTAAAAACTGTAGGTAAGAAGTTTGAGTTTACTGAGTTATATGAGGCGCGTAGAGAGTTTAGAGATGAAATTGTAGATATAATTGGAACAGATTTAAATGGATACACGCTTGAAGATTGTGCAATTGATTATTTGGAACAAACATCTGTATCTTATTTAAAAGCAGATAATATTTTAGATGCTGAAGGGATTAAGAAAATTACTGAATTAACAGCTGCGCAGAATATCAAAGCAAACTTGATTAAAAGAGACGAAGAGAAAACTATTCGAAAGCAAGATGTAGAAGCACGTGAAGCTATTTTAGAATTAGATAAACAGTTAGCAGAAAAGGAAGAACAACAGAAACGTGAAATAGCAAATGTTAAAGCTAGAGAAGAAGCAGAAATCTTAAAAGTTAATCAAGAAGAGCTATTAAAATCAGAGTCTGCAAGAATAGCAACAGAGGAAAAAGTACAAGTTGCTGAAGAAAATAAACAACGACAAGTTATTGTAGCAGCTAAGAATAAATTACGTACAGATGTAGTTGAAACTGAAAGAGTAGAGAAAGACAGAATGTTAGAGGCTACTGAGCGTGAAAGAATAGTTACATTAGCTCAAATAGAAAAAGAAAAAGTAGTTGAAGTAGAAAAGAAAAACATACAAGATGTTATTCGTGATCGTGTTACTTTAGAAAAAGGAGTTGTTGAAGAGCAAGAGAATATGAAAGATATTCAGGCATTTAAAACTGCAGAAAGAGAGAAACAAGTTACAATTACATTAGCAGAAGCAAAAGCTCAAGAAGATTTAATCAAAACAATTAAAGAGGCAGAGGCACAAAAAGAAGCTGCAAAACAAAAAGCAGAAGAAATTAATATTGAAGCGCAAGCACACAAAGAAGCTAGTGAAAAAGAAGCAGATGCACGTAAGACATTAGCAGATGCAAAAGCAAAAGAAGAAGCTACTTTAGGAATGTCAGAAGCACAGGTAATGCATGCTAAAGCTGATGCTAGTGAACGATATGGTACTATGGAGGCTCTTATTATAGAGAAGAAAGCAAAAGCAGAGGCTGTTGGAGTTGAAGCAAAAGCAGAAGCGTTGAGGAAAGAAGGAATGGCAGAAGCCGAAGTTATAAGAGAAAAAGCCTTAGCAGATGCGGCTGGAATTGAAGAGAAAGCAGCAGCAATGAAAAAGTTAGATGGAGTAGGTAAAGAGCATGAAGAATTTAAACTACGTCTAGAAAAAGATTTAAAAGTAGATTTAGCGCACATCAACATACAAAAAGATATTGCAGATGCTCAAGCAGATGTAATTGGACAAGCATTAAAATCTGCTAAGATTGATATAGTTGGTGGAGAAACTATGTTCTTTGAGCAAATAATGGGACAAATAACTAAGGCTAAAGGACTAGATAAGATGATTGAAAATAGTAGTAATTTACAAGAGGTAAAGGATGCTATATTAAGTAGTGATGATGTAAAAGGGAATTTAATGGAGCGTGTAAGAGATTTTGCTGTAAAATATGGAATTTCTTCTGATGATATTAAAAACTTAACAATAGCTAACTTATTAATGACTCTAAAAGATAGAGCAACATCTGATGATGATCAAACGCTTTTAGGAAACCTTTTTAGTTTAGCAAAAGGATTAGATATTTCTAACAAGAAAATGGGTTAAAAACACTTTTCCGAGCATTGATTATTCAATGCTCGGAACATGTTTAAGTGTTATAATATTAATTTTAACTCGTAATTTTGTATGGATAATCAACAACTTGATGGCGGAACTTATGAAATTATTCAGAGTCGTCTTCAAAAACAAAAAAAAGAGCTATTAAACAGGTTACAAAGATTAAACGAAGCTAGAAAAAATGTATTTGGTACTGTTGAAACAAAGCTCATAGCAAACGATAGAATAAATACAGAAAATAACTGTATTGCAAGAGATATTGTTTCTTTAGGAAATACTTCAATCTTTGGATATAATGTTCATTTTGGATTAAGAACATCCATTAAATTATCAGATGTTTTTAGTGCATATGAGTTTAAGGAAAATCGTTTTCAACCTAAATCGCTAGACTTTCTTCATAACGAAACTTTTATAAGTGACTTTACGAACTTATATAAATATTATCGAAATACCATTTTTGCAAAATTTGCAATTATCGATAATTACCTTCATATGGTTTTTCAGTTAAGTGAAAATAAAACTGATATAAAAACTTTTAAATGGTTAATAAAAGAAAATGAGTTAGTTTATGTTGATAATAGAAGTGAACACGAGTACAGGTTTCCTAAACAACACGAATTCAACTGGCAAGAAGTAACAAGAGATATGCACCGTTATGGAACATATTCTCACATATCTATTCTAGATAAGGTTTTTGTTGAAACCATTGGAGGAGATCTTACTATAAAAATAGAAGATAACACCGATGAAGGAAAAGGAATTCTAGAAGAGCCTGTTGAACATGTTGACCAAACATTAGATGACGGTCAATTTCGTTATGCTGATTTAGGTAATCTTATTCTTCTTGAAATAAAACCATTTCAAGAAAAAGCACGTTACTTTATTTATAACCACAAACTACAAGAAGTTCAAAAAGTTAATAGTATTAAAGATTGTGCGGTATTATTACCAGATGATCAAGGACTTATTTTTCCTGACGGATATTATTTGCAAACAGGTCAGTATAAACTTTTTGAAAATAACACTAAAGATGTAAAGTTTCAAGAAAAAATAGTTTCTCCTAACGGAGAAGACTTTTTGTATGTGTTTTATGCAACCATAAGAGGGCTTTATATATTAATGTCTTATAATATTATTGAACAAGAGGTAAAAACTCCTATTGTTTGTAATGGTTTTACGATTTTAGAGGATGGAGAGTTGTGTTACTTCAAAACCGAAAATGAACAAACAAAACACCATGTTGTTCAAATTTGGCAAACCCCTTACGTAAAAACAGATACGATTCCTTCTTTACATGAAGACACGTTGTTGTATAAAATAGGAAACAAGGATATTGTAAAGGCAATGGCAGAATGTCATGAACTGATAACACTTTTAAACAAAGAAGATAGTTATGCCGGCTTATACAATGATATTGCTAAGAAGTCGAATGATATTAATAGCAGTTATTACTGGATTAATGACTCTGAAACAGAGCAATTAAGTATACCTGTAGGAGAAATAAACGATGCTGCAAATGCTGCAATTGAAGAATTTGAGAAAGTAACTCAGCTAAAACAACAAGCAGTAAAAGAAGGTAAAATAATTCAAGAAAAATCAGATGAACTTTTAAGTAAAATCAAAAGTACATCTTTTAAATCTATAGAAGATTTTGTTGAATTGTTGAACCAACTAAGAGTATTAAGAGGACAAGTTATTAGTTTAAAAGATGTTCGTTACATAGCAATTGATGTATTAGAAAAAATTGAAAACTCTATAGAAGAACAGAGTACTATTATATCAAAAAGATGTGTAGAGTTTTTATTAAATGATCAAGCTTTAAAACCATACCATAACCGTGTTCAAGAGAAACAAGAACAATTAACATCTATAAAAAAAGTAGTAGATGCAAAAAAGCTCGAAAATGAAGTAGATCAAATAACAACAGATTTAGAGCTCTTAATTGAAATAGTAACAAATTTAGAGATTGAAGATACCTCACAATCAACTAAAATTATTGATAGTATATCTTTAATTTTTGCAACACTAAATCAATTAAAATCAGGGATTAAAAATACGATTAAATCTCTAGGTAATAAAGAAGCCAAAGCTGACTTTGCAGCTCAGTTAAAACTCATTGATCAAAGTATTATAAATTACATTGATATGGCTAATACGCCGGAAAAATGTGATGAGTTTCTAACAAAGGTTGCAATTCAATTAGAAGAAATAGAAGGGAAATTTGCCGATTTTGAAGAGTTTATTTCTCTGATTATTGAAAAGAGAGAAGAAGTTAATAATGCTTTTGATACTCGAAAAAATGCGATACTTGAAAAAAGAAACAAAAGAATAGAAGCCCTAAATGCTGCTTCTGAAAGGATTTTAAAAAGTATCGCAAAAAAGGCTCAAAGTTTTCCATCAATAGAGGATATCAATGGGTATTTTGCTGCTGACTTGATGATTAACAAATTAAGAGATATTGTTGGTCAATTAAAAGAATTAGAGTCAGTAGGTAAAGCAGAAGCTATTGAAACGCAACTTAAGGTAGCTAAGGAAGACGCGTTAAGAAAACTAAAAGACAAACAAGAATTATATGAAGATGGAGAAAATATAATTCGCTTAGGAAAACATAAATTTGGAGTTAATAAACAGCTATTAGACTTATCAATAGTTTATAAAGAAGAGACGTTATACTATCACTTAACTGGAACAAATTTTTATCAAGAGGTTAGGGATAAAACCATATTGGAATCTGAGAAATATTGGAATCAAGAATTAATTTCTGAAAATAAATTAGTTTATCGATCTTCTTATTTAGCGTATAAACTGTTTACTTCTTATGCTACAGAAGAGTTACTAAAACATAATGAACAAGATTTATTGCATTTAGTTCAAAAAGAAAGTAGCGGTTTATTTGTAGAAGGGTATGTAAAAGGAGTGCACGATGTTGATGCATGTAAAATATTATATACGCTTACTCATAAACATCACGAATTAGGGTTGTTAAGGTATCAATCAAATATAAGGGCGTTTGCTCAGTATTTTTGGAATTCATTAATTAAAGAAAGTCAAGATTATTATAATTTTTCCATCAAGGCTTCAGGAGAAGTTTTAAGATATTTTCCTAAAAGTAAAGAATACGATTTTTTAATAGAGAAGTTACAAGAAGAAATAATTACTTTTTCAGAAGAAACTTTATTGTTTTCTAAAGAATTAGGAAAAATAGTAGCTAGTTATTTATTTAATCAATTAAAGAGTACTAATTCATTTGTAGTTAGCGCCATTGCATTGGGAATAAAAGAAGATTTTATAAAATACTTAACAAAGCAAGATGCATTACATATATTTAAAAGTAACCTAGAAAAGACTACGAATTATAAAGCAAAAATTCAGTTGACTAAACAATGGGTAAGCTCATTTATAGCATCCATTGAAGGAAATGAAAATTACACAAATGAAGTAATTTCTTTATTATTATTTCATCATGAGCCCAATGCTACTTTACATATAAACCCTGAAGAAACAATTAAAGAGTTAAAAGGAGAGCATAATACTATTATTGAAGGAAACTTTGAATTTAACTATCATGAATTTATTGAGAAATTAGAGTTTTTTTCAAAAGAAGATGTTCCCAACTTTTTAGCATATAAAGAAGCTAAACACCTGTTGGTTGAAGATTTAAAAGAGACATTGAAGTTAAATGAGTTTAAGCCTAGAGTATTATCTTCATTTGTTAGGAATAAATTAATAGATGAGGTTTACTTTCCGCTAATAGGAGATAATTTATCGAAGCAATTAGGAACGGTAGGAGATAATAAACGTACAGATAGAATGGGAATGTTACTTTTAATATCGCCACCAGGTTACGGAAAAACTACTTTGATGGAGTATCTAGCCAATAGGTTGGGATTAATCTTTATGAAAATTAATGGTCCAGCAATAGGTCATGAGGTAACATCTGTAGATCCAGAAGCAGCTACAAATTCAGCGTCTAGGGAAGAACTCAAAAAATTAAATTTAGCATTTGAAATGGGGGATAATGTAATGTTGTATTTAGACGATATTCAACATTGTAACCCTGAGTTTTTACAGAAGTTTATTTCTCTTTCGGATGGAACAAGAAAAATAGAGGGAGTATATAATGGAAAACCCAAAACGTATGATTTAAGAGGGAAAAAGTTTTGTGTAATTATGGCAGGAAATCCCTACACCGAAAGCGGAGATAAGTTTCAAATACCTGATATGTTAGCAAACAGAGCCGATATCTATAATTTGGGAGATATTATAGGAGATACAGATCATTTATTTAAGCTTAGTTTAATAGAAAATTCATTAACATCAAACCCTATATTACATCAATTAAGTAGTAAGTATTTTGAAGATGTTTATGCGTTAATAGATAGAGTTGAAAATAATACTCAAGAAGGAGAGTTAAAAGGAAATCATACTAAACAAGAAATACAAGATTATATTTCGGTATTACAAAAAGTAATAACTATAAGGAATACCATCTTAAAAGTAAATAAAGCATATATTGAGTCGGCTGCAAAGGAAGATGAATATAGAACAGAACCCTCTTTTAAGTTACAAGGTTCATATCGTGATATGAATAAGCTAGTAGCTAAAGTAGTACCAATAATGAATGATAATGAGTTAAAAAGATTGGTATTGTCTCATTATGAAAGTGAGTCTCAAACATTAACTTCTTCTGCAGAGGCAAATTTATTGAAATATAAAGAGTTGATAGGAGATATATCAGAGAATGAAGCAAATAGATGGAGCGATATAAAAGAAATATTTATTAAGAATAATAAGCTTAAAGGTTTTGGAGGTAAAAATGAAATGGCTCAGATATTAAACCAAATGATGTCTTTTTCAGATAATTTAGAAGGAATTAAAGAAGTTTTAAGAAAAGGGTTAGAAGACTAAAACAGATTATAATGAACACAATTATTATTTTATTGAGAGGAATTAATGTCTCAGGAAAAAATAAAATTCCCATGAAGGAATTAAGAACTCTGTTAGAAAACCTAGGGTATAATGATGTGAAAACTTATATTCAAAGTGGAAATATTGTGTTAAAAACAGCAGAAGGGTTAAAAGAGATAGAAAAGAACATTCATGTAAAAATTAAAGAAAAATATGGTTATGATGTTCTTGTACTAGCAAAAGAAGTAAAAGAAATAGAAGAAATTCTTAAAAATAACCCTTATAGTAATTTAGCGGAAAAACAAATATATTTTACCTTCTTATTCAATGAAACTAAAACAAATGAAATAGAAGTAGATGCGAAAGAAGATGAATACACAATCTTAAAAGATGTGGTTTATGTGAATGCAGCCGGAGGATACGGAAAAACAAAATTGACGAACAATTTTTTTGAAAGAAAGTTAAAAGTTTCGGGAACTACTCGTAACTTTAAAACCACAAATCATTTAGTAGAACTAGCTAAATCATAAAAAACGCTTTAGACCAAAGGGAGAAATCTTACGTTAAATGCGTTTGGAAGCAAAAAAGATAAAACATGGACAGTAAAGTAATCAAAGGAAAAGCAATACCAAGAGGGAAGTTTCCACATGTAAAACAAGTAGGAGATTTTATTTATGTATCGGGAACTAGCTCAAGAAGACCTGATAATTCTTTTGAAGGTGTTGAGGTAGATGAATTTGGAACCACCAACTTAGATATTAAGAAACAAACCCGAGCGGTAATTGAAAATATCCGTGATATTTTAAACGAAGTAGGAGCAGACTTATCTGATATTGTAGATGTAACTTCATTCTTGGTAAACATGAATGATTTTGGAGGGTATAATCAAGTATATGCTGAATACTTTGACTATAACGGACCAACCAGAACTACCGTAGCAGTACATCAATTACCACATCCTCATTTATTGATTGAGATTAAAGTGGTAGCGTACAAGAAAAAATGAAAAGAAAAATAAATTAAATATTAAAAACAAAGAAATTAAAATGAAAAACAAATTAATCAACGTATTCGCTTTCGCAATTGCTTTTTTATTTATAGTATCATGCAGTGGTAATGAAGAAGATGTTTCAAATCAAATAAATAAGTCAGAATATTCATGGTATTTTTCAGGCAAGTTAAATGGAGAATCATTTATTTATGGTCAAAAAATAGATGAACCAACGGTAACTTATGAAATTGGTACAACAAACACACAACCTTCAACATGTGTATATTCATCTGATAATGGTTTTTCATATAATTCTGGTATTTATCCTAGCTTTGATGATACACTTCCAACAATGGATATAGAGTTTAATAGAATGCATATTTGTTCTGATGGAGAACAAAGCGATTTATTCAATAGTTTATTTGACGAAAAAAGTTATGATTTTGCTATAAATGATAATGATATAGATATGAATGCAGGAAAGGTTGGACTTTATTATTATTCAAGTGCAAATTCTACTTATGGTTATACAACTTACAATGGAGACCAAGTAGGGAGTTCTTTTAAAATCACTAGTAGTACTCAATATGATAGTTATTCATTGGGAAGATTGTTAGAAGGAGAATTCAATGCTATCTTTTACAATGAAAATGATTTATCTGATAAAGTCGAAATTACTGAAGGGCACTTTAAAATTATTGTGACTCCTTAAAGTTGATTTTTATAATATTATAGGTTATTAAAATAAAAGAGTCTTGATTTATTAGTCTTGATTCTTTAATCTGTGAATGAAATGAACATTAAAAACTACATAAACGGAGAACTGGTAGCGCCAGTAGCAAATAATTATATAGATAATTACAATCCGTCTATTGGAGAAGTGTATGGACAAATTCCAAATTCTACTAAAGAAGATGTAGCATTAGCGTATAAAGCAGCGAAGACAGCATTTCCAGCCTGGTCGAATACTACGTTAAATGAACGTAGAGACATTCTTTCCAGAATAGCACAGTTAATTCAGCAAAGATTATCTGAATTAGCAGAAGCTGAGGCAAAGGATAATGGAAAACCATTAAGTTTGGCTACAGCGATAGATATTCCGAGAGCATCATCTAATTTTCAATATTTTGCAGATGCGATTACGCAATTTTCATCCGAAGCGCATGAAAGTGTTGGCTTAGGAGCTATGAATTTTACTTTGCGTCAGCCTATTGGTGTAGTGGGATGTATTTCTCCATGGAACTTACCATTGTATTTATTTACTTGGAAAATAGCTCCGGCAATAGCAGCAGGGAACTGTGTGGTAGCAAAACCTAGTGAAGTAACCCCAATGACAGCGTATTTATTAGGAGAAATTTGTAATGAAGCAGGTTTGCCTAAAGGTGTATTGAATATTGTTCACGGATTAGGAACTACCACAGGTCAAGCGATTATTGAACATCCAGATATCAAAGCGATTTCATTTACAGGAGGTACCGCTACAGGAGCACATATAGCTCGTACGGCAGCACCGATGTTTAAAAAACTATCGTTGGAGTTAGGAGGTAAGAATCCAAACATCATTTTCGCTGATTGTGATTATGATAAAATGCTAGAAACTACTGTACGTTCATCGTTTGCTAATCAAGGTCAGATTTGTTTATGCGGAAGCAGAATTTTTGTAGAAGAAAGTATTTATAAGCAATTCAAAAAGGACTTTGTTCAGAAGGTATCACAGCTAAAAATAGGAAATCCATTTGATGCTGATACCAACATAGGAGCTTTAGTATCAAAACCACATTTAGAAAAGGTAAAGTCATATATAGATATTGCAGAGGAAGAAGGTGGTAAAATCCTCTATGGAGGAAATACGGTAACGGTAGAAGGTAGTGAAAATGGATACTATTTAGAGCCTACTATTATAGAGGTTTCTAGTAACCAATGTAGATTAAACCAAGAAGAAATTTTTGGTCCTGTAGTTACTATTATGTCTTTTAAAACAGAAGATGAGGCGTTGCAATTAGCTAATGATGTGGTGTATGGATTGTCATCAACATTATGGACAAATAATTTAACAAGAACTATGCGAATATCTAAAGAATTGCATACAGGAATTGTTTGGGTAAATACATGGTTGTTACGTGATTTAAGAACTCCTTTTGGAGGGCAAAAAGCGAGTGGAGTAGGACGCGAAGGAGGTTTTGAAGCTTTACGCTTTTTTACAGAACCGAAGAATGTATGTATAAAATATGAATAAGGAAATAAAGAAAAAAATAATTGCTGTTTGTGAAGAGAAGATTACTAAGAAAGGAGAGAATGTAGGGCTTTCGTTTTATGCGTTTTTCAAAAATAAAAATGACAACCCAAAAGTACTGATGGAAGTGGCAACTTGGTGGATTCAAACACATCAGTTAGATCATTTTGAGAAAGCAGTTAAGATTAAACAAATGATTCAGAATAACGAATAAGATGAATTTAGAGATACAACATAAAAATGCCTTGGTATGTGGCAGTACACAAGGAATAGGAAAAGCAGCAGCAATACAATTAGCTCAAGAAGGAGTAAATGTAACTTTAGTAGCTCGTAGCGAAGAAAAGCTAAAAGCTGTGTTGGCAGAATTACCAAGCAATAACCAAAATCACGGGTATTTGGTAGCAGATTTTACCAATCCAACAGGTTTAAAAGAAAAGTTAGAAACAACAAATTTACAGTTCCATATTTTGGTAAACAATACAGGAGGTCCAGCAGGAGGTCCAGTATTCAATGCCAAGTTAGAAGAGTTTGAACGAGCTTTTACGATGCATTTAAAATGCAACCATGTGTTGGTACAAGCGGTAGTTCCGTTTATGAAAGAACAAAATTATGGTAGAGTTATTAATGTAATTTCTACATCGGTAAAACAACCATTAGATGGATTAGGAGTTTCAAATACTATTCGTGGCGCGGTCGCTAACTGGAGTAAAACTTTAGCAAATGAGTTAGGTCAATTCGGAATTACAGTGAATAATGTATTACCAGGAGCTACAGCTACAGAGCGTTTGACAGAAATTATCAATAACAAAGCTGCTAAAACAGGTAAGTCGATAGAAGAAGTTGCAGAAATGATGAAAAATGCATCACCAGCAAAACGTTTTGCTAAACCTGAAGAGGTAGCTAATGCAATTGTGTTTTTAGCTAGTGAAAAAGCAAGTTTTATCAACGGAATTAACGTTCCTGTTGATGGAGGTAGAACAAAATCATTATAAAAGAATCAAGAATAAAGACTTTTAGAAACAAGACTATTTAAGTATCTTTAAAACAATCTTAATTATTGTGTGTAAAAGTCTAAAAATCTAAATAAAATGAGCAAGTTAGTACAGCCTTTAAATTTCAAAAAGTGGATTGATGAAAACCGTCATTTACTAAAACCACCAGTAGGAAATAAACAAGTTTGGGATAATGGTGAGTATATTGTGATGGTTGTTGGAGGTCCTAACAATCGTAAAGATTATCATTACAATGAAACACCAGAATTTTTCTATCAGTTAGAAGGAGATATGGTGCTAAAAATTATTGATGACAAAGGTGAAATGATTGATGTTGAAATTAATGAAGGCGATATTTATTTATTACCAGGAAAAGTACCACACTCACCACAACGTAAAGCAAATACGGTAGGTTTGGTTATTGAATATCCGCGTGATGAAGGTATGATGGATGCTTTAGAATGGTATTGCGAAAACTGTGGACATCAATTATATAGAGAAGAGTTTGCTTTAGATAATATTGAAACGGACATGCCTATAATTTTCGATAAGTATTATTCTGATAAAGAAAAATGTACCTGTAATAAATGTGGTACTGTGATGGAAGCACCTAATAAAGTTAAGTAGAAGATTAGTGAGTATTCTAGAGAATAATAAACATTTTTTACACGAACATATATCTTTTATTGAGTCGACAAGTATTGAAGGTAAGTGTGGTGGATATAATAGATTTTTGACCAATTTAGGTGTCAAATGTAAAGGAAGATATTGGGAGAAAGATCACTCAGTTATTGATTGGCACGAAAAAGAAAATCATTATCAGTTTTTTTTTGATTATGAGAATAATGAAGAAGAAATAAAAGAGTATTTAAGAGGAAGTGATTTATCTAAAAGTGAATTTCTTTATACTTGGCTAGACTATAATGACCCAATTATAAAAATTAAAACTATTGATTTTATAGAAAATTGGGAAGAGTTTTATATTTCGAGTATCGAAGGCTTAGTACTAGTGTCGATAGATGGTTCTAAATTTTTAGAATTTACTGATGATTGGAAGTATAATTTGAATAGTAATTTTGAAATTAAACCAAATACAAAAGTTAGCTCATAAAAAAAATATTAGCTTAAAACCAAAATGAAAAAACGCAAATTAAGAATAAACGGACATTCACATTTACTGCCTTATCCAGAACAAATTCCTCAGTTTATGAAAGACAAGGGGATTTTTTGGGTTGATAAGGATAGGAAATTCATGCTACAAAAAGATTGGAGTCGACCAGTAACAGATTCAAGTTTCTTTTTAGATGAAAAGTTAGCATGGATGGAACATTTTAAAATCGATCATGCAGTTGTTTTGAACTTGTCTCAATTATATGGGAATGGTTTACGCTTGGAAGAAATGAAGCAAGCGTTACGTTTTCAAAATGATTTTAATGCACGTGTGCAGCATGAAAATCCGTCGAAATTTACAACAGGTTTTGTAGTACATCCTGGGTTTGTACGTGGTGCTTTATGGGAAATAGAACGTTGTGTTGAGGTATTAGGAATGCGCTTGCTATGTTTGCCTACACATTACATGGATACCATTGGTACTTGGCGTTGTATTTTTGATGAAGAGAACGAACCTATTTTTGAATTAGCTGATAAATACAATTTAGCGGTTGAAATTCATCCGTATGATGGAGAAAAATTCATCAAACTACAAAATACAAGTTGGCGTTTTCACTTAATTTGGATGTTGGCGCAATGTGCAGATGCCTATCACTTTTTAACGTTAAACGGATATTACGAGAAATATCCTAATATGCGTGTGTGTTTTGCTCACGGAGGTCAATTAGCTCAAATGAATTTAGGGCGTCGTATACAAGGATTTGACGGAAGACCTGATTTATTTGAAGGAAAACAACATCCTCGTAAAGCTGTGGGGCATAAAAATATATTCTTTGATACATTGGTTCATGATACTGGTTCGTTAGATTTATTGATTAAAAATCAAGGAGCAAAGCAAGTATTAATAGGATTGGATGATCCGTATCCATTGGGTGAAATGGAGAGTGAAATTCAATCATCATATCCAGGAAAAATTTTAGATTTAGCTATTGATAGAAACATCATTAACGAGCAAGAAAAAGATGAAATGTGGGAAGATAATGTATTACAATGGTTGTTTGGAGATGATAAAAAAGCAAAAAAGGATTTAGTTTCTAAAATCTTACAATAAATGGCTGAAGTAACACAGTTTCATAACTTACTACATACGTGTATTTCATTTATCGGAGCTGTGTTATTACTAGCAATTTACTATAATATAAGAAAGCGGTTTAAAGAAGTTCTAGAAGAAGGTAATTCAATAAAAAGAGTTGATAAAGGTTTGTTGTATTTCAGCTTTGGAATGCTAGTTTGGGTAATTTCAGGTATTTGGGCACTACTAGCGAGTTATTTCACTTTTGAAAAAACAACAACTCATCAAGTAGGGGTGAATATTCTATCAACTGTAAATAACTTATTCTGGTTGATGGCATTGTATTATGTACACGATGCTCCTAAGTTTATCTATAGGAATGAAAAGAATGTAAAAGTTATAGCATTAATAATTGTTGTTGTAGCTTCTATAACGTTATTATTCTCTTCTTTATTTGGGAATGAATTTTATTATGGAGTAAAAATAGCGGCGCTTCCAGATGTTTTATTAACGACTTTCTTGTGTTTTTTAATGGGAGTTTCTTTTTATAGAACTTTCATGTATAGGGATTTAAAGTTGGTCGCTTTTATATCGGTTATAGCAATTGTATTGTTATTTATTTCTCAGTTATCTGATGTTTTAATTGGCTTTGATAATGAGTTTACAAACCAATTAATTAGGGTTATAGCCAAAACATCATTAGTATCAGTGTTTTTAGTATTAGCGACAAGTTGGGTAATACAACTAGCGCATACACCAAAGCCTAATGAAATGAAAATTCAGTTTTTAGATTGGTCGCTGATAAAATTAACCATTCCATCTAAAGGAATTGTAAATGCTAAAATAGATTTTGGATCTAAAACAACACAATACAAGAACCTGTTAACATTTGCTTTCAGGAGAAAATATTTAGAAGCAGACAAACAAGCAATTATAGTAAATTCAGGAGGTGACATTAAAAGTCAAACATACGTTACTAGAATTATAGATAATATAAATTCAATTTTGAATCTTGAAGAAGAAAAATTAGAGCGCAAAGATTTAATCACATTTATAGGTGAGAGTAAGTATCGTTTGCGAATCCTTCCTGAGCATATAGTTATTGATGAAGCTTTGTTAGAGGAATATAAACAACAATTATAAGCTATTTAATTTACCTAATAGCTTTATAAGTTTTCCTTTGGTTTTAGCAAACTCGTATTGATTTTTAATTTCTTTCAATTTACTTTCAATTAATTTCACTTCTCTGTAATTAATTAAGAAAATAGAACTTTCTCCCAAAGAAAACTTACGCTCTTCACTTTTTACAATTGTATTGTAGTCGCTTACAAGGTTTTTTAAAATATTATTTTGTTTTTTATATGATGTAATTTCTTGCTCGGTAGCAGTTATTTTGTTTTGTAAAGAAACTTTAGTTGATGCAATTTCAAAGTCAATATCTTGTAGCTTTAGCTTAGCAAGTTTTAAGTCTCCTCTAGATTTACGTAAGAATAGAGGTATGCTAACTTGAAGAGAATTCTTGTAGTTCGCAGTACTAAAAGCATCAAAATTATTCACTTTTGAAGCGAGTAAATTATACTGAAAATCTACCTTAGGTAATAAGTTGTTTACTTTTAGTTGTTTATTTATTTCTAGATTTCTTTTCTTTAACTCGAGTAACTTTAACTTAGGATGATTTTCAAATTCATTATCAAATAATGTAGTTATAGAAGTGTTTAGAATAGCATCAATATTAGAAAAAGTAGTAACGTCAGGAATTATTTCTTCTTTTATTTCCATAGGAATGTTGTTACCAATCCATAAATAATTAGAAAGTTCTAACTTAGATTTAATGTATTTAATATTCGCTTTTTCTAGGTCTAACTTTCTGTTTTTTAAATTGATATTAGCCTCTAAAGTATCAATAGCTGGTTTATCACCAGCTTTGAAACTTTTCTTTACGTTTTTTAATCTAATATCTGCGTTAGCGTAATAGTCTCTGTATACATTATAACTCTGATAATACTGTAACCAGTTTAAGTATGTGTTGATAGCTTCAAATAAAATATCATTAATCAATAGCTGTTGTTCTAATTCACCTTGTTGATTATAGAGTTTAGCTTGTTTTAAAGTAGCCATCCTTTTGTTAATAAATAAGTTTTTAGCTAAAGAAACAGATATTCCAACGTTATACAAACCATTTTCAGGAGTGTTATGTTCTGGGTTTAAATACTGGCCAGAATTATTTTCATAACTACCTTTTAACTCTATTCCATACCAAGTTGGAATTTTAAAGGTTGAATTTAGTTTTTTGTAATAATCCTTGCCTTTAAACTCTTTTCTGTCGTAGTCTACTTCTATTTTAGGATCAAAAGTACCTCTAGCTTTTAATAATTTAGCCTCATTGGTACTTGTAATAAGCTCAGCTTGTTTTATAACTGGATGATATTTTTTTACATAACCTAAATATTCCTCTAAACTAAGTTGAGTGCTTAAATTATTTTGTGCTGTAGCTATAAAGCTTAGTAACAAAAAAAGGATAGTTAACCTTTTCATCTATTTGTCTTTTTATTGTTTTATTGAGTGATTCTTAGGCTTCTTTTTTTGAGCCTTTACCACTCTCTTTATTTTTTGGTTGGTAGAAGTTAGGAGGGAAGCTGTTAATCTGTCTCCATAACTCAAACCATATAGGTACATTTTCCAATAAGGCAATAGTTTTTGCACCAGAACCTACTCTAATAGCTTTTGGCCAAGGCTCTTGCTCGTTATTTGGAACAATTAAAACACGATACTTCCCATTGCTACTAATAAAATTTTCGATAGCTACAATTTTGGCACCGTAAGTTCCATACGATACATTAGGCCACCCGCTAAATACCATAGCAGGCCAACCATCAAACTGAACGCGAACTTCTTCACCAATGTGTATCAGCGGTAAATCTATGGGTTGTATATACATTTCAACAGCCAAATCGTAGTCAGCAGGCATAATATTTACTAATTGCTCACCTTCTTTAAAAGTTTCACCAATACCAGACTTTATAGCTTTATTAATATATCCATCTTGTGGAGCAGTAATGAATAATAAAGAGCTTCGTTTGCTATAATTAGCTAAGCTAGTTTCTAGTTTTGAAACTTGAACTTCTGCTTCATAAGCACCAGATTGCGCGCTATACAAGCTACTTTCTGTTTTAGACAATTTATCAGCATAAGAAGCTTGTGTACTACTAATAGCTAATTGTGCATTGATAATATTATTTTTAGAAGTAAAGAATTTATTTTCTTGAGAAATTAATTTAGCTGATAACTCTTGAAGTTTCGCTCTTTTTTCTTCAACATCTTTTACAGCTTTTAAGCCTTCTTTTTCTAAGGTAACAGTTCTATCAAACTGAGTTTGAGCTATTTTTTGTTTTATTTTAATAGCTTCAAAATCAATACTATCACTTTTAGTCTTTAAATAAGCTTGTTTTAATTTGTTTTTTGCTTGCTCTAATTTAAGTTTTCTCTCTTTTTTAATAGCAATAATTTGATTTTGTAGAGCACTAATTTTATTGTTATATGCTTTGGCAGATAGTGTTTTAGAGTTTAACTGTTTACCAGTTCTTTCAGCAAGTTTAGTGTCAAAATAGCCACTTTTTATTTCTGAAATTCTTAAAATAGTATCTCCTTTCTTTACAAAATCTCCCTCTTGTACAAACCATTCTTCTATACGTCCAGGTATTTGAGATTGTAGTGTTTGTGGACGTTGATTAGGTTTTAACGTAGTAACATGTCCTTCACTGGATACATTTTGAGTCCAAGGTAAAAATAAGATAACAACCAAGATAACAGAAAAGACTAGTAAAAATCTTTTAAATAATTTGTGGTACTCTTTTGTAAAAATGTCTTTTCCAGATTTGAATTTTGTGATATCTATTTGATCTGAAACGGTGTTTTTTGATATATTTAACATGATTACCTAGGATTTAAAGTTAGTTATACTACCTTTTTCAAGGGTAATTTGTTTGTTGCACTTCTTTTTCCAGTGTTCATTACGGCTTACAATAATTAAACTCCATGGTTGAGAAACATCAGTAATGAAATCAATTATCTTTTCAGCTTCATCTTTTTCAAACAAATCAAGAGGATCTTCCAAAATGAGAAGTTTTGGTTTTTTAATGATTGCTCTAGAAAGAATAATTTTTTTAGCTACTGTATAAGCAATGAGTTTCCCTTCAGGTTTTAAATAAGTGTCTAAACCTTTAGGTTGTTGTTTTAGAAACTCTGTTAGTCCTGTAATTTTAAAAATACTGTATATTTCCTCGTCAGTGATAGATGAATCTCCAAAGGTTATATTTTCTCTAATAGTTCCTTCAAAAGGAGTTTCTTCAGAAAGAGACAACCCTAAGTTAGCTCTATAATTATTAGTAATAATACCTTTTAATGATAAATCGTTTACAAAAATATCTCCATATGTTGGTTCAATTAAACCAGAGATTAATTGTATTAAACTAGATTTTCCAGAGTTACTACTTCCTTGGATTAAAACCCTATCGTTAGGGTTTATTTCAAATGAAACATTGTTAATTACTGGTTTTGGTCGGTTGTTAACAACATAGGAAACGTCTTGAAGTTCAATTTTAAAAGGTTTGTCTCTGTTAACGCTACTACCTTCTTGCGGTTCTATTGGTTTATCAATAACTTCTCCTAATTTTTCTATAGATGTTAATACATCGTAAAAAGATTCAAGCCCTAGAATTAATTTTTCTACAGAATTCATAATTAAAATGATAATAATCTCTGCAGCTACAAATTGACCAATATTCATTTGTTGTGTGAGCACTAAAAAACCTCCTATAAGTAATAGACCTGCGGTAATAATTACTTTAAAACTAATCATTTGAATATACTGCATAACGAGTACTTTAAAGTGACTCTCTCTTGATTTTAAGTAATCATCTACCAGGATATCACTTTTTTCAAGGGCTAATTTTGTTTTTCCAGATAATTTAAAACTTATGATAGTTCTTGCAATTTCTTGTAGCCAATGGGCTACTTTATACTTGTTTTTTGACTCCTTTAAGCTCGTTTCTAATCCTTTTTTTGCTGTATACTTAAAAACAACGTAGATTAATAGTAAAACTAACAATCCGAAAATGATAAAAAACGGATGATAAAACGAAAGAAGTAATAAGGCAAAAACAATTTGCAATAGGGCAGAAGGTGCATCAATTAATATTTTTGAAATACCTTTTTGAATGGTTAGTGTATCAAAAAAACGATTGGCAAGTTCAGGAGGATAATAGTTTCTTAGTTCAATCATCTTAATTTTAGGAAAACGATAACTAAGCTCTATTGATGCTCTGGTAAAAATTCTCTGCTGAATAGTTTCAATAATCCTAAACTGCATTAGTTTTAAAATTCCACTAAAGGCAACACCAGCAGTTACTAGTATAACTAAAACAATCCAAGAAGCAGAAACCTGTGCTGCTTGTAATAAGTTTATAATGGCTTGTACACCTAAGGGTAATGATAAAGCAACAATACCTTCAAAAATGGCATAATATGCTATTTGTAGCGTGTCTTTTTTCTCTAGGTTTATTAATCCTAGAAATCGTTGCCACGGAGTTAGTTTATTTTTCTCTTTCATTAGAAAGTACGTTTAAAGTTAGTTCAATAAAAAAGGAGGTAGTAGTTGTGCTTTCATCACAATTGGTTAGTGACTTAAAATGTGATTTTACAAATTGCTGATGTAAAATTCCTTCAATTATAGTGCTTGCAAGTGTTAATGGATGTTTGTAAGAACTGTTATAATTACTAATTATTTCAGCAAAACGTTTTACTACTTCTTTGTACAATTTAAAAAATCCTTCTTTATTTTCAGTATCTACTTCTTTAGTAGAGTACGATTTTGAGTTTTCGTTAATTACTATTAAGTTAAGTAAGGCCTCATTAATATGTGAAAAGTTATTGTCTTTCTCGGCTTTTCTAGCCAGAACCTCAATCGCTTTAATTAATTTATCTTTTGGGTTACTAATACTGTAAGTTTCTATTACTAATAAATATTGAATCCACCCCCAATACCAAGAAGTTAAGTAAACTAAGAGTTTATGTTTACTTTCAAAGTAACGATATATAGAGCTTTCGTTTGAGCCTATTACTTTACCAAGTTTTTTAAAGTTGAAACTTTCAAAACCAATTTCTTCAATGAGTATAATACTATTCTCTATTATTCTTTTACCCAAATCAGAGGTCTCTGGGTCTTTTATATATATTCCTGAAGGGATTTCTATTTTTAAATTTGATAGTAAATTTTTCATAAATAAAAATTAATAGTGCAAATATAATAGTAAAACTATCATAAAAGCGTTTAAAGATATTAATAAGATGTTAATTTTTAGCCTTTAAATCGGTTACAAAAACTCACAAAAGCTTATTTTTTACTACAATTAACTACATGTCTTCTGTTTTTTTAAGTTGAAAAATATATTCGTAAAAACTTAAAAATTATTAAACATATGAATTCAAGAACAGATGTTTTAGGACATCCAAGAGGATTACTGTATTTATTTTTTGCTGAATTATGGGAGCGTTTTTCTTTTTATGGAATGCGGGCATTGTTGGTATTATACATGACCAAACATTTATTATTTTCTGATGAAATGTCATTCGGAGTGTACGCTGCATATATGTCGTTAGTATATGTAACTCCAATGATTGGAGGAATGCTAGCTGACAAAATTTTAGGATTTAGAAAAGCAATTGTTTTAGGAGGGGTATTGATGGCACTAGGACATTTCTTTTTAACTTTTGAACATCCAGTATTTTTTTATGGATCATTATCCTTAATTATTGTTGGAAACGGTTTTTTCAAACCAAATATATCTTCATTTGTGGGTAAGTTATATACTGAAGGAGATAGTAGGAGAGATGCTGGATTTACTATTTTTTATATGGGGATAAATATAGGAGGAGCAGTTGCTCCACTATTATGTGCGTGGTTGGCAGAATTATATGGTTGGCACTACGGATTTGTTTTGGCAGGAATTGGTATGTTGTTAGGATTGGTTGTTTTTAAAGGAGGTCTTAAAAGAAATGTTTTTGAAAATAAAGGTTTAGTTCCAAATCAAGAATTATTTGAAGAAAAACAATTTGGAATAAAAAAAGGAGATTTAGTAACAATTGGAGCAGTTTTGTCCGTACCAGTATTTGCATTAATAGTTTATTACCATGAGTTTGAGCATTATTTGGTTTGGATTGTTTCTTTATTTCTGATATTGTTTTTAATCAAGATCTTACGAAATGTGACTTCGAAAGAGCGAAAAAAACTTTCTGTAGCCATTTTTTTTACTGTTTTATATACTTTGTTTGCAGCAATTTTTGAACAGGCAGGTAGTTCATTGACTTTGTTTGCTGATAGAAATGTAAACCTAATAGGATTAAATGCAGCTCAAACCAATAGCATCAATTCAACTTTTATAATTCTAATGGCAATCCCTTTTTCTATACTTTGGGGTTATTTACATAAAATACATAGAAATCCAAATTCTGTTGTAAAATTTGGATTAGGCTTGTTGTTTTTGGGGGTAGGTTTTATAACTTTTGGATTGTCAGGTTATCAAGTTGACGATTTAGCTAAAACCCCAATGGTATATTTAATTTTAGGATATTTTATACTAACTACTGGAGAGTTGTTTTTGTCTCCCATAGGTTTGTCTAAAATGACAGAGTTATCACCTGTAAAATATATTGCTTTTATTATGGGAGTATGGTTTTCAGCAAACTTTTATGGTCATTTTTTTGCAGGAAAAATAGCTAAATTGACTACAGTTGTCAATGGTAGTTTAGGAGTGTTTTCTAAAGGCTTTTTTGGAAAGGTAACAGAATTGTTTACTGGTTTATCATCGAAAACAGTTATGGAGCAGTCTGAGATTTTTCATCAATTATATTCGTATGTTTCTGTATATGCTAATCTAGGAGTTATTTCAGCAATCATAGGTTTGTTAGTAATTGCTTTTTACAAACCAGTAAGAAAATGGATGTTTGAAGTACATTAAAAATAAAAAGCCTCAGAAATTATTCTGAGGCTTTAAAATATATTTTAATCTGTTTTATTTAAAAACAGATGTAATGTTTAAAGCTACTTCATCCCAAGTTTTTGAAACTCCATCAGCCCCTTTGTGTAAATCTTTACAAGCGGTATTTAAAGAATCTAAAGCGTTTTCAGCTTGCCAATCGGTAATTTTCATAGTTGCATTTAAGCTAAACTCTTTTCCATTTAGAGTGTATTTAAAAGGAAGTTTTTTAGTAACACCATTCATAGTTAAATTAGCGTGACCAATAGAATCATTTTCTAAAACTAATTTACCAGAAAGTAATTCAGTGTTGTCCATAACTCCGAAGAAAAACTTTTTAATTTTAAAGTCTCTACTAGTATCTTTTGTAAAAATACTACTTACAGGAATAGAAAATTCAGCATTGTTGATAGCTTCTTTAGCTGTCTCAGCTTCACCACCAGCAGTAATATTTACTTTTTGGAACTGTCCATTTACAGGTACCTTTTCGGTAGTTTTATAAGCTGTCCAGTTTATTAAGTTGTCAGCATCTTGTAAAACAAATGCAGCTTTCTTTTCTACTTTAACTTCTTCCTTTGTAGTTTCTGTTTCTTTTTTTGCCTCTGATTTACAAGATGTCATTTGAAAAACTGTAAAACAGATAACTAAAGAATAAACGATTTTTTTCATGAGATTTATTTTATGATTGAATTTACTAATTTAATGTATTCTTTTTTAGCTTCTCGTTCACTCATACCCCTAAGTTGCATCCAAGCATTAAATTTAAAGGCATTTCGTAAGTCACTATTGTCATTAAATGTAAACCTATCTCCCTTTACTGCTTGTTTATAGTAAGCATATAGGCGTAGCATAACATCAGGAGGTAGTTTTTCCTCTAAATCAGATGCTATTTTATAAGCTTCTTTAAACTTTAAATCTAAATCATTTTCCATGGGGTGGATAGTTATTTATGTAGATAGTTTACATTATGTAATGTATATACAAATATACGAAGGGTGCAAGGAAAAACAAGCTATCTAGCCTATCTAATAAGCCTCCATGACCTGGCATAATTGTACCACTATCTTTTACTTTAGCTTGTCTTTTAAGTTTAGACTCTACTAAATCTCCTAAAGAACCAAAAATAGCAACTATAATAGCAATGATTATCCAATCTAAAATAGAAAAGATTCCAGAGTATTGACCAATAGTAAAACCTGCAATTATTGAAAATAATAAACCGCCTACAAAACCTTCAATCGTTTTTTTAGGAGATACTTTCTCAAATAATTTACGTTTTCCAAAGTTTTTACCTACTAAAAAAGCAAAGCTATCGTTAGTCCAAATAATAAAAATTATATAGATGACTATGTTGGGGTGATAAGAACCACTTATGAAAGGAAGGTTCATTAAGAAGTAAAATGGTAATACTAAATATATAACTTGTAAAAATAGTTTTTTAGCTAAAGTATTTGTTTTAATAGATTTAGAACTTAAAAGTAAATAAAGTAAAATGACAGATCCAATTATAGTAGTGCCAAATAAATAATCAGTATACTTAAATACTGTATTTTGAAAAGTTAAATAAACAACACTTGCTAAAAGTATATATGGAACAACGTTTTTTGTTTGTATAATTTTAGAAAGTTCCCAAATACAAACAGCAGCAAACAGAGCAAGTAATCCTATATATGTTTCTGCTGAAAAAAGAATAGCAGAAATAAATAGAATAGCATAAACAAGTGCAGAAAGACTTCTTACAAAAAGGTTAGACATATTTTAAAGGTCTTCAAAGAGCAGCAAATATAAATCTTTTGTGTTATTATTACCATAACTCAAAAAATTATCATCTTCAATTTCAAACGTATAATTCTTAATAGAACTAATATTGGTTGGTATGTTGCCGCTAAAATGTGTTTTAATACCTGTTAATCCTTCTCCTGTATTTTTTACTAACTGACTAGTGGTAGCATAAACAATAAAATGTTTTGAGAGAGACGCTAGTTTGTGGCTGCCTAATTGATTAGAAGAAAATAAAATTTCTCCTTTATCGGCAATTAAATGTTCACAAGAGGTAAAAAAAGGTACAGATTCTGAGGAATGGTTTTGTACAGAAATATCAATTTTCTCGGTAATCTTTAATAAATCAAAATCGGTGCAAGTAATTTTGCGCCAGTTATTTTCTTGTAAGATGTTCTTTAAATTTTTACTAACCTCGTTTATTGATGTACAGTATAAAAACTTTCCTCCTTTATTAATAAAATGATGAACAAAAGAATCATCTAAAGACAAATGAACTTCTTGTTCGTTGACTTTTTTTTCTTTAGATGATTCTTGATATGTTTTAAATAATTTTTTGAAAAAATTCATTAAAATAAAACTATTCTTCTGTTGTAATTTGAGGTTTCTCTTCCTTTCCAAAAGGTCTGTCTCCAAAGATTTTTATTAAATCATCTTTAAAGATAACTTCTTTTTCCAGTAATAAATCAGCAAGTTCTGTTAACTTATCTCTGTTTTGGTCAAGTATTTCAATAGCTCTTTTGTATTGAGTTTCTATTATTTCAGAAATTTCTTCATCAATCTTTTTAGCAGTGGCATCACTATAAGGTTTCACAAAGGCATCATTACCTGATGAATCGTAATACGTAACATTACCTACTTTGTCATTTAAACCATAAACAGTAACCATAGCTCGAGCCTGTTTAGTAACCTTTTCTAAATCACTTAACGCTCCAGTTGAAATTTTATTGAAAATTAACTTCTCAGCAGCTCTACCTCCCATAGTAGCACACATTTCATCAAGCATTTGTTCTGTTTGAACAATTTTCCTTTCCTCAGGAAGATACCAAGCGGCTCCTAAGGATTGACCACGAGGAACAATAGTTACTTTAACTAAAGGAGCAGCATGCTCTAACATCCAACTAACAGTTGCGTGACCTGCTTCATGAAAAGCAATTACTTTCTTTTCTTTAGGAGTAATCACTTTATTTTTCTTTTCTAATCCACCTACAATTCTATCAACAGCATCTAAGAAATCTTGATGTTCAATAGCATCTTTACCTTTTCTGGCAGCGATTAAGGCAGCTTCATTACATAAGTTAGCAATATCTGCACCAGAAAAACCTGGTGTTTGTTGTGCTAAGAATTCTAAATCGGCATTAGCAGCTAATTTTAAAGGCTTAATATGAACTTCAAAAATTTCTCTACGTTCATGTAAATCAGGTAAGTCAACATAGATTTGACGATCAAAACGACCAGCACGCATCAAAGCTTTATCTAATACATCAGCACGGTTGGTTGCAGCTAATACAATAACATTAGTATCAGTACCAAAACCATCCATTTCTGTTAATAATTGGTTTAATGTGTTCTCACGTTCATCATTACCACCAGTCATACTATTTTTACCTCTAGCACGTCCAATAGCGTCAATTTCATCAATAAAAATGATAGAAGGAGATTTTTGTTGTGCCTGTTTAAACAAGTCACGTACACGAGAAGCACCAACTCCAACAAACATTTCAACAAAATCTGAACCAGATAAAGAGAAGAAAGGTACACCAGCTTCACCAGCAACCGCTTTTGCTAATAAAGTTTTACCAGTACCAGGAGGTCCTACTAATAAAGCTCCTTTAGGTATTTTACCACCTAATTTGGTATATTTTTCTGGACTTTTTAAGAAGTCAACAATTTCTTGAACTTCTTCTTTAGCACCTTCTAAACCAGCTACATTTTTAAAGGTAGTTTTAACCTTAGTATTTTCGTCAAAAAGTTTAGCTTTGGATTTACCAATGTTAAAAATTTGACCTCCAGCACCACCACCTCCAGCAGCTCCAGACATTCTTCTCATGAAGAAAAGCCAAATAACAATTAATAAAATAAAAGGAAGGAAGCTAATGATGGTATCCATCATACTAGTTCTTTCTACATTTACTTTGTCAAAATCTAGGTTCTTTTCTTCTTTTTCCTTGTTGATTTCGTTTTCAAAGTTTTGTAAATCACCAAAGTTATATGTGTAAAGAGGCGACCCTTTTCTATAAAAAGGAGAATCTGCTAATTTTTTATGTTCTTCTTTTTTTAAAGCTTCAGGCTTTAAGAAAATTTGTGCAACATTATTGTTTTCTACAACAATTTCATTAATGTCGTTTGCTTGAAGAATTTTAGTGAACTCGTTTTTTGTAATATTACGAGAACCTAAGTTTCCAGAGTTAAAAAAGCTTAACCCTAGTAAGATAACTATTATTGGTATGTATAGCCAAAATGAGCTGAAACTAAATTTTGGCGCGTTTTTTTTATTATCACTCATAAAAAGGTGTATAAAATGTTAGCAATTATGCTGGGTTGATTTCTGTAATTTTAGCATCACCCCAAAGACTTTCAATGTCGTAAAATTCACGAACTTGTTTTTGAAAGATGTGTACAACAACGTTTACGTAATCCATAAGAACCCATTCTGAGTTTCCTTGTCCTTCAATATGCCAAGGTTTATCTTTTAGTTCTTTACTTACTATTTTTTGTACAGAGCCCGAAATGGCATTAACTTGTGTGTTCGAGTTAGCAGAACAAACTACAAAATAATCACAAACAGTGTTTTCTATCTCCCTTAAATCTAGTAATTGGATATCTTCTCCTTTTACATCATCAATCCCTTTAATAATCACAGCTAAAAGATCGTCTGTGTTTGTTTGTTTTATTGTCATTAAAAAAAATTAAGTTTTAGCAAAGTTATTATTTTTTTGCGAGTAATTTATGTAATATTGATACTTGTTTTACACGCTAAATCTACATGAAAATAATCAAACTTAATGCCATCGACTCTACCAACACCTTTTTGAAGAATATGGTGTCAAAAGTGGTAGCTGATGATTTTACAGTTGTAGTTGCTAAAACCCAAACTAAGGGTAGAGGACAAATGAATTCTGAATGGGTTGTTGAAGAAGGAAAAAACCTTACGTTTAGTGTGTTTTCTAGGTTTACAGACTTAGATGTTGAAAAACATAAGTATTTAAACTTTAGTGTTTCATTAAGTGTTTTTGAGGCTTTAAAAGAGTTGGGGTTACCAAACTTGGCAATAAAATGGCCTAACGACATTCTGTCAGGAAATAAAAAACTTGGAGGCATACTAATTGAAAATACATTAAAAGGTAGTAAGATAGTGTCGTCTGTAATAGGAATTGGAATAAATGTAAATCAAGATTCATTTTCTAAAAACTTACCGAATGCTTCTTCTGTAAAAAATATCTTAGGAAAAGAATTTGATTTGGATATATTGTTAGGAAGTATTTTGAAAAAGCTAGAAGGTTACTTTAGGCTTTTAGAAAAAAATGAATATGAATTATTAGAAGAAGCTTACTTAAAGTTTTTATACAAAAAAAATGTTCCAACAATGTTTAAAAACAGTCAGAACATTTTATTTATGGGTAAAATTATTGGAGTTTCAAAAAGTGGAAGCCTCCAAATAGAATTAGAAAACGAAACAATTCAAGAATTTGGCTTGAAAGAGGTTTCGTTTGCTACTTTATAACTTTTCTAAATTTTCAGTTAGAGTTCCAATAAACTTCGTTAATGGAGCTTTTACCATCATTGCCATCATAGCATTAAACTCACCATTAAACTTTAAAGTAACTTGGCTTTCATTATCACTAATATCAGCAATGTCAGCAGCTAATGTAAAAGGTAATTTGCTACTTGCGGCACCTAAAGTAACATTAGAATACTCAGTTTTTTCTTTCATTATTAAACGAATTTCTGGCATACCTTTTAAACCAAAAATAAAACTATCACCATCAACTTCAAATTTTTGAGTGTTTTCAGGCATTAGTTGTTCAAAATTTTCTAATTTGGTTAGAAATTCAAATAAATCTTTAGATGATTTTTTTACAGTAACTGTATTTCCTTCTATATTCATTATTGTGCTGTTATTTATCGTTTTTATTCCATTCACTAGGAGCAATTCTCCAATCTTCTAAAGTTCGAAGTTCTTCACTAGTAATATACTTACTATCTAAAGCTTGCTCTAATAAATGTTCATAATTACTTAAAGTAGTAAGTTCTACTTTATCATTTTTAAAATTCTCTGTAGCTATATTAAAACCGTAAGAAAAAATAGCAATCATTCCTTTTACATTGGCATGTGCTTCTTTCAATGCTTTCACGGCATTTAAACTACTTTTACCAGTACTAATTAAATCCTCAATTACTACAACATTTTGTCCACTTTCTATGTGGCCTTCAATTTGGTTTTGTCTACCATGTTTTTTAGGTTCAGGTCTAACATAAACAAAAGGCACACCTAGCTCTTGCGCAACTAATATACCAATTGCTATAGCACCAGTAGCAACTCCTGCAATTACATCAGGTTTACCATGTTTTTCTTCTACTAGTTTAGCAATTTCTTGTTTTAAAAAATTTCTAACAGGAGGGTACGATAATGTAATTCTGTTGTCACAATAAATAGGTGATTTCCAGCCAGAAGCCCATGTGAAAGGTTCTTTGGGACTTAATTTTATAGCCTTAATTTGCAAAAGAAGCTCGGCAGTTTTTTTTGCTGTATCTTTGTTAAAATCCATAGCGCAAATGTATAAAGTTTTTGTTAATGATAAACCAATAATCTTTACAACTTCACTTAAAAATGAAGAAGATTTTTTAGTTTATATCTACAAAAATACAATTATTGAAGAACTTATTTACAAGTTAAAAGCGGGTAAGTTAAAAGGTGTTTATATCTATTCTAATAACTTATCAGAAGATTGGTTAGATTTTAAAGTTAAGTTTAAGGTAATTACAGCAGCTGGAGGATTAGTTCTAAATAAAAGCAAAAAAATACTATTTATTTACAGAGGAAATAAATGGGATTTACCTAAAGGACGTGTTGAAGAAGGAGAAAATTTAGAAGAAGCAGCCATAAGAGAAGTTGAAGAAGAATGTGGTATAGAAAAACTAATAATTAACCAAAAGCTACTTATTACCTATCATTTATTCATGCAACAAAATGAATATCGATTAAAACAAACACATTGGTATTTAATGTTTTCTAGTTATGAAGGAGATTTAACACCTCAATTAGAAGAAGGTATAACTAAAGTTGAGTTTAAAGGTGAAAAAGAAAGAGAAAAAGCGTTTCAGAATACATTTGCTAATATAATAATGGTGTACGAATCTTATTTAAACAATGTCGATTAATGACACTCTGTCATAAAAAATGACTTGTTTTATACTTTTCTCTGTCAAAATACAAGCAAAAAACCATTGGCATACACTTTGACTAATACTACTCGTAAAATTGAATTTAAAACTTTAAAAAAGATAAATAAAGATTATGAGTAAAATTATAGGTATAGATTTAGGTACTACGAACTCATGTGTGTCTGTAATGGAAGGAAATGAGCCGGTAGTAATTCCAAATGCTGAAGGAAAAAGAACAACTCCTTCTATTGTAGCGTTTGTTGAAGGAGGTGAGCGTAAAGTAGGTGATCCTGCAAAACGTCAAGCAGTAACTAACCCAACTAAAACAGTTTATTCTATTAAACGTTTTATGGGAAATAAATATTCTGAGTCTCAAAAAGAAGCAGATAGAGTTCCTTACGATGTTGTAAAAGGAGACAACGATACACCAAGAGTAAAGATTGATGATCGTATGTATACGCCTCAAGAAATTTCTGCGATGATATTACAGAAAATGAAAAAAACTGCTGAAGACTATTTAGGTCAGGGAGTTTCTGAAGCTGTAATTACAGTGCCTGCATACTTTAACGATGCACAGCGTCAGGCTACAAAAGAAGCAGGTGAGATTGCTGGATTAAAAGTTCGTCGTATCATCAACGAACCTACTGCAGCAGCATTAGCTTATGGATTAGATAAAGCAAGTGAAGATAAGAAGATCGTAGTATTTGACTTTGGTGGAGGTACACATGATGTTTCTATCCTAGAATTAGGAGATGGAGTATTTGAAGTATTAGCTACTGATGGAGATACGCACTTAGGAGGTGATGATGTAGATGAAAAAATCATTAACTGGTTAGCAGATGAGTTTAATGCTGAAGAAAACATGGATTTACGTAAAGATCCTATGGCGTTACAACGTTTAAAAGAAGCTGCTGAAAAAGCTAAGATTGAATTATCAAGTACAACTTCTACAGAAATTAACTTACCATATATCACTGCTACAGCTAGTGGACCAAAACACTTGGTAAGAACGTTAAGTAGAGCTAAGTTTGAGCAGTTAATTGATGATTTAGTAAAGAGAACTATTGAGCCTTGTCAAACAGCGTTAAAAAATGCTGATTTATCAACTTCTGATATTGATGAGATTATCTTAGTAGGAGGTTCAACTCGTATTCCAGCAATCCAAGAAGCAGTTGAGAAGTTCTTTGGTAAAGCACCAAGTAAAGGTGTAAACCCAGACGAGGTTGTGTCTTTAGGAGCAGCAATTCAAGGAGGAGTGTTAACAGGTGATGTAAAAGACGTATTATTATTAGACGTAACACCGTTATCATTAGGAATTGAAACAATGGGTAATGTATTTACAAAGTTAATCGATGCAAATACAACCATTCCAACTAAAAAATCACAAGTATTCTCTACGGCAGTAGATAACCAACCATCGGTAGATATTCACGTATTACAAGGTGAAAGAGCGATGGCAGCAGACAACAAAACAATTGGTCGTTTCCAATTAACAGATATTCCACCAGCACCAAGAGGAGTTCCTCAAATTGAAGTAACTTTTGATATTGATGCAAACGGAATCATCAACGTATCTGCAGCGGATAAAGCAACAGGTAAATCTCAAAACATCCGTATCGAAGCTTCTTCTGGATTAACAGATGAAGAAATTCAAAAGATGAAAGCAGATGCAGAAGCAAATGCAGATGCAGATGCAAAGGCTAAAGAAACTGCAGATAAAATTAACGGAGCAGATTCTATGATTTTCCAAACTGAAAAGCAATTAAAAGAGTTTGGTGATAAATTATCAGCAGATAAGAAAGAACCAATCGAGGCTGCTTTAGAAGAGTTAAAGAAAGCACACGAATCTAAAGACCTTGCTGCTATCGATGCTGCAATGGAAAAGATTAACGAGGCTTGGAAAGTTGCTTCTGAAGAGATGTATAAAGCACAACAAGATGCACAAGCAAATGGAGCTGGTGCGCAAGGAAGTGCAGATGCAGGAGCTTCAGCTGAAGGAGGAGATAATGTAGAAGATGTAGATTTTGAAGAAGTAAAATAAATTTGATTGTATTATCCTAAAAAGCATTACAAGTTTTATTAGGACTATAGATGTAAAAAAGCTCGTCATTTGACGGGCTTTTTTGCTTTTAAATAGATATTAGGTGTTTTAGAAAAAAAAAAAAGTGTTTTAGAAAAAGATAAAATCACTTCAGCAGTTTTTTCACTGTAAGAGGTATCCTGTGTGTAATTTTACTTCCAATATAAGGGAGAAGTGCTTTATAACTATAAGGAAGCACAAAAAATAAATCAGAAAAATAAACACACATGAGAAAAAAAATTAACATGTATGCAAGTGCTATTCTTTTTGTACTTGTAAGTATCACAAGTTGTGATAAGGATGAAGAAATTATTCCAGCAGAGTTTTCTATTACTGATATAGAAAAGGATTTTGGAGCAGTAGAAGTAGAACAAACTATTAACTATTCGTTTAAAGTAACAAATGAGGGAGGTTCAGATTTAGAAATAGATGAATTTGTATTAAAAGGAACAAATGCTGCTGATTTTTCAACTAGTGCAGTACCAAAAGTAATTAAAAAGGAAGAATCGTATACTTTTGAAATTACCTTTGCTCCTTTAACAGAAGGAGAAAAAAAGGCTATCTTAGAAATTACGACTAATATTGGGAAAAAAGAAGTAAAAGTAACAGGAATTGCAAAACCAAAACCATTACCAGGTGTTGATTTAAGTGAAACGGCTTTGGTTTTTGGAAACGTAGAGATTAATCAAACAAAAGACGCTACGTTTACTATAACTAATAGTGGAGATGCAGACTTAGAAATTACAGGCTTTGAAATAAAAGGGACCAATGCTGCTAACTTTTCAACTTCAGCAACAACAGAAACTTTAGCTGCAGGAGAAACTAAAACCATTACGGTAGTATTTGAGCCAACCAATGTAGGAGAAAAAACAGCAAGTTTAGAGGTGACAACTAATGCAGGTGTTAAAGCCATTGCCTTAAGCGGTAAAGCTACAGCAACACCTATGTCAGTTATAGAGTTTAGTGAATCACCTATAAGTTTTGGGAATGTTGAAGTAGGTGAAGACTTATCTAAAAATATTACAGTTTCTAATACAGGAAATACAGATTTAGAGATTACTAATGTGAATATTATAGGAGGTAGTTCATCATCATCTTTTACAGTAATAGGAGGAACAAGTTCATTAATAAGAACTATTGCTCCAGGTGATACATATACTTTTGAAGTTAAGTTCACGCCAAGTTCACAAGGATTTGCTTCAGCATCTATTAGATTTTTTAATAACTCTAGTGAAAATGAAGTGTTTTTACCAATGAATGGAACAGGAACAGCGCCAGCACAACCTGCAATTGCTTTTAGTGAAACAGGATTGAACTTTGGTGATGTTACTGTAGGGAACTCTGGAAATGATTTAACTTTTGCTATTCAGAATAATGGTCAAGGAAATTTAGAGGTAAGTAATATTAGAATGAGCGGAGCCAATGCTAATAACTTTACTTTGGTAAATGTATCTGCACCACAAACAATTGCTCCTAATAGCTTTTATGAGGTAACAGCACGTTTTACACCACAATCTGAAGGACAAAAGCAGGCAATGATAGTTGTAGAAAGTAATGATCCTACAAAACCGAGTTATGCTATTATTATTAATGGGAAGGGGTTGCAAGCCGCAACAGGTACTATTGTAAATATACCAGATGCTAATTTTAAAACGGCTTTAGTTGCTAATAACGCTATTAATACTAATGGAGATAGTGAAATTCAAGTGTCAGAAGCTCAGACATACTCAGGTTTAATTCGTGTTGATGGGTTAAGTATTTCAGATGTTACAGGTGTAGAGGCTTTTGTGAATATTACAGAGTTTCATGCTATGAATAATTCGTTAACAAGTATAGATTTAAGTCAGAATACAGCAATAACAAGATTAACCTTGAGAGGAAATAGTTTAACAGCTTTAGATCTTTCAGCTAATACAGCTTTACAAACTGTATTAATTCAGCAGAACAATATAAGTTCAATCGATTTAACAAACCACTCAAGTTTAGGGAACTTTCAGTGTGGAGATAATAATATCTCAACACTAGTATTACCAACAACTGCAAATAGTTTAAAAACTTTATACTTAGAGCATAATCAAATTAGTTCGTTAGATGTATCTATGTATCCAGATTTAAGAACTTTGGTTGTTTACAACAACAATTTAACAAGTATAGATATTTCTAGCAATCCAAAAGTTAATAGTTTACATGCTAGATATAACAACTTATCAAGCTTAAATGTTGCAAATGGTAATAATGTAAATTTTCTTTACATGGTTGCAGATTGGAACTCTAACTTAACTTGTATTCAACATGATGCTGGGTTTGACCCTTTAAATCCACCGAATACCACAGCAAATCAATGGGCTAAGCCATCTGGAGCTTCTTGGAGTACAGTTGCATGTCAATAAAAAACATTTTCTTTTAAATAGTAATTCAAGAAAGTTACCTGTGTAAAAAGCAGGTAGCTTCTAGCAGTATAAAAACAATAATAGAAATGAAAAAATATACAATATTAGTTTGTTTATTCTTCGCTAGTTTTTTGTTTCATCAAACAGCTAATGCTCAGTTTGGTAACATGTTAAAAAAAGCTAAGCAAAAAGTAACAAAAAAAATAGAAGAGAAAGCTTCTTCATCAATAGAAAAATCAACTACAAGTTCAGATACTAATTCAACATCTAATACAAATGAGTATTCAGACGAAGAGTTTAAAAAAGAACTAGCTAAAAAATATCCTAACGATAAACAAAAGCAAGATTTTTATTTTAAAAAGTATAAAGAATATCAACAAAAACAAGCAGCGGAAAAAAAAGCTTTGTTAGCTAAAGAAAATAGTAAAGGAACGGTTGTGAGTGAAATTCCTTCACCTATAGAAAGTAGTGAAAATGATAAATTTAAAGACAATCAAATTTATGTATTAAACAGAACAAAGTTTAAAAAGTTACCTGCTTATGATGGTGGTTTTTCTGATAAGATGGAACTGTCTGGTTACTACCATTTATCACAATACTTTGTTAGAAATCCATCAAGTCATTTTGATAGTAACCCAGGAGATATTTATGAAGGTTTTTCTATAGAATATGATCCAACAACATATCAGTTAAGCGCGTTTTTTACTCCAGATCAAAAAAGATACGGAGTAGTACCAGAAAATTATAGAAAATCTGCCGATAAAGGAAATATTCAGTTTCAATTTGGAATGGGAGGCGGACCTGAATGGACCAATGCAAATGTACTTTTATTAGAGCGAGGTGTATTGTTAATTGGAGCTGAAGTATATCACAAAAACGACAATGAAGGTCACAAGTGGATGAATAATGCACAACCAAAACAGTTTGTGATTGCTGCTAAAGACCCAGAAAAAATTAAGAAATATTATAAAAATGTTGAGTTAACTGAAAAAACAACCTTTGGTCTTTTTGAAGAATTACGTAAAGATTCGGAAAGAGATGCATTAACTAAAGTAAAAATGCCAACTAAAGGTAACTTAAACAGTAGCTTGATAGGAGTTGCTACCAAAGGTTTAAATGCTTATTACAGCAAAACAAGTATGAAGAACTTAAGACAATATGTTACTTCGAATAGATGGTCAACAGTAAAGCATAAAGTAACAGGAGTTCCTTTGTACCAATGGGTAGTAGGTGTTGTAGTTCAGGAAAATTCTGATGGAAAGTGTATGTTACAACAGTTTATTTTACGAAGAGATTATACAGGAGGCGGAAAATACGGAGAAGTTTATTTTAATGGAATTAGCCGAACTGGAGGAGCACCTTATGGAGGTTATTGTAAATGTGATATAAAATAAAATTAACAACTTACTTGTGTCATAAAACTCACACCAATTGACAGAGTTTTCTCAAAAAATACAACAAGTTTAACTAAATAAACAAAATGAAAAAAATAAACAAATTATTAATGGTAGTATTCTTATTTCTAATAGGATTAACCTCTTGTTCTGAAGAAGAACAAGCCCAAGTACAAGAAATTTATAATAATACTATGAGTTTTGGGCAGGATGAATATGGAATTCAACTAGTAAATGTAAGCTATGATTTTCAGGGAGATATTGCATTACTATTACATTCATTAACAAAAAATCAATTAACCCAACTACCATTAGGTTCTGGTGCCAAAATGGAGTTTGAAGGAATTAAACAAACTGATATTTCAATGGATGTAGACTACTTTGTAGAAATACCTGAGTCTCATTATTATTTAGGAGTAGTAAATAGTTCTCAACTCTTAAGGTCAAATAATGTTGACAGTAAAAAAGCTACAGAAGGATATGTTAAAGTTGTTGAACTAACTGAGGACAATATCAAATTAAGATATTTATATAAAAGACTTGATGGTGTTGTATTTAAAGGAGAATATAGTGGGGCATACACAGAAGATTAAAGAAATAATAATTACTATGAGAATTTAAAAGTATAATAAATATAGTTCTATTATTAATTTTATTACTGAAGTCGACTGTAAACTCAGCTAAAAAAAGGAAATTAAAAATAAATGAATTTACTGAATCAACAATTGATTTATTTTCAGATATATAATCAGGTGATGATGAAGTTGTAGAAGGAAGTTATTCTAGAGTTTCTTATACTTAATTATGTTGTTTAGAACAATGAAACTTTATTTTAAAAAAAGGATAATAAAAAAAAGACACACTCATACGGTTCATAAATTTCTATTTATACCATTAATTTTTAGAGGTAAATTTTATTGGTTAAAAAAAGTTAGTATTGAAAAGTCATTCAATGGTTATAAATTGATTATAATAGGAGTTAATTAATGAATTTTAAACTAAGAACAGTTGTCAATAAAGGTGGCGTTTTGCGTATTATTGCATAGCCGCCTTTTTAAAGTAATATTAAACTTGTGAAAAAAACTTTTTGCATATTTGTTTTCGTATTTCTTTTCTTTGAAAATGTTTTTTCACAAGAGCCTTTTTATACGCAATTTACTTCGGATGATGGTCTAGCTTCTCTGGCTAATTTTAATATTATTCAAGATAAAGATAACCTTGTTTGGGTTGGTGCAGAACAAGGCTTGTTTTACTATAGCGGTAAAAGGTTTATTAAGGTAAAAAATCCGATAGCAACTACTAAAAGTATATTCAATTTACAAATTGATGAAGAGGGACAAGTATGGTGTTCTACAATTTCAGGACATATTTATAAAGTTGTAAATAAAGAGTTACAGCTTTTTAAAGACTTTTCTGATGAGTTAAAAGGAACTTTTGCTCATTTAATGGTTTTGAATAACGATATCTTTTTTATATCTCAGAGGAAGAGTTTTCAGATAGACAAAAAAACAGGGGCGGTAAAAAAAGATTTAAATGCTGAAGTTTCTAAAATAGCAAAATCTGAAAACGGTTTTTTTTACTATAACTTAAAAGAAACAAATACCATTACTCATGTTTATGAAGAAGATGGGGGATCAGTTTTTAAAAAAGTAAAATTTAATAAAAAAAAGTTTTCTTTAAATAAAGGAAATTTTCAGATGTTTCAGTGGTTTGATGAGATTGTTGTTAAATTAGAAAGTAATGTCTCAAAAGCATTTTCAATCAATATTCATACGAGAGAAATTAGTTCTATAAAACTTCCAAATAGTTTTCAGAAAACTCAGGTATACAATACAAAGAAATTTCAAGAAAACTGGTTGTTAACATCAAATGGAATTTATAGAACTTCTGAAAAAACAAAAGTTAATAATACTGAACAGATTTTTGAAGATTATCATATAACCGATGTTTTACAAGACAATGAAAATAATTATTGGTTAACAACACTTCAGAATGGTGTTTTTGTAGTGCCAAGTTTAGGGATAACAAAAAAGAGTTTTTTAGAAGTAAAAGAAGACATTATCTCAATAGAAGCTGTAGCAAAAAAACGTTTGTTGTTAGGAACACAAAATGGTAATTTGATTGATTATAATACACAAAATAACGATTATACAATTACGAATTTATCGAATCAACGACCGGTAAATAGAATAAAATACGATGAAATACTCAATAGAGCTTATGTAAGTACCAACGGTACGAGTAGTTATATTTATGACCTAAAGAGTAAAGGAGTAACGAATGTAGGAAGTCAGTTTACTACTGCTAAAGGTTTTGCTCAAATCAGCAAAGATTCGTTGGTGTGCTTATCGTATCGACATGCTATTATTTATACGCATCTGTCAAAAAATAAAGAACACATAGTTTTAGAGAGTAAAAGACCTATTAGCACTCATTACGATTCTAAAAACAAACTTATTTATCTAACTTATATTGACGGAACGGTAGTTTATAATAAGAAACTACAAACTATTCCTATAGGTTACCAAGGCAAACCTATTATTTTTTCTGAATACACTCAAACTAGTAATAGTAAAATATGGGCAACTACAAGAGATAAAATCTTAGGGTTAGAAGCAGGAAAAGTAACCGACAGTATTACGTATTCAACAGGATTGTTGCAATCTCAAATAAAAGGAATTTTAGGAAAGGATAATTTCCTATGGATTGTTACTGAAAAAGGGGTACAGCGATATGATACAGATAAAAAATTGATAAAAACAATCAATTTAACTGATAAAAGTGCTATTAAGTTTAAACATCCAGTTGTTCAAAATAATCATTTATGGATACCTGGAAACAATTTTTTATGTAGAATAGATGTATCTATTCCAGATTTAATGGACGACTCTAAAACGGTTCCATTGGCTTATATAAGTAATGTTAAAATTGGAGGTAACGAACAAGAAATAAAAACAAAGTATGAACTACCTTATAAAACCAATGATATAACATTTAATTTTAATGCAAACGGATTTAAAGCTAGTAGCAAAAATGTTTTTCAATATAAGCTTTTAGGCTTCAACACCGAATGGCAAACATCTGAATTGAATGATGATGTTGTTAGGTATATTGGAATTCCATCTGGAAAATATGAGTTTTTACTTAGAACCAAAAGTTTAGATGGAAGTATAGGGAAAGAAAGTGAAGGTGTCAAAATTATTGTTCAAAAGCCTTTTTGGGAGAATTGGTGGTTCATTGCAGCTGTGTTTTTCGTATCAGTTTTAGCGGTAGTAATATATTACCGAATTAAATTGCAATGGAAAGAAAAAGAAGGAGAGCGAGAATTAGAAAAAGTGATCTTAGATAGTAGAATAAGTAAGTTACGATTAGAGAACTTACGCTCACAAATGAATCCTCATTTCATATTTAATTCTTTAGGAGCAATTCAAGACTATGTAATGAAGAACGAGAAATATTTAGCAAGCGATTACTTGGTTAAATTTTCTCGCTTGATTAGAATGTATTTAAATCATAGTAGGGTTAATGTAATATCGCTTAAAGAAGAACTCAATTCACTTGAAATTTATATAGCGTTAGAGCAATTACGATTTGAGAATAAATTTAAAGTTCATTTCTTCGTAGATAAGAACATCAATAAAGATCAATTTGAAGTACCACCGTTATTTTTACAACCGTTTGTAGAAAATGCCATAAAACACGGACTTGTTCATAAAAAAGAACAAGGAAATTTATGGATAACAGTTAAAAAAAATAGAAGTAATGTGTTAATTGTAACTATAGAAGATGACGGTATAGGAAGAGAAAAATCATCTGAAATCAATAAGAAAAGACAAGGACATAAATCTTTTGCAGTGAACGCCACTCATGAGAGAGTTTCATTATACAAGAAAGAAAAGTTGTTTGATATTTCAGTTGAGTTTACTGATAAAGTTGAAGAAAATAATAAGGCTATAGGAACGGTAGTAACACTAAAAATTAAAAGAATTTAAAATGAAAGCGTTAATAATTGATGACGAAGCAAAAGCACGTAGTGTGATGGAAATGATGCTTATAGAGTTTTTTCCTGAAATAAAAAGTGTTATTACAGCTGATAATCTATTAAATGGAGTAAAAGAAATAAATCAGCATACTCCTGATATTGTTTTTCTAGATATTGAAATGCCTGAATACTCTGGATTGGAGATATTAGACTTTATTTCTGAACCTATTGAGTTTCAATTAATTTTTACAACAGCATATCAACAATATGCGTTAGATGCGTTAAAGTTATCGGCAATAGATTATTTGGTGAAACCTATTGATAGAGAAGAGTTAAGAGTAGCTATGAATAAAGCAAAGGTTAATATCAATCAAAAAAAGGTAACAATACAATTTTCAGAGTTAAAAAATGCCATTCAATCGTTATCATCACATAAAATAGCTTTAGAAGTACCAGGAGAAATTATTTTTGTGTCTCATGAAGATATTTTATATTTAGAAGCAGACGGAATGTATACAAAAGTACATTTAGCAAATAGAGAAAGAGAATTAATTTGTAAACCACTAGCGTACTTTGAAAATCAACTTCAGGGAAATAATTTATTTTTTAGATGTCATAGATCTTACCTAATAAACCTTCATTATTTAGAAAAATTTGTAAAAAAAGACGGAGATTTTTTACTAATGCAAAACCAAACAACAATTCCTATTTCTAAAACAAAAAAGCAAGAATTCTTAAAAATTATAAAAGAAGTGTTTTAGATTTGCGGTATGCAATTTTACCAAAAAGAAATTCAATTACCAGTGTTTGATAGAGGTTATCACTTGATTACAGATATTCTATTAGAAGCACTTCCAGAACTTAATAAAATTAAAATAGGACAGTTTCAGGCATTTATTAAACACACATCGGCAAGTTTAACCATTAATGAAAATGCTGATCCAACTGTACGAATGGATTTTGAGTCGCATATCAATAAGATGATTCCTGAAAATATGCCGTACTATAAACATGACTATGAAGGAGCGGATGATATGCCTGCGCACATTAAAAGTTCTATGTTAGGATGTCAGGTACAAATTCCAATAACCAATGGCAAGCTCAATTTAGGAACTTGGCAAGGAGTGTATTTAGGAGAGCACAGAAATTATGGAGGAAGAAGAAAAATAGTATTAACGGCTTTTGGAAATTAAATGAAGTACCATAAATTCAATTTTTATAGAACTACTTATTGTGAGTTTGAAATGCAAAGCATCAATTTTTTTGATGATATGAAAGCGCACTTTCAAAGCAAATCAGGGAGTTATTACTATTATACAGAAGATGGAGTTTTTCGTTATTCAAACCATTGGGGTAGAGTTGCCAATTGCCGATGGAAAATTCAAGGAATAGATAATTATAAAAATCAGCAATATTATGTTGGGTATGCAAATTGGTCAAGCTTTTACCCATTAAACAGTATCGATAAAGTATTCTATTTAGAGGTAGACTATACAAAAGCAAAAGCAAGTATAAAAAGAGTTCAAGAAGGTTTGGAAAACAACCACTTTTTAATGAATTCAGAATTAGTACATCAACGTCTAAAGCAAGTTCAAACCTTATTTAAAGAGTACAAATGGGCACGTTATTATGAAGAGGATATTGATATTTTGAGGAAAAAAATAATCAATAAACTGGTAACAACAAACAAAACTCTACAGCAAATAAAGTTAGAATTATAAGTCTTTATAATCTCTATTAACGCCAAGACTAAATCCAAAACGAGTGTCGCTTTCCCTGCCTAGTCTGTGAATTGCAACTTTTCCTAATGGAATTTTACCAAACTCATTATTAGTAATTTCTTCATTATTTAAAAAAAGCCTTCCTTTAAACTGTTTTTTGGTGTTGTACTCACTTCTATCTTCTTTATTCTGATAAATATTTATAGATAAAATATTATCTTTTTCAGTATAACCACAAAAAATACCATGTGTATCCCAAATAATATAATCATTACTTTTCTTTAATTCTCTACTTGGTTTGCCTAAAACTTCAATTAAAGCATCATAATTAGTGGGGAATGTAAGAGGTTTACTATTAATGTGTATAACGTCTGTATCGCACACTATAGTTAAGTTTTTTACTTTTTTTTTCTTAAAAAAATTAAACATGACAGTTCTTGATTTGATTAACGGGGGTTGAACGTAAAACTAAAAAATAAATTTTAACTAACTCCTTTCTCTTTTAGTTAAATTTGCTTTTTAGATATAAAACCCTAATAAATAATGAACATACCTCAAACGAGTTTTCCTCGAATAATAATTATAGGAGGAGGGTTTGCAGGATTGGCAGCCGCAAGAGCTTTAGAAAACCAAGAATTACAGGTAGTTTTAATAGATAAACATAATTACCATACTTTTCAGCCTTTATTATATCAAGTAGCAACAGGTGGGTTAGAACCTGATAGTATAGCATTTCCTTTAAGAAAAAGATTTAACGATGTAGAAAATTTTTTCTTCAGGTTAGCAAAAGTTACTCAAATAAATGCAGAGAAAAACTATATAGAAACTACAATAGGAGATTTAGAGTATGATGAGTTGATTATAGCTACAGGATCAACAACTAATTTCTTTGGTAATACTAACATTCAACGGTATGCAATGGAAATGAAATCGGTTCCACAAGCATTAAATATTCGTAGTTTGGTGTTAGAAAACTTTGAAGAAGCACTATTAGTTACCGATTTAGAGAAACGAAGAGCGTTAATGAATTTTGTTATCGTTGGAGGTGGACCAACAGGAGTAGAGTTAGCTGGAGCTTTAGCTGAAATGAAAAAGGGTATTTTACCTAAAGATTATCCTGATTTGGATATCCGACAAATGAAAATTAACCTTATTCAAAGTTCAGGAGAGTTATTAAAAGGAATGAGTAATAAAGCTTCAGAAAAAGCAGAAGATTTTTTAATAAAACTTGGGGTAGATGTATGGAAAGGTCTTCGAGTATTGGATTACGATGGAGAGACTGTAACTACTAATGGTGACGATCATTTTAAAGCACAAACAGTTATTTGGGCTGCGGGAGTAAAAGGAGTTGCTGTAAATGGTTTAGATAAAGAGTGTATAGTTGAAAGAGCCAATCGATTTAAGGTAGATGAATATAATAAAGTAATTGGATATGATAATATACATGCTATTGGAGATGTAGCATGTATGAAAACTAAGGATTATGAAAAAGGGCATCCAATGATGGCACAACCAGCTATTCAACAAGGTAGGTTGCTAGGAAAAAATATTTTAACAAAACTAAAAAGTAAAAAGCAAAAACCATTTGTGTACAATAATAAGGGATCAATGGCAACTATTGGAAGAAATAAAGCAGTAGTAGATTTATCTAGTTGGAAATTTCAAGGAGTTTTTGCTTGGTTTATTTGGATGTTTGTGCATTTGTTTTCACTTATCGGATTTAGAAATAAAGCAGTAGTATTTATGAATTGGGTATACAACTATGTACGTTTTGATAGAGAAACAAGGCTTATCATCCGTCCCTACAAAAAGAAAAACAAGTATAGTTTTAAAGAGCAAGAAAATGGCAATCACTAGAAATGTTAAGTGTTTAAACTGTGGAGTTTTTAATAAGAATAGGGATTACTGTAAAAACTGTAACACATTAATTTCTTTTGAAAAAAAACAAGAACAAAAAGTTACAGCATATAAAGAAGAAGAGCTTAAGAAGGTAAAACATGAAATAGAAAACCCCAATTTAGCAGAACGGTTAAAGAAGAATCCATTCTGGTTGTATCGAGTTGCTGGGTGGATTTTGTATTCAGCATATTTATTAGTAAGTGCTATTGGCGCTTTAATAGCATGGTTTGTAGCTATGGTAGCAGCAGGGTAGGTAACGTGCAAAAAAAAATACTTACATATTACTTTATAGTTTCAATAGTTATAGGAAGCATTATCTATGTTGCGCAAAAGTTAAGCGTAAAACTTCCCTCTACCATTAATAATTATGTAAACGACTTTTTAATAATACCTATTGTATTAACAGTATGTCTCTTTATTTTGCAATGGAGTAGAAATGATAAGTGCTTTCAAGTTTCTTTAGGAGTAGTATTTTATATATGTGTAATGTATTCAGTGCTATTTGAGTTTGTTTTACCTAAATATTATACAAGGTATACAGCCGATGTATTAGATGTTGTTTTATATTTTGCTGGAGGCTTTGTATTTTTCGTTTTGCAAAAAATGGATAGTAGTAGCACATGAAACATCGATTAATAATTTTATCAGACCTTTGGGGAGTTACAAATGCTAGTTGGGTTGCTATGTATGTGGATAAATTGTCAGAAGACTTTCAAGTTACCTTTTATAGTAGTTGTGAACTAGCAGAGATACCTGAGAAAAGCTTATCAGAAAAAGAAAGACATAATTTTTTTGTAAATGGAGGACTTGAGAGAGCAGTTAAAAACTTAGTAGAGTTAGAAAAAGATAGACTTACTGTACTCGCTTTCAGTATAGGGGGAGCTATAGCTTGGAAAGCCTGTTCAAAAGGTTTAGATGTTAAAAAACTTTATGCTATTTCATCCACAAGATTACGTTATGAAACAGAAAAACCGAAAGCCGAAGCAATACTTTATTTTGGAGAAGAAGATAACTACAAGCCAAATAATAATTGGTTTGAAAAGATGAAGGTAGATTGTAGTATAATTCCGGAGAAAGTACATGAAATGTATAAGGAAGAAGAGTTTGCTAAAAGGTTATGTTTACTAATAAAAAGTAGTTATGAACCCAGATCAAAAAATACCCAATAAAACAGCTGTACGCATAAGTAATGCTATTGATTTTATTGAAGAAAATTTAGAAAAAAAACTTATTCTAGAAGAAATAGCAGAAAAAGCATATTTCTCTCCATATCATTTTCATAGACTTTTTAAAGCCGTAACCAAAGAAACGGTTAATGATTTTATTACTAGAAAGAGAGTAGAAAAGGCAGCTTCTTTTTTACTAAATAAAAAGAATAAAACGGTTACAGAAGTATCCGAAATAGTAGGTTTTGCAACTTTGTCATCATTTTCAAGGGCTTTTAAAAAGTTTTATGGAATAAGTCCTGCCGATTTTAAAAAAGAAAGTTCATTAAAATATAGCAAGATTTGTAAAACTGAAAGCAAGAATGGAAAAATAGAAACACAGTTTGAACAATACATTTGTAACATAGATAAAAACTTAACATGGATGCAAATGAAAGCTAAAACCGAAGTAAAAAAAATGCCAACCTTAAAAGTTGCCTACTTAACACATCAAGGAAAAATGGAAGCGGTTGGTAATACCTACAATAAATTGATGCAATGGGCTTATCCTAAAGGGTTAATGCAGCAGGAAAATTTAAGAATGTTAACGGTATATCACGACAGTCCAAAAATTACTGATGAAGACAAAATAAGAATGAGTGTTTGTTTAACTTTAAATTCAGAGGTAAAAACTGAAGGAGAAGTGAGTGTAAAAAAAATCCCCGAAGCAAAATGTATAGTATCTCGTTTAGAAATTACTCCGTCAGAATTTCAACAAGCATGGGAAAGTAGTTTTGTGTGGATGAGTGAACATGGTTTCAAAAAAGCAGATCAAGATCCGTATGAGATTTTTTACAATAACCCTAATGAACATCCAGAAGGGAAATGTATTGTAGATTTCTGTATTCCTGTGGAGTAGAAAGTTATCGTAATACTATAGGTGTATATTACATAGAACCCCTTAGGATACTATGCAATATTTAAATTTTATAAGATAATACTATCTAGTGAGCTAACGATTAAGGTTATATGCAGAGTAAGTTATTACAGCTGTTCCTTATGATAATTCTTTTAGAGAAGTGTTTGGCTTTGAAGATAGCATGCTTCTAACAATAAAATAGCTAGCTAACCCACAAGCTAGACCTGTAATTGCAGCAGGAAAAATAGTGTCATCACTTATTCCTACTGTAGAGGCAAATATTACAATTCCCAAAATTTCTGCTCCAAACCAAGAGCCAATCATTATACCTCTCCACTTTTTAGGATTTTCTCCTTTTTCTTCTGCCAATTCAGCTATTTTTTTACCTAAAAAAACTATTGCTAATATTTCTAACATATTTTTGTATTGATTAAATTTTCTTTTCACTTTTAATCCTCAATGTATGCAACTAACATATGAGCATAATAAAAATTACTATTGTATTCTTCAATAATAAATAGGAAGGAATTTATAGCAACTTTTATAGCGTCAAATATAAAAAATAAACATAAAAGATATTTAATTATTATAGAGGTTATACCCCAAGGATAATGGAAATGATACACCAAGCCTAATTGGGGTGTCTTTTCCTGCATAAGGGGAGTGACACTTCCATAGTAAGGAGAGTAATATTCACTGCCTAATAGATGTGTTTTCAAACAAACTATTTGTTGTAGAAAAATGTTAGTTAATTAGTAAGATTGAAAAAGAAGACTGTAATTACCGATAGTTATATAAGACAAAAATCCCGAGTTAATTAACTCGGGATTTTTGTCTTATATTATTTTTTGATTAGTAATTTACGTAATCAACAATTTCTAGTCCGTAACCAATCATTCCCACACGTTTGGTTTGTTTAGTGTTAGAAACTAAACGTAGTTTGTGAATGTGTAAATCGTGCAAAATTTGTGCACCAATACCAAAATCTTTGTTGTCCATGACTACATTAGGAGCTTTCATTTCTCCTTTAGCTTGGTTTTCTTTTAAAATACGAAGTCTATTTAATAAGTTCAATGCTTGCATTTGTTGATTAATAAACAAAATAGCACCTCTACCTTCATCGTTAATAACCTTAAACATTTGGTCAAGCTTTTTATCAGCGTTGTTAGTTAAGGTTCCTAATATATCATTGTTTACCAAAGTAGAGTTTACACGAGTTAAAATAGGTTCGTTTTTACTCCATGTACCTTTAGTCAAAGCAATATGCACTTGGTTATTGGTAGTTTGTTGGTAAGCTCGTAAACGGAAATCACCAAAACGAGTTTGAATATTAAAGTCTTCTTTCTTTTCAATTAAAGAATCGTGTTCCATTCTATAAGCTACTAAATCTTCAATAGAAACAATTTTTAAGTCAAACTTTTTAGCAACTTTCATTAGTTGAGGTAAACGTGCCATAGTACCGTCTTCATTCATAATCTCAACGATAACGCCAGCAGGTTCTAAACCAGCTAGACGAGCAAAATCAATGGCAGCTTCAGTATGTCCAGTTCTACGTAATACACCTCCATTTTTAGCTTTTAGAGGGAAAATATGTCCTGGTCTAGCTAAATCAAAAGGTTTAGTGTCTGGGTTTATTAATGCTTGCACAGTTTTAGCTCTATCCGAAGCAGAAATACCAGTAGTAACACCATTTCCACGTAAGTCTACCGATACGGTAAAAGCAGTTTCCATTGGGTCGGTATTGTTGCTAACCATCATTCCTAGCTCTAATTCTTTACAGCGAGTTTCAGTAAGAGGGGTACAAATTAATCCACGACCATGTGTTGCCATAAAGTTGATCATTTCAGGAGTAATTTTTTCAGCAGCAGCTAAAAAATCACCTTCATTTTCACGATCTTCATCATCAACTACGATAATAACTTTACCGTTTTTAATGTCTTCTATAGCTTCTTCAATTGTATTTAATTGAATATTAGTTGGAGTTTGTGTTGTCATTATGTTGTGATTTTCCCTTTTTAGAGAATAAGTTTTTTACAGAGTTTCGTATTGGAGCAAAAAAACCATTAATGTCAAATAGTCCTTTGTCTTTAGTAGCTCTAACAGTTAAAGTTATAGCCAAAGGTAGCATTAAAAATACACTTAGCCAAGAGCCAGTAATGGCTGTAAGTGAACTTTCTTCTGCTAAGTTTCTTCCAAAAGTATTAGAGAAAAAGTACAAAACGTAAACTGCGATTGCTAAAATCATAGGTAATCCCATACCGCCTTTTCTAATAATAGAACCTAAAGGAGCACCAATAAAGAAGAGTAATAAGCAAGAAAGTGAAAAGGCTACACGATTGTAAAACTCAATATCATATAAGTTTAAATACTTACGTTTGTTTTTTAAAGTGTCTTTGTTAGATTTATTGTTGTTTATAGTACGCTCTAATTTAGAGGTAGCTGTAGATAGAATATTTTGTTTCGCTTTTAACTCAAAGTTTTCAAGAATATCTAATGAAAGGTCTTTGTTTATAAGTGAATCAGGATACTGATGTAAATCCTCCACATCAATACTCAAAAATAGATTTTTGGCTCTACTTTTAACAAAAGCATCGTAATTTTGTTTCAACGTTGGCAAAGTATCTTTTAGCTGAGCCAAACTTAACATGTTGTAGTTTGTTTTATATTTTTCTTCTTCTAAATCATCATTACTAAAAGAAGAAATATCAATATTAATGGTGTACTTTTCAAAATCGGCGTACGAAGCAGGCATTTTTTCTCGCTCCTTAAACGAAGCTCCATTTTTTAAGTGATGCTCAAAGTAATAACCGTCTTTCAAGACTAAAGTCATATAACGACTACCTTCTTCTGAAAGTATTTCACCACTTTTTGCAGTAATAATTTTGTTATTTCCTTTTTTAGAAGACAAATCATAAATCATTACCTCTTTTAAAAGATTGTCTTCTTCTCCGTATTTTTCTTTAAACTTTATTTGGAAATTAGGTAGCTCTGTATTAAAGCTTCCAGCAACTAAAGCAATGGCAGGTTGTTTTTTCTTAATGTTAACCTTCATGTTTAATTGCTTAAGCATTGCATACGGGTAAACATAATTTAGAAATAGAAAATTAATACCACTTAAAAATATAGCTAAGAAAACAATTGGGCGAACCATTCGTTGTAACGAAACTCCAGCAGATTTTGCTGCAGCGAACTCGTAATTTTCAGATAAACTACCAAGTGTCATAATAGAAGACAGTAAGACACCAATAGGTAAGGCTTGAGGAGCTACAAGAAGTGTTGTATACCACAAGAATTTTAAAATAATACCAATACCAATACCTTTACCAGCAAAATTATCAAAAGCCAACCATAACGCTTGCATTACCAGCACAAATAGAATGATAAAGAAGGTTGCTAAAAAGGGAACTATAAAGCTTTTTAATATATATCTGTCTAATGTTTTCACAGATGCAAAGGTAGTAGGTTAGTGGAATATAAACACAAAAGTTTTGTTAATGATTTTTAAAGTAAATCAGTAACAAAACTTTTATATAATTTTTTAGTCAATATAGTATCCTTGCTTAGCGTATTTATTTCTGTCGAAAGAAAAAAGTTGAGCAGATATAGGCTGGTTACTTTTAAACTTAGTAATAGTAAAGGTAGTTTCAGCACCGTTAGATCCTATTTGTGTTAATTTGTAAATGTGTTTTGTTTTAGCATCAATACCTAATTGAACTTTAACAATATCAGAGTTACTGTCAATAGGAGTAAGGTCTATATACTGAACTTTACGTCCATTACTGTTTTTTAAAGTTCCCATTTGATAATTATACCCCTCTTTATAAAAAGTTAGTAATTTAGAAGGATAAATAAAACCATCTTCTTCATCTAAGTTACCGTTATTAATGCTAACTTCTTTTTCGTCTTGGTTGATAACAACTAATTTTTTTCCATCAAAAATAAAGGTATTTCCAAGATAGTCTAAGTTATATTTTTCACCAGATAAAGTAATTTCTCCTCTAATAGGTGGGTCATTGGTAATACCAGCTTCTTTATTTATTAAGGAAGAGTTAAAACCGATAACCATATTTCTGTAGGTACCCATTTTATTTGAAACCTCGTCTAGCAATTTTTTTGCTTCAGAAGAATTTGTTTGTCCCATAGCACTAATGCTAATACATAATCCAATAAATAATAATCCTATTTTTTTCATCGTCTTTCTTATTTCCACTTTCGGAATAGTTTATAATTATTAATTCTTTTCACTCTCTAATAATTGCTCTAAGGCAATTAAATCAGGTACAAGTACTTGTCGTGCTTTACTACCTTCAAAAGGACCTACAATACCTGCGGCTTCTAATTGATCTATCAATCTACCAGCACGGTTGTAGCCTAACTTTAATTTACGTTGCAATAACGATGCCGAACCTTGTTGTGCAGTAACAATAACTTCAGCTGCTTCTTTAAACAGTTTATCTCTGTCTGCGATATCAACATCAAGATTTGTGCCACCTTCTTCTCCAACATACTCTGGAAGTAAATAAGCCTCAGGGTATGCACGTTGAGAGCCAATAAAATCAGTAATTTTTTCTACTTCAGGTGTGTCTACAAAAGCACACTGAATTCTGGTAATATCATTTCCTCCAGAGTATAATAAATCACCTCGACCAATTAACTGGTCTGCTCCAGGAGCATCTAAAATAGTTCTAGAGTCAATTTTTGAAGTTACTCTAAAAGCAATTCTAGAAGGGAAGTTTGCTTTAATAATACCAGTAATTACATTTACAGATGGACGCTGCGTTGCTACAATTAAATGAATACCAATAGCACGAGCTAATTGTGCTAAACGTGCAATAGGAGTTTCTACTTCTTTACCAGCAGTCATAATTAAATCAGCAAACTCATCAATTACTAAAACAATGTAGGGTAAAAAGCGGTGTCCGTTTTCAGGGTTTAGTTTACGAGCTTTAAACTTGGCGTTATACTCTTTAATGTTACGAACCATAGCATTTTTAAGTAAGTCGTAACGGTTGTCCATTTCAATACATAAAGAGTTTAATGTATTAACTACTTTAGTGGTATCAGTGATAATGGCATCAGAATCATCTGGTAATTTTGCTAAGTAATGACGTTCTATTTTGTTGAATAGTGTTAATTCTACTTTCTTAGGATCAACTAATACAAACTTTACTTCAGCAGGGTGTTTTTTGTATAGAAGTGATGTTAAAATAGCATTCAATCCTACAGATTTACCTTGTCCAGTAGCACCAGCCATTAATAAGTGAGGCATTTTGGCTAAATCGATAACAAAGGTTTCATTTGAAATAGTTTTACCTAAAGCAATAGGAAGTTGCATTGGTGATTCTTGGAATTTCTTTGAAGAAATTACCGAATGCATAGATACGATAGTTGCTTTTTTATTAGGTACTTCAATACCAATGGTTCCTTTTCCAGGAATAGGAGCGATAATACGGATTCCTAAAGCTGATAGCGATAGAGCAATATCGTCTTCTAAGTTTTTAATTTTAGAAATACGTACTCCTGCTTCAGGAACAATTTCATATAAGGTAATGGTTGGTCCTACAGTAGCTTTTATTTGGGCAATACCAATTTTGTAGTTTTTTAAAGTTTCTACAATTTGGTTTTTCTTAGCTTCAAGCTCAGTAGGGTCAACAGAAATACTTTCGTTGTATTCTTTTAGTAAGTTAAAAGAAGGAAACTTAAAGTTACCTAGTTCTAAGGTAGGATCAAATTCACCAAAGTCTTTAAGTAATTGATCAGATAAGTTTTCGGTAACACTTTTTTCTTCTGCAATTTTTTCAATAGCAACCTCTACTTCTTTTTTACTGTCCTCTGATATATTTGTTGTAGGGTCATTATTTTGGGTGATGTCTAAAGAAATCTCTTTATTTTTTTCATTATCAGTAGTTTCTTCAACACCAGAATAGTTAGAAATAGTTGGTTGTAAATTTTCTAGAGATAATTCAAAGTCTGATTTATCTTTTTTAGCTTCTTCAGAATTGGTATCATCAGTATCGTTTACAATAGTAGAATCGTCTCTGTTAACTTTTGGATTGTTTTTTACAGCATTAGCTTTTTTCTCTTTATTAACTTTTACTTTTTCGCTAATTGCTTCAGGAGTAATACTAAATCGGATGATTAAATAAGCAACTAAAAAGAAAATGAGTAAAATAGCCAGACCTGTTTTACCTAAGAAAGTTTGAAGATATTCATTTAATTCAAAACCAATTACTCCTGATAAAAGGGCATGCTTTTTTTCAACAAAACCAAGAGCTGTAGCAAGCCAAAGCATGATTAAAATAGCCCAATTCCATGAGGTGATAATTCTTTTTAAATTGGTTTGTAGTAAAATTCTAGCACCAGTTAAAAACAATGTTAAAGGGATAATAAAAGCTCCTAAACCAAAACCTTTGTATACAAGGAAATTACTTAGTTTAGCACCTATTTTTCCTAGTAAATTTTTAGTAGGGATAGTTTTATCTGCAAATTGACTTAGTGTGCTTTGGTCTTCTTGCCAAGAGAAGAAAAAAGAAATAAAAGCAACAGTTAAAAATATAGAAAACAATAACAGAAAAAAACCTAAAATAGTTTGGTTTTGTCTGTTTGAAAAAAAGGTCTTAATCTTTTTTATGATAGATGTTTTTGGCTGTTTTTTTTGAACAGTTGTCTTCTTTTTTGCCATGTATTTTTGTTAGAAATAAATTGAACGCTACAATATAGCTATTATTTTAGGAAGGTAAATTATCCCAGCAATAATTAGTGATATAAAGGCAGCAAATGCAGGAGCACCAGCAGCAATATCTTTAATAAAGCCTATTTTTTTATGATAATCAGGATGTATAAAATCAGCTACTTTTTCAATAGCTGTGTTTAAAGCTTCTGCTACTAAAACAATACCAATAGCCAAAGTTTGAATCATCCATTCTGTTGCAGATATATTAAAGTAAAATCCGAAGATAGTAGCAATTAAAGCAAATGTAAGTTGAGCTTTTATACTATCTTCTGTAGTTATTAATAACCACATTCCTTTTACTGCAAATTTAATACTACGTATGCGTCCTTTTAAAAAGCCGTCATTCGGGTTCTTCATATATTTTTAAAGAGCTTTTAATGCAGCTTCATAGTTAGGTTCATCTACAGTTTCATTTACTTGTTCTGTATAGGTTACATTACCATTTTCATCAATGATAACAATAGAACGAGAGTGTAAGCCAGCTAAAGGCCCTGTAACAATTTCTAATCCATAGTCTTTACCAAATCTACCAGCAGCAAAATCAGATAGCATTACTACATTTTCAATGCCTTCAGCACCACAAAAACGACCTTGAGCAAAAGGTAAGTCTCTAGAAATACATAAAACTTTAGTGTTTTCTAAGTTGGCGGCCTTTTTATTGAATTCTCTAACAGATGTAGCACAAGTACCTGTATCGACACTTGGAAAAATATTTAAAATTAATTTAGAACCACTAAAGTCACTTAAATTCTTGACAGATAAATCAGTAGCAACTAACGAAAAATCAATTGCTTTAGTTCCATTTTTAGGTAAGTTACCTATTGTTTCTATTGTGTTACCTTTTAGAGTTATTGAAGCCATTTTATATGTGTTTTAGGAAAATCAAAAATAAGAATTATTAAATAACTTATAAGAATATTCTAAGTTTTCCTGAGGAATTTAATTTTTTGCAAAACCAAGAGACAATCTTTTTCGTAGGTATGGTTAAATAGAAATATTAATTTAAAAATCATTATTTATGAAAACCTTAAACTTTTTAAAAGTAACCGTTTTAGCAGTCGCTTTATTTACCAGCTATAGTATTACGGCACAAGAAGACACAAAAATGGTTGGAGGTGCAGAAATGTATCCATCAAAAAACATTGTGCAAAATGCTGTAAATTCTAAAGATCATACAACATTAGTAGCTGCTGTAAAAGCAGCAGATTTGGTAGATGTTTTATCTAGTAAAGGTCCTTTTACAGTTTTTGCTCCTGTAAATAAGGCTTTTGATAAGCTTCCTGAAGGAGTAGTTGAATCGTTATTGAAACCAGAAAACAAAATGAAGTTACAGACCATTTTGAAGTATCATGTTGTTGCTGGTAAATGGAGTGCAAACGAACTAGTGAAGTTAATAAAAGATAAAGGAGGTAAGGCTTCTATAGAAACTGTTAGCGGAGGTAAAATCACAGCATGGATGAAAGGAAAAAATGTTTATATATCTGATGCAAGTGGAGGTAAGGCTAAGGTTACTATTGCAGATGTAAATCAATCTAATGGAGTAATTCATGTAATTAGTAGCGTTTTATTACCAAAATCATAAAAACTAGAGTAAATTGTAATTATTTGATGTTATAAAAACCGCTTTTTTAAGCGGTTTTTATTTTGTCATATCCCTGTATTATTTTAGATAACAGTTGTATTTTTGCAAGCTGAAAAGAGTACTAAATTGAACATTAAGCAATATACATCAGAATTTAAATACAATTTAAAACTTGCAGCTCCTGTAATGTTAGGTATGTTGGGGCATACTTTTGTGAGTTTTATAGATAATATAATGGTAGGACAATTGGGAACTGCAGAGTTAGCAGCGGTTTCATTGGGTAATAGCTTTATGTTTATAGCTATGTCGTTAGGTATTGGTTTTTCTACCGCAATAACTCCCTTAATTGCCGAAGCAGATTCTTCTAATAATTTTACACAAGCAAAATCAACTTTTAAGCACGGACTTTTCTTGTGTACTATGATGGGGATTATGCTATTTTTAGTAGTTTTCTTTTCTAAACCATTAATGTATTTAATGAAGCAACCTATAGAAGTGGTTGAGTTGGCGATTCCATACTTAGACTTGGTAGCTTTTTCATTAATTCCGATGATTATTTTTCAGGCATTTAAACAGTTTAGTGATGGAATGTCAATGACACGCTATCCTATGTATGCAACATTGATAGCTAATGTATTGAATGTATTACTGAATTACTTACTTATTTACGGTAAGTTTGGTTTTCCTCAATTAGGTATCGTGGGAGCTGCATACGGAACTTTACTGTCAAGGTTTGTAATGGTAGTATATTTATGGTGGTTGTTAAGTAAAAAGGAACGTTCAAGACGTTTGGTTACTAATATCAAGTTTTTTGTGCTAGATACTTTAATGATTAGAAAAATCATAAATTTAGGTACACCAAGTGCTATGCAAATGTTTTTTGAAGTAGCCATTTTTACGGCAGCAATTTGGTTAAGTGGATTGTTAGGGAAAAATCCGCAGGCAGCGAACCAAATAGCGTTGAATTTATCTTCTATGACATTTATGGTAGCAACAGGATTAAGTGTTGCCTCTATGATTAGGGTAGGAAACCAAAAAGGATTAAAAAATTATAAAGAATTACGAAGAATAGCATTTTCAATATTTTTCTTAGGAACTATACTGGCAGTTATATTTGCTACTTTTTTCTTTGTTTTTCACAAATCATTACCAAATTTATATGTTGATTTAAGCGATGCTGAAAATTATGCAGATAACATGGAGGTAATGGCTATAGCAGCAAATTTGTTAATTGCGGCTGCAATTTTTCAAATTAGTGATAGTATACAAGTTGTAATGTTAGGAGCTTTACGCGGTTTACAAGATGTAAAAGTACCTACATTAATTACTTTTATATCGTATTGGGTAGTAGGTTTTCCTATTAGTTTTTTCTTCGGTTCAGAAGAAATGTATGGAAGCTTTGGTATTTGGTTAGGTTTACTAGCAGGATTAACTACAGCATCAATTTTACTGTTTATACGATTTAACAAATTAACTATTGAACTTATTAAAACAAAACACCATGAACTTACCTAAATTTTTATTAGCAGATAATAGCGAACATCCAGAAGATATTTTTGTTTTACATACTGAGTACCCTCGTTTTTTAATTAATTTAAAAGATGATGAAATTGAGTGGTTTGAAGACTTGTCTAACGAAAACGAACAAGATTTAGCTAATGAGTTAGAAGGTTTAATTGAGGCTGCAGGGTTATTTTATGATGCTGAAATGGAAGGATTAGAATAAGAGCTATTCTTCTAAGTAATCAATAGGATTTAGGTAAAACATTTTTTTCCATCCTTGTCTGTCTGAATCAATTTTCCAAACATACGGAATTAGAGATAAAATGGAATAGTGTAGGTGGGGAGCTTTCCCCACAGCATTTCCACTAGTACCAACTGTTCCAATTTCCGAATTATTATTTAAAAAACTTAAAGAAGTTGTTTTTACCTCTTCTAAATGAGCATAGTAATGTAATCTCCATTTAGGACCTAGTATAACTACAATATTTCCACCCATACTTATTTTTCTAGAAAATAAAACTAGTCCATAGGTTGATGAGGTTATTTTAGTATTTTTTTTGGCAAAAATATCAACCCTTTATGGGTAACTGATTTTCCCCAAGGATAATACCAAAATGATTTTGGATTATAATCAGATTTGGTAGCTCCATTAACAGGCATTTTTAAGTTTTGAGGAATTAAAAAGCCTGTTAATAGAATTATTAAAAGAATAAGTAGTTTCTTTTTTATTTTAAACATGTTGTTTTATAGTTTTACCACCAAAGTTCTGTTTCTTCTTTCCATAGAATTAATCTGAAATCTTCGTAATGATCTCCATTACCTATTGTGTGTGTATCTCTATGTCCTTTACCAAGTCTTAATTTGTGAACAAACCCAGTGTAAGAACCTACCCATAAAGTTTGTTCATCATCAGAAATTGCAATACCACTTATGGTAGATCCTAAAAAATGCCTCCAAATACAATTTCCGTTTTGGTCAAAGGCTTTAATATACCCATATGCATCTCCTAAGATATAGTAATCTTTAGTAGTTATACCAACATAAACTCTCATTTCATCATCAATAACTTTAAAGTTATCAGCTTCATCTACATAAGATTCAACTTCTATTCCATTTAAGTTGTCAGTATCTACTCCAATAGTAATTCCATTATAAAAATGGCAAGAATTTGTAATAAGTTGTTTGTCGTCTTTAGAAAAAAGACAAAAATGAGGGTATGAAGATTGTGGACCTATTTCTCCGATTTGATTTCCTTCGCTGTCCATTACTCGATGGTCGAAAGATTGATCGCCGACTACAATATATTTATTGTTATTTGATAAAGTAGCGTTTTCCATAACTATATATGAGTCCCATTCTTCATCTTCTAAATCAGGTTCAGGATGTATCATGTTTATTGAGTTTTTAGAAACAAGATATATCCCTTCAGAAGTTGTGACAAGTACTTTTTTACCATCATTAAAAGGCGTCATATTTGAAATACCTAACTTATTTATGTCTCCTAATTCAAATGTTTCGATAATCTCTCCATCCCATTCTTTACGAGTAATTAATATACCAGGTGTTTTAACAGCAAAAATGTTATTTTGATGAGACTTTCCAATGGCTTCAATAGTATCGTCTAATTTGATTAGTATTTTGTTGTCTAGAATATATGCTTGTCTCTTCTGATAGGAAGTACCAACAATGAAAACAATTTTTTCATTCTCAATAAAACATAGTTGTTCAATGCTTTGTCCTTTCTCTTTAAAATATTTTATTAACGGAGTATGAGCGGGCGGATATTGCTTTCTGAACTCTTCAATACGTCCAGTTTTATTGGCTTCTTTTAATTTTTGTACTACAGTATCAGCTAAATGGTCGCGATTGTCTTCTGGCTCTTTACCTTTCCAGTTCTCCCAACCATGTTCTTCACCAAAAGCAACCATTTTGTTAACCTCAGTAGCGTATGTTTCGCCAATGTTATACCACTCTTGTTGTATTTTTTTGTCGTTTGCGTTACTAGTTTCCATTATATATTTTTAAATATGTTTTTACTTTTTTAAAGCCAATCAGCTTCAATTCCTTTTTCTTGAAAATCTTCTAAAAGTGATTCATTCTCGCTATAAAGAAGAGAAACGCTTTTTAAGTTAGGAAGTAATTTAGCATCAACAGCAGAGTTTACACTAAATACATCATCTTCACCATCCCAAAAAGGAATGATTTGACCGTAAATTTCATCACCTCCATCCATGTGTAACTCTTCAATGTTTTCAACCATTTCAGAAGTAATTTCTAAGTTTTTAAAGTATTGTAATACCTCTGGAATTATTTCATAGCCTTCTTCTTCAATAATATCATAAGCTTCTGAAGAAGTTAAGTTTCGGTGTTTTTCAATAAAATCATATACCTCTAATTTAGGTTGTAATACTTCTTGAATGTACATTAACTCGTTAATTACAGTTAATTTAAAGTTTAATTCTCTGAAATTTAATTGATTACTCATAGTCCATTTTTTTATTTAAAGAGAAGTTAAGTGTAGAAAACACTCAATAGCTTTTTTTTGTGAAATTATTTATAAAAACAAACGCAATCGATACAAAATTTGTTAAAAAAAGTATAAGGTTGGTTGGAGAGAAGTTGAAGTTGTAAAAGAAACGCAATAGTGATTGTTTTCACTATTGCGTTTTAGGTTTATTTAGTTATTTGATGTGTCCAAAACGCACCACTAATATCTGTTATTTTTACGGTATATGTTCCGTTAGAAAGGTTTGAGAAGGTAGAGTTTTTAAAAGTCATTTTTGCTTTAGCTCCCAAAGGAACAATTAAACTATGTTTACCAGGTTTTATTTTAGCAACGTAATAATTTAATATATTTTGATTAGCTAAAGAAGCTAATTCTTTTTGCGAATATTGAGCAATACTATTGTTATTCTGATCTAATAAATCTATTGCAATAACCCAAGAACCATATACATCAACACCTTCTGTTCTAAAAACATCAAAAGAAAGTGTATCGTTATTAATTTTTCCTTCTGTTATTTCTAATTTAGGTTTAACCGATTTATTATGAAGCGTTCCCCAAACTCCACCATGAAATACTTGATTGGTAAATAAAGTTATTCCTAAAATTGCCAAGGAACTTATTAAAACAAATCTTGGAAAAAAATGGTTTTTAATTGGCAAAATACCTGATCCTAACCATGCAAACCATTTCTTTTTAGTGAAGTATAAGTTGTTCTTTATAAAGTAGTTATCTAGTGAGTATTTACCGCTTCCTGTTAAAAAGAGCACATATCCTGTAGCTATTCCAAGCACACCAATTTGCCATTCGTCAAGGCATGTTGTTCCTATCCAACCAGAGCCCAAAAGAATTCCCATAGCAAGACCGAATACACCAATACTCATTATCCTAGTAAATAAACCAAAAATGATGAATAGTCCTACAATTCCTTCAATAATGGTAAATATTACCATATTTAACCATAGGATGTCTGGGTTTTCTACTAAATATTGAATTAGAGGTTTAATACCTAATGCATTAGGGAGGAAATGGTTAAACTTCTCTCCAATGTATCCTGCTACTTCAGGGTCGAGTTTATCGGCTAAAACTGTTCTTCTCCAAAAAGCAGAGAAGTAGGTCCAACCAATAACTAACCGTATTGCCAGAGCCAAAAGCCCTGAATCGTTTTTTATATTGTTGTTAATCATTATATTTTTGTATTAAGACTTATACTATTTGTAGTTTTATAGTACAAGCGATAGCTACATAAGTAAGTGTTATGTAGATTATTATTTTTTATCTGTAACTATTAAGAAGAGAGAGCTAAAGGTGGACTTTAAAATTTTTAAATAAAATATAAAGAGGAATTAAAGATGTTACATGTCCTTTTTTTTGATAATTGCTTATTGTTTTTCTAGGGAGGCTCTCAATAAGGCGAAGAGAGAAGTTAAAAGCTTTATTCAGAAAAGCTGGTGAAATTTTACTATAAGATACTATTTGTATTAATGAAGCATCAGTAATTTCACTATCATAGCAGTTTATTTGATTGTGTGTTGTTTGACTTTTGTTAGATACCTCTGTTTGAGGAATATTAAGTTCTGCTTGTATAAAGTTTCTAACTTTACAAGGAGAAAACAGTAATAAAATAACTAACCCTATTGCAGAGAATAAGGTAGATATATTAAAAGCTTTGTAAAGTTTTCTCATACTGTAAACTTATAAAATAAACCGAGTGTAGTTTGTTATAGTTTTCTTAATAAAGTTATTGTATTTGCAAATGTTCCATTTCTTTACCTGCTAATACTTTTTCACCAACAACTTTAAAACCAAGTTTTAAATATAATTTTCTAGCATTAGGGTTTTCTTTATCTACTAAAAGGCCTAATGTTCCGTTCTTTTTATGGACATATTCATTGATTAAGAATTGCAATACTTTAGAGCCAATGCCTTTGCCTTGGTAGTTAGGGTTTACACCAATACAATCAATATAATATTCTCCAGACTGGGTTTCGTCTTCATATGTTAGTTCTTGGTTAAACATCTTTTTTAGCAATGAAGCTACTGGTTTTCTAAGTTCTTTTAAATCTGCGCCATTATAGATGTTAGTTGCGGCAATAGTTTTATTGTCGCTATCTATAACCCAACAGTTTTCGTAAGAGTACTGATTGTTTTTTTGAATAATTAACGATTCTAAAAAATGAAGTGCTTTCTCTGTAGAACTTTCTCCTATAAATTTATAAACAATGTCTTCCATTGCTAATAACATATAAGAAGCAATTTCTTTGGTGTCTTTGGTAGTAGCTTTTCTAACAATCATTGTGAATATTTTAATTGACTTTATTTCTAACTAATCTAACACTCATACCAAACGATTTTCCTTTATCCTTTTTTGTGTATGTTATAATTTTTTCTCTGTTTCCAGATACAGCAAACCCTTCTTTAAAACTTATGTAGCTGGCAGTGTTTTTATTAGGTGTTGTTGAGCTCCAGAAAGCATAAGCTCCTTTTCCCCAAAAAAAAGTAGAGTCAATTTCTGTAAATACTTGTTTATAATTAATTCTGTCTTTTTTATTTTTATTGATAGAACGATATTCTTTTATACTAGGAACTCTCCAGTCGCTGAATCCTGCATAGTTGATAGAGTTCATTTGTTCTTGCCACTCAAAAACTTCATTCCATTTATTTAAAAACCTTTTCTCAATTGTACTAAAATCTTTTTTCATCCAAACCAAGTTTGTAGTAGAGTCTAAAACAATTAGAGTAGAATCAATATTCTTTTGGTTGTTATCAGCAGTAACTTTTTCTACTTTTACTTCAGGTTTCTTTTTAGCTTCGTTATTTTCTTTTTTAGAGTTCTTACATGAAGAAAAGTTAAGTAGTAAAACAGCAAGGATAAGTATTCTCATATTCTTAAAATTTCAATTTTTACAAATTTATGAGTCTATAAATTAACTTCTCCTGTTTTATTTAAGTTTATGTGCTAAGATCGGTATCTTCCCATTCAGTACCGTTAGAAAGCATCCATGTTAACGAATGTCTACGTTCATGTATAACTCCTCCATTTCCAATAGGATCGAAGCTATCAGGAGCAGTGTTTTCTCCTAGTTGTGCACTTCTTACTGCATTATGTAAGCAGTAAAATAAATCCTCTTTTTCTACCAGTTTTTCTTTCTCTAGAGTGTGTTGCTGAGGAAGCCAATCACTAATTAAAGTATCAAGTGAGCATGTATGATTTATTAGGATTTCCTGCATTTGCTCTCCTGTCATCATTTGACCAGAGATCTCAGGTTCATCATAACCAAAGTACCAAGCAAGTGGCCATGCGTTTTCAAACTTCCAACCAATAGAATTTCTTAACTCAATATCATTTCTAGAAGCATCAAGTATTTCTTTTTCTTCTGTGGTCATGTAACCAAGAAGTTTATTTTGATTAATGAAGTTAATTATTTTTTCGTCAGGTAAGTTTTCTGAAGGCACCATAAGCCATAAAACAAGAGCTTTTATAGCGTGGAGTCTTCCTGCAATTTCGTCAGCAGGTCTTAACTTTGTTTCTCTGATTGTAGGAAGAGAACTTGCAGGACGAAATCCAGCGTCAAGACAAGTAGCAATTGATTGAGATCTAATTTTTGAAGAATCTCTTTGAGTTACTTTAGATTTAGGGGTATTATTTTTTGAAGTTTTTTTCCTGTTAAACCATCCCATAGTTTGTTTTTTTTATGTTTTAAAATTATAGCTTATTTTTTGGTGAAAATATTTATAAAAGCAACAGGTATTGATATAAAGTTTGTTAAAATATAGTAAAGATTGATAAGATTTTTGTGTTACTACTGCCTTTATAAATTGAGATTATTTGGTTACATGCTTTTATTCGTATAAACAAAACTTAAGTTATTTTGCTTGTAATTAGTTTAATATGTTGAAAATGATAGTTCTATGGTTTTAGGAGGATTTACAGTTCCGAGAAAAGTTTGACGCGCTTGTTTAAAGTATCTATATTTGAGCTCTTAATGAAAATGATTTTAGATGTTAGATTTTGTGATTATAGGTGGTGCACAAGCAGGCTTATCCATGGCTTACCACTTAAAAAAGATGGAAAAAAGTTTTATAGTAGTAGATGGAGAAGAAGAAATAGGAGCCTCTTGGCTAAATAGATGGGACTCTTTAAAACTATTTACACCAACAGAATATAATCACTTACCTGGTTTAAAGTTTAACGCTCCTAAAGGGCATTATCCATCTAAATATGAGGTTAGCAATTACTTTAAATCGTATGTGAAGAAGTTTGACATTCCTGTACAACTAAACACATTAGTTACTTCTGTAAAAAAATCGACTAAAGGATTTCATGTAATCTATAATGAAGGAGAAATTCTAGCTAAGAATATAATTGTAGCAACCGGACCATTTCATATACCGTACACACCACCTTGTCATACTAAACTATCTGAAGAAGTATTACAAATGCACAGCAATTACTATAAAAATAGTAAACAGTTACAAGAAGGAGATGTTTTAGTTGTTGGAGGAGGAGATTCTGGATACCAAATTCTTGATGAAATATCTAAGGATAAAAAATCAAAAACGGTTTATTTTTCGGGAGATACGAAGGTGAAAACCTTACCTCAGCAATTTTTAGGTAAAACTTTATGGTGGTGGTTTACACTTATAGGTTTTTTAAAGTTTAACAAGTATAGTTGGATAGGGAAAAAAATAAGCACATCGTTGCAACCTGTAATTGGTACTGATGTAAAAGAAATTCTATCCCGTGAAAATGTAGTTACTGTTGGAAGAACTAAAGATGCGCTGGATAATGAAGTTGTTTTTGAAAACAAAAAAGTAACATCAATAAAAAATATTATTTGGGCAACAGGGTACCGTCCTAATTTTAAATGGATAGAAGGTTTGGAGTTAGACTCAGATAACTATCCAAAAAATTATAGAGGAGTAAGTAATATAGAAGGTCTGTATTTTATAGGTTTACCTTGGATGTATACACGTGGTTCTGCCACTCTAGGAGGTGTATCAAAAGATGCAAGCTATTTGGCAGATATAATTAGTAAAAAATAAATTTTAAGCATAATAACAAAACTACCAATAGCAGCAGTTATTAGTAGTTTTGTTAGAAAGGTTTATAAAATTAAGGATACTTCTCTTAAAAATAAGTCTAATTACTTAATTAGAATATTTAAAATCTTTGCACTTAAAAATAATCCAAAACCAAATATGGTATGTGTAATTAAGCTCATTACTCTAGCTTTGATTGGATCAGGAACATTAGAAGCGGCAATACCTAGTCCGAAAGCAGGCTGCATAAAAAAGAAAGGAGCTATAACAGTTACTACCCCTATGATTATAGCTGGTAAAAGAGTAGGGTTTTCAAGCCATTTTTTATCAAAAATAAGTACTAAAAGTAAAGCGAACATAATTCCAATCGTATAGTGTGCAATCCAGCCAATTATATGTTCGTGTTTTATAGAGGGAGCGGTAAATATTGTATGGTGAGAAAACTTACCATCAAAAAAATATCTAATCCAGCGACCTAGAAACTTGTAGTTAAGAGTTTTTATACCAAAGTAATTCAAGATTATGGAGTAAATATCCATAGTTGCTGTTGCTCCAATACCTATTAAAATTGTTTGAAATAAATTATTCATGTTGTTTTTTTAGACAAAAGTAAAATGGGTGAAGAATGTGGTGATAGGACAAAACGGAGAAATAATAGGATAAATTAATACAACTTAACTAAATTTAGTAGCTTCTCTTTACTGTTTTGGTTGTTAAAACAAACCAAAATCTTATTACATTCGCAGTATGCAACAAACAACAAATACAATAGTAATGGTTCGTCCTGCAAGTTTTAGGATGAATGAACAAACAGCAGTAAATAATTATTACCAACAAGAATTGTCAGGAATGTTACCTGCATCAATCAATGCTAAGGCACAAGAAGAATTTGATGCTTTTGTAGAAAAGTTGGAAGCTGTTGGTGTTACTGTAGTAGTTGTTGAAGATACTAAAGAACCAAATACACCCGATGCATTGTTTCCAAATAATTGGATTTCTTTTCATGAAAATGGAGATGTTGCTATCTATCCAATGTTTGCAGATAATAGACGTTTAGAGCGTAGAGAAGATGTACTAGAAATTTTGGAAGAAAAAGGGTTTGTAATAGAAAATGTTGTAGACTACTCTGAAGCAGAAGAGGAGGAGGTTTTCTTAGAAGGAACTGGAAGTATGATCTTAGATAGGCACAACAGAAAAGCGTATTGTGCTTTATCTCCTCGTGCAGATGAAGAGTTGTTTATTGAATTTTGCGAAGATTTTGAATATACTCCTGTAATTTTTACAGCAAACCAAACAGTTGGGGGAAGGAGAGAAGCTATTTATCATACAAACGTAATGATGTGTGTTGCGGAAAGTTTTGCGGTGGTATGTTTAGATTCGATAGATGATAAAAAAGAAAAGAAAAACTTATTAAAGCACTTAAAGTCGGATGGAAAAGAAGTTATTGCCATCTCAGAGCAACAAGTGACACAATTTGCAGGAAATATGTTACAAGTTAAAGGAATGAACGATGAACATTACTTAATAATGAGTTCCTCTGCTTTTAATTCGTTGAATTCTAATCAAGTTAAAGCTATAGAAAAGCACAGCAAAATACTACACAGCTCTCTAGAAACTATAGAAACCTGTGGTGGTGGAAGTGCTCGTTGCATGATGGCTGAGGTTTTTTTACCAAGAGCCTAAGCAACCATTGTATTTGAAACTTTATAGTTTTTATAGTACTGCATTAAGATAAAAGAACAGATTACTGAAGAAGCAATCCCTTCTATAGCTAATGCAAATACAACAAGTGGTAAACTTAAGTTCTGACCCCAGAAAGAAGACTGTTCAAGTATTGTCATAAAACCAGCATCTATAAAATCTACATATATAATAAGGCCTAAAATGGTTAAGGCTACAGCAATTATAGAGGTTCCAATTCCTAATAAAAAATTGCTAAAATATAACGATTCGTGGTTTTTAATGATATTGGTTTTTATAGCTCTGTTAATACCATAAAGAACGAAAGCAAAGTTTAAAAAACGCAGTTCGGAAACATCTTCCAATCCAAAAATTTTCATAATTAGAAAGAAGCCAACAATGCCCGCAAAAATTAGCAGCGCATTGCTAAATATGATTTTATTGCTCGCCATAATAGTACATTTTAAGAGTTAATCGTCTTAAAAGTACAAAATAATGACATGAAAATCAATTATTTATAGTAAAGCTTCTCTTAAAATTGTTACTGGGTGTTTTGCTATACGCTTTGTTCCGTCATAAATTTGATGGCGGCAACTCGTACCAGCGGCTACTATTTCAGTATCAACCGAACAATTTCTAACTTTAGGGAACAACGTATCTTCCCCCACTTGCATACTTACTTTATAATGCTCTTTTTCATATCCAAAAGATCCAGCCATACCGCAACAACCGGTATTCATAATTGTTACTTTATAGTTCTTAGGAATATTTAATATAGAAAAAGAGGCATGTGTACTAGACAATGCTTTTTGATGACAATGCCCATGTATTTTAAGCTCCTTTGTTTCATTACTAAACTTAGTTGTATCTATAGAGCCATTAGCATGTTCGTTCGCTAAAAACTCTTCAATAGTAAAACAATTTTCAGAAAGCTTTTTGGCAGATACTTTATCATCTGCTAAACGTAAGTATTCATCTCTAAACGTTAAAATAGCAGAAGGTTCAATTCCAACGAGTGGTGTTTCTTCAGAAATTAATTCTTTAAAAATCGTAACATTTTTATTAGCAATTTCTTTAGCTTCCTTTAAAAAACCTTTAGATATATAACTACGTCCGCTTTCTTCATGATCTACAGTTTTTACTTCGTATCCTAGCTTTTCTAACATAATTACAGTGTCTTTACCAATTTCAGTATCGTAGAAGTTGGTAAATTCATCATTAAAGAGATACACGGTTTTTTTTGAGTTTGTAGGTTGGTATTTTTTCAACCAAGTACTTAATGGTTGTTTAGCTAATTTAGGAACAGAACGTTCTGTAGCAACTCCCATAACTTTTTTAGCTAGGGTAGTATTGGTAAAGAAATTTGTTAGCACAGGGAACTTACTTCCTAGTTTATTGTATTTGGCATTGTTAGCAAACAATTTACTACGGAAAGAATACCCGTTTGTTTCTTGATATTGGTACAAGAATTCTGCTTTCATAGAGGCAATATCTACGTTACTAGGGCATTCGCTAGCACAAGCTTTACAGCTTAAACATAGGTCGAGAATATTTTTTAATTCTTTAGAATCGAACTTGTTTTTAGCAGTATTATTGGTTAACACTTCACGTAATGTATTGGCTCTTGCTCGCGTAGTTTCCTTTTCGTTACGAGTAGCTCTGTAACTTGGGCAGAGTGTTCCCCCAGCTTCAGGAGATTTACGACAATCACCTGAGCCGTTACATTTTTCAGCTAGTTTTAAAATACCTTCACTATCCGAAAAGTCTTGAATGGTTTCTATCTCAGGTTCATTTCTGTCAATTTCATAACGTAAACTTTGATCCATAGGAAAAGCATCCGTAATTTTTCCTTTGTTGAATACGTTATTTGGATCGAATGCCTTTTTTATTCTTCGTAATAGTTGATAGTTTTTATCACCTATCATCAATGGAATAAACTCTGCACGAACAATACCATCACCATGTTCACCACTAAAGGACCCTTGATATTTCTTAACTAACTCGGCAGTTTCAGTAGTTATTTTCCTAAAAAGTACTACATCTTCCTTTTTCTTTAAATTCAAAATAGGACGTAAATGTAACTCACCAGCTCCTGCATGTGCATAATACACTGCTCTTTGCTGATATTTATCCATAATTTTGGTGAATTCCTCAATATAGGTAGGTAAATCTTCTAGGGCTACGGCAGTATCTTCAATACAAGCTACTGCTTTATCGTCTCCCACTATATTTCCTAATAATCCTAAACCAGCTTTTCGTAGTTGATGCACTTTAGCAATGTCTTCACCATACACTTTAGGGTAGTGGTATCCAAAGTTGTTTGCTTTTAAATCTTCAATAAGTTTATCGGCTAGTATTTCTGCTTCTTCAATGGTATCGGCAGAAACTTCTAACATTAATACAGCTTCAGGATCTCCTTGTAAAAAGAAACGATTTTTTGCTTGTTCACGGTTGTTTTTAGTACAGTCTAAAATCACTTTATCCATCAATTCACAAGCATAGAGCGTGTGTTTCATAGTGGTAACGGTAGCTTTTAAACTTTCATTTACACTGGTAAAATGTGGACACACCATAATACTTTGGGTAGGAGGTAAGTCGTCTAGTTGAATGGTGATAGCGGTTGAAAATACCAAAGTACCTTCACTTCCTGATAAAAACTTAGCAGGGTTGATAGTTGGTTTAGTTCCGCCAAATAAATCGGAAGTTAAAAACTCATCAACAGCATACCCAGTATTTCTTCGGTGAATGCTTTCCTTTGGAAATTCTTTTTTAATTTCTTGCTGAATAGCTTTTTGAGAAAGCTCTGTATAAATAGCACGATAGATGTTTCCTTCTAACGAATTTTCTATTTTCTTTTGGTTGAATTCAGCTGAGGTAATTTCAGAAAAAGTAACTTCACTACCATCACTTAACAAACCTTGAATAGCAATGACTTTATCACGGGTAACTCCGTAACGAATAGAAGTACTTCCTGAAGAGTTGTTGCCTACCATACCGCCAATCATACAACGGTTAGAGGTTGAGGTATTCGGACCAAAAAACAATCCGAATGGTTTTAGGAAGCGGTTTAAATCATCACGAATAATTCCTGGCTCTACCGTAATGGTTTTGTTAATTTCATCAAAAGCCAATATGTTGGTAAAGTGTTTAGAAACGTCTACAACAATTCCATCTCCTACACACTGTCCTGCTAACGAAGTTCCTGCAGTACGAGGAATTAAGGTAATATTGTTCTTAGTAGCAAAATCAATTAACAGTTGAATATCTTGTATATTCTTGGGGTAGGCAACTGCTAGTGGGATTTTACGATATACTGAAGCATCGGTTGCGTAAATGTTTTTATGTAGGTCGTCAAAAAATAGTTCGCCAGTTAATGATTTTTTGAACGTTTCTAGTTGTGTTGTTTGTACCATTATCTTAATTACCTAAAATGTGGGTAGTGTTGTTAGTTATTCTATTGGAATGTGACGCTTAAAACAGGTATCGAAACAAATAAAAGTATCGGTTCCTGCCACTCCTTTAATTAAATGTACGTTATCGTATAGTATTTTTTGTAAATGTTCATTGTCTCTAGCAAAGATTAAAATAAAAATAGCGTAGTAACCGGAAACAAAGTTACATTCGGTTATTTCAGGTATTTTTTCCAACTCGTGCATTACTTCTTTAGCAAAGCGAGCTTCACGTAATCGGATACCTGTGTATGATTTGGTTTTATAACCTAAGTTCTTTTCTTCTAAAACAAACTCAGCATTTTTAATAACACCCTCTGCGGTTAGCTTTTTAATGCGTTGATGAATTAAGGAGTTGGAAACTTTTAATTCTTCCGCAATTTGTGAATAGGCTTTACGAGCGTCTAAACGTAATTTTGAAAGTATTTGTTTGTCTATATAATCAAATTGATTTTCCAAAAGAATAATTTTGTTAGAATAAACTTAATATAAGCTACAAGATAAACAATCGTTTTTAACGAAAAAAAGTGTAGCCGATAATGCAAATATACGGCTACACTTTTTCAATATTCTATTTTATGATTAAGCATTTATTACAGCTAAGCAGTTTTGTATGCTTTCATCTTGCATGTCTTCATACCATTTTGTTAACTTATAAACAGGTTCACCTAAACCTTTTTCAAATAATGATTGATTAGAAGTGCCTTCATATTCACGCTTAGCATCATCTGTACCTAAGTTTGAAGCAAAAATTCCTGCTGCACTTACAGGTAAGAAGTCTTCGTAAACCATAGGTTCTATACTTAAATAACCATCCTCTAATAATTGGTTTACATCTTCTTTTGTATACACTTTATCTTTAGATAAGGTTTTTACTTTATCGGTGGTAAAGTAATGGAAGTAAGCCAATTTTTTTGATTGTAACTCTTCGTAGTTATCAGGGAAAACTTTAAAATTTTCTGCTAATAATTTATTGTATTCAGAGGCATTTTCGGCAGTTGGTGATCCACCAATGGCTTTACGTGTTTTACCTAACAGTTCATGATACAAATCAAGCCCTTTTTGAGTTAACGCTACACCACGTTGTTCAATCTCACCAAAACGAGCTTTGTGTTCACCTATTTCTTCTTTTTCAGCATTGTTTTTAAAAGTTACTTTTTCAGTCAATGCCTTAAAACTTGTTTGACGTAGTAAAATAGGGCATTTTCTTGCAGGAGGTCCTTCTATATTGTCTTTTGGTGGAATATTACGATCCTCCATACTTACTTGTACCTTATCTATATCTAAAGTTCTAGGAGTTAAGTGGTTGATGTGAGGTCCTTTAAAAGCAACTACATCAGCAATTAATCTGTGTTGATTTAGTAAAGCTTCGTACATTTCATAATCTACAGTAGCAGTATCGTGCCAACGAAAAGTTTCTAATGCTTCTTGAACAAAGGTTTCGGCATCTTCTTTATTTAAACCTCCTTCTTTTTCGGATTTATCAATGAGTTGTAAAACTTTTTCTGTAAAAATTTGACGTTTTTCTAAAATAGTTTCAACATTGTTACGAAGCTGAGCATCATCAATTAAATCTAAACGTAATAAAGAGGTAAAAACTCTGAATGGAGCTTGATTAAGAGCTGTGCTTTCAATAGCTCTAAACGCTGTAGAATGAACAGGAACACCAGCTGGGGCTAAATCATAGTAACCAACAGAATACATTCCCATAACCTTAAACAGACGTCTCATTGTAAATAGCTCATAGGGTTTGCCTAGGCGGATTGCTCCGTGACGTTCCATATTTAGTCGAGTTAATTCTCCAGTATGTGCTAATTGTTCTTCAATTTCTTTAGACTCTGAAAGAACGTTTTCATTTATGTCATGAACCAAATCAAGTAGATCACCATAAAGCGGTACCTCTTTCTTGTACATGTCAGACATAATTTTAGAGAAGCGGTTACGAATGTACTCTGGAGAGACAAATTCTTCAGTCGTATTAGTAAAACTTTCTAGTTTATTTTTTGATGACATAGTTTATTGAGATTTGCTACAAATTAAATGAATTTAATTTTTTTTAGTATCAATAAAAATGAATTTTGTTTTATTGGTGTTTATTTTGAGTTGATTTGCTTTTGTTAATGCTTTTTTTAAAACCAAAAAGACAACTTTTTACTAAAAAGTGTTTTTTAAAAGTCAATTTGACTTTATTCCAGTTGTATAAGTCTTAGTGAAATATTCTTGAGTTTTTTTGTTTTAATTATGTGTTTGGAACTATACATTTTGTTCTGTAATTATATTTTTTTGTTAAAATTTAATCTTTAAAACACTTATTATTAAGGGGTAATGTTTTTGTTTCGAAAAAAATAAATTTCAAGGGTAGGTAATTTAAAGATAAGATTGTCTTAAGGTTATAAATGAAAAAAATAAAATCATGAAAACATTTCAAAAAACAGTATTATTATTAAGCGCAACTTCATTAATGTTATTAGGAACATCTTGTACTAGTGATGAAGGAAGCGATGAGAATTTAAGAATTAAGGCATCTTCAACCAATACATTTAGCCAAAGTAAAACTGCTGCAAAAAGTGTAAATAATGCTGAAGTTACCATTTCTGAATTTAAACTAAATATTTCAGAAATTGAATTAGAGTTTGATGATAGCTATTACGAAACAACGAATGATAATTTTATAGACTCAGATGATGAAATTGAGTTAAGAGGACCGTTTGAGTTAGATTTGTTAACAGGAACAACTAACATAACCTCTTTAGAATTACCAAAGGCTAGTTATGAAGAGATAGAGTTTGAATTTGATAAAAACACAGACGCAACTAGTGATATGTTTAACAAAACGGTTGTTATTAAAGGTACAATAAATGCTATTCCTTTTATTTTCTGGCACGATTTTGAAGAAGAAATTGAAGTAGATTTTGAAAACGAAGTAACAGATATTGTAGTTTCTGAGAGTTTAACAGATGTTACTATTAATTTTGATTTAAATGCTATGTTAAGTCAAGTAGATTTATCTTTAGCTATTGATGGTAATGAAGATGGTACTATAGAGATTAGTCCAGAAGACTTAGATGGAAACAAAGATTTAGCTGAACAACTAAAAGAAAAACTTAAAGCTGTAGCAGAGTTATTAGATGACTAATTAATGAAGTTAATTCTTTATAAAAAAACCTGTGAAAATAATTTTCACAGGTTTTTTTATGGTTTAAAAAGCTTTTTTTAGATAAAACAAAAAAACAATATTTTTTTTACTTTATGGTTATTTGTTCTCCATCTTTTGGAATAGCAACTTTTTTTTCTAGGTTATTTTGAATTAATATTTCTTTTAGTTTTTCTCTAGTTAATGGGCAATGATTAATAGCTTCCATATGATTAGCAACTACTAAACCCGATGAATTTCTTATAAATTTTAGAATATCGTCTACGCTCATAATAAGTTGCTTGAAAAGGTCAAATTGAGCAGCTCCACAGGCTAATACATTAATATCTGGTTTATAATTAGTCAATACTTTATGCACAGCGTCAGTATAAATAGTATCGGAGCTGAGGTAAATAGTTTTTTGATCAGGAAGTTTTATATAGAAACCTAATACATTTCCCATTAGTTTAGCTACAAATCCGTAACCATGTTTTGCAGGAATACCTTCTATTTCTCCTTCTAAAAAGGGTTGTTTTTCCCAGTATTTTAAACTTTGAACAACATTTAGCCCTCTCTTTTTAAAAGCCTTCTCATCCTTTACACTACAGGTAATAGGAATGTTATTTTTGATTAAAAACTCTACACCAGCATTATCTATATGATCTGGATGTTGATGAGTTATTAAGCAATGAGTTACTTTTTTTAATAGTGCGTGTGTTTTTTTAGGAAGTGGAACAGTTGGGTTTTTTCTAGCTTTATGTCTAAAGAGAGTAAATGGAGGCATAATTCCTTGGTTACCGAGCATTGGATCAACAAGAATAACCTCTTTTTCAGTTTCAATAATTATAGTAGCATTTCTTATTTGGTGTATATGTAACATGGTATAACTTTTTAGTTATACAAATGTCTTTTTTAGACTATTTATTTTCATTGATTCAAATCAAGAAATACGTTTTTTAATTCTGCTTAACGTTTCTGGTGTTACGTTTAAGTATGAAGCTAGATGGTATTGGGGGATATTTTGTATCCATTCGGGTTTGTAAATAAATAGCTCGTTGTATAATTCTTCAGGGGATTTTGTAATACGATTAAATTCTAGTCTTTCTTTTTGTTTTAATAGCTTTTGAAAAGAAGCTTCAACAAAGGTTTTTCCACATTGATATTTTTCTAGTAAATCAAAAAAAGGTTGTCTTTCAATATTTAAAACTTCTACGGAAGTTAGACATTCTTGATTTTTCTTTGTTTTAGTATTATGACTAAAAGTTAGTAAATCGGAAATAAACTGAGGTTTTACATAAAAGTTGATATTAACTTCTTTGTCTTCATTAGCGTAATATTCTCTTACAATTCCATTATTTAAAAAACGCAACTTTTTTTCTTTAGAGTTTTCTTGAAGTAAAATAGTTCCTTTAGTATGTTTTTCTATTTTAAATAAAGTAAACAGTTCATCAAGTCCGTGTTGATTTAAAGGAAATTCTGTTTCGAAGAATTTAGAGGTCTCAGAGAATGGTTTCATTAATCGTGTTTTTCGGTTCCAAATACCAATGGTTTAGAATCTTTATCTAACAAAAATAAAGAAAGGTTTACAAATGAAAATATTATGCTAATAACTGAGAAAAAAGTTAATGACATGTTTATATAGTTTAAGTTGTCAACTTTAAAAGTTATTGTGATTACAGAAGAAAGTCCAATAACATAAACGATTAAACAAAGAAGGTAATTGAGAAAAGAGAAAGTAGTGTTTTTTAATCTCATATAAACCAATTTTAAATACCATATAAAAAGTATACATATTACAATTAAGGGAGGTAAAAAAATGCCGTAACTTAAAGTAGTTATATTTTTATTAATGCCAAGTAGTAAAGTAATTATGATAAGACCAAAAAGTATTGCTATATACCATATACCTAACTGTTTAATGAATTGATTAATAGTTAAGATTCCTTTTTTATAAACATCTTTTATATAGGGTTTAGTTCCTTTAAGAACTGAAAGGAAGAGTATTGAACTTATTCCTAAAACAACATAAAAAAGGATGTTAAATGCATGAAAAGTCTTTATTTGATTATCAATTTCTATTCCCATTAAGTCAGAAAATACCCCTAGGCTAGTGGTTGGTTTTAAAAAAACAACATCAAAAAGAAGAAAAATGAATAGTCCAACTAAAGCACCTACCCATAGCTTAGACTTTAAGTCTTTTATTCTTTTAATAGTTAAAGTTAAAACACTGTAAAATAAAATAAAACCTACAGGTAAATTAGGGATAGTAAATGGTCTTATAACTTTATGCGTAGCTAATAGCAGAGCACCTTTTGAGCTTATAATTGACGTAACACTAGTAATTATAGTAAAATCAAGAATAAAAATAAAAGCTAAAAAGAATAAAACTATTATCCCAAATAAAAATTCTTCCTTATTAATAGTTTCTCTAGGGTCAAATAGTAGTTTTATTATTTTGTAATTCATAACTGTTTTATTGGGGTTTGACTAAACAGGCTGTGGTTTGTTAAAGTAAAAACTAAATGTTGTTTGTGTTGGCTAGATTATTTTCATTCTTCTCATTTAATTCTAAATAATTATCTTTTCCGAATGATATATAATACAAAGGGTATAGAATGATAATTCCTGCAAGGATTAGAAAAATAAGACTTTTAGAAAACATAAATAAAGCAACAAATACCATCATAACAGCTCTTATAATTCCTTCATATTTAAAACTATTAAGAGTTAAAGTTACGGTATTATCATCAGTAACATTTATGTTGATTTTTTGACTACCACACCAAGAGGCTTTGGCGTAAACTTCATATTCACCATTTTCTAACTCATATTCTTTATCTTCCCTTTTTATTAAACCTAGTTCTTTTTCGTTAGCATAGATTTTAGCACCAACTGTGCTCTCAATTTTAATTTTTCCCATTTTAATTTTTAAGTTGTTTAATGTATTGTGTGTTTCTTTTTATAGAATTATTTAACTAATTCTTTTGTTTTGTTCCAGAGGCTCTTTCCTTTATTCTTTAGGTCTTCTGTACTGGCATACTCTTTTAGGTTGTCAATAAAGCTTTTTAGATTATCAATAGTTTTAAATATTTCATTTGTATGTGGTACATTTTGTTCTTTCATTACTTTTTCCCAATCCACCTTTGATAAAATTGAGTACATGTATTTTGTAGCGATTTTACTCAAAAAGAATTTATCATAAAAACCATTTAAGACCTTACCTGACTCTCTGTTTTTAACATATTCAATAGATTCACCTATTCTTTTTTTATCTTCTGAAGAGAGCAGGGTACTTGTTTTAAGTTTGGATAAAGAAGCAATTGCTTTTTCGTTTTCTTCGTTTTTTAAATATAAATAGGTTTCTATTGACCAAGTAATTTCATTATTTAATCCAATTTTATTAGCATCTTTTAAAAATGCTTCAAAATCTTCAAGAGCACGTTTTTCATCAATTTCTCTTTCCATCATTAATCGATCAAAACCTCTGAATAAATGATTTAAAGAGTGAAGCCCTAAAAGTGTACTTTTATTATCAAGATTTCCCCATTGAAAGAAAGCTCTTGTATAGGGTAAATCCACATCTTTATTGTTGTTTAACCAGTTAATATTTCTTGAAATTTCATCTTCAGATAAATAATAAAGACCTTTTTCAAAAAACAAGAAGCCTCTAAAGTATTGTAGTAGAGTTTTTATTTCAGAATCAGGAAGTAATTCAGGATTTGTTTTTGTGCATTCATAAAGTGATACTTCCTTACCTAAGTCTTTACTCAATATTACAACTGCACTTAAAATAGCATGCTCTATATTTTGAACATATTCTTTTTTCTTTCCTTTATAGTACTCTCTTTTTTTACTGATAGAATCTCCGTAAATTAGATTAAAAGAGTCTACTAATGTTGGAAAAATATCTTCATCAGTTTTCATAATGAAGTCTTCCATTCTTTTATAGTCACGGTATATTAGAATGTAATCTATGAGTGATAAACTTTCTGGGTTTTCAACATCATATTTTACAACTTTATTAAAAATCCTATCAAGATCTTTTTTAAAAGACTGAAATTCTGTAGAAATAGTATCTTTTTCAGCTGAAGATCGAATTAGTATTTTACCAAATTTATAAGTGGTTATTTTGTATGAATCTAAGTTTTCTTTTAACTCTATTTTGTCTTTTTCAAGTAGTTCTTTGTCTGTTTTTTCTTTGTTAAAGCAACTAACTGTTAAAAGGAATAATAATAGTAAATAGGTGTGTTTTAAGCTCATTTTAAGAAGTATTTAATAGGAGGGAAATGGTTTGAAACTAGGATAAACCTTTCTTTTTTTGCTAATTTTACTTTAAGTTATGTATGGTTAGTTATTAACCTAACTCTTTTGTTAAATAGTGAGAAGAATGTCCTTTAGGTCTATCGTTAATTGTTGCAATATGTTTGTAGCCAACCTTTTCATAAAAAGGTTTAGCTTGCCAACTAGTAGTTTCAACAAAGACTTTTTCGCAACCATTATCTTTTGCGAAGTTTTCAGCAGATTCAATTAACTTTTTCCCTGCTCCTTTTCCGCGGCAATCTTCAGATAACCAAAGTAGCTCAATGTGCAAGGTGTTCCAAAAGCATACAGCTCTTATTCCGCCAACTACATCTCCATTTTGATTTCTAGCAAAAGTAAAAAACTTGATTTCCTCTTCTATTGGTTCTAGATCAGGAATTTTTGAATGATTAAAATCTACAATTCCTTGACTAATAGTCTTAGGGTCTTGCTCGTTTGGAGTTGTGGTAATTTCTATAGTCATTTTTTATTCTTTTTCAATTTTCAAATATAATAAAAACAAAAAAGGATAGTAAAATTTAACCTGCAGTAAAAAAGAAACCTTTCAATCCACTTAAAATACTTTGTACAGCATAAGAAGCCAAGATAAGCCCCATTACTTTACTAATAACTGTAATACCATATTCGCCAATCCTTTTTTGTATACGACTAGCTAATAAAAGAATTATCATAGTGAGTACTACTACAAAAAGAACGAGTAGGGTAGTAATGGTTTGTTGTTGAATAGTATATATATGGTTATCAGTTAATAATACTACTGCCATAATAGCACCTGGTGAAGCAATTGAAGGAATTGCTACAGGAAAAATAGTAACATGCTTGTAGTCTGAAATTAAATGTTTTTCAGACTCTGGTTTTCCTTCACCAAAAATCATAGTTAAGGCGAAAAGAAAAAGAATAACACCTCCAGAAATTTGAAAGGCATCTAGAGTAACTTTCATTCCTTCTAAAATAATTTGCCCTACTACAATAAAGAATAATAGAATTAAAAAAGCAATGAATGATGCGCGGATAGCTACTTTTTTCTTGTGGTATGTATCTAATTGTTTGGTAGCTTCTAAATATACAGGAACTGTTCCTAAAGGATCAATAACTGCGATTAAAAAAAGGATAGTTGTAATTATCTCTGCTACCATTACTAAAACTTGTCAGATAACGAAGTTACTTTTTTTGAGTGTAGTATCAAATATAAAAAAGAAAAAAGCCAAAGCTGTACAGCTTTGGCTTAACTAATAAAACCAAGTATTAGTGTCATCGGAGTTAGCTAAACCAATGAACTAATGTTTTTAATATTTTACGGAGTTGTTTTTTTTACTAATATATCTTTGTAATCCCCTTGCTTAAAAGTTAACTGTTTACCATCTTGAGAAAAAATAAATGATATTGATTCAGCATAAACTTGATTCATAATAAATCGGTTATTTCCTTTATAAACTAAAGGTTCTTTGAATTCGTCTTTTATTAAGTGGATTAAAGTTTTTTTGTCCTTTATAAAGGTAGATTCATGTGTTTTATCTTTTAATGAAACATACTTACCTACAAATTTTTCAATTTCAGTTTCTGATATATCAACAATTACATCATTAAAATATAGATTGAGAATTTCTGAATATATATTATTTACATCAATTTTAGAAGCATTCGAAAGCAAGGTAAATGAAAGCTTTTCTTCAGGGAAGTAAATTGAAGTAGACCTAAAACCATCAATATGTCCTCGATGTCCATATCCTTGTCTATCATGAATTTTGTATCGGAAGAGCCCCATTCCGTAATGATCTTTTATAGTTTTCATTAATGATAAGCTTTTTGTTGAAATTAACTTACCTGTAAATAAGGCTTCTATAAAATTATTAATGTCTTTTGAAGTTGAAACTATTGAGCCACTACCTTTGAGAATAGACATATTAGTTTCTGGAAAAATACTCCATTCTTTGTCGTAGATATACGAGTAAGCTTCATTATTATTAATATTTATTTCATTACCTACATAAGTATCATAAAGTTTGAGAGGTTTACAAATTTTATCTTGAATAAGGTCTTTATATGTGGATTTATATGTTTTTTCTAGAATTAATGATAGTAAAAAATAATTAGAATTGCTATAGTCTCCTTTTTCATTTGGTTCGAAATCACTTTTGTAATTTGAAATCATAGATAACATTTCAGAAGTAGATTTATATTGAGTATGGTACTCCAAAAAATTATCTTTTGTAAAGTTATGAATACCACTTCTATGTTGAAGTAGATGAGCAATAGTAATTTTACTAGCATTTTTCAGTTTCGGAAAAAATGTTTCTATCGTTTTGTTAAGTGTTAGCTTGTTTTCTTCAAGGGCTTTAAAAATTAAGGTTGCTGTAAATATCTTAGAAGCAGATCCTATACGGTACTTTGTTACTGAATCTACTTTTTTAGAGGCTTTAATATGACTAAAACCTACAGCATTTTTATATACAGTCTTTCCGTCGTAAGATAATTCTATACTTCCCATAAAATTATTAGCTTCTAAATAAGTATTCAAAAGACTATCAATTTTGACTTGATACTTTTCTGAACTTTCTTTGACAGGCAGAGTGGATTTCTTGGTCTTTGTACAAGAAAAGAGTAGTATGATAAATGCTGTTATTAATATCAGTTTGTTCATTTTTCTTAGCTTTAACTGAAGAGTTTATAATGATAAACTCATAAAAAGATTATATCTGAGCTCCTGTTGTTTATTCTCAATAAATTAATGTAGGCTAATAACTTTCGTTATTAACCACTTTGCGTTTTCTTTTTTCCAGACAGCAATAAACTTACTAGGGATAGATTTAGCGTTAGGTTCTCTATTATTAAAAAACTTATGATAACCTATTTGCACTGCCCCATATTTATTAATAGGATATACTTCAATACTTCCTTTTATTAATGTACGAGTAACTTTACCACAAATATTTCTTTCAGTAGCCGCTATAATTTCACTTTTTGAAGTAGATAAGCCTCCTTTATCATGAAAGAACTCAATATCATCACTTAAAATACCTGCTTGTGCTTTCATGTCACAAGTATTGTAAGCGTTAAAAAATATACTATCCATTTTTACAATTTGCTTGTGCAAGTCGATGTCAACAGGTTTATAGTTTGGAATTTCTTGTACTTGTCCATTCATTACCCATGATAGTAAGAGTGTGTATAGCAGGGTAACTATTTTCATAAAAAAGTTACCCTTAAAGAAGAAGTCAAATAAATCATTCATAGTTTTTCAGTTTATGCGTTTACCAAGTTTTAAAGCTCAAAGCTCCTTCTTCATTATACAGTCTACGGAAACCTTTAGATATATTATCTAATGTACCGTTTGAAATAGCTATACTACCTACATAGCCATCGTTACAATCAATTTCTAAAACAAGGTTATTAATTGTTTTATCACTATTAAATTTTGAGTCAACAATATCAATATCTATGTTTTTACGATCTTTAAACCAGTCAATTAATTTGTTAAGCTCATCTTCAGTAGTTGTTTTAGAGATGATAAATTCAGCTTTTACATTATTGATTGTACTATCAAATAAGAAACTTACTTCATCATCATTATCAGAATCCCAATCATCAGAATCTTCATTATTAATGTCTTCTTCATCACAATCTAAACAATCAAAACCTTTAGATGTCATTTTGAAATGATGATTGGCCATATCACGATCGTATACGTTTTGAACATTTTTTACATCGTCTAAAAAGTTACGAGACGAACCTTCAAAATATACAGTTGTTCCTTCTGGGATGTATAAAACAGCGTCAATTTCTTCATCTTTCCACATGTTTTTGTATTCACTAATAAAAAAGGCGTCAAAAACAATAGTGTTGTTGGCTGTTTTAAAGTTATACAGAATAGCTTCTGCATTACTATTGGCATTATGACGTTTTCTTCCTTCAGAAGTTTTCTTGATTTCTATATAAGCATTACCAGTTTCACTCTTACGAACATCGATATTTATATCATTAGAGTACTTCATTTCTTTGTCATTTACATGAACAGATATTGAATTATCTCTATTGCGTAAATTGTGTTGATAGTAAATATTATCATCGTTTACTACTCGTATTTTTAAAGGTTCTTCTTGGTTGTATGTAATACTATGTTTAGAAACATGTGCACCATCGTAAGCATGTGTAGTAAAATATTCAATACCAGAGAAACCGATTGCTAATAAAGAGATTAACCAAAGTCCAAACAATGTTAAAACAGTAGCAATACCAAGTCTTTTAACATTAGGAGATAAAATTCGTAATCCTAAAATAAATAGAACAACAAAAGGAATTCCTATCAAGAAAAATACAAATGTCATTAACAACCATTTAGGCATAGCTGAATCATAAAAGAAAGGAGGATAATGAATCATGTCTCCATCAAAATTTAAGATTTCTAAGCTACCTACCGAAAATAAAGTTAGTAGTAATGAAATGATTGTAATACCAGCGATAAATATTAATAAAACGCCCATGAACTTACCAAACACTTTGAATATGGCTAGTAAAATTTTACCCATAGTGTCTATGAAATCCTGAAAACCAGATTTAGTTTGGTTGCGTAGCTTTTGATAATCAGCATTTGAAATTTTATCCGATAAATCATGGGCGCCTTCCTTTACCTTCGATGAAAGGTTTTCAAACTCATTACGAATTTTTTTTTCAATGTTATCAATATTTACAGCTTCACCCTCCATTTGCAACTTTTCAGAAGTGGTTTTAGCTTCTGGTAGAATAACCCATAAAATGATGTATCCTATAATTCCAAAACCAAACCCAGCTAGTGTTAAAATTAGAAAGGCTAAACGAATCCAAACAACATCTATATTAAAATAATGTCCAAGCCCAGAACAAACTCCTCCTAAAAACTTATCGTCACCATCTCTAAACATTTTTTTGTTAGAGGTGTTTCTTTTATAGTTGTAAGAAGTATTTTCGTTATAAGCTTCTTCGGCTTCGGCGTAATCTTCCGGTTGCCCCATGATAGCAATAATTTCTTCAATATCACTTTCATTTACTACTTGGCGAGCATCGGTAATTCTTTCAGATAGTAATTCACTAATACGAGCTTCAATATCTGCTATGATTTCATTTTTACCTTGCGGATCATCACTTAACGAACGAGCAATGGCGTCTAAGTATCGTTTTAATTTCTGATAGGCAGTTTCATCTATATGGAAGAAAAATCCGCCCAGGTTTATATTTATTGTCTTATTCATCTTTAGTTGATTTTGTACTTGTTACTTGGTTTACTGCGTTTACTAAATTATGCCATGTTTTGTCTAATTCTTTTAAAAACATTCCGCCATTTTCTGTGAGTACGTAATATTTTCTTGGAGGTCCAGAGGTTGATTCTTCCCATCTGTAACTTAATAATCCTGCATTTTTTAAGCGGGTAAGTAACGGATAAATGGTTCCTTCAACCACAATCATTTCTGCACTTTTTAGGTTAGAGAGTATTTCAGAAGTATAAGCATCTCCTTTTTGTAAAATTGATAAGATGCAATATTCTAAAACTCCCTTACGCATTTGTGCTTTAGTGTTTTCTATCTTCATGTAATGCGGTTTATGGGTTATTTTATAAATTTTATTGTAAGTGGATAATGATACATTTCACCTTTGTTAGCTTTCATAGCCGCTATAATTATCAGCGCTATTTTAATAAGAGCAACAATACTTACTATTGAAGCAAATCCAAAAAAGCCAAACAACCCTCCATGTCCATGGTACCCACCAAAGTCAATATCTATACCATCAAATCCGTTAAAAATTCTTCCGAAGAAAAAAGGAATAAAAGAAAGACCTAGTATAAAAATATATAGACTATAGCTTATGTTAAAATTAACAGCTTCTTTACCATGCTCATCTAAAAAAGTACTTCTCTCTTTTAAGGTTTGCCATAATATAAGAGGAGTAATAATACTGCCTAAAGGAAATAAATACCCTGCAAAAGCAGAAATATGTATTAAAAAAGCATTGGTGTTTTGATTGTTATGTTGCATAGTGAAATGATTTATATAATACTTTACATTGCAAATATATATCTTTTAAAAGGTATTATGCAATACATAGTACTAAAAATTAACAAAATTTAACATTTGAATCTAATGATATAATTAAAGAAAAAGCTGTACATTGCCTGTAAATACTGAAAAAAATGAAGTTTACACCTCGAAAAGTTAATATCTTTTTATTATTTAAATTACCATCAGCTTTTTTTACAGGAGTGCGATTAAAGTCTCTTACTAATAATACAGCAGTGGTAAAAGTAACCCATAGATGGGTAAATCAGAATCCATTTAAGTCTATGTTTTGGGCAGTACAAGGAATGGCATCAGAGTTATCGACTGGTATTTTGGTGATGAAAGAAATTGATGCCTCTAACAAAAAAATTTCGATGTTGGTAACTAACATGAATGGAACTTTTACAAAAAAAGCAGTAGGGAAAGTTCGTTTTGAATGTAATGATGGAGAGTTGATAAGAGAAACAATACAAAAAGCAATTGATACAAAAGAGGGGCAAACGGTAATTGTTAGGTCGGAAGGTTTTAATGAAGAAGGTATTTCTGTTTCGAAGTTTGAATATGAATGGAGTTTAAAGGTAAAATCGTAACAAAAAGAAAGTTTTGATGTCTAATAAATAGAAAAAACAAAAATTATGAATGCACACGAAATAGATTATCGCATTTTTGGAGAAGAAATGCAATATGTAGAAATAGAATTAGATCCGCAAGAAGGAGTAGTTGCTGAAAGCGGTAGCTTTATGATGATGGATGCTGATGTAAGGATGAATACAATATTTGGAGATGGATCTAATCAAGAGAAAGGCTTATTGGGAAAGATTTTTTCTGCAGGAAAGCGAATCTTAACAGGGGAAAGTTTGTTTATGACGGTATTTACAAATGATGGTCAAGGAAAAAAGCAAGTTTCTTTTGCTTCACCATATCCAGGAAAAATAATTCCGATTGACTTAACTGAGTTTGGAGGTAAGTTTATTTGTCAGAAAGATGCTTTTTTATGTGCAGCTAAAGGTGTGTCTATTGGTATAGAGTTTTCAAAACGTTTAGGAAGAGGTTTGTTTGGAGGAGAGGGATTCATTATGCAAAAAATGGAAGGTGATGGTATTGGTTTTGTTCATGCAGGAGGTACTATGGCGAAAAAGGTTTTACAGCCTGGTGAAGTTTTAAAAGTTGATACAGGTTGTATTGTAGGTTTTACCCAAGATGTTGATTATGATATTGAGTTTGTAGGTGGTATAAAAAATACCATTTTTGGAGGTGAAGGATTGTTCTTTGCAAAATTAAGAGGTCCTGGTACTGTATATATTCAATCATTACCATTTAGTCGATTAGCAGGTAGAGTGTTAGCAATGGCTCCACAAACAGGAAAAGGCGATAGAGGAGAGGGAAGTGTTTTAGGAGGTTTAGGAGATATCTTAGATGGAGATAATAGATTTTAAAATTATTGATTTAATTATATAAACTAAAAAAAGCCGCTAAATCTAGCGGCTTTTTTTAGTTTATATAATAAGATTTAGATACCTAACTCTTCAAACATATTAATTAATCTCTCTCCTTCTGATGGTGCAGGAGCGTTTGGACTTACAATATTACCATCAGGATCAATGATGATAAATCTTGGTAATCCTTTAATTAAGAAATTTTGAGCCCAGTCTAAATTTAAGTGACTATCTCCAGCCATTAATTGTATACCAGTCATTTCTCTATCTTGAATGGTTTCTTTCCATTTTTCGTCATTCCCTTTAGCGTCAACATTAATACTTACAAACTCAATGTTTTTACCATGGTATTCTTGCTCTAATCTCTTTAATAAAGGGATTTCTCTTTTACAATAAGCACACCAAGTAGCCCAAACATCAATATATAAGTACTTTCCGTGGCCTAATAAATCATCTAAAGAAGTTGTACCACCATCATAGTTTACATAATCTTTAAACTTAGGAGCAGGTTGTCCTTTAGCAGTGGTTTTTAATAATTCATAATCTTCAGTAATTTCTTTTTTATGTACTTCATTAGTAGAGTAGGCCATAAACTTTCTATAAAACTCTTTTAAATCACTAGTATATGTAATACTATTTTGAGCACTTTTATATAATAAATCGTTTTTAGCGATAGTATCAGTTACTTCAGTATGAACAGTTTCTAAATAAGTTAAATATAAATCTTCACCTTCTTTGTTTTCTTCTTTAGCTATTTTAGAAAGTTGGTCTCCTAACATTGCTCTGTAGAAGTAAGAAGTTGCATAGTCACCTCCACTGTAGTTAAAGTTTTCTAATGGGTCAGGAAAATCTTCTGAAACTTCAAAGTCTTTATTACCTGTTAATGTTCTATGGTAATCTTGATAGTTGTACAAGTTTCTTAAACATTCATAATCAATGTTTTTAACTTCTTTTTTTAAGAAATCTGCAGGTAATTGTTTAGAAATAGAAGCTTCAGTTACTGCATCTTTGTACTCATTGGTTTTTGCTAAAAATTCATCTTCTTCTAAAGCAAAGTATTTGTTAGCACTAACAAGTATTTCAGGCCAAGTCTTTTGCTTTTCATGAAGATAACTATTAATTTTTTTGTTAGTACCTTCAAAGTTAATGAAGTCAGGGTTATCGTAATCAAATACAATACCTGCATCATCTGTCTTTGTTAAATATAAATTGACAGCTTTAATAGGTTTAGTATTATAAACTAAGGTATAATAACCTTCTCTATTAATTCTAAGGGTATCAACAAAAGAACCAGTTTTTCTGTCAAATTTAATTTTCTTTTCAAATTGAAAACCATTTAGAGTAATATTTCTTTTTTTAAGGTTATCAATTTTACCAGTTAAAACTAAGTAGTCTTTAACAGGTTTTTCTTCTTTTTTACATGAAATTATCGTAACTCCTAAGAGGGCTAAAAGTACTAGTTTTTTCATTGTTTAATGTTTAGTGAGAATATGGTGTTTAAGGCGCCGAAGTTACTTTTTTTAACTTTTTAATCAAAAAAATTAACATTTTATTTAAACGATACTCTATTTTTTACAATAAATCACCTTGAAGTTTTATCTTTTTTTTGGTTCTTTGTACACCTTAAAAATATTAAAATGGATACTACACATATAATAAATTCACAACCAGTTGGTTTAGAAGATATTCATAGTATTGTATTACTAGATAAAAAACTTTCTTTATCAGAAGAATCAAAAGAGAAGATCTTAAAATGTCGTGCATATCTTGATGAGAAAATGAAAACTCATAGCGACCCTATTTATGGAATTAATACTGGGTTTGGTTCGTTATGTAATGTTAAGATTAGTGGAGATAATTTACAACAGCTTCAAGAAAACTTGGTAATGAGTCATGCTTGTGGAACAGGAGACGAAGTACCTCAAGAAGTTGTAAAATTAATGTTGTTATTAAAAATACAATCATTAAGCTATGGTCATTCAGGAGTTCAATTGGCAACTGTAGAGCGTTTGATAGAGTTTTATAACAACGATATTTTACCAGTTGTATATACGCAAGGTTCATTGGGAGCTTCTGGAGATTTAGCACCGTTAGCTCACCTTTCATTACCGTTAATTGGTCTAGGAGAGGTACACGTTGCAGGAGAACGAATTTCTGGAGAAAACTTATTAGAAAAATTTGGTTGGGAAAAAATAAACTTACAATCAAAAGAAGGTTTAGCGCTATTAAATGGAACTCAATTTATGAGTGCCTATGGTGTGCATAACTTATTAAAGGCTTATAAACTTTCTTACTTAGCAGATGTTATTGGATCTGTTTCTTTGGAAGCTTTTGATGGAAGAATAGAGCCATTTAATGAGTTGATACATTTGGTACGTCCACATAACGGTCAATTAGCTACCGCTAAACGTATTAAGGAAGTATTAGAAGGAAGTGAGTTAATTCAACAACCAAAAGAACATGTGCAAGATCCTTACTCATTCAGATGTATGCCTCAGGTTCATGGAGCAACAAAAGATACATTAGAGTTTGTGAAGAAAACATTTATTACAGAAATAAACTCGGTAACAGATAATCCGAATATTTTTGTAGATGAAGATATTATTGTTTCTGGAGGAAACTTCCACGGGCAACCGTTAGCTTTGGCATTAGATTATTTAGCTATTGCAATTGCTGAATTGGGAAATATTTCAGAAAGAAGAACTTATCAGTTAGTCTCTGGTTTAAGAGGATTACCAGACTTTTTAGTATCTAACCCAGGATTAAATAGTGGATTTATGATTCCACAATATACTGCGGCTAGTATTGTAAGTGCAAATAAACAATTCTGTACACCATCTAGTGTAGATTCTATTGTATCGAGTAATGGACAAGAGGACCATGTAAGTATGGGGGCTAATGCTGCTGTTAAAGCTAAAAAAGTAATAGATAATGTATGTTCAGTATTAGCTATTGAGTTAATGAATGCTTCTCAGGGGCTTTCTTTTAGAGAGTATAGTACTTCTGAGTTTTTAGCTTCTTTTGTAAATATGTTTAGACAAGATGTGCCTGTAGTGAATGACGACAGGGTATTGCATAATGATATAAAGAATGCAGAAAACTTTATCAATAACTTAACTATTGAGGTTGATGAACTATTTTAAGTAATCATCACATAAATTAATTAATATAAAAAAGCTCAATTTGTAAATTTACAATTTGAGCTTTTTATTTGTGTGCTTACACCATAGATTTGTTACAATAAGTAGCTTTTTCAAAGTCTCTAATATTAATAGAAATGATTGGAACTTCAGGAAAGATTAATTTTAATTCAGTAACAATCTTTTCTGAAAGATTCTTTTTTTGTGCGGTGTTTCTTCCTTCCATAATATTAGCAAAAATATGGATGAAATCATCATTAGTATTTCCAACAGTATAATACTCAAATGGATTTATTCTTACTTTAATATCCCTTTTGTCAAAAAGATTTGTTGATTCTGCTGTATCATAAACTTTTTGAATAATCTCTTTAGGTGATTTTAATTTGATAATGTTTTCAGAGCAATCAATTACAAAATGTGGCATAATTATTTTTATTTAGAAAATAAGTTTTTTTAATTAAGTTTAGTAAGTACTTTGTCAATCTCTTTATGAATTTTTTCTATTTGAGGTAAGTATTTGTCAGTGTCTTCTTCAATAGCTTTCTTAAACAATTTAAAAGCCTTAAGTCTTAATTTTGAATAACTCAAAAGGAGCTTATTCTGCTCAAATAATTCTGAAGGTAAGTTTTCGTATTTATTAGTTTTATTGATTATATCAATATTCTCTTCCCATTTTGGAATTGTTTTATTATCTAATTCTTTAATTAAGAAATAGTTTGATTTGGAATTTATGTAGTCATAAAAAACTAATGTTTCTTCTTCGTTTTTAGAAAAGGCATTTAGTTCAGTGTCATATTTTTCATAAATTTCATTATCCATTTCAAAATAAGTATATCCTAAAATACCAATCAAAATTATTATTAGAGAGATAAAACCTATTCCTGCTGCTCTCCATCCAGAAAAAAATGAATTTCCGTTCTCTTTGTGTAATTTTAGAATTTCTCCTTGTTTCCATTCTACAAACCCCACAAAAAGACCAGTATAAATTAAGGGGATTAATTGACTTGGGATTTTATCAATAATATTTTCAGGGATTATAAAGATTCCTGAGAAAAGTATAATTGTGAATATTATTCCAATTATTAATGAAATCTTTCCTTCATTAGGTTTGTTTAAAGCTTTAAAATTTTCTCCAATCATATAACTAGCGACAAGAGGTCCACCTAAAAAAGCAGCACTACCTATTGCTTTTGAAGAATATAATTTAATGTTTCTTGTTATATTTTCAGTTTTATTTTCTATTTCGTTCATTTTTTAATTTAGAGGTAACGGTATAGTATAGTCGTCAGTTATTAAGTTTTAATTGTTTTACATCTGATCTTAAGAAGAACTTAAATGGAAGATGTTATTTAGGTTGTATATTATTTTTTAGCACGTTCTACCAATTCTAACTGTTCTATTTTAGCTTCCGTAGTAAATAAACCGTAATTAATAAACGCTTTCTTCTTTTCTATTTTATCAATGGTTCCTACAGCGTTTCCGTCAATTAAACGAACTCTGTCATTTACTTTAAAAACATAAGCGGCTCTTTCTTTTGCTATCTTTTCCGCTTCTTTTTTCTTTTCTTCTCGAACCTTTACAACTTTTTGAAGCACTTCCTTTTCTACTTTTTTAATTGCCTCCTGTTGTTTTTGTGTAGCAACTTTGTCTTCTTTCTTTTCTGTTTTGGTTTTCTTTTTAGGTGGATTTTTCTTTATATACTTGGTCTTTTCTGCCATTGCCCATTTAAAAAAACTAGCAGAAAGCTCTTTTTTATTATTTGTTTGGAAGTATTTATTAAGCATTTCATTAATATTCCTTCCTAAAGATAACATACGTTGGTTGTTATCGTATAATTCTTGAAAACCTTCTAGCTTTTCACGTATTTTAAGCTCTTTCTCTTGTAAGTTTTCAATATGCTCTTGTCCTTTAGATTTTTGTTTGTTTAAACTTTCAGAAGTTTTTTGCAAACGATTTCGCTCCTTTTGAAGTTTAGAAATTGTTTTGTCTAAACGAACTTTTTCAGTTTCAACGCGCTTTTTAGCACGGTTAATTAAACTATATGGAATTCCGTTTTTCTGTGCTACCTCAAACGTAAAAGAACTTCCTGCTTGCCCTATGTACAATTTGTATAAAGGTTCTAAAGTACGTTCGTCAAACTGCATATTAGCATTGGTAATATTATCTAACTCATCTGCCAATACTTTTAGGTTGGCGTAGTGAGTGGTTATAATTCCAAAGGCTTTCTTTTCATAAAACTCTTCTAAGAAAATTTCAGCTAAAGCACCTCCTAATTCAGGATCTGAACCCGTACCAAATTCATCAATTAAAAACAAGGTGTTATCGTTACACTTTCTTAAAAAGTAACGCATGTTTTTTAATCGATAACTATAGGTACTTAATTGATTTTCGATAGATTGATTATCACCAATATCAGTTAAGATAGTATTGAAAAGAGTGGTTTCACTACGTTCATGAACAGGAATCAATAACCCACTTTGTAACATGACTTGTAACAAGCCAATTGTTTTAAGTGTAATACTTTTACCACCAGCATTTGGTCCTGAAATAACAATAATTTGTTGTTGTTCACTTAATTGAATGGTCTGCGGAATAGTTTCAATATCCTTAGCCTTATTTTTTTGCCATAAAATAGGATGAAAAGCATTTTTTAGAAAAACCTTTTTTTCCTTCGTAATTTTAGGAAGTAGTCCGTTGATGCTCTTAGCATATTTTGCTTTAGCACCTACCATATCTAAATGTGTTAAAAACGAAACATACTCATTTAAGAGTGGAGTATAAGGGCGTATTTCAGTGGCTAGACTCCTTAGTATGCGTATTACTTCTTGCTTTTCTTCATACAAAAGGTTTTGTAATTCTCTACTGTAAGCCAACGTGGCTTGTGGAGCGATATACACAATGTTTCCTGACTTAGAAGAACCTAATAAACTTCCTTTAACCTTACGTCTGTGCATAGCTAAAACAGCTAACACACGTTGATTGTCAATAACGGTTTCTTTAATATCATCTAAATATCCACTCGATATATTTTTACTCAAAGCGCGAGAAAAGCTTTCAGAAATTTTACCTCTTACAGAACCAATTTCTTTTCGTATTTGTTTTAAAGCTGTAGAAGCATTATCCGCAACCTCACCGTAAGGGGTAATAACTTTTTTAATATTATCTACAATAACCGTGGTGAACTCAACTTCATCACTTAGAGAAAATAGCGTAGGATAGTAGGTTTGAAACTTCTTTAAAAACTTCTTTTGTTCATTTACTGTTTCTGAAACTGATGAAACTTTTAAGAAACCATCTGTTTCTAAAAAACTATTCTCAATAGCAAGTCGTTTAATTTCCTCAGAAATATCTTCAAAATAATGATTCGGAATTCTGTTTTCGTTTTCAAAAGAAGACAGATATTCATTCACCATATTCAACTCAAAAAATAACTTTTTTTTGTTTGAAATAGGCTGAATTAGCATTGTTTTTTCTTTTCCTAAATTTGAAATACAATGCGTTGCAACTTGTTCTAAAACTGTTGTAAACTCTAAATCTTGAAGTGTTTTTTCTGTAATGTTTTTAGTCAAAATAGTATATTTGAAACCACGACAAAAATAACAAACAATGCAAGTAAAAATTAATGATAGCTGGAAAAATATTTTACAACCTGAATTTGAGAAACCATATTTTGAAAATCTTACTGAATTTGTTAAAAATGAATATTCAAACCATATGTGTTACCCAAAAGGATCAGATATTTTCGCAGCGTTTGATTTTTGTTCGTTAGATGATTTAAAAGTGGTGATTTTAGGGCAAGATCCATACCATGGAGTAGGGCAGGCAAATGGATTGTGTTTTTCGGTACATGATGGTATTACACATCCACCATCATTAATTAATATTTTTAAAGAAATTGAAAAGGATGTAAATATTCCATACCCAAAAAGTGGCGATTTATCCCGTTGGGCAAAACAAGGGGTGTTGTTATTAAACGCAACTTTAACCGTAAGAGCAGGGGAGGCAGGAAGCCACCAAAAGCAAGGTTGGGAACAGTTTACTGATGCTGTAATTCAGAAAATTTCTGAAGAAAAAAAGGATGTTGTGTTTTTACTTTGGGGAGGTTTTGCTAAGAAAAAAGCAAAGCTTATTGATAAAAATAAGCATCATATTTTAACCTCGGGCCATCCATCACCATTAAGCGCTAATAGAGGATATTGGTTTGAGAACAAACATTTTTCTAAAACCAACGATTTTTTACAAAGTAAAGGTACATCAACTATTCAATGGTAATTTCGGGTAAAATAGTTTTGTTGTAGTAGGGTAAAATAATAGCATCTAACATATCTTCAGTAACATCAGGGTAATGAACTTCAACAACTTTGTTAGTATTAATCCATTTTTCAATTTTAGGAAGCTGTTTTCTACTCAATTTTTTTACAACAGTAACTCCCATTTCTTTTAAAGTAACAGCATTACATTGTTGTTCGTATTGATTTTTCATAGGAATAACCAATAGTTTTTTACGTAAATACAACGCTTCAGTAGGTGTTGCAAAGCCTGCTCCGCAAATTATTCCTTTTGAAGAAGCCATACTTCGGATAAATGCATCGTCGTTAATTGGTAGGATTGTAATATTATGAAAAAATTGATGTTCTTTTGTTTTCTTAGAAAAGACTTGCCACTTTATGTCTTTTATTTTTGAAAGTATTTTGACTATTTTTTCATCACTATAAGAAGGTAAATAGACGGTATAATGTCCTTTGTTAGTAATATTTCTATAGCGTATTTCTTTACGAATTATAGGTAAGAAAGTAGAAGACGAGTGTGTTTTAAAATGAAACCCAAATTTATTTTTTGCAGGTGCGTAATACTTAATGATTAAACGTTCTAATCTAAATTTTTTAAAAGCTGAGTTTTTCTCGTTCAATAAAGCGTTTTGGTTGCTTAAAGAAATGATAGGTACATTTCTGAATAAACATGCCCAAGCAGATATTGGTTCAAAATCGTTAATGACCAAATCGTATTCTTTTACAGGTAACGTTTTAATTTCTTTGTAAACTTTCTTTAGGTTTAAGTCTTTTAAGGTGCTAATTAGGTCGATTCCACCCTTTTTACCAAAAACGAAGCCTAATCCATGTAATTTGTATTTTATGTCGAAAGGAAGCTCTATTTCGTATTGAGATCCACTAACCAGTACATCAACATCACCACGTCTCTGTAAATGTGGGATTATCTCTAAGGCTCTACTTGCATGTCCATTTCCAGTTCCTTGGAAGGCGTATAATATTTTCATCTTTTTTAATTTTTTATTATTGGTTGTTTTCAGAAAATTACCTATTAAGTAGGTACTGACTATTTCCTAACATAATGCCCATTATTGGCTTCATAGTTATTGGGTTTTAATATTAAACTCTTTGAGGAGCTCTGTAAAAAGTTCGCTATTATTGTGTTCAGAACTAATTAGCTCTAAATCTTTTACAGGGTAGTCTAAATGAATATTTTTAGCTATCTCATCTTTTTCGTATTCATATAAAGACCATGTTTTGTTTTTATATTCTAAAGCTGTTAAATTTTCAATCCAATCGCCAGAGTTTAAGTAAGTAGTGCTTCCTTTTTCAGTTTCAATTGTTCTTATTTCTGGTTGATGGATGTGCCCGCAGACTACATAGTCATAAGCCTCATCAATTGCAATATCTGCAGCAGTGTTTTCAAAATTATTAATGAATTTAATGGCACTTTTTACGCTGTTTTTAATCTTTTTAGAGAATGAAAGCCTGCTATAGCCCATTTTATGACTTATCCAGTTTACAATCGTATTAATAAGGATTAAAAAATCATAACCCATTCCGCCTAATTTCGCAAGCCATTTAGAATGTTGCATGGTTACATCAAAAACATCTCCGTGAAAGAACCATCCCTTTTTACCATCGATATCAAGTACTACCTTATTCACAATTTCAAAGCTTCCTAAGCGAAAACCTTTAAACCTTCGTAGCATTTCATCATGATTTCCTGTGATGTAATACACTTTTGTTCCAGAGGTAATAAAATTCATCAGTTGCTTGATGACTTTCATGTGAGGTTTAGGAAAGTAACGTTTGTTAAACTGCCAAATATCAATAATATCACCATTTAAAATCAATATTTTCGGATTGATGGTTTTTAGATAATTATGAAGCTCAGTAGCTCTGCAACCAAAAGTTCCTAAGTGAACATCTGATATTACAGCAATATCTAATTTACGTTTTTTGTGTTTTTTCATTCTAAGTATACTTCGATATGTATCAAAGTTACTTTTCGAATGTTTTTAAAAAGTGAAGTGATTATAAATTATTGGTAATGAAATCTTTACTAAAAAGTGTAGTAAAGGTTATGTAAAAGTAAAAAGCTCGGTAAAACCGAGCTTTTTATATATAGTTTGTTTAAAAAAGATTACTTGTTGTATAATACCCATTCTCCTTTTTCTAATAAAGGAATAGCTTGCTTGTACTTAACCTCTTTTTCTTCACCAGACATTACATTTTTGATAGTAACTTTTTCGTTACGACCAATTTTTGGTTGTTCACGAACAATAGTTTCTACAGCTTGCTGTTCTTGTGTTTGTTGATTACGAGCATTACTAATAGCTTGCTGTGTTGAGTTTTGAACCTCGTCTTTACGTAAATCTAATTGCTCACGTTGTTGTTCACGAGCTTCTGATACTTGTGAAGCTTCTTGACTTGGTAATTTTCCTTTGAACAAGAATGATAACACTTCTTTGTTAATTTTATCAATTGTTTCTTGGAATAATTCGAAAGCCTCAAATTTATAAACTAATAACGGATCTTTTTGCTCGTATGTAGCATTTTGAACAGTTTGTTTCAACTCATCCATTTTACGTAAGTGATCCTTCCAGTTTTCATCAATAATCGCTAAAGTGATGTTTTTTTCAAAATCATTAACTAATGATTTACCTTCACTTTCGTAAGCTTCTTTTAAGTTGGTAACTACTTGTAGTGTTTTAGAACCATCTGTAAAAGGAACAACGATACGCTCGTAACGATCACCTTCGTTTTCAAAAACATTTTTAATTACTGGGAATGCATTTTCAGCATTTCTTTCCGCGTCGTTTTTGTAATGTTCTGTTACTATTTTGTATAGCTTGTCAATTAAATCTTGCTCTGATGTTTTATTGAATTCTTCTTCAGAAAAAGGAGAAGTCATTGCAGAGAAACGGATTAACTCGAATTCAAAGTTTTGGAAGTCTTTAGTATCCTTGTTTTGTCTTACAATTGAATCACAAGTATCGTAAATCATGTTAGCAATATCAATCTGTAAACGTTTTCCATCTAAGGCATGACGACGACGCTTGTATACAAACTCACGTTGTGCGTTCATAATATCATCATACTCTAATAAACGTTTACGAATACCAAAGTTGTTTTCTTCGACTTTTTTCTGAGCTCTTTCAATAGATTTTGAAATCATAGAGTGCTGAATAACTTCTCCCTCTTTTAATCCCATTCTATCCATCATCTTCGCAATTCTTTCAGAACCAAACAAACGCATTAAGTTATCGTCTAAAGCTACATAGAATTGAGAAGAACCAACATCTCCTTGACGTCCTGCACGACCACGTAACTGACGATCTACACGACGAGAATCATGACGCTCTGTACCAATAATAGCTAAACCACCTGCAGCTTTAACTTCATCAGATAATTTAATATCGGTACCACGACCTGCCATGTTTGTTGCAATGGTTACAATTCCTGGTTTACCAGCTTCAGCAACTACATCAGCTTCTTTCTTGTGTAATTTTGCATTTAATATATTGTGAGGAATCTTACGGATTTGTAACATTCTTCCTAATAATTCAGAGATTTCAACAGAAGTAGTACCTACTAGTACTGGTCTTCCTTCTCCAACTAATTTTACGATATCTTCAATTACAGCGTTGTACTTTTCACGAGTAGTTTTATAAACTAAATCTTGTTTGTCGTCTCTTTGAATTGGTTTGTTTGTTGGAATTTCAACAACATCTAATTTGTAGATTTCCCAGAATTCACCAGCTTCTGTAATTGCAGTACCTGTCATACCAGATAGCTTACGGTACATTCTAAAGTAGTTCTGTAAAGTAACGGTAGCAAACGTTTGCGTAGCGTCTTCAATCTTCACATTTTCTTTTGCTTCAATTGCTTGATGTAATCCGTCAGAGTAACGACGACCGTCCATAATACGACCTGTTTGCTCGTCTACAATCATTACCTTATTATCCATTACCACATACTCTACATCTTTTTCAAAAACAGTGTATGCTTTTAAAAGTTGGTTCATGGTATGAATACGCTCACTCTTTATGCTAAACTCACGGTATAATTCCTCTTTTTGATCAGCTTTTTCTTCAGGAGTAACGTCGCTATTATCTATTTGACCAACTTTTACACTAATATCTGGTAAAACGAAGAATGTTTCATTTTTTGTGATATCAGAAAGGTGTGCAATACCTTTATCTGTTAAGTCAATTTGGTTGTTCTTTTCTTCAATAGTAAACCATAACTCTGCATCAACTTCAGGCATTAGCTTGTTGTTGTCTTGCATGTAGAAGTTTTCAGTTTTTTGCAAGATTTGTTTAACTCCCTCTTGAGATAAAAACTTAATTAAGGCTTTATTTTTAGGAAGACCTCTGTAAACTCTTAATAATAAGAAACCACCTTCTTTAGTGTCTCCTTCTTTAATTAAACGTTTAGCTTCAGCTAAAACACCTACTAGATATTTGTTTTGAAGTGAAACTAAATCGGCAACTAGAGGTTTTAATTCATTAAATTCGTGATTATCTCCTTGTGGTACCGGTCCAGAAATAATTAACGGCGTACGAGCATCATCAATTAAAACAGAATCTACCTCATCAATAATAGCATAGTTTGGCGCACGTTGTACTAAGTCTTTCTTAGAGTTAGCCATGTTATCACGTAAGTAGTCGAATCCAAATTCGTTATTGGTTCCGTAGGTAATATCTGCGTTATAAGCTTCTCTACGTGCTTCTGAGTTTGGTTGATGGAAATCAATACAGTCAGTAGATAACCCGTGGAACTCAAAAATAGGAGCCATCCACGCGCGGTCACGTTTTGCTAAGTAGTCGTTTACTGTAACAACGTGAACTCCGTTACCTGTTAAAGCGTTTAAGTATACAGGTAAAGTAGAAACTAACGTTTTACCTTCCCCTGTCATCATTTCGGCAATTTTACCTTGGTGTAAAACTGATCCACCGATTAACTGAACATCATAATGAATCATGTCCCAAATAACCTCTTTACCTGCTGCATCCCATGAATTAGCCCAAAAAGCTTTGTCGTCTTCTAGTGTAATATGTTCTCTAGTAGCAGATAACTCTCTATCGAAAGGAGTAGCAGTTACTTCTAATTCTGTGTTTTTGGTAAAACGCTTCGCAGTTTCTTTTACAACTGCAAAAGCCTCAGGCATAATGTTTAATAAAACAGCTTCTGAAGCTTCGTAAGCTTCGTCTTTTAATTTATCAATTTCTGTATAAATGTCTTCTTGACGATCAATATCTGCACTTTTAGCTTCTTCCTCAAGTTCAGTTATCTTATCGTTAAAAGATTTGGTAGCGTCTTTAATTTTCGATTTAAATTCGATTGTTTTTGCCCGTAATTCATCATTTGATAAACTGTTTAATGAATTTTCAAAAGATCGTACCTTTTCGACGATCGGTTGTAGTGATTTTAGGTCCTTTTGTTGTTTGTCTCCAACAAATAGTTTTATAATCGAATTTAAAACGCTCATTTGTAAAATATTGTTTTATAGCTAATTAGGTTGTTTTTAATTAGCGTTTTTTGTGTTTTTTATTGAGTGCTTAAAAGTAAGCAAAAAAAAAGCCTCTGTAAAAGAGACTTTTTATTATTTATTTTTTCTAGTATTCATCTTCATTCCAAAGATAATCTTCTTCAGTAGGGTAATCTGGCCAGATTTCAATAATAGAATCGTATGCCTCACCTTCATCTTCGATATCTTGTAAGTTTTCTACCACTTCTAACGGTGCTCCAGTACGAATAGCGTAATCAATTAATTCGTCTTTAGTTGCAGGCCAGGGTGCATCTGCTAAATAAGATGCTAATTCAAGTGTCCAATACATTTCTTTATCTGTTTAATAAGATTTTCCGCAAAAATAATTTTTTTTTGTAAAAAGTCAAGTTTTTTTTAAAAAATGTGAAATCAATAATTAAAGAACTTAGTTAAAGCTTTTCAGGAATCCACTTAATTTCCTCAGCTTGTAAGTCTTGAGTCAACTTCCGTGCCAACACAAAAAGGTAGTCAGAAAGTCGGTTTAAATACTTTAAAACAGTATCGCTAATTGTTTCTTCTTCGTTTAAAGCCACGGCTAATCGTTCCGATCTACGGCATACGCAGCGTGCTATGTGACAAAATGACACGGTTTGGTGACCGCCTGGTAATACAAAGTGTGTCATTTGAGGTAGGTCCTTATTCATAAGGTCAATTTCGTCTTCTAAAAACTGAATTGAGTCTTCATTAATTTTAGGAATGTTTAACCGTTCTTTACCACTTTTTAAAGTCTCCTTTTCTGGTGGTGTAGCTAACATTGCACCTAATGTGAATAAATCGCTTTGAATTTTTGTTAATTTCTTTTTTAGAGCGTCATCAATGTTTTGATCTCTAATTAAACCAATATATGAGTTAAGTTCATCAACAGTTCCATAGCTTTCTATTCTTAAATGGTGTTTTGGTACTCGAGTGCCACCAAATAGGGCAGTGGTACCTTTATCACCTGTTTTTGTGTATATTTTCATATGTTTTTACTTGTTTGATTATTTTTTTAAGACAGCTAATTTATCTAAAATATAATCAGGACAACGCATAGGTTTTTTTGTTTTATTGTTAATAAATGCTAACACAGTATTTCCAGTTGAAATTAGTTCGTTATTTTGATTGGTAATTTCATAGTCGAATTCAATTTTTACTGAAGGTGTTTTTTTTAAAATGGTTGTAATGGTTAACTCATCGTCATATAATGCCGACTTTTTAAAGTTACAAGATAAAGAAATAACAGGCAACATGATTCCTGTTTTTTCCATATATTTGTATGTAACGCCCAGAGAACGTAGCCATTCGGTACGACCAATCTCAAAAAATTGTGCGTAGTTTCCATGATAAACTACTCCCATTTGATCAGTTTCAGCATACCGAACACGTATAGATGTGTGATGTTTTTGCAAAAGAATTTTTTATTTTAATTGCATTAACGTTACGCAAAAAAAAAATAAAAGTCAATAGTGATTTGATTTTTTTATACTAAAATTTATTCACACTTTTGTTCGCCCAGACTTTCATGTTTGGTGTCCCCTAAACCTGAATAAAAATTAACAACTAAAATTGTTTTTTACCAAT